>NZ_CP169556.1:0-3884372 GCF_048595715.1 Kerstersia gyiorum
ATGAACGAATTCTGGCAGACCTGTGTCCAGCGCTTGGAGCAGGACCTCCCCCCTCAGCAGATCAGTGCATGGATACGCCCTCTTGCGCCTATCGCGTTCGAGGAAGAGACATCCTTGCTGCGTATTGCCGCGCCCAACCGCTTCAAGCTGGACTGGGTCCGCAAGAACTTTTCCACACAGATTGAAAGCCTGGCCAGTGACTGGTTTCAGCGCCCTGTGCAGGTGCAGTTCGAGCTGGCGACCAATACGGCACGCGCGCCCCTGGCCGCACGGCCATCGTCGGGTGCACCTGCGCCTGCGGGAGCCGTCCATGCCGCCCCGGCGGCAGCACCGGCTCCGGCGCCTGCTGCGCCACGCGTGGAGACGGTGGATCCGGCCTATGAGCGCTCGCGCCTCAATACCGAACTGACCTTCGACAACTTCGTGACCGGTAAGGCCAACCAGCTGGCGCGTGCCGCTGCGTTGCAGGTTGCAGAGAACCCGGGGGTGTCCTACAACCCGCTGTTCCTGTATGGCGGCGTTGGCCTGGGCAAGACCCACTTGATACACGCCATCGGCAATGCCATGGTGCAGGCCGGCACGGGCGTGCGGGTGCGCTACGTGCATGCCGACCAATACGTGTCGGACGTCGTGAAGGCCTACCAGCGCAAGGCGTTTGACGAGTTCAAGCGCTATTACCACTCGCTGGACCTGCTGCTGATCGACGATATCCAATTCTTCTCCGGCAAGAACCGCACGCAGGAAGAGTTCTTCTACGCCTTCGAGGCAATGGTGGCCAAGCGCAAGCAGATCATCATTACCAGCGATACGTATCCGAAGGAACTCTCCGGCATCGAAGACCGCCTGATTTCGCGTTTCGATTCCGGCCTGACCGTCGCCATCGAACCGCCGGAACTGGAAATGCGCGTCGCGATCCTGCTGCGCAAGGCCGATACCGAAGGCATGCGCATGCCCGAGGAAGTGGCGTTCTTCATTGCCAAGCATCTGCGCAGCAACGTGCGCGAACTTGAAGGCGCGCTGCGCAAGGTGCTTGCCTATGCGCGTTTCCACGGTCGTGAAGTGCTGACGGTGGAAATCTGCAAGGATGCCCTGAAGGATCTGCTGTCCGTGTCCAACGGACAAATCACGGTGGAGAATATCCAGAAAACCGTAGCAGATTATTACAAGATCAAAGTGGCAGACATGTATTCCAAGCGTCGTCCTGCCAATATCGCCATGCCGCGCCAGGTTGCGATGTACCTGGCCAAGGAGCTGACCCAGAAGAGCCTGCCGGAGATCGGTGATCTGTTCGGTGGCCGGGATCACACCACTGTCTTGCATGCAGTGCGTAAAATCTCGGAAGCCCGCACAAAACAGGCCGAACTCAATCACACCCTGCACGTATTGGAACAAACTCTGAAAGGATGATCATGCAACTGGTCCAGACATCGCGCGACACCCTGCTCAAGCCGCTGTCCGTGGTGGCCGGCATCGTCGAGCGCCGCCACACTTTGCCCATTCTTGCGAACATCCTGCTGCGCAAGGAAGGCGAGCGCGTCTCCTTCATCGCCACCGATCTCGAAGTGCAGATTACGACCCATGCCGATTTCGGCGTCGGTCCGGAAACGGCTGCGACGACGGTAGCCGCACGCAAGCTGGTCGACATCCTGCGCGCCCTGCCGGGCAGCGATGAAGTCCGCTTCACCCAGAAAGACAACAAACTGACGGTTCAGGCCGCCAAGAGCCGCTTTGCCTTGCAAACGCTGGCCGCAACCGAATACCCCACGCTGGCGCAGCCGGAAAAGTGGGATGTGTCCCTGAGCCTGCCGCAGAAGACTCTGCGCCACCTGTTCAACATGGTGCATTTCGCCATGGCCCAGCAAGACATCCGCTATTACCTGAACGGCATGCTGCTGGTGTTCGAACCGGGCCAGGTGCGCGCCGTGGCCACCGATGGTCACCGCCTGGCGCACTGTGCCACGGGCGCCGATGGCATCGAGGCACGCCAGGAAGTCATCGTGCCGCGCAAGACGGTGCTGGAAATGCAGCGCCTGCTCGATGACAGCGATACGCCGGTCCAGGTGGATGTCGCCGCCGGACAGATCCGCTTCCGCTTTGGCGATATCGAACTGGTATCGAAGCTGGTGGAAGGCAAGTTCCCCGATTTCACCCGGGTGATCCCCACCTCCTACACGCGCCACTTCACGGTCAACCGCGAATTGCTGCTGGGCAGCCTGCAACGTGCCGCTATCCTGACGACCGACAAGTTCAAGGGTGTGCGCCTGCAGTTGAGCGACAACCTGCTGAAGATTTCGGCCACCAACGCCGAGCAGGAAGAGGCCCAGGAAGAACTGGACGTCGATTACACGCATGAAGCGCTGGACGTCGGCTTCAACGTGACCTACCTGCTGGACGTGCTGTCCAACGTGAAGACCGAGACCGTGCGCTGGTCCGTCATGCCGGATTCCAATGCTTCGGCCCTGATCACGCTGCCTGACGACGAGCAGTTCAAGTACGTCGTCATGCCCATGCGCATCTAGGCGCGACAGGAACAGCGCGCCCATGAGGCGCTGCGCGTTCCCCTGCCCTGCGCCCTGGCCGGCGAGCACTCGCCGGTTGCAATTTCCTTGTATTCGAGACTATGTCAGATCAACAGCAGAATTCCGCCAACAACGCCGGCTACGGTTCCGACTCGATCAAGATGCTCAAAGGCCTGGAGGCCGTGCGCAAGCGCCCGGGCATGTATATCGGCGATACCTCCGACGGCACAGGCTTGCACCATATGGTGTTCGAGGTGGTGGACAACGCCATCGACGAAGCACTGGCGGGCTATTGCGATGACATCGTCGTCACCATTCATTCGGACAACTCGATTTCCGTGTCCGATAACGGTCGCGGCATCCCGACGGATATCCACAAGGACGACGAATACGGCCGCAGCGCTGCTGAAATCGTCATGACCGAGCTGCACGCCGGCGGCAAGTTCGACCAGAACTCCTATAAGGTGTCTGGCGGCCTGCACGGTGTCGGCGTGTCCTGCGTGAATGCCTTGTCCGAGTGGCTGCGCCTGACGATCTGCCGCGACGGCAAGCGCCACGAAATCGAATTCCGCCGTGGCGAACGCGTGGCCCCGCTGGCCGTGGTCGGTGATACCGACCAGCGCGGCACGACGGTACGCTACCTGGCCGACAAGGAAATCTTCAATAACATCGAGTACACCTACGAGATCCTGTCGCGCCGCCTGCGCGAGCTGTCGTTCCTGAATAACGGCGTGAAGATCCGCCTGGTGGATGAGCGCCAGGGCAAGGAAGAAAACTTTGCCTTCTCGGGTGGGGTGCAGGGTTTCGTGCAGTACATCAACCGCAGCAAGACGGTGCTGCACCCGACGGTGTTCGCCGTGTCCACGGAGTCGGCAGCCGGTGGCACGCTGGTCGGCGTGGATGTCGCCATGCAATGGAACGACAGCTACACCGAGACCGTGCTGTGCTTCACCAATAACATTCCGCAGCGTGATGGCGGTTCGCACCTGACCGGCCTGCGCGCCGCGATGACGCGCGTCATCAACAAATACATCGCCGATAACGAGCTGGCCAAGAAGGCCAAGGTCGATACGTCCGGCGACGACATGCGTGAAGGCCTGGCCTGCGTGCTGTCGGTGAAGGTGCCCGAACCCAAGTTCAGCAGCCAGACCAAGGACAAGCTGGTCTCCAGCGAAGTGCGTCCTGCCGTGGAAGATGCCGTGGCACGGGAGCTGGAAACCTGGCTGCTGGAGCATCCGGCCGATGCCAAGGCGCTGTGCGGCAAGATCATCGAAGCCGCCCGCGCCCGCGAAGCGGCTCGCAAGGCGCGCGAAATGACGCGCCGCAAGAGCGTGCTGGAAGGTGCCGGCCTGCCCGGCAAACTGGCCGATTGCCAGGAAAAAGACCCCTCGCTGTGCGAACTCTACCTGGTGGAGGGTGACTCCGCAGGCGGCTCGGCCAAACAGGGCCGCGACCGCAAGTTCCAGGCCGTGCTGCCGCTGCGCGGCAAGGTGCTGAACGTGGAAAAGGCGCGCTTCGATCGCCTGATCGCCAGCGAACAGATCGCTACGCTGATCACTGCGCTGGGTACCAGCATCGGCCCCGATTTCAATATCGACAAGCTGCGCTACCACCGCATCATCATCATGACGGACGCGGACGTGGACGGCGCGCACATCCGCACGCTGCTGCTGACGCTGTTCTACCGCCAGATGCCCGAGCTGGTGGCGCGCGGCCACGTCTACATCGCCCAGCCGCCGCTCTACAAGGTGAAGGTTGGCCGTGACGAGCGCTACCTGAAGGACGATATCGAGGAAGCCCAGTTCATGCTGCAACTGGCGCTGCGCGATGCCGAGCTGATTCCTGCTGCAGGCGCCGCCCCCATTACCGGTGCGGCACTGGAAAACCTGGCCAACCAATACGTGCTGGCCGATACCGTCATCGCCCGCCTGTCGCGCCGCTTCGACGAAGCCACGTTGTCGGCCATCGCCGAAGGCGTGAGCATCAACCTGGCGGATGAAGCCCAGGCCCAGGCTTCGGCACAGCGCTTGCAGGAAGCCTTGCTGGATCCGCGTGATCCGGAAGCGGTGTCGGTCGTGGCCGACAAGGATGCAGACAGCGGCCGCTCGCGCCTGCAGGTGCTGCGCCGCCACCATGGCAACGTGCGCGTCAGCGTGCTGGATGGCGATTTCCTGGCAGGAAGCGATTATGCAGCGCTGGCCCGTGCCGGCCAGACCTTCCTGGGCCTGGTGGGCGACGGTGGTGTGATTGCGCGCGGCACGGGCGAAAAACGCAAGGAAGCGCCTGTCGACGATTTCCGCGACGTCATGCAGTGGCTGCGTTCAGAAGCCGAGCGCGGCCTGAGCAAGCAGCGCTACAAGGGCCTGGGGGAAATGAATCCCGAGCAACTGTGGGAAACGACCATGGACCCGACGGTACGCCGCCTGCTGCGCGTGGAAATCGAAGACGCCATCGCTGCGGACGAAATCTTCACCACCCTGATGGGCGACAACGTCGAACCGCGTCGCGACTTCATCGAGAAGCACGCGCTGATGGCCGGGAACATCGACATCTGATTCCCGGGCGGGGCCGGTGTTCTGCCGGGCCCGTCTTCGGGTCGCTCGCGGATACGTCCCGACGCAGCCGCTGCAAATTTCACACCCCCTTGAGATGCCTGGTCTCAAGGGGGTTTCATTTGGCTGTGATGGATGCGCCTGCCGGACATAAGGCAGGCATATGGACTGGCATGGTGGCCGCCCCCCTCAAGGCACCTGGGCTGCGTTTATGATCATGGAGGAATTCCTCCATGCCATCAGAAAGGACACCAGACATGACAGCAGTGCTTAACGAACAGGGCCAGCCGCTGGGCCGAGAACTTCCTGGTTGGCAGCCCCGCCCCCTGCCGGCAGGGAAAGTGCTGGAAGGACAATATTGCCGGCTGGAGCCTGTCGATGCCGGACGCCACGCCGAAAGCCTGTCGCAAGCCTATGCCGCTGCCGGGCCGGGCGCCTGGACTTACCTGCCGGCGGATCCGCCCAGCGCCCCCGCGGATGTCCACGCCTGGTTGCAACGCCTGGCCGATGCGGTCACCGAACGCTACTATGCCATTGTCGATCTTGCCAGCGGCCAGGCGCTGGGTAGTGTTGCGCTGATGCGCATGGACCCGGCCAATGGGGTGATCGAGGTTGGTTCGGTGACCTATTCCCCAGCATTGCGCCGCACCCGCGCCGCCACCGAAGCGCAGTATCTGCTGATGCGCCATGTGTTCGACGACCTGGGCTACCGGCGTTACGAATGGAAGTGCAATACGCTGAATCAGCCGTCCCGCGCTGCCGCGTTGCGCCTGGGCTTTACCTTCGAAGGCATTTTCCGGCAGGCTGTGGTGCAGCGCGGGCGTAGCCGGGACACCGCCTGGTTTTCCGTCCTGGATGGAGAATGGCCACTGCTGTCCCGGGCGTTCCAGGCCTGGCTGGCCCCCGCCAATTTCGATGCCGACGGCCGCCAGCGGCGTTCGCTGGAAGCCTTGCGCTTGGCTGGGGAAGGCACCGCTGCAGAAATGTAACTTATAGGTAAAAAGTCCCGGTTGCCATAGTGTGAACGGGTACTTTTACATCTTCCTCGATCCGTCACGGGCAGCGCCCCCGTGTTGGGACGAGTCTTCTTCTATTCCGACGCCGAGAGCGCCGTGGCGATGTGCGTGAGCGCACGGCGCCCATCTCGCCTGGGCGCACTCTCTACCGCCTGGCGGCTGTACGCTATGACGACCCGAATTCCCGCCCCTTCCGCTCTTCCCTTTGCGCCCGGCCGGCGATTGTCTGCCATTCTCAGGCCCGCCGCATGGCTGGCCGCCTGCCTGTGGCTAGGAATAGGCGGGAGCAGTGCCGCACATGCCGATGGCCGTTGGTATGCAGGCTGCACCCGCGCAGGGGAAGCCAACTATTGCTACCGCCCCTACGCCGAAGGGCTGGCCGCTGTGCAACTGGGGAATCTGGATGAACATCGGCCTGCCTGGGGGTACCTGAATGCCGCGGGCGAGCTGGCCATTGCACCGGCCTTCGAAGATGCCGCGTCGTTCCAGAACGGCCTGGCAGCGGCGGCGCAGGATGACAAGTGGGGTTATATCGACAACACCGGGGCCTGGGTCATCGCGCCAGAATACGAAAGCGCGACCGGCTTCAACGCCGAGGGCACGGCCATCGTCGAGACCAATGGCCGCGTCTTGCTGATAGACCGGGCAGGCAAGACCATCAAGACCTTTCCGCTGGGAACACGCAGCCGGGGCTTTCGCCCGGGGCAGACACTGGCCATGGCGGAACAGGAGTCTGCACCGCTGGCCTGGAATATTGCGTCGGGAAAACTGTTGACCGCGCCGGATTCCGTCGGCGCCCTTGAAACCAGCTATTCCCGTGACACCTGGACCAGCACGCAATGGCTGGCAGCACAGGCCCGGCAGGCGGACTACCAGGGCAAGTGGGGCCTGCTGAAGCTGGACGGCAGCTGGCTGGCGACGCCGGATGTACTGAAATCCTTGCTGGCGCCGGTATCCGATGGCCAGTACGTCGCGGTCAGCCGGGCCGCCGGCTACCAGTGGCAACTGGCTGACCTGCAGGGTAATGTCCTCAAGGACACCCTCTATGCCAAGCTGGATATCCTCGCGCCCGGCTACTGGTTGGCCGTCCATGAACAGGGCAGCGAGCTGCTGGGCCCCGACCTGGAAACGCTGGGCCGCTGGGACGGCCGCGATTTACATGTGCAGCGCGAGCCCGATTGGGATTTCGCAGTGGTCAGCGATGGCAAGGAGATTCATATCCTCAACGATGGCCAGCCGGCAGTCACGCTGCCGCTGGCCCATCGTTCCGTTCGTGTCTTCGACGACCGTATCTGGGTCTTCAGCGACAGCCCTGATGGCGACGCCAGTTACGGCCTGGGCGAATCCGGCGTGCTGGCGCAACTCTATGACCGGCAAGGCCGGGCGTTGCTCGCGCTGGCGCAATCCGGAACCACCGGGGAGGCTGCGCCGGTGGCTACGGCCAATGCAACCGATGCCAGCCCCGGCCAGCCGGAAAGCGCCGGGCCGGCAGCCATCATCCGCCAGCCCGTCACCCGGGCGCAACTGGATGCCTACTCGGTCCGTATCCTGGCCGATACCCGCCAGCGTTCGCTCGGTGCAGACCGCTCCCACTGGCCCCTGGCCATTCTCAAGCCCAGGAAGTACGACAGCCCGCTGACGCCAGCCATCCTCACGGCTGGCGGTGAGATCGTGAGCGCTGCGGACTGGCGTGATGTGCAGGCATACGACGAAGGCGGCCCCTTGCTCGTGAGTTTGCAAAACCAGCACACAGGTGCCGTGGATGCGCAGGGGAATTGGCTGGTACCGCCGGAGTACCGTGATATCGAAGCGTTCCAGGGCGGGTATGCCCGTGCGTTGCCTGACGACAGCAGGCAGGGCTGGCGCCGTGCCGTGGTGATCGACCTGACGGGCCGCCGTATCGAGTTGCCCACCAAGGTGGCCGAAGGCCTGGCCCGCGTCGACCACGGGCTGGTGACCTACCGCGCCGAAAGCAGCGGCGGCCAGGAACGCATGTTCCTCTGGGACATTGCTGCAGGGCGCGACGTCAGCCCCGAAGGTTTCCAGGAATTGCAGCCGTTCACCGACGGCTATGCCAGCGCACAGCAGAAAGGCAAATGGGGCTTGCTGAACCTGCGCGGCCAGTGGGTCGTGCCCCCTTCCCGGCAGTATTCCCCTTCCGTGCAGCAGCAGCCCGGCGGGCTGCTGCTGGTCAGCGAGGAAGGCGATTCTTCACTGCAGCGCCTCTACCGTCCGGATGGCCGCCAGGTCGGGCCACTGCTGAGCCGGGAAGTTCGTGCCCTGGGCCCAGGGCAGTTCCAGGTGACGCTGGCCGACGACAATGCCGTCGGTATTCTCGATACGGCCACCGGGAAAGTCACCGTATTGCCCGATCGCTCCACCCATAATCTGACGGGCGGGAGCGACAAGACCTGGCTGCTGGCGCGTGGCGACTACCGCCAGGGAGCCATCGACGCTCGCGGCAATTGGCGCATCAAGCCTGCCCTGTCCGAATTCAACCCGTTCTTCGTCCGGCCCTCGGGCCTTGCCCGCGCTGTCGGCACTGGCAAGGGTGTGTTGTTCGACGAGCAGGGACGGCACGTCCTGCCCGCCCTGGGCGATGCGCGGCCGCTGAATGGCATGGACCGCTTCGTGCAATACGACCGCGAAGGACAGAGCCTGCTGCTTGACCGCAACGGCAAGGAAATCACTCGCGTCGAAGGCCCCTACAGCCTCGAAGCCGACCAGGCATCCGAAGGCCTGCTGCCCTACAGCGAGCGTGGAAACAGCAAGTACGGCTTCCTGGATGCCAATGGCAAGCGTGTCATCGGCGCTTATTTCGATACGCTTGGTGCCATGAAAGACGGCCGTGCCGTGGCCTTGCGCAGGGACAGGGCCGGCAAGGCCTTCGGCTATATCGACCATAGCGGCCGCTATGCCATCCTGCCGGAATTTACCTGGGCCACTGACTTCAGCGAAGGCCGGGCATTAGTGCTGCGTGACCGCCTGGTGCAGTACATAGACACCAGCGGTGCTGTCATTGCCTATATCGGCATCCTCTGCCGCCATGTTGCAGTGATTGCGCCAGATGACCGCGTGCTTTGGCCGGCTGCCGATAAATTGCAGTGCCTCGAAAAGGAAGGGGCAGCAGAGCCTGCAAGCGGGGATGTGCCACCGCAGGAACCCATACCCATTCCGGCTGCGGTCCCTGTTCCTGCAGCCCCTGCCGTCGCATCCTGACCGCAGGCCCGCCACCGGCTGAAAATTGCGGTGTGCCGCCGCCAGGCGGCAACACGCCAGACTGAGATCACAGACCATGTCATACCGGATTCCCCTCGCTACTTTCCTGCTGCTCGCGTTGGGCGCCACGCCGGCCCAGGCGCAACAGGACACCCCGGCATCGTGCGTGCGCCCTGGGCCGCAGAATGTCTACATCCAGCGCGCAGACCTGGACCAGATTGCCGGTGAAAACCGTTGCATCCAGGACCTGAGCGAAGGCCTGGCGGCGGTCATTCTGTATGTTCCCGCTCAGCGGGATGTCTACAACGATGCGGGTGCGGCCGATAGCCTGGTGGGCCACCGCTGGGGCTATATCGATGCGCAAGGCAAGCTGGCCATCGAACCCCGGTACGAGGAAGCCCGGCCATTTCGCCATGGCCTGGCCGCCGTCAAGGAAAATGGCCTGTGGGGCTATATCGATAAAAGCGGCCAATGGGCGCTATTGCCCCAGTGGGAACAGGCTGGCAACTTCAGCCTGGCTGGCGTGGCCATGGTGCAGGCAAACGGCCGTACTGGCCTGATAGACGCCAGCGGCGCGAGCGTGACGCCCTCCGGACTGGGCCGCAATGTGTCTACCATCGAACTCGATGGCGGCAGCCCGACGCGCGCCATTATCGGCTACCGGCGCGAGTATCTCTCCGCGACAGGCGTGCGCCGCTACGTCGACGGAAACCAGCGCGTACTGGCGCAGCTGGGCAATGGGCCTTTCTATGTCGCAACCAGCGATGGCGAGCACCAGGGCTTGCTGGATGCCGACTGGCGCTGGGTGCTGCGTCCGGAATACGACGAGATCATCGCGGCGCTGCCGGATGGCGTGGGTGCTGTCCGCAAGGGCGAGGCTTGGTATTTTCTCGATAGCCAGACCGGCAAGGCTGGCAGCGAGCGCTATCGCCACTTGGAAACCCTGCGTGACAACTTCTGGCTGGCCTTGCCGGAAACAACAGAGGACACCTTTGGCAGCAACCCCAGCTACCAGTTGCTCAATGCCCAGGGCAAGGTACTGCTGCCAAGCATTGCGCAGCTTGCCCTGAGCAATCTGACTTTCGCAGGCAAGGTGCTGCTATATCGGACAGCCGACACGCTTACCGCTTATCCCACGGGTGGGCAGGAACCACTGGTATTGCCTGTTAGCTGGCAGCCCAGGGAAACCTATGGTGATTACCTGCTTTTCTACGATGAAAACGAGACGCTGGCCGGCATCGTGACGCCTGCCGGCCAATTGCAGAAAATCGCCAGCTCAGACCCCCTGTCCCAGGTCCGCGAGGTCGATGTACAGGCGGATAGGCTATGGCTTTTCGGTGAACAGCAGCGGGTACTCAACATCATCGATAAGCAAGGCAGGCGGTTGTTGAACGACACGGCGCGCGAAACGCTGGCGAACAGCAGCTACCGCCTGCTGCCGCTGACCATGGAAAACGCGCCACTGGCGATCCTCACGACCGGCTATTGCCATTGTGAGGAAGGCGGTGCCGGACTGGTGCTGAACGATGGCAGGGCCGTGCGTCACCCTGACTGGACGGAAGTCATCCTGCTGCATGAAGAAGCAGACCTGGAGACGCTGGAGAACATCGAGGATCTCCGCTTTGCCGCCGTCAGCGAAAACGGCATGGTCATGCTGGATGCGCAGGGCAATCCAGTGCAAATGGAACCCTTGCAGCATATTGCCCCCTTCCGCCACGGCTATGCGCTGGGCTACGCCAAGGGTGTGGCATATCTGGTGCAAGCCGATGGCAAGCGCCTGGAACTGCCGGATTATTTCGACGTACGTATCGTCGGCCCCAATCGCATGGCGATCGTCATGGAAGCTGCGGAAGGCTCGCTGTGGGGGCTGGACGAAATTCCCTACTATCGCCAGTTGGTTGCGCCGCAGTTCCTGGAAATCGGCAATTTCCAGGATGGGCTGGCGCCCGCCCGCAGCGCCGAAGGTGTATGGGGCCTGATCAACGAGCAAGGCAATTGGGCCGTCCAACCCGAATATGACGAAGTCGCCCGCGAACGTTCCGGTTATTGGCTGCTGCGGCGCAGAACCGACGACAAAAACTACAGCTATGACTGGCCTGCGGTTGTCGTCAGCCGGGCCGGCAAAATATTGACGCCGCCGCTGCGCTCCTTGCAGGTTCAGGAATACGGCAATGGCTATGCCATGGTGGGCAATAGCCTGGACTCGTGGATCGTTGGCCCGGATGGATCGGCTTTTCGTGCGGGAGCCGCCGATATCAGCCAGATCGGTGACTGGCTGGAAGTCCGCCGCGACGCCGAAGCCGGCGTGCTGGATGGCAAGGGCAACTGGGTCGTGCCGCCCGCACCGGTCTTCCTGAGCCAGGTGCGTGACCAGCGCGTCATGCGCCGCACGAATGAAGGCAGTGAATTGCTGGATGCCTCCGGCAAACAAGTGGCCAGCCTGGGAGACAGCAACTGGCAATGGCTGCCCGGCTCGCGTTATCTCGCCGGCCTGGGGTATGACGAAGAGCGCGAACCTGTCACGCGTTTTGCCGACGCCAATGGCAAGATCGTCGCGACCGTCAAGGGCCATGCACTGGGCTTCGACGGCGAGCGCATCATCACTGCCAACAAGGACGGCGCTTACCGCTGGCTGGACAAAACCGGTCAGCCTGTCGGGGAAGCACATCATATGCTCGGCATGCTGCACGACGGGCTGGCCGGCGCCATGGGGCCGGATGGCAAGCATGCCGGTTATGTGGACAACCAGAGTACCTACCGCATTCCTCCTGCTTATCTGGCCGTCAGCCGGTTCCAGGATGGTCGGGCGGTGGCGTCCACGGCGCAGGCGTCGTACCTGCTCGATACCTCGGGACGCCCGCTGGCCTGGGTGGCCGACGAATGCGGCATGCGGATATTGCGCAATGCCGCAGGCAAGGCGATCTGGCCGGCCGAGCAGAGTTTGTCTTATTGTTATTGAACGATGGTCCTGGCCGGGAAGTTTTCCACAACCGCCTGTGGAAAACTTCCCGCATGGCCTGTCGGGCCGCTATGCGTCCTGGAGACAGCTGAAACAAGTACTCGTTGTGTTTAACAACCTGAAAGCGGAGAATCTGACATACTGGAAACGATGATTGTTGTAGACCGTTCAAGGAGAACGACATGATCCGTAAAGGTATGTTTCGCTTGGGCGCCGTCGTCTTGCTGATGGGATCGCTGGCGGCATGTTCAACCTGGGATGGCATGAGCAGCCGGCAGAAAAGTGCCGTAGGCGGCGCGGCCATCGGTGGCGCTGCGGGCGCTGTTATCAGTGATGGCGGACTGCTGGGAACAGTGGGCGGCGCAGCCATCGGCGGCGTGGTCGGCGACCAGGTCGGCAAGCACAACGACAAGAAATAGGCGGCAAAGGCCGCCATAGCCAAAGCCCGGCGTCATGCCGGTGCTGTCACACCCGCACGGGCCTTGTCCGTGCGGGTGTTTTCATTTCCGGTGCAGCACGCTTGACCTTTCCATGATGGGAAGGTTCATCATTTCAAGCATCACGGATACCCGTGCCTCACCATGCGGCGGCGCGCCGCATTCATCCAAGGAGTATTGCCATGCAAGAGTTCCAGGTTCCGCGCATGAAATGCGGCGGCTGCGCGACCGCCATCACCGCAGCGATCAAGGCCGTGGACCCCAGGGCCGTGGTCGAGGCAGACCCAGCCAGCAAGCGCGTCAGCGTGGAAAGTACCGCCAGCGAGGCCGAATTGCGCACGGCGCTCGAAAACGCCGGCTATCCGGCGCAATAATCCCAGGCATCCAACCCCCTTCGGGATTCACTGATCGACGCCTGGCGGGGCATTTAGGGCCCAGGGAGGGGATGGCAGCGGCTAACTGCTGCATTCTTCTCCCCTGGGATCTTTTCCTCAGGCCCCGCGCAAGGCGGACTGGAAGGCATCCCGCAGGGTCAGGACCTGCTTGCGGATGTCCGCCAGCTTGCCATCCAGCCCGGCAATGCCATCCTCCTGTTCCGACAGCATGGCGGCATAACGCTGCCCCAGGGTGCTATCTGCCGGCACGGCAGCGAGGTTCTCCCGGATGCGGCCTTGGTTGGCGACGGCTTCTTCCCGCGCCGCCAGGATTTCCTGTTCTTCGGCCTGCGCCGCATGCCACTGCTGGCGCATCTCGGCCAGCTTCTTCAGGCGCGCCGCCGTCGCGGCATCAGGAACGCGGCCCGACCAGGCCAGCAAGGTGTCCGTGTCGGCATTCAGCAACGCCAGCTGTTCGGCCCATGCGCGCTCAGCCGTTACTTCCACCGTTTTGCTTGCACCGGCCGCCAGATCGGCCTTCAAGCGATAGTTGGCCGCGGTCTGGCCGGCCAGCGCAGGCGAAGACACGGTCCAGCCGGCCAGGCGCGGATGTTCGATCAAGACAGTGCGGGAACCGTCGCTGGCGCCCTGTATTTCATAGCGGGTGAGCTGGCGATCAATATGGCGCGCCGTCAGGACGCCATTGTCCAGCGTGACGGACGCGATTTTCTCTTCCGGCTGGCTATCGGTGCGCACAGTGACCTTGCGGTCCTCGGCAAACAGCAGCAAGCGGCTTTCCCCTGCGGGAATGCCTGCAAGTTCTGCGTCGCCAGCATGGGCGCCCTGCGGGTCATAGACCGTCACCAGGCCGGGCGGCAATGTTGATTTCGTCTCGTTTTTCAGTTCCAGGCCGCTGATGGGGTGCAGGTTACCCGGCCGGTAGATGGCCAGCATTTCGGCCGGAATGGGTGCATCCAGCAAAGGCAACACCAGCGAAGCGCCTTTGGATGCATCGACCTTGCCGGGCAAAGTGAAACTGACATGGCTCAGGCTTTCCTGTGCCTGAGCCTCATCGGCCTGCGACCCCATGGCCTCCATGGCGATCGGGGCAGGCATGGGTGGCGCGGCGCGGCGCTTTGCGCTGGCTGATACCGGCGAGCCCATTGTCGCCATGGCTTCAAACGGGCGGACTGCCAGGTTATCCACAACCGGCCTGTCGCTGGCGCCAACCATGACCGGCACGTCAGGCCGTTGATTCCAGTACTGCTCGTGCAGGCGCTGGCTCAGCACCACCGGCGCTCCGGAAGTCAGCGTCACCTGGACTTGCTTCCAGTCTTCTCCGGTGGCATTTTCAAGAATGGCCCATCCTTGCAGGCGTGCCTGTTTGCCACCGTCCGATTGCAGGCGGTACGAGGTTTTCCAAACAGGCGCGGCCACCACATAGGACAGATCGATAACGCGTGCCTGACCAGGTTTCAGCGCCAGGGAAAGCGTTCGGTTATCGTCCAGTTTCTGCCGCGCCATGACCTGGCTGACCTGCTGCAGTTGCGCTCGCACCTTGTCATCCTGAACCGCCAGGACGCTGTCTGCACCGAGTTTCAGGCTTTGCACCTGCCCGCGGCTGTCCAGGACCGACAGCAGGTATTCCTGTTGCCGCCGGGAATCATCCCCCGAATCAGCAGGTTCGGTGGCCACGCCCAGCACTGTGCCTTCCACACTGCGTCCACCAGACGTCGCCTGCACCGGAATGCCTTGCAAGGCCGCAGCCAGGCGTGGAATGGAACTCAGATCGTCCGCGCTGAAGGGCAAGGAACGGAATGTTTCCTCGCTGGCGCTCAGGCCGTCGAGCGCAATACTGGACAAACCGCCCTGGCTATCCTTGACCAGCAGGCTTTTCAGGATGTCATTGACCTGCGACAGGGGGACTTCCATGCTGGCACGGCCTTGCTCATCGACCGGAATCCGGCGCTGTATTTCGGCAACGCCGCCAGAAGACAGGGTAATGGCGTGGATGCCATCGGTCACGCTGCCTTGTTCCTGCGCATGGACGCCTGCCGTGCAGAAGGTTGCCAGCAGCACCAGCCAGACGCTTCTTGTCCAGGTGGACGGCTGGGCGGTCATGGGTGCGGTGCCAGCACCGGAGGCAACAGGGTGCGCGGGTTTGATCATGGCTTAGGGCTCCATTTGAGCGATATCCGTCAAGCAAGACGGCAGGCAACGCTGAAAACCGCTAGACATTACCACCGATGGATATCAACGATGAGTAAGGGCTTGCAACGTCTGTGTCCGGGAATCAGAAGGCCGGTAACAAAAGCAGGGAGACCGGGTACATCAATGCCTGGGGGAAAACCGCCGGACGGACCCAACGGTTTTTTTTCAGTGTGTTTATATCTTTTATATATATAAAGACTGGTAATGGATAAGCCCTGTGGGTAAGTCCCTGTTTCCGGGAAAACCCTTATCCGTCAATCGATTGCCGTGTATTTTTGCTGTGCACAGTTTTTGTACGGAGCAAGGATGAAAAGTGGACAGAAATGCAATGCCGCCGGGATCGATGGCTTGTGCACCATCGATTCACAGCTTATGCACTGGCATTTCACCGGTAACGAAGGCGTTTCGGCCCGGTACCGGCATCATGGCTCCCTGGCGTCGGCGCCGTTGCGCTGGCGCGCCGAGTTCGAGGGCGTCAATTCCATGTTCAGCAGCAGATGGCGGGCCCAGGCCAGCATGGGTTTGTGGGCGTGGCGGCGGCTCCAGTGCAGGGCGACATTGAAATGCCGCAAGGGCAGTTTCGGATCGATGATGGCGCAGTGATCGTATTCCGACAGGGCACGGGCGATTTCGTGCGGCATGATGACGGCCAGATCGGTATTGCGCATGATGCCGGGCAGCGCCAGGAAGTTCGAGGCCATCAGCCTTACCCGGTGGGTAAGCTTTAGGACCTGGAGGATGCGCAGGGTTTCCGTATGTGACCGGACGGCGACGAATTCCAGGTTGGGCAGGCGTTCCTGCCAGTCGGCCGGGCTGTGGCACACGTTGCACAGCGGGTGATTGCGGCGCAGCAACAGGCGATAGCGGTCTACCAGGAAGTCCTGGGTCTCGGTGCCAGATACCTCGGGCAGGAAGCCGAGTGCGAAATGCAGGCGTCCGTCATCCAGCGCTTCGGTGATGCTGGCCTGTGGATACGTCCGGGCTTCGACGCGCATTCCTGGCGCATGCCGGTGCAGGCTGGCCATGATGGAAGGCAGGAAACGGGCCTCGCCGATATCGGTCAGGTGCAGGTTCAGGCATTCGGTGGAGGATGCCGGATCAAAGCTTTCGCCGTCGCGGACGGCGGCTTCCAGCAGTGCCAGGCCGCTTTGTACCGATTGTGCCAGCCGGTTGGCGCGTTCCGTCGGTCGGACGCCGCCGCTGATGCGTTCGAACAGCGGGTCGCGCAGCAGCAAGCGCAGACGAGTGAGCGCCTGACTGGTGGAGGGTTGCGACAGGCCTAGCTGCAGGGCTGCGCGGCTGACGCTGCGTGTGCGGTAAATGGCGTCGAAGACGCGCAGCAGGTTCAGGTCTATGTCGTTGATATTGGGCATACCAATATTAGATATTAGTCTCATGTTATTGAGCAATAAGTATCTGTTGCCTAGACTGGCTTCAATCAACCTATGGAGCGACTGATTGCCATGCACAGCCATTCATCCCCCGATTCCCCGCGTCCCACGGTCCGTGATGCGGTGTTTCGCCTGTTCCGCGAATTCGGCATAGACACTGTATTCGGTAATCCCGGTTCCACCGAGCTGGCGATGTTCCGGGATTTCCCCGAGGATTTCCGTTATGTCCTGGGCTTGCAGGAATCCGTGGTGGTCGGCATGGCGGATGGCTATGCCCAGGCCAGCGGCAATGCGGCGCTGGTCAACCTGCATTCGGCTGTCGGTGTCGGCCATGCCATGGGCAATATCTTCACTGCATTCCGCAACCAGACGCCCATGGTGATCACCGTGGGGCAGCAGGCCCGTTCCATGTTGCCCTTTGATCCCTTCCTGGGTTCCACGCAACCGACGCTATTGCCGCAGCCGTATGTGAAATGGGCGTGTGAACCGGCCCGGGGCGAGGATGTGCCCTGGGCCATGGCGCGCGCCTATCGTATCGCCATGCAGGCGCCACGTGGCCCGGTGCTGGTGTCGGTGCCGGCCGATGATTGGGACCTGCCCTCCGAATGGGTGCCGCCGCGGCATGTATCGCCTTCGCGCGCGCCGGTCGAGGGAGACATCGACCGCCTGGCACAGGCCCTGGACGCCGCACGCTGTGTGAAGATCGTCGTGGGCGCAGGCGTGGACAGGGACCGTGCGGTGGAAAAGCTGGTGTCACTGGCCGAGCGCCATCAGGCGCAAGTCTATGTGGCGCCGATGTCCGCGCGTTGCAGCTTCCCTGAGCGCCACCCGTTGTTTGCCGGGTTTCTGCCGGCCATCCGCGAACAGATCGTCGAACGCCTCGATGGGGCCGATCTGGTGCTGGTACTGGGCGCCCCGGCGTTCAGCTACCACGTGGAAGGCAACGGCCCGCACGTGCCGGAAGGCGCCGCGTTGTGGCAGGTAGTGGACAATCCCGACGTATCGGCCTGGACGCCGCTGGGCAATGCGATTGTCTCCAGCCTGGATCTGGCACTGGACGCCCTGCTGGCCCGCTCGGCGCCTCCCGCCCGCAGCGTGCCGGCCCCCTTCCCGTCCGCACCGGCAGTCGAGCCCAGCTTGCCGCTGTCCACCGCCTATGCCCTGCAGGCCCTGGACCGCGTGCGGCCGCAAGGCATTGCGGTGGTTGAGGAAGCGCCCGGCGCCCGCAGCCTGATCCAGCGTTATTTGCCCATGTCGGGCGCCAATAGCTTTTACACCATGGCCAGCGGCGGCCTGGGCTACAGCATGCCAGCCAGCGTCGGCGTGGCGCTGGCGCAGCGCAAGGCGGGCCGCAATGACCGTGTGATTGCCCTGATTGGGGACGGCTCCAGCATGTACTCGATCCAGGCGCTTTGGACCGCTGCACAGTTGCAGCTGCCGATCAGCTTCATCATTCTCAATAACCGCCGCTATGCCGCGTTGCAGGACTTCGCGCCGGTATTTGCCTATCCGCCGGGCGTGAAGCCCGAGGGTACCGATTTGCCCGACCTGGATTTCGTGCGCCTGGCGCAAGGCCAGGGCCTGACGCAGGCCAGCCGTGTCGAAACCGCAGAAGCGCTGGAGCAGGCCCTGCCCGGCCTGCTCTCGGCTGAAGGACCGAACTTGCTGGAAATCGTGGTGAAGTAGGCCTGGCGGGCGGTAGTCATACCGCCCTGCTGCCGGGAGCGAGGAGAGGAAGACAAAAATGGGAAGACAAAAATGAAAATAACCATATTGGGCGCCGGTGCCATGGGCGCGCTGTTCGGCGGGCAACTGGCCGAGGCCGGCCATGAGGTCGTGTTGCTGGACGTCGATGAATCCCGTATCCAGGCCATCCAGACCGACGGTCTGGTGCTGGAAACTGGCAGCGGCAGACGCACCGTCCGTCTGCCCATTATGCGTCCCGAGCAGGCCAGCGGCGCCCCTGATTGGCTCCTGGTGTTTACCAAATCCCTGCATACCGAGGCCGCGCTGGCCGGTGTCCGTCACTTGATCGGACCGCAGACGCACCTGCTCAGTTTGCAGAATGGCCTGGGCAACGCCGAAAAGCTGGCGCAGGCCGCTGATGCCGGCCGCGTCGCGCATGGCATGACGACCGTGCCCGCCGATGTGGCCGCGCCGGGCGTGGTGCGCTCGCACGGGCGCGGCTATGTGCGCTGCATGATGGCGGACGGCCATGCCAGTGCGGAGCTGGAAGCCCTGGCGGAAGCCATGCGCGGCGCTGGCCTGGATTGCAGCGTGACGCCGGACGTGCTGGTGGATATTTGGGAAAAAGTGGCCTTCAATGCCGCCATGAACAGCATGTGTGCGCTGACGGGCTGCCCGGTGGATGGCCTGGCCGCACTGCCCGAAGGCGTGGCGCTGGTACACGATACGGCCGCCGAGGTACTGGCCGTGGCGCGGGCGCAGGGAGTGGCCGTCAACGAACCGCGCGTGGCGGCCCTGATGGACCATGCCATGGCCCACCACACGGGGCACCAGCCATCCATGCTGCAGGACCGCCTGGCGGGCCGCCCCACGGAAATCGACGCGATCAACGGCGCGGTCTGCCGAGTGGCGCGCAAGCTCGATATCCCCGTGCCTCGCAATGAAACCCTGTGGACACTGGTGCGGCTGGCTGACCAGCACGGCATCCTGCAGGCGGAGAAGGCACAGGCCTGATCTTCGCCGGTGCTGAAAAATAAAAACAGAGGAGACAGGCATGGCTGAAACCATGGTGGACGACGACAGCGGCGTTGCTGTCGAAATGGGCAGGGCTGGCAAGGCGCTGCTTTGGGTGTGCAAGCTGGCGGCGGCGATCGGCGGGTTGCTGTTCGTGGTGCTGGTGGTTGTATCGGTGATCTCCATCGTCGGGCGCAAACTGTTTTCCGCACCGGTGCCGGGCGACATGGAAATCCTGCAACTGGTAGCGGCGGCTGCGGCCGCGAATTTCTTTGCCTATTGCCATCTGATCCATGGCGACCTGAAGGTGGACCTCTTCACCGCTGCGCTGCCGCGCCGCTGGATACACCTGCTTGAAACCCTGGGCTCGCTGGCGGTGGCGGCGTTTGGCGCGATCCTGGCCTGGCGCATAGGCGCGGGCGCGGCGTCCACGCTGGAATCTGGCGAAACCTCGGCCATCCTGGCCTGGCCGGTGGGCTGGTTCCAGGCCGCCATGGTGCCGGGTTTTGCGTTGCTGGCGTTGTCCGGGTTGTATCTGGCGGGCCGTAACCTGTCCGCCTGCCTGTCGTCGCAAGGGGAAGGAAAATGAGCGGTATCAGCATAGGCATGTGGATTTTCGCGGGCGTGTTCCTGTTGATGGGCCTGCGTATCCCTATCGGCGTTGCCATGTTCATTGGCGGTTCGGTCGGCTATGTGTACCTGCTCGACTGGAATACGCTGCCCTGGCTCAACATGCTGAAGTCGATTCCGTTCGCCAGGCTGTCCAACTACGATCTGGTCGTGATTCCGCTGTTCCTGCTGATGGGGCAGTTCGCCATTCATGGCGGCCTGAGCCGGAATCTGTTCAGCTGTGTGGCTGCCTTCATCGGGCACCGGCGTGGCGGCATGGCCATGGCGGCACTGGGCGCGAGCACCGGTTTCGGCGCAATCTGCGGGTCTTCGGTGGCGACGGCTGCCACCATGAGCCAGGTGGCCCTGCCTGAACTGCGCCGCTACGGCTACGACGGCGGTTTCGCCACCGGTACGCTTGCCGCCGGCGGCACGCTGGGCATCCTGATCCCGCCTTCGGTGCCGCTGATCATCTACGCCATCCTGACCCAGGAATCCATAGGCAAGCTATTCGTTGCCAGTGTCATGCCAGCCGTGGTGGCATTGGCTGGCTATTTCCTGGTCATTCTGCTGCAAGTCTATCGCCGCCCTGAAATCGGCCCGGCCGGTCCGCGCGTACCCTGGACCAGCCGCCTGCGCGCGCTGCTGGACGTGTTGCCGGTGGCCCTGGTTTTCCTGGTGGTGATCGTCGGCATCTATGGCGGTTGGGCGACGCCTACCGAAGCGGCGGCCATCGGCGCCGGCGCCTGCGGCATCCTGGCCGTGTTGCTGGGTGGCTTGCGCTGGCGCGGGCTGTTGCACTGCGTGCTGGGCACCGCATCCGGTTCAGCCATGATCCTGCTGGTATTGCTGGGGGCCGATGTGCTCAATACGGCGCTGGCGCTGTCGCAGATGCCGGCCGAGCTGGCCGATTGGGTATTGAGCAGCGGCGCCCAGCCCTGGGTGGTACTGGCCATGATCCTGTTGATCTACGTGGTGCTGGGTTGCGTCATGGATTCGCTGGCGATGATCCTGCTGACCGTGCCTATTTTCTATCCCATCATCATGGGTCTGGATTTCGGCATGCCTGACGCGGACAAGTCCATCTGGTTCGGGATACTGGCCCTGATGGTGGTCGAGATCGGGCTGGTGACGCCACCCGTAGGCATGAACGTATTCATTGTCAACCGTATGGCCAAGGGCGTATCGCTGATGGAAACCTATCGGGGCGTCATGCCGTTCCTGATGACTGACTTGTTGCGCATCATCCTGCTGGCTGCGGTGCCTGGCATTACCCTGGCCCTGGTGCATGGCATGAGCGGCTAGCCGGTGCCGGGCACGATGAGACGGAAAAAAATTATTCACAGAGGAGACCTACCATGAAGACCTTGCATTGCCTGCTTGCCGCCGCCGCGCTGGCGACCGCACTGCCGGCCGCTGCTGCCAAGCCCGTTGTGTTGCGCGTGCATCACTTCCTGGCTGCGAATTCCAATGCCCAGGTAAACATCATCGAGCCCTGGTGCAAGCGTATCGAGGAGCAGTCACAGCAGCGCATGCGCTGCCAGATCTACCCGGCCGCGCAGTTGGGCGGCACGCCCGCGCAGTTCTTCGACCAGGCTCGCGACGGCGTGGTGGATATCGTGTGGGCGATCCCGACTTACGCCTCGGGCCGTTTCACCAAGACCGAAGTCTTCGAGCTGCCCTGGATCACTGATAACGCCGAAGCCGGCAGCAAGGCATTCTGGCGCTATGTCGATGAGTATGCCCAGGACGAATACAAGGGTGTCAAACCCCTGTTCGTTCACCTGCATGACGGCACCCTGCTGCACTTTGCCGGCAAGGAACCCAAGACCCTGGAGGAACTCAAGGGCCTGAAGGTGCGTGTTCCTACCCGCATCAATTCCACCATGATCGGCCTGTTGGGCGCGGTGCCGGTGCAAATGCCGTTGCCGCAGGTGCCGGAATCGGTGGCCAAGGGGGTGATCGATGGCGCCACCGTGCCATGGGAAGGTATGCCCGCCATCAAGCTGAGCGAAATTGCCAAGTGGCACCTGGATGTTCCGGAAGGCATGCCGCGCATGTCGAATACCACCTTTCTGTTTGGCATGAACCAGGCGAAGTACGACAGCCTGCCGGATGACCTGAAGGCGGTCATCGATGCCAACAGCGGCCTGGAGGCATCAGGCTGGGCCGGCCGCGCCGGTTTCGACGAGCAGCTCCAGCGCTTCCAGGACGAAGCGATCGGCTATGGCGGCACGATCTATCACATCACGCCGGAAGAGTACCAGCGCTGGGTTGAGGCTACCGCGCCCATCGTCGATGAATGGAAGAAGGAAGTCGCGGCCAAGGGCGCTGACGGACAGCAGCTGTACGAAGCCGCGCGCGCCCTGGTGGCGGAGTATGCGAAGGCCCCGGCGGCAGGCCAGCAGTAGGCAGCTTGACGGCGGCTGGCAATCAACGGCGCTGGCAGTGATGCCTGCCGGCGCCGTGCAGGAAAACCAAATAAAAAATACATGCCTGGAGACAGGCCGAGGAGACAAGAATGCGTATTTCAACCCTGGCGTTGCTGTTCCCCGCCCTGCTGGCCGCAGGCGTTGTTCAGGCAGCAGACAAGCCCATCACGCTGCGTGTGCAGCACCCCCTGCCATCGACGTCCAGCGCACAGAAGAATCTGATTGAACCGTGGTGCGCAAAGATCCGCGAAGAATCCGCCAACCGTCTGCAATGCCAGATTTACCCGGCGATGCAGCTGGGCGGCACGCCCGCGCAATTGATCGATCAGGTGCGCGACGGCGTGGTGGATGTCATCTGGACGACCGCAACCTATGCTTCAGGCCGCTATACCAAATCCGAAGTGTTCGAACTGCCCTGGGTGACGCGTTCGGCAGAGGCCAGCAGCAAGGCGCTGTGGACTTACGTGCAGGACAACGCCACTGACGAGTTCAAGGGTGTACGACCGGTTTTCCTGCACTTGCATGAAGGCGCACTGCTGCACTTTGCCGATGGCCGCAAGCCGCAGAAGCTCGAAGATCTACAATCGCTCAAGTTGCGTGCGCCGACCCGGCTGAATTCGCGCAGCATTGAAGCGCTGGGGGCGACGCCGGTGCAGATGCCGATGGCGGCGGTGCCGGAATCCATGGCCAAGAAGGTCATCGATGGCATTCTTGTGCCCTGGGAAAGTGCGCCGGCGATCCGCCTGCAGGAACTGGCGAAGTACCATGTAGACGTGCCCGAAGGCCAGCCCCGCCTGTCCAACACCATTTTCCTGTTCGGGATGAACCCGGCCAAATACGACAGCCTGCCGGACGACCTGAAGGCGGTCATCGATGCCAATAGCGGCCTGGAAGCGTCCGGCTGGGCCGGCCGGACGGCCTTCGACGATCTCAGCGGGGTCTATCGCGACCAGATTGTCGCCGCAGGCGGTGAAATCTATCATTTGCCCCAGGCTGAGTATGAACGCTGGGTGGCGGCCACCGAACCGGTGCAGGAAACCTGGTTCAAGGAAGTTGCCGCCAAGGGAGGCGATGGCCCGGCGCTGCTGCGCCAGGCCCGCGAACTGGTTGAACGCTATGAGGCAGAACGGCAATGAATATCGCCGCATTGAGGGAAAAGGCCAGGCGACGCCTGCCCCGCGCCATCTTTGATTATGTGGATGGCGGTGCCGAGGACGAGCAGACCCTGGCGGATAATCTGGCGTCGTTTTCCGGCTGGCGCTTCGTGCCCAGCCGGTTGACCGACTTGCGTGCCATGCGCCTGGATACCCGCTTGCTTGGGGGGCCGGCGGAGTTTCCGGCGGCCGTCGCGCCGACCGGACTCAACGGCCTGCTGTGGCCGGGCGGCGATATCGCCCTGGCGCGCGCGGCGCAGCGCGCCGGCATTCCCTTTATGCTCTCCACCGCCTCCAACGCTTCCCTGGAAGACGTGGCGCGGCAGGCGCAGGGACGGCTCTGGTTCCAGCTTTATGTGGTTGAACAGACACTGGCGCTGTCCCTGGTGCAGCGCGCCCGCGAGGCGGATTACGAGTGCCTGGCGGTGACGGTGGACGTGGTGGCCAACGGCAAGCGCGAGCGCGACGTGCGCAATGGCTTTCGCATGCCGCCTCGCTATACCCCGGCCATGGTGCTCGATGGCCTGATGCATCCGGGCTGGACGTGGAACTATCTGCGCCATGGCATGCCGGCACTGGGCAATTTCCAGACGCCGGAAGCGCAATCGCCTCAAGCCCGCGCCGCCCTGCTGCGGCGTTCCATGGATGCCGGGTTTTCCTGGGAGGCGCTGGATGCCGTGCGCCAGGCCTGGCCCCGGAAGTTGATCGTCAAGGGGGTGCTGGACCCTCAGGATGTGCTGCGCTGCCGCGCCGTGGGGGTGGATGCCGTCGTGCTTTCCAACCATGGCGGGCGCCAGCTCGACAGTGCGTGGACGGGCATGGAAGCTTTGGCAGCCTTGCAGGGCATGGACCTGCAAGGCTGCGAAGTCATGGTAGATGGCGGTGTGCGGCGCGGCTCGCACCTGGCGAAGGCCGTGGCGCTGGGCGCCAGCGGCGTCCTGCTGGGCCGAGCCGTGCTCTATGGCCTGGCCAGCGGCGGCGAGGCAGGCGCATTCGAAGCCTTGCAGATACTGCGCGACGAGTACCTGGGCACCCTGACTCATCTTGGATGCGAGAGTACGGCGGCGCTGGATAAAGGTTTCGTGGCAGCACGTGGCTGATGCGGCCTGGGTGCCTGGTTGGGTTGCCAGACCCAGGGGCAGCCTGATGACGCGGGCTGGCAATGTGCCCAGCCCGGCAGGGTGCGCCTCAGTGGCTGGTAACTGCCTGGGTTGAGGGGACGAAGGTTGCCAGCGCAGGCGCGGCGCCCGTATCTGCCGTCACCGGTGCGTCAGCCAGCGGGCGCAGGTGCGGCGATGCCGCCAATCGCCCGGGCAGCAGGTACTGGCCCTGCATCAGCGGGATGGCCAACGGCGTGAATTCGACTTCCAGGTCCAGCCCGGCATCCTGCCAGGCCTGCCACACCAGGGTGGTGCAATAGGTGCCGGCCGGGTCGGCGATCCGGAACGGTTTGCCCAGCCCGGCACGGGCGGCTGCTACAGCCTGGGCGCGTTGCCTGGCATCCGTGCCGTCCACGTGATACACGACATGGCGGCGGGACAGCTTGGGGTCGGTAAAGAATTCCAGCGGGTCGATGACGACACCGTCTGGGCGTCCCGGGACTTCTGAGGGCGTGGCATGCAGCACTTGCCAGTTGCCGGGTTCACCCAGCAGCATGCCAACGTGGCTGAAGCCGCCGCCGTCCACCGTCATGACAGCGTCGCTGACGGGTTCGGTGCCTTCACGGAAAATCAGGTCGCCAGCGCGGGCGTCAGGCGGCAAGGCGCTGCTGCCGCCCGCCAGTGCGGCAGCAGACAACAATGCGCCCGCCCATGCAAGGCACAGGCGGGCGATCCGGGTGGTCGACGTGCGGGCCGTCACCGACTTACTTCAGGCTGATCTTCCAATCGCCGCCTTCCTTGACCAGGTTGTTGTTGGACGTGGAGTCCTTGCCGTTGCCGAATACCAGCTTGGTACGCACGACGGCGGTGTTGTTGGCTTCGTCGATCTGGACTTCGACGATTTCTACCTTATCCAGGCCGTCATTGGCAGCAACGCGCTGTTGCATTTCACCGACGATCATCTGGATCTTGCCCTTGGCCATGGTCATTTCGGAGGCGGGCACTTCGGCCAGGGCGATTTGCTTGGTGGCCAGTTCCACGTCACCCTTGGCCGCAGCCTTGTAGAAGGTTTCAACGACGGATTCAGGCTTGCCGCCGGAGCAGGCGGCCAACATGAGGGCGAAGAACAGGGCAAAGAATGCAGACAGGCGTGAACGAAGCATGACGGAAATCCTGTGAAATCATGAATGAGATTTATTTTTGGTGCGGCCCATTGTAGCGTCGCGTGGCGCAACGGGCGCCCGGCCTGCGTTTCAGGGCAGGCCGGGGCAAGGTATTGTAGGTTTATGAGTACCTTCGTACGTATGCGGCAAGGTATCAAGTCGCTACAGGGGGCGGCGGGGAGCGTACTTCGCCAGCACAGGCATGAACGGCCTGCCGGACCTTGCTACTGTGTGGCGGAACGTGAGGGTGATTTTTCCCAGAGGAGAATTTTCCAAACGTGGTTCTGTTCATGGAGCCGCATGTCCTCGAGGCTGGTCTTGCCGTTCTTGAAGACGAGTTCCGCCTGGACGTTGGCTTGTGTGCCCTGGTGTGTCAGCCTGCTTTGCAGGATACGCACGTTTTCCAGACCCTGGTTGGCTTGTATGCCGGTGTGCATTTCCTCAATGGCGGCACGTTGCTTATTGCGTTCCGTGGAGTCCCCGGGGTGGATGACCTGCTCCAGCGCCAAGGCGGTATTGCCATCGGCGATGGCTTGATAAAACAACTGGACCGTGCCGTTGGGCGTGTTGTTGGAGTATGTCATGCAAGCCGACAGCAAGGTGGCGAGCATGACCATCAGGCAGGCAGTCAGGCGGATGGGATGCATGGTTTCTCCTGAAGCGTCATGTTGCGTGTCTGGATGGGGGCCGAATTGCGTTTGGTGGGCCGCGCAGAAGATAAAACCCGGACGGCACGGCTCTGAGTATGCCGGGCCGCGTGGCGGCCGCCAATACCTGAGATCATGGAGTGACAGCCGTTGCGGATTGCAGTAGGCGGTTGCAATGGTCCTTGCACCAGCGTTGCCAGGCATGTTGGGCGATGGCGCCGGGGAGCCAGGGACAGGCAATGGGTGACGGTTCAGACGTCTTGCAGGCGTTCCAGCGCTTGCGCCAGGGTGGGCGTCTTTTTGGCGAAGCAGAAGCGCACGATACCGTGATTGGATGCCGGTGCCTGCGGGTTCTGGTAGAAAGCGGCCACCGGAATCACAGTGACGCCATGCTCGCGCGTCAGCCAGATGGAAAAGTCGGATTCGTTCAGGTCGGACACCTGGTCATACTGCGCCAGCAGGAAAAAGGTGCCGGCGCTGGGCAGGGGCCGGAAGCGGGTCTGTGCCAGGCCTTGTGCGAGGAAATCGCGTTTTTCCTGGTAGAAGGCGCTCAGGCCCGAGTAGGTTTCGGGCCGGCCCACGAAGTCGGCATACGCATGCTGCATGGGCGTGGGCGAGGTGAACACCATGAATTGGTGCACCTTGCGAAATTCCTGCATCAGTGCGGCGGGCGCCAGGCAATAGCCCAGTTTCCAGCCGGTCGTGTGATAGGTCTTGCCAAAGGAAGACACGATGAACGAGCGTGCGGCCAGGGCGGGCCGCGTTGCCATGCTCAGGTGGGGGCGTTCATCGAACAGAATGTGTTCGTACACCTCGTCGGACAGGATCAGCAGGCCGTGCTGGCTGATCAGGGCTTCCAGTGCATCCAGGTCGCCGGCTTCCAGTACGGTGGCGGTTGGGTTGTGTGGCGAGTTGATGATGAGGAGCCGGGTGCGTGGCGTGATGGCCTCGCGCACGGCATCCCAATCGAACCGGAAATACGGGTCGCTGTCTGTGGGTGCGCGCATGGCGACGGCGACGGGCGTGGCCCCGGCCAGGCGGATGGCCGGCCGGTAGGAGTCATAGCCCGGTTCGATCACGATGACCTCATCTCCGGCCCCGGCGGAACAGAAGATGGCGGCCATCAGGGCTTGCGTGGCGCCACTGGTGACGGTGATCTCGGTGCCGGCGTCGTAGGTGTGGCCGTAGAGGGCCGCGACCTTGGCGGAAATGGCGGCCCGCAGGGCGGGCAGGCCTGGCATGGGCGGATACTGGTTCAGGCCGAGGGCCATGGCCTCGGTGACCTTCTGGCACAGCGCCGGATCGGGGTCGAAGTCAGGAAAGCCCTGGCCCAGGTTGATCGACCCGGTCTCGACGGCGAGCTGGCTCATGGTGGTGAAGATGGTGGTGCCGACGTCCGGCAGCTTGGACTGGATCATGTTGGTGTCATTCAAGGGTTCCCGCCGCACAAGTGCGGTGTCCGCATCATGCAGGCACGCCGGCAGGCCGCCCGGCCGGAACGGCGGGCCAGGCTGCAATCATAAACAGTCTGCTTATTACTGGCGGCAATGGCAGCATGACTGCTGGCAGTAAGGGGGGCAGGATGGTGCGGCAGGGGCTGGCTGGCACCTCAGGCGGTGCCAGCCGGCGTACAGGGGGGAGTGACCAGCGCGAAGAGCTGGCTGCGGAAATTGATGTTCAAGCGCAGGAAGGCCCGGTTGCGATAGGTTTTGACGGTGGTTTCCTTGATGCCCAGGGCGGCGCCGATGCCGGCATGCGTCAGGCCGCGCAACAGCAGCAGGCAAACCTCCAGTTCCTTTTCCGTCAGTTGCGGTGCGGCGCGCAGCAGGGTCGCCCGCCAGCTTTCTGCGGGGACTTCCTGCCGTTGCAGGGCCAGGTGCCCGCGCACCAGTTGCAGCAGCGCCGGTGTGAGCTGTTCGAACGCGTGGATTTCATGGTCGCGGAAATAGCCGGCATCGCGGTGACGGTAGAGGTTCAGCATCAACGGCGCGCCCTGGTCATCCCAGGACAGGCTGCACAGGCGTTCGCTCATGTCGTGGCGCTGGTAGATCTCCTGGCGGTATGGCGAAAAGCTGATGTCCTCGGCCAGCAGGTGCCCGATCAGGGGGCGCTCCATGGGCGGGTGGCTCTGCATGCGGCTGGCCAGTTCGTCATGGTTGTGGAAGCGTTGCGAGTAGTCGTCCCAGCAGCGCCAGACCAGCCGCCGGTCGCGGTGGCGCGAGCCGGCCAGCAACAGGCTGGGGTGCCCGGCGGCAATGCGCAGGACGTTGAAATGCTGGGAATTGACCCAGTGCGCCAGGCTGTCCAGCAAGGAGGCCGGGAATTGCTCGCTGCCCATGGCGCGGGTCAGGCTGACGATGCGTTGCAGGTCGGGCTGTGGCGAGGCGTTGGACGTATTCCAGATACTGATCATGGCTGACGCTCTCGATTCGATAAGAGCCCTATTCTCCGCGCTCTTGCGCCCGCTGCCAATCAAGGTTTGTCCGATCCCGGGGCGCACGGTCCGGCGCTGTCCTCTTCAGGGATGACAGCACTTCCGCAGCGGATCGGTAATCTGTCTGCCAGAGACAAAAGCCGCCGGCTGCCATGGCGCAATGGCAGCGGTGCTTACGCAGGTAGAACAATCAGCAGCAGGTAGAACAATCATGACCCACGCGCCCCACTCCATGCTCTTGCGGGTCAGCCGCGTCACGGCCGAAGCCAAGGACGTGCTGGCCGTCGAACTGGTCGATCCGTCTGGTGCGGCGCTGCCGGCGTTTGCACCGGGCGCGCATCTGGAAATGCACTTGGATAACGGCATGATCCGCCATTATTCCTTGCTCAATGACAGCAGTGAACGCCAGCGCTATGTCGTGGGCGTGGGGCTGGCGCCCGACAGCCGTGGCGGTTCGCGCTTCATCCACGGTTCGCTGCGCGAAGGCGATAGCATCAAGGTGCTTGGTCCGCACAACCACTTTGCGCTGGATGAACAGGCGGGAGGTTATTGCCTGGTAGCCGGCGGAATCGGCGTGACGCCGATTCTGGCCATGGCGCGCTGGGCGGAACGTCAGGGCCGCCCCTGGCGTGTGATCTACACAGCCAGGGGGCGGCACCGCGCTGCTTTCTACGAAGACCTGCTGGCGCTTGACCAGGGGCGCGGCCGGGTGCAACTGCATTTCAACGACGAGCAAGCCGGCCGGTTGCTGGCAGTGGAAGCACTGGCGGCATCGCTGGGGCCGGATGAACATCTTTACTGCTGTGGCCCGGACCCCTTGATGCAGGCAGTCAGGCAGGCCACGGCGGACCAGGCTGCACGGGTGCATTTCGAGTGGTTTGCCGCACCTACCAGCGCGCCGGGCGCCACGGCGGGCAATCCAGAGGGTAAGCATGCGGGCCCCGGCACCGGGGATGGCGGCGGTTTCCAGGTCATTCTGCGCCAGAGCGGGCAAACGCTATGGGTGAGCGAGGAACAGAGCATTCTGGAGGCCATGGAAGACGCTGGCCTGTCGCCCGCCTTTTCGTGCCGTGCCGGCATCTGCCGCTCATGCGAGACCCGAGTGCATGCCGGCACGCCGGATCACCGTGACATGGTGCTCTCGGATGAAGAAAAACAGGCCAACACCACCATGCTGATCTGCTGTTCGCGGGCATTGACACCCGCGCTGGAACTGGAGCTGTAGCCCTGCCAGGTTTCCGTGGCTATGCCAGGGAAAATGCCGTCATCAGGGATTTGGCACACAGGCTTATACATAGGTTATCAACAGGTTTTCGGGCGCTTGTTGCCGGGTGCGTCCAGGCACAGGCCGTCCGCCGGAAAGAGGAGACACAAATGACCCTGCCGACTTCGAACATCATCGTCAATTCCCGCAAGGCTTCGGCGCAGATGGCAACGCGCCATACGCCGTTTATCTTCAATGAGTGGTATGTCGCGGCGTTCTCCGGAGATGTTGGGCGCGAGTTGATGGCGCGTACCATTCTGGGCAAGCGCCTGGTGCTCTACCGCACGCAGGCGGGCCAGGCCGTGGCCATGGAAGACCGCTGTGCGCACCGCTCGTTTCCGTTGTCGCGCAGCTGGCTCGATGGCGACACTATCGTTTGCGGTTATCACGGTTTCCGCTATGACGGGCAGGGCAACCTGATCGAAACCCCTTCGCAGAAGACCTGTCCGCGCGGCATCGGCATACGGTCCTATCCCATCGTGGAAAAAGGGCCGCTGCTGTGGATCTGGATGGGCGATCCGGCACTGGCCGACGAAAGCCGGCTGCCTCATCAGCCCTGGATAGAAAACCCGGATTGGGAATGCAGCTCGGGCTATTTCCATCATCCGGGCAATTACATCAGCATGCATGAAAACCTGCTGGACCTGACTCACCTGCAATTCCTGCATGCCAATACCATCGGCACCCCGGATTACGCCAGCGCGCCCTTTGAGCTCGACCTGAAGCAAGAGGGCTATTACAGGCTGCTGCGGCGCATCGTGCCTACCACGCTGTCGCCCGTATGGGGCAATACCACCGGCATTACCGGCCCGACAGCGGCGCGCATTGTGACATCCGAGTTCCTGTCGCCTGGCCTGCACCGTGTCAGCGTGACGTTCTACGACACGGCCCTGCCCGAGGAAACCCGGCCGGTCTTTCATATCCATACCGCGCACATCATCACGCCGGAAACCGACCACAGCATGCACTATCACATCGTGCACGGCCGCGATTTCGCCCAGGCCGACAAGGCCCTGGGTGAATTCATGCACGAGCAACTGTTCGCCGCCTTCAACGAAGACGTGGAAGGCCTGGGGGCGCTGGAAGCCGTGATCGACGACGTGGACGAGAGCCACTATGAAATCTCGGTGGCCAGCGACGCCCCGGCCGTCGCCATGCGCATCTACATCAAGAAGCGCGCCGACCGCGAAGCAGAAGAACGCCTGGCGCGGCTCACGGGCGTGACAGCCTGACGGCGCCAGGCAAGTGGCCGTGGCGGCGCCGGCCAGCCCGGTCATTGCCGCCAGCGCCAGTCGGCGCGCGCCTTGATGGATTGATTGGCACTAATTATCCATAGCGCTACCAACAGCTTATCCACAAGGATATGCATTTCATATCAACAAGGGTGTCCACAGAGATACCCACAACCTGCCGCTAGGCATGGAAAAAAGACCGGAGACCAATCATGCGTCGTCTATCCCAGGTATTGACCCCTATCGCCCTGTCGCTCGCCTGTATGGTGCCCATGGCAAGCCAGGCACAGGATAAATTCGTCCTGCGCGTTTCGCATTTCCTGCCGGCGACTTCCAATGCCCAGGTCAATGTCATCCAGCCCTGGTGCGACACCCTGGCACGGGAATCGCAGCAGCGCCTGACCTGTCAGATCTATCCGTCCATGCAGCTGGGCGGCACGCCTGCGCAGTTGGCGGACCAGGTGCGGCGCGGCGCGGCCGATGTGGTGTGGACGGCGCCGGGCTATTCAACCGGACGCTTTCCGCGCAGCGAAGCCGTGGAACTGCCTTTCATGCTGCCGGCACAAGGAGAGCTGGGCTCGAAAATCATCTGGGAATTCTATGAACGTGCCCTGAGGGACGATTTCAAGGACTACCACGTCCTGGCGTTGCACAGCGATGGCGGCATGCAGCTGCACAATGCCAGCAAACCGGTGACGACACTGGAGGCCTTCAAGGGCGTCAAGCTGCGGGCCTCCACTCGCATGACGGCACGCCTGCTGGACAGCCTGGGCGCGACGCCGGTCAGCATGCCGCCGGCGCAACTGACGGAAGCCCTGTCCAAGGGGGTGGTCGATGGTGCGTTGGTGGGCTGGGAAGTGCTGCCTGCGCTCAAGCTCGATGAAGTCACGCGCTACCACTCCGAACCTGCTGCGGACCAGCCCATTTTCTCCACCACGCTGCTCAGCTTGCTGATGAACAAAAAGCGTTATGAATCCCTGCCGGATGACCTGCGCGAAATCGTCGACCGTAACAGCGGCCTGGCCTTGTCGATGAGCATGGGCGCGAACTGGGAACGTTCCGCCAATGCGGCGCGGGAACAGGTGCGTACGCAAGGCGCGCAGGTGGCGGAGATCGGCACGGTGGAATACCGGAAAATGCGCGATGCCGGCCAGGTATTGACCGACACCTGGATTGCCGAGGCTGCTGACAAGAAACTGGATGGCGCCGCGCTGGCGGCGGCATTGAAGGACATTGCCCAGGCGAATGGCTTGAAGTATTGAGGATGTCCCGCCTGCATGAAAACGATACGTGCCTTTCGCTTAACGGCAGGCACGTGTTCGCTATTGTTCCAGGCAGGTTTCCAGCGACGGCATACGCACAGCCAGCGCCTGCACGGTCGCCGGGTCCAGCTTCTCGTAGTGCGGGAATTCCGCCAGCACCCTGACTTTGCCGAAGGTTTCGATGGCCTGACGGTTGCCGGGGGACGGCGGCCCGTTCATGATGACGCCCAGGACCGGCACGCGGCGTGCCGCCAGTGCTTGCAGGCTAAGCAGCGTGTGGTTGATGGTGCCCAGGCCGCTGCGGGCGACCAGCACGACGGGCAGGCCGAAGCGGACGATCAGGTCCAGCATCGTGTGCCGGTTATCCACAGGCACCAGCAGTCCGCCCGCGCCTTCGACGACGAGCGGCGCGGTGGCGGCAGGCAACTGCAGGGTTTCTATGTCCACGCAGGTGTTTTCCTGCAGGGCGGCAGCCCAGGGGGATAGCGGCGCTTGCAGGGTGTAACCCGGCGCGTGTACCCGATCCGGTGCAAGCGCGGCCAGGCGGGTGACGGTGTCGGTGTCGCCGCTTTCCTCTGCCAGTCCGGTTTGCAGGGGCTTCCAGTAGCCGGCCTGCCATGCCTGTGCCAAGACGGCACAGGCCAGTGTCTTGCCCACGCCGGTATCCGTGCCCGTGACGAATACGCCGGCAGGCGGCCGGCGCCAGGCGCCGTAGGCAATTTCGTAGCTCACGTGTGTGTATTCCTTGTCGAAACGGGTGATGACCGCGCGCAGCTGGCGTGGTGATAGGGGAACATGGCCGGCGGCAGGAATATCGGCGCCGATGGCTTTCAGCCCGCGCACAAAAGCCAGGCCGCCGGCCTGCGGGGCGTGCAGGGTTTCGGTCTCTGCCCGGCCGCTGAAAGGCAGGTAACGGCCCAGTTGCTCCGGCAGTGGATAACTTCGTGTGCCGGCCTGCCATCCCAGCTGTTCATGGGCATCTCGCCATTCACGGAAAGTGCCATCGGCCAGGGTGCTGAACGCCAGCCATCCGCCGGGCGCGAGCAGGTTGGCCAAGCGTGCCAGGCCGGCATCGAGGTCATTGAACCATTGCACGGCCAGGCTGGAACAGATCAGGTCGTAGGGGCCGTCCAGGTGTCCAGGGTGTTCACCGTCCAGTACGCGGAAATCGGCATAACCTGCTGGAAAGTGGCTCTGCGCCTGGCTCAGCATGGCCGGGGAAATGTCTGTCACGGTCCAGTTCGCAGGGCCAAGCAGGCGTGTCAGTTCCCGCGTCAGCAGGCCGGTGCCACAGCCGATTTCCAGAATCCGGGGGCGTGGCGGCAGTGGCAGCGTGGCAATGCGGCGGGCCAGTTCCAGGGCGGCGTGCTCTTGAACCCAGGCGTGCCGGTCATAGCGGGCGGAGCTGGAACCGAAGCGTCCGGCGATTTCCTGCTTGTGGATAAGATTGTGAGTAACGGTGCTTCGATGGGGCGGATTCCATTGATTTTCCGGGCCCTGGGCTGGCATGGCTGGATGGATGGACAGTATGAACTCCACAATCCGTTCGGCACACCAGGCGCTGTCTGTCAGGGGCAGCAAATGTCCGCCTGGATGCCAATGCGTGTCGGGAATGGCCAGGGCCTGCGACATCGGCGCGGGAACCAGCGGGTCGCTTTGTCCGGCCAGCAGGCGAACCGGCAGGGTCAGGCCGGCCAGCGCCGCGCGTTCATCATGGTCACGCAGTGCACGCAACCCTGTGGCAAGTGCGGCGGGCTCGGGCGACCGGGTACAGGCGGGCGCGCCGCAGCGGGCACGGAAGTCATTGACAACTTCCCCGGGCGTTTCAGCCAGTTTGTCGAGCATGCGCGTCAGCAGGCGCGGCGGTGTGCCACTAGGGTGGTCCGGGCTGCGGCAGAAGCGCGCAAAGCCGTTGATCATGACCAGCCCGGCGCAGCGTGGCGGCAGCCTGCCCAGCAGTTGCATGGCGCCCAGGGAGTGTCCGATGGCAATCACCGGGCCCGCATGTGCGGGCCAGTGGCCGGATGGCGGTGCAGGGAGTACACCGGGCTGGACCGGTGCACCGAAATAGCCGGCATCCAGCACTTGCTGCGGGTAACTGGGCAAGTGGAGGGTCAGGTGGGCGCGTACTTCATCCCAGAACGATGCGTCGAAGGCCCAGCCATGGACGAACAGCAGGGTAAGGCCGTGTGCGGCCGGCGCGCCTGCCGGGGCTGTTGGCCGGGTGGCGGAGGTGTCGTGCATGTTCAACCCCGGCCCGGTGCTTGCGCCATGGTACGCCGCAAGGCGTCAGCCAGCAGGTGGATATCCTGCTCGCCGTGGGCGGCGGACAATACCAGGCGCAGCCTGCTGGTACCAGCAGGCACCGTCGGTGGCCGGATGGCGATGGCCAGGCAGCCCTGCTGCAGCAGGCTGTCGCTCAAGGCCAGGGCGCGGCCGGCATCGCCGACGATGGCTGGAATGATCTGCGTGCTGGAATTGCCGCAATCCAGGCCCAGTTCGTGCAGCACGCTGCGGATTTCCGCGGCGTGCGCGTGCAGTTGTTGCCGTTCGGCGTCCATGGCGGGCACCAGTTCGAGCGCGGCATCCATTGCGCCCAGCACGGCGGGCGGCAAAGCCGTGGTGTATATCAGCCCGGAACAGGTATTCACGAGGTAGTCGCATAGGGTGCGCGAGCCTGCGATATAGGCGCCAAAGCCGCCCAGCGCTTTACTGAAGGTGCCCATGGCGAGATCCACGCCGGGCACGCCACAGGAAAGGCCCATGCCGTGCCGGCCGAGCACGCCCGTGGCATGCGCTTCGTCCAGGTAGAGGAAGGCGTCATAGCGGTGCGCCAGCGCGGCGAGCGCGGGCACATCGGACTGGTCGCCATCCATGCTGAATACGCTTTCCGTCACGATGAAGCGTGTGCCGGGTTCGCCAACGCGCATCTGCAGCAGGCTTTCCAGGTGGGCCAGATCGTTGTGGCGGTAGCGTATCTGGCGCACGCCGGCGGCCTGGCATCCCATGTGCAGGCTGGCGTGATTGAGGCGGTCGCAGAAAACAAGCGGCGGATGCCTGCCATCTGCCGCGGCAAACAGCGCGGGCAGGATGGCGGCGTTGGCCTGCCAGCCCGAGGCCAGCAGCAAGGCGGCTTCCGTGCCCTTGAGCGCGGCCAGGCGCGTTTCCACTTGTTGGTGTATCTCCAGCGTGCCGCAGACCAGACGCGATGCCTGGGCGCCTGTGCCCCATGTCGCAGTCCAGGCCCGGGCACGGTCGGCCAAGAGCGGGTGGCGCGCCAGGCCCAGGTAGTCATTACCGGAGAAGTTCACCAACATGCGGCCGTCGCGCTGGATATGGCCGGCAGGCGCGGGACCGCACGGCCGCAACTGCCGCAAGGTATGGCCGGCGCGTGCACGGTCCAGGTGTGGTTGCAGCAGGTGGTCTATTTTTGACATTAATTAGGAGAAGAAGAATGCATTTTGGCTACATATTGATGCGGCCGAAGATGTGGGTACACTCGCCGGGCCGCATTTTTCCGCATTTTAGTCAGGAAAATCGGAATGGCAATCGTCGTTCAAAATGCGTTAATTGACTTTTATCACGTTGCCAAAATCACTCATTTATCTTTAATTGTTATAAGGTGCGAATCGCATGGACGCATATTCCAGTGACTGGGCGGCACAGGGGCAGCGGCATATCTGGCTGCCCTACACGCAGATGCAGACCGCAACGCCACCGTTGCCGGTGGTGCGTACCGCCGGCAGCCGGATCGAACTGGCGGATGGGCGCACGCTGATAGATGGCGTGGCTTCCTGGTGGACGGCCTGCCATGGATACAACCATCCCCATATCGCGGATGCCGTGCGGTGCCAGCTAGATACCATGCCGCATGTGATGTTCGGGGGCCTGGTGCATGAACCGGCACTGCGGCTGGCAAGCCGATTGGCCACCATGCTGGGGGGCGACCTGGAGCGGGTGTTCTATACCGACTCGGGTTCCGTGGCGGTGGAAGTGGCGATGAAAATGGCGGTGCAGTACTGGCTCAATCAGGGCGAGCATGGCCGTACGCGTTTTCTGGCGTTCCGTGGCGGCTACCACGGCGATACCCTGGGCACGATGGCCGTGTGCGATCCGGAAGAAGGTATGCATGCTCGTTTTGCGGGCATGCTGATCGGGCACGATATCGTCGCCCTGCCCGGCGATGACGAGGCCGAAGCCGCACTGGACGATTATCTGGCGCGCCATGTCCACGAGCTGGCGGGCATCCTGGTGGAGCCGCTGGTGCAGGGGGCCGGCGGCATGCTGATGCATGACTCGTCCGTATTGCAGCGCTTGCGGCGGCTGGCCGATCGACATGGCCTGCTGCTGATCTTCGATGAAATTTTTACCGGCTTTGGGCGTACCGGCACCATGTTCGCGTTCCAGCAGGCGGGTGTCCGGCCGGACATTGTCACCCTGTCCAAGGCACTGACCGGCGGTACCCTGCCGCTGGCGGCAACCGTGGCCAGCCGGCGTATCTTCGAGGGCTTTCTGTCGGACGACCCAGGCCATGCGCTCATGCACGGCCCGACATTCATGGGCAATGCGCTTGCCTGCGCGGCGGCCAACGCCTCGTTGGACCTGTTCGAGCAGGAGCCGCGCCTGGCGCAGGTGGCGGCGATTGAAGGGGTGCTACGCGCCCGGTTGATGCCCTTGGCGGCGCTGCCCTGGGTCGCGGACGTGCGTGTGCTGGGCGCCATCGGCGTGGTGGAACTGCGGCAGGTCGATGACCGCGAAGCGCTCAAGCGCCGCTTTGCCGACGCCGGCGTCTGGATACGTCCGTTCGGGCGCATTGCCTATGTGACGCCGGCATTTACGATTGCGCCGGATGAACTGTCATTCCTGCTTGATGCCATGGGCACGGTGCTGGCAGCGGGCCAGCCCTGAACCTTGCAGTGCTCAACGGGCGGCTGCCAGGCCGCCCGTCGTTCAGGGCCGTTCCAGAATGCGTGGCCCTGCCCCTTCCTGGCCCAGAATATCGCCAGGATTGCGCAGCGGACAGTCCTCCATGGACAGGCAGCCACAGCCGATACAGCCGTCCAGCTCGTCGCGCAGCCGCTGCAGGCGGGTAATGCGCTCATCGAGGCTGATGCGCCAGAGCGACGACATCTCATGCCACTGTTTTGCGCTCAATTTGCTGTCGGCCGGATAGCGGCATAGCGCATCCTTGATTTCTTCCAGAGGAATGCCGGCGCGCTGCGCCACTTTGATGATGGCGATGCGGCGCAGCACGACCGACGGGAAACGGCGTTGGTTGCCGCTGCTGCGACTGCTCGCGATCAAGCCCTTGGACTCGTAGAAATGGATGGTCGACACCGGCACGCCGCTGCGGTGCGCGACTTCGCCCACGGTCAGCGGGCGAGAAAAATCAATGGGTTGCTGCGTCGCCATGATGCTTGACCTCAAGTTAAGTTGAGGTTTTATAGTCCAGCTCAACCTCCAATGCAAGTCTGCATTGTTCTTGTTCTCCCATCTGTCATGAGCCGGGCAGCGCTTGCCGGCTCGATCTTCTGGAGTCACGCGCATGCGCAATTTTGTCGATAACGCTTTGGATAGCAAATGGCTCTGGTTGCTTGCCCGCATCCTGCTGATTGTTGTGTTTCTGTCGTCGGGGCTGGCCAAGCTCATCGACTTCCAGGGGGGGCTGGCGGAAATGCGCGCCGCCGGCCTGGAACCGGTCCTGTTCTTCAACATCGCCACGGCGGCAGTGCTGCTGGGCGGTTCCTTGCTGATCGTGCTGGATCGCGCGCTCTGGTTGGGTGCGGGGGCGCTGGCGGTCTTCATGGTGCTGGCAGTGGTGATCGTGCACCGCTTCTGGGCCTTGCCGGAAGCCCAGGCCCAGGTGGCGCTGTTCTGGGCGCTGGAACATACCTCGGTGGTGGGCGGGCTGATCGCCGCCGCCATTGCCAGCCGGCTGCGTCAGCGGCTGGCCGTCAGCCCCTCGCGGCTGCGCTAGAACCCTGATGCGGGAGTCATGGAATCATGAAAAAGAATAATGGTTTTTGGGGCATGGCCGCGGTATCGGTTGCCGTGGCTGCGTTGGCACTGGTGGTGCTGCTGTTGACCGACCGTTCCAGCGCCCAGGCGGGCGGCGCCTGGCCGGCCACCAAGGTGGCGCTGGCGCAGGCGGAACGTATCGCGGCGCCCCGGGCGCTGCATGGCGTGGGGGCGCTGGAAGCGGCGCGCCAGGTGAGCCTGGCGGCGGAAGTGTCGGGCCGTGTGACGCGCATCGCGTTCGAGTCGGGGCAGTCGGTCAAGGCTGGCCAATTGTTGGTACAGATCAATGATGCGCCTGAACAGGCCGAGCGTCTGCGTTTGCAGGCCCAGTTGCGCAATGCCGAAACGGTGCTGGCGCGCACCCGCGTATTGCGTGCCGACAAGGTAGCGACGCAGGAGCAGCTCGACAATGCCACGGCAGCCAGGGATATGGCGCGGGGCGAACTGCGCCGTGTTGAGGCCGTGATCGCGCAGAAGGCCGTGCGCGCGCCCTTCGATGGCGTGGTCGGCATACGCCGCATCCACGAGGGCCAGTACCTGAATGCCGGCGATGCCATTGCCAGCCTGGTGGATGCTCGCACCATGCATGTGAATTTTTCGCTGGATGAGCAGGCTGTGCGTCATCTGCATGTCGGCCAGCCGGTTGCCCTGCAGCTGGACGCCTGGCCCGACCAGGCGTTCGAGGCTCGCATCACAGCCATCGACCCGATGATAGGCGAGTCGCGCACGGTGCAGGTGCAGGCCAGCCTGCCCAATGACGCCGGTGTCTTGCGCGCCGGCATGTTCGCCGGCATACAGGTGCAGCGGCCCCAGCCGGAAGTGGTGCTGGCCGTGCCCGAGACCGCCGTGACCTACAGCGCCTACGGCCAGACCGTGTTCGTGGCCAGGCCTGAAGAAGAAAAAGGGCTGACCGTGCGCCGCGTGGCGGTGAAGACGGGCGAACGCTGGGACGGCCGCGTCGAAGTGGAGTCCGGGCTGGCCGAAGGCGACCAGGTGGTGGTGTCCGGCCAGATCAAGCTGAGCGATGGCATGCAGGTGGAAGCCGTGGCCAACGATGCGTTGCGTGATGCTGGGCAGCCCGGCAGCGCCGCCGCCGGAACGGCGGGGGGAGCCGGGGCATGAAATTCACCGATGTGTTTGTGCGCCGCCCCGTGCTGGCGCTGGTGGTCAGCTGCCTGATCGTATTGCTGGGGTTGTTTGCGCTGGGCAAGTTGCCCATCCGCCAGTACCCTTTGCTGGAAAGCTCGACCGTGACGGTCAGCACCGAATACCCTGGCGCGTCGGCAGAGCTGATGCAGGGTTTCGTCACCCAGCCCATCGCCCAGGCGGTTTCCTCGGTGGAGGGCATAGATTACCTGTCTTCCTCATCCATGCAGGGGCGCAGCGTGGTGACGCTGCGCATGGAGCTCAACCGTGACTCCACCCGGGCATTGACGGAAACCATGGCCAAGATCAACCAGGTGCGCTACCGCCTGCCGGACCAGGCCTATGATCCGGTGGTCGAGCTGTCGGCCGGGGATTCGACTGCCGTGGCCTATGTCGGCTTTTCCAGCGACAGCCTGTCCACCCCGGAGCTTACGGATTATCTTTCACGCGTGGTCGAGCCGCTGTTCTCCGGTATTGACGGCGTTGCCAAGGTGCAGACCTTCGGCGGCCAGAAGTTGGCCATGCGCCTGTGGCTGGATAGTGAAAAACTGGCGGGTCGCGGCCTGACGGCCAGCGATGTCGCCGATGCCGTGCGGCGCAACAATTACCAGGCGGCGCCTGGGCAGGTGCGCGGCCAGTACGTGGTATCCAATGTGAGGGTCAATACCGACCTGGGCAGCGTCGAGGAATTCCGCGACCTGGTGATTCGCAACGACGGTAACGGGCTGGTGCGCCTGCGTGACGTCGGCACGGTGGAACTGGGTGCGGCCGCCACCGAAACCAGCGCGCGCATGGACAGCGTGAACGCCGTGCACCTGGGCCTGTTTTCTACGCCGGCAGGCAACCCGCTGGTGATTGTCGACGGCATCCGCCAACTGTTGCCGGAAATCGAGAAAACCTTGCCGCCAGGCGTGCATGTCGAACTGGCTTTCGAAACCGCGCGCTTCATCGAGGCGTCCATCAGCGAAGTGATGCATACGTTGTTGGAAGCGGTGCTGATCGTGGTGGTGGTGATCTGGCTGTGTCTGGGTTCCTTGCGCAGCGTCGTCATCCCGGTGGTGGCCATTCCGCTCTCCATGCTGGGAGCGGCAGGCTTGATGCTGGCTTTCGGCTTCAGCATCAACCTGCTGACGTTGCTGGCGATGGTGCTGGCGATCGGCCTGGTGGTGGATGATGCAATCGTTGTCGTGGAAAACGTGCATCGCCATATCGAGGAAGGCAAAAGTCCGGTGGCGGCTGCGTTGGTGGGCGCGCGGGAAATCGCCGGGCCGGTGGTTGCCATGACGCTGACGCTGGCTGCCGTCTATGCGCCCATCGGCCTGATGGGCGGCCTGACCGGGGCGCTGTTTCGCGAGTTTGCGCTGACGCTGGCCGGAGCGGTCATTGTTTCCGGCGTGGTGGCGTTGACTCTTTCACCGGTGATGAGTTCGCTGTTGCTGCCTGCAGGGCAGCAGGACGGCCGCCTGGCGCGCATGGCAGAGCATGTGTTCAGCGGCCTGGCGCGGCGCTACGGCTTTGTCCTGGCGTTCTCCCTGCGGCAGCGCTGGCTGAGCGGTGGCTTTGCGCTGTTGGTTTGCCTGGCACTGCCGTTCCTGTACCAGATGCCGCAGCGCGAACTGGCGCCGGCTGAAGACCAGGCGGCCGTGCTGACTGCCATCAAGGCGCCCCAGCACGCCAGCCTGGAGTATGCCGAACGTTTCGCCGAAAAACTCGAAGGCGTCATGCTGGGCATCCCGGAAACCACGGGCACCTGGATCATCAATGGTACCGACGGCCCGTCGTCCAGCTTTGGCGGCATCAACCTGTCTCTTTGGGGCGACCGCGAGCGTTCGGCGGCGCAGGTGCAGGCCGATCTGCAGCAGGCTGTCAGCAATGTCGAAGGCAGCAGCATTTTTGTCTTCCAGCTGGCGCCCCTGCCGGGTTCCAGTGGTGGCCTGCCGGTGCAGATGGTGTTGCGTAGCGCGCAGGATTATCCGGTGCTGTACCAGACGATGGAAGAACTCAAGCAGCGTGCGCGGGCCAGCGGATTGTTCGTCGTGGTCGACAGTGACCTGGAATACAACAACCCGGTCACCCAGGTGCGCATCGACCGCGCCAAGGCGGCCAGCCTGGGCATACGCATGCAGGATATCGGCGATTCGCTGGGCGTGCTGCTGGGGGAAAACTACCTTAACCGCTTCGGGCTGCAAGGCCGTTCCTACGATGTCATTCCGCAGAGCGTACGCGAACAGCGCCTGACCCCGCAGGCCCTGGCGCGCCAGTATGTACGCACGGAACAGGGAACGCTGGTGCCGCTGTCCACGGTCGTGACGCTGGAAATGGCGGTAGAGCCCAATCGCCTGCCGCAATTCGATCAGCAGAACGCGGCCACCCTGCAGGCCATTCCCGCGCCGGGCGTGTCCCTGGGGCAGGCGGTGGCCTTTCTGGAGCAGGCGGCGGCGGAACTGCCGCCGGGTTTCAGCCACGACTGGCAATCGGAATCGCGCCAATACGTCCATGAAGGCAATGCCCTGCTGTTCGCGTTCCTGGCGGCGCTGGTGGTGATCTACCTGGTGCTGGCGGCGCAGTACGAAAGCCTGGTCGATCCTCTCATCATCCTGATCACCGTGCCGCTGTCGATCTGCGGCGCCCTGCTGCCGTTGGCGCTGGGCTGGGCCACGCTGAACATCTACACCCAGATCGGCCTGGTGACGCTGATCGGGCTGATCAGCAAGCACGGCATCCTGATGGTCGAGTTCGCCAACGAACTGCAGGTGCGCGAGCAACTGGATCGTTCCACCGCCATTGTGCGCGCGGCGAAGATCCGCCTGCGGCCGGTGCTGATGACCACTGCGGCCATGGCCTTTGGCGTGGTGCCGCTGCTGTTTGCCAGCGGTGCAGGTGCCAACAGCCGTTTCGGGCTGGGCGTGGTGATTGTGTGCGGCATGTTGATCGGTACGGTGTTCACGCTGTTTGTGCTGCCGACGATCTACACCCTGCTGGCGCGCGACCACCGGGTGCAAACGGTGCGCAGCCGGCAACTGATTGAGGCCGAAAAGGCGCTGGAGGCATGACCATGGAACAACGCTTTGCGCGCGGGCTGGTGCTGGGGGCGCTGGCCCTGCTGGGTGGCTGCATGGTCGGCCCGCGCTATGAAACCCCGGAACAGCCGCCGATCGCGCTGGCCAGTGCGCAGGCGGCCGGTTTTACTGCGCCTGATGCCGTTTTGCCGGCTCGCTGGTGGACCATGTTTGACGATCCTGTCCTGGAGCAGTGGATAGATGCCGCACTGGCACGCAACCACGACATCCGGCAGGCCCAGGCTTCGTGGTATGCCGCCCGGGCGGTGTTTGATGAACGCCGCCTGGATCGGACGCCGGGTATCACTGCCAGCGCTGGCTATGAGCGCGGCATTCAGCAGCAAATGGGTGCTGATGGCGAGCCGGCACGCATGTTGTCGGAATCCTGGCGAGCAGGTTTCGACATGCAATGGGAAATCGACCTGTTCGGCCGGCTGGAGCGCCTGCAGCAGGCTGCGTTGGCGCGCGCCGATGCCGCCCAGGCGGAACTGACGCTGATGCGCCTGAGCATTGCGGCGGAGGTGGCTCGTACTTATTTCGAAGCGCAAGGGTTGCAGCGCCAGATAGCCGTGACTGAGCAGGAAATTGCCAACTGGGACGAAACCGTGCGCCTGACCGACGCCATGGTGCGCGCTGGCAGCGGCCTGCCCGAAGACCTGGAAAACGCCAAGAGCCAGAAGTTGCGCAGCGTGGCAGCGCTGGCGCCATTGGACACGGCCTTGCAGCAGGCTCATTTCCGGTTGGATGTCCTGGCGGGAGAACGGCCGGGACAAGGCCTGGGCGTACCGGGTGAACGGACGGCGGGCATCTGGGTCAGGCAGTTGCCGCTGGGCGACGTGGATACGTTGATCCGGCGTCGTCCGGATGTGGTGCGGGCGGAACGCCAGCTGGCAGCCAGTGTCGAGGATGTCGGAGCGGCCACGGCCGAGCTTTACCCGCGCCTGGACCTGGGCGGCTTCATCGGTTTCTTTGCCTTGCGGGATGGTGACCTGGGCAGCGCGTCGCGGGCGTTTCAGCTGGCGCCGGGCTTGAGCTGGCCGGCCTTGCGCCTGGGCAATGCGCGGGCGCGGCTGCGGGGTGCAGAAGCCCTTTCCGAAGGCGCGCAGGCACGCTACGAACAGGCCGTGTTGCAAGCCCAGGAAGAAGTCGAAAATGCCGTGACACGCTTGTCTGACAACCAGCGCAGGATGGCGGCCTTGCTGCAATCGGCGCGGCATGCCGAAGCGGCGTTCGATATCGCGGACAAGCGCTATCGCGCTGGTGCTGGCGCCTACCTGGCAGTGCTGGAGAACCAGCGTGCGCTGTTCCAGGCCAGGCAGGCAATCGCCGAGGCTGAAACCGCTTCCTTTGTGGATGTGGTGGCGGTCTACAAGGCGCTGGGCTGGGGGGCAGGAGACGTGCTGTAGGCGATTGCCGGCCGGGTGCAAACGCCAGGCGTCTGGCGTCAGTCCTCTTTCTTTGCTCTTGCGGGCCCTGGGCTGGCACGCCGCCGCCTGGCGGCCGTGGCTGGCTTGGCGGGCGCGCCGTCTGCCGGTTTTTGGCCTGGTTTATTGCCCCGTTCTGGGCTTGGCTCAGGGTCTGGTCCGTGGGCTTGCCCCTGCCCTTTGTCTTGCCCCGTCGCCAGGCCGGCCGGCTGCGCCAGCAGGCCCCACAGATAATCCAGCAGTTCTGTGTCGCTGGGCATGGCGGCACCGGTTACGGCCAACGCATCGGACGTTTCCACATCGCTGTGCAGGAAATACTGCACCAAGCCCCCCATGGTCACCAGCAGCAGTCCGGGCGGCACGTCGTCGCGCAGGACGCCGGCTGCTTGCGCCGCCTGCACCACCGGCACGAACAGCTGGTTCAATTGTTGCGAGCGCGATTTGCGCTCTTGCCGGGGAGCGCCCAGCACACGCCAGAGCTGGAAACGCAGGGATTGCGGATGGGCGCGCCAATAACGCATGTAGGCCGCCAGCATCTGTCGCATGCTTGCGCCGGTGTCTTGTTGCGGGTGCGCCAGCGCGGCCTGCAGGGCCTCGATGAATTCATCGGATATGCGCTGGCCCACCAGGTTCCACAGGCTTTCCTTGTCCTTGAAATGGTGGTGGATCAGCGCGGCGGAAACCCCGGCCTCGGCGGCGATCTCGCGGGTGGTGGCGCCATCGAAACCGTGCTTGGCGAAAACGGTCAATGCGGCGGCCACAATGCGGTCACGGGCATCGACAGTGGTATAGACCTTGCGGAGTTCGGGCATAGGGATCATTCCTGCGGAAAGCATGGCCGGTGCCATTGCCGCCAGGGCAAGCCGCCCGGCCGGATGGCCGCAGCAGGCCGGCTGCGCTGCGCCAGAGGGCGGCCGGCATGGGTTCGGGGCTGTGTTGCCCAAGCTGCTAATCATAGTGGAGGAAACGTCATTGTCACAGCGCGGCATTGACGTTCTGACTATTCAGTTGATAGACTGATCAAATGATCAGCGTCGCTTGCGGTGCTGCATCGCCTCGGCGCTCGCCGGGTTCTCCTCGCATCCCTTCATTTCCTCCACAGGCAACATGACATCCCAACAACACCCGGCGCGGGCGGATACGCCATCGCAGCGGCAGGTTTCGCGCGCCCTGCTCAGCATTTACCTGGCGCTTTTCGCTGCCGCCACCGGCATGTCCTGCGTATTCGCCATCCTGCCTGCGGCCGGGCGCGGGCTGGGCCTGAGCGAAACGCAACTGGGCTGGGTGGTGGCGCCGGCTGCGCTGGCGTTCGTACTGTTCGGGCCGGTCTGGGGCAAGCTGGGGCAATACCTCTCAGCCAAGGCCATCTGCACCGGTTCGCTGCTGACCATGGTGGTCTTCAACCTGTTGTTCGGCTACACCATGTCCTGGCGCGGCGAAGGCATCATCTCGTTGTCCGCCTGCTTTGCCATGCTCGTCTTCAGCCGCTTGATGCTGTCGCCGTTCTCGGCTGCGTTGCTGCCCACTGCCCAGGCCTATATCGCCCGCGTTACCGAAGGGGCGGCGCGTTCGCGGGCGCTGGCGGGCATGGGGGCCAGCTTCGCACTGGGCCTGGTGGCTTCGCCTGGCCTGGCGGCGGTGGCCACCAGTGCCGGCCTGCTGATGCCTTTCTATGTCGTGGCTGTGTTGCTGCTGGTTGCGGCAGGCGCCTGCTGGCTATTCCTGCCGTCGGCCGCAGAAATGGCCAGGCATGGCGCGGACCATCCGCATGCGGCCAGCCATGCCGCGCAGCACGCGCGCACTGCCTGGGCCGATATCTGGCAGCCGCTGGCGGTATTGGTCCTGCTTTACGTCATCTACGGCATCCTGATGCAGGTCACCGGCTTCAGGATGCAGGATCAATTTCACCTGCAGGCCACGCAGGCGACGCAATATGCCGGCACCGCCCTGATGGCGACGGCCGCCACACTGGTCGGTGCGCAAATGGCACTCTCGAAAATCTCCATCCCCGACCCCCGCGTCCAGCGCCGCCTGGTGCTCGTCGGTGGCCTGCTGGGCGCGTGCGGGCTAGGCCTGTTGATCACTGATGCCGGCTTTGCGCTGCAACTGGTCGGCATGGGCCTCTTCGGGCTCAGCCTGGGCACCTTCCTGCCCTTCCTGCTCAGCCTGCTGACGCACCGGGCCCAGCACGCCGGAGACCAGGCCCGCGTCGGCGGCCTGAGCGGTGCTGCGCAGGGCCTGGGCATGATGATAGGCCCGCTGCTGGGCGCATCCAGCTACCGCATGAGTATGCACACGCCCTACTGGATCGCGACGGCAGCCATCGTCCTGGCCAGCGTGATCTATGCGCAGACTAGCCGGGTGCGGGGGTGATGGGGATTGTGGCGGTGTTTGGCTGAGGGGACAGCCGTAGCGGGTACAGCCGGCCTGTGCGGGCCGGGTAGGCCGAGGGCCTGCGGGAACGACGAGCGTGCCGCCGCGCTGTTCCTGTCACTGTGAGTCTGGCTCACTTCCCGATGCAGAAGGTTTTATTGAATCATATCTTTTTGATTTTAAATGATCTTATAGTGGGTCTTTGGCTTGCTTGGACCTATTCTTGGACACAAAGCTGATACGTGTCTCTTAATGGATGTGCATGGCGCTTCTGGGACGATCCGTGCTCTGCCCGCGTGGATAAAGCGCGTGGGCAGGCGACTGCCGATCTTGCCATCAACGCCCATTAACTGCTGTTGGGCTATTTTCCTACCTTGTGTCGCAGAACGCCAAGAATGCTTCGACCTGCCCCAGCCCAAACAATACGGGTAGCGCGCAGTTCGGATTGTTTGCGGCGGCAGCGGTAATGCTGGGGTGAGATGGCGGCTCCTTTGGCCATGTGGCCGATACCGACAGGAGCCTTGCCATGTCACATCAACCTTCAGACATCATCACCCCGAAAGCCTTGTTGCTGGATGAGCGACTGACGCCGCTGGAGCGCAATGCCTGGCTGACTTTCCGTGCTCTGGCCAGCAGCGACGGCACCGTGGTCCTCAGCTACGACGCGCTACGCAAATACCTGCCCAGCGCACCGGGCAGCAAGCAGGCGGCCCTTGAAACCGTGTCCAGGGCTGTGCTGTGCCTGCGGCTGTCCACATGGATTGCCCTGGTCGAATACCGCCGCAACCCCATGACTGGCTTCTCCATGGCCAGCCGTTATGCCGTGCGCAATCAACCGCTGACCTTCGTCGAAGCATGCCTGGAAGACGACGATTACCTGCCGTTGCTCGAACGGGCACTCAGCCATAACAGTGCGACGATTCGCCAGTTGGCTCAGTCCATCCTCGACGAGGCCATGCGTCAGCCTGATGCGCTGGAGAGCTTGCCCGCTGCAGCGAGGGAACGAATCGAACAACTGCGGGGCAATAACGATGACCATGATCCAGGTGGCCCAAGTGGGGCAACGCCACCCGATGGTCGCGGTCCCATCACGAACAGGTCTGTCGACGCCATGGACGGCATTCCGAAGTCCGCACCGGCATCCACTGCAACAGTACGTACTGTAGAAAAAGAAGTATTAAAAGAAGTACATACGTACTTGCCACAGTTCGAAGTGCAAGTATCCGGGTCAGCTTTGCCAATCCGATTCCAGAACCTGCCGCAGGATCAGCAGCAAATCCTTATGGCGCGTCTCAGGGGCTTGGCGTTGGAGCAACGCCAGGCTGTGCTGGCGGAATGGGACGCGCGCTGCGCCTCGGGTGGTGTGCATAACGCCATTGCCTACCTGTACGGCCTGATCAAGAAGGCGGTGAACGGGATGTTCAAGCTGTGGGCAGCGCGCAAACCTGCTCCGCAGCAAGGGGCTGCAAAAGCAGCCAGCGGATCGCAGCTCTCGCCGCCTGTTGCCTCTGCATCTCCTGATGTTGTCCCAGCCGTCAAACCGGCTTCTCGGGAGGTGGTGGAGCAGTCCTTGGCGCAGATTCGGCAAATCCTGCAGACGCCCGCAAAATCGGTTGGACAGATCATTGAGGGCATGGCGGGCAGTGGTGTGTTGCCTACTCGGCTCAAGAGGGCGCACGTTGCAGGAATGCCTGGATCGCTTGGCGTAACGTAAGGTATGACCTTACACTGTAGGCTTGGTTAAACCGTGTTGTCGCTAGTCTCTATCACGGGGAGGTACCACGCCGTGCCCATGCACAATCCACCGCATCCCGGCGAGTCCCTGCGCGAGGATGTATTGCCCGCTATTGGCCTGAGCATCACCGCCCTGGCCGAGCACCTGGGTTACTCCCGTGGCCAGCTCTCCACTGTGCTGAATGGCCGGGCGGCTATCAGCGCTGATCTGGCCTATCGGCTGGAACTGGCGGGCTTGGGCAGTGCGAGCCAGTATCTGAAGGAGCAGATCGCCTACGACCTGTGGCAGGCTCGGCAGCGGCCACATCCGCCGATCAAGCGTCTGCGGGCACAGTGAAAGCAGTGCAGGAATTGCGCCAGCCCTTGGTAACAGAGGCTTGCTGCAGCGCCTGCCTCTGGCTATGGGGCCGTCACTGCCCGCCGCAGTGACGGCCCGGCGAACTGCAGCAACAATACGGGTTGGCGCGGTACCGCATTGATTGCGGCGCACATGATGATGCCCCGGCACACTGGCCTTGCAATGATCTGCCGGTGGGTATGAACACCGGAACCTTGGCGCGGGGCCGTAAGCGCCACATGGAGTATCGCCATGCTTTCCATGCCGTTCCCATACGGTTGCCTCGATAGCGCAGGTTCCTGCAAGCGCTGATCCGGTTTGCCGGAAGGAACCATCCCAGGCACACCCCAGGCTTGTTCGGTGTGCCGCCCTACCCATGGGCAGAGCCTTTCTCATCTTCGGCGTGGTTCATCCCGCCAATCCTTGTCGTCCAGTGCCAGTTGGCGCTTTGCCATACACGGCGTGCATTGCCGGTCGCCACGACCTGGCACGACATGCCTGCGCCCTTTTCCATCACTCCACAGGAGGTATTCATCCCAGCACATCGCGTCGTCGTCCCTTGCAACTCCTCCGCCTGGTCTTCCTACAGGAAGCGCGGCGGATGCCTCATTCGAGGCCACAGGTGAACTGAGCGCCTGGCCCTTGCCCCTATGGGGATCTCGTCTTGGCGAGTTGGCACAAACACTGATCCTTGTATCTCAGCCCCAATAACCGACAACCGATGGAGGGACGCTCCGATGGACGACCTGACCTATACCCTGCGACAACTCTGCCTGCGCAACCGCGACGGCAGCCACGCCACCCAGGCCGACCGGCAGCGCTCGCTGAGCCTAGCCGCTTGCCAATTGCGCGAGGCAGGCTTCCGCCAAATGCGTGCTACCTCGTTGAAGGGCAAGCATGTCGAAGCCCTGCTGCAACGCTGGCAAGCCGAAGGCCTGTCGACCGGCACGCTGAAGAACCGTATGGCGCATCTGCGCTGGTGGGCCGAGAAGGTTGGCAAGGCAGGTATCTTGCCGGCAGACAACACCAAGCTGGGCATTCCCGAGCGGCGCTATGTGACTAATGAAAGCAAGGCCAAGGAACTGGGTGATAGGTTGGACAGGGTCACTGATCCTCATGTCCGCATGAGTCTGCGTTTGCAGGCTGCCTTTGGTTTGCGGCGGGAAGAGTCCATCAAGTTCCAACCCCGCTATGCCGACCGTGGCGACCATATCGCCATCAAGGGATCATGGGCAAAAGGCGGGCGCGATCGGACGGTGCCAATCACGACGCCGGAACAGCGTGCGGTGCTGGATGAGGCTCATCGCCTGGCAGGCCAGGGATCATTGATTCCATCGCACAAGACTTACATCCAGCAGCGGCATGTCTACGACGGGCAGTGCAAAGCGGCAGGGCTGAGCAACATGCACGGGCTGAGGCATCGGTATGCGCAGATGCGGTATGAGGTGTTGACGGGATGGAAGGCGCAGGCGGCGGGTGGCCCTGGTAAAGCTCAGCTTAGTATTAGCCAGAGAATAAGTAATCAGCATGCCCAACAGCAGATAAGTCGAGAGCTTGGGCATGAGCGTATGGCAATAACATCGATTTATCTAGGGTCTTGAAAAGATTCAGCCTATGAAACCCTTGCTATCAGTTGTTATTGAAACGGAATTTATACTCCGTAATATTTTGAAATAGTAGCCTATCCATCTCCTACGTCGTAGGCCTCATGATTCTTGCGTCCATAGTCCGTCTTCGTCGTGCCGCCTGGCTTCATGCTCATAGGACTTCGCAAGACTCTCGATCATCGCCGCAAGATTTGGCTTCGAATCTTGCCAATAACTGGAGAATCGCCTGAACTCCTCGGCCACTTGTCGTTCTTGCGTTCCGCCATCGTAAGGCATGCGGCTGGTGACGCCTCTGGAGTTATGAACACCAGTACAAAAACCTCGTCGGATGTCTTCGCAATCATCCTGATCCAATAGCTCAGCAATAACGGGGTTTGGCCAATACTCCAAATCCTTATTAATCGGCCAGTCTGAAAGCCAGCCACCTATCGCCAAATCAGTTACAGCTTCGCGATCCTGCTCTTTTGCTAATTCCCTGGTTCTGTTAATCCATGAAAAAAACTGCTCTCTATTTATCCCACCATCCGGGTTTGCACCCGGAATGCCGCGCCCATTGAGAATCAGGGAACCGGCTGTTTGTGCCGCTGCATGCAAATGTTCCGGCAGCGGCTCACCTTGCGTATTGTGGGGCTTGTAGACGAGGCAAATGAGCTCCATAAAGGCTTCCGGTTTACTCAAGAGTTCTGCCATCAAATGAGGTGTTCCGTACTCGTCATGCTCAAGTACCGGGTAGTATGAAAACTCCAGGCTGACCATTTCCACAGGGCTGCATCCAGCCTTGTCCAACGCTTTGAATACACGAGAAATATGCCACGAGCCTGGAAGGCCCACATTTTCTTCCTGGCCGGCAGCGATGCCTCTTAACATTTGAACCAACAGTTCATTGGGTAGTTCAGACGCACGATCACCCATGGCATTCATGGCTGTTCGTGGTCGGCCAGCAGCCAACAGTTTTTCCATGCAGAAGAGCAGATGATCGTTGCTCGACTGAATATAAGATGGCCGAACATACAACCAGAAATGATCAATAACTTCCCGCGACTGCTCTTCGACAAGCTCCCATAAAGCCATATTCTGCGGGCCATTCATCATAAAGCCCGCCACTTTGTCGAAAGTGACCGGGTTTTGTTCAAATTGTTGCAGGCAGGCTTTCAGAAACGCGGTGAACTCCGCTGGAGGTATTGCATGCAGTACACCACAGGTTAACGGGTCAAGTTGTGTGGAGTCTGGCAGGTTGCCATACCATCGGCACAACCATGGCACCAAATTCTCTCGACCAAATGGGCTTTCAACCAACTCCCAACCAACAAGCTGTGGATCTTCACAGCATTTAGCCAGCCTCTCAATGCCTGACCAACCCAATGCTTGATATATTTCCCGGATAGTTGAGGCGCGCAATGATTTTCTGACGCTATCGGTCTCCTTATAATCTTCCTCGCGCCCATCAGGAAGTTCTATCCAGCCATTGGAAAAAATCCAGACGTGCCGGGTAACCAAATCATCAGCGGCCAGGGCGTCAAACAAGGGTCTTAATGCATCTGCTGAATATCGATCATGCTTGCTGCCATCTTGATTAAAGGAGTTTTCCCAGCTTAAAAACTTTCGGACGGCATGACGAATGACTTCTCGTTCTTCATCGGGTAAGGATTTTGCTTCACTTACCAACTCAATGAGCTTGTCCCGAAAATCGGTATCCAGGTCATTGATCTTGGGTATCAGATGAGCAATACGCTGTGCATTTCCTTGAGCCTTCACTATCACCAACGCGGCAATCGGCAGGATGAACTGTCGAATTTCACCATAGGTAACGACCTCACCCGCTCCGGCATCGTCATCGCGCCAGCGTGGCTTTGCATTCGGTGACGCCATATCACTCTGCCCTGGCAGCAAAGCTAGCAAAAGCATCCATGCCGTTTCAGGATACCGATCCAGGAGATTTCTGATCGCACGCAAACGAAGTTCAACCGATGCGGCGGTTTGCGGATACCAAGACCGAAAGAGAGAAACCAGCGAATTAAAGGGCTTGTTGCCCCAATTCCCCTTTACGTCTACAGAGGATAGTTCAGCAAGAATATTTGCAACCAGCTCAAGCCGTGCGGCATACCACGCCAGCAATTCCAACGCCCAAAGCAGATTGGCATGCCAGCAGCGCCCCATCATGTCTGATGCTTGGGTTTCAGTCATCAAACGGGTAACAGGCTTATCCGGCTTTCGCAAGCTGCCTTGTACAGCACTGAGAAACTCATCGGGAGCGGCCTCGGCAAATGATTGAAGAAAAGAAGAAACAGAGAGCCAGCGTTCCTCATTGGCGTTGCCCAGTAATTGAGAAACAAAATGCCGCACATGATTGCCAATAACAGCATTGCAGCGGCTATCGGCAAAGTAACCCAGTTTGGTCATGGATTCTGCAATGGCGTCCAGCACAACGCCGGATTGCTCACGAACCTTGCCATAGACCGACGCCATCCAGCGCTTGTTTTCTTCCAGTTCCAACACTGGATCCGGCTGTTCAAAGATGGCACAGGCAACCTGAAAGAATCTTTTTAGGATAGCGTCTGTCAGCCTGGGTGCCATCAGATGCAATAACTCCAACGGAGCCTTGGCCTTCCAGAGAGTGCCGATCTTTACAACGGGAGTGTCATCCAGCGTAGCCAGCCGCAATAGCTCGTTTTCAATGTCCTCATAGGGCTTGTTGGCAATCTTCGCTACGCAAGCCTTGTCTCCTTCAGACGCACTATTCCAGGCCCCCACCAGCGTCAGTATCAATAGGCTGGTGGTATCGGCATCCTCAACCCAATAAGGTTTTCTGATGGCGGGGTTTTGGGCATGCCATCGGCGAAAAACGGTCCAGGACCGTCCCAAGGTACGGACGTATCGGGCTGCATCGGAAGCTGCGATACCCAGCTCACAAAGAGACTTCTCAAATTCATCAGGCTTGGGTCGGCGAAGCTCCATCACTTTTTGCCTGGCCGCCTGCTCACCCGTCCCCATCAGGTTGAATGCCTGATCGCCAATTGCCATGGGCACAATCAAACTCATTCCATCGCGTGGTGAGCGGTGATTGCCCAGTCGGTTATCAGTGATAATCACCAGCTCAATGCCAGGGTTGGCATCTACAAACGGCCAGCCCTCCTCGGCAGTAAGGCAAGCGGCACGAGCAGAATCACCCGTTTCCATCAGCAAGGCACAGATAAAGGCGACAGCCTCCGCCTGGCTATCCGCTTGAACCGCGACTATGGGTTCACGTTTGTCAATGGCTGTTTTCAGCTCGCTCTTGGTGGATTCCCGCCCCTTGAACAAGGCTGAAGCGGTAAGCGCCGGGCTGGACTGATTGCTCCAATGATTCCAGTAATTTTCCACAGCCTCGATACCGTGACCTGCGATACCCAGCTGCATTCCCAGCCATAAGCTGGTTGGTGCTGACGTTTCCAACCAGGCTTCCAGATCATCCGCATCCCAGACCTTTACATCGGCCCAGATGTTGCGATTTCTGGCTTCCTGCTGCCATGTACTTTTTCCCGGCCAGCGACGAGGCGTTACAAACACAAAGGTGGCTTGTGCTGCCTCTGCTGCGGAAATCTGCCCTATACGTTTCTCGAAATCACTGTCGGCTTTGGTTTTTGGACTTTTTGACGCCCCCATTTCCCAGTAGCTGATGCCCTCAGGAACCCAGGGATTACCTTGTACTGTATCAATAAGTCCATCCCAACCAGGGGTATTGACCGAATCGCCCCCTGCCATGGTTAATGCAGTAATCCGTGCAGTTGCCGAAACCAGCCTTCTTACCAAAACAGGCAGCATTCCCTGTGCTTCGCGCTTGTCTGCCCATTGCACCAAATGTGTTGCCGTGACTTGCATGGTGAAAAGCCCTCGCTCAAATAGTCAATGACTTTTGTTGCACGGTTCTTGGTGGCAATCCTCGTGGGACGAAATTTTCCTTGCGTAGCCAATCAAGCCAACGGCCAAGTTCGGCTGGGGTGAAGCGTGCTTTGCGTTCGTGCCAGTTTTCGCGAACCTCGGCGATGATCTGTGCATCCGTGGGGTGAACGCCATCGATCAGAAAATCGTTCCATACCGCGAAAAGTGTGGCGATGATCTCGACGTGTTCGGTGGTCTTGTCTGCCAGCACGTAGATCAGGCGGTCGAATTCGGCCTTCTGCCCGGATAACATCAGTGATTCAGCTTTGGCCGCAGGCTCTGACAAGCTCGGCAGGCAGCGGTATTCCTTCTTGGTGTTGCCGTTTGCCAGCGCCTTGTCATTGACCTCAAACCAGCCGTTGCCTTGGCCTTGGTTCTCGAATTCACGAATCCATGGATCGTAAGGTCCAGCAGCCTCACGCCAAGGCTTCAACGCCAATTCCAGACCCACATGCGCTTGCGCCAGGTACAGCACCTTGGCGGCAGCGGTCCGGCCGAAGTATTGGGCGTTGGCAAGTTTGCTGATTGCATAGCAGCCGATGCTCGCGCGGTAGGTGGCGATGTCAATAACTTGGGCTGTTGAACGTGATGATCGCTGAGCGTGTTCAACTGCGCCACCTTGCGATTGCGCATGAATCAGAGCATTAAGCAATTCTGTCTGCTTGCAGGTAGCGGCGTCGATTTGTTGATCCAAGGAATCGCACAGAGCCATCAGCTCGTCGATTTTGGCGACGATGCGGTGTTGTTCTTCAAGAGGAGGTATGGCGAGCAAGAATTTGGCAATTTTTTTTAAGACCAAATTTTTGTTGCCAACACCTTCTGTCCCGTCTTCAGACTGTTTTTTTACTAAAGGTGATTTGATGAGCCATGTTAGATATTCACCAGAAACCAAATCCTTGGGAAACTTAATAAGAGCGACACTTACGAATATGCTGAACTCACGATCAACATCTATTAAAACTGGAATGCCAGTGGTCCCAACCTTCGTGAGAAGAAGATCACCTTTCTGTGGATAGCAGCGCTTAATTAAATCTTGATGCTGATTTTTAGAAATAAATCTAGTGCTCGAAAAGTCTAACGAGCCGGAACTCATGTCTTTAACAGATAGAAAAGGCACCCCTTCCTCTACGTAAGTAGGGGTATGATGAGCACCGTCGGTAATCTGGAAGGAAATATCTCCAAACCTCACCCACTCCCACCCCTGTGGCAATGCATAAGGCTTTTCTTCTTCCGTCACCGGCGGCAAGGGCTTGGGTTTCTTGATCTTTCCTTCCTTCACCAGCCGCTGTTTCTCGGCTTCAATTTCTTTCAGTAACTCGCTGGCAGGTTGGTCGTTCGGGTCTTGCGGGACGAGTTTGCCCATCACCGCCAGTTGCAGGATGGCCTTGCGCAGTTCGGCGACGTTTTCCTTGACGGTGTAGAGCTCGCCGAAGTGTTCGGCGAGGAAGGCCTGGGCACGTTGGTGCTGAGCCGGTTCGGCGATGTTCAGCAGTTGCTTGATGGCGGCCGCATGAACGGTCAAGCGCGCTCCTTGCTGTGCGTTACGCAGTTTTTCCAGTTCATCGCAACGCGCCATCAGTTCGTCGATTTTGGCGACGATGCGATACTGTTCGCGAAGAGGAGGCAAAGGTAATTCCAATTCCGAAAATAAAGGCGTCGGAACACGCTTTTGGCCCGCTGAACCTGTCATTCTCGCCGCTGTCGCAGAAATGAACTTTGGGTTCTTCAAGAAAAATAGAAGGTAACGCGGGTCGACTGCACCAAAGGCGTTGCGAAATATATGAAGCTCAGTTGTGCCAGCACCGATCCCACTGGGAAGATTCGAAAATACACAAGACTTCGCATTCTCAAAGCATGGAGTAATTTTGGCCATCCCGACATCGCCATCTGCGAAGTGCGTATAGCCTTTTTTTATCTCGCCCCAAGGACGTTCCTCAAAGGCATGAAATTCAGAGTAACCCTCCTGTATAAGCGGCATGGGCACAAATCCCGCCGACATATCATCATCAGCACTGTTGCGAGGATTGATAAGGCCGATATTTCCCAATCTGACCCACTCCCACCCCTTTGGCAATGCATAAGGCCTTTCTTCTTCGGTTACCGACGGCAGGGGCTTAAGCTTTTTGATCTTGCCTTCCTCCACCAGCCGCTGTTTCTCGGCTTCGATTTCTTTCAGCAGTTCGCTAGCAGGCTGGTCGTTCGGATCTTGCGGCACCAGCTTGCCCTGCATGGCCAGCGTCAAGATTAGTTCGCGCAGTTTCTTGATGCCATCGGGTGCGGAAAAGGCGGTATCGAAGTGCTTTTCCAACAGTTCGGCGGTGTTTTTATTCATGCTCACCTCCCAGTTCGTGCTCGATCTGTTCGATGCTGGGCAGGCTGGTTTGTAGTTCTTCAGGCAGGGATTCGATCAATTGGTATTCCGCCACGCCGATGGGTTGGGTCTTGTCGCGCAATGCGTATTCGGCCACCACGGTGTTTTTGCTCTTGCACAGCAATAGGCCGATGGTGGGGTTGTCTTGTTCGGCCTTCACCTGCATATCGACGGCAGTGAGGTAGAAGCTCAACTGGCCGAGGTGTTCGGGTTTGAACTTCTCGGCTTTCAGTTCAATGACCACATAGCAGCGCAGCTTGAGGTGGTAGAACAGCAGGTCGATGTAGAAGTCGTCACCGCCCACCTCCAAATGAACCTGGCGACCGACGAAGGCAAAGCCCGCACCCAATTCCAACAGGAACTGGGTGATGTGCCTGACCAGCGCTGACTCGATTTCCCGCTCGTTGGCTTCCTGACCGACATCCAGGAAGTCGAACAGGTAAGGATCCTTGAGGGCTTGCCGGGCCAGGTCGGTTCCCGGCGCGGGGAGACGGTCGGCGAAGTTGGTGATCGCCTGGCCTTCCCGCTCCAGCAAGCGGGATTCGATATGGATTTCCAGTGTGGCGCGAGACCAGCCGTGTTCCACGGCGCGCTGAGCATAGGCCAGACGTTGTTCTGGTTGCTTCAGCTTGGCCAGCAGCACCAGGTTGTGGCCCCAGGGCAATTGTCCAACAGCCTGTTGGACAATTGCCGCATCCGGCCAGGCGTCGGCGAAGGAGCGCATGTACATCAGGTTGGCGCGGGAAAAGCCCCTCATCTCGGGAAAGGCGGTCCTGAGATCGTGCGCCAGCCGCTCGATGACCTTGGCCCCCCAGCCTTGCTCGGCCTGCCGCTGCAGGATGTCACGGCCGATCTGCCAGTAGAGCTGTACCAGCTCGCGGTTGATGGCCAGCGCGGCCCGCTGCTGAGCACTGTGGATACGGTTCTTCAGCTCGCCCAACCAGTTGGCGTAGCCTTCCGAAACCGGGACAAGGGACACGGGCTTGTCGCTCATTCCGCCTCCCCGCTGGTGGCCCTGAGCGCGGCCAGCAGTTCGGTTTTCAGCGCTTGCTGGGCGGCCTGCAACTGGCGGGTGATGTCCTGGTATTCGGACATCAGTTCGTCCGGATCACCGAGCTCGACAGCCACCTCATGCGGATTCTTGCAGTCCAGGTTGTAGTTACGAGCAGCCAGATCCTTGGCAGAGACCTTCCAGGCATGCTCAGTGGTCTTGCGCCCCTTACGCTGCGAGCCGCCCCACCAGGTTTTCTCAAGATCGAATTCCTCAATGGTCAACGGCTTGGAGCGTGAGTAGCTCTTGTAGCCTGCCGGGTAGGGATGCTCGAAGAACCATACGTCCTTTGTGGGGCCGCCCTTCTCGAAGAACAGGATGTTGGTGGCGATGCTGGTGTAGGGGGCGAACACGCCTTTGGGCAGGCGCACGATAGTGTGCAGGTTGAAATCTTCCAGCAGTTCGCGCTTGAGCGTGGTTTTCACCCCCTCGCCGAACAGGAAGCCATCCGGCAGCACCACGGCGGCGCGGCCCGTGTCGTGCTTAAGTAGGTGCATGATCAACGCCATGAACAGGTCGGCGGTTTCGCGGGTCTGGTGCTTGGCGAGGAAGTTCTTCTCAATACCATCTTCTTCCATACCACCGAAGGGTGGATTGGTGATGATGATGTCGACCCGGTCGCGTGGGCCATAGTCCTTGAAGGGGCGGGAAAGCGTGTTGTCGTGGCGGATACGGGTAGGCACGTCGATGCCGTGCAGCATCATGTTGGTCATGGCCAGCATGTGCGGCAGGGGCTTCTTCTCGACACCATGGATGTTCTCTTGCAGCAGCCGGTTGTCATCTGGCGTCTTGACCTGCTTCTTGAGGTGCTCGATGGCGCAGGTCAGAAAGCCGCCTGTGCCGCAGGCCGGGTCGAGGATGCTTTCGCCGAGTTTCGGGTCGAGGATATCGACCATGAACTGCGTCACCGCACGCGGGGTGTAGTACTCGCCCGCGTTGCCGGCCGACTGCAGGTCGGCGAGGACTTTCTCGTAGATGTCGTTGAACAGGTGCCGGTCGCTGGACGAGTTGAAATCCACGTCTTCTTCGATGGTGTTGATCACCTGGCGCAGCAGCGTGCCGGACTTCATGTAGTTGTAGGCATCCTCGAACACCGAGCCGATCACCCGGCCTTGCGCGGACACGCCCGCCTTGGTGGCAAGTTGTTTCAAGGCAGGAAAGAGGTCGTTGTTGACGAAGTCGATCAGCTCTTCGCCGGTCATGCCTTCCGCATCCTTGGCCCAGTTGCTCCAGCGAAAGCGGCTTTGCAGCGGCGAACGGTAGCTGGACTGGGTCAGTTCCCACTCCTGTTCTTTATCGTCGAAGATCTTCAGGAACAACAGCCAGCAGATCTGGCTGATGCGCTGGGCATCGCCATCGACGCCGACATCCTTGCGCATGATGTCCTGAATGGTTTTGATAAGAGTTGCAAGTGACATGAATACTTCCTGAGTCTAGTTCTGGTCAGGCGCGATAGAGCTCAAGCTCGAGCTCGCCCACGGCCTGTTGGTATTGGGTCTTGCCGCCAAAGGCACGCACCAGTTCGATCGGTGTGCCTAGACGGTCGAAGGGAGCGATGGAGAGGATTTGCGTTTCCTCAATGGCGGCCACACCTTCGTCGGCATATTTGTCGAGCAGGGCTTCGAGCACCTTCTGCGCCTGCTCGCCGTACTTGGCGAAGTAATGGCGCTTCTTGACCTGTTCGGCCCGCTCCTTGCGCGTGAGCGGGGGTTGATCCCAGGCCACGTGGCACAGTAGATCGAAGGGGTCGAAATCCTTGCCGGCTTGCTTGTCCACCTCGTCGGCCAAAGCCTCGAAGAAGATGCCTTGATGAGCCAGCTCGTCGATGATGGCCTGCTTCTTCTCGGCCTTGCTCCAATGGCGCAGAAAATCGTCGAGCGATGCGAATTCTTTGGCCAGGGTATTGCGGGTGTAGTCCTTCAGGGACTCGGTGATCAGTTTGCCGTTGGCGTCGAAGTACTGCACTCGCTCGGCCACCACCTTGACCTCGACATTGGCGACAACGTAACGGCGCACGCTGCTGCCTTCCTCACCTGGCAGCGGTTCGGCTACGCCGCCGGGGGACGTGGGGTTGTCGTCCGGCGTGGGATAGGTGAATTCATCGTCAGGCGACGCCTCCCCATCTTCTTCATCTGGAGGAAGCGGTGGCTCGCCGGGGCCTGGCTCATAGATCTGCACGGGATCGCCATCGAAAGCCGGATCGGCGAACAGTTCGGTCGCCTTCTTGAAATCGAGGATGGTGAACCAGTATTTGTCGAAATCTTCGTTGATGCGCGTTCCGCGACCGATGATCTGCTTGAATTCGGTCATGGACTGGATGCGCTGATCCAGCACGATGAGCTTGCAGGTCTGGGCATCGACGCCCGTGGTCATCAGCTTGGAAGTGGTCGCGATGACGGGGTATTTGCTTTCCGGGAAGATGAAGTTGTCCAGCTCCATCTTGCCTTCTTCATTGTCGCCGGTGATGCGCACGACATAGCGGTGGTTCTGTGCCACCAGGTCGGCGTTTTCGTTGACCAGCGCCTGGCGCATGCGCTCGGCGTGGTCGATGTTGTCGCAGAAGACGATGGTCTTATCGAAGCGGTTGCTGGCTTTCAGGTATTCGCTGATCTTGCGCGCGACCATTTGCGTGCGCTGTTCCAGTACCAGCGTCTTATCAAAATCGCGCTGGTTATAGATACGGTCTTCGATCTCGTTGCCGTGCTTGTCGAGCATGCCCTTGTCGGGACGCCAGCCGGTCAGGTCTTTGTCCAGATCAATGCGCACCACCTTGTAAGGGGCAAGAAAGCCATCGTCGATGCCTTGGCGTAGCGAGTAGGTGTAAATGGGCTCGCCGAAGTAGTCGATGTTGGATACGTCCTTGGTTTCCTTGGGCGTCGCGGTCAGGCCGATCTGTGTGGCTGAGTGGAAATACGTCAGGATCTCGCGCCAGGCCGAATCTTCGGCGGCGCTGCCCCGGTGGCATTCGTCGATCACGATCAGATCGAAGAATTCCGGGCTGAACTGCTTGTAGATGTTCCGTTCTTCTTCGTTACCGGTGACTGCCTGGTAAAGCGATAGATAGATCTCATACGACTTGTTGGCTTGCCGCTTCTGGATCTTGGTCATCGCTGCGCCAAACGGCTTGAAGTCGTTGGTCATGGTCTGATCGACCAGGATGTTGCGGTCAGCCAGGAACAGGACGCGTTTCTTGGCGCGGGACTTCCACAGCCGCCAGATGATCTGGAAGGCGGTATAGGTCTTGCCTGTGCCCGTGGCCATCACCAGTAGAATGCGCTTCTGCCCCTTGGCGATCGCCTCGATGGTCTTGTTGATGGCGAGCAACTGGTAATAACGGGGTGTCTTGTTGCTGCCATCGCTGTAGTAGTCCTGGGCGACTAGGGCCTGTTGCTGCGTGCTCAGCCCCTGATGCTCTGCCCACCATTGCCAAAGCATATCGGCACTGGGGAATTCGTCCAGGCTCAGTTCGCGCTCAATCACACCGTCCTTGGCGATCTTGTTGTGGAACAGGAAGCCATCCCCATTGCTGCTGAATACGAAAGGCACTTGCAGCATTTCTGCATAGCCAAGGGCCTGTTGCATACCCGAACCGATGGCATGCTTGTTGTCTTTGGCTTCGATAACGGCAATGGGCAGGTTGGGCTTGTGGAATAGCACATAGTCGGCGCGCTTGTGCTGACCACGTGTGTGCAGTTTGCCGCGCACGATGATGCGCCCCTTGGTCAGCAGGAATTCTTCACGCACCTGGGTCTGGATATCCCATCCGGCTTTTTCCAGGGCTGGGGTGATGAATTTGGTGCAGATGTCACGTTCGCTGAGCGTCTGCTTATTCATAGGACGTACCCCCCTTCCATGCTGGCTTCCCCTTGTGTCTGCTTGTCGTTAGATGCCCGGCCTCGCGACTCTCGCAGCGATCTCATCCCCCATGTATCCATGGCGCTCAATCCAGCACCACCAGAAACTCGGTCGCTAATGCTGTCGGCTGAACATCCCGAACATTGCGCTGTAGCGAAACCAGGCCGTAATCCGCCATCGTCTTCAGGGTGCGCGACAGGTTTGGCACCTTGCGGCCGCTAAGCTCAGCTAGTTCGGTCAGTGACTTGGGTTGTTTGTCGTGGATCAGGCGCAGCAGGCGGCGGTTGTCGTCTGACAGCACCGCTGCCAGTGAGGCAAGGGATGGAAACCAAATACTGGGCGTTTCGCTTCCCTTCGGTGGCGAACCTTCTGGCTGTCGGATACCCACAATGCAGCGCTTCATGATCGCTAATCCAATGACACGTTGATTTACAATTGTATCATCCTCTGATAATCATCGTAGGTCATAAAAGGCGGCTACAAAGGAAAAGGCAGAGGCAAGTGAATGGCAATCAAGGGGCAACGGCCCTACCCAAAAAGGAAAAGGCCACCAACGCCCCGGCCGGACTCACACCACCAAATTGGCAGACGGTGCCAGCCTGTCGATGTAATCCGACCACGCCTGCAACATCTCCCGCCGCTGCTCAGCGTACTCGGCCCGGTTATAGACGCCACGCACGCCACCAATGGTGTGATTCAGCGCTTTCTCCACCACATCCGAAGGCCAGCCCTGCTCGTGCAGCAGAGTCGAAGCAGTTCGCCGCAAGTCATGGATAGTGAAGGCAGGAATCTCCTGCCCCTGCAATGACACCTTCAGCGCCTGGTTCAGTGCATTGCTGGCGAATGGCTTGGCCAGGGTGCCGCGTCCCGGCAGCACCCAGTCGCTGCTGCTGGCCAGCGGCTTGAGTTCCTTGAACAGCGTCTGTGCCTGGGTGGACAGATAGACGATGTGCGGCTTGCCAGTCTTGGAGTTCTCGACTGGGATATGCCATTCGCCTTCGTGCAGATGTACGTCTTTCCACTGCGCCAGCATCAGCTCGGATTTGCGCACCAGGGTCATCAGGATCAACTGGAAAGCGATCTTGAACTGGCGGCGGATATTGGATTTCTGCATGGCGCGCAGGAACAGCTTGATTTCGTCCGGCGTCAGCGCCCGGTCGCGGGCGGCGGCGCGGTAGACGTGCCGCATGGGCAGGGCCATGACCGGGTTGGCCTGGATCAGGCCGCAGGTCAGCGCGTAGTCGAGCATGCGCTTGAGCAGTCCGCGCACCTGGCCGGCGGCAGCGTCGAAGCCTTGTTCCTTCTTGCGCCAGATGACGCTGCGCACGTCCTCGGCGGTAATGTCACGGACTGGCTTGCTACCGATGTGCGGCAGGATGTCCTTTTCCAGGTAGCGGCGAGGCATGGTCACGTCCTTGCGGTCGCGTGACTGGATATCCTTGAAGAAGCGTTCGGCGAAGTCGGCCACGGTGGCGTCTTCTGCGCCGGCCACTTTTTCATGCTGTTTCCTTTTTGCCGGCGACTGGCCCAGCGCCACCAGATGCGCCGCTTCGTCTCGCTTCAGGCGGGCGTTCTTCAGAGTAAGCGCTGGGTACTTGCCCAGCGTCAGCTTCTCGTACTTGCCATTCAGGCGGTAGCGGTAACGCCAGACAACGCCTCCGGTCGGGAAGACCTCCACATACAGTCCCCGGTCGTCGGTGACCGTGTAGGTCTTGTCTCTGGGTTTGAGCGCCTTGAGTGCGTTGTCGGTCAGTGCCATCTCATCCTCCGTATGTCCAAGTAGAGAAAGGAAAGCAATCAGCCGTCTACTTGGAGCCAAACTTGGACATAAAAGAGAGCAGCTTTGACTGTATCACCAAATCACTCAGTAGACAAAAATCCCTTTAATTATGCGCCTTATAGGCACATCAGCAGACTTCAATAGACATCCATGGACCCCACCTCACTTCCCGATGCAGAAGCTGGAAAAAATCATCCCCAGTAAATCATCGCTGCTGACCTTGCCCGTGATTTCCCCCAGCGCGTCATGTGCCAGCCGGAGTTCCTCGGCGAACAGGTCCAGGACGGTGTCGTTTTGGGCGGCGTGCAGGGCTGCCATTTCCAGGTGGGCGCTGGCGAGGTTCAGGGCTTCGACGTGGCGGGCGCGGGCAAGCCAGGGGGAGGCTTCGCCCGGGGTCCAGCCGGCGAGTTGCAGCAGTTGCTGCCGCAGCGCGTCCAGGCCGTCGCCACGCTTGGCGGAGATGCCGATGGAGGCCAGGGCATGGCGCGTGTGTTCCAAACCGGCCACGGGCTGATCCTGAGCGCTTGCCGCAGTGGCTGGCTGCCAGGCCGTGCCGGTGTCTTTTTCCACCAGGTCGATTTTGTTGAAGACTTGCAGCACCGGAACGCCCGGGCGGCAGTGTGCCAGGATGCGGGCGCTGATGGCCTGTACCGGCAGGCGGGCGTCCTGCAGGTGCAGGACGATGTCGGCGTTGGCGATTTCGTTCCAGCTGCGCTCGATGCCCAGGCTTTCGACGATGTCGTCGGTGTCGCGCAGGCCAGCGGTGTCGATGATGTGCAGCGGGACGCCGTCCAGGTGGATTTCCTGGGTGACTTTGTCGCGCGTGGTGCCGGCGATGGGCGTGACGATGGCGATGTCTTCGCCTGCCAGGGCATTGAGCAGGCTGGATTTGCCGACGTTGGGTTCTCCTGCCAGCACGACTTTCAGGCCGTCGCGCAGGGCCACGCCCTGGCGGGTTTTGGCAAGGATGTCCGCCAGTTCTTCGCGCAGGCCGGTCAGGGTGGCGGCCGCCTGGTATTTTTCCAGGAAGTCGATTTCTTCTTCGGGGAAGTCCAGCGTGGCTTCGACCAGAATGCGCAGGTGGATGATGCGTTCCGCCAGGTCGTTGACCTTGGCCGAGAATACCCCTGACAAGGATGCCACAGCGCTGCGGGCAGCGGCTTCCGAGCTGGCGTCGATCAGGTCGGCGACGGCTTCGGCTTGCGCCAGGTCCAGGCGGCCGTTGAGGAAGGCGCGCTGGGTGAATTCACCGGGTGCAGCGAGCCGCAGTCCGTGCGTCCGCCCTGCTTCCAGGCAGCGTTGCAGCAGCCGGCGCAGGACGGCTGGGCCGCCGTGGCCCTGCAATTCCAGCACGTCTTCGCCGGTGTAGGAGTGCGGCGCCGGAAAGTGGATGGCGATGCCTTCGTCGATGGCGCTGCCGTCGTTATCCCGGAAGGGCAGGAAATGTGCATGGCGCGGTTTGAGTTCCTGGCCCAGCAATGCCTGGACGAGCGGGCCGAGCGCCTCTCCGGACAGGCGGATGATGCCAATGCCGGCGCGGCCGGGCGCGGTGGCGATGGCGACTATGGGCTTGGCATCGAGGATGGACATGGCAATCAGCTGTGGATAACTCTGTTGATAAAACACTGGATACGAGAACGGGCCGGGGCGGGCAGGTCCGGTGCCGCTGGCGGGCGGTGACGGCGGCATCCCTTGCGGGGAAGGCGACCAGCCGCCTGCCTGTGCTGACAGGCCCGCGCCTGCTTCAGTGAGGGCCAGCATTGGCGGGGCTGGACATGGCTGCCGCGCAGGACGGTCAGCACGCATCGTACCCGGCAAACGCTGCTTGTGCATCTCCAGGCTATGGCGGGCCGTTGGACGACGCAGGAAGGCCGCATCAGGCCGCTTGTGGATACTTTTGTGGACGACACGGCGCAATTCCCGCCGGTGAAGGTCAGTCAGGGGCTGCAAGAGCGGGTTACGGCAAATCAGCCAGCCTGACCTGGCCGATCGACGCCTGGCTGAACGGTTGCCGGGCGGGGCAGACTGGAGGGGCTGTAAGTGTGCGACCGGGATGAAGCCGGTGCGCCTGGCGCTATGCCGCCGCCTTGGCCTTCTTGTCCGCCGGGCTGGCGGTTTTCTTGCTGCGTTTGCCCGAGGGCGGGGCCAGCATGGTGCCCCGGCATTCCGGCGCGCCGCACAGGCAGCGATACTGTTCCTTGAGCTTGCGCGTCTGCCGGCCGTCTATCACCAGGCCGTAATCGTAGTTCAGCTCTTCGTCGGCGCGGATGTCACGCAGGGCGACAATGTAGATCCGTTTGCCGTGGCGGCCTTCCTGGGTTTCGCAATTGGGGGCGCAGGAATGGTTGATCCAGCGCGAATCATTGCCATCGACACCACCGTCGATCACGATGCCGCTGCTCAGGGCGAAAAAAAAGGTATGGAAAGGGTCGTCGGGATTGACGGGGTGGCGGCGGTCCGCTTCGTCCTGGTCAATGCGCTCGCCCTGGTATTCAAGAATCCGGGTACCAGCGGGGATGTCTCTGGCGGCGAATACGCCCTTGCCATGTACCGGAGAGTCCGCCAGGCGGTGCCAGGCGGGTTCTCCGGTGCCCGTCCGGCCAGCGGTGCGTACAGCGGCAGGGGTCTCCAGGCGCTTGTCCTTGGCTGGGGAACGGGGTTTGCTACTCACGCAATCTGACCGCTTTTGCCGTTCAGGCTGCCCGGCTGCTGGGCATGCTGCGGCCCGTCTTGCGGCGCTTCATTACGAGGATTACAGGGAACAAACTCACGGCGGCTAGGACGCCAGCCCAGGGATGTACGCGACGGCGCGCGGTGCTGAATCATGATGATGAGGAACGTGAAAGACAGGCATTGCCCGACCGGGCGAATTATAGGCCTGCGTTTTTGCACTTGCAGCATTCACTGCCCACAGGGAGTCAGACCGTTCCGAAAAGGCAACAGATCCCCTGCCGGGTGAGGCTGGGGCGCGTGCCATGACCGATGAGGCCGCGAGTTGTGCTATCGCGCTGCTGGATCAGTGTCAGGCAGCACATAAAGAAGGGCGTGGAAAATTGTTCCACGCCCTTCTTGCGCAACGAGCGGCGACTCAGCCGGGTTTACTTGTCCGCAGCGCCCTTCTTGCTCGCAGTCTTGCGGGCAGTCTTGGTCGCGGCTTTGGCTGGGGTCTTCTTTGCCGCTGTCTTGGTCGCAGACTTCGTTGCCGTCTTGGTTGCCGCCTTGGTGGCAGTTTTGGCCGCCGTCTTGGTGGTCTTCCCGGCAGTTTTGGTCGCCGTTTTGCCAGCCGCCTTGCCACCCTTTTCGGGGCGCGGTTCGAACTCGAAGCCAACCTTGCCGTCAGGTTGCAGCACCAGGTAAGCCTTGAACTTGCGGTTGGTTCGGCTGGAAACGAAGCCGTCCAGCAGGTCCGTTCGGCCGTCACGCAGTAGCTTGGCCACCTGCTCGCGGGAAATCTCCTGCTGCAGTATCACCTTGCCGCAGCGGAAATCCGCCGTGTTCTTGTTCGGCCCCACGGCGTGTTCGCTCACGTAATGCATGCCGTGCTCGTACACCTTGCCGCCACTGATCGGGCTGACGCCAACCGGCTCCTGCTGCGAAAAATCGGTTTCTTCTTCGTCATCGTCGTCGTTCTGGCCGAAATCGAAATTCAGCTTGAACTCGTCGTCGATGCGCAGGATGGCCGCGAACGGGCGGCCCATCTTGCTGATGAAGCCCTGCAGCGGCCCGATTTCGCGCTTTTCCAGCAGGGTTTCCACTTCCGGCAGCTCGAACGTTCGTCCGCCAGGATGCTTGCTGATGGAAAAATCGCACTGCGTGCAGGCAAAGCGCCGGTAGTTTTCCTTCACGACGCTGCCGCATTTCGGGCACGGTGTTTTCAGCGTGGCGTAATCGCCAGGCACGGTGTCGCGTTCGTATTCCTTGGCGCGCTTGACGATGACCTGCGTCATCTGCGCGATCTCGCGCATGAAGGCATCGCGGTCCAGCTTGCGCTGCTCGATCTGCTTGAGCTTATGCTCCCACTCGCCCGTCAGTTCCGGCGACGTCAGCTCGCGCACATCCAGGCCTGCCAGCAAGGTCATCAGCTGACGCGCCTTGGCGGTAGGAATCAGATCGCGGCCATCGCGGCGCAGGTAACTCTCGTTGAGCAGGCCTTCGATAATCGCAGCGCGCGTGGCAGGCGTGCCCAGGCCGCGCTCGGACATGGCCTCGCGCAACTCTTCATCATCGACCAGCTTGCCCGCGCCTTCCATGGCCGACAGCAGCGTCGCTTCGTTGTAGCGCGCTGGCGGTTTGGTGGCCAGGCCCACGGCCTCGACCTTCTCGGTGCGCACCTTCTCGCCATCGGCCACGGCTACCAGATTGGCTTCATCGCCTTGCGCGTGGCGGCCATACAGCACCAGCCAGCCGGGCTGCACCAGCACCTTGCCCTCGGTCTTGAAACGATGGCCATTGACTTCCGTCAGCCGGGTCGTCACCCGGTACTCGGCTGCGGGGAAGAACACCGCCAGGAAGCGGCGCACCACCAGGTCATAAATCTTGGCTTCGGCTTCGCTCAGCTCGCGCGGCACTTGCAGCGTCGGAATGATGGCGAAGTGATCCGACACTTTCTTGTTATCGAAAATGCGGCGGTTCGGGCGGATCCAGCCTTCCTGCAAAATCCGCTGCGCATGCGGATTCACGCCGGCGGCGGCGGATTCCCCTTGCGACAAGGCGCCCACTACCTCGCGGCTCGTGGCGATATAGTCTTCCGGCAGATAGCGCGAATCGGTACGCGGGTACGTCAAGGCCTTGTGGCGTTCGTACAGTGATTGCGCCAGTGACAGCGTGGCCTTGGCGGAAAAGCCGAAGCGCGAGTTGGCTTCGCGTTGCAGCGAGGTCAGGTCAAACAGCGCGGGCGACAGCTGCGTGCTGGGACGCGACTCTTCCGTGACCGTGCCGGGCTGTTCGCGGCAAGCCGCCACCACGCTTTGCGCGGCGGCCAGCGACCACAGGCGCGATTCGCGTTTTTCCGGGTCGCGTTCGTCTTTCTTGAAATCAGGGTCTATCCAGCGGCCTTCGTACAGGCCGGCGGCGGCAACGAATTGCGCGCGCACTTCCCAATAATCGCGGGAAACGAAGCGGCGGATGCGTTCCTCGCGCTCTGCAACGATGGCCAGGGTCGGCGTCTGCACGCGGCCCACGGGTGTCTTGAAGAAACCGCCATCCTTGCTGTTGAAGGCCGTCATGGCACGCGTGCCGTTGATACCCACCAGCCAGTCGGCCTCGGCGCGCGAACGCGCAGCGGCTTCCAGCGGTTGCAGGTCTTCGTCGTCGCGCAGGTTCTCGAAGGCTTCGCGGATGGCGGCTTGCGTCATCGACTGCAGCCAGAGCCGCTTGATCGGTTTCTTGGTGCCGGCGTACTGGGTGATGTAGCGGAAGATCAGCTCACCCTCGCGTCCCGCGTCACAGGCGTTGATGATGTCGACCACATCCTTGCGCTTGATCAGCCGCACCAGCATCTTCAAGCGCTCCGTCGACTTCTTGTCGGCCGGGGCGAGTTCGAACTGTGGTGGAATGACAGGCAGATGGGTAAAACTCCATTTGCCCCGTACCGGATCATTGGGCGCGACCAGGCCCAGCAGATGCCCGATGCTGGAACTCAGCACGTAACGATCGCTTTCGAAATAATCGCCCTCACGCTTGAAACCGCCGAGGGCGCGTGAGATATCAAGGGCTACCGAGGGTTTCTCGGCAATAATCAGCGTTTTTTCCATGTGTTTCCAAGGAGCGCCTGGCGCCAGGTTGCGGGGAATCATACGGTTGGAGAATCAAGACATGCAAGCGATCAGCCAGGATGAAGTTGGCACGGCAGGCTCGAATTGGCGGAATTTGCTGTCCTCGCAGGCGCTTTGGCTGGGGGCGATCCTCCTTGCCAGCGGGTTGATTTGTCTGCTGGCCGCCAATTGGACTTCCCTCGGAAAGTGGACACGTCTGGTGGGCCTGCAAGTGTTGCTGATTGCAACTGTCGGCCTGGCATTCTGGGATGTCAGGCGGCGCGGGACGAAGGGTAACCTGTTCCTGGCAATAATGATTCTGGCAGCCGTGGGGATTGGCGCCTTGTTGGGCCTGGTCGGCCAGACCTACCAGACTGGCGCGCAGGGCTGGCAGTTGTTTGCCTGGTGGACCCTGCTGCTGTTGCCCTGGGCGTTGGCGGCGCGGCGGCCTGGCCTGTGGCTGTTCTGGCTGGCTCTCATGAATATCGCCCTGGCGCTCTGGCTGGCGGTAGGCCACAGCTTCCTGGGGGTCAATTACCTGCGTGGCAGCCTGGGCACGTGGCAACAGGCGCTGCCCAATCTGCTGTGCCTGGTGCTCTGGCATGGGTATGGCGAGCGCGTTGGTGCATATGGCAAGGCGGGCATGCGCTTGCTGACTGCGTTGGCGCTCTGGCCCCTGGCGATGGAAGTCGGGTATTGCATCATGGATTTCAGCGGGTACAGCGAACCCATGGGGCCGCTGCTGATCCTGGGGGTCATCTGGCTCGTGGCGTCAGTGGTACTGTGGCGGCGTTCCAGCCGTTCCGGGCACGAGGATTTGTGGGTGCTGGCCATTGTAGGCATCGGCGCCATCGGCGTGAGCCTGGCCTTCTTCCAGTCGGTGCTGAACGATTCTGGCTCCCTGGAAGCCCTGCTGAGCGTGTTGAGCTTCGTCGTGCTGATTGAGGCGGCATGGGTGGCGTGGCGGATTTTGCGATTGCACGAGAAAATCACCGGCAAGGCCACTGGCAGTGCGGAAGACATCCCCTTGTCCGTGCAGATCGTGCAGGGTTTCGGTGCCTGGCTGGTGACCCTGTTCGGCATTGGCCTGCTGCTGTTGCTGGGCGTGGTGGAAAGCGAAGAAGGTGCACTGGTCTTCGGCATCGTGCTGATGCTGGTGTCTGTCCTGATCCTGCGGCTCAGACAGGCGGCGGAAAAGGCCAGCGTCAGCACGGAAAATGTGGCCCTGAAACAGGCCGCGCCAGGCAGCCAGCTTGCCAATATGGTCGAGCAGATTGGTGTTGCGGCAGGCGTGGCGGGCATGGGATTTGTCGGTTTCGGCCTGGTGATGCTGCTGGAGGAACCCCATAGCTATCTGCTGTTGGGGCTGGCGGCCGTCGCGCTTTACGGCGCGGGAACGGGGCGCATCATCCGCTTCGTTGCGGCCCTGGTGCAGGCAGGCTGCCTGATGGTGGTCGTGCGCTGGCTGTTCTGGGTGAAGCTCCAGGGCGGGGATGCACTGGGTGACATGATCTGGTGGCAGATGGAACAGGGCTGGCATGACCTGCTGCCCATGGTGCCGGATGTCTGGCTGCTGACGGTTGGGGCATTGCTGGCATTCGTGCTGGCTTATGGGCAGCAACGAAAAACCTGGCTGTTGCCGGGCGCGCTGGCCTGGATGCTGGTGGCCCAGGGTGCCATTTTCGGCATGGGCAGCGTCGCGGTGCAGAATTTGCCCGCGCTGCTGCGCCAGGATGTGATGTTTGGCAGCTTTGCCCTGCTGTATGCGATTTTGCCTGCTGCCGTGGCCCTGATGGTGTTGCGCAGTCTGCCGCAGCGGCCGTCGCTGGTTTGGAGCGCAGGCCTGACGGCAATGACTTTGCTGGTGTCGTTGGTCTGCCTGTCGGCGCCGGCCGTCCTGATTGCCATGGTCTGGGTCTGGCTGGGCATCGGGTTGCAGCGTCGCTGGTTGCGGGTTTTCGGTACGCTGGCATTGTTGTGGGGCCTGTTCGATTATTACTACAGCCTGCATATTCCGCTGCTGGAGAAAGCGCAATGGCTGCTGGTGGGCGGATGCCTGGCGCTGGCTGTGTCGGCTGTGCTGGAGCGCAGCCATAAGCGGCACATGGGTGGTTCGCAGGCGGCAGGTGCCGGCCAGCGAGCGATCGGTACACGAGGTGCCCAGGCCGGGTTGGCGGGTGGTTTGTTGGCGGTGCTGGTCGTGGCCAATGCGGGAGTGTTGCGCTATGAAAACATCCTGGCCCACGGCAAGCCGTTGCTGCTTGAACTGGCGCCGGTGGACCCGCGCGCCCTGCTGCAGGGCGATTACATGGATCTGGCTTATGCTGCGGATCGCATTTTGCGCTGGGGGGAAGAGGCCAGCGCTGGTGGCTATGCGGTATTTGCGGCGGGCCTGGAGCAGCCGGCCGAGGTGTTGCGGGTGCAAGCGCACGCGCAACCTCAGGCCAGCGACGAAGTGGTCGTCCCCTTGCGCACAGGTTCATGGGATAACGTCAGCCTGGCGCTGACAGGGGCGTATTTCTTTGCCGAAGGGCTGGAGCCTTATTTCTCGCCCGCGCGCTATGGCGAGTTCCGGGTTGATGAATCCGGCCGCTCGGTGCTGCTGCAATTGCGGGATGCCGACATGCAGCCCATGGCGGCCAGTGGGGACACATCCCCGGTCGGCAGCCGCGAGGCCCCGCCGACTCCCCGGCCGGCTCCCGTCAATGACCTGTCCGGCGCAGCGGATGCCGCACCCGAACTGGCGCCGCCTTCTGCCCGGGAGTTGTCCCCGAAGGAAGAGGCTGAAGTGCGGGCCATAGCGGCCCAGGCGGCTGCCTCGGCCGCTGCCGCCAGTGAGGCGGCAGAAGCCGCCACGAACGAGTAAAGAGCAGGCGGCTGGCCGTTGTTGTTCAGGGTGCCAGGCCGCCGTGGGCCAGCGTGACCTTGATGGCCTGGAGATTGTCGGGGGCGACCTGGATCATGCCCCTGCCGGGTACGTCGATTTCTGCGATCAGGAATAAGGCCAGTGCGGTGATGACGGGAAAGGTGAGGATCAGCAGATTGCTGCCCTGCTTGCCGCGTATGTTGTAGCCGATCATGAAGTTCGAGCACAGGCCGAACAGCAGCAGGATCGCCCAGGCGGCATTGGGCACCTGGCGCCGCCAGCTGGACATGGTTTTCTGCTGGGCGGTATAGAGGTTGTTGCTGGCGTCCAGCGCTGTCTTGATGATGGTGTTCGGGTTCGCCAGCGCAATTTTGCTGATCAGCGTCCACATGCGGGTTTGCAGCTGGATAGCTTGCAGGCGCAGATCGGCGCGCAGCGCATTGTCGTTGGTTTCGAAAAACTGGATGCGCAGCTCCAGGTAATGCCTCAGCATCTGCTCGGCCTGCTCCTGTTTCGATTCTTCCAGCAACGTCGTGTGCTGCAGCGCATTGCCGATGGCAATGGCCTCGTTTTCCTCTGCGGACACGCGCAGGTTGTAGCCGTTGATGGCGAAGGTCAGGATGAAGCCGATCAGCAGGGCAAACAGCGACAGGGCGGCGCCGAGCACGACTTTCAGTTCGTCATCAGAGGTGTTGCTGTGCTTGAAACGGCGGCCCCAGGTGTATTTTCCCAGGAAAGCCGCCAGCGTCAGGCTGGCCAGCAGGGCGACCAGGGTCGTCCAGGAATAGATGTCGATGTCGAGCAGGTCGGCGTGCATGTGGCGGCAGGAAAAGGTGGCTGGACGTAGGTCTGGTGGCATGGCGGGTTGGGGCCGGGCAGCATCCCTACAGGTAGTCGGGGTATTTTAGGTCGACCGGCGCCAAATAAACGTAACGCCAGGTGTGGCGCCGCCGCGACGCCCTGCCTGCTGTCTGCGATCTGTCAAGCAACCGCTGGTGTGTCGCTCATCCGCCGCCAAACCGACACCTAAGCTCCGCCTGCGAGCCGTAGCATGGCGCGTGCCGCCGTTTCATCCACGATCAGCACATGGGCCTGGGTGGCCGCGATGCCGGCGATCATGGCCTGGGCCTTGCGGGCGCCACAGGACGAAATGACGATGCGGGGAACGGGGGCGAGGCTGGCCGGATGGATGGCCATGACGCGCTGATTGGCCGGATGGTCTATGACCTGGCCGGAGGCATCCACGAAATGGCACAGCACGTCGCCAACCGCCCCGGCAGCCTTCAGGTTGTCCGCCGTGTCCCAGCCGAGCAGACCGCGCCGGAAGATGGAAGCTTGGCGGCTCAGGTCGCCGACGCTCAGCAGCACGAGGTCGAGTTGCCGCGCCCGGGTCTGCAGCTTGGCCATTTCATCTATTTGCCAGAGCGCCTGCGCCAGCGCAGGGTCGGGCACGAATACCGGCGCGGTGATCTGGTAGAGCTCGGTGCGGTAGAAATGCGCCAGCTGCCAGGCCACGGCCGACGGGCTGTCCACGCCAGCGTGAGTTACCTCGCCCAACAGGGAGACGACGGTGGCGTCGCGCACATGGCGCCAGGCCAGCGAGCGTATCGCGTGGTGCAGCGTGGCACCCCAGCCCACGCCGATGGAAATGCCGTCGGTCATCTGGTCAGACAGATATCGGCCGGTGGCATGTGCCACGGCCTTGATGGACAGGCTTTCCGACAGTCCGGATACCGGCACGACAATGGCCTGCTGCAGGCGGAAACGGGCCATCAGGGCCTGTTCCAGTTGCAGCATGTCGCTGCCCCGGCCATTGATGGAAACCTGCACCAGCCCTTCTTCGCGCGCCGCAGCCAGCAGGCGCAGGACTTTGCTGCGGTTCAGCCCCAGCTGGCGGGCGACTTCTTCCTGGGTGAGCTGCTCGACATGGTAGAGCCAGGCCGCGCGCAGCTTCACGTCGTGGGTATCGGGTGAAAGGAAGTCGCTGGCGGAAAGGGGGCTGGCTTCTGACATCGGGGAGATGGATAGGAAAAGGAACGGAAGCGCGCAGGATAACCCGCCGAATATGTCATTTTCCATCACGTCCTGGGTGTGCTGAGAAATGAATAAATGTCATTTTAAGGAAACTTTTGTTCAATAGACTTGCTCGCAAGGCCGGGATGTTCCCCGGAAAATCCACAGAAAAAAAGCGGATATATGCGAGTTCTCATTTCCAACGACGATGGTATCGACGCGCCTGGCTTGGCGCTGCTGGAACGTGCGGCCCTGCTGCTGACCGATGACGTCTGGGTGGTCGCGCCGGACGGCAACCGCAGCGGTTATGGCCATGGTATTACCCTGCGTCGCAGTTTCGAAGTTACGCAGCGCTCGCCGCGCCGCTATGCATGCAGCGGCACGCCTGCAGATTGTGTGATTGCCGGCGTGTCCTGGCTATTCCGTGGCGACCGCCAGCCGGACCTGGTGCTGTCCGGGATCAATGAGGGTCGTAACGTGGCCGAGGATGTTGCGTATTCCGGCACCATGGCGGTTGCACGGGAGGCCGCACTGTGCGGGATTCCCGCCGTGGCTTTTTCCCGTCCGCGGGACAGTGGCGGCGATGAAGAAGGCGAGCGCTGGCTGGCCGGACGTTTGCAGGGTTTCTGGCAGGCCCGCGAACAGTGGGCGCGCGACGGCCACTGGCTCAACGTCAATCTACCGCGCCGCCTGCCGGCATCGTTGCGCGCGGCGCGGCGCGGCAGCGACAAGGTCGCCACGCAGGTCATCATCCATTCAGAGCGCGAGCGCGAGCATGCGCTGATCGAGCCGCTGGCCCTGCGCAACTACCTGGCGGGCGACGGCGACGAGAACGCGCTGATCGACGCTGGCTACGCCACGGTGACCTGCCTGAACTGGCATGGCCATTCGCAGGTGCCGGCCGATATCCTGCATGAAGACGGTGCGCTGGAGCAAATCCGATGAGCGCCCTGTCGATCCAGTCGTTGATGCGCGGTTGGGGCGGCGATCTGGCGGTGAACGATGTTTCCTTCGAGGTGCCCGCAGGCAGCATGACCGTGCTGCTCGGGCCGTCGGGCTGCGGCAAGTCCACCACCTTGCGCCTGCTGGCCGGGCTGGAGAAGCCGGACAGCGGCCGCATATTGCTCGGTGGGCGCGATGTGACGAACCTGCCGCCGGCGGCGCGCGGTTTGTCCATGGTGTTCCAGAACTACGCCCTGCTGCCCCATCTGAGCGTGGCGGAAAACATCGTTTTTGGTCTGAAGATCCGGCGCGTGCCGGCCGCCGAACGTGCTCGGCGCCTGCGCCATGCGGCCGATGTGCTGGGCTTGCAGGACTTGTTGCTGCGCAAGCCCGGGCAGTTGTCCGGCGGACAGCAGCAGCGCGTGGCGCTGGGGCGGGCCATCGTGGCGCGTTCCTCGGTTTGCCTGATGGACGAGCCGCTGTCCAACCTGGATGCACAACTGCGCCATGAAATGCGGCGTGAAATCCGAGATTTGCAGCAGCGCCTGGGCATGACCATGGTGTACGTCACCCATGACCAGACCGAAGCGATGAGCATGGCTGACCAGGTCATCCTGATGCGGGCCGGGCGTATCGAGCAGCAGGCTGCGCCCAGCGAGCTCTACCACCGACCGGCCACGCATTTCGCTGCCAGGTTCATCGGGGTGCCGCCCATGAACCTGGTGCCGCTGGAAACACGGGTGGCGGGTGCCGTGCTGCCGGGAACGGATATCTGCCTGTGGCCCGGACGCGTGGCGCAGCCAGTGACCCTGGGGCTGCGGCCGGAAGCCATCAGCCTGGGTGTCATGGGTGGTGTACCGGCAGTGCTGGAGCACGTGGAGTATCACGGCGCCGACCATATCTTGAGTTGCCGCATCGGCTCGGCCACGCTGGCAGTCAGGCATGACAGCCAGTTCTGCGGCAAGCCCGGCGACCAAGTCATGTTGTCCTGGCCCGAGCAGGCCTGCCATTTTTTCGACGGTGCCACCGGCCAGCGGCTGGCGGTGCCGGGTGTTCTTGACATGCGGCAGTCGCTGGCGGCCTGAGTGGCTGGCTACGGCACCCTTGCCGGTTTTTCCCTCAACGTTCCCCTGGATACGTAATGATTCTGCATACCTTGAAAAAGCGCGCTGGCGCAGCCGGGCTGGCATTGGCCGCCCTGACGGCGGGGACCTCGGCATTGGCCGAACCCGTGGATGTTTCGTTCTACTTTCCCGTGGCCATTGGCGGCCCGGTGACGAAGATCATTGATGACATGGTGGCGGATTTCCAGGCCGAGCATCCCGATATTCGCGTGCAGGCCGTGTATTCCGGTACCTATAACGAAACGGCGGCCAAATCGCTGACGGCGGCGCGCAGCGGTAAGCCACCGGCAGCTGCCATCATGCTGTCGACGGAGATGTACACGCTGCGCGACCAGGATGTGCTGGTGCCTATCGAGTCCCTGGTGAAGACGGATGAAGACCGGGCCTGGCTGCAGGGTTTTTTCCCGGGTTTCATGCGCAATAGCCAGAGCGACGGGCAGACCTGGGGCATTCCGTTCCAGCGCTCTACCTCGGTGTTCTTCTGGAACAAGGATGCCTTCCGCGAAGCGGGGCTGGACCCCGAGCGTGGCCCGCAGACCTGGGATGAAGTGATCGAATACGCCGGCAAGCTGACCAGGAAGGATGAAAAGGGCAATGTGGTGCGCTGGGGCATGCAGGTGCCCTCGTCGCTGACGGCCTATTGGCTGTTGCAGGGCTACGTGGCGCAGAACGGTGGAAAGATCGCCAGCGAAGACGGCACGCAGACCTACTTCAATTCCCCTGAAGTGGTCGAGGCCATGCAGTTCTGGGTGGATCTGGGCAGCAAGCACAAGGTGATGCGGCCCGGCGCCATCGAATGGGCGACCACACCCAAGGATTTCTTTGAAGGCCGCACGGCCATGATGACCACCACCACGGGCAACCTGACCAACGTACGCACCAATGCGCCCTTCCCCTTCGGCGTGGCCATGCTGCCGGCAGGCAAGCAGCGCGGCACCCCGACCGGCGGCGGCAATATCTACCTGTTCAAGGATGCTACGCCCGAGCAGCAGCAGGCGGCCTTCACCCTGGCGAAGTGGCTGACATCGGCTGAACGCGCTGCCGAATGGGGGATTCGCACTGGTTATGTGGCAGTACGCCCGGATGCCTGGGAAACCCCGGCCATGAAGGCTTACGTGGCGGAGTTTCCGGCAGCCGCAGTGGCCCGCGATCAGTTGCAATATGCCGTGGCGGAGCTGTCCACGCATGACAACCAGCGCGTGGCGCGCCTGATCGACGACAACATCGAAGCAGCGCTGATCGGCCGCAAGACGGCGCAGCAGGCCATGGATGACGCGCAGGCCGAATCCGAACGCATCCTGCGCCGTTATCGCTGAACCGGGTTCAGCGGCTGCCTGGCGGCCGGCACGGTGGGCATCGGGCTGCCTTCCCCAGGGAGATGGCGGCCCGGCCTGCGAGCCGGCCGCATTGCCCCGGCTAAGCCCATCTGGAAACTCTCAACATGAATCTGCGCTTTGCTCCTGTCCAGGGATGGCTGCTGCTCTTGCCGGCTGTCGTGCTGCTGGTGGCGTTTACGCATTACCCGGCGGTTGCCACGTTTTTCCACAGCTTCTTCAGTACGCCGGTGGGCGCGCGGCCAGCCGTTTTCGTTGGCCTGGAAAACTATGCTGTCATGCTGGACGACCCGGTATTCTTGACCTCGCTCTGGAACAGCGCCATCTATGCGCTCGTCACGGTGCCGGCCGCCATCGTGCTGGCACTGGGCCTGGCGCTGATCGTCAACAGCGGCATGCGCGGCAAGGCCTGGATGCGGCTGTCGTTTTTCCTGCCGACGATGCTGCCTTTGATTGCCGTTGCCAACATCTGGCTGTTCTTCTACACACCGGACTACGGCTTGCTCGACCAATTGCGTTCGCTGGCCGGCCTGACCGGCAAAAACTGGTTGGGCGACCCGTCCACGGCGCTGGCGTGCCTCATGGTGCTGGCAGTCTGGAAGGAGGCCGGTTTCTTTATGATCTTCTACCTGGCTGCCCTGCAGCAGATGGACCCGGCATTGCGCGAGGCAGCCACGCTGGAAGGTGCCGGCCGCTGGACGTTCTTCCGCCGCGTGACCTGGCCGCTGCTGATGCCGACCACCCTGTTCGTGATGATCAATGCCCTCATCAACTCATTCCGGTTGATCGACCATGTGATCGTCATGACGCGCGGCGGTCCCGACAATGCCAGCAATCTGCTGCTGCATTACATCTACAACGTCGGTTTCAAGTACTGGGATACCGCCTATGCCTCGGCGCTGACGGTGGTGCTGTTGGCGCTGATGGCAATCCTGGCATTCGTGCAGTTCGCCTGGATGGATAAAAAGGTGCATTACCAATGAAAATGAGCTCGCAATCCGGCGCTGGCATTGCCTTGGACAATGGCGATGTTTACGCGGCGCGGCCAGGCTGGCTGGCGCGCCTGCCAGGCCTGCTGACGGCTTCCTGGCTAGAGACGGCCGGCGCCTGGCTGCTGGCGCTGCTGTGGCTGCTGCCGTTCGCCTATGCGGTCTGGACTGCCATCCACCCGGCGGCCTACGAAGTCCGTTTCAGCCTGGGCGCGCCGCTGACCCTGGAAAACTTCCGCGCCGCCTGGGAGGCTGCGCCGTTCGCCCGGTACATGGCGAATACCGCTGTGCTGGTGACCGTCATCATGGCGGTGCAGTTCGTGCTGTGCACGCTTGCCGCCTATGCGTTCGCGCGCTTCGAGTTTCCAGGCCGCAACCTGTTGTTCTACCTGGTGCTGCTGCAGCTCATGATCATGCCGGAAATGCTGATGGTGGAGAACTACCGCACGATCAGCAACATGGGCTTGCTGGATTCCCTGCTGGCCATCGGCATGCCCTATTTCGCTTCGGCATTCGGCATCTTCCTGTTGCGCCAGACTTTCCTTGCCACGCCACGTGCGCTGGAGGATGCCGCACGTATCGAAGGCGCCAGCACGCTGGGCATCCTCTGGCGCGTGTACGTGCCGCTGGCACGGCCGGTGTATGTGGCCTACGGCCTGGTTTCCATCAGCTACCACTGGAACAACCTGCTGTGGCCGCTGATCGTCACGAATTCGGTGTCTACCCGTCCGGTCACGGTGGGCCTGCAGGTGTTTGCCTCGCCGGACCAGGGCACCAGCTGGGCCATCATCTCCGCCGCGACCCTGCTGACATCGGCGCCACTGCTGGTGGCGTTCCTGCTGTTCCAGAAGCAGTTCATTCAGAGCTTCATGCGCGCTGGCATCAAATGAGCCGACCGCGTTTCGCCATACCGTCCAACAGGGATTCTTTCCGCATGTCATCCACCCCATCTTCCGCGCCCATCACGTTCATCCATCTGACCGACCTGCATATCGGCGACCAGGACGCCGATCCCGGCCTGAAATCCGATACCGCCAGCCGCCTGGCTGCCGTGGTCGACACCTTGCAGGCCATGCAGCCCGCGCCCGCATTCGTGCTGGTGAGCGGAGACCTCAGCAACCGGGGCGATGAGGCCAGCTACCGCAAACTGGCGGCGTTGATGGAACCCCTGCGCATGCCGGTGCTGTATGCGGCAGGCAACCATGACGACCGTGCCGCGCTGCGGTCCGTGCTGCACTTGCCCCATGCCGAGCCGGGGGCTGCTGCTCCCTGTCATTACGACGCGGTGGTGGCTGGCGTGCACGTGATCGTGCTCGATACCAGTGTGCCCGGGAAGATAGGCGGCGCGCTGGATGACCAGCAGTTCGGCTGGCTGCGCGAGCGCCTCTACGCGCATCCCGGGCTGCCCTGCCTGCTGGTTGCGCATCATGCGCCCGCGCTGGACGAGCAGGACGAAAGCGGCGAATGGGAGACCCTCAGCCTGGCCGATACGCGCCGCCTGCGCGACTTGCTGCGCGAACGCCAGGCGACTGGCGCGTCGGTGGCGGGGATGTTTTGCGGCCATATCCACTATGACCGCGTTTCCAGCTGGTACGGCACGGTGCTGGCGGTTGCAACCGGCCTGCATCATGCCAAGGACATCCTGTGCCAGGACCACTTGAGCCTGGTGCAGGGGGCGGGTTTTGCAGTGTGTACCTTGCGTGCATCCGGCCTGACGGTGGAATATGCGCCGTTGCCGGCGGTGCGCGACGAATTGCAGGCGATCAGTTGGGAGCGCCTGCGCGCCAGCAAATAGACCGGATGGCGAGGCTGCCGGGTGACCGGGTGGCTGGGTTTGTGGGGTTCAGGTGGCGAGGTGCATGGGCGGCTGTGAATTCAGCCCCCCCTGGGCCGCTGCCGGTTCAGGCTGGAATCTGCCAGCGCGTCGCCCATTGTGCTGTGGCAATGGACCAGAAATCCGCCAGGCTGTTGGCGGCGAACCCGGCGAAGCCCAGGGCGCGCCATGCCTGCATCAGCGTTTCCAGCGGCTGGCTGAGGTCCAGCGCCGGCGCGTGGTTCTGCTTGGAAAGCTTGAGGCCGGTGGCCGGGTCCAGCACCAGCGGTACGTGCATGTAGCGTGGTGCCGGGTAGCCCAGCAAATGCGCCAGCATGATCTGGCGCGCCGTGCTGGTCAGCAGGTCGGCGCCGCGTACGATGTCCGTCACCCCCTGGTTGCCGTCATCGACGACGACGGCCAGTTGGTAGGCCCACAGGCCGTCGGCGCGCCGCAGCACGAAATCCCCAACTTCGGTTTCGACATTCTGCTGTTGCGGTCCCAGCCAGCGGTCATCGAAGGCGATCACGCCGGGGTCGACGCGCACGCGCCAGGCGCGGGCGCTGCGGCCAGAGGCCAGGCCGTGGCGGCACATGCCCAGGTAGGGGCGTTCACCATTGTCTTCCAGGCGGCCGGCGGCACTGGCTGCTGCGGCGATTTCGCGTCGGGTGCAGCCGCAGGGGTAGAGTCTGCCGTCCGCACGCAGGCACGTCAGGGCATCCAGGTAGGCGGCTTCGCGCCGGGATTGCCACATGACTTCACCCTCCCAGTGCATGCCCAGGGACTGCAATTGCTGCATGATGCAGGTGGCTGCGCCCTCAACCATGCGGGGCGTGTCCACGTCTTCGATGCGCAGCAGCCAGCGCCCGCGATGTGCACGGGCATCCAGCCAGCTGGCCATGGCAGCCACCAGGGAGCCGGCGTGCAGCGGGCCGCTGGGGCTGGGGGCGAAGCGGCCGACATAGGCGGCCGGGGCAGCGTGGCGCGAGGTCATGGGAGAAAAGCCAGGCTTGTGGGCGGCAGGCAGGCGTGGGGCGGGTTCAACGCAGGCTGGCCGGGCGCGCCGGCCGCTGGCGGGCGGGTCAGTGCAGCAGGCGGGCGTCGCCCTGCTCCAGCAGTTCTTCGAGGATGAAACGGTCGATTTCTGCTTCCTGGCTCCACAGCACCATCAGCGCGATGATCTTGATGGTTTCCAGCGAAACGGGGGTTTCCGAGCACACCATGGCCCGGTCGATGACGATTTCGCGCAAGGCTGCCGGCAGCACGCCGGCGCTTTCCAGGAATGCGATGAAGCCGATGGCCTGGGTGCCCAGTGCCTGGTATTCCGATTCACTGTAGATGCGGGCGCCCGTGATGGGGCCATCCGTCAGGCCGACACAGCGGGCGGTGCTTTCCGCCAGGCCGCCCAGCCAGCCCAAGGCTTCGTCGATATCCTCATCTTCGAAACCGGCTGCCGCCAGGCGGCGCGCCAGTACATCTGCGGCAGGACAGGCCTGGGGGGTGTAGTAGTTTTCGAACAGATAAACCAGTATGTCGTACATGAGCAGCGTAGTTCGCCTGTAGGGGTCCGGATTCGAGCCGTTATGGCCATGGTGGCGGCAGCCGCCGTTTTCCGTAATCGTATAGGCCAAGCCTTGGAGCCAGTTTACTCCAAGAGACGCCGCAGCATACCAGTAGCGGTATTTCCAGAGTCGCAGGCGGGGGCAGGTTTTGCCTGGCATGCGATGCCGGCGGGCGGGGGCAGAGCCGCGCCGGCGCTCGGGCCGGCCCTTGTTTGACAGAATGTCGGATATCGGTGGCGCTTGTCGCAAAAAAGCCCGGTAAATGCGGCATACTGTCGGCTCCCTTTTACAACTTTTTGCGGCAGGTGGCCGAAATGGAATTTTCTCAGTTCAGAGTGCAGGCAGTCATGGAAATCACGCAGCGTCCCGAACTCGTCTTCGTGCGAGGCGAAGGGTCGTGGCTGGAGGACCATGCCGGCAAGCGATATCTGGACTTCGTTCAGGGCTGGGCGGTCAATGCGCTGGGCCACAATCCCGAACCCATCCGTGCAGCGCTGCACCAGCAGGTTGACCGCCTGATCAATCCGTCGCCGGCGTTCTACAACGAACCGTCGATCGCGCTGGCCGACCGCCTGACCGATGCCTCGTGTTTTGACAAGGTCTTCTTCGCCAACAGCGGCGCAGAGGCCAACGAAGGGGCGATCAAGCTGGCCCGCCGCTATGGCCAGATCCATCGCAATGGCGCCTACAAGATCATCACCTTCACCAATGCCTTCCATGGCCGCACGTTGGCGACCATGTCGGCATCGGGCAAGCCAGGCTGGGATACGCTGTTCGCGCCCCAGGTTGATGGTTTCCCCAAGGCAACCTACAACGATATCGCTTCTGTCGAGGCGCTGATCGACGACCAGACCATCGCCGTGATGCTTGAACCCGTTCAGGGAGAGGCGGGCGTGGTGCCGGCGACCGACGAGTTCCTGCAGCAGCTGCGCGAACTGACCCGCAAGCACGGCCTGCTGCTCATCGTCGATGAAGTGCAGACCGGCATGGGGCGTACCGGCAAGATGTTCGCCTACCAGCACGCCGGCATCGAGCCGGACATCATGACGCTGGGCAAGGGCATTGGCGGCGGCGTGCCGCTGTCGGCACTGCTGGCGCGCGAGGAAGTCAGCTGCTTCCGTCCGGGCGACCAGGGCGGCACCTATAACGGCAACCCGTTGATGACGGCGGTGGGCGTTGCGGTCTTTGATACCCTGGCGGCGCCGGGCTTTCTGGAAAACGTCGTCAAGTTGGGCGAGCTGCTGGCCCAGCGTTCGCTGGCGTTTTCGGCCAAGTGGGGCATGCAGGGCGAACGCGGCCGTGGCCTGCTGCGTGCGCTGGTCCTGGATCGCGAAGACGGCGGCCAGATCGTCGAAGCTGCCAGGGACCTGGCGCCGGTTGGCCTGCTGGTCAATTCCCCGCGCCCCAACCTGTTGCGCTTCATGCCTGCGCTGAACGTGACGCCGGAAGAAATCGACATTCAGTTCGAATTGCTCGACCAGGCTTTCCGCCAGGTACGCGGCGCCTGATGCGCCCTGGCCCCCTCTGCTGGTGACAGCAAGAGGGGGCGTTTTTTTGGGCGCCCGCAGCTAGCGGGGTGCAAACGGCAGTCTGGCCTGGCAGACACATGGCATGGTTTTCGGCCAGATTGGTGTCAACGACGACGCTGGGGAAAGCAGGACCGGGCGTAGGCGCCTGGCTGTTCAACGCTGTTGCGCCAGGCCGTCGCCGGTGGGCGAGGTATGGCTGGGAAAGCGTATGCCGGGGTCGTAGGGGAAGATGTCGGCAATGCCGCCGCGTGCAATGCGCGCCTGGCAGTCGCGCCACCATTCGGGCCGTAGTAACTCGGCATGTTTGGCGGCAAAGGGTTCGCGCAGGGCCGGATCGCTGAACAGAAAGTGTTCGAACTCTTCCGGGAAGACGTCATTGGGGCCGGTGGCGTACCAGGTTTCCGCACTCATTTCCGCATCGTCGTCGGGCGCTTCGGGAATATGGCGGAAATTCATTTCCGCCATGGACTGGATTTCGTCGTAATCATAGAAAACCACCCGGCCCAGGCGGGTGACGCCAAAATTCTTGAACAGCATATCGCCGGGGAAAAGATTGGTGGCGGCCAGTTCGCGAATGGCATCGCCATATTCCGCCAGGGCTGCGGCGCGTGCCTGGGGGCCGGCCTGCCAGAGGTAGATATTGAGCGGTGTCATGCGCCGCTCGATGTAGACATGCCGGAAGACCAGCGTATCCCCCTGCTCTTCCAGCTGCGACGGGATGTGCGTGCGCAGGGCCTGTAACAGGGCGTCGGAAAATCGGTGGCGCGGCAAGGCGACCTGTGAATATTCCCAGGTATCTGCCATGCGTCCGGCGCGGTCATGCAGTTTGACCTGCTGGTACTTGCGGCGCACGATGGCGGCGCTCATGCGGTCCTTCTCTATGCGGTCGCGGATGATCTTGAAGACATAGGGGTAGGACGGCAGCGTGAACACGAACATGACCATGCCGGGAATGCCCGCAGCGGTTTCAAACTGGTCGCCGGAGTGCGCCAGGTGTTGCAGGAAATCCCGGTAGAACAGCGTCTTGCCCTGCTTCTGCAGCCCGATCATGGTGTAGAGCTCGGCCAGCGGCTTGCGCGGCAGCAGCGTGGCAAGAAAGCGCACGGTGGCGGATGGCGCTTCCATGTCTACCAGGAAATAGGTGCGTGCAAAGCTGAAAACCCGGCTGAGCGCATCCTGGCCATGCAACAGGGCATCGACATGGATCTGGCCGGACGGCAGGCGCAGCAGCGGAATGCAGAACGGGTGGATGGCGCCCTGATTGACCAGGCGGCCCACCAGGTAGGCGCCCTTGTTGCGGAAAAACAGGGTGGCGTGCACATGGGCCTGGCAGTCTTGCCCCAGGCGCGGGCCATGGCCCTTGGGAAGGGCCTGGCGCAGCAGTCCGACCGCGGCGCGTGCGAGCAGGCGCACGTCGCGTGGCAGGTCTTCAAAGGGCGCTGCCAGCCCGAAATCCCCCAACATGCGCCTGAGCGTGGCGCGCAGCCCGGTGCGCGTGGGGTAATAGGCGCGGAAGGCGGGTCGCTGCCCTTCCAGGTATTCGGTAGCGACTGCCGGGCGCACGAACAGGCAGGCGTTGTTGAAATATTCGCGCCGCAGTACGCGGCAGGAGACGGAATTGAAGAAAGTCTCGGCGCATTCGGGCTGCGAGTGCTCGTCGAGCAGTGCGACGAATTCCTGCTTGATGGCCTGCCAATGTGGGCTTGGGTCGGCATCACCGCCCTGCCGGGCCAGTCGGCTGGCCAGCGCGCTGGCGCATTCACGCACACGCTGGTCGTAGTAGTCGATGCGTTCGCGCGACAGCTGCTGCATGCCACGCCAGTCCCCTGCCTCGAACAGCGCCTTGGCACGTTGCGCGCTGTAGCGGAACAGGGCGTAGTGCCGGTCAAAACCCTGCAGGATGCTGGCCGCCGCCTGGCGTGCAGGCAAGGGCCGGGCCAGGGGCTCGACGCGCAGCGCGGTGTCGCTGGCGGGAAAGGCGGTGTTGCGGGTGCTGGACATCGTGGCCGGGCTCCTGGCTGCCGTAATACTGCCTGTTTTGCGGCCAGGAGCAGGTTTGCGCAGCAGTTCCAGAGGCACCGTGGCTGATGTGACGCGGGGCTTGCCTGTCGCCTGTCCCGGTGTTTTTCGGGGTGATTTCAGCGGGTGTCCTGGGGTTTCCTGGCCCTGGTTTTCAGCATTATTCTGCCGTAAAACGGCAAGCGCCGAACTTCCGTTAACGTAAACGAATGAAATTGACGGTCAATCTTCAGGATTAAGTTTATTTAGGCAGTCCTGAATTTGTTCTTCAACTCTGGCCAGCATAAGGTCGATTTCCTGGCGTTGCGAAAGCAGGAATTGGCGATGGATTTCCAGCTTGTTGGCGCAGGCGCGGATCTGCGCCTGGGTGCTGTTGGGGCCGGTGTAGATATCCAGCAGGCCGCGGATGTCGTCCAGCGCCAGGCCTACCGCGCGGGCGCGCAGCGTCAGCACCAGCCTGGCGCGGTCGCGTGCGCCATAGATGCGGTGGCGGCCATGGCGCGCAGGCGCAAGAATGCCCTTGTCTTCATAGAACCTGAGCGTGCGCGGCGTGATGCCGAACTCGCTGGAAAGTTCGGAAATACTCCAATTGGGTGCGGGCATGGCAAGAAAACTTTAATTTCCGTTTACGTCAACGTAAGGTATAGTAACCCGGATTTCCTGTCTGATTTGATGTCTGTGCTGTCTGCCGTATCCGCCGTTGCCGGAGCGCCAGCCACGCTCCGGGCCTGTTTTTGCCGTCTTCATGGCTGCGCAGCGCCGGGCGCCGGGTGGCACACTGGCGGCGGACCTGCGGGAGGCAGTCTGGATGCTTCCCGGAGTCCCGATGAATAAGAATGAAATGGCGCTGTCCTATCCCTGGAACGACGCATTGCCGGAACCAGGCCGGGCCATGACGCTGTTGGATGGCGTGAAATGGGTGCGCCTGCCCCTGCCCTTTGCACTGGATCACGTCAATGTCTGGCTATTGCGCGACACGGTCGATGGCCGCGAGGGCTGGATGGTGGTGGATTGCGGCATTGCCCGCAAGGAAGTGCAGGCCCAGTGGGAATCCATCTTCGAGCATGAACTGGAGGGCTTGCCTGTCCTGCGCGTGCTGGTGACACATATGCATCCGGACCACGTGGGGCTGGCTGATTGGCTGTGCACCCGCTGGAATGCGCGCCTGCTGATGAGCATGAGCGAATACACCCAGGCAGTGATTGCCTCAGGACGGCGCGACGCCAGTGCTGGCGCGGGCGGCGAAGCTGCGGCTGCGCATTTCCGGCGTAACGGGCTGTGCGACGAGGGCGCGCTGGCGCAGGTGCGCGAGCGCTCGGGCTATTACGTCAACATGGTGCCTTCGGTACCGGGCACCATGTATCGCTTGCTGGGCGGCGATACGCTGCGCATCGGCGGACGTGACTGGCTGCAGATTGTCGGCTACGGCCATGCGCCCGAACACATAGGCCTGTATTGTGCAGAACTGGACTTGCTGATTTCCGGCGACATGGTGCTGCCGCGCATTTCCACCAATGTCAGCGTATTCGATTTCGAGCCCGAGGCTGATTCGTTGCGCCTGTATCTGCAGTCGCTGGACGCCTATCGTGACATGCCGGAAGAGACGCTGGTGCTGCCATCGCACGGCAAGCCGTTCCGTGGCTTGCACGAGCGCATACGCCAGCAGCGCGAGCATCACCGCGACCGCCTGCAGGAAGTGATGGATGCCTGTACGGCAGCGCCCTGCAGCGCAGCGGATATCGTGCCCATCATGTTCCACCGCAAGCTGGACCTGCACCAGCTCACGTTTGCGCTGGGCGAAGCGCTGGCGCACTTGCACATGCTATGGCACGGCGGCCAGCTGGTACGCCGCCTGGATGACAACGGCGTGTTCCGCTTCGCGCCGGCCTGAACAGGCGTTACATCACCCGCGAGCCGTCACATGAGGGCCAAGCCGCAGGCGCAGATCTGCGGCTTAGCCTTTGTGCTGGGTGCGCGCCAGGGTCTTGATCAGTTCCAGGGCCACGCGCTGGTTGTCTGGGGTCAGGTTGCGGAACCAGCGCCGCAGTTCCATGTAGTCGTCGCCGCCAGTGCCTTCATGACTCTGGCCGTAGTGGCGCAGAGCGTGGTCGTTGTCTGCCACGGACTGCACGGCAGGCTCATGTTGCGAAACGCCGGAAAACAGTTCGCCTATGCCAACCTGCAGGCTGCTGGCGAGACGGCCGAGCATGTCCAGCGAGGGCGTGCGCTCGTCGTTTTCTATACGGGAAACGGTACTTGCGGCGGTGTCCAGTTCCAGGGCGAGTTCTTCTTGTGTCAGCCCGCGTTCACGCCGGAGTTTCCGTATTTTTTCACCTATTTTCATGTAGCCATTTTCCGGGCCGTTTTGCCTATGGGGCAAAGCCTTTAAGGCACAAATATCGGGCTTTCATTTGCCTGAATGGCATGCTGCATCAAGATGAAAAGTCATATGGCGGCTTGCCAGTGTGGCATGGGCGCTTCCTGCCGCCTGCCGGGGTGCACGCAGGCAGCAGGCACGCGATAATGGCAGGGATACCACGGTTTGTGCCGTCGCTTTTCCTGGAGCTTCATGTATGTCCAAATCCGCCAGTGCCGCATCGGAAGACACCGCTGCGGCGACCCTCGCCCCTGAGTGCAGTGTACGCACCCGCCTGATGCATATAGGCAGCGCGCCCTTTGATGCGGATGGCGTGGCACCTGTCAGCCTGCCGGCCATGCGCACCAGCACCGTGCGCTTTGCTGATCTCGCGGCGCTGGAAAATGCCCAGCGCCGCAAGGCCGCCGGCGAGCGCGCCATCACTTATGGCCGTTCCGGCATGGAAACGCACCGCGCGCTGGAAGATGCATTCGTGGCTCTGGAAGGCGGCAGCCATTGCGTGCTGGCGCCCTCCGGGCTGGCGGCGCTGACGCTGGTGTTCTTCAGCTTGCTGGGCGCAGGCGATCATGCGTTGGTCGTGGATAGCGTGTACGGGCCTGTGCGCCATTTCGATAATATGCTGTTGAAGAAAATGGGGGTGGAGATCACATATTTCACCCCCGGCGTGGATGATCTCGAGAGCCTGATCCGTCCCAATACCCGCTTGCTCTACCTGGAGTCGCCGGGGTCTTTGCTGCTGCAAATGCAGGATTTGCCGGCACTGGCGGCCATCGGCCATCGTCATGGCCTGCTGGTCGCTGCAGACAACACCTGGGGCTCCGGGCACGCTTATCATCCGTTGGCCCTGGGCGCAGATATTTCCATGATCGCTGGTACCAAGTACGTGAGCGGCCATTCTGACCTGATGCTGGGTGCGGTGGTGACGCGCGATGCCGCGCTGGGCGACCGTATCAGCCGGATGCAGTATGCCCTGGGTTATGCCCTGAGTGCCGATGACGCCTGGCTGGCCCTGCGCGGGTTGCGTACCCTGCCCCTGCGCATGGATGAACAGGCCCGCAGCGCCCTGCGTGTGTGTGAATTCCTGGCCAGCCGTCCGGAAACACGGGCTATCTACCATCCCGCCTGGCCAGGCGATGCGGGCCATGCACTGTGGCAGCGTGATGCCCAGGGCTCCAATGGTTTGCTGAGCGTGGCGCTGGATCTGTCCCATGATGCGGGCCGTCGCTTCGTCGATGCACTGACGCTGTTTGGCATCGGCTTTTCCTGGGGCGGCTTCGAGAGCCTGGTGCAATGGGTGGAACCCGCGCTGGCCGGCCTGCAGCGTTATGGCGCGGAACTGCCGGGGGAAACCTTGATCCGCCTGCAGATTGGCCTGGAAGACGCCGACGAGCTGATAGCGGACCTGCGCCAGGCCCTGGATGCTGCCGTTCAGGCCTGAAAAAAGCAGAACAGCCAGCGGGGCGGGTCCCGCTGGCTGTTCTGGATACGAGCCGGCGTGCAGGGGCTGGCGCACGCCGTGCCGGTTTACTTGGACAGCTTCGCGCGTTCCTGTTGCACCAGGCGGCCGGTTTCCTCGACACTTTCGCGGTAGCCGCCGGCGTGTGCCGGCGAGGTCACGTAGCGGCCATTGACGATGATGGTAGGCGTGCTGTTGACGTTGTAGTTCTTCGCCAGTTCGTCTGCACGGGCAACCTGGCTGCTGACACCCATTGAATCGAAGGCGGCATTGAAGGCTGCGCGGTCGACACCCTGTTCCACGGCCCAGTCGGCCATGTCCTTGCGGGTGAAGAGGCGTTTGCGTTCGTCATGCAGCGCGGTGAAGTACTTTTCGTGCAGGTCCATGCGGTTCAGCGCATTCAGCGTGTAGTACATCTGCTGCAGCGGACGGCTGCGGCTGTCGCCGCCCAGCGGCACGTGCATGAAATTCACGTCCTGGGGCTGTTCCTTGGCCCAGGCGTTGATCATCGGGTCCAGCAGCTTGCAGTGGATGCAGGTGTAGGCAAAGAACTCCAGCACTTCAACCTGTCCCGGGCTGTCGGTACGCTGGGGCGACTGTAGCTCCACCGAGCGGGAGGTCTGGGCCTGGCTCAACGGAGCGATGGCAGCGCCGAGCATGAGCGTAGCGGCGGCAAGCAGGCGGGAGAACGAAAAAGTCATGTTGGACAGTTCCTGGCTGGGCTGAGTGAATGGGAAATGATACGACAGGAATATGGCAGTGCAAGCATGGCAAGGCGCTGTTGATGGCCAGTGCCCTGTTGGCTGGGCCAGCCAGCGGTCATCTGCCGGACTTGGCGCCGGATGGCCGTTGGGGCGGTGTCCGTGAGGCTTGGCCTGGCTGAGCCAGCGGATTCATGCGCAAGGCAAACCCTGGCGGAGACGTTTTGACCATCTGTGCCGCCGGGGGTTCCCGGCGGAGATTCGTGGCGAACTGACGCCGCCGCCCGCCAGGGCAGCCAGGACTACTGCCGGACGACCGTCGAGCTGATATTTTCGGCAGTCAGCTGGGCGCGCACGCGATTCATTTCGTCCAGCCGCGTGTAGGGGCCGACGCGGACACGATTGACTTGCAGGCCGTTGACCTCGGCGCGTTGAATCTGCACCGGCAGGCCCAGCAGGATCATGCGGGCACGCAAGGCTTCCGCATCTTCCAGCACCTGGAAGGAGCCGGTCTGCAGGAAATAGGCGCTGGCTGCCGCACCATTGGCAGGCTTGGGCAGCGGGGCCGGTGGCTGGTTCGGCAGCGATGCAATCAGCGCGCCGAGGTCGTCGCCGGACGGTGCAGCCGGCGTTGCCGGTACTGGTGCAGGTGTCTGTGTGGCCGGTTGCGCGCCGCTACCAGCAACCCCGCCGATGCTGTCAGGCGAAGGCAGGCTGGGCGGCTGGATGCGTGTATCCGGTACGGTCAGGTTGCCGTTCTGCAGGCCGCGATTGGGGTCGGGCAGGCTGGCGCCAGGGGTTGCTGCTTGAATCTGCGAAACCGCAGGCGCCGGGGCACGTCCCGCACGATCGACGAAGGGCACGGGCGCCTTGGTGACGTAGAACGCCACGACGGCAGCCACGACCAGGCCCAGCAGGAGCCCGGCCAGCAGTCCGTAGATCGTGCTGCCGCCTTGGCCGGAGGAACGGGAAGAGCGTTTTGCCATAGGGACTCGTTACATGCGTTGGGGTGCAGCGACACCCAGCAAGGCCAGGCCGTTGGCCAGGACCTGGCGCGTGGCGTCCGCCAGGCGCAGGCGCGCATCGCGCAGTGCTGCATCATCGACACGGACGCGTTCGGCGTTGTACCAGGCATGGAAGTCAGCGGCACAGTCGCGCAGCCAGAACGCTACCAGGTGGGGTGAGAGTTCCTGGGCAGCCAACGCCACCAGCGCGGGGAACTCGGAGAGACGTTGCAGCAGGGCGATTTCCGTTGGTGCCACCAGCGGCGTGGCATCGGCCTGTTGCAGGGCGGCCGCATCGGCCTGGGCCTGCTCCAGCACTGAACAGATGCGCGCATGCGCGTACTGGATGTAGTACACCGGGTTTTCTTCGCTTTGCGAGCGGGCCAGGTCGATATCGAACGTGAATTCGGTATCGGCGCGGCGCTGGATCAGGAAGAAGCGCACCGCGTCGCGGCCCACCCAGTCGATCAGGTCGCGCAGCGTCACGTAGCTGCCGGCACGCTTGGATATCTTCACTTCCTGGCCGCCGCGCACCACCTTCACCATCTTGTGCAGGATATACGCGGGGAAGTCCTTGGGAATACCGATGTCCAGCCCTTGCAGGCCGGCGCGCACGCGAGCCACGGTACCGTGGTGGTCGCTGCCCTGGATATTGATGGCCTTGTGGAAGCCGCGCTCCCATTTGGCTTCATGGTAGGCGACATCGGGCACAAAATAGGTGTAGCCGCCTTCGGCCTTGCGCATCACGCGGTCTTTGTCGTCGCCGGTGCCCAGTTCGGTCGTGCGCAGCCACAGCGCGCCGTCCATTTCATAGGTGTGGCCCTTGTCGACCAGGCGCTGCACCGTGTTTTCCACCCGGCCGCTGGTATACAGCGAGCTTTCCAGGTAGTAGTTGTCGAACTTCAGGCCGAAGGCCTGGAGGTCGAGATCCTGTTCATTGCGCAGGTAGGTGACGGCGAAGCGGCGGATGGCGTCCAGGTCATTGAGGTCGCCCTTGCCGGTGACGGGGACGCCGTCTGAGGCCTGAACTGTCTTGCCAGCCAGGTAATCATTGGCGATGTCGACGATGTAGTCGCCACGGTAGCCGTCGGCCGGGTAGCTGGCATCATCCGGGGAGATGCCGCGGCCGCGGGCCTGTACGCTGATGGCGAGATTGTCGATCTGGTTGCCTGCGTCGTTGTAGTAGAACTCGCGGGTAACGTCGTAGCCATGGGCGTCGAACAGGCGGCACAGGGCGTCGCCCAGCGCAGCCTGGCGTGCATGGCCCACGTGCAGGGGGCCGGTGGGGTTGGCGGAGACGAATTCCACCAGGACTTTCTCGTCGCGGCGCGGCGCGCGGCCGTATTGCTCACGCTGCCCGGCAATGGCACCCAGCACAGCCTGATGCGCGGCGGGCGACAGGCGGAAATTGATGAAACCGGGGCCGGCGACTTCGGCGCCTGCCAGCAGGTTCGCGGCTTGCGGGTCAGCCAGCAGGTGGTCGACGATGGCTTGCGCCAGTTCGCGCGGATTGCGGCGCGCCGGCTTGGCAAGCTGCATGGCAACGTTGCAGGCGGCATCGCCGTGTGCGGCGACTTTCGGACGCTCCAGCTGGATGCTGGGCTGAGCTTCAGGCAGCAGCGCGTTGACGGCTGCCTGGATGCGGGAGATCAGTAGATTCTGTTGCTCGGGGAGCATGGGAGCGGATTCGAAAAAAGAGGAGTGCAATCCGGGAATGATAGCCTGATTCACGCAGCGGGCGTGCAACAGGGAACGACAGAGTGCCAAGGAGCGTAAGGAGCCTGGCCCGGGTGCCGCTATCCATGCGGGCCATGTGAATTATCAAATACAAAAAGCATCGTTTGAAATGCAGTGTTGTGTTTCTACCATGGAAGGTCACCCGCCCTTGGCATCGCGCCGGGCACGAAGTTTCGTGCCCGGCGTCCGACATTTCCGGATATTCCATGTCTTCTTCCCTGGCTTTTAAACCCCTAGGCAACCCCAACGGCAGCACTACCGTGGCCGCGGATCTGGCCACGTTGCGTCAGCGTGCGGACGCCTTGCTGCCGGTGCTGCGCACGGGCGCGGAGAGCCGGGAGCGCGAGCGGCTCCTGCCGCATGATCAGATCCGCAGCATTGCGGCCGCAGGCCTGTATACCTTCCGCATTCCCCAGGCCGCTGGTGGCAGCGGTGCGGCCGTACAGGACGTGATCCGGTTCGTGATGGATGTTGCGGCCGTGGATTCGAATATTGCCCAGGCGCTGCGGCCGGGCTTTCTGTTCATCGAAAACCTGCTGTCCGGGGATGACGAGGCGGGCCGCCAGCGCTGGTTTCCGCGCTATCTGCGGGGCGATGTTGTTGCCAACGCGGGCTGGGAGCGTGGCGGTGCCAGTGGTGCCATCAGCTCGGTGCTGGTGCGGGAGGGCGATCATTACCGCGTGAGCGGCACCAAGTACTACAGCACGGGTTCGCTGTATGCGGACTGGATTCAGGTGACGGCCCTGACAGAGGCCGGGCAGGAGGTCCGCTTCATTTTGCCCAGCGACCGCGAGGGCGTGGAGTTGCTGGACGATTTCGATGCCATGGGGCAGCGCCTCACGGCCAGCGGCACGACACACCTGAGGAATGTCAGGGTGGAAGAGGATGACCTTATCCGTTCCTCCCATTTCCGTGACGGGCGCGCGCAACGTACGATCGTGACGCCGTTCGCGCAATTGTTCCTGGGGGCTGTCGAGGCCGGCATTGCCCGCAATGTGCTGGCGGATGCCGTCGATTTCGCCCGTCATCATGCGCGGCCGATCAAGCATAGCAGCGCCAGCCGGTCGGTGGACGACCCGTACGTGGCACACGCGGTAGGAGAGATCTCGGCTCAGGCGTTTGCCGCCGAGGCGGCGGTGCTGAGGGCGGCGGCGTCCATAGACGCCGCCTGGCAGGCAGGCCTGGCGCACGAGGCGGTATTGCAGGCATCCATCGACGTGGCCCAGGCCCAGTACATCGCTGCCAATGCCGCGCTCAAGGCAGCCGAACTGGTGTTCGATGTCGGCGGCGCTTCCGCCACGGCCCGCAGCCACAACCTGGACCGGCACTGGCGCAATGCGCGCACGGTGGCCAACCATAATCCGCGCGACTGGAAGGCCGCAGTGGTCGGCTCCTACCAGCTGACGGGGGCGGAGCCGCCCTTGTCAGGGCTGTTCTGAGCGCGTGCCGGTATTGCCGCGGTTTTAACGCTGCATTTGCCGGGCCAGCCATTGCTCATAGGCGGCCATGTCGACGCTGCCCACGACTGAGCCGGGCGTGTGCATCCAGTCCGGCAGGCGTTCGATGAATGCCTCCACTTCGTTCCTGCCTGTTGCGCCCAGTCCGGGATGTTCGGCCTGGCTATGCAACCAAGGGCTGCCATCGGCATGGCGCACCGGCCTGTCCTGGCCGGTCTTGCGATAGAACACGTTGCGTTCATCGTGCAGCAGCGGCTGGCTGACAGTGGCTTGTGCCTCGGGCAAGGGCGCAAGCGGCACGCCGGCCGCGCGGGCCTGCCAGTGCATCCAGGCCAGGGCGACGTCGGACAAGTCGCCGCGCGTTGCATCGGGGGTGTCGCGGGATAGGTAGCCTCCGCCGATATCGGCATGGGCGCCGATGAATGGCATTTCCACCAGATTCCCCTGGCCCTGGGCCAGGCTGTTGAGCGGGAACAGGTAACGGTGCTCGTTGAGCGCCACGGCATGGGCAATCCATTGCCAGGCGGGGCTGGCGCCCAGCAGGTAGTCGGCATTGTCGCGTCCGTTCACGCCGAACTGAGCCACGGTGTCGAACAGGCCCATGAAACGCAGGTCGACGCAGGCCGAGACCGTGCCCATGAGCGGGTCATAGGCCCAGAAACGTTGATTGCTGACGTGCGCGGCGATCTGGTTGGCGAAGTGCTGGGCCAGGGCCGCGCCGCGTGAATAGCCCAGCAGGTCGATGGCTGCGGGTTCTTGCTGCCATTGCCGCCCTGCGGCGGCAAGGTCGGCCAGCAGGCGTTCCCATTGCGCGCCGATGATATGCGTGGCGCGGCTGGCGGTGGCGGCATCCCAGGCGTTCTGGCCGGGGCCGGGCTGATAGCTGCCGCCGCCAGGGTAAAGCTGGTGCAGCAACCAGACATTGGTCAGTGACGCCGGTGTATTGCGTGTGCCGTCGAAGGCATACAGCAGCATGCCGGCGGGGTCGGCGTATTGGCGCGGGCGCTGGGCCGCGTAGCCGTAGGCATCGTGGCCGGGCTGCGGCCCGAGCGGGTCGGGTTCCAGGTAACTGCCGGTGCCGGGGTCATAGGTGCGCATGCCGTTGTCGTGCCAGGGCAGGGCCGGGTCCGCGTGCTGGCCTGGGTAGCGCGGAGAGGGCCGGGGGCCGCCGTGTTCACGCAGCAACCTGCCGAAGGCATCGAATTCGGCGCGCCAGGCCAGATGGCCACGGCTGTCGCTGAGCGCGCGCGGCAGGCCTTGGGCATCGCTATGCAGAAAATAGAGGTTGGCGTCCCCGTGCGAGTCGTACCGCAGCCAGGCCACGGGGACTTGTCCCGCGTACAGGTAGCGCTCCGTGATCCGTGCAGCCTGGCCGGGCTGGGCCGGGAGGGCCAGTGCGACCCGCAGGCCTTGGCTGTCATGGAGGTAATGGGTGATGTCCTGTCCGCTGGCGCGGCGGATGCGCTGGCCATGGGCGTTGTTGCGGTAGTCGATACGCAGGCCGGTGGCCGGCTGGCTGGCACGTTGCAGGCGGCGTTGCGCATCGTAGCTCAGGCGCCAGCCCTCGTGCGCCACCGGCAGGCCGCTGGCATCCACGACTGTCGGCTCCGGTTCCGGGCCGAGCCTGGCAACGTGGTGAGCCTGCGGCCTGGTGGAGGGGGCTGGCGGGTGGGGGGGCGCAGTGTCATTGCGCGCCAGCAGGCGGCCGTCTGCATGCCAGGCCAGATAGCTGATCCTGGGGCTGGCATCGACATCAACATGCCCCTTGGCATTGGTATCTGAGTGAGTATGGGCAACCGTATTCTCTGCCAGCGCCAGGCGACCGCTTGCCGCGTAGCCATAGCGCAGGTGCTGGCGCCAATCGCCGGTCTGGAATCGTTCTTCGATGATCCGGCCCTGGGCGTCCAGCCGGATGGCCTGGGCCAGGATGGGCGTTGCAGTGCCTGGCTGGCTGCTCAGCAGGTAGCGTAGCCCATGCTCGTCGCGCAGCCCCACGGTACGCACGCCATTGCCGTAGACATAACCGCCGGACCCAGGCAAGTGATGCAGGATGGCATGGCGCGTGCCGTGGCGGTCATGCCAGTCGAGCCGGCTCAGGCGGCCTTGCTGCCATTCGTAGCTCAATACGCCGCCTTCGGGCAGATAATGACGTGCCAGCCGACCATCGGGGTGATAGGCATAGCGGTCCGTCACTGCAATTTCGGGTGTGCTGTCCGCGCCGGGTCGGTGGAGGCTGCGTGACAGCAGCCGGCCATTGCTGTCGTGGCTACGCCGCTCGGTTTCATGGGGGTGTTCCAGCGTGGCCAGCTTGCCGTCGCGCCATGTGATGCGGGTATCCACGACATGCGCGCCGGCCGGTACAGGCACGGATCTAACGGCTGTTGCATGCGCCGATTCGCCTGCTTCCGCACGGAATGTGTCGGCGGCATCGGCGAGGCCGGTGCTGGTGGCGGATATGCGCCAGGGGCGGCCGGCGTGGTCCAGCCAGGCGCGCCAGCGGTCGCCGTTGGCGTAGCGGATGCTTATCTGGCGGGTGGCCGTTGCCGGCGGCTCAGGCGGCGTGCGGCCCTCCGTGTGCCGGGCGGCAAGGAAACGGCGCAGCAGGCGGGTGGTTCCTGTGCGTTCGCTATGCCACGACACCATCCGGCCCTGGCTGTCATAGTCAAGCTTCAGGCCGGTCCAGCCGCTGCCGGGCAGCACCAGCTGGCGGGGCGAGCCATCCGGGCGCCGCAGCAGGAGCAGGTCATTGAGCCTGGTCAGGCGTCCTGCGGTGTCATAGCTGGCAGACAGGCCCGGTGCCGGGCAGCCGGGGCAGGCAATGCCGGCAACCCGGGCGAGCCGATGGCGTCCGCCTGCCAGTACGTAGTGGATGTCGGTGGTGCCGCGTGCGCCATGCACCCGTGTCAGGCCGGCATGGATGCCATGTGCCGGTTCGAGGTATTCCAGCCGCCAGGCGGCACCGGGCTGGCCATCCGCGGTCAGGTGCTCCACGCGGGAGACGCGGCCGTCGCTGTCGTAATGCCAGCGTCGCTGCCATTGCACCGGCTGGCCGGCGGCAGACAGCCCGCTTGCCGTAATGGCTTGCGGGTGGCCGTGCTGCAGCGCCGGGTCATGGCCGTAATGGCGTTGCATGCCATCGGGGCGTTCGACCCCGGAGAGAAACCAGCCATCCGCCAGTGCGGCATGATGGTAGCGGAAGCGCCCAGCGGGGGTATCCACGCCAGTCAGGCGCGGCGGCAGCTTGTCCTGCTGCAGGTAATGAAAGGCCAGTTGCCGCCCGGGCGTTGCGCTGTGCACGGCCAACAGGCGTCCATCTTGCGCACGTTCTAGGCGTGCCAGGAGCAGGCCGTCGCTGCGCCGGATCGCGGCCAGCCAGCCATCTTCGCGGAAATCCAGCCGTGCACCGTCCGGCCAGCGCCATTGCCAGCCTTGTCCGTCGGCTTGTACCAGCCCTTGCCGGTCGTGCGTGCAGCTGGTGTGGCCGGGCAGGCAATTGAATCGTAGGCGGCTGCCATCTGCCTGGATGAGCTGCAGGGTGTTTGCCTGCCGGTATAGCCGCAGGTCGTAGGAAAACTGCCAGCCACGGCCGGGATTGCCCGGCAGGCGAGGGTCCGCGCTGTTGTAATGACGTACCAGTTCCAGGCCGGGCGCCAGCGGATGGGCGGGAAGATCTGTGTCGCGCAGGTATTTGCGCCCGCTGGCAAGGTGCACCGGGTTGTCCAGCCCCAGGTTGAGTTCGGGTTCCGCCGCGCCGGCGCTGGCCAGGCCGGCGCCGCTGCAGGGCTGGCCCAGCTGCGTTGCAGGGCAGGACAGCGGCGCGGCGGTCTGGGCGGCGACAGGTGCCGGCACGATATGCATCAAGGCGCAGAGCAGGGCAGGCAGGATATGATGACTGCATGGCGCGCGCTGGCCGGGCGGTACGGGATGCCGGTTGGCGCGTGGCGAGCCTGGCTGTCGCGAGTGACAGCAGGCGGGCAGGGCGGGCGTGTTGGCGTGCATGATGCAGGAGTGATGGAAGTGTTGCGGGACCGCCAGTGATGGCACAACCGCTGCATGTGCCTGATGGCGGTGGCTGCGCGGTTGTCGTTTCAGTGCATTGGCATGACTGCATCTGTGTGACGCAGCTCGTCTCGTCATCATGCTGCCGTAGCGTTTGCCATGGCTTACGAATGAACGGATTCATCCACGGAGGAAAATACCCATGCTGGTCACATTTCAATCAAAGGCGGCATCCGATGTCCTGATGCTGGATAAGCATGCCGTGCTGGTGCTGCAGGCTGCCGGCCGTCCGGTGACCGATGCTGATCTCAAGCGCGGCATCTTCACGGTGGAACAGCTGCCGGCCGCCATTGCCGCGCTGGAAGCGGCGATTGATGCAGAGAGCCCCGAAACGGAATCCGACGATCCGGACAAAGACCCCGTGCACCCGCTGGCCCAGACCGTCAGCCTGAAGCAGCGTGCGTTTCCCTTGCTGGACATGATGCGCAAATCCCTGGCGACGGATGTTCCCGTGATGTGGGAGGCCGGTTCGGCCTGGTAAGGAGGCCAGCTGGCCTGATGCCGTATCCCCCACCACAGCCCGGCCCGACGCCGGGCTGTTGCTTTTGGGGCATGCCTCCTGGCAACTGACCCGAATATCATTATTTTTATTGGTGAATCTAATATCGCTTATAAGCTTCATGCTATTGAGCAATGAGTGTCCGCTGCATAGACTGAACCGTCCTGTATCGAATCGTTCCTCTGGTTTGGCAGGACAGGCCGGTTGTTGTGGCCTTGCATAAAGAACATGAGCTTCCCGGTGGCGATTGGCCACCGAGAGAGGCCAGGGAGACAAGCATGCATGACACCGATCCACACTTGCATCAGCGCCGATATCTCCTATCGGGCCTGTTGTCCTGTTCCGAACCGGCTTCGCGCCGATGGCCGGGCCGTCCGCCGTTGGGTGCGGCTGCCTGAAGCCAGGACCGAATTTCAGCTATTGGCCCCGGCCCGAATCTCATGCGCGCCTGCAAGCTGCCGCCTGACCCGTGCCCGCCGCCGTATTACCGCTTTGCCTTTGTCGTGACCACGAGCCTAAGCGCAAGCCCCGAACTTTATTCCGGGGTCTAGCGAGGCAGTATTTATAAGGTGCCGCAGGCACCCCCATAGGGTGGGGGAGAAGCTTCGGCCTTCCGGCCGAAGTTCTTCACAGAGGCACAGGGCCGCCAGCGCCGGTTACGCAGGGTGCGGCGTATCGAGATCAATCGTTTGAGGAGAAAGACAGCATGAAAACGGCAGTGGAAGGAAGCACAGCGAGCAGCAGGGACAGCATTGCACGGGTGCAGGCTACCCCGGTCTACGTGGATTGCAGCCTGGATATCGGCCCCATTTCCAAGCCGGCCCGGCTATCGGGCCTGGTTCTGGAAATCGAAACGGCCGATGGCTTGCTGGGGCATGGGTTTACAGCGATCACCGATGAGGAAATCGTGGCGGCTGCACTCAACGAGGTCGTGGCGCCCCATCTGCTGGGCAAGGACGCGATGGCCCGCGAGCATATTTCCGAGGCCCTGTACTGGCTGCTGTCGCCACGCGGCCAGACTGGCTATGCCAGTCATGCGATTTCCGCCGTGGATATTGCGCTCTGGGATATCGCCGGCAAGCGCCTGGGGCAGCCGGTATGGCGTCTGCTGGGCGGTGCTCGTCCGGTGGTGACGACCTACACGACCTTCGGCTTCGGTGCGCTGGATCGTGATGAACTGGCGGCAGCGGCGCGCCATCTGGCCAGCAAGGGGCATCGGCGTCTGAAAATGGTGGTCGGGCAGCATGCGCTGGCGCGTCGCGACGAGCCGCGTCCCCTGGATGCCGTGATTGCCGAGGACGAGCGCCGTATCCGCGCCGTGCGCGAGGCCATCGGGGCGGAGGTGGAGCTGTATATCGACGCCAATTGCAGCCTGGATGCGTTCCATGCCTTGCGGCTGGCGCAGCGCGTGGCGGATTGCGATATTGGCTTTTTCGAGGAACCGTTGCGCGGCAATGATACGCAGCGGCTGGCCGATTTCCGGCGCCAGGCGCCCATGCCGGTCGCTGCGGGCCAGAACGAAGGGCAGTTGTTCCGCTACCGCGACCTGCTGGCTGCCGGTGCCCTGGATATCCTGCAGCCCAATGTCTGCATCGGCGGCGGCTACAGCGCAGGCGTGAAGGCGGCGGCACTGGCCCAGGCGCATGGCATCACCATCGACAACGGCGGTGCATTTCCCTTCCATAACATGCATTTGCATGCCGGCCTGGCCAATGGCGGGTTGGTGGAGTGGCATCTGGTATCGGTGTCCATGTGCCAGCAACTGTTCAAGCAGCTGCCGCAACGCGAAGTCGATGCCTTGCCGCTGCCGACGCAGCCCGGCCTGGGCTATGAACTGGACCTGGACGCAGTGCGCGAAATCGGCAGGCGCCCGGCGTCGCGGGGCAAGGGCAAAGGCTGATCCCAGCCGGCAACAGGGCACGACAGATGCCCCGTGTCCGGGCCAGGTGGCCCGGCGCAATACAAATTCAGTACAACGAGGAGACAGACAATGAAGACCAGAAACATGGGATGGCTGGCGGTGGCGGCTTTGCTGGCAACGCAGGGCGCAGCCTACGCGGCCGATACGGCCTGGCAGCCCTCCAAACCGATCGAGTTCGTCGTATCGGCTGGGCCGGGCGGCGGCACGGACCAGTTCGCACGCGTGGTGCAGTCCATCGTCGAGAAGCACAAGCTGCTGAATGTGCCGGTGATCGTCAGCAACAAGGGCGGCGGCGCAGGCGCCGAGACCTTCATGGCCGGACGTGCATCCCGGGGCGATGCGCACAAGCTGCTGTTCGGCAATAACAATGCCTGGCTGCTGCCGATGAAGGCCAAGGTGGCCTATTCGATGAACGACCTGACGCCGCTGGCGGTCATGGCTGGCGACGATTTCATCCTGTGGGTGCCTGCTGCCTCGCCGTACCAGACGGTTGAGTCGCTGCTGGCCGCCACGCGGGAAAAACCGCGCCAGCTCAAGCTGGGCGGCACGCAATCCAAGGATGGCGACCACATCCTGACCGAACTGATCAACGAGGCCAGTGGTGGTCAGTTCACCTATGTGCCGTTCAAGAGCGGCAGCGAGGCGGGCGTGCAGCTGGCGGGCAGCCACCTGGACGCGAATACCAACAATCCCAGCGAAAACCTGGGCCAATGGAAGGCTGGCGGCGTGCGCCCGCTGTGCGTGTTCTCGGCCAGTCCGCTGGACGACCAGCGCAAGATTGCGGGCGAGATGTCGCTGTCGGACATCCCGACTTGCGCATCCCAGGGCCTGCCGATCGAGGATTACGTGCTGCCCCGCACGATCTTCGCGCCGGGCGACGTCAAGCCGGAAGTCGTGGCCTTCTATACCGATCTGCTGGCCAAGGTGAAGGACACCGATGAATGGCGCCAGTATCTGGCCAACACCGCGCAGTCGGATCTGTTTGCAACAGGCGCCGACCTTGATGCATTGATTGAGGCCGACGCCGCCATGGCGCACCGCGTCTTCGAAAAAGAGGGCTGGCTCGTCAAGTAAGCAGCTCGTCTGCTGACGCCGTACCTATTCTGGACAGAAATTATGCAAACAGAACACACACCGGCGGCCGGTGACGGGGAGGCGGGAGACCGCCCCTGGGTCACCCGCCGCCAGGCGGAATGCGTGACCGGGCTGGCTGCGGCAATCTTCGGGTTGCTTGTCATGTTCGGCGCGCTGGAAAACGAAATCGGCTGGTCGGATTTCGGCCCGGCTGCCGGTGCCTTTCCTTTTTACGTGGGCGTCGTCATTTTGCTGGCGGCGCTCTGGATGACCTGGCAAGGGTGGCGCCGGCCGGGCGGTGCGGATGAAGTCTGGCTGATGCGCTCGCAATGCCGCCGGATGCTGTCCTTTTTCCTGCCCATCGTCGCTTACATCGTACTGTCCCTGTGGCTGGGGCTGTATGTGGGGTCGGCGCTCTATCTCGGCACGGTCATGTGGCGTCAGGGCGGATATGGGCCGTTGCGTTCCTATGCCGTGGGCGTGGGCGTGGCCCTGGCGTTTTTCGTTGTTTTCGAGATCGGTTTCCAGATGGCGCTGCTCAAGGGGCCGCTGGAGAACTGGCTGGGCGTCTATTGAGGAATCCCGATGAGTAATTTTGACTACCTGCTGCATGGGTTCGGCATTGCCTTGAGCGGCTACCATGTCCTGTTGATGCTGGCGGGCGTGCTCCTGGGCATTCTGGTCGGTGTGCTGCCCGGACTGGGGGCGCCCAATGGCGTGACGCTGCTGTTGCCGCTGACGTTCACGATGGAACCCATTTCGGCCATCATCCTGCTGACCAGCATGTATTGGGGGGCCTTGTTCGGCGGTTCCACGACATCCATCCTGTTCAACATCCCGGGTGAGCCGTCGTCGGTAGCGACGACATTCGACGGCTATCCCATGGCCAAGCAGGGCAAGGCCGCGCAGGCGCTGACTTTCGCCTTCTGCTCGGCAGGCATAGGTGCGCTGGCCGGCGTCATCCTGATCACGCTGGTATCCGGCTGGGTGGCCAGCTTTGCCATGCAGTTCTCGCCCGTCGAGTATTTCGCGGTGTACCTGCTGGCGTTCGCCAGTTTCGTCGGTCTCAGCGGGGCGGCGCCAGCCAAGACCTTGCTGTCCATCGGCATTGGCCTGGCGTGCGCCACTGTCGGCATGGATACGATTTCCGGCGCGATGCGGTTGACCTACGGCACCGATGAACTGGTGCGCGGCATCAGTTTCCTGGTGGCGGTGATCGGTATTTTTGGTATCGGCGAGTTGCTGCTGACGATGGAAGAGGGCTTGCGCTTCAATGGCGTGGCATCGCGTCTCAGCGTGCGCGCGATCCTGTCCACCGTGCTGCAGTTGCCGCGCTATGCGCTGGTCTATGTGCGTTCCATCGTGATCGGCTGCTGGATGGGCGTGACGCCCGGCGGCCCGACCGCGGCATCATTCATGAGTTATGGCATCGCCAAGCGCATGTCGCGCCGCGGGAGCAACTTCGGCAAGGGCGAACCGGAAGGCGTGATCGCGCCCGAAACCGCCGACCATGCGGCCGGCAGTAGCGCCATGCTGCCCATGCTGGCGCTGGGCATTCCGGGTTCCGCGACGGCAGCCGTGATGATGGGCGGCCTGCTGATCTGGGGCCTGACGCCAGGGCCGACGCTGTTTGCCGAACAGCCGGATTTCGTCTGGGGGCTGATTGCGTCCATGTACCTGGGCAATGTCGTCGCCGTGTTCACCGCCTTGCTGACCGTGCCTATCTTCGCTGCCATTCTGCGCATTCCGTTTGCGGTGATCGGCCCGGTGATCGTGATCGTCTGCGTGACGGGCGCCTATACCGTGGCTTCCGCGCCTTTTGACCTCTGGCTGCTGCTGATCTTCAGCGTGGTGGGCTATGTGTTCAAGAAGCTGGATTTCCCCTTGGCGCCGCTGGTGCTGGCAATGATCCTGGGCGACAAATCCGAGGACGCCTTCCGCCAGTCCATGCTGTTGTCAGATGGTTCGCTGGGCGTGTTCTGGTCCAACCCCCTGGCGGGCGGCATTATGACGCTTGCCGTCATCATGCTGTTGCTGCCCGTGATCGGGCCGCTTTGGCGGCGCTTGCGCAGCCGCTGAGCCCGGAGCGCCATCCAGGTGTTTCATCCAGGTGCGGGCGATCCGTCCGCACCTGTCAGGGCCACGTCATTGGCATATGATTTCCGGGAACTAAAACACGGCAGGCCGTTCCTGGCCGCCGGATAATCCACGGAGACAAAAAATGAATCAGCGTACCCAGGGCGTGCTCGCCATTTGGAGCGATCTCGATGCCCAGACGGAAACCGATTACCGCCATTGGCTGATGCGCGAGCACTTGGCCGAGCGCGTCGGCGTCGACGGCTTCATTGCGGGGCGCCTGTTCCGCAGCCTGGAGCCTGGCTTGCGGCGCTACTGTGTGTTGTATGAATTGCAGACGCCGGCCGTGCTGGCCGGGCCGTCCTATATGGCGCGCCAGAATGCGCCAACTACCTGGTCGCAGCGCGTGATGCCTACCCTGCGCAATTTCCGGCGCGGCGGCGGCCATGTCCTGGTGCGTGGCGGGCAGGGGCGTGGCGGGGTGATCAGTCCGATGCGTTTCTCGCTGGCGGCGCTTGAGGCGGACATCCATGTGTTGGTCAACGAATTGGTGCTGATGGACAGCATAGGCGCGGCCTGGGTCATGCAGGTGGATCACGATGTGACGAATGTCCCCACCCAGGAAAAAGCGATGCGTGGTGGCAACGACGGTGCTTTCGAGGCCTTGCTGGTTATCGAGGCGGCAGCACCGGATGCGCTGGCGGTGGCGACCCGTCATGCCGTGGCGCGGCTGGGCGCGGCCTGGCAGGGCGGCGAGCCAGAGCAATTCATGCTGTGCCACGCGTTGGACAGGCGTACTGCCGGTTTGCCGCAGGATTGAGGTTCGGGGGAGTTTGACTGGCGGTGCCGCCTTGCGGGGCAGCATGCTGGCCCGGGCGGGCGAGGGAGAGGGAGGGGGCGAAGCGTGGGCGGCTGGCAGATTGAGGCAGGTGTCTCCGTGCCGGGAACTGGCTTGTGGCCGGTGCCGGTCGGCTTGCCAGGATGGCCAGCAAGCCGTCGCGCGTCAGGCTGCCGCCTGGTATGCGCACAGGGAGCGGATCTGGCGCGTCTGGCGCCAGTGCTCCGGCGGGCGGCGGTAGCCGCCCTTCAGTCTTCCATGGAAATCAGGGCCTGGCTCAGGCCACGTTGGCGATGGCAGCCAGTTCGGGGTTTTCGGCCAGATGGCGGTTGACCGCGCCGAGCACGGCCAGGAACGAAGCCGTCACGATGTCGCGGTGGATGCCGACACCGAAGCGGGTTTGTGATTCTCCCAGGCGCACTTCCACATAGCAGGCGGCGCGGGTATCCGTGCCGGTGCCGATGGCGTGCTCGTGGTAGTCCATGATGCGCACCGGCATGCCCAGTGCGGCAACGAATGCGGTGATCGCGCCTTCGCCTTCGCCGGACACGGTACGTGTTTCGCCGTCATGTTCGAGCACGGCTTCCACGCGGAAGTGGCGCTTTTCTTCCTGGGTCGGATCGCCGTCGATACGGTGGCGCACCAGCTTCCAGGGCTTGGTGCGGTCCAGGTATTCCTGGCTGAATACTTCATACACATCCTCGGCCGTCACTTCCTTGCCGGTGGTGTCGGTCACCTGCTGGATGGCGCGGCTGAACTCAATCTGCAGGCGGCGCGGGAGGACCAGGCCGTGGTCGTTTTCCAGCAGGTAGGACACACCGCCCTTGCCCGACTGGCTGTTGACGCGAATGATCGCATCGTAGCTGCGGCCGACATCGGCCGGGTCGATTGGCAGGTAGGGCACCTCCCACAGCGCGTCGGGCTGCTGCACGGCAAAGCCCTTCTTGATGGCGTCCTGGTGGGAACCGGAGAAGGCAGTAAAGACGAGGTCGCCGGCATACGGGTGGCGCGGGTGTACCGGCAATTGGTTGCAGTATTCGGCACAGCGGCGCACTTCGTCGATGTCGGAGAAATCCAGGCCCGGATGCACACCTTGGGAATAGAGGTTCAGCGCCAGCGTCACGAGGTCGACGTTGCCGGTGCGTTCGCCGCTGCCGAACAGGCAGCCTTCGATACGGTCGGCGCCGGCCATGACGGCGAATTCGGCGGCGGCCACGGCCGTGCCGCGGTCGTTGTGCGGGTGCACGCTAATGATGATGCTGTCGCGGCGTTCCAGGTTGCGGTGCATCCATTCGATCTGGTCAGCGTACAGATTGGGCGTGGTGGCCTCGACGGTGGCCGGCAGGTTGAGGATCAACTTCTTCTCGGGCGTGGCATCCCAGGTGCGGGCCACGGCGTCAGCCACCATCAGCGCCACTTCGGGTTCGGTGGTGCTGAAGACTTCGGGCGAGTATTCGTAGCCCCATTGCGTCTGCGGGTATTTGGCCTGGGCTTGCATGACCCACTGGGTACCGCGCACGGCCAGGTCGCGCACTTCCTCGGGCGACATCTTGAAGACGATCTTGCGGAAGGCGGGGGCGCAGGCGTTGTAGAGGTGAATGATGGCTTGCTTGGCGCCAGCGGCGGCTTCGGCGGTGCGTTCGATCAGGTCCTGGCGCGATTGGGTCAGCACGATGATGCGGACATCATCGGGAATGCGTTTTTCGTCGATCAGCTTGCGCACGAAGTCGAAGTCGGTTTGCGACGCCGACGGGAAGCCCACTTCGATTTCCTTGAAACCAATCTTGATCAGCTGGTCGAAGAAGCGCAGTTTGCGTTCGACGCTCATGGGCTCGATCAGGGCCTGGTTGCCGTCACGCAGGTCGGTGCTCATCCAGATCGGGGCTTTCTCGATGCGGCGGCTGGGCCAGGTGCGCTCGGAGAAGTCACGAGTGAACGGGACGAATGGGCGGTACTTGGTAGAAGGATTGGCAAGCATGATGCACCTTTGGATCAAGGAGACAGCCGCAGGGGGTATTTGGATCACGGCCTGGCTCCCGCCCATGGTCAGGACCATGGGTGCCGGTTTTGCCGGCGAAATTGAACGGGGAACGGGTATAGGCGTGGCGACAGGCTGCCGAACTGCCACTGAGCGCTAGGCTCGGCAACCGATCGGTAGTAGTAGCGATTGAATGTGCAGCGAGGCAATGGAGGCGCCAATGGACAGGCGCAGGCCGGCGCGCAGAGCAGAAATGCTTGCGTTGGAGTCGAGAGAGGAGATCGACGTATAGGCCATAGTGTGCATAGTCCAACATGTTTGGCCGGGAAAGTCAAGAAAGACCCTGGTTAACCGTGATACCGTGGGCCGCCCTGATGTCCGGTGTCGGGCTGGCGCAACTGCAATGCGCTAAGGGCGTTGCAGTTGGCGGCACGAACGGCGTCTATTGCAGGCCATTTGTGCGATGGCCTGCACCCGTGCGGCAGGGTAAATGGTGTCCAAGTGTTTTTGTCCGGTCACATGATTGTCCTGTGGAGCAAGGAAAGTTGTATTCCCGGACTGGGATACTGCCGGATTGCCTGTTATTTCAGATATTAGAAAATAAAAGGCCGTGTATTAAAAAAAACTGTAATGAGATCCATGGTCCCGGACAGGAAACTGCAGGCATCTGCCCGGTGATTAGACAGCACCGATGCTGGAATGTCCGGCGCTATTGGGCGCGATAAGCTGCCAATTGTGATAGTCCTTGGCGATGCATGCCATTGGTGAATACCTGAGTCTTGGGATTGACATTGGTGCTATGACGAAAATACTGATTTTTCAGCTTCAAATAATTTCTGCTTTTTTGGGGTAAATCCGTATATTGTCGGACGAGTGGGTTAATTGTGAGGAATTGTGCGCAATTGTCCGGCAGTTGTCAGTGTATGTTCGTGATTTTGCGGAAATAGGTCAGGGAATCAGTCCGGGTCTTCGCCTTTCGTAGGGGTTGGAATTTCTTTTGCAATGCGGCATGATGCATGCCTAATGCATTAGAGTAAAAACCAGGCGAATATTTATTTTGATAGCATTGGCCCTGCGGATGGATAGGACGTCGTGCTGGTAAGGCTGCACGATTGCCGGTCGTGTTCGCATAGGAAATTTTTGCCTGGCCGGAGAGATGACCGTTGTCATTTTCTGCGTTGGTCGTAGGGGATCTGATATGGATATGCGCGCACACATTATTGAGGTCGCGGGCACTTTGTTTTATGCCGAAGGCATCAGGGCAGTGGGCGTAGATCGCATCATCGCCGAAGCGGGGATTGCCAAGGCGACGCTGTACCGGCATTTCGCCACCAAGGAAGCACTGGTGGTTGCGTATTTGAGGGACAGATACGAAAGGATTACGCAACATCTGCGCGAACAGGTGCTGGAAAACGACCAGCCGGATCCGGCAGAGAAGGCATTGTTACCTTATCGTATTCTGCAGGAGATGGGTGCACGCAGCGAATATCGCGGTTGTGCCTTTCTGCTGGCGGTGGCGGAAAACGAAGGATGTGCGCCGGTGTTGGCAGTGGCGCGCGAGTATCGGCGCTGGATCCTGCAAATGTTTACCGAATTGGCCGGTAATCTGACGGATGAGGCCGATGAATTGTCTGAGGAATTGACGCTTTGCTTTGAAGGTGCGATGGCGGCAATGGCCATTCATCGTGAACCGTTCGCAGCAGAGGTCGCCCGTCGCTGCGCATTCGCGCTCATTCGTGCGCGCCAGCCGTTGTCCGTGGCGAGCGTAGCGTGAACGCGGCATTCTCCGGCTAATCTGCCGGGGAATGCCTGCGTTTCATTTCAATCAGTCTCCAGGCGCGGTTCCTGGCGTTGTTGCTTGAATAATGCCGCGGGCTGGCCTGTTGTGGCCGTTTGAGCATTCGCCGGTTTCATCGCAGCCGCCAATGCGGCGCGTTGTTCGCTGGCAATATGGAATTTCTCCACGCGCCCGCTGGCCAATTCGGTGGCAGTGCGTTTCAGGTCTCCCAGCGCCAGGGGCGTCTCCCTGTCCTGCCATACCCAATCCAGTACGGCGCGGCCATCATCGGAAAGGTCGCGGCATAGCGGCGCCAGTTCGCCCGGCGGCACGATTTTTTCCCAATGATGGTTGATTCTTTCCCGCGCCCACGCGCGCAGCAGGGACAGTACCCCCAGGCTCAACAGCACGGCCAGCGCCCACCAGACATAGGGGCCGCTGCGCAAGGCCATGTCCTGTGCGTTGGTACTGAACTTGGCCAGGAATTCATAGCGTTGGGCCAGGCCATATGACAGGCCTTGCCAGCATAGCCAGAGCCATGCCAGGGCGGCGAGCAGGATCAGGCCTCCATCGCGCAGCAGCGCAGGCTGCGCCTGGGCGCGCAGATAATTATTCAACACTTGCAGATCATATCGGCTGGGTGAAGTCATGTCGGGTCTTATGGTGCAAAATATGGTTCCCATGATACGACCCGCGCTGGAAATTCGCCAAAGTCAGCAGTTGGTGCTGACGCCACAGTTGCAACAGGCCTTGCGTCTCTTGCAACTGTCGTCGCTGGACCTGCAACAGGAAATCTCGCAGGCGCTGACGGAAAACCCGGTTCTGGAGCTGGAATCCCCCGAACCCGCCGCTGAGTCGGTGGCGGCCGAGGATCTGTTTTCCGGAGGCGGCGGCCCGCGCCAGGACGGCGACGACGATTTTTTCCCCGAGGCTGCCGCCACGCCGTCGCTGCGCGAGCACCTGCTGGGGCAGATTTCCTGTACCCGTGCCAGCCGTCGTGACCTCGCGCTGATGACCGTGCTGATCGACGAATTGGACGATAACGGCTATCTTGCGGCCAGTTTCGAGGAAATCCTGGCCTATTTGCCGGAATCGCTCGAGGTTGAACAGGGCGAACTGGAAGCGGCATTGGCCTTGCTGCAGAATATGGAGCCGGCCGGTATTGCCGCCCGCACGATGTCCGAATGCCTGCTGCTGCAATTGCGGCAGCCGGATGCCAAGGTCTGGCCCGAGGCCCGCGACGCTGCCATTGTGGCGCTGGCGCGGCGCCTGTGCGAGAGGCATCTGGACGCCCTGGCGGCGGGCCGGCTTGCTTTCCTGTGCGAGGAATTGAAGTGTTCGCCGGCCGAGGTGCGTACCGCGCACGCCCTGATCCGGCGGTTGGACCCTTACCCGGGCCGGGCCTGGACGGTGCCGGTGGCGGATTTTGCGGTTCCGGACGTGATCGCTTACCGTAGCGGCAATGGCTGGCGTGTTCGCCTGAATGGCGACCTGGTGCCGCGCCTGAGCGTGAATGATGCCTATGTGCAGGCTCTGGGGCAGGAGCCGCGCGGCAGTTACGAGGGCCTGCAGTCCCATGTGCAGCAGGCGCGCTGGCTGATCCGACAGGTAGCGCAGCGCTTCGATACGCTGCTGCGCGTCTCTACCGAGATCGTGGCGCGGCAGCAGGCTTTCTTCGAATCCGGCATGGTGGCGTTGCGGCCGATGGTGCTGCGCGAGATCGCCGAGGCCTTGGGCATGCACGAGTCCACGATATCGCGGGCGACCTCCAGCAAGTACATGGCGACGCCGCACGGCACGCTGGAGCTCAAGCGGTTTTTCAGTACCGGCGTGCCGGCAGCCGATGGCGAGTCGGCTTCTGCGGCGTCGATTCAGGCGATGATGCGTGAAATGCTGGATCAGGAAGATCCGCGCAAGCCGCTGTCCGATAGCCAGCTGATGGCCAAGCTGGCCGAGCGCGGTGTCGAGCTGGCGCGCCGCACGGTTGCCAAGTACCGGGAAGGCATGAGAGTGCCTACGGCTTCGCAGCGCAAGGCCATGGCCTTGATGCGTATGGATGATTGTTGAAGCCCGCGGGCGATTTCAGGACTATGGACGATTCTTCTTTCAGCTTGCGCAAGATTGCGTTGGCAGCCTACGGACCTTCCGTGCTGTTCGGCGTCGGTATCGGCGCCATGACGCCAGTCATTGCCCTGAGCGTGCGCGGCCTGGGAGCGTCATATGCCGTGGCCGGGCTGGTGGCCGCGCTGGTGGGCCTGGGTTCGCTGGTCAGCAATATCCCGGCGGCGCTGCTGGTCAATCGCTATGGCGAACGGCGCGCGATGATAGGCGCATCGCTGCTGAGCGCGGTGGCCATGCTGATCGCGATGGCAGCCCATATGGTGTGGATGATGGCGGTGGCGACCCTGTTGGTCGGCGCGGCCGCATCAGTGTTCCAGCTGGCGCGGCAAAGTTACCTGGTGCAGGCCGTGCCGCTGGCCATGCGGGCGCGGGCGCTGTCCGTTCTGGGCGGCACGGCGCGCATAGGCGCGTTCGTCGGGCCGTTCGCGGGAGCCGGTTTGATTGCGTTGATGGATTTGCCGGGTGCCTATCTGTTGGCGATGATCGCGATGCTTGGGGCCGGGGTGCTGGCCTACAAGGTACCTGATCTGGAGGTACCGGCCGCCCTGGCGACGGTGGGCGGGGGCAAGGCGTCGCTGCTGTCGATTGCGCGCTCCCATGCCGGTGTATTCCTGAGCCTGGGCATAGGCGTCCTGTTGATCAGCGTGCTGCGCGCCACCCGGCAGGTGGTGCTGCCGCTCTGGGCGGAACAGCTGGGGCTGGATTCGGTTGCGATTTCGGTGATCTATGGCCTGGTGGCGGCGTTGGACATGGCCGTGTTCTACCATGCCGGCAAAATTATGGACCGCCATGGGCGGGTCTGGGTGGCGGTGCCGTCGGTGTTGCTGATGGGCGCCAGCCTGATGCTGATGCCGTTTGCCTCGGGCGTTATATCGTTCATGGAGACGGCCTTGATGCTGGGCTTCGGCAACGGCATCAGTTCCGGCATCGTGATGACGCTGGCGGCCGATGCCGCTCCGGCACAGGGCCGGCACCACTTCCTCGGCCTATGGCGGCTGGTGTCGGACGTGGGGTCCAGTGCTGGTCCCCTGCTGTTGTCGGCCCTCACGGGAGCCATTTCGCTGGCGGTGGGAACCTTTGTTGTTGGAACGTTCGGGCTGGCGGCAGCGGCGGTATTCTGGCGTTGCCTGCCGCATGGCCCGGGACCCTACCGGCGCAAGGCCTGAGGAGCGGAGCCTGGCCGGGAAAACCCCGGGGCCGGGGAGGCAGGAAGACGCTTGCATATGACATGGACTTTCAAGATAATTAGTCTCATGTACATTTGTATTTGTAACGCTGTCACTGAGCGCCAGGTTCGCGCATGCGTCGATTCCGGCGCCGCGACGCTCGATGATCTCCAGTATGAGCTCGGCGTGGCCAGTTGCTGTGGCCGCTGTGCCGAGAGCGCCTGTTCCTACTTGCCTGGCGGCGCTTGCCACACCGTGGCGACTGTCGCCTTGCCGGCCGGCGCGGCGTCGGAGATCCTCCCGGCCAGCGCCGCTCAGCAAGCCGCCTGATTCGCTCAGTATCCGGGTTGGCGTGCCGCCAGGCACGCCATGGCCTGTGGTGTTTCTGTATGATTTAAACAACAGCAGACACCGGCCATTCTCATTTGGTCCAACACCTCTGTTGCGGCAATTTACTCCTGATCTTCGGTTTTTTTCATGAAAATCAAACGGTTTTCATGAATTTTGCGTCTGCCAGCCCGCATCAGGCCTGATCCGGCCATGCGGCATTTTGCAGTTGCAGACGCATTCTCATTCGCCAGAGCTTTCCTGTCATGGGTTGCACGGCGGTTTACCACATGCATAGTCGGCATGGGCTTTTGCCCGCGTGGATGCTAGCCTGACTGGGTTTCAGCGGCGGCCAGGGCCTTGCCTGGGTGTGTTGTTTCCCCATGCCGCTGCCTTATCAAACCCATACAGCCGGAGCCGACGATGAAGGGTGACAGACAGGTTATCAAGTTTTTGAATGCGCAACTGACCAATGAGCTGACGGCCATTAACCAGTATTTCCTGCATGCGCGCATGCTGCGCCACTGGGGGCTGAACCGCCTGGGCAAGTATGAGTACGATGAATCCATCAGCGAAATGAAGCACGCCGACAAACTGATGGAACGGATCTTCATGCTGGACGGCCTGCCCAACCTGCAGGACCTCCACAAGCTGCGCATCGGCGAAGATGTGCCGGAGATCCTGTCCTGTGACCTGAATCTGGAACGCGATGCCCACGCGACCCTGGTTGAAGCGATTGCCTACTGTGAATCGGTGCAGGATTATGTGACGCGTGATCTGTTCCGCAGGATCCTGGACGACACCGAAGAGCATATCGACTGGCTGGAAACCCAGATCGGGCTGGTCGAGCAGGTGGGCCTGCAGAATTATCTGCAACACCAGATGCACGAAGACGACTGAGTGTCGGGCGGGCCGGCGATGGCCTGCCGCGCACGTGAAAACGCCGCTGCTGTTCCAGAGAACAGCAGCGGCGTTTTGTTTGTCGAGACAAAGGCCGATGCCTGCTGGGGCGGTCAGCGTCGCTCCGGGCATTCGCGGATCGTGCCCCAGGCGTTGTTGGGTTCGCAGTACTTGCGGCGGGCTGCCCAGGCGCAGCTGGGGCGCTCGAAGAAGCCCATCGTGTCGGCGCAGACCTGCAGTTCACGGCGCAGTGCCGCCTGCCAGTTGCCGGCGCCGGACGTGGGATGCGCCGGGTTGGGCGAGGCCACGGGCGGATAGCCGGGGTCGCCTGCAAGCGCGGCCTGGATGTCGCGGATATCCGCAGGCGGCGGCGTGTCAGTCTCCTGGCGCGTGTCCGAGGGCAGCGGAGATGCGCCGTGGGTCAGCAGACGCAGGCTTTCCGGTGTTGCTTTCTCGCGAGAGATCATGACATTGGGATCGTTGACGGTATCGAACAGCGACACCATGGGCACATCCCATTCTGCTGCCAACGTATCGGGAACCCCTAGCGTGCCGTCCAGCCGGGGCTGTGGCGGTTGTGCGACATAGGGGCGTCCGTCTGCGTCCAGGACATTTTCGGCATCGGCGCCTGTGGCATGTGGCGGCGGCGCCGTCGTGGGGGCGCGCGACACCAGCCAGTCACCCAGCTGCATGCCGGAAAAGCCAGCGGCGGCAAGCGCTAGGACGATAATGATCAGGATGGATCGCCAGGACATGAACGTTGCTCGTTTTTGTTGATTTCCATACGTGCGCCGTCAGGGCGTTTTACTGAAGACGTGGCCGCCATGTTCACGCATGGCGTGGAACTGGACGTCGGGATAAAGATCCTGGACGACCCGCAGGGCCGCGCCGGAAGTGGCCAGGAATGCCGGGGCATCGACCACATCATAGGCGATATGGGCAGCGTTGGCATCCATGAATTTCTGCAGCGCACGCGGGTTTTCAGAGGTAATCCAGCGTGCCATGGTGTAGCGCGAGGGCATCATGCGCGCCTCTGCGCCGTACTCTGTCTTGAGGCGGTGCATGACCACTTCGAACTGCAACTGGCCGACGGCACCCAACAGCATGGCGCCGCCCGCTGCAATCGGGCGAAACACCTGAATGGCGCCTTCTTCGCCCAGCTGTACCAGTCCGGTGCGCAACTGCTTCACGCGCAGCGGGTCCTTGACTTCTACTTGCTGGAACAGTTCCGGCGCGAAGAAGGGCAGGCCGGTGAAGTGCAGGGTTTCGCCTTCGGTCAGGACGTCGCCCAGTTGCAGCACGCCGTGGTTGGGGATGCCGATCACGTCGCCGGCGTAGGCCTCTTCGACCAGGTCGCGGCGTTGCGACAGGAAGGACACCACGTTATTGGGCCGGATTTCCTTGTTGGTACGGCTCACCTTCAGGCGCATGCCGCGCGTGAATTTGCCCGAACTGACGCGGATGAAGGCGATGCGGTCGCGGTGGGCCGGATCCATATTGGCCTGGACTTTGAAGACCATGCCGCTGAACTTGGGTTCGTCCGGGCGCACTTCACGTTCGACGGCGTGGCGTGGTCCCGGCGACGGCGCCAGGTCCACCAGTGTGTCCAGCACTTCCTGCACGCCGAAGTTGTTGATCGCAGAGCCAAACAGCACCGGGGTCTGGCGGCCCGAGAGGAAGGCTTCGCGGTCGAAGGCGGGCGCGGCTTCGCGGATGAGCTCGATCTCGCCGTGCGCCTTGTCGTAGTTGTCGCCGAAACGGCTGGCGATGGCGGGGTTGTCCAGGCCTTCGATGATTTCGTCATCGCTGGGCAGGCGTTCCTGGCCCGGCTGGAACACGCGCATGCGGTCATTGCGGATGTCGAAGACGCCCTTGAATTGCTTGCCCATGCCGACAGGCCAGGAAAAGGGCACGGCATCCATACCCAGGTGCTCTTCGATTTCGGAGAGCAGGTCCAGTGGTTCCTGGACTTCGCGGTCCAGCTTGTTGATGAAGGTGATGATGGGCGTATTGCGCGCGCGACAGACCTGCAGCAGACGGATGGTCTGCGGTTCGATACCGTTGGCGGCGTCGATCACCATCAGGGCGGCGTCGACGGCGGTCAGTACCCGGTAGGTATCTTCGGAGAAGTCCTGGTGACCCGGGGTGTCGAGCAGGTTGATGACATAGTCGCGGTATTCGGTCTGCATGACCGAGGAGGCGACGGAAATGCCGCGCTGCTTTTCGATTTCCATCCAGTCCGAGGACGCATGGCGCGATGCCTTGCGCGCCTTCACGCTGCCGGCGATCTGGATCGCACCCGTAAACAGCAGCAGCTTTTCCGTAATGGTGGTCTTGCCGGCGTCAGGGTGGGAAATGATGGCGAAAGTGCGGCGCCGGGAAACTTCGGAGGAAATCGACATGGCGGATGACTGGTTCTGCGCTGGTGGCCTCGCCGCCCTTTCGGGCGGCGAGGCCACCAGCGCGGTGGTAACAGGTTAATGGCGGCGAAAGCCGGCAAGTACGACGCCGGCAAGGATGAAAAGCCCGCCGAAGGTGCGGTTCAGCCAGCGGATGTGCCTGGGGCTGCGCAGCAGGCTCAGGACACGGGTGGCCAGCAGGCTGTAGCATGACATGGCAACCAGGTCGGTGAACGCCATGGTGCCGGCAATGGCGCTGTATTGCGACAGCAGCGGGCGGCTGGCATCGAGGAACTGCGGCACGACGGCCAGCAGGAACACCGTGCCTTTGGGATTGCTGGCATTAATGAAAAAGCCCCGCATCACCAGCTCACGGACGGAGGCGCTGATGCGGGGCTGGCTGCCTGAGGCATCGACCGGTGCGGCATCGGTGCGGATCTGTTTCCAGCCCAGATAGATCAGGTAGGCCACGCCCAGCCATTTCACGATGGCAAAGCCCAATTCCGAGGTGGCCAGCAGCGCGCCCAAACCGATGCCGACAATGGCGATTTGCAGCATGATGCCGAGAATCAGCCCCAGCGTGCTCCACCAGGCGCGCGCGAAGCCATAGCGCAGTCCGGAGGACATGGCGCAAATGGCACCGGCACCGGGCGAAAAGGAAATCGCCCAGGACGCGGCAAAAAAGGCAAGCCAGGTGGAGAAAGTCATGGCGGTTCAGGCGCGCGGAAAGAAAGCGGAATTGTAAGCGGTCGGCCTGCCGGGGTTAAGCCTTGCCGCCCCGGTCGTTGCCTGAGCGCCGCACACCCGAACTGCTGCGATTGCCGCCGCCGGAACGGGCATTGCCGCCAGGGCCTGCGCTGCGCGGACGGCTGTCGCCCGAGCGCTGGCCGGGCTGGCTGCGGCGCGGAGCCGGGCCGCCACGGCCGCGCCCCAGGCTATTGCGCAGATCGCGTTCTTCACGCGGGTCAGCCGGTTCGGTCACGGCCGGAGGGGTCCAGTCGGGAATGGGGAATTGCTCGATAGGGCGGCGGATCAGCTTTTCAATGGCTTTGAGCAGCTTGATTTCTTCCCCGTCCACCAGCGAAATCGCCGAACCTGCGGCACCAGCTCGGCCGGTGCGGCCGATGCGGTGGACGTAGTCTTCCGGGACATTGGGCAGCTCGAAGTTGATGACTTGCGGCAGCTGGTCGATATCCAGGCCGCGCGCGGCGATATCGGTGGCCACCAGCACGGCGACGTCACCACTCTTGAAACCGTCCAGGGCGCGGGTGCGCGCCGACTGGCTCTTATTGCCGTGGATGGCGGCAGCCGACAGGCCGTCCTTGACCAGCTTTTCGGCCAGGCGGTTGGCGCCGTGCTTGGTGCGGGTGAAGACCAGCACCTGATGCCAGCCGTTGTTGCGGATCAGGTGGCTGACGGCATCGCGCTTGTGCGCCTGGGCGACCAGGTGCACGCTTTGGTCCACGCGCTCGGCGGTGGTATTGCGCGCGGCGACGGAAATTTCCGCCGGGTTGGCCAGGACGCCGCGCGCCAGGGTGCGGATTTCGTCGGAGAAGGTCGCGGAAAACAGCAGGTTCTGGCGCTTGGCGGGCAAGAGGGCCAGCACTTTGCGGATGTCGCGGATGAAGCCCATGTCCAGCATGCGGTCGGCTTCGTCGAGCACGAGGATTTCCACGCCGGACAGGTCGACGGTGCGTTGCGAGGCGTGGTCCAGCAGGCGGCCGGGTGTAGCCACCAGGATATCCAGGGGCTTCTTCAGCGCAGTGATCTGCGGGTTGATATTGACGCCGCCGAACATCACCATGGATTTCAGTTGCGTGTATTTGCCATAGGTCTTGACTGATTCCTCGACCTGGGCAGTGAGTTCGCGGGTCGGGGTGAGGATCAGGACGCGGGGGCGGCCGGGACGGCGTCCGCCGGACAGCGGGCGGTCCAGCAGCAGGTGCAGGATGGGCAGGGTAAAGCCGGCGGTCTTGCCTGTACCAGTCTGGGCGGCAGCCATCAGGTCACCACCCTGCAGTACCTGCGGGATGGCTTGCGCCTGGATGGGGGTAGGCTGACTGTAACCAACATCGGCGATGGCGCGCAGCAAGGGCTCCGCGAGGCCGAGGTCGGTAAAGGAAATGGGCTGAGACAAAAGAGACTCCGGCGCCAGCCAGTTGTTCCTGAGATCAACTCCAATCGGGGCGGGCGCAATGAACGGGAGGGAGAAACATCCATGCAGATATGGCGGCCAGTCAGGCCGGGGGCACGGATGGACACGGCATGCGGATTGGAACTGCGTGCGCGCGAAAGGAATGATTGTAGCGGACGCAGCGGCTATGGTCAGACTTTAAGATGCCGGTCACTGCGACAGTGCTGTCGTGTGACAGACGCTGGCTGGCACCAGGGCGCCGCTAGATGACGCACTGGTGCCGGGCTGGCGAGGCCAGCCCGGGAGGGAAATCAGTTTGCGGTCTTGCCTTGAGCCTGAACCAGCGCGTCGCGCAGGGCGATTTGCGGGTTTTCGTTGCAGACCTGTAGCAGCTGGGGCTGCAGCTTGGCGATGCCGGCGGTATCCAGCACGGCTTCTTCGACCTTGCCGTCGTGGTTGACGGCAGCGGCAAAGCCGACCGCGACCGGGCGATAGCTTTCGTCCAGCGAGACGTAGTCGCTACAGAGCCAGAGCGCGACGGGCTTTTCTGCGTTGGCCTGGCTGGCGAACGGCAGGACGGCGGCGCTAGCGAGAGCGATCATGCATGCGGTTTTCTTCATTTCAGACTCCGAAGTGGCTAGATTGAGATGTTCGTTTTGCTCCATCACTGCAACGCCGGCAAGCATGGAGCGCGGCTACCGGCGATAACGGTGGTGCTGGTCGCGGCGGATGTGTCGCGGCGACCGTATCTGCGTCCAGCTTATGAATATTGTCTGAAAATTCGGGGATAAATATGCTCAAAAATTGTTTGTAAATGAAACCTTATTGGTGAAATGGTTATATCGGCTGCTGCGCCACGATCCGGTAATGCGGTGTTGCTCCGGTGTGGTCCTCTGCCTGCGCGCCTGAGGTCCTCGGGGTTCGTACGGTACCGGCATGCAGGCTGGTGTATAACGCCAGCGCAGTGAAGCGGGCGGCTGGCAGGGCGATGTTGACGGCTGAGTCATCTGTTTGGGCGACGGCTCGTCGGCGGTAGCGTCCCAGCGTGATGTGCGGCTGGAAGGGCCGGGCTTCGACGGGCAGGCCGAGCTTGCGCAACAGGGCATGCGTATCTGTCAGCAAGGCCTGCAGCACGGGCGGATATTCATAACGTGCCACTGCCACCCTGGGGGCCGCAGGCTGTGGCCAGCTGGCACGGCCCAGCCCGAGCAGGGGCGGCAGGCTGCGTGCCAGTCGTGGCAAGGCCTGTATCAGCGCCTGCCCCTGGGCCGGCGTGATTGCGCCCAGGAAAGCCAGGGTCAGGTGCAGGTCGGCGGGGGCGACGGGCTGGACGGCGTCAGGCAGGCGGAGCTGCACCAGCGCGGCACAGGTGGGGGCATCGGGCGCCAGCGCGAGGAAACAACGGCGCCAGACCAAGGCTGCATCATCTTCCGGCAGAGGGGCTGGCGCACTGGTGGCAGGGGGCAAAGGCATGGTGTCGGTTCCGGGCTTGGAAAAACTATTGGACAATCTAAAAAAAACAGTGCTAGAATGCAATTCTTGCTCAAGCAAGCGTTGGCCTGGTAGCTCAGTTGGTAGAGCAGCGGATTGAAAATCCGCGTGTCGGTGGTTCGATTCCGCCCCAGGCCACCAAAGAATTCAGGTTCTACCGCATCAAAATACTGAAAATCCCCGTATCATCGGGGATTTTTTATGTCTGCTTCCTATTTCTCTTCCAACGCCCCGACGGGCAAGCGGCTGCGCCGCCTCAATGCCCGCCAGCGTAAAAAGCTGCACGTGGGCGAATTCCAGCAATTCATTTTCGAAGTCCGTGCTTCATTCTCCGCGAATGACGGCAGCGATGCGCTGCTGGATGCATTGATCGAAATGATCGAATCGCGCGATCTGTTCTTCGGCGGCAGTGTCGGACGAGGTGTACTGGATGGCGTGGTTTCCGCGCGTGCCGGTTCTCCCTCCGAGGACGACAGGCAAGCCGTGTTGCAGTGGCTGCAACAGCGCGGTGATGTCACGCAGGTAACGGTGGGTGAACTGGCCGATGCCTGGTACGGCTGGCATTGATGCCTTGAACCACGGGTAGGGCCAGGCTGTGGCTGCCCGGAACGCGGGACCGCAAGGATTCCGCATTTTTTTAACGGCTAAAAGTAGGTATACTGGTCTAACTACTTTTGCATGCAGGTGATTCCATGGCTGCTACCCGCCGGGATGGCAAGGCGCGCATCAGCGCCCACGACAGGCTGCTGGGCGCTGCCGCAGTATTGTTCTACCGCGACGGCATCGCGGGTACGGGCATAGATGCCATCGTGAAGCAAGCCGGCGTCGCGAAGAAGAGCCTGTACAACAACTTCAGTTCCAAGGCCGAACTGGTGGCGGCATATCTGCAGGCCCGGCACGAGGAATGGCTGGCGCTGTATGCGGCGCGCTTGCAGCAGGCCAGGGGCCCGGCAGCGCGGACACTGGCCGTGTTCGATGCCTATGTCGACCATGCCGAGTTTGCCTATGAGCGCGGCTTCCGGGGCTGCGGCCAGTGGAATGCCGCTGCGGAGTTGCCGGTGGAAGATGCAAGCCGGCAAGCGATCCGGGCCTACAAGGAAGAAGTGGAAGCCCTGCTTGCCCGGCATCTCACCGAGCATCTGTCAGGCGACGCCGAACGCGCGGCGCCGCTGGCCAGGCACTTGGCCTTCTTGCTGGAAGGGGCTGTGGCACGGGCGGGCCTTGAAGGCAGCAGCCAGTGCCTGCACCAGGCCCGGCAGATGGCGGCCAGCTTGCTGGAGCAATGGTGAGCACGCGCCCGCACGCGCCCACGGCCTCCATTTCGCCTGCGGATCGTCCGGTCCCGCTGGCGGGCCGCGCGGCGCCGGGCAGGGAATACCTGCTGGGGGTGTCGGCCATCCTGTTTGCCTGCATCCTGTGGGCGACGACGGGCGTATCCGCCACTTTCGCGCCGGAAGTCGGCGCTGCGGCGATAGGGGCTGCGGCTATGGGCATAGGTGGCCTGTTGCAGGCGCTGATTGCCGTGCGATCCATCCTGCGTAACCTCGGCGCCTTGCGCCTGCAGTGGCCCTGGTTGCTGATGGGCGCCATTGCCGTGGCGGTTTATCCGCTGGCTTTCTACGCGTCCATGCGCCTGGCCGGCGTGACGATAGGCACGGTGGTTTCCCTGGGCTCGGCGCCCTTGCTCTCGGCGGTGATTGAAATGGTGCTGGATGGCACGCGCGTCAGCATGCGTTGGGCCTGCGGTGCCGTGCTGGGGCTTTTGGGCATGGTGCTGCTGAGCCTGGCCGAAGGCAGTGGCGTCAGTGCCGTACTGGCGCCTGACGTCACCACTGGCGTATGGCTGGGACTGCTGGCGGGTCTGAGCTATGCCCTGTATTCCTGGGCCGCCCGGCGCCTGATGCAGTGTGGCATTCCGGCACGGGCGGCGATGGGCGCGGTATTCGGCGGGGGCGGGCTGCTGCTGATGCCGGTGCTGTTCGCGACCGGCGCCCCATTCCTGGCGTCCTGGAACAACGCGGCCGTAGGCATCTACATGGCCCTGGTGCCCATGTTCCTGGGCTATGTGTGTTTTGGCTACGGCCTGGCGCGCGTGCAGGCCAGCACGGCTACCACGGTGACCTTGCTGGAGCCTGTGTTTGCCGCAGGCCTGGCCGCCGTGGTGATCGGGGAGCGCCTGCCCGCGCTGGGCTGGCTGGGGGTCGCGTTGATTCTTGCGTGCCTGGTCTGCATTACCTGGCCAGGGCGGGCCAGGGCACGGGCGCCGGCGGCCATGTCGGTACCGGCTGGCTGAGCGCAACAGTTTTTGCTGCGGCAGGGTATGCCGGCAGTTGAGTGTTCAAAGGCTGTGTCGTTTTATCAATCTGGAGCAGAAATCAATCATGGCAACCATTTCGTGGGATGACTTCACCAAGGTCGAATTGCGCGTCGGGCGAATTGTCCAGGCCGAAGTGTTCGCGCAGGCGCGCAAGCCGGCCTTCAAGCTGCAGGTGGATTTTGGTCCGGAGATCGGCCTGCGCAAGTCCAGCGCGCAGATCACCGATCTGTATACGCCGGAATCCCTGGTGGGCAAGCTGGTGGTTGCCGTCGTCAATTTCCCGCCCAAGCAGATCGGTCCGCTGATGTCCGAATGCCTGGTGACGGGCTTCCATGATGAAAATGGTGCGGTGGCCCTGTGCGTGCCCGACCGGCCCGTGCCGTTGGGCGCGCGCCTCTGCTGAGGCCGGAGGGCAAGATGGACGGCAGCGTTGGCTGCCGTCCCGGCAAGCCGGTACGACGTCCAGGGGGCCTGGCTGTCAGTCCTCCTGCAGGATATCGCGATAGGCCTGCGGGTCGGTGTCGTTCTCTGTATTGATGAGTAGTACCCGGCTGTGCTGGTCCAGGGCCAGCGCCTGTTGCAGGATAGGCGTAGCCAGCACGGTTTGCAGCCCGGCCAGCCCGGCAGCGCCCGATGCGCCGGATACGATGGCAGGGTCGCCTTGCGACGGGCGGGCAAAGCGGCGCACCGCATGTTTGATGGCGGCATCGTCCAGTGCCAGCATCATGTCGCTGCCCTGGCAGATGATTTCCAGAACGGCCCTCGATGGCTCGCCGCAGGCCAGTCCGGCCGAGATGGTATCAAAAGGTCCGGGCGTGTTGCGGTATTCGCCGCCGGCACGGGCGCTGGCCATCAGGCAGGCCGCGCTGCGCGGTTCGACCAGAATGTAGCGCATGCCGGCGTCAGGCCAGCAGCGCTCCAGGCTCGCCATCAGTGCGGCCGCCATGCCGCCCACGCCGCCTTGCAGGAACACGTGGGTGGGTGCCTGGGGCAGTTGCGCCTGCAGTTCCTGGGCCAGCACGCTGTAGCCGGCCATCACCCATTTCGGAATGTCTTCATAGCCTTCCCAGGTCGTGTCGGAAATGATTTGCCAACCATTCTGCGCCGCAACCTGGGCGCAGGCACGGACGGCATCGTCATAGTCGCCGGGTACGCGGATGATGCGCGCGCCGTATTGGGCGATGGCTGCTTCACGCGCGGGACTGACACCTGCGTGCAGGAAGATCACGCAGTCGACGCCCGCGCGTTGCGCGCCCCAGGCCACTGAACGCCCATGGTTGCCTTCGGTGGCGCAGGTCATCGTCATCCGTCCGGGTTGCTGCGCCGTGGCCAATGCCACGGCGTAGGCGCCGCCCAGCGCCTTGAAGCTGCCCAGGCCGAAGCGCGGCCCTTCATCCTTGCAGTGGATGGCGGCGAGGCCGGCTGCCGCCGCCATGGCAGGCAGGCCCAGGAGCGGCGTGGCCCGGTACTGTTCCCACCGGGTGATGCGGGCTTGCGCTTGCGCGCAGAGACTGGCGGGCAGCGTGCGTTCGATGGCAGAGCGGAAAGCCGTATTGTCGCGTGTCTGGCGCCAGATGGCGTCGATGTACAGGGTGTGCGGGAAGTCGGGACGGTTCATTGGATCAGCTCCGGCAGGGACACGACGCGAATGTCTGCGGCTTCCAGCGCCTGGCGGACGGCACGTGCCACCGGTACGGCAGTCGGTTCGTCGCCGTGGATGCAGAAGGTGTGGACTTCGCAGGGAATGCGCTTGCCCGAGGTCGAAAAAATGGCGCGCTCCTCCAGGATGCGCATGACATGCGCAACGGCTTCTTCCGGGTCTTTGATGACGGAATTATCCAGCTCGCGCGACAGCATCTTGCCGTTGTCGTCATAGCGCCGGTCCACATAGGATTCATGCGCGACCCGCAGGCCCAGGCGTGCAGCCGCCCGCGTCATCTGCGAGCCGGCATTGGCGACGTAGATCAGGTCCGGGTCGGCCGCCTTGATGCCCCGGCCGATGGCCATGGCATAGTCCTCGATGTCGTGCGCCATGTTGTTCAGCGCGCCATGCGGCTTCACGTGTGTGACCCTGACGTTCTGGGCCCGGGCCAGGGCTTGCAGCGCGCCGATCTGGTAGGTGATCAGATACTCGAGGTCTTGCGGGTTCATGCGTATCTGGCGGCGGCCAAAACCCCAGAGGTCATTGAAGCCTGGATGGGCGCCGACGGAGACACCGTTCTCTTGCGCCAGGCGGACCGTGCGCATCATGATGGACGGGTCGCCCGCGTGCATGCCGCAGGCGACATTGGCAGAGCCGATCAGGCGCATCAGTTCGGGGTCTGCGCCGATGGTGTATTTACCGTAGCTTTCGCCGATATCGGCGTTGAGGTTGATTTTCATGTGAGGCTCTCTTGTTGAAGGAGGGTTTCAGGAAGGCTTGCGCAGGAAGGACACCAGTGCGATCAGCGATACCACGACGATGCCCAGGGCCACCGGGTGCTGCAGCAGCGCCTGTGGGTCGCCATTGGTGATGATCAGGCTCTGGCGCAGCGACAGTTCAAACAGCGGTCCCACGACAAAGCCGATCAGGAAGGTGATGCGGGAGAAATCGAAGCGGTGCATCAGGTAGCCCAGGACGCCGCAGCCGAACATCAGCTGCACCGAGAACATGGAGCGTGTTTCCAGGTAGGAACCCAGCATGCACAGCATGATGACGATGGGAATGATGATGCGGACCGGCACACGTGTGAGCTGGGCGAAGCCGACCAGCCCCAGGCGGCCGACCAGCAGCATGAGCAGGCTGGCGACCAGCATCGAACCGTAAATGCCGTAGATGAGCTGGCCATGCTCTTCGAACATGCGCGGCCCGGGCACGACGCCGTGGATCATGAAAGCGGCGATCAACACTGCTGCCGACACGCTGCCGGGAATGCCCAGCGCAAAGAGCGGCACCAGGCTGGCGGGCGTCACCACGTTGTCGGCGGTTTCGGCAGCCGCCACGCCCTTGATTTCCCCTTTGCCGTAACAGTCGTCGGGCTTGGCCGTGCGCTTGGCCAGGCCATAGGCCAGGAAGGAAGCGACGGTCGGCCCCAGGCCGGGAATAATGCCCACGACAATGCCGACGCCACTGGATTGCATGATCGTGGGCAGGACGCGGCGGAACTCGGGCCAGCTGAGCCCGCGGTCGCGCTTGCTGGGCTGTTCGGTGAATTCGCTGCGCTCTTCGCCGTAGAGCAGCAGGCGTTCGGCCTGGATGAACATTTCCGTCATGGCCAGCATGCCTACCGTGACGGCCAGCAGGGGAACGCCGTCCATCAGTTCCACGTGGTCGAAGGTCATGCGTGGCATGGCCGTTTCCGCATCCATGCCGACGCAGGCCAGCAGGATGCCGAAAAGTCCGGCGATCAGTCCGCGGATGGCCGAGGTGCCGGCCAGTGCGGCGATGAAAGTCAGCGCCAGGAACATGATGGCGGTCATTTCGACCGGGCCGACACGCAGCGCAAAGCGTGCCAGCGGCAGGGCGATGGCGATCAGCAGCAGGGTGCCGACCAGGTCGCCGATGACCGAGCCGTACAGGGCGACCTTCAGGGCTTTTTCACCCTTGCCGGCCTTGGTCAGTGGATATCCGTCCAGGCAGGTGGGGGCGGAGCTGGGTTCGCCCGGCGTATTGAGCAGTATTGCCGTGGTTGCGCCGCCCGCGCCGCTGGCCTTGGCGATGCCAATGAGGAAGGCGACGGCCGCCAGCGGCGACATGTAATAGCTCAGCGGAACAGCTACCGCCAGGGCGGCGGGGCGGTTCAGCCCGGGCAGCACGCCGACGGCGTAGCCCAGCAGGATGCCGAGAAAAACAAACAGGATGACGGAGGGGGAAAGGGCGTCGGTCAGGCCGTTGAGTGCCATATCCATGATGGTCTCCATGCCTCAGGCCACGACGAAGTGGAACAGGGCGGCGATGAGCAGGGCAGGCAGCAGGCAATGCAGCCAGCGGCGCTCGCCCAGCAGGCGCATCAGGGTCGGGATCAGGAACAGCGCTCCGGCCGCCAGGCTGGCGTAGCTGACAATCAGCACGCCGACGACGCACAGCGCCATGACGCTGGTGACTGGCCGCCAGGGTAGGCGGGCCAGCAGCAGCGCCGGCGCATCGCGGCGCAGAGACAGCAGAAAGCCGGCAGCGCAGAGCACCGCCATGCCCAAGGCCGCCGCCTTGGGCAACAGCGCGGGCGATAGCCCCAGCGCATCGGCAGCCGGAATTTGCGCCGGAATGAAGCCGAAGGCCAGCCAGAGGGATATGGCGGCCAGGGCCGCCATATCCCAGGCGGGCGCCGCGCGGCGTGTTTCCAGGGGGCGTCAGCCTCGGCGCCCGCCGCAGGCGTGGGCGGCGTGGCGTGCGTGGCGGCGTCAGGAAGGTCGTGTGGAAGGGGGTGTTGCGCGCTGGTCATGCTCAGTCTCCGCTGGTGGCATCTATCAGTTGCCGGTAACCGGCAATATGCGCGTCCACAGTTTGCTCCAGCGCCGCGCCGCTCAGCACGACCGGATCAACGCTGCGGCGTTTGAGCAGCGCCAGCACATTCGGGTTGCGGCCTGCCGCATCGAAGGCGGCGGTGAGTTTGGCCTGAATGTCAGCGGGCAGCCCCTTGGGCGCGACAAACATCACCAGATTGACGCTGGAAACGTCATAGCCCTGTTCCTTGAGCGTAGGGACGTCCGGCAGGCCGCTGATGCGTTCATCCGCCAGGGCGGCCAGGACGACGACATCGCCGTTTTCCGCCTGCGGGTAATAGGCGCCGGAGCTATAGCCCAGATCCAGGTGGCCGCCCATGACTTGCGTGACGACTTCCGCACCGCTGCGGGTCGGTACCGGCTTCAGGTTGACGCCGTCCTGTTTGGCGATATAGCGCGTCAGCATCTTGTCGAGTGCGGTATTGGACGCGACCGTCAATTGGCCTGCCGAGCGTGCGGCGTCAGTGGCATCCTTGATGGTTGTCCAGCCTTTGCCGGGCAGGGCGATGTACGCCTCGGGGAACTGGCCGATTGCGGCCACATAAGAGAAATCGTCGGCGCTATAGCCCAGTTTGGCAATCAGCGGATCCAGGGTGATGGTGGTGGAGGTAGTGGCGACCAGGTTGTAACCGTCGGGCTTCTGGCGCGACAGTGCCGTGGCGGCAACCGCGCCGCCGGCGCCAGGCTTGTTTTCGATGACCAGCGGCTGGCCAAGTTCGCGGCTGACGACTTCTGCCACCGCACGTGCCACGATGTCGGTCGTGCCGCCGGCGCCGAAGCCGACGGTGACAATGATGGGTTTTTCGGGCCAGTCGGCGCGCGCGGCGCCATGGGCAAGCAGGACAAGGGTGGCAAAAGATGCAAGCACGGCTTTTTTCATGTCTCTCTCCGGGTGGAAAACTGCTGTTATGTGTGCGGCATGCCTGGTCACTATAGGTAGGCGCCAACCCGGAGTCCAATGCAAATTCAACGTGTTAATTTATGCATTTCGTGCATAAGCAAGGGGCTGGCGCCATGTTGAATTTGCGTACCGTGCAGTTGTTCATCGCCGTGGCGGAACGCCTGAGCGTGTCGCGTGCGGCGACGGCCATGCATATCAGCCAGTCGGCCTTGTCACGCCAGATCCAGGGGTTGGAAGAAGACCTGGGTGTGCGGCTGTTCGAGCGCATCGGCAAGCGCCTGGCGCTGACGGCCGAAGGAGAGGACCTGCTACCGAAGATGAGCCAGCTGTTGCAGCAAGCCAATGGGCTGTCCGACCGCATTCACCGCCTGCACAATGGCGAGGCAGGTTATCTCAGCCTGGGGGCGACGCCGCAGACCATCGAGGCGCTGCTGGCGCCCGTGCTGCGCGCGCTGCGCCGTAATCACAGCGGCATAGAAATCCACCTGGTTGAAGGGCCCAATGAACGTCTGCTGGATTATGTGGAAAGTGGCACGGTGCATGCCGCCATCGCCTGGGCGCCGCACGAGCAGAAATTCGAGCGCCTGGACCTGTTCAAGGCCAGGTTGTACGCCGTCCTGCCGCCTGGGCACGCAGCAGAAGGAGCGCAAGAACTGGATCTGACGCAGCTGGGCGATGGCCCCATCCTGTCTTTGCGGCGCGGCTTCATGACGCGCAGTATGTTCGACCAGGCCTGCGAGGATGCCGGTCTGCGCCTGAACCGCATTACCGAGAGTGCAAGCACGCAGACGCTCTGGGCGCTGGCGCGTTCCGGCATGGGGGTGGCAGTGGTGTCGTCCAGCGCGGTCAGCCAGTGGCACCACAAGGATGTGGTGCCCTTGACGCTCAATGGACACTGGGTGGAAGAAGTCGTATCGGCGGTGCGCAATGTGGAGCGCTACCAGCCGCTGGCCTTGCAGGCCTTCCAGGCCGAATTGCGCAGTTTCCTGCGCGACAGCCCGGAAGGCAGCCGGTTCCGGCAGTTTGCCACTACCCTGCTGTAGTGCAGGGCGGTGGGCAAGGCGCTTCAGATTGCGGCCGGCTGTTCCTGTGCCAGCCGGTTGTAGGCGCTGATGACGGCGAGAACGCAGGCCGTGGCAATGTTTTCATGGATGCCGACCCCGAAGCGGCTGCCAGTCACTGCGGGATGCGCCATTTCGATGATCGCGACCGATTGCGCCTGGGCACCTGAGCCCAGGCTGCGCTGTTCGTAGGCGTCGACGCGCAGTCCGGCGTTCAGCGCGTTGACGGCCGCAGCGATGGGGCCGTTGCCCTGGCCGATGATTTCATTGGCCTGGGTATCGTCGCCGGGCGGCACCAGGCGCAACCGGATCTGATGACCCTCGGCGACATCGACCAGGGAATGTGACTGGTAGCGGTGGCGGCCAGGCTGCCACGGCATGAGATAGGTCTGGCGGAACAGGTCCCAGATCGCTTCGCTGCTGATCTCCGTTTCGCTGCTATCGGCATGGCGTTGCACGATGGCGCTGAATTCCACCTGCATGCGGCGCGGCATGGCAATGCCGTGGTCGCGTTCCAGCAGGTAGGCAATGCCGCCCTTGCCGGATTGGCTGTTGACGCGCACGATGCTGTCGTAGGTGCGTCCCAGGTCCTTGGGGTCTATCGGCAGGTAGGGGACGCGCCAGATGCTGCCAGGCTGCTGGGCCGCAAAGCCTTTGGCGATGGCATCCTGGTGCGACCCCGAGAAGGCGGTGAACACGAGGTCGCCGGCATAGGGATGGCGTGGATGGATGGGCAGCGACGTGCATTCCTCCGCGACGCGGGCGACGGCGGCGATATCGGAGAAATCCAGGCCGGGGTGGACGCCCTGTGTGTAGAGGTTGAGCGCCAGCGTGACGATATCCACGTTGCCGCTGCGTTCGCCATTGCCGAACAGGCAGCCTTCCACGCGCTGGGCGCCCGCCAGCAGCGCCTGTTCCGCGCAGGCCACGCCGGTGCCGCGGTCATTGTGCGGGTGCACCGACAGCACGATGTGTTCGCGCCGGTGCAGGCGTCGGTCCATCCATTCGATCTGGTCGGCAAAGACATTGGGTGTGGAGACTTCCACGGTGGTGGGCAGGTTGATGATCATGGGCCGGTCGCGGCCCGCGTCCCAGGCAGCAATGGCGGCGTTGCAGACGGCCAGCGATACGTCCAGCTCAGCCATGCAGAAAGTTTCCGGAGAGTACTGCAACACCCATTCGGTTTCCGGGTGCTGAGCAGTCAGGCTCTTCAAGAGCGCGATGTGCTTTTCCACCATGGCGATGATTTCGGGCACGCTCAAGCCGAACACCAGCTCGCGCCATGCCGGGGCGATGGCGTTGTAGAAATGCACGATCACGCGCGGCGCGCCGCGTACGCTGTCCACGGTGCGGCGGATCAGGTCTTCGCGCAGTTGCGTCATGACCATGGGGGTGACATCGGCGGGAATCTGCTGCTCGTCGATGAGGCTGCGCACGATGTCGTAGTCGGTTTGCGAGGCAGCCGGGAAGCCGACTTCGATTTCCTTGAAGCCCAGGCGCACCAGCTCCTGGAACAGGCGCAGCTTGCGCTGCCGGTTCATGGGTTCGAACAGCGCCTGGTTGCCGTCGCGCAGATCCGTGGAGAGCCAGACGGGCGCTTGCGTGATGACACGCGATGGCCACTGCCGGTTGGGCAGGTTGATCGGGGGGAAAGCCTGGTACTTGGTATGAGGGTGCTGCAGCATGAGGAGTCTCCGGAAATTCTGGCTGGACTGATTCCCCTTGCTTGGCTGGGCCAAGCTGCGGCGCGGTCGGGGTCAGGGGGAATCAGTGCAGGTCTGGGCGCACGCAGGCGTGCTCAGACCCCGACGCAGGGTCAGGGCTAGCAGCGGCAGGGGTAGCGACATAAAGCCAGACATGGTTTTTCCGTTGATGGCGATGCTGCCGGTGCGCCAGGGCATAGCAGCTCATTGCAGGACAGTGTATGCTCGGTCAGGCTGTCTTTCTTTATCCAAAAAGACAATTCATATATGAAAAAGGACAATGCGTCACTGCCTGCTGAACCCCTTTCCAGGCTGACAGGCGCGCTGCGGGCAAGCGCTGCCGGCCTGACTTTCAGCGAGCCTCAGCCGGACCCCTGCCTGGAGACGGGGCGGGCGCAGCTCGGGCCCGGTGCGGTCTTGATGACTGGCGTGGCGATGGATTACCCGGCTGGGTATGCCACCTCCTGGCACGCACACGAGTGTTGCCAGTTGTTGTATGCGGTGCAGGGCGTGATGGTGGTGCAGGCGGTCACGGGCCGCTGGATCGTGCCGCCGACAACGGCGGTATGGTTGCGGCCAGGTATTCGTCATCGGCTGTCCATGCAGGGCCAGGCCAAGGTGCGCAGCGTCTTCGTGCCGGCAGGGGCGGCGCATGGCCTGCCGGAGCAGGATGGCGTGCTGCATGTGTCGCCGTTGTTGCGTGAGTTGATCGCGCAGGCGGCCTTGCTGGGACGGGATCTCTGTGCGCAGCGGCGGGGCCGCCTGCTGGCGGAGTTGCTGTTGGAAGAATTGCGCGGCCAGCGGGAGTTGCCATTCCACCTGCCATGGCCGGAAGACGCGCGCATGGCGGCGGTCTGCGAAGCCGTGCTGGCGGACCCCTCCGATGGCCGTGATGCCGGGGATTGGGCGCAGGTGCTGGCCATGAGCAGCAAGACTTTTCAGCGCCATTTTCTCAAGAGCGCCGGCCTGGGCTTTGGGCGCTGGCGTCAGCAGGCGCGCATGCTGGCGGCACTGGACGCCCTGTTGCAGGAGATGCCCATCCTGCAGGTGGCGCTCCAGGTGGGCTATGAAAGCCAGAGCGCCTTTACCCTGGCGTTCAGGCAGACCTTCGGCGTGGCACCGGCACGTTTCCGCGAGATGCTGCGCGCCGCGTGAGCGTGCCATATCGTGGTGGCGTTGTTCTGGGACTCAGTTCAGCGGGGGCGTTTTTTCTTGGGGCGGCCCGGCGGCAAAAAAATGCCCCCTGGGCCGGAGAATCCAGCTGCGGGGGCCAAGTTCACGGAGATATCCCTGGAGGGGGATGAGGGAGCCCGTTACGTGTCACGCACGCGACGGGCGATAGGGCGGTGTGCCTCAATGGCGGTGTGGCTTGTCTTCCTTTGCGGGGGCCGGTGCCAGCAGGTCCAGCGTCGGGGTTTCATCGAAGAAGTTCCAAGGCTTGAGCAGCACGTTGACCCACTCGGTCGGCATGATGGGCCATTCCTCGGCGCGTGCGACGTGCGTGGTGCCGGTTGTCAGCCATACGACGTTGTCGGTATTGACGATGTTCTCGTCATCTGCGGTGAACTGGCCCAGGCCGGTGTCCTTGTCGGAGCGGTTGGGGTACTTGCCTTCGGGGAAGAATTCCTCGGGCTTGTACTTGGTGACCCACAGTTGCTTGTCCATGAAGTGCAGGCGGTTGTAGATCCATTCGTCGGCGCCGAAGTTCGCGCCCTTGGCCACCGGGTGGGTGCCGCCGGCATAGGGGATGAGCTGGTAGGAAACCGGATTGCCCATGCGGTTGAGCTTGTTGGTGTTGCTCAGCAGGCGGATCGTGCCGGGGTCGAACTTCTGCGCAGCCTGCTGCTCGCTGGTGACGGTGCGGGTTTCGGTCTGCATCGTGCTGGTGCGCGGGCCGCCACGGGTATTGGGGGCGACGACCGGGTCGATTTCGGTCAGCGTATTGTTTTCGCCGTCCACATCCATGTCGAGGCGGAAGTTGTAGATGTGCTGGTGCGTGGTGCCGACGATGTTGTGGTCGATCAGCGTGCCATAGCGGGTATCTTCCTTGGCGGTCGGGTCCTGCATGGTGCGTGCCTGCACGCCCTTGACGGCCTCGATGCCGGTGGCGCCGGCGTTGATGCCGATGGTGCCGTTCTGCGAGAACACCCAGTCGAAGATGTAGTCGTAGTTGCCGACGGTGCTGATCCAGCGCACTACCAGTTCGCGGCGCTCGGTGCTGACGTTGGGCTGGCCCATTTCCTGGTGCTTGTATTCCGGGCCCGCATAGCGTTCGAACACGGCAATGGCGTTGGGGACGACGGTTGGTTCGCCGGTGTAGTCGGCCAGCGTGGCGTCGAGGAGCACGGCGTTCTGTGGCACGTCCTTGCCGCGTTCGATGGGCGAGGTCAGCGTGCCCATGCCGTACTCGCCGGAATCCAGGTAGGCCTTGAAGTACCAGCCCACGTCCGGGTCGCCGTAGGGCACGATCATGCCGCCCAGAGAACCTTCATACATCACTTTGCGCTTGGTGCCCTTATCGTTGTAGGTCACGGTGGAGAGCATCAGGCCGACGCGCGAATCCAGGCGGAAGTGGAATTCCCAGTTCTGCCAGCGCAGCGTATTGCCCGCGATGGAGTAGTTCTTGCCTTCGGGTTCCAGGATTTCCAGCGGTTTGACGGGCGGGCGGTTGGTACGGTCGCGGCCGTCATAGGAACGGGCCGTCATGGGGATGGGAATGACGCCTTCGTCTTCCAGCTTGATCACGGCCTTCTTTTCCAGGTCGACCACGGCTACCAGGTTCTCGATGGGGTGGGCCCAGTAGTTGCCGTCGCCGACGTCCAGGTAGCTGACGACCTTCAGCAGGCGGTCTTCCTGCTTGAGCTGGTCCTTGCCATCGAAGTAACCCACCGTCAGCGGCGTGGCAATGGCCTTGGAAACGTCGTTGATGCCGCGCTTGGCCAGCGCTGCCGCGTATTCGGGGCTGTTCTCGATGGCCTTCTGCACGGTTGCAAAATCGTCCAGCAGCACCATGCCGTGCGCACCTTCGACTTCCTTCCAGCCGTGCACTTCCTTCAGCACGTAATCCACCGTGCCTTCATACAGTGTCTTGCCATCGAGGATGGTGAAGGCCGCATGGCGGTTGTAGCTGACGGGCTTGCCTTCCAGTACGAAATCCCAGACCTGATCCTTGGGTGGCGTTTTCAGCGTGATCTCGGTAAAGCGCATGCCGGGCTTGAGGTGGCCGCTGGCCTTGAGCACTTCCACGGCCGTGTTGATTTCATCGGCGGTCAGCGGATTGAGCGGGCTGGGCGTTTCCTCGATGATGAACGTTTTGTCCAGGCCGGACTGGAAAACGTCATTGATGAATTCTTCGGAGACCATGGCCTGGCCATTCTTGATCGTCACGGGGACGCTCAGTTCCAGCGGCGTGCCGTTGACGAGGATGGTGTGTGAACCGGGCTTGGCGCGCACCATGGTGCTGTTGCGCTGGATGTCGTAGACACCGGCATAGTTGTCCCAGCGCACGGTGGCGCCGAAATCCTTGAGCGTTTGCTCCAGCGGCACCATCTTGGCCGGTGCGCCGTGGGCCAGCGCCTGGCCGGCGGGCGCCAGCAGCGCGGCGGAACTCAGTGCCAGCGCCAGCACGCTGCGCCGAAAAGTGGAGGCCTGCCGCGGCGGCTTGTTCGTTGTAGTCATGGTCGTTCCTCTCGTTTTCTCTTTTTATGAATCAACAGCGTACCGGCCCCGGGCGGGGCCAGCGGGCAAGGCTGCGGCGAACACCGGCTCTGCGGCGGGCATTTCGCCGTCCTGGCGCCCGGGAACCCCGGACGCCAGGACGGTGCTGCTGCATCCCGGTCATGGCGGGAGACGGCAGCACGGTGAGACGGCTTCAGTGCGCGATGCAGACGGACTTGATTTCGGTGCAGCCTTCAACGGCATGGCGTCCGAACTCGCGGCCGATGCCGGATTGCTTGTAGCCGCCGAAGGGCATGCTCGGATCCAGCAGCACGTGGGTATTGACCCAGACCGTACCGGCCTCGATGCGCGGGATCAGGTTCATGGCGCGGCTGATGTCGCTGGTCCAGAGGCTGGCGCCCAGGCCGTAGTGGCTGTCGTTGGCCAGTTGCACGGCTTCTTCATCGGTGTCGAAGGTCAGGACGGACAGCACCGGTCCGAAGATTTCCTCGCGGGCGACCTTCATGTCCTGCGACACGCCGGACAGGATGGTGGGCTGCACGAAGAAGCCAGGCGCTTCCACAGGTTTGCCGCCAGCGGCCAGCTTGGCGCCTTCCTGACGGGCAGATTCGATATAGCCTTCGATGGCTTGCTGCTGGCGGCGCGATACCACCGGGTTGACTTGCGCGCCGGGGTCCAGGCCGGGCCCCAGGGTGAGGGTGGACACGGCGGCCGACAGTGCGTTGACGAATTCATCATGGCGCGATTTGTGCACATAGATGCGCGAGGCGGCAGCGCAGACCTGGCCCTGGTTCAGCAGGCCACCCAGCATGACGCCTTGCACGGCCTTGCCGATGTCGGCATCGCCGAACACCATCATGGGGTTCTTGCCGCCCAGTTCCAGCGTGAAGCGTGCCATGTGTTCCACGGCAGCATGGCCGACCAGCTTGCCGGTCTGGGTCGAGCCGGTGAAGGAAACCTTGGCGATGAGCGGATGCGACACCAGCGCCTGGCCGGTCGCGCCCGCGCCGGTCACGACGTTGAAGACGCCCGGCGGCACGCCCGCTTCCAGCGCCAGTTCCGCCAGGCGCAGCGCCGACAGCGGGGTTTCCGGGGATGGCTTGATGACGACGCTGCAACCTGCGGCCAGCGCGGGCATGACTTTCCAGGCGGTAATCATCAGGGGGAAGTTCCAGGGCACGATGCCGGCCACGACACCAACCGGTTCGCGGCGGGTGTAGCCGGTATAACGTGTGCCCGGCGGCATGGCGATGGACAGGTCCAGCGATTCGCCATGCAGTTTGGTGGCCCAGCCGGCCATGTAGCGCATGAATTCCGTCGTGGCGCCGGTATCCAGCGCACGTGACAGGTTGATGGATTTGCCCTGGTTGATGGTTTCGATCTGCGCCAGTTCTTCAGCATGGGCCTCGACCAGCGCGGTGAAGGCCAGCAGGATGCGTTCGCGGTCTGCCGGACGTAGGCCGCTCCAGCGGCCATCGCGCAAGGCGGTATGGGCGCTGCGCACGGCCTGGTCCACGGTGTCTGCATCGCTGTCGCCGGCTGTAGCGATGGTTTCGCCGTTTGCGGGGTTGTAGACCGGCAGGGTACGGCTGGCCGCGATGGCCTTGCCTTCGATAAAGCTGCCGTGCGGGCGGGCCAGGAATGCCTGTACGGCAGCCAGCAGTTCGACTTGCGCCATGATCTTTGTCTCCATGAAATTTATTCTGCACACGGGCTCGGGCCGGTGCTATGGGACTGATATTAGGAACAATGGCGCGTGCGGGATTTGCTGTGCCTGCCTAGTTTATGTGTCAGGCTGCCAGCGTGGGGAGGTGGGGCGGTGGTTCGGGGGGATGGCGATCAGTCGGCGAGGACGTTGCCGGTATGCTGGCGCCGGTATTCGCCCGGCGAGATGCCAAAGCGCGCCTTGAAGGCAGTGGAAAAATGGCTGGAATCGGAGAAACCCCAGGTATAGCCAACCGCGGCAAGCTTTTGCGGGCAGTTCATGCTGCGCAGGGTTTCAGCGCATAGGTCCAGGCGTCGGTTGCGTATGTACTGCGCCACCACCAGTCCCTGCGTGGCGAACAGGCGGTACAGGCCGCGCACGGAAATGCCTATGCATTGCGCGATGCTTTCCGGTGTGAGTTCCTCGGCGTCAATATGGTCGTCGATGAAGTCCAGGGCGCGTTGCAGCCGGTCGTTGCCACCCTGGCGCGGGCTTTCGGTATTGCCGATGGCAGGCCGCAGCAGGTGCACGACGGCATCAAGCGCCGCCTCCCCTTCGGTGCGGCTCAGACCCGAACTGGTCTGGCGCAGCGTGGCCAGAATCAGGTGGCGTGCCAGGCCTGCCGCTGAAGTCGATGCAGGGACGCGCTGGGCGCAATGCACGCGTATGGCACGCAGATTGCGCTCGATGGCCAGGCGCGGCAGGATCAGCGACACCTGGCGCGAGGCGGCGATGTACTTCACGCTGAAGGGATGCGCGGCATCGACCAGCGTAATGTCGCCCGGGGACAGCACGGTTTCCGTATCGCTTTGCGCAATGCCGCAGCGGCCGCGCAATTGCAGTACGGCGAAAAACTTGCTGCTGTCGTCTTCCTGGACTTCTTCGGGGGTGCGGTATAGATGCGTGCCATCGCTGGCTTCCACCATGCTGGCGCGCACGGCGCTGCTTTCATAGGCTTTCAGGCCGCCGGAAAAATCGCCGGATTGAACGTCCGCACGGAAGCGTCCGCACGTCTGGTTGATGGCGGAAATCCAGGCGTCGAATGCCCGGTCGGGAGCGGAGTGTCTGACAGAAGGCATGCCTGTCCAAACCTTTTCTTGCGGTGGCGGAGCGTCTGAAAGCGTGGGAAGCGTTGACGGGGCCGCGGCCCACCGCGTAGGCGAGGCGGCGTAAGGGATGCTGCAATCAAAGCACGAAGCGTCTGGCGATTCATTTAGGGTTTACCCAATAAAGGCGTCCGGGTTAACCCTGGCATCGGCTGGCACCAGCGCTGGCTTGTCACGCCGGAACATGAATCTGGCACGTTCGTTCTATACCGAAAAAAGAAAATTAGAGGTTAATGAATAGGTGCGCGCCGCCGATTATCTGGCGCTCTTCACAACAACGAAAACATGGAGCACCGCATCATGACTGAACGCAATACTTCGCCTGTCCATCATTGCCTGTCCCGCGCCTTCAGCCAGCGTCTGGCGGGTGCCTTGCTGGCCGTGCCGGCAGTCTGCCTGCTGGCAGGCGCAGCCCAGGCTGCCGGCACGCCCGACCCCGGCGATTACGTGCCGGCACCAGCCGGTGCAACGGTATTCGCCGTCTATGCCCAGCATCTGAAGTCGGACAAGGTCTATGAAAATGGCCACAAGGTCGAAGACGGCCTGGGCCTGCGGCTGGACATCGGCGTGGCGCGCCTGATGCATTATGTGGATGTGGGCGGGAAGACCATGGATTTCGAGATCATCCTGCCCTATGCGCGCCAGCGCATCCGCTCCATGGACTATCGCGAGAGCGGGCTGGGCAACCTGCAGCTGGGCACGACCTACTGGATGCTGGAAGACAATGAGGCCGGCCGCTACGCAGCCTGGGCGGCATATCTGACCTTGCCGACGGGTTCGCACCGCAAGGACGGTTTCGCCATCAGCGAGGATCGCTACGCGCTGGACCTCGAAGCTGCCTACCTGACGCCACTGGGCGGCCGCTGGTCGCTGGACCTCATCGGCCAGGTCGAGGCCTATACCCACGATGATGCCACCGATGTGCATCGCCGCCCCATGGCACGCGCTTTCGCCCACCTGAGCTACCACTGGTCGGAACAGACCCGGCTGGCCTTCAGCGTGCGCCAGAGCTGGGGTTCGCGTGAAACGCTTTACGGTGAAAAGGTGCTGGGTTCCAAGAACGATACCAACCTGATGCTGACCTGGGCGCATCAATTTACTGACAACTTCCAGCTGCAGCTGCAGTATGCTGATGACGTGCATGTGCGCAATGGCAGCCCGGTGAGGGCGTTGCAGGCACGTACGGTGTTTGTGTTCTGAAGCCTGCGCCTGCGGGCGCCAGGAGCGGCGGTTTGCCGGTGCCTGGCGCTGGGGCAGGCACGGCGATTGATAAGAATTGTGAGAAAAGCGGCGTCTTAGTAGTTTCCTGGGTGGGCAATATTGCCGGTTTGCCTTAACAATGTTGCTAGAATGGGTATGGCTGTAAACATATGTCTATATCCGTCAGTTGATGCAGTTTTGTTTCAAGGAGATGGTATGAAGAAGCATATTCTGGCCGCAGCGATCCTCGCGCTGGCAGCAGGCAGTGCCATGGCTCAGGCGAACGACACGCTCGCCAAGATCCGCGACAGCGGCGCCGTGACACTGGGCGTGCGCGAGTCTTCCGGCCTGGGCTATACCCTGGGCAATGGCAAGTACGTCGGCTTCCACACGGAAATGGCCGAGAACATCATCGAGGATCTGCGCAAGGATCTCGGCCTCGAGAAGATCGAGATCAAGTACCAGCCCATTACCTCCCAGAACCGCATTCCGCTGATCCAGAACGGCAGCGTCGATTTCGAGTGCGGCTCCACCACCAATAACCGCGCCCGCCAGAAGGACGTGGATTTCGCCCACACCACCTACGTGGAAGAAGTCCGCATGGCGACTAAGGCCGACTCCGGCATCAACTCGGTGGCTGATCTCAACGGCAAGAACGTCGCCGTGACCACCGGTACCACGTCGGTGCAGACACTGCGCCGCAACAAGCGCGCCGAAGGCATCAACTTCAAGGAAGTGATGGGCAAGGACCACGCCGACAGTTTCCTGCTGCTGGAAACCGGCCGTGCCGACGTGTTCGTGATGGACGGCTCCATCCTGGCGGCCAACATCTCCAAGTCGCGCAACCCGGCGGATTACAAGATCGTCGGCGAAGTGCTGTCGGTCGAGCCGATCGCCTGCATGCTGCGCAAGGACGACGACAACTTCAAGGCGGCGATCAACAAGAGCATCGAGCGCCAGATCAGCGACGGTACGCTGGCCGGACTGTGGGACAAATGGTTCCTGCAGCCCACGCCGCCTGCGGGCGCTGTGGTTGGCCTGCCGCTGTCCGACGCGACCAAGAAGGCTTGGGAGAACCCGAACGACAAGCCCATGGAAGACTACGTGATCGAGTAAGCCCCGCAGTTGCGTAGTAGTGCATGTTGATCTTTTTGAAATACAGGCGCCCCTGCAGCAGGACTGAGGGGCGCCTTTTTGCTGTAATTTCCCACGCTCGTGCCTGGCAATTGCCACGGTGTCGGGCGACCAAGGTTGCAAAGGGGACGGTATGAGTTGGGATTGGCAGGTTTTCTGCCAGGACAACCTGGACCAGCGGGTGGTCGAGGGTTGTTTTGGCTCGGGGGGTGATGTCACCTACCTGGATTGGATGCTTTCTGCCTGGGGCTGGACGATTTCGGTGTCGCTGTCGGCGCTGGTATTGGCGCTGGTGCTGGGCTTTCTGGTGGGAACGATACGTACGCTGCCCAACAGCCGCGTCTGGGCCCGGCTGGGCAACGCCTGGGTCGAACTGTTCCGCAATATCCCCTTGCTGGTGCAGATTTTCCTCTGGTACCACGTGGTGCCTACGTTGTTTCCCGTCATGCGCAATGTCTCCGGCTTCGTGCTGGTGGTCTGTGCGCTGGGCGTTTTCACCTCGGCGCGTATCGCCGAGCAGGTGCGCGCCGGCATCCAGTCGCTGCCGCGCGGGCAGCGCTATGCCGGCCTGGCGCTGGGTTTCACGACCTTCCAGTCCTACCGCTACGTGCTGTTGCCGATGGCGTTTCGCATCATCATTCCGCCGCTCACCAGCGAGTCCATGAACATCGTGAAGAACTCGTCGGTGGCATTCGCAGTGTCGATTGCCGAACTGACCATGTTCGCCATGCAGGCGCAGGAAGAAACCTCGCGCGGTGTCGAGATCTATCTGGGCGTGACCCTGCTCTACATCATCACGGCTTTTGCCATCAACCGCGTCATGACCTTCATCGAGACGCGCCTGGCCATCCCGGGCTTCATCGCCAGCGGCGGCAACACGGGAGGGCACTGAGCATGAGTCTCGACTTCGGTTTCTATAACTGGACGCTGATCAGTGATTACGTCCTCAAAGGCTTCTACTTCAGCGTCTGGCTGACGGTCGTGGCAACGCTGGGCGGTATCGCGCTGGGTACGGTGCTGGCCTTGATGCGGCTCTCGGGCAAGCGCTGGCTGGTGCTGCCGGCGGCCATCTACGTCAATGGCATGCGCAGCATTCCGCTGGTCATGGTCATCCTGTGGTTCTTCCTGCTGGTGCCGCTCATCGTCGGCTTCCCGGTGGGGGCGGGCACCTCGGCCGTAGTGACTTTCGTGGCATTCGAGGCGGCCTATTTCAGCGAAATCATGCGTGCTGGCATCCAGGCCATTTCCCGGGGGCAGGTCCATGCCGGCCAGGCGCTGGGCATGACCTACGGCCAGAACATCCGCATCGTGGTGCTGCCGCAGGCCCTGCGCAACATGTTGCCGGTGCTGCTGACGCAGACCATCATCCTGTTCCAGGACACTTCGCTGGTGTATGCCATCGGCGCCTATGACATGCTCAAGGGTTTCGAAACGGCCGGCAAGAACTTCGGCCGCCCCATAGAAGCCTACATTGCAGCGGCCGTGGCCTACTTCATCATCTGCTATGCGCTGTCTTGGATCGTCAAGCAACTGCATCGCAAGATCGCCATCATTCGTTAGTCAGAAGGGAAGCACAAGATGATTGAAATGAAGAATGTCTCGAAATGGTATGGCGAAGTCCAGGTGCTGACCGATTGCTCAACGAAGATAGAAAAAGGGGAAGTCGTGGTGGTGGCAGGGCCGTCGGGCTCGGGCAAATCCACCTTGATCAAGACCATCAACGCGCTGGAACCATTCCAGCAGGGCGAAATCTGGGTCGATGGCGTTCCGGTGCACGACCGCAAGACCAACTTGCCCAAGCTGCGCAGCCGGGTGGGCATGGTGTTCCAGCATTTCGAGCTGTTTCCCCATCTGTCGGTAACGGAAAACCTGACGGTGGCGCAGATGAAGGTGCTGGGCCGCAGCAAGGACGAAGCCCACAAGCATGGCCTGAAATACCTGGACCGGGTTGGCCTGCTGGCGCACAAGGACAAATACCCCGGCCAGCTTTCCGGTGGCCAGCAACAACGCGTGGCGATCGCCCGCGCCTTGAGCATGGACCCTATCGTCATGCTGTTCGACGAGCCGACCTCCGCGCTGGACCCGGAAATGGTGGGAGAGGTGCTGGATGTCATGGTCGGCCTGGCGCATGACGGCATGACCATGATGTGCGTCACCCACGAAATGGGATTCGCGCGCAAGGTCAGCAGCCGGGTGATCTTTATGGACGTGGGCGGCAAGATACTGGAAGACTGCCCCACCGACGAATTCTTCGGCAACCCTGATGCGCGTCAGCCGCGGACCAAGGATTTCCTGCACAAGATCCTGGCGCATTGAGGCAGGTCCGGCGCTTTGCAACAGGCCCGGCAGCAATGCTGCCGGGCCTGTTGCCGTCTACGCCGTTCACCGGTTCCGTCGTCTCTTGACTCTGAGATCTGTCGCTGTCCGGCACTGTATGGTGGCCTGGGGGGCGACCCGACTGTGCCGTGTGGGCCGCCGGGTGTTGTTTCTGCGCAGGTGCGCTGTATCCATACCGGAAACCGCGCCAGCCGTGCTTGAACGCCAGAGGCAGGCAGCAGGGCCTGAATCCCGGGGGAGCATGTGCGGTGCGGCAGCGGCATGATGCGCAACCGCTTGTGGATAAGTGCGCTATAATCGCAGGGAAAGGTTATATAACTCAATGGCTTGCGAATGATATTCACTCTCCTGGCAGCACCGGGAGGCTTATCAGCAGGTCTTGCGCACTGCACTGACCATGTCCGTCGAAGTCCTCGCACTCGGTTTGAATCACAGCACGGCACCGCTGGCGGTGCGCGAGCGTGTGTCGCTGTCGGAAGAAATCATCCGGCCGGCGATCGCCTGTCTGCGCAGTGCGTTCGGCAAGGGCGTGCGCGAGGCCGCCATTCTGTCTACCTGTAATCGCACCGAGATCTACTGTGCCGCTGAGCGCGGCGCGGCGGCCGAGTTGCCTGCCTGGCTGGCCAGCTACCAGCAGCTGGATCCGAACGAACTCTATCCTTATCTGTACCGCCACGATGGCGATGCCGCCGTGCGCCATGCTTTCCGGGTCGCCAGCGGCCTGGATTCCATGGTGCTGGGCGAACCGCAGATCCTGGGCCAGATCAAGAGCGCGGTGCGTGCTGCGGGCGAAGTCGGCGGCCTGGGCGTGACGCTCAACCAGTTGTTCCAGCGTACCTTCGCTGTGGCCAAGGAAGTGCGCACGCAGACGGAAATCGGTGCGCATTCCGTGTCCATGGCGGCCGCCGCCGTGCGCCTGGCGGAACGTGTCTTCGGCGATCTGTCCAAGACGCGCATGCTGTTTATCGGCGCCGGCGAAATGATCGAATTGTGCGCCACGCATTTCGCGGCGCGCCAACCGGCCGGCATGATGGTCGCCAATCGCACGCTGGAACGCGCCGAACACCTGGCCGGGCGCTTTGCCGCATCGACCATGAAGCTCTCCGAGCTGTCCAACCGCCTGGCGGAATTCGATGTGGTGGTGTCCTGTACGGCCAGCTCCCTGCCCCTGCTGGGGCTGGGCATGGTCGAGCGCGCGGTGCGCATGCGCCGCCATCGCCCGATGGTGATGGTTGACCTGGCCGTGCCGCGCGATATCGAGCAGGAAGTGGGGCGCCTGGACGACGTCTATCTGTATTCCGTCGATGACCTGGGGCGTCTGGTGCAGCATGCCAGCGATGCCCGCCGTGCCGCAGTCCTGCAGGCCGAGGCCATCATCGACGCGCGGGTGCACAACTTCATGCACTGGCTCTCTTCGCGCGCGGTGGTGCCGGCCATCCGCGACCTGCACGATGCTGCCGATGTCTTGCGCCAGCAGGAGCTGGAACGCGCCCGCCGGGCCCTGGCCCGGGGTGAAGCGCCGGAAGCCGTGCTTGAGCAGCTGGCCCATGGCCTGACCCAGAAGTATCTGCACGGCCCCATGGCCGCGCTCAATCAAAGTCCGCAGGACGAACGCGAGCAGCTCATGCACTGGCTGCCGCGCCTCTTCCCTTCCGCCCGCGACCGCCGCCGTTAGCGGCGCCCTCATCGCCATTGCCGATTGCCGGATACACTGCGTATCCGGCCCGATCCCGTTTTTTCCTGGTTTTTATGAAAGCATCCATGCGTGCACGGCTGGAACAATTGTCCCGCCGCCTGACCGAAATCGACGCCTTGCTGGCGCAGCCGGATATTGCCAGTGATCGTGACCAGTTCCGCAAGCTTTCGCAGGAGCGCGCCGAGCTGGAGCCGGTAACGACAGCCTTCAATGCATACGTCGAGGCTGAGCAGGGCCGCCTGTCGGCGCAGGAGCTTTTGTCCGACCCGGAAATGAAGGCCCTGGCCCAGCAGGAAATCCAGGAATGCCGCGAGCGCATGGAAACGCTGGAAGGTGAACTGCAAGTGCTTCTGCTGCCGCGCGACCCGGACGATGGCCGCAGTGTCTACCTGGAAATCCGCGCCGGGACCGGCGGTGACGAAAGCGCCCTGTTTTCAGCCGATCTGCTGCGTATGTACCTGCGCTATGCGGAGTCGCGCGGCTGGCGTACCTCGTTGGTATCCGCCAGCGAGTCCGAACTGGGCGGTTACAAGGAAGTTATCGCCAGGATCGAAGGCGAAGGCGTTTATGGGCGCCTGAAGTTCGAGTCGGGCGCGCATCGGGTGCAGCGCGTGCCGGTGACGGAAACCCAGGGCCGCGTCCATACCTCGGCCTGCACGGTGGCTGTCATGCCGGAAGCCGACGAGGCCGGCGAAATCGTGATCCAGCCGTCTGATCTGCGCATAGATACCTTCCGCGCCAGCGGCGCGGGCGGCCAGCACATCAACAAGACGGATTCCGCCGTGCGCATTACCCACCTGCCGACCGGCCTGGTGGTGGAATGCCAGGACGACCGTTCACAGCACCGCAACCGCGACAAGGCGATGCAGGTGCTGGCCGCGCGCCTGAAAGACAAGGAACAGCGCGAACGCCAGTCCAAGGAAGCCGCGCAGCGCAAAAGCCTGGTGGGCTCGGGGGATCGTTCCGAGCGCATTCGCACCTACAACTTCCCGCAGGGTCGCATGACGGATCACCGCATCAACCTGACCCTCTACAAGCTGTCAGCCATCATGGAAGGGGACCTGGACGAACTCACTGGCGCCTTGTTGGCCGAGCACCAGGCCGAACAGCTGGCGGCGCTGGGCGAGGACCTGTGATGGCAACCAGCCCAGGCGGGCAGGCCGTGCCTGCCGGCGCATGCAGCATTCGCGAGGCCATGGCGGCTTGCGGCCTGCCGCGGCTGGAGAGCCGCATGTTGCTGTCCGAGCTGCTGGGGCGTCCGCATGCCTGGCTGGTGGCGCATGATAGCGACCCGCTGCCCGCCGGGGTGGCCAGCCGTTTCGAGACGCTGGCACGCCGCCGGCGCGAGGGCGAGCCCATGGCCTATCTGCTCGGGATGCGTGAGTTCATGGGGCACGAATTCCACGTGACGCCGGCGGTGCTGATTCCACGGTCGGATACGGAAGTGCTGGTCGAGCAGGGCTTGCGCGAACTGGCACGCCTGGGGCCGGGCGCGCGCGTGCTGGACATGGGGACGGGCAGCGGCGCCATCGCCGTGTCGCTGGCGCTGGCTGCGCCGCAGGCGCATGTGACGGCCAGCGATGCCAGCGCGGAGGCGCTGGCGGTGGCGCGGGAAAATGCCCGACGCCTGGGCGCAACGGTGGAATTTGTGGCGGGCGATTGGTTTGCTGCGTTGCAGCAAGAAGCGCGGTACGATCTGATAGTATCCAACCCGCCTTATGTGGCGGCGGCAGATCCGCATCTGGACCAGGGCGATGTCCGTTACGAGCCGCGCATGGCGCTGACAGACGGGGCCGATGGCCTGGCGGATATCCGCAGCATTGCAGCAGGCGCGCCGGCATGGTTGAATCCGGGCGGAACGCTGTGGCTGGAACATGGTTGGGACCAGGCAGTTGCGGTACGGGAAATACTGTCCGAGGCAGGATTCCGGCAGGTGAATAGCCATGCTGATCTTGCGGGAATAGACCGTATTTCTGGTGGTTACCTATAATTTCCTGTTTTTTTCACGCCGTGCGGTACGAGGCAATGCCGCCCTGGCCTACCACTATGCTGCGTCAAGGCAGATGTACTGCCGGAAGCGTGGCACAGGGGCACTTTTTAGCGAGCCTGATATGAGCGACGTCCAATCTTTTATCCGCGAAACCGTCACGGGTCATCCCGTGGTGCTGTTCATGAAGGGAACCGCGCAATTTCCGCAATGCGGCTTTTCCGGCAAAGCCATCCAGATCCTGAAGGCCTGTGGCGTCAAGAAGCTGGTCACGGTCAATGTCCTGGAAGATGCCGAAGTGCGCCAGGGCATCAAGGAATACTCCAATTGGCCGACGATTCCGCAGCTGTACGTTGCGGGCGAGTTCATCGGCGGCTCCGACATCATGGGCGAAATGCATGCCAGTGGTGAGCTCAAGACGCTGCTCGACGAGGCAGGGGCCACGCAGTGAGCCGCCCGGGGCGCCGCCGCTTGGTCATAGGCATGACGGGCGCGACCGGCGCCCTGTACACCGTGCGCTTGCTGCAAATGCTGCGCGAGGTGCCTGATGTCGAAACCCATCTCGTCATTTCCGCCAGCGGTGTGCTGAACCTCAAGCATGAGTTGGATATCGGGCGCAGCGAGCTGCAGGCCATGGCCGACGTGTCCTACAACATCCGCGACGTCGGCGCGACGCTGGCCAGCGGCGCCTTCGATACGGCCGGCATGATTGTGGCGCCGTGCTCGATGCGGTCGCTGGCAGCGATCGCGCACGGTCTTTCAGATAATCTCATCACACGCGCGGCCGACGTCACGCTCAAGGAGCGCCGCCGGTTGCTGCTGATGGTGCGTGAAACGCCCTTCAATCTGGCGCATCTGCGCAACATGACCGCCGTGACGGAAATGGGCGGCATTGTCTTCCCGCCGTTGCCGGCCTTCTACCACCGCCCGGCTTCCATCGAGGAAATGGTGGATCACACCGTGGCGCGCATGCTGGAAATGTTCGGCATCGACGTCGGCGGCCCGCAATGGCAGGGTTCGCGGGAATCCTGAGCTGACAGGCCGGGCGGCGTCAGCCTGCGTCGGCCTGCCACTGGCGGCTGATGGCAATGGCCTGGCGCCAGCGCTGGAGCTTGGCGAGCCGTTGGTCTGCGCTCCAGCGCGGCTCGAAGCACTTTTCCGCGTGCCAGCGGGCTGCGACCTCTTGTTCATCCTGCCACAGCCCGCAAGCCAGCGCGGCCAGCGCAGCCGCGCCCAGCGCCGTGGATTCCAGTTCGCGCGGCCGCACGACCGGGATGCCCAGGAAATTCGCCTGCATCTGCATCAGCAGGTCGTTGCGCGCCGCGCCGCCATCGACGCGCAATTCCGTCAGCGCGACGCCGCTGTCCAGGTGCATGGCATCGAAGACATCGGCGCTTTGCAGGGCGATGGCTTCCAGTGCCGCCCGGGCAATGTGGGCGCGGGTCGTTGCGCGCGTCAGGCCGACCATGGTGCCACGCGCGTAGGGGTCCCAGTACGGTGCGCCCAGGCCGGTGAAGGCCGGTACCAGATAGGTGTCGCCACAATCCGCGACGCTGGCGGCTAGCGCCTCGATGTCGCCGGCCTGGCTGAACAGGCCGAGGCCGTCGCGCAGCCACTGCACGGCGGCGCCGGCAACAAACACGCTGCCTTCCAGCATGTGGCTGGTACGGCCATCGGCGAGCGTCCAGCCGACGGTGGAAATCAGCCGTTGCGTCGATAGTCTGGGGGCGGTGCCGACGTTCATCAGCATGAAGCAGCCGGTGCCATAGGTATTCTTGGCCATGCCCGGCTGCAGGCAGGCCTGGCCGAAGGTGGCCGCCTGCTGGTCGCCGGCGATGCCGCCCAGCGGGATGGCGCCGCCAAAATGCTCGGCCCGTGCCTGGCCGGCCAGTGCGCTGCTGGGCAGGATTTCCGGCAACAGGCTGCGCGGAATGTCCAGGCAGGCCAGTAGTTCATCGCTCCAGTCCTGCGTTTGCAGGTCGAACATCATGGTGCGCGATGCATTGCTGGGGTCGGTGCGATGCAGCGCGCCACCGGTCAGTTGCCAGGTCAGCCAGCAGTCGATCGTGCCGAAGGCCAGTTCGCCCCGTTCGGCGGCGGCGCGTGCACCGGGGATATTTTCCAGCATCCATGCCAGCTTGACGCCTGAAAAATAGGCATCTAGCGGCAGGCCGGTGCGCTGGCGCAGGAATGTTTCGTGTCCGTCGGCGCGCAGGCGCTCACAGATGGCGGCCGCGCGGCGGTCCTGCCAGACGATGGCTCGGCTGACTGGGCGGCCGGTAGCGCGTTCCCACAGGACGGTGGTTTCGCGCTGGTTGGTAATGCCGATCGCGGCAATGTCGGCAGCGCTCAGGCTGGCGTTGCGCAAGGCAGTCCTGGCGGTCGCCAGCTGGCTGCGCCAGATTTCCATGGGGTCGTGCTCGACCCACCCCGAATGCGGGTAGAACTGCCGGATTTCCTGTTGCCCCAGGCCGCAGACCCTGCCATCGGCATCGAAGACGATGGCGCGGGAACTGGTCGTGCCCTGGTCCAGGGCGAGGATATGGGAGGCATGCATGGTCGTTCTCCTGGCAGGGCGTCGCGCGAACCCATGCGCTGGCGCGGTGGACGGTGCCTATCCTTTGCGCTTCTCGTTGCGTTTTTCCAGCTGGGCGCCGGCATCGGCGGGCAGGCGGCGGAAAGAGAGCGCGGAGGCGACGCACAACAGGCCGATGGCGATGAATCCGGCCATGATATCGGGCTGCGCCAGGTTCGTGTCGCCGCGCAGGCGCATGGACACGTTGATGGTGGCGGCGGCAACCCCCACGCCCAGGCTGATGCCCAGTTGCTGCGCCATGGCGGCGAAACTGCTGGCGCGGCTCATGTCGGCATGCCCGACTTCGGCATAGGTCAGCGAATTGACGCCGGTGAACTGCAGCGAGCGGAAAAAGCCGCCCAGCAGCAGGATGGCGATCATCACCCAGGACGGCGTGCTGGCGGTGAAGGCCGCGCAGGCCACGATGAACAGGCCGGTCAGCAGGGCATTGACCGACAGCACGCGGCGAAAGCCGTAACGCTTGATGAGTGGCGTAGCCACCAGCTTCATCAGCAGCGCGCCGGCGGCGCCGGCAAAAGTGACCATGCCGGCTTCCATGGCGGTGCGGCCGAAGCCGACCTGCAGCAGCAGGACCAGCAGGAACGGCGAGCCTCCCACCGCAAAGCGGCAGAGGTTGCCTCCGAGCGTCGCGATGCGGAAAGAGGGCAGGCGCATCAGGCGCAGGTCGATGATGGGGTGCGCCGCGTGCCGGGCGTGCAGCATGTAGAGCAGGCCGCAGGCCACGCCCACGCCGACCAGCAGCAGGAGCTGGAGCGGGCTCAGGCTGCCGTGGCCCAGCGCATCAAAGGCGCTGACCAGCGAAGCCAGGCAGATGGCGCTCAGCAGGAAACCGGGCAGGTCCAGTGGCGTGCGGTCCAGTGTGCCGGATTCGCGGATGAAATGATGCACCAGCACCAGGCCCAGAATGCCGATGGGAATGTTGATCAGGAAAATCCAGTGCCAGGACGCGTAGGTGACCAGCATGCCCCCCAGCAGCGGGCCGATGACCGGGCCGATGAGCGCTGGCATGGAAAGCAGCGACATTGCATTCACCAGGCGCGATTTGGGTACCGTACGCAGCAGGATGACCCGGCCCACGGGCACCATCATGGCGCCCGCCAGCCCCTGGAAGGCGCGCGCGGTAATCAGCCATGACATCGTCGGAGCGAGTGCACAGGCGGTGGAGCTGAGCGTGAACAGCAGGATGGCGCTCTGGAAGACGCGCTTGGCGCCGAAGCGGTCGGCCGCCCAGCCGCTGATGGGCACGAACACGGCCACGGTCAGCAGATAGGTGGTGATGAGGATGTTCATCCGCACCGCCGTGGTGTCGAAGGCCTTGGCCATGGCCGGCAAGGCGATCGCGACGACGGTGGCGTCCAGCATCTGCATGAAAAGCGCGCACCCCACGATATAGGGGATCATCCTGGCTTGCAGGCTGTCCGGGCTGCGAGAGAGGCGTTCTGGGTCTGATGGCGGCATGGACGACATTGTAAGGGGGCAGTATTGGGAAGTGTGGTGGCGATTGGTAGAATCAGGGGATAGGGAAATATTGCCGCTTCAGCGGGCAGGCAGCAGGGTTTCCCGCCGCGTCGATGGTCGCGCGGCGCCTGCCTGGATGCCTTGGGGTATTCTGGCAGGCTGCATGGCTATGTTTGCCGATTTTTCTTGAATTGCCCGAAGCTGGAACCTCTATGAGCAAGCCAACCTGTTACGAGTCTGAAATCACCCAGTTCCTCCACCAATACCGCGACAAGCATCCGGGCGTGGAAGAGCGTCAGCTGGAAGGCCGTGCCCGCCTGTGGGACAAGCCCCAGGACCTGGAGTTGCAGGAGCGCCTGCGTGCGGCCCGCGTTCCCCAGCGTCCGTACGTTTACCAGAACGACTGACCTGGCGATGTCGATGGCGGAGCCGCAAGAGCTCGATGCGCTGATGAATCCATCGCAGGATTCCACGCCCGAGGTCGTCGATCACGTGGCGCTGGCCCGGCTCTACGGTGAACCGCTGTTTGCCATTCCCCAGGACCTCTATATTCCGCCGGAAGCCCTGGAAGTGTTCCTGGAAGCTTTCGAAGGGCCGCTGGATCTGCTGCTGTACCTGATACGCAAGCAGAATTTCAACGTGCTGGACATTCCGATGGCGGAAGTCACGCGCCAGTATCTGTCTTATATCGAGCAGATACGGGCGCAGAATCTGGAACTGGCGGCCGAGTACCTGCTCATGGCCGCCATGCTGATCGAAATCAAGTCGCGCATGCTGCTGCCGGTGCGCAAGGCGGATACCGACGAAGAAGTCGAGGACCCCCGGGCCGAACTGGTGCGCAGGCTGCTGGAGTACGAGCGCATGAAGCTGGCCGCGCGCGAACTGACCGAACTGCCGGTGCTGGGGCGGGATTTCCAGCGCGCCCAGGCCTGGCCCGACATCAGCGTGACCCGGGCCTTGCCGGATGTCAGTGTCGAAGACCTGCGTGCCGCCTGGGCCGATATCCTCAAGCGCGCGCAGCTCAATGCCAGTCACCAGATCACGCGCGAGCAGCTGTCGGTGCGCGAGCACATGACGCATATCCTGCGGCGCCTGGGCGACGTCCGTTTCATGGAGTTCACGGCGCTATTTGTCGAACGTATCGAAATGGGCGAGCCGGCTGCCGTCATCGTCGTGCACTTTCTTGCCATGCTGGAGCTGGCGCGGGAATCGCTGCTGGAAATCACCCAGGCGGAACCCTACGCGCCCATTTACGTCAGGCTGACCTACGCGCCCGCCCAGGCGGATGCCGAACTGCAGGACGGCTACTGAACGCACGTCGAGCCTGTCGGCGCTGTCATTCCTGCCAGCTAGCGTTGCCTGGCGTCTCCCCATGATGCGCCCGGCGGCGGCATTTGCGCTGCCGCATGGGGGGAATCCGTCCTGTCAGAACTGACAGTTCCCGGGGGCAGTGGGGCGGTACAGAATGAAGCCTCTTTCAGGGAGGCAGGCATGGCGGCGTGGGACGGCAGGGAAATGGAAGGCAATGCACTGACGGCGCGCGAGCGTCAGGTGCTGGAGTACATTGCCATGGGACGTTCCAACAAAGTCGTGGCGATAGACCTGGGTATTTCCATGCGTACCGTGGAAAAGCACCGGGCCCGCATCTTCAGCAAGCTGGGTGTGCGCAATGCCGTGGAACTCGTGCACAGCTGGTATGGCGTACAGCCGTTGTCTCGCCCGGGGGCAGGTGCAGGCACGGTCTTGATGCTGGCCGAGCCGGATGCCGCACCGTCATGCCTGCGGCTTTCGAACCCGATGGCCAGCTACGGCCAGGCCGGCGCATCGTGGCGCCCGTCATTTTATCCACAGGCTTATCCACAATTGGCGGCGCCGGATGACCGGGCGGCGCAAGCATGTTGCTGCCGCCTGTGCGGCAGCGTGCTGCCCGCCTATGGGCCCGCGGCCGCCGGGTTGCCGTCCTTGGCGCCCCGGTTTGCCGCGAAGGGGCAGACCGGTGTTTAACCCAGGGTGGCTGACAGTAAAGAAAAAACCACAATTTAAGTAGGGGATAACGTCGAAAACCATTGCAGAGGTACAGTTACCTTCGATTTGTTGCTATGATGCGGGCGCCGCGAAGGTGACGCGGTGCGTTTGCTATTGCCGATCGCAAGCGTTGTCGCCATCGCCGGTTTTGCTCCATCGCCACTTTTGAAGCGCCTGCCCTGAAAGCGTTTTCCGCCTTGGCTTGCGGCATCACGCTGTAAGCAGTCCAGGGGCCGGATAGGGTCTATGTTGGACTTCGTTTGTGGTGGCCACAGTTTCCATATAGGTCGAGTGATGCAACGAAAGGGGCCTGCCGTCAGGGTTGTGAAATGAAACAGAGACTATTAGGTATTTTCTCAGTGGCGTTAGCTGCTGTCGTGCTTGCTGCCTGCAGCGAAGCCGTGGTGCTGAACTCCAAGGGTGAAATCGGACAGCAGCAGGTCGCCCTGATTTACCAGGCTTTTGGCTTGATGCTGATTGCGGTCATCCCCGCCTTGGTGCTGACCGTACTGTTCGCCTGGAAGTATCGCGCTTCCAACAAGAACGCCAAGTACCGTCCCAAGTGGTCGCACTCGACCGCGATCGAAGTGGTGGTCTGGGGCATTCCCTGTCTGATCATCGCTTTCCTGGCCTACGTTACTTACATCACTTCCCACAAGCTCGACCCGTATCGTCCGATCGAGTCCGACAAGCCGACGCTGCCCATCCAGGTCGTGTCGCTGGACTGGAAGTGGATGTTCATCTACCCCGAGCAGAACATTGCCACGATCAACGAGATTGCCATCCCGGTTGATCGTCCCGTGCGCTTCGACATCACGTCGGCCACGGCAATGAACGCCTTCAACATTCCGCAGCTCGGCGGCATGGTCTATGCAATGGCTGGCATGCAGACGCAGCTGCACCTGATCGCCAACGAAGCCGGTACCTATTTCGGCCAGTCGACGAACTACAGTGGTGCGGGCTTCTCCGGCATGCGCTTCCAGACCTACGCCGTATCCGACGCCGAGTTCGACCAGTGGGTCAACAAGGTGCGCCAGTCGCCCGCCGTGCTGAATGACGCCAGCTATGACAAGCTGATGGTCAAGAGCCGCAACAACGCTCCCGAGTATTTCGGTTCCGTCCAGCCCGGCCTGTTCCAGCAGATCCTCGACACCTACATGGGTGGCCGCATGGATCCTGACCTGGTCGAGAAGGCCAAGGCGGAAGGAACCAGCCAGCGCCAGCATCATCACCAACCGCGTCAGGACGAGCCGGCTCCCGCTGCTGTGGAGCATGCCGCCGACGCCGGTGAACATGGCGCTGCGGAACAGCCCGCCGCTGGTCAGGGCGAGAATGCCGCCGTCGAAGGCGCGCAGCATGATGGCCAGGCGCATGGCGCCGCCGTCCAGCACTAGTAGGGTAGCGAGGACTCAGCAATGCTAGAAAATATCTCTCCGAATGCGATCCCCACCGATCCTATTTTCGGAAAACTTACGCTCAACGCCATTCCGCATGATCCCATCGCACTGTCGGCAGCCGCCGGCGCCGCGGCGGGTGTCGTTGCCCTGGTGCTTCTGGTGACCTTCCTGGGTCGCTGGAAGTGGCTGTGGAAGGAATGGTTCACCTCTGTCGATCACAAGAAGATCGGCATCATGTACATCCTGGTCGCACTGGTGATGTTGATTCGCGGTTTCGCGGACGCCATCATGATGCGCAGCCAGCTCGCTGTCGCCACCGGTGGCAACGAAGGCTACCTGCATCCCGAGCACTACGACCAGATCTTTACCGCGCACGGCGTGATCATGATCTTCTTCATGGCCATGCCTTTCATGACCGGCCTGATGAACATCATCGTGCCGCTGCAGATCGGTGCGCGCGACGTGGCCTTCCCGCTGTTGAACTCGCTCAGCTTCTGGCTGTTCGTGGTCGGCGTGGCGCTGGTCAACGTGTCCCTGGGTATCGGTGAATTCGCCACGACGGGCTGGCTGGCTTACCCGCCGCTGTCGGGGATCGAGATGAGTCCGGGGGTCGGGGTTGACTACTATATCTGGAGTCTACAGATATCAGGCCTGGGTACCTTGCTGACAGGGGTGAACTTCATCGTCACCATCCTGAAGATGCGCGCGCCCGGCATGGACATGATGAAGATGCCGGTGTTCACCTGGACCGTCCTGTGCTCCAGCATTCTGATCGTCGCTGCCTTCCCGGTTCTGACCGCCACCCTGGCCATGCTGTCCCTGGACCGCTACCTGGGCATGCACTTCTTCACGAATGACATGGGCGGCAACCCCATGATGTACGTGAACCTGATCTGGATCTGGGGTCACCCCGAGGTCTATATCCTGGTGCTGCCTGCCTTCGGTATCTTCTCCGAAGTGGTGTCCACGTTCTCCGGCAAGCGCCTGTTCGGCTACAAGTCGATGGTCTACGCCACGATGGCAATTGCCTTCCTGTCGTTCATCGTCTGGGTCCACCACTTCTTCACCATGGGTGCGGGGGCCAACGTCAACGCGTTCTTCGGCATCATGACGATGCTGATATCAATCCCGACAGGGGTGAAGATCTTCAACTGGGTCTTCACCATGTACGGCGGCCGTATCCGGTTCTCGGTGCCCATCATGTGGACGCTGGGCTTCCTGATCACCTTCGCCATCGGCGGTATGACCGGCGTGCTGATGTCCGTGCCCGCAGCCGACTTCGTGGTGCACAACAGTCTGTTCCTGATCGCCCACTTCCACAACACCATCATCGGTGGCGTGGTGTTCGGCTACATCGCAGGTTTCGCCTACTGGTTCCCGAAGGCAACCGGCTTCAAGCTCAACGAGTTCTGGGGCAAGGGCGCATTCTGGGGTTGGCTGATCGGCTTCTACGTGGCCTTCATGCCGCTGTACATCCTGGGCTTCATGGGCATGACGCGCCGCATGAACACGACCAACTACGAGCCGTGGGTGCCCTTCCTGTGGGTGGCATTCGCCGGTGCAGGTATCGTGCTGTTGGGTATCGCGTGCCAGTTCATCCAGGTCATCGTCAGTGTCTTCCAGCGCAAGAAGCTGGCCGACGTGAGTGGCGACCCTTGGGACGGCCGTACCCTGGAATGGGCGACTTCCTCGCCGCCGCCGTTCTACAACTTCGCCGTGCTGCCGTACGTCGATGATCTGGAACCCGTGGTCAAGGCCAAGGAAGAAGGTACCTTCCGTCAACGTCCTGCCAAGTACGAAGATATCCACATGCCGCGCAATACCGGCGTGGGCCTGATCATCAGCCTGTTCCTGCTGGCGATGGGTTTTGGCCTGGTGTGGCATATCTGGTGGATGGCCATCGTCGGCTTTGTCGGCGGCATCGTCACCTTCATCGTGCGTTCCTATGATGACGACATCGACTACTGGGTCCCTGCGGCCGAGGTCGAGCGCATCGAGAACGAGTACTATCAACGACTGAAACAGCAGGCGGCCTAAGTCATGTCTACTGATGTCCTGAAAAACAACGCGGCGCATGGCGGTCATGACGACCATGCGCACCACGACAGTGGCGAGAACACGGTACTCGGGTTCTGGATTTACCTGATGACCGACTTGATCATCTTCGGGTGCCTGTTCGCCGTTTACGCAGTGCTGGGCCGCAGCTTTGCTGATGGCCCCACCAGCAAGGAAATCTTCAGCGGCAACCTGAACCTGATCCTGCTGAATACGGCATTCCTGCTGGTCAGCAGCCTGAGCTCGGGCCTGGCCATGCTGGCCCGCCACAAAGGCGGCCCGAAGGCTGCAAACGCCGTGGTGTTCTGGCTGTTTGTCACCTTCCTGCTGGGCGCAGGCTTCGTGGCGATCGAACTCTATGAGTTCAATCACCTGATCTCGGAAGGCTACGGTCCGGACCGCAGCGCGTTCCTGTCGGCGTTCTTCACGCTGGTCGGCACGCACGGCCTGCACGTGAGCATCGGTCTGCTCTGGATCCTGGTTCTGATGCACCAGGTCAAGACCAAGGGTGTGACGGCGACGAACTACACCCGCCTGAGCTGCTTCAGCCTGTTCTGGCACTTCCTGGACATCGTCTGGGTCTGCGTCTTTACCTTTGTCTACCTGTTTGGAGTGCTCTGATGGCTCACGACAATCATGTCGATTCCTTCGGCGCCAGCCATGGCAATACCAAGTCGTATGTGCTCGGTTTCCTGCTGTCCGTCATCTTCACCGCCATTCCGTTCTGGCTGGTGATGGAGCGCGTGGCAGGCAATCACATCCTGGGTAACGGCGCACTGATCGCCGTTCTGGGTGTGTGCGCTATTCTGCAGGTGCTGGTTCAGGTGGTTTTCTTCCTGCACCTGAGCACTTCTTCCGGGCAGCTCTGGAACTCGATGGCCTTCATCTACACGGTCATCACGCTATTCATCGTCGTTGTTGGCTCCATCTGGATCATGATCCACGTGCATGACAACATGATGGTGTATTAAGCGGGCTGATTCGAAGTCGTGTAATGCTTAAGGACTACCTGCAGGTCACGAAGCCCGGGATCATCTACGGCAATCTGGTTTCTGTCGCTGGCGGTTTCCTGCTGGCCTCGCAGGGAAAGGTGGACTGGGCTTTGTTCCTGTCCACCTTGGTGGGCGTCGCACTGGTCATTGCATCAGGCTGCGTGTTCAACAATTACATAGACCAGGACATAGATGCCAGGATGACGCGCACGCGTAACCGGGCATTTGTGGTGGGGCGGATTTCCGGCCCCGCCGGCCTGGCTTATGGCACGGTTCTCGGCGTGGCCGGTCTGGCAGTGCTGTATTGCCTGACAAACATCCTGGCTTTCATCTTTGCCCTGGTGGGTTTCGTGGTGTACGTGGGCGTCTATAGCCTCTGTACCAAGCGGCGCTGGTCGTCGTCCACCATCTTCGGCAGTTTTTCCGGCGCTGCGCCGCCGGTCATTGGCTACCTGGCTGTCCGTGGCCAGCTGGATGCTGGCGCCTGGCTGCTGCTGCTCATCTTCTGCCTCTGGCAGGTACCGCACTCCTACGCCATCGGTATCTTCCGCCATGCGGATTACCGTATTGCCGGCGTGCCGGTGCTGCCCGTCAAGCTGGGCGTGGATGCCGCCAGACGGCACATTGTCGGTTTCGTCATCCTGTTCCTGCTGTCCGTGTTCACGCTGCCGCTGGCAGGCTACGTGGGCTGGATTTATACCGTGGCAGTGGGCGGCATGTCGTTCTACTGGCTGTGGGTCAGCCTGCAGGGCTGGCGTACCAAGGACATCAATGCCTGGGCGCGCCGTGTGTTCTGGATATCCATCATCATTGTCGTCGTGCTGTGCGTGGCGCTGGCGGTGGATTACCAGCCGCTGTAGGCCAAGATAGCGCCTGCCGTGTGCTACCGGAGGGTGATGGCGTGCTCATTCCTTCGATTTCCCCATGGCAGAATTGCGCCGGGTACGTCCGTACCCGCAGCAGGATACAAAAAACGCTGCGAACCTTGTGGTTCGCAGCGTTTTTTCATTCAACTCTTCAGGGAGCCGAGCGGACACCGGGAAATTCCTGGCGTCCAGCTGATTCGTCAGTTTATTCCCCGGCAAGTTCACCCAGGGCGGCGCTGGCCTCGGTACGCTGGAACTGGCCGCGCTCGGTCTTGAGATATGCCACGCTTTCACCGGGCGCCAGCATGACTTCGCGCACACCGGCGACGGCCTGCAGCCTGGCCTGCAAGGCCGGGATGTCTGTCTCAGCCAGCGGGCGGCTCAGGCGCAGCGTGGCGGCGGAAACGCGTGGCGGCTCCTTCATCCCCAGCATCAGCAGCCACCACAGCACACCCAGCCCCGCCGTCATGAGGAAGATGGCCTCCAGGCCATAACTTTGAGCCAGCCGGCCGCCCAGCATGGCGCCCAGCGAGGTGCCCAGGAACTGGCAGGTCGAATAGGCGCCCATGGCCGTGCCCTTGGTGCCTGCGGGTGCCAGCTTGCTCAGCAGCGAGGGCAGCATGGCCTCCAGCAGGTTGAAGCCGATGAAGAAGCTCCAGAGCAGCGCGATGACGCCGTAATGGCTGCGGAACTGCCCCATGGCGGCGGTGCTCAGCGTAGTCAGGGCGATGGCCAGCAAGAGGATGGCGCGCACCTTATTGCGCCGTTCGGCCAGCGTCATCAGCGGAATGAGCGCCAGGACGGACAGGGTGATGACCAGCAGGTAGATCCAGCCGTGACGGGCAGCGGGCGTGCCGCTTTGCTCCAGCAGGGTGGGTACGCCCATGAACACGGCCATCAGGGTGAAGTGCAGGACGAATACCGACAGGTTCAGGCGCAGCAGGTCGGGACGCGCCAGCGTGCTGCCCAGCATACCGAAATCCATGGAAACGTCGCGGTGGCGCACGGCCTGCGGCGCATCCGGGACGATGCGCCACAAGGCCAGCAGGCTCAGCAGGGCCAGCGCCGCCGTGAACCAGAATACGCCAGACAGGCCGTGGCTGGCGGCAATGATGGGGGATACCGTCATGGCCACGCCGAAGGAAAGTGCGACGGACAGGCCGACCAGGGCCATGGCGGGGGTACGTACGGATTCTCGGGTCAGGTCAGCCAGCAGCGCCAGGATCACCCCGGACACCGCGCCTGCGCCTTGTAGCGCGCGTCCAAGGATCAGGCCGGTCATGGTTTCCGCCTGCGCGGCGATCACACTGCCTGCCAGGAACAGGACCAGCCCGATGGCAATCATGAACTTGCGGCCGTAGCGGTCGGACAGCAGTCCGAAAGGAATTTGCAGTACCGCCTGGGTAATGCCGTAGATGCCCAGGGCGATGCCTATCAGTGCCGGCGTGGCGCCGGGCAGGTCGCCGGCGTAGAGGCTCAGGACGGGCAGGGCGAGGAAAAGCCCAAGCATGCGGATGGCGAACATACCTGAGAGGCCGGCAAGTGCGCGTTTTTCCGTGGCGAGCAAGGTGAACATGAAACCGTGTGGATAAGGCTGGGTGGGGACTGGCGCACATCGCCAGCGCGGCAGGCTGGCTGGTAACGGGCGACGTGCGTGGTCGGGGGAAACAGCGGGGAAAGGCGTGGCGCAAGCGGCTCAGGAGGACAGCCCGGGCGGGTAGGCCCGGGCAGTTGTAGTACCGAAGCAGCCGTTTTCCGTGTTGCTCAGGGTGCTACGTGGCAGTTCGGGGCGGCCTGGCCCAATTCACTGATCGGGTCGATTTCGGGCTGACGCGACAGACGATAGGTCAGGCGGCTGCCTTGTTCATGCAACTGCCGCAAAATCAGGGCATTGCCGTGGCTGAAACTGAAGCTGGCGATGGATTGGGTGCGGTCGGTGTTGTAGAGCGTGATGCGTTCACGGTTATCGCCGGAGACGCGCCAGCAGCCCTGGTCAGTGAAGCTGTCAGGCGGATTGGATGGCGGGTCGATGGTAATCGTGCGGCTGCGCCAGCGGCCATTGGGCGACAGGGTTAGCGTGACGCGCTGTGCGCGGCAGGATTCGTCGCCAGTAAAGCAAGGCACGGTACCGAGGTAGGTTTGCGTGTCGCGCAGCCAGGGCGAGCCTTCGTAGGCCGGTTCGGGCAGCACTGCCGGGCCGTCGCCGCTGGCGGCGCGTACATCGGGGGGGGCTTCGGTGTCAGGTACCTGCGCCTGGGCGACCACTTCCGCCTCGGCTGCATTGGCGTTCTTGCGCGCATTGTTGCGGTCTGGCAGCGAAATCTGCAGCTGGCTGGGCGCTCGCACGGCTTCGCGGCCCCGGAAATCCTGATACTGGTTGCGCGCATCGGTCGCGCTGTTTTCAGCCTGGGAGGAATAGGCGCCGTCGGGGCTGCTGGCGCATGCCGACAACAGCAAGGCAGCGCCAAGCAGGGTGGCAAGCGGCGTCAGGGCCCGGCGGGCGGGCCGAGTGGGCAGGGGCGAGGTTCGCATGGTAGGCAGTAGTGGAAAGCTCAAGGTCTGACTGCTGGCTCCTGCTTGCCGGAGGATAGCGCCTGGCGCGTGCCGCAAGGGCAAAACAGGAAGGTCTCAAGTGACAATTCTACGCATTCGGCAGCGGGGATGCACTGTTATCATCCCAAACCATGTGGGAAACCTGGAATCTACCTGTTTGGGCCGCATGGTTGCTGCCTTCGGCGGCGGGGCTGGCCATTGCGCCGCTGCTGATGCGGCTGGCCGTCTGGCTGCCATGGCGCATGCAGTGCGAATGGGCCTGGATGGCGCAGGACTGGCTGAGCGAGCAAGCCGCGCAGGACACCCGGGAAGAAAACATGCCCCAGGCCTGCCCAGGCGTGACGGACGATACGGAGGCGCGGCAGATGCTGCCGCTGGCTGCCGTGCCGCTGCCGTCACGCGCCGTCTGCAGGCTGCTGTGGCTTGCTGCCGTGGCGCTGGCGGGTCTTTGCGCCTGGCGTTTCGGCCTGACATGGGGCGGGTTGGCGGTACTGGCCTGCTGCTGGGGCCTGCTGCTGCTCGCCGTCATAGATGCCCGAGAGATGCTGCTGCCTGATAGCCTGACCCTGCCCTTGCTGTGGGCCGGGCTGCTGTTCAATCTGGCATCGGCTTGGGTGCCATTGCCGCAGGCGGTGCTGGGCGCCGTGGCAGGCTACCTGTGCCTGTGGCTGCTGTTTCACGGCTTTCGCCTGGCCACCGGCCGGGAAGGCATGGGCCATGGCGACTTCAAACTGCTGGCGGCCCTGGGCGCCTGGGTGGGGCTGGCGGCATTGCCGCAGCTCATCCTGATCGCTGCGGTATCCGGCCTGGCATATGGCCTGTGGCTGGTGACTGTGCGGCGCGCCGGCATGCGTACGGCGCAGCCCTTCGGCATTCACCTGGCCTGGGCGGGCGTGGCAGTCATGTTGTGGATGGGAGCACCATGAATCGCGATGATCAATCCGCCGGACAGAACGGCAACCAGGCGGGGGCCGCACGAGTATGGGCGCCGTCGCAGGCCGGGTCGGGCATCCTGACGCTGGGTCTGACCGGCGGTATCGGCTCGGGCAAAAGCCGGGTGGCATCCTGGCTGGCCCAATGGGGCGCCGGGGTGGTGGATACCGATGCGGTCGCGCATGAATTGACGGCGGCTGGCGGAGCGGCCATGCCCTTGCTGCGCTCGGTCTTCGGCGCGGCGGTGGAACGCCCCGATGGGGCAATGGACCGCGACTGGATGCGAGCGCGGGTGTTCGCGGACCCCGGCGTGCGGCGCGAACTCGAGGCCATCCTGCACCCCTTGATCCGGGCGGAAACACAACGACAGTTGGCGCTGGCCCAGGGGCCTTACCGGGTGGCGGTGGTGCCGTTGCTGGTGGAGTCGGGTGATTGGCGCGAGCGCGTGGACCGCATCTGCGTCGTGGATTGCGACCCGGATACCCAGGTCGCGCGAGTGCAGTCGCGCAGCGGGCTGACGGCCGAAACCATCAGGCGTATCATGGATGCGCAGGCTTCGCGGGCAGAGCGCCTGGCGGCAGCGCACGACGTCATCGTGAACGATGGTGCAACCTCCGAGGCCGAACTGCTGCAACGCGTGCGCCTGGCGCACGCGCAATGGGCCGCCGGAACGCCATTGGGCGGCCCGTCAGCCGGATAGTCCGGCCAGGCACATCTTCTGGTAGAAAATCCCGCTTTTTGGGACGAGTTTCCGAAGATAGCGCGCGTTGGCTTATGCTTAGGGCTGCAAGGGTTGAACCATGCCGGCGCCGCCGGCACGAACAACAGGGGTGTCGAGGCGAGTGACTTTATACGAATACCCATTCAATGAACGCATCCGCGCGTTTTTGCGGCTGGAGTCCCTGTTCGACCGTCTGTTCTATTTTGCCCAGCCAGGTGATTCACGGATGCACCAGCAGGCCATGGGCGCGCTGTTCGAACTGATCGAAGCGACCGAGCGCACCGACCTGAAGGGCGGCCTGTTGCAGGATATCGAACGCCAGCGCCAGGCGCTGATGAACCTGCGCGAACATCCCGATGTGGAACCCGAGGTGCTGGATGACACCCTGGCCGCGCTGGAGCGCGTGGCAGGGCAGTTGTTCCGCCAGCCTCGCGCCAGCCAGCTGCTGCGTGAAAACGAATGGCTGGCCAGCCTGCGCGGCCGCATGGCCGTGCTGGGGGGCACGACTCATGTCGATATGCCGTCCTATCATGCCTGGCAATCCAAGGATGAAGCGGCGCGTTGCGACGACCTGCAGCAGTGGATTGCGCCGTTTTCTGTTATGCGCGAAGCCCTGGACCTGCTTCTCGACCTGCTGCGCCGGGGGGGGGAAATCCAGCGCGAAGTGGCGCATGCGGGTGCCTACCGCCAGATGCTGCACGGCAAGGCTGGTCATCTCCTGCGCATCTGGGTGGACAGCAGCGATGGCACGTTCCCGGATATCAGTGCCAATAAACACATGATCTGGGTGCGCTTTTCCACACAGGAAGGGCGCCTGCGGCCGCAGCAGTTGCAGCGCGACGTGGATTTCGAACTGGCGCTGTGCCAGGGGGTATGAGCCAGTTTGCGCCGGACTAGGCGCCTGTATCAGTCCGGGACGGCAGCGTGGCGGTTGACGCGGCCGGGGCATCGGCGCCTTGCTGGTCTGCAGGCGCGCTGTCTTTCGTCGCTGCCGGGGTATCCGCCAGTGCCGCATCCGACCAGCCTCCACCCAGTGCGGCGATCAATTGCACACTGGCAGCCAGTTGCTCGCCCTGCAGCGCAAACAGCGTGTTGCGTGCATTCAATTCCGTGGTTTGAGCGGTCGTGACTTCCAGGTAGGTGACGATGCCCGCCTGGTAGCGGTTCATGACCAGCCTGAGGTTTTCCTCGGCCAGCGCCACGACTTTCTCTTGCCTTTCGATTTCCTGCGCACGGGTGCGCAGGGCGGCAAGGGCGTCTTCGGTTTCTCGCAGGGCCTCAAGCACCGTCTGGCGGTAGCGCGCCACCTGTTCATCGTAGGCTGCTTCGGCGTGTTCCAGCGTGGCCTGGCGGGCGCCGCCGTCGAAGATCGTCAGGGCCAGCGCCGGGCCCAGCGACCAGACGCGGCTGGGGGCCGTCAGCCAGTGATTCAGGCTGTTGTGCTGGAAGCCGCCCGAGGTATTCAAGGTGAGGTCGGGGAACCAGGCGCTGGCCGCCACGCCGATACGGGCATTGGCGGCGGCCATGTTGCGTTCGGCCATGGCGATATCCGGGCGACGTTCCAGAAGGCTGGCTGGCAGCGCCTGCGGCAGTGGCGGCAGGGCCGGCAGGGTTTGCTGTTCCGCCAGTTGCAATGCCGAAGGCGCAGCACCGGCCAGCACGGCGATGGCATGTTCGTTCTGGGCGCGTTGCCAGGCAATGTTGTAGCGCTGCGCGCGTACCTGTTCCAGCTGGGTTTCCGCCAGTACGACGTCGGCGCGGGCACTGATGCCGGCTTCATATTGGTTGCGGGTCAGTTCGGCAGCGCGGATATAGGCCTGCTCGGTGGCTGCCAGCAACTCGGCCTGGCGGTCCAGGGTGATCAGGCGGAAATAGGCCTGGGCAAGATTCGATTGCAGGCCCAGGCGCACGGCGGCGACATCGGCCGCGCTGGCTTGCGCGGCCGCCTGGGCGGCTTCCGTGTCGCGCTGGACACGGCCCCAGATGTCGGGCAGCCAGGAAATGTTCAGACCGGTGCTGTAGTTGTTGGTGCCCCCGGTCGAGCGCGTGTAACCGGCGTTGGCGCCTGCCGTCGGCATACCGGCAGCCCGGGCGCGGCCGATCAGTGCTTCGGCCTGGCGCAACCTGGCCTCTGCCTGCAGCAGGTTCTGGTTGTGCCCATCTATGCGTGTCAGCAGTTCCGTCAGGACCGGGTCCTGGTAGCGTTGCCACCAGGCTGTGTCGGTCAGTGCCTGCCCAGGCGTGGCCGTGCGCCAGCCGTCCATCTGGCGGAAGCTGGCCGGCATGTCTTCGAGCGCGGCCGGGCGCTGGTAGTCGGGGCCGCTGGCACAACCGGCCAAGACCAGCAGTGCCGTCAGCATGGGCGCCCAGGCCTTGCTGCGGCGGGCAGCAGGCAGGGCGGCGTGGGGCAGGGCATGGAAACCGTGGGCGCAGGAGCGTTGAGGCATAGGATGGCTAGGAAAGCGGGTGCAGGATAGGCGCACACATCATATCAGCGCCGTGGCACGCCTGCCGTGGCGTGCTCGTTACGGCGGCTGCGGCGGCGCTTGCAGCGGTCCATCAGCAGGTAGATGGCAGGCGTGGTGTAGAGCGTGACCAGTTGGCTGATGGCCAGGCCGCCCACGATGGCAATGCCCAGCGGCTGACGCATTTCCGCGCCGTCGCCGGAACCCAGCGCCAGTGGCAGTGCGCCCAGCAGGCCGGCCATATTGGTCATCAGGATGGGGCGCAGGCGCTGGCAGGCCGCCGTGTAGATGGCTGGGGCGGCGGCAACGCCACGGCGTTGCGCCACCAGCGCGAAATCCACCATCAGGATGGCATTTTTCATGACCATGCCTATCAGCAGGAACAGCCCCAGCAGGGCGATCAGCGTGAATTCGGTATGGGTGGCGCGCAGCGCCAGGAAAGCGCCCAGCCCGGCCGAGGGCAGGGTTGAAAGAATGGTGAGCGGGTGCAGTGCGCTTTCATAGAGAATGCCCAGCACCAGGTACACGGCGACCAGCACGCCCAGCAGCAGCATGGGTTGCGTGTCCATACTGCTCTGGAAGATGCCGGCATTGCCGCCGATGCGGGCATGCACGCCGTTGGGTAGCATGATTTCGCCCAGGGTACGGTCTATGGCGGCCATGGCGGCATCCAGCGAGACGCCTTCGGCAACCGAGAAACTGATGTTCTCGGCGGCGAAGGGCCCGTCGTGGGCTACACGGTCGCGTTCCATGCTGTAGCCGTAGGAGGAAAAGGCGCTAAGCGGCACGCGCTGGCCGTCACGGGCCAGGACATGCAGTTGTTCCAGGGTTTCCGGCCTGCCGGTGTAGCGCGGGTCCAGTTCCATGACAATGCGGTACTGGTTGAGCGGGCTGTAGAGCGTCGCCACCTGACGCTGGCTGAAGGCGTTGCTGAGCGTGGAGGTGATGGTACTCATGTCCACGCCTAGCTGGCGCGCCGCTTCCCGGTCGATTTCCAGGTTGATCTGCTGGGTGCGGTCGCTGTTGCTGGGCGATATGTCCACCAGTTCCGGCGTATCCATGAGGGCGGTGCGTACCTTGGGCGCCCAGGCGCGCAGCAGTTCCAGGTCGCCCGACAGCAAGGTCAGTTCGTAGTCGCCGGAGCTGCCCATGGAGCGGGGCAGGTTGATGTCCTGGTCGACTGCCAGGAACAGCATGCCGGAGGGAATGACAGGTTGTTGCGTGCGCAGCCGGTTGACGATGTCATTGGCCGTTTCCGTCCGTTCGCCCAAGGGCTTGAGCCGCACCAGCAGATGGCCGTTGCTGACGCCGGTGCCGCCGCCGCTGACGCCGATGACATCTGAAATGGCCGGGTCGTTGACCAGCAATTGGCGGTATTGCTCGATCTTGGGCTGCATGACATTGAATGAAGCGCCGTCGTCGCCACGGATGAAACCCTGCAACTGGCCGGTGTCCTGTTGCGGCAGGAAGCCCTTGGGCGCCGCAGCGAACAGGAACACGGTCAGTGCCATGGCACCGGCCAAGGCCAGCAGGGCGAGCGGCTGGCGCCGCAGGCTCCAGCGCAGGCTGGCGCCATAGCCGCGCCGTACGACGGCGAACATGCGTTCGTGCCAGGCAGCCTGGCGCGGGCGATTGCCGGGTGCAGGCTGCCCGGGCAACAGCCGTGCGCAAAGGCTGGGCGTCAGGCTCAGGGACAGGAATAGCGACACCAGCACGGCGGCGGCCAGCGTGATGGAAAACTCGCGAAAGAAGCGTTCTATCATGCCTCCCATCGCCAGAATTGCGACGAAGACCATGATCAGGGCCAGGTTCATGGCCAGCAGCGTGAAGCCCATTTCCCCGGCGCCACGAATGGCCGCCGGCAAGGGCGCCATGCCGCGTTCGATATGGCGCTGAATGTTTTCCATGACGACGATGGCGTCATCCACGACCAGCCCGGCGGCGACGATCAGCGCCATGACGGACAGGTTGTTGAGAGAGAACCCATACAGATAAATGATGGCCAGCGCACCGACCAGCGATATCGGTATGGCGAGGCTGGGGATCAGCGCCGCGCGCCAGCTGCCCAGGAAGCCCAGGATGACGACTACCACCAGGGCGGATGCGATGAGCAGCGTCAGGCCAGCCTCGCGCAGCGTGGCATGGATGCCGGGCGAGCGGTCGGCCACGACCGTCAGGGTGGCGTCGGCGGGAATCAGCGCCTGCAAGGCCGGCAACTGCGCACGGATGTCTGCGATGGTGGCGACGATATTTGCGCCCGGCTGGCGGCTGACCATCAGGATCACGGCCGGATTGTGATTGTGAAAGCCGCTGGTGTAGCGGTCTTCCACTGAGTCCGTGACGGTGGCGATATCCGCCAGGCGGACGGCTGCGCCATCCTGGTAGCGTATGACCAGGTCCTGGTATTCGGCGGCCTTCTTTTGCTGGTCGGCACTTTGCACCTGCCAGCGCAGCTTGTCGTTTTCGATGATGCCGCGTGGCTGCAGCGGGTTGGCATCGGCCAGCGCCTGGCGTACTTCGTCGAGCGAAATGCCGCTGTGCGCCAGGGCCTGGGGGTTCAGCTGCACGCGGATGGCGGGCAGGGCGGCGCCATCGACGGAGACTTCGCTGACGCCCTGGATCTGGGCAATCTTCTGCGCCAGCACAGTGGCGGCAACGTCATAGAGCTGCCCGGGCGACAGGTTGGGTGAACTGAGCGCCAGCACCAGGATGGGCGCCTGGGACGGGTTGATCTTGAAGTAGCTGGGCAGTTGCGGCATGCCTGCCGGCAGCTCGCCTTGCGCGGTATTGATGGCCGCCTGCACGTCGCGGGCGGCATCGTTGATGTTGCGCGACAGGTCGAACTGCAGCAGGATGTTGGCGCCGCCCTGTTCGCTGCGGGATGTCATGCTGCTGACGCCGGAAATGCTGCCGAAGGCGCGTTCCAGCGGTGCGGCGACCGTGGCAGCCATGCTTTCCGGGTCTGCACCTGGCAGCGAGGCGCGCACCATGATGGCCGGGAAATCCACGGCGGGCAGGGGCGCGACGGGCATCAGGCGGCCTGCCAGCAGGCCCAGCAGCAGAATGGCCAGCGCGATCAGGATGCTGGCAATGGGCCGTTGGACGAAGGGACGCGCCAGGTTCACGCCTGCCGGCCTCCGTCCGGCGGATTGCCCGGGGTGTCATCGGGGGCGATGGCGGGTGGCCGTTGCCGGCTGGCGGTCAGGCGGTCGAAAAAGAGATAGATAACCGGTGTGGTGAAGATGGTGAGCAGTTGGCTGACCATCAGCCCGCCCACCATCACGACGCCCAGGGGCTGGCGCAGCTCCGCGCCGGCGCCGCTGGCGAACATCAGCGGTACGGCACCGAACAGGGCGGCCAGCGTGGTCATCAGGATGGGGCGGAAACGTTGCAGTGCGGCGCTGCGTATGGCCTGCAACGGCGTCAGTCCGCCGCTGCGTTCGGCATCGAGCGCGAAATCAATCATCATGATGCCGTTCTTTTTCACCAGGCCGATCAACAGGATGATGCCGATGATCGCGATCAGGTCCAGTTCGCCGCCGGTCAGCAGCAAGGCCAGCAGCGCGCCTACCGCTGCCGATGGCAGGGTGGACAGGATGGTGATGGGGTGGATCGCGCTTTCGTAGAGGATGCCGAGCACGATGTACATCGTGACTACGGCCGCCAGGATCAGCCAGAGCGTATTGGCGAGCGATTCGGAGAAGGCTTCTGCGGCACCGGCAAAGCGCGCGTCCACGGATGCCGGCAGGCCGATTTCCCGCTGCGCCAGTTCGATGCCCGCGACGGCCGCGCCCAGCGATGCGCCGGGCGCCAGGTTGAATGACACCGTGGTGGCGGGAAACTGGCCCACGTGGGAAATCAGCACGGGGGCGCGGCGCTCGCTGATACGGGCGATGCTGGCCAGGGGCACGGGCGTGCCGTTGGCGCTGGCGACATACAGCCGGCCCAGGTCGGCGGGCGTCCGGGCGAAATCGGGCAGCACGCCCAGCACGATGCGGTACTGGTTGTTCTGGGTGAACAGGGTGCTGACCTGGCGTTGCGCATAGGCATCGTAAAGCGCAGCATCAATGGCGCTGATGGTGATGCCCAGGCGAGCGGCAGCGTCGCGGTCTATGTCGATGTATGCCTGCAGGCCGTCGTTCTGCAGATCGGCCGAGACATCGGCCAGTTGCGGCATGTCGCGCAATCGGTCGATCAGGCGAGGCGCCCATTCTTCCAGCTCATCCAGGCTGGGGGAAGTCAGCGTCATCTGGTACTGGGTACGGCTGATGCGGTCATCTATGGTCAGTTCCTGCACGGGCTGGAACCATACCTGTATGCCTTCCACTTCGTCGGCATATCGCGCCAGGCGCGCCAGGGTGTCCTGCAGGCTGCCCTCACGCTCGCCGTAGGGCTTGAGGTTGATCTGGATGCGGCCGCTGTTGAGCGTGTTGTTGGTCCCGTCGACACCGATGAAGGAAGACAGGCTGTCGACGTCCGGGTCCTGCAGCAGCGATTTCGCCAGGTCTTGCTGGCGCTGCGCCATGCTGGCGAAGGAAACCGTTTGCGGTGCTTCGGTGATTGCCAGGACGGCGCCGCTATCTTGTACCGGGAAGAAGCCTTTGGGGGTCCAGAGGTAGAGGGCCACCGTGGCGACCATGGTGCCCAGGGTGAACAGCAGCGTTGCCGTCTGGTGGCGCAGTACCCAGTCCAGGGCGGCGCCGTAACGCCGGATCAGGCCGGACAGCCAGTCGTTGCCTTCATCCGCGTGGGAACCGGTCGGTTCAGGCAGCATGCGAGCGCACATCATGGGCGTGAGCGTCAGCGACACCAGCAGGGAAATGAAGATTGCAATGGCCAGGGTAATGGCGAATTCATGGAACAGGCGGCCGACGACGCCCTGCATAAAGAGCAGCGGGATCAGCACGGCGATCAGCGAGACGGTCAGCGACACCAGCGTGAAGCCGATCTGGCTGGCACCCTTGAGTGCCGCCTGCATCGGCGAGGCCCCCTGTTCGCGATGGCGAGCGATGTTTTCCAGCATGACGATGGCATCATCAACCACGAAGCCCGTGGCGATGGTCAGCGCCATGAGCGTCAGGGTATTGATGGAGAAACCGGCCAGGTAGATGACGCCGAAGGTTCCGATGAGCGAGAGCGGCACGGCCAGGCTGGGAATCAGCGTGGCGGCGGCATTGCGCAGGAACAGCAGCGTCACCAGCACCACCAGGACGATGGCCAGTAGCAGTTCCTGCAGGACATGGCGTACGGCGGCACGGATATTCTGGGTGCGGTCGGTCAGGACGGTGACATCCACGCTGGCCGGCAGGCTGGCGGTGAGCTGCGGCAGTAGCGCCTGGATACGGTCAACGACTTCAATGACATTGGCGCCCGGCTGGCGCTGGATATTGAGCAGTACCGCAGGCAGTTCGCCTGACCAGGCCGCCAGGCGGCTGTCTTCCGGGCCCGAAACGATTTCCGCCACGTCGCCCAGCCGCAAGGGGGCGCCGTCCTGCCAGGTCAGGATCAGTGCGCGGTAGTCCTCTGGGCTGCGCATCTGGTCGTTGGCGCTCATCATCACCGTGCGCATGGGGCCGTCGAAGCGGCCCTTGGGCTGGTTGGCGTTGGCTGCGGCGATGGCGCTGCGCACGGCCTCCATGTCCAGGCCATAAGAGGCCAGCGCGGCGGGGTTGACCTGTACCCGTATGGCTGGCCGCTGGCCGCCGGCCAGGCTGACCATGCCGACGCCATTGATCTGCGACAGTTGCTGCGCCATGCGGGTATCGACCAGATCGTAGAGATCCGGCAGGGGCATGGTGGACGATGTGACGGCCAATGTCAGGATGGGGGTATCCGCCGGATTGACCTTGCGGTAGACGGGTGGAGCGGGCAGGTCGCGCGGCAGCAGGTTGCCGGCCGCGCTCAGGGCGGCCTGGACTTCCTGTTCGGCCACGCTCATGTCCAGGTCCAGCGAGAACTTGAGGGTGATGACCGAGGCGCCGCTGCCGCTGGCCGATGACATCTGCTGCAGGCCGGGAATCTGTCCCAGGCGGCGTTCCAGCGGCGCAGTGATGGCGCTGGTGGTGATGTCGGGGCCGGCGCCGGGATAATAGGTGAAGACCTGGATGATAGGGTAGTCCACCAGCGGCAGGGCGGCTACGGGCAGCAGGCGCCAGGCCATCAGGCCCGAGAGCAGCATGGCGATCATCAACAGCGTGGTCGCGACGGGCCGCTGGATGAATGGCGATGACAGGTTCATGGGCCTTACCGGCGCGGGCCTGGTCGCTGGGTTCCTGCGGGCGGCGTGGCCGGTGTGCCGACCGTGCCGCCGGTGTCGTCCACCACGCGCACTTCACGGCCTTCGCGCAGGCGGTCCAGCCCTTCGAGCACGACCTGGTCGCCAGCCGCCAGCCCGTCCAGCACGGCGATGCGGCCTTCGTCGGCAATGCCCAGCTTCACCTGCCGGATGAAGGCCTTGTGCTCGGCATCGACCAGGTAGACATACGGGCCGCGTGCGCCATATTGCACAGCGTCTGCGGGGATGGTGAGCGCATCGGGCAGGGTGGCCAGGCGCAGGCGTACGTTGACGAACTGGTTGGGAAACAGGGTTTCGTCGGTGTTCGGGAAATCAGCGCGCAGCTTGAGGGTGCCCGTGGCGGTATCTATGCGGTTGTCCAGCGTGCCCAGTGTGCCTCGGGCCAGCAGGGTCTGGTCGTTGCGGTCCCAGGCTTCCACTGCCAGCGTCGTGCCGCCGCGCATGGCTTCCAGCAGCGCCGGCAGGCGGTTTTCCGGGATGGAGAAGAGTACGGAAATCGGCTTGACCTGGGTGATGACGGCCAGGCCGGTACTGTCGCCGGCGCGGATCATGTTCCCGGCATCCACCTGGCGCAGGCCGATACGGCCGGAAATGGGGGCCGTAATGGTGGTGTAGGACAGCTGCAGCCTGGCGTTGTCCACGCGCGCCTGGTCGATACGGATCGTGCCCTTGTATTGTTGCGCCAGGGCCTGCTGGCTATCGAGCTCCTGGCGGGCGATGGAGTCCTGCTTGAAGAGCGTCTGGTAGCGCTGCAGCTTCAACTCGGCGTTGCGCAGCTGCGCCGTGTTCTGTTGCAACTGGCCTTCGGCCTCGGAGAGGGCGATGCGGTAGGGCTCGGGGTCTATGCGTGCCAGCAGCTCGCCCTGTTCGACGTGCTGGCCTTCACGGAAGGCGACGTCTATCAGTTCACCATCGACGCGGCTGCGTACCGTGACGGTATTGAGCGGCGTGACGGTGCCGATGGCGCGTATCCATTCGCTCAGGGCTTCCTGGCGTGTTGGGGCCAGCCGCACCGGTGCCGGCAGGTTCCAGGTGGAAAAAGCCGTGGACGGCGGGGCGGGCGGTGCAATGACGTAGCGCCAGAGCAAGGCGCCTGCCACGCCCAGGATGAGGATAAGCAGCAGGAACCGGAGCGGGCGGTTGCGGGTCGGGCGCGGCAGGCTCATGGCTGGGCTGCGTAATCGGTGTGAGGTTCAGGAAGGAATGATGGCGCTGATGCCGGCGATGCCATGGGCGCCGTGATGGTGCGCCGTTTCCAGGGTGTCGGGGGATTGGCCGCCTATGGCATAGACCGGCAGGCCGGCATCGGCCAGCTGGCGCGTGAAGCCTTCCCATTCGAGCACCGGGCTGTCGGGGTGGCTGGCGGTGGGCAGGACAGGGCCCAGCACGGCAAAGTCGGCCTGCAGACGGCGCGCATGCGCCAGGCCCACGCTGTCGTGGGCGGAAACGCCCAGCAGGTTGTAGGGGCGCAAGGCCGGGCGGGTGACCGTGGCGCGAGCATCGGCGGCGCGCAGGTGCACGCCGTCGGCTTGTTGCCACCATTCCTGTGGATGCACGCTGTTGACCAGGACACGCGCCCCGGCAGCGTGGCAGCGTTCGCGCACGGCCTGCAGCGCGGCCAGCGCGCTGGCGTCGGCCGGGCCGCCGTTGGCCCAGCCGGGTTCACGGAATTGCACCAGTTGCAGGCCGCGCGCCAGCGCGCGCTCCAGGCGCTGGAGATAGCCTGCCAGGTTGTCCGTGCCACCGATGGCGGTGACGCCATAGGTATCGGGCAATTGCAGCCAGCGCAGCGGCGGATAGGCGGCGGGCAGCAACTGCGGCAGTTCGAGCGCATCGCGCGGCGTGAACCATCCCAGCGTCTGGCGCTCCTCGGGGCGCGGTTCGCCCTCCCAGTGCTCGACGCGGCAGAACGAGAGCCGCACCGTGGCATGGGGATACTCGTGTATGTAGGTGACCCACGGATAGGAGCGGGTTACCTTGATGCCCAGTTCTTCCTGGAGCTCCCGGGCCAGCGCCTGCAAGACGGTTTCACCGGCTTCTATTTTGCCGCCGGGCAATTCCCACCAGCCGGCCCAGCTTTTGTCTGCGGGGCGCTGGTCCAGGAGTACGCATCCGTCCTGGCGTACCAGGACACCGACTGCAACATCAAGAATTCTTCCAGGCATGGGTATTCGGGACTTTCTGTTTCGGGGGTTGCTAGGTTGAGTCGCGGGCGGCAAGCCGCCCGCGAGGCCAGGGCCATCAGGCTTGGCGTGCCGCCCAGTCACGGGCGAACTGCCGGGCTACACGGCCCGAACGCGAACCGCGCTCCAGGGCCCATTGCAGGGCCTCGGTGCGCCAGGGCTGGCTGCCGTCGTCCTCTGCACCGCCGAGTTCCTTGACCCAGTGGGCGACGATATCGAGGTAATCGTTCTGGCGGAACGGATGGAAGGACAGCCAGAGACCGAAGCGCTCTGACAAGGATACCTTTTCTTCGACGGCTTCGCCCGGATGGATCTCGCCGTCGTCGTGCGTCGTGGTCTGCAGATTTTCGCTATGGTACTCCGGCATCAGGTGACGACGGTTGGATGTTGCGTAAATCAGCAGCTTGTCGTCGGCGGCGGCAATGGAACCGTCCAGGACGGATTTGAGCGCCTTGTAGCCCGCTTCGCCGGATTCGAAAGACAGGTCATCGCTGAAAACGATGAAGCGTTCCGGCCGGGCCACGATCAGGTCGATGATCTCGGGCAGGTCGCCCAGGTCTTCCTTGTCGACTTCGATCAGGCGCAGGCCCTGGCTGGCGTAGGTCAGCAGCATGGCGCGCACCAGCGAGCTCTTGCCGGTGCCACGCGCACCGGTCATCAGGACGTTGTTGGCGGGCTTGCCGGAGACGAAGTGGCGGGTATTGCGGTCCAGGATGGCCTTCTGGCGTTCGACGTGACGCAGGTCATCCAGGGCGATGGCGCTGACGCGCGGGACGGCTTCCAGCCAGCCGCTCGCGCCGCGCTTGCGCCAGCGGTAGGCCTGGGCAGACCAGTCTGTCGGGGGCGGGGCGGGCGGCAGCCAGGCTTCCAGCCGCGCCAGCACCCGCGAGGCCTGGGCCATCAGCTGGGCCAGATCTTCGGGTTTGGTTGAATTCATGAAATCTCAGGAACGATAGTCTGCATTGATGGAAACGTAATCGTGCGAGAAGTCGCAGGTATAGACGGTGTCGCTGACCTGGCCGCGGGCCAGGGCGATGCGCACGACGATCTCAGCCTGTTGCATGACGCGCTGGCCGTCAGCTTCCTGGTATTCAGGATTGCGGCCGCCGTCGCGAGCAACGAGAACGTCGTCCAGCCACAGACGCAGCTTGCTGACGTCGAGATCTTCGACGCCGGCATAGCCGATGGCGGCCAGGATGCGGCCAAGGTTGGGGTCCGAGGCGTAGAACGCAGTCTTGACCAGCGGCGATTGGGCCACCGAATAGGCGATTTTCAGCGCTTCTTCGGTGCTGGCCGCTTCTTCCACCCGGATCGTCATGAACTTGGTGGCGCCTTCGGCATCGCGCACGATCTTCTGTGCCAGGTCGCGTGCAGCATCGGTCAGGGCTGCGCGCAGGGCCGGATAGGCAGGATGGCTGGCGTCGTCGATCTGCACGCCGCTCTTGCCGGTGGCGATGACGATGAAAGAGTCGTTGGTGGAGGTGTCACCATCGACGGTAATACGATTGAATGACTGGTTGGCCAGTGCCAGCGCTAGCTCGCGCAGCAGGGCGGGGGCGATGCCGGCGTCGGTGGCAAGGTAGCCCAGCATGGTCGCCATATTGGGGCGGATCATGCCGGCGCCCTTGCTGATACCGGTGATGGTGACGGTTTTGTCGTCGAGCGTCAGCTGGCGTGAATGGATTTTCGGCTGCGTGTCGGTCGTCATGATGCTGTGCGCCGCTTCGAACCAGTGCGCCGGCGCAAGGTCGGCGATAGCGGCCGGCAGCGCGGCGACGAGGCGATCCACAGGCAGCGGCTCGAGGATCACGCCGGTGGAAAACGGCAGGACCTGTTCGCGGCGGATGCCCAGCAGGCCGGCCAGCGCGTCGCAGGTTTGTTCGGTATGCGCCAGGCCGCTGGCGCCGGTGCCTGCATTGGCGTTGCCCGTGTTGATCACCAGCGCTGCGATCTCCGTGCCGCTGGCCAGATGGCGCTCACAGACCTGTACCGGCGCCGCGCGGAAGCGGTTGCGCGTGAATACGCCGGCGACGCTGCTGCCCGGGGCCAGGCGGAAGACTGTCAGGTCGCGCTTGCCGCTGCCTGCCTGCTTGATGCCGGCGGAGGCGATGCCGATTTCAACGCCGGCGACGGGATGGATCTGGTCTGCGGGAGGAATCTGGAGATTGACAGCCATTTGACTTGCCTTGAAAGGGGAAACAGCGCCGGAAGCGGCGTATGGGAGAGTGCCATTATGGCAAATCCGGAGCGCCGTTGGCGGTCATGCGGGACAAAGTCGCGCCCCGGCCCCGCGCTGTGCGGTCAGCGCGACTAAATATCAGGATTTCCGTCGAAGCGTCATCCCACGGTTGGGGGATGTGGGGCTGCCGGCTTTCTTCTTATAAACCGTAAAAAAATGCAAGGGAATGTCAACGGGTCGGGCGGCTCCCCCCTGGGGAAGTGCCTGGGTTGCGGGCTGAACGGTGAAGAAGGGGAAGATCATGATTCTGCAACGGGGAGCCTGCCTGATGGTGGCAGGACTGCTGGCGGGCTGTGCGGCGACGCACGATAGCAAAGTGGGCGAAAGCGCGAACGATCTGGCCGCCGGGTTGCTGGATTCCGCCATCCTGCGGGTTGAAACGCAGATGCAGGGGGAAGCGGCGGAAGACTTGTTGCTGAACCTGGAGAAAGGCGAGCTGCTGCGAGTGGCCGCTCGCTACGACGAAAGCCAGCAGGCACTGGAAACGGCGGATGCCACGGTGCGCGTCTGGGAAGACCAGGTGCGTGGCGCCCTGGCCGCCGTGGGAACGCAGATCGGCGCAACGCTGTTCGGCGACGGCATGCGGGACTATGAGGGCCAGGACTACGAGAAGGTCATGCTGACCACGCGCATGGCCATGAACCGCCTGAACATGGGCGACCTGGAAAATGCCCGGGTGGACATCCGCCGCACTCACGAGCGCGAGGCGTTGATCGCCGAAGCGCGCTCGCGCGCCAATGCCGAGGCCGAAGAAGAGGCTCAGGAGCAGGGGGTGGAAGTCGAGCAGAAGGACATCAGCGGCTATCCGGTGGAAATATTCGACGATCCTGCCGTCATCGGGCTGAAGAATGGCTACCAGAATGCGCTCAGCCATTATCTGGCGGGGTTTGTCTATGAAACGATGAATGAACCCAGCCTGGCGGCGGCCGGCTATCGCCAGGCCATCGAGCTGCGCCCCGACGAAACGGCGCTGCAGGCTGGGCTGGAAGGACTGGCGGAACGGCAGCAACGCCTGGCTTCGGGCAAGGAAACCGATGTCCTGTTCGTGATTGAAACCGGGCTGGCGCCCGCCCGCCGGTCACAATCCATCGTGTTGCCGGTACCCACCCACAATGGCCTGCTGACGCTGGCGACGGCATTCCCCGTGATCCAGCCCAATCCTCATGCGCTGGACCTGCGGCAGATTTCGATTGCCGGCCAGACTGTGCCCGTGGCCCAGGCCACGGATCTCAATGCGATGGCGCGCCGAGCGTTGCGCGACGAACTGCCCGGCATGCTGACGCGCTCGTCGATCCGGCTGGTGACCAAAGCGGTGCTGCAAAACGAAATCAATCAGCAGGCCGGGCCGCTGGCCGGCTTGTTTGCTGCACTGGTATCGGCGGCCATCGAGCCGGAGGCGGATGATCGCATGTGGCGCATGTTGCCCGAGCGGGTCTACCTGGCACGCGCATTTGTGCCGCATGGCCAGCACGAATTGCAGTTGTCCGAAGACGGCCATGCCGTCAGGACGCTGGATGTGCGGGGGCGGCGCATGGTCGTGCCGGTACGGATGCTCAGTGCGGTCACGTATTTCGGCGAGCCGGCCTATCTGGATGGCGTGGCAGCCGCTGATACTGCGCCGGAGCGGAAGGCTGGCAGGGCGTCATCCCGGCGCGTGCCGGTTTCGGTGGCACAGGAAGCGCAATAGGCGTTTCCGGGTGAGTCATTTTTTTTCAGGAAAGCATCATGAATCACAAAGCCAATCTGCGCCTGGCCGTCACGGGCCTGGCGGCAATGCTGCTGGCCGCCTGCGCGCAACAAGGCCGCAGCGTATCGCGACCAGAACTCCCGGCGCCGGCTGCGCAGGCAGCGGCCCTGCTGCCGGAATACGCCGCATCGGCAGGAATTGCCAGCAAGCTGGTCGTGCCGCAGTCCATGTTGGATCTACGGGTGGTGGACCTGCGCGCGCAGCGGGTCAACGACATGCTGACCGTGCAGGCCGAGATTGCCAATGGCAGCAGCAGTCCCCGCCGGTTGTTCTACCGCTTTCTCTGGCTGAATGCCGACGGCCTGCAGAGCGGGCGCGACGAGCCCTGGAAGGAACTGCCGTTCCTGGGCCGACAGAACCATTTCGTGAAAGGCATGGCGGCGCGTCCGGATGCCGTGGATTTCCGGCTCGAACTGCGTGCCGATAAGTGAGAACGCCGCGCGCGCCCAGCCGGGAGATGCCGGCCGGAGGTGCGGCTCGTTGCGTGGCGCTGCGGTATGCCGTGCCACGATGGATTTTCCTGGGAGTTCCCATCATGTTGTCTCTTGATTACCTGCCGCGAGCAGCCCGCAGCCTGGCCTTGGCTGGCGCCTTGGGGCTGGCCGGCTGCCAGTCCTCCCTGCCGCTTGTGAGCGGTTCGGGCGATGTCGTTTATGGCGATCCGTCCGCGGTCGAAAACGTAACCAATGAATTCGGCTCCACCGATTTGCAGCGCCTGGCGGAAAGCATGACGGCTTCCCTGCTGCAAAGCCCGGCGCTGGCTGGCCGCCCCACGGTGTCGCTGGACCCGGTGTTGAACAAGACCAGCGAATATATCGACACCGGCACGATCATGCTGCGCATCCAGACGGCGCTGGTCAATAGCGGCAAGGTGCGCTTTGTTGCCAGCCATGCGGAAATGGATACGGCCGTGCGCGAGCTGCAGCGCCAGAACCAGAGCGGCCTCTACAAGGCCAAGGGCCGGGCGCGCACGGGGCAGATGGAAGGGGCGCAGTTCCGCATAGAAGGCGAAATCTCGTCCATCGTCAAGCGTTCCTCCAGCATAAAGGATGTGTACTACGTCATGACGCTCAAGCTTTTCGATGCGGAGTCGGGCGTGATCGAGTGGCAGGACCAGGCGGAGCTGCGCAAATCCTCGCGCCGTTAAGGCGGTTGTGAGGATTGGATCAAGGACGGAACCATGAAAGAACAGCCATTGCTGAACCGGGCGCGTTGCGCCGTGCTGGCCCTGCTGTGCCTGGCGGCACCGGCGGCGCAGGCCGCCGGGCCCAGGGTCGCCGTGACGGACCTGGGTTATGAGGTGCAGGTGTCGGAATACTTCCGCAACGTGTCGGCGTCGCAGCAGTTCAGCCAGCACGGCAGGCAGGCCAGCGGCAGCAGCAGCTTCACGCTGGAAGAGGGAACCAAAACCTATATCGTGCCGGGTGAGCTGCGCAATTTCACGGCCGACATCAAGGGGGCGCTGGTACGTGGCGGCAAAGTCAGGGTTGTGCAGGGCCGGCCCCATACGGGCAAGGCGAGCGAGAACGTCCACGACATCATTGCCCGTATCCGGGTAGGTGCCTTTCCGGGCGCGGATTACGTGCTGTTCGGCACGGTCAGTGACATTCAGTTCAGCGAAGGGGAAATGGGTTTCGATGCTGGATCGCGAGCTTATACCCTGCAACTGGATCTGGTCGCGGATTTCAGTCTGATCAACACGCGCAACTATGAAATCGTGGCGGCCTTCAGTGCAGCCGGCAGCGGGCTGGACAGCAAGATACTGAGCCGCGCCGGAGACCGGGCTAGCCTGAACCGCGCCAAAGTGGTGCGGGAAACCTCGCAGAGCCTGGCTGAAGAGGTCTATGAACAGTTGATCGGCCAGTTTACCCAGGCCGGTGCCGCGATCACCTTCGAGGCGCCGCTGCCGCCTGCGCGGCCTGTTGCGCCCGCGGCTCCCGAAGCGCCCCGCAGCGGGGTGACTGTCTATTGACGTTTGCGGTGCGCCGGCCCGCACGTCTGCGCAGGGAAGCGGAAGCCCAAGGGGGGCTGCCGCTGCAGAGCAACAAGTGCAATGATCTCAAGAATCACAGAATTTTCATTTTTTCAAACAATTGAAATAAAATGAAACTTATTTGGTGATAATGCGCAGCGGCGGGATGCCTGATATGGCGCTCAGGGAGGGGAACGTCCATGGCTCGTGATCCATTGCAGGTGGCGCTGGATATCGCGCCGCTGTTCTATGAGGGGGTGCTGGATTCGAACCATTGGTACATCGCCCTCGATTCACTCTGCCGGGAACTGGAGGCGATGAACTTCCACCAGGTGACGCTGGGTCCGGCGCATGAAGACCCGATCCTGGAATCCATGGCATCGGAAACCGTGCCAGGCGACAAGCTCGAGGAATACGAGCAGCAGTACATGGGGCGCGATGAACGCGTCGCTCTGCTGGATCGTATGGTGGAAGGCGAGGTGGTGTTCGACCACCATCATTTCGATCAGCGCCATATGTCGCGCTCGGCAGTCTATGACTTCCTGCGTGGTGTCGGGACGCGCTATTCGATGTGCATGGTGATGCGGCAGACCGCTGGCACGAACGCCTATCTGGCCATGCTGCGCCCAGTCGATCACCGGCCTTACGGCGAGCGTGAGGAAGCCGTCATGCGGCTGCTGGCGCCGGAAATCCTGCGCGCGACCCGCTTGCGCGACCATACCCGCGAACTGGCGCGCCGCGCCGCGCTGGGAACCGCCGCCATGGAGCACATGCCGTTCGGCATCGTCATCGTTGACGCCGGGCGGCGTATCCAGTACCTGAATGCCCGGGCGGCCAGCCATGTGCGGGAAGCGGTATGGTGTGCCGGCTATAGCCGCTTTGCGCTCAGGCAGCAGGCATTGCAGCTGCAGCTGGAGCAGGCCGTTGCGCGTGCCTGTTCGGCTTCCAGGCGTGCGGCGGTTGTCCGTTGGGGCAGTGGGGCGGATACGGTTGTGTTGCGCATCCTGCCCTTGCCGGCGGTAGCGGTGGCATCCGTGGCTGGCCGCAGCCAGTCGCCGCTGGCGCTGATTGCCATGGCGATGCCTTATGCCGGGCTGTCGTTTTCGTGCGGGGAACTGGGAGCAGTATTGGGCATCACCACTGCCGAGGCAGAACTGGCCAGTGTGCTGGCTGGGGGCGATACCATCAAGGCATTCGCCATGGCCCGGGGATGCACTCTGAACACGGCCCGCAGCCACCTGAAAAGCCTGCTGGCGAAGACCGGCTGCAAGCGCCAGCTCGACCTGGTCAGGCTCATTCACGCGGTGGGGCAGGGCTGATGCTGCCGCAGCCAGTGGCAGGGGCGGGTACCGGCGCCTGCTGCGCGCTTAGGTACCCCACCCGGTATCAGCGCTTCAGACTTGCAAATGCCAGGTCGGCTGCTGCCAGCGTGGCTTCGATGACTTCGTCCGTATGGGTGGCGGAAACGAAGCCGGCCTCGAAGGCGGAAGGCGCCAGATGTACGCCGTGGTCCAGCATGGCGTGGAAGAAGTGCTTGAAGTGTTCGATATTGCATTCCTGCACTTCGGCAAAGCTCGTGGGTGGCGTTGCGCGGAAATACAGGCCTATCATGCCGCCGACGCTGTCGCTGGAAAAGGCGATGCCGTGGCGTTGCGCGGCGGCCTCCAGGCCGGCGCACAGCCTGGCCGAGCGCGCAGCCAGGTCTTCATAGAAGCCCGGCGTGCCCAGCAGGCGCAGGGTTGCCAGGCCGGCAGCCACGGCCACCGGATTGCCTGACAGCGTGCCGGCCTGGTACACCGCGCCCAGCGGCGCGATATTGGCCATGATGTCGGCCCGGCCGCCGAATGCGCCGACCGGCATGCCGCCGCCGATGATCTTGGCCAGCGTGGTGATGTCGGGGATGACGCCGGTCAGGCCTTGCGCGCCTTGCGGGCCAACCCGGAAGCCCGTCATGACTTCGTCGAACACCAGCAGGGCGCCGTGGCGGGTGCACAGCGTGCGCAGGGTTTCCAGGAAGCCGGGGGCGGGCCGCACCAGGTTCATGTTGCCGGCGAAGGGTTCGACAATGACGCAGGCGATGTCGTCGCCCATGCTGGCGAAGGCCGCTTCGGCAGCGGCGTTGTCGTTGTAGTCCAGCACCAGCGTGTGCTGCACGAATTCGGGCGGTACACCCGAGGAAGTCGGGTTATTGAAGGTCAGCATGCCCGAGCCAGCCTTCACCAGCAGGCTGTCGGCATGGCCGTGATAGCAGCCTTCGAACTTGATGATCTTGTTGCGGCCAGTGGCGCCGCGCGCCAGGCGGATGGCGCTCATGGTGGCTTCGGTGCCGGAACTGACCAGGCGCACCTGTTCCATGGAAGGCAGGCGTGCGATCAGCGCTTCGGCGATCTCGATTTCCGCTTCGGTGGGGGCGCCGAAGGACAGGCCGTTGAGGGCCGCCGCGCGCACCGCCTCGATGACTTCCGGATGGGCATGGCCCAGGATGGCAGGGCCCCAGGAGCCCACGTAGTCGATATATTGCTTGCCATCCGCATCCCAGATGTACGGGCCCTGGGCGCGTGCGATGAAACGGGGCGTGCCGCCTACCGAACGGAATGCGCGCACGGGCGAATTCACGCCGCCGGGAATGCTGCGGCAGGCGCGTTGGAACAGGGTGTCATTGCGGGAGGTGGCTTTCATGATGGCGGTACGGGTATCCGTAGGGTTGATCAGGCGAACGCCTGCGCGCAGGCGCTGGCGGCGGCTTCGATGTCATCTGCCTGGAAAATGCCCTGGATGATGGCCAGGGCGTCGGCGCCGGCCTGCACGACAGGCGCGGCATTGGCAGCATGGATGCCGCCGATGGCGACCATGGCCGGACGCGGAGCAGGCAGCTCGTCGAGCAGCTTGCGGGCCTGCATGAGCAGTTCCAGCGGCGCACGTGCCGCTTGCGGCTTGGTCGGGGAGGGATAGACGGCACCGAAGGCAATATAGTCGGCGCCCTGCGCCAGCAGCGCACGGGCGCGCGCCAGGTCTGCATAGCAGGACACGCCGATGATGCGTCCCTGGCCGAGCGCGGCCCGGGCGGCCTGCAGGTCGCCGTCGTCACGTCCGAGGTGCACGCCGTCGGCGTCCAGATCTTGCGCCATGCGCCAGTCGTCGTTGACGATGAAGACCAGGCCCAGCTCGCGGCATTGCCGCGCAATGGCTTGCCCCTGGGCCAGCAAGGCCTCAGGGCTGGCGCTTTGCTTGCGGCGCCATTGCAGGCTGCGCAGCCCGCCACGGGCGGCAGCAGCGATGGCTGCCAGCAGGCCGGCAGTGTCGTCGGTGTCGGGGGTGATGCCGTAGAGGCCGCGCGGAAAGCGCAGGCCGTCGTAATCAGGAACGGACGTCATGCCTGTTGTTCTCCAGGTAGGCGCCAGGCCAGGCGGCGGCCCATGCCGGGGCGGAAGCTCTGCTGCAGGCAGCTTTGCACATAGGTGATGGCCTGGCCCACGGCTTCGTCGGGCGCCAGTCCGCGCGCCAGCATGGCGGCCACGGCGGTGGCGACGAGATCGGCGGTGTCGGACAGACGTTCCTGGCTGGCATGCCAGTTCCATTGGCGCAGCAGGCCTTCCGGCCCGCTCAATTGGGTGCAGCGGGTATCGCTGCGCAGCGGCGTGCCCAGCGTCAGCGACCATTCCGCGCCGGCTTCTCGCAGTACGTCGCTGGTTTCCACAGGCTCGCTCAGCAGGCCGTCTGCCAGCCATTGCGTCACGCGCATGTGTTCGGACACGACGATATCGGTCTGCGGCAGCAGCAACTCGACGATGGCTGCCATGACATCTTCGGCCAGGTCCTGGGCATCGAGGTCGCCGGCATCGCCGGGCGTGTCCAGGTGCAGCACCAGCGGCAGGTGGTTGTAGTCGGCGGCGATCTGCGCGATGACGCTGACGGCCTCCGGCGTATGCAGGCTGCCGACCTTTATGGCGCTGATGGCCATGTCTTCGAGCAGGCAGCGCGCCTGCTCGTCGATGAATTCATGGGAGATGGCGACGACATCTTCCTGATGCGCCGAATCCTGGACGGTATTGGCGGTCAGTACGCCCAGGCCATGGCACTGCAGCGCAGCGCTGGTGATGGCATCGGCGGGCAGCGAAGTGGCGCCGCTGGGGTCGAAGGGGCCGAAGATCAGAAGGGGAGGGAGCACAGAGGCGGACACTGCGGGCGAGGGGAAATAGTGGAACCTGGCAGGCGCTGTGGTGAAGCGCTGGCGACAGGAATCCTGCCAGCCGAGGTTGTGTTTGGTTAATATGGCCCCATTGTAGGTGAAACAGGCGCGCGCGGGCAGTCATGCTGCGCGTGCTGTGCGGCAGGGCGTTTGCGCCCTGCCCGGCCCGGGAAACGGGGCGGTTTTTTAATGGGGCGCATGCCTCCCAGGCCGAGGGTTAGCGCTGCCCGCCTGGATTGACAGGAAACTCTGAAACGATGCGTACTTGGATGTGTTTGATTTGCGGCTGGGTCTATGATGAAGCGGCCGGTTTGCCCGAAGAGGGTATTGCGCCGGGGACCCGCTGGGAAGACGTTCCCCCGAACTGGGTCTGTCCCGAGTGCGGGGCCCGCAAGGACGATTTCGAATTGATGGAAATTTGAGATCGTGAATACGTTCTGAGCCCTGCCTGCCGGGATGACAGGCTGAGTAATGTGTGTGTGGAGTGTGCCATGACGAAAGCCGCGGAAAGCCAGGACCTGCCCCATGCCGATCTGTCCAATCAGTTCCTGCTGGCCATGCCCGGAGGGGTAGAAGGCAGCCTGGCGGGAACCGTCATCTATGTTTGCGAGCATACCCCGCGCGGCGCGCTGGGGCTGGTAATCAACCGTCCGACCGACCTCACGCTGGGTGCTCTGTTCGAGCGTATAGATTTGAAGCTGGAAATTGAACCCGAGAAAGACAATCCTGTCTTCTTTGGCGGTCCGGTGCAAACGGACCGGGGTTTCGTGCTGCATGCCCCCATCGGCGAGTACTCGTCGAGCATCAAGCTGGGAGAGATGGCGCTGACGACTTCCCGCGACGTGCTGCAGGCCGTGGCCAACGGCGAAGGTCCGCGCCGCCTGTTGGTGACGCTGGGCTACGCGGGATGGGGCGCCGGCCAGTTGGAGAGCGAAATGGCGTCCAATGCCTGGTTGTCGGTCTATGCCAGTCCGGACATCATTTTCGATGTCGAACCCGCGCAGCGTTATGACGCCGCCCTCAAGCAGCTGGGGATAGACCCGGTGATGCTTTCCGGAGAAGCCGGGCATGCCTGATGCAGAAAACGCCGGCCAGCCCGGCGCCCTGAGGGCACCGGGTGCGGCGGCTGGCGTCAGTGTCGCCGGCGCGGCCGGTGGCGCCTGGGCGGTGGCGGGCGAAGCCACCCTGCTTGCTTTTGATTTCGGCCTGCGCAAACTGGGCGTCGGGCTGGGCAATACCATCACCGGCAGCGCAACGCCGCTGGAAATCATCCGCTCGCAGACCCGCGACGAGCGCTTCCAGCGCATCGCCACGCTGATTGAGGAATGGCGTCCTGCCAGCCTGATCGTCGGCCTGTCGCTGGATGAAAACGGTGCCGAGCAGCATGCTTCGCTGCAGGGGCGCCGTTTTGCCAATCAGTTGCATGGCCGCTTCGGCTTGCCTGTGATACTGGTCGATGAACGCGGTTCCAGCATGGAAGCGCAACGTCGTTTGGGCACCAATGCCGACGACGATGCCGTTGCAGCGGCTATTATTCTGGAACGCTACCTGGATTTGCTTTCGCGCGCTGTGGCCACTTCCTGTAACACAGCGTCCGTGCCGGGCTCCCGCACGGCTTCCTAATATCCTAAAATCCGCATCATGGCTTCTGATACACCTGTTCATTCGCCCGGCGATCTGCCGGATGCCGAAACACTTTACGCGCGCCTGCTCGCAGGGGTGAAGCAAGAGTTTTCCAAGACCCCGCCGGACAAAACCTGGCTGGTCGGCATCCATTCAGGAGGCGCCTGGTTGGCAGAACGCCTGCAGCGCGACCTGGGCCTGGAAGGCAACGTCGCCACGCTGAACGTCAGTTTCTATCGCGACGATTTCCACCGCATCGGCCTGCATGGCAATAGTCAGGCACAGCCTTCTTCCATCAACTTCCCCGTGGCGGGTGCCCACGTCATCCTCGTCGATGACGTGCTGTATACCGGCCGCACCATCCGGGCTGCCATGAACGAACTGTTCGATTACGGCCGGCCCGACAGCATCCGACTGGCGGTGCTGCTGGATCGCGGCGGCCGTGAACTGCCGGTCGCGGCCTGCGTGGTGGCGGCGGATATTCCTCTGCCCCCGGAAAGCGCATTTGTTCTGTCCCGTCTCGATAACGGGAATTTTTCCCTGGCCCTGGAAAAGGATTCCGTACATGAATAACCCGCAGCTCAACCGCCATGGCGAGCTGACCCACTTGTTGACGACCGAAGGCCTGCCGCGCGACATCCTGACGCATATTCTGGATACCGCTGCGAACTTTGTGCCCCTGGCCAACCGCGAGGTCAAAAAAGTGCCGCTGCTGCGCGGCAAAAGCGTCTTCAACCTGTTCTTCGAAAACTCGACCCGTACCCGGACGACCTTCGATATCGCCGCCAAGCGGCTGTCGGCGGATGTGTTCACGCTGAACGTGCAGTCGTCGTCGACGGCCAAGGGCGAATCGCTGCTCGACACGATCGCCAACCTGTCCGCCATGCAGGCCGACCTGTTCGTTGTGCGCCACGAGGCCAGCGGCGCGCCGTTCCTGATTGCCCAGCATGTTGCACCGCACGTGCACGTGGTCAATGCCGGTGACGGCCGCCACGCGCACCCGACGCAGGCCCTGCTGGACATGTATACCATCCGGCATTTCAAGAAGGACTTCTCCAACCTGTGCGTGGCCATTGTTGGCGATGTGCTGCATTCGCGCGTGGCGCGTTCGGACATCCATGCGCTGACCACGCTGGGTGCTGCCGAGGTGCGCGTTGTCGGTCCGCTGACGCTGCTGCCTGGCGGTCTGGAACAGATGGGCGTGCGTGTCTTCACCGATATCAACGAAGGCCTCAAGGACGTCGATGTCGTGATCGTGCTGCGTTTGCAGAACGAGCGTATGCGCGGCGCGCTCCTGCCGTCCGCCCATGAGTATTTCAAGCAGTATGGCCTGACTCGCGAGAAACTGGCGCGTGCCAAGCCCGATGCCATCGTCATGCATCCCGGGCCCATGAACCGTGGCGTGGAAATCGACTCTGCCGTGGCCGATGGCGACCAGGCGGTCATTCTCAATCAGGTGACGTTCGGTATCGCGGTACGCATGGCCGCCATGAGCATCGTAGCGGGAGCACAGGCATGAATCTGCAGGTAAAGGGAGGCCGGCTGATCGACCCGGCCAGTGGACTGGACCGTGTGGCGGACCTGTTCGTCGCCAGTGGCCGGGTGGTGGGCGTGGGCGAAGCGCCCGCGGGCTTCGTGGCCGACCGTGTGGTCGATGCCCAGGGCCTGGCCGTGCTGCCGGGCCTGATCGACCTGTCGGTGCGCCTGCGCGAACCGGGGTTCGAGTACCGCGCAACGTTGGAATCGGAAATGCGGGCCGCCCTGGCTGGTGGCGTGACCAGCGTGGTGCAGCCGCCAGATACCGACCCGACGCTCGACGAGCCCGGCCTTGTGGAAATGCTCAAGCACAAGGCGCGTCAGCTCAACCATGTGCGCCTGTACCCGCTGGGCGCCATCACCGTGGGTCTCCAGGGTGAACGCCTGACGGAAATGGCGGAACTTACCGAAGCGGGCTGCGTGGCCTTTTCCCAGGCCAACGTGCCGCTGACGGATACCAGCGTGATGCTGCGCGCCATGCAATATGCGCGTACCTACGATTACGTGCTGTGGGTGCGCCCGCAGGATTACTGGTTGTCGCGCGGCGGCGTGGCCGCCAGCGGCGCCTATGCGTCGCGCCTGGGTCTGTCGGGCATTCCCGTTCAGGCGGAAACCATCGCGCTGCAGACGCTGTTCGACCTGCAGCGCGTGACCGGCGCCCGCCTGCACCTGTGCCGCCTGTCAAGTGCCGCCGGCCTGGAACTGGTGCGAGCAGCCAAGCAGGAAGGTCTGCCCCTGACTTGCGACGTGTCCGTCAATCACGTGCACCTGACCGACGTCGACATCGGTTTCTTCGATGCCAATTATCGCCTGGACCCGCCGCTGCGCGGCCAGCGCGACCGCGAGGCGATCCGGGCCGCCCTGCTGGACGGCACCATCGACGCCATTTGCTCCGACCACACGCCGGTGGATGACGACAACAAGCTGTTGCCCTTCGCCGACGCCGAACCGGGCGCTACCGGCCTTGAGCTGTTGCTCAGCCTGACGGTCAAGTGGGCAGATGAAACCGGGGTGCCGCTGGCCCAGGCGCTGGCCCAGGTGACCTCGCAACCCGCGCGTGTGCTGACGACCGGCGCGCCGGACCTGCCGCCGTGCGGCCGCCTTGAGCTGGGGGCGCTGGCCGATTTCGCGCTGGTGGACCTGGATGCACGTTGGGTGGTGAGCCGCGATACCCTGCTGAGCCAGAGCTGGCACACGCCTTTCACCGGGCTTGAACTGCCGGGCCGGGTACGTTCTACCTGGGTCGGTGGCCGGCAGGTCTGGGAAGCGGCTTCGTGAGATTGCTGCGTTTCACGTTGCGCGCCATGCTGTTGGTGCCCTGGTTGCTGGGCGGGTTGCTGACCTTGGCGTTGCTTTACTACCCCGTCTTCAAGGTGGGGCGGGGTGAAACCATCGTCCGGGGTTGGTCGCGCGTACTGCTGCGCTGGTGCTGCGGCGTGCGCTGCGAAGTCTCCGGGCAGCCCATCATGGAAGGTTCGGTGCTGTGGACGTCCAACCACGTATCGTGGGTGGACATCTTTGTGATCAACAGCGTGCGAGCGTCTATTTTCGTTGCCAAGAAGGAAGTGCGCGACTGGCCCTTGATCGGCTGGCTGGCGGCAGGTGTTGGCACCTTGTTCCTGGATCGCGCCTATCGGCAGGCCGTGCGTGAAATCGGGCAGGCAGTCGAAATCCACTTCCGCCGTGGCCGTTCGGTCGGGCTGTTTCCGGAAGGTACCACGACGGACGGCATGCGCTTGCTGCCGTTCCGTTCCGGCCTGTTCGCGCCGGCAGTCGACGCTGGTGTGCCGGTGCAACCGGTGGCGCTGGTCTTCATGCAGGACGGCCGGCGCAGCAGCCGCGCCGCCTTTACCGGCGATCAGTCATTGATGGCCAATATCTGGTGCATCCTGAGCACGCCTGGTCTTCTGGTCAAACTGTATTTCCTGCCGGTGCTGGAAATGCCTGAAGGTGCGGATCAGACGGTGCGGCGTTCGCAGGTGGCCCGCATGGCGGAACAGGCAGTCCGCAACGTGGTGGAAATCTGACAGGCCGCAGGTTGCCTGGCGCGGCTGCGGTTTGTCGCAGCAAGCGCCGGCGCGGGGCCGGAGACGGCCACCGCAGCCCCTGTCACCGTTGTTCTTGCCATGGACCCGGCGCCTAGAACAGCTCCGGGTCCTGGTATTGCTGGCAGGTGATCTGCAGGATCTTGCGGTCGCGCAGGCGCATGGCGGTCAGATGCCCGCCCCAGACGCAGCCGGTATCCAGGCAGATGACATCGGGGCGTACCAGCAAGCCCAGCGTCGACCAATGGCCGAAAACCACGACGACATTGCGCGTGGCGCGCCCGGGGATGTCATACCAGGGCATCAGGGCCGGGGGATGCTGGCCAGGGACCGCCTTGGCGGCGAAATCCATCTGGCCCTTGGCGGTGCCCAGGCGCATGCGCGTCAGCGCGTTGATGATCACGCGCATGCGTTTGCCGCCGGTGAGGTCATCCTTCCACTCGGCAGGCTCGTTGCCATACATTTTCTGCAGGCCCTTGCGCCAGTTCGGGCCGCGCAGCACGGCCTCGACTTCGGCTGCCAGGGCCAGCGTCTTGGCGCAATCCCATTTCGGCAACACGCCAGCATGCACCATCAGGTGGCCGTTCTCGAAATGGGCCAGCGGCCGGTTGCGCAGCCAGTCCAGCAATTCCTCGGCATCCGGCGCCTGCAGGATTTCACTGATGGTGTCGTTCTTGCCGGGCTTGCGCACGTCGGCGGCCACGGCCAGCAGGTGCAGGTCGTGATTGCCGAGCACGCAGGTGGCGCGTTCGCCCATGTCGCGGATGCGGCGCAGGGTTTGCAGGGATTGGGGACCACGGTTGACGAGATCGCCGGCGAACCATAAACGGCTGTCCGGCGCGCCGGCGATCTCAGGCAAGGCAAGGAGTTGTTCCAGAGGAACGCAGCAGCCTTGCACGTCACCGATCATCCAGATATCGGGACGGTTCATAGCGGGTGTTTTCTCCAGGGGTTGCGGTGTGTCGCCATGCGGGCGAGGAAATGGCGGTTTTCCATGATGAGCAGGGCTCCCAGCGCAACCAGCAGCGCGGCGGCGTTGGGCAGGATGGCTGTGCTCCATGGCGGCAGGCGTCCCAGCATGCCGATATTCAGCGCCAGCTGGTTCAGCATGAAAAAGCCCACGCCCAGCAGGATGCCGATGAACACTTTGGCGCCGACGCCGCCGCGCCGGGTCTGCATGAAGCTGATGGGCGCGGCGATGGTCATCATGACCAGCAGGGTGAAGGGGTAGATCAGCTTGCGCCACAGCGCGACGATTTGCCGATCTGCCTGCAGGTGATTGCTGTGCAGATAGGAAATGTAGTCCCAAAGCGTCAGCATGGACATGCGCTCGGGGGTCAGCACGCGCGCCAGCAGGCGTTCGGGCGTCAGCGTAGTCTGCATGGACAGTTGCGCTTCCTTGTCGATGGTGACCAGTGGCTGGCTGCCGGGACGGGTTTGCGAGAACGCGGTGGCTGCGTCCAGGTCGACGCGATGGTGGCTGATGTTGTTGAGGTGCAGTTCGTTGCTGTTGAAATTGCCGTTCTCGGCCATGGCCAGCCCGCTCAGGCGGTTGTCCGGCGCGAAGGTGTAGAGTGTGATGTCGCGGATGCCGCCGTTGGCTTCGAGCTTGCCGACATTGATGATGCGCATGCCGCCTTCGGGCGTGGGCTCCTTGAACCAATACCCGCTGTGCATGGCGCCGCCGCCCGGCTTGCCGCGCAGCAGGAGGTTGGCTTCGCTGCCGTGCAGTTCGGCCGCCGGGGTAATGACTTCGGACAGCAGCAGGGCGCCGGCCATCCAGGGCAACGTCACGATCCAGAGCATGCCCAGCAGCCTGGCGCCGCTGACGCCGGACACTCGCAGGATTACCAGTTCATTGCGTTGCGCCAGGCCAGCAAGCGCCAGGATGGCGCCGATCAGCAGGCCGATGGGCAGAATATCGTAGAGCCGCGTGGGCAGTTGCAACGCCTGCAGGTAGAGCAGCCCGGGCAGGGTGTAGCTGCCGCCCAGGTTGTCCAGTTCCTCGATCAGGGAGAAAAACGTGAACAGCCCGAGCAGTGCGAGCAGCACTACCGCGCAGGAGCGGTAGATTTCGCGGGCCAGATAACGGCGTGCGGTGCGCATGCGGCGGAAACCTTGACTGGATGAGAGAAAAACCTGTTATTTTGGCGCGTTTCGATAGATTTTGCAGGATGCGGGCCCGAATGGCACATTCTGGTGGTGGCAGGATGTCAGGGAATGTGAACCTGTCTCATGCGGGCCAGCAGCGTCGCAGTCTGCTTATTGAGGAACGCGGTGTTGCGGTGCTTGTCGTAATAGCGCGGGTTGGGCAGCATGGCAGCCAGCCGCGCTGCTTGCGCGGCACTGAGTTGCTGCGCCGACACCCCATAATAATGCCGTGCCGCAGCCTCGGCCCCGAAAATCCCTACTCCCCACTCGGCCAGATTGAGATACAGCTCCAGGATGCGGCGCTTGTCCATGCTGTGTTCGATCATGTAGGCCAGCACCAGTTCCTGTGCCTTGCGCAGATAGCTGCGCGACCCAGACAGGAACAGGTTTTTTGCCAATTGCTGGGTAATGGTGGAACCGCCACGGATGCGGCTGGATTGCTGGTTGTGCTCCCAGGCGCTGCGGATTGCATCCCATTCTATGCCGTCGTGCTCAGTAAAACGCGAGTCCTCGGCTGCGATGACGGCGCGTTTCAGGTTGTTGCTGATGTGGTCGTAAGGAACCCAGCGGTAGTCGAGCCTGGCGTCGGGGTCGGTGTCCTGCAGGCGGGTCAGTTCATGGCGCATGATGGCGCTGCTGCCGGGGTCCTGGCGGGCGTACCAGGCGACCTGCGCCAGCAGCCACAGCTGTGAGAGCAACAGCAGGATGAGCAGCGCCATGACGATGGCACCCAGCCGCTTGGGCCAGGTCCAGCGGAATCCTGGTCGGATGCGGTCGGCGGTGCTGTCCTGCATGGCCCTGGGCGCCTCAGGCGGCGGTGGCAAGCTGCTGCCGCAGCGCGGAAAGCACGGGTGCGGTATCCGGCGCCAGGCCGTGCCAGATCTCGAAGCTGGCGGCCGCCTGGCCCACCAGCATGCCCAATCCGTCGCTGGCGCGGCTGGCGCCGTCATCCAGCGCCTGTTGCATGAACGGAGTGGGGCGGGCCGAATACACCATGTCGTAGGCCACAGCAGCCGGGGCGTAGAGCCCGGCGGGCAGGTCCAGGGCGGCATCTCCCAGGCTGCTGGAGGTGGCGTTGATGACCAGGTCCCAGCCGCCGGGGCGGCTGGCACCATCCAGGCCGTCGGCTTCCAGGCGGCCGGCCTGGGGCAGGGTGCGCACCAGGGGGTTGGCGATCATTTCCTGTGCGCGCAGCGCATTGCGGTTGACGATACGCAGGCTGGCGCAGTCGGCGGCCAGCAGAGCCTGCAGGACACCGCGCGCCGCACCACCAGCACCAATGATCAATACATGGGCGTCGCGCAGCGGCGCGCCCTGCTGCTGCAGGTCCTGCACCAGGCCGATGCCGTCGGTATTGCAGCCGTGCATGATGCCGTCCTGCTGCCAGAGCGTGTTGACGGCACCAGCCACGCGAGCGCGCGCGCTGAGCGCGTGGGACGCCAGGGCATAGGCGTCCAGCTTGAAGGGGGCCGTGACATTCATGCCCCTTGCGCCAGCGGCGAAGAAGGGCAGCACCACATCATTGAAGCCGCCGATGGGGGCCAGCAGCCGGGAGTACTCCAGCGGCAGGTCGAACTGGTGTGCGAAGGCCTGGTGAATGTCGGGAGACAGACTGTGGCTGATCGGGTTGCCGATGACGGCACAGATGATGGGTTTCGTGTCGCTCATGGTTGCAAAAAGAAGTCGCGGCTCGCCTCTCCGGACGGGCCGGAGAGGAATTCATGGCGCCCCGAAACGGGTTCGTGGCGTCGGTGGTTCAGGGCAAGTGTATCTCGCCGGACGCGCCGTTTACTCGTTTTCGGCGATGACGCCCAGGTAGCGGCAGTCCAGTGTCAGCGCGAGTTCGTCACAGCCCATCAATTCCAGCCTGACCGGCGTGCCGCGTTCCAGCTCCGGCATGCCGGCCACGCGGGTGACAAAGGGGGCGCAGGCGAAGCGCACGAGATCCTCGCGCAGGACGTGCGCCGTCACTTCCTTCAGGCCCTGCTGCTGGAACCAGCGCAGGCACCAGTAGCGCTCCATGGCATCCTGGTGGTCGTGCCAGGTTGCGTATTGCGCCTCGAAGGCGCCGATGATCGCGAACAGGTCGGCGTCGCGTGGCTTGAAGGGCGCCACCAGCGGCGCCGAGATGCCATGTTGGGCAGCGGCGATCAGTTGCCACTGGTTGACCAGATCGACATAACGCCGTAGCGGCGACGTGCACCAGGCGTATTGCGGCACGCCGATGGCCTCGTGCGGCAGGGCGTGAGTGCTCATGCGGGTACGGCCCGCCTGCTGCGAGCGATAGATGCCAGGCAGACCGGTGCGGGCCAGCAATTCGCCCCAGAGCGTATTGGCCAGGATCATGTATTCGGCCACCAGCCGGTCCAGCGGGGCATTGCGGCGGCGCGGCTCGATGCGAACGGTGGCGTCGGGGTCGTCCGGGTTGCCATCCAGATAGAAGCTGTATTCGACCCGGTTATTGTTTTCCGGCTTGCCGCGCACTTCATCACGCCGGGCGGACAGGGCCAGCGCCAATTGCCAGAGCGGCTGCATCCAGTCGAGATGCGGGTGGGCATCGGCGGGGCCGGCCAGGGCTTCCTCGCTGTAGATGGCATCCATCTGGTTGTGGCGCAGGTTTTCGCGCACCTGCACACGCTCCAGGCGAGTTTCAGTGTGGCGTATTTCGCCGGTGGCAGGATAGGCTTCCACATACAGCGACAGCGCGGGCACGGGTTTGCCGGCATCCAACGAGAAGCGGCTGATCAGCACCTCGGGCTGCATGGGAATTTTTTCCCCAGGCGTATAAACCGTGGACAGCCGGGTGCGCGCATGTTTGTCCAGTTCGCTGTCGCGGGTGACAGCGAGGCCCGGTACGGCCACGTGGACACCTACGCGCAGCCAGCCATCATCCAGACGCTGCACCGACAGCGCATCGTCGATTTCAGTGGTGGTGATGTCGTCGATGGAATAGGCTTGGGCGTCGGCCAGCGGCAGGTCCGCGCCCAGGTCAGGCACCGTGATGTCGCCAAAGCCGGTGCCGCGCGGAAAGTTCGCGGCCAGGAAGCGGGCCTTGTGCAGCGCCAGCGGGCTGGGCCAGGCGCCCAGGTCCAGCAGCAGGCGCTCGGGGCTTTTCTGCAGTTGCTGGCAGGCGGCGTCCATGGCCTTCCAGGCCATGCTGTTCTTGTCGGGGCGGATCAGCAGCATTTCGGCGGCTTCGGCAATGGGGGCAGGCAGGCGGCCTGCCGTCATTTCATCGACCCATTGCTGCTGCTGTTCGGCCTGCAGGCGCTTTTTCTCCTGGGCTGCCTTGGCGGCCGCAAGAATGTCTGCCGGCGCGGCGCGGTAGCGTCCTTTGCCACGGCGGTGGAAATAGATGGGGGCGCTGTGCAGGCGCAGGATCAGGGCAGCTTTTTCCAGCGCGGAAGGGGCATGGCCGTAGTAATCGGCCGCAAACTCGGCAGCCTCGAAATCTTCCTGGCTGCTGCATTCCCAAAGGAAATCGAGGTCGATGTCTTCGGCCTGGGCCTGGGCTTGCGTCAGGAAATTGGAAGCGTCCTTGGTATCAAAGGTAAAGAGCGCACTGGTGCGCTTGATTTTGCTGCGCTTGCCGCTTTCCGACTCCACTTGCAGGCTGGCGTCGGTTTCAGCAAGGATATGGCCGATCTTGAAACCGCCGTCTTCTTCGTAGAACAGATACATCTTGTCGCGTATTCCTGGGGGAGTTGGCCCGGGCCTGGCAGGCCCGGGGTATGGCTGTGTGGAAAAGAAAGGGAATGGCGGAGTGCGGCCGGCAGTGACCGGCAGGGCGCCTGCGAATGCTGGCTGCCGGCTTTTCTACCTCGGTTTTACCTGCTTTTGCGGGCGCTTTCCAGCGCATTCAGCAGGCGGCCGTGTATGCCACCGAAACCGCCATTGCTCATGATCAGGATATGGTCTCCAGGGCGAGCTTCTGCCGTCAGGGCCTGAACCAGCGCATCGAGGTCGCTCCAGCAGCGGGCGCGCTCGCCCAGGGGAGCAAGCACTACCGACGGGTCCCACTGCACGCTTTGCGTGCCCTGGCGTTCGCCAAAGCAGTGGACCCTGTCTGCATCAGCCAGTGAGCCGGGCAGGCGGTCGGCCATGGTGCCGAGCTTCATGGTGTTGGAGCGCGGTTCCAGCACGGCGATGATGCGCGCCGGGCCGACCTGGCGGCGCAGCCCGGCCAGCGTCGTGGCGATAGCCGTGGGGTGGTGGGCAAAGTCGTCATAAACCGTGATGCCGTCCACCTGGCCTCGGACTTCCATGCGGCGTTTCACGCCCTGGAATGTGTTCAGGGCGGCAATGGCTGTTGCCGGTGCGATGCCTGCATGGTGCGCGGCGGCAATGGCCGCCAGCGCATTGGCGCGGTTGTGAGCGCCTGACAAGTGCCAGGTGACGGTGCCTTGGTGCTCGCCATGCAGAGCGACATCGAAGCGGTTGTCGGCCAGATCCCGGGCCTGCCAATCGCCATCGGCGCCGAACGTCTGGCATTCCGACCAGCATCCGCGCGCCAGCACGCGATCCAGCGCTTCGTTGTGGCTTTCGCGGATGATGCGGCCATGGCCGGGCACGGTACGGATCAGGTGATGGAACTGGGTTTCGATGGCCGCGAGATCGGGGAAGATGTCGGCGTGATCGAATTCCAGGTTGTTCAGCACTGCAGTGCGGGGACGGTAATGGACGAACTTGGAACGCTTGTCGAAGAAGGCGGTGTCATATTCATCGGCTTCAATGACGAAGTGGCGGCTGGCGGGCTGCCAGCGCGCGGAAACGCCGAAATCGGGCGCAACGCCGCCGATCAGGAAATTGGGCGCCAGGCCGGCCTGTTCCAGTATCCAGGCCAGCATGGCCGTGGTAGTGGTCTTGCCGTGCGTGCCGGCGATGGCCAGCACGTGTTGCCGGTGCGGCGTCAGGATGTGCTCGTTGAGCCATTGCGGGCCGGAGATATAGGGCAGCCCCTGGTCGAGGATGGCTTCCATCAGCGGGTTGCCGCGCTTGACGACATTGCCGATGATGTACAGGTCTGCGCCCAGGGAAGCCTGCGAGGCGTCAAAGCCTTCGAGCAGTTCGATACCCTGTTCTTCGAGCTGGGTGCTCATGGGGGGATAGACGTTCGCGTCGCACCCGGTGACGCGATGGCCGGCAGCGCGGGCGATCAGGGCCAGACCGCCCATGAACGTGCCGCAGATGCCCAGAATGTGCAGATGCATGGAAACCTCCGTACTGCATTGTAATGGGGGAAATGCGGTGCAAGAGGGGGGCTGGGCATGTCGGTGAACCATTGTTTTCAATGGACAACGGCGTTTTTTTGACGTAAAAAGCGGTCTATCGTTACTTTTGCCGACATAATGGCGCATTGCGAATGGGTTCCCCAGATGCTGGCATTGTTTACCGCCAGCCTGCGCGGGCCGTTTTTTTCTGGCTGGCCGGCGCTCGCGCACAGGCTGGCAGCCGGTACCAGATCTCGCCCGGAACGGCTAGGCCGTGGCCGTGCCTGGACTCGTCCGTGAGACATGCGGCGTCTTCGCCGTCCTATGTGTCCACTTGGTCTGCCCGTCCATGAGATCTCCCCGTTTCCAGCTTCCAGCACGTTCGTTCCACCCTGGCATCGCAGACCGGGCATAGCACCGTCTCGCATTGCTGAAAAATACACTTTGGGAAAAGGCAGTTATGGATCTCCGAAAACTGAAAACCTTGATTGACCTGGTTGCCGAGTCCGGCATCGCCGAACTCGAAATTACCGAAGGCGAAGGCAAGGTCCGCATCGTCAAGTTCGTGCCGCAGGCCGCTGTCGCGCCGGCGCCCGTCTATGTGGAAACCGCCGTGGCTGCCCAGGCCGCCGCACCGGCAGCGCCTGCGGCCTCTGCGGCCCCGGCTGCGCCCGCCGCGCCGCAAGGCCACGTCGTCAAGGCTCCCATGGTCGGCACGTTCTACCGCGCCTCCAGTCCTGGCGCCACGCCCTTCATCGAAGTTGGCCAGAGCGTCAAGGAAGGCGAAGTGCTGTGCATCATCGAAGCAATGAAGCTGCTCAATGAAATCGAGGCCGACAAGGCTGGCGTTGTCACCGAGATCCTGGTGGAAAACGGCGCACCCGTGGAATACGGCCAACCCCTGTTCGTCATCGGCTGATAGCACATGTTCGAGAAAATCCTTATCGCCAATCGCGGTGAGATTGCGCTGCGCATCCAGCGCGCTTGCCGCGAGATGGGTATCAAAACCGTGGTCGTGCACTCCGAGGCTGACCGCGATGCGAAATACGTCAGGTTGGCCGATGAGTCGGTCTGCATCGGGCCGGCACCGTCCCGCGACAGCTACCTGAACATGCCCGCCATCATTTCGGCTGCCGAAGTGGCTGATGCCGAAGCGATCCACCCGGGGTACGGTTTCCTTGCGGAAAATGCCGACTTTGCCGAGCGCGTGGAAAAGAGCGGTTTTGTGTTTATCGGTCCGCGGCCGGATTCCATCCGTATCATGGGTGATAAGGTCAGCGCCAAGCAGGCGATGATTGCTGCCGGCGTGCCTGTTGTTCCCGGCTCGCCTGGCGCCTTGCCGGATGATCCGCAGGAGATCCTCCGCCTGGGCCGCGAAGTCGGCTATCCGGTGATCATCAAGGCTGCTGGCGGCGGCGGTGGTCGCGGCATGCGTGTGGTCTATACCGAAGCTGCTTTGTTGAGCGCCGTGCAGATGACGCGCTCCGAAGCGGGCGCGGCCTTCAATAACCCGGAAGTCTATATGGAGAAGTTCCTCGAGAACCCGCGCCATATCGAAATTCAGGTGTTGGCCGATGGTGGCCGCAATGCCGTCTGGCTGGGCGAACGTGATTGCTCGATGCAGCGCCGTCACCAGAAGGTCATCGAAGAGGCGCCGGCACCCGGCATTCCCCGCCGTCAGGTCGAGCGTATTGGTGAGCGCTGCGTCGAAGCCTGCCGCCGCATCAACTACCGTGGCGCGGGTACTTTCGAGTTCCTGTATGAAAACGGCGAGTTCTATTTCATCGAAATGAACACCCGTATCCAGGTGGAACACCCGGTGACGGAACTCATTACCGGCATCGACCTGATCCAGCAGCAGATCCTCGTGGCAGCGGGCGAGAAGTTCACGCTGCGCCAGCGCGACATCCAGATCAAGGGCCATGCCATCGAATGCCGCATCAACGCGGAAGATCCCTTCACGTTCGTGCCCAGCCCTGGCCGCATCACCAACTGGCACGTGGGTGGCGGCCCGGGTATCCGCATCGACTCGCACGTGTTCAACGGGTATTTCGTGCCCCCCAACTACGATTCGATGATTGCCAAGGTGATTGCCTATGGCGACACGCGTGAGCAGGCTCTGGCCCGCATGCGCATCGCTCTGTCGGAAATGGTGGTGGAAGGCATCTCTACCAACGTGCAGTTGCACCGCGAGCTGCTGCAGGACGCACGCTTCATCGAAGGCGGCACCAGCATTCACTATCTCGAACACAAACTGTCCCAGCGCCCCTGACCCCCGGGGCAGCGGGTGGCGCAGCCACCCGCCAGGGCACAGGGTGCATCCTGCTCAGGCAGGAATGGCCCGACAGGCATCGCCAGCAGTAACATGCTGGCGATGCCTATTTCAGGAACCAGAAACATGCGTGAGTTATTGTTGTCCTGCCCGGGAGACCTGGCTGAGCCTTGGTCGGATGCCTTGCTCGAGGCTGGTGCGCTGTCCGTTTCCGTCGAAGATGCGGATAGCGATACCGATGCCGAGCAACCGCTGTTCGGCGAACCCGGCACGGAACCGGAAACCGTTGGCTGGAACCGGAATGTCGTCGTGGCCCTGCTGCCCGATGGCGCTGATCCCGAGCAACTGTTGGAGGCCGCGCTGGCGTCCAGCGGGTTGGATGCGGCACTGGCGCAGGACTGGACGCTGAGGGAGGTTCCCGATGCAGACTGGGTGCGTCTGACCCAGGCGCAATTCGGGCCCATTGCAGTGGGCGACAAAGTACGTATCGTGCCCAGTTGGCACGTGGAACCGGGCGCCGCGCTGGACAAGCCGGCCGGGGGCATCGCGATCCAGCTGGACCCTGGGCTGGCATTCGGCACCGGCAGCCATCCGACCACGCATCTGTGCCTGGCCTGGCTGGCCGAATCCATGCCGACGGGTGCCAATGTGCTGGATTACGGCTGCGGTTCGGGCATCCTGGCGATCGCTGCCGCGATGCTGGGCGCCCGCAGCGTTCACGGCGTGGATATCGACGCGCAGGCTGTCCAGTCCACTCAGGACAATGCCAAGGTCAATGGCGTGGCCATCATGGCCAGCCTGCCGGATGGCCTGGCCGACGGGCAGTTCGATGTCGTGGTGGCCAACATTCTGTCCAATCCCCTGAAGGTGCTTGCACCCATGCTGGCAGGACGCGTGCAGCCGGGCGGTCACCTGGTGCTGTCGGGCGTGCTGGCGCGCCAGGCAGAGGAAGTCGCTGCCGCCTACGCACCGTGGCTGGAAATGACAGTTTGGCAGGAACGTGAGGGCTGGGTCTGTCTGCATGGACAGCGTCCGGCTGCCTGAAGACGCGCCCGGCAGCGTCGGGCTGATGTGAGCGCTGCCGGCGCTGTCCGGCAGCCGCCTGTATTCACTGTATCGAGGAATCAACCATGGCTTTTCCCATTCTGGTTTGCGGCTCCATCGCTTTTGACAGCATTGCGGTTTTCGAAGGTCGTTTCAAGGACCACATCCTGCCGGATCGCATCCGTTCCCTGAGCGTGTCGTTCACCGTTCCGTCGTTGCGCAAGGTCTATGGCGGCTGCGCCGGCAATATCGCCTACAACCTGCGCCTGCTGGGCGGCCAGCCTCTGCCGGTGGCGACGGTGGGCGAGGATGCCGGTGATTACCTGCATTACCTGCGCCAGCTGGGCATCAGTACAGAATGGATCCGTGTTGCGCCGGGCAGCTATACCGCCCAGTGTTTCGTGACCACCGACCTGGATGACAACCAGATCGCCGCATTCCACCCGGGCGCGATGGCGCTGGCGGCGGAAAACGACATTTCTTCGGCGGAAGGCGCCTGGGCCATCGTTGCGCCCGATGCGAAGGAAGGTATGTTTGCCCATGCCCGTCGCCTGCATGCGCGTGGCATTCCTGCGGTCTTCGATCTGGGCCAGGCCATGCCGCTGTTCAGTGGCGAGGAGATCGAGGAAATGCTGAAGCTGGTGCAGGTCCTCACGCTCAATGATTACGAAGCCGGGGTGGTGGAACAGCGCACCGGGCGCAGCCTGGATGATATTGCCAGGAACCTGCAGGCGGTGGTCGTGACGCGTGGCGCCAACGGCGCGACGGTCTGGAGCGATGGCAAGACCGAGGAAATCGGTGCAGTGAAGGCCGATGCCGTGGTCGATCCCACGGGTTGCGGCGATGCTCATCGTGCCGGTCTGCTGTATGGCGTGTCGCTGGGCTGGTCCTGGGCCGACAGCTGCCGCCTGGGCAATGTCATGGGTTCGATCAAAGTGGCTTCGCGTGGGCCGCAGCAGCACCAGCCGTCGCGTGCCGACATTTCCGCGCGCCTGGAACAGGGCTACGGCCTGGTGTTGCCCTCGCTGTAAAGGGTAGTGTTGGCAGCTGCGCCAGGCCCTCGGCCTGTCCGCTGCCGCTGGCCGGCGGGGCCTTGCATTGACAAACGTTGTGACAGATTCACGGCCAGGCTCCTGTACCATGCGTATGCTTCCCGGGCATCGGGATGTATCATGTAGATAGAGATTCTATGCGGCAGTGGCCGGCCCTGAAAATGGTCGGCCGGACCGGTCCAGGCATTTGCCGGATACCGGGCTGCCGCGATGCCACCGGGCATGACGGCCGGCTGGCGGTGACATTAGGAGCGACATCATGGCTAAGGCACAAGTTCAAGTTTCTTCCCGTACCGGCGCCCGTCGTGGCGTGGCCGTGGTTGCTGTTGCAGCCGCCCTGGCCATCCTGGCAGGCTGCTCGACGCAGCGGGCATCCAGTTCCGTCTATTCCTATGGTCAGGCCCAGCGCGAACAGATCGTGCGCAATGGCACGGTGCAGAAGCTGCGTCCGATCACGCTGCAATCCGATGACCCTTCGGCTGTTGGCACGCTGGCTGGCGGTGCGCTGGGCGGTGTCGTAGGCAATACCATCGGCGGTGGCAGTGGCCGCACCATTGCGACGGTTGGCGGTGCCATCCTGGGCGCGCTCGCAGGCAATGCTGTCGAAAAGGGCGTCAACACCCGCAATGGCGTGGAAATCACCGTCCATATGGATAACGGCGAAACCCGCGTCATTGCACAGGAAGACGACGTGCCCCTGAGCGTTGGCCAGCGTGTGCAGGTCATCAGTGGCGCCGGCCCGACGCGTGTTGCGCCCATGTAATGAACATGGCTTCCGGGTGCCGGAGCATGGGCGGATTGCCGCAAGGGCAATGACGCTGTATGCCGGCCCCGGGCGGCTGCTCGGGTAAAAATCTTCCCGGGGTGGTTCATGAAAAATCCCCCTGCAGGGCCTTAACAGGCCTGCAGGGGGATTTTTTGTATGGCAGTAGGTTTGTGGTCGTCTTCCAGGCGTGGCTGGCGACAACCAGCGCTTGTCAGAAGGCGAGTAACTGGTAGCTGATGCGGGTCAGGATCATCACGCAGATCTGGGCGCCCAAGAGGACGGCCAGCGGCGAGAAGTCCATGCCTCCCGGCGTGGGCAGCACGCGGCGGATGGGTTCCAGCAATGGGTCCGTCATGGTGCGCAGGACGGGCATGACGGGCGCCAGCGGGTTGACCCAGGAAAGGATGGCCTGGATCAGCGTCAGCCATACCAGCAGATTGAAGCCCCATTTCACGACCGTCACGATGGCGGCGCCAAGAAGAGAGGGCAACATGCCGAGGGTGGGGAGGCCTTGCAGCGCCAGGCAGATCACTAGCAGCCAATAGATCAGTGCAACCAGCCAGGCAGCGGCGAGACTGGCCCAGTCGATGCGTCCGCGCAAGGGAAAGACAGCGCGCAGGGGTTGCACCATCCATTGGGTTACCTGGGAGACGGCCTGGTGGATGGGGTTGAAAGGATGCAGACGGACAAATAGCATCCAGGCGCGTGCCAGCAAGGCAGCGCCCAGCAGCATGGCTGCAATGTCGAGCAGGAAGTGAATGATTTCGCCGATCATGGATAAACCTGAAATTACGGTGGGGGGCGGGCGGCCGGACGCTGGGTATCCTGGGCCTGGCGCGCGGGCAAGGCGATTTTGTGCAGGAGGGCGCACAAAGGTGATGCCCTCCGGCGCCTATCGCGTATTGACTGCGATGGCAGTGTTGCCGGAGCGCTATTGTCGCACGATGTGATGGCTGCGCGCCAAGCTCCGGGGTGCCAGGCGCCAGTTTAAGTGAGAGTCATTGCGTTTTCGTGCAAAAAAAAGCGCACCCTGGTAAAGGGTGCGCTTGCCGGGGCCAGGCCCGTCACAAGGCGGGCTCAGGCTACCGTCTCGGGACTGGCTTAACGCTTGTCGGCGGGGCGGTCGTCAACCGGGAACGGCCAGGCGCTGGCCGGGTTGTTCCCGGTCTTGGCCGGCGTGGCTTCCGTCACCGCAGGCGCCGGAGCGGCCTTCTTGGCAGCTGCTTTCTTGGCAGCAGGCTTCTTGACGGCAGCAGGTTGCTTGGCGGTTTTGCCGTCGGCCGTGGCAGGCTTGGCAGCCGTGGCAGCCTTGGCCTTGGCGGCAGGCTTGTCGGCCGGCGCGACCGGAATCTTGCTGGCAGCGGCTTCGGCGGCAGGCGCGGCGTTGGCAGCGGTGTCGGTGCTCTTTGCGGCCGCAGCTTTCTTGGCAGGCGCCTTGGCGGCAGCAGCCTTCTTGGCGGGCGCGGCCTTCACGGGAGCCTTGGCAGCGGGCTTCGCGGCCGCTTTGGCCGGAGCCTTGGTGGCAGCAGCCGTGTCAGTGCTCTTGGCAGCGGCAGCCTTCTTGGCGGGGGCGGCCTTGGCAGGAGCCTTGGCAGCGGGCTTCGCGGCCGCTTTGGCCGGAGCCTTGGTGGTGGCAGCAGCCGTGTCAGTGCTCTTGGCAGCGGCAGCCTTCTTGGCGGGGGCGGCCTTGGCAGGAGCCTTGGCAGCGGGCTTCGCAGCCGCTTTGGCCGGAGCCTTGGCGGCAGCAGCCGTGTCGGCGCTCTTGGCAGCGGCAGCCTTCTTGGCGGGTGCGGCCTTGGCGGGAGCCTTGGCAGCGGGCTTCGCGGCCGCTTTGGCCGGAGCCTTGGCGGCAGCAGCCGTGTCGGCGCTCTTGGCAGCGGCAGCCTTCTTGGCGGGCGTAGCCTTCACGGGAGCCTTGGCAGCGGGCTTCGCGGCCGCTTTGGCCGGGGCCTTGGTGGCAGCAGCCGTGTCAGTGCTCTTGGCAGCGGCAGCCTTCTTGGCGGGGGCGGCCTTGGCAGGAGCCTTGGCAGCGGGCTTCGCGGCCGCTTTGGCCGGGGCCTTGGTGGCAGCCGCCGTGTCGGCGCTCTTGGCGGCAGCAGCCTTCTTGGCGGGCGCAGCCTTCACGGGAGCCTTGGCAGCGGGCTTCGCGGCCGCTTTGGCCGGAGCCTTGGCGGCGGCAGCGGTGTCGACAGTCTTGGCAGCGGCAGCCTTCTTGGCGGGGGCGGCCTTGGCGGGAGCCTTGGCAGCGGGCTTCGCGGCCGCTTTGGCCGGGGCCTTGGCGGCGGCAGCCGTGTCGGCGCTCTTGGCAGCGGCAGCCTTTTTGGCGGGTGCGGCCTTGGCGGGAGCCTTGGCAGCGGGCTTCGCGGCCGCTTTGGCCGGGGCCTTGGTGGCAGCAGCGGTGTCGGCGCTCTTGGCAGCGGCAGCCTTCTTGGCGGGTGCGGCCTTGGCAGGAGCCTTGGCAGCGGGCTTCGCAGCCGCTTTGGCCGGGGCCTTGGCGGTAGCAGCGTCAGCACCCTTGGCAGCAACCTTCTTGGCGGGCGCCTTGGTTGCCGCAGCCTTCTTGGCCGGTGTTTTCACAGCAGGGGTGGCAGCAGCCGGCTGGGTAGTGGCCTGTGCAGTCGCGGGGACGGCGGCAGCCTGGGCGGCAGTTTTCTTGGTAGTGGTTTTCTTGACTGCCTTTGCCGCAGTCTTGGTGGCTGTTGCCATGGTATTGCTCCTTAGGTTCTCTCAGGGTTCCCAGAACTTCAACGCGCGCAGTAACTGCCGGTCAGGGCGGCATTTATCTGCCCGGAAAATTCATTGGCGAATTCTGCGCGCATGGGTAGGCTGCGAGCCGGGGAAATGCCAATGAACATCGTGCGACCCTTTGATATGGCCCGCACGGTTTGCGCGAGACATTTCAAATGGCGCTGGCAGGTGATGGATTGCCTGCCACGATGGAAATCTGTCGGGGATGGGGAAATGGGCATCGCGCCTGTCACGAAGGTATGAGCGATGCGGTGCACCTGCCCTTGAATGGAGGCAGGCAGGGAAACGGCTGTCGGGAAGATCGTGCCAGACACGGGCGTGGTGATAGACAAGTTCGTAGCCGATCGGTGCGGGGCCGGAAATACCTCAATCATAGGGGAATTTGCGGGAATTGGGATGTTTGCAGCCAATTTCCACCCGTGCTTTTCTGACAGTGTGGTTTCACACGCAACGTCAGCCCCCGATTGGCGTGAATGCTGCCTTTCGTGCTGCCTGTCTGGCCGCCGTTGGCGCGATGAAAATCTGTGGTGCCAACGGCGGCTGGCCAGGCATGTGCCGAGGCCGGTTGCATGCCGGGACAGCACCCGTATTTCCGGGTGCTGTGTGAGGAGGAAGGCATGCATGCAGCGGGGGCAAAGGCCAGGTTCGTGGCAGGTCAGAGTTGCGCCAGGCGGCCCAGCACCGTGTCGCGGCCCAGCAGTTCCAGCACGGCGTCGATAGAGGGCGTCTGGGTGCGTCCAACGACCGCGACGCGCAGGGGAATGGCCAGTTGTGGCATCTTGAGGCCACGTTCCTTGATGAACGCCTTGACCTGTGCATTCAGGGCTTCGCGTTGCCAGGGCGTGTCGGCCAGCAGGGCGGCAAAGTCACGCAGCAGGGCGCGGTTGTCGTCGCCCAGGTGTTCCTGCGCCAGCTCGGCCGGTGCGGGTTCATGCGGGCCGCAGAACAGCATGGCGCCATCGGCCAGCTGTTCCAGCGTTTCGGCGCGGTCTTTCAGTAGCGCAATGACGGCCTCGAGATTGTCGGCGTCGGCCTTGCCGCCTCGGGCTGCGATGCGTGGCGCAACCAGCTTCGCCAGTTCTGCGTCGGGTGTCTGCTTGATGTAATGGGCATTGACCCAGTTCAGTTTCTTCGGATCCCATTGCGCCGCGGAGCGCGACAGGTGGCTGGGGTCGAACCACTCGACGAATTGTTCGCGGGTGAAAAGCTCGTCGTCGCCATGGCTCCAGCCCAGGCGGGCCAGGTAGTTAATCATGGCTTCTGGCAGGTAGCCGTCACGGTCGTATTCCATGACGCTGACCGCGCCATGGCGCTTGGAAAGCTTCTCGCCATCCGGGCCCAGGATCATGGGCAGGTGACCGTATTCCGGCACGGTGCCGCCCAGCGCTTTCAGGATGTTGATCTGGCGCGGGGTGTTGTTGACGTGGTCATCGCCGCGAATGACGTGCGTGATGTTCATGTCGAGGTCATCGACGACGACGCAGAAGTTGTAGGTCGGCGTGCCGTCAGGGCGCGCGATGATGAGGTCATCCAGTTCCGTATTGGCGAAGCGGATGGGGCCCTTGACCATATCATTCCAGCTCGTTTCGCCTTCCTGCGGATTGCGGAAGCGGATCACGGGCTTGCGGCCTTCGGGCACGGGCGGCAGGGTCTTGCCGGGCTCGGGGCGCCAGGTGCCGTCGTAACGCGGCTTCAAACCCTGGGCGCGCGCAGCCTCGCGCATGGCTTCCACTTCTTCCGGGCTGCTGTAGCAGTAGTAGGCCGTGCCGGCGGCGAGCATGCCGGCCAGCACTTCGCGGTAGCGGTCCATGCGCTGCATTTGATAGAACGGACCCTCATCGGCGTCCAGTTGCAGCCAGCGCATGCCGTCCAGGATGGCCTGCACCGCTTCCGGCGTGGACCGCTCCAGGTCCGTGTCTTCGACGCGCAATACGAAGGTGCCACCATGATGGCGGGCGTAAGCCCAGGAAAACAGGGCGGTACGGGCGCCTCCCAGGTGCAGGAAGCCAGTGGGGGAGGGTGCGAAACGGGTACGTACGGGTGTGGTCATGGCTGGCGCAGGCGGCATGGAGCTAATACTGCTTTCATGCAGCCGTGAGTGCGTGTAGGGTTATGGTATCCGTATCATTTTAATGGAGCGCCACTCACTATGTTGCGTCATCTCATTGCTCCGCTGTTTGATCCGCGTACGTTGCTGGTTGTGGCCGACAGCGTTTTGCCCGTCATGCAGAGCTTGCCGGTGAATTTGCGCGACCGCGTGACCTGGGTGGAGTGCACGCCGGGCGTAGTGCCGGTGCTGCCGGAAGCGCTCTGTGGCCTGGCGCCCGGCGGGCGCCTGGACCTGGCCCTGGTCGGTGTGCGGCCGTCGATTCTGCCGGAAACACTGGCGCGGCTGGAAGCCTTCCGCCCCTGCGCAGCTATCCTGCTGCCTTCCAATGAAGCCGACCCTAACCCCGCCGCCACGGCCGCCCTGTGCCGCGAATGGGCGACGCGCAACCAGTGTGCGTTGCTGGGCCCCAATGCCTTCGGCGTGCAGCGCCCGCATGCCGGCCTGAACCTCAGCCAGCACCCTATCCTGGCGCGGCGCGGCAAGGTTGCGCTGGTCACGCAATCGCGCGCCTTGATGGCGGCGGTGATGGATTGGGCCGATGATGCGCACATTGGATTTTCCGTGGCCGTGGCGCTGGGCGACGAGGCAGTCATCGGCCTGCCGCAGGTGCTCGACTTCTTGGCCGGCGACGGCTGGACCGATAGCATTGCGCTTTATGTCGAAGACGTGGGCTTTGCCCGCGAATTCATGAGTGCGCTGCGTGCTGCGGCCATGGTCAAGCCGGTGGTTGTCCTCAAGGCCGGCCGGGTGCTGGATGCATCCGGGGCGGATAACGCCTTCGATGCGGCCCTGCGGCGTGCCGGCGCGGTGCGCGTGCGTTATTTCGTGCAGTTGTTTTCGGCCTTGAAAGTGCTGGGTTATGCGCGCCGGCCACGCGGCCGCAGCGTTGCACTGCTGTCCAATGGCAGCGGGCCGCCCCAGTTGGCGCTGGATTTGATGGGGCCGGCTGCTGCTGTGCTGCCGGCCGATCTGGTGTCCGCCACGCGCAAGCGGCTGGCCGAACTGTTGGAGCCTGCCGCGCGTCCGGCCAATCCGGTGATCACCTATGCTCCGTTGACGCCGGACCGCATCGGCGACTTGCTGCTATGCCTGCTCGACGACGCGAATGTCGAAGGCGTGCTGGTGCTGCTTGCACCGGATGGACGCTCGGACCTGGCAGGGGTGGTGGGCCGGCTGGCGCAACTGGCGCCCAAGGCTCGCAAGCCCGTCATCACCTGCCTGATGGGGGATGCCGGCATGCGGCCTTTGCGGCGCCTCATGGACGATGCGGGCACCCCCGCGTTCCGTACGCCGGAATCTGCGGCCGATGCCTTCGGCGTGCTGGCCACGCATCACTACAACCAGCAATTGCTGGTGCAGACGCAGCCGCCCGAGCAGCACGGTGATGCCCCGGATATCGAGGGCGCCGAGCGGGTGGTTGCCGCCGCCCGTGCCCAGGCGCGCCAGGAACTGGAGCCGGCGGAGTGCCGGGCCTTGCTGCGAGCCTTCCGCGTGCCGGTCGCCGGGCCTTATGTGGGATGTGAACCGCCGGCAGATGCCATGGAGCCGCCAGCGGCCATCCGTGTGCGTACCGACTGCCGTTTCGGCCCGGTGCTGAGCCTCGGGGCCGGGGGCGCGGCGGCGGTCATGCAGGCGCCGGACCGGGGCGCTGATCTGGCCCCCCTGAACGCTTTCCTGGCCCGTCAATTGATGGAGCGCAGCCGTCTGTGGCAGCGGGTGCTGCGCGATCATATCAGCCCTTCTGCCGAGGAGGCGCTGCGGGTGGCGTTGGAGCAGGTTTCCGACCTGGTGACGGAATTGCCCGATGTGGTGGAAATTGATATCGACCCGCTATATATCGGTGATGCCGGCCTGACCGCTGGCGGCATGCGCATTCGCCTGGCACAGGCGCCCGCCGAGGCGCGTCCGGCGGCCAGCGGCTATCCGCATATGGCCATTCATCCGTACCCTGCGCAATGGGTGCGCCAGCGCCAATTTGCGGATGGTGCGCCGTGGGAAATCCGTCCCATCCGTCCGGACGATGCCGAGCCGCTGCAGGCCTTTATTCGCGGGCTGTCGGAAGAGACACGCTACATGCGCTTCGTTTCCATGATGCGGGAACTGACGCCGCGCATGCTGGCCCGTTACACGCAGATCGACTATCACCGCGAGTTCGCGCTGGTGGCGACCACACGCGTGCCGAATCCGGCGAACCGGGGCCTGCCAATGGAAATCATCATCGGCCTGGCCCATTACCTGCGCAATGCCGACGGGCGTGGGGCGGAGTATGCCCTGGTCGTGGCCGACGACTGGCAGCGGCGCCGGCTGGGCCGTGAACTGATGGGAACGCTCATAGAGGCTGCAGCCGCGCAGGGACTGGAATACATAGACGGGCTGGTGCTGGCCAACAACCGTCCTATGCTGAGCCTGATGACCAGCCTGGGCTTTGTCAATGATGTGGATGCCGAGGACCCGACCATGCGTCGGGTCTGGCTGGGGCTGCGGCCGGCGCCGGCGCTCTGATCGCGCCGGGGCTGGCAGTGCTGGCTCCGGCAGCGGGCTGCCCCGGGGGAGGCGCTATTGGGCGGACAGCACTGTTTTCAGGAAGACGGCAATGTCGGCGATTTCCTGCGGGCAGACCGAGTGCGGCATGGGGTAGGTACGCCATTCGATCTGGTAGCCCAGGCTGTCCAGAATGCGTCGCGAGGTTTCGGCGCGGGCCGGAATGACGATCGGGTCCTGGGTGCCATGCGCCATGAAGATGGGCGTCTGCTGGTTGGCGGCGCTGCGTTCCTCGGCCAGGGTATCGGCCAGGGGCAGGTAGCCGGATAGCGCGATGAGGCCGGCCAGGGTCTCGGGATAGCGCAGGCCGGTATGCAGTGTCATTGCGCAACCTTGCGAAAAGCCGGCCAGCACGATATTGGCGCTGGGAATGCCACGGGCATGTTCGCGGGCGATCAGCGCTTCGATTTGCCCGGCCGACTGGTGTATGCCCGCATGGTCTTCACGTACGCCAGCAGCCATCTGGAAAATGTCATACCAGGCGCGCATGGGCATGCCGCCGTTGATCGTGACGGGGCGCACTTGCGCATGCGGGAACACGAAGCGGATGGCTGGTGCGCCAGGCCAGGAAAGATGCGGAACGATGGGCGCGAAATCGTTGCCGTCCGCGCCCAGGCCGTGCATCCAGATGACGGCGTGGGTGGGGTTGGCTGCAGTTTCGAGTTCGACGGTATCCAGTAATGCAGGAGCGGAAGTCATGATTCTGTATCGGGTTCGGAAGATGCGGCAGGCTGCTCGGCGTCGAGCAGTGTCTTGAGCGCCTGGAACAGCGCCCGGTAGTGTTTGCGTTGCGGTTCGCGGCCTTCGGGCAGCGCAGCGTTGGCGGCGGCCTCTTTGCGGGCGGCGCGCAGCTGGGCGCGCAGCGCCTGGACGTCCACGCCTGGGTGGCGGGCCAGCAGGTCCGTCAGCGGCTGGTCATCCAGCATCAGGCGGTCGCGCAGGCGTTCGATGCGGTGAAGCCCGGCGGTCTGCTCGCGCGAACCGTTGGCCCAGATGTCGAGCTGGGTGCGGATGGCATCAGCGGGTGCGTCGCGCATCAGCTTGCCGACGTAATGGGTCTGGCGCCGGCGCGCACCATGGCTGTTGATGCGCTGAGCGGCCCGGATCGCTTCATACAGCGATTCGGACAGCGGCAGTTGTTTCAAACGGTCAACAGGCAGTTCGATCAGCGTTTTGCCCAGGTCTAGCAAAGCGTGCATTTCACGTTTGACCTGGGATTTGCTGGGGGACAGATCCTCCTCGTCGAACTCGTCTGTCGTGTTGTGGGCGGGCGGGCACATGGGGAAATCCTGAATGAGGCAAATGAAAAAGAATGGCGGCAGGCCGACGAAACTTCGTCATGCAGGCGGCGACTTGGCTATGATACCCGCCTCAGCGTATGGGAAAGTCATGGCAGATTCTTCTTCGAATTTTTTACCGATTGCCGCGAATCAGGCATTGTTCCGCGAACTGGTCGAGTTGGCCCTGAGCCACGCACGCAGCCTGGGCGCCAGCGATGCGGCGGCCGAAGTCTCCGAAAGCCAGGGCTTGAGCGTGTCCGTGCGGCGCCGCGACGTCGAAACCGTGGAGCAGACGCGTGACCGCTCCCTGGGCGTGACGGTCTATGCCGGGCAACGGCGCGGATCGGCCAGTACCTCGGATTTTTCGCCGCAGGCGATACGCGCCGCGGTCGAGGCGGCCTGGCATATTGCCCGCTATACCGGCGAGGACGATGCCGCCGGTTTGCCGGAGGCCGCAGACCTGGCGACGGATTTCCCGGATCTGAAGCTGCATTATCCCTGGGCGCTGGACGCCGACGAGGCGGCCCGACTGGCTTTGCAGGCCGAACAGGCGGCGCGGTCGGTCAGCAAGATGATCACCAATAGCGACGGCTCGCAGATCAATGCCAGCGAAGGGCATTTCGTGCTCGGCAATACGCGCGGCTTCATGGGGGGTTATCCCTATTCGCGCCATAGCCTGTCCGTGGCGCCCATCGCCGGGCGCGGCAACAGCATGCAGCGGGATTACTGGTACAGCGCGGTGCTGAACCCGGCGGATCTGGCCGACCCCGAGGCGCTGGGCAGGTATGCGGCCCGTCGGGCATTGTCGCGCCTGTCGGCGCGCCGCATTCCCACCGGGAACTATCCTGTGTTGTTCGAGGCGCCGCTGGCGCTGGGCCTGATGGGCGCCATGGTGCGCGCGGCCAGTGGCGGCGCCTTGTACCGCAAGGCTTCGTTTTTGCTTGATGGCATGGGCAAGCAATTGTTCCCGCGCCATATCCGTATCGACGAAGATCCGTTCCTGCCCGGCCAGGCAGGCAGTGCGGCCTTTGATGACGAGGGCGTGCGCACGCGTGCCCGCCGGGTCGTGGAAAGCGGTGTGTTGCAGGGGTATTTCCTGTCCACCTATACGGCGCGCAAGCTGGGGCTGGCGCCTACAGGCAACGCGGGCGGCTCGCACAATCTGGTGCTGCGTTCCTCGCGCACCCGTAAAACGGATGATTTCCGTGCCATGCTCAAGAAGATGGGCACCGGCCTGCTGGTGACGGAGTTGATCGGCCAGGGCGTGAATTATGTGACCGGCGATTATTCCCGTGGCGCTTTCGGTTATTGGGTCGAGAACGGCGAGATTGTTCACGCCGTAGAAGAAATCACCATTGCCGGAAACCTGCTGGAGATGTTCAAGGGCATCGTTGCCGTGGGTGCGGATGCCATCACGCGTGGCGCGAAAACCAGTGGTTCGATTCTGATCGACCGCATGGCAGTGGCAGGTTCCTGATTTTTCATGCTAAACTCGCGGGTTTCTGCCTTCATTGGCAGGGAATTCGCACGGGCGGTTGACAACGCTTTGGCGAGAGCACGCTGCACAAGCCGGTATTCCTGAGCTTTGCGTTCGGGGTCGGGGGCGTAGCGTGATTTTGAACTTTTCCGGGCGTGTCCTGAACGGCGCGCGGGGTATGTGCCAATGGTGGCCCAGCCTGACCGGATTTCATTTGATTTTAGGAACAGATCATGAAGACCTTTGTGGCAAAGCCGCATGAAGTCAAGCGTGACTGGTTCGTGATTGATGCCAAGGGCAAGGTCCTGGGTCGTGTGGCCAGCGAAGTCGCACGCCGCCTCCGTGGCAAGCACAAACCGGAATTCACGCCTCACGTTGACACCGGCGATTACATCGTCATCGTTAACGCGGCAGATATCGTCGTGACCGGCAACAAGGCGCTGGACAAGCGCTACTACCGTCACTCGGGCTATCCCGGCGGCATCACCGAAACCAATTTCGAGAAGATGCAGCAGCGTTTCCCGGGCCGTGCGCTCGAGAAGGCCGTCAAGGGCATGCTGCCCAAGGGTCCTCTGGGCTACGCCATGATCAAGAAAATGAAGGTGTACGCCGGTGCCGAGCACCCGCACGCCGCGCAACAGCCGCAGCCGCTGGAAATCTAAGGAAAGGCCATGATCGGTAACTGGAACTACGGCACCGGCCGCCGCAAGACTTCGGTGGCTCGCGTGTTTCTCAAGAAGGGCTCGGGCAAGATCGTGGTCAACGGCAAGGCTGTTGACGAATACTTCGCTCGTGAAACCGGCCGCATGGTCGTGCGTCAGCCGCTGGTGCTGACCGGCCATCTGGAATCTTTCGATTTCCACATCAACGTGCATGGCGGCGGCGAAAGCGGCCAAGCCGGTGCAGTGCGTCACGGTATTACCCGCGCACTGATCGACTACGATGCAACGCTGAAGCCCGCACTGTCCCAGGCTGGCCTGGTGACCCGCGATGCGCGTGAAGTCGAGCGTAAGAAGACCGGCTTCCACAAGGCCCGTCGCCGCAAGCAATTCAGCAAGCGCTGATGCGTTTTTGTCCTTGCCGCTTTTCGGAGCGGTATGGGCAGGCGAAAAAACCCCTGGCTGTTTTGGCAGCCGGGGGTTTTTTTATGCTTTGGCGGTTGGGTTTGGGGTTGGGCAGAGGGGCAGAGGGCGTCTTGCTAAGCCGCGCCCAGGCCAGCCGCCCGGGCCCGCGCAGATCGCGTGGTTCCGGCTGCGCCGGAACTGCCCGGCGTTCAGGGCGGGAACGGGGCGGGCACACAACTCGCGGCGCGGACAGTCCACCGGACTGTCCGCAAGCATGCCGCTCAGACATGTGTGCCCTCGGTTCCCCGTTCCCGCCCCGAACACCGGCACGCTCCACTGCGCCAGCCCGGACGGCCAGCCTGGGCGCTTGCAATCGTTGCGTGCAGCGGCTGGCGATGGCCGGGGTTTTAAAAAAGTAAGGCTGATGTATCTTTACCTCAGTACCTCAGTACCTCAGCCCCTCAGTACCTCAGTACCTCAGCCCCTCAGTACCTCAGCCCCTCAGTACCTCAGTCCTTCGGTACGGCTTGACCGCTTTGACCTGGCTGCGGGGCGGCTGGGCCGGACGATGATGGGGGCGGGGCAGGTGCAATGGGGAGAAACCGGGGAACTTGGAAAAAGTACCGGGGGTCTCATCCAGAAGCGATAGAATCAATGGTTTCAGAAGAACCCGTATTACGAGAGGATTTCGACATGGCTCAAACCGCACCTGCACGCATCAAGGTCGGTATTGTTGGCGGTACTGGCTACACCGGCGTGGAATTGCTGCGTCTGCTGTCGCGCCATCCGCATGTGGAACTCAAGGCCATTACCTCTCGCAAGGAAGACGGCCTGCTGGTGGCGGATATGTATCCCAATCTGCGCGGTCATGTCGATATCGCTTTCAGTTCGCCGGACAAGGCCGAGCTGAACAAGTGTGACGTGGTGTTTTTCGCAACCCCGCACGGCGTGGCCATGAACCAGGCACGCGAGCTGCTGGACGCCGGGGTACGCATCATCGACCTGGCGGCGGACTTCCGCCTGAAGAATCCTTCCATGTTCGAGAAATGGTACAAGATGTCGCATTCCTGCCTGGATGTCCTGGCGGAGGCGCGCTATGGACTGGTCGAGCTGGACCGCGAAGGCATCCGCGAGGCGCGGGTGATCGGCAATCCCGGCTGTTATCCCACGACCGTCATCCTGGGTTTGGCACCGTTGCTGGAAGGCGGCCTGAGCCTGATCGACACCAACAGCCTGATCGCCGACTGCAAGTCCGGCGTGACCGGCGCAGGCCGCAAGGGCGAGATTCCGCTGCTGTTTTCCGAGGCCAGCGATAACTTCAAGGCTTATGGCGTGGCGGGGCATCGCCACCAGCCGGAAATCGAAGCGCAACTGTCGCGCCTGCATGGCAGCCTGATCAAGCTGACGTTCGTGCCGCATCTGGTGCCCATGATCCGCGGCATGTTCTCGACCATCTACGCACGCATCCTGCCGGGCGCACGCGAGGTCGATTTCCAGAAGCTGTTCGAGGAACGCTATGCGGGCGAACCGTTCGTGGACGTCCTGCCTGCCGGCCAGCTGCCGGAAACCCGTACTGTCAGGGCGTCGAACAAGTTGCGTATTGCCGTGCAGCGTCCGGGCAATGGCGACCAGCTCATTATTCTGGTCGTGCAGGATAACCTGGTGAAGGGCGCTTCCGGCCAGGCAGTGCAGAATATGAATCTGATGTTCGGTTTTCCGGAAACGGCAGGACTGGAACACGTGGCGATCCTGCCTTGATGGCCTATCGTGCCAACCAGTAAGCGAAAACCGGGCAAGGCCCACGCGCCGCATGCGGCTCGCCACCGGGCGCGCGCGCGCCGTGCACCGGCGTTGGCAATTGTCCTGGCGCTGGTGCTGGGGCTGGTGACGGGCGTGGCTGGCGGCTGGTTCTGGGCGCAGGCTCGTCCCCAGTCGCCGGTACAGGGTGCGGGTGCCTTGCTTGAACCGGACGAAGTGCTGGTCCGTAACATGGAAGAGCTGGCCTTGTTGCGTTCGCAATTGGCGACACGTGACGGCGAGCTGGCCGTGGAGCGGGCGGCCCGCCAGCGTTTGGAAGAGCAGCTGACCGGCTTGCAACGGGATTTGGGCGCCGAGCGGGATCGCCTGGCGTTTTTCGAGCAGCTGCTGCCGTCGGGGCCGGGTGGGTCGGTGGATATCCGTTCCGCCAGCTTCGAACGTTTTGGCAGTGCCTTGCAGTATCGCGTGCTGTTGATGCGCAATGGCAAGTTCGATGCGCCGTTCCAGGGCAACCTGCGGTTTATGGCGACGGGACTGGATAACGGCAAGGCGGCCACCCGAGAGCTGCGGCCCATGCAGGCAGAGCCAGGCGGCCAGCCGGTCCCGGATGCGCCGGATGATGCAGCAGAGCATGAGTTGAGTTTCGACCAGTACCTGAGCGCCAAGGGCGTGCTGTGGATTCCTGCCGGTTTCGTGCCTGAATCCGTAACGGTGCAGGTATTGGAAGGCGGTGCGGTCAAGACGGCCTATCGCGTGGAGCTGGAGGCGGTTGCGGCGCCTTGATGGGCCGGCCGCAGAGTGTTGCAGCGCGGGCAATAGCAATGCCATCTATGGGTGTATTTCTGGCTAGCCCCGTAGCGCTGCGTTATAGTAAAGCGTCCGCCGGTGTTTCTGTGCCGGCCATCTCGCGGCCCCAGCAGGCCGCCAGGAGTCAGCAAATGAGCGCAGTGACCGAAGTCACCGATCTGCAGGCACCGCCTGCTTCCATTATCTTTACCGATGCCGCCGCTGAAAAAGTGCGCGATCTCCTCATCGACGAAGGCAACGCCAACCTGAAATTGCGCGTGTTCGTGCAAGGTGGCGGGTGCTCGGGTTTCCAGTATGGCTTCACGTTCGACGAAGACGTGGCCGAAGACGACACCATCCTGGAAAAGGCCGGTGTGCAGCTGCTGGTCGACCCCATGAGCTTCCAGTATCTGGTCGGTGCCGAAATCGACTACAAGGAAGACATCGAAGGCGCGCAGTTCGTGATCCGCAATCCGAACGCCACCACGACCTGCGGTTGCGGTTCGTCGTTCTCGGTGTAATGAAGGGCCCGGGCCCGGCGGCTTGTCTGCCGGGAGGCCCTGGTTTGCCGCTGTCTTCCGTCGCAGTGCCCTGACTCGGGCGAACTCGGTACAAATCAGTTTTCACCTGGCGTCCCGAGGGATGCAACGGTGTAAAGCCCTGCATACTCTGACTCTCCCTCCCTGTGGTGGCAAGTCAGGGTGGCAGGGCTTTTTGCATGGTGAGGTCACGAGGGAGGCCGGCAGGCGTTGCGGCCGGGGCATTGGGGGCATGCCTTGCAAGCGCGGGCTGAGGCCCGCACCGCCATGACGATGCGGGTTTTCCTGCCGTTGTGGCTGGCTCAGGCTGGGTGCCAGGCGCCCAGGATGCTGCGATGGCGGGCTCCGGTCACGGAGGGCAGGCCGGCGGCAATGCCGTGATGGTGCGCCCAGGCCAGCCAGGCGAATGCCATGGCTTCCATGTGCTGGGGGTCGACGCCGTAGGCGTCGCTGGCGCTGACAGAGCAGGGTGCCTGCCGGGTCAGGCTACTCAGCAGATGCAGGTTGCGCGCGCCGCCGCCGCAGACGATCAGTTCTTCGGTGTCGGGGGCGTGCCGGGCCAGTGCCTCGAGCACGGTCGAAATGGTCAGTTGTGTCAGCGTGGCCTGTATGTCGGCGGCACTGGCGTTGCCTGCGGCGGCCAGGCGGCTGTCCAGCCAGCTGGCGCTGAAGAGGTCGCGTCCGGTGGATTTCGGTGGTGGCAGGCGCAGCCAGGGTTCGCTCTCCAGCAGGTAGGCCAGCCATGCATCCTGGCACTGGCCGCTGGCGGCCCAGGCGCCACCAGCGTCATAGGGCTGGCCGGTGTGCCGCTGGCACCAGAGGTCCAGCAGCATGTTGCCCGGGCCGGTGTCGAAGCCGACCGGGTCGGCGCCGGGCCGCAGCAGGGTCAGGTTGCCGATGCCGCCAAGATTGAGCAGCGCACGGGGGTGGTCGGCCTGGAACAGCGCGGCATGGAATGCCGGCACCAGCGGCGCGCCCTGGCCGCCTGCGGCAATATCGCGGCGGCGGAAGTCTGCCACGACAGGAATGCCGGTCAGTTCGGCCAGCAGGGCCGGGGCGTTCAGTTGCACGGTGTAGCCGATATCGGGGCGGTGCCGTACCGTCTGGCCATGGGCGCCGATGGCAGCAATGTCGCTGGCGTCCGATTCACTCAGGTAAAGCACGGCGGCGACCGCCTGGGCATAGGATTGCGCAATTTGCAGCGCAGCTGTTTCGGCGCGGTGGATTTCATTCTCGCCAGGCTGGTTGAGCGCCAGCAGTTCGTCGCGCAAGGCGGCCGGGTAGGCCTGGTGGGCGTGGGCGATCAGGCGCAACTGCCGGGCGTCGTCGATTTCGACCTGGACGACGTCCACGCCATCCAGGCTGGTGCCGGACATGATGCCGATGTAATAACGCCCGCGGCGGGCGCGGGCGTCGGGTGTGGGAAAGGTCATGAATCAGTTGGCGGAAGCGACCTGGGTGCCGGGCAGTTCCTGCATGTTCTGCTGGAACTGGGCCAGCATCCGGATCTGGTCCTGGTAAGGTGCGGTGGCGCGGGCAAAGGCCTGGATCTCTGCAGCAGTCAGTTTCTGTGTGACAGGCAGCGACGCCGACAGTGGGTCGACGGGAACGCCCTTGACGCGGAATTCATAGTGCAGGTGCGGGCCGGTTGCCCAGCCGGTGGAGCCGACATAGCCGATCATCTCGCCCTGGCTGACGCGACGCCCCTTGGCCATGCCTGCGGCGAGGCGGCTTTGGTGGGCATATACCGTCGAGTAGCCGCCAGCGTGTTCGATGATGATGACATTGCCATAACCATTCTGCCAGCCAGCGAAGCTGATGGTGCCATCGCCGGTTGCGTGGATGGGGGTACCGCTGGGGGCAGCGTAATCCACGCCTTTGTGGCCTACCCATTTGTTCAGGATGGGGTGCTGGCGCATGCCGAAGGTGGAGCTGATGCGGCTGAATTTCAGCGAGGTGCGCAGGAAGGCGCCACGCAGGCTGTTGCCTTCGAAGTCGTAATAGTTGCCGCGTTCGTCGTCATTGGGCGAATACCAGGCAGCGCTGTGTTGCTTGCCGCGGTTGGAGAACTCGACCGCCAGCACACGGCCGGAGCCGACTGGCCTGCCTTCGAACATGCGGGCTTCGTAGACGACACGGAATTGGTCGCCCTGACGGATGTCCTTGAGGAAGTCGATGCGGCTGCCTAGGATCTCGGCGATTTGCTGGGTGACACCGTCAGGGATACCGGCGCGGTCGGTGGCGCCGAACAGCGAACTGCGGATTTCGCCCATGCCGACGCGTACCTGGCGCTCGGGCGTGACTTTCAGTTCTTCCGCGCTGAAGCCGTCATCGGCGCGGCGGACTTCCAGCAGAGCGGTGACCGGCTGGTTGTTTTCCGTGGTTTGCGGTGTGTGGATGTAGCGCAGCCAGTTCAACTGGCCGTTCTCGTCCAGCGAGGCTTGCAACGAACGGCCGGGATACAGGCGGTAGATGCTGCGCGCGTCCGGGTTGTGCGTCAGGAAAGCCAGCAGGCCGGGTTCGTCGATATTGAGCCGCTTGAGCACTTGCGCCAGCGTATCGCCGCTGCGGATGCGGGTTTCATGGACGAAATCGGCTTCGGCGGCTTCGGCGGCCGAAGCATCCAGGGTCAGCGGCAGGGTTTCGCGCAGCATGCGCTGCTGCACCTGAACGCTGTTATCCTTGCTGGGTTGGACCATGCCGATGGCTGCGGCCGCGCCGAACATGGCGAACGCGCCCAAGAGGGCGACACGGCGGAAGCGGCTGGAGAAGTTGTTGCGTGGCTGGCTCGATCCGGAAGAACGGAGAGTCCGTAGCCTGTTTTGCGTGTCGGGAGACCTGCCGGTCATCGCTGGAGCCCTATTGCCAAGGTTTGGGAACAATGCATGGCAGACCAAGTGGCTCCAGGAGAAGTTCCCGCGAGTTGGCCAGGCTGCCAGAATAAATTCGAGGGGAGACTGCGAAGCAGAAATCTCCTGGCGCGTTATGATTGCCGGGAGAATTGCGCGACAAGGTGCGATAACACCTTGAATTTAGCCTTTTTTAACATGCTTACAGCCGCCAAGGCTACCATTTACCCAATGTCCTCATCTTCTGAAACAATTTCCCCCCAAACTCAGGAAGATCTGAAGATCATCCGCCGCGGTTGCGATGAGTTGCTGGTTGAATCCGAACTGGCTCAGAAACTGGAAAAGAGCCGTGCCTCGGGTGAGCCGCTGCGGATCAAGCTGGGGCTGGATCCTACCGCGCCCGACATCCACCTTGGCCACACCGTCGTCCTGAACAAGCTGCGTCAGCTGCAGGACCTGGGCCACAAGGTCATCTTCCTGATCGGCGACTTCACTGCCACCATCGGCGACCCCAGCGGCCGCAACAGCACCCGCCCGCCGCTGACGCGCGAGCAGATCGAGACCAACGCCCAAACCTATTATTCGCAAGCCAGCCTGGTGCTGGATCGTTCGCGCACTGAAGTCCGCTACAACTCGGAATGGTGCGATTCGCTGGGCACGCGCGGGCTGATTCAACTGGCGTCGCGCTATACCGTGGCCCGCATGATGGAGCGCGACGACTTCACCAAGCGTTTCAAGGGCGGTATCCCCATCTCGGTGCACGAATTCATCTACCCGCTGCTGCAGGGGTACGATTCGGTTGCGCTCAAGGCCGACATGGAGCTGGGCGGAACCGACCAGAAGTTCAACCTGCTGGTGGGCCGCGAATTGCAGAAGGAATATGGCATGGCGCAGCAGTGCGTGCTGACCATGCCGCTGCTGGTCGGTACCGACGGTGTCGAGAAGATGTCCAAGTCCAAGGGCAACTACATCGGCGTGACTGAAGCGCCTGACTCCATGTTCGGCAAGCTGATGTCGATCTCCGACACGCTGATGTGGAAGTACTACGAGCTGCTGTCCTTCCTGTCGCTCGACGAAATCGCGGCGCTGAAGGCAGAGGTCGACGCCGGCCGCAATCCGCGCGATGTGAAGGTGCTGCTGGGCCGCGAATTGGTGGCGCGCTTCCATGGCGCGGCCGCGGCCGAATCCGCCGCAGAGGCATTCGACGCACGTTTCCGGGACGGCGCCGTCCCGGAGAACATGCCGGAAGTCACCATTGCCGGCGCTCCGCTGGGCATTGCCAAGGTGCTGCGTGAAGCGGGCCTGGTGCCGTCGGGCACCGAGGCCAACCGCAACATCGAGCAGGGTGGCGTGCGCGTGGACGGCCAGCGGGTCGAAGACCGCGCCCTGACGCTGGCGGCAGGCGAGTACGTGATCCAGGTGGGCAAGCGCCGTTTCGCACGCGTCACGCTGGTCGCAGCCTGAGCCGACGCCGCCTGCCCGGGTAGCGGGCGCTGGTCTGGCCGACGCCTGCATGGCGCGCGGCACGTCGTCAGGGAAGGCCGCGTTAGGAAAAACCCGGCCCATTCTTCAGGAATGGAGCCGGGTTTTTCTTGCCTGATTCTAGGTTTTTTGCCGGTGCAGCCCAGGTTTTTCCTAGGATTTTTCCTAGTATGCATGGGGGCTGGGCCGGATTTCTGATGCTGATTTTTACCTGCAAAATGACAGCTTTTTTACGATAAAAAAGAAGGTTTTGCTGTAGGATAACGTTACGGCTGCTTGATTTTTACGCGGTCTGGCGAACCGCCATGGTGCGGGGCGCATCGTTTGTTTCCTAGTGCTGGGCGGCGCCGTGGCAACCCGGGTTGCCTTCTTGAAGCCGCAGTCGTATTTGTCCAGGCCGGCGTCCAGCCATTCCACGAGGAGCTGTTCCCATGAAACTCGCAAGTCTTTCCTTTGCTGACGGCGCACCGATCCCGGAGCACTATGCCTTCGGCAAAATGGATGTCAAATCCAGGGTAGAGCTGGCGGATAACTTCAACCCGCAGTTCACATGGAGCGATGTCCCCGAAGGCGTGAAGTCCTTCGCGCTGCTGTGCGTCGATCCCGACGTCCCCACTGTTCCCGACGATGTCAACGTGGCCGACCGCCTTGTGCCTGCCGATCTGCCCCGCACGGATTTCTTCCACTGGGTGCTGGTCGATCTGCCTGCCCGTTTCCGCACGCTTGAGGAAGGCCATTTTTCCAATGGCATCAGTGCCCGCGGCAAGAGCGGTCCGCAAACCCACATCGCCGGCGTGCGCCAGGGGATCAACGACTATACCGGCTGGTTTGCGGCCGACCCCGACATGTCTGGCGATTATTACGGCTACGATGGTCCGTGCCCGCCATGGAACGACGCGCGCGTGCACCGCTATGTGTTTACGCTGTATGCGCTGGATGTCGAAACGCTGGCGCTGCCGGAACGTTTCGACGGCAAGGACGTGCAGCAGGCAATGGACGGCCACGTGCTCGACAGTGCCTCCTGGACTGGAACCTTCACGTTGAATCCGGCGCTTGCGCCTGTGCGCATCGGCCCGCCGGCATCTTGATGCCAGGCCGCCCGGGCCCAGGGCGGATGCCGCTGCGCGGTGTGCCCGGGCCCTTGCATGAGTGATGCTCAAGTCCTGCATGCGCTTTTTTTGCCGCGTGCGGGCAAACGTGGCAGTTTGGCACACAAGCAGGGTTTTTTTATGGCCGATCGCTGCCTGATGATGCATTTTGCAGTGCCTGGCGGGGTAAACTAAATAGCTTCTTCGTGTTTCACGCTATTGAGCTCAGGACCCCCAAATGTTTGATCGCACCCGTACCCTTGATAAGGTCGACCCCGAACTGTGGGACGCCATCCAGAAGGAAGACGTCCGCCAGGAACAGCACATCGAGCTGATTGCTTCGGAAAACTATGCCAGCCCGGCGGTGATGCAGGCCCAGGGTACGCAGCTGACCAACAAATATGCGGAAGGTTATCCCGGCAAGCGCTACTACGGTGGTTGCGAATTCGTCGACATCGTCGAACAGCTGGCCATCGACCGCCTGAAGGAACTCTTTGGCGCTGAAGCGGCGAATGTGCAGCCCAATTCCGGCTCCCAGGCCAACCAGGGCGTCTACAACGCCGTCCTGAAGCCGGGCGACTCCGTCCTGGGCATGAGCCTGGCCGAAGGCGGCCACCTGACCCACGGCGCCAGCGTCAATTCCTCCGGCAAACTGTACAACTTCCATCAGTACGGCCTGGATGCCAATGAAGTCCTGAACTACGAACAGGTCGAAGCCCTGGCGCGCGAACACAAGCCCAAGCTGATCGTGGCTGGCGCGTCCGCCTACTCGCTGCACATCGACTTCGAGCGCCTGGCCCGCATCGCTCATGAAAATGGCGCGCTGCTGATGGTCGACATCGCCCACTACGCCGGCCTGGTCGCCGGTGGCGCGTACCCTAACCCGGTACCGCACGCCGACTTCGTGACGTCTACCACGCACAAGTCGCTGCGCGGCCCGCGCGGTGGCGTGATCATGATGAAGGCCGAATTCGAAAAGGCTGTCAATTCTGCAATTTTCCCCGGCATCCAGGGGGGTCCCCTGGAGCACGTCATTGCCGCCAAGGCCGTGGCTTTCAAGGAAGCGCTGGATCCTTCCTTCCGTGACTACGCCGCCCAGGTCGTCAAGAATGCCAAGGTCATGGCGGAAACGCTGGTCAAGCGTGGTCTGCGCATCGTGTCCGGCCGTACCGAAAGCCACGTCATGCTGGTTGATCTGCGCGCCAAGGGCATCACCGGCAAGGAAGCCGAAGCAGTGCTGGGCCAGGCCCACATCACGGTGAACAAGAACGCCATTCCCAACGATCCGGAAAAGCCGTTCGTTACCAGCGGCATCCGTTTGGGTACGCCGGCCATCACCACGCGTGGTTTTGGCGAGGCTGAAGCCGAACTGACCGCCAACCTGATCGCCGACGTGCTCGACAATCCGCATGACGCCGATAACATCGCCAAGGTGCGCGCGCGCGTCAGCGAGCTGACGGCCCGCCTGCCGGTCTACAAATAAGCCCTGGCACGGGGCGCCGGCTGCCTGGCGGCTGGCGCCTGTCCCGGAGGAACGCGGCTCGTATATGATGCGAGTCGCGTTTTTGCATTCTGGAAACAGGAGACTGACAGCGTGAAATGCCCTTTTTGCGGCCATCAGGACACCCAGGTGCTGGATTCCCGCGCCATGGAAGAAGGACAGACCATACGCCGGCGCCGCCGCTGTCTCGCTTGCGAACGCCGCTTCACGACCTTCGAGAGGGCGGAGCTGGACCTGCCGTACATCGTCAAGCGCAATGGCAGCCGCACCGACTATGAGCGTGCCAAGTTGCGTGCCAGCCTGGCCCTGGCACTGCGCAAGCGCCCGGTTGCGACGGCAGACGTGGATGCCGCAGTGGTGCGCATCGAAGAAGCGCTCATGACCAGCGGCCTGCGCGAAGTCCCGAGTTCTCGCGTGGGGGAACTGGTCATGCAGGAACTCAAGAACCTGGATCAGGTCGCCTACGTGCGCTATGCCTCTGTCTACCAGAGCTTTGAGGACATCGGTGAGTTTGTCCGTGCCATCCGGGCCATGCAGGGGCCGCGTGGCGAGGCGCCGAAAGACAAATAGCAGCGATATTGCAGGCCGCGCCGCGTGCGGGCCTCAAGGAAACAAGCATGGCTGATCAGGATATCGCCTGGATGCGCCGGGCGCTGGCGCTGGCGGAAGCAGTGACCAACATCACGACTCCCAACCCCAGGGTAGGCTGCGTCATCGTGCGCGATGGCGTGCTGCTGGGCGCAGGGGCGACCCAGGCTGTCGGCGGCCCGCACGCGGAAGTCTGCGCCCTGCGGGATGCTGCCGCCCGTGGCGTCGATGTGCGTGGCGCGACGGCTTATGTCACGCTGGAGCCTTGCAGCCACTTTGGCCGCACGCCGCCCTGCTGCGATGCGTTGGTGGCGGCAGGGCTGGGCCGTGTCGTGGCAGCCATGGGCGATCCCAACCCTCTGGTCAATGGCCGGGGCATGGCGCGCCTGCGCGCCGCGGGCATCCAGACTGTTGCTGGTATCTGCGAAGAAGAAGCGCTGGCGCTCAATATCGGCTTTGTGGCCAGGATGAGCCGGGGCACGCCTTGGGCCTGGCTCAAGACGGCGGCCTCACTGGATGGCCGCAGCGCCCTGGAGAACGGTCAGTCGCAATGGATTACCGGTCCGCAGGCCCGTGATGACGGCCATCGCTGGCGCGCTCGCAGCTGCGTGGTGCTGACCGGCATCGGTACGGTGCTGCATGACAATCCGCGTCTCAACGTACGTGCGCTGGAGACCCCGCGTCAGCCACGCAAGGCCCTGATAGACGGCGATTTCCGCTTGCCCGAGGATGCCTTGTTGATCGAAGGCGCGCCGCTGCTGGTTTTTACCGCACGTGAAGACGATGCCAAGGCGGCCCGCCTGGCGCAGCGTGGCGTGCAGGTGATCCTGCTGCCGGGCGAGCGCCCGGGAACGGTTGACCTGCCGGCGGTGATGCAGTGGCTGGCTGCGGATGGTGTCAATGAAGTTCACGTGGAAGCCGGCCCGGGACTCAATGGCGCCTTGCTGCGTGCCGGGTGCGTCGATGAATTGATCTCCTATGTGGCGCCCGTGCTGCTGGGCGATGCGCAGCCCATGGCCAGGTTGCCTGCCTTGAGCAGCCTGGCGCAGGCGCGGCGCTTCGAGTTCACCGACATGGTGCGGCTGGGCGCGGACGTGCGCGTGCGCGCCAGAGTGGCGGAACACTGGGACGCCCTGCGTGCGCAGGTGCGCCTTGGGTAAAGGGGCCGTGGCCGGCGGCTTCGGCCCGCCTGGCCCGGATGGGTGCATGTGTGTTCCGGGGTGGAGTATCCTTTCGGAATTGGCCGGCGTGATGTGCCGGAGACTGAGCGGGGGCAGGAGGCCGCCCTCGCGATAATTTTCAGCAGGAGCAGTCATGTTTACTGGAATCGTTGCCGCCGTCGGGAACATTGAAACCGTGACGCCGCTGGGCGCGGATGCTGCGTCGGGCGTGCGCCTGACCATCCGCGCCAATGCGTTGGACTTGTCCGACGTGGCGCTGGGGGACTCCATTGCCATACAGGGCGCCTGCATGACGGTGGTGGAAAAGACAGAAGGCGGTTTTGCCGTCGATGTGTCGCGTGAAAGCCTGAGCCTCACGGTTGGCCTGGACGCGCCGGGTGAAGTCAACCTGGAGAAGGCGCTGCGCGTGGGAGATTACCTGGGCGGGCATATCGTATCCGGCCACGTGGACGGCCTGGGCACGGTGGTGCGTTTCGAGCCCGTGGGTGAATCGCATGAGCTGGTGCTGCGCCTGCCTGCCAATCTGGCGATCTACCTGGCTTACAAGGGATCGGTCACGGTCAATGGCGTCAGCCTGACGGTCAACCGTGTGCACGACCTGCCTGCCGGTTGTGAAATTGCCATCAACCTGATCCCGCATACGGTGGCGGTGACCACCCTGCGCCACTTGAAGGCTGGCGCCAAGGTGAACATCGAAATCGACACCATCGCCCGCTATGTCGAGCGCATGGTAGGCGTGCGCAACCAGATCGCCGTCACCGACTAAGGTCCGTGGCTTCGCCCTGATCCGAGCGATATTTCGTCTTATGCACCGAAAAAGCTGCAGGGTACGATGAAAGTTTGCTAGAATTACGGATTCTCGTGACCTGTGGGGTTTCCCTGCGGCACGTAGTAGGTAATTAGGACAGGTGGCCGAGTGGTTGAAGGCGCACGCCTGGAAAGCGTGTATACGTGATAAGCGTATCGGGGGTTCGAATCCCCCTCTGTCCGCCAGGAATTCTTCAAAGCCCGTTGATTTCATTTTTGGAAATCAGCGGGCTTTGTTATTTCTGGCTCTGCTGCTGGTCGCGTGAGGTTGTGTGGTACTGGGCCGAGCCGGGCGAGCCGAGGAAAGGCGAGCCTCTGCCACTAGGTTGATAGTTCAGCCGTCGTGGGTGGCAGGAAGGTGAGGCGCAGTACGTTGCCCGGGCCGTCTCCGGCCAGGGCCTGCAGCGTCCAGCCCAGGCGCTCGCAGATCAGGCTGACGATGAACAGGCCCAGCCCGGACAATGACAGCAGTTCGCTGGCGTCGGCCTGCGGGTCGTTCAGGTAGGCCTGATAGGCTTGTGGTAGCCCCTGGCCATGATCGCGAATATCGACATAGTGGGTGTACAACAGCACTTCCACACTTGCGCCGGTGTGCTGCAGGGCGTTCTGGATAAGGTTGCGCAGCAGCATTTTGACCAGTACCGGATCACCCTGAACCTTGGGCTGGGCTACCGATATCAGTTGTAGGCGCGGTGATGCATCCGGCAGATGGCGGTTGAGGTCTTCCTGTATGGCCTGTACCAGGTCAGCGAGCGGGATGCTGACACGCCGGTCTGCCTGCGCCTTGCGCCGGGTAAGGCGCAAGATGATGTCGATATTGGCTGCCATTTCATCGACGGCGCGACGCATGCGCAGCAACACGCCCTGGTCGGCAGTGCCCAGGCCGCCGCGCCGTTCGATGACATCCAGCGCGCCTGCGATGACGGCAATGGGTGTGCGCAGTTCGTGGCTGGCCAGTCCCATCAGCGATTGTTCGCGCTTGACATAGGTTTCCAGCTCATTGAGGAAGCGGTTGAAGGATCGGGCAATGGTCTTCAGTTCGGCATCCTGGTAATCCTCCGTGACGCGCCGCATGTGTGGTGCCGGCCTGGTGTCCAGGATTTGCCGGGAAAGCTGTTGCACTGGTGCCACCAGCCGCTTGCCGGTCAGGCGAGCCAGAAAGATGCCCAGGGCGATGACGGCGATGCCCAGAAGCAGCAGGAAACGGTGGAATTCGTCTTCGCGGGTTTCGAACAGCGTGATGTCCTTGGCAAGGTACAGCTGCCCGTCGTTGACCACGCTGCTGGTGATCAAGTATGTGTTATTGCCGGCTTCGATTTCCCCGGAAAAGGGGAACGGCAGACCCTGGAACAGCATCGGCATGCGGTCGTCGGCCTGCATGCCGGCGGGGACGAAATAAGCAGTCAGGGTGGCAATGTCCCAGACCAGTATTTCATTCGGGCGGGCGTTGTCCAGCAGGAAATCCCGCTCCGTCTGCATATCCATTTCCAGCAGGGATTCTTCCAGCCGCTCGTTGGCGATGAGGACGGACGCTACCGTGACGAAGAACGTCAGGAGGATGGCGCACAGGACCGTGAGGCGGATGCGGCGTTCGATGGTGCTGGTGCGTGCGGGGCGAAGGAAGGCCATGCGTCACGATTCCTCGGGTGGGGCGATGCAATAGCCGCGTCCGTGCAGGGTCTTGATGACGTTGGCCCCCAGGTTTTCCTGTAATAGTTTGCGCAGCAGGTAGATGTGGGTGCGCAAGGTATGCGGCTCGACTTCCTTGTCGCCCCACAGGCTTTGCGCCAGCTGGTCATAGGATACGAAGTTGGGATAGGCGCGGACCAGAGCTTCAGTGATACTGGCTGGCATGCCTGACAGTTGCAGTGGGGTGCCCTGGCCCAGGCGGATACGCAGTGTGCCGGGGTCGAAACTGATGTTGCCGGCATGGAGCACGGGTGTGCCGCCGGTGCTGCGCCGGTACAGGGCGTCGATTCGTATCGCCAGTTCCTTCAGGTGGAAGGGTTTGACGAGATAATCGTCCGCGCCCTGGGTAAAGCCGGTAATTTTGTCGTCGATATGGTCCTTGGCTGTCATCATGATGATGGGGGTGGCGCAATGCAGGTCGTTGCGGATGCGCTGGCACAAGGTAAAGCCGGACATGCCGGGCAGCATGATGTCCATGACGATGACGTCGTAATCGTTGACTGAGGCCAGGTGCAGCGCGACCAGGCCGTTGGCGGCGAAATCCAGCAGGTAGCGGCCGTCTTCCAGGAAGTCGCTGATATTGGCGGCGAGCGCTGCATTGTCTTCGATCACCAGCACACGGATGCGCTGTTCGTTCATGGCGGGCCATCTCCTTGTCTGCGTGGCGCTGGATACCGGGCGCCGTTGGCGTACACCAGGGAGTATCGCCGGTTTTTGAACAGGATCGGGCTGTCGGGTGGTAGGCCGGCCTGTGCCAATTGGTCGTGTTCGACGGCCAGAAAGACGCCAGCAGGGTAGTGGGCCAGGAAATCCCGGGTGACCGGACCCCGATGCAGTTTGGCAGTATCCCTGGAATAGTAGCGTGCCGAGAACGGCAGCTTGTCCTGGTAGTAGAGCGGTTGGCCGTCTTGGGCATGTGCCTGCTGCACGGCCACCAGGCTGCGTTCACTTTTCAGGATGTCGGGGTTGGCCCAGACGGCAATGCCCAGCAGCAGTCCAATCACCGGTACTGGCGTGACCAGGGCTTGCCAGTGCAGCGCGGGCGGGTTTGCCGGCGCGTGCTGCGACAGCCATGCGGCCAGCAGGATTGCGAAGGCGGGCAGGGCGGGCTGTACGTACGTCCACAGGATATTGCCGGACAAGGTGAAGAACAGGGGCGTGGCCAATGCCCAGAGCAGCAGCAGGCTGATGTCCGGTGACACGCGGGCAAGGCGTGGCCTGGCTGCACGGCGGTTCCAGGCCTGGCGCGCCAGCAAATAAATGGCGAATGGTCCCCAGGGTAGTGTTGCCAGAATCCAGTCCAGCCAGATGCTGCCATAGGCGCGCTGGTGAGCGCTGCCGTAAAGGTCGCCTTGCCAGCCGGGATCGACGAAGCGGTAAAAATGCTCGCCAACGATGAAGTACTGCAGGAAACCCGGCGTTTTCAGTTCGGCCAGGAGATACCAGGGCAGGCTTAGCGCCAGGAACAGCAGCACGCCGCCCGTCCAAGGCAGGCGGCGCAGGCAGGCCAGCGCAGCGCGGCGCTGCCAGAGCAGCCAGGGGAGCAAGACGGCCAGCACCAGAACGATCGCCAGCGGCCCCTTGGCCAGCATGCCCAGGGCCAGCCCGGCGAAGAAGGCGTAGCCCCAGGCCTGGCGCAAGCCGTCCTGTTGTTTGCCTAAGGCAACCAGGCATAGCGTGATTGCCAGCGTCAGGTAGGCATCGGTCAGCACGGCGCCAGCCAGGACGAAGGTCAACAGGCAGGAGCTGTATATCAGGGTGGCATGGCGAGCGACCGCCGTGCTGATGCGGTCACGTGAGTAGGCATAGATGAGTGCGGTGGTGGCCAGGGTTGCCAGCCAGGCGGGTAAGCGGGCGGCAAAGTCACAGTCGCCCAAGAGCCGGAATGCGGCGGCGGAAGCCCAGAAGGCAAATGGCGGCTTGCCCCAGAAGGGAGTGCCGGGTTCGAACCAGGGGGTGATCCAGTCGCCGCTGACGGCCATCAATCTGGCGATTTCCGCATAGCGTGGTTCGGAGGTGTCAGCCATGGGCAGGATGGCCATCAGCACCAGGCGCAGCCCGAACAACGCAGCCAGAAACCAGAGCCAGCGTGGCAGCAGGCGTTCAGCGGCGGCCATGACGGGGCTCCTGTACAGGTACGGTGGCGTGGGCGCTGGCCCGCGCACTGCCGGCCTGGCTGTGCAGGACATCGCGGATCAGGTAGACGGGGCGCTGCTTGGTTTCGATATAGGTCTTGCCGACGTACTCTCCCAGCAGCCCCATGGTGATGAGCTGCACGCCGCCCAGAAAGGCAATGATCGCGATGAGCGAAGGGTAACCCTGTACTGATTCGCCGTACAGCAGGGTCTTGGTGGCGATGAACAGGCCGTATGCCAGCCCGGCGCCCGCCACGGTCAGGCCGACACCCGAGGCCCAGCGCAGCGGTTTGATGGAAAAGGAGGTGATGCCTTCGATCGCCAGGCCGATCAGGCCACGGTAGTTCCATTTGGTCCTGCCGGCCGCGCGCGGCTGGCGTTCATAGAGGATCTGGGTAGTCGGGAAGCCGATCCAGGCGAATATGCCCTTCATGTAGCGTGAACGTTCAGGCAATTGTTGTAATGCCTGGATGGCCCTGAGGCTGAGCAAGCGGAAATCGCCCGTGTCCTCGGGGATGGCAACGTCGCTCAGGCGGTTCAGCAGGCGGTAGTAGAGATGGGCGCTCAGGCGCTTGTGCCAAGGGTCGCCAGCGCGAGAGCGGCGCCGCATGGTGACGATGTCTGCACCGGCGCGCCAGGCCCGCACCATGTCGGGGATGAGTTCTGGCGGGTCTTGCAGGTCGGCGTCCAGGATGATGACGGCGGCGCCGGCACAGTGTTCCAGTCCGGCGGACATGGCGGCTTCCTTGCCGAAATTGCGACTGAGCCGGACGACCTTTATGCCAGGTTGGGAGAGCGCGAGCGCGGCCAGTGCGGTGCTGCTGCCGTCGGTACTGCCGTCATCGACAAAGACGATCTCATGGCTGAGGTCCATGTCCTGCAGCACGGCGCTAACGCGCTCGAAGCACAGGGGCAGGACGTCGGCCTCGTTATAGACAGGGATCAGCAGCGATAGGGCGGGTGGCCGTGTCGGTGTGGCGGAGGAGGCACGGAGGGTGCGGATATTGTTCATAGGAACACGAATCTCCTGGAGATCCAGTAGTTGCACAGGGCCAGCAATAGCGTGGCCAGCATCTGTGCGAGAGGAACGGGCAGTGCGAACCCGGAATACAGGGTTGTGAAGAACAGTAGGTTCAGGGGCCAACCGATCAGTACCACTATCAGGTATTTCATGGCGGTGGCTGCATGCCGGGACGCAGGCCGGAAGGCATAGTGGTATTGCAGGAGGTAATTGGCCCAGGCGCCGGCCAGTGCTCCTGTCGCCGTGGCCGCCGTGGGCGGCAGGCTGCCTTGCAGCAGGGCCAGCATGATCAGGTAATGCAGGGCCGTGGCTGCAGCGCCGCTCAGGCCAAAACGCAGGGCCTGGTACTGGCTGGCGGAAAGAAAAGATGCGGGCATGACGAAAACGATCCGGCGGTGGGCGAGATGCTCCGATGCCTGTGCGGCAGGAAGCTCATACCTGTGGATCGTAGATTTCGAGGCGTCGAAAATCCGTCAAGGAAAAATGAAAAACGCGTCAAATTCCCGGCTGCCGCTGGATGCCAGGGGCCAGGTTGGTGTACGGGATGGGGAAGGATGTCTGTGGGCGATGGCCGGGCAAGTACGCCTGGGACTGGCGCAGGAAGGCCGTGTCGGGCGGGCCGCCCGGCGCGAGAATGTGTCGTATGGCCTACAGCGCGCCGCCCTGTTGCAGCTTGCGCCGCACGACTTCCTTCTGGGTCAGCGGCTTGATGGGGTTGTCCTGGAAGGCCTGCATGAAGTTGTCGCTGGTGCGCATGATATGCGTCCAGAGCACGGTTTTCAGGCGCGAGATTTTGTTTTCCCGGATGAGCTGAATCATCATCGCGTGGTCGTGCATGGAGCGCTTGGGTTCGTTCTTGGCATGCAGGGCGAGCTGGGTGCGCAGCGTGGCGACGCGGCCCATGATCATGCGGTAGCCCTGCATCAGATAACGGTTGCCAGCGTTCTCCAGGAACGCGAGATGGTATTGCGTGTCCAGCTGTCCGTAGATGCGGATGTCGCCGTCATGGACTGCCTGTTCCATTTGCCCCAGCAGGCGTTCCAGTGCAGCGGCGAGGTTCAGCGGGTTGCGCATCGCAGACAGTTCTGCGGCCTGCAATTCCAGACAGGCGCGGTATTCACACAGTTCGATGATGTCTTCCAGCGACGGGGTGAACACATAGGTGCCGGATTTCGGCACGATGTTCACCAGGCCTTCGAGCTGCAGCAGGTTCAGCGCTTCGCGGATGGGCGTGCGGCTGACGTCGAAGGCGGCGGCCAGGTTTTCTTCCGACAGCGCTTCGCCGAAATCGAAGGCGGCATTGATGATGGCGTCACGGATTTTGTCCGCGACTTCCGCAGACATGGAGGACTTGGTGGCAGTGCTTTTGGTTGCTGTCATGACTGAACTGTCGTGAAGAGATCCGGCCCGGCGGCGAAAATGATTCCACCGCCATTCGGGGGAGTCATGGACTCCAGATGGAAATTGCCTTGCTTGATCCCACCCCGGCGGGCGAGCGTTTCGGTTTGGCGCGTGGTCAATGGTTGGCCAGGAAAACGGAATTGCAAACGCGGATTGATGGGATGTTCCGGCGCCGGGAGCATGGAAATCCCGGCGCTGGCGGCCATTGCTGGCAGTCATGGTCTACTTCGATTATTGCTCACATTCCGGCCTTGTTCAATGTTGTTCCTATGGTACCGCAGCCAGGGGAGAGGACGCTGGCCACGCTGCTCGCTAACCCGAATTGCATACTAGTTCTGCTATGCTAAGATCGCCAAAAATCCATGCAGCAGGTCTACGGGAGGCGCCGGTGGTGCAGACATATGATCAGTCCTGGTTCGCCGGGCGTGTCGTGGTGGTGACAGGGGGGGCGTCCGGTATCGGGCGTGCAATCGTGGAGCGCCTGCTGGCACTGGATGCCCTGGTATCGGTCTGGGACCTGCGGGAAGATCGTCTGGCGGCGCTGGCAGACCGGTATGGCGGGCAGATTCTGCCGCTCAAGGTTGATGTCAGCGACAAGGTTGCGGTCGATGCGGCGGCCGATGCCGTACTGGCCCAATGGGGCGGTATCGCCCATCTGGTCAACAATGCCGGGATCATCGGCCGGCGCATGACGTTGGCGGATCTTGACGCGGCGGAACTGGACCGCGTCCTGGGCGTCAACCTCAAGAGCGTATTTTTTGCGACGTCGGCCTTTGCCACGCGCGGCGGCGGGTTCAGCGAGCGTTCCATGGTTTCCATGGCGTCCATTGCGGCGCGCACCGGGGGTATGGTGGGCAATATGGCCTATGCCGCCACCAAGGGCGCGATTGCCACGCTGACACAATCCTTCTCCAAGGAGCTGGCACCGGACGTGCGCGTCAACGCACTGTCGCCCGGCATCATCGACACGGAAATCCAGATGGATTCCCTGGGGGACCCGGCTGCCATTGCTGCCCTGGCCGACATCATTCCCATGCGCCGTCTGGGGGCGCCCGCCGAAGTTGCCGAAGCGGCTGTCTGGCTGCTGTCGCCCGGCGCTTCCTATATCACTGCCAGTGTGCTCGACGTGGCCGGCGGCCGCTGAACCTGGCGTCAGGAGTCTGACGAATGTCCAAACTGAAGGAACTGTTGAACGCAGGAACATTGATCCAGGCGCCCGGCGCGGCGGATGCGCTGACGGCGCGCCTGGTGGAGCAGGCCGGTTTTCCCGCTGTCTATATGACGGGCTTCGGCGCCACGGCTACCACCCTGGGCATGCCGGACCTCGGCCTGATGACGCAGACCGAAATGCTCGAGCATGCCCGGCGCATGGTGCGCGCCACGGCCCTGCCGGTCATTGCCGATGCCGATACCGGCTACGGGGGCATCAACAACCTGCTGCGCACAGTGGAGGACTACGCCCAGATCGGCGTCGCGGCCATCCACCTGGAGGACCAGACGCTGCCCAAGCGCTGCGGGCAGCTCAGCGGCATTCAGCTGGTGGATGCCGAGGCCCAGGTACGTACGCTGAAGGGGGCGGTATGCGCCCGGGCCTGGTCGGACATGTTGTTGATCGCGCGTACGGATGCGCTGGGCGTGCACGGTGTCGAGGAAGCCGTGCGTCGGGCCAATCTGTATGCCGAAACCGGAGTAGACCTTGTGTTCGTCGATGGTGTGAAGACGATTGCCCAGGCCGAGGCAATTGCGCGGCACGTGCCCGGGCGCAAGGTGCTGAGTGTCGTGGATGGCAATGAAACACAGCGATTGACCGCAGCCGAAATCCAGCAGATGGGTTTTGACATCGTGTTCTATGCGCTGTCGACATTGTTCGCTGCGGCCAAGGCGTCCGCCAGGGTGCTTGAAGTTCTGCGGCACGATGGCAGTACTGCGGCCATTTCGAACGATATGGCGACTTACGGCGAGTTCATGGAAATGGTGGGTTTGCATCGCTACCATGATTTCGAGAAGGAATTCGGCCAGGCCTGATGGGAAGCCGGAGCCGGAGACAACAAAGAGAGGAGCTGGAAATGAAGAAACTCGCAGTGATCAGTGGCCTGGCGCTTGCCCTGACGATAGGGGTGTCCACCGTTGCCAATGCCCAGGAACGCGTGCGCTGGCGCATGCATTCCGCCTATGCCAAAGCCATGCCGGTCGCCGGTGCGACCGCCTTCCAGATAGGTGATGAGGTCAAGTTGCTGTCGGACGGCAAGTTCGATATCCGCGTGTTCGAGCCGGGCGCCATCGTGGCCGGTACGCAGTATTACGACGCCGTGTCCAAGGGCGCAGTCGACGCCGCCTACGGTTCGCCCGGGTTCAACGTCGGCAAGAACTCGGCCTATGCCTTCTTTGCTGCGGTGCCCTTCGGCCCGGGGGCGGGTGAAATGCTGGCCTGGCTGCGTTATGGCGATGGCCTGAAGCTGGCGCAGGAAATGTACGCGCGCGACAACATTCACATGCTGCCGTGCGGCATCCTGCCGCCCGAGAGTGGCGGCTGGTTCCGCAAGGAAATCAAGTCGCTCGACGACCTGCGCGGCCTGAAAATGCGCTTCCTGGGCCTGGGTGCAAAAGTGATGGAAGAGTTCGGGGTATCCACGCAGTTGCTGGCGCCGGGTGAAATCTACCAGGCGCTGGAGCTGGGCACGCTGGATGGCGCCGAGCAATCCGTGCCGGCCATCGACCGGGGCCTGGGCTTCTACCAGATTGCCAAGTTCAATTACTTCCCCGGCTGGCACCAGCAATCCACGGTGCAGGAACTGCTGGTCAACAAGGATAGCTGGAACAAGTTGAATGCGGCACAGAAGGCCATGATCGAGTTGTCTTGCGACCGTGCCCTGGTGGATCAGCTGGCGGCCGGCGAAGCCGGGCAGTACGCCATCATGCGCCAGAACGAGGCCGATGGCGTGCAGATCAAGATGTGGCCGGCAGAAATGCTGGCAGCCTTCAGCACGGCCTGGGACAAGGTGATCAAGCAGGAGGTGGCCCAGAACCCGGATTCGGCCAAGGTCTGGGACAGCCTGTCCAAGTTCCGCGAGGATTACAAGATCTGGGGGGAACGCGCCTACCTCAAGTAAGGGGGCAGGCCGGCAGCATCCGGGTGGATGCTGCCTTGCGGCGGCGGGCTGCGGTTGCCGCCCGCCGCCCCGCTGGAATCTGATGGCTGTTAGTGGAGCCCGCCATGCGCCAGTTACTCGTTTTATCAGACATGCTTTCCAGGCTGTGCGCGGGTGTGGCGCGGCTTGGGTCCTGGCTGATTCTGCCGCTCATCCTGGTGATCGTCTATGACGTCGTCACCCGCAAGATCGTATTCATCCAGCAGTGGGTCATGAATAGCTGGCTGTACGACTTCATTTCCCCGACCAAATTGCAGGAGCTCGAGTGGCACCTGCACGCGATGATTTTCCTGATGGCCTATGCGCTGGCCTATCTCAACAGCGCGCACGTACGGGTGGATATCTGGCGCGAAAAACAGTCCGAGCGCAAGCGCGGCTGGGTCGAACTCATCTGCATCCTGGTGTTCGCACTGCCGTTCTGCGGCGTCCTGGTCTATGAGTCCTGGCAATTCGTCGTGAATGCCTATGTGCAGGGCGAGGGTTCGGCGGCCCTGACCGGCATTCCGCACCGCTGGATCATCAAGTCCTTCCTGCTGCTGGGGGTGGGCCTGCTGTTGCTGGCTTTGCTGGCGACCCTGCTGCGCCTGGTGATTTTCCTGTTCGGCCCACGAGTCCTGCGCCCTGAAGCGCTGGCGCGGCTGGGCATGGTCCAGCAGCCCGCCGGCGAGGCGGTGCGCGATGATTCTGCCGAGGTGCGCTGATGGAAGCCCTCTACAACCATTTCTATGACTACCTGGGCGGCTACATGTTCATCGCCCTGGCGTTGTTCGTGTTCACCGGCTTTCCGGTCGGGTTGGTGCTGGGTGGGCTGGCGCTGCTGTTCGCGCTGGGCGGGATCGGGCTGGGGGTGATGCATACCTCCGAGCTGTACCTGTTCGTCGAACGGCTGTGGCAGAACGCCGCCAATAACCAGATCCTCGTGGCCGTGCCCTGCTTCATCTTCATGGGCATCATGCTGGAGAAAAGCCAGGTGGCGGACAACCTGCTGCGCGTACTGCAGTTGCTGCTGCGCCGCGTGCCTGGCGGACTGGCGCTGGCCGTTGCATTGCTGGGCACGATTCTGGCGGCGACGACGGGCATCATCGGAGCCTCCGTGGTGATGCTGACGATGATGGCTTTGCCTGCCATGCTGGCGCAGAAGTACGACGTACGGCTGGGCACGGGCATCATCGCTGCCAGCGCGACACTGGGCATCTTGCTGCCGCCTTCGGTCATGCTGGTCATGATGGCGGATCTCATGGCCATTTCCGTGGGCAATCTGTTCCTGGCGGCCATTCTGCCGGGCCTGATGCTGGCGGCGTTCTACTGCATCTATGTGGTAGTGATCTCGATGATCAAGCCGCAGCTGGCGCCACGGGTGGAGCGCGAGGAAAGTGAAGTCGGGGCCTGGAATCTTTTTGTCCTCTTTGCCAAAGGGGTGCTGCCGGTTTCGTTCCTGATCGTGCTGGTGCTGGGCTCGATTTTCGCCGGTTGGGCCACGCCCACCGAAGCGTCGGGGATAGGCGCGTTCGGCGCCATCCTACTGGCGGCATTCTCGGGGCGGCTGCGGCGCGAGACCGTGGATAAGGTCTGCATGCAGACGGCGCTGACATCGGCCATGATCTTCCTGATCTTCGGCGGCGCTACTGCATTTTCCTATGTGTTCCGTGCGCTGTATGGCGAGGACCTGATCCTGGACTTCATCCAGTGGATGGGCCTGACGCACTGGAGCCTGCTGTTCCTGCTGATGGTCGTGATTTTCCTGCTGGGGTTCTTCTTTGACTGGCTGGAAATCACGCTGATTATCCTGCCGGTATTCGCGCCCATCATTGCCAGTTTTACGCCGGATTTCGCCCCTGCGCTGGGTATCGAGCATCTGTCACCGGAAGACCAGAAGTCCATGGTGTTGTTGTGGTTTGCCATTCTGGTATCGGTGAACCTGCAGACGTCGTTCCTGACGCCACCCTTCGGTTTCGCGCTGTTCTTCCTGAAGGGGGCGGCGCCGGCGTCGGTGCGCATCAAGGATATCTATCGTGGCGTGACGCCTTTCGTGATCCTGCAACTGGTGGGTGTGCTGGTGCTGACACTGTGCCCGTCCATTGTGTTCTGGCTGTTGTCATGAGCGCGGCATGATGCGCTCGCCAGCGCACCGCCAGACGGGATGAGCCCGCGTGCGGTGCGCTGGTGCGGCATCAGGCGCCTGCCGGTTTCTGCTTGTTGTAGGCCAGCAGGACGATGCCGGTGATGACGATGGCGCCGCCGATCAGTTGGGTGGAATTGAACATTTGGCCCAGCACCATCCAGCCCAGGCAGAGCGATGCCACGGGTTCGATATTCATGACCGGCGCGTTGCGAGCCATGTCCAGCCGTGGCGCGAACACGAACAGAGAACTGAAGGCGATGGTGTAGAGGATGCTCAGCAGCACCAGCGCCAGCCATCCCAGGCTGTTGTCCGGTGCGGCCATGCCGCCAGGGATGAGGTCTGCGGTGCCTGCCACGATCATGCTGGCGAACACGATCAGGATCGTATAGAAGCTGCGTACCGGGCCGGTGACGGTGGCCAGTTTGTGTTCGGTGACCCACAGGCCGATGGAAAACACACAGGCCGCGCCGAAGCTGAACAGCAGGCCGCTGATCCAGTCCGGGCCCAGTTCATGTCCGCCACGGATCAGGGTAGGCAGGTCCAGCACGAACAGCAGTCCGAACAGGATCAACGCCATGATGCCCGCCGTGCGCCGGGTAGGCGGCTTGCCGCCCAGGGCCCAGGTGAGCAGGGCCAGCAGGATGGGGAAAGTATTGGCGACCAGCAGTGCCAGCGCGACGGGAATGCGCGCCACAGCCGAATACAGGCAGAGGCTTTGCAGGGCGATCAGCACGCCCAGCGCCAGTTGCCATTTGCCGGTGCCCGCGGGCAGGCGGGGCGCTTGCCGCAGCCAGAGCAGCAGTCCGGTGAGCGCGAGCAGGCTTGCGCCCGAGCGGAACAGGATGGCGACCAGCAGTCCGGCGCCGTTGTCGAAGGCCAGGCGGGCGGAAACGTGGTTGCCAGCGAAACAGGTGCCCAGCAGCAGCAGGATGGCGATGGCCAGGTGGCGGGGCAAGGTGGGGGCAGAGGCGGTTGCAGTCATGGTGTCTCCGTAGGCGGCAGGGTGACAATTCCTGGCCTGGTCGCCCGCGTCGCCAGGGGCAAGGTAGGCATGGGTGTTCTGGTCTGCCTGGGCGCTTCAAGACAAACAGCCCCCCGTGAGGTTTCCAGGGGGCTGCATGATGAAGGCGTGGCGCAGTATTTTCAGGGGTGCGGCTTGGTTGCTGCGGCGTGACCGGCCGGGTTTGCCGGCGGGCAGGGACAGCAGTGCGGCGATGCGCCGGTCAGGCGGCATCCAGGCTTGGCGATTATGGCATTTTCCTGGCAGGCGTGGCTGGACAGGCCCAGTCCGCGTGCGGGTATGGGGCAGGTGCCATGTTATCTTTTGCTAATGGGGCCGGTGTGGCGGATGCAATCAGAATCGCGCGATAGCGCGTCATGCCATGCGGCCGGTCCCTGGCTGGCCGGCTTTAGCGGCCAGGGTGTTTCATGACAGCGGGGTTGTGTTCAGAGCCAGGGGGGCAAATGCAGCAGCGGGGGCAGGAACCGGTTTCAGGGCCGGAGGACACAGAGGCGGCCGGGGGGCGCCTGGCGCGTCCGGGGCACGAAGGGGCTGCGTCCATCTGGCATGCCATGCCAGTGGACGATGTGCTGGCAAGCCTGCAAAGCGGGCCGGAAGGGCTCGATGGTGCGCAGGCCGCGCAGCGGCTGAAAACGTATGGCCCGAACCGGTTGCCGCTGGCTGCGGGCAAGCCGGCATGGCGGCGTTTTCTTTTGCAGTTCCATAACAGCCTGATCTATCTGTTGCTGGTGGGGGCGGCCGTCAGCCTGGCGTTGGGCCATGGCGTGGATGCGGCCGTCATCGTGCTGGTGGTGGTTGTGAATGCCGTTACCGGATTCATCCAGGAGGGCAGGGCGCAACAGGCCATGGAATCCATCCGGCGCTTGATCGCGCCCCATGCCACGGTGTTGCGCGATGGCGGGCGGATGGTATGCGATGCCGCAGACCTGGTGCCTGGCGATATCGTGCTGCTGGAGCCGGGCGACCGCGTGACGGCGGATCTGCGCCTGTTGCGCTCGCGTGGCTTGATGGTGGACGAGGCCATCCTGACAGGCGAATCCGTCAATGCGTCCAAGCAGGTCGCCGTGTCGATGGTGGACGCGCCCCTGGGCGACCGCGACGGGATGGCGTTTTCCGGCACCCTGGTGGTGGCGGGCATGGGCGCTGGCGTCGTGGTGGCGACTGGCGCCAGGACGGAAATCGGCCGCATCAGCACGCTGATGCATGAGGTCGAGGTGATCAGTACGCCGTTGTTGCGCCAGGTAGATCGTTTCAGCCGGGTGTTCGGGGTGGCGGTGCTGGTTTGCGCCGTCTTGCTGTTCGTGTTCGCCGTGGGTGTGCGCGGCTATGGCGCGCTGGATGCGCTGATGGCTGTGGTCAGCCTGGCGGTGGCCGTGGTGCCCGAGGGTTTGCTGGCCGTCATGACGATCACGCTGGCGATCGGCGTGCAGCGCATGGCGCGGCGCCAGGCCATCGTGCGCCGTCTGCCTGCCGTGGAAACCCTGGGGGCGACTTCCATTATTTGTTCCGACAAGACCGGTACGCTGACGCGCAATGAAATGACGGCGCAGCGAGTGGTAATGGCAGATGCCTGCTGGCAGGCGTCCGGCCAGGGCTACGCGCCCCAGGGCGAGCTGCTGGCGCAGGCAGGTGGCGCGGATGTGGAACAGGCCGGTGCGCTGCTGCGTTGCGGCCTGTTGTGCAATGACGCGGGCTTGCATCAGGACGAAGGTGGTGCCTGGTCGGTGCGCGGCGATACCATGGAAGGGGCGCTGCTGGCGCTGGCCGCCAAGGGGGGGCTGGATGCCGGGCTGGAGCGGCTAGCCTGGCCACGGCTCGATGAAATCCCGTTCGACGCACGTTATGCCTATATGGCGACCCTGCATGGCGACGCGGCGGGGAGCGGCGTGCGATTGTTGTGTCTGAAGGGCGCACCCGAGAAAGTGCTGGGACGCTGTGCTACGCAGCGCACGGCCGGGGGCGAGACGCCGCTGGACCGCGCCTACTGGGATGGGCAAATCGCGGCATTGGCGGAACAGGGCCAGCGTGTGCTGGGCTTTGCCATGCGCGAGCTGGGGCCGGAGGATGCGCTGTCGCTGAACCCGGATGAGCTGGCGGCGGATTTCGTGCTGCTGGGGGTGATCGGGTTCATCGACCCGCCACGCGACGAGGCCCTGGCGGCCGTGCGTGATTGCCGCAGCGCAGGCATCGAAGTCAAGATGATCACCGGCGACCACGCCGCCACCGCCCTGGCGATTGCACGGCAGCTGGGCCTGCGGGACCAGCCCGAGGTGCTGGGTGCTGCCGAGCTGGATCGCATCAGTGATGCCGATTTGCCTGATGCCGCACAGCGCACGACGGTGTTTGCCCGTGCGACGCCAGAACACAAGCTGCGCATCGTGCGTGCGCTGCAGGCGCGTGGCGCGGTGGTGGCCATGACTGGCGATGGCGTCAATGATGCGCCGGCGCTCAAGCAGGCGGATGTCGGGGTGGCGATGGGCGGCAAGGGGACGGAAGCAGCCAAGGAAGCGTCCGAGATCGTGTTGGCCGATGACAACTTCGCCTCCATCGTTGCGGCCGTCAAGGAAGGCCGGACGGTCTATGACAACCTGACAAAGGTGATTTCCTGGACCTTGCCGACCAATGGCGGTGAAGTCATGGTCGTTATCCTGGCCCTGATGATGGGATGGGTGTTGCCCATGTCTACCGCCCAGATCCTTTGGATCAACCTGGCGACGACCGTGACGCTGGGCCTGGTGCTGGCTTTCGAGCCTGCCGAGCCCGGCGTCATGGCGCGCCGGCCGCGTCTGGCCGGGCAGCCGTTGCTGTCGGGCTTCCTGCTGTGGCGGGTGGGGTTCGTTTCGTTCCTGTTCATGATAGGTGCGCTGGGCATCTTTCTGTTCCTGCAGGCCCGGGGGGCACCGCTGGAAGTCGCACGCACGGCAGTGGTGAACGTGATCGTGGTGATGGAGGTGGCTTATCTGTTCAGCGTGCGCTACCTGCACATGCGTTCGTTCAACTGGCAGGGCATCAAGGGGACGCCGGCTGTGGCGTTGGCGCTGGTGGTCGTGACGGCGGGGCAGTTGTTGCTCACCTATGCGCCCGCCATGCAGCGCTGGTTCCAGACGGCGGCGTTGAGCCCCGGGCAGGTGGTGGCCGTGCTGGCGGTAGGGCTTGCGCTGTTCACTTTGCTGGAGCTGGAAAAGGCCGTGGCACGGCGCTGGCTCGGAGAGGTCGTTTAGCCGCCCTGGCTGGCCGGCGCCACTGGGTCAATAAACAGGCTTCAGGCTTCGTGGCCCGTGGTGTCGTGCTTGATGCGGCGATGCCTGGCTTCCATTTCCTCGCGCAGGGCGCGGCGCTGGATGGCGGCTTCATAGCGCTGGCGCTCTTCCAGGGTGTCGGGTTGCAGCGGCGGCACGGCGACCGCCTTGCCATTGTCATCCACGGCCACCATGGTGAAGTAGCAGCTGTTGGTGTGGCGCACCATCTGCTGACGGATATCTTCGGTCACGACCTTGATGCCGATTTCCATGGAGGTCCTGCCGGTGTAGTTCACGCTGGCATAGAAGGTGACCAGTTCGCCGACGTGGATGGGCTGGCGGAACATCACCTGATCGACCGACAGGGTGACGACATAGCTGCCCGCGTAGCGGCTGGCGCAGGCGTAGGCCACCTGGTCGAGGTACTTCAGGATGGTGCCGCCATGGACATTGCCGGAAAAATTGGCCATGTCCGGCGTCATCAGGATGCTCATGGAAAGCTTGTGGCGATGTTCATTCATGGGAAAAGCCGGGGTCGGGAAGAAAAAGACCGATTCTAGGTCTTGTTGGCGGGAAAAGGAGCCTGGCCCTGGCGTACGCGCCTCCGGGCGGCCAAGCCCTGGTAGCTGCCTGCATCCGTACGCGCGGCCAGACCGGCGGTTTCAAGTTCCCAGAGCGCGGCGCTGGCCGATGCGGCATCCATGCCGCTGCGCAGCAGCAGGGCATCCAGGCCGGCGGGGGCGTCCGATAGAAAGGGGAGCAGACGGCGGGCATCCGGGGACAGCGGGCAGGCGGGCGGAGCTTGAGGATGGGGGGGCTGGGCCGGGGTTTGTTCAGGCGCAGGCGGAATGGCAGGAAGCTCTTCCAGGATGTCTTTCAGGGTTTCGACCAATTTGGCGCCCTGGCGGATCAGTGCATGGCAGCCGCGCGCCAGCGGGGCATGGATGGAGCCGGGTAGCGCGAAGACTTCCCGGTTGTTGTCGGCGGCCAGCCTGGCGGTCACCAGTGAACCGCTACGCAGGGCAGCTTCTATGACCAGCGTGCCCTGCGCCAGGCCCGCAACCAGGCGGTTGCGACGCGGGAAGTGACCCGGCAGCGGCGGAGTGCCTGGTGGATAGTCCGACAGGATGGCGCCTTGCCCGATGATGCGGCGGGCCAGCTCGGCATGGGACGCCGGGTAGATGATATCCGGGCCGCAGCCCAGGACGGCCACCGTGGCCGGGGCGAGCGGGGGCGCGCCGTCCAGTGCGCCAGTATGCGCGGCAGCATCTATGCCGCGTGCCAGCCCGCTGACGACCACCCAGCCGGCGCTGGCGAGCGCGCTTGCGAAGGCATAGGCGTTCTGTTTGCCTGCCGGGGTGGCGTTGCGAGCGCCGACAATGGCGATGGCGGGTCGCGCCAGCACCTGAGGGTTGCCTTCAAGGTAGAGCAGCAGCGGTGGGTCGGCCAGCTGGCGCAGGGCGTCGGGGTAGCAGGGGTGATGCAGCGGCAGGGCATGGCGCTCTGCGCCGCCGCGCAGCCAGTGCGACGCCTGTGCCAGGCGGGCCGCCAGTTCGGTGCCGGGCGCACGCGCCAGCTGCATGGCCAGGGCAGCCGGCAGACAGGTTCGCAATACGGCAGCGTCCTGCTGGTAGACGGCCGATGGCGTGGCGAAGCGTTGTAGCAGCGCCAGTGCGGTACGCAAGGGCAGGCCAGGTTCGAGCGCGAAGCGCAGCCAGGCCGCCAGGACTGGGTCCGGGTGAGCAGGCAGGCAGACAAGCGGGCGGACAAGTGTGCCTGCAGGAGGGCTGACCGGTGTGCCGGCATGCGAGTTGGCATGTGGGATGGGGGAAGGGCCGGGAGTGCACATGGATGGCAGTCTGGCACGTTGCCCGGCCAGTCGGGGGTGAAGGTGTGCTCAATTGAGCACACCTTCACCCATTCATCCGCATGGCTTTTCCCCGTGCCGGCAGGTAGATGATTTATGATGAAGGTTATGCGCGTCTCAGGGCGCTTTTTGTGTTTCTTCGGTACCTTGGCCATGGCATTGCTTCCCATCCTCCGTTATCCCGACCCTCGCCTGCACAAGGTCGCCCAGCCTGTCGAGCAGGTCGACGACAGCATTCGCCAATTGGTGCGCGACATGGCTGAAACCATGTATGCGGCGCCCGGCGTCGGCCTGGCCGCCACTCAGGTGGATGTGCACAAGCGTGTCGTGGTGATCGACGTTTCGGAAAATCAGCAGGAATTGCGGGTGCTCATCAACCCGGAAATCCTGTGGCGCAGCGACGACAGCAAGACCTACGAAGAAGGCTGCCTGTCGGTGCCCGGCGTGTACGACGAAGTCTGCCGTCCGTCGGAGGTCCGGGTGCGCGCGCTCAATGAGCAGGGCGAAGCCTACGAATTCGATGCCGATGGCCTGCTGGCTGTCTGCGTGCAGCATGAAATCGACCACCTGGATGGCAAGGTTTTCGTCGAATACCTCTCCAGCCTGAAGCTCAACCGCATTCGCAACAAGCTGCGCAAGCAGGCACGCGAACTGGCGCGCGCCTGATGCCGCGCTGCCGCCGGCTGCGTCTGCCGGCGGCCTGGATTCGCCGTGGCGCCCTGGCGGGGCGCGCGTTCGTCAACTGTTGTTATTCCTGAATCCTACCCATGCGACTTGTCTTTGCCGGTACCCCGGAATTCGCCCGTATCGCGTTTGACGCGCTGTTGGCAGCCGGGCACGAGATCGTGCTAGTCATGACACAGCCTGACAGGCCTGCCGGCCGGGGCATGAAATTGATGGCCAGTCCGGTCAAGCAGGCAGCGCTGGCGGCGGGAATCGAGGTGCTGCAGCCGCGCAGCCTGAGGCTGGATGGCAAGTTTCCCGATGAAGCCGGGGCCGCTCGCACCGTGCTGGAAGCGCTGCGGCCGGATGCAATGATCGTCGCCGCCTATGGCCTGATCCTGCCTGCCTGGACGCTGGCGTTGCCGCGCCTGGGCTGTCTGAATATTCACGCCAGCCTGTTGCCACGCTGGCGTGGCGCTGCGCCCATCCAGCGTGCCATCGAGGCCGGCGACGAACGTACCGGCGTGACGATCATGCAGATGGACGAGGGCCTGGATACCGGCGCTATGCTGCTGGAGAAAAGCACCCCCATCGGTCCGCACGACAATGCGGCGCGCTTGCATGACCGTCTTGCGGCGCTGGGTGGCGAAGCGATTGTCGAGGCGCTGGCGGCGCTGGAACGTGGCACGCTGCCGGCGGTGCCGCAGCCTGAGCAAGGGGTTTGCTACGCGGCCAAGCTGGACAAGGCCGAGTCGCCGCTTGATTTCACCCAGTCTGCAGACGTCTTGGCGCGGCGCATCCGGGCTTTCGATCCCGTGCCGGGCGCAAGTGTACGCCTGCCTGGTCTGGCTGATCCGGTCAAGGTATGGGAAGCCGTCGCGCTGCCGGACGAAGGTCACGGCCAGGCGCCCGGCGCCTTGCTGGCCGCCACGCCCGAAGGCATAGACCTGGCGACGGCCAATGGCCGCCTGCGTTTGTTGACGCTGCAGAAAGCGGGGGGCAAGCGCCAGCCTGTCGATGTCTTCGTGCGAGGCTGGCAGGTGCCAGCCGGAGGGCTGGGCGCGTGACGGGCGCGCCGCAGGTCCAGATCCCGCTGTCGGCTGTGCTGCTGGATACGGCAGTTGCAGTGCAGTCCGTGCTCTCAGGGCGTTCTCTGACGGAAACGCTGGATGCATTGCCATCGGTCCGCCGTCCGGCGGCCCAGGCGCTGGCATCGCATGTCATGCGCACGCTGGGCACCGCCATCGCGGACCGCTCCTACCTGGTGCGGCGCAGGCCGGAACAACCTTTGCTGGATGCCTTGTTGCTGACGGCCTTGTCGTTGCTGGATGCCGCCGTGCGCCATGAACAGGGCACGGCCTTGCCGCATGAACCCAATTACGCATCGCATACGCTGGTGGACCAGGCCGTCGAGGCGGCTGCCGGGCAGGTGCGGCTGAAGCATTTCAAACCCCTGATCAATGCCGTGCTGCGCAGTTTCCTGCGCGAGTACGGGCAATTGCCGCGTGACGACGATGAAGCGCGCTGGAATTTCCCTCAATGGTGGGTGCGCAAGCTGCAATTCGCCTACCCCGATGCTTGGCAGACCGTGCTCGAGAGCAGCGCCACCCCGGCGCCACTGACCTTGCGGGTCAACCGCCGCCGTGCCAGCTTGGCCCAGGTGGCGGACGCGTTGGCCGCAGCCGGCGTGCAAGCCGAGCCGGTCGGCAGCTGGGGCCTGACGCTCGCGGGTTCGCATGTCGTGACGCGCCTGCCGGGCTACGCAGAAGGTTGGTGGTCGGTACAGGATGCCGGTGCCCAGCGGGCGGCCGAGCTGCTGGCGCCGCGTGAGGGCATGCGTGTGCTGGATGCCTGCGCAGCGCCTGGCGGCAAGACGGCGCACCTGCTGGAATGCGCCGATGTGGAGCTGCTGGCGCTGGATGCTGATGCCGGCCGCCTGGCGCGCGTGCACGAAAACCTGGCGCGCCTGCGCCTGGATGGGCCGGCAGTGCAGGTTCGGGCCGGGGATGCCGCGCGTCCCGACACCTGGTGGGATGGCCGGCCGTTCGACGCCATGCTGGTTGATGCGCCATGCACGGCCTCGGGCGTGGTGCGCCGTCACCCGGACATTCGCTGGTTGCGGCGTGAAGCCGATGTGCAGAAGACCGCCGCGGTGCAGCGCCGCATGCTGGATGCCCTCTGGCCGCTGCTGGCGCCGGGCGGGCGCCTGCTGTATGTGACATGTTCAGTGTTCCCGGAGGAATGCGCGGGCCAGGCGCGGGCATTTCTCAAGGCACATGCAGATGCCGTGGTGCTCGAAGCGCCGGGTCAATTGCTGCCGGTTGGGGCGAATGCAACACTGTCGCATCAGCATGACGGTTTTTTCTACGCCTTGTTTGCCAAGCAGGCCTGAATCGCCAAGAATGATGGCTATGCCACGCACATCTTTCTCCCTCCTCCGAAACCTGCTTGCGCTGGTTTCGCTGTGTCTGGCGGCATGTTTGCTGCCGGTGGGGCCGGCGTTTGCCGAGCAGGCCGATATCTCCGTGTCGTTCCGGCGCGGTGAGGTGGAGATAGATGCGCAGCTGCCCTTCGAACTGAACGCGGAACTGCGTGAGGCTGCCGAACGGGGCGTGCCGCTGTATTTCAGCGTAGACCTGGAAGTCGATCGCAAGCGCTGGTGGTGGTTCGACGCCACGGAAATCGAAACGCGCATTACCTGGCGCGTGCTTTACAACGCCTTGACGCGTCAATGGCGTGTCGGCACTGGCGAGCTCTCGCTGCCGGTATCGGGCCTGGATGAAGCCATGGAGGTGGTGCGTACCATCCGTGGCTGGCCCGTGGCGAAGACCGCTCAGCTTGTCCCCGGCGTCCGCTATGAAGGCAGGCTGCGGTTGCGCCTGGATACGGCACGCCTGTCCAGGCCGTTCCAGATCAACGCTTTCAACAGCAGCGCCTGGACGGCCAGTTCACCTTGGTTCGATTTTTCGTTCAAGGTGCCGGATCCCGTACCGGAAGGCCCATGAGCCAGATGCTGCGCATGGCCTTGTTGCTGGGCGGTGCCTGCGGGCTGGCGCTGCTGGCCATGCTGGTCTGGTCCACAGCCAATGCGTCCCGTTTCGCCGAATACTACGATCTGCTGCTGTTGCTCAATGGCGTGCTGGCGCTGGCCATGTTCGTCTGGGTGCTGGGCCTCAGCCTGCGCATGTGGCGCCAGTTCCAGCGCCGCGCCTTCGGCGCCCGCCTGACTGCGCGTTTCGCCCTGTCCTTCGCTGTCATCGGCGTGGTGCCTGGCGTGGCCATCTACATGCTGTCGGTACAGTTCATGTCGCGCTCCATCGAGTCCTGGTTCAACGTGCGCGTGAACGCGGCGCTGGAGGCCGGTCTGAACCTGGGGCGCGCGGCGCTGGATTCGCAACTGGCGGAACTGGAAGCCCGCGGGCGTGCCATGTTGCTCGAACTGAACCGCACCAGCGACGCCGACATGGCGTTGGTACTGACCCGCCTGCGCAGTGCGCACAGCGTGTCCGATGCCATGGTGTTCACCAGCAACGGTCGTTCCATTGCCTATTCGACTGAAGGTTACGGCGCGCTGCTGCCCGAGCTGCCGCCGCCATCCGTCATGAACCAGCTGCGCATTGCACGCAGCTATTCCGCTGCCGAGTCCGATGAAACCCGTGGCTCGGTGGGGAGAGAACGCCTGTATTTGCGCGTGGTGCTGCCCATGTCGTCGGATGCCAGCATAGACCGCCTGCGCGGCTGGACCACTGGCGACCCGCGCTGGTTGCAGCTGATACAACCCGTGCCTGAGCAGATTGCCTACAACGCCAGCCGCGTGCAGGAAGGTTTCCGCGACTACCAGGAGCTGTCGCTGTCGCGGCTGGGCCTGCGCAAGCTGTACGGCATCACGCTGACGATGGCCCTGCTGCTGACGGTGTTTGCCTCGGTGGCTGTCGCGCTGGCGCTGTCCCGGCGCTTGGTGCGGCCGCTGCTGACCCTGGCGTCGGGCACCAAGGCCGTCAGCGTCGGGGATTATCGGCCGTTGCCCGAGCCTCCCGGCAATGACGAGGTCGGCCAGCTGACGCGCTCCTTCAACGCCATGACGCGGCAGCTGGGCGAGGCGCGCACCATGGTGGAGCGCAACCGGCGCCAGCTCGAGCGCTCCAACGTCTACCTGGAAAGCGTATTGAGCAACCTGTCTTCCGGCGTGCTGGTGTTCGACGAACTGTTTCGCGTCACCATGTTCAACCAGGGAGCGCAGGCCATCCTGCATGCCGACCTGCGCCAGACTGTGGGCCGCCCGCTGGAAACCGTCGATAGCCTGATCGGTTTTGCCGCCGTGATTCGCCATGCTTTCGCCGCGCACGAAGCCGTGGATTCCGAAGCGCCCTACTGGACCCAGCGGTTCGAGCTGGCCCTGTCCGAAGAGGGGGGCAGCGGCACCGACCCGCAGCCTGCGACGTTGATGGCGCGTGGTACCCACCTGCGTGTCGCCGAGCGTGACAACGGCTATCTGGTGGTCTTCGACGACATCACCGAACTGATGTCGGCCAGCCGTACGGTAGCCTGGGGCGAAGTGGCGCGCCGCCTTGCCCATGAAATCAAGAACCCGCTGACGCCCATCCAGCTTTCCGCCGAGCGTCTGGCCATGAAGCTGGCCGACAAGCTGGAATCCGACGACGCCCGCATGTTGCGGCGGGCCACGCAGACCATTGTCGATCAGGTGGCCTCGCTCAAGCAGATGGTCGATGAGTTCCGCGAATATGCGCGCGCGCCGCAGGCGGTCATGCGGCCAGTGGATTTCAATCGTCTGGTGACGGATGTGCTGGCGTTGTACGGCTGGGATCCGGTCGAGCATGGTGCATCCGGCGCAGAACATTGGCTGGAAGTGCATCTGGACCCGGAAGCACCGCTTATCATGGGTGATGCGGCCCAGCTGCGCCAAGTTATCCATAATTTACTGAGTAATGCCCGCGATGCCATCGTGGAGCAGGCAGAACAGGGTAAAGTCCGGGTAAGAACGGTGCGGACACTGACGGCGCGGGCGGATGGCACGGAGCAGCCTGCCCTGAGATTTTCAGTCTCCGATACTGGCAAGGGGTTCGCGGCGCACGTGCAGCAACGGGTATTCGAACCCTATGTCACTACCAAGTCGCATGGTACGGGCCTGGGCCTGGCCATTGTCCGTAAAATCGTTGACGAGCATGGTGGCAGGATAGACTTGGGCAACCGCAAGGAAGGCGGAGCGCGGGTGACCATTCTCCTGACCCGGTTGGCACCAGCCTCGACTTCGGCGAAACTGGACGATGCAGGGCCAGAAAAGGGATAATGCAGCAAGCGATAGGTGAGAGGTTATGGCCAGAATCCTGGTAGTGGACGACGAAGTTGGCATACGCGAGCTGTTGTCCGAAATTCTCTATGACGAAGGGCATACGGTCGAACTGGCCGAGAATGCCAGTCAGGCACGGGCCGCCAGGCAGGCGTTCCGGCCTGACCTGGTGCTGCTCGACATCTGGATGCCGGATACCGATGGCGTCAGTCTGCTCAAGGAGTGGAGCGCTCAGGGCCTGCTGGACATGCCGGTCGTCATGATGAGCGGGCATGCCACCATTGATACCGCCATGGAAGCCACGCGCATCGGCGCCATAGATTTCCTGGAAAAGCCGATCACACTGCAGCGTCTGCTCAAGACCGTCGAAAACGGCCTGGCGCGGCGCCGTGTCGTGCCTGCGCCGGCTGCGGCCAATGCGCCGGCCGCACCGCAGCCGCAACGCGCAGTGCAGGACCCGGTGACGGCAGGGGCCGAACAGGAGGCGCCTGCCAATGGCCGTCTCGGGGAAATTTCCCTGGACCTGCCCTTGCGCGAGGCGCGCGATGCCTTCGAACGGATTTATTTCGAATACCACCTGGTGCGTGAAGGGCACAGCATGACACGCGTGTCCGAACGCACCGGGCTGGAGCGCACCCACCTGTACCGCAAGCTCAAGCAGCTTGGCATCGAGGCCACGCGCAAGCGCTCATCATGAAGATCCTGATCGTCGGCGCCGGACGTGTCGGTGTCAGCGTCGCGGAAAACCTGGTCTCCGAGCGCAACGACATCACCGTCGTCGACATGAATCCTGAGCAGCTCGCGCCGCTGCAGGAGCATTTCGACTTGCGCGTGGTGCATGGCGACGCTTGCCAGGTATCCGTGCTGCGCAAGGCCGGCGCGGACGATGCCGATCTCCTGATCGCCTGCGCCAGCCTGGATGCCGTGAATCTTGTCGTCTGTAAGCTGGCGCGGCAAGTGTTCAACGTGCCGCGCCGGATTGCCAGGATACGCTCGGCGGAACTGCCCGAAATGCCGGAACTGCTGGCCGAGGGCGGTTTCTGCGTGGATGCCGTCATCAGCCCGGAACGCAGCGTCAGTGGCTACCTGTACAAACTGATCGAGTTCCCCGAAGCGCTGCAGATGGTCGAGTTTGCCAATGGCCAGCTGAGCGTGATGGCGCTGCGGGTGGGCGAGGGCAGCCCGCTGGTGGCGCGCCGCACCGATGAACTGACCAGTGTGTTTCCCGGCATCAATGCCAGGGTGATAGATGTGGTGCGGCGCGGCCGCTCCCTGTTGCCACGGCCTGAACTGCGTGTCGCGGCCGGTGACGAGGCCCTGGTGGTCGTGGATACGACCCAGGCGCGCCGCGCCGTGCGCCAGGTGCGTAGCGCCGAGAAAAGCGTGAGCCGTGTGATGATTGCAGGCGGCGGCAATATCGGTATTCGCGTGGCCCGCGAACTGGCCGCCGAAGGCTACAACATCCGTGTGATCGAACGCGACATCAGGCGTTGCGAGTACCTGGCGGAAACCTTGCCCGACAACGTCCTGGTGCTGCATGGCAGCGGCACCGACGAAGACCTGCTCGAAGGCGAAAGCATCGAGGACATGGATATCTGGCTGGCGCTGACCAGCGACGATGAAGACAACATCATGTCTTCCCTGCTGGCCAAGCGCCTGGGCGCCCGCAAGGTCATTGCCCTGATCAACCGCCAGGCCTACGGCGAACTGATGCAGGGCAGTCATATCGACGTTGCCATTTCACCGGCCCAGGCGACCATGAGCGAGTTGCTGCGCCATGTGCGCCGTGGCGATATCGTGGCGGTACACCGACTGCGGCAAGGCATGGCCGAGGCTCTGGAAGTCATCGCCCACGGTGATCGCCATACCTCCAAGGTGGTGGGCCGCAAGGTCGAGGATGTCCGCCTGCCGCGCGGCGCGCGTATCGTGGCGCTGGTGCGTGGCGAAGAACAGATCATCATGGCCGATGATGATACGGTGATCGAGTCGGACGACCACGTCATTGTGTTTGCGCCGACCCGGCGCCAGATTCCGCAGATCGAAAGCCTGTTCCAGGTCAGCGCTGCTTTCTTCTGACAACCTAACCACAAGAGCCATGAGCCGTCGTTTCTTTGCCGTGCTGCATCTGCTGGGCGTCACGGTAACGCTGTTTGCCTGTGCCATGCTGCTGCCCGTGGCCGTTTCGGTGGCGAGCGGAGACGGTGCGCTGCCGGTCTTCGAGGACAGCTTCCTCATTACCTTCGGGCTGGGCGCACTGTTCTGGCTGCTGGGGCGCTGGCGGCGTGGTGAACTGCGCCCCAGGGACGGCTTCATGCTGGTGTCCGTCGTTTGGGTCAGCCTGCCGGCGCTGGCTGCGGTGCCCCTGTATCTGTATTTCCTGCGCGCAGGCACGCCGATCACGGTGGCGCATGCCTACTTCGAGGCGATGTCGGGGCTGACTACCACCGGCGCCACGGCCCTGACCGGCCTGGACGATCTGCCGATGTCCATCAACCTCTGGCGCACCACGCTGGTCTGGCTGGGCGGCATGGGCATCCTGGTGCTGGCCGTGGCCGTATTGCCGCTGCTGGGTGTAGGTGGCCACCAGGTATTCCGTGCCGAAGTGCCCGGACCGATCAAGGATGAAAAACTCACGCCGCGCATCGCGGAGACTGCCAAGGCGCTGTACGCCATTTATGTCAGCATTTCCCTGGTGTGCTTCGTGTGCTACCACCTGGCTGGGCTGTCTTGGTTCGATGCCTGGACGCATATGGCATCCACCATGGGCCTGGGGGGATTCTCTACCTATGATGACGGTTTCATGCATTTCGATTCGGCAGCCGTGGAAGCCGTGGCGATGGTCTTCATGCTGATTGCCGGGATCAATTTCGCCACGCATTTCCAGGCCTTCCGGTTGCGCAGTTTCCGCCCCTACCGCCGCTGCCCCGAGGCCATTCCGTACCTGGCGACGCTGCTGTCGTTGTGCGTGCTGGTGTCCTGCTACCTGTTCTGGCACTACCCGGATGCCGGCATCCTGGATGCCTTGCGCAAGGGTTTTTTCAACACGATATCGGTCGGCACTACGACGGGCTTTTCCAATACCGACTATGCCCTCTGGCCCATTTTGCTGCCGCTGACCATGATGCTGGCAGGGGCGTTCTGTACGTCTGCCGGGTCGACGGGGGGCGGCATCAAGATGATCCGCGTGGTACTGCTGTTCAAGCAGGCGCGCCAGGAAATGCGCAGCCTGCTGCATCCGCATGCGGTCATGCCGGTGCGTGTGGCTGGCCGCATCGTGCCGCAGCGGCTGATGATTTCCATCATGGCTTTCATGCTGCTGTATGCCGTATCCATAGGCGTATTCAGCGCGCTGATGCTGATGAGCGGGCTGGATACGTTGACAGCGCTGACGGCGGTATTCGCCATGATCAACAATATTGGCCCGGGGCTGGGCGCAGTCGGGCCGATGGGCAACTATGCCGGCATGACGGATTTCCAGGCCTGGGTCTGCACCTTTGCGATGATGATAGGGCGCCTGGAACTGTTTACCGTGCTGGTGCTGTTCCTGCCGGATTTCTGGCGCCGCTGACGCCTGGGCGGTCAGCCTTGTGAGCTAGCCTTGCTTGCGGCCAATGGCACTGACGGACAACCGGGTTTCGCCACCGACCTGCCGCGCAGCGGCGCGCCAGGCATGGCCATAGGAAACTTCCACGCTCAGTGCGATGCGGCCGTCGGCGCCGCGTTGTGCCGCCAGTGCATTCTTGAGATCTTGCAGCCACTGGCGGCCGGGCAGGCCGGCGCGCCGGCCGATGGCGGGGTTGCCGCCCAGGGCACGCACATCCTGCAGCAGGCGCTCGGGTGTTTCATAGGTCAGGGTCAGGGTTTCCTGGTCCATCACAGGGTCGGCAAAGCCGTTCTCGACCAGTTGGTCGCCGAAATCATGCATGTCCACGAAAGCCGGCGTGGCGGTTTTCAGACCCGCGTCGGCCAGGGCTTGCCGCAGTTCCAGAAAGGTGCCGGGCCCCAGCCAGGAAAACATGGCCAGGCCGCCGATTTTCAGCACGCGGCGCCATTCGGCCAGCACGGCGTCAGGTTGCGGGTGCCAATGCAGGGCCAGATTGGACCACACCAGTTCCAGCGACTCGGGCGGCAGGCCGGTTGCAGCCATATCGGCCTGGACGAAACGCGGCGCCGTGTCGCGCCGTCGCAAGGTGTCCAGCCAGGTGCGGAAGCTGCCGGGCGCATGTCGCGCTCGAGCCAGCGCCAGCACCGGTGCACTGTGATCCACGCCGGTATAGCTGGCCTGCGGATAACGGGCCTGCAGCAGGGGCAGCGCATGGCCTGCGCCGCTGCCGGCATCCATCAGTGCATTGGGCGTCACCCGGATATAGCGTAGCCGCTCGTCCATGCGCGCGGCAATTTCGTCATAGAGAAACCGTCCTTCGGCCAGTTCTCCGCGTCGGGAAAACTGCAGCATGACATGGCGGGGATCCAGGGGCAGGCGTGGGGCAGTGGTGGACATTTTCATCTCGCATGGGCTGGACATCGTGCCATGCATGGTGTGGGATGGATGCTGTGCAGTGTACGCGTACTTGCGTGGTTGCGTGAAGCCCGCCCTCCGTGGCCAGCAGGCCAGCAGACTGCCAGGGCGGCAGACCGGGAGAGTTCCATTGCAATTGTTGCGAGGCGGCTGGTACGGGTGCGTGGAGTCTGCGCTGGCCCGCCTATCTTCGGCGTGTCCACTATGTCTGGCGGCCGCGCGCGGCGGCATGCCCTGCGCTGCCTGCCTGGCGGACCTGCGCCAAGGGCAGCAGCGCCTGCCGCCCCTGGCGCTGGCAGGCCTGGCATCCATTTGCGAGGCATTTGCCTATACGCCGCCCGGCGATGTGCTGGTCTGGCAGTACAAGGTGGAATTGCGTCTGCGCCATGCGCGCCTGCTGGCCAATCTGATGGCCGATGCCTGGCTGGCACAGGCCGGGAGCGCACCGCGCAGGGTGTTGGTGCCGGTGCCGTCCAGCCGCCGCTCATTGCAGCGGCGCGGTTTCAATCCTGCGCGTGAATTGTCGCGGCACTTGGCGCGGCGCCTGGGGGCAGAGGAACAACCGGCCTGGCTGCGGCGTACTGAAACCGAGCACAAGCAGGCGGCACTGGGACGGCAGGCAAGGCGTGCCATCCTGGATGGGGTATTTCACTGTCCGCAGCGCATCGGTGGCAACGCGGTCCTGCTGGTGGATGACGTGGTCACCACGGGCAGCACCGCCAGCGCAGCCGCGCTGGCCTTGAAGGCGGCAGGGGCGAGCAGCGTGGCCCTGCTCGCGGCCGCGCGCGTGCCGCCGCCGGACTGGGCCACAGACACGTAGATGCCAGGCATGTATCGTGCATGAATCTGGGGGTGATGGCGTTGGAGGGGCAGCTGTCGTGCTCCTGTCTGGCTGTTCGGGAGAGGGTGACGGTTCGTTGCGTGGGCGGTATGGATTGCGGGCTCGCAGTCCTGGCATGACAGAAGATGCTGCGAGGGGAAGGCAAGGGCTGGTTCATGGTGGTGTAGAGGGGCCTGTGTGTATGCCGGCTCATGGAAATAGTGTCGCCATGGGCGTGGCAGTGGCAAAATACCGGGATGTTTCACGTCATCCTTGTTCACCCAGAAATTCCGCCGAATACCGGTAATGCCATTCGCCTGTGCGCCAATACTGGCGCACAGCTGCATTTGGTGCGCCCCTTGGGCTTCGAGCTGGACGACGCTCGTTTGCGTCGTGCCGGGCTGGATTACCATGAATGGCAGCCCATGAAGGTGCATGATTCCCTGGATGCCGCGCTGACGGCGACCGGCGCACCGCCCGAGCGTTGCTTTGCGCTGACGACGCAGGGTGCGCGCAGCATTGCCGGTGTCAGTTTCCAGGCGGGCGATGTGTTCGTGTTCGGCCGCGAAACGGCCGGGCTGGCGGATGCCGAGCTGGCGACTTTTTCCGCCGCTCAGCGTATCCGACTGCCCATGCGGCCGGGGCAGCGCAGCCTGAATCTGTCCAATGCCGTCGCCGTGACGGTGTTCGAAGCCTGGCGCCAGCAAGATTACGCAGGCTGCGCGGGATAAGTCCTGCCACGCTGGATAGCTGTGTAGTGGCTGGTCGTTTCCTGGTAGGCCACCGCCTAGCGGGGCGGCCATGGACTGATAGCGTGCTATTTTCGGCACGCTGACGCTCGTGTCATGAGACTCCCGGCATTAGGCTATGCCTGTTCGCCCTGCCAGGAGGCAATATGTCTCGTCCAGCATCCTCTTTCGTGGTGCTGCCAGCAGCCCTGCCTGCTGTTCTACCCACCGTTTTACCTGATGTCCTGACCGCTGTTCCGTTCTCTGCCCCAGCCTCGGTCCCGCCCTCCATTCCGTCTCGGGCTCCACCCGCCGATTTGAATCGAAGGTCGGGGCATTTGCCGCAGCGAGGCGTGGTCCTGTCCCGCAATGCGCAGCCGGTACGGCCGGTCCCGCGCTGCCAGTCCGGTGCCCAGGCCCGGTTGCGCTATCGGGTACTGCCATCGTCCGCCGGCTGGCTGCATGCGCCATCGGCGCTGGATGACTATGGTGCCGCAGGCGCTGCGGATGCCAACTCGCCCACCGATGCCGACGGCCACTGGAAAGATGCGCTGGAAGCCTTGCTGGAACCCTGCATCGCGTTCTTCTGGCCAAGCCTGCATGCCGACATTGACTGGAACCATCCGCCGGCTTTCCTCGACAAGGAACTGCGTGCCCTGGCCCCGGGCCGGCGTCGCAACCGCCGCTACCTGGACAAACTGGCGCGTGTCCAACTCAAGGGCGGTGCACAGGCGCTGATGCTGCTGCACCTGGAAATCCAGCAGCGCCTGGGCAGCCGCTTCGCGCGGCGCATGTATGGGTATTTCGCCAGGTTGCAGGAAGTCTTTCCGGACGAAACCATCCTGCAGTTCGCCATCGTCACCCGCAGCGCCAGTCAGGGCAGCGTCCTGCACTACCACTATGCACCGAAAGGTCAGGATTTTCTGAGCCTGAGCTACCGCGTGCCGGTGGTACATTTGCTGGACTGGGCCGGCCGTGAAGAGGAGCTGCGCCGCCAGGCCCCTGCCAACCCGTTTGCCATCATCGTGCTGGCCGAATTGGCAGCAGCCAGGCGCAGTACGCCGCAGGCACGTCTGGAAGACAAGAAACAGCTGGTGCGCAGCCTGTATCAATACGGCTGGCAGGCCAGGCGCATCCGCCAGCTGTTCCTGTTTATCGACGGCATCCTGGCCCTGCCCGCCAGCCTTGACGAGGCATTCTGGCAATCCCTGGCAAGTTTCGAGAAGGAGCGCAACATGGCTTACATCAGCAGTGTGGAACGGATAGGCATCCGCAAGGGGCTGGAACAGGGATTGCGGCAAGGCCTGGAACAAGGCCTGGAACAGGGATTGCATCGCGGCCTGGAGCAAGGTCGTCATGAAGGCATGGCGGGGTTGCTGCGCGAACAATTGGAGTTGCGCTTCGGTCCTTTGCCGGATGCGGGGCTGACGCGTTTGCATCAGGCCGATGGCGCCATGTTGCGCATATGGGCTAGGCGTTTGCTGGAAGCCAAAACCCTAGACAGCGTCTGGCAGTAGCCCTGCTGGGTAACACAGCCAGGACCGCGCGAGTGCAGGGAGGGCGGCGCGGCAGGCCGGAGCGACGCGACAGAACGGTGGCAGCGTTTCTTTACAGGCATGGCGGCGGCAAGGCGCATGGGCACGCTGCGGCGAGGCCGGGCCTGACGTGTTGTCCAGGCCCATTTCATAGGAATGCTGTTTCTTTCCGTCAAGGCCAGCTTGACTGGCGGACCGAGCCCATTGGCAATGCCGGTCAATACCTGTTTGGCATCCCTTGCGTCCGTGTGGATCAGGCCGTTGGCCTGACAGGGGTCAGGGCTGGGATGGGGATTCCGTGGCCCGGGCTTCGCGCGACAGCAGTGTGGCGACAGCCTGCTCCGGGGTATGGGTACCATCGAGCACCTGGCAAACCGCAGCAGTGATGGGCATGTCCACGTTCAGCGCCTGGGCACGCTGCCAGGCGGCCTGGGCGCAGCGTACGCCTTCGGCAGTCATGCCGTCGGCCAGGATGGCTTCCAGCGTCATGCCACGGCCCAGCGCCAGGCCCACGCGGCGATTGCGTGACAGATCGCCGGTGGCGGTCAGGACGAGGTCGCCCAGCCCTGTCAGGCCCGAGAAGGTGGCCGCCTGTGCGCCCAGGGCAATGCCCAGGCGGGTCATTTCCGCCAGTCCCCGGGTGATCAGGGCGGCGCGGGCATTGGTGCCCAGTTCCAGGCCATCGGCAATACCGCAGGCGATGGCCATGACATTCTTGAGTGCGCCGCCGATTTCCACGCCAATGACATCATCGCTGCCATAGACGCGTACCGGCCCGCCGTGCAAGGCCATGGTGGCGATTGCGCGTGCGTGCGGTGCGGGGCTGGCGACGGTCAGGGCGACGGGCAGGCCGCGCGCGACTTCCTGGGCGAACGAAGGGCCGGACAGCACGCCTGTGGCGAGCCCGGGAATGCCATCGAGCAGGCGATGGCTGATTTCATACGGAAGTTCACCAGTCTGGGCGTCAAAGCCTTTGCAGGTGCGCAGCACGGTCAGGCCTGGCAGCGGCCGGGCCAGCAATGCTGCCGCCAGGCTGGCGCAGGTGGAGGCCAGTCCGGCCACCGGAATGCCCAGGATGAGCAGTGGGGCATGGTCGCCTGCAAGGTGAGCCAGCGCGGCGTCCAGGCCATGGCCGTAGCGTAGCGTAGCGGGTAGCTCGATGCCGGGCAGGTAGCGCGTGTTTTCGCGGTCTGCGGCCAGCCTGGCTGCCGCTTCGGACGAACGCGCCACCAGCATGGTATCGCCATGCCGGCTGGCAGCTGCCGCCAGGGCGGTGCCCCAGGCGCCCGCGCCTAGTACGGCAATGCGGGCTTGACGGTCAGGTTCCCTTGCAGCGGACATGCGGCTTACTGACGCGTGGCGCCCGGGGGCAGGATGATGCCGCTGTCGGCCTGTTCCACCTGCTGCTTCTGCAGTTCGGCGATACGCTGTTCGTATAGCGCCTGGAAGTTGACTTCGGCCAGGTGCAGCGTGGGCAGCGAGGTACGGGTAATCGCGTCGGCGATGTTGGCGCGCAGGTAGGGGTACAGCATGGTCGGGCAGACGATGCCCAGCAGCGGGTCCATTTGTTCGCCGGGAATATTGGCCAGTTCGAAGATACCGGCTTGCGTGCCTTCAACCAGGTACAGCACCTTGTCGTTGATGCGCGTGGTGACGGTGGCGGTCACGGTGGATTCGAACACGGTTTCTGCCAGACGCTGGCCACCGACGTTGATGCTGACTTCCACCTTCGGGCCTTCCTGTTCCAGGAAGATCTGCGGCGCGTTGGGCATCTCGACCGACAGGTCCTTGAGATAGACGCGCTGCATGCTGAAGGACGGTGCGGCTTGGCCGTTGGCTTGTTGTTCCTGGTCGGACATGGTGCTTCCTGCGAAAAATGGTTGCGATAAGAGAATGGGTTTCAGGCCGCCGGGATCAGCCGGCGAGCAGCGCTTGCAGCCCGCCCGCGCGGTCCAGCGCGGCCAGGTCGTCGAAGCCGCCCACGTGCGTGTCGCCGATGTAGATCTGCGGCACGGTACGCCGGCCTGTGGCCGCGATCATGACATCCCGCTGTGACGGGTCGGTGTCGATGCGGATTTTTTCGATCTGCTCCACACCGCGCTGGCGCAGCAGCATTTCGGCACGGACACAGTACGGACAGACTGCCGTGCAATACATGCGTACGGAATTCATGGCGAGACCTCCCGGGATGCTCAGCGTTTGCCGCTGGCCAGCGGCATGCCTGCCTGGTTCCAGGCACGCAGCCCACCTTCCAGGTTGGCGACTTCGGCGTGGCCCTTGGCCTTCAGCGTGGCGATGACGCGGGCCGTGTCGCGCCCGGTTTCGCTGACGACCAGCAGTGGCCGGTTCTTCGGCAGGGCGTCGGCCTTCTGCTCGACTTCGTCGGCGCCGATGTGGCGGGCCTGGGCGATGTGGCCTTTCTGGAAGGCTTCGCTGGCGCGCACGTCGATGACCAGCGCGTTCTTGTGGTTGATGTACTGGACGGCAGCGGCAGGCACCAGGCTGGTGCCCATGCGGCTGCGTGTGATGGCTGGCCACGCGAGCATGATGCCGGACAGCAGCACCACGGCGATGAGCATGAGATTTTCAGGCGAATAAATGAAGTCCACTTCGTATTTCCTGCGGGCTGGCGCGGGCGGCAGGGATGCGGCCCGGATTGATCTGAATAGCAGATATTACCGCAGTCGGGCCGTGCCGGCAGTGCTGCCGTCATGGCGAATGGCAGCACGAATGGCGTCAGAACGTGTCTGGGCCCGCCAAGCGCTGCCGAAGCCATTAAAATGGCCGGGTTCTACAACTCTTTTTGAAAGCCCGCCATGTATAAATTAGTGCTGATGCGTCACGGCGAAAGCCAGTGGAACCTTGAAAACCGCTTCACCGGCTGGACCGATGTCGACCTCACGGAAACCGGCCGCGAACAGGCGCGGCAGGCCGGCGAGCTGCTCAAGCGCGAAGGCTACACCTTCGACGTCGCGTTTTCGTCGGTGCTCAAGCGCGCCATCCGCACCGCCTGGATCGCGCTGGATGCGATGGATGCCATGTACGTGCCGCTGGGCCTGAGCTGGCGCCTCAATGAGCGTCACTACGGCGCTCTGCAGGGCTTGAATAAGGCGGAAACCGCCGCCCAGTATGGTGACGAGCAAGTGCTGGTCTGGCGCCGTGCCTATGCCATTGCACCGAATCCGCTGGATCTCGACGACCCGCGCCATCCCCGTTTCGATCCGCGCTATGCCCGCGTTGCTGCGGAAAACCTGCCGGCCACTGAATGCCTGAAGGATACGGTGGAACGTGTCGTGCCGTTCTGGAACGAATCCATTGCGCCGGCTATCCGGGCCGGCCGCAAGGTGCTGGTTGCCGCGCACGGCAATAGCCTGCGCGCACTGATCAAGTACCTGGACGACGTATCCGAAGAGGAAATCGTCAACCTGAATATTCCCACCGGCCAGCCGCTGGTCTACGAACTGGACGAAAACCTGCGCCCGATCCGCCATTACTACCTGGGCGATCCGGAAGCCATCGCTGCGGCCGTGGCGGCAGTGGCTGCGCAAGGCAAGGCCGGCAAGTAAGGCTGGCACTCACAGAGGCTGTCGATCATGAATCTCCGTCCGGGCGTGCTGTGCCGGTTGTGCCTGCTCTGGTTGGCGCTGTTGGCGCCGCCGCTGGCCGGCGCAGCGCCGGATGCGCAGCAGGTGAGCGACAGCCAGCGTGAGGCTCAGGAGCGCCGCAAGGAACTGCAGCAACGCATCCGCACCGTGCAGCAAGAATTGGAACTGCGCGAAAGCGAACGCAAGGAAGCGGCGGATGCGCTGCGCCAGTCGGAACAGGCGCTGTCCGAAAGCACACGGCGCCTGCACGAACTGGCGGCGCAGGAGCGTCAGCAGCAGGCTGAACTGGCACGGCTGGAAAGCGAGGTCGCGGCCGTGCAGCAGGATCTCGCGCAGCGCCGCGAGATCCTGGCGCAGCAATTGCACGAACAGTATGTCAATGAATTGTCGCCCTGGAGCATCTGGCTGTCGGGAGGCGACCCACAGGACAATGGCCGCAATTTGGCCTATCTGGATTATGTCGCCCAGGCGCGCGCGCAAACCGTGCGCGGCCTGGATGCGGAAGTCAGTCGCCTGGAAGCCCTGCAGGCCGAGCAGCGCGCCGGCAGCGAGCGGCTGGCGGCGTTGAATCAGGATGCCGAGGCGCAGCGGCGCCAGCGCGAGGTCCAGCAGCGAGAGCGGGCGGCCGTACTGGCCCGCCTGGAAGACCGTATACGCGCCCAGCGCGTCGAAGCCAGCCGCCTGAGCCGCGACGATGAGCGCTTGGGCCAGTTGGTCGATGACCTGGGCAAGCAGCTAGAGGCCGCCAGGCGTGCGGCGGAAGTGCGTCGCCAGGCGGAGCTGCGGCGTCAGGAAGAATTGCGTCAGGCCCGGGCCAAGGCCGAAGCCGAACGCCAGGCGCGCCTGGCGGCGGCACGTGCAGCGGCCCAGCAGGCCGCTGCCGAAAAAGTCGCGGCTGATCGTGCGGCGGCGGCACGTGCGCGTGAACAGGAACGCGAACGTGTATTGGCCGCTCGTGATGCCACGTCGCAAGGCGGGCCGGTATCTTCGTTGCGTCAGGTTGAAGGGCCGCGCCTGGGCGCGCCGGAATCGACCCCGGCGCCGACGGAACTGGCGCGCCAGGAACCGGTCGAAACCGTAGATGTGAGTCCGGTGGAACCGCCCGCGTCCGCGCCGGTCGAAGTGTCTGTCGCGCAAGCACCGCCAACTTCACCCGCGCCGCGAGTCTCCGTGGTGCCGGGCGGGCAGGGGCAGGCGGGTTTGAGCAATGGCTTGCGCACGGGTTTGAAGGCGCCGCTGACGGGACAGGTGTTGGCCCGTTATGGCACGCAGAAACCCGATGGCGGAGCCTGGCGGGGTCAATTGATCGCAGCGCCGGAGGGGACGCCGGTGCGCGTCATCGAATCAGGCACGGTGGTCTACGCGAATTGGCTGCGTGGTTTCGGTAACATCATCATCGTGGATCACGGCAAGGATTACCTGTCTGTTTATGCCCACAACCAGAGCCTGCTGAAACAGGTTGGTGATGCAGTGGCCCGCCAGGAAGCCATTGCGCTGGCTGGAGCGACAGGCGGACAGGTGGATTCGGGCCTATACTTCGAGGTCAGGCATCGTGGGACGCCTGTCGATCCGGCGCGCTTCATGGCGCGTTGAATCCGGCGGCGCGGTGTTCTGGCAAGGCGGCAATTTATCGCCGGCGTTTTCACTGCCGGCCTTCATACGGGAATGTGCATGAGCACTCGTAAAACGCGGAGTTTCGGCCTGGTTGCCTTGGGCGCTGTGGCTGGCGTATTGACCAGTATCGGGATCAGCGCGGTGGCAGAGCGCAGCGGCACGCCGCTGCCTCTTGATGAACTGCGCCAGTTCACCAGCGTCTTTGGCGCCATCAAGAACAATTACGTCGAGCCCGTCACCGATACCAATCTCATCAACGGCGCCATTTCCGGCATGTTGTCGAGCCTGGACCCGCATTCGGCCTACCTGGATGCGGAAGCCTTCGAGGACATGCAGACCGCCACCCAGGGTGAATTCGGCGGGCTGGGCATCGAAGTCGGCGCCGAGGACGGTTTCGTCAAGGTCATTTCGCCCATCGAAGACACTCCTGCCGCGCGCGGCGGCGTGTTGGCCGGCGACCTGATCATCAAGATCGACGACACGCCGACCAAAGGCATGACGCTGACGGATGCGGTCAAGCTCATGCGCGGCGCGCCCAAGACCCCGATCCGCCTGACCATCGTGCGCGACGGTGTGGACCAGCCCATTGTCATCGACATCGTGCGCGACGTCATCAAGGTGCGCAGCGTGCGCAGCAAGATGCTGGATGACGGCTACGGCTACGTGCGTGTGTCGCAATTCCAGGAGCGCACTGGCGCCGACCTGGTACAGCACCTGCGCGAACTTGGCCGCGACGGCGTGCCCAAGGGCGTGGTGCTTGACCTGCGCAATGACCCGGGCGGCCTGCTGACCGGCGCCATCGGCGTGTCCGCCGCATTCCTGCCGCCGGACGTGCTGGTGGTTTCCACCGACGGACGTGCCCCGGAATCGCGTCATCGCTATCTGGCCAACCCGGTGGATTTCGCGCGTGGCGAAAGCAACTACATGCGCGATCTGCCTGAATGGGCCAAGACGGTGCCGCTGGTTGTGTTGGTGAACGCGGGCTCGGCCTCGGCTTCGGAAATCGTGGCCGGCGCGCTGCAGGATCATGGCCGCGCCAAGGTCATGGGCAACCGCACCTTCGGCAAGGGCTCGGTGCAGGTCATCCTGCCGCTGTCCGAGAACACTGGCATCAAGCTCACGACCTCACGCTACTACACGCCCAACGGCAGTTCTATCCAGGCCAAGGGCATCGAGCCGGATATCGTGGTGTCCGATACCGAAAAGGGCGATCTGTTCCGCCTGCCGCGCGAAGCCGACCTGCAGCGCCACCTGTCGAACAAGCAGACGCCGGAAGAGGAAGTCCGCTCCAATGAAATCGACAAGGAGCAGTTGAAGGACTTCAAGATGTTCGAGTTTGGTGGTGACGACGACTTCCAACTGCGCCAGGCGATCAACCTGCTGCAGGGCCGGCCTGTCGAAACCGGCGGTCCGGGCGGCACGACGGTGGTCGAGGCGGCGCCTGCCGCACGCCAGCGCATCACTGTCGATGGCGTCGAATCCAGCAAGAAATGAACGACCTGCAGTCATGAATGACGACCAGTTGTTGCGCTATGCCCGCCACATCCTGCTGGATGAGGCGGGCATAGAAGCTCAGCAGCGCTGGCTGGAAAGCACGGTGCTGATGGTCGGGGCAGGCGGCCTGGGTTCGCCTGCCGCGTTGTATCTGGCGGCGGCTGGCGTCGGCCGTCTCATCCTGGTGGATGATGATCGCGTGGAACTCAGCAATCTGCAACGCCAGGTGCTGCACGACACAGGAACCGTGGGCGCCTACAAGGCCGAGTCCGGCCGTCAGGCGCTGGCGCGCCTGAATCCCGAGGTACAGGTCGAGGCCGTCTGCCAACGCCTGGACGAGGCCGGGCTGGAGCGGCTGGCGGCGGACGCGGATATCGTGCTGGACTGCACCGATAATTTCGAGACGCGCCACGCCATCAACCGGGTCTGCGTGCGCTTGGGGAAACCGCTGGTCATGGGAGCCGGGATACGCTTCGACGGGCAGGTGAGCGTTTTCGATACCCGCCAGGAAAGTTCACCCTGTTATCACTGCCTGTTCCCGGAATCCGATGAGCCGGACACCATGACCTGTGCGACCTCGGGGGTCTTCGGGCCGGTCGTGGGCATCATAGGCGCCATGCAGGCGGCCGAGGGGCTCAAGGTATTGGCAGGGATAGGCCAACCGCTGACAGGCAGGCTCTTGCGCCTGGAGGCGCTGGGCATGCAGTGGCGCAGCGTCAAGGTCGTGCGTGACCCGGGCTGCCCTGTCTGTGGCACGCGGCACGGCTGACGCCGGCTCATTGCGTCTGCCTCAATTTCCGCCGGGCTGCCGCCCATACCGCGCTCGGTATCGACGTCCTGGATAAAAAAACGCCCATTCCGAGCCGGGATGGGCGTTGGCATTCATGGCGCGAAGCGCCGCATGGGACGCTTCGCCTGTGATGCACGACAGGGGCAGGTTCAGGCGCCTTGGATCATCGTTCCCACACCCTTGTCCGTCAGGATTTCCAGCAACAGGCAGTGCGGCACGCGGCCGTCCACCACGTGTACCGAATTTACGCCGTTGCGCGCGGCATCCAGCGCCGAGGAAATCTTGGGCAGCATGCCGCCGGAAATCGTGCCGTCATCGAACATGGCGTCGATCGTCGCGGCCGATAGGCGCGTCAGCAGCTTGCCGTCCTTGTCCAGCACGCCCGGGGTGTTGGTCATCATCACCAGCTTTTCGGCGCCCAGCACTTCTGCCATTTTGCCTGCCACCACATCGGCGTTGATGTTGTAGGCATTGCCGTCTTCGCCGTAGCCGATTGACGAAATCACCGGGATGAACTGATCGTCCTGCAGCGCCTTGACTACGGCGGGTTCGATGCGCGCGATATCGCCGACAAAGCCCAGGTCAATTTTCTCGCCCGGATGCTCGCGGTCGTCCATCAGTTTGTGCGTGGCCTGGATCAGACCGCCATCCTTGCCCGTCAGGCCCACGGCCTTGCCGCCGGCAGCATTGATCATCATCACGATGTCCTGCTGCACCTGGCCGCCCAGCACCCACTCCACCACTTCCATGGTTTCTTCGTCGGTCACGCGCATGCCCTGGATGAACTTGCCCTGCTTGCCCAGGCGTTGCAGTGCATTGTCGATCTGCGGGCCGCCGCCGTGCACGACGATGGGGTTCAGGCCGACCAGTTTCAGCAGCACCACATCGTGGGCAAAGCTGCGCTGCAGACGTTCCTCGGTCATGGCATTGCCGCCGTACTTGACCACGATGGTTTTGCCGTGGAAGCGGCGGATATAGGGCAGGGCCTCGGACAGTACCTCGGCCTTGATATCCGAAGGCAGTTGCGCGGCGGTAATGGAAGGGGAATCAGACATGGCGATCGGGTCTCGTTCGGTAGCGGTTCGGCTGCAGCGGTGCAGACCATCTGCGCGGCATTGTATCGCGCCCGCCAGGGGATTCGGCCCCATGGCGGCGTCCTTGGGGCGTGACCTGGGGCAGACGGTGGTTAGGGCGGCCCGGGTGGCAGGGCATTGGGGAAGGCGTCAGTCGGGGCCAAGGCGATCCAGGGCTGCGGCTGGCTGGGCAGGCGTTGTATCTGGTCATGGATGGCTTGATGGGATTCGCCATGATTCCTGCCATGCAGCCGTTCGGATTGCTTTCACATTTGATTTGATTTTGAAATTTCTTAATTAAATGATGCAGATGTTTTTGGATCGGTTTTCGAATTGACGCAATGAATGTGGATGTGATGCGTTGCACCATTCTGATGCAAGGATGAAACGTCCTGGAGATTTTTGTATTAAGCCGGTGCAAATTTAATAAGTCCATGAATGAAAAAACATTTTTCATCTGTGATGCAAGCGTTTATTTGGCGTCGTTATTTCATATGTGAAATGCATTGATTTGTTTGTGAGACACGGATTCATCTATTGGAAATTGGCACGGAATTTGCATGGCTGATATTGCCGGCGGAGGCAGTGTTTTCACTGATATCGGGCTAATGGGGATGTTGATTTAATTTATTCAAATTCCATTGGTGAATTGTTGTTTTACAGATGAAACAAAGGGCGGAAATGCACCACCATATCGAATTCAATCGTGTCGCCAAGCGTTTTCCGACGCGCACGCAGGCCGAACCTCCGTATGCCGTGCAGCACCTGAGCCTGCAGATCGGACGGGGCGAAGTCGTTTCGGTTATCGGCCCGTCGGGCTGTGGCAAAAGTACGCTGCTCAACATGGGCTCGGGCCTGTACCTGCCGACGGAAGGGCAAGTGCTGATCGACGGCCAGCCGGTGACCGGCCCGGTGCGGCAGGTGGCGTTCATGCTGCAGAAGGACCTGCTCATGCCCTGGCGCACGATTTGCGAGAACGTCGAGCTGGGTCTGGAGATCGACTCGGTGCCGCGCGCCAGGCGCCGTCCCATTGCTGAAGAACTGCTGAACCGCTGTCACCTGGGTGGTTTCGAGAACCACTATCCCTACCAGCTCTCGGGCGGCATGCGCCAGCGTGCAGCGTTGGCGCGCACGCTGGCGGTCAACCCCGAAGTCCTTCTGCTTGACGAGCCGTTTTCCGCGCTGGATGCGCAGACCAAGATGGTGTTGCAGCAGGACCTGGCCGCCACCCTGCATGAAGAGAAGAAAACAGCGCTGTTCATTACCCACGACCTGATCGAAGCCATTGCGCTGTCGGACCGGATTCTGGTGATGAGTGAACGGCCGGGCCGGATCATCGAAGAAATCATTGTGGATCTGCCGCATCGCAACAATCCGATGCAGCGCCGCAAGATGCCTGAGGTCGCACCGATCCAGGGCCGCCTGATGGAACTGCTCAAGGTCGGGCAGGAAGCATTGCACTGAAGCAGGATCTGCGTGGCCGGTTGCCTCGCGGCGGCCTTGCGCCACAACTGTCGTCCCACCCACTTTAGGAAACGATGTGATGAATCTGAACGGCATATCGGCAGTACGCAAATGGTTGGCGCCGCTGACGCTGGTCTGTGCCCTGTCTGCGCCCGCCGGGGCGCAGACGCAGGCCCTGCAGGAGGTGACCTATCTGCTGCCGGCCCCGGCGACGTTGACAGCGTTCGCGCCCTGGATGCTTGCCAAGCAGCGCGGCTATTACGAAGAGGAAGGCCTGGACGTCAAGTTCGTGGCGGCTCGGGGCGGTGTGGACGTGGCCAAGCAGGTGGGCGCGGGCAACGCGCCGGTCGGCGGTGCGATCGGCGATACGCCCATCATCGTGCGTGCCAATGGGATTCCGGTGAAGGCCGTGGCGGTGCTGGGCAGCGGCTCACTGACGCTGCTGGCCGCCAAGGAGGACGGTGACATCCGGCATGTCAAGGATCTCAAGGACAAGACGGTGACCGTCATGGCCTACAGCGACACGACTTTCTATGCGTTTTTGGGCTCGCTCGAACAGGCCGGGCTGAGCCGTCGTGACGTCGATGCCCAGGCCGCCGGGCCTGCCGGTGTCTGGCAGTTGTTCAACGCCGGGCGCGCGGATGCCATGGCAGCCGTGCCCGACTGGATCGCCAACGTCGAGCAGACCGGCACCAAGGTGCGCATCCTGCCCAAGGATGAAACCTTCCAGAGCATGGCACAGGCCATCCTGGCGTCCGAGCAGACCATCAAGGAGAACCCGGAACTGGTGCGCAAGCTGGTGCAGGCTACGTTGCGCGGCATGGCGGACATCATCCGCGACCCCAAGGCCGCTGCTGTCGCCTATGTCCAGGCGGTGCCGTCGTACCAGGGCCAGGAAGCCATGATCGAACGCATTTTCGACCTGTACCGCGAATACGTGTACGCGGACCAGGAGGTGTTGGGTCGCATGGACCCGGCGCGCCTGGAAGAAGTTCAGGCGTTCTATGTCGCCCAGGGCATCGTGCCGCGTGCGCAGCCGCTCGATGAGCTCTACACCAACGAATTCGTCGAGAGCCGCTGAGCCCGGCCGCGCAGCAGATAACCACAAGGCAATCGCGCAATGAAGAAAGATTTTTCCACCTACCTCAGCAGTGTCGCAGTGCTGCTGGTTTTCCTGGCACTGTGGCAATGGGGGCCGGGCCTGTTCGGCATGCCCGAATACGTGTTCCCGAAATTCACGCGGGTCATGAGCGAAGCAGTGCACATGTGGCACAACAGCGACCTGGTCTCGCACTTCTGGATCACCATGCTGGAAGTCGTGCTGGGCTTTCTGCTGGGGTCCCTGCTGGGCATCATGTTCGGCGTGGTGCTGGGCCTGTCGCCCAAGGCGGAATCCGTCCTGTCGCCCTACATCCTGGCCCTGCAGATTGCGCCCAAGGTTGCCTTCGCGCCGCTCTTCGTGATGTGGCTGGGCTACACCATCTATCCCAAGATTCTGGTGGCTATCCTGATCGTCTTCTTCCCGGTCATGATCAATGTGCTGTCGGCAGTTCGTACCGTGGACCCGGATATGGTGAATCTGGTCCGCACGCTCAATGCCGGCCGCGTGCAGATCTTCCGCCTGGTTGAGTTTCCGTCCGCCTTGCCCTCGCTGTTTTCCGGCCTGCGCATTGCCGCGACGCTGGCAGTGATCGGCGTCACGGTGGGGGAACTGGTGGGCGGCAACAAGGGGCTGGGCTATCTGCTGGTGGACGGCGAAGGGCAGGGCAACACGGCTGCCGTATTCGTTGCCATTGCCGCGCTTACGCTGGTTGGGCTGTTGGCTTACTGGGCGGTGGTCTGGCTGGAACGGCGGGTGTTGCATTACCTGCCGCGTGCTTCGGTCACGACGCACTGAGCCCGGAGGATGCGCAACATGGACAAGCAGAACGATCACGTGCAGTCGCTTGGGGCAGTCGATGCCACCAGCCTGCAGGCTTTGATGGATGCCATTCCTGCCGGCCTGCTGCGTGGCCGCCGGGTGTTGGTGACAGGCGCGGCGCGCGGCCTGGGCCTGGCGTTTTCCCATTGCATCGCCAGGGCGGGCGCCAGCCTGGTGATGGCCGACCGGCTCGAAGCGCTGCTGCAACAGGCGGGCGGGGCGCTGCGCGCCACCGGCGCAGAGGTGCACACCGTGACGCTGGATCTGGTCGATCCGGCCAGCGTGGAGCGCGCCGCCGAAGAAGCGGGGCAGCGCCTGGGCGGGCTGGACGGCCTGGTCAACAACGCCGCGATCACCAATTCCGGCGGCAAGGATGCCCACGCGCTGAGCGTCGCCACCTGGGACCAGGTGATGGATGTAAACGTGCGCGGCACCTGGCTGATGAGCCGCGCCTGCCATGGGGCGCTCAAGGCCAGCGGCCGTGGGGCGATCGTCAACCTGTCTTCCGATACGGCGCTGTGGGGTGCACCCAATCTGCTGGCCTACGTCGCCAGCAAGGGCGCTGTGTCTGCCATGACGCATGCGCTGGCGCGTGAATGGGGTGGGGATGGCATCACCGTCAACGCCGTGGCGCCTGGCCTGACGCTGGTCGAAGCCACGGAGTACGTGCCTCAGGCGCGCCATCAGAAGTATCTCGACGGCAGGGCGTTGCCGCGCGAGCAGCAAGCTGCCGATGTGTGCGGCGCGGTGCTGTTCGCGCTGTCCGATCTGTCGCGTTTCGTCACCGGGCAGGTACTGCCGGTCAACGGCGGTTTCGTCATGCATTGAAGAACGGGCGCACGCGCGCCCCTGGCACTTCGCCGTCATTTCCACCGCAATCCACACTGATCACAAGCAGGAGTCCGCCATGTCTGAAGTTGCTGATAAGTCCATCCAGAACGAGCCCAGCTGGGCCCGCCCCGAAGGCGCATCGTTCGAGGATTGGATCAATAGCCGCATCGCCCGTTTCTCGACCCGTAACTATGACTGGGACGCACTGAAGTTCCAGGCGGATTACGACCCCAAGTACCGCCGTGCGCAGATGCGCTACGTCGGCACCGGCGGCACCGGTGTTTCGACCGACAACAATACCGTGCCCAGCAAGCATTTCACCTTCTCCACCATGGTGATTCCGGCTGGCCATGAAGGCCCGCCGCACATCCACGTGGATGTCGAGGAAGTGTTCTTCGTCATCCGCGGCAAGCTCAAACTGGTCATTACGCAGGGCGACCAACGCTACGAAACCATCCTGACCGATCGTGACCTGGTCTCGGTGCCGCCCGGCGTCTACCGCGAAGAAATCAATATCGGCGACGAGGACGCGCTGATGTGCGTGATGCTCGGCGCGAAGAAACCGGTGACGCCGACTTATCCCGAGGATCACCCGCTGGCTCATATCAAGCGGACGCCCAAGTAAGCGCCGCTGGAAGTGTTTTCCCTGCAATCGGCCCATGCACCATGACTGAGATCCTTACTGCCCCTCCGGCCATTACCGCCGAGCAACTCGCGGACCTGGAAGCCACGTTCGGCCTGTTCAACATCCGCCTGGCGGATGGCACGGTCGTTTCCGTGCGGGACACCGTGGCGGGCGACGTCCGCAAGCCTGTCCTGGTCTGTTTGCACGGCATTGGCTCGGGGGCGGCGTCGTGGCTGGAACTGGCGCGCATCTTCAACCTGCGGCACCGCGTGCTGGCCTGGGATGCGCCTGGCTATGGCGAATCCACGCCATTGCCCGGCGCCGCGCCCTCGGCACTGGATTATGCCGAGGCGCTGCACCGCGTGCTGGTGTCGCTTTCCATTGACGATTTCGTGCTGGTGGGGCACTCGCTGGGCGCTCTGGTGGCTGCTGCCTACACCGCACACCGCTGGCCAGGCTGTCGACCGCGTGCGTTGGTGCTGATCAGCCCGGCGCAGGGCTATGGCGCCCTGGCCCGCGAAGCACGGGGCCGGGAAGTACGGCAGCAGCGTCTGGCCGAAGTGACCCGGGAAGGCGGCATGCCGGCGATGGCGGCGCGCCGCTACCTGCGCCTGCTGGGGCCTGGCGCAGACCGCCGTGCGCAGGCATGGGTGTACTGGAATATGGCACGCCTGCAGGGGCCGGGCTATGCCCAGGCGGTGGAACTGCTGTGTGGCGGGGATCTGCTGGCCGACTGCAGGCGTATTGCCGTGGCCCAGGGGCCGGTGCCCGTGCAGGTGTGGTGCGGCACCGAGGATATTGTCACCCCGCCCGCCGCCTGTGCGGAGGTGGCGGCCGCACTGGACGTGTCCTTGCAGCCCATCGAGGGCGCCGGGCACGCCTGTTATGTGGAGCAGCCGGCAGTGCTGGCTGCCCTGTTGACGCAGGTATTGCTGGGCCTGCCTGCCCAACCCGATCAAGGAGTCAACGGATGAACGAGCAAACCGCTATCAACAACCAGGACGATGAGGCGCTCCGATACATCGTGCCAGCGCTGGAGCGCGGCCTGCTGATACTGAGCCAGTTCAGCCGCGAGAAGCGCCAGATCGGCGCGCCGGAATTGACGCAGCGCCTGCAGTTGCCGCGTTCCACTGTGTTCCGTCTGCTCAACACGCTGGAGTACATGGGCTATCTGGAGCGTTCGGAGAATGGCCGGGAATACAAGCTGGGCCTGGGCGTGCTGCGCCTGGGCTTCGAATACCTGGCCTCCCTGGACCTGACCGAACTGGGCACGCCGCTGATCAACCGCCTGTGCCATGAGGTCGGCCATGCCGCCAATCTGGTGGTACGCGACGGGCAGAACATCGTGTATGTCGCCAAGACCACGACCTCGAACACGCCGTTCATCGGCTCCGTCTCGGTGGGCACCCGTCTGCCTGCGCATGCGACGGCTCTTGGGCACGTGCTGCTGGGTGGCCTGACGCTGGCGCAGCTCAAGGAACTGTATCCGGAACACAGCCTGGAAGTGTTTTCGCCTCAGACTCCCAAGGACGTCAATGAGCTGTACGAATCCGCCGTGCGGATACGCGAACGTGGGTATGTGGCGGCCGAAGGGTTCTACGAATTGCATATCTCCACCGTGGCGGCACCGGTCTACAACCACCAGGGACAGATCGTTGCGGCGCTGGGCGTCACGCTGGGCATGCGGCAGATAGACCAGGCGCAGAAGCTGATGCTCATCGACAGCGTGTGCCAGGTGGCCAATGAGTTGTCGGGCCTGCTCGACTACGCACCGGCACAGCAGCGCCGCAAGGCGCCGTACATCATGAAAGGAGCTGCATGATGACCATGCGCCAAGACACCGGCATCGCCACGGCAGCGGCTGCCTTGGCCCGGACACCCGGGCAGGCTGGCTGGCGCCATGATGCGCTGGCCGGCAGGACGGCAGTGGTGACCGGCGGCAGTTCGGGCATCGGCCTGGCGACGGCAGACCTGCTGCTGGCCTGTGGCGCCGCTGTGGCGATCTGCGGCCGGGACACCGTGCGGCTCGATGCGGCGGCACAGGGGCTGCGGCAGCGCCATCCCGATGCCCGCCTGCTGGCCAGGACCTGCAATGTGCTGGACGAATCCAGCGTGGGCGACTTCGCCGGGCAGGTCGAGCGTGAGCTGGGGCCCGCCGCCATGTTGATCAACAACGCCGGGCAGGGGCGCGTCTCCACCTTCGCGAGCACTGGCGATGCCGCCTGGAGCGAAGAGCTGCACCTGAAGTTCTTTTCCGTGATCTACCCCACGCGCGCCTTCCTGCCGCAACTGGCACAAAGCGCCAGCGAGCTGGGTGACGCCGCCATCGTTTGCTCCAACTCACTGTTGGCGCGCCAGCCTGAGCCGCACATGGTGGCGACTTCGGCGGCACGAGCGGGGCTGCTCAATCTGGTGCGCTCGCTGGCGACGGAGTTCGCGCCGCAAGGGATACGTGTGAACGGCATCCTTATCGGCCTGATCGAGTCCGGCCAGTGGCGCCGCCGCTTCGAGGCCCGCAGTGAATCTGAACTCGATTGGACGGCCTGGACCCGCGAACTGGCGCGTACCAAACATATTCCCCTGGGCCGCCTGGGCCGGCCCGACGAGGCTGCGCAGGCCGTGGTTTTTCTTGCTTCTCCCCTGTCCAGCTATACGACGGGCAGTCACATAGATATTTCTGGAGGTCATTCGCGCAATGCCTGAACATAACCAACAACCGCTGGTGACCGTAGGTGCAGTCGTCGCCGCCTTTCTCGAAAAGTGCGGTGTTCGCGCCGCATTCGGCGTCATTTCGATCCACAACATGCCTATTCTCGATGCGTTCGCGCAGCGCGGCGTGGTGCGTTTCGTACCGGCGCGTGGTGAAGCCGGGGCCGGGAACATGGCGGATGCCTATGCTCGCTCGACGTCGCGCCTGGGCGTCTGCATTACCAGTACCGGACCGGCTGCGGGCAACATCGCAGGCAGCATGGTCGAGGCCTTGACCGCCGGCGCGCCGGTGCTGCATATCACCGGCCAGATCGAAGTGCCCTATCTGGACCGGGGCATGTCCTATATCCACGAGGCGCCCGCGCAGCTGAAGATGCTGGAAGCCGTCTCGAAAGCGGCCTTTCGCGCCTACAGCCCCGAGAACGTGCTGGGCGTGCTGAAAAAGGCGGTGCAGCTTGCCTTGGCGGCGCCGTCCGGCCCGGTCAGTATCGAAATTCCCATCGACGTGCAGCAAAGCCTGATTCCCATGCCCGACGAGCTGGCGCTGGCGCCCTTGCCGGTGCCCTGCGCCACGCCGGATGCCGCGCAGCTGGATATGCTGGCGGCCCAACTGGCGGCGGCGCGCCGGCCGTTGCTGTGGCTGGGAGGCGGTGCGCGCCATGCAGGCGCTGCCGTGCAGCGGCTGCGCCGCCTGGGCTTTGGCGTGGTGGCCAGTGTGCAGGGCCGGGGCATCGTGCCGGAAGACGAACGCGGTTCCCTGGGAGCCTACAACCTGCAGAAACCGGTGGAAGACTTTTACCAGCGCTGCGACGCCATGCTGGTGGTGGGCTCGCGCCTGCGCAGCAACGAGACGCTGAAGTATGAGCTGAAACTGCCCCGGCCGCTGTTCCGCGTGGATGCCGATGCCGCAGCGGCGGGCCGCTGCTATGCCAACGACCTGTTTGTCTGGGGCGATGCCCGACTGGTGCTGGAAGGCCTGGCCGATCGTCTGGAACAACGTGGCTGGCGCGCTGATGCCGCTTTGATCGACGATCTCGAGGCCACCAAGGCGCAAGCCGTGGCTGCCTTGCGCGACGGCCTGGGGCCCTACCAGGCGCTGGTGGCGCAATTGCAGCAGGCCTATGGCCGCAATTTCAACTGGGTCCGCGATGTGACGGTGTCGAACAGCACCTGGGGCAACCGCGAATTGCGCATCTTCGAACCCAACCAGGGCGTGCATGCCACGGGTGGTGGCATTGGTCAGGGCATGCCCATGGCCATTGGCGCGGCGGTCGGTGCGGCCGTTACCGGGTCTGGCCGCAAGACTCTCTGTCTGGCAGGTGATGGCGGCTTCATCCTCAACCTGGGTGAATTGGCGACGCTGGTGCAGGAAGCCTGCGATGTCCTGATCGTGCTGATGAACGACAAGGGTTATGGCGTTATCAAGAATATCCAGGATGCCCAGTATGGCAGCCGCCGTTGCTATGTGGACCTGCATACGCCGGACTATGCGCAGCTGTGCCAGAGCATGGGGCTGGCGCACGCCAGGATGACGGACCTGGCGCAATTGCCCGGCCTGCTGCAGGAGGCCGGCAACCGGCCCGGGCCATTCATGCTGGAAGTCGACATGCTTTCCATCGGTCAGTTCAAGTCGGTATTTGCCGGCCCGCCGGTCAACCAGCTGAACCAGATTCCGGCGCTGCAGCCGGCCACGCTGTGAGCAGGAGCGCATGGATATGCTACGCATCGCCTTGATCGGTTTTGGCGCCATAGGCAGCGCGTTGGTGGAGTTGCTGGAGCAGGAACCGGCAGCCCGGATAACGGTGGTGGTTACGCCTGACAACACGCTGGATGAGCGTGTGGCGGCCGTGCTGCCGCAGGCGCAGGCAATGCGCCAGGTGCCGCTGGTGGATGTCGATCTGGTGGTCGAGGCGGCAGGCCATGGGGCGGTGGTGCAGCATGTGTTGCCGGCCCTGCGCGCCGGCGTGCCCTGCATCGTGGCGTCCATGGGCGCCATGGCCGAGCCCGGCATGGTCGAGCAGATCGAACAGGCAGCCGAGGCTGGCGGCACGCAGGCTGAATTCGTCGCTGGCGCTATCGGCGCCATAGATGTGCTGGCGGCAGCGCGCCTGGGTGGGCTGGCACAGGTGCGTTACACCGGCCGCAAGCCGCCCCAGGCCTGGCGCGATACCCCGGCCGAGCAGGTGGCAGACCTGGCAGACCTGGCTGGCCTGGCGCAGCCTCAGGTGATTTTCGAAGGGACGGCGCGCGAAGCGGCCAGGCAGTATCCGCGCAATGCAAACGTCGCGGCCACGGTGGCGCTGGCTGGTCTGGGCCTGGATGCGACACAGGTGCGCCTGGTGGCAGATCCCGGCGTGCGCGACAACATCCATACCGTCGAGGCCGAGGGTGCATTCGGCAGCTTTGAGCTGAGCATGCGCAATCTGCCGCTTGCCAGCAATCCCAAAACCTCTGCGCAGACTGTCTACAGCCTGGCGCGGGCGATACACAACCGGGTCGCCTCAGTGGCGATCTAGCGCTGTGGCGACACGAAACGGACCAGGAAGACTCATCATGTATCCAGCGCTTTTGCCCATCAATATTGCCGGTGAATGGCGGCCAGGCAGTGGCGAGGAGTACGCCAGCATCTACCCGGCGACGGGCGAGGAAGTGGCGCGCCTGAATGCCGCCAGCGCCGCTGATGCCGAAGAGGCGATTGAACGCGCCCATGCGGCATTCCTCAGCACAGACTGGGCGCGGCGGTTGCCGCATCAGCGTGCCGAAGTCCTGTACCGGGTGGCTGCGCTCATCCGCCAGCGGGCGGAAATGCTGGCGCAGTTGCAGCGCCAGGATAACGGCAAGCCGATTCAGGAAACACGTGCGCTGGTCGTCAGCGCCGCCGCCACCTTCCAGTTCTTCGGCGCTGCCTGCGAAACCATGGAAGACATCATCACACCGTCTCGCGGTGAGTATGTCACCATGAGCGTACACGAGCCCATGGGCGTGGTTGCGGCCATCACTCCATGGAACTCTCCGATTGCCAGTGATGCGCAGAAGCTGGCGCCGGCCCTGGCTGCCGGCAATGCCGTGATTCTCAAGCCGGCGGAGGTCACGCCGCTCTTGGCGCTGGAACTGGCGCGGCTGTGCGAGGAGGCCGGGGTGCCCAGGGGCATGATCAGCGTGCTGCCGGGCAAGGGCTCGGTGATCGGTGATGTGATCACACGCCATCCCCTGGTACGGCGCGTGTCGTTTACCGGCGGTACATCGACCGGCAAGCACATCGCCGGTATCGCCGCGCAGAAGATGATGCCGGTGTCCATGGAGCTGGGTGGCAAGTCTGCCACCATGGTGCTGGACGACGCGGACCTGGATCACGCCGTCAATGGGGTGCTGTACGGCATCTTCAGCAGTTCGGGAGAATCCTGCATTGCCGGGTCGCGGCTTTTCGTGGCGCGCGGCATCTATGACGAATTCATGCAACGCCTGGTGGCGGGAGCGCAGGCACTGCGTGTTGGCGATCCGGCCGATGAAAAGACGCAGATGGGGCCGCTGATCACGGCGCGCCACCGGGAAAGCATTGAACGCTACGTGGAACTGGGCGTGTCCGAAGGCGGGCAAATCCGTACGGGCGGCGTGCGCCCGGCAGGCAGCCAGTTCGAGCGCGGCTGGTTCTACACCCCCACCATCATCGAAGGCCTGGACAATCAGGCGCGTATCACGCGCGAGGAAATCTTCGGGCCGGTGCTGGTGGCCATGCCGTTCGATGACGAAGATGCGCTGGTCGAACAGGCCAACGACAGCATCTACGCGCTGGCCGCAGGTGTCTGGAGCCGTGATTTCAAGCGTGCCTGGCGCCTGGGCCGGGCCGTGCAGGCGGGCACGGTGTGGGTCAACACCTACAAGCAGTTTTCCATTTCGACTCCCTTCGGCGGTTGGCGCGATTCCGGCCTGGGCCGCGAGAAGGGCCGGGCGGGGATCGTCCAGTACATGGAGCAGAAAAGCATGTACTGGGGCACGAATGAATTGCCCCTCGCCTGGGCCAATCCGTCCCACTGAATCAGCAAGGAGCAGAACATGAGCATATTGGGCATAGACCAGATCACTTATGGCGTAGACGACCTCGACACCTGCCGACGTTTCATGCTGGATTGGGGGCTGACGCTGGCGGGCGAATCATCCGACGAGTTGGTATTCGAGTGCCTTAATGGCTGCCGCGTGGTAGTGGCCGATGCGGCCAAGCCAGGCTTGCCGGACGGGATAGAGGCCGGACCGACCCTGCGTGAAGTGGTCTGGGGAGTGGAGAGTCCGGCCGATCTGGACGCGATTGCCGCGCGCATTGCGGCTGAACCGGGTTTTGTCGATGGCATGGTGGACGGGGCGCGCCGCATCGGTTGCACCGACCCCAACGGGCTGGCCGTGCGCCTGCAGGTCACGCGCAAGCATGAAGTGGCGCTGCCCTGCGCTGCGATGAACACCTGGCAGGATCAGCCGCGCGTCAACCAGCCGGCGCCTATCTACGACCGCGCCACGCCGATCGAAGTCGGGCACGTGGTCTTTTTCGTGGCTGACGTGGCCCGTACCGAAGCGTTCTATGCCAGCCAGCTGGGTTTCAGCGCTTCGGACCGCTATCCGGGCCGCGGCGCCTTCATGCGCTGTTCGGCAGACGGCGGCCACCATGACCTGTTCCTGCTGCAATTACCGACCGGCAAGCGCGGCCTGAATCATGTCGCATTCACCGTCCGGGATATTCACGAGGTCTTCGGCGGCGGCATGCATATCTCGCGCTGCGGTTGGGAAACCCAGCTTGGCCCTGGCCGCCATCCGGTGTCGTCGGCCTATTTCTGGTATTTCCGCAATCCGGCAGGCGCCTTGATCGAGTATTACGCGGATGAGGACCACCTGACTGCGGATTGGGAGCCGCGTGAGTTCGAGCCCGGTCCCACGGTTTTTGCCGAATGGGCCATCGACGGCGGCATTGACGGCAATACCCGGCGGCAGAAGAACGCTGATGGCCCGCAGGGCAAGTTCCTGACCGAAAAATCCTGAGCTGCATGCAAGGCGCGCATCCTCAGACGCCGCATGCCAAGCAGTGCACCACCACGAGAACCATCATGACGAACCATAACAACGCACCTGCCAGGCCCATCGTTATCGCCGGCGCCGGTATTGGCGGCCTGACGGCAGCCATTGCCCTGCGGCGGCTGGGCCACGAAGTGCTGGTGCTGGAACAGACCCGGCAATTCATGCGGGTTGGAGCGGATATCAACCTGACACCCAACGCTGTGCGGGCGCTTGACGGTCTGGGCGACGCGGCGCTTCGGCGGGCCATTCGCGCCAGCGCTGCCCGGCCTACCCACCGCATCAGCCGTACCTGGGACACAGGTGAGGAAACCTCGCGCCTGGAAATGTCGGATCAAGCCGAGCGTGCCTATGGCGCACCGCAGCTGACAATACATCGTGCCGACCTGCTGGCGGCGCTGGCGCAGGCCCTGCCTGCCGAAAATGTGCTGCTGGGTGCGAAAGTACAGTCCTTGGTCCAGGATGAAGCGGGTGTGCAGGTGCAGCTTGCCGATGGCCGCCAGTTGCAGGCGGCGGCGCTGGTCGGCGCTGATGGCATCCACTCCGCCGTCCGCACTGCCATGTTCGGCCCGGACCAGCCGCGCTTTACCGGGTTTGTCGCCTACCGTGCCGTCGTGCCGGCCGCCCGCCTGCAGGGCGTACCCAACCTGGGGGCGTTCACCAAGTGGTGGGGGCCGGACCACTACACCCAGATCGTGACTTTCCCGCTCAATCGCGGCGAGGACATTTTCATTTTCGCCACCACCGCCCAGGCTTCCTGGAAGCAGGAATCCTGGACCGCCCCGGGCCATGTCGATGAGCTGCGCGCGGCCTATGCCGGTTTTCACGCGGATGCGCGGGCCTTGCTGCAAGCCTGCGACGAGGTGTTGAAGACGGCGTTGTACGAGCGCGATCCCTTGCCGGTCTGGTCCCGGGGCGGAGTCACCCTCATGGGGGATGCTGCCCATCCGATGCTGCCATTCATGGCGCAGGGTGCAGGCATGGCCATTGAGGATGGCGTGGTGCTGGCGCGTTGCCTGGCGGATGTGGACTGCGCGGACACTGGCGCCGTGGCCCGGGCGCTGCAGCAGTTCGAACAGGCGCGCCAGGCGCGTACCAGCCGGGTGCAGTTGGGTTCGCGCGGCAACAACTGGCTGCGCGAGGGCGGCAATGCCGACTGGGTCTATGGCTATGACGCCTGGACCACGCCGCTGGATCACGACCGCGTCATGGCCTGATCGTCCGCTGTCCTGCCATGCGGGGCGGCGCCACCATCAAACGGAAAGCAAAGGAGTACAGCATGCAAGCCACTGATCGTTACCTAGACCCGAACCAGGCCCGCACGCGCCCGGCCACAAGCTATGAAGACCTGCTGGGCGATGCGCTCGAACGGGCCTTTGCCATGGGCATCCATGATCTGGATGGCCTGGTCGAGTACCTGAACCGTACCGGCCCGGTTAGCCCCAGCGGCAAGCCGTGGACGCCTGACAGCTATCAGGTCGAAATCAAGACGCTGGCCCAGTAACTGCTGGCGCGGCTGCGCCGTGCGGCAGCCTGTCCGCCCCATTGCGTCGGCATGCCGGCGCCTGAAATAAGGAATTGAATCATGCAAACCCTGACTCAGATCGACCCTGTCGAGCAATTGCTGGAGCAAGGCCTGAAGGATCTCTGGTATCCCATCTGCCCGTCCGGCTTCGTGAAGGAAACCCCGGTTTCGCTGCGCCGCCTGGGCCGCAAGCTGGTGCTTTGGCGCGATGCCACGACCGGCAAGCTGCACGTGCTGGAAGATCACTGCCCCCACCGGGGGGCGCCCCTGTCGCTGGGCGTGGTGCTGGGCGACACGATTGCCTGTCCCTACCACGGGGTGGAAGTGCGTAGCGATGGCGTAGTGACCAAGGTGCCGGGCAGCCCGGGCTGCAAGCTGGAAGGGTCACGCGCGACGCGCACGTTCCATGTCCGCGAAGTGGCGGGTGCGGTGTGGGTCTACAACGCCTTTGAACCGGATTGCCAGACGCCGCCGGAACTGGTGCTGCCCGAGGAACTGACGGACGACGAAACCTATTCGCGCTTTCTTTGCTACGTGGAATGGAAGGGAGACTGGCGCTATGTGAGCGATAACGTCATGGACCCTATGCATGGCACCTTCCTGCACAAGCAATCGCACACCATGTTCGAAGGCGATACCAAGGCCAAGTTCGCCATCCGCGATACCGAGCATGGATTCGTCTTTGAAAAGGAAGGCCAGCGCAACGTCAATTTCGACTGGACGGAGTGGGGCGATACCGGGACGCACTGGATGCGCCTGGAAATTCCGTATCCCAAGACTGGCGGCCCTGGTGGCAACTTCACCATTGTCTACGGCGTTTCGCCCATCAGCCCGACCCTGTCGGCGGTGTTCTTCTGGCGGGTGCGCAAGCTTGCGCCCGGCTGGCAGCGCGACACCTGGCGCTTCCTGTACCGCAATCGCCTGGAAGCGCGCCACTGGGCGGTGCTGGAGCAGGACCGCGTGCTGGTCGAGCACATGGAGGCGGACGCCAATCAGCGTGAGTCCCTGTACCAGCACGACATGGGGCTGGTGCGCCTGCGGCGCTATCTGCGCAGCCAGGCCAAGCAACAGATCCAGGCCAGGGAAGCGGCGCAGGCCAAGCCAGCCGTGCACTCCGCCAGCGTGGCCTGAGTTTGCCGCCTTGCCCGCAGCGATGACGGGCAGGGGCGGCACACCCCTGGAACATTGATGAAGAAGCCTTCGTATGAGCACAGAAAAAATACTGAATGCCCTGGTTCATTCCATCCGCTACGAGGCCGAGGGCATCGTCAGCATCGAATTGCGGCCAGCGCAGGAAGACATGCGTTTCCCCGCCTATGAGCCGGGCTCACATATCGACCTGCACCTGGGCAACGGGCTGGTGCGCAGCTACTCGCTGTGCCAGCCCGCCTGCCTGGCAGATGCCCGGCATACCAGCTACCGGGTGGCCGTGCTCAACGACAAGGGTAGCCGTGGCGGTTCCCGCTGGGTGCATGAGCATTTACGGGTTGGCCAGCGGCTGACGATTTCCGCGCCGCGCAACAATTTCGCCCTGGACGAAAGCGCGCCGCATACGGTGCTGGTGGCCGGCGGCATAGGCATCACGCCCCTGCTGTGCATGTTGCGGCACCTGACGGCGCGCCAGGCCAGTGTGGAGCTGGTCTATTGTGCGCGCAGCCGGCGCGAGGCGGCTTTCGTCGAAGCAATCGAAGACCTTGCCCGCGCCGAGGGCGTGCCGGTTTCCTGGCATATCGACCAGGAGGCCGGATGTCCGCCGGACCTTGCCGGGCTGCTGTCAGGTAAAGGCGCGGAGACGCACTATTACTGCTGCGGGCCGACACCGATGCTGGCCGCATTCGAGGCGGCGTGCGGGCAACTGGCATACCCGCATGCGCATATCGAACGTTTCGCGGCGGTGGAGCTGCCGCCAGATGCCCAGGATGGCGCTTTCGAAGTCTATCTGGAACAATCCGGCCAGACGCTCCAGGTGCCGGCGGGCAAGAGCCTGCTCGATGCCTTGCTGGATGCCGGCGTCGAGTGCGACCATTCCTGCAAGGAGGGCGTCTGTGGCTCGTGCGAAGTCCGGGTGCTGGATGGCGAAGTGGAACATTTCGACGGCATCCTGAGCAGTGTCGAGAAAGCTTCCAACCAGGTGATGATGGTGTGTGTGTCGCGAGCCAAGTCGCCGCGGCTGGTATTGGACCTGTAGCGTATTTCCCACGTTCACGACAGGGTTTATGATTCGGCCGGCTGGCCTGCTGCTGCGAGCGGCGGGCCAGCCGTTTCTTTTTGCGTGCGGCGCCTGGCGCCAGGGCATCCCGGGCCGGGGCTGGAATTGGCGTGGCATGGCCATCTTGTTATGCGTGGATGAACGGGTTTACGTCGGTCCTTATTACTTTTTTGGTTCTTAGCTAACAACCAGATGTGTTTTGGGGTTTGCCCGGCTTTTCAGGTAATCTGCGTTTCTGCTTCCCAAATAAGGCAAATGCGGGGGTCAAAAGCCCCTTTATGCCTTTTGATGCTATTACTGTTGTGATCCATCTAGAAAATATTGAAAAGGTTTACCCGCCGGCACCTGGCCGGCAGACCGGCGCGGGAGGCTATCATGCCCTGCGCGGGATAAACCTGCACATTCGCCGGGGCGAGGTTTTCGGCATTATCGGGCGATCGGGCGCGGGCAAGAGCACGCTGATACGCCTGCTCAACCTGCTGGAGCGGCCCAGCGCCGGCAAGGTCATTCTTGATGGCCGTGACATTACCGATCTGCAAGGCGTGGGCCTGCGTCAGCTGCGCCAGCGTATCGGCATGGTATTCCAGCATTTCAACCTGCTGGCATCCAGCACAGTGCTGGAAAATGTCTGCTTTCCGCTGCGCCTGGCCGGCATGCAGCGGGCCGAGCGCGAACAACGTGCCGATGAAGTGCTGGCGCTGGTTGGCCTGGAAAGCCACCGCGATAAATTTCCCGCGCAGTTGTCCGGCGGACAGCGCCAGCGCGTGGGCATTGCCCGCGCATTGGCCAACCGGCCGGAACTGCTGCTGTGCGATGAAGCGACGTCTGCGCTCGACCCTGAAACCACGCAGTCCATCCTGCGGCTGCTGACGGATATCAACCGTCAGCTGGGCCTGACCATTGTCCTGATCACCCATGGCATGGATGTGATCCGGGCCGTGTGCAACCGCGTGGCGGTGCTGGAAGCTGGTCAGGTGGTCGAGCAGGGCGATGTGCTGGATGTATTCCTGCATCCCCAGCATGACGTGACGCGTTCGCTGCTGGCCGAAAGCGGCCAGGACGCCGATGGCTGGCGTGAACTGGTGCAGCAGGCTGCGGACGGCAGCCGCGTGGTGCGCCTGAGTTTCCGCGGGGACGCCACCCTGACGCCGTTCTTGAGCCAGGTCAGCCGGGAATTGGCGCTGGACCTGTCCATTCTGCAAGGGACGGTGGGCCGCATCAAGGACGAGCCCTACGGGCAACTGGTGCTGGCGGTGAATGGCGCCGAAGCCGGCTGGCACGCGCTGGCCGGCAAGCTGGAACAAACCGGGATTGAATACGAGGTGCTGCGATGAGCGGAGCGGATGTGCAAGGCTTCTGGTCATTGCTGGCTGGACTGGATTGGGCGCTGATCGGCTGGGCGACCGTCGAGACGCTCATGATGACGGGCGCATCGCTGGTCTTTACCGTACTGCTGGGCCTGCCGCTGGGCGTGCTGCTGTTCCTGCTGAGCCCGGGGCAGATGCTGGAGCAGCGCGGCACCTATCAGGTGCTGTCGCTGGTGGTGAACGTGCTGCGTTCCGTGCCGTTCCTGATCCTGCTGATCCTGATGATTCCGCTGACGCGCATCATCATGGGGTCCGCGCTGGGCGTGCCAGGAGTGATTCCGCCGCTGGTGCTCAGTGCTGCGCCGTTTTTCGGGCGGTTGGTGGAAAACGTGTTGCGTGAACTGGACCCGGGTGTGCTGGAAGCCAGCCGCTCCATGGGCGCCAACACCCGGGAAACCGTGTTCTGGGTGCTGCTGCCAGAAGCGCGTACCGGGATTGTGGCTGCCATTGTGGTGACTGCGATTACGCTGGTTGGTTACTCTGCCATGTCCGGCGTGATTGGTGGCGGCGGCCTGGGTGACCTGGCATTGCGTTTCGGCTACCAGCGCTACCAGAGCGACGTGATGTGGGCCACAGTCATCATTCTCGTTGTCCTGGTGCAGGCCATGCAGGTTTTTGGCGATGGCCTGGTGCGGCGCTTGCAGCGCCGTTGAATTTGCAAGGCTGTCTTATACGCGTACCCTTAATCTGGTTTTCAAGGAGCTTCATCATGAAATCGACCCTGATTCGTTCCGCCCTGCTGGCTGCCATTTTCTCCGTGGCTGCGGGTGCTGCCCATGCCGGCAAGCTGTCCATCGCCGCTACCCCGACGCCGCACGCCGAAGTGCTGGAATTCATCAAGCCTACCCTGGCCCAGCAAGGCGTGGACCTGGACATCAAGGTGTTCACCGATTACATCCAGCCCAACCAGCAGGTCTTCGAAAAGAACATCGACGCCAACTACTTCCAGCACAAGCCCTACCTGGACAGCTTCAACAAGGATCATGGTACCGACCTGATCTCCGTGGCGCTGGTGCACGTCGAGCCTTTTGGCGGCTATTCCAGCAAGATCAAGAGCCTGAGCGAGCTGCGTGACGGCGCCACGATCGCGTTGCCCAATGATCCGTCCAATGGCGGCCGGGCGCTGGTGCTGCTGCAGCAGCAAGGCCTGATCAAGCTGAAAGACCCGTCGAACATCCTGGCTACTGCCCGTGATGTCGTCGAGAACCCCAAGAAACTGAAGTTCCGTGAGCTGGAAGCCGCCACCCTGGCACGTGTGCTGCCCGACGTCGATCTGGCGCTGATCAACACCAACTACGCGCTGGAAGCCGGACTGAATCCTCTTGAGGACGCCCTGTTCCTGGAAGACAAGGATTCCCCCTATGCCAACCTGGTTGCCGTGCGTCCTGAAAACGCCAGCAACCCGGATGTGGTGAAACTGGTGGAAACGTTGCAGACGCCGGAAGTGAAGGCGTTCCTGCTGGAAAAGTACAAGGGTGCGGTCGTTCCCGCATTCTGATCGCAGAGGCATGAAGGCAAGGGCCTGAAGCCAGGCCCTTGCCTCCCATGATGAAAAGGCCCGCTGGCATCATGCCAGCGGGCCTATTTGCAGCAGACGACGCAGCGCCGGCGTTCAGTCTATGGCCATGACTTCAGGGCCGTCGTTGATGGGAGCAGGCAACGACGATCCAGAGGAAGCCGCGGGTTCGGCCGTCGGTGCCGGCGTGCCTGCCGGCGGCTGCTTGTCGGCGTCGGGCGAACCATTGGCGCTATCCAGCGCGAGCGCCTCTTCCGGCGTGACGTAGTCGAACAGCTTGATGACCTGCTGCACGCCGCTCACGCGCGCAGCAGCGGCCGCCGCGTAGGCGCCTTCGGTCTGGGTGACGCGCCCCAACAGGTAGACCACGCCGCGTTCCGTCGTGCTGACGATGGTGCGCGACGGCACGCCCTTGGTGCGCAGCAGGGCCGTGCGAACCTTGGAGCCCAGCCAGTTGTCATCGGTGCGCTGGCCCAGTGTCATGGGTTCCGCGATCACCATGTAGTCGAGTACGCCGCGGACATTTTCCACCTTGCCCACGCGTTCGACGATCTTCGCCCGGGTGGCGGCGTCGGGCACTTCTCCCGTCAGCAGGACCTTGCCCATGTATACCGTGCTGACCACGCGCACGGTGTCGTTGTCGAATTCCTTGACCAGCACCTGGTCGACCTTCAGGTCGATGTTCTTGTCTTCCAGCTGCGTGCCTGCGGTGCGGCGGTCGGTGGCGACCAATGCCGTTCCTGCCGCAGCACCGCCGATGATCAGCGGCGCGCAGGCCGACAGCAGCGTGGTGCTCAGCAGGAGTGCGCAAATACTGGTACGTAGCAGTGTCTGTTTCATTCAGGGTCTCCGAGCAGCAGTGCGTCGATACCGTCGCACAGCGCATGCAGCAGCAAGATGTGGACTTCCTGGATGCGCATGGTGCGGTCATGGGGTACGCACAGGTGGACGTCTTCGGTGGACAGCAGGTCTGGCATGGAGCCGCCATCCTTGCCGGTCAGTGCGATGACGCGCATGTCGCGTTCGCGCGCCGCCTCGACGGCCAGCAGCACGTTGGCTGAATTGCCGCTGGTGGTAATGGCGACCAGCACATCACCGGGCTGGCCCAGGGCCTGCACCTGGCGTTCGAAGACATGTTCATAGCCGTAGTCGTTGCCAACCGCGGTCATGATGGAAGTATCGGTATTGAGTGCGACACCGGCCAGAGGCAGGCGTTCCCGTTCGAACCGTCCCACCAGCTCGGCGATGAAGTGCTGGGCATCGGCGGCTGAACCACCATTGCCGCAGGCCAGGATCTTGCTGTTGTTGACCAGTGCGTTGAAGAGGATATCGACGCCCAGCGCCAGCGGTTCGGTCAGCACGTCCATGCTGGCCTGGGTGGCGGCGATATTGGCCTCGAAATGCGCACGGACGCGCGAGCTCATGTTCATGTGGCGACTTCCAATGCAAAAACCGGTGCGTGCAGCAGGCCACGCGCCTGGCGCGGACGATGCGGCACATCAGGGAGCCAATGTACTACAACCCGGCTGTGTCTGTTGGTGAGCATTGCGTAAAGTTTGTGCGGAAAACCACGTCAGGCATAGCTGTGGGCCGGGCTTCAGCGGAAATTGCAGCAGCCGAACAGATTGCCACCGAGGTCGGTGACCTGGAATTGTTCGCGCATGGCTTTTCCTGGCGAGGGCAGGCCGACGGCCAGGTGCAGGGCGTCGAGGTCGAGCAGGACCCAGTCGCGATTCTTGCCATCCATCAGGCCGGTGCGTTTGAAATGATTGAGTTGGCGCGATAGCGTTTCGGGCGTGATATTGAGCTGGCGCGCCAGTGCGTGGTTGGAGACTGGAAAGTGGATGCGCCGGCTGCGTTGTTCACGGCAGAGATCCAGCAGATACATGACCAGGCGCTGGCTGGCATTGCCGACGGTGAGGTGGTCGATGCGGTTGACTGCCTGATAGATGCGGGCGGACATCGTGGCCAGTAGATGCATGCAGAACTCGCTGTGGCGTCGCGCCAGCGCCAGCAGTCCGTCGCGGGAGAAGCGGTAGAGCGTGGCGGCGCTTTCAGCCTGCGCCGACAGCGGGTACAGGCAGGGCTCGGCGAACATGGCAGTTTCGGCAACCAGGTCGCCGCCATGGAGGATCTGGAAGACTTTCTCGTTGCCTTCGTGGTTGGGTCGGTACAGCCGTATGCTGCCTTCCTTGATCAGATAGAAGGATTCCGCCGGGCCGCCGGTATGGAAAACATGCTCGCCCGTATCGAAACGGAAGGTGGAGGCTTCTGCCGCCAGCTGCCGGCACCCTTCTTCCGCCAGTGGCCGGAACAAGGGATGGGCAGTCAGTGTGGCAAACGAGGTGTCGTCAATCAAGGCCATGTCCGTATCGCGGTGGCGAGGGCGCTGCCCGGCCTGGTTGGCGTGGCTGCGCTAGGGATGCCTGGTGGGACGTTGATTTTGGCATGAATAGCGTGGCTTGGGTAGGAAATAAGAACTATTCATTGAAAGGGAGGGTTCGCCGCCAGTGCTTGTTGCCGGGGTGGCAACTTCTGCAGGCGCAGCAGGTGCCGCCTGAGCGCCATCCCGGCGGGAACGTTATCCGCATTGGTGCGAAGCGCCGCCGTGCCCATCACTGAGTGGTTCGGCGCAGCCTTCCAGACCGTCTGTGCGGGGGCGCGTCAGGATGGGCCAGAAGTACACCGCATAGGCGGAGAACACGGCCACCCAAAGCAGGCCGGACGCAGCCAGTGTCAGGTGCTGCACCAGCGGCGAGGCCGTCAGGCCGGCCCAGGCTCGCAGCAGGGCGGCAGCGCACAAGGCGATGGCGCTCAGCGGTATCCAGCGCCGTTGATCCAGCCAATGCCCGCTGTGGAAACGCCCGGCGATGCACATGACCGCGAAAATGGACAGCCCCATGCCGCCTATCATCAGCAGATGACGCCCGGCCGACAAGGCGCCCGGCAGTCCCAGCCAGTGCGCGCCCATCAGGCCGTAGCCCAGCGCCATCAGCCAGTAGCAGGCGTACAGCATCAGCGCCCAGCGGGTCAGCAAGGGCCGGCCGACATGCCAGTCGTTGAGCAGGTTCAGCATGGCGGCGCAGGCGGCCAGCGCGCACCAGCCCAGCACCGTGGGCGCGACTTGCAGGAATTCCAGCGCTGCGCACAGCGCGATGGTGAAAATGGCAAAATTGCGGCGTGGCGGCCGGGCCAGGTACAACGGTGTTTCCGGCAAGGGGTCCAGCAGCCGGCCTTCATGGATACGGCTATTGACGATGCGCATGGAAATGCGGCTGGCCGCCACAATGATCAGGGCCATCAACGCGCCGACAGCGGCATGCAGCCAGCGCATGCCATCGCCATGCATGAGCGACGCGGCAAAGAAGCCGGCCTGTAGCGGCAGCAGGCAGATCAAGCCCCAGGCAAAGCCGGACTGGCCGCGCCCGGACGCACGCAGCAGCGGCGGCAGGACCGTCGCGGCAAGCAGCAGCCCCAGGGCCAGATTGCACAGCAAGGCGGGCCACAGCCCCAGGCCGAAGGGCCAGATGGGTGCGGCCAGGTAGGCCAGCCGGGCCAGCAGCCAGAGCAGGGCCAGGGTGGCAGCCCTGGCGCGTGAGAATGCCGGTGTTTGCGTGAATTCGGGCACGGCCACCAGCAGGAAACCGGCGACGGCAGCCATGCCATAGCCGTAGATCAGCTCATGGGCATGCCAGGCCGTGCCGCCGCCGGGCATGGTCTGGCGCAGCCAGGCGAACAGCGGCAATGGGGTGGCCGATGCCAGCCAAAGAAGCAGCAGCAGGGCGCCGCTGATGGCGGTCAAAAGGAAAAACGGCCGGAAGGCGCAGGTCAGCACCGGGTGGGCCAGCATCGGCCGGAGGCAGCGGGCGAGCAGGGCCTGGGGCGGGTTCAGGCGCATGAGTGTCCCTGGTGAACGATGGGCGGCAGGTCGGTTGCGGGCTCCAGCTCGAAGCCCTGGCGAACCTCGGGCAGCTGCATCAAGGCGCCGGCGGTTTGGTAAATCCAGGCGTCGTCGCGCTGCGTGCGCGGGGTGGCGATGGCATGTGAATAAACGATGCGGCCGGGCGAAGGTGCCATCATGATGATGCGGTCGGCCAGCCGGACGGCTTCCATCAGGTCGTGGGTAATCATCAGCACCGCGCAGCCGCGTTCATCCACATATTCGCGCAGCAGCCGGTACATCTCGGTTTTCAGGCCGATATCCAGCGCCGAAAACGGTTCGTCTAGCAGCAGCAGATCCGGGTCTATGGCCAGCGCGCGGGCCAGGGCGACGCGGCTTTGCATGCCGCCGGACAGTTCGTGCGGAAACTTGCGGTAATCGTTGACCGACAGCTCCATCCGGGCGGCCAGCGCAGCGGCATGCCGCATCCTGGCGACCCGTGATACGCCACGGGCACGCAGGCCCAGCGCGATATTTTCCAGTACGCGTTTCCAGGGCAGGAGACGGGCATCCTGGAAGACGCAGCCGATGCTGATGGCACGATTGACGACCTTGCCGTGCGAGGCTTGCAGCAGGCCGGCCACGATATGCATCATCGTGCTCTTGCCGCAGCCGGATGGGCCGATCAGCGCAACGGTTTCGCTGGCCTGCATGGCGAAATCCACGCCCACCAGCGCGTCGGTGAGCGCATAGCGGTGATGGATGCCCTGCAGATGCAGCAAAGGCGCAGCGGCGGGCGGCATGGTGGTTGTTTCTGCTGGCACCTGACAGGAACAGTTCATGCTTGCGGCCTCCAGCGTTCCACCTGGCGCTTGATGGGTTCCAGCAGCAGGTATTCCACGGCCAGCAGCAGGCCCAGGATGGCGGCGATCCAGGACAGTGTTGCGACGGTATCCAGATGGGAGCGTGCGGCGGCCAGTGCCGCGCCAACGCCGTCGGACGAACTCAGCAGCTCTGCCATCACCACGACTTTCCAGGAGGAGCCCAGCGCCGTGATCCAGGCAGGGAACAGGTAGGACAGCATGTGCGGCAGGTACAGATCGGTGAGCATCATGTGCCAGGGCATGCGATAGGCCCGTGCCATGTCCTTCAGTTCATTGCCCAAGGTGCGCGCGCCCTGCATGGCGGCGGCGAACACGATGGGCACGCAGGCGATGAACACCGTGAAAATAGGGGTGAGGTCGCCGCTGCCGAACCACAGCATGGCCAGCACCAGCCAGGCGATGGGCGGCATGCCGACCAGTAGCGTGATCAGCGGCCGCGAGGCCATGGCGGCGGTCATGGACAACCCGGCCAGCAGACCCAGCAGGCTGCCCGCCACCAGGGCCAGCGCGAAGCCTGCCATGGCGCGGCGCGCCGAGATGGCCAGTGTTTCCCAAGCCGGAAAAGTATCCAGCAGCCGGGCCAGCGAGGCCAGCACTGCACCCGGCGTGGGCAGGATCAGGGGGCCATAGGCCAGCGCTGCCCATTCCCAGGCGGCGGCTAACAGGCACAGGCTGGCGATGGCGCCCCAGCCACTCCAGAGATAGGCCAGCACAGCGGCCAGCAGACGGCGGAATAGAGTCATGACGTGGACGGCCTGTTGACGCTAAGGAAAGCCTGGCATGTAGGGGTCTGACATGAAAACATGGACACAGGGGTGGCGCAGGGAAAATACGGGGCAGGGAAGTCAACCTGCCATGTCACCAGATCGGGCATGCAAAGCCAATGATAATTATCATTGGCCGGGCCGTGGCTAGGCGGCATGGCGCCCGGCTGGGTGTCAGTACTGCGCCCGAGTTTGGATGGGGGGTTTACGGCGTGTAATAGAAGCCGTCGTCGGGCAATTTGCCGCCCACCATTTGCGGATTCTGTTCCAGCAGCGCCTGGTAAAAGAACTCCAGTTCCGGGCGCGCCTGGGCGGCGCTGGTCAGATAGCCGGGGGTATGGCGCAGGGCGTCCGCGACGGCATCGGCGCGCAGCAGGTCGATATACTTTTCCGCCAGCTCGCCGCAGGCGTCCGGGTTGGCGATGCACCAGGCGTGCGAATCGGCATGGGCGGCGTTAAAACGCGTCAGCAGGGCCGGGTCCTGCGCGGCCTGGCCCAGCACGGCGATACCGGCTTGCGGAATACGGGGTTCGCGATGCAACAGCCGGCCCCATTCCTGCTGCAAATCCACGCTGCGGTACAGGTCGGGCGCAATGACATTGGCAGGAAAAGACTGCGACTTCGCCAGCACCATGGAAACGGCAGGCTCGGCCAGCAGCGCATGATCGACCCGGCGAGTGATCAGCAATTGCGCTGCATCCATGGGCGAGGCCACATAACGCAGCTTGAAATCGCGCTGCGGGTCCAGCCCCTGCGCGCGTGCCAGGAGCTGGAACAGGATATCGGGCATGTCGGCGCGAAACGGCATGGCGATTTCTTCGCCCTTGAAGTCTGCCAGCGTATGGCGGCCTGGCGTGCGCGACACCAGCGCCAGCATGCCCCAGACGGACACATTCAGCAGTTGCAGCGGCACGCCGCGGTTATACAGATTGGCTGCCACATTGGAAGGCGCCGCAATGAAATCCGCGCTTTGCTCGATGGCGATGACACGCAGCTGGTCGGGATCGCGCCAGGGCTTGAACACCAGTTTTTCGGCAACATCGGCCAGCGGATTGGTTTCCAGCATGTGCAGCAACGGCAGGGTGACAGTCGCGGGCGGGCCGGAGAGGGTCAGGATAGGGTAGCGGGCAGGTGCAGCGGCTTCCGAGGCATGAGTATGCCAGGGCAGTGCTGTCGCAGCAGGCGCCAATGCCAGGGACAGCAGCAAACGGCGGCGTTGCGGGTGTGGAAACGGGCGATGCATGATGTCTGGATGGAAAGCCTTGATGCGTCGCAGTGTGGCGCGTCATGGCGTGAAAGACAATGACAATTATCATTCCCGCTGTCGTGGGTGCTGTTGGGTGTGCAGTCGAAGGCCGGTTTGCCAGGCCTGCCAGGGCTCAGAAGATGTACTTGAAATTGAGCGATGCTTCGCTTTGGCGATATTGATAGTGGATGATGTTGCTATCGTTGATGAGTCTTTTGAAGCGGATTTCCGGATAAATGCTGCCGATGCGCCAGCGTGGCAGGCCCAGCGTGGCGATCAGCATTTTCTGAATGTCCTTGCGCGGGTTGTCCGACAGGAAGGTGCGCTCGTCATAGCGGCTGTCACGATAGAGCGCCATGGCATTGAGGTAAAAGCCGCTGTCGAAATATTTGAACAGGCCGATGCGCCAGGCCTGGTCCTTGCTGCTGGCGGCCGCCCAGGGGTAGCGGCGGCGGGTCCAATCGACCCCTGCGAACAGGGACCCAGTGGCAGACAATTGAAAGCTGGCTCCCAGGCCGGCCGAGGACTGCGTGTAGTCCGAGAAGTACAACTTTTCCGCGTCCGAGTAATGGTAGCGCTTGCTGTTGGCCTGGGCATTCAGTGTCCAGCGGCGGTTCAGGTCATGCGACAAACTGAGTTCCAGGCCGGGTGCTGTGTAATGGGTGTGCGTGCCCCGGTAATAGTGCTCGAAGTAGGGGGAGACGGAAAACTCCGTGCTGGCGTTTTTGTAGTTGTAGCCGGCATAGAGCACGGTGGTGTTGTCGCTGCTGTCCTTGAGAAAAGTGCTTTGGTTGTCTTCTTTGTGATATCGGGTGCCGTAGAGCAGCGGGCGGAGCAGCAGGTTGTGATGGCCGCCCAGCGCAATGCGTTTCTGCAGGGAAAGCTGGTAGTTCAGGAAGGACGACGCCACCGGTGCGGGCAGGGACTCGGTGACGAAGCATTGCTGCAGGATCTGGACGACGCAGCGTTGCGCACCATTGGCCTGGTTGATGTTGTTGCTGTAGCCGCCACCGATGCTGAGTGAGCCGTGCCAGCGGTTGCGTTGAGCGACGGCGGCAATGTAGGTGTCGATGGTGCTGCGGGTTTCAGGCGGAATGTCCTCGGCCCTCACGGCTTCGAATTGTTCGATGGCTTCGTGGCTCTGATAGTCCTCGGCATAAAGCCGCGCAAGTTCCAGGCGGATACGGGTGTCGCCGGGGGCGGCAAGCTTGGCGCGCCGCAGGCGCTCCAGCGCAGTGGCAGTATCGCCTTGTGCGCGGGCATGCAGGCCTTCGGCCAGCCATATCACTTCTGGCCGGCTGGCTGCTAACAGGCGGTACTTCGAAAGAAATTCCTCGACTTTATCCCACTGCTGCAGGTTGATGGCATAGAAGATACCCAATGCCAGGCCGGCAGCATCTTCCGCGACACGATATTCCTGGCCTTCGATGACCAGGCGTCTTTCTCCTGCCGGCGTATCGGCGTGCAACCAGTCCCGCTGCTGTTCGACACGCAGTTGTTGTTGCGTGGTGTTCAGCAGGAAACGGGTATCGTCGTCGTCTGCGCAGGCGGAAAAATAAGGGCAGGCCAGCAGGCAGGCCAGGAACAGCTTGGGGAGCGGACGGGTCATCAGCGAGGCAAAGAGGGCGGCTGCGGCGGCTGCCGCTTCCTGAGTCGGGACAGGGCTCGCCAACTTGGCGGGCCCTGTGTGGCTTGGGCTGGCCGGTTTATTGGACCCTGTTGCCGCCGAAGGCGACATCATCGGCAGGGTTGCTGGTGCCGCGGTCGGCATAGCCTGCCAGCGCTTCGGCATTGGGCCCGAAGAACTTGCCGGTAATGAGGCCGTTCGCGGCGTTTTGGTAGAATTCGCCGTTGTTGTTGTTGATGGTGACGTTATCGAATACGACCACGTCGCTGGTGTTGGACACCCGGGTCAATGCACCCTCCAGGCTCCCCGTGGGTTGATTGCCGAAGTTAGCGTTCAGCTGCCCCTGGAAGAAATCATTCTGGCCGGGAACGTGCTGATTGACCCCCAGCACGGCATAGCTTGCGGTGCTGAGGTGCTTGGTGCTGCCCGTTGCGTTTTCACCGACGTACCACACCGTGTGGTCTGCCGTATTCAGGTTGAGATTGGTATCGGAGCCCGTGCTGGGGTTGCCCGCACGCGGCCCCCATTCGCCGAAATAGACGGCCGTGCCTGCAGGCAGGTTGGGAACCTCGGCGATCACCAGACCGCCGAATTTCGGTGCGGCTGGCAGGGCCGGGTTGGCGATCTGGCGGATGCTGTACACTCCGAAGATGGCCGTTTGTTGTCCTGCCACGGCTTCATTCGGGCTGCGCTGTTCGTACCAGATCTGGCCCAGGGTCGGGTTGGTGAACAGGCCGGCGACGGCGTTGACATCCTTGAGCGTCAGGTACTTCGGGTTGGCCAATCCGTCCACGCTGGCACTCAGCGAGCTATTGATGGGCGCGTTGCTGTACTTCTTGGCAATGTGATAAATCGGGCCGTCTTTCAGGTTGATGACCAGTGAAGATCCATTGAGCGAGAGCCCCGGCTTATTGGCGCCGAAGGGGAGTGCGGTCGAGGCTTGCGGGGCAACATGGGCGGCATTGCTGGTGCCACCGGTGACCGCCGCATGGGCAGGCACAAAGGCACCGAGCAGAACGACGGACAGGATGGTTTTGGACATCATGACAGGCTTCCTTGTGAGAGTGGGTAAGCATCCGGTTTTGCGTTTGAAAACCGGCAAAAGGCGGTTCAGAACAGGGCTTGCATGCCCAGCATGACGGTGCGGCCAGGACCAGGCGCAGCGACGTTGGACATCGGGTCCAGGTAGTAGCGGTTGGTCAGGTTGGTGACACTGGCATTGACCGACAGGGTGTCGTTGATCCGATAACGGCCATAGGCATCCAGCAGCAGCGTGGGACGCCAGTGGTAAGGCTTGCCAGTGAAGGTGAAGATGTCGGCCAGCCCCTGTTGCAGCAGGCGGTCGTACTGGCTGGTTTTGACATCGCTGTGATAAATGCCGCGCACGCCCAGTTCAAGCTTGCGATCCAGCAGGCGCGTACCCAGATCCACATTGATCGAATACTTGGGCTGCTGGGACTGGTAGAAACGCGTGACGCCAAATCCGCCCTCTATGCATTCGGGAATACGGCGCAGGTACATATCAAAGGCAAATGCGGTATCGGCATCGCAGGTGACATTTTTCAGGCGGTAGGTGACACCGGCAGAAGCAAAGAAGCCGCCAGTGTCGATACGGCTTTGAAACTCCAGCCCTTTGACAATCTTCTTGTCATATTGCGTGATGCGCCGTGCCTCGGTTGTATCAATGACGTTCCTGATCGTGTTGCTGAAGTAGGTCAGGCGGATGTCGCCATAATCCAGCTTGTCCCAGTACGGGGTGAAATCGAAGGCATAGCCTATTTCCCAGTTCTGGCTGCGTTCCGGCTTGAGGTCGAAGCCAGGCGCAGTAGGCATGCTGACCAGCCCGTCGATGGCAGTGGACGTGGCCTCGTAAATACTCGGAAAACGCGTCATTTCCGCATAGCGGGCAAACAGGCGTTGTTGTGCGCTGAGCGAAACGGTCAGCGCCAGCATGGGTGCCCAGGCATCGCCTTTCAGTTTTTCTGGCCGAGCCCACTTCTGGTCGTCGGTGATGGGTCGGGTGATGGCTTTCAGCGCTCCGGAGTAATCTCCGTTAGGGTTGTACTCCCCTGCGGCGGTCGTGACTTGGCGGGTAGTGCTAGGGAGAAGCTTCCATTCTTCGTAGGGGAGGGCATCAGGCTTTGGGCCGCCCATCAGGTATTTGTAGTATTCGCCTTCCGTTGCCTGAGGCGTGCTGACTTTCTCATCGAACATGCCTGGCGTCAAAGTTGACGCCGAACTATCTGGTTTCCCGTTGCGAAATGGAATGACATTGTCGGAGCGGAACTGGTAGTAAATTATCTGTCCGTTCTGCGAGATTGACCGGACGGAATTAGGCGTTACCCCATATTGCTTGGTGAACGCCTGAGAGGATTCCGTAGCGCGTTGTGCGGCTGCGGGATCGCCTAAAGGGTTATCTTTTCCGATAGTGTTCGCCCATTGGTCAAAGAGATCCCTCTGGTTTTCATAGTCCGCCTTGAACTCCGCAGAGCCAATTTCCCAATACGGCAGGGAGTAGGCGTCGATATATTCGTTGAAGCCCCCGCCCCAGGCGAACTGTTCGTTGCGTTTTTGCCGTTCTTCGGACATTGCCGTGTCTTCGCCCTTGAAGCGGGTATAGCGCACGCCAGCCTGGACATTGAGCCAGGAAACCGGCTGCCAGTCCGTCGTCATGGTCATGCCCCATTCCTGCCTTTTGCCGCTGCGCGGCCCGGCAAGTTTGGCCAGTCCGGTGACAGTGCCGTAGATGTTGAAAAGGTCGTCACTGTTGATGATGGTGCTTTCTTCCCCGAGTTTCTCGCGCTGGATGTCTGCGCCCAGGGTCAAATTGAAGTTGGGCGCCAACTTGAAGCGATTGCTGAGATTGGCGCCGTTGCGCGTCACCTGGGTGGTTTGCTGTGCGCCGGAAATGATCTTCTTGCCTTCGGTGCCGAAGATGGCATCGGATTCAGCGATGATTTCGTCTAGCGTGGTGCTTTTGTCGAAGCCCCACATATCGCCCAGTTCTTCGCAAGTAGATTCCGCCATACTCCATGGCGTCGTATTGCGTACATTGCACCAGTACCAGGCATCGTGCATGGTGTCGGGCGTATTGACCGCCAGGGACATGCCGCCGCTCTGATGACGGACGCTGTCGGTTTTGACGCGCCAGAGACTGGCCTCAAGATCTACCCAGCGGTTGTCTTCGGGTTTGAATTCGTACCCTAGCTTCCAGGTATCCGAGCGGATCTTGGAGTCAATGTTCTGGGTTTGTGGCGGTTTGGGCTGGTCGATGAAGTCAGGGTTCAACTCATAGAAATTCAGCGCCCAGGTGGACTGGAATGGATTGATCTCGCCGAATCGCACATCCGTGCGCATGTATTGCAGGCTGATTTTCTGGTTGTCGCCGAAATGCCAGTTGTTCTTGGCCAGCAGTGTTTCGGTACGGGTATTGCTGTTGAAGACTTCTGCACCGGCCGGATACATCTCTCCCATGTTGGGGACAAAGGCGGCTGAACTTTTGCAGTCGATACCGCAGTTGTCCATGTCGTAGATCGGATTGTCCAGATAATCGCCCACGCCGTTCTTGCCGGCGAAATAATTGCCCTTGTTGCGATAGGCGTAACTCAGCAGGCCATCGGTAATATCCGTCTGAAACGCAGCCGCGAGCATGGCAGACTTGTCTCCACCGAAACGCCAGTTGTCAGCGCTGCCCTTGTCCCTGGGGGCATCGACGTCATCCATGAGCAGGGCGTAAGGGCTGAGCTCACCATTCTGGAAACCGCCGCCGGCGCCATCGGCGGTGCCGCCGACGCGGCGGTAGTCCTTACCCAGGAATTGGTCAAGCTTGTTCTGTGGCTTGATCGTATTGTTTGCACCTTCCAGCTTGAGCTGCAGTGCCCAGGTGTCGCCGTTCTTGACGATGTCACTGGCTTCAATGGTGCGAATGGCGATGGAGCCGCCGACGCCCGGCTTCATGTTGCGGCTGAGATCCGGGCTCTTATCGACGGCGATGCTGCGGAACAGGGCGGGATCGACGTAGTTGCGGTCACCGACGCCATAGTTGTTCTGCCAGACATCCACGGTTTGTTCCGTGCCGTCTATGGTGACGGGGATGCGTCCCTTTCCGGAAATGCCGCGGATATTCGGCGTGATGGCGCCTCCCGCGGTGCGGGTGTTCATGTTGTAAACGCCGTTGAGGCCCTTGAGCACGTCTCCAGCCGCGTCGATGCGGTAGCGTTCGATTTCTTCCTTGCCCATGTAAACGTTCGAGACGTTCTTGTGGAAGACATCGTCCGCGCCCTTTTCGTCGTCCGTGCGTTCGGGGGCGACGACTTCGACAGCATGTAGCTGGGTAACGCCGTCCGAGGGTTCCTGGTGATCCTGATGGGGCTGAATGGGCTTTTCGGGCGCCGGTGGCGGATTGTGCTGTTCAGCCGTCTGGATTTCCGCAGCCAATGGCTGGGCGGAAACGGCTGGCAAACCACCGGATACGCAGCCGAGGCCGGCAATGAGAAGGGCCAGGAGTTTGGGCGGGGAGCAATGTTCTGAAGACATGTTCTATCTGGTGTTGTCCCGCGATGATTGGAAGTCGATCAAACGGGCGCGGAATCGGGGGGTGTGGCGGGAGCGTGGAAAAGCGGTCACCACCACGCCCAAGCTTTCAAATCAGGCAATTCCCAATCGGAGAATGAGTGCAATTCTCAAATCTGTTACGGTTCTGGCCGATGATTTTTGTCAATTTCCGGAAAATATTGTCGTGTTCGTGGCGCGCGTAATGGTTCAGGTCCATGAACCTGAGTGCCGGTGGACATGCCTGGGGGCTGCGCTTGCACTAGGAGTCAGCTGAGGAAGGCGCTTTTCAGCCAGTGGATGGTGTGGCCGTCCACAGCCAGCACATCAAAGCGGCAGCCTGGTTCACGGCCAGGGAAATGAGCGCGTCTGATCTGCGGGAGAAACCACGCTGCGGTGGCCAGCAGACGCCTTTGCTTGCCAGCATCCACGCTGGCCGCCGCGCCGCCATGGCGGCTATGACTGCGCTGGCGGACTTCCACGAAGACCAGTTCCTGGCCGTCGCGCATGACGAGGTCGATTTCTCCGGCGCGGCATTGCAGGTTGCGCGCCAGCAGTACCAGCCCGGCCGCTTGCAGGTGTGCAAGGGCGCGGTCTTCCGCGCGGTTGCCGCGCTGGCGGGCAGGGCTGCCTTGCCGGGCATGGCGTGGCGTCTGGTCTGGTGCCGGGGGCGGCGTGGAGTCCGAGATGACCTCAAGGCGTGCAGCGTGTTGCCGTGCCAGCCGCCGCTTGCGGTTGCGCCGCGCACGGCCCTGGGCTTTCTCCAGCTGTTGCCAGAGCGGCGCATACGCAGCATCGCTGAAAATAGTATCCTCGCGGGATGAACGAGACATCCGATATTTCCCTATCCGCGCCTTCGGCCTGGCTGCGTGCCGCCGAGAAGGTGATGGCGCAGCATTGGCCTGCCGCCGCCCTGTATGTGGTGGCCACGCCCATCGGTAATCTGGGCGATTTGAGCGTGCGGGCCTGGCAGACGCTGGCCAAGGTCGATGTGGTGGCGGCCGAGGATACCCGCGTGACCCGCACCCTGTTTGACGCCTGGGGCCTGTCCACGCCCCTGATGGCGGCGCATCGCCACAATGAAGCCAGCGCTGCACAGGATATTCTGGAACGCTTGGCGGCCGGGCAGCGGGTGGCCCTGGTGTCTGACGCGGGTGCGCCAGCGGTCAGCGACCCCGGCGCGCGCGTGGTGCGGGCCGTGCGGGAAGCGGGTTATCAGGTGGTGCCGGTGCCGGGCCCGAGCGCAGTGATTGCCGCCTTGATGGCCAGCGGCGCGACGTCGGATGAAAACCCGGCGTTTGCTTTCGCCGGCTTTGCCCCGCACAAAAGCATGGCGCGCCAGCGCTGGCTGCGCCGCTGGGCCGCACTGGCCGCGCCCGTGGTGTTTTTCGAGTCGCCGCACCGGCTCAAGGCGACCCTGGCCGATGTGCTGGAGATCGCCGGCCCGCAACGGCGGGTAACGATTGCCCGCGAATTGAGCAAGCGTTTCGAGGAAGTGGCGACGGTGCCGGCTGCCGATGCACAGGCCTGGCTGGAAGCCCAGCCGCATCGCGGCCAGGGTGAGTTCGTGCTGATCCTGCATGAAAGTGCGGCAGCCACTGTGGATGACGACGACGAGGCGGCCGAGGCGGGCGACCCTGCCCTGGATACGCTGCTGGATGCATTGCTGGAGAGCCTGTCGCTGCGCGACGCGGTGAAGGTGGCGCAGAAGGTGACAGGGGGCGACCGCGACGCGATTTATCGTCGCGCCTTGCAGCGCAAGAACGAAGCGGATTGAGGCCATGGCGCGAGTGTGACGCGCTCCGGGTGGCCAGGGAAGCCGGCAAGTGCCGGAATTGTCCACCCTGGCCTGCGCTCAGGCTTCGATTTCGATGACGGTGCCGTTGGGAACCAGGGACCAGATTTCCCGCATGTCGTTGTTGCTGACGCCGATGCAGCCGTCCGTCCAGTCCCACCAATGATGAATGAGGCCGAGAGCGCCCCAGCCGTTGGGCAGGCCGTGGATCATGATATCGCCGCCAGGCGGGTAGCCAGCGGCAGCCGCAGCCTGGCGATCCTGTGCGTTGGGGTAGGAAATGTGCAGGCTCAGGTAAGCGCGTGAGCGCGGGTTGCGCCAGTCGATCACATATCTGCCTTCTGGCGTGCGCTGGTCGCCTTCCTGCTGCTTGTGTCCGGCGTCAGGCGCGCCGCCAAGCGCGATGCGGTAGCTGGCGAGCAAGGTAGCGCCCTGCCAGAGCTCCAGGCGCCTGGCGGACTTATAGACACGTACCAGATCGGCTTTCGGAGTGCCTTGTTCGGCAACAGGGGGCATGCCGGGCGCGACCCGGCCCATGATGCGCGTATAGCCGAATGCGGCCAGCACCAGCAGGGCGATCAGGATCAGGCAGGGCAACAGGCGTTGCCGGAACCGGCGTACGGGCTTCATGGGCGGCCGGCTCAGGGCTGCAGGGCAATGGAGGGTGAAATGCCCAGCTGGCGGCCGATACGGCTGGCTGCGTCTTCCGCGCTGCTGCGGTCGGGGTAGGGGCCCAGCCGGACACGGTAGATGCCATTGCCGCCTTGTTCCAGCCTCAGGCGGGGGTCATCGTCGAGTTCGCTGCGCATGTGTGCCAGGAAGGCATTGGCGTTGTCTGCCGAGCCGAAAGCGCCCAGTTGCAGGAAGATGCCAGGCATGGCGGCAGAAATTGCCGGCGTGGATGGTGACGGGCTGGCAGGTACGGCGGCGGCTACTGCGGCGGGTGACGGGCCTGAGGGTTGCGGTACCCGGTTGCCCCGGATGTCATCCGGGCTGATCCATTCGACGATCACTTCGCCACTGCCGGGGGCGATGATGTCCAGCCGGTGGGCGGCGGCGTAGGAAAGGTCGATGATGCGGCCATCATGGAAGGGGCCGCGGTCGTTGATGCGGACAATGACGCTGCGGCCATTGGCAGTGCGGGTCACCTTCGCGTAGCTGGGAATGGGCAGCGTGGGGTGCGCGGCCGTCATCTTGTACATGTCGTAGGTTTCGCCGTTGGACGTCGGCTGGCCATGAAATTTCTTGCCATACCACGAGGCAGTGCCACGGTTACGGTAGGCGCGACCGCTGGTGTCCGGTACGTACTTCTTGCCGAAAACGCTATAGGGCCGGTTCGGGCCGCTGGCATACGGTTCCACGCGCGGCACGGCATCCGGGACCTTGTCCAGATCGGCAGGTACGCGGGCATGCGGGCCATCATCCTTGTAGTAGCCGCCGCGCTTGGGGGAACCGCCGCAGGCGGCCAGCAGCAATACCAGCAGCATGGCCAGTGCCATCCAGGCCCAGCGGCGGGCCGGACGCGGCGTCAGGAACGAGGAGCCGGATGTCTGGCCTGGTGAGCAGGCGCCAGGCAGGATGATGGACGACCGGTACATCATGCGCGCGGAATATGGATGGGCGAGCGGTGGCGTACCAGCAAGGGGGAATGCGAAGCGAAGCGCCGGGCCAGTTGTTCGACGACATACACGGAACGGTGCTGGCCCCCGGTACAGCCGACCGCAACCGTCAGGTAGCTGCGGGTGTCCTGCATGTAGCGGGGCAGCCACTTGCGCACCAGGCCATAGATGTCGTCGATCATTTCGCCAACCTGGGCGTAGCCTTCCAGCCATTTGGCCACGGGTGCATCCTTGCCGGTCAGCGGCCGCAATGCCGCGTCGTAGTGCGGATTGGGCAGGCAGCGGGCATCGAAGACAAGATCGGCGTCACTGGGTACGCCGATCTTGTAGGCGAAGGATTCGAAAGTCAGCAGCAGCGGCAGGCGTTCGACCTGCACGACCTGGCCTATCCAGTGGCGTAGTTGCGCGGGGCTGAGATAGGAGGTGTCGATGATGTGTTCCTGCTCGCGCAATGGCGCCAGCAGTTCACGTTCCTGCTGGATGCATTCCGTCAGGGTGAGCGTTTTGCCGTAGGCCGACAGCCTGTCGGTCAGCGGGTGGCGCCGGCGCGATTCCGAGTAGCGCTGCACCAGCGCTTCGGTGCTGGCATCCAGGAAGATCACGCGCAAGGGGATGCCCATGGCGCGGATGGCGGTAAGCACCTGCGGCAGGTCTTCGATTTCACCAGGCGTGCGTGCGTCGATGGCGACGGCGGCATGGCTGGGAGGCTGTGAATTCAGGTCGACGCAGAAATCCTGCAGATAACGGATGGGCAGGTTGTCGATACAGGTGTAGCCTGAATCCTCCAGCATGCGCAGCGCGACGGATTTGCCGGAGCCGGATATGCCGGTGATGATGACGATATCCTGAACCGCGTGATTCATGGCTTGTCGATTCCCTGCATGATGGCCTGGGATTGACGGCTCATGAACTCTCCCAGTGTATCTATGCCACGCAGTTTGAGGATGGTATTGCGCACGGCGGCCTCGACCAAAACGGCCAGGTTGCGGCCAGCCGCAACCTGCAGCATGACTTTGCGTATGGGCAGGCCGAGCACATCCTGGCTGAGGTCCTGCAGCGGCAGTCGCTCGAATTTTTCCGTAGCGCTGGAACGCACCAGGTGGACGATGAGCTTGAGCGGCATTTTGCGCCGCACCGAGGTTTCGCCGAAGATAGTGCGGATATCCAGCAGGCCCAGGCCGCGTACTTCCAGCAGGTTCTGCAACAGCGGTGGGCAATAGCCTTCCACCAGGGTGGGCGCGGTGCGGGCGAAATCGACGGCATCGTCGGCCACCAGGCCATGGCCCCGGGAAATCAGTTCCAGTGCCAGTTCGCTTTTGCCCAGCCCGGATTCTCCGGTGATCAGCACGCCCAGCCCCAGTACGTCCATGAACACGCCATGCACCGTCGTGGTGGGTGCCATGCGCTTGCCGATGTAATTGCGCAGCAGGTCGATGACACGGGCTGCGGGCATGGGGGTGGCCAGCAGCGGCACCTGCTGGCTTTCGCAGGCCTGGATCAGGTCTGGCGGAGTGCGGCTGATGGCGTCTTCGGCGAGGATCATGGCCGGTACGCCGGCCGCCAGCAGTTCGGCCAGATGTTGGCCGCGGCGGCGCCGCTCCAGGCGGCAGTAGAAGTCAATTTCCTGATCGCCGAAGACCTGGATGCGTCCAGGGTGTATCAGGTTCAGGTGGCCGATGAGATCGGCGGCGGAATCGCCGTCATTGGGGATCTCGCGATCGGCGGCGGCCTCGCTGGCGATCCAGGTAAACGGGACGAGGGGGGCGTTGTCCTCGACCAGGTTGCGGATCGTCACCATGGCGGACGACCCTATTCCCCGGACGCCCCGGAAGGCGCGTACTGGGTCAGGAGTTGGTGAACGATGCCCGGGTCTGTTTCCGTCATCAGGCGCTCGCGCAAGGACTTGTCGGAAAGCAGTTGTGCCAGTTCGGCCAGGATGTCCAGGTGCTGCTGGGTGGCGGTTTCCGGCACCAGCAGGAACATCAACAGGCTGACGGGCTGGCCGTCGGGGGCATCGAAGGGAATGGGTTGCGCCAGGCGATAGAACGCGGAGAGCGCGTGCGTCAGGCCCTTGACGCGGCCATGGGGAACGGCAACGCCGTGGCCGAGTGCGGTGGAACCCAGCCGTTCCCGGGAGAACAGGCTGTCAAACACGGTGGAGCGAGCCAGGCCGTGATGGTTTTCAAATAGCAGGCCGGCCTGCTCGAATGCCCGTTTCTTGCTGGTGACGGGCAGGTCGAGCACGACATTGCCGGCAGGCAGAATGCGCGACAAATGGTTCATGGTTTCGCATTATAGGGACTTATGCCGCAATGCAAAAATCTTTTCGCTTGTGCGGGGGCCGGAAATGCATACCGCCCGGCTGAGCGGGCGGTATGCGGGTGTTGCCTTGTTATTCAATGACCTGGCGCTTGGCGGATTCGTGGGCGTGGTCACGGACACGATTCTTGTGGTCGGTGACTTGCCTGTCGAGCTTGTCGGCCAGCAGGTCGATGGCGGCGTAGAGGGTTTCCTCAACGGCTTCGCTGTGCAGGTCCTTGCCGGGTACGCGGACCGTGACTTCGGCCTTGTGGCGCAGCTTCTCGACCGACAGGATGACCTGGGCGTCTATGACGCTGTCGAATCGGCCCAGGGCGCGGGAGAGCTTGGATGTGACGTAGTCGCGGATGGCAGGGGTGACTTCCAGGTGGTGACCGCTGATATTCAGATTCATATTGCTCCCTCCGGGGTGATGAACCCGGGGCGCCTGCCAGATGGCCTGAGCCCCGGTGCCTGACGGGATATTTTCCCGTCGTATGTTCCCAGTGTATCGGGATGAGCGCCGAAAGCAAGCCCGCCGGCAGGGTGATTGTCACTGTCCATGAGGCAGGACAAACCCGGGTGTGAATTGTCCTGAAATGTCGCGGCCACGGCGCGCAGCGCCTGGCTACATGCGGAAATGCTCACCCAGGTAGACGCGCCGTACTGCCGGATCGCCAACGATTTCGTCGGGGTGGCCGTCGGTCAGTACCTTGCCTTCGCTGATGATGTAGGCGCGGTCGCAGATGCCCAGGGTTTCACGCACATTGTGGTCGGTAATGAGCACACCTATGCCTCGCCCCTTGAGAAAACGCACGATGCGCTGGATTTCGATCACGGCGATCGGGTCGACGCCGGCAAAGGGCTCGTCGAGCAGGATGAAGCGTGGCCGAGTGGCCAGCGCCCGGGCGATTTCCACGCGGCGGCGTTCGCCGCCAGACAGCGAAATCGCCATGCTTTCGCGGATATGGTCGATCTGCAATTCATCCAGCAGGCCTTCGAGCTGTTCGTCGACAGCCTGCTTGGGCAGGGTTTTGCCATTGGCGTCGATCTGCAGTTCCAGGACGGCACGGATATTCTGCTCTACCGTCAGGCGGCGGAAGACGGAAGCGTCCTGCGGCAGGTAGGACAGACCCAGGCGCGCGCGGCGGTGGATGGGCAGCGCAGTGGCGTCACGGCCGTCGATCTCGATGCGGCCGGCGTCGGCCGGTACCAGGCCGACGATCATGTAGAAGCTGGTGGTTTTGCCTGCCCCGTTGGGGCCCAGCAGGCCGACGACTTCGCCGCTGTCGACGGAGACGGAAACGTCCTGGACCACGGTGCGCTTGTTGTAGGTCTTGCGCAGGCCGGTGGCGCGCAGGCTGCCGGGAGTTTTGCTGCCCAGCGCGGAGGAAGAGATATTTGCCATCGTGAGCCTTATTCCTGCTTGGCGGCGGGGCGGCCAAGACACTCGGCTGCGGCAGCCTCGGTCTTGTTGCGCGGCTGGGCCACGGAGCGGACGCGGCCGGATTCGCTGCTGGCCGAATAGGTGTCGTTCTTTTGGTTGTAGACAATGCGGTCGCCGTGGATGCGGTCGTAGGGCTTGCCGCAGATCATGCGTACGATGCTGGCATTGCCGTTGAGGACGATGGTTTCCGCCTTGCTGTCGTAGTCGGCGCGCTGCCCGCGTGCCTCGAAGATCTCTGCATTTTCCGGGCGTTCCTGGCGGATGCGCACCTGTTTGCCGGTGTTGGCCGTGGCCGTGCCGTACTGGAAGCCGTCCTTGTCTTCGCGCATTTCCAGGCGATCGGCATTGAGCGTCATCATGCCGCGCGTCATGATGACGTCGCCGGTGAAGATGCTGCTGCGGTTGAGGTCGTCATACTCCAGCGACACGGACAGGATTTGCGTGCTGGGGTCGGCTGCGTCCGCTTGCTGGGCCTGCGCAGTGCCGCACAGCAGCGCCGCGCAGGCGCTCAACAGGAGGATGGGACGGGCAAGAAAGAATGGAGTCATGGCTGTCGTGAACTAGGGGATCGGAGCGCAGGCTGGCTTTCGCCGTCGATATGGACTTGCGTGGAAGACTGGACCTTCAACTGCCGGGTGGAATTGTCATAGCGCATACCAGTGCCTTGCATGCGTGATTTCCCATGGGTGACGGTGGCAGGCTGGTCCGTATAGGCCAGGTCGTCGTCTGGCAGGATGATGATTTCTTCGCTGCGCACTTCCAGTTCGGGGCGGTCCGCATCTGCTTTCCGGAGCAGCCGCGCCTGGCCTTGCAGGGTGATGCGCTTGCCGTCCTGATCCAGGATGCCGGTATTGGCGGTGCCTATGGTAACCGGATTGGCGGCTTGCTGGCTGATGGCGCGCGGCGCGTCCACGGCATAGGAGTCGTCATCCGGGAAATGTTCCATGCGGCGGCCTTCCAGCCGGCTGGTGGGGCGTCCGTCCGGGCTGGTCTGCATGAGTGCGAATTCCTCTGCCCAGGCGTCGGGTTCGTGGGTCATGCGTGGCGGCGGGTCGATGGGAATCGAACGCTGCGCATAATCGGCCGCCCACCAGGTGCCGGCTACCAGTGCCAGCAGCAGGATCAGGGCAGTGAGAGAGGGCATGCGGTCGCGCATGGGAGCCTCGCTACTGGACGACGGGCGCGCCTGCGCCGCCGGATTGCACGCGTTGCCCCAGCTTGCCTTGCGCCGCGAGGATCAGGTCGCTGCATTCACGCACGGCGCCATGGCCGCCTTTCAGGCCGGATATCCAATGGGCGGCCTGGCGTACATAGGCGGGCGCATTGGGAACGCTGGCGGCCAGGCCGGCACGCAGCATGGCCGGCACGTCGATCAGGTCGTCGCCCATGAAGGCGGTCTGCGACAGCAGGAGGCCATGTTCGCGGGCCAGTTCCTGCAGGGCGCCGCATTTGTCGCGCACCCCCTGCAGGACGATACCTATGCCCAGGTCGGCTGCGCGCCGTTCCAGGATCAGGCCTTTGCGGCCGGTGACCAGTGCGACGACGATGCCGTTGTCGCGCAGCATTTGCAGGCCGTAGCCATCCAGGACATTGAAGCGCTTGAGCGCTTCGCCCTGTTCGCCGTAGATCAGGCTGCCATCGGTCAGTACGCCATCCACATCCAGCGCCAGCAGGCGCACGGCAGCGGCGCGCTCGCGGGTCGTTTCGGGCAGGCCCGACAGGACGAGCGCGTCGATGGGGTGCGGCGTGGAACTGAGGGAGGATGGCGTAGTCATTGGTTTCCTTGGTGCGGCAGGGATGGCGGTCGGGGGCTCAGATAACCTTGGCGGCCATCAGGTCATGCATGTGCAGGGCGCCCACCAGCTTGCCCTGGCTGTCGGTAACGAGCAATTGGCTGACTCGCATTTCGTCCATGCGGGCAGCGGCGTCGACGGCCATTGCTTCGGGGTTGATCGAATGGGGCTGGCGCGTCATGCCGTCGCTGACGCTCAGGCCGGTAATGCTGCCACGTTTTTCCAGCAGGCGGCGCAAGTCGCCATCGGTAAAAATGCCGCAGGGCCGTCCGTCGGCATCCAGCACGGCGGTCATGCCCATGCCTTTGCGCGAAATTTCCTCCAGTGCCTGGATCATGCCAGCCTGGGCCGGCACGGTGGGCAATTGTTCCCCCTGTCGCATGATGTCACGCACGAGGGTCAGCAAGCGTCGGCCCAATGCGCCACCCGGATGCGAACGGGCGAAATCCTCTGCATTGAAGCCTCGGGCTTCCAGGCAGGCGACAGCCAGCGCATCGCCCAGGGCCAGGGCTGCCGTGGTGCTGGCAGTCGGTGCCAGGTTAAGCGGGCAGGCTTCCTGCGCGACGGCGCTACTGAGATAGATATCCGCATTGCGCGCAAGTTCCGACTGCGGGTTGCCGCTGATGGCGATCACCGGTACGCCCAGCCGGCGCACGGCCGGCAGGATGGTCAGCAATTCCTGGCTGCCGCCGGATTGTGACAGGGCGATCAGGATGTCATTGCTGGTCACCATGCCCAGGTCGCCATGCACTGCTTCGGCGGCATGCAGGAAAAAAGATGGCGTGCCGGTGGAGGCGAAGGTAGCGGCGATCTTGGTGGCGATGTGGCCGGTCTTGCCCAGGCCGCTGACAATCACCCGCCCTTTGCAGGCCAGGATGCGTTCGACGGCCTGGGGAAAGGCGTTGCGCAGGGATTCGCGCAGCGCCAGGATCGCCTGTGCTTCGGTTTCCAGGGTGCGGAATGCGCTGGCCAGCGCGAGTTCGGGGTTGAATGCGGTCGTGGAGTCCATTGCGGGATTTTAGTGCAGTGCTGCCGGTGCCGGCGCATACGGGATTTGCAAAGCCGGCATGCGCATGGCAATCTGGCGGGCGTAGCCGCCTGGCGGCGCGCCTCTGGCTGAATTATGGCGCACCAGACCGGTCGTTCGCGGCTTTTATCCTTTTGTCTTGTCATTCTTTATGGAGCAGGCTCATGCCGACCGCCAATGCCCCCGTTATGTTGGGAACCCCTTTGTCCGACCGCGCAGTGCGTGTCATGTTGTTGGGCGCGGGGGAACTGGGCAAGGAAGTGGTGATTGCCTTGCAGCAACTGGGGGCGGAGGTCATTGCCGTCGACCGCTATGAAAATGCGCCGGGCCAGCAGGTGGCCCACCGTGCGCATGTTATTCCGATGACGGATCGCGACGCGCTGCGCCGCGTCATCGAGCAGGAGCGCCCGCACATTATCGTGCCAGAAATCGAGGCCATCGCGACCGACCTGCTGGTGGAGCTGGAGCAGGCCGGGGTGGCGCGGGTAACACCGACGGCCCGGGCCGCGCGCCTGACCATGAACCGCGAGGGTATCCGGCGTCTGGCGGCCGAAGAGCTGGGCCTGTCGACGTCACCCTATCGTTTTATCGACAGCCTGGCGGAGTTGCAGGCGGCGATTGACGGCGGCATCGGTTATCCCTGCGTGATCAAGCCCGTCATGTCGTCGTCGGGCAAGGGGCAATCGGTCATCCGCACGCCGGAAGACGTGGCCGAAGCCTGGCGCGTTGCGCAGGAAGGCGGACGTGTCGGCGGGGGCCGTGCCATCGTCGAGGGCTTTATCAATTTCGATTATGAAATCACACTGCTGACCGTGCGCTCCCGCGCTGCGGACGGCACGACGCGCACCGGCTTCTGCGCGCCCATCGGCCACCGGCAGGTGGACGGCGATTACGTCGAAAGCTGGCAGCCGCACCCCATGTCGGACAAGGCGCTGGCGCGCGCCCGGGAAATTGCCGAAGCCGTGACTGGCGCGCTGGGCGGCTGGGGCGTATTCGGGGTCGAATTGTTCGTGGCGGGCGACCAGGTGTGGTTCTCGGAGGTCAGCCCGCGCCCGCATGATACTGGCATGGTCACCATGGTGACCCAGGCGCAGAGCGAGTTTGTGCTGCATGCGCGTGCATTGCTGGGGCTGCCGGTGGATACTGCGCTACGCCAGCCGGGCGCCAGCAGCGTGATCTATGGCGGGGTGGATGCCGGGGCCGTGTCGTTCGACGGAGTGGCGCAGGCCCTGGCCGAACCCGGCGTGGACTTGCGCCTGTTTGGCAAGCCGGAATCCTTCGTCAAACGCCGCATGGGTGTGGCGCTGGCGGTGGCTGACGATGCCGAGGCTGCGCGCATCAAGGCAAAACAGGCTTCGGCCAAGGTGAAGGTCGTCGCCTGAGTGCCAGCCCGCAAGGATGTGCCTGCTTGACCAGTCCGGTTTGCGGGCCAGTTATGCTTTCTGGCTGCCGGCCGGGCGGACGAAGGTCAGCGTGGTTTCTTTCAGCGGGACGGCTGCGCCGACGGCCGGTGTGGCGGGCGTGGCTGCCATCACGGCTTCCTGGGCGGCTGCCGGGCTGGTGTTGTCTGTCTCGTCATGTTCCTGGTGCGATTCCGGGCCCTGGAATTCGTCGCCATCGAAGGCCTTGTCGCCTTCGGCATCCGGGATGCCAGTGGGCTTGAGGCCGACGAAATCGAACAACTCGCGGTCCATCAGGTGCGACGGCACGACGCGTGACAGCGCATTGAAGATGTTCCAGGCGCGTCCCGGCTGTTCCTTGTCCCACTGCGCGATCATGCGGCCGACTTCCTGGCGCTTCAGGTTCTCCTGGCTGCCGCACAGATTACAGGGGATGATGGGGAACTGCATGTGGCGGGCATAGGCGATCAGGTCGCGCTCGGGCACGTAGGCCAGCGGGCGGATGACCGTATGGCGGCCGTCGTCGGATACCAGCTTGGGCGGCATGCCCTTCATTTTGCCGCCATAGAACAGGTTCAGGAAAAAAGTGGCCAGGATATCGTCGCGATGGTGGCCCAGCGCAATCTTGGTTGCGCCCAGTTCATCGGCCACGCGGTACAGAATGCCGCGCCGCAGGCGCGAGCACAGCGAGCACATGGTCTTGCCTTCGGGCACCAGGCGGGTCACGATCGAATAGGTGTCCTGCGTTTCGATGTGGAACGGTACGTCCAGGCTGCGAAGATACTCGGGCAGGATGTGGTCGGGGAAACCGGGCTGCTTCTGGTCCAGGTTGACCGCCACGATATCGAAATGAAAGGGTGCCCTTACACGCAGCCGCATCAGGATGTCCAGCAGGCCATAGGAATCCTTGCCGCCCGACAGGCAGACCATGACGCGGTCGCCTGCCTCGATCATGTTGTAGTCGGAAATGGCGCGGGTGGTTTCCCTGGCCAGGCGCTTGGCCAGCTTGTTGTTTTCCAGGCGTTCGCGGGCCTGGGCTTTCGCGCTCAAGGGCGTGGCGGCGGTATCCGGGGTGGCGATACTCATAGCGTCGTATTCCGGTCCATGGTGACTTCTACGCCGACAGCGGCGCAATCGGAGAAAACCGTCGGTTTGCTGATGCGCAGCTTGACGGCCTGTATATCGTTGAAATCGGCCAGCAGGCGCAGGCCCACCTTTTCGCACAGGGTCTCGATCAGGTTGACGTGGCCGCGCGTGCATTCGGCGATGATGGCGTCGCGCAGCTGACGGTAATCCAGCACGCTGCGGATATCGTGGTCGTTGACGGGCTGGCGGATGATGACGTCGAATTCCGCGTCTATGTGCAAGGGTTGGGTGGTGCGCAGTTCGTGGGCCAGGATGCCGATGTTGGCGTCCACCGCCAGGCGGGAAAAGAAAACGCGGCGTAGGTACATGATGATTGGGTGTCGAAAAAAGAAGGGCGGTCGCGGCGTGGCTTCAGGAGGGACAACTCCGTTGGGGCGGCGGGCCGGCTCAGCTGTCAGGGCCGGAGGGCATCATGCTGAAGTCACGTGCAAAGCCCACCAGATGCTGGCCGCCATCGACCAGCAGCGTGGTGCCGGTGATGGCAGGGTTGTGCGCCATGAAAACCGCAGCGTCGGCGATATCGGCAGCGGTGCTGGCCTGCCCCAGGGGGGCCAGGCGGTGCGTTTGCTCGAAGGCTTCAGGCGTTTGCAGATGGCTGGGCAGGGTCAGCCCTGGTGCGATGCCGACCACGCGCACGTGCGGCGCCAGCGCCTGTGCCAGCATGGTGGTGGCAGATTCCAGCGCGGCCTTGCTCAGGGTATAGCTGAAGAAATCCGGGTTGTAGTTCCAGAGTTTCTGGTCCAGCAGGTTGATCACCACGCCCCGGGCCTGGCGCTCGCGCACATGGCGGGCCAGATCGCGCGCCAGCGCGACGGGCGCCACCAGGTTGGGCCGCATGTGGCCGAACAGCAGGCTGGTGTCGAAGCTGTCGGCATCGTCGTAGTCAAAACGAGAGGCGTTGTTGACCACGGCATCCAGATGGCCGAATGCGGCCAGTGCTTCCTGGAACAGCTGGCCGGCTGCGCCGTCTTCGGCGAGGTCGGCCGCAATGATGGCTGCCTGCGCGCCACAGGCCCGTACGGCGTCTGCCGTGGCATGCGCTTCGTCCGGGCTGGCGCGGTGATGAATGACGACATCCCAGCCGCGTTGTGCAAAACCCAGGGCGATGGCGCTGCCCATGCGCCGGGCGGCGCCGGTGATGAGGACGGCGCGGCGAATGCCGGAAGAAAAGGAACTCTGGTTCATGCGCCGGATTTTAGGGCATTCCGATGCCCGTCGGCTTGTCTTGCGGGTTGACCTGCTTGGTCCGGCCGATCTCCGGTGGCCGGAGATCGGCACCGGGCAAATGCGTGCCGGACAAGCGCGGGGCGGCATGCGGGCGCGAGCCCTGCTGCCGCGCCCGGCCGCTTACGCGGCAGGGCCTGCCAGTTTGCTGATGGTCCAGTTGCCGGGCTGGGCCGGGTTCAGCGTGACGGTGAACTGGCGCAGTTCGTCGCGGCGGAACACGTGGAAGCGTACGACATCGCCTGCGCGGCGGCGGGCCAGCATTGCATTGAGCGCATCCACGGACGCGATGCGCAGGCCATCGGCGGCAATGATTAGGTCTTGTGCGGACAGGCCGCCATGGTGTGCCGCGCCGCCTTCCTGCACGGCGGCGATGCCCGCGCCGTCGCTGGCGACACGGGTGCGGATATCCAGCGACGGAGCGCTGCCGGCGGCTGCCGGTCCGGCCTGGAACCCTTGCGCGGCGAACAGTTGCGGCAATGGCAGGTCTTCGGTGCCTTCGGTCCATGCCGCGATTTCAGCCGTCGCGTCGATGCCGGTGGCTTCCTGTACCAATGCCGGCATGGCATCTTCGGGAATGCCGCGCGCCAGGCCGCGATAGAACTCCCGGCCATAGCGCTTCCACAGCAGGCGCATCACATCGTCCAGCGATTTCTTGCCGCCGCTGGCGTTGCGCAGGTGCAGGTCCAGGGCGAGCGCCACCAGAGAACCCTTGGTGTAGTAGCTGGAAATCGCATTGACCGAGTTCTCGTCTTGCTTGTAGTAGCGCGTCCAGGCATCGAAACTGCTTTGTGCGACGGATTGCTTGAAGCGGCCGGTGCCGTTGTGCACCACATGCAGCGTCTTGCCCAGCAGCTTGAAGTAATTGGTCTCACTGATGACCCCGGCACGCAACAGCATCAGGTCGTCGTAGTAGGACGTAAAACCCTCGAAGACCCAAAGCAGGCGCGTGTGTGCGGGGCGGTCCAGCACATAGGGCACGAAGGCGGCGGGCTTGATGCGCTTGACGTGCCAGGTGTGGAAATATTCGTGGCTGACCAACCCCAGGAAACTGCGGTAGCCGTCGCTCTGTTCGGTCTCGCCCAGCACGGGCAGGTCATTGCGCGACACCAGCAGCGCCGTGCTGGCGCGGTGCTCCAGGCCACCATAACCGTCGCCGGTCACCTGGACCAGGAACACGTAGCGGCGGGCGCTGTCCAGAAACGGCGCGCGGCGGGTTTCAGGCTCGAAAAACGCAATCTGCGTTTCGCAGATGCGGCGCACATCGTCAATGATGCGGGACAGGTCCAGCTGTGGAACCAGGCCGGTAAAGACAATCTCGTGCTCGGCGCCATAGGCGTCGAAGCGGGCCACCATCGGCGTGCCCATTTCCACCGGGTGGTCGATAAGTGCGTCGTAGTCGGGCGCAAGATAGCAGCCAAAACCATGGCGGCGAGCGCAGCCGGGCAGGCCGCGGGCTTCGGGCAGGCTGGTGTGTACCTTCCAGCCGTTGATGCCGGCGGGGGCAGCAATATCAACCAGGCAGGGGCGGTCTTCCTGGCCGACGACTTGCAGGAACACGCTGGTGCCATTGAAAAAGCCGTGGCTTTCATCCAGGTGCGCGCCGCGCACGGACAGATCCCAGGCATAAACGGTGTATTCCAGTTCCAGCGGGCCCTCGGCCGCATCGGCTTGCCAGCGGTGATCATCCAGCTTGCGCAGTGCGACGGCAGCGCCGTGGCAACGGGCAGAAATGGTTTCGATCTGGCGCGCGAAATCGCGGATCAGGTAACTGCCGGGAATCCAGGCGGGCAGCGCAAAGCACTGGCCACCGGCATCCGGCTGCTCGACCTTCAGGTGCACGCGGAAACGGTGCCCGGCCGGGTCGAAGGGTTCGATACGATACTGAATGGGAGTTGGGGTTTTGCTGACGGTATTCATGGCGCAATTGTAGAGCCAGGCGCGTCATGCGTGCCGGGCGCATGCGCCCGGCCCTGCAGGTCAGCGTTGCAGTCAGTCGTGGCTGATGCGCGTGCCCAGCACCTTCAGGAATTGTGCCATCCAGGCCGGGTGTGCCGGCCAGGCGGGGGCCGTCACCAGATTGCCGTCGGTGTGGGCCTGGTCTACCGGAATATTCATATAGGTGCCGCCGGCCGTTTCCACATCCGGTTGGCAGGCCGGGTAGGCGGAGCACGAACGACCTTTCAGCACGCCAGCGCCGGCCAGCAATTGCGCGCCGTGGCAGACCGCCGCCACCGGCTTGTCGGCCTCGAAGAAATGGCGCACGGCAGCGATCACCTTGGCATTCAGGCGCAGATACTCGGGGCCGCGGCCGCCGGGAATCACCAGGGCATCGAAATCAGCGGGATCCAGGCTATCGAAGCTGCCATTGAGCGTGAAATTGTGGCCGGGTTTTTCGCTATAGGTTTGCGCGCCTTCGAAATCGTGGATCGCCGTCTTGATCTGCTCGCCCGCCTTCTTGCCGGGGCAGGCGGCAAGCACCTCATGGCCCACCGCCAGCAGTGTCTGGAACGGCACCATGGTTTCGTAGTCTTCGCAATAATCGCCGCAAATCATCAGGATTTTCTTGCCTGCCATGAGTTGTCTCCTTGAGGTCTCGTGATGGACGGGGGCATGCATCAGCCTTGCTGGAAGGATTGTGCGCCGGCCCCGTATGACAGGGTAGTAGGGGATTCCTGCGGGAGGATGACGGCAAGAGAGGCATTGCGGGAATCATGATGTCCGGTTTGTTGGGAGACGGCTTGTAGCAATGATGCCTGCGCTGCTCATTTGACCGGATTTCGCGTGCCATATCCATTGTGCAATGCGCCAGGTGGCGGCAAGCACCGCATCAGGATGGACAGGCTGAATCGCTGGACGGGAGCTGTCAAATCTACAGTCCTAGCGTGCCTTCCCAGAAATCCCTGAACTCCTCACCGCCGGCAATGGCAGTGCAAAGCTGCACAATGGGCTCCAGTTTCTCACGTACACCGGGTTCATCTCCAAAGCCAGAGGCAAAATGGGATTTGTTCATTTGCCCGCATAGCAAGGCTTCCAGGTAGGACTCCATGTCCTGGGCGAGGTCGCCCAGGAATTCGCTATCGCCGTGGATGGCCTGGATCGGGTGATCGTTATAGGCCTCGATGCGTCCGGAAGGGGTCAACACAATCCTGGCTTCGGACATGGTGGCGAAATGCCAGCCTTCGAGTACCTGTTTGGGTTCGGAAAGAAAACTGGTCCAAAGCATATGGATCGAAGACAGATCATAGTGTTGATAAAGTGCTTTTATCTCTTCGGGTGCATTGTCAAGGGGATAAGGCGTTGGTCTTTCAATAGGAGTGGTTCGGCTGATCTCATGTTTTTCGTGAATTGCGGTGTCGTTACTCTTTATAGATAGAATTTTGGGTAGGCGAAGCCATGGTAAATAGGCTAGAAAGACGTTTATTTTCATAGTTGGAAAATTATTTGTATGGATGCAGGATTTGATACCATTTTCGGTGAATGGATTGGGGGAGAGGGATAGCTATATTTCCCTGCATCCAATGATGGTGGGTCAGGGTTTGCCCCTCAAAATTCTGGTGGGTTGAGTTGTAGCGAATCCATTGTTGATCAATGATTGGTGCAAGACCGTTGTTAATATTTCGTTGGTTGTGTTCGCTAAACATTTCGGGTTGTCGTTGAAGTAGCACCCTGAAGAATGCAGTTCCATCTCGATTGAAACCAAAGGCATTGGTATTTCTGCCGGTGGAAATGTTGTTCATATTTACTGCTAAATTCCAATTGACATAGGCGTCCGGAATTGGAGACGACATGTTGCTTGGCAGGCGTGCAATGAGTGGGCTATGCGGATCCAGGGTTCTGAGCAGGTTTTCATAGGCAGTCACTTCATTCTGGGTGAATTGCACAGGGGAGTTCGGATTGGTCATCCGATCCGGCACTCTTCCTCCACGGGCAATGATGGCAGTTGCCAAGTCTTGACCACGTAGGTTCAAATAATACTGTTGTGGGCTGATTTGTTGCTGAGCCGCTCGAGTACGCATGGCCAGCCTGCCATTATTGTCATAAGCGGTTTCAGCAGTAGTGATGGCAGTCTGGGCATCGCCGCCAATGTAGGCTGCAATGCTGCCAGCAACAAATTTACCGTAGGCCTTGACCTTATTATCAAAGGCGGTCCACTCCTCCGTTGAGGCGGAAAGCGAAGGCACATCCTCGATAAAGAACTCCGCAACAATTTCAGCAACCGCAGCGCCAATGGCGCCGTCGCGGCAACTTCCCCCGGCGATGGAGCCGGCGGTGCAGCCTGCCATGGCATGTGCGACCTTATGCAGAACCTGGTTGGTGATTGTGCTGTCGCGCAGATCTTTAATATAGCTGCGAGCAATTTCTCCATGAGCGGTGTCGATCAGTCCGCCAATCAAGCCTTTTTTGATCGCTTCGGTGAGTTCGTCACCATTGATCGCGGCATAGGTTAACGCCCGACCGCTTGCGTTGATGAGATTGAAAGCCAGTCGTTCTGTGGTGGTGGAGCCATTGGCTAGCCCTTGCATTCCGTCCAGCCCCGCGACATTTGCCATGGCTCCGGCGGTAATCGCAGCGGCGAGTGCTGCACGGGCGGTGTCGCTATTGCTCAGGTCTTTGAGAGTCTTACCAATATCGCCCTGGTTGTTGACCAAGGTAATGCTGGCCTGTGCGGCCAGGCTGGTGATGGCGGCGTTGGCCATCAGGCCCGCTGTCGTGAAGCTGGTGGTCGCCACGCCATTGACGATGACGGTCTTGCTGCCAGCAGATCCCAGCAGCGATGCACCAGTGCCGTGGGTTGCAGCTGTCACAACCACAGCCAGCAACGCTGCACCCGCAGGCGTCAGGCCTTCCTGTGATTCATGCCATTGTTCGAACGCCAGTTGTACCGGCTGCCAGTTGACGTCGTTGCGCTGTGCCAGGACATCCAGGTATTCGTAGCCAGGCTGTCTGGCCAGTTTGGTTAGTTCGGTCTTGAAATCGCCGTCAGGAATGTCTGCCAAAACCGTGCCATTAAACACAGGCGAAACCGGCCCGGTGAACTTCGGCATGGCCAGGGTTTCGGTGATGCTGCCGGCGTTGAGAGTGCGTTGCCAGACAACGTAGTTGCCTTCTTTGGTACGTGTCTCTGTAACGCGGCGTTTGATGCCTTCCATGATAATACGTGCATCAGCACGAGCATTGGCACCAACGCCAACATTGATTGACGCACCTTGGAGTGTATCGAAGAGGGTGCCTTGCAGTAAGGTATCCCATCCTGAGTTTGTTTGAGAAGAGGAGGCGATGAGGTGCGTAGGAAGTTGAGACGCAATTTCTCTGGTGGTAGTGCTTTTGTTTTTTCCAGTGCTTATTCCCAATAGGGAGGATTTTTTTTGTGAATTGACCTGGCTGTAGGTTATTTCCGGGACTGCATAGAGATTTAGTGCATTGGCTGCAGTGATGTGTATATTATTTTGCGACGCATCAAAGACGGTTGCTTCGGCGACAACGCTTTCGCCAGATTTAATGGAAATATCTTGCCCTTTGATAACTGTTGGTGATGCGGTTGTGTCTTGATTTGTCTCCGTTTTAGTTACCTTCTTTTTTTTATACCATTTTCCTGTTTTATAGCTGCGAGAGCTGTAGCTGTAGAATTCTTCTTGTCCTGCTTCCAGTCGTAGGTCGCCACGAGATTGAAGTAAGACTTTTCCGAGTGAGGACGTGATTTCTGAATCATTAATGACTAAACTAGATTGGGCGTTTGTTCCGACGGCTTGAATGGTGGTGTCCGATGCTCCCTGGATTCGGGCGGGTGTGCTAAATAGAGCCCAGGCATGATATTCAGTATTTGGGTCACCATACTGATAGAGATCAGAGAGGCCGCTGATGTGGATACCAATCGGTTTTTTTTGTTCGTTAGTGGGAGCAGACTTATCCTGAGGCAAGGCTCCTGTGGATTGAATTTCTATTTTTCCACTGGATAATATGTCTGATCCAAATATCGCAATTCCGCTGGCGGAGGTGAGATTGATGTTTCGTCCTTGTATGGATGTGCCGAGGTTTTCGTATCCTTTTGCAGGCTTCGAAATTGTATTTATGTAATCTATAATTTCAAATTTCTTTGATTCTATTACTCGGGCTGTTTTGTCGTATGGTGCTAAACGAGCTAGTGCCTCATCCCATTGGTCTGCAATGGAGGTGCAATAATTGGTTCTTCTGGATCTGGCACATTTGTCGTAGTAAATGGGTTCAAGTTCTATGGCTTTGGTGTCCCAGTAAATATATTCAGGGTCATGCCATATTTTGTTCAGCTGTTGTTGTACTTCATCTTGTAATTGTTGGAGCTGGAGGATGCGTTGAGCAGGTACGTAGTTGCTGAAATTATTCTTTATTCCATCGATCAGCAGGCTTCCAGTGTAAGATGTAATGCTTAAATTGGCATTGCTTTTTAGATTGGCGCCCTGGATATTGACTGTTGCGCCTCCTAGGGTCAAGTTGCCTTGAGCATTGAGCGAAACTGTTTTAGCGTTAGTGTTGCCCTGAGTTCCAGGAATACCTAAGAGAGTCAGTGCACCCTCACGGGTTGCAATGTTAAGATCCCGACCGGCCGACAGTTGCGAGGCATGCAGGTGCAGGCCAGTGCCGAATAGGCTAGTGCCTTCTGGAACTAGAGTGATGTCGCCAGTGCCTGCTAATATTGTTAAGTCAGTCTGTGCGGAAAATTTGCTGGCTGTGCCGCTGTTCGGGCTGGTGTCGATGGTAATTGTGCCGCCGGACTCTAGGCTTAATTGGCCGCTGAAGGGCTTGATGTTTGTGCTCTTGGCTGTTGATGTTTTTAGGTTGCTATTGTCGATTTTTAATGGGCCAGTTTCGTTGTAAACGGAAAGAGCGCCGCCAGCATATGTACCGTTAGCGTGGTTTTGGCTGCGTTTAGACGAAAAGCTGAGTATGTCACCTGCCGAAAGATAGTTTCCTAATGATGTGATAGTACTTTCGGCACTTGTTATCCCCAGGCCGCCGCTGCTTGAAATGCTAACGGAGTTTAGGCTGGCAGCTTGTTTTGAGTGTAGAGCTAGATTTTTTCCTGCATAGAGCCGGCTATTGAGATCAGCGCTGTCTTGCAGCGTAGCAGATCCATTTTCAGCGATAATGCTTAGGTCACCTGTTCTGGCGTTGAAATAGCTGCCTTTGATGGATACGTTTGTGCCCGCTTGCAACGTGATGTCACTTGCGCTAATTCTTGCTTGTAGCGGGCCTACAGGAACTTTGAATGGCGTGGGTACGATATAGGTGTCATAAAGTGTTTCGGTTTCTATAGCACCTTGGGCAACAATTTTGGTGTGTCCCTCCGCGAGCAGGCTAGAAGCTTGTATTTGGACGTTTCCCTCCGTGCTGCCTACGATTAAATTGCCTCTAGATTCAAGCGTGCTAGCTATCATAGGCTCGGATTGCGGATTTTGTGCCGTGAGGGCTTTCACTGTAGTACCTTTCCGGCTGACTAAGCTTGCGTTCCCGGCTGTTGCGTGTAGGCCTTCTGCCGTGATTGTCCCTTCATAGGCTGAAATATTTAATGTCTTTTCGGCATTAAGTTTGATCGCAGCTGTTTCATGATAAGCGTGCTGTGCTTGAAGTGTGATTCCCTCTTGTTGAAGCGCCTCAATGGATAGGTCTTTTTGCGCGGCGAGCTGTATATCACCAGTGAGTTGAATCTGACCTCCTGATAGTGAAAGGTTTCCGTTAGCCTCAAGTTTCGTTGTTCGGGATATGTTGGGGTGGTAATTGTGAAAAACTTTCCAGCCGTCGATGAATAGCTTTTCTTCACTAATTAATGACATATCTTGCATGGCACGCATGGAGATATGGGGTGAGATGAATAGGGTTTTTCCTGCCTGTAAATGTACATTGCCTTGCGTGCTCTCGAGGTCAGCATGTTTGTGGTTTAGTTCATTTACGAAAACCAGGTTGCCGCTTGCAATGAGAGTCGCTTGTTTGGCTCCTTGAATGTGGAAGTTGCACATAAGGATATTTGCGTCCGTTTCACGGAACGGGGCGCCGGTTTCCAGGTGTACTGTTTGACCTGTCGCGTGTAAATTGCGGGCATTTATACCTTCAGCGCTAATGGCCACAACATCTTCAGCTTGGCTTGATAGCGTAGTCGTCGACAGAGACATCAAACCATCGCTATTCAGTTGTACCTTGCCATTGGCCTCCACATGGCTGCCCGTCTCCAACGTGAGCGTGCGCCCAGCGCTGAGCGCAATCTGTCCGCGTTGGGTGACGCCATTGGTGCTGGTGCTGCCCAGGCTTTTAATAAGTGCATTGTTCTGTAGGTTAAGGTCTCGCTCCGCGTGCAGCACTACATTGGCCGGCGTTGCTGTGGTTTGAGCCAGCCCGCTGCCGGATAGGTGCATGTCATTGCCGGCCTTGGCGATGAGAAGCTGTCTGCCTTGTAGTTTTCCTGTGTTGTTCAGGTCTCCTGACAGTGTGGCAATGCTGGTGACGGCTGCATCCATCACGCCCGAGTTTTCCAGTTTTCCCTCGGCGGTGACGACCAACTGGCCGCTGCCGACGTTGGATTGCAAGGTGCCAGCATTGCGCACACCTGCGCCGTCCTCGGTTGCTAGTAGCAGGATACGTCCCGCATACATCCCACCCAGTGCTGCCGTGTCAATGGCGACAGTTGGTTTGGCGCCTGTGCCGGTGTTGGTTTCCAGCAAGCCATCCGTATAGCCGATGGTCTGTGTACCTGTGGTAATGCTGAGCGTGTCGTTGGCACTTGCTTGCATTTTGCCGGATATTTTGACCGCCCGAGCCAGTACATCCGTATAGCTGACGCCACTCGTATTTATGCCTTTGCTGCTGACGCTGACTGTTCCGCGTTCCACTTTCAGGCCAGTCAACTGACCGTTCTCCATGACGGGAGTGCCGGTGGTCAATGTGGCGCGACTGGCGTTGCTGAAACTGGCGCCGTCAATGTTGATGCCCGATGGGTTGGCAATAATGACTTCGGCTCGACCGCCTTGTACCGCCAGTTGTCCTCCCAAGTAGCTGGGGTTACTGGAGCGGACTTCATTCAGGATGACCTTGGCTTCTCCCTTGGCTAGCCAAGGGTTGCTGCCGCGCTGGTTGTTGAGGATCGCGCCGTTGGCTTGGACATCGAACTGTTGGTATGTGTTGCGGCTAACGCCAGCCTCGCTGGGCGTCTGGATATTGACCAGCGGCTTGCCGTCACTGGTCTGAAGAATTGTCGGGCGCTGGTTGCCGGGCGCAGTCGGGTCGGCGACGATCTGTGCATATGCTGCGGGTATCAATGCCCAGGCCAGCAACGAGGCCGAGAGCCGCGTTGGTAATCGCACATGCGGGGCGGCGTGAGATGTTGTTGCCCATCCCTGGCTCTCCTGCACAGGTTTGAGGAGGCGTGCGTGGCATGTGCCTTGGTGTTGCGAGTTACTGCGGGCCGTTTCCTGTACTGCTACAAGTATGCCGCGGGCTACGTTGAAGACGAGACGATGAAGGTTCTTGTTCATAGCGGTTCGAAATGCAGAAGAGGTTCAGAATGGGTAGTCGAGACTGAAACCGGCAGTGACATTTGCCGTTTGCATGTGTGGAGGTTTGTGCAGAGGGACGCCGACGAAGAGGTCGTAAAGCAGGCCGCTTTGGTTACCGCGCAGCCCTAAAACTGCGCCGGCTAGGTGGCGGCCGGATAGCCATTCGCTGGATGGACCGCTGACAGCACCGAAGTCCAGGCCGCCGTAGGCTTGGTGTAGGCCGGCGCCCAGCGATATGGCGAGTTCATTGCGCAGCAGCCAGCCGCGGTCGGCCATCAGGCTGTACTCACCATCGAAGCCGCGCACGCTGTAGCGTCCACCGATTGAAAACCTTTCATTGGGTGCCAGCGGGGTGCGATTCCATTGTGCGCGCCAGGTGGCGCTGTATTGGAAGAGTTGATTGCCCCAACGCCATGGCAGATGCAAAGTGGCATCAGCGTTGATGATCTTGAAGCGTGCGGTGCCTTCACCAAAATTTTGTTCGGGTGCTGGAATGGCACCAAAGGCGCCAGTGCCACGTCGAAAAGAAAGTGTGACATCGGTGGTTGCATTGCCGAGGAATGCCCGATGGTTGATGCCAAGCTCCCAGCCGCCAGTGCGCCGGCGTTGCACTTTGATTTCTGTGTCGTCGATGTAGTTGCTGGAGCGTCGCTGGAAAGCCTTGGCGTGTAGGCTGACTCGGTGTCTGGCATTGCGCCATATCATCCGACTGAGCTGTATTTGTGTTTGTCGGCTGTTGCCCTGGTAGAGATAATTCTGGTTGGCGCCGGAGATGTTTTGCCGATAATCATTGCGGCTGTAATTGAATGAAGCCAGCCAATTACGCCAGGGGAAGGAGTAGTGGGTGTTCAGGTTTCGGCTACTTTTGGCACCAAGGTCCCCGCCGCCCAGATCATGGCCTAAGTTAATGTGCAAAAGATCGCCTAGTGACCACCAGTTGTCGTACGCCAGGGTGAGACTGCCTTGGTATTTTCCTGTTGCATTGCTACCGCCGTCGTCCAGGCTGACACTAAGCCGAATGGGCCGCTCCTGGGCGTAGGCGACAATTAAGTCACTGTAGCCATCGGCGTTGGTATCCTGGGCGGCAGCGATAGCGATATTGGCGTCAACGCTGGGCAGGCGGCGCAGGTTTTCCAGGCCTTGCTCGATATCGCGCAGGTTCAGCAGGTCTCCCGGGCGGGCCGGCATTGCAGACCAGAGGCTGATTGGACGATAGCTGTCTGATGAAAGAATAATATTGTGAATACGTCCAGGAATGATGTCGATAATTAATACTGAGTTTGTTAAGTCCTGTGATTTCAAGAATAAATGAGTGGTGATGAAGCCTTGTTCGACGAGTGCATGTTGCATGCGGGAGACGACGAGGCGTATGCCTTCGGTGCCCAGGCAGCGCCCCATTGCAGGGTCACTCAGGCCAGACGGTGTGATGCCGCTGTGTGAGGGAAGCGCAGTGAATGTGTGATCTGTATCTCCTTGAAGGAGAATGGTTGAGATGGGAAAACAAGGCGTTTCATCATGAGGAAGCAGAGCGTCATAGTCTGATGGCGTGGCGATCGGCGTCTCTAGGCGAACTGTCGGCGTCTGTTCAAGTTGACGTTGGCGTTCGCGCTGACGTTCTTCCTGTCGTTGAAGTTCTTGGGATGGGTCAGGTAGTTGTTGGCTGAGGACGAGACATGAAAAGAGCGCTGCCACAAGTCCTAAGCCGAGCCTGGATGTGGCATGGTGAGAGAGGTGGTCCGTGTGTTTATGTTGCATGCTTGTTGGACGGCTGCTTGTTCGCGTTATGTCGGGATGTAAAAAATCCAGATTTTTCGATCGAATCTAATATTTTTATTTCTTAATGATCATTGAGAATAATAACCAGTTCTATTTCTGGGTGCTATTTTTTTTATGCTCACTGATCCAGCGGCAGCGCCATGGGGCGGGCTCTGGAACCCGTCTGCATGCACGGAGTGCCCTTATGTCGAGCTGTTACCGCACACCTTGAAACCGCTCCGGCCATCCCCATATTGCGGTGCCGCAATTTTGGATTGCCCGGTTAAAATTTTTCAAGTTATAATTTTCGGGTTTGACGCTTGCGGGGTAGTTCGCAGAAACAAGGGGGCAAGGCATGCAGGGGCAGGGAACAGAACCGCGTCTGATGCTGACAGCCACCGAGCGAACGGAAGTAGCGCTTCGGGCCAGGAAGGAACTGGCCGGGGCTTTGGTTGCACAGGTTCTGATGGGAAGCCTGGCGGTGGTCTTGTCCTGGCTGATTGCCGGGGCGGGTGCCGGCGTGTCTGCCTTGATCGGGGCTGGCGCCTATTTGCTACCTAGTGCGATTTTCATTCTGCGTCTCATGATGACCATTTCCGTGTCTGGCCAGTCCAGCCCGGTGGTGTTCATCCTTGGGCAAGCGTTCAAATTGCTGGCTGCCATTGCTCTGCTTTGGTGGGCGGCGTCCGAGGGTGGTGATGGATTGGTCTGGCCGGCATTGCTGGCAGGGTTGATCTGCGCGCTCAAGGGTCCATTGCTATGGATGCTCTTTCGCAGTACGCGGTGGGGACGGCGCAAGCTGTCATAGTCGTTCGCGATAATGCGTCCCCGCAAGAATGAATGTGTGTCGGCTTCGTGCCGGTGGCTCAAAAGAACAGGGTAGGGAATCAAATGGCTGCTGCCAGCGATGTGTCGCCTCAGTCCTATTACATCCAGCACCACCTGGTGCACAACAACAATATCGGCGAAAAACAGTCGCTGATCGCCCAGTTCGACGTCATCAACTATGACTCGATCTTCTGGTCGGTGCTGATGGGCCTGCTGGCCGTGTTCTTCCTGTGGCGTGCCGCACGCCGCGCGACGTCGGGCGTGCCGGGCCGCTTCCAGGCTTTCGTTGAAATGCTGGTGGAAATGGTGGACGAGCAGGCGCGCAGCATTGTGCCGAACGTCAAGTCCCGCCTGTTCGTGGTGCCGCTCGCACTGACCGTCTTCCTGTGGATTGTCTTCATGAATGCGTTGGACCTGATCCCCGTTGATCTGGTTCCCGCCATCATGCGCTGGACCGGCCTGGGCGCCGAGCATGGCGATCCCCTGTACTATCACCGCATCCTGCCGACCGCCGACCTGAACATCCCGATGGGCATGTCCATGGGCGTGCTGCTGCTGATGCTCTACTACGGCATCAAGATCAAGCACCCCGGCGGTTTCGTCAAGGAACTGTTCAGCGCGCCTTTCCATGCCCATGGCTTCGCTGCCGTGCTGCTGGCTCCTGCCAATTTCCTGCTCAACCTGGTCGAGTACGCCGCCAAGTCGGTGTCCCTGGGGATGCGGTTGTTCGGCAACATGTTCGCCGGTGAACTCGTCTTCATGTTGATCGCCCTGCTGGGCGGTGCCTGGACCGGATTGAACGCCACCAGTATTGGCCTGGGTATTGGCCATGTGCTGGCGGGTTCGATCTGGGCGATCTTCCACATCCTGATCGTGCTGCTGCAGGCCTTCATCTTCATGATGCTGACGCTGGTTTACATCGGTCAGGCCCACGAAGGTCACTGATCGGTTAGGGCCACCCGGCATTGCCGGGTGCGCCAGAGTCGGATGTATTGGTAGTACCCGGTATTTCTTTCCTTTTTTCGATTTCAGATTTTTAACCAAGGAGTTGTGTGTCATGACCAACGTTGCTTTCGTTGCCCTCGCTTGCGCGTTCATCATCGGTTTGGGGGCCATCGGCGCCTGCATCGGTATCGGTATCATGGGCGGCAAGTATCTCGAAGCCTCGGCCCGTCAGCCTGAGCTGATGAACGCCCTGCAAACCAAGATGTTCCTGCTGGCCGGTCTGATCGACGCCGCCTTCCTGATCGGCGTGGGTATCGCCATGCTGTTCGCTTTCGCGAATCCTTTCGTCTAAGAAGCACCGTTGTTTCCGCCGGCGCGGCCGGCGGTTCATGATGCCGGCGCCGGGCATGCGGTTGTCAATCGACCGTGTGCCCTGTCGGCAGGAATTCCTGGCTCTGTTCCTGCGTTCAGGCGGATAGCAGAGTCGCACAAGGTGTAAAAGGAACACGAACGTGAATCTGAACGCGACAATCTTCTTCCAGATGCTCGTGTTCTTCGTTTTGGGCTGGGTCTCGATGAAATTCATCTGGCCGCCCCTCACGAAGGCGATCGAGGAACGCCGTCAGAAAATCGCAGACGGTTTGGCTGCTGCTGATAAAGGCAAGGCCGACCTGGCTCAAGCGCAGGCCCGTATCGGCCTGATCGAAGCCAATGCCAAGACGGAAGTCCAGACGCGTCTGGCCGAAGTGGAAAAGCAAAGCACGGTTCTGCTGGAACAGGCCCGCAAGGACGCCGAAGCCGAGCGCGCTCGTATCGTCGAGCAAGCTCGCCAGGACGCATTGCAGGAAGCCCAGCGTGTGCGTGAAGCACTGCGCAATGACGTGGCGGCCCTGGCCGTCAAGGGCGCCGAGCAGATCCTGAAGCGCGAGATCGACGCCAAGGCGCATGCCGATCTGCTGAACCAACTCAAAGCTCAGCTTTAATCCGGGACTGCCATGGCTGAAATTTCGACTGTAGCCCGCCCGTATGCAGAGGCTTTGTACGAAGCTGCGAGCAAGGACAAGGAATCGGCGGGTTCTGAAAGCTGGTCCGAACTGCTGTCCCAGTGGGCGCAGGTCGTGGCCTTGCCCGATGTCCGCGAAGCCTTCTCCGATCCGCGTCTGAACGACGAACAGAGCATTGAGCTGTTTATCCAGTTGACGCAGGCCGAACTGTCGCCCAGCGCCCGCAATTTCATTACCTTGCTCGTGGAAAACGGCCGTTTGTTGCTGTTGCCCGAGATCGCACGGCAGTTCATTGAACTGAAGAACCGTAGCGAAGGCGCTGCCGTTGCCGATATCACCAGCGCGTTCCCGCTCGAAGGCGAGGAACTGGCCGGTCTGGTGGCCGCGCTCGAGAAACGCTTCGGCCTGAAGCTTAAACCCAATGTCACCGTCGATGCCTCGCTGATCGGCGGAGTGCGCGTCGCAGTAGGCGATCAGGTGCTGGACGATTCCGTCCTGGCACGTCTGGCCCAAATGCGCAATACGCTGGCGGCCTGATCGCCGGCACACTGGATTCCAGGAGTCTGAACATGCAACTCAATCCGTCCGAGATCAGCGAACTGCTCAAGAGCCGTATCGAAGGCCTGGGCGTTTCGACTGATATCCGTACGCAGGGCACGGTTGTGTCCGTGACCGACGGCATCACCCGTATCCACGGCCTGTCCGGCGTGATGCAGGGCGAAATGCTCGAATTTCCCAACAACGTCTATGGTCTGGCACTGAACCTCGAGCGCGACTCCGTCGGCGCCGTGGTGCTGGGCGACTACATCGGCGTTTCCGAAGGCGACCCTGTCAAGGCGACCGGCCGCATTCTCGAAGTCCCCGTCGGCCCCGAGCTGCGTGGCCGTGTGGTCAACGCGCTGGGTGTGCCTATCGACGGCAAGGGCCCGATCGACGCCAAGCTGACCGACGTCATCGAGAAGGTCGCGCCCGGCGTGATCTGGCGCAAGTCGGTGTCGCAGCCGCTGCAAACCGGTGTCAAGGCCATTGACTCCATGGTGCCTATCGGCCGTGGCCAGCGCGAGCTGATCATCGGTGACCGTCAGACCGGCAAGACCGCTGTTGCCGTTGATGCCATCATCAACCAGAAGGGCAAGAACGTTACCTGCGTGTACGTCGCCATTGGTCAGAAGGCTTCGACGATCAACAACGTGGTGCGCAAGCTCGAAGAGCACGGCGCGCTGGAATACACCATTATCGTGGCCGCCGCTGCCTCCGATTCCGCCGCCATGCAATACCTGGCTGCGTACTCGGGCTGCACCATGGGCGAATACTTCCGCGATCGTGGCGAAGACGCGCTCATCATTTATGATGACCTGACCAAGCAAGCCTGGGCCTATCGCCAGGTCTCGCTGCTGCTGCGCCGTCCTCCCGGCCGTGAAGCTTACCCCGGCGACGTGTTCTACCTGCACTCCCGCCTGCTGGAACGTGCTGCTCGCGTCAGCGAAGAGTACGTCGAGAAGTTCACCAACGGCGAAGTGAAGGGCAAGACCGGTTCGCTGACCGCACTGCCTATCATCGAAACGCAAGCTGGCGACGTGTCCGCTTTCGTGCCGACCAACGTGATCTCGATCACCGACGGCCAGATCTTCCTGGAAACCGACCTGTTCAACGCTGGTATCCGTCCCGCCATCAACGCCGGTATCTCGGTGTCGCGCGTGGGTGGCGCTGCCCAGACCAAGGTCGTCAAGAAGCTGTCCGGCGGTATTCGTACCGACTTGGCCCAGTACCGTGAATTGGCCGCCTTCGCCCAGTTCGCCTCCGACCTCGACGACGCAACCCGTCGCCAGCTGGAGCGCGGCAAGCGCGTGGTGGAACTGCTCAAGCAGCCCCAGTACCAGCCGCTGCAGGTCTGGGAACTGGCTGTGACGCTGTTCACCGTCAACAACGGTTACCTGGATGACGTGGCCGTCGAGAAGGTTCTGTCGTTCGAGAAGGGCTTGAAGGATACCCTGAAGAGCAAGAACGCCAGCCTGATCGAAGCCATCGAAAACACCAAGGAACTGTCCAAGGAAGGCGAGGCCGAACTGGCTGCTGCGATCCAGGATTTCAAGAAGCACGGTGCTTTTTAAGGAATCTTGACAAGAGGCGGGCGACTGGCGGCTGAGCCGTCGGATGCCCGCCCCGAGCCAGCCGGCCGCTTAAGGCCGGCGGTTGTCTCAACAGGAAAGCGCAATGCCCGGAATCAAGGAAATCCGAACCAAGATCAAGAGCGTGCAGAACACGCGCAAGATCACCAAGGCCATGGAAATGGTCGCCGCGTCCAAGATGCGCAAGGCGCAGGAGCGGATGCGCGCCGGCCGTCCCTATGCCGATAAGGTCAGGGAAATCGCCTCGCACCTGATGCAGGCCAATCCTGAATACAGCCATCCGTATCTGCACGAGCGCGAAAGCGTGAAGGCGGTGGGTGTGGTTGTCATTACCACCGACAAAGGTCTGTGCGGCGGTCTGAACACGAACGTCATGCGCCTGGTGCTCAACCGCCTGCGCGAGTTCGAGACTGCTGGCGTGAAGACGCAGTTCACGGCATTTGGCAACAAGGGCCTGGGCCTGCTGACGCGTCTGGACGTCAATCTGGTGTCGCAGGAAGTCCAGCTGGGCGATGCGCCGAACCTGGAGCGTCTCGTGGGCGCGTTGAAGGTGCAGTTCGACGATTTCATCGCCGGCCGTATCGACGCCGTCTATGTCGCCACCAACCGCTTCGTCAACACGATGCGTCAGGAACCGGTGTTCGAACGCCTGCTGCCCCTGCCGGGCCAGTTGGTCGACCCGTACCAGACCCGTGGCGAAGCGGCTGCTGAGTCCGACACGGGCGTGACCAAGGGCCAGTACGGCTGGGATTACATCTACGAACCCGATGCCAAGAGCGTGATCGACGACCTGCTGCATCGCTACGTCGAAGGCCTGGTGTATCAGGCGGTCGCGGAGAACATGGCGTCCGAGCAGTCTGCCCGCATGGTGGCCATGAAGGCCGCATCGGACAACGCCAAGAAGGTCATCGGTGATCTGCAGCTGGTCTACAACAAGACCCGCCAAGCCGCGATCACCAAGGAAATTTCGGAAATCGTGGGGGGCGCCGCCGCCGTCTGACGATGGCGCGGTATCCCGTCAAGAAAGTTATTATCAAGGAATCGACATGAGCAACGGTACCATCGTTCAGTGCATCGGCGCCGTGGTGGATATTCAGTTCCCCCGCGATCATATGCCCAAGGTCTATGACGCCCTGACACTGGCCGACGAAAGTGATTCGTTCGCCGAAAAAGGGCTGACGTTCGAAGTTCAACAACAGCTGGGCGACGGCGTCGTCCGCACCATCGCACTGGGCTCCAGCGACGGCCTGCGTCGCGGCATGTCCGTGGCCAACACCGGCGCACCGATCTCGGTGCCCGTGGGTAACGGCACGCTGGGCCGCATCATGGACGTGCTGGGTCGCCCGATCGACGAAGCCGGCCCCATCGCCTGCGAAGAAAAGCGCGCCATTCACCAGAAGGCCCCCCGTTTCGACGAACTGTCGCCGTCGGTGGAACTGCTGGAAACCGGCATCAAGGTGATTGACCTGGTCTGCCCGTTCGCCAAGGGCGGCAAGGTGGGTCTGTTCGGTGGCGCCGGTGTGGGCAAGACCGTCAACATGATGGAACTCATCAACAACATCGCCAAGCAGCACAGCGGTCTGTCCGTGTTTGCCGGCGTGGGTGAGCGCACCCGTGAAGGCAACGACTTCTACCACGAAATGGAAGAGTCGAACGTTCTGGACAAGGTGGCCATGGTGTTCGGCCAGATGAACGAGCCTCCCGGCAACCGTCTGCGCGTGGCGCTGACCGGCCTGACGATGGCCGAGAAGTTCCGTGACGAAGGCCGCGACATCCTGTTCTTCGTGGACAACATCTACCGCTACACCCTGGCCGGTACCGAAGTGTCCGCACTGCTGGGCCGTATGCCTTCCGCCGTGGGCTACCAGCCGACGCTGGCAGAAGAAATGGGCGTGCTGCAAGAGCGAATCACCTCCACCAAGACCGGTTCCATCACGTCCATCCAGGCCGTTTACGTGCCTGCCGATGACTTGACCGACCCGTCCCCTGCCACGACCTTCCAGCACTTGGACTCCACCGTCGTGCTGTCGCGTGACATCGCCTCGCTGGGTATCTACCCCGCCGTGGACCCGCTGGATTCCACCAGCCGCCAGCTTGACCCGCAAATCGTGGGCGAAGAGCACTACAAGGTGGCCCGTGGCGTGCAGCAAACCCTGCAACGCTACAAGGAACTGCGCGACATCATCGCCATTCTGGGCATGGACGAACTGTCGCCGGAAGACAAGCAGGCCGTGGCCCGCGCGCGTAAGATCCAGCGCTTCCTGTCGCAGCCCTTCCACGTGGCAGAAGTGTTCACCGGCTCGCCCGGCAAGTATGTGCCGCTGTCGGAAACCATCCGTGGCTTCAAGATGATCGTCGAAGGCGAGTGCGACGCACTGCCGGAACAGGCCTTCTACATGGTTGGTTCCATCGACGAGGCCTTCGAAAAGGCCAAGAAGCTGCAGTAAGGCTGGAACGGGCCTGCCGCCTTGTGAGGCAGGCCTTCATTCCCCGGCGCGGTGCGCCGGGGGTAATACCGGAGGCTATTCATGGCTACCATTCGTGTCGATGTCGTCAGTGCGGAAGCGTCCATTTTTTCCGGCGAAGCCTCGTTCGTGGCTGTGCCTGGAGAATCGGGCGAGCTGGGCATTTTGCCCGGTCACACCCCGCTGATTTCGCGCATCCGTCCCGGTACGGTGAAAATCGTGCATGCTGATGGCAAGGGCGAAGACTACATCTTCGTCGCCGGCGGCATTCTTGAAGTGCAGCCGGGCGCGGTAACCTTGCTGTCGGATACCGCAATCCGTGGTGCCGAGCTGGACGAAGCGAAGGCGCTCGAAGCCCGTAAGAAGGCGGAAGAGTCCCTGCGCAACGCCAAGGGCAAGGAAGAAATCGCCGTGGTCGAGGCTGAGCTGGCAATGCTGGCAGCCCAGGCCAGTGCGGCCCGCCGCTTGCGTGACCTGGGTGTGCGTTCCTCGTTCTGAGGCATCCCCTCCCTGGCAATGAACGACGGCCCTTCGGGGCCGTTTTTCATGACTTGCTGCTTGTGCCCTGTTTCTGGATGCTGTTCGTGGCCAAGTGTGCACCAACCGGGTATGCGCTTGCCACGGTTTGGTGATAGGCCGTTGGCGAGCAATCTGACAGGCATGAGATGGCCAGATGACAAATGCATCGGGTACCGTAGAAAAATTTCTGCATACGGTTCCGATTTTCCATTCTTGATTGACATAGAAGGTGTACGCCCCGAATGTCGGGCGTGGTCACCGGATGTTTCCCATGCGATCAAGTTTTGCGTCTTGCAGCAGTCAGGGCCACCTGAATTGCTTGGTATTGGCCGTTGCGGCCACGCTTGGCGGGATGGTGCTGGAGCCAGCAGGCGCTCATGCCCAGGGCATCATCCGCGCCGAGGCAGCACCGGATCGTGTCACGGTTGATATTCCTCCTGGCTGGCTGAGCGGTGTCCTGGAAACCTATGCCAACCAGGCGGGTGTGTTGCTATCGGCGGATTCACGCTTTCTGGCAGGCTTGAACAGCCCTGGCTTGCGCGGCACCTTCGAGGTCGAACATGGCTTTGCTGCCTTGTTGCGCAGCCATGACCTGGAAGTCCAGCGCAATGCCCAGGGTATCTATGTGCTGCGGGCGTTGCCGGCCAATCCCGGACGTGTGGCTGAACTGGATGCTGTCGAGGTCACAGGACAGCTCAGCGAGGCGGACAGGCCTTTTCAAACTGCCGGTTCGGCCCAGTACATCAGCCGTGATCAGATCGAGCGTTTCCGAGGCTCTTCGGTAGGCGATATCTTTCAAGGTACGCCTGGTGTCCTGGTGGCGGAAAACCGCAACTCAGGCGGCCTGGACGTGAATATTCGCGGTATGCAAGGGCAGGGCCGGGTGCCGGTGCTGTTGATGGCTCGCGTACGGTGGCTGCCTGAATGGCGTCGCCATCGGCAGCCAGCAGCCGCAGAAAAGCGTCCTGGGCCAGATCTGCGGCATCGGCAGTATTGCCCAGCCGGCGTTGCAGCCAGGTTCTCAGCCAGCCATGATGCGATTGGTACATGGCGGCAAGTGCATCGTGCTGGGCAGAGCTTCCAGTAGACATGGTGGCGAGTGGAGGCGGGGGCCAAAGGGATGTGGGTGGATGGCGCCGGCGGCGCAGGCCACGCACATAGGGGCAGGGAACGTCGATCTTCCGGGGCGGCATGAGGGGTGCGGTGCCGGCGGGCAGCTATCAATGCCGTCAAGAATAATTTGCATTATCGTCCATGCTTGCGGGTCAGGCAAATGCAGTGTGGGCTGTCGGCAACTGCGCATTGTCCAGGCGCTGGCCCGCCCCTAGGCTATGCCTTCGTCATGAATGGTCTAACGGAGAACAGCAATGGCACATAGGGTCAGGGAGGGCGGCTTGCTGATGCTGCCAGGAGATGCAGCCTGGGCAGGTGCATGGCGCGATACGCTGGGTGACACTGCCGCACGTCTGCTGGTGCGCGACATTGACTTGCTGCAGGTTTTCGGGGCAACGGTTGCCGCGGAAGCCATGATGGCCCAACCGGGTGACGCGGGCGGAGATAGCCTGGCCGCACAGGCGCTGGGGCGGCTGGACCCGGTTTTGCGGCGTTTTGATTTTTGCATATTGCCGGTGCAGCGAGCGTCCTTGCGGCGGGCCCGTCTGATGCTGGCCTGGCGCCGCCATGCGGGCGCCAGCGTGCCCTTGCTGGGCTTGCTGGACGGGCTGACTGCACCTGCCATCCGGGACTTGCTGCTGCTGGGCATGGATGATTTCGTCCTCGGCGATGCCAATGCGGATGAGGTGCTGGCGCGTGCGGCGCGGTTTCCGGCGGCGGCCAGGAACAGGGATGAACGCAGTGGCGGGGTGGCGGGTGCGCCGGCAGGGCTGCCCGCTGAAGTCCGGACAGGGCTGCCGGCTGCCGGCATGCCTTTACTGGCCTTGTGCGGGATCAGCCATGCGGAGGTACCGTTCCAGGAGGCCAAGCGCCAGGTGCTGGGCCAATTCGAGCAGGAATATCTGAATGTGGCCCTGCGGGATGCCGGCGGCAACGTCGCGGCGGCGGCGCGTGCGGTCAACAAGCACCGCCGGGCGTTCTGGTCCTTGATGCGCAAGCATGGCTTCGATGCCCGGCGCTACCGCCCGGCGCCCGGCGAGGCTGTTTCGTGATGGCAGGGCAGGGCCACCGGGTTGAGTACAATGCCGGGTGCTTCGCCTTGCGCCTGCCCTCTTGATTGGATGGAATCCGACGTGACACAGACAACGACTTTCCCCGCCTTGCGCAATGATGTCTTTCTGCGGGCGCTGCGGCGTCAGCCGGTGCCGTACACGCCGATATGGTTGATGCGGCAGGCGGGGCGTTATCTGCCTGAATACCGCGAGACGCGCGCGCGCGCCGGTTCTTTCCTGGCACTGGCGCAGAACCCGGCGCTGGCCGCCGAAGTGACGCTGCAGCCGCTGGAGCGCTATGACTTCGACGCCGCCATCCTGTTTTCCGACATCCTGACCGTGCCTCACGCCATGGGGCTGGGTCTGCGCTTTACCGATGGCGAAGGCCCGCGTTTCGATTTTCCCGTGCGTGACGAGGCCGATGTCAGGCGCCTGGCGGTGCCTGACATGGACAAACTGCGCTATGTGTTCGATGCGGTGACCCTGATCCGTCATGAATTGGGTGGCAAGGCGCCGCTGATCGGCTTTGCCGGCAGCCCCTGGACGATTGCCTGTTATATGGTGGAAGGCGGTGGCAGCGATGATTACCAGCGCATCAAGACCATGCTCTACCAGCGCCCGGATTTGCTGCATGCCATCCTGCAGGTCAATGCCGAGGCCACGGCCGCGTATCTGAATGCGCAGATCGAGGCGGGGGCGCAGGCCGTGATGATTTTCGACAGCTGGGGCGGCGTGCTGGCCGATGGCCTGTACCAGGAGTTTTCCCTGGCGTACATCCAGCGGGTCCTGAAGGCGCTCAACCGCGACCAGCCCGATGGGCAGGTGCCGGTGATTGTGTTTACCAAGGGGGGCGGCCTGTGGCTGGAAGCCATTGCTGCGTCGGGTTGCGATGCAGTCGGCGTGGACTGGACGGTGAACCTGGCGCAGGCGCGCCGGCGCGTCCAGGATAGTGTTGCCCTGCAGGGCTGCATGGATCCCATGGCCTTGTTTGGCGGAGAGCAGGCCATCCGTGCCGAAGCCCGCCGGGTGCTGGATGCCTATGGCCCGGTAGCCACCGGCGGCCATGTGTTCAACCTGGGTCATGGCATTTCGCGCCATACGCCGGTGGAGGCAGTGAGCGCACTGGTTGATGAGGTGCATACCTACAGCCGCCATCTGCATGCCACCCAGGCCTGACGCCCGGCTGGCGCCAGGGGCCCGCCCATCCGCTGGATGTTGCGGGCAGGGGCGGTGCGCCAGCGGGACGATGGCGCACCAATAGCGCCGGACAGGCCGCGCCAGCCGTCGCTGCAGCAAGAGGTACTGGACTTGTGCACAGCTTGTCCTCATGCGCCCAGACATGCTATAAGCGCCGGAATTGATTTTGTAATTTATTTATCTATTTGATTTATAAGATTATTTTGTCATTGAGAAGTTTGCTTGATGTTTCGGTGTCTTATTTGTGAATTGTTCTCATGAATATGTCCCGAGCTTTTCCCCAAAGTTATCCACAGGTTTGGCGGCGATGAAAATCCAAGCATGCCTGGGGGGTTAACGTATTTATCCAGAAATGGCTTTAAGTTGAGTGAGCATGGGCGATAGTCCTGATGGCAGTGTGGCAACAGCAGTCGAGCGCCCTTGCTGGGTGCGTATCGTGCTGGATGTTCCCTTGCCCGGGCCTTTCGATTACCGGCACGATCAGCCGCTGGCACCGGGGTTGCGGGTCATCGTGCCATTTGGCAAGCGGCAGCTGGTTGGCCTGGTGGTGGATAACCCCGCCGAACCTGCCTATGAGCCGGCGCAGGTGCGGGCGATCGAGCAGGTTCTGGATGATTTGCCGCCCTTGACCGAAGAATGGTTTGCGCTGGCGCGTTTTGCCGCCGACTATTACCAGCGGCCCCTGGGGGAAGTTGCCTTGCCCGCATTGCCCGGCCCCTTGCGGCGTCCGGCGGCATATCAGGGCAGCCGGGCGGCAGGAGGGCCGGTGGCGCGCCTGGCGCGCCGCCGCAAGCGAGCGTCAAAAAAAGCCCCTGAAGTGGCGGCGGCAGTCGTTGCGGCAGCGGTGGCTGAATCAGTGGTTGAATCAGCGGCTGAACCGGGCACGTCAGATCAGGCCTTGCCTGGCGCGCAAGCGCCGGTGCTCAATGATGCCCAGCGGCATGCCGTGGAAACCATGACGGCGCAGCAGGCCTTCAAGGCATTCCTGTTGCATGGGGTGACGGGCAGCGGCAAGACAGAGGTCTATCTGCATGCTGCGGCCGAGGTGCTGCGTGCTGGCCGCCAAGTGCTGATGCTGGTGCCGGAAATCAACCTGACGCCGCAATTCGAACATGCGCTGCGCGCCCGCCTGGCCCCGCTGGTAGGCGCGGATGCCGTCGCGGTGATGCACAGCGGCCTGGCTGACGGCGAGCGCCTGGATGCCTGGGTCAAGGCCGTCAATGGCACGGCCAGGGTGATGCTGGGCACGCGCATGGCGATTTTCGCGCCCATGCAGCAACTGGGCCTGATCGTGGTCGACGAGGAACATGACACCTCCTACAAGCAGCAGGACGGCCTGCGCTATTCCGCCAGGGACCTGGCGGTGTGGCGGGCGCATGCGCTGGATATTCCGGTCGTGCTCGGGTCTGCCACTCCGGCGCTGGAAACCTGGTTGCATGCGCAGCGCGGTTCCTACCAGCGCCTGAGCCTGCCGGCGCGCGCCCGGGCCAGTGCCTTGCCTGCCATCCGCCTGGTGGATACGCGCCGGCTGGTGATGGAGGAAGGGCTGTCGCCGCACCTGCTGAGCGCCATAGAAGAACGGCTGGCGCGCAGCGAGCAATCCCTGGTGTTCCTGAACCGGCGGGGGTATGCGCCGGTTTTGCATTGCGACGCCTGTGGCTGGGTCAGCCAGTGCCCGCGCTGTTCCGTGCACACCGTGCTGCACCGGCGCGCACGTGGCGGCCATTACCTGCAGTGTCACCATTGTGGTTTTCAGGCGCCGGTTCCGCGCGCCTGCCCGGAATGTGGTGACCAGGATCTGCGCCCCATGGGGCGCGGCACCCAGCGTGTCGAGGAAGCCCTGGCGGAGCGCTTCCCGGAAGCTCGCATCCTGCGCATCGACGCGGACAGCACGCGCCTGAAAGGCAGCGCGGAACGCATGTTCGACAGCGTGCGCGCAGGCGAAGTGGATATTCTCGTGGGCACGCAAATGGTGGCCAAGGGCCATGATTTTCCGCGTCTGACGCTGGTGGGCGTGCTCAATGCCGACGCCATGCTGTACTCACAGGATTTTCGCGCGCCCGAGCGCCTGTTCGCGCAACTGATGCAAGTGTCGGGGCGCGCCGGGCGGCACGAACGGCCGGGGGAAGTACTGATCCAGACCGGCTATCCCGACCAGGAAATCTACCAGGCGGTGCTGCGCCATGATTACGAGGGTTTCGCCCGTTATGCGCTGGAAGAACGGGAAGCTGCCGGTTTGCCGCCATACCTGCACCAGGCCTTGCTGGCGACCGAAGCCAGGGAGCTGGCCCAGGCGCTGGATTTCCTGACTCAGGCGCGTGAGCTGGCCGACACGGTCATCGCCGAATGCGGCATGGCGCCCGGCAGCGTGATGCTGTACGACCCGGTGCCGCTGCGCGTCGTGAAAGTCGCGCACATGGAGCGCGCCCAGCTTTTGCTGGAAAGCGCCCACCGGCCCTCCCTGCAGTTTTTCCTGCGCCAGTGGGTGCCCAGGTTGCAGGGGCTGGGCCGGCTGCGCTGGCAGCTGGAAGTGGACCCGCTGGATATCTGAGGCGGCCCGCCAGCGTCCTCAGTGCGCGCGCAGCAGCAATTCGAAGGTCGGGTCGGCAGGCGCCGCAGTGGCGGCCTTGCGGCTCCAGCCTATGGCCTGGCGGTAGCTGCCCAGCGATCGCTCCACCTCGGCGGCGTTGGCGTCCAGCGGGTGTTTATGTTCCGCATCGGGGGCGACATACAGCGCGTCCACCGGGCAATAGAGTTCGCACATGAAACAGGTCTGGCAATCGTCCTGGCGCGCAATGCGCGGGGGCTGCCCGCGCACGATGTCGAAGACATTGGTGGGGCAGGCCGTGACGCAGATGTTGCAGCCGGTGCATCTGGCCGTGCTGATGACTTCTATCATGCTGCGATCCTTGCCAGCGTGCTGCCAGCCAGGCTGGCCAATTCTGCAGGAGCAATGGCAGCGGCGGCCGTGTCCCGGACGGCCTGCGGGCGCAGGCTGATGCCATCAAGGCCATGGCTGATCAGGCGGTGGCGTTGCGCCGGGTCTGGCGAGGTGTAGTCCGCGCGCCTGGCCATGCCCCGGCTTTCCGTGCGCGCCAGCGCGCTGCGGTACATCAGTCTGGCGGTGAGCGTCATGGCGGCAGCTTCGCGGGCGCGCAGCAGAGAATCGGGCGAATGGATGGCCTGGCTGCTGCGCAGGTGCGTCCAGAGCGTGTCCAGCCGTTCCAGCGAGGCCGCAAGCCGGTCTGCACGGCGGAACCAGTTTTTCTCGAAGGGGAAGACCTCTTCCTGGACCAGGCGGGTGGCCTGCTGCGCATCGAAAATATGGCTGTCGCCAGCTTGCAGGGCGACCGTGCCTGCGCCATACAGCTGGCGACGCGCCTGGCCGCGTTCCTGCAGGGCGCGATCGGCAGCGCCGGCGCCAGCCCACAGGCCGGAAGACATGGCCCAGGCCGCATTGTGGCTGCCGCCGCCGGTGAAGCCGCCGCAGATGAGTTCCCGGGTGGCGGCATCGCCTGCGGCATAGAGGCCGGGTATATTCGTAGCGCAGTCTTCGGTGGTGATATTCAGGCCGCCGGTGCCGCGTACCGTGCCTTCCAGGCGCAGCGTGACGGGAAAGCGTTGCGTGAAGGGGTCTATGCCCAGGCGGTCGAAGGGCACGAAAAAGTTGGGCTGGGCGTGGCGCATCCAGTTGGCGATCTGCGCGTCAGCCTGGTCCAGGCAGGCATAGACCGGCCCGTGCTGGAGCCGCTGCGCGATGATGCCGCGTCCCTTGGCCGAGCCGGCGCCTTCGATGGCCTGGCCATGGGCGTCGTAGAAAGTCGCCCAGCGATAGAACAGGGATTTCGTGACCGAGGCAAAGGCAGGGCCCAGCCCGTAGGCATTGGAAAATTCCATGCCGGAAAACTCGGCGCCGACTTCCGCGCCCAGCAGATAGCCGTCGCCGGTCAGGACATTGCAGCCCAGCGCCTTGCTGAGAAAGGCGCAGCCGCCCGTCGCCAGGATCACGGCACCGGCTTCCACTGCCCAGCTGGCGGATTTCTGGCGCTCGATGCCGGCTGCGCCACAGACCTCACCGCGCGCATTGGTCAGCAGTTCCAGGGCCGGGCTGTGGTCACGGATCTGGACGCCGGCGGCCTTGACTGCCTTGCGCATCAGGCGCATGTATTCGGGCCCCTGCAGGGATTCGCCGCGTACCAGTCCGTTGGTGTCCAGCGGGAAGGGGTAGCCCCAGTCGCGCAATTGCTGGATGTTGTCCCAAGTCTGGGCCAGTACCCGGTCCATCCAGGCATGTTCGGCCAGCTGGCCGCCCAGGTCGTAGCGGCTGGCCTTGGCGGCGGCGCGCTTGCCGGGGGCGTCGTCGACATACCAGACGCTGTTGCCGGAGGGTGCAGCCGCGCCCGATGTGCCACAGAAACCTTTGTCGCGCAGTTGCACGCGCGCGCCTCGGGCCGCTGCGCCTATGGCGGCCCAGGCGCCGGCCGGACCGCCGCCGATGATCAAGACATCGACCCGGTCGCTGGTACCCTGGATGCTTCGTTGAGTGAAAGACATGGATGGCTCCTCGGGAGAGTCGGGCCGGTCTGCCGGTCCGGCGATGCGTGCAGACATCCTAGGCAGCGCCACGGCCAGCGACAACGATTTTCCGGTAATGTCCATATTGGCGCGCTGGCGGAGTGCTATTCTGCTAGCCGGCGCCGAGAGCCGATAGCGGCGCTTTTTTTCGTGATGGATGCCAAGATGTCGAACGAGGCCGTGGCCGGGCTGAACCCGGCTCAGCGCGAGGCCGTGCTGTACCTGGGTGGACCCTGTCTGGTGATTGCTGGCGCGGGGTCGGGCAAGACCCGTGTCATTACCCAGAAGATCGCCTATCTACTGCGGGACTGTGAATATTCCGCCCGACATGTCGTGGCGCTGACCTTCACTAACAAGGCTGCGCGGGAAATGGCCGAGCGTGTGGCCGGCCTGGTGGAAAAACGCCTGGCACGTGGCCTGACGGTCAGCACTTTCCATTCGCTGGGCATGAAGATTCTGCGCGAAGAAGCCCGCCATGCGGGCCTCAAGCCGCAGTTTTCCATCCTGGACGCCGATGATGCCCTGGCGATTATCCAGGAACTGCTGGATACTACCGACAAAGGCCGGCTGCGTGCCGTGCAGTCGACGATTTCATTGTGGAAAAATGCGTTGCTGGACCCGGATGGCGCCGCCGCCGCGGCGAAGACGCCGGACGATGTCGAGGCGGCGCATATCTACCGCAGCTACGACGCGACCCTGCGCGCTTATCAGTCGGTTGATTTCGATGACCTGATCCGCGTGCCTGCGTTGCTGTTCGAACGCAACGAAGAAGTGCGGCGGCGCTGGCAGGCGCGGGTGCGCTACCTGCTGGTGGATGAATACCAGGACACCAACGAGTGCCAGTACCGGCTGGTGCGCTGGCTCACGGGCGACCGGGCGCGCTTTACCGCCGTGGGCGACGACGATCAGGCGATCTATGCCTGGCGCGGCGCAACCCTGGAAAACCTGGCGCGGCTCACCACGGATTATCCGGGCATGAAGGTCATCAAGCTGGAGCAGAACTACCGCTCCGTGCGGCGCATCCTGCATGCGGCCAATCAGGTGATCGAACGCAACCCCAAGCTGTTCGAGAAAAAGCTGTGGTCGGAACTGGGTGATGGCGAGCCGATTACCGTTACGGCCTATGGCGACGAGTCGGTCGAAGCGGAATCCATTGCCATGAAGATTTCGGCGGCGCGTTTCGAGCGCCAGGCCTCATGGCGTGATTTCGCCATCCTCTATCGCAGCAATCACCAGTCGCGCATTCTCGAACAGGCGCTGCGTACCCTGCGCATTCCCTATACGATTTCCGGCGGACAGAGTTTCTTCGACAAGGCGGAAGTGCGGGATATCCTGGCCTATCTGCGCATTCTGGCCAATGAGGAAGACGACCCGGCCTTCATCCGGGCCGCCACGACGCCCAAGCGCGGCATCGGGCAGGCCACGCTGCAAGTGTTGGGTGAGCATGCGGCAGCCCGAGGGATCGCGCTGGCGCGGGCCGTGTCGGAGAGCGGCGTGGCGGCCAAGCTGGCGGCGCGCCAGTACGAGCCGCTCAAGGTGTTCGGGGAGTTCCTGGACCGCCTGCGCCGCCGTTCGGCGCGTGATGAGGTCAGCGGCACGCCGGCGGCGCCTGCATCCGAGTTGCTCGATGAATTGTTGGGTGCCATCCAGTACGAGCGCTATCTGTTCGATACCTGGGATGAGCGTCCTGCCCAGACTCGCTGGATGAACGTCCTGGAATTGGTTGATTGGCTCAAGCGCAAGGCGGACGAGGATGGCCTGAGCCTGCAGGAGCTGGTGCAGCGCGTGGCGCTGATCACGATGCTGGATCGCCAGGAGGATGAGGAAGAACCGGATGCCGTGAAGCTTTCGACGCTGCATGCCTCCAAGGGCCTGGAATATCCCCACGTGTATATGGCTGGCGTGGAAGAAGGTTTGCTGCCGCACTGGGGGCGCGACGACGAGGACGGCGATCCGTCCCAGGCGGCGGAATCGCTGGCGGCGCGCATCGAAGAAGAGCGCCGCCTGATGTATGTAGGCATCACCCGGGCCCAGCGCACGCTGTCGATCAGCTGGTGCCGCAAGCGGCGCCGCGCGCGGGAGGATCTGGTGCGCGAACCCTCCCGTTTCATTGAAGAGATGGGGCTGGAAGCGCCAGGGATGGGACTGCAGGATGAAGACGCCGCCATGTCGCCGCGTGCGCGCCTGGACATGCTGAAGGCCCTGCTGCAAAAGAAAGAATAAGAAGAAAGTGTCACCCCCGGCCTGCATGCGCGACAGAGCCTGGCAGGCCAGGATGACCCTGCGCCGGGCCGGTGTGCCTGCTGACGGAAGGCATCCTGTCTTTCCCTGATGCAGCTTTTCGCTGATTTGTATTATGATAATTCGATTACAAGGATGCGTACCCCGTGAAGAGCCAGACCTCCTCTTTTTGCCGCGCTGTCAGCGATGGCGTCACCCAGTTTGTGGCCCTGGATTGGGGCACCAGTTCGTTGCGTGCCTATTTGCTGTCGGCGTCGGGAGCCATCCTGGATGTCAGGGGCAACGATTGGGGCATCATGGGCCTGCCCGGCAGCGGTGACGACGCCGCCAGCCGCTCGGCACGCTTTGCCCAGGCCTTCTGGCAGATTGCGGGGGATTGGCTGGCGCAGCCCAATACTTCGCGACATGTCGCGGCCTGTGGCATGGTCGGCAGCGCCCAGGGCTGGCGTGAGGCCGCCTATATCCCCTTGCCCGCTACCACCGATGGCCTGGCGGGCAGCATGGTCAGCGTCGATGCGGGCAATGGCGTGCAGGTGCATATCGCGCCCGGCCTGATCGAACATGGCGAGTTGCCCAATGTGATGCGCGGCGAGGAAACGCAGATTGCCGGTGTGCTGTCGCACCTGGAACATGCCGGGCTGGGAACCGGCGGGCGCTGGTTGATCGGCCTGCCGGGTACGCATAGCAAATGGGTGCAGGTGGAAGACGGCGTCATTGTGCACTTCGACACCTTCATGACGGGCGAGGTATTTGCCTTGCTGTCGCGTCACAGTGTGTTGGGCCGCTCGATGGCCGAGCAAGGGCTGGATGCCAGCGATCCCGACGCCCGGCAGGCGTTTGACCGCGGCATCCGCAATGCGGCCTCGCTCCACGGCGATCGCGGCCTGTTGTCCACGATTTTCAGCAGCCGCACCCTGGGGCTGACCCACGCGCTGTCGGGCGCGGAACAGATCGACTATCTCTCGGGCCTGTTGATCGGGCATGAGATCCGCGGCCTGCTCGCCGGCCTTGCCCCTGAGTGGCGCACGGCGCGGGTGGCCGTGGTCGGCCGGGCGCATCTGTGCCAGCGCTACCGCCAGGCCATGCTGGTCAATGATCTGGATGCCATTTCGGTGGATGAGGATGCAACGGTGCGCGGGCTATGGGCGCTGATCAGCGCCCAGGAACAGCATGCAGGTTGAGTTGCCGCCGCGCAGGGTGTGAACCTGCCCCAGGCGCGGATAAAAGCGTTAAGCGGTTGGCCTCAGGTATGGGCGCCAGCCAGGGTCTCAGGCGTCGTTCCGGCAGCCAGTTGCCGGCGCGTCGTATCAACAGGAATCAGAAATAGCCATGAATCACGAATTGTCCGCTCATTTCAAGCAAACCTTGTCTGCAACCGGCATGGTCGCCATTCTGCGTGGCGTGCGTCCCGATGAAGTGGTCGCCATTGGCGAGGCGCTGTATGCGGCGGGTTTTCGCCTGATTGAAGTGCCGCTGAATTCGCCGGAACCGCTCGAGAGCATCCGGCGCCTGCTGGCGGCGTTGCCGCAGGACGCGATCATCGGCGCGGGAACGGTCATGAGCCCGGCTGCCGTGCAGGAAGTCCACGATGCCGGCGGCCGCCTGGTGGTGATGCCGCATGCGGATCTGGCCGTGGTACGCGCTGCCCATGCGGCCGGCATGGTCGTGACGCCGGGCGTGGCGACGCCCACGGAAGCCTTTGCCGCGCTGGATGCGGGGGCGGATGGCCTGAAGGCCTTCCCAGCCGAAGCCATGCCGCCGGTGGTGATCAAGGCCTGGCGCGCCGTGGTGCCGAAATCGGTGCCGCTGCTGCCGGTGGGAGGCATCAAGCCGCAAAGCATGCAGGCTTATCTGGAAGCCGGTGCCTCCGGCTTCGGGCTGGGGTCGGCGCTGTACCGGGCGGGTGACGACGCGGCGACGGTGGGCCGCAACGCGGCCGCGTTCATGTCGTCCTGGCGCGCCTTGCGCCAGGACGTCTGAGGCGTACGCAACAAGCCTTATCCCTTCTTTTGATGGCCGCGGCCTGCTTGCGCAAGCGGTCTACTCCTTTTTAGGCCTGCCCGGTAGGGCGCCTGACGGCAGGATGCACGATGAAAATTACCCGTTTGACCACCTATCTGGTACCGCCGCGCTGGCTGTTCCTGAAGATTGAAACCGACACAGGCATCGTGGGCTGGGGCGAGCCCGTGCTGGAAGGCAAGGCGGCCAGCGTCGCGGCCGTGGTCGAGGAAATGGCCGACTACCTGATAGGTCGCGATCCGCGCACGATCGAGGACCACTGGAACGTGCTGTACCGTGGCGGTTTCTATCGTGGCGGCGGCCTGCACATGAGCGCGCTGGCCGGGATCGACCAGGCGCTCTGGGACATCAAGGGCAAGGCGCTTGGCGTTCCCGTGGCTGATCTGCTGGGCGGCCCGGTACGTCACAGTATCAAGGTGTATTCGTGGATCGGTGGCGACCGCCCCGCCGATACGGCGCGTGCGGCTCAGGAAGCCGTGGCGCGTGGTTTCCAGGCCGTCAAGATGAATGGCACCGAGGAAATGCAGTACATCGACAGCTTCGACAAGGTCACGGCCGCGCTGGCCAACGTGGCTGCCGTGCGCGAAGCCGTCGGCCCCAATGTGGGTATCGGCGTGGACTTCCATGGCCGCGTGCACAAGCCCATGGCGAAGGTGCTGATGCGCGAGCTGGCGCCCTACAATCTGATGTTCATCGAAGAGCCCGTGCTGTCGGAGCACTATGAAGCCCTGAAGGAACTGGCGCCGCATGCCAGCGCGCCGATCGCCCTGGGCGAACGCCTGTATTCGCGTTGGGATTTCAAGCACATTCTGAGCCAGGGCTATGTGGATATCGTCCAGCCGGATGCCTCGCACGCCGGTGGCATCACGGAGTGCCGCAAGATCGCTGCCATGGCGGAAGCCTATGACGTCGGGCTGGCGCTGCATTGCCCGCTGGGGCCGATTGCGCTGGCGGCCTGCTTGCAGATAGATGCGGTGTCATACAATGCGTTCATCCAGGAACAGAGCCTGGGCATCCATTACAACGCCAGCAATGATTTGCTGGACTATGTCAGCAACCCGGAAGCTTTTGCCTACGAGGGTGGCTACGTACGGATCCCGCAGGGGCCTGGCCTGGGAATTGAAGTGAACGAGGATTATGTCGCTGAGCGCGCCAAGGTTGGCCATCGCTGGCGTAACCCTGTATGGCGTCATCGGGACGGTAGCGTAGCGGAGTGGTAGGGCTTGGCAACATATTCGGGTCGTAGCCTGCATGGGCAGGTGGTGCATGAGTTGGGAAGGCGCATTGCGGCAGGCCGCTATGCGCCTGGCACGGCCCTGCCCAGCGAGGAAGAGCTGTCCCTGGAGCTGAGTGTCAGCCGGACGGCCTTGCGTGAGGCGACCAAGGTTCTGGTGGCCAAGGGCCTGCTGGACGTCAAGCCCAGGCTGGGCATGCGCGTGCGGCCGCAGGACACCTGGAACCTGCTGGATCCGGACATCCTTGCCTGGCGGGCTGCGGCCGGCCTCAGCCTGGAGTTCCTGCGGCAATTGGCGGAAGTCCGCGAAGTGCTGGAACCGGGCGTGGCGGCGCTGGCGGCGCGCAAGCGCACCCCGGCGCAATTGCAGCGTATCGAGCATGCCTATGCCTTGATGGAAAGCGCCAGGGACCAGCACGCCTGGGTGGAGGCCGACCTGGCTTTTCACCGCGAGGTGCTGGCGGCTGGCGGCAATCCCATGCTCAACACCCTGGTGTCCTTGATTGAAATGGTGCTGGAAGGCGTGCTGGTGCTGAATGCCGAGCACGCTTCCAGTTTTAATTTGTCCTTGCCGGAACATGGACGGGTATGTGCGGCCATTGCCCGGCAGGATGAAGTGGCTGCCCATGCCGCCATGCTCGGCATATTGGTGGATGCACGCAAGCGCTTGCCCGACGGGCCCGCGCCGCGTCAATAGGACCGACCGACGCAGTTCAGGTTGGTAGGGGGGGCGGGTAAATTCGGAGAAGTCTGCCGGGCCTTAGCCCCAAGTTAATTGTATGATGATAATTTTATATCTCTAATGGCTGCGGGACACCCGGCGCATAGACCGGAAACCAGAGTGCTCTCGACTGGAGGAAACATGAAGCAAGGCATTATCCGATTTGCTGGCGCGATGGTCGCGGCAGCGATGTTTGCAGGTGCAGCCCAGGCGGCGGAGTATCCTACCCGTTCCATCGAACTGGTCGTGCCCACGGCCGCAGGCGGCGGTACTGATGCCGTGGCACGCGCGTTCGCCGAAGCCATTAAACCGCATCTGGGCCAGCCCATGGGTGTGGTGAACAAGCCGGGCGGTGGTACGGCCATCGGTACGGCGGATGTCGCCAAGGCCCGTCCCAACGGCTACAAGCTCGGCATGGTCGTGGTGGAAATGGCCATTCTACCCAGCCTGGGCCTGGCGCCCTTCAAGACCAGCGATTTCACGCCCATCGCCCGTATCAATGCCGATCCGGCGGCGGTGACGGTGCGTGCCGATGCCCCCTGGCAGACGCTGGAAGAATTCAACGAATACGTGAAGCAGAACCCGGGCAAAGTGCGCGTCGGCAATGCTGGTACCGGCTCGATCTGGCACCTGGCAGCCATCGCCTACGAGCAAAAGCTGGGCAGCAAGTTCAACCACGTGCCGTATGATGGTGCCGCGCCGGCCGTGACGGCTCTGCTGGGTGATCATATCGAAGCCGTGACCGTGAGCCCGGCCGAAGTGGCTACCCACGTGTCTTCCGGCACGCTGCGTACCCTGGGCGTGATGGCCGATGAACGTGCCCGTGGTTTCGAGGAAGTGCCTACCCTGAAGGAAAAGGGCATCGACCTCTCCATCGGTACCTGGCGTGCGCTGGTGGGGCCGAAGGGCCTGCCGCCTGCCGTGGTGGAAAAGCTGCGCGTTGCGGCCCGCCAGGCTGCGGAAGAACCGGCGTTCATCGAGGTGCTGGAGCGCCTGGACCTGGGGCGCGTGTTTGACGACGCCGATGCCTTCCAGGCCAGCCTGGTCCAGGAAGAGGCCACGTTCAAGGCCTTGATCGACGAGCTGGGCCTGCGCCGCTGAGCGTGAACCGGCTGGGGAAGCGCCCGTTGCATGTGCCGGGCGCTTTTTGCCGTCATGCCGCCCTGATGGCGGGGCGGGCAGAGGCCCCGGCCTGCAGGTATCTGCAGGCAGAAACTATTGAGTCCCTGTCAGGATAATCATCGTGTTTATAAAAGATAAAGCCAGCGCACTGGTGGGCCTGCTGTCCATGGGAGGCGGCCTGGCGGCTGTCGTGGTGGCGCGAGGTTTTCCTCCCAGTCTGACCGATACCGATATTGGCCCGAGTGTGTTTCCCATGGCCTATGGCCTGGTGCTGGCGCTGCTGGGGCTGCTGTTGTTCATTCAGAGCGTGCGCGGTCGCACCGCCCCGGTGCCGGTGGCCAATCCTGCCGCCGTGGTGCAGGAGGCCTTGCAGGAGGCGGCCGAGAGTGCAGACCCGGAACACGCGCCGGTGCATTTCGGCCGGCTGGTGCTGGGTCTGATCGGCGCTGCCCTGTATATCGCTGCCATTGTCTATGCAGGATTCGCGCTGTCCACCGTACTGTATCTGTGGTTGATGATCTCCCTGCTCAAGGGGCCGGGCGCCATGTGGCGCTTTTCCACCATCGCGCTGGCCGTGCTGGTCGGTCTGGTGGTGTATGGCGTATTCGTCGAACTGCTGCAGGTGCCTCTGCCCGCTGGCGAGTGGTTCCTGGGCGACGACTGACGGAGTAGGGAAGAATGGATAATCTGATGTCGCTTTTGCAAGGCGCGCAAAGCCTTGCTGTCCAGTGGGATGCCATGCTCCTGGCGATTGCTGGCGTGGCGCTGGGCATTCTGGTCGGCGCCTTGCCCGGCCTGTCGGTCACCATGGGTGTGGCCATCATGCTGCCGTTCACCTACGGCATGGAGCCATTGCACGGCCTGCTGTTGCTGTCGGGGATTTTCTTCGGCGGCGTCTACGGCGGTTCGATCACGGCGATCCTGCTGCGCATTCCGGGCACGCCCGCTGCCGCCGCCACCGCGCTGGACGGCTATGCCATGACACGTCGCGGCGAGGCTGGGCAGGCCCTGGGGGTGGCGGTATTTTCTTCCGTGACGGGGGGCATCATCAGCGTACTGGTGCTGATCTTCCTGGCTCCCTTGCTGGCCAATTTTGCGCTGCGCTTCAGCGCGGCCGAGTCATTCGCGCTGGCGGTGTTCGGCCTGAGCATTATTTCCAGCGTGTCCGGGGGCTCGGTGCTCAAGGGGCTGTTGGCCGGGTTTGCCGGGTTGTTGCTGGCGACCGTCGGCATGGACCCCCTGGTGGGCCTGCCGCGTTTCACCGGGGGCATGTCCGAACTGTATTCGGTCCCGTTCATTCCCATCATGATCGGCCTGTTCGCGGCTGCCGAAGCATTCAAGATGCTGTCCGAAAGCAGCAAGGCCAGCGAAGTGAAAACGGTGATCGGGCGCATTCTTCCGACCCGCGAGAGCTGGCGCAAGGTCTGGGGCACAATTCTGCGTTCCAGCGGCCTGGGGACGGCCATCGGCATCATTCCGGGCGCCGGGGCGGATATCGCGGCGTTTGTTTCCTACGGCGAAGCGCGCCGCTTCAGCAAGCACCCCGAGAAATTCGGCAAGGGCGCGGTAGAAGGCGTGGCCGCTGCCGAGGCCGGCGCCAACGGATGTACCGGCGGCGCCATGTTGCCCATGCTGACGCTGGGCATCCCTGGTGATGCCGTGACGGCCATCATGCTGGGCGCGCTGACCTTGCAGGGCATGCAGCCGGGCCCGAGGCTGTTCCAGGAGCATGGCGATCTGGTCTATACCCTGTTTGCCGGCCTGCTGTTCTGCTATGTGATGCTGCTGGTGGTGGCGCTGATGTCCATGCGTTTCGTGGCGCGCATCGTGCAGATCCCCAAGCAAATTCTGATGCCGCTGATCATGGTGCTGGCGGTTGCCGGCGCCTATGCCATCGGCAACAGCCTGTTCGACGTGGGCATCATGATGGTGGCCGGCGTGGCGGGCTACCTGATGATCAAGGCTTCGATACCGGTATCGCCCATGGTGCTGGGGCTGGTGCTGGGCCCCATGGCGGAAAGCAATTTCCGCCGTGCGTTGGCATTGTCCGAGGGCAGTTACGGCTTCCTGTATGAACGGCCGATTACCCTGGGCCTGCTCAGCCTGGCTGCGCTGACGGTGCTGGCGCCCTTGTTCAGCGCCTGGCGCAAGCGCCGTGCGGCGCGCAGGGTAGCGGCGCAGTCCTGAAAGACAAACAGGCATGAGGCCGCCTGGAGCGGTACCATGCCGTTGAAGAACGATTGAGGAGACAGATTGATGGAAGACGTGCATGTCCTGCAGGTGGCCTACGTGCCGCATTTCCTGGAAGACCAGATGAAGCGCCACTTCCAGGTGCACCGGGCCAGTGAGGATGCCGCGCCGGGATCCCTGGGCGAATTCGCTGCCAAGGTCCGTATTCTGGTTGCCAATGGTGAATCCACGATCCGTGCGTCACTGCTGGAACAACTGCCCGAGCTGGAGCTGATCGTGGTATTTGGCGTCGGCTACGATGGCGTGGATGTAGCGGCTGCGCGAGCGCGTGGCATTGCCGTGACCCATACCCCAGACGTCCTGACCGACGACGTGGCCGATATGGCGTTTGCGTTGTTGCTGGCGCAGGCGCGGCGTGTTGTCGAGGCGGATGCCTTCGTGCGGGCACGACGCTGGCAGGAAGGGCCGTTCCCCTGGTCGTTCAAGGTATCGGGGCAGAAGCTGGGCGTCGTCGGCATGGGACGTATCGGCCGCGCCGTGGCGGCGCGGGCAGCGGCCTTTTCCATGGATGTGAGCTACACCGCGCGGCGGCAGGCTGAGGATGTCAGCTGGCGCTACCAGCCGTCCCTGGTGGCGCTGGCGCAGGAAGTCGACTTTCTGGTGGTGTGTACCTATGGTGGCGCCAGCACGCGCGGCCTGATCAGTGCTGAAGTGCTGGATGCGTTGGGGCCGGATGGCCGCCTGATCAACATCGCACGCGGTTCGGTGGTAGATGAAAATGCCCTGATCGCGGCCTTGCAGCAGGGCCGCCTGGGCGGCGCTGCGCTGGATGTGTATGCGCATGAGCCGAATGTGCCGGAAGCGCTGTGCGCCTTGCCGAACGTGGTATTGACTCCGCATTCGGCCAGCGCCACCACGCAGACCCGCAAGTCCATGAGCGATCTGGTGTTTGCCAATATGCAGGCGCACCTGGAAGGCCGGCCCCTGCCGACGCCGATACCAGGCTAAGTAACTGCACCTGCACCCACATCTGCACCAGCATTGGCACCGTACTCGAACCTGTACCGCATCGGTGCCCGGCACAAAAAAGCCGCAGCTACCGCTGCGGCTTTTTTGTGCCGGCCATGTCCTGGCAAGCAACGGCCCGGGGGCACCAGGTTGTGGTGGTCGGGCGCGGAATCTGCGGCCACCAGGCCGCGCCATAGGAGACGGCAATCGACGCGATAGCCAGTCTCTATGCAGCATTCCAGCACCTGACAGGCGCCGTGCCAGCGGCTGCGCGGTTGCGCGCCCGGTGCCGGCTTTCTTATTTCCATAAAGAATAAGTAATAATAAATTCTGTATATCCTGGTTTTAAAAAGCCGTGGTTAGATAACACCCATGCCAAGCCCTGCGGGTTTTCCCCAGCGAGCTCATGGCGCAACTTTGGAGCAGATTGAGATGAAGAAGACTTTGAAAGCCGTGGCTGCGCTGTCCCTGGCCCTGGTTGCGGGCCTGGCGCATGCGGACCGCCTCGATGACATCAAAAAGGCCGGTGTCCTGAAGGTCGCTGCTTTTGACAGCAACCCGCCGTTCGGCTTCGTGGACGAAAAGAGCCGCCAGATCTCCGGGCTGGATGTGGATTTCGGCAAGGCTTTCGCGGACAAACTGGGCGTGAAGCTGGAAATCGTGCCGACCAACCCCGCCAACCGGGTGCCCCTGCTGACTTCCAATAAGGTCGACCTGGTGCTGGCTAACTTCACCATTACCGAAGAGCGCGCCAAGCAGGTGGATTTCAGCATTCCGTACTTTGCTTCCGGTACCCAGTTCATCGCCCGCAAGGGAACGCTGACCTCGCCCGAGCAACTGAATTCCCTGCGCGTCGGTGTCGACAAGGGCACGGTCAATGAAATCGTGCTGCGTGAAAAGTATCCCGGCGCCACCATCGTGGCCTACGACGATACCCCCTTCGCATTCACCGCATTGCGTAATGGCAACGTCCAGGCCATTACCCAGGACGGTCCCAAGCTGATCGGCCTGCTGGCCAACGTGCCGGACAAGGACACCTGGGAAATTCCGGCATTTGCCATTTCCAGCGATCTGATCGGCGTGGGTATCCCCAAGGGCGAAACGGCCTTGAAGGCGTTCGTGGACGAAACGCTGGTGGAACTGGAACAGTCGGGCAAGGCGCAGCAAATCTATGACGCCTGGTTCGGTCCCGACACCAAAACGCCGTTGGCTCGCATCTATCGCATCGGCGACAAGGCCCAGCCCTGAGCGCGCGCTGACTTCAGCGACTCGCCCTGCACGGCGCCGTCCGGCGCCGCGCAGGGCGCTGACAGGCCCGGACGGCACCGACTGTCCGGGCCTGTCGTGATTGAGCGGCAGAAGACCGGAGCAGGCAGGGACTGCCGGTACAATGCCGCAGCGCGCATGCTGCGCTCCGGTTCCTACCTGGCCCCTGCCCTGATGGGCGAGCGGGCCGCATGATTGTCATCGCCCATGTTTGCAGACTGGCTTGCGCCAAAATATCTCGATTGGCTCTTTGAGGGCTTCAAGGTCACGCTGCTGTTGTCCTTGATGGCCTGCGTGGCCGCGACCGTGCTGGGCGCGGTGCTGTGCCTGGCGCGCTATTCGCGCTGGCGCGCCGTGCGCCTGCCGGTGTCGCTGGGGCTGAGCTTCTTTCGCAATACGCCGCTGCTGGTGCAGCTGTTTTTCTGGTATTTCGGCGTTTCGGCGCTGTTGCCGCAATCCTGGATGCTTTGGCTCAACAGCGTGCACCGCTTCGAGTTCGGGGTTTTTGGCGTGCAATGGCCGAGCTTCGAGTTCCTGGCGGGCTGGTGGGGGCTGACGCTCTATACCACTGCCTTCATTGCCGAAGAGCTGCGCGCGGGCATCCAGGCGGTGCCGGCCGGCCAGTGGGAAGCCGGGCGCGCGCTGGGGCTGCCGGGGCGCGACATCTGGCGCCAGATCGTACTGCCACAGGCTTTCCGCATTTCACTGCCGCCCTTGCTGGGGCAGTACATGAATGCAGTCAAGAATTCATCCCTGACCATGGCAATAGGCCTGGCGGAACTGTCGTATGCCTCGCGCCAGGTGGAAACGGAAACCTTCAAGACCTTCCAGGCTTTCGGGGTGGCCACTTTGTTGTATATCGCGATCATCGCCGTGATTGAGGCGGTGGGTTACTGGATGCAGCACCGTTACAGGCTGAAGACATGAATCATCACGGCACTCCGGGCCTCCAGGCGTTCCAGGGCGATATCCTGATCCTGGACCGCAATGCGCGGCAGTACCGCGACCTGCTGGCGGCAGCCCTGCCCAATGCCAGGCTGCACGCGCACGAATCGCCGGCTGGGCCGGACGTGGCGGAGGCGGCCTCGGCATCGGCCATCTGGCTGGCCAGTTGCAGCCTGGCGGTCGACCTGCTGGCCAGGCAGGCGCCGCCGCGATGGTTGCAGACCACTTCCGCCGGCATAGAGCCGCTGTTCTCCGCCGGCGTGCCGCAGCCAGCGCTCGTCAGCCGTGCCGTGGGGGTATTTGGCCAGTTGATGGCGGAGTATGCGCTGACCTACATGCTGGCCTGGCGCCGCCAGGTGTTCGCCTGGGCTGGTGCGCAGCGGCGCGGCGATTGGGACGGGCCTGCGCCCGGGACCCTGGCGGGTCTGCGGGTGCTGGTGGCAGGCGCCGGGGTCATAGGCCAGGACGTGGCCCGCCTGCTGGCGCCTTTCGGCGTGGCGCTGCGAGGCCTGGCGCGCCAGGCCCGGCCCTTGCCGGGCTTTGCGCAGGTATATGGCCTGGATGCGCTGGGCAGCGCTGCGGCCTGGGCCGATGTGTTCATCAATATTCTGCCGGATACACCGCAGACCCGCGACATCTACGATGCGCCATTTTTTGCCGCATTGCCCGAGGGGTCGCTGTTTATCAATATGGGGCGTGGCGTGGCGGTGGTCGAGCCGGATCTGGTTCAGGCCCTGGAACGCGGACACCTGGGCGCGGCAGCGATAGATGTCTGCCGCGAGGAACCCCCGCCAGCTGCACATCCATTCCGGCGTGCGCCCAGGCTATGGCTGACCGGTCATAGCGCGGGACCGACGCTGCCTGCCTTGCTGGCGCCTGTGTTCCTGGAGAACCTGCGCCGTTTCGAGGCCGGCGAGCCGCTGCGCGGCGCAGTGGATTTCACCCGGGGTTATTGAGCTAGCCTGTCTTGCCCGCCGGTGCGGGCGTGGCGGGTCAATGGATAAAGCATGGATTTCAGCGTCATTGCCAACAACTGGTTGTATTTCCTGGTGGGAGCCTATCCCTATGGGCCGCTGGGGGGGCTGTTGCTGACCTTGCTGCTCAGCCTGCTGTCGGGCGTGGTGGCCAGCGTACTGGGGCTGTTCCTGGGCATGGCGCTGGCCCTGGGGCGCGGGCCGCTGCATGGGCTGTTGACGCTGGTGATCGGTTTCCTGCGCGCAATTCCCGTGCTGATGCTGATCTTCTGGGTGTATTTCCTGCTGCCCATGCTGTTCGACGTGGATATTCCCAAGCTGGTGACGGTGGTCGCCGCCTTGTCGCTGATCGGCGGCGCCTATCTGGCGCATTCGGTGGCGGCAGGCATACGCAGCCTGCCGGCCGGCCAGTGGGAAGCGTCGCGTTCGTTGGGCTTGAGCCTGTGGGAAACCCTGCGATTCGTGGTACTGCCGCAGGCATTGCCGATCATGGCGCCGTCTTTCATCAACCAGTGGGTGGCCTTGATCAAGGATACTTCGCTGGCCTATGTCGTTGGCGTGGCAGAACTATCCTTTGTGGCCACGCAGGTGAGCAACCGTACGATGATTTATCCGCTGGAAATCTATCTGTTTGTGGCCTTTATCTATTTCCTGCTGTGCTCGGCACTGGAAATGGCGGCCAACCGGCTGGCGGCGCGCTATGGCGCGCGCCATGCCCGGGCAGGAGGCATCGCTGCCTGAGTGCCGCCTCAGTGCAGGTGGCAGCATCTTGCCAGGCTGTTCCGGCAGGCATGAAAAAACCCGGCTTCCAAGGAAAGCCGGGTTTTTTTTACCGCACGGACCCTGCATCAGACAGCGCTATCGGAGAGGGTGCGCTGCCGCAGCATGGCCTGCTGCGGGCAGGTACTGCAAGGAGCCGCGCGAAATCAGACTGCTTTGCCGTGCAGGTTGGCCGAACGGGCCATGGTGCTGCGCAGAGCGGCACGGGCTTGATGCTTGCGGGCTTCGACGATGGTGTTGAACACGCCCTTGAATGCGCGGTTCATACCCTTGCTGATGGCGCGGAAGGTGGCGCGCATGGCTTCGGCGCGTTGGGCGTCGATTTCATCACGCATGGCACGTTGCAGCAGCTCGCGTTCGAGCGAGTCGGTCATGCGGATGTCGGAATACAGGTTGGTGTTGGTTTGCTTGGTCATGGTGGCGGCTCCTTATTGTTTGTGATGTGTCATAAGAAGACGAACTTCTATATGACCTAGGGAAAACCCTTGAAACGAATTATAGGGAAAACCCTGAAATGGTGCAAGGGTTTTCCCTAGGGCCGCTTAGTATCGTGTTGTTATATAGAAGAAAACCGTGGCAATAAGTGCGAAACGCCCGCAGCAGCAGGGCTGGCGGGCAGGAGCCGGGGCAATGAAGGGAGAGTCGCGGGCAGGGGGATACTGGCACGCGGTAGCTGGCAGGCCGCCGGCCTGGGCCGGCGGACAGCAGGAGGAACGGCGGATGAACGGGGGCGGCGCGAGCCTGCCGCCCCGGAAATCCGGTCAGGCGTTGGTGGCGGGGATGGCGGCCGGTGCGCTGCGCTGGCGTGCCAGGCTCATGCGATACAGGATGAAAATGGCAGCCGAACCGATCAATACCGGCAGGGCGAGCCAGTGGAAGAAGACTTGCGACGAACCGGCCGAAGCGATCATCCAGGCGCCCAGCATGGAACCGACGATGGAGCCGAAGCGGCCATTGGCCATGGCGTAACTGACGCCGGTCACGCGTGCGGACGTCGGGTAGATCGTTGCCGATACCAGGTTCAGGCCGTTCTGGGCGCCGGCGACGCCGAAACCGATCAGGAAGACAGCGGCGGCCAGTTGATAGATATCACCCATCATATAGCCGGTCAGGGCGATGATGACGGCCGCGCCCAGATACGACAGGGCCAGCACGCGATAGGGGCCGACGCGGTCCATCAGCAGGGCCATCAGGATGGCGCCTACCGTGCCGCCCAGCGGTACCATGGCGCCGACACGCGAGGCGTGGGCGATGTCATAGCCGGCATCCTTGAGGATGGTGGGCAGCCAGCTCGTCAGCAGATAGAACACGAACAGCGAGCAGAAGAAAGCGACCCATAGCAGCAAGGTCTGCACCGTGCGGCCTTCGGCGAACAGGTTGCTGACCGGGGAACGGCTTTGCGCGGGGCGCTCGTCGTCCAGGATGGTGACGCCGGTCCAGGGCTTGCCGGTAATGCGCTGCACGACTTTGTGCAGGGCGTCGGCGTGCTTGGGGCTGGAGGCCATGAAGCGCACCGATTCGGGCATCAGCCAGGCCAGCAGGGGCAGCATCAGCAGGGGCACAGCGCCGCCGAAAATCAGCACGCCGCGCCAGCCGTAGGCGGGAATGATTTGCCCGGCAAGCAGGCCTCCCAGCGCCAGGCCGGCGGTGAAGCCGCTCCAGCTGAGGGTTACCATGATCATGCGGCGGCGCGCCGGCGAGTACTCGGAGCTGAGCGTGATGCAGGTGGGCATCGCACCGCCCAGGCCGATACCCGTCAGAAAGCGCAGGACGGTCAGGGATTCGATCGAATGGGCGTAGGCCGTGGCCAGCGTGCCCAGGCCGAAGACCAGCACGGACACCAGCAGCACGCGCTTGCGGCCGATGGCATCGGCGACAGGCCCGAAAATCAGGCTGCCGACCATCAGGCCGATCAGCCCGGCACCGAAGGCAGGGGATAGTTGCGAGGCTTCCAGGCCCCATTCTTCACGCAGCGAAGGGGCGATATAGCCGATGACCGCAGTGTCGAAACCGTCCACCAGGACGATCAGGAAACACAGGGTAAGAATGATGATCTGGAACGGCGATATCCTGGCGTTGTCGATGATATCGCCGATTCTGGCGGTTTTCTGGTTCATGTTGTCTCCTCATTGCTCGGTTTTTTTTACCACCTGTCGTATCGGGCGCAGGGGTTTTCTGGGTTTCAGGTACTGCGACTGCTTTGCATCGGCATCCTGCAGGCCACGGGCGGCGTTGCGGGACAAACATGCCAGCCCGGCCGCTGCACGGAGGCAGCGGCCGGGCCTGGCAAAAACGTTCCAGGGTTCCAGGCCTGGAACGTCCACCTGCCCGGCGCGGCGCAGTCCGGGGCCGGAGCCGAGTGCGCAGGGCAAATGATGGGTGGCGAATCTTATTTCCGGTTCGACTTTTCCTGAAAGTGGGAGGTTTCTGATCAGGCGCCGGGCTGGCGGCGTTCAGCCAGCGTCACACCGCCGGAGGCCCAGTGCGTTTCCGGCACTTCCTGCAGCAGCACCCGGACACTGGCCACGGGCGCGTCCAGGCTGCGAGCGATGGCCTCGGTCACGTTGCTCAGCAACGCGCGCTTGGTTTCCTCACTGCGGCCGGCCGCGATATGGATCATGGCGATGGGCATGGCTGTGCTCCGCTCAGGCCTGCTTGCCGGACACGAAGCGCATGGAAACGCTGCCCAGGTGCTGGTAGCGCACCGTGATGCAGTCGCCTGCGGCAACGGTGATGGCTTCGGTGATGCCGCCGGTCATGATGAAGGTGCCGGCCGGAATTTCTCGGCCTTGCGCGCCCAGCATGTTGGCCAGCATCGCGACGCTCTGCGCCGGATGGCCCAGCACGGCGGCGCCGGCGCCGGTGGCAACCACTTCGCCGTTCTTTTCCAGCACGACGCCCAGGCATTTCAGGTCCAGGCCTTCGACACCGGCCATCTGGCCGCCGGTCACGAAACGCGCCGAGGACGTGTTGTCGGCAATGACGCTCTTCAGGTCGAAATTGAAGTTCTTGTAGCGCGAGTCGATCACTTCCACGGCGGGCAGCACGAAGTCGGTCGCAGCCAGCACGTCACCGATATGACAGCCCGGCCCCTTGAGCGGGTGCTTCAGGACAAAGGCGATTTCTGCTTCGACCTTGGGGTGGATCAGGGTATCGACATCAATGGCCGAGCCTTCCAGGCAGGAGCCATAGTCGGTCAGGAAGCCATGGATGGGCTCGGTCACGCCCATTTGCCGCATTTTGGCAAAGGAGGTCAGGCCCATTTTCAGGCCGGCGATGCGTACCCCGCGCGCTTCCTTGCGCTGGCGGATAGCGTTCTGGATGGCGTAGGCGTCGTCCCAGTCCATGTCGGGATGGGTTTCGGTAATTTTCGCGACTTCGGTGCGCGTCAGCTCGGCCTGTTCCAGGTGTTCAGCCAGTTGGGCAATGGTGTCAGCGGATAATTTCATGATGCATTCCTTCAAGCAAAGCGGACGGAGGCCGAGCCTATGCCGCCCAGACTGATGCGCAGGTGGTCGCCGGCCTGCACCGGCACCATGGCGGCCAGCGAACCGGACAGGATGACTTCACCCGGTTCCAGCGCGATGCCCAGCTGGCCCAGCGTGTTGGCGAGCCAGGCCACGGCATTGGCCGGATGGCCCAGCGCGGCCGCGCCTGCGCCGGTGGCGACGACCTCACCGTTCTTTTCCAGCGTCATGCCGACGCAGGCCAGGTCCACATCGCGCGGGTCAGCGCCACGGTCGCCCAGCACGAAGACGCCGGCGGAAGCGTTGTCGGCCACGGTGTCCTGGATCTTGATCTTCCAGTCGCGGATGCGCGAATCGACGATTTCAAAGCAGGGCATGACATAGGCCGTGGCGCGCAGCACGTCGGCCACGGTAATGCCGGGGCCGCGCAGCGCATGCTTGAGCACGAAGGCGATTTCGCCTTCGGCCTTGGGCGCGATCAGGTCGCTGGCGGCAATGCTGGCGCCATCGGCGTACAGCATGTCCGACAGCAGCATGCCGAAATCCGGCTGGTCGACTTTCAGCATGTCCATGACCACCTTGCTGGTCACGCCGATTTTCTTGCCGACGATACGGGCGCCGGCCGCCAGGCGCGGCGCCAGCATGGCCTGCTGGATTTCATAGGCCTGCGCCAGCGTCATGTCCGGATGCGATTCGGTCAGCGGCGCCACGGGCTGGCGGCGGGCCAGCGCTTCATGCAGTTCCTGGCCCAGGGTCTGGATGTGTTGGGGGTTCAGCATGCCGGGCTCACAGGCGCACGCAGACGTTGCGCAGTTCGGTGTAGAACTCCAGCGAATGCACGCCGCCTTCACGGCCGATGCCGGATTGCTTGGCGCCGCCGAAGGCGGTACGCAGGTCGCGCAGGAACCAGGAATTGATCCAGCACACGCCGACTTCCAGTGCGCTGCCCATACGGTGCGCCACCTGCAGGTCCGTGGTCCAGACGCTGGCGGCCAGGCCATACGGCGTGTCGTTGGCCAGTGCAACCACTTCTTCCTCGGTGTCGAAGGGGGCGATATGGCAGCATGGCCCGAAAATTTCTTCGCGCACGACGGCCGAGGATTCGGCCAGACCGGTCCAGATGGTGGGCTCGAACCAGGCGCCTTCGGCCAGGTGCGCAGGCATGTCGGGAATCTTGCCGCCGTGGACGACGGTGGCGCCGTCGGCAACGGCCTGGCGGCAGTAGGACAGGATCTTTTCGCGGTGTCCCAGCGAAATGACCGGGCCCATCTGGGTATCGTGGTGCTGCGGGTCGCCAATGCGGATGCTGGCGGCGTAGGCCTTGAACTCAGCGACGAAGCGATCGAACAGCGGGCGCTGCACGTAGATGCGCTCGGTGCCCAGGCAGACCTGGCCGCTGTTTTCGAACACGGCGCGGCCCAGGCCCTTGATGGTTTTTTCCAGGTCGGCGTCGGCGAATACGATACCGGCATTCTTGCCGCCCAATTCGAGCGACACCGGACGAATGCCCTTGGCCGCAGCCTTGGTAATGATTTCGCCGGTGCGGGTTTCACCGGTGAAGGTCACGCCATCGACGTCCGGATGCGCCGTCAGGAAGGAGCCGGCGGAATCGCCGCCGAAACCATGCACCACGTTATAGACGCCCGGCGGGACACCGGCTTCGTTCATGACTTCGCCCAGCAGCGTGGCGGTGGCCGGCGTTTCTTCCGAGGGTTTCACGACCACGGTATTGCCGCAGGCCAGCGCCGGGCCGACCTTCCAGGTCATCAGCAACAGCGGCAGGTTCCACGGACAGACCACGGCGATCACACCGCGAGGCGCGCGCACGGCATAGTTCACGGCCTTGCCGCCGTCAGGCGTGTCCATCATGAAGCTTTCGGTCGGCACGTTCTTCATCAGGTCGGCGAAGACCTTGAAGTTCGCCGCGCCGCGCGGAATGTCCAGGTGGCCGGCCAGGTGCACCGGCTTGCCGGTATCGGCCACTTCGGCGGCCAGGAATTCGTCCTGGCGGCGCAGGATGCCGTCGGCCACCTTGTGCAACAGCTCCATGCGCTGCGCGACCGTCATCTTGCCCCAGGGGCCGCGCAGCGCGGCGCGGGCGGCACGCACGGCGGCATCGACTTCCTGTTCGCCGGCTTCATGCACCATGCCAACCAGGCTGTTGTCGGCAGGATTGCGGTTCTCGAAGGTGCGAGGGCTGGAAACCCATTCGCCGTTGATGAAGTGACGGAATTCTTTGGCAGACATACTGTATTCCTTTGTGTTGCTTATCTATGGATTCAGGCCATTGCCGGAGGCGGGTGCGCAACCCGGGCCGGCATGGCGTGTGGCGGCGCGTCAGGCCGCTTCGGGGTCGCCCACCGTGAGGTAGTCCCACATGCGTTCGTAGATCCGGCCATTGCGGGTCGCACGTTGCTCGCAGGTCCGGGCGTCCAGGGCCGGTCGGCCTTGTTCCAGGCCGGCGCTGCGCAGCGCCAGTTCAATGCGGGCAGCATCTTCCAGGTACCAGGTCAGCGTCAGGGCCTCGACCAGCGAATCCCCGGCGACGATGGCGCCATTGCCGCGCATGGCAAGCGCCTTGCCCTGGCCGAACAGTTCGCCCAGCGCACTGGCCTGTTCATCGGTGCGCAGCAGTTGCACATCGTCCCAGAGCGGGATGCCGGGCTGGAAATACGTGCCCATGCCATGACGCGGTTGCGGCGTCAGGCCGGCACAGGACAGGGCCATGAGCTGCGGCGGCATGCTGCGGATCACGGCGCCGATATCGGCGCGGCGCTGGTAGATCTGCTGGTGGATGCGGACTTCACCGAGCACCCCTTCGGGCAGTTCACCGCGGACGGGCACCACGGTGCCCGCATCGTCCGGCAGGATCAGGCCCATGGGCTTGGCGGCGCAGACCAGAAAATGATCGGCATCCAGGCGCAGGCTGCAATGGCCGTAGGCATGGGCCAGGCCGGCGCGCGACAGGGCGCGCGCCGCCATGCGGACTTCACGTTGCTGGAGCGCAGTCGCGGCGGGCTGCGCGCTCATGACCGGAACTCCGGGATGTCGGGCTTCGCGCCCCACATGCAGAAGGATTCCGGAATGCCGGGGAATTGGCGCGGCTGGTGCGTGGCTTCCTGTTCCGGGCTGATGTGGCTGACCCCGGTGGAGTATTCGTAGGTCATGCCGTCCGGGCCTTCGAAGTACAGGAACACCGCGCCCGAGGTCGGGTGGCGGCCCGGCCCGAAGAGTATCTTGACGCCGCGCGATAGCAGGAAATAGTAGGCGCGCATCACGTCGTCGATGCTTTCGACCTGGTGATTGATATGTTGCACGCCCGCGTGCTTGGAGGGGAACAGGGCGATCTTGTGGTGTACTTCGTCGATGCGCAGCAAAGGCGCTTCGCCGATGCGGTCGCTGACGCGGGCGCTGGCCAGGCCGGTCCAGAATTGCTCGTCGCGGCGGGCGTCCAGCGTGCGCAGGCCGATATGGCTGAAGCCGGTGATGCCTGCGTCGCGGCTGGCGAAATAACGGCGGCCGCTGGCCTGCGGGCGCAGTACCAGTTCGATATTGTTGCCGCTGGGGTCCTGGAAGCGGATCAGGTCATCGACGTAGCGGACTTCCGCATCTGCACGCGAGCCATGCACGACGTGGAACTTGTTCTGTTCCAGCAGGACGGCGGCGCTTTCCAGTTCTTCAGGCGAGGTGACTTCGAAAGCCGTGGTGGTTTCGTTGGGGTCGCCTTCGTAGTAGCACAGCGTATGGTCGCGGTCGTCGGACCGGAAGTAAATCGCGCCATTGGCCTCCCGGGCAACTTGCAAACCGAGGATTTCGGTTGCATAGCGGCGTGCGTCTCCGAGATTTTTTGTGCCAAGGCGGACATAACGGATGTCGTGCAGATTGATCATTTGTCTGCTCCTTGATTGCTTTTTTTAGTGGACTCATTCTGGCAGTTGCCTTCTAATCAGAAAAGCCACTTCTGTTTATTCGCACTATTTGATTTGCTTATGGTTCCCCGCACCGATCTCAACCTGCTCCGGGTGTTGCTCGCCATTTATGAAACGGGCAATGTGACGGCAGCGGCCAAGCAATTGGGCATCAGCCAGCCTGCCGCAAGTGCGGCGCTGGCGCGCCTGCGCCTCTCGCTGGGCGACCCTCTGTTCATCCGTTCGGGCGCACGCATGGAAGCCACGCCCAGGGCGCTGGGCGTGATTGGGCGCACCCGCGAAGTGCTGGAAATCATCGACCGCGACATCCTGCGCGGCCCCCAGTTCGACCCATCTCGGACCGAGCATGAATTCGTGCTGTGCCTGAGCGAGGTAGGCGAAATCGTCTTCCTGCCTGCCTTGTTCGAGCGCCTGCGGCGCGTCGCGCCCAAGGCCAGGCTGCGTACCATCAGCCTGGACCCCGACGCCCTGACGGAAAACCTGCACGACGGCAAGGTGGACGCGGTGCTGGGCTATTTCCCGGACCTGACCGACCCGCACATATATCAGCAGCGCCTGTTTTCGCATGACTTGACCTGCATGTTGCGCGAAGGCCATCCGTTGGCCGGCGAGCGCCTGTCGCTGGAGGATTTCTGTGCAGCCGACCACCTGCAGGTGCGCGACGGCAGCCGGCGCCAGGAAATGTTCGATGCTTACCTGGCCGGGACCGGCGTCAGGTTGAACGTTGTACTGAAGACGGCGCACTACATGAGTGTGCCTTCGCTCATCGAGCAGTCCGACCTAATCGTGGTGCTGCCGCGCACGGTGGCGGATCTGTACGCGCACAGCGTCAATGTGCAGACCATCGAGCCGCCGATAGACATTGCCCGCTACGACCTGAAGCAATACTGGCACGCCCGCTTCCAGCAGGACCCCAGGAATGTCTGGTTCCGGCGCCTGATCACGGATGTGTTTGCGGAGTAGCCGGCGCACAGGCGAGGCGTGCGTCTCTGCTCAATTTTTGATCGGTGTGTTGCAGTGCCTTGATGCCATTGGGTTTTCCGTGGCTGTGCAAGGGCTGCCAACAGGGTTGTTCACAGCGGGTGTGGACATTATTGGCGGGCGGCTGGCCGGGCAAAAAAAATGCCAGACACGTGCGCGTCTGGCGAAAAACCAGGCCATGGCTGGCCTGGGGCCGGATGAGGAGGCATCAGGCGATGAAACTCAGGCAACAGGCTCCAGCAGCTGTACGCCGGATGCGGTGTTGGAAATCGGGATGTGATAGTTGCGGTGGACTTCGCGCACGTGCTCGCCCAGCGCGCCACGGGTGGCCAGCCACATCAGCAGTTCGATCCCTTGCGTGCCCGCGAGTTCGACCAATTGATGGATGCTGAACTGCGTGGCCCAGCGCGGCTCCTTGACCAGGCTGTCCATGAATTCCAGGTCGAAGTTCTTGTTGATGAAGCCGGCGCGCTCGCCGTCGAGCTGGTGCGACAGGCCGCCGGTGCCCAGGAAGGCCACCCGCTTGCTGCTGTCCCAGTTGCGCACTGCCTGGCCGATGGTGGCGCCCAGGTCGTAGCAGCGCTTGGCGGACGGCAGGGGAAACTGCACGGTGTTGATATTCACCGGCACGACCGTCACAGGCCACTGCTGGTCCGGCCAGAGCAGGGCCATGGGCAGCGTGAACGCGTGGTCCACCAGCATTTCCTGACAGGTGACCGGGTCGAACTCATGGGCCACCAACGCTTCGATCAGGTGCCACGACAGCGTTTGCTCACTCTTGAATGCCGGGACTTGCGGGATGCCCCAGCCTTCGTCCGCATTGCTGTAGCTGGGCGCTGCGCCGATGGCGAAGGTCGGCATTTTGTCGAGGAAAAAGTTCAGTCCGTGGTCGTTGTAGAACACGACGACGACATCGGGACGCTGGCGTGCCAGCCATTCCCGCACTGGCGGAAAACCGTCGAAGAAAGGTTTCCAGTAGGGGTCTTGCTGCAGTTCCAGCGCGATGGCGCGGCCGATGGCTGGAACATGGGAAGTGAGAATGCCGCCGACGATGGTAGCCATGATGAATATCCTTGTTCTGTATGTCTGTCCCGGGCCGGGTTCAATCCTTGGCGTAGGCCAGCAGCTTGGCCTTGAAGGCATCCTTGGTCATGCCGGTCTGCTGCGCGCCGAGGTCCTGCACGTCCAGTTTCAGGATGCCGGCGAACTTGGCCAGGTAGTAGACATTGCCGCCCGCATCTATCAGTTGCAGCACGTTGCGGTTGCGGATGGCGGCGCGCTGCGCTTCGTTCAGGCCGTAGCGCGTACAGTAGGCGTCTTCATCGGCCAGGAATGCGGCGCGGTTCTCCGCGTCATTGAAGGAAAAGCACATTTTGTTCAGTGCGTAGCCACGCATGGCCAGTTCGCCGTCGAACAGTCTGGTGCCCGGAATTTCATGTGACATGCCTGCCTCCGCAAGGGGATAATGGAGGCAAGTATTCCCTTATTGGCAATATGGATAAAGGCCTCTTCAGTCATGAAACCCATGAACGATTTCGATCATTTGGATCTGGATGGCCGGTTGCTGCAGTTGCTTTGGGTGGTCTACGAGGAAGGCTCGGTCACCCGTGCCGCCCAGCGCCTGGGGGTGACGCAGTCTGCCGTCAGCCATGGGCTGGACAAGCTGCGCGCCATTGCCGGCGATGCGCTGTTCGTGAAATCCGGGCGGGGCATTGCGCCGACTGCCATGGCTGGCGTGCTGGCCGAGCGTGCGCGCGGGCTGCTTGATGACCTGCGCCATTTCACCCTGGCGGCGGGTTTCGAGCCCTCACGCCTGAACATGAGCCTGACCATCGCCGCCAACGACCTGCAGCGCGACGTGCTGCTGCCGGGGCTGCTGCGCCGCCTGCGGGCGCAGGCGCCAGGCGTGAGCCTGCATGTCATTCCGTCCGGCGCGCCCACGCCAGCGGTCTTGCGCGAACAGCATTGCGATCTGCTGATTACGCCGCGTCCGCCGCTGGGCGACGACATTTACCAGAAGCGCCTGTTCGAGGACAGTTATTGCATCTTCCACGACGCCGCGCAATGCATCGCGCCGGCCAGCATGAAGGCCTACCGCGCTGCCGAGCACGTCACCGTGCTGTACGAACCCAGGCGCATGCTGGATATCGACGAGTGGATGCTGCGCAAGGGCGTGCAGCGGCGCTTCGTGGCCACGGTGCCCGGCATGGCGGCGCTGGGCGCGATGCTGCATGGCGGGCCGTGGGTCGCCACGGCGCCGTCGCTGCTCGCCCTGGGGGCGCTGCGCGGCCTGGCTACGGCGCCCGTGCCGCTGGAAACGCCGTCCATGCCCATGTATATGGTGTGGCACCAGCGGCATCAGGACGACCCGGTGCATCGCTGGCTGCGCGGACATGTGGCGGATGTTGCGCAGCAGCAGGGACAAGTGCGCTATACTGCCGCCAATCAAGGGGAGTAGCTTACTTCCGGAGCATCGTCATGACGGATGCGCGCCCAAGCGGCGTTCATCCCGGTGCCCGGGCGGCGCTTGGCGCTGCTAGCAAGACCTTGCCATCAAGGGCAAGGTCCGTGCGCATGAAACTCCGTCTGCATGCTGGCCTGGTCCTGACGGATCGGGCCATTTTTGTTTCCAGCATGTCGTTGCGGAGCGGTGATGGTTCCGATCTGGTTTTCAGATCAATGAATAGCCTGTTTTGAGGATAGACGAACCATGCTGGAATTTTTTCAGACACTGAGCTGGGCAGCGGTTTTCCAGATCATCTTGATCGACATTCTGCTGGGCGGCGATAACGCGGTGGTGATCGCGCTGGCATGCCGCAACCTGCCGGCCGACAAGCGCATGAAGGGTATTCTGTGGGGGACGGCCGGTGCCATCCTGCTGCGTGTCGCGCTGATCGCCTTTGCCCTGACCCTGCTCGAAGTGCCGTTCCTGAAGGTGGTGGGCGCGATACTGTTGGTTTGGATCGGTATCAAGCTGCTGATCCCTGACCACGATGCCCATGGCAAGATAGAAGGCGGCGCCTCGGTCCTGTCCGCGGTCAAGACCATCATCATCGCCGACCTGGTCATGAGCCTGGACAACGTGATCGCCATCGCCGGTGCAGCCCAGGGCGCGCATGCCGACCATCAGCTGGGGCTGGTGATCTTCGGCCTGCTGGTCAGCGTGCCCATCATCATCTGGGGCAGCACGCTGGTGCTCAAGTTGATAGACCGTTTTCCGCTGGTTATCGTGTTCGGTGCGGGCCTGCTGGGCTGGCTGGCGGGCGGCATGCTGCTGACCGATGCCGTGTTCAAGGAACATATCGGCGAACCTTCCAGCCTGCTGCACATCGGTGTCGGTGTCGCGGGCGCCGCGCTGGTCGTGGGCGTGGGCCTGTGGCTGGGCCGTCGCAAGCAGGCGAAGGCGGCCGCGCATTAAGGTCCGCGACATCCAGGCCGGCCACCAGTAAACGGCGGTCACCTTTAAGGGCAGTCACCATGAAGGGCTGCCACGATTAAGTGGCCGCTGCATCAGGGCCGTTCTACATCAGGGTTTGCTTTCAAGGCCGCAGGTTCATCCTGCGGCCATTTGTCCCGCACAGGAAGCCACCTGCTTGCACCATGAAAAAAACCGCTGGCAAATTTGCGAGCGGTTTTTCGTTTTCATGGCGCCGGTATCCGGGATTGCGCCACGGCATGCAATGTGGCGGGGCGTACTGGCGGCAGTGCGTATCTGGCGCGCCCGACAGGAATCGAACCTGTATCGAGAGCTTCGGAAACTCTAATTCTATCCATTGAACTACGGGCGCAGAGCCGACGATTGTACTCTGCTTTTCCATTTCCGTGTGGGCTGTCTCTCAGGCCCGCCGATGCACCCCTGTCAGGCCGATGTATCGGTCGGGAAGGTCATGTCGGCATAGCGCACGAAACGGGTCTTCTTGACCAGGCGGTAGCCCAGCCAGATCAGCAGGAACAGGGGGATGCCGATATAGGTGGCGATGGCGCCGACCCAGTCGATGCGTTCTTGCAGGAACGCGTTGTAGTTCTGTCCCAGCGTGATGATCAGGCACAGCACAAAGGCGAAGATCGGGCCGAACGGGAACAGGCCGGCGCGGTAAGGCAGGGCGTCCAGGTCCAGGCCGCGCTTGATGTAGCCTTTGCGGAATCGGTAGTGGCTGACCGAGATGCTGATCCAGGCGATGAATTCCGTCATGCCCGCCGTGTTGAGCAGCCAGATATAGACCACTTTCGGGCTGAAGATGGAACTGACGAAGCACAGCGCGGCCAGGGCGCTGGTGGCCAGCAGGGCATAGAGCGGCACGCCGTTGCGGGTCAGGCGTGCCAGCATGCGCGGCGCCTTGCCTTCCGTGGCGAGATTGAACAGCATGCGCGTGGCGGCATACATGCCGGAGTTGCCGGCCGACAGCACCGAGGTGAGGATGACGGCATTCATGACCGCTGCCGCGGACAGCAGGCCGGCGCGCTCGAACACCAGCGTGAAGGGGCTGACGCTGACGTCGGCCACATCATTGCGCAACAGCTGGGGGTCGGTATAGGGAATGAGCAGGCCGATCACCAGAATGGCCAGCACGTAGAACAGCAGGATGCGCCAGAACACCTGCTTGGCGGCCTTGGGGATACTGACCCTGGGGTTTTCGGATTCGCCGGCGGCCACGCCGATGAGTTCCGTGCCCTGGAAGGAGAAGGCCACGATCATGGCGACCCCGACCATGGCGGCGAAGTTGCCGGCAAAGGGTGCGTCGCCAATGGTCCAGTTCGACAGGCCGGTGCCTTCCGCGCCATGGATGATGCCGGCCAGCATGGCCAGCCCGGTGACGATGAAGATCACCACGGCCACGACTTTGATCAGTGCGAACCAGAATTCGCTTTCGCCGAAACCTTTGACGGATACGGCATTGAGGCCGAACATCAGCGCCAGGAAGAGCGCGCTCCAGAGGATGCCGGGCACGTCCGGCAGCCAGTAGGCCATGACGAGCTGCGCGGCGACCAGGTCGACGGCTACGGTAATGGCCCATGAATACCAGAAGTTCCAGCCCAGCGCGAAGCCGAAACCTTCTTCGACGTAGCGTGCGCCATAGGTGGCGAAGGAACCCGACACGGGCATGAAGGCGGCCAGTTCGCCCAGGCTGGTCATGATGAAGTAGACCATGCAGCCGATCAGCGCATAAGCCAGCAGCGCGCCGCCAGGGCCGACTTGCGCGATGGTGGCGCCCGAGGCCACGAACAGGCCGGTGCCTATCGCGCCGCCGATGGCGATCATGGTCAGGTGGCGGGTCTTGAGCGCACGCTGCAGGTGAGGTGCGGAAGAACTGTCCTGGTCTTGGCAGGACGTCGGTGGAGCGGGGTGAGTCATAAAAGCGGTTTCATACCGGTAAGGTTCGGCATCATACCGCCTGGGCCATCGGGATGCAGGACGGCGCCGGCAATCCGGCGCCGTCCGCAGGCCATTATTGCTGGATGGCTTCCAGCACCACGCGCAGCGTGACTTCGTCGCTGTTGACCGGCGCGAACTTGCTCATGCCGAACTCCGAACGGGTCAGCTTGACGCTGCCGGCCGCGCCCAGCGCGGGCTTCTTGGCCATCGGGTGATCAGCCAGCACGAAGTCGTCGATGGCGACGGTGACGTCCTTGGTCACACCCTTGATCGTCAGCTTGCCTTCGATCGAGGCGGGACGGTCGCCGTCGAAGATCACCTTATCGGACACAAAGGTTGCGGTCGGGTAAGCGCTGGTATCCAGGAAGTCCTTGGCCTGGATGTGGCCGTTGAAGCTTTCCAGGCCGGTGTTCACCGAACGGGTATCCACCGTGACATCGACCTTGCCGGTCTTGGCTTCAGTGTCGAGCACGATGGTGCCGGTTGCGTTGTTGAAGCGGCTGGTCTGGGTGCTCAGGCCCACGTGGCGGTAGGAAAAGCTGATAGCCGTGTGGCTGCCGTCGAGCACATAGGTGACGGGGGCGGCCAGGGCGGGCAGCGAGGCGCCAAGGGTCAGGGCGGCAGCCAGGCCGAGGCGGGTGCTGAGACGGGAAAGATTCATGTATGGCTCCGTGTGAAATCGAAAAAAATGGCTGATGCCGGTTCAATGCATAAACAGCAGGCTCAAGGCCGTGCCATCCCGCGCTCAGGGCGCAGGACGGGTGGCCAGCGAGAAGGAAATGCCGACCTGTGCCGCGACGATATCGGTGGCGGCCCAGGGGCCTTCGCCGATGGCGTAGTCGCCACGGGTAATGTCGAAGCGGCCTTCGAAAATGCCCAGGCCGTCTTTTTCGGTGAAGCGGGCGGGGATGGTCACCGGCTGGCTCTTGCCTTTGATGGTCAGCGTGCCGCTGGCTTCATAGGCCCCATCACCCACGGCCTTGATGGCTGTTGTGGCGAAACTGGCAATCGGGTGGCCGGAGACATCCAGCCATGATTCGGTGCGGACTTCGTCATTGCCTTCATCCGTGCCGGTATCGACGCTGTCGAGGAAAACCTCGACCGAGGCGCTTCCTTGCTCGGGCTTGGCGGGATCGAAGTCGATCTTGCCGGCGAATCGCGGGAAATCGCCATCCATCGCGACCCCCATTTGCGAGTAGTGGAAGCGAATCTGGCTTTTGCCTGTATCGACGTCCTGGTATGAGGCTGCCATGGCGTGCCAGGGCAGCAGGGCGGCAACTGCCGCGGCTATCAATGTTTTCATGCTTGAGAGCTCCTTTTTCCGGTGGCACAGGCGCAGCGCGGCAGCATCCGCGCCAGCAGGCCGTCTTTGTCGATGAACTGGTGTTTGAGGGCAGCCAGCGTGTGCAGCAGCAGCATGCCGAGGAAAGCGAAATTCAGGAAGGCGTGAACCTGCGCCAGGGTATCGCCCAGGGCACGGTCGCGGGCCAGCAGGTCGGGCAGCGGCAGCACGCCGAACCAGACAGTCTGCACGCCTTTGGCGGAACTCATGAGCCAGCCCGACAGGGGGATGGACAGCATGAGGGCATACAGCGCAAGATGGCCGCCGTGGGCTGCCAGGCGTTCCAGCCGGTTCATGTGCGCCGGCAGGGCCGGGGGCGGATGCCCCAGGCGGTAGCCTATGCGTACCAGCGCCAGCAGGAAGACCGTCACGCCTAGCCATTTGTGCCATGAATAGAGTTGCAGCTTGCCGGGTGAAAAGGGCAGGTCTTGCATGTAAAAGCCCAGCGCCAGGATGCCGGGCATCAGCAGGGCGATCAGCCAGTGCAGCAGCTTGGCGAAGGGAGCGTATTGCGTATCTTGTGGTTTCGGCATCATGGTGGACGGCAGACCGGGGCCGTCATGAAGCAAGGAATGGGTGCCATCTTAGGCCGCTGGCTCTGACCTGAAGATGACTGCTGGCTGACAAAAATGTCAGGCAGCAGTCAGCGCTTCGACGGCTGCCGCATGCTAGTTTTGAGCCCGTATGGCAGTATCTGGACAGTCCCGCTAGCCGGGGTGGTGACATGGAATGGCCGGCCTGGCCGGCAGGAGATTGAAAGCGTGCGTTTGCTGATTGTCGAAGACGAGGAAAAAACGGCTTCCTACCTGTATCGCGGCCTGACGGAGCAGGGCTACACCGTTGACCTGGCCAACAATGGCGTCGATGGCCTGCACTGCGCGCTGGAGCAGGATTATGACGTAGTCGTGCTGGATGTCATGCTGCCGCTGCAGGATGGCTTCCAGGTGCTGGCCGGACTGCGCCAGCGCAAGTGCACGCCAGTGCTCATGCTGTCAGCGCGTGGCGATGTGAATGACAGGGTGCGTGGCCTGCGGCAGGGCGCAGATGATTACTTGCCCAAGCCTTTTTCCTTTACTGAACTGGTGGCGCGGGTGCAGGCGCTGGCGCGGCGCCGCGGCACCGAGACGCCGGAGGCGACCAGTTTCCAGATCGGCGACCTGCACCTGGATCTGCTGGCGCGCAAGGTGACGCGCGCAGGTGTGCGGCTCGACCTGACTGCCAAGGAATTTGCGCTGCTGAGCCTGCTGGCGCGCCATGAAGGCGAGGTCATGTCCAAGCTGATGATCGCGGAACAGGTATGGGACATGAATTTCGATAGCGATGCAAATGTCGTGGAGGTTGCCGTCAAGCGGCTGCGGGCCAAGGTGGATGCGCCCTTCGGCACGCGTCTGCTGCACACCGTGCGCGGCATGGGCTATGTACTGGAAGAGCGTGACAGCACGCAGGAGGCGCAAGCATGAGCCGCGCCATGCCACTGCCTGCCGCAGCGCCAGTCCGGGATGAAAACGCGGCCCAGGCGCAGGCAGCCATGCGGCCGCGCCATCGTTCGTCCATTACGCGCCGCCTGGTGTGCATGTTCATCCTGCTGGGCACGCTGGTCTTCGCGGCCAGCGGCGTCTGGCTTTACCAGTACCTGGAGCGCACACTGCTCGAGCAGATCAGCGGCGAGCTGGAATTCCGCCATTCGCTGCTGGACCCCTTGCTGGCGGCCAGCGGCACGCCGGAACAATGGGCAACGGTACGCCGCAAGCTCGGCGACCTGGGCGGGCGCGACTCGCGCACGCGCTACTGGGTGTTGGGAGAGAACCCCGCCTATACCTTCGGCTCGGGCCCGGCGCAGCCTGAATGGCTGGGCAAACCGGAAGGTATTTCCATCATTCCGAACCTGAGCGGTGGCCGGGCCTGGGTGATTTTTACGCGTCTGCTGCCTGCGCATGGGGAACGGCCGGCCATCCGCTTCGTGACAGTCTCGGATTGCACCCCGTATTTCCAAACACTGGGAAAATTCCGGCAGAGCATGGTACTGACCTATCTTGTCGGGCTGGTGCTGATCGCCCTGCTGGCCTACGGCATTGCGCGTTTCGGGCTGGCGCCGCTGCGGCGTCTGAGCGCACAAGCGCGCAATCTGCCGGTAGGCAGCTTTAGCCAGCGCCTGGACGTACCTGCGCTGCCTGCTGAGCTTTGCGAGCTGGCCACGGCCTTCAATGGGGCGCTGGCGCGCCAGGAAGCGGCCTGGCAGCAGCTGGAAGCTTTCAATGCGAACGTGGCGCACGAGCTGCGCACGCCGCTGGGCAACCTGATGGGGCAGACCCAGGTCATGCTGGCGCAGCGCCGCAGCGTGGAAGAGTTGGAAAACCTGCTGGGCTCGAATATCGAGGAAATCGAGCGCCTGACTGGCATCGTCAACGACATGCTGTTCCTGTCATGCGCGGGCAGCGGCCAGCGGGCTGCCGACCTCAGCCGCGTATCGCTGCGTGCGGAGGCGCTGAAGACCATCGACTACCTGGAACCGGTGTTTGCCGATTATGACGTGGATGTCGTGGTGAGCGGGGATACCGAGGCGTCGATAGACCGGCGCCTGTTCCATCGGGCGCTGGGCAACCTGCTGCAGAATGGCGCACGCTATGCTGAACCGGGCAGCAGCCTGGAAGTGTTGCTGTCACGGGAGGGCAGCGACGTTGTGGCGGCGGTGGCCAATGTCGGGGAACCGATTCCGCCGGAGGTGGAGCAGCGCTTGTTCGAACGCTTCTACCGGGCGGACAGTTCGCGGGCGCAAAGCGACATGCACCACGGGTTGGGCCTGTCCATCGTGGCGGCAGTGGCCCGCATGCACGGCGGTACCGCCAGCGCCAGGCGTGAGCAAGGGCGCAATATTTTTGTGTTTACGATGCAGGCCGGTATCTGACCGCCGGCATAGGCGCCAGCAGGAACGGGCCTGGCTGCCGCGCAGCCAGGCCCTGCGCGGTTGCGCATGTATTACTGCGCCTGGTCCTGGGGCGCAGCGTTGTCGGCGGCGGTGTCAGGCTGGGCAGCAGTCAGATCCTGCGCCGGTACGGCCACGGCGGCCGCGGTTTCCACTACGGCGGGAGCCGTGTTTTCCGGGGCGGCATCTGTGGCCGGGGCAGCGGCAGGCTGGCCGGCTTCAGCCGCATCCGCCGGTTTGCGTGCGGCGGCAGCAGCCTTGCGGGCCTCGTTGCGCTGGCGCCAGGCCAGTTGGCGGGCACGCTGGGCTTCCGGTGCGGTTACCGTGCCGGCCGGTTCGCCGGCGAGGTCCACGCGCGTGGCGCCTTCGGTCAGGCACGCCCAGTAGCGGCTGCCCTGGCACCAGGTCTTGACGGCTTCCTTCAGCTCGTCCTGGCTCAGTTTCAGGGCTTCCGACTGTGCATACAGGTCGTTGTGGATACCCAGCTTGAGCGGGATCTTGGCGGCCGGCTTGCGGGGGAAGGCATTGGGGAATTGCCTTTGCAGGCGGGCAATGGCCAGAACGACAGGGTCAGCCGGAGGCGTGTCACGGCGCGCGCTCTTGGGGGCACCCTTCGGGCCCCGGGCTGGCGCCTTGTGCTGGCCACGGCGCTGCGGTTGCTGGGCGCCGGCCTGTGCTTTGGCTGCCAGCTCAAGCTCTCGCTTGAGCGCGGCAAGTTGTTCAAATCCCATAATGCCTTTGATTTCCGTTGATTTTGCGACCTGCCTGTCCTGGGCGTCCAAATGGGCCAGGGCAGGCTGGGTGACTGCATCCCGCCCGTTTCCGGGGCGCAGGATCTTCCCGCCGCGCAGGGTGGCGGGAAGGGCTTTGGGGGGATTGTAGTAGTTCTTGGCCCGAGCGCCAGTCCTGGCAGCGGCGCTGCGGTGTCATTGCAACGGGCTGTGATGGGATTGCCGCGCCTGCCGCCACACTTGCGGCGCATGGCGCGGCGGGGTTTCAGCGCTGGGCGGCTGGCATCTGGCCGAAGCGGCCGGCACGGAAATCCGCAAAAGCCTGGCGGATTTCCGTGGCGTCGTTCATCACGAACGGGCCCTGGCCCACGACCGGTTCCTCCAGCGGGGGTGCGCTGAGCAGCAGGAAGTCGGTACCGGCGCCGGCACCTGCTGCCAGGCGGACGCGGGTGCCCGCTGTATCCAGGTGGGCCAGGTGTGCTTCTTCGAGGCTGGCGGACTCATTGAGCCGCAGTGTGCCGTGGCGGGCGACCACCACGGCCAGGTGGCCTGCGGGCAGTTCGAGGTCCACCGCTGTCTCCGCAGCGACATGGCCGTCCCAGACGTTCATCGGACTGAAGGTACAGGCCGGGCCGCGCTGGCCGCCATACTCTCCGGCGATCAGGCGCAGGTGGCCGCCGCCGGGCAGCGCGGTGACGGGAATGCCGGTGCGCTGCAGGGTCTGGTAGCGCGGCTGGGCCTGCTTGTGCTCGGCCGGCAGGTTGACCCAGAGCTGGAACACCTCGAACAGGCCGCCGCTGCGCGCAAACGCCGGGGCATGGAATTCCTCGTGCAGAATGCCGGCGGCCGCCGTCATCCATTGCACGTCTCCCGGGCCGATGATGCCGCCGCCACCAGTGGAATCACGGTGCTCCACCTCGCCGTGATAGACGATGGTCACGGTTTCGAAGCCGCGATGCGGGTGCTGGCCGACGCCGCGCCGCGCCGTGGTCGGCGGGAAATGCATGGGGCCGCCGTAATCCAGCAGCAGGAAGGGATTGATCTTCTGGCCCAGGTCGTTATAGGTGAACAGCGAGCGCACGGGGAAGCCGTCGCCTACCCAGTGGCCAGCGGGAGGGGCGTGCAGGGAAAGAATCGGTTTCATCAGGAATGTTCCTTGTCGGGGCCGCGGCAGTGGACTGCCGAGGCGGATGCGTGTCAGTAGGGGGATGAGTATCAAGGTAAGGGCAAACCCCGTGTCTTGCCAGAGGCGCTAATGGACTGCATCGTTCCAATTTTCGTACTGCTGTCACGAAAGCCGGTCCAGGCGGCTGCTGCCGGGCGGTGGCTGTCGGCGTGGATGGCAGGGGAATCCCTTAGATATTTCGGAAGGATTGATATAAGTCAAAGCTGGCAGGCCCAGGTGCAGCGGTGCCGGCGGTTTCCTTGTTCTGCCCGGAAACCCGCGACAGGCAAGGCTTTGCGGCGATGTTGCAATGCGGCGAGGGCCGTGTTGCTGGCGGCCACCCATGGTTTTCCTGTACGACCAAAGTCGCCTGTTCCCGGGGCTTGCAGAGGTCTAAATTGCCAGTCAGAGGATTCCCGGCGCGTGCCGTTTCCACACGGGCGCATGGCAAATCCCGATACCTAAATATAAGAAAACAGGAGACAGGCGACATGCAACCCAATGACGTTGTACCCGCCGTAATGCGGCATCCGAAGTACCAGGAGCTGCTGCGAAAACGTAGTCGCATCAGCATGACCTTCTTCATCATCACGCTCGTCCTCTACTCGGGCTTCGTGCTCACGCTGGCTTTCGACCCGGTGCTCTTCGGCCAACCTATCGCGCCTGGCTACACGCTCAGTATCGGCGTGCTTTCCGGTGTCCTGATGTGCATCATCGCCGTGGTGCTGATTGCTGTCTATGTCAGCATTTCCAACCGCGTTTTCGATCCGCTGATCGAAGCCATCGTGAAGGATGTGTCATGAAGAAGCTGCTTACCGCCACACTGCTTTCGATGGCATGTGCATCGCCCGCCTGGGCTGCGCAGGGCCAGGCCAATACATCGGCCATTGTCATGTTCCTGGTCTTTATCGCCGGAACCATGTTCATCACCTACTGGGCGGCTCGCCGTACCCGCACCACGTCTGATTTCTATACCGCAGGCGGCGGCATTACCGGCTTCCAGAACGGCCTGGCCATTGCCGGTGATTACCTGTCCGCCGCATCCTTCCTTGGCATCATCGGCATGGTCTATGTCAGCGGGTTCGACGGCGTGATCTACGCCATCGGCTTCCTGTTCGGCTGGCCGGTGGTGATGTTCCTGATCGCAGAACGCCTGCGCAACCTGGGCCGCTACAACTTTGCCGATGTGACTTCGTTCCGCCTGGAACAGAAGTCCATGCGCATCCTGGCGGCCAGCGCCTCGCTGATCATTATCGCGCTCTACCTGATTGCGCAGATGGTGGGGGCGGGCAAGCTGATCCAGCTGCTGTTCGGCCTGGAATACAAGTTCGCCATCCTGATCGTGGGCGCGCTGATGATGATCTACGTGACCTTCGGCGGCATGACGGCCACCACCTGGGTGCAGATCATCAAGGCCGTGCTGATGCTGTTCGGCGCGACGCTGATGACGGTGCTGGTGCTGGCGGCCTTCAACTGGGACCCGAACGCCATGGTGGCCGAAGCCGTGCGCGTGCACCCGTCTGGCATTGCCATCATGTCGCCGGGCGCGTCGGTCAGCAGCAATCCCATCAATGCCTTGTCGCTGGGCCTGGCGCTGGCCTTCGGTACTGCCGGCCTGCCGCACATCCTGATGCGATTCTTCACCGTGGCCAACGCCAAGGAAGCGCGCAAGTCGGTGATCTGGGCCAGTACCTTCATGGGCTATTTCTACATCCTGACCTTCATCCTCGGCTTTGGCGCCGTGGCCTTCCTGGTGCGTCACCCCGAGTTCTTCATCACCGGCCCGGATGGCAGCTTCGACCTCATCAAGAGCCTGATCGGCGGCACCAACATGGTGGCGGTGCACTTGGCCAACGCCGTGGGCGGCAGCATGCTGCTGGGCTTCCTGGCTGCCGTGACCTTCGCGACCATCGTGGCCGTGGTGGCAGGCCTGACGCTGGCTGGCGCTGCAGCGATCTCGCATGACCTGTATGCCAACGTGATTGCCAAGGGCCGGGCGTCCGACCGCGACCAGTTCCGCATCTCGCGTATTTCGACCGTGGTGCTGGGCGTGTTGGCCATCCTGCTGGGCATCATCTTCGAGAACCAGAACGTGGCGTTCATGGTGGGCCTGGCTTTCGCCATCGCGGCCAGTTCCAACTTCCCGGTGCTGGTGTTGTCGATCTCCTGGCGCGGCTGCACCACGCGCGGTGCGACCATCGGCGGCTTCCTGGGCCTGGTGACGGCTGCTGGCTGGGTGATTCTGAGCCAGACGGTATGGGTGGATGTGCTGGGCTTTGCCGAGCCGATCACGCCGTTCCCCAACCCCGGCATCCTGTCGATCCCGCTGGCCTTCGTTGCAATCTGGGTGTTTTCCAAACTGGATACCAGCAAGCGTGCGAAGTCCGAACAGGCAGCTTTCGATGCCCTGACCGTGCGCAGCCAGACCGGCATCGGCGCTGCCCAGGCATCCGACCACTGAAGTCCCGCAACCGGCGGCCTGCCCGGCCTGCCGGTTGCTGCAGTGCGGCACGATTTGTGCCGGCCTGCGGGTTCAAGGCAGGCAAAAAAAGCAGTACTGTAGGAGTGGTGTGGCTGGCCGGATCGCCCGGCACGTTCTGCCCTGATGCCAGGGAACGAGACGAACGGGGCAGGCGGCAAGGCCGGTGCATAGGGAGTTCCGGATGGATCTCCCGGCTCTTTACGGCGGGTGCCGGCGCCATGCCGGTGCTGCTTTGAGCAACCTTATATAACCAGGTCCTGCGCCAAGGTAGCGCAGGAGGATTTACCAAGAGAAGAGGCAATTCATGACTGAGCAGCAAGAACGCTATCCGGTGCCCCAGGGCTTCGCGGGGCCCAATACGGTGACGAAGGAACAATACGAGCGCCTGTATGCGGAATCCGTCAGTGATCCGGAAGGTTTCTGGCGCCAGGTGGCCAAGCGTGTGGACTGGTTCCGCGAGCCCACCGAGATCCGCGATGTCAGCTTCCTGGAGGAAGATTTCCGCATCCGCTGGTTCGCCGATGGCGAGCTGAACGTCAGTGTGAACTGCCTGGACCGCCACCTGGCCGAGCGCGGCGACAAGACCGCCATCATCTGGGAGCCGGACGATCCTTCCCAGGCCGCGCGCCATGTGACCTATCGCGAGCTTTATGAGCGCGTGTGCCGCTTTGCCAACGTGCTGCGTGCCGAAGGCGTGAAGAAGGGCGACCGCGTCACCATCTACCTGCCGATGATCGTCGATGCTGCCGTCGCCATGCTGGCCTGCGCGCGCATCGGTGCGATCCACAACGTGGTGTTCGGCGGCTTCTCGCCGACCTCCATCGCCGACCGCATTCGCGACTGCGGGGCGTCGGTTGTGATCACTGCCGACGAAGGCCTGCGCGCGGGCCGTACCATCGCGCTCAAGGCCAATGTCGATGCCGCCCTGAAGTTGCCGGGCGTGGATACCGTCAGGCGCGTACTGGTGGTGCGCCATACCGGCAATGACGTGGCCTTCGACAGCTCGATCGACCGCTGGGTGCACGAGTTGATCGACAACGTGCCGGCCGAGTGCGAACCCGAGCGCATGAATGCCGAGGACCCACTGTTCATTCTCTATACCTCCGGCAGTACCGGCAAGCCCAAGGGCGTGCTGCATACCACCGGCGGCTATCTGGTGTATGCCGGATTCACGCATGAAAAGGTCTTCGACCTGCGCGAAAACGATGTCTACTGGTGCACGGCCGACATCGGCTGGATCACCGGTCACAGCTATATTGTTTACGGCCCGCTGGCCAATGGCGCGACTACCGTGGTGTTCGAAGGCGTGCCCAGCTATCCGGACGCATCGCGTTTCTGGAATACGGTGGATAAGCACCAGGTCACCATTTTCTATACGGCGCCTACCGCCATCCGTTCGCTGATGCGCGAGGGCGAAGGCCCGGTCAAGAAATCGTCGCGCAAGTCGCTGCGCCTGTTGGGCACGGTGGGTGAGCCCATCAACCCGGAAGCCTGGCGCTGGTACTACGAGGTCGTGGGCGACAGCCGCGTACCTATCGTCGACACCTGGTGGCAGACCGAAAACGGCGGTGCGCTGATTGCGCCGCTGCCGGGCGCCATGGACCTCAAGCCGGGTTCGGCTACCAAGCCCTTCTTTGGTGTGAAGCCCGCGCTGGTCAATGCCAATGGCGAAGTGCTGGACGGTCCGGGTGAAGGCAACCTGGTCATTCTGGATTCCTGGCCCGGCCAGGCGCGCTCCGTGTATGGAGACCACCAGCGCTTCATCGACACCTATTTCAAGACCTACCCTGGTACCTATTTCACCGGTGATGGCGCGCGCCGCGATAACGATGGCTACTACTGGATTACCGGCCGCGTGGACGACGTGATCAACGTCAGCGGCCACCGTATCGGGACGGCGGAGCTGGAGAGCGCGCTGGTCGAGCACCCGTTGGTGGCTGAAGCAGCTGCCGTCGGCTTTGCACACGACCTGAAGGGGCAGGGCATCTACGTGTACGTCACGCTGGTGGCTGGCCACGAGGGCAGCGAGGAGTTGCGCAAGGAACTGGTCGCGCACGTACGCAAGATCATCGGCCCGATCGCCACGCCGGACCACCTGCAATGGGCCCCGGCATTGCCCAAGACCCGCTCCGGGAAAATCATGCGCCGCATTCTGCGTAAAATCGCAGAAAACGCGCCGGATCAACTGGGCGACACGACAACGCTGGCCGACCCGTCCGTGGTCAACGACCTGCTGGAAGGCCGTCGCGTGCCGTAGCATTCCTGTCGGCCCTTCTTGGTTACCAGCAAGCGGGGCGGCAAGATGTTCCGGACGCAGCAGGAACGCGGCGCTGGCTCAGCCCAGGCCGCGGACCCAGGAGCCCATGCTGCCTTTCCAGGGTAGCGTGGGTTCCGGTGTCGCAATGCATCGCGGCAAAGGGCCGGGGACACATGAAAGAACTATTACTTGCTGACGACCACCCGCTGTTTCGCGAGGCACTGCGGGGCGTGGTCGCGCGCGCTTTCCCGCAGACCGATATCCTGGAAGCGGACAAGCTGGAGCAGCTCTACGACCTAGTTGAATCGCATCCAGACGCGGATATCCTGCTGCTGGACCTGGATATGCCCGGCGCGCAAGGTTTCGGCGCCCTGGCACATGTGCGGGCGCTGCACCCGCAACTACCCATTGTCATTGTCTCGGCGCATGAGGATCCCGCCGTGGTGCGCCGGGCGCTGGATCATGGCGCCATGGGTTTCATTCCCAAGTCGGCCAATGCCAACCTGATGGGCCATGCGCTCAAGCAGGTGCTCGACGGCACGCCCTGGGTGCCCGAAGGCATACTGCTGGCGCCTGGCGCCGATGCCGAAGAATTGAATGTCGGCAGGCGTGTCGGCGAACTGACGCCACAACAGTTCCGCGTATTGCAGATGGTGGTGGCAGGCAGGCTGAACAAACAGATTGCCGACGATCTTGGCGTTTCCGAGGCGACCGTCAAGGCGCATATGACGGCCATCATGCGCAAGCTGGGGATTTCCAACCGGACCCAGGCTGTGGCTTTGGTTGCCAGGCTGGGCCTGGCCCATGAAAACGGCGAAGGGTTCGAGCAGCATTTGGCGGTTTGAACCGATCGTCTTGGCTTTCCTGTGTGTCAGGCGGCAGGGCCGGTTTTGCCACGTATGTGGGCCAAGCCTTCCCTGGGCAGGCCAAGCGGCCCCAGCGCTTCCATGAAGCGCGCCATTAATTGCCCAATGAATGCCATGATGTTTTCTTCTCCCGGGAAGCCCGGACGCCGGGCCTGGCGCGTCACGTAGAGCGTACGCTGCAGTGCCGGGTTGGCGATGCGCAAGCCTATCAGCGTGCCCTGCTTGAGTTCCTGCATGACGCTGCCATAGGGCATGATTCCGGCTGCCTTGCCTTTGGAAATCAGGCTTTTCATCATTGAGATGGACGAGGCCTCGAAGTCTATGCGCAGGGAGTGGCTCAGATTTTCAGCGGCGGTGAGTACCAGTTGGCGTGCCGGGTCGCGGTCTCCTGCCAGAACCAGGGGGTGTGTCAAGGCTTCCGGTAGGTCGATGTAGCCACTCTTGCGATCGTGAATGGTATCGAGCAGGCCAGCCTGGGGCGCAGCAACGAACAGCAGGTCTTCATCCAGCAGGGGAATGCGCAGCAAACCCGGTTTGTCGGCGACGCCGTAGGCGATTGCCAAGTCGATTTCGTCGCGCTCCAGCGCATCGACCAGCACATAGCTCATTTCCTCGACGATGCTCAGGTGCATGTCCGGCATGGCGGCGTGTGCGGCAATGAAGAGATCGCTACCCAGTACGTTCGCCAGTCCGGGGGTGACACCCAGTACCAGTGTGGCCTTGTCCAGTCCGGCATGCGACATGATCTCGGTGCGGGTCTCCTCGACTTGTCGCAGGATATCCGTGGCGCGTTCGTAGAGCAGGCGGCCGGGGTGGGTGGGCAGCACACCGCGCGAGTGCCGAACCAGTAGCGGCACCCCGAGTTCGTTTTCAAGCTGCCTGATCTGCAGGCCCAGTGCCGGTTGGGCAACATAGAGCTGCTCCGCTGCCCGTGTCATATTGCCGGTTTCGATGACTTTGGCAAAGTAACGCAATTGACGCAAGTTAATGATTGTCTCCTTGGGCCAGGGGAACAGTTATGCCTGATTCCATCCCTGTCTGGCCAACATATTTAAAAAGAATCCCCCCACATTCGGGTCGCTGATGCTGACGCCAGATGGCCCGCTTGCGCTGCTTGCCATGCTGTTCAGGCATGGCAGCTGCCAAGAATACCCAAGAATATTGTAGGGGGATGCGCCTGTTGCCTGTATGCCCATGTGGCCAGGGGAAGATGGCCCGGCGGCGTGATGCAGCGCTGGCGAGGGTTTGCCGAGGAAAACTTTTTGCTTTGGACTCACCCATGGAAACGGTATTGGATCGTGTCGGCCCGCCTGCCTAAGATGCCTGACAAGAGTGGGGATACCAGTCAATCGAGGAGTTCAAGGTGGCGATGGATCAGGATATGGCGGGGCCTTTGCCGGACACCGCAATGGTGTTGCCGGAGCATAGGGCGTTGTTCTATGGCGGTGCGTGGCATGACGCGGCGCAAGGCCGTACGTTTGAAGTGTTCAGTCCGGGAAGCGGTGTTTCGCTGGGCCGGGTGCCGGACGCAGCGGACGAAGATGTGGACGCTGCCGTGGCAGCGGCACGCCAGGCTTTTCCGGGATGGCGGGATACGGCGCCTGCCGCTCGGGCGCAATGCCTGCGGGCAGCGGCGCAGATCGTGCGCGAACATGCCCAGGCGCTGGCATTGCTGGATGCGCTGGACTGCGGCAATGCCTTCCAGGCGTTATTGGGTGACGCCGCCATCGCTGCCGCGCAGCTGGATTTTTTTGCAGGCCTGGTCACGGAAATCAAGGGCGATACCATTCCTATGGGGGCGGACAGGCTCAATTATTCGCTGCGTGAGCCCTTGGGCGTGGTGGCGCGTATCGCCGCTTTCAACCATCCATTCATGTTTGCTGCGGGCAAGATGGCTGCGCCGCTGGCCGCTGGCAATACCGTGGTGATCAAGCCGCCGGAGCAGGCGCCGCTCTCCGCCTTGCGGCTGGCCGAGTTGCTGCAGGATGTTTTCCCTCCCGGTGTGTTGAATGTGGTTTGCGGCAGTGGCAAGGACACGGGCAGGCGCCTGGTGCGTCATCCTGATGTCGCCAAGGTCGGGTTGATCGGCAGTGTGGCGGCAGGCAAGGCGGTCATGCGCGATGCGGCGGATACGCTCAAGCCCTTGCTGCTGGAACTGGGTGGCAAGAATGCGCTGATCGCACGGCCGGATAGCGATCCGCAGGCGGTGGCTTGCGCCGTGGTAGCGGGCATGAACTTTGCCTGGTGCGGCCAGTCTTGCGGCTCCACCAGCCGGGTGTTTCTGCATGACGACATCCATGACGAGGTATTGCGTTTGCTGCCTGCGCAATTGGCCCGTTTTCGTCCTGGAAAGCCAGAGTCGCCGGCGACCGCCATGGGGGCGATCGTGGATGAACGTCAGCATGCACGCATCCTGGCATTCATCAAGCAGGGCCAGGAACAGGGCGCGCAATTGATCTACGGCGGCAATGTGCCGACTGAGCCGGCCTTGGCTGGCGGGTTTTATATCGAACCCACGGTCTTTACCGGCGTCACGCCTGCAATGGCACTGGCGCGCGAAGAGATCTTCGGGCCGGTCCTCTCGATCTTGCGTTGGCATGACGAGGCCAGCCTGTTGCGTGACGTCAATGGTCTGGATCTTGGGCTGACGTGTTCGATCTGGACCCGCGACCTGTCCGCGGCATTGCGCCTGGCACATGCCGTTGAGGCAGGCTATGTCTGGGTCAATGAGGTTGGGCGGCATTTCCTGGGCGCGCCATATGGCGGTTTCAAACAATCTGGTACCGGGCGTGAAGAATGCCTGGAGGAGTTGCTGGCGTTTACCCAAAGCAAGAATGTGCATGTGCGTTTTGATCGCACGGGGGGATCAGCCGCTGGACAAGGAGGAGTTGAGGAATGACAACGACGAAGAATGAGCAGCCTGTCGGGTTGCCCGCCGATGCTGGCGTGGATGAAGGCAGGAAACTGGAGCAGCCCGTGGGCATGGGCGCGCAGGGCGCAGTGTTTGGCAGCGATGTCATCGCGGAAACATTGCGGGCGATGGATATCCCATATATCGCCTTGAACCCCGGGGCGAGCTTTCGCGGCTTGCATGACAGCCTGGTGAACTACCTGGGCAACGTCAAGCCCTCCTTGCTGTTGTGCCTGCATGAAGAGCATGCGGTTGCTATTGCGCATGGCTATGCGAAGGTGACGGGCAAGGCCATGGCGGCTGCAGCGCATTCCAATGTGGGCCTGTTCCACGCCACGATGGCGGTTTTCAATGCCTGGTGCGACCGCATGCCACTCTTGTTGATTGGCGCGACCGGGCCGGTGGATGCCTCGCATCGTCGTCCATGGATCGAGTGGATCCATACCGCCAGGGACCAGGGGGCGATAGTCCGGCCCTATACGAAGTGGGATGATCAGCCTGCTTCGCCAGCAGCTGCGAGTGAAGCATTGATGCGTGCGATGTGGCTGGCGGAAACCGCGCCCAAGGCGCCGGTCTATATCAATCTGGATGCCGGCCTGCAGGAGCAGCCTTTGGATCGCATGCCGGAACCGCTGCCCGAAGCGCGCTATCGGCCCCAGGTCAGTGCCGGGGTGTCTGTGCGCCAGGCGCGTGAACTGGCGGAAATATTGTCAGGTGCGGAGAGGCCTGTGATTCTGGCGGGACGCGTGTCGCGGTGCGAGCGCGCCTGGGCCGCGCGCATTGCATTGGCCGAAGGCTTGGGCGCCAGGGTGTTGACGGATCTCAAGGTGGGCGCGGCATTCCCGACCGATCATCCCTTGCATGCCGGAGCGCCAGGCATCTACGCCACGCCTGAAGCCCTGGAGGCAGTGCGGCAAGCCGACGTCATCCTGAGCCTGGACTGGGTGGATCTGGCCGGGCTGGAACTGGCTGCGTATGGGCGGCAAGCGCCGCGCGCCACGGTCATCCAGGTTTCGCAGGACTATACGGTCCATAACGGCTGGAGCATGGATCACCAGGCTTTGCCGATTGCCGACGTGCATCTGGCGGCTGAGCCCGATGCGGTGGTGGCGGCTTTGGTCGATGAAATGGGCTTCGATGCGACACGCCAGGACGAAGAGGTTTTGCCGGCCAGGGCGCTGCCCAGTTTGCCGGCCCTGGATAGCGCGCTGATCACGATGGCGCATCTGGCATCGGGCTTGAGGGAAGCGGTGGGCAAGCGCAAGGTGTCCTTGGTGCACTTGCCACTGGGTTGGGATGGCGCTTTCTGGCCGTTGCGCCACCCGCTGGACTTCCTGGGTTCGGATGGCGGCGGCGGTATCGGCGGCGGGCCGGGTATTTCGGTGGGAGCCGCCCTGGCCTTGCGTGGAACGGAACGTTTGCCGGTGTGCATTGGCGGCGATGGTGATTTCCTGATGGGGGCGACAGCGCTTTGGACAGCGGTGCACTATCGGATTCCGCTGCTGTACCTGGTGGCGAACAATCAATCGTTCTTCAATGATGAAGTGCACCAGGAACGGGTCGCACGCATGCGAGGACGTCCGGTAGAGAACAAATGGATCGGGCAGCGCATGGTCGATCCGGAGATCGACATTGCCGGTCTGGCACAAGCGCAAGGCGCGCTGGGCCTTGGGCCAGTACATCGGGCGGACGAGCTGCCGGCAATACTGGCGCGTGCGATTGCACACGTGGATGCGGGAGGCGTGGCAGTGGTGGATGTGCGGACGCAGCCGGGCTATACACCGGCGATGGTCGCGTCCCTGACCACGGAGCCTGGTGCCGGCAGCCAGGCGTCCGCTGCCGGGGAGGCAGGCAAATGACGTTGCAGCTTTCCTTGGCAATCGGCCCCTATGACCGCAACCAGGCCATCATTGATGGCCGGGCCCGGATTGACGGGGTGAACCCTGTCGTCATGCCGCTTTCTCCGGAAGAAATGTTCTTTCGTGCCATGCGTCATGAAGCCTTCGATGTCTGTGAACTGTCACTTAGCAGCTACGTGCTGCGCACTGCCAGGGGCGACTGCCCGTATATCGGTGTGCCCGTCTTTCTGTCACGTGCCTTCAGGCATTCCAGCATTATCGTGCGCTCGGACAGTGGGATACGGAAGCCAGCCGATCTTGTCGGCAAGCGGGTCGGGACGCCGGAATGGCAGTTGACGGCGAATGTCTGGACGCGTGCCTTCCTCGAAGAGGATTTTGGCGTGCATGCTCGCCAGATCCACTGGTTCAGGGGGGGCTTGGAAGAGCCTGGCCGGGTGGAAAAAGTGAAATTGGCGCTGGCGCCCGATATCGTGGTGGAGGACATTGGTCCTGGCGATACCTTGCGCGAGATGCTGGATAAGGGGGCGATTGACGCTTTCATGGGGCCGCGTGCGCCGACCAGCTTCCAGCCGGGCAACCCTGCGCTGAGGTGGCTGTTCGACGACCCCACTGCGGAGGCGCTGGCATTTCATGAGCGTACTGGCATTTTCCCGATCATGCATTTGCTGGGGGTGCGCAAGGAGCTGGCGGCGGCTCATCCCTGGCTGCCGGTAGCCCTGCAAAAAGCCTTTACCCTTTCCCGGGACATGGCGCTGGATGCGTTGGCGGATACCTCCGCCACCAAGGTCACATTGCCCTTCGTGGAAGAGCAACTGCGTCGTGCGCACGAATTCATGGGCCAGGATTTCTGGCGCTATGGCCTGGATGGCAATCAGGATGCGCTGACATATTTTCTGCGTCATCACCATGCCCAGGGGCTATCGCAGCGGCAGGTGGCGCTGGATGAACTGTTTCATCCGGCTACCTTGGAAAGTTATCGGATTTGAAGGGGGCGGCGTGTGCGGCAGCCTGGCTTGCAGTCTGCTTTACGCCTGCTACAGAGAAAAAAAAGAGGAGATAGCCATGAATCAAAGCAAACCCGTCGTGCTGGTCTTGAATGGGCCCAATACCAATCTTCTGGGGGAACGAGACCCCTCGCTGTATGGCGGCGCCACCTTGCCCGACGTCGAGCGTGTGACGCGTGCGCATGCCTTGGCGCGAGGCCTGGAGATTGATTTCCGGCAGTCCAACCACGAGGGCCAGTTGATCGACTGGATTCACGCGGCTCGTGGCAAGGTCGCAGGCGCCATCATCAATCCTGCCGCCCTGACGCATACATCCATGGCGATTCCTGATGCACTGCGCATCCTGGGGGTTCCGTTGGTGGAGCTGCACTTCGCGAATGTCTACCGCGACCCGGCCAAGGTGGAGCGGCAGCGGTCATATGTGCGTCCGGTGGCAACGGGTGTCATCCTGGGCTTCGGGCCTGGTGGCTACCTGTTGGCGGTTGATGCAGTGCACCAGCAACTGTTCCCGCCGGTGTTCCGCCAGGAGCAGGCGTCATGACGGCAGAAGGGTGCGACTATCTGATCGTGGGTGCAGGGCCTGCCGGCTGCGTGCTTGCCAACCGTTTGTCCGAGGACCCCGCCAACCAGGTGATATTGCTGGAAGCGGGCCCGCGTGATTGGCATCCGTTTATCCATATTCCGGCAACCTGCCTGTTCCTGCAACATGATCGTCGGTTTAACTGGATGTACATGAGCGAGCCGGAGCCCGGGCTGGACGGGCGGCGCATCAAGTATTCGCAAGGCAAGGTGCTCGGCGGCTCCAGTTCCATCAATGGCATGCTGCATGTGCGTGGCCAGCCTGCCGAGTATGACCGCTGGGCGGACGAAGGCTGCACAGGCTGGCGCTACGCCGATGTCTTGCCTTATTTCAAGCGTTCAGAAAGCTTCCAGGGCGGCGAGGATGCCTATCGTGGGCGCAGCGGTCCCCTGGGCGTGAGCCGCCAGGACAATCCGCATCCCTTGACGCTGGCGTTTGTCGAAGCGGCGGCCAGCCTGGGGTTTCCTGTCAATGAAGACATGAACGGCCCCCGGCGCGAAGGCGTGGCGCTGTTCCAGCAGAACAGGCGGGGGCGCTTTCGCGCCAACCCGGCGCAAACGTATTTGAGGCAGGCGCGTAAGCGCCGGAATCTGCGCATCATCAGTGAAAGCCTGTGCCGCGACGTGGAGTTCGAGCAGGGGCGGGCATGCGCGGTACGTTACCTGCAGCGGGGCCAGGAACGGCGGATTGTCGTTCGGCGGGAGGTCGTGATCAGCGCGGGGACCATCGGGTCGCCGGCCATCCTGCAGCGTTCCGGGATTGGCGCGGCGGAACGCTTGCAGGCCTTGGGTATTCCCGTCGTGCGGGACGCACCCGCCGTGGGCCAGAATCTGCAGGACCATTTCCTGGTGCGCGTGGCGCACAGGGTGCAGGGCATTGCCACGCTCAACGAGCGCACGCGTGGCCTCACGGCAGCCTGGGAGGCAATGAATTTTGCCGTCAAGGGGCGTGGCCTGCTCACGGCAGGAGCCGGCGCCGCCGCCTTGTTTTTCAAGGCTACGCCTGACTCTGCATGGGTGGATGCGCAGTTGAGTTTCGCACCCGGCAGCTTTGCAGCGCCCGGAGAGCTTGAGAAAGAACCGGGTATGACGGTGGGCGCCTGGCCGTCTTATCCGGCCAGCCGGGGGGCTGTCCATATCCGCTCTGCCGATCCCTGCGAACCACCGGAAATCCGTCCTAATTATCTTTCCGATGAGGCTGACCAGCGCAACCTGGTGGCGGCGCTCAGGATGGCGCGCCGCTTGCTTGATTCACCGGCGTTGGCACGATGGAGTCATGGGGAAACGATCCCTGGCAGCCAGGTGGAAAGCGATGACGAGATCCTGGCGTTTGCCAGGGAAAAAGGAATTTCCGGTTTGCACCTGGTGGGGACGTGCGCCATGGGTGACGGGCCGGATTCAGTGGTGGATGCAAGGCTGCGCGTGCGCGGTGTGCAGGGGCTGCGGGTGGTGGATGCATCGGTGATGCCCGCCTGCCCTTCCGGCAATTCACATGCGCCTACCGTGATGATAGGCGAGAAAGCGGCAGACATGATTTTGCAACGGCAGTGAGGGGGCGCTGCGCCAAAAGTGCTGTCCTGTTGCGGGATGGCCAGCCGCAGGCGTTTCTTTCGCGGCGCATGAAATAAGAAGAAAGGAGACAAAAAATGAGAGCAGTGCTTGGTGTGTCCGGCGACCGTGCCGGTCTGGGCAAAGGAGAGACAATATGAGTTTTGCGATAGTCGGGCTATTTCTGGCGATGTTGATCCTGGGAATGCCCTTTGCCTTTGCCATGGGCTTGGCAGCTTTGCTGGGTACGGTGCTCGGGGGCGGGTTGGATGCGCTGATCCAGTTTCCCATCATCGCCTACCAGATGCTGAATACGTCGACGTTCATGGCGTTGCCTTTGTTCATTCTGATGGGAACGCTGATTTTCCATGGCCGCATTGGCGACGAATTGTTCGCCCTGGCCAGTAGTTTCCTGGGGCATATACGCGGTGGCCTGGCGATCTCTTCCGTGGTGGCCTGCGCACTGTTCGCTGCGATTTCCTCATCCAGCCTGGCGACGGCTGCCACGATCGGCAGTATTGCCGTGCCGGCCATGCTGAAGGCGGGCTACCCGCGCAAGCTGGTGTTCGGGCCCGTGGCAGCGGGTGGGACGCTGGGTGTTCTGATTCCGCCCAGTGGCGTCATGATTCTTTATGGTGCCGTGACGGAAGTGTCGGTGGGCGACCTGTTCCTGGCCGGTATCGTGCCGGGCTTGATCCTGACCTTGCTGTTTTGCGGCATGACGGCTTTCCTGTTCCGCAACGATACGTCGCTGCGCCCGCCGAAGGCGACCTGGGCCGAGCGTGGCGCTGCCTTGAAGAAAGCCGGTTGGGCCTGCTTCCTGTCGCTGTCCGTCCTGGGTGGCTTGTACAGCGGCCTGTTCACACCCAACGAGGCAGGCGCCTTCGGCGTGGTCATGGCCTTGATCGTGACGGTTCTCATCAAGCGGACGATCACATGGCAGCAACTGCCCAAAGTGATGCTGGAAGGCACCAAGTTCTCGGGCTTTATCCTAGGCGCCATCGTGGCTTCTTCGCTGTTCAACCATTTGTTGATCGAGATGCGAGTGATTGAATCACTGACGCATTTCGCGCTGTCCGCTGATGTGTCGCAGACCACGGTGTTGATCATCATCGCCGCGCTGCTTGTCTTCCTGGGCATGTTCTTCGAGGTTTCGCCGCTGGTGCTGATCATTTCGCCGGTGCTGTTCCCGATCATTACTGCCATGGGGATAGACCCGGTCTGGTTCGGCGTCTTCCTGGTGGTCGCCATCGAGAGCGCCTTCCTGACTCCGCCTGTGGGGATGAACCTGTTCATCATCCAGGAGATCGGACGGCGATATACCAACACGACGTTTCGTGAAGTGTTGATGTCGACTTCGCCCTATCTGTTCTGCTTGTTGGCCATGCTGGTGCTCTTGCTGGTCTTCCCTGGCATGACGCGGGTTTTCCTGTAAGCGGACGATAAGGAGGAGATGAATATGTATGGCTTTCTATATTCCATTTGCCGCCTGGCGGGCGTGATTGCCGCAGTGCTGCTGGTCACGGTGGCGGGCATCGTGACCTATGAAATCGTGGCGCGCTATCTGGGCATGCCCACGCGATGGGTGCACGACCTGGCGATTTTCCTGGTGATCATCGCGGCATTCCTGGTGCAGGCGTCCGTCATGCTGGAGGATGCCCATGTGCGGGTGGATGTGTTCGTCGAAATGATGTCGTCGAAATGGCAGCGCGTCTGCTTCAGGGCGACGCTGGCCTTTGCCTTGCCCTATGTGGCGGCGATGGCGTGGAACGGCGGTGTGCTGGCGCTGGACGCCTGGGAAACGGGCCGCATGACGCCGGGGTTGTTCCGCATGCCTTACTGGATACCGTACTCAGCCATTCCGCTGGGGTTCGGCTTGTTGTTCATTGCCATGGTGCTGCAGATATGGCGCCCGCGCCGTGCATCCGAGAAAAGCGTGCAGCAGGAAGAAGCAAAGTAGCAGGCAGGTGATGGCCAGCTTGGAAAAACGAGTGGGCAGTTCTTTGTGGCAGTTCATTTTCGATACATATAACGGAGGAGACTATGAAAACAATCTACCGATCCCTGGCCGCGTTGTGTCTGGCGGCGCTGACGGTTGCGCCGGGTGCTGGCCTGGCTGATGACCGCAAGGTGCTGAAGCTGGCGCATCATTCGCCGGTATCCAATCACCTGTCGCGGGTGGCTGATGCCATGGCCAAGCATTTCAATGAAAAAAGCAGCCAGTACCGCATGGAAGTGTTTGGCGCAGGCACGCTGTATACCGAGAAAGGACTGGTCAATAGCGTGTCGTTCGGTGCCGTCGACATGATTTTCGCGGCATCGACGTTCTGGGAGGAAACCACGCCGGAAATGGCCGTGCTGGACTTTCCCATGCTGCTGGATAGCTATGCCAAGGCCCATGCCGCCCTGGATGGCAATATGGGCCGGGCATTGTCGTCCGCATTGGAGCGGGACAACGATATCAAGGTATTGGGGTGGATGGAGTTTGGCCTGAATGGCATGCTGCTCAACCGCGTGCGGCCGGTTCGTACGGTAGAAGACTTCAAGGGGCTGCGCCTGCGGGCGCCGAATACGTTTGCATCCATCATGCTGGAGTCCCTGGGAGCCAGTTCGGTGATCACGTCATCCAGCGAGGTCTACATGGCCCTGCAGCGCGGCACCATAGATGGCACGTTCACGGGGCCGAAGTCCGTGGTCGAACGCAAGTTTTACGAAGTGTCGAAGTACGCGACCTACCTGCCTGCTGCATTCAGCACGCAGCCGTTGGTCGTGGCCCAACGCACTTGGTCCAGGTTGGACGAGGGCACGCGAGCGCTGCTGCAGGAGACAGTCGCCATGGGGGCTGGCTTGAGCCGAGAGTGGGCCGAAGAAGACGTGCAACTGGGGATTGACGGCGCCCGCGAGCACCTGGGAATGCAGGAATTTTCGCCAGAAACATTGGCCGAAATCACAGCCCTGGCGGTTCCAGAGTCGGAAAAATATTTGAAGAAAGTCGCGGGTGACCGGGGCATGGAAATGCTGGATCTTGCACGAGCCGACGTGGCCGCGCTGGCAGACAGCCAAGAGGAGTGAGGAAGGATGGATCGTTTGTCAGGAAAGGGGCGGGTGGCCGTGGTCACGGGGGGCGCGGGCGGTATCGGTCGCGTCATATGTCGTACGCTGACGGCGCTGGGCTGGCGTGTGGTCGTTTGCGATATCAATGAAGACAGCATGAGAGACGTGGCAGCCGAGTGCGGGGCGCGGTTCTGGCGCATGGATATTCTGGACCGTGACGACGTGGAGAGAGTCGCTGACGCCATTGAAGCGGAAATGGGTCCGGTGGCGGCGGTCGTGCACGCTGCTGCCACGTTCCAGCCGCTGGCCCCGGCCGAAGACACCTCGGTGGAGGAGTGGGACCGTATCGCCCAGTTGGTGCATCGGGGCACTTTCCTGGTGGCGGTGGCATTTGGCAAGCGCATGGCTGCCAGGGGCGCAGGTTCGTTCGTGGGGGTATCCTCATGGAATGGTGTGCGGGCGGCACGCATGCATGCATATTGTTCTTCCAAGGCAGCTGTCAATTTGCTGATGGAAAGCATGGCCGTGGAATGGGGGCGTAGCGGGGTCCGTTTCAATACGGTGTCGCCTGGTGTCGTGATGACGCCCAGGGTAGCGGAACGCATTGCGACGGGGCAGCGCTATACCGTCAATCCTATCGAGATGACGGCATTGGGGCGGTTGGTGACGTCCGAGGAAGTGGCCGATACCATTGCCTTCATGGTGTCCGACATGGCTTCCGGCATCAGCGGCGCCAACTTGCTGGTGGATACCGGCACTGCCGTGACCCAGGCATGGACGCTTTTTGGCGGTATCCCTGGCGCGCGGCCGCGTCTGGCGGAGAGTACGCATGGCTAACCTTGTCATGGCATATCTCACTCTGGCGGAACTGGCGCCTGAGCAAATGGTGCGTGCAGCGGCTGAAGGCGGGTTTCGTGCCAGCGCCATCCGGTTGACCGGGCATCGTCCTGGTGACGAGTGGCCCCTGGATGTTTTCCGCGAAGCCGCTGTGGCGCAGTTGGCGGCAGTGGCTCGTGACAGTGGTTTGGCGCTGACCAGCGCATCAAGCTATCGCTTCACCGACCAAGTGCGGCCGTCCGATTATGAGCCAGTACTGGCCGCTTGCGCCCAGCTCGGTATCCATACGCTGGTTGCCAACTCTTTCCATCCTGACCGTGCGGGCGTGGCGGAGCAATTGCATGCGGTGGCAGAGTTGGGCAAGCAGTATGGCGTCCGGGTTGGCCTGGAGTTCATCCCTGTCAGCAAGATCCCTGCGCTGGAGGATGCGCTTGATGTATTGCAGCAGGCTGGTGCGGGGGACCGTCTGGGCCTGGTCATAGATGCCTTGCATTTGTGGCGCTCGGGTGGCGGGCCGGGCCAGGTGGCGAACGTCGACCCTGCCCTCCTGTTTTCCCTGCAATTGTGCGATGCCCCCTTGCGCTTGCCGCCAGGCAGCGATTTGCATGAGGAAATGCGACAGGGGAGGCTTTTGCCAGGGCAGGGCGAACTGGATTTGCGTGGGCTGATGGATGCCGTGCCTGCGCATATCGAACTGGAAATCGAAGCGCCCAATGCGCGCTACCTGGGCTTGCCGCCTGCGCAGCGTGCCCGTGAGGCGCGCGAGGCAGGCGAAGCCTTCCTGGCGAGCCTGGGGACGGGCTCAACGGCCAGATAGGCTGCACGCTGCGAGGGGTGTTTCAGGTGCTGCTGTGTTCCAGCGCATGCATCCCTACACTTTCCTGGCGTGCCGAGGCTGCGTCCAGGACCAATCCGGCAACGTCCAGCAGGTTGCGCAGTTCCAGCCAGGCCAGGGACAGCGTTACCGGTCGTGTCGCAGCCAGGAAGGAATGCCGCAGCTGGCCCAATTCCAGGCTGGCCCGCGCCATGCCCGCAGGGGTGCGAAGAATGCCTGCGCCTTGCCACATGAGGTGCTGCAGGGTGCGGCGCGCCTGGGCGCAGCGCGTATCATCCCATGTGCTGTGCGGCGCAGGCTCGGGTATGGCATGGCTTCTCAGAACTGAGCGGCAATGCATGGCCCCGCCAAGCTGGTCGTCAGCCATGTCTGGCGTTCGATTGCCCAAAAGGGCATCGCGTGCGCTGGCGCGCCCCATGACGACGCACTCCAGCAGCGAGTTGCTGGCCAGCCGGTTGGCGCCATGCAGGCCCGTGCTGGCGCATTCACCGATGGCGTAGAGGCCAGGCAGGCTGGTGCGTCCGTTCAGGTCGGTGCGGATGCCGCCGCAGGCATAGTGCGCCAAGGGGGCGACGGGAATGGGTGTCGTGGCGGGGTCTATGCCGTATGAACGGCACAATGCCATGAGGCTGGGGAAATGGCTGGCCAGGAAACCTGGGCTGCGATGGCTGATGTCCAGGTCGACATGGTCCAGCTTGTGGTCTTGCATTTCGCGGTAGATGGCGCGGGCCACGATGTCTCGCGGGGCCAGTTCCGCGCGAGCATCGTGGCGGGGCATAAAGCGGTCGCCGTCAGGCAGGCGCAGCAGCGCGCCTTCGCCGCGCATGGCTTCGGAGATCAGGGGCGTGCGTCCATTCTGCTGGCAATTTTCCACTGCCAGGCCGGTGGGGTGGAACTGGATGAATTCCATGTTTTCGATGACGCACCCTGCGCGCCAGGCCATGGCTACGCCGTCTGCGGTCGCGCCGGCGGGATTGGTGGTACGAGGGTAGAGTTGCCCGCTGCCGCCCGTTGCCAGCATGGTATGCGGTGCCAGCAGAGGCCGGATGGTGCCGCGGTCCAGGTCGATGGCAGTGATGCCCTGGCAGTGTTGATGCTGGCCTGGCTCGGCGATCAATAAGTCTATGGCGGCGTGCCCGCCCAGCACGGTGATACCCGGGTGCCTGGCAATGTGCGGCCAGAGTGCCTCCATCACGGCATGGCCCGTGGCGTCGGCCGCATGCACGATGCGGCGTTGGCTGTGTCCGCCTTCGCGCGTCAGGTGCAGGCAGCCGTTTTCCTGGCTGAATGGCACGCCCATGGCTTGCAGCCAGGCGATGGCCGCGCCTGCTTGCGACAGGATGCCTGTCGTATGGCCGATATCGCAGAGCCCCGCGCCGGCGATTATCGTGTCTTCGACGTGAGCGGCAATGCTGTCATCCTGCGCCAGCACGGCGGCAATCCCCCCTTGGGCATGGTAGCTGGCGCTGTGTTCAGGAGCTTGCTTGAGCACCAGAGCAATGCGCCAGTGCGCAGGCAGGTGCAGTGCGGCAGTGACGCCGGCAAGGCCGCCGCCGACGATGATGGCGTCAAAACGCTGCGGCGCGGTATGGGTAGGTTCAGGCTGCGCCCACATGGCTGTAAAGCTCCATATCTTGTTCGAGGTCGCCGCTGGCCTGCACACGCGCCTGGCGCGCGGCGGCAAAGTCCAGCATGCGGGTGATGGGCAGGCGGGCGGCCTGCGCCAGGGCCGGTTCCAGCGTGATTTCACCCTGGCCGTGTTCCAGCGCGTTGGCCAGGCCTGCCAGGCCGTTCATTGCCATCCAGGGGCAGAAGGCGCAGCTTTTGCAGGCGGCGCTGTTGCCCGCGGTTGGCGCCGCCAGGAAAGTCTTGCCAGGGGCGCGCATGCGCATTTCGTGCAGGATGCCCATGTCTGTGGCGACGATGAAATGCGTGGCGTCCAGTTCGGTCGCCGCCTGGATCAGGCGCGTGGTGGAGCCGACGACATCCGCCTGGCTGACCACCGAGTCTGGTGATTCCGGATGCGCCAGCACTTTCGCGTGCGGGTATTCCTGGCGCAGCGTTTCGAGTTCGAAACCCTTGAACTCATTGTGGACCAGGCATGAGCCCTGCCACAGCACCATGTCGGCACCGGTCTGGCGCTGGATGTAGCTGCCCAGGTGGCGGTCCGGCGCCCACAGGATCTTCTCGCCGCGCGCGTGCAGGCTGGCGACGATATCCAGCCCCACCGAGGAGGTAACCACCCAATCGGCCTGGGCTTTCACGGCGGCGCTGGTATTGGCATAGACAACAACGGTGCGATCCGGGTGCAGTGCGCGGAAGGCGCGGAACTCGTCTGCGGGGCAACCCAGGTCGAGCGAGCAGGTGGCACTCAGGTCGGGCATCAGGATGCGTTTTTCCGGGCTCAGGATGCGCGCAGTCTCGCCCATGAAGCGGACGCCGGCGACAACGATGGTGGCGGCATCGTGGTCGCGGCCGAAGCGCGCCATTTCCAGCGAATCTCCCACGCAGCCGCCGGTTTCCCGGGCGAGATCCTGCAGGTCTGCATCGACATAGTAGTGCGCGACCAGTACGGCATTTTCCCGCTGTAGCAGGGCCTTGATGCGGGTGCGGTAATGCTCGCGCAGGCTGTCATCCAGTGGCGGCGGCACAGTGGCCCAGGCGCTGCGGGTGGAGCAGGCTGAGCCTGCAGCCGGTGCGCTGGCGTGCGTGTCGTAATCGAACCAGCGGCGGAGGGCATCGGGACTGGCGGCAGTTGGCATGGCAGGGTTCCTTTTATGCTCTATGTGAGTATTTATGGGGCGCAGCAGGTGTCCGGCTACGGCCCGACAGCAGGGGCAGGGGTTAGAGGCTATCCAGTCCGATATCCAGCGCACGCACACTGTGCGTCAGCGCGCCGATGGCGATGTAATTGACGCCGGTTGCAGCAATGCTGGCAGCACTGGCTTCCGACACGCCGCCTGAGGCTTCGGTGACGGCGCGTCCGCGTGCCAGGGCAACCGCCTGGCGCAGCGTATCGGTATCCATGTTGTCGAGCAGCACCACGGCGACGTCCAGGTCCAGTGCTTCGCGCAGTTGCGCCAGGGTATCGACCTCGACTTCCAGTGCGGTCAGGTGGCCGGCATGGGCGCGTGCGCGTTCGACGGCGGCTTGCAAGCTGCCGCAGATGGCAATGTGGTTGTCCTTGATGAGGACGGCGTCATCCAGGCCGTAGCGATGGTTGCTGCCGCCGCCGACGCGCACCGCGTATTTCTGCAGGCTGCGCAGTCCAGGCAAGGTTTTGCGAGTGCAATTCACACGCGTGCCGTAGGGGCGTACGGTATCGGCGATGCGCGCCGTGGCGCTGGCGATGCCGCTCAAGTGGCTGAGGTAGTTCAGCGCTGTGCGTTCCGCACCGAGCAGGGCGCGGGCCGGGCCGTGTATGAGCGCGATGGTGTCGCCGGGTGCCAGGTGCGTGCCGTCGGCCATGGCGGGCTCGAAGTGGATGCGGCCGTCCATGAGTTCGAACGCCAGGCGGGCCGCATCTAGGCCGGCCAGCACGCCGGATTCGCGTGCGCGCAGGGCCAGCCGGGCTTCGGTGTCGGCCGGGATGATGGCATCGCTGGTGATATCGCCGCGCCGGCCCAGGTCTTCCAGCAAGGCGGCGCGCACCTGCGGTTCCAGGATGAGCCGTGGCAGAGGTGGCGCAGGCCAGGCGTCGGCCGCCGCAGCGGCATTGGGGGTGGAGGCGATAGATTTGCTCTCCATGAGCATTATCCTTGCGAAAAAAGTCGTGGAACGCAGAATGCACAGCCAGGGCATAGGCCATCCGGGCCGCCACACGCAGGCATGGCCCCGGCGTTGTTGCGACGCTGTGGGTAGCGTTGCTGCGGCGAGGCATGACGCGGTGCCAAGACCGGCCCAGGGGGGCGGACGGATCGTTGTCAGACTGTTATTCTGCTCGTGAGCATAAGTTTTATTCTTTAATTGAGCATAAGTAAAGTCCGGGTTTCCCCGGGGCGTGTGCCATGTGGCTAGGGAGAGACAGCCCCGGCGCGGGCGGCCTTGAGCTGGGCTGCCAGGTAGGCACGCAAGGAGGCAGGCTTTACTGGTTTGGTCAGAACATGGTAGCCCCGCGTCCGGGCCAGCTGCTTGAGCGTATCGCTGCCGTCGGCAGTCAGCAGCGCGCCCCGTACGCCCGGCCGCAATGCGCGCAGTGCGTCCAGGGTGTCGAGCCCGTCCAGGCGGTCGTGCAAGTGATAGTCCACCAGCAGCACGTCGGGGGCATGGGCCATGGCAGCCAGCGCTTCGTCTACCGTGGTGGCGCAGTCTATGTCTATCTGCCAGCGCTGCAGCAGGGCGCGCATGCCTTCGAGGATATCGGGGTCGTTATCCACGCACAGCACTTTCAGGCCGGCGACATTGCTGGCATCCGGCGCCTGTCCTGCGGGCCTGGCCAGGTGGGCGGCATCGGGCGCCGGCGCCGCGACACGCGGCACGGCAATGGAAAACATGCTGCCGCGCCCGACGATGGAGCGCGCGTCCAGCGCATGGCCCAGCAGCAGGGAAATGCGCTGGCAGATGGAAAGCCCCAGGCCCAGGCCACGGCCGTCCCAGTCGAAGGGCTGTTCGTAGCGGTGGAATTCTTCGTAGATCTGGCGCAGATGGTGCGAGGGAATGCCAGGGCCGGTATCCCAGACCTGGAACACGATGCTGTCGCCGCGCTGGCGGGCGGTGAGCAGGATGCGGCCCTGGCGGGTATAGCGCAAGGCGTTGGCGAGGAAATTCTGCAGCACGCGCCGCAACAGGCGCTGGTCGCTGCGCACATAATGCGAGCGCGCGTGCAGCCGGAGTTCCAGCCCCCGGCCCTGGGCCATCGGCGCATACTGTTCGACCAGTTGGCGCATCAGGATGCCGGCGTCGAATACCGTGACATCCGGCCGCAGGGCGCCGGCATCCAGGCGCGATACATCCAGCAGACCGTCAAGCAATTCCTCGGCGGCACGCAGCGAGGTATCGACGCGCTCGGCGAGGTGCTTTTGTTCGGCTGCCTGGTCAGAGGCCCGTAGCGCCGACGCGAACAGCCGTGCGGCATTGATGGGTTGCAGCACGTCATGGCTGACGGCGGTGAGGAAGCGGGTGCGAGACTCCTGGGCCTGTTCAGCCTCGCGGGTGCGTTCGGCCACCCGCTGTTCCAGGTTTTCGTTCATTTCGCGCAACTCGCCTTCCACGTGCTTATAGGCGCTGATGTCGCTGTAGGTGGTGACATAGCCGCCGGCAGGCAGGGGGCGGCCACGCAGTTCCAGCACTTGCCCGGTTTCCAGCACGCGCTGGAAGATATGCGGTGAACCGGCACGCATGAACGCAATGCGCTTGTCGATTTCCTGTTCGATATCCAGGCGCGAGGCCGGGCCGAGCTTGCCGTTCTCCACATTGAAGCGAATCAGGTCGGCCACAGGACGGCCGACGTACAGCATGTCCGCCGGATAGCCGAACAGCTGGAGATAGCGCTTGTTCCAGGCCACCAGGCGCATTTCCGCATCTACCACGCTCACGCCCTGGTCAATGTTTTCCAGGGTGGCCAGCAGGATCTCGCGGTTGAACCGCAGCGCCGGCCCGGCTTCGTCGAGGATTGCGACGATGGCCGTGATCTCCATGCCCGAGCCTTCCAGCGCCGTGGTCATCAGCAGGCGTGCGGAGGCCGCCCCGACGGCGGCCGCCAACAGCAGTTCGGTGGTGTGTATCCACGCTGCATCGGCGGGCAGTCCGGGCGCCAGCGTCAGGCCGCGTTGGCGCGCCTGTTCCTCGAAGGCCTTCTGGGCGGCAGGTTCGCCGATGATGCGGCCAGCCAGGACTTGCAGGTCGGTGACTTGCAGGTTGCCGCGCCACTGACTGGGCGCCTGGGCACGGTGTTCCGCATAGGGATTGAGGAAAGGCTCGGCGCGCAGGCGTTCGGCCAGGCCCGGCGGCCAGCGCATGGACACCAGTAGCATGGTCAGCCCGTTGAGCAGCAGGGACCAGAACGTGCCGTGGGTCAGCGGGTCCCAGCCGGTACTGCCGAACAGGTGCTGCGGGCGCAGCCAGAGCAGGCCGAACAGGCCGTCGCGCATCCAGGCCGGGTCCAGCCAGCCGCTTTCGGTCAGGCTGGGCAGCAGCAGCGTGTAGGTCCAGATGCCAAAGCCCACCAGCAGCCCGGCTTCCACGCCTCGGCGGCTGGTGCCGCTCCAGTAAAGCCCGCCCACCAGGCCGGGACCGAACTGGGCCACGGCGGCAAAGGCCATCAGGCCGAAGGAGGCCAGCGCGGTATCGCTGCCGCTGGCCCGGTAGTAGCCATAGGCCAGCGAGGCCATGAAAAAGATGCCGACGCGCCGCACCCACAGTACCGTACCGGCAACGTTGCGTTCCAGCGATCCGGCACGGCGGCGGCGCAGCAGGATGGGCATGATCAGGTCATTGCTGATCATGGTCGACAGCGCGACGCTGGCCACGATGACCATGCCGGTGGCGGCAGAAAAACCGCCGATATATGCCACCAGTGCCAGTGCGGCATTGTTCTGCGCCAGCGGCAGCGCAAGCACGAAGCTGTCGGGCGCGGCCGTATCGCTGAAGCCGAAGAGCGCAGCGCCGGCGCTGGCAATCGGCAGCACCATCAGGCAGACGATGACCAGATAGCCGCCGAACCACCAGCGCGCGCGCCGGATGTCGGCCACATCGCCGCATTCGACGATGGCGACGTGGAACTGGCGCGGCAGGCAGATCATGGCTGCGAAAGCCAGCAAGGTCTGGCCCACGAAGCCGATGGGCGGGCGGTCCAGCAGGGTCTGGGTGGCCTGGACCAGGCTGGTGCCGCTGCCGGAAAACCAGAGAATGGAAAAGACGCCGATGGTGATCAGCGCGATGAGTTTGACCAGTGATTCGAAGGCTACGGCCAGGATCAGGCCGGGGCGGTGCTCGGTCGCATCGACCTTGCGCGTGCCGAACATCACGGAGAACACCGCCATCAGGATGGCGACATACAGTGCCGGATCACCCAACAGGCTGGCGTCGCGGGCGGGCCCGGTCAAGACATCCAGGCTCAGCGCCACCGCTTTGTACTGCAGGGCCTGATAGGGCACGGCCGCCAGCAGGGCAATGATCGCCACCAGCGCAGCCAGGCGTTGCGAACGGCCGTAGCGGCTGGCAATGAAGTCGGAAATGGATACCGTGTTCTGCGAGCGCGCAATGAGCGCCAGGCGTTCCATGATGCGCCAGCCGAACAGCATCATCAGGAATGGCCCGAGATAGATGGGCAGATAGCCTATCCCGTAGCGCACGGCTGAACCGACCGCGCCATAGAAGGTCCAGGACGAGCAATAGACTGCCAGCGCCAGGCTGTAGACCGCCGGCCGCAGCCAGGGCCGCTGCGGATAGAGCGGATAGCGGTCGCCAGCCCAGGCGACCGCGAACAGCAGCGCGGCATAGCCTAGCGAGACCAGCAAAACCCAGGCTGGCAGCATTGTCGTGTCATCCTTTCCGGCCAGGGGCCGATGCCTGCGTGGCGTGCTTCAGGGCATGGCCGGGCGCAACAGTGTGTCAGGCCCTGCCGGTCTGGCTGCGTTCCGGAAACAGCACGTCGGTATAGCCGAACAGGCCGAAATCCTGGATGCGTGACGGGTACAAGCGGCCGATCAGGTGGTCGTATTCGTGTTGCACGACACGCGCATGGAAGCCTTCCGCGGTACGGCTGATTTCCTCGCCTTCAGGGGTATAGCCGGTGTAACGAATGGCACGGTAGCGCGGCACCACTCCACGCAGGCCCGGGATGGACAGGCAGCCTTCCCAGCCGTCCTCGGTTTCTTCCGTCAGCGGTTCGATGATGGGGTTGCACAGCGCCGTGCGCGGCACGGCCGGGGCATCCGGATAACGTTCGCTGTGCTCGAAGCCGAAGACCATCAGCTGCAGGCTGACGCCGATCTGCGGCGCAGCCAGCCCGACGCCATCCGCGCTGTCCATGGTTTCGAACATATCGGCCACCAGCGCCAGCAGTTCCGGCGTGGAAAAGTGTTCGATGGGTTCCGCAATCTGCAGCAGCAGCGGGTCTCCCATCTTCAGAATCTCGCGAATCATCGTCGTTCTCCTGATCCGTTGGCCAGGCCATGGTGCCAAGCACCGGGTTCTGGCAGATATTTCATTCTGACATGCCTGGCGGGCCTAGGGCCAGACATCCCGGCGGATTTTCCGCGCCTCGTTGTCCGCGCGGACTGTGCAGGGCATTCCGGGGGGGCAGGCTCTATTGTAGGGAAAGGGTTGGGGGCGGGCAGGGTCATGATCCAGAAATAAATATCTATATCAATCGTCTTTTTGTCTAAACTTCGAGTCTGTACGTCGCTGACGCGGTCAGCTGTGGCGTTTTCTGGCATATGTGCCATCTCGACGGACCGGATTGATCCATGAACATCAACATCAAACATTTGCTGGGAGCTTGCCTGCTGGCTTGGGCGGGAACGGCGGCACAGGCCGCAACGGACGACTGGAAGACCCAGTACGACGAAGCCATCAAACAATATCAGGCGCAGGATCTCGCGGGCGCGGAAAAAGCCGCGCGCGCATCGCTGAAGATCGCCGAGTCGGGCAAGGGCAATACCAAGCCCTATATGGCGAGCAGCCTGAATCTGCTGGCCATGATCCATGGCGAGCGTGGCGAGTACGACAAGGCGATCGAATTGCAGAAGCGTTCGCTGGAGTTGAGTGAACAGTCGCTGGGCAAGCACACCAATACGGCTTCGCTGGCCTATAACCTGGGCAATACGCTAGACGGCCAAGGCCGTGGCGAAGAGGCGCTGACTTACTACAAGCGCGGCCTGGATATCGTGTCCGGCTTGCCGGCGGATGCACAGAACAATACGCTCAAGGCGAATCTGAATGCCGCACTGGGCCGTGTGTATGCGGCGCAAGGCAACCAGGCCGAGGCCGAGCGCTATACCAGCGCCCTGCTGGCATCCTCGGTGGAACTGCCGCCGCTGGTACGCGCCGACGGGCTGACGCGCCAGGCGCGGGTGCAGGAATCCCGCGGGGACGTGGCGGCGGCGCGTGCGGCACTGGAAGAAGCCTTGCAATTGCGGCGCCAGGCCTTGGGCGACAACGATATCGTGGTAGCGCAAAGCCAGGGCGAACTGGCCGCATTGCTGAATCGCCAGGGGCTCAATGATGAAGCCGAACCGTTGCACCGCGCCGCGCTGGCGCTGCGCGAACGCCTCAACCCGGAAGACCCGGGCATTGCCGGGCATTTGAATGAACTGGCGATCTGGCACATGAGCCGCAAGGAATATGCCGAAGCGGAACCTCTGTTGGCGCGCGCGCTGGCGCTGGTGCAGCGCGGGCAGGGGGCGGACAGCCTGGCTGCTGCGCACTTGCTGTCGAGCCAGGCACGCCTGCGCGAAGAGCAGAACGATGAAGCCGGCGCCAGCGCCCTGTACCAGCAGGCGCTTGACGCCTATGCTACCCATGGCAATGAGGCGGACGCCCTGCTGGGCCAGGCGCAGATTCTGAACAATATGGCCGGGCCGATCTACCGCAAGCGCCGCTTTGCCGAAGCCGAGAAACTGTTCCTGCAATCGCTGGCGCTTTCCGAACAGGTCTTGGGCACGGAAGATGCCCGCCTGCTGCCGGTATTGGAAAACCTGCATGCCTTGTGCGTCAGCCAGGGCCGCAGTGCGGATGCCGCCGGCTATGCCCAGCGCATCGAAGCGCTCAAGTCCGCTTCAGGCAGCGCAGGCTGAGGCACGCTGTTTTCGCCTCTCGCACAGGGGTATGGGGATACCTCTGTGCGCATAATAACTAGTTCAGGGGAGGCCTGAACATTTTTTAATTATTAAACGCAAAATCCGTGCGCTGGCGCTGATTTATTGAATCAGCACAGTGTTATATTCGAAAAAAGCTCACTATCGTCTTGCATCTCCACGTATTTCTGTGGGCAGAAAGATAGTAATCAGCGTGGATGATGCCATGTTGGTGGGATGAAAAAACATGGCGTTTGTACCAGAATTGTTTCTGGTGCGGCGGGTAGTCCGGGGGGCTCAAGTGCCCGTTACGCAGTGCGTTAGAAAACGAAGCGATGAAAGATTTTGCGAATTATCGGGGATTGGTTGCGCGCCCTCACAACGAGGTTGCCGTGTCGGCCATGCGTGGCTATCCGGTGTGGTCGGGCCACCGCCAGCGCTGATGCCAGCGTTGGTGCAGCAATGGCGACATGCCCTTGCCTGCATGGAAAAACGGTGCGGCGTCCGGTTGCATTAAGGAATGTCTGTATATCAATTTGATGCCAGCACGTGGCGGTAACCCACCGTTGCGGCTGCTGTATCGTTCGTGGATGCGTTCCTGGGCGGTCTGTCTGGCTGTTCATGGCCAGTTTCGTGTCAATTCGTCCGGCATATCACGTCGCGTGATTGCAGGATCAACGAAAAATCCTGTTTCGAAGACTCAATCCATTCTCTATGAGTAACGTACGCGTGCGAGAGCCTGCCATGACGCTATGGCGACGAAAAGATACGGATTTTTTCGCGGGTGGCAGCGCCAGCGCGCGGTCCGCCTTCCAGGCCCAGGCCCAGCGCCTGGTTTTTCGTGGCAGAGAACCGGTGGCGTCTGATGGCGCACAGGTATTCCTGCTTGAGCAGGGCCGGATCAAGCTGCGCCGCCTGCTAACTGATGGAACGACCCCGGTGTATGGATTCTGCCTGCCTGGCGATATCTTCGGCGCGATCGGGGCCGCGCAGCAGGCGGACGATGACAGGCAGGCCATCCTTGGTACGGCTGTCGGCACGTGCCAGGTGAGCGCGGTGCCGCGCGAGGTTTTTCTTGCCTTGCTGGAATCCGTCCCGCGTTTGCGGCAGAATGCCGCTGCCCTGATGGGAGAGCGCCTGCGGCAGGCAACGGAACTGGCCAGCGTGGCCAGGATGGCCCGTGCCGATGTCAGGCTGGCGGTGACCTTGCTGGTCTGCGCACGCCAGTGCGGTCGCACGGTGGAAGATGGCGTATTGTTGGATTTCCCCATGACGCGTCAGGACTTTTCCGATATGACGGGCGTGGGGTGGCATCGGCTGACGCGGGTATTCCAGCAGTTCGAAAGCCAGGGCTGGATACGCGTGTACCAGCGGCGGCTGCTGATGATCGACCCGGTCGCGCTGGCGCAGCTGGCAGGCCAGGCCCAGGCGGAAATTGCCCTGGGAAGCGGCATGGCGCTCTCCTGGCCCGTGCCGTGGTCGGTGCAGTGACGGCACTGCCATCCGAATAGGGAATCAGGTGGCGAGCCAGGGCGGATCACGCAGTGCGTCCGCGAGGAAATCCCGCAATAGTTGAACTTTGAGCGGCAGCAGCGTGCGGGTCGGGTAGACGGCATGTACGTTGATAGTGCCGGCTTGCCATTGCGGCATCAGTTCCACCAGATCGCCGCGTTGCAGCGCGCCATGGCTGAGGAAATCCGGTTGCAGGATCACGCCCTGGCCGGCCAGCGCCAGCGCCAGGCAGGTGGCGCCACTGTTGGCATGGGCGCGCGGCTGCACTCGCAGGCCGGCGCGTCGGCCGTCCTCATGCAAGAAACGCCATTCATCGCCATGTGATGAGTAGCTGTAGCCAATAATGGCGTGCTGGGCCAGGGCTTGCGGCTCTTCTGGCACACCGTGCCGTTCCAGGTAGGCGGGCGCGGCGCACAGCACCATGCGCGTCCGGGCCAGGGGGCGGGCAACCAGTCCGGACGAGGTGAGATTGCCGATGCGCACCACCAGGTCGTAGCCTTCCTCGATCAGGTCGACGACGCGGTCCGACAGCACGATATCCAGCTCAACCTGCGGGTTGAGCGCCATGAAGCGGGCCCACAGCGGCGCCAGGTGAAGGATGCCGAAGTCATGCGGCGCACCGATGCGCAGCCGGCCATGGGCCTGTGCCGCGCGTGTACCGGCCTCGTCTTCTGCCTCGCGCACTGCCGCCAGCACTTCCTTGCAGCGCAGGTAGTAGAGCCGTCCTTCATCGGTCAGTGACAGGCGGCGCGTCGTACGGTGCAGCAGCCGTACGCCCAGGTATTGTTCCAGGTCAGCCACCTGCCGGGAAACCGCTGGCTTGGAGAGGCCAGTGGCGTCCATGGCGCCGACAAAACTGCCGGCATCCACGACGGCGACGAAGGTATTCATGGCCTGGAGTCTATCCATGGGGGCTCGCGCAGACAGGAAAATGAGGGGATATCTCCGTGGATTTTATGCTGGAAGACGGGGTTATCCCTGATTCTGGCGGTATTTGTGCCACTTTGCGGGTAATTTGCAGGTCCGGCCTGCCCATGCGGGTATCCTGCATGATTTAGAATTTCCATGGCATGCCCGTCCTAGGCGGTTCCCGAACTGGACGCTGGCCATGTATCAGAGGCGTGGCGCTCGGGCGACGGTTGCGTTTCTTGGCACTCATTTCAAACCCAAGTGGAAATCAATGCAGCTTGATAAAGCGGATCTGGGCATTCTTAGGCTTTTGCAGGAAAACGCGAGGTCTTCCTTCGATGTACTGGCAGCGGAAGTCGGGCTATCGTCCTCGGCTGTGCTGCGGCGCGTGAAACGCCTGGAGTCAGAGGGCCTGATCAAGGGCTACCGCGCCGTGATCAACGCGGAGGCAGCCGGTATTGGCCTGATGGCCTATGTCAACGTGCGGCTGGAAAAACAGGTGGGTGCGGCCCAGGTCGGCCCCAAGGAAATGTTCCAGGCATCCGTGCAGTCCTGGCCTGAGGTCGTGGAGTGCGTGTCGCTGACGGGGGAAATGGACTTTCTGCTGCGCGTGGCGGTACGCGACATGAATCATTTTTCGCGCTTCATTTCCGACAAGGTCCTGCACCACGAAAGCGTGCGCGACTGCCGCTCCAGTTTCGTCATGGAGTGGGTCAAGGAAAACAACGGCCTGCCGCTGGAAGAAGCCTGATCTTCCGGGCGCAGGGCCCGGAAGATCAGCAAAAGAAATACCAGCGTATCAAGCCTTGCCGGCATTCCGGAGAGACAGCCCCTTGCGGGGCTGGAGAGGAACAACTCGGGGCAGCAGCGCAAGCGCGCTGCTGCAGGATGCTCAGGCCGTGACCGCAGTTTGCGGTTGGCGTTGCGGGCCCAGCGGGCCGTAGTCGAATTCGGCGGTGGCCGGGCCGAACTTCTTCAGGCCTTCGGGCGCGTCGAAGGGGTCCAGGTGCAGTTCCACGAACACCAGGCGGCCGTCGGTGTGTTCGGCCTGTTGCAATACCTGCTCCAGTTCGGTTTCCGTGCGTGCCGACAGGGTAAGGTATTTGTCCTGGCCTGCGAAAACGCCCGGCAATGCCTGGTAGTCCCAGTTGGCGACATCGTTGTAGGCGTCGCGCATGCCCAGGATGAAGCGTTCGATCGTATAGCCCCGGTTGTTCACCAGGAAAATGATGGGCTTCTGTTCGTAGCGCAGCAGCGTGGACAGTTCCTGTGCCGTCAGTTGGAAGGAACCATCGCCGATGAACAGCAGGTGGCGTCGTTCCGGCGCGGCCATGCAGGTGCCGAGCATGGCAGGCAGGGTGTGGCCGATGGCGCCCCAGATGCTGGCATTGATATAGCTGACCTGTTCAGGCAGCGATTGCGGCATCAGGCCGATGTTCGACGTGCCGGCCTCGGCGACCACCACGTCGCCGGCGCGCACGAAGCGCGCAATGCGTGGCCACAGGCGGGCCTGGCTCAGCGGGGCATCCGTGGCGGGGCTGGGCGCAGCCAGGCGCGGCGCCTGGCCTTCAGGCACGGCAGCTGGCGAATTGGCCAGGGCGGCCTTCAGGGCCTGCAGCAGGTCGCGCGGCTCGACGGCGTAATAGGCCGTTCCTTCGATTTCGACCGAGTGGCCGAACAGGCGGATGGCGCCCTTGCTGGGCAGCTGCGCCGTGAACAGGCCGGAATTGCCCTCGATGAAGCGGGGCGATACATACAGCAGACAATCCGAATTTTCGATCAGTTCGCGCGTGGCGGGGGCCGAGTTGCGGCCGCCGTACAGGCCGCGCGAAAGCGGATGGGTTTCGGGCAGAACCGCCTTGCCGCTACCCAGGGCCGCATAAGGCGTGCCAGTGGCCGTGGCGAAGTCCAGCAGGGCGCCGGCATAGCCGTAGCGGTCCGCATCCATATCTACCAGGATGGCCGGTTGCTGGGCTTCGTTCCAGATCGTCAGGATATGGCGGACCGCCGCTTCCAGGCGCGCCTCGTCATTCTTCGCGCGCGGCTGCAGCGGGGCGGCGGGCGCGTCGATGACGACGTGGGACACATCGGACGGCAATTGCAGATAGACCGGCTTCTTTTCCATCAGGCAGGCCGTCAGTACGCGGTCAATTTCGATGACGGCGTTTTCCGGCGTCAGGCGGGCCTGGGCAACCGTGAACTGCTGCAGGCAGATCATCACATCGTCGTAATTGCCTTCGGCCAGCGTGTGATGCAGCGCCAGGTTGCGGCGCATCGCATGTAGCGGCGGCGCGCCGGTGATGCACACCATCGGGATGTGTTCCGTGGCCGCGCCGGCAATGCCGCAGATCGCGCTCAGGTCGCCGACGCCGTAGGTCGTCAGTAGCGCAGAGACGCCGCGCAGGCGCGCATACCCATCAGCAGCATAAGCTGCGTTGAGTTCATTGCAGCAGCCGACGAATTCCACGCTGCCGTCATTTTGCAGCTGGTCGAGAAATTGCAGGTTGTAGTCGCCCGGCACACCGAACATATGTTCGATGCCAAGTTCACGTAGGCGGCGAATCAGGAAGTCTCCGACGGTGGTTTGCATGGATAGTCCTTGTTGTTCTGAGTAAAGCCCTGCGCTGGCAGGCGGGCCGTCCAGGCGTCTGTCTCCTGGTATGCGCAGATTATAAGCATCAAAACACGCTGTTGTGCAATAATCGGTCTTATAAATTGGTTGCATTGCGGCATAACTGCGTATTATTGGTTGTGCGTGCAGTAATGGTGTGAATTGAGGGAAGCGTTGCGACAGGGGCGGGGAGGCCCGGCGCAATGCTTGCCGATAGCCGGAAAACCGCCGCCTGCCTGGTGCGTGGCGGTGCTTCAACCGATGTCCGGGCGGCTATTTCACTAGTAACTTATTATCAACAGCGTTATGCTGCGGCGCACACTTTTGTTTGGAACAGTGGCACAGCGCGTCGTAGCGAACCACTATCTGGAGACAGCAGTCATGAAACTACTCAGCAAGGCAGCCGGTGTTTGCGCCGTGACGTTCATTGCGGCCGCGCCGGTTCAGGCGCAGGATGTCACCCTGAAAATTGCGCACTTCCTGCCTTCGAATTCGAATGCACAGGTCAACGTCATCGAACCCTGGTGCGAACAGCTGGGTGCGGAATCGAATGGCCGGATCAAATGCCAGATCTATCCGTCGCTGCAACTGGGCGGCACGGCGGCCACCCTGCCGGACCAGGCACGCAACGGCGTGGCTGATATCGTCTGGATGGGGCCGGGCTTCTCCACCGGCAAGTTCCCGCGTACCGAAGTGCTGGAACTGCCCTTCATCCTGCCCACGGGGAATGAAGCCAGCAACAAGCTGATCTGGCAGTTCTACAACGACCACCTCAAGGACGAGTACAAGGCCTATGAAGTGCTGGCCATGTTCACTGGCGGCGGCATGGACCTGCACATGCGTAACCAGCCGGTGCGCAAGCTGGAAGATATCAAAGGCAAGAAGGTGCGGGCCTCGCATCGCGTTGGCGCCAATATCCTGGAAGCCTGGGGCGCTGCACCAGTGAGCATGCCGCCGGCCCAAATGACGGAAGCCATTTCCAAGGGCGTGGTGGATGGCGCGCTGGCGTCGTGGGAAGTGGTGCCCTCGACCAAGCTGGATGAAGTGACGCAGTACCACAGCGCCATTGCCGAAGGTGATCCTGCCATCAGCCATACGATCCTGGCGATGGTGATGAACAAGCGCAAGTACGACCAGATGCCGGCTGACCTGCGCGAGATCCTCGACCGCAACAGCGGCGACGCGCTGGTGCAGCGTTTCGGTGTGGCCTGGGACAAGTTCACGCGTGATGCCAAGGCGGCATCGGCACCGGGCAGCCTGGTCGACATCGCACCGGAAGACTACGCCGCGCTGCAACAGGCCGCCGCGAGCGTGTCGGACGATTGGGTCAAGGACGCGACGCGCCGCGGTATCAATGCGGCTGAACTGCTGGAAGCGGCCCGGAATCTGAGTACGCCGGCACAGTAAGCAAGGCAGCCGCGCCACTGCTGCCAGTCAATGGCAGTTGCTGGCAGCAACCGGTGAAATGGCACCGGCCCCAGGGGAAATACTCCCTGGGGCCGGTTTTTTTATCGCTGAGGAACCCGTCGCCGTGTGCATGGCGGCAGGTTCCGGCCTATCGTCCGGCCTAGTCCTCGTCGTGTTCCAGGCCTTCTTCGTGCAGGTCGTGGTCACGGTTGCGCTGGATGGTGTGCAGCAGCATGGCGTGCAGGTCTATCTCCATGTCCTCCAGGCGCCTGGCCTTGCGCAGGGGCAGCAGCGCCTTGGCGTCCGCGGCCGCGCTGCCTGCGACCGCACTACGTGCACTGGCGGCCGGTACCCGGGCGGGGATCTCGAAACTGTCTATCAGCTGGTCGGCATCGGGCTCGAACAGATTGCCGTCGCTGTCGCTGACGGCGTAGCTGCGGGCACGCAAGGTGCGGCCCTCGACATCCAGCACCGTATAGCCGTGGCAGACGCGGGAAACCGCGGCCCAGGCTGCAGGCTTGGCAATCAGCGAGTACAGGGACTTGCCGCCGCCGCCCTGCGTGACCTGGATGTAGCCGCCCTCGGCCGGTTTGCCGCGCATGGTCGGATGCGAGCGTTCGTAAAGGTGGTCGTGGCCGGCCAGCACCAGGTCGACCTCATAGCGCAGCAGCATCTTTTCTTCCAGCGCCACGAGCGAGAAATTGGCCGGGCTGCGGCCTTCGGTGTTGGTCCAGAGCGGATAGTGCTGCACCAGCACGATGAAGTCGATCTCGCCATTCTGGCGGCGCTGGTAGGCGTCGGCCAGGTCTTTTTCCATGAAATCGAGTTCTTCCATCAATTCCTTGGTGGTGGACAGGTCGCGCAGCAGCGAACCGCCCGTGCTGAACAGGAAGTGGACACGATGCACGTCCCAGGTGAAGTAAGTGCCTTCGCCGGGCTGGCTGAAACGGGTGCGGTAGCCCTGGCCACGGCCGTCCTTGGCTTCGTGGTTGCCGGGACAGGTCATTATGGGCAGCCTGGCGGTATAGGGTTCCAGCATGTCGAAATAGCGGTCCCAGACTGGCTGGTCGCCATTGGCATAGGAAAGATCGCCCGCGACCAGGAAGAAATCCGGGTTCTGCTGCCGCACGCTGTCCATGACGCGTCGGCTGGAGTCGCGTACCGCCTGGTCGCCAAAGTGGCAGAAGCGGAATTTGTCGCGCGGGAAGGGGGGCAGGGTATGCACCTCGCTCCAGCCGCCGCCGGACGAACCAACCCGATAGCGTATGCCGCGTTCCGGGTCGATGCTGCTGATCGTGGCGGCGTGGGTCAAGGCATCCACGCCATAGGTTTCGTGGCTGAGGCCGGACGCGCGGAAGGGGAAGGGGGCGCTGAGGATATGGCACTCTTCCATGCCGCTTTCCAGCGGGCCGTATTCCACGATGCTGCCCGGGTCGCGGCTGCCGTCGGTAAACCAGGTCATGGTACGGGTCGTGAACAGGTCGTCGGTCCAGCTGACGTGCAGGCCGCGTGGTTGCTGCGGCCCGGTCTGAGGTTCGGGCACGACGCAGGGTTCCGGGCCAGGCCCGGGGGTGCCTTGGTCGTCATCGACGGGCGGATCCTTGCTGTCGCTGCCGCCGCCACAAGCGGGCAGGGTGGCGGAGGCAAGGCCCAGGACGGCGGCCTTGACCATTTGCCGGCGGGAAAAACGGGAAGTCATTGTCATACTCCTGGCTAAAAGAGCGCCAATTTAGGCAGTCAGTCTTGCCAGGAGGTGACGGGTAATATTTGTTAAGAAATACTGAATGTAATAGGGGTTTAGGAAATATTATTCTTTCCAGGTGATTGTTATCAAAGCCATTTTTTTATCCTCCAGACCGGCGGTGATATGACATGGCCGCCGCCGGCTTGAGAAAGATGACCATTGCAAGGCAACTGCCCGCGCGCCGGCCTTGCCGGGGCGATCACCAGCCCTTGGCTTGCATGGCTTCCGCGACGGCCTGGGCCATCACGGCATGGCCTTTGGGCGTGGGGTGGAAACCGTCGGCAAAGGCGTACGCCTGCCACCAACCGGTTGCAGCCCCGGCGGGGGCATGGGCGTCCAGGTAGCTATCCGTGCACTGCGTGATGTCATAGGACGGCAGCGGGGTGGCCGGGCTGGCTTCCGGGCAGACGGCATCTCTGGCGTTGGTGAAGCCGAAGCGGCTGGCGTCCTCCGCCCACATTCCCAGTTGTGCAAAGGCATCGACCACGACGACATGCGGATGGCTGGCGAAGGCGCTGTCGAGCTGGGCGTTGAAGGCCGTCAGCCATCCTTGCAGCAACTGTTGTGCTTGCGCGGCCGCTTCCGGCCCGGCGGCGAGCGTCAGGAGCTGCAGCAAGGGCTGGAAGCGAGGGGTGCGGGTAACGTCCGGAATATTCAGGACCGCAATGCGCTGGGCACCGGCGTCCAGCAATTGTTCCTGGATAGCGGCGGCGAAGCGTTCGGCCAGCGCCTGCATGTAGGCCTGCGCGGCGGCTTCGGCGCCATGCTCGCCGGATTGCAGCAATGCCCAGGTTGCGGTCTCGCCCAGCACGTTCTGCAGGAAGCCAGCATAGGACGCGACATCAGGGGTTTGCTGCGTGGCGGCTGACAACAACAGCGCGATATAGGCTTCGATCAGGTCGGCAGCGTCATTGCCGCCGCCGTCCAGCAGCAGCAGGTCCTGCGCGCCGAAGCCTGCCGCGCCTGCCGCCTGCCGGGCATGCTGCATCTGCAACAGGATGCTGGTGGGTTGCGCGGCATCCGGAGCCTGTATGCGTCCGCCCGCGACAGCGTAGTTGGTGCAGCCGGCACGCTGGTTGAAGCTGCTGGCGGAACTTGCCAGATAGTAGCTGCAGGGTTCAGGGGCTTCGGTAGCGCGCGTCAGCAGGTCGGTCCAGAGCGGGTAGGGGACGCCGCTGGTGGATTGCACCGTATGGCGGATGCCGAAGGTGCCGATATCGGACAGGCTGTCGCCGATTACCGTGACGGATGATGTCGCAACCGGTGCTGGCTGTTCGTCGCTATTGCTGCTGCCGCCACAGGCGCCAAGCAGGACCGAGAAAATGGCCGTCAGCGCCAGTGTATGGATGGAATGCAGGGATTCTGTACGGGAGGTCATACGAGGCTTCCTTTGTCTTCTTCTGGTTGGAAACGGCCACGCAGGAAACACCGGAATGCCGCCAGGCGAGCATCCAGGGCTGAAGCTTTATCTGTCCTGACGTATCCAAGGCAAAGGTGATTGAACGCCGAATACCGGCAGGCGGGAATCACTGGAAAGGGGGATTCTCGGTCGCATGGCCGGCGCCGGCATCAGGGGGTGTCGATCAGCTCGGCGGAAGACTCACGCAGGCATTCCATGAAAAGCTGGGCGGCCGGCGTCAGCGTGTCTTCGCGCCAATAGAGCACGGCTTGGCCCAGCGGCGCGAGCGGCGGCAGCGGCAGCATGCGCATGTTGCCGCGCTGCACATGGCGGCGTGCCAGCGACAGCGGCAGGATGGAGACGAAATCGCCACCGCGCAGCAGCGTCAGGTTCAGCGCCAGCGAACTGGATTCGATCGCAGGGTGCTGCAATGTCACGCCCTGTTCGGCCAGGATTTCCACCATGGTGGCAAAGGCGGGCGAGCCTTTCATGGGCGTGATCCAGCGGACGTTGTCCAGGTCGCGCCAGGACACGGGCGTATCTGGTTCACCCAGCGGGTGACGGGTGCCCACGACAAAGACGAAGGGTTCATGGTGCAGGGCTTCGCTGCGCACGACCGGCAGACGGTCCGTGACCCGGTTGCGCCCCAGCGCCAGGTCGAGATTGGCTTCGTCCATCATTTTCAGGAGCCGGTCCAGTGTCGCCTCGACAAAGGAGAAGGAGGCCGTGGGCGCGCGCCGGGTGAAAAGTTCAACCGCATGGGCGATCAGTGGCTGGGGGATGGTGACGACAGAACCAAAGCGTACGTGCCCGGCCGTGCCGGCCGTCAGTGCGCTGACGTCGCGGCGCGCCAGTTCCAGTTGCCGCAGGATCTCGCGGCCGTGCTCCACCAGCACCCGGCCAATGCCAGTCAGTTCGATGGCGTTGCCCGAGCGTTGCAGGATGGGCGCGCCCAGGGCAGTTTCCATCTCTGCTATCTGCTTGGAAATGGCGGGTTGTGTGACATGGAAAGCCGATGCGACGCGCGTGACCTGCCCGAGCTCGCTCAGGGCCACCAGGATGCGCAGGTGGCCGAGCTTCAGGCCGCTGCGGAAGAAGCGTTCCATGGAATCGCTGCTTGCTGGCATGGGATGTCTCCTGTGTTTTCGCTGTTTTTTTTCGGGATGCCAGGTCAATCATAACCATATGGTTATTCCGGTTGCTTGAAACGTGATTTGCCGCAGCCCGGGTGCGACTTTACTCTTCCCATCGGCAGCACCGTATTGGCGCCAGGTTTCATGCCTGTTCAGGGACCGGATGGGCTTCTTTCCAGGAAAGGCCTGCAGCACGGCACATAACCGGATGCCGAGATGTGACTGCCAGATAACTAGACGTGCCGGACGGCACGCGTTTTGGAGACATACGCATGAGCACCTCTATTGGCCGTGGCGGGCAGCCGCATGGCGGTTCCGCCGTTCCTGTGTCGCAGGCGCAGCGGGACGCGTTGTACCGCAAGCTGACCTGGCATATCATTCCCTTCCTGTTCCTGGCGTTCATCGTGGCCTACATAGACCGCGTCAACGTGAGTTTTGCCAAGCTGGAAATGCTGGCAGACCTGTCCATGTCCGAAACCATCTACGGGCTGGGCGCGGGCATGTTTTTCATCGGCTACTTCATTTTCGAAGTGCCCAGCAACCTGATCCTGCACCGGGTCGGCGCACGGGTCTGGATCGCCCGCATCATGGTGACCTGGTCGGTCATTTCCTGCCTGACCCTGTTCACACAGGGCCCCGTTTCCTTTTATGTGTTGCGCTTTCTGCTGGGCGTGGCCGAAGCCGGCTTCTTTCCCGGCATCGTCCTGTACCTGGCCACCTGGTTTCCGTCCAGCCGCCGTTCGCAGATCATTGCGCTGTTCATGGTGGCCATCCCGGTGTCGGGCGCCATTGGCGGCCCGGTTTCGGGTTGGATCATGCAGCAGTTCGGCGGCCTGCACGGCATGGCCGGCTGGCAGTGGCTGTTCCTGATCGAAGGCCTGGCTTCCCTGGTGGTGGGCATCGCGGCGTTCTTCATCCTGCAGGACAGCATCGCGAATGTGAAATGGCTCAGTGCGGAAGAAAAGCGCCTGCTCAAGGAAGACCTGGCAGCCGATGACAGCACCCGTGCGCATCACAGCGTGCGCCAGGTGTTCCGCAACAGCAAGGTCTGGCTGCTTGGGCTGCTTTATTTCTGCATCGCCATGGGCAACTACGGGCTGGTGTTCTGGGTGCCCACCGTCATCCAGTCGGCAGGGGTCGCGAATATCGGCAACATCGGCCTGCTGTCTGCGGTGCCGTCGGTCATCAGCGCCGTCGCCATGGTGCTGATCGCGCGGCACGCCGATCGCAGCAACGACCGCCGCGTTCACGTCGCCATTTGTTGCGTGCTGGGCGCGGCGGGCATGCTGGCATCGGTGCTGCTGTTGGATCACCTCTGGCTGTCGATCGCTGCCCTGGTCGTGGCGGCCATCGGAATCAACTCCATCGCGCCGGTTTTCTGGGGCATTCCCACGGCCATGATGGGGGGCGCAGGGGCGGCCGCAGCCATTGCCCTGATCAATTCCACCGGCAACCTCGCGGGCTTCGTCAGCCCCTATGTGATCGGTTTCATCAAGGACAGGACGGGCCAGTTGCTGCCGGGCATGATCGTGCTTGCATGTGCCTTGGTTGCAGGCGCCGTCATTGCGCTGTCGCTCAGAAAACAACGGAGTAACAAATGAGTTTTCCTGTTTGCCTCGTGACCGGCGCGGCCACGGGTATCGGGGCAGCCACGGCGCTGCGCTTTGCCCGCGAAGGCTGGGCGGTTGCCATCAACAACTTTGATGACAGCACTCGCCCGGCTGCCCAGGCCGTCGCGCAGCAGTGCCGGGATCTGGGCGTGCCGGTCCTGGTCGTGGATGCCGATATCGGCGACGACGCGGATTGCCGGCGTCTGGTGGCAGCCGTGGACGATGCCTGGCACCGGCTGGATGCCCTGGTCAATAACGCGGGCACGACCAAAGTCGTGCCGCATGACGACCTGGAAGGGCTGGACGCTGCCGAGTTCGAGCGGGTCTATCGCGTCAACCTGATCGGCATGTTCCAGATGACGCGCGCCGCTGCGCCGCTGTTGCGGCGTAGCGGCGGCGATGGCAGCAATGGTCATACGGCGGCTGTCATCAATATTTCCTCTCTGGCGTCGCTCAACGGCACGGGCTCGTCCATCGCCTATGCGGCGTCCAAGGGGGCGGTCAATGCGCTCACGCTGTCGCTGGCGCGCACGCTGGCGCCGCAGGTGCGGGTGAATGCGCTGGCCCCCGGCATGGTGGATGACGGCCTGTTGCGCCGCGTGCTGGGTGAAGACGCCTATGCCGGCATCGTGCAGGGCATGCGGGCGAACTCCCCGCTGGGGCGGGTTTCCCAGCCAGATGAAATCGCCGAGCTGGCCTGGTTCATCGCTGCCCGCACGCCCGCCATGACCGGGCAGGTGCTGGCGATCGAAAACGGGCTGCTGCTCAACACCTGAAGCGTATTTTCAGAAAAGGAATTGCCATGACGGATCTTCACAAACATCGCTCCCGGACCGTGACCGAGGGCATCACCCGCACGCCGCATCGCGCCTTCCTGCGTGCCACCGGCCTGGATGATGCGGCCATCGACAAGCCGTTCGTCGCCATCGTCGATACCTTTGGCGAAAACACGCCATGCTCGATGTCGCTCAACCAGATCTCGGACAACGTCCGCCTGGGGGTGGCTGCCGGCGGTGGGGTGCCTATCCGTGGGTCGGCGATCTCGGTGTCGGACGGTACCTCCATGAACCACTCCGGCATGCGCTTCTCGCTGGTGTCGCGTGAAACCATCGCCGACAGCGTGGAGATTTTCGTGCGCGCGCATTGCTACGACGCGCTGGTTGGCGTGGCCGGCTGTGACAAGACCCTGCCCGGCATCCTGATGGGGATGGTGCGGGTCAATGTGCCCGGGGTCTTTCTCTTCGGTGGTGCGATGTTGCCCGGCGTGGGGCCGGACGGCAACCAGGCCACCATCCTGACGGCCATCGAAGCGGTTGGCACCGCCCAGCGGGGAGACATGCCGCTGCAGACCTTGCGCGAGATCGAAAAGCGTTGCACGCCGACGGCAGGCTCGTGCCCCGGCCAGTTCACTGCCAATACCATGGCAATGGTGGCCGAGGTGCTGGGGCTGGCGCCGCTGGGCTCGGCCACCGTGCCGGCAGCCTACAGCGAACGCATTGCCGTGGCGCGCCGCGCTGGGGAAAGCGTCATGCGCGCCTTGCGCCAGGGGGGGCCGCTGCCGCGTGATCTGGTCACCCGCAAAAGCCTGGAAAATGCCTGTGCGGCGGTGGCCGCGACCGGCGGTTCCACCAATGCCATGCTGCACATTCCCGCCATCGCGCATGAGGCCGGCATACGCTTTACGCTTGATGATGTCTCCGAGGTGCTGGCGCGCACGCCGCTCATTGGCGACATGCAGCCTGGCGGGCGTTATCTGGCGGTGGACCTGCATCACGTCGGCGGCGTGCCGGCGGTGCTCAATGCCTTGCTGGCGGGCGGGCATATCCATGGCGATACGCTGACGCAAAGCGGCGAAACCCTGGCAGAAGCACTGAAGGCATTTCCCGGGCCGGACGGCCGGGTGGTGCGGCCGCACGACCAGCCCCTGTCGCCCAATGCAGGCCTGGTGGTGCTGCGCGGCAATCTTGCGCCGGATGGCGCGGCGCTCAAGACGGCGGGCCTGAAGCAACTGGTGTTCTCGGGAACCGCGCGCGTTTTCGAAAACGAAGAAGACTGTATGACGGCAGTGTCCACGCAGGACTATCGCGAAGGCGATGTGCTGGTGATACGCAATGAAGGCCCCAAGGGCGGCCCGGGCATGCGCGAGATGTTAAGTGTGACGGCGGCGATCTACGGTCAAGGCATGGGCGAGAAAGTGGCGCTGCTGACGGATGGGCGGTTCTCCGGCGCGACGCGGGGCATGTGCATTGGCTATGTGGGCCCTGAAGCAGCGGCTGGCGGCCCCATCCGACTGTTGCGCGACGGTGACCGTATCCACATCGACGCGATTCGTGGCAAGCTGGACGTTGAGCTCGATGAGGCCGAAATGGCCGAGCGGGCGCGTGTCGCGCAGCCGTTTGTGCGGGGCCATCTTGGCGGTGTGCTGGAAAAATATGAAGCGCTGGTGCGGCCAGCCAAACTGGGCGCGGTGACGCATTCCGGTGCAGTCGAATGGCCTTACGAGGCGGAACATCCAGGAGACCAACGGTGACGGGAACGGTGAAAGTCGGGTTTTGCGGCATCGGCCGCATGGGCGAGCCCATGGCGCAGCGGCTGCTGGCCGCCGGGCATGAGGTGCACGTGTGGAATCGCTCGGCAGACAAGCTGGATGCCCTGCTGGCTGCCGGTGCGATGGCCTGCGACACGCCGCAGGCGATGGCCGCCCAGGTAGATATGGTGCTGCTATGCCTGGGGGATGGCCAGGCGGTGGACAACGTGGTGTTTGGCTCAGACGGGCTGGCGCATGCCGCCGTCGCGCCTGCCTATCTGGTGGATCATTCGACGCTGGCGCCAGCCCTGACGCGCCAGCTGGCCCAGCGCTGGCGTCACGCAACCGGGCGCGCCTGGGTGGATGCGCCCGTCTCCGGCGGCACGGCAGGGGCTGCTGCCGGCACACTGGCCATCATGGCAGGCGGCACGGCCGAGGACATTGCTGCCGTCACGCCGGTATTGCGTGCATTTGCCGCCCGTGTGACGCGCATGGGCGACGTAGGGGCCGGGCAAACCGCCAAGCTGGCAAACCAGGCTATCGTAGCGACGACCCTGGCAGGCATGGCCGAGGCCTTCGTACTGGCCAGCCGCAACGGCATGGACACGGCTGCCGTGCCGTCCGCGCTGCAAGGCGGCTGGGCCGACTCCGTGCTGCTGCAGACGCTCTGGCCGCGCATGGTGGCGCCGCCGCAGGCAGCATCGGGCACCGTGCGCGTCATGCTCAAGGACCTGGATGCCATTGCAGAGCTGGCGCAATCCAGCGGCACGGTGCAGCGGATCCTGCCGCAGGTGCGCAGCCTGCTGCAGGCGGCCGTCAGCCAGGGACTGGCGGAGGCCGACCTGTCGCAGGTGTTTCGCATCGGCCTGGCGGAAAGCACCCAGAACGCCTGACACTCCGCGTGTGCCGCGCCCGCCGATGCGGGGCTTGCCGTTCATCCGGCATCGTCTTTTTCGCTGCCATGCGGAAAGGGCGTGATGCCGGCTGTGCTACATTTGCAAACCTTCCAGGCTGGCGGATTGCCGATTCCGTGGCGCTGTACCAGCCGGGGAAACATCCTTGGTGAGGTGTCTCCGCCAGTTGCCTGGCGGGCCACCCGGCACACCTCAGGCCGGCCGGCCTGAATTGCCGGAGATGGACGGGTGCATGTCTGGGGCGGATTGTCCGGATGGTTGCCGTGCCTCTGTCTGAGGTGGCAAAAATTTCTGACCGTCCGCGCAGCCCGCGGCAATACCTACGATGGCATCCTTGAAAAGCCAGGATATCCTGGCACTCAGTTTCATGACCTTCGCCCTGTTTGTCGGGGCTGGCAACATCATCTTTCCCCCCATTATCGGCCTGCAGGCCGGCCCCAGCGTCTGGGTGGCCGCCCTTGGGTTCCTGGTCACGGCTGTGGGCTTGCCGGTCATGACCATCGTCGCGCTGGCGCGCGTGGGCGGCCCCATGGATGCGCTGAGCGGCCCCATCGGGCGCACGGCTGGCGGCATACTTGCTGCGGCCTGCTATTTGCTGGTTGGCCCGCTGTTTGCCACGCCGCGAACGGCAACGGCTTCATTCGAGGCTGGCGTGGCGCCGCTTGTCGGTGATACGCCATTGGTGTTGTTCATCTATACCCTGCTGTACTTCATGGTGGTGCTGTCCGTGTCGCTGTATCCGGGCCGCCTGCTCGATACCGTGGGGCGTTTTCTTGCGCCCTTGAAAATCCTGGCGCTTACGGTGCTGGGCGTGGCCGCCTTCCTGCTGCCCCAGGGTACGGTTGGCGACGCTACCCCGGCTTATCAGGCGGCACCGTTTGCACAGGGCTTCATCAACGGTTATCTCACCATGGACACCCTGGCGGCGCTGGTGTTCGGTATTGTCATCGTCAATGCCATACGCTCCAAAGGCGTGGATTCATTGCGCCTCATCACCCGCTACGCCATCATCGCCGGACTGTTTGCCGGGGTCGGCCTGGCGCTGGTCTACATCAGTCTTTTCCGCCTGGGGGCCAGCAGCCATGAAATTGCGGTGGGCGCCACCAATGGCGCGGCCGTGTTGCACGCCTATGTTCAAACCGTCTTCGGGGATGTCGGCAGCGCTTTCTTCGCGGTGCTGATGTTCCTGGCCTGCCTGGTCACTGCCGTTGGCCTGACCTGCGCCTGCGCGGAGTATTTCAGCAAGGTCCTGCCGATTTCCTACCGTCACCTGGTATTCCTGCTGACGGGCTTTGGCCTGCTGGTGTCCAATCTTGGCCTGACAAAGCTTATCCAATTATCCGAACCGGTCCTGGGGGCGATCTACCCTCCCTGCATCGTGATGGTGGCGTTGAGCTTCTGCTGGAAATTCTGGCATGCCCCAGGCCGGGCGATTGCTCCGGCGATGGCTGTCGCGCTGCTGTTCGGTGGCCTGCATGCCCTGCATGGCGCCGGCCTGGGAGCCTGGCTGCCGGGCTGGCTGCTCACCTTGCCGCTGGCCGAACAAGGCCTGGACTGGCTGCTGCCGGTGGTGCTGGTGCTGGTGATTGCCAGTGTCGTGGACGCTATCCTGGGGCGCCGCCAGGTCGCGGCAGGTGGGCAGCCCCAAGCCTGAGCCCGGGCCCTGGCCCGGCCAAATCGGCCGGGCTTGTCTTGATGTCTTCTGACCGGCCGTTCTGGCCGGTTTTTTCCCGAATACATTGCCGTTTGCCGGATGCCGCCTGGTATCCGGCTTTGTTGCGTGCGTGCCATCTGTGGCCTGCGGGACGGAATTTGCCTGCCCAAGATAACCGTGAAGAAGGTGCCGTGGCGGTTTTGGCAATGGCGGCATGCTTGCGTGTGATGTTATTGCTGCTGTTGGCAAACGATATGCGTCTTTTTCTTTTTGTATGATGATTCGATTCCGGTAAATAGTCGAAATTAAATTAAACAGGTAGGATTGAAGGCTTGTGGAGGGCATCGTCCACAGCTGTCTGGCAATCCACTTTTTGATTGCTTTGAGAGACTGGTTTTCCTGAAACTTATTGATACGTTTAGGCGGGAAGAATGGCAATTAATTCTTTTGAATTGATTATTGAAAGAGAATCAGGATTGCCCCGGGATATTGGTCCTGTTACCTGGCTCTGGATGGCAATAGGTGGTGGAATCAGTATGGGCCTAATTCAGGGAGAAACCTTGGCGCGCTATCTGGCCGGCCCCTGGGTGTGGCTGTGCTACCTGATGGCTGCCGGCGTGACGGGCCTGCTGGTCCTGGCGTTGCGCGACATTGCCCGTCAGGGAACGCCCGCCAGCGGCTTTGCCGGCTATGTCGAGGCACAGCTGGGCGGCTATGCGGGATTTGTTGTCCGTATGTCCTATTTTTGTGCGTTTTTGCTCCTGCTGGGCAGTGAACTGGTGCTGCTCGGACACTACCTGGCTGTCATTCTGGGCGCGGCCTCCTGGCTTTGGTCTCTGCTGCTGCTCGTACTCATGAGCCTCGTCCAGTATCTGGGTACATGTTCTTTTGCCCGTCTCCTGTCAGGGTTCAATTTTTTCAAGCTGATGATATTGCTGGCTTTTGTTTCCATCGGCTTGTGGCTGGTATGTTCCGGAGGCGCTTCCGTGGCCGGGCCGGATTGGCATTTGCCGCAGGAGGACTGGCCCTGGCTGTCTTTGGCTGGCGCATTTCTGCTGGCGTTGTTCAGCTTCCAGGGAGTGGAACTGCTTTCCCTGACGGCAGCCCAGGCGCAAGAGCCTGCGCAGACACTGGCCAGCCGCCTAGGGAAAGGCGCTGGCCTGGCGATTGCACTGTATCTGCTGACCATGCTGGTGTCGGTATGGCTGGTTCCCTGGCAATCCGCACCCACCCGGGAAGCGCCTTTGCTGGGCTTGATGAGAATGGCGCAAATTGATGATGCAAAAAGGATTTTCGATGTTTTCCTGGTGCTGTTCAGTCTCGGCGTCTGGTACGTGCAACTGCATGTGGCCTCGCGCCTGCTGTTCAGTCTGGCGCGTGCCGGCATGGCGCCGGCACGGCTGGGCCGTCTGGACGGCCGTGGCACGCCTGCGCTGGCCGTATTGGTGACCGCCGGGCTGGTCTTGATCATTTTCCTGTTGTCGCGGCACTGGCCAGCTGAACTGGAACTGCTGGTGATCGGGGTGGCCGGTACGGGCATCCTCCTGTCCTGGGCCTGCGTTTTTGCCGCGCGCTCCACACCCACTGTCTGGCGCGAAGAAGGCATGCTGGCAGGATGCCGGGGATTGGCTGGCCTGGCGTTATTAATTATTGCCTTGGTATTAATGCCGGTCAGCGGCCTTTACGAGAATTCGCTTTGGCTAGGTGTTTTGTTTCAGGTCATAATTTGTTGCATTTATTTCTTTGTTAATCCCCGTAGGTTTTTCATTTCTTTTCAGTGGCGATAGAGAAAGTTCCGCAATCTCGAATTTTTTCGATAGATGGCTGGAACTTCACTGCTTAACATGGCCGAGCCTGTCCAATACGGCGGGTGCAAAGGTGGAAACGCCGATGCATGAGAAGGCGGATCAAAGCTGGAGGCCGAAATGCGCGTTAGTCAATTATGGGAAAACAGTGAAGGCAAAATCGTCTGCAATGAATTGCGGCGTCAGAATCTGATTTCCTTTTCGGATTGGATTCATGATTCCCGCTATTGCGCAGAAAGAATGTCTGTCACGGTCTACCGAGGCTATCGCGTCTGGGCAATTCCTTGTCTGAAATTGATGCGTCGTTATCCGGTGCTGGCCCGGGGGATTTCGGTTCCCGCGAGCTGGTACATCGAGGACGTCAAGTTCGCACTGGGCGTCCGCCAGGCGAGGCACTGGCGCGGCAGATTGCTGCGCTACGGCCTGTTTGTTCCCGGCAGCTGGTTGCTGGGGCAAGGCTTGTCCATGTGGCACAGCCTCTCTGGTATCGAACGCCCTGCGGCCCAAGGCAACTGACCCGCCATCCCTTCCTTGTCGTCAACTGTTCTTCCTGAAAGGAAATGATATGAAAAAGTCCGTTCTGAGCGCTCTGCTGGCCGTTGGCCTGGCTTCCGTCGCAGGTTCCGCCCTGGCCGATGGTGGCGAAATCTACTTCAAGGGCAACATCACCAACTCGCCTTGCTCCATCGGTGGTAACTCGGCCAGCATCAATGTGCCGCTGGGCGACATCTCCACCAACGTCTTCTCGGCGATTGGCGACAAGTCGCCGGTGCGCAGCTTCGACATCGTGCTGACGGGTTGCGATACCTCCACGCAGGATACGGCCACCTTTGTGTTCGAATCCGTCAACGGTAGCGGCCTTCTGCTGCCCCTGGACAACAACTCGACCGCACAAGGCGTGGCCATCGGCCTGCGTCCCCAGGGTTCTGCAACTGCTATCGAATTCGGCAGCAACACCGGCATCCCCTTCACGCTGCATGACGGTGACAACCGCCTGCAGTTCGAAGCCTACTACGAGTCGACCGTTGCCACCGGCGTGACGGCGGGTACCGCCAACTCGTACGCCACCTTCACGGTGACCTACTCGTAATTCCGGCAGGCAAGGGCCCGCTTGCGGCGAGCCCTTGCCGTCCCGCCTATGGAGTTTCAGCGAATCCTCATCCGGAGGACATATGTCCGTTGCGATCAAACACGCGGCGCTGCTTTTGTTCGGCCTGGCTCTTGCCGGAGGCATGCAGGGGCATGCGCAAGCGCAAGCTGCCAACCAGAGCCTGATCACCATCTCCGGCTCGGTCTCCGGCCCGACCTGCGTGTTGTCCACCCCCAGCCAGGAAGTGTTGCTGCCGGATACGGGCACCTATCTTCTCGGTCAGATCGGCAGCAGATTTGCGACCGGTAAAACCGCCGAAATCGTGCTGACCAATTGTTCGCTGGCGACCGCCAGCCGGGTTGCCGTTTCGTTCAGCGGGCCCCATGACGCTGCGCAGCCTACGCACCTGCAAACCTCGATTGCCGGACTGGCGCTGGTCCTGACGCCCCTGACTCCGGGGGTATCGGGTGATGTGCCCATGAATGGCACGGCCACGGACTTCCCGCTGAAAAGCGGCACCACGACTTTGCCTTTCTCGGTAAGCCTGGTGGTTGAGTCTCTGCCAATCAACCTGGGCGTGTTGACGGCCAAAGCCACGTTCACGCTGAGCTATTTCTGATTTCTGCATTCTTGCATTGACCGAACGTATTTAGGAGCAGATCACCATGCGCAAGTTTTTTCCCGCTGTTTTCGCACTGAGCTTGATGGCGATACTGGCCAGCCCCGGAGCACAGGCGGCGGTGCAGCTTTCGAATACTCGTGTGGTGATGAAAGAGCAGGACCAGCATGCGGCCATTTACGCCACCAACCTGACCAACTACCCGTATGTTGTCCAGACCTGGATAGAAGGCCCGGACGGCAGCATGGAAACGCCGTTTTTTGTCACCCCGCCGTTGAGCCGCATGGATGGCGGCGCAGAGCGTGGGCTGAGCATTACCAAGGTCGGCGAAGGCTTGCCTGAAGACCGGGAATCCTACTTCTGGTTCAACCTGCTGGAAGTGCCGCAAAAAGGCGCAGGTGACGACAATTCCCTGAGCATCGCGACGCGCACGCGCATCAAGTTCTTCTACCGTCCTACCGCCATGCAAGGCGGTGTGCGTGGACCGCAGCAACTGGAGTGGGCCTTGGTTCGCCCGGCGTCCGGCGCTTGTGAGCTGTCGATACGCAATACGTCGCCCTACATCGTCAATTTTTCCCGCATTGGGGTCAGTGGCGAGACTGAGGAATTCGGACGCGGTGCCATGGCCATGCCTTTCGATACGATGCGCCTGCCATTGGGCAGTTGTCCGGCGGATACTGCCGGACTCAACGTGGTGCCCCATGTCATCAATGATTATGGCGCAGTGAATGCCTGGCCCAACCCGAAGATTGGCGCGGCTGCCTCAGCCGCGGATAGCGCCGGCCACTGATAAGGGAGTCTGCCGTGAGAAAGCAAATGCGCCTGGCATGGCCAGGCCGGCTGGTTGCGCCCGTAAGAAGCGTCAAACCCTATATTTTCGGCTGTCTGCTGGCGCCCTGGGCGGTGCATGCCAGCCCAGATCCAGCGCCGGCGCTTGCGTCTGTGCAATTCGACAGCGCATTCCTGCATCGTACGGACAATGCGCAAGTGGTCGACCTGTCGGTTTTTGCTTTCGCCAACCGTGTTCTGCCGGGCCTGCACGTCGTCAAGCTCGAACTCAATGGCCGGATGCTCGGGCAGCGCGAAATCTTCTTTCGCGAAGCGCCTGGCAAGGATGACGCGCAAGCGTGCATCACCAAGTCATTGCTTGAAGAGCTGGGTTTTGCCGTGCTGGCCTTTCCGGAGCTGGTTGCTGCCGCCGCCGATTCCTGCGTGGACCTGGACACGTTGCTGCCCGACGCTTCGCAGGCCTACCAGGTCGAAAGCAATATCCTGGCTTTGAGCATCCCCCAGGCGGCATTGCCGCGTGAGCCGCGCGGCTATGTGTCGCCATCGCTCTGGGACTCAGGGGAAAACGCCTTGTGGGCGTCCTACCGCATGACCTACCAGCACGGGCGCACCAAGGGCGACTGGGGGCATGACACATACAATTCGTCGTTCACGACCGTACGCAGCGGGCTCAACCTTGGCACCTGGCGCGTTCGTGCGCTGATGAACTATTACCATAGCAATGGCGAAGGCCATTTCGATTTCAGCGAGGTGTATGGCGAGCGTGACATCACTGACTGGACGGCGCGCATCCGGCTGGGAGACAGCGTATCGCCTTCCTCCGCCTTTGGTTCGACGCGCTTTCGAGGCGTGCAGGTGTTCTCCGATGAAGGCATGCGCCCGGACAGCATGCGAGGCTATGCCCCGACGGTGCACGGCATGGCGTCAACCAATGCTCGTGTGACGATCCGGCAGAATGGCTACGTGGTGTATACCACCTTCGTTCCACCCGGCCCCTTCGTGATCAGTGACCTGTATTCGACCGTCGGCGGGGGGGACCTGGAAGTGGAGGTCGAGGAAGCCGATGGACAGGTGTCGCGCTTCATCCAGCCGTTTGCCAGCCTGCCGGCCATGGTTCGGGAAGGTGTGTGGAACTACAACTTCCTGGCGGGGGAATACCGCCAGGGCTACAACAATGAAGACCATCCCTGGATGGCGCAGGCGACATTCGGCTACGGCTTGATGGACGGCCTGACGGTGTATGGCGGCTGGAGCAGCGCCAAGCGCTATAACGCCGGTTCCATGGGCCTGGCGTTCAACCTGAAGGAAATGGGCGCGGTTTCGGCGGATTTCACCCATTCGCGGTCAGACGTGCTGCGACAGCAGCGTCAGAGCGGCAATGCCGTGCGGTTGCAATATGCGAAGGTCGTGCCTGGGGTAGGCACCGACATCCGGATGGTGGGCTATCGCTACACATCCTCGGGCTATCGCAGCCTCAATGATGCGATGCAGGAAAAAACCAGCTGGCACCCTGATTTTTACTATGGCGCCCGGCGTTCGCAGGAATACCAGTTGTCCATCGGGCAGAACCTGGGCCGCTACGGCAACCTGAACCTCAACATTTTCCGTACCAGTTTCCACAACTTGTCTGGCAACAGCACGACCTTCCGGTTGGGCTATGGCGGCGCGTACCGCAACATTGCCTACTACCTGTCTTATGACGTGCAGAAGGATCCCTGGCAGCAACGCAACAATCAGGTGATGTTGCAACTGACGATTCCGTTCGGCAACGGCATGCACTCGGCAGGCTATGCCATTTCCCACCATACCGGCAGTGGCGTGCAGCAGCAGGCAACGCTCAATGGCGTCCTGACCGAGGATTTCTCCACGACCTACTCGCTGCGTGCCGGACTGGGCCGCGACGATGGACATACGCGGCACGACGGCTATGGTTCGCTGTCTTATTCCGGGCCGGTGGGTGCCGCCACCATCAGTCATGGCTACAGCCATTACTCGAACACGTCGCAAATCGAGCTCAGCGGTGCATTGCTGGCCGATAGCAAAGGCCTGATTCTCGGGCAGCAGATCAACGATACCGCCGTGATCGTCGATGCCAATGGCGCGGCAGGGGTGGCGGTTGAGAACTATCCAGGCGTGAAGACCAACGAGGCGGGCCGCGCGCTGTTGCCATATGCGACGCCTTACCGTGAAAACCGCATTTCCCTGGCGCCGGGCTACCGTTCGGAAAACGTCGCGCTGCAGCAGAACGTCAAAACCGTGGTGCCTACGTACGGTGCGGTCGTCGTGGCGGAGTTCGAAACGGAAGAAGGGCGCACGGCCCTGGTCTCGCTGCAGACGGGCGCAGGCATCGTGCCCTTTGGCGCGATGCTGCTGCGACCGGATGGTGAGCAGGTTGGCATTGTCGGCCCATCGGGCCGGGCCTGGCTGACCGGGTTGCGGGAGAGCAGCAGCTTCACCGCTAAATGGGGCAATGACGAGGACCAGATGTGCCGCTTCCTCATCGACCTGGATGACACGCAGCCCGTCAACGCACTGAAGCCCAAGGAGTTGCTATGCGAATGATTCAAGAGAACGGCCGGTGCCGTGGCACCAAGCGCGCGGTCCTTTTAAACGGTGTGCTCGGGTTGGGGGCCTGCCTGGCAGCAGGCATGGTACAGGCAGGGCCCATGGCAGCCCGTGCTTCGAGTTGCCAGATGAACGTGGGTGGACACTCTAGCGCTTATATCCCGTCGCTGTTCAATCTGTATTTCACTCCAACCACCACCGTCCTGAAGGTACCGCAGGATGCACCGATAGGCACGGAACTCATGCGCATGGAGGTGACGGTGCCTGACCTGGGTATGTCAAGGCAAGCAGTTCCCATGGGCCATTGTCCGTTTGGCGCCATGGAGTTCTTTGCAATGACGAGAGGGTCAAAGGTAAGTGGCATGACGGAAACCTACACCACGGAGGTTGCGGGTATCGGTTATCAGCTTACCTACCCAGGCAGGAGCGAACCAGGCAATACGTTCTTTATGAACACCTATCAGGATGGTTTCTTGTACTGGCCACCCGGTGCCGTCTCGACGCTGACCCTGGTCAAGACCGGCCCGGTTTCCGGCGGCACCATCAAGACTGGTCTGTATGGCAAGGTGTCCGTGGCCGGGAACGGCGTCAACGAGTCGAAAGTGCCGCAGTTGCTGCAACTATCCCTGAGAACGCAGATCTCGGTGTCCATCCCCACTTGCAATATCGCGTCGGCGGATCGTGCCAAGAATGTCGTGCTGGCCCCGGTCGGGCAGGACCGCTTCAGCGGTATTGGTTCGAAGCAGGGGGCGCGGCAATTTTCCGTCATGGCCGAGTGCCAGGGCGACAGCGGCAGACCCTACGTGTCGTTCACGGCCACGTCAGGCAGCGTATCCGGGCAGCCAGGTGTTCTTGCCTTGACGGCAGATTCCAGTGCTAGTGGCGTGGGTGTCTATCTGTCCCGCAAATCGGACAGCAATACCTTTGTGCCGGTTAGTTTCGACGATGCCAAAGTCCGGATGGGTGATGCTGCCGGAACATCCGGCGCCTACCGCTGGCTCCTGAATATGGAGGCTGGATATATACAGACCGGTTCGACTGTTACGGAAGGCAGCGTTAAAGCAATGGCCACACTCGCAGTTACTTACAATTGAGGGGTGACAAAATGTTTGTTTTGGCAATTGATTTAATAATCACTGGATATACTTTCCTTGACATTTTTTGACGACGTCGGGAATCCAGCATTATTGATTGTCCGCCGTTTTCTGGACTTGCGGTTGTTGCGGTGATTTTTGCCTTTTTCGATGCTTTGATTTTGCCCGTCTGAAATTACGATAAGTGGTAGACAGGGGCCGGGCAGCAGGATGTTGGATGGGCAGCAGGGAATGGGCAGGCCATCTGGTCCTGCCTGGGTCGCAAGCAATAACCGGGTCTGGCGGATTTCCATGGAAAATGTTGCAGCAACACGAGAGTGTTATACGGGAGTTGAGATGTTAGTAACCCGAATCGCCGTTGCAGACGAATATCAGATTGTGCGGGCAGCCCTGGTTGACTATTTGAGTGTGTGCGGTGGCTTTATTCTTTGCCATCAATCTAACTCCAGCGAAAAATTATTCGAAAACTTACAAAAAGACCCGTGTGAAATCATCGTCACGGATTTTTATTTGGGCAATTCAAATGGCCCGGAAGGTTTGCAGCTAATTGAGGGGCTGCGGAGAAATTGGCCCAGTGCCCGAATTGTTTTATTTACGGCCTTGAGCAATCCGTCAGTGTTACGGCGCGTCATTCGTATGGGCGTCCAGGCTGTCGTCAGCAAGCGTGATTCAGTCGAGGAACTGCGCGAGGCGCTGCAATATCGTCGACGCCTGCAAGGCCCCTACCTGTCCTCATCCTTGCAGAATATTGCCTCAGAGGCAATATTCGGGGATTGTCGGCATGATGCCGCACTGACGCGGCGGGAAATCGAAGTGCTGCGTTTCGTGGGCGCAGGCGTGCGCCTGGTGCATATCGCCAGCCGCCTGGGCGTTTCGGTCAGCACGATTGCCACACACAAGGCCAACATCATGCGCAAGCTGGGCGTGGATAGTGATCTCGTGCTGGCCCAGTATGCGCAGCAATGTGGAATTGCGGACCACTACAGTCCAAGCCGGATGTGAAGGACGGCCCACAGGTTTATGGGGAGGTAGGACATGACGACGCCGATAGTGATTGAAAATACCGCGCCTGTCCGCGACAGGTTGGCGCGCATCATCGCGGAGACTTGCCGCTGCGAAGCCGCGCCTTTGAAGGACGACGTGCCATTTGCGACAGTGATAGAACAGTTCGATTCGCTGGCCATGCTGGAGATCTTGCTAGCGATCGAAGCCGAATTCGGGCTCGACTCGGAAACCATGATGCGCCGTGAGGAAATGGAGACCGTCAATGTCGAAGAACTGTTTCCCGAAAACCTGAGCGGGCTGATTCACCTGATGCAGGCGGTTGCCGCCAGGCCGCGTGAGGAACCGGTGCAGAAGGCGGTATCCGAAACAGTCCCGGCAGAGGCGGAAAACCAATGAAAAGACGAGTTGTGATCACGGCGATCGGCATGGCCTCGCCGGTAGGCGACAGCGCCCAGGCCTGCTTCGATGCATTGAATGACGCGCGGTGTGGCGTAGCCTTGCATCCCGACGGGCAACTGGCACGAGAAGTGGGGTTCGTCCGGGGGGATGTGGCGGCCGGATTGCCCGGCAACCAGGCCATCATGCTGGATCGGGTCTCCCTGTTGGCGATGTACGCGGCCAGGCAGGCCCTCGAACAGGGCGGGCTGGAGGCGGACGAGCAAGTCGGGTGCGGCGTGTTCGTCGGTACTGGCATCGGTGGTGTGTCGGCGTTGTGCGACGCGGTCGGCGGCTTCCATGGCGTGGTCAAGAAGCGGGTGCAGCTGGTGATTCCTGCAGCCATGCCCAATGCCCCGGCAGCGCATATTGCCCAGCGCATGGCGTCCACCCAGGAAGCGCAAACCTATGCGACCGCCTGCACGGCGGGGGCGGTGGCCATAGGCGAGGCGTTCCGCCGTATTCGCGATGGCTACCTGGATGTTGCCCTGGCTGGTGGGTCGGAAGCCATGTTGCGCCCGGAACTGCTGCAGGCCTGGTCGCAGTTGCAGGTGCTCTGCGTGGATGCCGGCAAATCCGAGCAAGGCGGTTGCCGCCCGTTCAGCAAGGGCCGGACCGGCTTCGCGTTGGGCGAGGGCGCAGCGATGCTGCTGATCGAATCCTACGAGCATGCGCTGGCGCGGGGGGCCAGGCCCATCGCGGAAATATGCGGCTATGGCGTCAGTAATGACGGTACCCATGCCCTGCGGCCGAATCACGAAGGCCAGGCGCTGGCCATCCAGCGGGCCATGGATGAAGCACGCCTGTCGCCTGCCGACATTCGCTACATCAACGCGCATGCGACCGGCACCCTGACGGGCGACAAGGTCGAAACACGGGCGATCCGCAAGGTTTTTGGCGCACAGGCCGATGAACTGGCCGTCAGCAGCATCAAAGGGGCCATCGGCCACCTGATCGGTGCGGGCGGCGCAGTGGAGACGGCGATCACGGCCATGTCGCTGCAACAGCAGGTGCTGCCACCGACCTTGAAATATGAAAGCGGGGATGATGAATGCGATCTGGATTATGTGCCGGGCGCAGCTCGTCAGGTGCACGGATTGGGCGCTGCCTTGAGCAATTCATTCGGCATGGGCGGCAATAACGCAGTGCTGGCGCTGGCGGCTCTCTAGCACGCAAGACAGATACGGCAGGCGGCGCATGCGCCATAGGTGTCCATGTGCCTGTACAGCCTGTCCTGCGGCGCGCAGCATGCCGCGCAACGCGCTGCTTCGCATCGGTGTTTAGGGTGTTCGGCCGGTTGTTTCCAGGAACGGGCACACCGGCCGTTTTTTGGTTTTTCCGGCCGCCTGGGGCAGACTTTCCAGCAGGGATTTGAACTGTTCACGCGGCATGTTCTTCCATCTGCGCAGCGGAACAAGGTATTCTGCCGGCTTCCGAGTTTTCCGCCATGCGCGGACCCCCCAGTCTTTCATGCCTATCAAACCCTCGATCCTGCTTCAGCATCTGGCGCCCAAGCACCTGTTGACCCGCTTCGCCGGCTGCATGGCCGACTGCCGTACCCCCTGGCTGGCCCAGTACCTGATCCGCTCATTTGTCCGCAAGTACCAGGTCAATCTGAGTGAAGCCGTCATGCAGGACCCGGCTGGCTATGGAAGTTTCAATGAATTCTTTACCCGTGAACTGAAAGCCGACGCCAGGCCGCTGGCCCAGGCGGACTGGATCTGTCCGGTGGATGGCAAGGTCAGCCAGTTCGGCCCGATGCGGGAAGGCCGGTTGATCCAGGCCAAGGGGCAAGAGTTCACGGCGGCAGCCCTGCTGGGTGATGCTGCCCAGGCCGCGCCATTTCGCGACGGGCACTTCGCCACGCTGTATCTCAGCCCGCGCGACTATCACCGCATCCACATGCCCTGTGCCGGCAAGCTGCTGGGCATGCGCCATATTCCGGGCGAACTGTTCTCCGTTAACCCGGTTGTGGTGGAAGGCGTGCCAGGTTTGTTTGCGCGCAACGAACGCCTGGTGTGCTGGTTCGAACATCCGCAATATGGCGTGTTTGTCCTGGTGCTGGTGGGCGCTGCCATCGTGGGCAGCATCGCCACCACCTGGCACGGCCTGGTCACGCCGCCCCGGCGCCGCGAGGCGCGCCAATGGTTGTATGGCGGCGCGGGCCAGCCCGAGGCCAGCGAGTTCCTGCAGGGCCAGGAAATGGGCCGTTTCCAGTTGGGTTCCACCGTCGTGGCCCTGCTGCCGCCGGGGGACTGGCGCTTCAACCCTGCCTGGCAGGAAGGCAGCGCCATCCGCCTGGGCGAAGCGATGGCGGACGTGCACTGAATACCGCGTGCCAGCACCTGCCCGGCGCGGCCTGATGGCTGTGCCGGCATGGGTTGCACAAACGTCCAAGGCGCCGTTCAGGCGCCTTTTTTGTGCGCCTTTGCCCGTGTGATTGAGGCTGTACTACCGTTTAACAACCAGTGATCGGGCATCTTGTTGAAACGGTATGGGCTGGGTGCACCATTTCTTTCCTTGAGTTTCAGTACTTGATCCCTTGTGCTGCACTCAATATAGTTGGCAGATCGTTTAGTCGAACATGAGCCGGCACTAAATGCTTGCACCAGAGATCGGTCGTTTTCCAGGCCGCGTGATGATAGCGGGGCAAGCCGGCCACCCACGGCAGCATGCCTATGCCTTCGGCCATGGGGCCACCAAGGAGTCAATATGTCCGTTGAACATTTTCGTGCCATGGTCCTCAGGGAAGAGGGCGGCCGTACCCAGGCTGCTGTCGAAACGCTTGATATGACGGCGCTGCCGGCCGAGGACACCCTGGTCAAAGTGGAATACTCGACCATCAATTTCAAGGATGCGCTGGCCGTCACCGGGCGTGGCAAGATCGTTCGCACCTGGCCATTGGTGCCCGGTATCGACCTTGCCGGTGAAGTCGTCGAATCCGCCAATCCGGCTTTTCGGCCCGGCATGAAAGTCGTGCTGACGGGCTGGAGCGTCGGCGAGAAATACTGGGGCGGCTACGCGCAGTATCAGCGTGTCAAAAGCGGTTGGCTGGTGCCCCTGCCCGCAGGCTTGAGCACGCGCCAGGCGATGATGGTGGGCACTGCCGGTTTTACCGCCATGCTGTGTGTCAATGCGCTGGAAAAAGCTGGTATCCGCCCGGAGAGTGGCACAGTTCTGGTCACCGGCGCTTCGGGTGGCGTAGGCAGCGTGGCGACCGCCATTCTGCATAAGCTGGGATACGCCGTCACGGCGCTGACCCGCCATCCAGCCAAACAGGACTATGTACGGGCCTTGGGTGCGACGGAGTTTGCCGATGGGCCTCAATGGGCTGAAGTGCCGCGGCCATTGGAAGGGCAGCGCTGGGCTGCAGCGATAGATACCGTCGGTTCCAGTGTGTTGGCCCGGGCGCTGGCAGAAATGCACTATGGCGGTGTGGTCGCTGCTTGTGGGCTTGCTGGCGGCGCGGATCTGCCCACCACTGTGATGCCGTTCATCCTGCGCAATGTCAGCCTGCTGGGGGTGGATTCCGTCATGCAGCCAACCGCCAACCGCATCGAAACCTGGCAGCGCGTGGCGCAGGACCTTCCTCTGGAAAAGCTGGAAGGCATTACGGCCAGGACGGTGTCCTTGGATGGCGTCGCCGAGGCATGCACGCAGATGCTTGATGGCGAACTGCAGGGCAGGGTGCTGGTAGACGTGAATGCGGGCGGGGCAGTGGACTGAGTCCGGCCTGTGGGCGGCAAATTTGCGGAAACAGCCGGATCAGAGGACAACCGTCTGCCCCACTAAACAGGGCATCTTCGTTGCATTCGGTGCACCTGGCGTTTCTTGGTCCGGAAGTGACGTCAGAAACGCCAAGACCCAAGGTGCATAGGCTGAGCAACCTGGCGATCAAAGCAGGTGGGCAGAAATTGACAGAAAATGGCACGAGGTGCCGCCGACCACGAACAGATGCCAGAAACCATGGGCATGCCTGCGATTCGACGTATTGCGGTAGAACACCGTGCCGGCGGTATAGAGCAGCGCGCCTGCCATCAACAGCAGCAGTGACGTCTGGCTGAGCTGGTTCCAGTCCAGCAGCACAGACAGAACGCCGGCCCAGCCCAGGCCGATATACAGCCACACCGAAGGCGCCTTGCCCTGGTTGGAGCGCACTTCGCAGAAAATGCCGAATACCGCCAGGGCCCAGATAACCGCCAGTGCCAGCCAGGCGCTCCAATCCATGCTCTGCCGGAGCACCAGCGGTGTCACCGTACCGGCAATCAGCAGATAAATCGAACAATGGTCCCAGCGTTCCCACATCTGCTTGAGCGGGGAAGTGCGGGTACTGTGATACAGCGTTGACGCGGCATACAAGGTAATGACCGCAACCGAGAAAATGATGGCGCCCGCAATATGGAATCCGTCACCGGAGTGGATGGTGCCCGCCAGCAGCCATACTGCGCCGGCGACGGCGAGCAGCAACCCGGACAGATGACTCAAACTATTGAATCTTTCACCGTAGTACACGTGATTCTCATTCCAGGGGAAAGGACCAGTAGAACACGCGGTGATGAACATTTGATGGCGCTGGCCCAAGTCATACCGCTTTTGATGCCCCAATATTGGCTTGCCCCATGGCAAGCACAAATGCAACCGCAACGGTTGCAACTTAGGCATGGACAAGACGGGAACAAGGGGCCATAGTTAAAGGCTACAGGCCGTGTCCATCGGATTCCTGATTTGCTGCGATGGCGTGGCCGCTCTTGAAAGGGGGGATGTATGCCTCATCTGGCGAATGCCTTCATGGCACAGGTAGGAAACGAAAGCATCTGGAACGCGCTTGAAGCCGTACGCTTGCGCCAGACCCCCTGGCACAAAAAACAGGTCATCTTCGACCGCCTGCAAGCGCTGGGCCTTATCGAGGCCACTTACCAGAAAACATCGGCCCAATCGCCTTTCCCGGCGCCACGCATTGCCGTCCTGACTGAAAATGGCAGGCAGGCGTTGAGCCAGTACAAACGGCCCAATCGGACGGCGTAGCTTGGTCAGACCGGCTTGCCCGTTTCACAAACGGGGTGCCCATGGAAACGCTGCACGAACGATTCCTGAACCACCTGGCCGCGCGCGGCTGGATCATCCATCCTCCCGCAGGCAATATGCCTGTAAGCCCGCCATCACCGGCAGGCAACGTTGCCCATGCGGCGTTTCTCTCTTGCTTTGAACAACTGCACAACCAGGACGGCACCTGCTGGTTCCTGTGTGCTGCCGACTATGCGGGCACATCCGACAGCGCCTTCGGCCCGGATGTCTTGCGCGACATCAGCCTGGAATCCGCCATCAGCGAGGTAGACCGGCAGACAGCTGAATCCTTCTGGAAACGCCACATACCGATATTCATGAGCGTCAACGGCGACTATGAATTCCTGGCCCTGGCCCTGGACCGAATCGCCGGCCGTGTCGTACATGGCGCAGAACCGGAGTAACCGTCCGGCGAACCCACCTTGAATGGTTGCCAGAGATCGAAGAGCATACGTGTCCACTTAAACAGGTGGACACGTATGCTCTTAAAGTTAGAAGAAAGCCCAGGCCGTCGGCGTCGCCGTCGGTACACGGACGAATACAAGGCGGAATTGGTCGCGCAATGTCAGCAGCCACATGTCTCGGTAGCGGCGATAGCGCAGGCGCATGGCGTCAATGCCAATCTGCTGCGCAAGTGGATACGGGAGCCATATCTGGCAGTAGCATCAGCATCGAGACTGGACGTCACAATGATCCGCCCGGCGCCTGACTTCATCGAGTTGAAACCTGCCACGATGACGGATCCATCGCTCGCCCCTATGCATGCCTCCTCAGTCCGGGGGCAGATCACAGTAGAACTGCCGTCGAGCAAAGGCCCTGTTCGCCTTCACTGGCCCGCCGAGTACGCCGACCGCTTGGCAGTGTGTCTGAAGGTGTTGCTGACATGATTCGCATCGACCACATCTGGCTGGGCGTGGAGCCGGTGGACATGCGCAGCGGCATGGACAGGTTGCTGATGCAGGTGGTGGCGGTGTTCGGTCGAGCGCAGCCGCATCACGCGTACCTGTTCGCCAACCGTCGTGGTACACGCATGAAAGTGCTGATCCACGATGGCTTCGGTATCTGGATGGCGGTACGCCGCCTGCACCAGGGCCAGTTCGCATGGCCGACGCTGGGCAGTCACGTGAACCTGTCGGTGGAACAGGCATGCGCCCTGGTGGTGGGTCTGCCGTGGCAGCGCATGAATGCGGATGGCAGCCTGAGCGTGCTGTAGCCACAGCGCGCAATCGGGGGCATCGGCAATGGCGTGATGGCATGCTGCATGGCATCATTGGCGCCATGTCTCAATTGCCCGTTCCCGACCTGACCCAACTGGATAACGCTGCCTTGCAAGCGTTGGTGCAGCAGTTGACGGGCCAGGTCGAACGGCTGAACCAGGACAATCTCTACAAAGAAACGCGCATCGGGCAACTGACGCACGAGCTGGCGATCCTCAAGCGTTACCGCTACGGCAAGAAGAGTGAGCGCCTGGCGGGCGAACAAGGCAGTCTGCTGGATGATGCGGTGGATGCTGATCTGGCGGCGATAGAACAGGAGCTGTTGCAGCTGAGCAGCACGCGACCGTCGGCTCCAACAGCTACAGCACCCAAGCGCCAGGCGTTGCCGCCGGCGCTGCCGCGCACCGAGATCCGCCACGAGCCGGACAACACAACCTGCCAGTGCGGCTGCCAGTTGCAACGCATTGGCGAAGACGTGACCGAGAAGCTGGACTATGTACCGGGCACTTTTACGGTCGAGCGTCACATCCGTGGCAAGTGGGCCTGCCGCCAGTGCGAGACGATCACCCAGGCGCCGGTGCCCGCGCAGGTGATCGACAAAGGTCTGGCAACAACGGGCCTGTTGGCCCAGGTGCTGGTCGCCAAATACGCGGATCACCTGCCGCTGTACCGTCAGGAAACGATCTATGCACGGGCTGGCGTCAAACTGGCGCGCTCCACACTGGCAGAATGGGTGGGCGTCTGCGGGGTGCGGCTGCAACCGCTGGTTGATGCCCTGCGTGCCGAGGTGCTAGCGCAGCCCGTACTGCATGCCGACGAAACGCCGGTACAAGTGCTGCAGCCTGGCAGCAAGGCCACGCATCGCGGCTACCTCTGGGCCTATGCGCCAGGCGTGTTCCAGGACTTGCGAGCGGTGGTGTATGACTTTACCGAGGGCCGGTCCGGGTCTCATGCCCGTGCGTTCCTGGGCGACTGGCAAGGCAGCCTGATCTGTGATGACTACGCGGGCTACAAAGCCAGCTTCGGCCTAGGCGTGACGGAAGTGGGTTGCATGGCACATGCCCGGCGCAAGTTCCACGAACTGCACCAGGCGAATAAAAGCCAGATCGCCGAACAGGCGCTGGCCTCGATCCAGGCGCTGTATGCCATCGAGGCCCAGGCCAAAACCTTGACGCCGGAAGCACGGCAGCGATTACGGCAACAACAAGCGCGGCCCCTGGCTGATGCGCTGCACGCCTGGCTGCTGGCGCATCGGGAAAAGGTGCCGGGCAATAGCGGCATCAGCCGTGCCCTGGACTACAGCCTAAAACGCTGGGCAGCGCTGACGCGCTACCTGGATGATGGGCGCTTGCCCATCGACAACAACTGGATCGAGAACCAGATCCGGCCGGTGGCGCTTGGGCGCAAGAACTGGTTGTTCGCAGGATCGCTGCGGGCGGGACGGCGGGCGGCTGCCGTGATGAGCCTGATCCAGTCGGCCAAGCTCAATGGGCATGATCCGTATGCTTATCTGAAGGATGTGCTCACGCGCTTGCCGACGCAGCCCAACAGTCGGATCGAGGAGTTGCTGCCGCATCGGTGGCAACCTGACACGACAAGCTAAAAGATAACGGCCGCTAACGCGGCCGTTCGTCAATGTGCGTTGACCGGACGGTTACGAACCGGAATTCGATGAAGTGACCGAAGTGGCGGAAAGTTTGGATGGGCTGTTGGAGCAGGTATTGATGGGGGAAGGGGGCGGGGTTGTTTGATTGAGGGGACTGCGACGAAGCCGGACGTAGGTTGGCATCGAGAAAAGTTATTGCCAATCAGTTTGTTGGCGTACGTCAGCGACATGGGTGAAAACGGAAGTCGGTACTTGTGCGATGCTGAATTTTGGTGCCGTTATGATGAGCTCGGCGGCTTTTAAAAAACTTGGTGCCGGGGCCGGAATCGAACCGGCACGCCTTGCGGCGGGGGATTTTGAGTCGGTGATTTACTGTGTTTCTACAGGGAAATGAGGCGAATTCTAGCGTAGGTTGAAATAGGAAAAAATAGTTTCAAATCAGTAGGTTAGCGTATTCTAGCTGAGTTGGCGAAAACTGGTCACTGTACCTGTACTGTACCGAAATTTCGGTACAGTCCTACATGCTCCGGAGCTAGGGTGTACGCCCCTCCCGATCAGCCCCAAGCTCTTACAGTGTCGGCATTGAAAAAATCCACATATTTTCCTGGCCCACCCAAGAATGCCAAGGCATTTGCTCTCAGGCGTCTATTCGCGTCACTTTGGTCATCCCCGAATATACTCACGAAGATTTGCCGAGCTTCTGACTTGCGGATAGCGTCAAAGATATGTCGATCATTTTCGTCCATCGAATGCCCGAGAATGAACATTGGCGCGGCGCTGGTTTCCAGCTTCCGCAAGCAGAAGGTCAGGTAAGGACTTCGATCAATGCGTTGCTTTTTCCTCAGATAAGTGGGCTCTGCAACAAACAGGGGGAATCGCGGTGGTTGCATGTTTAGATTTGCCCGCACTTGGTCGACAATTCCTCCACCAATCTCACCTGTGTGGGCGTGTTTCCGCGTACCACCCTGTTCTTCATACAAATGAAGACCCCCATGGAGAAAATGTATCTCCTGCTCGGTTCCGTATCCTCGCCACAGCCGTTCAGCTCGAAATCCGTCGTCTGTCTGCCAGGCGGGTTCTAGGTCCTGATTTCGAGCCCAGTACATCAACAGATCGTAGTTAACGGTGAATATCTGGCTAAAGCGACCTAACAGCAATCGCACAGCTTGATATTGTGCAACAGTTAGCTCACTTGGCAATCGTGGATGGCTGTCGGAAACAGCCGATAGAAGGGAATTTTTTAAAATTTCTTGATCTAGTTGAATTCTTTCTATTATTCTGGGATCAAGCGCGTGGACCTCCGCTACCATCTCTGCGGATTCAAGTGCGCGCATAACGGCCTCGAAGTCCCAAGTATTCAGCCTGTTGAAAATCTCACGGATCTGAGGTTCACGGTCTTCAAAATTCGCAACTTGAAGTAGGCTGGCGTAATTAAAAATAGCTGCGTTCCATGCTTGAGAGAAACCGTTGCCTAGCAATATAGCTGGATGGGTACCAGGAGCGAGGGCATCCCACGCCTCATCGAATGTGAGCATATAAAGTTAACCTTCGTTTAGATTCCAGCCAGTGCCATCTATCCTTCCGGGAGCTTTTTCCGAACAGGCTTTAGCTCATGCTAACCAGCATCTCCCCCGGCTGGCTGCGTATTTGAGAGCAACGTGTACTGTACGGAAAGTTCGTACGCAACATTCATTTGTTGTCAGCAATTGCTGCTTTTAAGGATTGGGCGCCTTGTTCAGAATTGTCTGTTGGAGAGGTTTCGTTGATCTCTTGTAGACCTGATGTTCTGTTGCGTCTATGTTTCTTTGATTTACGTGCGCTCTTATCTTCTGGGTGATGATAAAGCACCACTGCTATGTGTCGGATCTTGCATTGCAACCCGCTTGCCACATGATCGTGATACGACGTGTAAGCCAGTTTGGGACGGGTTACGCAGTCCTCAACACGAAAATTTTCAAGCTTTACCTCGGCCCTCTCGGCTACATTTGCTGCCTCACTCATCCATTCCGAAAGCAACTTTGCAGCGTTCGGACGGTACGTATATGCGAGCAGTCCACCTTGTGTGTATAACGGATCCGCATTACGGTATCTTGTCGTCAATTGGAGAAAGCCTTCGCGCACATCGGCCAAGCTCCTATACTTTTTGGCTTCGCCAATCCAAGACCATTGCGGGTTACGCCATCTAACGGTCAAATCCTTGCTGCCTCCTCCCGATGTGCCATGAGTTGCAGAGTAGCCTGCCATTCTTAATAGCGAAATAATTTTGTCGGTTAGTGCATCTTCGTCGTCACTTTGATGATGCTGAGGATTTTCCTGGAGCTGGCTAATTGCGCAGTCCAGTGTCTCGTAGAGAAGTTCGACGAATTCTTCATAAGTAGCCACATACTGTTGGCGCACCATGTTTTTCAGTACAGGGTTATGCTGCACCAATGCATAGAAATCGTTAAGAGATACGTTCGGAAGGGTGGTCATTTTTTCAAGACCCTCCGCGCGATATCTGAAGGCGAAAGGCAAAGAAAAATTTTTGTGCCGAGTTCGCTATCAGTTTCCCCTGTAATTGGATTTACTCCATGTTCTGTGGCTGCTTTGGCGGCATCATCATCGAGTAGCATCACTTCATCACCGTCGATGTATTCAAGCTGAATTCTAATTAGCTGTTGGCTAGCACCTGCAAAAAAATTAACCACATTTAGGACTACGGCCTTTTCGTCAGGGAGAGTGCTGTTTGTTGAATCAAAAAATACTGAGAGTGGCAAAAAAGCATTATCGAGATTTTCGGAAAGTAGGTCGAGAATAGCGCGTCCAACGCGAGTCTCGGGGCTGTCGCCCCATACGCGTTTTAGCCCTTCTAGCGCTTCTGATTTATTTCCGGGAACCATGGCTGGCTAGATATACTTAATTATTTTATTGATTGCAACAGCAATCAGCGGGTTGGAGTTTGCTGTTACATAGAATCCATAGAGCCGAGGTTCTTGGCTAGATAATTCACGAATTAGTGCTTTCATCGTAACTTCAAATTTACCCTCAGGAACCTTTGATTCCCATTCAACCGTTAACTCATATGGTTTTAATTTATTTTGCACAGCATGAGCTCCAGCCTGATGAAACTTTTCCGCCCGTAGGTCATCATCCGATTGAATCATTCGCTCGTGCTTTCGTGAACCCGTAAGCGTGCGAAAGGATAGAGAGCGGACGGTGCCTTCTTTATGTGTGAAATAAATTCCACTTATTGCGGGAAAAACGTTATAGGCCGGAGTTGAAAATGCTGGCTCTAAATCAGGAACGTTTTGACACGCAGTCCCTAGTACGCTTAGGACGGCAAGTTCAAGACGCTCGGCATTTGATTTTTTTGGTTGGTCTATACAGATTTCGATCCTATTTAAGCCAGGGCGAATTACTACTACGTCATAGGCTTGGTAATGCACTTTTCGCACGGTTATAAGTTGGTCAATTTCCGTGTAGGTTTGTTGTACATGAGACGGAAGTTGGTTGAAAGTATACTTTTCCCGGTCATCATAAGAGCGGACGGAACAATAAACCAGTGCGTAGTCGTCACGATCCAGCGGACGCACTTCTACGAGAGTCGGGTCGGATGGAGCGGAAGGCAGTCGCTTAAGCGAGAGAGGAAGAGGGTAGGTGTCTTGGAAATCCGACTTTGGAACAGTAGCGAGCCCAAGTACCGTGAGTAGGCGTTTTTTATCAATCGCGGGCATCTCGTAGAGCTGAATATATCTTTCGCCGGCGATCAGGTGTTCAAAGTAATACTCCCGCAAAAGTTGACGCAGCTTTGCTCCGTTGGTGGTCGTTTCTGCAGCTGTTCCTTCTAACTCCACCCACCCAAGCCCTGTGGACAAACGAGCTCTCTTTAATGCTTCTCGAAAAATAGGCCAACTGCAACGATCACGCAGTGCACTAATGAAATGTTTGGCGTCTTCCGCGGGGTTGGGCTTTATAGCGGCATTTATCCCTGACATGTTCTTCGATCCTTGGTGCTTATTGGGTTATGCCTCTAGTTTGTAGGGCAACTTCCTCTATCCAATCTACGAGGGATGAAACTGGCAATTTGTGCAATACAAAAACCGGCGACAGCCTATCCTGCACTAGTCCCAAAATCCTAAATTTCTTCGTCATGACGAAGACTTTGGGAGTGCTAATGCGTCAGCGCGCGGCTGCACAAACTCATGCAGGCTTATCTGACCATCGACGAAACGCTGAGCGTGGGCCTCATCTGCTTCATTGAGCGAGAAACCTTCTAAACCGACGGAGGCCCGCGCATAGTTAACTGCCGATTGCCGGCGGCTGCGTTCGGTATCCGATATGGTTTTGTGGGGCTGTTGCCTGCATTTACCCGTGCCTGCCATGGTGCCTCCTTGCCGTAGGTAACTCGATCTTACAAGAAGTATGGGTAATTTGGTTTAGGTACACGTAGCCACACAGGTGGCGCGCTGAAATTGTCTTGTTTTACCTGCTATGGATGCCAATATCGGCTGCGTACTCGCCGTAGTTTCCAAAGAGGCTTTGCCTCTCTGGACTCTCCACCCTCGCCGGCGGGAGCCTCGGGAGCAGGGGTTGCGGGCCTCTGGCCCGGAACTCCTGCCCCCGGGCATAGCGTGGGGCGCTCCTCCCGCGTCAAGGGGCCGTGTCCTCGCCCTGCGGGGCTGCGGGCCGCACCAACCCCTTGACCCGCCATCCGCTTGAGAGCACCGCTCCTGACGTTGTTTGGCTGGAAGAGGGGGCAAGGGCGGGACCGGAAGCCGCAGCCCGAAGCGGAGCGTAGGGAACGGGTGAGGATATCGGGCGTAGCCTTTACCCTTGACCCGTCTGGAGGCCGTGCAGCCTGTGGCAAGGGGTAGGAACCAGGCGAAGCCGCCGGGCCTGCCCCCGCAGCCAGTCCGGCAAGATCGGACGCGGGATGCAACCGAAGAGGTTGCCCAAGCGAAGCGCGGAGTTTTGCCGCTAGAAATGAAAGGGCCTCGCCGAAAGCGAGGCCAATGCAGGGGCAGATGGCAGGCTATTCGCCTTTGACTGAGCCGCCTGTAGCCGGTCCCCAGTTTTTGCCCATGTTCTGCATTACGTGTTGCCGGTACGCTGGGTTCCACATTGTGTTGCCTGCTGCGAGATGATTGAGCCGGCCCCCGGTGACCATCATGCCGCTTTGCATGTCGCGGCGAGTTGTTTGACGGTTGAGAACTTGAGTAACGGGGGATGCGGCGGCCTGGCTGACTTGCCTAAGCGTGATACCCGCCGAGGACACGCCTCCGGCCAGGTGCGATGCTGCCTCATATGCGCGTTGCAGCAAGAACAGGGTAACGCCCGTGACGATCAGGATTTCAAGCATTGTGGCAATAGGATGGTCAGTGGTGACGGCCAAAACTTTGGCCGTAAGGGCACTGAAAAACTTCATGCCCATGCCGAGAACCGTTGTCACCAAGGCGATTTGCATGATGTAGGTCATCACTTGGCCAAACCAGCTATCAAACCATTTCGCGGTGACGGGGAACATCAGCATGGCGATGAAGAACGGCCCGATGCCAAGCATGAGGGTGAGCATGATTTTGGCAACGATCACCATTGCCCCTGCCGGAATGGCAATGATGAGCGTGGCGGCGTAGATGATTAGGGCGTTTAGTAGGTCCCAAAACACCATGCCAATCTCATACCAGCGCCGTTTTCCCATCTTGTCGAGCATATCGCCGCCGATCTGGAAGCCATCGGACACCGCCTTATCGAGCACCTGATAAACCGAGGTAGCGGACGTACTGCTGCCGGATGCCGAGAAGGCGTCAGCGACGCCCGTTTCCAGGCCGCGCAATGCCTCGACAACCCATGACAGGTACGTAGGGGCGCTCATTGCCAAACCGCCAATGACGATGAACTTCCCGCAAGTCTTCATGAAGTTTGAGGCAGGGGCTTCGACATATCCGAAGATGATGGCGAATCCCATCATCACGAGTGTGAGCGTACCACCGTAGATGAAGATGTCAGTGAACATGGAAATGACATTGCCCGACGTCACCTGAACAAATGCGTTCAGCGTCATGTCGATGCTTTCGCCCATCCATTCAAAGATATTAGATTCAATAGCCACTATTTGCCCCCTTCGAGCACATTGATTGGCTCATGCTTTGTGTATCCGCGCTTCTCTACCGTCAGATGGTTCTGGGCGGTGACGGCATTTATGCAGTTCGGTGATTCGTCCGACTCGCCAGGGTTATTCCGGCACTTGGAAACCATCGCAGTGCGCTCGGCATCGTGCGCTTTGTACCAATCCACGGTTTGGACCGGCTCGGTCTGGTCGCAGCCCGCGAGTGTTGCTGCGACGAAAAGGGTGAGAACGAGCTTTTTCATTTCCGCATCTCCTGTGCGTTGATTTCGATGGTTCGGCCGCCGGTGTATCGGCTCTCGTGCTGCTGCAATACGCCGAGTGCGTGAGCCAGCTCGGCCGCGTCGATGATGCGTAGCGCCGCAACTGTGCGAAGTGCGCTTTCACGCGTGCCAGCCCAATTGCCTGCGATTCGCCCGCTAGAGTTGCGCAGGACGAACGCGCAAATACCGAGGCAGGACAGTGAAATCAATGCCGCCGTCCATGAAGACGTCGGACTCGACTGGCCCGGTAGGACAACCCCGGACCAATCTAGCGCCGCGATCACGAAGGGGAGGATGGCGAAGGCTGCGCCCAGAATGTCACCTTGAACAAGCGAAGGCGCGCGGCGGCCGACCTCGCGCGTGAAACCAAGGCGGTCTATGCATTGCCACCACCGGCGCATGAACATCAGTGTGAAAAAGCAAATTGCCAAAACAGGGATGTGAATATAGGAAATCATGGGCTTGTCTCCTCTTATTTATCCAGCAGATTGAAAGGCTGATGCTTCGTGTATTCACGATTCGCCAGGACCTTCGCGTTGATTTCACGCTGGCGCTGTTCCTGCAACCGGTCTTCCGCTGCCGCGACCATCTGGTACATCTGTAGCTTGGTCTGCTCGTTCTGAATCATGGCCTGCTCGGCCGCGATGCGGCCTTGCAGTTCAGCAATGGCCTTCGGGTCCTGTGTCTGATTGATCTGCCTCATCAACTGGTCGATTTGGCTGAGGCGCTTCTTCGCCGCGTCGTAGGCGTCGAGCGCAAAGGCTTTGTCTTGCGCGCCCTTGACGGCCTGCGCTTCGCAGTTGGTGCGCTGCTCGTTCGAGGTGAAGCCGGTGCAGGCGTCATACACCTTGTTGTTGTCGTAGATGGATTCTGCGCGCCCGCTCAGGCCAGCATAGCCGCGTGATTTCACGCTGTCATAGACCCCTTGCCAGTCTTGCGGCAGGTAGTCACGCAGCTGCGGGTTGTTGAACAGTTCGCCCATGCCGCGCGTGCCAGTGACCGCAGCGTATTGCTGCTTCATCTGGTCGATCTGGCTCACCATCTGGTCGTACTGCATCTTCCACTTCGCCATCGTTTCGATCTGGTTTTCCACGCTCTTGGCGATGGAAGCGCCATCTGTCACGGGGATTTGTGCGAAGGCGGCCGACGACGCGGCAATGCCGACGGCCAGAATGCAAGAGGCTGATAGTTTCTTCATGTTCGCCACTCCTGAGAGGTTGAGGGCGAACGTAGGACCGTGCTGTCCGGTCTGTCGGTCTGTTCAGGAACCGCGCCCAGTACGACTGTGCGTCCTTGGGGCGACTAAGCGGCCGATCTGCTCTCGGCGGTCGGAACCCTTCTTTTCGGGTCGGCACCCGGTACGCTAGGCGTCCTTGGGGCGGTGCAACGTTCGTTGTGGTTAAAGGTACAACCGAAGTTGATTGTACTTACGGTTAATGCAAAGTAGTTTCCGACTACGGCGACCACGCGCGACGGTCAATGATGATGCGGTCCGATAGATACGAGATGTTCGCCAGTTCCGCCAAGGCCATTTCTACGGTTCGGAACCGGTACGGTCGGCCCTTGTCGTCCATGACGTGGTGCTCTGTAGTGCCGTCCTGCACGGCCAAGGCAAAGCCCTTCCAGTAGTGCGCATACAGAATGACCTGCACGTCACCGGTGCGCGCTGGATCATCGCAGTAGTCTTGCAGGGCGTCGTAGCGTAAAGCCATCTTATGGTCCTTCTTGCGCAATCAATCAACGGCTCAGGTCGCCAGTGTCTGGGTGGTTGATCCCATCCAGTTGATGGGCGTCCTTGGTCACTTCCGTGCTGCGCTGACTACGCTGTGGGACCTGTAGCGTTCTGTCCTGCGAGGGATCAAGGAACCGGACAATTTCCAGGGCAAGCGATTTGTCCTGTATGTCTCCAGCGGCCAAGGCTTTCGCAATGTGCCCGTAGCCATTCCTGATGGCAGGTGAAACGTCCGAAAGCTTGCGTTGTTCCCGCTCGGCCGCTTTGGCGCTCTGGCCACGCTTGGCGGCATGTCGCGTCGCCTGCTTGACCGTAGCATGCGTGTTAGACCGTGCCCTACGCGGTGTGGCATTGGCCTCGATGCCTTGTTCACGCAGCGCCTCGGCGAAGCGCTCCCTCCAGCGTTGCAGGTCCGCTTTCCGTGGATTGAGCCGGCTGCCGTCGAGACCGAGCGCCTTAACGCAAAGGTGGCCGTGGGGATGGGCTTCATCGTCATGGATGGCGAAGACATACGCGTGGTTGGCGCCGAACTCCGTTTTCGCGAATGCACGGATAGCGTCATTGACTGCGCGTCGGTCGGTGCCGGGTGGCATGGACAGCACGATATTGAACGTTTCGCGCCGCGAGCCGTTGTCAGGCAACCCGTACTGGCCGCTTTTCCATTCGTGGCGAACGTCCTGCACTGCCTCACGGCCAAGGATGATTTCACCGTCTTCGTTCTCCAACGCTACCAGGCCGTTGCGCGATATGTAGTCGAGATGTGCTTTCACCTGCGCGATGCCTTTGCCGCCGCCGGAGATCTTCACTATGACTTCGGGCGCTTTGCGAGTGGTCAGCATCAACTTGTCGCGGACCCGAGCGCTGCCAGTCAACAACAGGGGCTTAGAGGGCGGCGAAGTGCGTGATCGCGTCACCGTGCGCTTTATGCCTTGGCTGGTTACGGGCTTGGTATAGATGCGTTCGCCCCAGTCCTTCAAAATTCCATCAATGACCAGACTCATTCCAGCCTCCAGCGGTCAATGTTGGCGCGCATGATGTCTGCCACCCGCGCGGTGTGGGTTTTGATATGACGGGTCAGTGTGTCGATACGCTCAGCGGTTACCACCGTCTCCAGCGCGCGTCCTGCGTTCATATGCCGGGCGATCTGGTTCAGGTTGCGGCCGATGGCCAGCAGCCGTGAATTCGATTCGCCCAGCGTCCGTAGCTCTGTCATGCCGAACTGTGGTTCCCCGCTGAGATTGGCCCGTATCAGGTGGATGACCCAGCGATTGGCGGACATGCCCTGCTGCAAGGCCAGTGCTTCGATACGGGCATATTCCGTCTCAGTCAGGCGGAGTTCCAAGCGGCGACGCGAAGTATCGGGCTGCTCATGTGTTGATGGAGTGGGCGAAGTGTCCGTTGCCGAACCGTTGAGAAGGCGGACAATGATCTGCCGCAGGCCGTCGCTGGGCGTACTGCCTTGTCGAAGACAAAGTGCCTGCCAGCGCCGCTTCAGATCACCGTCCAGGCGGATGCTGAGTGTGGTCTTGCGCGTCATTTCGGCATCCTCGTATGCAGCTCCAGTTGGGCTTTGATTTCTTGAAGCCGGGCTTGAGATTCAGCTTTGCTGAGTGGTGCTGATTCCGAAGCACGCGACATATCTTGCGTCGCTGCCAGGCGTTCCCTTCTGGTTGCTATCGGGATGCCAGCGGACGGCACGAATCCCCCTGTGCGGTGGCGTTCAAGGATTCCTTTGAAATAGGCGACCTTTGTCTTTCTGATGGTTCCGGGTGTCTTGATGGCTCCGTCCAGCTCGTCAAGCAATGCTTGCGCATCAACTGATTGGACGTCGGTAAGCAAGTTTTGGATCGACAGTTTCTCAGCGGGGACCAGCGCGGTAGGGTACTGAAGACCGTCGTCGGTTCTCGTTGTAGTAGTAGGGTTATAGATAGGGTTAGTGTTAGTAGTAGTGTTACCCGGCCCCCTGCCCATACCCTGGAGATAGGCTGTCGCTGGGGTATGCCCGTTGCTAATTGATTGATTTCTATGGATGTCTTTTGGTTCGGCCGGAATCGACGTCCGGCCGTCGTCGGGTCCCGCATAGGGTGTCGATAGCCTATAAGGACCGTATCCAAGGGCTTTGGCTACCGTATTGCGCAGCGGATCCTCGGTAGGCAGTCGATCGATAAAGTCATTCACGTAAGCGTCACGCCAGCCTCGGGGCAGTGCCGCTATTTGCTCGAGTGTCTTTTTCCTAAGGGTCGTTGCCACTGCCATCTTGGCGGAGTTGTGGTCCCACCAATCTTTGATCCAGATGTAATTCGCCTGCGCGTCAAAATCCAAGATGCCAGCCTCGATGAGGCGACGCATCACTGGCATCAGTTGTGAATCGGGGTCCCAGCCCATTTCTGAGGCCGCAACGCGAATGACGATTTCATACGCGCCGATGACATTGCTGAATGGCGAGGTCAGGAAGTAGAACAGCGCATAGCGGTCTTCAACCGTGCAGCCTGACAGGCGATTTGACCGCCATATCTGGTCGTTGATGGTTCTTTGCCGACTCATGCGCGCGGCCCTCGCGTAGCGGCCTCTGCGGGCATGATTTCATCGTCTGCCGGCTGTTCCAGACTCAGCGCTTCCGTGACCTGCAACGTCCGAAAATAAACGCGGCGGCCGACCCGCAGCATGGCTGGTTTCAGCTTGCGCGAAAAATCGGTATCGGTATAAAGCGCAACGCGGACACCATCGGGAGATCGGCCTAGCAAGGTAGCGACGTCAACGATGCTCATCAACGGTCCAAACCGTCCCAACAGATATTCTCCAGTAGTCATTCATATGCCTCACAAGTTCACCGTAGGTAATGCCAGTCTTTACCGTGAAGGCATGGATGTCAAACTTAACCCATTGATTTTAAAGACCAAAATGGGGTGTCAGTAAAAACCAAGATTAGGCATCGCCAAATGCCAAGATATGGCACATTGGCTTTCTTGCGATGAAGTGATCAAGCAAAATGAACCTCGAAATCAAGGGCTTAGGCGCGGTCAGAGAGGCGCCCTGATTTCGGCGTCTGAAACGTCGGTGGACAAGGAAAAATTTTGTGGAAAATTACCAACGATGTGAGCGTGCTCACGCTGTTGGCTCGCATTCGAAGTGATGACACTAGGATCAGCGGAGTGCGTGTCACGTTACCGTGGAGAGCCAAGTATCATGGGGCATGCATGACAAGTCGTTAGGGAACTATATGGAATCTTGGAATGACGCCCGGTAATGTCCGAGTCCGGCGCTTTCAATTGAATGCCAACGGCCGTGATTTTGCGGTGGGTGACATCCATGGTCATTTTGGTCGGCTTGAGGTCGCGCTGGCTGCCGTAAAGTTCTCGCCAGAAATGGACCGATTGTTTTCCGTGGGGGACCTTGTGGACCGAGGTCCTGAGTCAGCCGATGTTCTGAAATGGTTGAAGCGCCCGTGGTTTCACGCGATCTGTGGGAATCACGACCTGATGACGTGGCGACGGGTGATGGGCAATCCGATTCCGGACGTTGATCATCGTGCCCACGGCGGCGGATGGTTGGATGCCTGTGTTGGCGATGTTCGTGAACGCATTGCGGCCTGCTTGAGTGCCTTGCCGCTGGCTATCGAGGTGGAAACGCCGAGTGGTGTAGTGGGTATGGTTCACGCCGACTTTCCCTATGACGATTGGCATGCAATTCATGGCGCTACTTTTAGCCCGGAGGATGAAGATGCCTGTCTATGGTCCGTCGACCGCTATCGAATGCAGTATTCCCAGCCTGTCCGCAATGTACGTGCGGTGGTCCATGGACATATGACCCTGCGCAACCCTGCGCAGCTTGGCAACGTTTACTACATCGACACAGGTGGATGGCAGGATGCGGGGAGGTTTACGTTGCTGGACTTGCATACGCTTAAGTCGTGGCCACGCTAATGCCATTCTGCTACCTCTGGAATACATGGCGCAGCCTTAAAAGGCCCGACAAACGGGCGGATCAGAGAAGTGAACTGATATGGAAAAAGAGGTTCATCACCGATTTCCGGGGAAGGCTTTTCGCCTGACGTTTTCGGGATTGCGCAGGAGCAGCCAGCGCGAGGACTTGATGATCTTGCGTGCTACTCGGTTGCCGTGTAGGCGGGGATGATTCGCTCAGGAAGACATGCGGCCGAATTCGGCCAAAAGCAGCCAGTAAGAGAAAATGAAAGCGGACGCTTAGCGCATGCGCTGGCGCCTAAACCTTCTGTGCGATGCTTTCGACTAACTCTTCGAGAGTCGAACCGGCGATAGTATTTTCGTTACGCCAGTCAGCTCTCGCCCGCTTCTGAACGGAGTAACCCTCGTCACCACTGACGATCCTGTAGCTAGTCTTGGCAATAAGTGTTGGACAGCCTTCGATCACCCGCCAGTCGGGAACAGACGGACGAACATCATGGATCTTGGCCATGAACGCTGAGGCGGTCTGAAAGCGTTGTGCTGCGTCAACGTGGCAGGCCTTGTTAATGATCCGGCGAATTGACTTTGGAACCCAGGGTGGTAAGGACGTGAGGTCTGTCGCTTTTCCCGCCGCGATCTTTGCCTTGATACAGCGGTCAATAAAGTCTCCCTTATCCGACGGCGTTGCGAGCGTCTCTAACTGAACGAGTTCCCGCCTGTTTAGCCACGCGAGGCCGTCGTATGAAAGCGTTCCACCGAGTAGCTGGTAGAGGACCAAACCGCATTGATAGATGTCTCCGGGAATACCGTACGAGTTAGTGATTACTGTTTCCGGCGGTCGATAAGCTAGCGAATGGCTTGATGCAGGAATTGTTGAGGCTGCCTCGGGCAATCGCTTCACTGAGCCGAAATCGCCAATGACAACGGAACCACCTTCAGTCAAGTACAAGTTTGCGAGCTTAATGTCGCGATGGAGGAAACGACTCCCATGAAGATGGCTCAAACCCGAGAGGGTTTGATACGTGTACTCAAGCGCCGCCTTCAATCCCAGTGGGCTTGACTCCAGAACAAGGTCTAGATCGCCGCCAGTACAAGTGGGGGTCATGAAGTACGCCCACTTTGCATCGATGAGCCCCGCGTCCAGAATTTTGAGGACGTTCTGTGCGTCAATCTGGGCAAGTTGTCGGGGCTCAGCGTGGTACTCTGCTTTGCCACCCCAGTAGTAGTACTTGAGAGTGACGAGCGTACCCGTTACGCGGTTAGTGCCAAAGAAGACGTAGCCGTTTTCCGCCTTTGAGTCTTCGCGGTGAAACTCGATACTTTTGGAGAACTCTATCAGCGACGTCTTGATCTCAACGGGCGCGCTTGAGCCTTCGATATACAGCTTGGTCATACTTTTGGAAGGCGCTGAGCAAGCGCGGCGCAAGCGGTTCGGAATGCCTCAACTTGGTACTTGTTCAAGGTAGTAGGGATGACGAAATTGTGCCTTTTGTCCTGCGCGGCAATGGTTGGGGCTGAGATTAGCTGAACTGAGCAGTCCCGGTTGAGTTGGAAAACGCCTTCGATCTTGAAGGTTGTCGGCCCCCCGGCGAATTCCCCCTTCTTCCCGCGCTTCTTGAGCGCGACTTCGGTCAGCTTGTTGTCCCGAAGAAACCCGGCGATGAGGTCCGCAAACGAACGGACATTCTTCGCGTCGTCATCGTCGTTCAAGGCGATGCGCTTCGTTTCCGTCGGAATGTGCTTCCAATGACCATCAACAACCTCGACTACGGCGAAGATCGCTTCGCTGCCTTTGATTTCAACGCCGCAAAGGGGCATGGTGTCTCCTAGAGGTCGCAACGTAATGTATTAATCAAAACCTGCGCGATAAACTGGGCCGGGGGATACCTGGTCACGGCTTTCTCCTGGATGTGGATTGCCCCTGCGTTGGGAAACCCCGCCAGCCTCTGGTGAACAAACTATAGCAAATATGAGTTTCTAATTTTCACATTTAAAGTCGGAAGCAGAGGCATGGGCGGCTGGGGAAGAGGCGCTCAAACAGTCACCTTTGGGTCGTTCTGCAACCCCAACCACCACGCAGATCGGCGTAGAACCAAAGAAAAGGCCCTTCACTCGCAGGTGAAAGGCCTTTCGTTTTTGAACTGAGCCAGGGGCGGCTTATCCGCGCTTGAACAGGCGCTCGTGCATCCATCCATCGTTGGTCAGGATGACAGCCGCCTTACCCTGGATATCTCCCTGCGTCTGTTCCGCAAAGTTCTTGTAATTGGCACGCATGCCTTCCGATTTGGCCCAGTCATCTGCACCTTCTACCTTGTAGCGGTAGTTCACCTGCGACAGCTTTACGCCCATCATGTCGCTGGGTTCGGTGAAGTTGCTCACTTCCACAACGGTGTACTTGCCGGTGCAGAAGGCATCTTGACCAGCCATCGTATTGGCACCATTGGCGACGAGGAATTTCTTGCCGGTGTCAGTGATTTGGTACTCGGTGGCCGGCTCCATCTTGTTGCCAAACATGGCTTTGACTTCGGTGTCTCGCTTCGTCAGCAGCCCGGCATCGACCAGCGCGTCGGCGCGCTTCTTGTTCTGACCGCCCAGCATGTCTTGATTCGCCAGGGTGAACGGCAAGCCCTTAGCAGGAATCGCAGCGCATAGACCCTTTTGAGTGTCCAGGTATGCCTGTATGGCCTTGCTGAAGTTGCTCTTGTTGGCGTCTTTGGCGCTGCCGCACGCGGCAAGGGTAAGGGCAAGGCTGCTGATGGCGACGATCTTGATAGCGGTATGCAAAACTAGCTTCCTCCGTAGGTTAAGACAATCGGTTATTCATTATGGCAACGCGATGGAGCGATTATGCGTTGTTCTCTGTTTGGGAGTCGGCCTCACTCCGTTGTTTAGAAGTGGACGGCGCGCGACGCGCGAGGCGGTCCAGCTTCTGCACCAGGTCTTCGGCCCGCAGGTGCGTATAGCGCTTGAGCATCTGCATCGACTTGTGGCCGCTGATGGCCGACACCTCCTGATCGCTCAAGCCGGCTTCCACGAACCGGCTGACAGCCTCGTGCCGCAGGTCGTGAAAGCGGAAGTCTTCAAGGCCCGCCGCCCGCTTGGCATCGGTCCATGCTTTGTCGAACAGGTAGGGGCGTCGTATGCCATCCCGGCCGGGTTCGCCGAAGAACACCAATTCGGTTTCGGCCGGGCGCACGGGGTTGGCAAGTGCCTCGGTGAACACGTGCGTTGCCTCGGCAGTCAGCGGGACGGTACGAGGCGAAGAGTTCTTGGTGTGCTCCAGCCGGACGACGCGCCGCTCGATGTCCACTTGCCGAATGCGCAGCGTGGCAATTTCAGACAGCCGCATGCCGGTCTGAACGGCAATACGGACAATCCAACCGAACATCGGGTTCGAGTGCTTATCCACGGCTTGCAGCAGGCGGTTCTGCTCTTCAGGAGTCAATCGCCGGTTGCGGCCCGAGCCGGGGGCCGGGCGGCGAATGTTGGATACGGGATTGAAGGGCAGGCCGATGCCCCATTCCTTGATCGCGACGGTGAACAGGTGGCCCAACAGGGCCAGTTCCAAGCGTACCGTGTTGTTACTGCGAGGCCGTAGCTTGCCATTCTTGTCCGGGTCGCCGGCCAGTCGCATGTCACGGAACTGCGCCACGATCTCGGCGTTCAGGGCTGCCAGCGAGTACTTGCCAAGATGCCGGATGATGACCTGCGCCTTCTTGTGCTCGCCGGCTTGGGTCGATTCCCGCTTGGTGGGCGTGACTTCCTTGAGGTAGCGGGTCAATGCCGCTCCGACGGTCATGCGCTCGGCCGGCGCTCGCTGGATGTATATGCCGCGTACCATTTCGTCTTCGGTACGGCGCGCCCAGTCTTCGGCGTCCCGCTTGGTGCGGAACGTCTTGGCCGTGGTCGGCCAGCCTGTCTTGCGGATGAGGGCTTTCCAAGTGCCCGAGGAAGTCTTAACAATCGTAGCCATGAGTACTCCGTATGGGGCTAGCGCCGCATCACTGTACCGAAACTGTACCTGACCACAATTTTAGGAAAATCCCCCGGTGCGGGGCTTGTACTTCGAAATCTTCTAATGGCTTGAATTAGCAGAAGATTTGGAGATGGTGCCCGGGGCCGGAATCGAACCGGCACGCCTTGCGGCGGGGGATTTTGAGTCCCCTGCGTCTACCAATTTCACCACCCGGGCAGGTTGGTCGCGAACACGTAAGATGTGCTGCGGGAGATGCGAAGACGATAATTATATGTGGTTTACAGCAGATTGGCCAAGTTCCGCGTGAAATTTGCTGTGCCCCGGCTGGTTTTTGGTTCTCGCGGCCTTTCCCATGAAAGGCTGGCGAGAACCAAAATACCAACTGCGCTTCATAGGCGGCTCTCTATCCGCAGCGCCGCTTTGAACGCTTATTTCTTTTCCGGCAGGAACCAGTTCAGCAGCAGGGCGCTGATGCCGCCCGTGGCAACGCCGGATTCCAGGACGTTTTTGATGGCCTGGGGCAGGTGGCTGAGGATTTCGGGTACCTGCGATACGCCCAGGCCCAGCGCCAGCGAGACGGCGATGATGAGCAGGGCGCGGCGGTCCAGGTCGATGCCGGCCAGGATGTTGATGCCCGATGCCGCCACTGCGCCGAACATGACCATGGCGGCGCCGCCGAGTACGGGTTCGGGAACGGCCTGGAGGATGCCGGCCACGCCGGGGAAGAGGCCCAGTACGATGAGCATGCCCGCGATCCAGATGCCGACGTGGCGGCTGGCGATGCCGGTGAGCTGGATGACGCCGTTGTTCTGCGCGAAGACCGAGCTGGGGAAGGTGTTGAAGACGCCAGCCAGCAGGGAGTTGGCGCCGTTGACGAGTACGCCGCCTTTGATGCGCTGCATCCACAGCGGGCCTTCCACCGGTTCGCGCGAGACTTTGCTGGTGGCGGTGATGTCACCGATGGCTTCCAGCGAGGTCACCAGGTAGATGATCAGCATGGGGACGAAGAGCGACCAGGAGAATCCCAGGCCGAAGTGCAGCGGCGTGGGGATCTGGAACAGCGCTGCTTCGCGGGCGCCGGTGAAGTCCAGGCGGCCCATCCAGCCAGCCACGAGGTAGCCCAGCACGAGCGCCAGCACCAGTGCGGTGCTGCGCACCCAGACGACGGGAACCCGGTTGAGTACGATGATGGCGCCCAGTACCAGGCCGGAGAGGATGAGGTTTTCGCCATTGGCGAAGGTGCCGTTCTGCATGGCGCCGTAGCCGCCGCCCATGCTGATCAGGCCGACCTTGATGAGGGTCAGGCCGATGAGCAGGACGACGATGCCGGTGACCAGCGGCGTGATGAGGCGCTTGACGAAGGGCAGGATGCGCGAGACGCCCATTTCCACGAAGGAGCCAGCGATGACGACGCCGAAGATGGCCGCCATGACGGCTTCGACCGGCGTGCCTTGCTTGACCATGACGCTGCCGCCGGCAATCAGCGGGCCGACGAAGTTGAAGCTGGTGCCCTGGACGATCAGCAGCCCTGCGCCCAGCGGGCCGAAGCGGCGGCATTGCAGCCAGGTAGCGATGCCGGATATCACCAGCGACATGGATACGATGAGCGTGGTGTCGCGGCTGGAGACGTTCAGCGCCTGGCAGATCAGCAGGCCGGGCGTGACGATGGGCACCAGGATCGCCAGCAGGTGCTGCAGCGCGGCGATGAAGGCAACGGGCGGGGCGGGGCGGTCGTCAGGGCCGTAGATCAGGTCCTGGCGTGGCGCATCCTCGGGCGCGGCAGGCGCGGCGGTATGGGGGAGGGGAGCGGTAGGCATGGCGGATGGCCGTTCAAAGCGCCGCATTTTAACGGCCTGGGCGCGTTTGCGGCCAGGCTTGCGGGTCTTTCCGGGCCTGCAGCCCTTGAAATCGCTGCGGTTTGTCCCCATAAACACAGGATTCCGGTGTTGCCCGCTGTGGCGGCCGCCGTTTTCCTATCAATTTTCAAGTGTCAGAAAGTACGATGAGCCAAAACGCGACGTCCCCCTCTTCCGAAACCCTGGGTTTCCAGGCCGAGGTGAAGCAACTGCTGCACCTGATGATCCATTCCCTGTACAGTAACAAGGAAATTTTCCTGCGCGAGCTGGTTTCCAATGCGTCGGACGCCTGCGACAAATTGCGCTTCGAGGCAATCGACCACCCCGAGTTGCAGGAAGGCGGCGCCGATCTGGAAATCCGCGTTGATTTCGATAAGGAAGCCCGCACGGTCACGATTTCCGATAACGGTATCGGCATGTCGCGCGACGAGGTGATCGCCAACCTGGGCACGATTGCTCGTTCCGGCACCAAGGAATTTTTCTCGCAACTGACTGGCGACAAGCAGAAGGATGCGCAACTGATCGGCCAGTTTGGCGTGGGTTTCTATTCTTCTTTCATCGTGGCCAGCAAGGTGGTGGTGACGACGCGCCGTGCTGGTTTGCCGGCCGATCAGGCGGTGCGCTGGGAGTCCGCCGGTGAGGGCGAGTTCTCCGTGGCGCCGGCCGAGAAAGCCGGCCGTGGCACCGAGATCGTGCTGCACCTGCGCGAGGGCGAAGAGGAGTTTGCCGACGGCTGGCGCCTGCGCAGTATTCTGCGCCGCTATTCCGACCATATTTCCCTGCCCATCCTGATGCGCAAGGAAAAGTGGGACGAGGAAAAGAACGAGCAGATCAAGGAAGACGAGTGGGAAAGCGTGAACCAGGCCAGCGCCTTGTGGACGCGCAGCAAGTCGGATATTACCGACGAGCAGTACCGCGAGTTCTACAAACATGTGTCGCATGATTTCGAAGACCCGTTGGCCTGGACCCACAACCGCGTGGAAGGCCGCAGCGAATATACGCAGCTGCTGTATGTGCCGCGCCATGCGCCGTTCGATATGTGGGACCGCGATAGCCGCCATGGGCTGAAGCTGTATGTGCGCCGCGTGTTCATCATGGAAGACGCCGAACAGCTGCTGCCGTCCTATCTGCGTTTTGTGCGCGGGGTGATCGACTCTGCCGATCTGCCGCTGAATGTGTCGCGTGAAATCCTGCAGGAAAGCCGCGATGTGAAGGCCATCCGCGATGGTTCGACCAAGCGCATTCTGTCCGTGCTGGAAGACATGGCGGAGAACAAGAAGGACGATTACGCGGTGTTCTGGGAGGCCTTCGGCCAGGTGCTCAAGGAAGGCGTGGGTGAAGACCAGACCAACCAGGCGCGCGTGGCGGGCCTGATGCGCTTTGCCTCGACGGCCGGCGAAGGCGCTGCGCAGATCGTGTCGCTGGCGGATTACATCGGCCGCATGAAGGAAGGCCAGGACAAGATTTACTACCTGACGGCGGACAACTACACCGCCGCCGCCAGCAGCCCGCACCTGGAGCTGTTCCGCAAGAAGGGCATCGAGGTGCTGCTGCTGACGGACCGCATCGACGAGTGGATGCTGTCCTACCTGCGCGAGTTTGAAGGCAAGCAACTGGCGTCTGTCGCCAAGGGCGGCGTGGATCTGGAAAAGCTGGCCGACGAAGACGAAAAGAAGCACCAGGAAGAAGTGGCCGAGAAGTTCAAGCCGCTGGTCGAGCGTCTGCAGGCTGCACTGGGCGAGAAGGTGAAGTCGGTGCGTGTGACGGCGCGCCTGGTGGATTCGCCTTCTTGCGTGGTGGTCGAAGAAAACGAACTCAGCCCGCATCTGCTGCGCATGCTGAAGGCAGCAGGCCAGGAAGCGCCGGTGATCAAGCCGGTGCTGGAGATCAACCCGGATCATCCGTTGGTGGTGCGCGTGGGCGAAGCGGACGACGCGAGCTTCAATGATTGGGCCGAGCTGCTGCTGGGCCAGGCCCTGCTGGCCGAAGGCGGCCAGCTCAATGACCCGGCCGAGTTCGTCAAGCGCCTCAATCAGTTGCTGCTGCAACGCTGAGCGGCATGACCCGGCAGCTCCCTGGCGGGGCTGCTGTGCTGACAAGGAGCCGCCAAGTTCGGCGCCATGGCAATGAATCCAGGGCTGCCTGCCGGCAAATACCGGCAGGCAGCCCTGTTTTTTTGCGGCGTCTCCCTGTTTGGGGCGTCAGTGGCTGCCGCGCACCAGGTTGACGGTCCAGATGCCCAGCAGCATGAAGATCAACGAGCCGCAGACGTGCACGGTGATCATGCCGGCGGACCAGAGCAGCTGGCCGTTGCGCAGCAGGGTCAGCAGTTCGCCGGTGAAGGTGGAGAAGGTCGACAGGCCGCCGGCCAGGCCGGTAATGATGAACAGGCGCCAGACGGTAGGCAGTTCGGCGACGATACTGGCATAACCGATGGCGCAGCCGATGATGTAGGCGGCGATCAGGTTGGAGGCCAGCGTGCCCATGGGAATTTGGGGCAACAGGTTGTTGAACAGCGCACTGAGGCCGAAGCGCGCCAGCGCGCCGAGGGCAGCGCCGGAACTGATGGCCAGGACGATGGTTAAGGCATTCATGGCGATGGGCCGGGAAGGATGGAATGCGCCCGGCGGGCAGGAAGCTGCGCTTGCAGGCGCGGCCGGCGGGATCGTTGCTGCTTGGTCCTGGCGCCGGTCTGCCGGGCACCTGTTTTATTTTTAACGCTTTTCCAGGCGTTTTCCCAGCTTGGCGTGTGCATCGCAGCACCAGGTTTCGCCACCCTTGAGCATGGCTTCGGAGCGCGGCAGGTAGATGTGGCAGTGGGCGCAGCGCACCATGGATTCCTTGGCGCTGGCAGCGGGTCCGGCGCTCGGGCCCGCTTTGGTGCCGCGGGCGCTGCGTGCGCCAGCCTGGTCCCGGCTTTTTAGCTTATGCGTGGCCAGCAGCCGCGCGACGACCATTGCGCCCAGGATGATGAGCAGCCAGAAGAGTATTTTTCCCATGGTTCACAGGTTCCCTTGTAGGGCGACATAAAGGGCGAACCCGCCGCCCAGGTAGATCAAGGCGAGAAAACCGGCGCCCGCCAGTGTCCAGCGCACGGCAACGCGGCCGCGCCAGCCCCAGACACGGCGTCCGATCAGCAGGATGCCGAACGTGAGCCAGGCCAGCAGCGTGAAAATGGTTTTCAGGTCCAGCGGTAGCGCCTGGCCTGTCAGGGTGGCGGAAATCAGCGCACCGGACACCACGGCCAGCGTGAGAGCGCCAAAACCCAGCGAAATCAGGCGAAACAGCAGTTTTTCCTGGATCAACAGCGGTGGCATGGCGTCCAGGGCGCGGGCGAACAGGGCGTCGAACCAGTTGTTGCCGATATTGCGCGATGGCGCCTGCAATTGGCGATCCAGCAGCGTCATGAGCACGGCCTGCAGCGCGGCGATGATGACCAGCCCGTAGGAAGCCAGAGCGATCAGCAGGTGCGCGCGCAGCCAGGGTTCGCTGGCCGGCAACACCGGGTAGGTGATCGGGGCGATGATGGGCACGAAGGCGCTCAGGGCGGCCGTCGGATATAGCAGTAGTTTCAGGCCGTCTAGCGGTTCGCGCAGACTTTCCAGCCAGAAAATGATCATGCCTAGCCAGAGCGAGGCCGAGGCGGCGATGGCCCAGTTGATTTGCAATGCCGGGCCGGCCAGCATGTCCTGTTGCAAGCCCAGGCCATGCAGCAGCAGCGCCAGCGGCAAGCCGTAGCGCGGTTCGCGCGGCTGCCAGGGCTCGGCTTCGGCTCGGGCCAGCGAGCGCCAGGCATGCAGCGTCAGACTGGCGTAGAGCAATGTGGCCGCTACGTGAAATACAATGTCGTAAGGCATAGATGCCATTATGCAGAGACAGGTTACGGCAACCGTACCGAATGACGGCCTGCCGGACCAACTGATGAACCGATAAGTGTAAGCGAAACCCTTGCCATGCTCGACAATCTTACCCAGCGCCTTTCGCGTGTGGTCAAAACCCTGCGCGGTGAAGCGCGCCTGACGGAAGCCAATACGCAGGAAATGCTGCGTGAGGTGCGCCTTGCCCTGCTGGAGGCGGACGTTGCCTTGCCTGTGGTCAAGGATTTCGTGTCCCGGGTCAAGGAACGCGCACTGGGCGCAGATGTGGCCGACAGCCTCAACCCCGGCCAGGCGCTGGTGGGGGTGGTGCACAAGGTCCTGACCGAACTGATGGGCGGCGATCTGGGCACTGAAGCCGGCGAGCTGTCGCTTGCGGTGCAGCCGCCCGCCGTGATCCTGATGGCGGGCCTGCAGGGTGCCGGTAAAACGACTACGACCGGCAAGCTGGCGCGCTGGCTGGCCGAAGGCGGCCATACGCATGGCGGCCGCAAGACGGGCAAGAAGAAGGTGCTGGTGGTCAGTGCCGACGTTTATCGTCCCGCCGCCATCGAGCAGTTGCGTACCGTGGCCGAGCAGGCCGGTATCGACTGGCTGCCGTCCGATCCCAGCCAGAAACCGCTGGATATCGCCAACAATGCCGTCGACCATGCGCGCCGCCATCACTACGATGTGCTGATTCTCGATACTGCCGGCCGCCTGGGTATTGATGAAGCCATGATGCAGGAGATCAAGGCGCTGCATGCGGCGGTGTCTCCGGTGGAAACCCTGTTCGTGGTCGATGCCATGCAGGGCCAGGATGCCGTCAATACCGCCCAGGCGTTCGCCAATGCGCTGCCGCTCACCGGCGTCGTGCTGACCAAGCTCGATGGCGATGCGCGCGGTGGCGCGGCGCTGTCCGTACGCCATGTGACCGGCAAGCCGTTGAAGTTCGTCGGCGTGTCTGAAAAGCTCGACGGCCTGGAGCCGTTCCACCCCGAACGCATGGCGCAGCGCGTGCTGGGCATGGGCGATATCGTTTCGCTGGTGGAGCAGGCCCAGAAGAACATCGACATTGCCGAAGCGCAGAAGCTGGCCAGCAAGATCAAGTCCGGCGACAAGTTCGACCTGAATGATTTCCGCGAGCAACTGCTGCAGGTGCGTAAGCTGGGCGATATGGGTTCGTTGCTGGAAAAGCTGCCGGCGCAGTTTCAGGCGGCGGCTGGCCAGTTGCAGGGCGGGCAGGCGGAAAAACAGTTGCGCCGTACCGAAGGCATCCTGAATTCCATGACGCCGCAGGAACGTGCCAAGCCGGAATTGCTCAAGGCCTCGCGCAAGCGCCGGATCGCAGCGGGTGCGGGCGTGCCGGTGCAGGAAGTGAACCGCCTGCTGAATCAGTTCGAGCAGATGCAGGGCATGATGAAGCAGATGAAGAAGGGCGGCATGGCGAAGATGATGCGCGCCATGGGCGGCCTGAAGGGCCTGGGCCGCTTCGGTGGCTTGCGCTGACCGGCGCTGCTTCTTTCAGGCCGGACGGCCAATGTAAAAGGCAGGCACCGTGGGTGCCTGCCTTTTACTTTTTCGGCGTAATTTCCGCGTATGCCAGGCCAGCGGCGCACCGATGGCCTGGTGGTGCGCAGCGTGGGGCAGGAAGAATCAGCCGCCGCCGACTGCTACCACCAGTTCTACGATGTCGCCTTCCGTCAGCCGGGTTTGGCTGTGCAGGCTTTTGGGCACGATTTCCCCATTGCGTTCCACCGCCACGCGCTTGCCGGTATGGCCCAGGGCTTCCAGCAGGCCGGTCACGCTCAGTGCGGAATCGAATGTACGGTCTTCTCCGTTCAGTGTGATACGCATGCTCACTTCCTCCTGAAAATCAGATCCCAGACGCCGTGGCCCAGGCGCAGGCCGCGGGTTTCGAATTTGGTTTGCGGCCGGAAATCGGGGCGCGGCGCATAGTCTTGCGCGGTGTTTTCCAGCAGTTCGTTGCCGCTCAGCACTTCCAGCATCTGTTCCGCGTAGTTTTCCCAGTCGGTCGCACAGTGGATGTAGCCGCCGGGCGCAATACGGCTGGCCAGCAGCGCAATGAACGGCGGCTGGATCAGGCGGCGCTTGTGGTGGCGTTTCTTGGGCCAGGGGTCGGGGAAATAGATGTGCACGCCGGCCAGGCTATCGGGCGCGATCATGTCGCGCACGACTTCCACGGCATCATGCTGGATGATGCGCACATTCTGCAGCTCGGATTCCTCGATGCGCTTGAGCATGGCGCCGACGCCGGCGTTGAAGACTTCCACACCCAGGAAATTGTCATCGGGGCGGGCCAGCGCGATGCGCTCGGTGGTTTCGCCCATGCCAAAACCGATTTCCAGGATCTGCGGCGCCTTGCGTCCGAACAGCGCGGCGAAGTCGGCAGGCTTCGGGGTGTAGGGAATGGACCATTTTTCCAGCAGCGTTTCCAGCGCTTCGCGCTGTCCCTGGGTAATGTGGCCGCGCCGGTGGACGAAGCTGCGGATATGGGGGGTGGGGGTTTGCGGGTCTGTCACGGTGGACTCTGTCGTTATGCCGCCAAAAAGTGGCGGGGGGCAGGAATTGGGGCCAGCAAGGGCTGGCGCCTGACGGTTGGGTCGGCAGGCATCTTTGGGGCGCTATTTTAGGCTTTCGCCGCAGACTTTGGCGGATGCATGTGTGGCAAGTCTGCGGAATGGGCCTGGAACCCGCCCGAAACGGGCGGCCTGCCTGGGATGGAGGCAGGCCTGGGGCCTGGCGGTAAACACTGTGTCAGGCCTGGCTGCTGGCCAGACGCGCCAGCTCGGCCGTATCCACGGTATCACGCTGCGCGGGCAGCATGTGCTTGTGCGCGTAGCCGCGCCAGATCCTGCTGTGCAGGAAATACAGGTAAAGCTCGGTGTCCAGGTGTCCATCCCGGCACATCAGGGCCATGATACGCAAGGATTCTGACAGGGATTTGGCCGGTTTGTAGGGCCGGTCAGCAGCTGTCAGCGCTTCGAATACGTCTGCGATGGCCAGTACGCGGTCGGTAAGCGGCAATTGCCCCGCAGGCAGGCGGCGCGGGTAGCCGCTGCCGTCCATCTTTTCGTGGTGATTGGCGGCCATGTCCGGCACACGGGCCAGGGCGTGTGGCCAGGGCAGTTTCTTGAGCATGAGCAGCGTCTGGACGACATGCTCGTTGATGGCGAAGCGGTCCTCTTCGCTGAGCGTGCCGCGCCGGATGCCCAGGTTGTGCAGCTCGCCCAGGTGTTGCAGCTGGCCGGGCAGCGGCATGTCGAAGCCCAGCGTATTGGTCGGGTCGCCTGCCTCCACGGGGGGGCGGTGCGCGCCCCAGGGAATGATGTGCTCGGGTTTGTCGGACAGCAGTTGTTCCCAGGCTGGCAGCGGCACGGCGTCGGGGCGGGCGCGCTGCAGGCGCTCGGTTTCTTCCGTGGAAAGGCCCAGGCTGTCGTCGAAATGGCGTTCCCAGGTGCGGCTGCCAATATCGTGCAGGCGAGCCAGGGCCTCGTCGGGCAGGTGTTCGCTGCCGCCGTTGCACTGCGCGATGAAGCGGAAATCCTCGTGCAAGGCCGCCTGCTGGGCCTCTTTCTGCCGGCGTGCCGCTGCCGGGTCCGTGCCATCCAGTTGGGCCTGCAGGCAGGTGATTTCCGCGTCGCGCCAGAGTACTTCGAAGCGCATGCGAATCTCATGGATGCGGTTGTGGATGGTTTCCAGCTTGGTGGCTTTGTTGACGATGTGTTCCGGGCTGATGATCTTGCCGCAATCGTGCAGCCAGGCTGCCAGGTGGAAGGCGTAGCGCTCGGTTTCATCCAGTTGGAAGCTGGCATAGGGGCCTTGCTGTTCCGCAGCCAGGCTGTCCGCCAGCTGGATTGCCAGTTCCGGCACGCGGTGGCAGTGCCCGCCGGTATAGGGGCTCTTGGCGTCGATGGCGTCGGCCAGCACCTGGATGATGGCGTCGAACAGGGCTTTCTGCGATTCGATCAGCTGGCGCATTTCGATAGCCACCGCCAGCATGCTGGACAGGCGGTTGGCAAATGCCAGAAATTCCGGCGTTGCGTAGGCCGGGTCGTCCGGCTGGGCCAGGATCAGCAGGCCCTGCAGGCCGCCGTCCCGACTGCGCAGTTCGAAGCGGCCCTGGCTGGACTCCTGGCCGGCCGGGCTTGCGGCCCGGTCGGCGGTATAGGGGAAGCGTTCAGCCAGGGTGCTTTGGTCGCCGCGGGCGGCGATGCGTTCCATGATGGCTTCGTCCGGGTGCCACAGGTAGGCGGCGCCGCCCTGGCAGCGCGTGGCCGAGAGCAGTTTTTCCAGCAGTTGCTCCAGCATGACGCCGATCTGTTTTTCCGTATTCAGGATGCGGCTGGTTTCCAGCAGCGCCTCGACGGTGTCGCTGACATCGTTCACGGCGGCATTCAGTGTGTTGATTTTCTGCAGTGAAGAGGGCTGTGCGGGCAGGCGCTGGAAGTCGAAGCGCGAGAGCTGCCGGGTTCGGGCCGCGATACGTTCGAGATGGCGCGCAATGAACGAGCCGCCGCGCCAGCCCAGCAGCAGGAAGGGCAGGATCAGCAAGACAGAGATCAGAATCAGGCGCTGCTGGTGCTGTTTCAGGCTGTACAGCAGTTCATCGGTCGGCATGGCCAGCAGCAATTGCAGCGGTGCCTCGCCCAGTGCCGTGAACGGCAGGGCCAGGCCCAGCCATTCCTTGCCGTCGGCTTGCAGGGAAATGACTTCGTCGCTGCGCTCGGCATCATAAGTGCCGCGCAGGGCGCTGGCGCCGAGCTGGTCCAGGCTGGGCAGCGTCAGTGTGGCATCCCGGTCCGGGGCGGGATGGTCTTCGTCGTCCAGGAAGGCCTGCATGTCCTGGTAGAGGATGACTTCGCCCTGTTCGTCGACCAGGGCGATTTCCGTGCCTGGGGTCATGCGCAGCCGGTCCATGACAAGCATCAGGTCGTCCAGGCCGATATCCATGCCGATCACGGCCTGGCTGTTCTCGGCCCGGCGCGACAGGCTGATGCCGATTTCGCGTGACGAGAAAAAAACGTAGGGCTTGGAAATGACGGTGGACCGGGTCTGGCGGGCCGCGCTGTACCAGTTGCGTTCGCGTGGGTCGTAGATGTCGCCGGTCAGGGGGCGGGCGCCAATGTGCCGGCTGTCCGCGTCGTAGTAATGGTAGGTGCGCCGTTGCGTGCCGTCGCCCGCCGGTTTGATGGATTGCACCAGGAAGGCCGCGCCCGGTGGCGCGACAAAATGCTGGCGCAATTCGGGCGTGTTGAGCGGGCGGACAAGCAGGAAGTCGCCATTGTCGTAGGCGACATAGATGGACGTGATCAGCGGCGAGGCAATCAGCGAGGCGATCAATGCATCGACGCGTGACAGCCGGCCAGCCTCGGTGCGGGCGGACAGCAGCGGGTCGAAGGCCAGGGTGCGCAGCATGGCCGAGGCCGGCGCGGTCGTGCGCAAGGCGCGTTCGTTGATCAGCTGCCCGGTTTCACGGGCCGAGCGCCAGGCCGAATCCAGCAGGATCTGGCGCGTTCCCAGCCAGCCGGCCGCCACCAGGACGGCCGCCATCAGCACCATGGCGCTGACGATGATGCCTATGGTCGCATAGCGGATCGGGAATCCTGTGCGTGGTTTGAGAAACATGGGCCGTACGCTCCGACGGATGGGCGGCGCGCTTGCATGGCCGGCGGCGCGGCGGGAGGCCGGCGTGCGGTCTGGTGGGCGCTGATCCTGGTTTGCCAGCATCATACGACCAAATGTGTCAGGTGCCGGATGGGCCGAAGGGTAAAGCTATGTCATGGCGCAGGCCACGACGGCAGTCCTGGCGCCGTATTGCGGGGAAGCTGCAACGGTAATGGCCTGAAATGCTGGGCACCGTATAATCACAGCCTGATAAAGTTTGTTTCCGGTAATGGAGCCTGGCAGAGGAGTCTGCGGGCTGTTCCCGGATGTGTGTAGTTAGAGCGCGCGGGCCCGAGGCCGCACGCTTCCATTTCCAGGATGAACCTTGAGCCTGTCCGAGCTGCTTGCCCCTGTTGCCGATGATATGAAAGCGGTGGATGCCGTGATCCGGGCCCGGCTGAACTCCGATGTCGTGCTGATCCGCACCATCGCCGATTACATCATCAGTGCTGGCGGCAAGCGCATGCGGCCTGCGATGCTGCTGATGGTGGCGCGCGCATTCGGCTACGAAGGCACGAACCATCACTTGCTGGCCGCCGTGGTGGAATTCATCCATACCGCAACGCTGCTGCACGACGACGTGGTGGATGAATCCGACCTGCGCCGGGGCCGTGATACGGCCAACGCTGTATTTGGCAATGCGGCCAGCGTGCTGGTGGGCGACTACCTTTACAGCCGTTCCTTCGAAATGATGGTGGCTGGCGGTTCCATGCGCATCATGTCCATCCTGTCTGGCGCCACGACCGTGATCGCTGAAGGCGAGGTGCTGCAATTGCTCAACGTGCACGACCCGGACGTTTCCGAAGAGCGTTACTTGCAGGTCGTGCGCTACAAGACTGCCAAGCTGTTCGAAGCTGCGGCCCAGGTGGGTGCGGTGCTGGCTGGCGCCACCCCTGAGCAGGAAGAAGCTGCGGCTGCCTATGGCCGCCATATCGGCACGGCCTTCCAGCTGATCGACGACGTGCTGGATTATGGCGGCGACGTGCAGGCGCTGGGCAAGAACGTGGGCGACGACCTGCGCGAAGGCAAGCCCACGCTGCCGCTGATCCGGGTCATGGAAGTCGGCACGGCCGAGCAGAGCAGCCTGGTGCGCAGCGCCATTGAAAAGGGCGAAGGCGATTTCGCGGCGGTGGCGCAGGCCATCCATGCCACGGATGCCTTGCATCACACGCGCCGGGCGGCGGATGCCGAGGCCGCCATCGCTCGCGACGCGCTGGCGCAACTGCCGGATACCCCGTTCCGAGATTCCCTGCTGGCGTTTTGCGACTTCGCTGTGTCGCGTAAAAATTGATGTGGTCTGTTGACAGTTGGATAAATTCGATCTATAGTTGATTTCTTTCCGGGGTGTAGCTCAGCCTGGTAGAGTACTGCGTTCGGGACGCAGGAGTCGGAGGTTCGAATCCTCTCACCCCGACCACCTTGCTTGCAAGAGGGTCACTCGGAAGAAATCGGGAAACCACCCAGGCCATGCCTAGGTGGTTTTTTGTTTTCCGGCTCGGCTTCAGCGCTTGCGCGCCAGCAGCCGGTGGCCGTTGACGATGACCATCCCGCTCAGTACCAGTACGGCGCCGATGATGAATGAAGCATCCAGGTGCTCGTCGAGCAGCCAGGCGCCCATCGCCACGCCGAACAACGGGCTCATGAACGAAAGGATGCCCAGCCGGGCCGCCAGGTAGCGGCGCAGCAGCCAGAACCATGTCAGATAACTGAAGAAGCACACCACCAGCGTTTGGAAGCCCAGGCTGGTCCATGCCAGCGGGCTGCCATGGAAGGCGGTCTGGCCGGTGGCGTAGGCGAATGCCAGCGGCAGGGCGCAGGCACAGGCCAATTGGTAGAACAGGGTTTGCGCCGGCGGCGCTTCACTCAGCCGCGTGACACGCACGGTAATGGTGGTCAACCCCCAGGTCAGGCCGGCGCCCAGGCCGAACAGGTCGCCCAGCAAGGGATTGGGGGCGGCCGCCAGCGTCTGCGGGTCTTGCGGTCCCAGGAAGGTGATGACAATGCCTGCAAACGCCAGCGCAATGCCCACCCACTGCATGCGCTGCAGGCGTTCCTCTGGCAATTTCCAGTGCAGGCCGATGGCGGCGAAGATGGGCGCGGTGTACAGGAAGACCGACATGTGCGCGGCACTGGTCCAGCGCAGGCCCAGGGCGACGCAGAGGAATTCCAGTGCGAACAGGATGCCTGCCACCAGCCCTGGCCCCAGCGCGATGCCGGGCAGCCAGCGCTCGCGCAGGAACAGGCGGCTGAACAGCAAGACCAGTACGGCCGCCACGCCTGAACGCAGGGCCACCTGCAGGACGGGGGCGACATCGGCGGCAATGGCCTTGATGGAAACTTGCTGCATGCCCCAGATCAGGCATAGCAGCAGCATGGCGGCCGTGGCGGCGCCGTCTACGGGTTTTCGCGTTTGCATGGGTTCAGGCGGCAAGGGGCAGCGGTAGAAGAGGCAGCGATAAAAAAGCAAGGCCAGCCGATTGCCATATGCTGCCATATGGGCGGCCGGCTGGCCGGGTCAGGTGTTGCTGGCAAGTATCCCTTATTGTGCGGGCGGGTCGCATTACGGGTTATCGCTACCATGCGCGCATAAGGGTTATCGGGTCACGGCGCCGTGTGCACCGCCTGCCTGGCCGGCCGACTGGTACGATAGCGGCGCTAGTGCGAATCACTCGCGCCGCAGGGCGAGCCGAAAGGTGTTTTTTCGCTGCTGAAGTCGTGCCGAAGGCAAGGGTTTTATGCAAGATTGGCGCCATACAGCGTATTATTAAAAATTCGTTCGCTGTATCCGCACCCTGTCCGCGCCGTCTGGCGCGGCTTCGTTATTCCGCTCGTTGAGACCAGCATGCCGCATTATCGTTCCCGCACATCCACCCATGGCCGCAACATGGCAGGTGCCCGCGCTCTATGGCGCGCCACCGGCATGCAGGACGGCGACTTTGGCAAACCCATCATTGCCGTGGTGAATTCCTTCACCCAGTTCGTTCCGGGGCACGTGCACCTGCGCGACCTGGGCGCGCTGGTCGCCAAGGAAATCGAGGCGGCGGGCGGCGTTGCCAAGGAATTCAACACCATCGCCATCGACGACGGCATCGCCATGGGCCATGGCGGCATGTTGTATTCGCTGCCCTCGCGCGACCTGATCGCCGACTCGGTGGAGTACATGGTAAATGCGCACTGCGCGGATGCCATGGTGTGCATATCCAACTGCGACAAAATCACCCCAGGGATGCTGATGGCCGCCATGCGCCTGAACATTCCCGTCGTATTTGTGTCTGGCGGCCCGATGGAAGCCGGCAAGATCCATGAGCCGGGCACGGTGAAAGTCATCGCCAAGCTTGACCTGATCGACGCCATGATCAAGGCCGCAGACCCCAACGTCAGCGACGCCGAGGCCGAAGAGGCAGAACGCAGTGCCTGTCCCACCTGTGGCTCCTGTTCCGGCATGTTTACCGCGAACTCGATGAACTGCCTGACCGAAGCGCTGGGCCTGTCCCTGCCTGGCAATGGCACCATCGTCGCCACCCATGCCTGGCGCAAGACCCTGTTCGAGGAAGCGGGCCGCCTGATCGTCGATCTGTGCCGGCGCTACTACGAACAGGATGATGAATCGGTGCTGCCGCGCAATGTTGCGACGTTCAAGGCATTCGAGAATGCCATGAGCCTGGACGTGGCCATGGGCGGCTCTACCAATACGGTGCTGCACCTGCTGGCCGCAGCGCAGGAAGCGGGCGTGAACTTCAGCATGTCCGATATTGACCGCATTTCGCGTGCGGTGCCCTGCCTGTGCAAGGCTGCGCCCATGACGGACAAATTCCATATCGAAGACGTGCACCGCGCTGGCGGCGTGATCGGCATTCTGGGCGAGCTGGGCCGTGCCGGCCTGCTGCACCTGGATGCGGCGAACATCCACAGCGGCACGCTGGGCGAAGCGCTGCGCAATTGGGACGTGGCCGGCGGCGAGGCCAGCGAGGAAGCGCAGCGCTTCTACCGCGCCGCGCCGGGTGGCGTGCGTACCACCCAGGCCTTCAGCCAGGCGGCCGAGTTCTCCACGCTGGACCTGGACCGTGAACGGGGCTGTATCCGCAGCCGTGAGCATGCCTACTCGCGCGACGGTGGCCTGGCCGTGCTGTCGGGTAACCTGGCCGAACGCGGTTGCATCGTGAAGACGGCAGGTGTGGATGAAAGCCAGTGGATTTTCGAAGGGACGGCGCGTGTCTACGAAAGCCAGGACGATGCCGTGGCCGGCATCCTGGGGGACGAGGTCAAGCCGAATGACGTCGTGGTGATCCGCTACGAAGGTCCGAAGGGCGGCCCGGGCATGCAGGAAATGCTGTACCCCACGTCTTACCTGAAGTCCAAGGGCCTGGGCAAGGTGTGCGCCCTGGTGACCGATGGCCGCTTCTCGGGCGGTTCGTCCGGGCTGGTGATCGGGCACGCATCGCCCGAGGCCGCCGAGGGCGGCAATATCGGCCTGATCGAAAATGGCGACCGTATCCTGATCAACATCCCCGAACGCAGCATTCACCTGGATGTGGCCGACGACGTGCTGGCCCAGCGCCGTACTGCCATGGAAGCGCGTGGCGAAAACGCCTGGAAGCCGGTAGACCGCGAGCGTCATGTCTCGTTGGCGCTGCAGGCGTATGCCGCGATGGCCACGTCGGCAGACAAGGGCGCCGTGCGCGACCTGAGCCAGTTGCGCCGCAAGTAAATGCCGTTTGTGGCGTCGGCCTTCGGGTTGGCGCCATCGTTTGCGGCCACGACCTGGCCCCCGCTGTTGGAGGTGTTCCAATGCCGGGGGCCTTGTTGCATTCAGGGGTAGAGCGTGGCGGTACGGGGGCCTGGGGCGCGGCTCCGTTGCCGGCCATGTTCTGATTATTTGCCAATGGGAATTATTTTTATTTGCCTGTGGCGTTAATATCCTGTTTTCCCATGTTTAAAACAGGCGCTTTGACGCGCAATACGCAGATGATGAATCTCAATTCTGGCCGGAAGGCGGTAGGTGTGGTGGCGCTGGGTGCGCTGGTGCTGGTGGCAGGTTGCGCGACGGAATCCTCGCGTAGCCTGGAAGTGCCCAAGACGGCCGCCGCCGCCGTGCAGTACCAGGGGCCGCGCAGCCCGATTTCGGTGGGCAAGTTCGACAACCGTACCGAGTTCATGCGCGGCGTGTTCAGCGACGGCCAGGACCGTCTGGGCAGCCAGGCCAAGACCATCCTGATCACGCACCTGCAGCAGACAGGCCGCTTCAATGTGCTGGATCGCGCCAACCTGTCTGAAATCAGCCAGGAAGCCGGTTTCAACGGCAAGGCGCAGAACATCAAGGGCGCGTCCTACGTTATCACCGGTGACGTGAGCGAGTTCGGCCGCAAGGAAACCGGCGATCGCCAGTTGTTCGGCATCCTGGGGCGCGGCAAGTCGCAAGTGGCCTATGCCAAGGTGAACCTGAACGTGGTGGACGTCGATACTTCCGAAGTGGTCTATTCCGCCCAGGGCGCGGGAGAGTACAGCCTGTCCAGCCGCGAGGTCGTGGGCTTCGGCGGTTCTGCCGGCTACGATTCCACCCTCAATGGCAAGGTGCTGGACCTGGCGATCCGCGAAGCCGTGGACAATCTGGTGCAAGGGATCGAAAGTGGCGCCTGGCGCCCTGCTGCCAATTGAACCAGGGCAGGAAGATGAACATGGTATTAGGCGCTCCGCGCGCCTGGCTGGCCGCATTGGCAGTGCTTGCGGCCGGCTGCGCACACAAGGAACCCACCCTGTACGGTTGGGGAGATTATCAGGATCAGGTTTATCAGTACCTGGACGGCAGCAAGGACGGCGTGGCCTTGCAGATCAGCAAGCTGGAGGAAAGCCGTGAGCGCATCAGCGCTGAGGGCGCGGCGCTGCCGCCGGGATTCCAGTTGCATCTGGCGATGCTGTACGCCCTGGAAGGGCAGATGGATAAAGTCCAGGCGCTGATGGCGGCCGAGCAGGCAAGCTTTCCGGAGTCCGGCACTTTCGTGGCTTTCATGGCGAAGACGCTGGCAGCGCGTGCGGAGGCAGGCAAATGACGATCTGGAAAAAATGCCTGGGTATCGGTTTGTTGGGCGTTTCGGTCCTGGCCAGCGGTTGCGCGACGCCGCCTGCAAGCCTGGATTACACCGCGTTCCGCGAAGCGCGCCCGCGCTCCGTACTGGTGCTGCCGCCGCTCAACGATTCGCTGGAAGTCGGGGCGGCCGAGGCGGTCCTGGCGCAGGTGTCCTACCCGCTGGCCGAGTCGGGCTATTACGTCTTTCCAGTGGCGGTGGTGAGCGAGGTACTGCGCCAGAATGGCGTGCTGGATGCGGCCGATGCACGGTCCGTGCCGGCCGACAAGCTGCGTGAGATCTTCGGTGCGGACACGGCGCTGTTCATGGACGTGAAGCAGTACGGTACATCGTATGCGGTGCTCAGCAGTGCATCGGTGGTGACATTGCAGGCGCGGCTGGTGGATCTGGCGTCTGGTACCGAGCTGTGGTCCGGTGCGGCTTCCGCGTCCAGCGCCGAGCAGCAAAGTTCCGGTGGCGGCCTGTTGGGCGCCCTGGTGACTGCGCTGGTGAACCAGATCATCGAATCCGCCAGCGATTACAGCTACAAGATGGCAGGCCTGGCCGATATGCGCCTGCTGGCTGCAGGCCGTCCCAACGGTTTGCTGTACGGGCCGTACTCGCAGCGCTTCGGCACCGACTGAGGGTTCGCTGTGCGGGCAGGGCCGGTTGCGGCGGAGCGTTCATCGCAGCCGTCCTGCCGGCATGCGTCACGCGCAGCCGGCGGGCGCTTCGGCAATGATCAGAAGTGGATCACCGTACGGATCGACTTGCCTTCGTGCATCAGGTGGAAGGCTTCGTTGATTTCGTCCAGCGGCAGCTTGTGCGTGACGAACGGGTCCAGGTCGATCTTGCCTGCCATGGCGTCTTCCACCATACCCGGCAATTGCGTGCGGCCCTTGACGCCGCCGAAGGCGGAACCGCGCCAGACGCGGCCGGTGACGAGCTGGAAGGGGCGGGTGCTGATTTCCTGGCCGGCGCCGGCCACGCCGATGATGATGCTTTCACCCCAGCCCTTGTGGCAGCATTCGAGCGCGGCACGCATGACGTGCACGTTGCCTATGCATTCGAACGAGAAATCCACGCCGCCGTCGGTCATTTCGACAATGACGTCCTGGATCGGGCGGTCGTGGTCCTTGGGGTTGACCGCATCGGTCGCACCCATGGCGCGCGCCAGGATGAACTTGCCGGGGTTGGTGTCGACGGCGATGATGCGGCCGGCCTTGGCCTGCACCGCGCCCTGGATCACGGCCAGGCCGATGCCGCCCAGGCCGAAGACGGCCACGGTGTCGCCTTCCTTGACCTTGGCGGTGTTGTGCACTGCGCCGATACCGGTGGTCACGCCGCAGCCCAGCAGGCAGACCTTTTCATGGTCGGCGGCGGCATTGAACTTGGCCAGCGAAATTTCCGGCACCACGGTGTATTCGCTGAAGGTCGAGCAACCCATGTAGTGATAGATGGGCTTGCCCTGGTAGGAAAAGCGTGTCGTGCCGTCGGGCATCAGGCCCTTGCCCTGGGTGGCGCGCACCTTTTGGCACAGGTTGGTTTTGCCGGACAGACAGAATTTGCACTCGCGGCATTCGGCGGTGTAGAGCGGGATCACGTGGTCGCCCGGTTGCAGCGACGTGACGCCTTCGCCGACTTCGACCACGACGCCCGCGCCTTCGTGGCCCAGCACGGCGGGGAAGATGCCCTCGGGGTCATCGCCGCTCAAGGTGAAGGCATCGGTATGGCAAACGCCGGTGTGGGTGATCTTGACCAGGACTTCGCCCTTGCGCGGCGGTTCCACGTCGATCTCGACGATTTCCAGCGGCTTGCCGGCTTCGAAGGCAACTGCAGCTCGGGATTTCATAGCGGTTTTCCTTGGGTGGTGGCCATGTGGGCCGAGGTTTATTTCAGGTAGGAACGTACCAGCCCGATGGCGTCGTCCACGGTTTCCTGCGGCGCCACCGGTGCGAGGCTTTCACGCAGGTGGCTTTCCAGTACGCTGGACATCAGGCCGTTGACGGCGCCGCGCAGTGCCGCGATCTGTTGCAGCACGTCGCTGCAGGGCGCGTTGTTGTCCAACATGCGGCCCAGGGCGTCGACCTGGCCCTGGATGCGGCGCACGCGCGCGGCTGCCTTGCGTTTTTCAGTGGGGGTGTAGGGCATTTCGGCTGGCCTGGTTGTGGTGCCTGGTTTGTACTGGGGGGGAGTATATCATGGGCGCTGGAATTAGCTCATATCCAGAAATTCTTATGCCTAATGGGGATGAGCAATGGAAAATTGATTCGTTCGTTTTCATTTGCAAGCGTTGCACACTGACCCGTTCCTGCCATGAACGGAGTCCTCAAAATGTCTATTGGAAATAAGTTTCTGCTGGCTGCTGGTGTCATCGCAGCGTCTGTCCTGGCTCCGCTTGCGTCTGCGCATGCGGAGGGCAAGTCGTGGACCTTGCTCAATGTGTCCTACGACCCGACGCGTGAGCTCTACCGGGCCATTGATGAGCGTTTCAGCGAGGACTACAAGAAGGAAACCGGTGACACCGTCACGATCCGGCCTTCGCATGGCGGGTCCGGGCGCCAGGCGCGTTCCGTTATCGACGGCCTGGATGCCGATGTCGTGACGCTGGCGCTGGCCTACGATATCGACGCCATCGCGGACCGTGGGCTGCTGGATCAGAACTGGCAGGCACGTCTGCCCAGCAACAGTTCGCCCTATACCTCCACCATTGTGTTCCTGGTGCGCAAGGGCAACCCCAAGGGCTTGAAGGACTGGGATGACCTGGTCAAGCCCGGTGTGGAAGTCATCACGCCCAACCCCAAGACCTCGGGCGGCGCGCGCTGGAACTATCTGGCGGCCTGGGCCTATGCGCTCGACAAGAACGGCGGCGACCAGAAGGCGGCGCAGGACTTCGTGGGCCAGCTTTACAAGAATGTACCTGTGCTGGATACCGGTGCGCGCGGTTCGACCTCCACCTTCGTGAAGGGCGTGGGTGATGTGCTGCTGGCCTGGGAGAACGAGGCCTTCCTGGCGCAGAAAGAACTGGGCGAGGGCGAGTTCGATATCGTCGTGCCGTCCTTGTCCATCCTGGCCGAGCCGCCGGTTGCGGTGGTCGACAAGGTTGTGGACCGCAAGGGCACGCGCGAAGTCGCAGAAGCCTACCTGAAGTGGCTCTACACGCCGCAGGCGCAGGAAATCATCGCCCAGAATTATTACCGTCCCATCGACAAGACGGTGGCGGCGAAGTACGCCAGCCAGTTCCCTGAGGTCAAGCTGATCACGATCGACGATGTGTTCGGTGGCTGGCGCAAGGCACAGGCCGAGCACTTCGGTGACGGCGGCACCTTCGACCAGATCTACCAGCCCGGCAGCTGACCGGAAGCCAGGGGCGAGCATGACGGCAACGACACCGGTCAGCACATTGAATCCTCCCGCCGTGGCACGCCGGCGCCGCAGCCCCGGCGTGTTGCCGGGCTTCGGCCTGTCCATGGGCTTTACGGTGGTTTACCTGAGCCTGCTGGTGCTGATCCCGCTGGCGGCCCTGCCGATCAAGGCCGCCGGCCTGGGCTGGGACGGCTTCTGGGCGGCCGTGGGCACGCCCCAGGCGCTGGCGGCCTACCGGCTGACCTTCGGCGCAGCGCTGCTGGCTGCTGCCGTCAACCTGGTCTTCGGCATGATCGTGGCCTGGGTGCTGGTGCGCTACTCCTTCCCCGGCAAGCGCATCCTCGATGCCCTGGTGGACTTGCCTTTTGCATTGCCCACCGCTGTGGCGGGGATTGCGCTGAGCTATCTCTACAGTACCAAGGGCTGGCTGGGCAAGCCGCTGTATGAATTCTTCGGCTGGAAAATCTCCTACAGCGCCGCGGGCGTGGTGGTGGCGCTGATTTTCATTGGTCTGCCGTTTGTCGTGCGCACCGTGCAGCCGGTGCTGGAAGACGTCGAGAAAGAACTGGAAGAGGCCGCTGCCAGCCTGGGCGCCAGCCGCTTGCAAACCTTCCTGCACGTGTTGTTCCCGGCGGTGCTGCCGGCCTTGCTGACTGGCTTTTCGTTGGCGTTCGCACGGGCGGTGGGCGAGTACGGTTCGGTGGTTTTCATTGCCGGTAATCGCCCCATGGTGTCGGAAATCGCCCCGCTGCTGATCGTCTCCAAACTGGAGCGCTTCGATTACGCCGGGGCGGCGGCAATATCCACTGTGCTGCTGGTCGCATCGTTTCTGTTGCTGCTGTTGATCAATTTGTTGCAGGCATGGCAGCAACGCCGTGGCGGGGTGCGCTGATGAGCCAGACTAAAATACCCGTCCGCCAGGGCAGCAACCCGCTGGAAGAACCGGCCTGGGTGCGTTATGTACTGATTGCGCTGGCCCTGGCCTTCATGGGGCTGTTCCTGCTGGTGCCGCTGGTTTCCGTTTTTGCCGAAGCGCTGCGGCGCGGCTGGGGGGTCTACCTTGCCGCCATTACCGATTCCGATGCGCTGGATGCCATCCGGCTGACATTGCTGGTGGCCGCCATTTCGCTGCCGGTGAACCTGGTATTCGGCGTGGCCGCAGCCTGGGCCATCACCAAGTTCCAGTTCCGTGGCAAGCAATTCCTGGTCACGCTGATCGACCTGCCTTTTTCCGTCTCGCCGGTGGTTGCCGGCCTGGTGTTCGTGCTGCTGTTTGGCACCCAGGGCTGGTTTGGCCCGTGGCTGCAGGAACATGACATCAAGATCGTTTATGCGGTGCCAGGCGTCATCATCGCCACGCTGTTCGTGACCTGTCCCTTCATCGCCCGCGAATTGATCCCGCTGATGCAGGCCCAGGGCAACGATGGCGAACAGGCGGCCCTGACGCTGGGGGCTTCCGGCTGGCAGATGTTCTGGCGCGTGACCCTGCCCAACATCAAGTGGGGTTTGCTGTATGGCGCCATTCTCAGCAATGCCCGCGCCATGGGGGAGTTCGGCGCGGTGTCCGTAGTGTCGGGGCAGATACGCGGCCTGACCAACACGATGACCTTGCATGTCGAGATCCTCTATAACGAATATATGTTTTCCGCGGCGTTCGCCGTTGCATCGCTGCTGGCCCTGCTGGCGCTCGTTACCCTGTTGCTGAAACAATGGGTGCACTGGCGCGATGAGCGCGCCGGCCGGCCCGGCCATGCCACGGCGACGCAGCCGCTGGAGCGGCCGTTGGCGGCAGTGGCCGCCTGAAGGAGTCATACATGAGTATCGAAGTTCGCCACCTGTCCAAGCGTTTCGGTGATTTCCGCGCCCTGAACGATGTCTCGCTGCATATCGAAACTGGCGAGCTGGTCGCCTTGCTCGGCCCGTCCGGCTGCGGCAAGACCACGCTGCTGCGCATCATCGCCGGGCTGGATACGCCGGACGAGGGCAGCGTGCTGTTTTCCGGTGAGGATGCCACGGACGTCAATGTACGCCAGCGCCGCGTCGGGTTCGTTTTCCAGCACTATGCCTTGTTCAAGCACATGACGGTGTTCGAGAACGTCGCGTTCGGCCTGCGTGTGCGGCCACGCGCCCAGCGCCCTTCGGAAGATGACATCCGCGCCCGCGTCAAGGCCTTGCTGGAACTGGTGCAGCTGGATTGGCTGGCCGATCGTTACCCGTCGCAATTGTCAGGCGGGCAGCGCCAGCGGATCGCGCTGGCGCGTGCGCTGGCGGTGGAGCCTCGTGTCCTGCTGCTCGACGAGCCCTTCGGCGCGCTTGATGCGAAGGTGCGCAAGGAACTGCGCCGCTGGCTGCGGCGCCTGCATGACGAATTGAATGTCGCCAGCGTGTTCGTCACCCACGATCAGGAAGAAGCGCTTGAAGTGTCCGACCGGGTCGTGCTGATGAATGCCGGCAAGATTGAACAGGTCGGGTCGCCCAGGGAAGTCTGGGAAGCGCCGGCCACGCCCTTTGTCTATGGCTTCCTGGGCGACGTGAACCAGTTCCAGGGCGTGGCCGCCAATGGCGTCTGGCGCCTGGACGGCTGGACTTTGCCCGCGCCCGAGTTCGGCGGTGGCAACGAGCGTGCCGCCACGGCCTATGTGCGGCCGCACGAAGTGGAAGTGCTGCCGTACGCAGAGGGCGGCGAAGGCCTGGCGGTACGGCTCAATCATGCCTACCTGGCTGGCCCCAGCGCCTTTCTCGAACTGTCGCGCGAAGGCAGCGATCAGCTCATCGAGGCGCAGGTGCCGGAAGGCCTGTTCCGTGAACTGAATCTCAGGGAAGGCGAAGTCCTGCTGGCCCGTCCGCGCCATGCGCGGATCTTCGCGCGCGATTCGGCATGAGTGACCCGCACCTGACTCCAAGGACGGCAGGCGCGGCAGAAGCGCTGCGCTGGCAGCGCCTGCAGGATAGCCTGGCGGCAATCGCCCGGCATTTCCCGGATGCGGCCCTTGCCTCATCGTTGGCCGCCGAGGACATGGTGCTGGCGCATGCCATTTATGACGGCGGCCTGCCGCTGGGGGTGTTCACGCTGGATACCGGCCGCCTGCACGCCGAAACGCTGGGCATGCTGGACGTGATGCAGGCGCGCTATGGTCGCAGCCCGGACGTCTACCAGCCCGACGAGGCCGCGGTCGCGGCCCATGTGGCCGAGCATGGCGCCTACGCATTCTATGAAAGCGTGGAACTGCGCAAGGCCTGCTGTCAGATCCGCAAGGTGGAACCGCTGCGCCGCGCGCTGGCGGGCCGCTCCGCCTGGATCACCGGCCAGCGCCGCGAACAATCGACGACGCGCGGCGAGCTGCACGAGCAGGAACAGGACCCGGTATTCGGGCTGGTGAAATTCAACCCGCTGGCGGCATGGACGCTGGACGATGTCTGGGAAAGTATCCGCGAGCGCAGGATTCCCTACAACCCGCTGCATGACCAGGGCTATCCCTCGATAGGTTGCGAACCCTGTACGCGCGCGGTACGGCCTGGCGAGGATGTGCGGGCCGGCCGCTGGTGGTGGGAGTCGTCGGATTCCAAGGAGTGCGGGCTGCATGCGGGCAATCGGCCGGCCGGCAGCGTGTCTTTTGTTTCGTCGCCATGACCCGGTTCCCGGGCCCGGCGAGTTTTATCGGAGCCGCAGGCGCCGTCGCCCTTGGGCGCGGCTGTTTCAGCCTTCGGGCCGGCGTTATTCCCCAGAGGTACTATGACTATCAGCACTAGCGCAAGCCTTGCCCCACAGGGCAACCCGGCTATCCATGCCGGCCAATTGCGAGGGGCGGCAGACAGGCCCGATGCGGCGTCCGTCTCCCGCAGCCACCTGGATTGGCTGGAATCCGAAGCCATTCACATCATGCGCGAGGTGGCGGCCGAATGCGAGCGTCCGGTGCTGCTGTTTTCCGGCGGCAAGGATTCCTGCGTGCTGCTGCGCCTGGCTGAAAAAGCCTTTCGCCCTGGCGCTTTTCCCTTCCCGTTGATGCACATCGACACCGGGCACAACTTTGATGAGGTGATCGCGTTCCGCGATGTCCGTGCCGCAGAACTGGGTGAAACCCTGATCGTGCGCAGCGTGGAGGATTCCATCCGGCGCGGCAGCGTGGTGCTGCGCAAGGAAACGGATTCGCGCAATGCGGCACAGGCCGTCACCTTGCTGGAAGCCATCGAAGAGTTTGGTTTCGATGCCTGCATCGGCGGCGCCCGCCGCGACGAGGAAAAGGCGCGAGCCAAGGAACGCATTTTCTCCTTCCGTGATGAGTTCGGCCAATGGGACCCGAAGGCACAGCGCCCCGAACTTTGGAATCTCTACAACACGCGTGTCCACAAGGGTGAAAACATGCGCGTGTTTCCGATTTCAAACTGGACGGAGCTGGACGTCTGGCAGTACATCGCGCGCGAGAACCTGGCGCTGCCTTCCATCTACTTTACCCACCAGCGCGAAGTCGTGCGCCGGCGCGGCCTGCTGGTGCCGGTGACGCGCCTGACGCCGCCAGCCGAAGGGGAAACGGTAGAGACCGTATCCGTGCGCTTTCGTACGGTAGGCGATATTTCGTGTACCTGCCCGGTGGCGTCGGAAGCCGATGACGTGGCCGGCATCATCGCCGAAACCTCCGTGACCACCATTACCGAGCGCGGCGCGACGCGCATGGACGACCAGACTTCCGAGGCCTCCATGGAGCGCCGAAAAAAAGAGGGGTATTTCTGATGAGCGATAGTTCCAGCGTGATTCTGGACCGGGCGGCCGACACTGTTGCTCTCCCGGTCATCCCGGCAGGTGACAGCAGCCCCGCCGATGGCGGCGTGCTGCGCTTCGTTACGGCAGGTTCGGTTGATGACGGCAAGTCCACCCTGATCGGCCGCTTGTTGTTCGACAGCAAGGGCGTTTTTGCCGACCAGCTCGATGCCATCGCGCGCGCCAAGTACAAGCGTACCGAAGGTGACGCCCCTGATCTGGCGTTGCTGACAGACGGCCTGGAAGCCGAGCGCGAGCAGGGCATCACGATTGATGTGGCGTACCGCTATTTCGCCACGCCCAGGCGCAAGTTCATCGTGGCGGACGCGCCTGGCCACGAGCAATACACCCGCAATATGGTCACTGCGGCTTCGACTGCCGATGCCGCCATCATCCTGATCGACGCCACGCGCGCGGCAGACGGCAAGCTGCTGACCCAGACCAAGCGCCACAGCGCCATTGCGCGCCTGCTGGGCATTCGCCATATCATCGTGGCCGTCAACAAGATGGACTTGCTGGACTGGGACCGCGATACCTTCGAGCGTATTCGCGATGCCTATGCCGAGCTGGCGCGCCGCCTGGACATCCCGTCCTTCCATGCACTGCCGCTGTCGGCGCTCAAGGGCGACAATGTCGTGACGGCCTCGGCGCGTACGCCCTGGTACGACGGCCCGACCTTGCTGAATTTGTTGGAGTCCTTGCCGGTGGATGCGCCTGCACGCCAGCGGCCGCTGCGTCTGCCGGTGCAATGGGTGATACGCCATGGCGGTAGCAGCGTGGAGGATTTCCGGGGCTATGCGGGGCTGGTGTCTTCGGGCGAGCTGCGGGTTGGCGATGCCGTGCAGGTGCAGCCTTCGGGCGTGACGGCCAGCATCCAGGCGATTTACCTGGGCAGCGAGCCACGCCAGGAAGCCCTGGCGGGGGACGCCGTGACGGTGGTGCTGGATCGGGATGTCGACGTGTCGCGGGGCGATCTGCTGGTGCATGCACATGCGCCAGCCAGGGTGGAGCGGGCTTTCGAGGCAGATATCTGCTGGCTGGATACCCAGGCACTCAATCCGGCGCGCCGCTATCTGCTCAAGCATGGCAGCCGCCTGACGTCGGTCAAGGTGAAGGAAATCCTGTCGCGCCGCGACATCCATGAGCTGGCGGAAGTGACAGGCGGCGAACCTTTGCAGGCCAATGAAATCGGCCGTGTCAGCCTGGCGGTGCGGGACCCCCTGCCGCTGGACGATTACGCAGCCAATCCTGGCAATGGCGCTTTCATCCTGATCGACGAGGCCAGCAACCAGACGGCTGCGGCGGGCATGGTGCGCCTGGCTTAGGTATCTGCCCAGCAGTCTCTGCCGGAGGCGTTAAGGGGGTAGGCGCTTCTGGGGGAGGCGTCTCTGGGTATGACTGCGATGGCAGGGGTGGGGCCGGCCCGGCCGGCGCCCGCGTTGCGGTGCAGGCCGCAAGCGCAGGCGGGCGGCGGGTTTAGCTGCGCGGCGCAGGGTTGATGATGCGGCCCCACGTGCTCTTGTTGCCCCAGATGTTCTGGCGCAGGCCCTCAAGTTGCAGTACCTGGCTATGGTCGACGAACAGGTTCACCTCGTTGCCATAGTTCTTGATGTACCACTCGAATACCGGTGGGTCGGCGGCCTCGAACATGACGTGTTCGAGGCCGACTTCGTTGATGATCCGGGCGACGGCGCCGGTGTTCCAGTCAACAACGTTCTCGGTGATGCCCTCGGACTCGATCATGATGATGTCGGCCCCGGCATCCAGCGCCTTGCGGGCGCGGGCGATCAGGTCGCCGACATCTTTTTTGCCTTCGGCTGCCAGTTCGGCTTCGCTGGAGTCTCCGCCGGAGCCGAACTGGATGCCCAGTTCCGGCTTGGCTTTCAGCCCAGCCTTCTTCACTTGTTCGATCAGGCGCAGCAGGCCGGAAGTCGGAATGGAGATGAAACCGGTGGAAATTTCGATCACGTCAAAGCCTGATTCCTTGGCTTCCTTGAGATACTTTTCCACCGCTTCCGGGCCATAACGCAGCGCGGTTTCGATCCAGCCGCCGGACGACACATAAGCGTCGTGCTGGTGCGCCAGATCGCTGAAGGCGCGTACCTGTTCGCGGGGCAGCAGGGCGAAGGAGCCTCCGGCCCATTTGATGCCATCGACCCATTGCCCGGCGACATCCAGCACGTCCGCCAGATGGCGGGTGCCGAAGGTGGCATAGTAGGGCGCGCGTGCTTCCGTCAGGCCGAACTTGCGCGGCTTGGGCGGGCGGTAGGCACGGGGGATGAAGGAAAATGCGGTTTCCTGCGACGTCGGTTTGCTCATGGCAATCTCCTTTTCGAAACGAAGGAACAGCGAGTGAAAATCTTGCGTAGCCGTAGCCGTAGCCGTAGCCGTAGCCGTAGCCGTAGCCGTAGCCGTAGCCGTAGCCGTAGCCCGCCCGCTCAGTCGAGGGCGGGCCTGGGCGTCATACGGTATGGCGCGTGGCCGGCACCTGGGCGAGCAAGCCGGCCAGGTCGCGGGCGCTATGCGTTTCCAGCGTGGCGATCAGCCCGGCCAGGCGTTCGCGCAGGTCGGCGCTGGCGAAAGGGGCGGCCAACAGGTCGAATTTGCGGCGCGCTGTTTCCCAGCTCATGGGCTGGGTATGAAAGCCTTCATAACTGTTGCGCGTGGCGCGTTCTATCCGGCCGTCGGCGAAGGTGATTTCCAGTTCGGCGGGCATTTCCTGGGGGAAACGGGCCGACAACGCGGGGTCGGGCGAAATGTGGACCTTGCGCAGCAGCGCCTGGATGTCGGCGGCGGCAATGCGCTCCGGTTCGTACTGTTCTGGCAGCACCTGGCCATCGAGCAAGGCGGCCGCCAGCATGTAGGGCAGCGAGTGATCTGCTTCTTCCTTGGTGCGGATGTTCTGTTTGTCGCCTTCCTCGCCGCCGCCGATGATGGAGAAGGCGACGTCGAAGGTGCGCAGCCTGACGCTGCTGATTGCGTGAGCATCGAAGCCGGGCCGCGCGCGGATATCGAGCGCGGCATCCAGCGCGGATTGCGAGTGGATTTCGGCGTTGTGTTTCTTGAGGATGGTGCGCCGTACGCTTTCGAGGTCTTCGGCGAGCCAGTCGATGTCAAACGGCCCGGCAATGCTGTCCTTGAATCCCTTGTTGCCTTCGAACACGGCTTCCGGGCCGGTGATGCCACGGCTGGCCAGCAGGGCGGCGAAGACGCCTTCCTTGGCGGTGTTGGGGTAGGCCAGCCCTTTCCAGTGCGAAAGATTGCCGGTGCGCGTGACACGCAGGGCATTATTGGCGGTGCCGGAAATGGCAATGGCGTTGGCAATCTGCCCGGCATCCAGGCCCAGCGCCTTGGCGCTGGCCGCTGCGGCGGCATAGGCGCCTTGCGTGGTGTGGTCGAAGCCCTTGGCACGTACCGGTGCGACATCCGACAGGCGGGTATGCACCTGGTAGGCGACGGCCAGCGCCGTCAGGAGATCCTTGCCGCTGGCGTCGGCGCTTTCGGCGCAGGCCAGGACGGCGCCCAGGTTGTCAGAGGGGTGGTTGGTCTCGCCCTTGGCGAGATAGGCGTCCATGTAGTCCAGGTAGCGGCTGAGCGCGGCGTTGTAGAACGCCACGCGGTCGGCCGAGCCCTGGCCGCCGCCAAGGTAGCTTGCCGCGGGGTTGCCGCCCAGGTCGTGCAGCAGGCTGCGTATGGCCTGGATAGGGGGCGCATCCTGGGCGCCAATGGCGACGCCGACGGTGTCCAGAATGCGGATCTTCAATTCCTGTACCGCAGCGGCGCTGATGTCTTCAAAGCGGGCGCGGTGGACAAAACTGGCTAGCTGTGCAACTTCCGTCATGATATTTCCTTGTGAGAAACCATGGGCCGCACCGTAGCGGAGCGGGTCAGCAACAGGAATGCGGTGTAGTGAAGGCGATGATGTAATGCATGGCGCAGTAGCGGTTGCCGGTCATGGCAGGGTGAAGCGTTGAAAGGATTGTATATGTAATGAGATTGATTATTGATTAAAGCGCTACTGTCAGTGCAGGTATTACAGCCCTGCAACCGGGCTGCCCGCCGCCAGAAACAGGTGCGTCTTGCCAGCTTTTCCTGGCTGCCTGGCGTCCGCTGACGTTTCATGAGCGCTTTCTGTTGCAGAAAAGGAAATCCCCCGCGTTTTTGCGCAGCGCCGGGGATACACTGCATTTTTCCATTTCGGGCCGGGGTGTCATGGATACCGGAGTCTTGCAGGTCAGCGCATTCGTCGCCTTCACGATTGCCATCTTGTTGTTGTTCATTGGCAAGCTCGCGACCATGCGTATCGCCTTGCTGCGGCACTACAGCATTCCGGAGCCTGTCGTTGGCGGTTTCTGCTGTGCGGTCGTGGTGGCGCTGGCCTATTACGTCCTGGATATCCGCATCCAGTTTGCGCTGGGCGTGCGCGAACTGCTCCTGCTGTACTTCTTTGCCGGTATCGGTCTGAAGTCGGACATGCGTACCTTGAAGCGCGGCGGCTGGCCGCTGGTACTGCTGCTGATCCTCGCGTCGGTCTTCATCGTGCTGCAGAACGTTGCGGGTATGGGCTTGGCGGCGCTGTTCGGGCTGGACCCGCGCGCCGGGCTGATGGTCGGTTCGATTTCCCTGACCGGCGGCATAGGCACGACGCTGGCCTGGAGCCCGATCTTCATTGAAAAGCTGGGCATTCCCAATGCCATGGAGCTGGGCATTGCGGGCAATACCGTGGGCATGATCGCGGCGTGCGTGGTCGGCGGCCCGATCGCTACCTGGCTGATCCGCCGTCATGGCGTGAAACCTTCGGGCAGCCGCAGGCTGGACGTAGGCGCGGTCAACCAGGGCCGGGCGGAGCCACTGGATTATTTTAGTGTGCTGTGGGCCTTGTTCCTGCTGAACTGCGCGCTGCTGATCGGCTGGAGCCTGGATGCTGCGCTGAAGGAGCTGGGCCTGACGCTGCCGACCTTCGTCAGCTGTTTGATGGCAGGCATCCTGATCCGCAATATTCCGGCGCTCACGATACGCCGCGACCCGACGCGCAGCCTGCCTGGCACCACCAAGGCGCTGGCGCTGCTGGGCGACGTCACCCTGGGCCTGTTCCTGACGATGGCGTTGATGGGCCTGCAGCTCTGGGAGCTCCAGGGCGTCTTCGGCTTCATTGCCGTCGTGATGGTGGTGCAGATTTTCCTGACGGTGGTGTACGCGCTGTTCGTGGTCTTCCGCCTGATGGGCAAGGATTACGAGGCTACGGTGATGGCGGCCGGGTTCGGCGGCATCACCCTGGGGTCTACTGCCACGGCCATTGCCAACATGACGGCGGTGGCGCAGCAATACGGGGCGGCACACCGGGCGTTCATCGTCGTTCCGCTGGTGTGTGGGTTTTTCATTGATCTGGTCAACGCCATGATTATCACGGCATTGATTTGACAGACTGCTTCCCGTATTCTCGACGGGTTGGCCGCATGGCGGCCTGATGGCAGTGGCCACGGATAATGCCGGGGGCGACAAGACAGGAGTTTCCGAATGAGCGAGAAGTCGATTTACGATATTCCCTTGCAGCGCCTGGATGGCAGCGCGGCAACGTTGGGCGATTACCGTGGCAAGGCGCTGCTGATCGTCAATGTGGCGTCCCAGTGCGGCCTGACCCCGCAGTACGCGGGGCTGGAGTCGCTTTACGAGCAGTACAAGGAGCAGGGCCTGGAAGTGCTGGGCTTTCCTTGCAATGATTTCGCCGGCCAGGAGCCGGGGTCTGCCGATGAAATCAAGACTTTCTGTGAAGGGACTTTCGGCGTGCGTTTCCCGCTGTTTGCCAAGGTCGTGATCAACGGCGCCGGCCGCCACCCTCTGTATGCAGCGCTGATCGCCGCCCGTCCGGCGGCGCAGCAGAAGCCCGATGGCACGCTGCGCCAGCGCCTGGCAGACCGCAATCTGCTGTCGGCCGAGCCCAGCGACGTTACCTGGAATTTCGAAAAATTCCTGGTGTCGCGCTCCGGTGAGGTCATCGGCCGATTCGCGCCCGACATCGCGCCGGACGATCCCGCGCTGCGCCAGGCCATCGACGCCGCGCTGGCCTGACGGACGTTGCCGCCGCCGGCCAAGTGGCCGGAACAAGGCTTCAGGAACAGGCGCCGGGCGGGTCCGGCGCCTGAATCGTTTCCGGGGATGGACATTATGAGTGAACTCACGCTTTGGGGGCGCAGCAGCTCCAGCAATGTGCGCAAGGTCATCTGGGCGCTGGCTGAATTGGGCCTGGACTACCGTCGCGTGGATGCCGGCGGGGCGTTCGGCGTGGTTGGTGATGCCGAGTACCTGCGCCTCAATCCCAATGGCCTGGTGCCCTGCCTGCAACAGGGCAGTTTCGTGCTGTGGGAATCGAATGCCATCGTGCGCTACCTGGCCGATGTCCATGGCCAGGGCAGTCTGCTGCCGGATGGTGCGCAGGCGCGTGCGGCGGCTGACAAATGGATGGACTGGACGTCCACCACGTTCGTGGCGCCGTTCCGTGACATTTTCTGGAACAGCGTGCGAGCCACGCCTGAACAGCGCAGCGAGACTGAGATCCAGCGCGGGCGCGAGCAGGCTGCGGCCTTGCTGCACATTGTCGACGCTGCGCTGGGCGGGCAGCCCTATCTGTCCGGTGAGCGCTTCGGCATGGGCGACATTCCGCTGGCTACTTTGCTGCAGGCCTTGCATACGGTGCCAGGTTCGCTGCCGTCGCTGCCCCACGTTGATGCCTGGTATGCCCGCCTGCAACAGCGCGAGGGCCTGCGGTTGCTGGAAGGATTGTCGTTGCGTTGAGCGCCCGGATGCCTGTCCGGGCGGGTGTTGTTGTTGAATGGTTTCTGGTCTGATCTATGCTTTTTTCCCCTGATAACCTGGCGCATATCCGGGCCCGCATTGCCGCGGCCGAACAACGGTCCGGGCGTGCGCCGGGTAGCGTCACCCTGTTGCCCGTCAGCAAGACTTTCAGTGTCGATGTGCTGCGAGAAGCCGCCGCGCATGGCCTGCGGCGCCTTGGCGAAAACAAAACCCAGGAAATCAAGGCCAAGAGCGAGCCGCTGGCGGATTGCGGTATCAGCTGGGTGATGATCGGCCACTTGCAGACCAACAAGGCCAAGGAAGCCGCCAGGCTGGCTGACGAGATCCAGTCGCTGGATCGCATCGAGCTGGCACTGGCGTTGCAAAAGCGTCTGGAAATCGAAAACCGCGAAATGGATGCACTGGTTCAGGTCAAGACGTCATCCGAACCCAGCAAGTTCGGCATGGCGCCCGAAGCCGTGGCGGCGTTTCTGCGCGAAGTGACGGAACAGGCGCCACGCCTGCATATCCAGGGGTTGATGACGCTTGCCGTTAACGATCCCGACCCGGAACAGGTGCGTGCTTGTTTCCGGCGCCTGCGCCAGCTGCGTGACGAACTGGCGCCGTCCGCGCCGGCGGGGGTGTCGCTGGCGCGGCTCTCCATGGGCATGAGCGGCGATTTTGAAATGGCCATCGAAGAAGGTTCGACCGAAGTGCGCATTGGTTCACTGTTGTTCGGTGGGCGAGACTATTCACGGGCCTGAACCTGCCGCGTGTCGCGGCGGGCTTTCCCGTGCAGCAATGGCGGGCAGGGCCTGAGAAGGCGGGAATGAACCAGCCGGTGCCATGGGGCCGGCCTACCTGGCGCGCAGCGGGCGCGCCGCAATGGATGTAATGATGCTGTCTATGGATGTGGCGCTGTCGTTCTTTGGAACGGCAGTGGTGTTGGCACTGGTGCCGGGGCCGGACAATTTGTGTGTGCTGGCGCAATCGGCCACGGCAGGGTGGCGCGCTGGTATGTGCCTGGTGCTGGGATTGTGTTCCGGCCTGGTGGTGCATACCGCCGCCGTTGCGCTCGGGTTGGCGGTGGTGTTCCAGGCATCGACACTGGCATTCATTATCTTGAAGCTTTGCGGCGCGGCTTATCTGCTGTATCTGGCCTGGCAAGCCTTCGCGCATGCGAAGGATGTTGGCGGCGTGGGGCAAGGCGTGGGCCTGACGGGCTGGGCCCTCTACCGGCGCGGCATTCTGATGAATATCAGTAATCCCAAGGTGTCCTTGTTCTTCCTGGCCTTCCTGCCGCAATTCGTAACGCCAGGCCAGGGCAGCGTGACCGGGCAGCTTATTTCCCTGGGGGCGCTGTTCATGCTGGCGGCCCTGCTGGTGTTCGGCGCGATTGCCCTGCTGGCGGGGCGGCTGGGAGATTTGCTGCGGCGCTCGCCCGAGGTGCAGGTCTGGATGAACCGAGGCGCGGGCGCGGTTTTCGTGGCGTTGGCGCTCAAGCTGGCGTTTTCCGGGCGGGATTAATACGTTTCCGTAAAAATGTTGCAGTGCGGCGCAGGGTAAACCAGCATGGCTGCGCGCGTTTCGTATCGCCATAATTCAAACAAACGTTTGAAACAGGTGAAAGAACGGTGTCAGCAGTCATCAACGAGATGGGCCGCGTGGCGGCCCCCACTCCCGAAGCGGTGCTGGATGCGGCGGAAACGCTGTTCGCCAGGCAGGGGCATGAAGCGACGTCCATGCGCCAGATCACCGCGTTGGCCGGTGTGAACCTGGCTGCCGTCAACTATCACTTCGGTTCCAAGGAAGGGTTGGTGCAGGCCGTGCTCAAGCGCCGCCTGGGCGCGCTCAACCAGGAGCGCCTGAACCAGCTGGAACAGCTGGAGCGGCAGGCGGGCCTGACGGGTCAGCCGGTCAAGGCTTCGCAAATTGTCGATGCCTTTTTCGGCACGCTGATTCGTCTGGCCCGCCAGGACAAGGCCGGCATCTGGCCACTGCTCGAGCGTTCCATGACCGAGCCGACCGTCTTCATCCGCACCTTGTTCGCGCAGGAGTACAGCGACGTGCTGGAACGCTACAAGCAGGCCTTGCTCAAGGCCCTGCCGGGCGTGCCGCACGATGAAATCGTATGGCGTTTCCAGTTCATGCTGGGCGCCGCCTCTTTTGCCTTGACGGGTACGAAGGAACTGCGCGAAGTCATGGGCTGGCAGGAGAATGCCCAGGACGCGGCGCAGGAAGAAGCCAATTTGTTGCCGCGCCTGATGAGCTTCCTGCTCGGGGGGCTGAGGGCGCCATTGCAGTCGCCCTAATAATCAATCAGAAGCTGGAGACATAATCATGCAAGTCATTGGATGGATCGTGCTGGCGCTGGTGGTGGCGGGCGCCATTTTGCTGGGGGTGCCCAGTGTGCGCCGCAGCCTGCTGAGCCGGCCGCTGCTCAATCGCTTCCGGCAAATCCTGCCGCAAATGTCCGAAACCGAGCGCGATGCGCTTGAGGCCGGTACGGTCTGGTGGGAAGGCGAGCTGTTCCGCGGCCGCCCGGACTGGAACCGCCTGCTGGATTTTCCCCGGCCCCGCCTGACGGCCGAGGAACAGGATTTCATGGACCACCAGGTCGAGCGCGCCTGCGCGCTGGTCGACGACTGGAAAGTGTCGCACCATGCGGGCGATCTTTCGCCTGAAGCCTGGGCCTATATCAAGCAGGCCGGCTTCCTGGGCATGATCATTCCCAAGGAATACGGCGGCCTGGGTTTTTCGGCCTATGCGCACTCCGAGGTGATTACCAAGCTGTCCACGCGTTCATCGGCGCTGTCGGTGACCGTCATGGTGCCCAATTCGCTGGGGCCGGCGGAGCTGCTGCTGCACTATGGCACCGAAGAACAGAAGAACCACTACCTGCCGCGCCTGGCGACGGGCGAGGAAATCCCCGCCTTTGCCTTGACCAGCCCCTGGGCCGGTTCGGACGCGGCTGCTATCCCGGATTACGGCGTGGTCTGCAAGGGAGAATGGCAGGGCCGCGAAGTGTTGGGCATGCGCGTGACCTGGGACAAGCGCTACATCACGCTGGCGCCGGTCTGCACCATCCTGGGCCTGGCGTTCCGTTTGTATGACCCGGACGGCCTGCTGGGCAGCAAGAAGGATATCGGCATCACCTGCGCACTGGTGCCTTCCAATCATCCCGGCGTGGAAACGGGCCGGCGCCACTTCCCGCTCAATGCCATGTTCATGAACGGGCCTACGCGGGGGCGCGAGGTGTTCATGCCGCTGGATTTCATTATCGGCGGCCCGAAGATGGCTGGCCAGGGCTGGCGCATGCTGATGGAGTGCCTGGCAGCTGGTCGTTCGATTTCCCTGCCGTCCTCGAATGCGGGGATGGCGCGCATGACGGCGCGCGCCGTGGGCGGCTATGCCCGCGTGCGCAGCCAGTTCGGTGTGCCGGTGGGCCGCTTCGAAGGCGTGGAGGAAGCGCTGGCTCGCATCGGCGGCCATGCCTACGTCGCGGAAGCTGCCCGCGTCATGACGGCAGGGGCGGTGGACCTGGGCGAAAAGCCTTCGGTTGCCTCCGGTATCGTCAAGTATCACGTTACCGAGCGCGCCCGGCAGGTCGTCAATGACGGCATGGATGTGATCGGCGGCAAGGGCATTTGCCTGGGGCCGTCCAACTTCCTGGGCCGTGCCTATCAGCAGGTGCCCATCGGCATTACGGTGGAGGGCGCCAATATTCTGACCCGCAGCCTGATCATTTTCGGCCAGGGCGCCACGCGCTGCCACCCGTATGTGCTGGCAGAGATGCAGGCGGTGCGTGAAAGCGACGGCAAGCGCGCGTTGCATGATTTCGACCGTGCTTTCTGGGGCCATGTCCGCTTCGTCATTGGCAACGTGGTGCGCAGTGGCTGGCACAGCCTGACGGCGGCCCGTTGGGCGGCCAAGCCGCGCAAGGCCGATGCCGCTACCGGCCGCTATTATCAGCAGCTCGGCCGTGTTTCCAGCGCCTTTGCGATGTTGTCCGATATGTCCATGCTGGTCCTGGGCGGCAGCCTGAAGCGGCGCGAAAGCCTGTCGGCCCGCCTGGGAGATGTGTTGTCGCAGATGTACCTGGCCAGTGCGGTGCTCAAGCGCTATGAGGACGAAGGCCGCCAGGCCGAAGACCTGCCGCTGGTGCACTGGGCCATGCAGGATGCGCTGTTCCGCGCCCAGGCGGCCATGGACGGTCTGCTGAAAAACTTCCCCAACCGTTTCGTGGCGGGTTGCCTGCGCTGCCTGGTGTTCTTCTGGGGGCGGCCGTTCTCCGCGCCCAGCGATCGTCTGGGACAGAAGGTGGCGCGCCTGCTGACGGAACCGGGCGCGGCGCGTGAACGGCTGACCGTAGGCTGCTATCTGCCGGCATCGTCCGACGAACCGGTGGGCGCCATTGAACAGGCCTTGCAGGCAACGCTGGCGGCAGACGCCGCGCAGCTCAAGCTGCGTCAGCTCGATAAAAGCGGCTTGCTGGCTGACAACCCGCTGGCCAACGTCCGCGACATGACCGAAGCGGCGCATGCGGCCGGCGCGCTCAGCGACGAGGAATATGCCCTGTTGCGCAAGCGTGATGCGCTGCGCGATATCGTGGTCCGGGTGGACGATTTCCCCTTCGATATCATGGCGGCTGAAGATGCGCCGCAGGGAGGCCGTGCATGAGTGCTCCTGTCTATGTCGTGGACGGCGCACGTTCGCCGTTCCTGAAAGTCCGTACCGGGCCGGGGCCGTTCAGCGCGGCAGACCTGGCCGTGCAGGCCGGGCGCGAATTGCTGCTGCGCCAGCCCTTCGCTCCTACTGACCTGGATGAAGTGGTGATAGGTTGCGCCGCGCCATCGCCTGACGAAGTCAATATCGGCCGCGTGATCGCCTTGCGGCTGGGATGCGGCAACAAGGTGCCGGGCTGGACTGTGATGCGTAACTGCGCGTCCGGCATGCAGGCGCTGGATTCCGCCATGACCAATATCGAGGCTGGCCGCGCCGAACTCGTGCTGGCCGGCGGGGTGGATGCGCTGTCGCGCGCCCCGCTGCTGTTTTCCGATGACATGACGCGCTGGCTGGCACGCTGGATGGCGGCGCGCTCCACGGGGCAGAAGCTGCGCCTGCTGGGGCAGTTCCGCCCAGGCTTCTTCAAGCCGGTGATCGGTTTGCTCAAGGGCCTGACCGATCCTGTCGTGGGGCTTTCCATGGGGCAGACGGCCGAGAACATTGCCATGCGCTTTGGCATCAGTCGCACGGAGATGGATGCCTATTCGGCTCGCAGTCATCAGCGGGTGCTGGCCGCCCGCGAGGCCGGCGCCTTTCAGGCCGAGATGGCGCCGCTGGTCGATGCCCAGGGCCAGAGTTATGCGGAGGATGACGGCGTGCGCGCGGATTCCACGCTGGAACGGCTGGCGCGGTTGCGTCCTGTATTCGATAGGCTGGGGGGCAGCATCACGGCAGGCAATAGCTCGCAGGTGACCGATGGCGCCACTGTACTGTTGCTGGCATCCGAGCGTGCGGTGGAAAAATGGGACCTGCAACCCCTGGGCCGGATCGTGGACCGCCAGTGGGCCGGCCTGGACCCGGCCTGCATGGGCCTGGGGCCTGTCCATGCCGTGACACCCATCCTGCAGCGCCAGGGCCTGGGGCTGGATGGCCCGGAGCTCTGGGAAATCAACGAGGCATTTGCGGCCCAGGTCCTGGGCTGCCTGGCGGCCTGGCGTGACGAGGATTACTGCCGCGAGCACCTGGGAACGGCCGCGTGGGGCGAATTGGACGAAACAAGGTTGAATGTCGATGGCGGGGCGATTGCGCTCGGCCATCCGGTCGGCGCATCGGGCGCACGCATCGTGCTGCATTTGCTGCAGGCCCTGCGTGCGCGTGGCCTGCATCGGGGCATGGCTTCGATCTGCATCGGTGGCGGACAGGGCGGTGCCATGTTGGTGGAAGCCTTGGGCACCGGTGACAGCCACCGGGCGACGCAGCAGGAGGCAGCATGACGGAAAAGAATTGGCAGCATTGGTCGCTGGAACGCGATGCCCAACGCCTGGCCTGGCTCACGCTGGACCGGCGTGGCAGCGCGGTCAATGCCCTGTCGGCCGATGTCATGGCGGAACTGGGCGAAGTGCTGGATATCCTGGAGAAGGAGCCGCCAGCGGGCTTGATCATCCGTTCCGGCAAGAATACCGGGTTCGTGGTGGGGGCCGATATCGACGAATTTTCGCGCATGGGCGATGAAGGCGCCGCCCAGGCCATCGTGGCACGCGGCTGGAACCTGTTCGAACGCCTGGCCGCCGTGCGTTATCCCACGCTGGCGCTGATCCAGGGGCATTGCCTGGGGGGCGGGTTGGAACTGGCGCTGGCCTGCCGCTATCGTATCGTCATAGATGATCCGGGCACCGGGCTGGGCCTGCCGGAGGTGATGCTGGGCATCTTTCCCGGCTGGGGCGGCATCAAGCGGCTGCCACGCCTGATCGGCGCGCAGGCCGCGCTCGATATGATGTTGACCGGTCGTCGGGTCAACCCCAGGCGCGCAGCGGCGCTGGGCCTGGTGGATGCGCGGGTGCCCGAGCGGGTCGGCGAGGCGGCGGCGCGGCAGTGGGTGCTGTCCGGCAAGCCTGTGGCGCGGGTGCGCGGCTGGCGCAGTTGGCTGGGCGCCTGGCCGTTGAACCGTCTGGTGCGCTGGCAGGTAAAGCGCCAGCTGGAAAGCAAGGACCCGCAAGGGCACTACCCGGCGCCGCGCGCCATCCTGGCGCTGTGGGCGCATCACGATGGCAATGCATTGCAGGCGCCGGCGCTGGTGGATTCCATCCTGGCGTCGCAGACGGCGCGCAATTTGCTGCGGGTATTCCACTTGCAGGAGCGTCTCAAGAGCTACGGCAAGACTGATGGACAGGCGCCCGTACGCCATGTGCACGTTGTCGGTGCGGGTGTGATGGGCGGCGATATTGCTGTCTGGTGCGCCTTGCAGGGCCTGCGCGTGACCTTGCAGGACCAGTCCATGAAGCAGATTGCGCCGGTGCTGGCGCGCGCCGCCAAGCTGTACCGCCGCAAGCTCAAGGACAGGCGCCGCGAACAGGCGGCGCTGGATCGCCTCGTGCCCGACCTGGCGGGCCATGGCGCGGCCAGGGCGGACCTGGTGATCGAGGCCATCAGCGAAAACCTGGAAGCCAAGCAATCCCTGTACCGGCAGCTGGAAGCCCGCATGCGGCCGGATGCGCTGCTGGCCACCAACACATCCAGCCTGTCGCTGGAAGCCTTGCGTTCGTGCCTGCAACGGCCGCAGCGCCTGATCGGTATCCATTTCTTCAATCCGGTGGCGCGCATGCCGCTGGTGGAAGTCGTGAGCACCCGCGATGGCGATGCAGAACACCAGCAGGCGGCAGCCCGTGCCTGCGGTTTCGTGGCGCAGATCGGCAAGCTGCCTCTGCCGGTGCGCAGCGCGCCAGGTTTCCTGGTCAATGCGGCGCTGGCGCCGTACATGCTGGAAGCCATGCGTTATGTTGATCAGGGCGTCAGCCCGGCCGGGATAGATGCGGCCATGACGGCATTCGGCATGCCCATGGGGCCGATAGAACTGATAGATACCGTCGGCCTGGACGTGGCGCTGGCTGCAGGCAGGCAACTGGCACCCGACGCCGAACCGCCGCGCTGCCTGCAGCAGAAGATAGACAGCGGCAAGCTGGGCCGCAAAAGCGGGGAAGGGTTCTATCCCTGGCGTGACGGCAAGGCCACCAAGCCGGCTGCAGGCCAGGTGCCTGCCGATTTGGCGGCGCGGCTGGCCCGCACGCTGGCTGATGCAGCACGTCGCCAGGTGGATACCGGCGTTGTGGCGGATGCCGATCTGGCCGACGCCGGCATGATTTTCGGAACGGGCTATGCCCCGTTCACCGGAGGGCCCTTGCGGCATCAAGGGATGTTGTCACCATAAAAATAAAGCAGGCGCAGCACAAGCCCCGGCCTGGCCGGTTCTTTATGGCCAATCCAAAGAAGGTTGGTCATTGACGAGGAGACAGAAGATGAAAACACGCAATCTGACAGGGCGCGTCTTTTCCCTGGCGGTACTGAGTGGCGTTGCCACGGCCAGCCATGGCGCGGGATTCCAGTTGCTCGAACAGAGCGCCAGCGGACTGGGCAATGCCTATGCCGGTTCGGCGGCGATCGCTGAAAACGCCAGTACGATTTACTTCAATCCGGCAGGCATGACATATCTGCCTGGTGTGAACGTGTCTGGCGGCGCCACGGCCATCCGGCCGTCGTTCAAGTTTCGCGACAATGGGCTCAGCCGCGGCCCGCTGGCGCTGGGCGGCGCGCCCAGTACCTCCAACGGCGGCGATGCGGGCAGCTGGGGCGTCGTGCCCAATGCCTATATGTCGTGGCAGATCAATGACCGCTGGTTCGCCGGCGTAGGCCTGGGCGCGCCCTTCGGCTTGAAGACCGAATACGAGGATGATTGGGCCGGGCGCTTCCATTCGCGTGAATTCGAAATCCGCACCATCAACATCAATCCGTCGGTTGCCTATAAGGTCAATGATTACTTCTCGATCGGGGTGGGGGCCAACTGGCAGCGGATAGACGCCACCTATCGCCTGGCGCAGGTCGTGCCGGTACCGGGCGTGGGCTATATGGAAGGCGATGCCAAGGTCAAGATGCATGGCGATGCCTGGGGCTGGAATGCAGGCGTGATTTTCCAGCCGACAGCGTCAACGCGTATCGGCCTGTCCTACCGCTCCAAGATCAAGCATTCGGCCAGCGGCGGCACGGATATCGAATTGCGCGGCAACGAAGTGGGCAGCGGCGCGGCGCATGCCAGCGTCGATCTGCCCGATACTGCCGTGTTGAGCATTTCTCATGATCTGACCCCAAGTTGGACGTTGCTGGGTGATGTATCGTGGACAGGCTGGAGCAGTATTCCGCGTCTCGATATTGAAAGCGGCGGCACGATCAATCGTACGACTTCGCTGGACTTGCGGTTCCGCGATACCTGGCGCTTCGCGCTGGGAGCGAACTACCGCGTGAACGAGAAGTGGACCTGGAAGGTGGGGGTGGCAGTCGACCAGTCGCCGGTACGCAGTGCCGAATACCGGCCGACCTCGTTGCCTGACAACAACCGCCTGTGGCTGTCCACTGGGGTGCAGTACCGCCACGGTGCGAACACCACGGTTGACCTGGGCTATACCTATCTGCACCTGAAGGACACGCCCATCGACAACGGCAATGTTCTGACCCAGGGCCGCGTGGTGGGGGATTACAAGAGCAGCGGCCATATCGTCGGCGTGCAGGTTTCGACCCGGTTCTGACGATGCGGCCATCCGATTCACGGCATGACTAAGGAGAGTTGCTTGAGCAAGTTCAATATCAAACGCGCCGCGGTGCTGGGGGCCGGCGTGATGGGTGCGCAGATCGCGGCGCATCTGGCCAACGCCGGCATACCGGTCTTGCTGTACGACCTGACGGCCAAGGAGGGCGATCCCAGCGGGATTTCCCTCAAGGCGCTGGCCGGGCTGAAAAAGCTCGAACCGGCGCCCCTGGCCAGCCCCGCCAGCCTGGCGTATATCACGCCGGTCAATTACGACCAGCACCTGGACCAGCTGTCGTCGTGCGACCTCGTCATCGAGGCCATCGCCGAACGGCTGGACTGGAAGAACGACCTGTACCGGCGCGTGGCGCCGCATATCGGGCCGCAGACCATCCTGGCATCGAATACTTCGGGCCTGTCCATTGCGTCCCTGGCGCAGGTGCTGCCGGAAGCATTGCGCCCGCGCTTTTGCGGGGTGCATTTCTTCAACCCGCCGCGCTACATGAAGCTGGTCGAGCTGGTAGCGATTCCTGAAACCAGTCCCGAAGTCCTCGATAACCTGGAGTCGTGGCTGACGACCCGCATGGGCAAGGGAGTGATCCGCGCTTTGGACACGCCCAACTTCATCGCCAACCGCGTGGGGGTGTTTTCGCTGCTGGCAGCCATGCACCACACGACGCGGCTGGGGCTAGGGTTCGATGAGGTCGATGCCCTGACCGGCCCGCTGATCGGCCGCCCCAAGAGCGCTACCTATCGTACGGCCGACGTGGTTGGCCTGGATACGCTGGCACACGTCATCAACACCTTGCGTGACGGCGCGAGCGACGACCCCTGGCATGCCTATTTCCAGGCGCCGGACTGGCTGCAGGGCCTGATCGAACAGGGGGCGCTGGGCCAGAAGAGCGGCCGTGGCGTCTACCGCAAGGTTGGGCGTGAAATCCAGGTGTTGGACCTGGCCCAGGGCGATTACCGCCCGTCGGCCGGCAAGGTGGCCGACGAAGTCGCTGCCATCCTCAAGCAGCGCGATCCGGCCGAGCGCCTGCGCGCGCTGCGGGCCAGCGCGCATCCACAGGCCCGTTTCCTGTGGGCGGTGCTGCGCGACACCTTCCACTACAGCGCGTTCCATCTGGGCGGCATCGCTGCCAATGCGCGCGATCTCGACCTGGCCATACGCTGGGGCTTCGGCTGGGCCCTGGGGCCGCTGGAAACCTGGCAGGCCGCAGGCTGGAACGAAATCGCCCAGGCGATCGAAGCCGATATCGCCGGCGGGGAAACCATGAGCACGGCGTCTCTGCCCCAGTGGGCCAAGGAGCCGGGCCGCCGGGGCGTGCATACGTCCGAAGGTTCCTATTCGGCGCGCGAGCACCGCATCGAGGCGCCGTCCTCCTTGCCGGTCTATCGTCGCCAGTTGTTCCCCGAGCGCGTGCTGGGCGGACAGAATCCGGCTGCGGCCCAGGTGCAGGAAACCCTTTGGGAAAATGACGGTGTGCGTTTGTGGCGCTTGCCGGAAGTCGACGCCGGCGTTGCCATCCTGTCCTTCAAGTCGAAGATGCATACCATCGGAGATGAAGTGCTGGAGGGTGTGCTGCAGGCCGTGGCGCTGGCCGAGCAGACCAGCGACGCGCTGGTGCTCTGGCACGAGCCGCCGTTCGCGGTCGGCGCCAACCTCAAGCAGGTTGCGGAAGCTGCTGCGGCAGGCGAGTTCGAACGTCTGGAACAGACCGTTGCCAAGTTCCAGCAAGCATCGCTGTCCTTGCATTACGCCCAGGTGCCGACGGTTGCTGCCGTGCAGGGCATGGCGTTGGGCGGCGGCTGCGAATTCACCATGCATGCCACGGCCCGCGTGTTTGCGCTTGAAAGCTATGTGGGGCTGGTAGAAGCCGGGGTCGGCTTGATTCCGGCGGGGGGTGGCAGCAAAGCGTTCGCGGTGCGCGCCGCCTGGCTGGCCGCGCAGACCGAAACGCCGGCCGAGGTCTTCCCGTACCTGCAGCCCGCGTTCCGCAACATCGCCATGGGCCAGGTGTCCAAGAGCGCCTTGCAGGCCATTGAGGCCGGCTTTGGCGTACCGACAGATACCGTGATCTTCCATCCTGACGAATTGCTGTGGACGGCCCTGCGCCGTGCGCGCGCGCTGGCCGAAATCGGGCACCGGGTGCCGGCGCGTCCGGGCCAGGTGATTGTGGCCGGCCGCAGCGGCATTGCCAATTTCGACATGCAACTGGTCAACATGCTGGAAGGCGGCATGATCAGCCCGCACGACTACAAGGTGGCGCATTCCGCCGCCGTGGCCCTGTGCGGCGGTGACGTCGATACCGGTGTGAAGGTCGATGAGGATTGGCTGCTGGCCGTGGAACGACGCGAATTCATGGCGCTGCTGCGCACGCCGGAGACGCTGGCACGCATTCGCCACACCCTGGAAACCGGCAAGCCGTTGCGCAATTGAACAAGGAGCATTCATGAGTATGCAGAAACAGGATGCCTACATTGTGGCCGCTACCCGCCTGCCGGTCGGCAAGCGGGGCGGGATGTATGGTCGTACCCGTCCCGACGATCTGCTGGCGGCTGCGCTGCGCGCGGTGCTGGCCCAGGTGCCGGGGCTGGATCCGGCGCAGATCGGCGATGTCATTACCGGTTGCGCCATGCCCGAGGCCGAGCAGGGCATGAATCTGTCCCGCATGGGGCTGCTGCTGGCCGGCTTGCCCAATGTCGTGCCGGGTTTGACCATCAACCGCTTCTGCGCTTCCGGCCTGCAGGCCGTGGCCGATGCCGCCAGCCGTATTCGGCTGGGCGAAGCGGATGTCATGGTGGCCGCCGGCGCGGAGTCCATGAGCATCATGTCGCAGATGATGGGCAACAAGATTTCCATCAACCCGGCAATTTTTGATGGTGATGAGCGCCTGGGCATGGCGTTTGGCATGGGCCTGACGGCCGAGAAAGTCGCGCAGCGCTGGAAGGTGTCGCGCGAAGACCAGGACGCCTTCGCGCTGGAGTCTCACCGTCGCGCCGTGGCCGCCCAGGAAGCAGGCTATTTCGATGCGGAAATCTCTCCCTTCGAGATCGTCAGCCATGGGCCTGGTGACCGCAAGACCGGTGAACCGCGAGTGACGCGGCGCACCGTGAGTCGCGACGAAGGTCCGCGTCCAGACAGCAGCGCCGAAGCGCTGGCGCGCCTGCGTACTGTGTTTTCGGTGCGTGGTTCGGTGACGGCAGGCAACAGTTCGCAGATGTCCGATGGCGCGGCTGCCGTCGTGCTGATGTCCGAACGCCTGGTGAAGCAGCTGAACTTGCGGCCGCTGGCGCGCTTCGCCGGTTATTCGGTGGCAGGTGTGCCGCCCGAGATCATGGGCATCGGCCCGATCGAAGCGATTCCGCGGGCGCTGGCCCAGGCCGGCATCCGCAAGGACCAGCTCGACTGGATCGAATTGAATGAAGCGTTTGCGGCGCAGTCCCTGGCTGTCATGCGCGAGCTGGAACTGGACCCGCAGCGCGTCAATCCGCTGGGCGGCGCCATCGCACTGGGGCACCCGCTGGGCGCAACCGGCGCGATCCGCACCGCTACGGTGACGCATGGCCTGCGCCGTACCGGCGGGAAGTACGGCATGGTGACCATGTGCATAGGCACTGGCATGGGTGCAGCCGGCGTATTCGAGGCGCTGTGAGCACGCCGTTGGACTGGCTGAGCCGCCTGCCTCTTGCCTGGCGCGCCCCGGCGGTGCGCCTGGGCTTCAATATGCACCCCGGGTTCCGGGGCATGGGGGGGCGGGTCGTGCATGTCGAGCCTGACCTTTCATGCATGCGTGTGCGCTTGCCCTGGCGGCGGCGCACGCGCAATATGTTGGGGTCGATCTATGGCGGCTCGCTGTTTGGCGTGACGGATGGGCCGCACCCGCTGCTGCTGACGCTGCGGCTGGGGCGTGATGTCATCATCTGGGACAAGCAGGCCGCCATCCGTTTCCGGCGGCCGGCCTACCAGGTGCTGTATGCGGATTTCCGCGTCACGGATGACGAAGTGGCATCCATCCGCCAAGTGCTGGACCAGGAACACGAGACCATCCGCGTCTACAACGTGGACCTGGTCGATACCCAGGGCACGGTATATGCCACGGTAGAGCGCACGTTGTACATTGCGACGCGGGCGCACTATGCGGAAAGAAAGCGGGAAAAAGAGTTGGGAGCCAGGCAGGCGGCTGCCAGCGCCGACGCCGAGAGCACACAATAAGGGGCTCCATGCGGAGCCGCTGGCGGACAAAGGAGACAATCGTGGAGAAAATCTGGCTAGAGCAGTACCCGGAAGGCGTTCCTCCCATGGTGGACACCTCGGAATACGATTCGCTGATTCATCTGTTCGAGGACAGCTGCCGGCGCTACGCCAACAAAGTGGCGTATGTGTCGCTGGGCAAGGAAATGACCTATGCGGAACTGGACCGCCAGAGCCGCGCCTTTGCCGGGTGGTTGCAAAGCCAGGGTCTGGGCAAGGGGGACGCGGTCGCGTTGATGATGCCCAATCTGTTGCAGTACCCGGTTTGCCTGTTCGGCATTCTGCGCGCCGGTTGCGTGATGGTGAACTGCAACCCGCTCTACAAGCCCAGGGAATTGGAATATCAATTGGTCGATTCCCAGGCCAAGGCGATCGTCATCGCCGAAAACTTCGCCCATGTGCTCGACAAGATCAAGAACCGCCAGCATCTCAAGCATGTCGTGGTGACTGCTGTCGGCGACCTGCTTGGGGGGATGAAGCGCCTGCTGGTGAATTTTGTGGTCCGGCGGGTCAAGAAAGGCGTGCCCGTGTGGTCCTTGCCGGGGCACGTGTGGCTGCGCGACGCGCTGGCCCGTGGTGCCGGCCAGCGTTTCAACCCGCCAACGCTGGGCGCGGCCGACCTGGCCTTCCTGCAATACACCGGCGGCACCACCGGCGTGGCCAAGAGTGCGATGCTGTCGCACGGCAACCTGGTGGCGAATGTCTGCCAGGCGCATGCCTGGATTCGTTCGGCGGTGCGCGAAGGCAAGGAATGCATCGTGACGGCCTTGCCGCTGTACCACATCTTCGCGCTGACGGCGAACTGCCTGATCTTCATGAAGATAGGCGCGCGCAACGTCCTGGTGACCGATGCGCGTGACATTCCCGGCCTCATCAAGACCATGCGCAGTTCCGGCATGACGGCGTTTACCGGGGTCAACACGCTGTTCAATGCCTTGCTCAACCATCCCGAGTTCGAAAAGCTGGATTTTTCCCAGCTGCGGCTGACGCTGGGGGGCGGCATGGCCGTGCAGCGCGTCGTGGCCGAGCGCTGGCGCCAGATTACCGGTACGCCGCTGGTTCAGGCCTATGGCCTGACTGAAACCTCGCCGGCGGTAACCATCAACCCGATGGATGGCCACCACGTGGAAGGTTCCATCGGCCTGCCGCTGCCGTCGACCGAACTGAGCATCCGCAATGACGATGGGCAGGAAATGCCGGTGGGCGAAGCGGGGGAAATCTGCGTGCGCGGCCCCCAGGTCACGTCGGGCTATTGGCAGAAGCCCGAAGAAACTGCCTTGGCGTTCTATCCGGACGGGTTCCTGCGCACTGGCGACATCGGCTATGTGGATGACAAGGGCTTCGTCTTCCTGGTAGACCGCAAGAAGGACATCATCCTGGTGTCCGGCTTCAACGTCTATCCGAACGAAATCGAGGATGTCGTGGCCACGCATCCGGGCGTAAAGGAAGTGGCTGCCATTGGCGTGCCGGACCCGCGCTCGGGCGAAGCGGTCAAACTCTTCGTCATCCGGCGCGACCCGGCACTGACTGCAGAGGATTTGATCGCCTTCTGCCGCCAACAACTGACCGGCTACAAAATCCCCAAGCACGTGGAATTTCGCGAAGACCTGCCGCGTACCAATGTCGGCAAGATCCTGCGCCGGGAATTGCGCTGAGTTTCCCCCCTGGCTGGCAAGGGGGACCCTGCCGGCCAGGGACAGTGAAGGAGGCAATGCAAGGCATGGTATTGCCAGCACGGGGTTCTGCCTGCTGTCTGTATGTCTATATATAGAGGTCGGTATGGACGGGGTAGGCACTGGCAGGCTATCCGAGCAGGATAGTTCCAGGCAGGGGGTGACCGGTGTGAGCCCGGCAGCCGGAGGCCGTCAGTAGCTCCACTTTGGGTTGGCTCACTTTGCATAGGCCTGCTGGTGATCAGGTCATCTATATATAGGTCATCAGGTATATCGAGAGCGCCATGGCCCCAGGTGGTTGGGGTACGCCTTGATTGGCAGATGGCATGAAGCTACCGTGGCCTCTGCGACCCCTCGGGCTTGCTTGCCTGGATATAGTAGGGACCTGGACAAGCACGGCCGTTGCTATCCATGCGTTGCCACCAGCTGAGCGCTGCAGCCAGGGCCCGTGCCAGGCGTTCTGGTGCCAGAGAGCAGGGGACGGCTTCCTATCGTGGCCAGCGCCAGCGGCGCCAGGGCCCGTTTCCCTGGGGCGGAACAGCTTTTTTTGGCTGAACAAAAGATTTTCTTCGAAAAGTTTTACACGGTGATGAAAAGCGTGCTATATTTCATCTTCTGTTGAGCAGCACAGCAAACCTTTCCCAGCGAAAGGGGCGAAGTAAAGTTCGACGGGGCCGGAAACGGAGTTTGTTTTCAGGCGCTGCGGTTTGATCCTTGAGGACGGCCAGGCGGTGCGGGAAGCAGGTTCGGCAGGGTTTTGAAGAAAGGTTCAGCAAGTGTTGACAAGCTTCAAAACTTCATGTTAAAGTTCCTAGCTCGGTTGCTTAGTAACTCAGGGTTAACCCTAGCGGGTGGTTCTGATAAGCGGCCGGAAACGAGGTCTGGTGGGTTTACCCAGGCGGCGTTTTTCAAGTAGGGATTCAGTGGATAGCCGCTAAGTGGCAAACGAAACTGAGTTGACAAACCTGAAAAACTGCTTCATAATCTCGTTTCTCTGCTGATGCAAATCAGCGAAACGCGAAAGCGACGCAGTAGGAAGTTTAGTGGTTCAGTACCGAATTTGCAGTAACTGCTCTTTAACAACTTAACAGCCGATAAGTGTGGGCGCTTGGAATGAGTGTGCGATCCCAGCAATGGGAATGCCAAAATTATCAAGTGCCTACGAAAGAAGTAAGGTTTTATACCTCACTTCCTTTGAAAGCAAAGCGACATATTTCCGTCCCGGAAACGGGAAGGTATATGTAAACAACAGAGATTGAACTGAAGAGTTTGATCCTGGCTCAGATTGAACGCTAGCGGGATGCTTTACACATGCAAGTCGAACGGCAGCACGAGGAGCTTGCTCCTTGGTGGCGAGTGGCGAACGGGTGAGTAATATATCGGAACATGCCCAGTAGCGGGGGATAACTACTCGAAAGAGTGGCTAATACCGCATACGTCCTACGGGAGAAAGCAGGGGACCTTCGGGCCTTGCACTATTGGAGTGGCCGATATCGGATTAGCTAGTTGGTGGGGTAAAGGCCTACCAAGGCGACGATCCGTAGCTGGTTTGAGAGGACGACCAGCCACACTGGGACTGAGACACGGCCCAGACTCCTACGGGAGGCAGCAGTGGGGAATTTTGGACAATGGGGGAAACCCTGATCCAGCCATCCCGCGTGTGCGATGAAGGCCTTCGGGTTGTAAAGCACTTTTGTCAGGAAAGAAATCGCCCGGGATAATACCTCGGGTGGATGACGGTACCTGAAGAATAAGCACCGGCTAACTACGTGCCAGCAGCCGCGGTAATACGTAGGGTGCAAGCGTTAATCGGAATTACTGGGCGTAAAGCGTGCGCAGGCGGTTCGGAAAGAAAGATGTGAAATCCCAGGGCTTAACCTTGGAACTGCATTTTTAACTACCGGGCTAGAGTGTGTCAGAGGGGGGTGGAATTCCGCGTGTAGCAGTGAAATGCGTAGATATGCGGAGGAACACCGATGGCGAAGGCAGCCCCCTGGGATAACACTGACGCTCATGCACGAAAGCGTGGGGAGCAAACAGGATTAGATACCCTGGTAGTCCACGCCCTAAACGATGTCAACTAGCTGTTGGGGCCTTCGGGCCTTAGTAGCGCAGCTAACGCGTGAAGTTGACCGCCTGGGGAGTACGGTCGCAAGATTAAAACTCAAAGGAATTGACGGGGACCCGCACAAGCGGTGGATGATGTGGATTAATTCGATGCAACGCGAAAAACCTTACCTACCCTTGACATGTCTGGAATCCCGAAGAGATTTGGGAGTGCTCGCAAGAGAACCGGAACACAGGTGCTGCATGGCTGTCGTCAGCTCGTGTCGTGAGATGTTGGGTTAAGTCCCGCAACGAGCGCAACCCTTGTCATTAGTTGCTACGAAAGGGCACTCTAATGAGACTGCCGGTGACAAACCGGAGGAAGGTGGGGATGACGTCAAGTCCTCATGGCCCTTATGGGTAGGGCTTCACACGTCATACAATGGTCGGGACAGAGGGTTGCCAAACCGCGAGGTGGAGCTAATCTCAGAAACCCGATCGTAGTCCGGATTGTAGTCTGCAACTCGACTACATGAAGTCGGAATCGCTAGTAATCGCGGATCAGAATGTCGCGGTGAATACGTTCCCGGGTCTTGTACACACCGCCCGTCACACCATGGGAGTGGGTTCTACCAGAAGTAGTTAGCCTAACCGCAAGGAGGGCGATTACCACGGTAGGATTCATGACTGGGGTGAAGTCGTAACAAGGTAGCCGTATCGGAAGGTGCGGCTGGATCACCTCCTTTAAGAGCATATGTACACGAAGCGAAAGCGTCCACGCTTATCGGTTGTTGTTTAGGATGAGTCGGTAGCAGGAGAGGAATGGGAAGTCACCTTCCTGGTTCTGCTCCGGTACAGACTCTAAGGTTTAGGGTCTGTAGCTCAGTCGGTTAGAGCACCGTCTTGATAAGGCGGGGGTCGTTGGTTCGAATCCAACCAGACCCACCAACGGTTTTGCAGTATGAAGATGCTGTGGATTGGGGGATTAGCTCAGCTGGGAGAGCACCTGCTTTGCAAGCAGGGGGTCGTCGGTTCGATCCCGTCATCCTCCACCAAACCTTGGTTTGCCCTGGAAACAACAAACTTATCGGATTTGAGTTCAACGGTGAGCGCACGCGAGTGTGTTGATCGTTGGGTTTAGACCTGACGGCTGTTTTGTTCTTTAACAATTTGGAAGAAGCACAACGAGAAGTGTTTAACATGGAATCGCGCAAGCGATGAAATTTTAGATACGGGTTGTGATTGCAAAATCGAAAAGTTCAATTCTCAAGACTTCGAGAAATCGAAGTTGCTTTGAATGAACGGCACAATCGCATACAGCATAGCCTATAGCCGACATGGTTATAGGATCAAGCGACTAAGTGCACATGGTGGATGCCTTGGCGATTACAGGCGATGAAGGACGTGGTAGCCTGCGAAAAGCTACGGGGAGCTGGCAAACAAGCATTGATCCGTAGATGTCCGAATGGGGAAACCCACTCCGCAAGGAGTATCCTGCACTGAATACATAGGTGCAGAGAAGCGAACCGGGTGAACTGAAACATCTCAGTAGCTCGAGGAAAAGAAATCAACCGAGATTCCGAAAGTAGCGGCGAGCGAAATCGGAAGAGCCTGTACGATTTAGCGGTAATGATAGTGGAATGGATTGGAAACTCCAGCCGTAGCAGGTGATAGCCCTGTACACGAAATCAATACTGTGGAACTAAGCGTACGACAAGTAGGGCGGGACACGTGAAATCCTGTCTGAAGATGGGGGGACCATCCTCCAAGGCTAAATACTCGTAATCGACCGATAGTGAACCAGTACCGTGAGGGAAAGGCGAAAAGAACCCCGGAAGGGGAGTGAAATAGATCCTGAAACCGTGTGCATACAAACAGTAGGAGCCTCCTTGTGGGGTGACTGCGTACCTTTTGTATAATGGGTCAGCGACTTACATTCAGTGGCAAGCTTAACCGAATAGGGGAGGCGTAGCGAAAGCGAGTCCGAATAGGGCGTTCAGTCGCTGGGTGTAGACCCGAAACCAAGTGATCTATCCATGGCCAGGTTGAAGGTACCGTAACAGGTACTGGAGGACCGAACCCACTAATGTTGAAAAATTAGGGGATGAGCTGTGGATAGGGGTGAAAGGCTAAACAAACTTGGAAATAGCTGGTTCTCTCCGAAAACTATTTAGGTAGTGCCTCGCGTATTACTGCCGGGGGTAGAGCACTGTTATGGCTAGGGGGTCATGGCGACTTACCAAACCATGGCAAACTCCGAATACCGGCAAGTACAGCGCGGGAGACAGAGCACCGGGTGCTAACGTCCGGACTCAAGAGGGAAACAACCCAGACCGCCAGCTAAGGTCCCGAATTATTGCTAAGTGGGAAACGAAGTGGGAAGGCATAGACAGTCAGGAGGTTGGCTTAGAAGCAGCCACCCTTTAAAGAAAGCGTAATAGCTCACTGATCGAGTCGTCCTGCGCGGAAGATGTAACGGGGCTAAGCAATAAACCGAAGCTGCGGGTGTATATCTTAGATATACGCGGTAGGAGAGCGTTCTGTAAGCCTGCGAAGGTGGCTTGTAAAGGCTGCTGGAGGTATCAGAAGTGCGAATGCTGACATGAGTAGCGATAAAGGGGGTGAAAAGCCCCCTCGCCGTAAGTCCAAGGTTTCCTGCGCAACGTTCATCGGCGCAGGGTGAGTCGGCCCCTAAGGCGAGGCAGAGATGCGTAGCTGATGGGAAACTGGTTAATATTCCAGTACCGTCGTATAGTGCGATGGGGGGACGGATCGCGGAAGGTCATCAGGGTGTTGGAAGTCCCTGTTTCTGCATCGAAGAAGGCGCTTAGGCAAATCCGGGCGCGTAATTCAAGGGTGTGGATCGAGTGAAACTTGTTTCACGAAGTGATTGGAAGTGGTTCCAAGAAAAGCCTCTAAGCTTCAGCTATACGAGACCGTACCGCAAACCGACACAGGTGGACGGGATGAATATTCCAAGGCGCTTGAGAGAACTCGGGATAAGGAACTCGGCAAATTGATACCGTAACTTCGGGAGAAGGTATGCCCTTGTAGCGTGATGCACCTGCGTGCAAAGCGTGAAGGGGTCTCAGAGAATCGGTGGCTGCGACTGTTTATTAAAAACACAGCACTCTGCAAACACGAAAGTGGACGTATAGGGTGTGACGCCTGCCCGGTGCCGGAAGGTTAAGTGATGGGGTGCAAGCTCTTGATCGAAGCCCCGGTAAACGGCGGCCGTAACTATAACGGTCCTAAGGTAGCGAAATTCCTTGTCGGGTAAGTTCCGACCTGCACGAATGGCGTAACGATGGCCACACTGTCTCATCCCGAGACTCAGCGAAGTTGAAGTGGTTGTGATGATGCAATCTACCCGCGGCTAGACGGAAAGACCCCATGAACCTTTACTGTAGCTTTGCATTGGACTGTGAACAAATCTGTGTAGGATAGGTGGGAGGCGTTGAAAGCGAGTCGCCAGATTCGCCGGAGCCAACCTTGAAATACCACCCTGGTTTGTTTGCGGTTCTAACCTTGGCCCGTTATCCGGGTCGGGGACAGTGCATGGTGGGCAGTTTGACTGGGGCGGTCTCCTCCCAAAGTGTAACGGAGGAGTTCGAAGGTACGCTAGAGACGGTCGGAAATCGTCTTGATAGTGCAATGGCATAAGCGTGCTTAACTGCGAGACTGACAAGTCGAGCAGGTGCGAAAGCAGGACATAGTGATCCGGTGGTTCTGAATGGAAGGGCCATCGCTCAACGGATAAAAGGTACTCTGGGGATAACAGGCTGATACCGCCCAAGAGTTCATATCGACGGCGGTGTTTGGCACCTCGATGTCGGCTCATCACATCCTGGGGCTGTAGCCGGTCCCAAGGGTATGGCTGTTCGCCATTTAAAGTGGTACGTGAGCTGGGTTTAAAACGTCGTGAGACAGTTTGGTCCCTATCTGCCGTGGGCGTTGGATACTTGACGGAGCCTGCTCCTAGTACGAGAGGACCGGAGTGGACGTACCTCTGGTGTACCGGTTGTCATGCCAATGGCATTGCCGGGTAGCTAAGTACGGAAGAGATAACCGCTGAAAGCATCTAAGCGGGAAACTCGTCTGAAGATAAGGTATCCCGGGGGCTTGACCCCCCTGAAGGGTCGTTCGAGACCAGGACGTTGATAGGCTGGGTGTGGAAGTGCAGTAATGCATTAAGCTAACCAGTACTAATTGCCCGTGCGGCTTGATCCTATAACGATGGCGGTTAATAAACCTGCTAACGTCTGTATGACAAGTGCCGTTCAAAACTCAAAACCTGGCTGCTCCGTCAGCAGCCAGGCCAACGAAATAAATTACAACCTCAAGTGTGCGATGAGTTATACTCTCGCACCGTGTGTTTCTTCCGAATTGGGCCAGGATGGCTAAATCCCATCCCAGCCAAACAGTTACGCTTGACGACCATAGCAAGGTGGTACCACTCCTTCCCATCCCGAACAGGACAGTGAAACGCCTTCGCGCCGATGATAGTGGACGGACGTCTGTGAAAGTAGGTCATCGTCAAGCTCTTATCCTCAGAACCCCTCTCTGCACACGCAGAGAGGGGTTTTGTCTTTGGGGCGTCCGGAAATCATCAGGCCGGTCGGGCCCGACGAAAGTAACCGTCCGACGAACCCACCTTGTGCCGGCGGAGCAGTATGCACTCTGCGGAACAGATCGGGGCTGGCCCGAGACGCCGTCGGCGGTACACGGCGGAATACAAAAGTGACTTGGCGATACAGTGCCTGCCGCCACATGTGTCGATTGCCTCGATCGCGTTGGCCCACGGATTGAACGCCAATCTGCTACGACGTTGGGTCGGGGAATACATAAAGACAGCCTGAATGCAGCGCCCACGTCATCGGGGCGCCAGCCTGCCTCAGCCTGCGGGCTTCAGCACCAGAATGTGATCCCCGGCTTCATCGGTGCCGCCGTCATGCACCCAGCCCAGATGACGGTAAAAACCGTAGGAACGTACCTTGGGATCACTGGAACAGGACAGGAACAGGGTTTGCCTGCCCAGGTGCCGCAAGGTCTCCACGACCTGCGTCAGCAGCAAACGACCCAGGCCGTGGCCTTCGTCTTCCGGTAGCAGGGCCTGCACCATGTGATCCCCGGAAGCCCTGTTGAAGGTGGTGGTAGAACCTGTCGCGGCGTTATCTGGTGCATTGCTGCCGGCGCCTGTTTTTCTGAAATGCTCGTGTCACAGCTCTATTTCCTGTCAATCACGGAGGTAGGCTATCGGCAGCATGGCGCAAGCATGTCACTTACGGTTTTCCGGGGCATCCACTGATAACCAGGCCGCAGTGTGGTGATAGCCAAAGCGCGGCCCCTCCTGGGGCAAGGCAATCTAGCGCTCCCATCGCTTGCGGTCTTTCTCTGGCTGCTTGCTTGTTTAGGTCGACACCCGTCGACTCCTCCGGCCCAGGTAGCAGCATGCCTTGCGGTGTGATAACCCCCACCGGATCAGCGCATCGAACGTTTCGCATCGCCGCGCCGGGGACCGCCTGCTTTTGATTGAGTGCCTTCCACCCGTCAATGACCGGTAATGGCTAATCCACCAGCCACTTGAGGCGCTCGTTCTCCGACGTTAATTCCTTGATCCGAGGTATCTCGGCCACATTCATGCCCGCCACTTTCACTTTATGGTGCTCGCACAGGTCTTTGCCAGGTCGCTGTACGTTGAAAAAGACGATGCTGGCTTGGTGGTGAAACCGCCACGAAATTGTGGAGAACCATGGGAGATATCGCTGTCGTCGCGGTGCGATGACGGTGTCAGGAACAGTGACGAATGCCAGATGTTCGTGGATGTACCTTGGTGATGTGAGGGGTGATGCTCTTATCTAAAGAAAATACTGCAATTTCTCAAGCTGTTGAGGTTTCTTAATTTACAAAATAAAATCGAAAACGATTTGCATTTGTAAATTAAGAGGCCAGACGCGGCTTGCGTACTTTGCTCCTGGTGTTGGGAAAAACGGCTTGCAAGCTGACTGGCATAGGGCCATGGCATGCCTCAATGGCGATTGCCATGCCTCAGCTATCTAACCCGTCCGATACGTTTGTATCAATCAAATAGGATATCCGGAATGACGAGTCCAGCATCGCTATCCAATAAATGTGGCAGGAAGTTCGATCTTCGGCGCATGGTCGCTCAAATGAGGCATCGTGCAGTCGTCGCGCCTTTCTCGCTGGCAGCGCATGTCACTGGTGCTGCGGTCCTATGCTTCGGGGCGGCGGTGGCGTACGCACAGGCACCAACTGAGCAGATGCAACGTTTTGATGTGCCTGCCGGCTCTTTGGCCGAGGTTTTGAATCACATCAGTCAGCAGACAGGCCGGTCCGTCGACTTGGAGCCTGGCGTCTCGCTGGACGTGCCCAGTCCGGGCCTGAGGGGAAGCTTCACACCACCCCAGGCGTTTAGTCAGGCTCTGCAGCCCCATGGTCTCTTCGCTTTGACTGCTGCTGGCGGTGTACGCATCGCCCATGAGCCGGTTGCGACTCGTGAGCTAGAGGCGGTCCGGGTTTTAGGTACCGCAGAGGAAGAGCTTAAACAACAGTTGAGTGTTTCCATAATCACTGCGGAAGACCTCCAGATCCGCCCGCCTGCAACTGATCTGTCCGAAATTATTCGTACGGTTCCCGGCGTTAACCTGACCGGCGCGAGCTCTAGCGGGGCGTATGGTAATCAGCGCCAGATAGATATCCGTGGCATGGGTCCCGAAAACACATTGGTGCTTATTGATGGCAAACCGGTCAGGTCCCGGGAAGCCGCGCAAATGCGCCGTTCCGGCGAACGCGATACAAGAGGTGATACCAACTGGGTGCCGGCCGATCAAGTAGAACGTATTGAGGTCATTCGTGGGCCGGCCGCTGCGCGCTATGGCTCTGGCGCTGCTGGTGGGGTGGTCAACATCATTACCAAGCCCCCCACGGACAAAATTTCCGGCTCGCTGACCGGCTACTACAATCAACCGGAAAATGGCGATGAGGGCAATGCGCGCAGAATCGGTTTCAATTTGTCTGGGCCCTTGAACGACAAACTGTCGTTTCGTCTCTATGGCAATGCAGCCAAGACCAATGCTGATTCGCCAGATATCAATGCAGATGAAGTTGTCAGCGGTAACGCAGCAGGTCGCGAAGGGGTACGCAATCGAGATATAAACGGTTTACTGCGTCTGGATATCAATCCCGACCATGTGGTCGAACTGGATCTTGGTTTCAGCCGCCAGGGCAACGCTTATACCGGTGAGTATCCTGTGAATGTCAGCGATGAGGAACTGATCGAGCAATTGGCCAATGATGGCGCAGAAGTACGCCGCACCTATCGCCAGACAGCAGCTTTGACTCACCGGGGCGATTGGGGAAAGCTAGGAAATTCCCGCGTCATTCTTCAGTACGAAGACACGCGCAATTTGGATTGCCGCAAAAATTCTGCCGGTAGCCCGGAAGGTAGTTGTGCGTCTCCCCTGTCATATCTGGAATCCAATCTCAAGAATCTTTATGCAAATGGTGAACTCTACACACCGTTTACGCTGGGCGGCTTGTCACAGGTACTGACAACGGGGATCGAGTATCGTCATGAGAGCTTGAAAGATCCGAATACCTTGTTGCAAGCACCGCCTAGCGGCGTTACACAAGGCACTGATCCAAAGTCGACGGCGAGCAGTGTCGCTTTTTATCTGGAAGATAACATTGAAATTACTGACGATTTGATTGTCACGCCAGGTGTGCGGCTCGATCATCACAATCAATTTGGCAGCAATTGGAGCCCAAGTCTGAATGCAACCTATCAGTTAAGCTCTGATTTCAGTTTGAAGGGCGGTATTGCTCGCGCATATAAAGCACCTAATTTGTATCAGAGCAATGAAAATTACTGGTATACCACGCGTGGCAATGGTTGCCCAATTAACGTGAGTGGCCCTTGCTACATCCAGGGGAATCCTGACCTGAAGCCGGAAATCAGTGTCAACAAGGAAATCGGCGTGCAGTGGGACAATCACCAGGGGTGGGATGCAAGCGTCAGTTATTTCCGCAATGATTACAAGAACAAAATTACTGCAGACATGTACACACAGGGTACGGTTGATGTCGGCACGTACAAATACTACCAGTGGCACAATTCGGGTAAGGCCTTGGTTCAAGGCTTGGAAGGTAACCTGAATATTCCGTTGCTCGGAGAGAGTGGGCACACTTTAAGCCTGCTCAACAATTTCACTTGGATGCTGGATAACAAGGATCGGGAAACCGATCAGCCATTGAGCATTATTCCCAAATATACGCTTAACAGTACCTTGCTGTGGCGTCCAGTGGAACAGCTGTCCGCTCAGCTGACAATGAGCTGGTACGGCACTCAGAAGCCTCGTACTTTGACGGCTCGTGGCGCCGATGCGGAAGGGGCGGCACTGGACAGTGTGAGCCCGTACGCAGTGATCGGACTGAACACGCTGTATGACGTAAACAAGAACCTCCGCATTGGTGTGGGGATCAGCAATTTGTTTGATAAGGTCATCAAGCGTCGTTCCAACGGCGTCAGTGGCGGTGCCTATACCTATAACGAACCTGGCCGGGCGTACTACCTGACCACGACGGTGTCGTTCTAAGCTGATGGTCAGCTTCCATCCGATATCTCGTGTGGAAGCGGCAGGTTAAATACATTGCACCGTATGTTTCAGAACCGCCGTGGCAGGTGGCCACGGCACCCCTGGCCTGCTGTACTGCTTCGAGAGTAACGCCTGGATGCCCATGGCAGGGGGAAGCCAGGCTGATGCCAGATGTGAAAAACCCGGTTCCGCCATTCGTGGAAACCGGGTTTTTGTGATTGGAAGTCGATGTGTTTACATCTGCACTTGCAATCCGACGCGCAGGGTGCGGCCTGGGGCGGGCATCATGCTTTGTGCCAGCGGATCCAGGTAATAACGGTTGGTGATGTTCTGCAGCGAGACGTTGACGGCGGCCATTTTGTGGAACTGATAGCTCAGGAACGCATCAACCAGGGTGACGGGGTGGTAGATCAGCTGGGGCGTGGTGTCGCCTTGTTGCCAGGGCTCTTCCATTTTTTCCGTCGGGCCCGAGGTGAAGGTCATGCGGCTGCCAACCGTCAGGCGCTGGTCCAGCCAACGGGTGCCAACGGTCAGGTTGACGGCATACTTCGGCGGGTTCTGGGTGTTGGTATATGAGCCCATGAAGCTGCCCGGCGTGCAGTCCGGCGTGTTTTCTGTCGGCATGTAGCGGTCTGCCTTGGCGCGCAGGTTGGCGGCGAAGGCCGCGTCGCAGGTGCGCGTTTTCAGGTAGTGCGTGGCAGACAGATCCGTGAAGATCCGGCCATTGTCATATTGGGATTGCAGTTCCAGTCCGCTGGCTTGATAGCTGTCGGCGTTGGAGAACGTCATCGAGCCATTGAGGGTAGGATCGTAATAGCGCGTGATGTAGTTTTTGACATCGTTGCGGAAGTACGCGAACTTGAAGGCAGCGAGGTCGGCCGAGGACAACACGCCGCTATGGATGGTGCTGAAGCCCAGCTCCAGGTTGCGCGAGCGTTCCGGCTTGAGGTTCTGCACCGGTGATACCTGCAGTGTGCCCAATGAGGTTTCGAACAGTGAGGGCAGGCGGATGCCGGTAGAGTACGAGGCATAGACCTGCGTATCCGGTGCCAGCTCGTAGCTGATACCGAATGCGGGCGCGATGCCGTGATCGTGTGACGACAGCGGTTCGCTGTGGCTGTAGCCCACGACCGTGGAGATCACCATGGGATTGGAGGCGGCGACGTAGCTGGGTTCGCCGAATTCATCCAGGTTGACGCCGACTTCCGGGTGGTTGGAGTCGGAGTACACGAAGCCATTGTTTTTCAAGGGATCGGTGGCGTCGGTGTATTCGCCGTTTTCGTCCGGGTACCAATCCATGTAGCCCAGCTTGCCGTTGGCGAAGACCATGACGGATTTCTTTTCGCGGTCTTCGCGGACTGCCGTCGCGTAGGTATTGCGGTCACGCGACTTGAACTTGCTGAACCGCACGCCGGTCCAGAGCGTCAGGCGGTCGGTCGGTTTGTATTCCAGCTTGCCGGTCAGGTTGATTTCCTGCCGCTTGCCGTCGCGCAGGATGCGATTGGCGTTGCGGTCGTCTTCAGTAATGGTGACGCCGGCTTGCGGGCTGAGGTTTTCTGCCTGGAAGGAGCCGCCCAGTTCGAAGGCGAAGTCGCCGATGTTGCTGCTGAACTCCGAGCGGTTGCTCAGATCCATGCCGATGCGGCGGTTGTTCAGGCGCACCCAGCCGCGGTCGCCCACGTACATTTCGCTTCTGGGGGCCATCACGCCGTTGATCTGCGACGTGCGTGCGCCGACGAACCACAGGTTGGACTTCAGGTCGATCCAGGGATTGTCGGCCGGATTGAAGTTGTAGCGCAGCGAGGTGGTGTCGATTTCCGTTTTGCCGGTGGGGTATTGATAGATGCCGGCAGTGCCGCTGCGGATGATGTCCGAAGGCATGACTTCACCCTGGCGGCCGTTGTAGCGCCGATAGCTCAGTTCCAGTGCATGGCCGGCGGCGGGCCTGATCGTGGTTTTGACCAGCACGGACTCCGTTTCCACCGACGAGTTAAGGACTTCTTCGCCGGGCTTGTACATCTTGGCGACGGTGTTTTTTTCGCGGCCCGATGATTCATATTCGACATAGCGGTCGTAGCCATGCTTGCCGGAGAAATAGTTGCCTTGCGTGCGGTGTGCGTAGGCGGCGACCAGGTCCACCTTTTCGCTGGTGTAGCCGAAGGCGATGCTGCCTGCCTGTGCATTCGACCCGAACAGGTTGCCGTGCTTGCTTTCCGGTTCGCTGTACAGATCGGACGAGCTGTTGTAGTTGGAGCCGTCGCGCGAGCGGTGTGCCGGTTTGTTGCCGTTGTTCCACATTTCACCGGTGATCCGCACCCCGACGCTTTGCCCGGCGGGGATGATGTCGTTGACACCGATGGTGCGCATGGCCACCGTACCGCCGATGGCATTGCCGCCGGTGGCGGCCGACAGCCCCGGGCCCTTGTCGATGGTGACGTTGCTGATGAGATCCGGGTCGATGTAGCTGCGCTGCTGGGTGCCAGCATAGCCACGGTAGACGTCCAGCGCCTGCTGGGCGCCATCGACGGTAATGGCGACGCGGCTTTGGCCCTGGATGCCACGGATGTTCACGTCCAGCCCGCCGCCGTTACGGCTGTCGCCGACCTGCACGCCAGGCACGCCTTTGAGCATGTCGCCGGGGGACAGCGGCACGAAACGGCGCAATTGCTGCTCGGAAAGATAGACCGAGGAGCGCGGCTCGGTGTAGACCGCGCGCTCCGCGCTGTCGGGCGCTGTGCCTTCCACGGTGACGTTGGGCAGGGTGGCGACCGGGCCTGCGATTTTCTGCAGGGTGTAGCTGCCATCCGGGCGGGATACCAGTTCCAGGCCGCTGTTGGACAGGAGGCGGTTCATGCCTTCGCGCGCCGTATAAGTGCCTTGCAGCGCAGGCGCCTGCCGCTGGCTTGCCAGCGCGGGATCGAAGGACAGCAGAATGCCGGATTGAGCTGCGAATTCCGCCAGCGAGCGGCTCAAGGGCATGGCGGGCAGGCGGTAGTCGATCAGGGTGCTGCCATCCAGCGCTGCACTGCCCACGGCCTGGGCCTGGGCGGTCGGGACGAGCCCGGGCATCAGCGCGGTGCTGATGATCAGGCCGAACATGAGTTGGCGGACGGCTGCGGCACCAGGGTGCAGGCGGCCAGGGGCAGAAAGGGCGGGTTGTGGCTTCATGCTGAGCAAATGGTTTCCGCTGGGTGGCGGGAGATATCCTCAAGGGTCGATGCGGGCATCAGGTAAACCGGTCTGTCTGGATGCGGGCATGGTACGGCCAATGTCGGATATTTTTTCAATATGGGAATGATTTCTGCTTCAAGGAAAAAGAAATCGCTGAATGCACTGCCGGCCCAACGGGTCCGGCGTTCGCACAGGCCGCAAGGGCAAGGCAGGTGGGCGACACGCGTGGCTGGTACGCGCGGCGCAGCTTCAGCAGAGCGACGCAGGACATGATGGGCAAGCTTCCGGTAATGTTGGAATCCGGGGGGAACCCGTGACAGAGCCGATAGCCGGCAGTTTCCTTGCCGGCTTTCATTACCTATGTCGAACGACGCGCAGGAAAGTATATTTTTCCCTGGAATTTTACATTTTGTTTCTTTTGTCGGGGGGAATGTGCGGTCTTGCCCGCGTCGGCCCGGCATCTTGGTCGTGCCGGGCCGATTGAGGCGGTTGGCGGTGGCAGGCCCTACATCTGCACTTTCAGGCCGACATTAAGGGTGCGGCCGGGTGCAGGCATATAGCTTTGCGCCAGCGGGTCAAGGTAATAACGGTTGGTGATGTTCTGCAGGGAAACATTGAGCGACGCCTGTTTATGGAATTGGTAGCTCAGGAAGGCGTCGAACACTTTGACGGGGCGGTACAGCAATTGGGGCGTCGTGGCGCCGACTTGCCAGGGCTTGTCCAGGATTTCGGTCGGGCCGGCGGTGAACACCATGCGGCCACCTACGGTCAGCCGTTCGTCCAGCAGGCGCGTGCCCAGCGTGAGGTTGATGGCGTACTTTGGCGGGTTCTGCGTGTTGGAGAAGGACCCCATGAAGCTGCCCGGGGTGCAGTCAGGCGTGTTTTCCGTCGGCATGTATTCATTGGCGTTGCTGCGCAAATGACCGGCAAAGGCGGCATCGCAAGTTTGTGCATGGAAGTAGCGGGTGCCGGACAGGTCCATGAAAAATGTACCGGTGTCGTATTGCGACTGGAATTCCAGGCCGTTGACTTTGTAGCGGTCAGTGTTGGTGAAGGTCATCAGCCCCCATGTGGTGGGGTCGTAGTAGCGCGTGATGTAGTTTTTGATGTTGGTATCGAAATAGGCCAGCTTGGCTGCCAGCATGTCGCGCTGGCTCAGGACGCCGTGCTGCAGCGTGCTCAAGCCGATTTCCCAGCTACGTGAGCGCTCCGGCTTGAGCGCCTGGCCGGGGTGGACCTGCAAGGTGCCCAGGCTGCTTTCGAAGAGGGAGGGCAGGCGCAGCCCCTGTGTGTAGGAGACATATGCGATGGAGTTCGGGGCGAATTCGTATTCGGCACCAACGGACGGAGCGTAGCCATGGCCGCTGTCTTCCTGCGGTTGGGAATAGGTGTAGCCGGTGACGATGGCGACTTCGCGCGGGTCGTAGACCGTGACGGTGGCGTCTTGCGAGGCTTCGTCGTAAGGGATGCCATTGAAGGGATGGTTGGAGTCTTCCCAGACGATGCCGTTATGCAGGCGGGGGTCGGTCGCATCGGTGAATTCACCGTTGGCGTCGGCCTCCCACCACATGTTGCCCCACATGCCGGGTTTGGACACCACGATATTGCGTACCAGGCGGGTTTCCCGTACTCCTGTGGCAATGACGTTGCGGTCGCGGGTGTGGTACTGGCTGAAGCGCAGGCCGGCCCATATTTTCAGCTGGTCGATTGGTCGGTACTCGATTTTCCCGGTGAGATCCATTTGGCGGCGGTGAGCATCGCGCAGTTGCCGGTTCGCATTGATATCGTGTTGCGTGGTCACGACCCGGGATTGCGGGCCCAGTTCTTCAATCTGGAACGAGCCGCCGATATCGACGGCAAAGTTGCCGATGGCGCTGCCGAATTCCGAGCGGTTGCTGAGGTCACCCCCAATGCGCCGGTTGTTCTGCCTCACCCAGCCACGGTCAGTGACGAAAAATTCGCTGCTGGGAACGGTGACGGCGTTGAGCTGGCTGCTGCGGGCATCCGTGGCCCACAGATTGGCTTTCAGGTTGATCAGCGGATTGTCGGCAGGCGATAAGTCGTAGCGCAGCGTGGCCGTATCTATGCGCATGCGGCCCTGCGGATACTGGTAAATATTGGCTGTTCCGAAGCGGAAGATGTCCGACGGCATGATTTCGCCCTGGCGTCCGTCGTAGTTGCGGTAGCCCAGTTCCAGTGTATGTCCGGGGGCAGGCCGGATCGTGGTTTTCAGCAGGACAGACCGGGTCTCGGCCGAGGAGTTCAGGACTTCTTCGCCTGGCTGATAGACCTTGGCGACGGTTTCTTCCTCGCGGCCATATTCGTCCCAGCTTCGATAGGCGTCATGACCGTGCTTGCCGGCGAAATAGTTGCCTTGTTCACGCTTGGCAACGGCTGCCAGAAAGTCGATTTTTTCTCCGGCGATTGCGAAGGCCAGGCTGCCGGATTGCGCATGGGAGCCAAACAGGTCGCCATGTTTGTCGTGTGGTTCTGTCGAGAGATCGCTGGCGCTGTCCACGCTTTCCGGGCGGTACGCCGGCTTCTGGCCGTTATTCCAGAGGTTGCCCATCAGGCGCACGCCGACGGATTGGCCGGGCAGGAGGATATCGTCCACGCCTATGGTGCGCATTTCCACCGATCCGCCGATGGCGTTGCCGCCTGCGCTGGCCGAGAGACTGGGGCCCTTGTTGATCGTGATGCTGCTGAGCAGGTCCGGGTCGATATAGCTGCGTTGTTGGGTGCCGGCGTAGCCGCGGTAGACGTCCAGCGCCTGTTGGGCGCCGTCGACGGTGACGGCGATCCGGCTTTGCCCCTGGATACCGCGTATGTTGATGTCCAGCGCGCCGCCGTTGCGGGAGTCGCCCACCTGCACGCCGGGCACGCCCTTGAATAGGTCACTGGTCGAGATGGGGACGTAGCGCTCGATTTCAGCGCTCGAGATATAAACGGAAGAACGTGGCGCGGTGTAGACCTCTTCGGCAGGGCTGATACTGCCCACGACCGTGACTTCCTGCAGTTCGGCCACCTTGCCTGGATTTTTCTTCTGGCGCAGCGTGTAACTGCTGTCGGGCCGTCGGATGATTTCCAGTCCGCTGCCCGCCAGCAGGATCTGCAACCCGGCGCCGGTGGTATGCCCTCCCTGAAGAGCCGGAGCCTGCAGGCCGCGGGTCATGGCCGGGTCGAAAGACAGCAGCAGGCCGGATTGCGTGGCGAATTGCGCCAGCGATCGGCCCAGCGGGCCGGCCGGGATGTTGTACTGGCGCACGTTGGTATCTGCGAGGTGAGCAGAGTCAGGCGCGGCCTGGGCATGTGCCGTGTCGGGGCCCAAAAGCAGGGCAGCGGCGGCGGTGGTGGACACGCCGAAAAGCACCAGCCGTCCTGCCAGCACGATGGGTGACAGGCGCAGGCTTGGCCGGGGGGCAACAGGGGGACGGGACATCTCGATCATTCCTTGAGAACAGGGCGGAGTCAGGTCCAGCGCTGCGCGACACGCTGGTCTTTCACTCTCCTTGTCGCATGAGGAATGAAAAAGGATATTTTCGGGCCGGATGGCGGGCTGCAGCAGGCGGCCTCAACGGCCGATATAGACCCGTCGTCCGTTGCGGCGGACGTTCAATTGGTAGGTCTGGGCCAGCATCTGCAAGGCCAGTTCGATGTCGTGCACCGGGAAGGCGCCGGACAATTGCAATTGGCGCAGGCCCGGTGCGTATTCGATGGTGTCCTGGCTGTAGCGGGAGAGTTCTGCAACCCACTGTGGCAGGCTCATGGCATCGGCCATCAGCAGGCCGTTGCGCCATGCCGACGCGGCTTCGCTGGTGTCTGTCAGCGGCCCGACGTGCTGGCGCGTGAAGCCAGCCTGCTGCCCCGCTTGCAAGGTGACGGCCACGCCCGGCCCGGCATCGGCGGGGGTGATGCGCACTGCGCCTTCATAGACGGCCAGCAGCGTATGGTCTTCGTGTTGACGCACGACGAAGCGCGTTCCCAACGCCTGCATGCTGCCGTGGTCGGTGCGCACCCGGAATGGCCTGGGCGGCTGTTGCGTATCCGGTGCCGTGCTGATGTATATCTCGCCGCGCTTGAGTGTCAGCAGGCGTTGTTCGACGGTGTAGAGCACGTCGAGCACCGTGTCGGTATTGAGTGAGATCCGCGTGCCGTCGTCCAGCGTGGCGTCCAGTTGTTCGCCGATGCCGGCGACGTAATCGGCATTCAGGCGTTCGAACCAGGGGCGGGCCTGCCAGGCCAGCCATCCGGCAGGTGCCAGGGCCAGGATGGCGGCGACGCTGCGCAGCAGCGCGCGGCGGCTGGCGCCGCCGATGTTGTTAGCGCGCCGCAGCGTGGGCGCAGCCAGGCCTGCTGGCATGCTGCCCATTTTGTCCAGCAGCCGTTCGGCACGCCGCCAGGCCCGCTGGTGTTCGCTGCTCTGGCCATGCCAGCGGGCAAAGCTGGCCTGTTGTTCCGCATCCAGATGGCCTTCCTGGATGCGCAGCAGCCAGTGCGCCGCCTCGTTGAGGATGCCGGGGTCTATGCGTGTATCCGGTGTATTGGCCATGCTGCCGGCTCAGTCGTCGGGCATCTGGCTCAGGCACAGCAGGTACGCCTTGTGCATATAGCTCTTGACGGTCGGAATGCTGATGCCCAGTGCCGTGGCGATATCCGCCTGTTTCATGCCGTCCACCGTTGCCATGAGGAACGCCTGCTTGGCGCGCGGCTTCAGGGTGTCGAGCATGGCGTCGATCTCGGCCAGCGTTTCGACGATGACATGCTGGTGCTCAGGGGAGGGGTGTTGCGGTTCGGGCAGCGTGGCCAGTGTTTCCAGCCAGGCACGTTCCAGCGACTGGCGGCGTATCCAACTGACCACCACGCCCTTGGCGACGGTGGCCAGGTAGGCGCGAGGCTTGAGCAACTCGTCGGGTTCAGGGGCGCGGTTGCGGCTGCTGATCAGGCTGACGAAGGTATCATGCGCCAGGTCTTCCGCCACTTCGCGGCCGGAATGCTGCAGCTTGCTGGCAATCCAGTTGCGCAGCCAGCTGTGATGGTCAGCGTATAGCGTGGCGATATCGGCCGATGGCGTAAGGGCGGAAGAGGGCATGGCCTTTCAGCGAGACGTGTTGCAGTGAAGACGGTTGCATGGCGACCGGTGCATGGGGGGCAGCGGGCCTTTTCAGGTGTGCACATTGCCCGACAGGCGCGGCTGCGATCCTGGGGATGGCGGGCTGGCTGCACGGCAGACGGAGGCCAGCTGGCGGCAACCCGGATCGGTAGCCGGAGCAGAATTCTTTGATGATTATAACTCTCATTCCTGTTTATTCTGGCTGGCCGTGGAAATCCTGCAACATCCGGGGTTGGCGCAGCCATGCGTTCGGGTACGCTTCGCTGGCGTGGGCGGTTGCCGCCAGACAGGGGCGGCAGGTTTGCGCCGTAATGGAAAACGTGCAGGAAAATGCCGGTGCGCGCAAGCGGCGCAGGCGCAGGATGGCGCGGCGCTGCAACACGTTATTACAGACAACGCGGTAAGATATCCGCTGTTTTGATAAGGAGTCGATCAACATGAGCAACCTGCCGCAATCCGGCTCGCCCGAATTGAGCCTGCAGACCGTTATGCACATCGTCTATGGCCTGTTTGCCGTGTCGCTGATCAGTGCGGGCTTTCTGGGCCTGGCTGCGGTCGCTGGTGTGATCCTGCTGTACGTCAAGCGCCAGGATTTTGCCGCTACCTATTTCGATGGTCATGCTGCCTGGCTGCTGGCCACGTTCTGGTGGAGCGTGCTGGCGCTGGCTGTCAGCTTCCTGGCCACGCTGATCTATATCGGCTGGCTGGGCGTATTCGCTACCATCGTCTGGGCGCTGTACCGCGTCATCCGCGGCTGGCTGGCACTGGTCGAAGGCCGTTCGCCCGTCGATTACGAGTAATTCTCCGTGTTCCGGCGCCGGTTCCCGCCGGTTGTCCGAAGAAAATGCGCCCGATCCGGTTTCTGGATCGGGCGCATTTTTTATGCATGCCGGCCTGCGGTACAGGCTGGCGGGTGCGGAGCCGGGTTCAAGCCTGGCGGGCGTATGCCAGGGCGCTGTCGAGCATGCGGCGCAGCAGCGGCTGGATTTCCCGGGCCCGCTCTTCCAGATAAGCGAAGGGCAGGGCTTCTTCCATATAGCAGCATTGCGCCATTTCCAGCTGCACCGCGTGGATGCCGGCCTCGGGGGCGCCGTAGTGACGGGTGATGTGGCCGCCCTTGAAGCGGCCATTGAGTACGCTGGTGTAGCGTGTGTCGCTGCTGGCCACGGCGAGCAGTTTCCCGGCCAGCGCCGGGTCGCAGCTTTTTCCGTCTGCCGTGCCGAGGTTCAGGTCCGGCAGTTTGCCTTCGAAGAAACGGGGAACGACAGAGCGGATGGAGTGGGCATCCCAGAGCACGACACGGCCGTGCAGGCTGCGCAGGCGATCCAGTTCCTGGCGCAGGCAATCATGATAGGGCTGCCAGAGGGCGACACGGCGCGCCGCGATTTCTGCTGCGTCTGGCACGTCGCCCGCGGCATAAATGGGTGTGTCGTAGAAGGTATCCACCGGACACAGGCCGGTGACGCTCTGGCCGGGGTAGAGGCTGGCGCCGTCTGGCGGACGGTTCTGGTCCACGACGTAGCGCGAGTAGTTCGCGCACAGGATGGATGCGCCCATTTCCCGGGCAAAAGCATACAGGCGGGGCATATGCCAATCGGTATCCGGGACTTGCCGGGCTTCCTCGGTGAAGCGGGCGGCAAGCTCAGGCGGCACGTAGGTGCCGGCGTGCGGCATGGAAATCAGCAGGGGGGCCGTTCCCTGATGAAAGGTATAGACGGCGGGACTGGCTTCGGTCATGAGGGCTCTCCTGGCAGGAGCGCCCGCGCAGGGCGCGGGTGTGAAAACAGGGGAATACGGGCAGCGTCTGGCGTGCGGCTCAGGGGCTGGTGGGATACAGGTCGCCACGGCGGTGCGACCAGGCTGGCAGCTTGTCGCGCAGCATGGTGACGCGCGTCGGGTCCAGGTCGGCGCAAATATAGCCGGGCTGGTCGGGCATGCAGGCCAGTACGGTGCCCCAAGGGTCGATGATCATGCTGCGGCCCAGGCAGGGCAGGGCCGGGCCGGGGCCGCCGATCTGCGCGGCGGCCAGCACATAGCACTGGTTTTCGATGGCGCGGGCGCGCAGCAATACTTCCCAGTGATCCCTGCCGGTATGGACATTGAAGGCGGCCGGAACGACCAGAACATTGGCGCCACGGGAACGCAGCGCACGGAACAGCTCGGCAAAGCGGATGTCGTAGCAGATACTCAGGCCGAGCTGCAGTCCGGCTGCTTCGACGGTGGTGAGGGCGGCGCCGGGGGCGAAATCGTCGGATTCCAGGTAGGGCATGCCATTGACCACGGCATCGTACAGATGCGTTTTGCGATAGCTGGCAGCAATCTGCCCGTCCGGGTTGAATACCAGGCTGGTGTTGCCCAGGCGCGGGTCGTCCGCCAGCCGCTCGTGCATGGAGCCAAGCTGGATCCAGCAGCCGGTGCGGCGTGCCAGGGATGCCATGTGTTCGGTCACGACGCCGGGAACCGGGGATGCCTGTTGTTGCAGCAGCGCGGCGTCGCCACGTACATCGCTGTATTCGGGGGTGATGATGAGCTGGGCGCCATCCTGGGCCGCAGCCAGGACCCAGTGCTCGATTTCCGCCAGATTGGCGGCGCGGTCGTTGCCGCTGTCGAGCTGGATCAGTGCCACGCGTGTGGTCATGGTGTTTCTCCTTGGGGGATGCCACCCCGGTTGCCGGGGCGCATCGGGACGGGCCGGACGCCAGCTTGAGCCAGCGTTGCCGCGCCGGGATCAGGACGCAGACAGGGCCAGGGCGACGGCCCGGGCGAGTTGCGCCAGCAGGGCGGCGCCATCGCCGCCATACAGGGTCATGCTGGTACGCGGGTCGGTGAAACCATCGGCCAGCACAGCCAGAACGACACTCTGGCCGCCAGCCGACAGGATGCCGGCATCGTGGCGCAGCCCGTGCAGCTGGCCGGTTTTGTTGGCCAGCTTGGCGTGCGCAGGCAGCGCGGCGCCGAAGTGCGATTGCTCACGCTGGTCGGCCAGCATTTGCAGGCCGAGCTGACGCAGCGGCGCGGGCAGGCTGCTGCTGCGCAGCAGCCAGAGCAGTGCGGCACAGGCATCGGCGGCGCTGGTCCAGTTGTCGCGGCCAGCAGCGCGCGCCTGGGCGTCCATCATGCGGCGTTCCAGACGGGTTTGCGGCAATCCGGCACGCTGGCACCATTGCGTGACGGAGTCCAGGCCGAGCCAGTCGATCAGCGCGTTGGTGGCGACGTTGTCGCTCAGCACGATCATTAGGCGGCCCAGCTCTTCCAGTTGCAGGCTGCGCACGCTGGGCAATTGGTTGAGTATGCCCGTGCCGCCCACGCGCTCGGTGTGCTCCAGCGACAGCATGTGGTCCAGCGGCCAGCGGCCGGCTGCCACCTGCTCGAGCAGCAGCATCAGGATGGGTATCTTGATCAGGCTGGCCGACGGCATGGCCGTCCCGGCCTCGCGCTCGAACAGCGGCGTGCCGTCCAGGGCATGCACGGCCATGGTGACGCGTGCCTGGGTGCCGGCCAGGATGGGAGCCAGGCCTTGGGCCAGCCTGCTGCGCAGGCCGGCCATATCGGCGGGTGGATGACCCAATTCGAACATGCCGTTGCCTCTTTTGCGTTAGACCAGGATGAAGAACAGACCGCAGAACATCAGCAGGTTCACGCCCATGACTGCCCAGCCGTTATAGAGCATGTACTTCAGCTGGGTCGAGCGTGCCAGTCCCATCTGCCCGAACATGTCCGACGACGGGAAGGGACCGAACCAGTCGATCTGCGAGCTGCCGAGGATCACTGCCGTGGTGGCGGCAGGGCCGACGCCGGCGGCGGCCAGTACCGGCCCGAATATCTTGGCGGTGAATGTCATCTGCGCGACGGCGGCGCCGGGAATGTGTCCCACGACGTTGAAGGCCACGATGATGATGCACAGCACGGCGCCGCTGACACCGACCAGGTAGGGTTGCACGACGTCCAGCAGGGCGTGGTAGGCATTGAGCTTGTCGACCAGCACCAGCACCGGGTTGAACAGCCAGAACAGGAAGAATATCCAGATCAGCTTGCCCGAGCCGGCATACATGGCCTGGAGGATTTCACGCGGTTGCATGCCGCCGGCCAGGCCGGTGGTGGCGCCCAGCGAAACCATCACGATGATCGCGAAGGCAAAGCCGGCCTTGGCGCTGATGCCGACAATGGCCAACAGGATGATGGTCAGGCAGAAGGCCCAGGCAGCGCGTACGGCGCTGGGGGCGGCCGGGCGCGAGAGGTTCAGCGCAGCCTGGCCGAGCGCGGCTTCTTCGTACTGGAAGTGCGGTTCGGTGATCTTCTGGATACGGCCGGACATGAACCAGCCGGTGAGCAGCGTGGCGATGGCCATGGGAATGCCGGCCACCGTCAGGTACTCGACATAGGTCAGGCCCGTCAGGCCGGTGACGGTCACGACATTGGGCGTGAAGGGACCGAGCACCAGTCCGGCGGAGCCGGCGGTCTGGAACAGGGCGGCCACGGCGGGCGGAGACAGGCGGACCGCAGCGGCGATGGGGATGACCACGGCGGCGATGATGGCGTTGCCGCCTGCCAGCGTGCCCAGGGCGCCACAGATCAGCGTCGAGGTGATCATGATGCCCAGGCGTACGCGCCGCTGGTTGGACAGGCCGATGCGCTTCACGATGGCACGCACCAGCTGCTCGGCCGCGCCGGTACGGGCTGCGACTTCGCCGACGCCGGCGCCCAGCACGATGATCAGGCCGACCACCGCAATGAAGGAACCCAGCGAGTCAGCCAGCAGCTTGCCCATGGCGATGGGCGTGGTGCCGGTCATGATGGCACCGAGTACGATGGCGGCGATCGTCGAGAGCACGATGTCCACGCCCAGCAGGGCGATGACCGCAAAGACCACGACGGGCGTCAGGCCCCACAGCGAAGTCTCGCCGGGGATGACGAAATGGGTGTAGAGCGCAATGGCGAGGCCGACCAGGAACACCGCGATGGCGGCGTTGCGCTTGCCCTGGGGCATTTTTTGCGTGAGCGTCATGATGTCTCCTTCCTATTACCTTTGAGTCCGCTGTGATCGGAAAGTGTCGGACCCGCTGTTGCGGCCATGCTGTCCTGGTTGGTGGTTGGCCGCTGTTGTTGTATGCCGGTGCGGGCTTGCGCTCATCCGGGGTGTTTCAGGCCTCGCCGGCATTGCCGGACATGGCTGGAAATTCTCGCTGAAGGACTTGCCCGGGGCGTTGCACGCCTTCAAGTTTGGGAAATACCTGAGTCCCGTTCACCAGTACCGCGTCCACGCCGACGGAAGGTTGGGTCGGATTTTCCCAGGTCGCGCGGTCCTCGACGGTTTCGGGATCGAAGATCACGATGTCGGCCCAGGCACCTTCGCGCAGCGTGCCACGGTCGCGCAGGCCGAAAACGGATGCGGGCAGCGCCGTCATGCGTGCCACGGCCTGTTCCAGCGGCATCAGCTGGCATTCGCGCACGTAGCGGCCGAGGATGCGTGTGAAGCTGCCCCACAGGCGCGGGTGCGGACGTTCGTCACTGGGCAGGCCGTCGGAGCCCACCATGCAGCAGGGGTGGCGGAAGATGCGCTGCACCTCGTCTTCGTCCATGGCGAAATAGATGGCGCCGGCAGGCAGCAGGCGGCGGGCGGCGGTTTCGCGGTCACAGCCCCATTCCCAGGCGATGTCCGACAGGTACTTGCCGCTGCATTCAGGGTGCGGCGTGGACCAGGTGATGCGGATATCGTCGATCAGGTCGGCGCGTTCCGGGATCAGGATGGTGGAGCTGCCCGGATAGGGGTAGATGTCGAGCGCAACATCCAGCCCCTGCGTGCGGGCCAGGTCGATGTTGGCCAGGGTGTATTGGCTGCGGCCCCAGTTGGCCTTGAGCATGCATTTGTGGTGCGATACCAGCGTGGCGCAGCCGGTGCGGCGGCTGATGCCCAGTACTTCGTCAACGGCGGCCTCGACGTCATCGCCTTCGTTGCGGATGTGGCTGGTGTGCAGCGAGCCGGCGGCGGCTGCAATGTGCGCCAGGCCGTCGAGTTCTTCCAGTTTCGAGACGCTGCCCGGTTCATAGGCCAGGCCGGTGCTGAAACCGACGGCGCCGGCCTGCAGCGATTCGCGCAGCAGGGTCTCCATGGCCTGTTGTTCCGCCTCGGTCGGCGTGGCCATCGGGTCCTGCATGACGGCCAGGCGCAGGTTGGCGTGGCCTACCAGCGCGGCTACGTTGATCATTGGGTGCAGGCCGCGCAGGGCCTGCAGGTAGGTATGCATGTCCGGGAACAGCGGGGATTCACCCAGCAGCGCCAGTGCGGCGGCGGTGTTGCCCGGCATGGGGGCGGGCGAGGCGCTGACGCCACAGTTGCCGACGACCACGGTTGTGATGCCTTGGCTGGTTTTCCAGTCCAGCTGCGGCTTTTCCACGAACATGAGATCATCGTGGCCATGAGTGTCGATGAAGCCGGGCGCGACGATATGGCCGCCAGCGCTGAGCGTCTGGCGGGCTGGCGCCTGGCCCAGATCGCCGAGGGCGGCGACGCGGCCGTCCAGAATACCGATGTCGGCACGGCGGCGTTCGGCGCCGGTGCCGTCGATAAGCCAGCCGTCCGTGATCTTCAGATCGAATTCCCGGGTGTTGTTCTGCATGTCTTCCTCCTGACGCCCTTCCTGAACGGAATGGGCTGGCTTTATTATCCAAAGCCAGCATCCATCTGAAAAATCCTTTTAGTTAATGCATTGATCAGGATTTGTTATGAATCGACTGCCCAAGCACATCACGCTGAAGCACCTCAATGCTTTTGTCGCCGTCGCCCAGGAGGCGAGTTTCACGCATGCGGCGCATCGCCTGTTCCAGACCCAGTCCTCGGTGACCGGCCTGATCCGGCAGCTGGAATCGGCGCTGGGAACCCAATTGTTCTCGCGCACCAGCCGGCGCGTGGCGCTGACTCAGGTCGGGCAGGAGTTTCTGCCGCGCGTGACGCGCCTGCTGGCCGATTTCGATGGTGCCATCGAGGATGTGGTGCGCTATGGCGCGCTGGAACGCGGACGGGTCGGCGTCGCGGCCGCACCCTCGGCGATCACCGAACTGATAGCGCCAGCGGCAGCGACATTCGCGGTGCGCTATCCGGGCGTCCGTCTTTATCTGCGTGATGACAACTCCGGCCGCATCCAGCGCCAGGTGGTGGCGGGCGATGTGGATTTTGGGCTGACCAGCCGCTGGGCCGATGTGCATGGACTGGATTGCGAACCCTTGCTGGAAGACACCTTCGGCGTGCTGTACCGCAGCGACGACGCGGATATCCGGCCAGACGACGCCGGTACGGTGGCCTGGGAGGATCTGGTTGGGCGCAAACTGGTGGGGGTGGTGGATGAAACCGGCATCATGGCCCTGCTGCAGTCGCGCGCAGATCTGCCCATCGAGGCGGCTGCGCCGTTTTACGAGGCGTCCAGCACGACTTCGCAGGCTGCCATCGTGCAAAGCGGGCTGGCCATTGCCGTGCTGCCGGCGCTGGCCGCCAAGCGTGTGATGGCGCCGGGCCTTGCCTATGCCTTGCTGCGCGAACCGACGGTGGTGCGCTTGCTGTGCCTGATGTTTCATGAAGAGCACGCGCCGACACCCGCCGCCCAGGCCTTGGCCGATGCCATCCGGAAACAGGTGCGCCGGGCCGCCTTGCCGGTAGGTTGCCGCTTGCCGTCATAGGCCGGCGGCGGATGACGGGGCTTAAGCCTGCGCGTCGGAAGTCGTGGCGGCAGTCAGCCATTGGCGCAAGGCCTGGATGGCCGGACTATGCGCACGTTCTTCCGTTGAAATGAAAAAATAGTCCCTTGGTGACGCGAAGGGCTCATCGTGCAGACGCACCAGCCGGCCGGCGCGCAGGGCGTCCCCGGCGACGTATTCGGGCAGCAGCGCAGCGCCCAGACCGGCTTCAGTCGCGGTAATGGAGAGCGTCAGCAGGCTGTAGTGCGCGCCGGGTGCGGGGACTTCGATGCGTTGTCCGAGTTGGCGCAGATAGGCTGGCCAGGCGTTGGGCGACGATGTCAGGTGCAGGAGCGGCAGCCCGGCCATTCGTTCGGGGGCGAGCGGCGCCTGGGGACATAGCGCCGGGGCAGCCATGGGCCAGGAAATCAGGGGGGCCAGCATGTCGCCGACACAGCCGGGTTCCGGGCCCTCGCAATGTACGATGGCAGCGTCCAGCACCGAATCTCGAACCGAGATGGGCCCGACATGGGTGACCACATCCAGTTGGATCGCCGGGTGGGCGAGCGCGAATTGGCTGAGCCGGGGCATGGCCCACAGCGTGCCGAACGTCGTCGGGACGGAAATCCGGATGACGGTATCGGGCACAGATCGGGTGGCGACGGCAATCGACGCAGACTCCAGTTCATCCAGCAGATAGCGGATGCGTCGCAGGTAGCTGGCGCCGGCTTCCGTCAGCGCCAGCCCGGTCGGGGTACGCAGGCACAGGGCGGCGCCAACGAAATTTTCCAGGTCGGTCAGCTGGCGGCTGACGGCGCTCTGGGTCAGTCCCAGATCCTGTGCCGCTGCGGTAATGCTGCCGCGCCGGGCAATGACTTCAAACGTATTGAGGTTGACGGTCGCAGGCAGCAGGCGCTGCGTAGGATGTTTCATGAGACTCCGGGACCAGGGGCGGGCAGCACAGGGATGCGGCAAGGGTATCGAAAAAATGCAAAGGGGGGTACTTTTATTTTGTTGGACAGCAGGTGGCGCGGTGACGGAAACTTTGCATGCCTGTATTTTTTCGAGGTCTGCCAAGACTGTCAGGGAATAGTCTTGAAAATGCAGCGATCTCGCCAGGCCGCTTCCCGACACGGAAGCGGCAGGCGCAGGCGTCAGGCAACAGGTGCCGCAGCGGCGGTTGGCGCGCTGGCGGAGCATCAGGCAATACCACGGCTAGGGGAATGAAGGTGGCGTCAGTCAGTACACAAGGCCGGCAGGCCTCATCGGAACATCAAGGAACGGGAATCCAGCCCGGTTTGCGCCACGCGGTGGTGCTGGGCTCGGGCATTACAGGCTTGTTGACGGCGTGGTATCTGCGCCAGGAAGGCCTGGAGGTGACGGTGCTGGACCAGGCCCAGGCGCCCGCCCTGGGTGCCAGTCATGGCAATGGCGCGCAACTATCCTATAGCTATGTGGCGCCGCTCGCCGGGCCGGGCGTGCTGGGGCAAGCCGTGACCTGGTTGTTCAATCCGGCCTCGCCGCTGCGCTGGCGACCGCGCGCCGATTGGCGCCAGTGGCGCTGGCTGATGCAGTTCGCCGCCGCCTGCAATGCGCGGCAAAGCCAGCTGACCACCGAGCGCCTGCTGCGCCTGGCGTTCTACAGCCGTGACCTCATGCATGCATTTCTGGAAACTCCCCAGGGCGCAGGCCTGTCGTTTTCCTATCGTCGCAATGGCAAGCTGGTGGTCTATTCCGATGCCTCGGCCCTGGAAGGAGCACGCCGCCAGGTGGCGCTGCAGGCGCCACTGGGGTGTGAACAGCAGGTGCTGGATGCGCAGGCCTGCATGGACGCCGAGCCGGCCTTGGCTCACCCTGATTGTGGCATGGGGCGGCGCATGGTGGGAGGGGTGCTGACGCCCAGCGAGGAAGTGGGCGATTGCCATGCTTTCTGCGTCGGTTTGCAGCAATTGCTGCAACAGGCGGGCGTGACTTTCCATTATGGCTTTCGGGTCGAGGGTTGGCGTCGCCGCCCGGGGGCGGGCGCCCATGCGGTGTTCGGGCCGCAAGGCGAGGTGGAGGGGGATGCTTTCGTCATTGCCTGCGGGGCGCAAAGCGCGCCCCTGGGGGCACAGATCGGGCTGGACCTGCCGGTTTATCCGCTCAAGGGCTACAGCTTGACATTGCCGGAGTCCAGTGCCATGCCGTCCCTGAATATTACCGATCTGGCCAAAAAAACGGTCTATGCGCCGCTGACGGGCCGGGGCCTGCGCGTGGCCGGGCTGGTGGATATCGTGGGCCAGGACAGCCGCCTGGACCCGGCGCGCGTGGCATTGTTGCGCCGGGAAGTGCAGGCGGCCGCAGCGCCCTGGCTGCCGGCCTCGCCGGACGCGCCCTGCGAGCCCTGGGCCGGACTGCGTCCGGCGACACCCAAGGGTACGCCGGTGCTGGGCGCCACCCCGGTAGCGAACGTATTTGTCAACGTGGGGCAGGGGGCACTGGGCTGGACGCTGGCGCACGGCAGTGCCCGGGTGGTGGCGGATGTCATGCTGGGCCGCAAGCCCGGGCTGGCGCTCGACGGACTGCAGTACCGTCGCTGAACCTTCTGCCGCAGCCGGTTCCAGGCGCGGCGCAGGTCGCACCGCCGGGCGGGTTTGCCTGCTTCACGCGGGCACACGTCGGCACAGAACGAAAAAAAGGACGCATCGGCGTCCGTTTTCCTGGCTCCCGGACATTCCGGGCCATGGGCCGGGGAAGGCAGCTCAGGCTGACAACTCAGCCGGCCGGGCCTCCCTGGCGGGTAGTGCTGCCTGATTATTTCAGGTGGGCGTTGACCAGCTTGGTCAGTTCGAACATCGACACCTGATCCTTGCCGAACAGCGGGCGCAGCTTGTCGTCGGCATTGATATTGCGGCGATTGGCGGCGTCTTGCAGGTCGTGTTTCTTGATGTATTCCCAGATCTTCTTGGTGACTTCCGTGCGCGGCAGCGGATCCGCACCGATGACGGCAGCCAGGATAGGGCTGGGGGTCAGCGGCTTCATGAAGGCTGCATTGGGTTTGCGCTCGGCTGCGGCGGGGGCTTTTGCCATCGTGGGCACTCCTGCTTGATGGGTTGAAAAGGTTTAGCGGCGGCAGCATAACTTGTCTTGGCCCGAAAGACAAAACGGTTCATGCCTGTACCCGGTAAGCTCTTACAATAGCACCGGCACTGGCCAGGGCGGTGTGCACGGCCGTGATTTTTCCATCATCATGCTTTCAGCCGGGGGGCGTTTGTGTCTGCAGTGACTTCCAAGAATTCGAGTGGTTCGGGTATTGACAGCCTGACCATCACCAGGCCGGACGACTGGCACCTGCACGTGCGCGACGGCGAGATGTTGCGCGCAGTGCTGGCCGATAGCGCAAGCCAGTTCGGCCGCGCCATCATCATGCCCAACCTGCGTCCGCCGGTGGTTGCTACCGAGCAGGCCGGCGCCTATCGGCAACGCATCCTGGCGGCGCTGGAGCAGGCGGGCCTGGGCGGCCGCTTCGAGCCGCTGATGACGCTGTATCTCACCGACAACACGACTGCCGAGGAAATCGGCCGGGCGGTGCAGTCCGGGTTCGTCAAAGCGGTGAAACTGTACCCGGCGGGCGCCACGACCAACTCCGACGCCGGCGTAACGGATTTGCTGGGCCGCTGCGCGCCTGCGCTTGAAGCTTTGCAGCGCCATGGCCTGCCGCTGCTGGTGCATGGTGAAGTGACCGATCCGGCGATTGACCTGTTCGACCGGGAAGCCGTGTTCATCGACCGCGTGATGATTCCGCTGCGCAAGGCGTTTCCCGAGCTGAAGGTGGTGTTTGAACACCTGACGACCAAAGAAGCCGTGGCGTATGTGTCGCAGGCGGAAGGCCCGATTGGCGCAACGATCACGCCGCAGCATCTGCTGTACAACCGCAACGCGATTTTCCTGGGCGGGGTGCGTCCGCATTTCTACTGCCTGCCGGTACTCAAGCGTGAAACCCATCGCCTGGCGCTGGTGGAGGCCGCGACCAGCGGCAATCCGCGCTTCTTCCTGGGAACGGACAGCGCTCCGCATATCCGCGGCCTCAAAGAGCATGCCTGTGGCTGCGCTGGTTGCTATACCGCATTGCATGCCATGGCCCTGTACGCGACGGCATTCGATGCCATGGGCCGCCTGGACAAGCTGGAAGCCTTCGCCAGTTTCAATGGCGCGGACTTTTACGGTTTGCCGCGCAATACCGGTACCCTGACGCTGTTGCGCCGGGAAACGCCCATTCCGGAGCGTCTGGAGCGTGGCGGGCTGGAAATTGTGCCGCTCGCGGGTGGCGAGTCGCTGGGCTGGGCGGTGCAGCAGGATTGATATGTGAAAAATGCCAGGTTCATTCGGCCTGGCATGTTTTATTGCGGCCAGGTTTGGCCTATGCCGCAGGTCGTATGTCGCATACCGTAGTAAGCCGCCATTTGCCGCCAAGGGAATCAGGCGTTGCCAGGCCTGAAGGGCGGCATCGGTCTCGGCGTGAAGAACTTCGGCCTAAAGGCCGAAACTTCTCCGCCACGATATAGGGGCGCCTGCGGCGCCGTATGGATATTGCCTCGCTCGACCCCGGCCTGAAGTCCGGGGCTTGCGCTTAGGCACGTGGTCAATTGAAAGGCTGGCAGCGGCCCAACAATGGGGGAAGGGCTGCGCGAGGGCAGCCCTGCGGCGGCTCAGCCCTGGCTGCGCAGTTCCAATTGTTCCCAGCGCTCCATTTTTTCCAGGATGGTGGTTTCGATTTCTTCCAGTCGTGCCTGGATGCGCACGACTTCGGAGGGCTGGTCGCGGTACAGGCTGCCGTCGGCCAGTTGTTCCGTCAGGGATTCCTGCTCGTTTTCCAGTTCGCTGATCTGGCCCGGCAGCGCATCCAGTTCCCGTTGCTCCCAGCTGCTGAGGGCTTTGACGCCTTGCGGCTTGGCAGCGGTTTTTTTGCGCGCAGGCGCTTCTTCGCGGGCGGGGGCCGGGCGGGCGGCGCCTGTCGTGGCGGGGGCGGGCCGCTGGGCCAGCCAGTCTTCGTAGCCGCCGACGTAATCCCGCCAGACGCCATTGCCTTCGCTGGCGATGGTCTGGGTGACAACGTTATCCAGGAATGCGCGGTCGTGGCTGACCAGCAGTACTGTGCCGCTGTATTCCTGCAGCAGGCTTTCCAGCAGTTCCAGCGTTTCGACGTCCAGGTCGTTGGTGGGTTCGTCCAGTACCAGGATATTGGCAGGACGGGCGAATAGCCGCGCCAGCAGCAGGCGGGCACGTTCGCCGCCGGACAGGCTGGAAACGGGCGAGCCGGCGCGCGCGGGGGCAAACAGGAAGTCCCCCAGGTAGCTCATGATGTGCTTGCGCTCGTTGCCGATTTCCACCCATTCACTGCCCGGACTGATGACATCGGCCAGCGTGGCGTTTTCATCCAGCTGGGCGCGCATCTGGTCGAAATAGGCCACCTGCAGCTTGCTGCCCAGGCGCACGGTGCCGCTGTCCGGGGCGAGTTCGCCCAGCATGATTTTCAGCAGCGTGGTTTTGCCCGCGCCATTGGGCCCGATGATGCCGATGCGGTCGCCGCGCATGATGGCAGTGGAGTAATCGCGGATCACGGTGCGGTCGCCGAAAGTCTTGCTGACGCTTTCCAGCTCCGCCACCAGCTTGCCGGAACGTTCACCCTGGTCCAGTTGCAGGTTGACCTTGCCCTGCAGGTCGCGGCGTTGGGCGCGCTCCACGCGCAGTTGCTCCAGGCGGCGCACGCGGCCTTCGTTGCGGGTACGGCGGGCTTCCACGCCCTTGCGGATCCAGACTTCTTCCTGCGCCAGCAGCTTGTCGAAGCGGGCTTCTTCCAGGCGCTGGGATTCCAGCCATTGCGCCTTGTGTTGCTGCCACTGTGAAAAGTTGCCGGGAAAACCCAGCAACTGGCCGCGGTCCAGCTCGACGATACGGGTGGCGACGGCGTCCAGGAAGCGGCGGTCGTGGGTAATGATGACCACGGCGCAGGTGGCCTGGCGCAGCGCTTCTTCCAGCCAGTTGATGCCGTCGAAGTCCAGGTGGTTGGTCGGCTCGTCGAGCAGCAGCAGGTCTGGTTCGTCAGCCAGGGCGCGCGCCAGCGCGATGCGTTTGCGCGTACCGCCGGACAGGCCCGTGGCTGCGGCATTGCCATCAAGCCCCAGCTTCTCTAGCAGCGCATCGACGCGTGCCGGTTTGCTCCAGTCTTCCGCGTCCAGGTCCAGCGGGCCGGCGACGGCTTCATGGATGTTGCCGCTTTCGTCGATCTCGGGTTCCTGCTCCACGGTGCGGATGCGCAGCCCCGAACGGACTCGCCGTTCGCCGTCATCCGCATGGATGACGCCGGACAGCAGTTTCAGCAGCGACGATTTGCCGGCGCCGTTGCGGCCGATCAGGCCGATGCGCTCGCCTTCCTGGATGGAAAGGTCGGCATGGTCCAGCAAAGGGTGGTGACCAAAGGCCAGGTGTACTTGGGACAGGGAAATCAGGGGAGCGGACATGGAAACACGATCAGGAATTCAATGGCAGGGCGCGCTGCCGCGCCGGGAATGGCAGCTATTGTCGCAGGCAAAGGGCGTTGGGGGCGAATCCTTGCTGCAAGGCTGCGAATTGCCGCACGGCTGCGGGCTGCTTGCGCATGGTAGGAATTGGTAACATGGGTGTTGTTGTATCCTTGGGCCCCGCCGCGCATTGTGCGGTCTTTTGGCGCTGGCACGATCGTTGGCGCAGCTTTATCCGGCCTGCGGCCCAGGCCAAATCTTATGAGTTTCAGACGCAAGGGAAAACAGCATGCGATACATCCTGATGGCAATAGGCGCCGCCGTGGTGGCCTACCTGCTGGCGCTGGGCATCCGGGCCTGGCTGTCGAAAAATCGCTGAAGCCCGCGCCGCCGGACGCGGCTGCGAAGCCGGCGTCCGCGCCGGCACGCCCGCTGCCTTCCCTGCATTCCGGCTCATCTTCAAAACCCGCCAGGTCCGGCACGGCTGATGCCGCCGGCACCGTTCCGCCCAACTATCATGGAGTTTCAGGCATGACCAGCAAACCTTCGGCGCCGCTCAAGAGCACCGCCCGCTTCGGGGTACTGTTCCTGGTGCTGTTCGTCGTTATCATTCTTGTCGCTTTTGGCGCCTTCTTCCAGGTCGACCAGGGCGAACGGGCCGTCGTGCTGCGCAACGGCAAACTGTCCAGCGTGGCCGAGCCCGGCCTGGGCTTCAAGACCCCGGTGCTGGATTCCGTGCGCTTTGTTTCGGTGCGGGACCATAACGTGACCATGCCGCTGGAGGCGTATTCGTTCGACCAGCAGCCCGCCAACATGAAGGTATCGGTGACTTACCGGGTGCCGGTGGACCGTGTGGCCGATCTCTATAGCGAATATGGCACGCTGGAAAACCTGCAGGTGCGGGTGATCGAGCGCCGCACGCCGGACGCGGTGAAGAACGTGTTCGGCCGGTTCACCGCCGTGCGCGCCATCCAGGAACGTGAAAAGCTGGGGGTGGAAACCGTGCAGGCGGTGTCGGCCGCGATGCGTGATGCGCCGGTGCAAATCGTAGGCGTCCAGGTCGAGGAAGTCGGTTTCTCCAAGGCTTATGAGCAGTCCATCGAGCAGCGCATGCTGGCCCAGGTGCAGATTGAAACCACGCGCCAGCAGAAGCAGACGGCGGAAATCAAGGCGGATATCCAGGTAGTGCAGGCGCGCGCCGATGCTGACGCCCAGCGTGAGCGCTTCCAGGCCGAGGCCGACGGCATCCGCATGCGCGGCGAGGCCGAGGCAGCCGCCATCCTGGCCCGCAGCCAGGCGCTGGCCAGCAATTCCAACCTGGTCAACCTGATTGCCGTGGAAAAGTGGGATGGCGCCTTGCCCTCCACCCAGGTGCCGGGTTCGGCCCTGCCGTTCCTGGGCGTCAAATAAGTAATACCTGATTCATCTGCGGCGGGTAGCCCGTATCGCGCTACAATCGCCGCCGCAGGATGGACAGGCAATCGCGGCACAGCAATGTGTCGAGGAAGGTCCGGACTCCATAGGGCGGGATAGCGGCTAACGGCCGTCCGGCGCAAGCCGAGGACTAGGGCCACAGAGACGAGTCTGATGCGGGGGCATGCCTGGCATGCACGGGTACGGCCACTCCGTACCCTGCGGTCTGGCAACAGATCGCGGCGCATCAGGGTGAAACGCGGCAACCTCTATCCGGAGCAACGTCAAATAGGCATGCGTGTGGTTTCGGCCACGCAGGGCGGCTCGCCCGAGCATGCGGGTAGGCGGCTAGAACCGCGCGGCAACGCGCGGTCCAGAGGAATGATTGCCGGCCAGCGCAAGCTGGTCTACAGAATCCGGCCTATCGTTCATCCTGCACCGATTTCCAGTGATTCCGCGCCATGGCCCCAGCGGCCATGGCGCGTCCGACCGCGCCTGGCCGCCATCGGCACCAGCCATGTTGCCGGTGGGGCGGCCCGGATCGCAGCCAGGGCAGGGTGGGAATTCTCCTGCGCCCGCCACGCAAAATCACCATTTCATCCCAGCAAACCGACTGCTCCTGTAACAAGTGTGGGCGTGACACATTTTCTTAATGTCTGGCGGCATTTGCATTGTCTTACAGATGCCCGGCGCCCTCCATTTCCTCCCGATGTTCACACCTGGCTTTTATATCACCGGTTAACTTTCTGATTTTGAAGCATATTTTTCTATGTAAGAAAATATGTCAATCCTAAGTCCTTGTTGTGATTGAAAAAAACCGGGATTCCGACTTGACCGCCTTATATCGATCTCTTAAAGTGGGGGAAAGTAGGTTTTTGTGTTTATTGGTGGGGGAAAAGGGGTGTTTCAGGGAAGCAGCGCGCTCACGCTGGATGCCAAGGGACGGATGACAATTCCGGCCCGGCATCGTGACGCCCTGATGTCCCAGGCGGACGGGCGTTTGACCCTGACGCGCCACCCTGATGGCTGCTTGCTGGTCTACCCCCGCCCGGAGTGGGAAAAGAAGCGCGAACAGATCGTGCGTTTCCCCATGAATGCCAGGGCGCTGCAACGCTTGCTGCTGGGCAACGCCCAGGATGTCGAGCTCGACAGCGCGGGCCGAGTGCTGGTGGCGCCGGAGTTGCGGCAAGCGGCCGGACTGGTCAAAGAGGTCATGCTGATGGGTCTGGGTACCCATTTCGAGTTGTGGGATACGCAGTTGCTGGCCGCCAAGGAGGCGCAGGATCTGCAGCAGGGCATGGCGGACGTTTTGAACCAGTTTTCTTTCTGACGGGGCGGTATGGAGTTCGAACATCGGTCCGTCTTGCTGACGCCGACGGTGGAGGCGCTGTTGCCAGTGGATGGCGCGGGCCAGCCACGCCGCAGCGGTGTGTTTGTCGATGGCACTTTCGGCCGGGGCGGGCATAGCCGTGAATTGTTGTCGCGGCTGGATGGCGATGCGCGCCTGGTGGTGTTCGACAAGGACCCCCAGGCCATTGCCGTTGCGCGTGAACTGGCTGCGGCCGACCCGCGCGTCACGGTGGTGCACGACGGTTTCGCCACCATGCCGGATGCGTTGGCAGGGCTGGGCATCGCCCAGGTGGACGGCGTCATGCTTGATCTGGGGGTTTCCTCGCCGCAGATCGACGACGCCGAGCGCGGTTTTTCGTTCATGCGGGATGGCCCGCTGGACATGAGGATGGACACGTCGCGCGGCCTGACCGCCGCGCAGTGGCTGGCCGAGGCCAGCGTGGATGAGATGCGGGAGGTCATAGCAGGCTATGGCGAAGAACGGTTTGCTTTTCAGATTGCAAAAGCGGTTGCAGCGCGCCGCGAAGTACGGCCGATACTCAGCACACGCGAGCTCGCCGAGCTTGTCGCCGGCGTCGTCCGCACCCGTGAAAAAGGCCAGCATCCGGCCACCCGTACCTTTCAAGCTGTACGGATTCACATCAATCGGGAGCTCGAAGAGCTCGCGCACACCCTCCAGGCAGTTGTAGGCCTGTTGGCAACCGGTGGGAGGCTGGCTGTGATCAGTTTTCACTCGCTCGAAGACCGCATGGTCAAGCAGAGTATCGCCGCCGCCGGACAATTGGATCCGGCGCTGGCGCGCTTGCCTTTGCGCGAGAGCGAGTTGCCGCGTCCCGTGATGCGGGCGGTCGGCCGCATCAAGCCCGACGATGCGGAAGTCGCGGGCAATGCACGCGCGCGTTCCGCCGTGTTGCGCGTGGCCGAGCGCACCGATGCACCCTGGCGCGCCGAGGCGGCGCCGGTGCAGCCGACTCCCCTGGCGGGCCGGCCGGCGGCTGCCCGTGGGCGAGGTAAGCGGCGATGACTCGCGTCCTGTTCGTCCTGGGCTTGTTGCTCATGCTCTCGGCCGCTTCCCTGGTGACCAGCCAGTACCAGGGGCGGCGGGCGTTCATCGAACTGGAACGCGCACGCGCCCAGGCCAACGATCTGGACCTGGAGTGGCGCCGTTTGCAACTGGAGCGTGCCGGGCTGGCGCGCAATGCCAGGGTGGATGATGTTGCAGTCAACGAACTGCAGATGGTACCGGTGGACCCCCAGCGGGCGTTGTATTTCAATGCCCCCGCTGCAGCGCAACCAGGGGGCTCATGATGCGGCGCGCTCCCTTTTTCAATAATCCGGTACTCAAGAGCAGCCTGCCCCTGTGGCGGGCTCGGCTCGTTTTTATCCTCCTGTTTCTGGGCTTCGCCGTTCTGGCCGGGCGGGCCCTGTTCCTGCAGGGCCTGTCGACCGAATTCCTGCAGCAGCAGGGCGAGCGCCGCTACGAGCGCACGCTGACGCTGCCTGCGGTGCGCGGCAAAGTGACGGACCGGCATGGCGAGGTGCTGGCGTCCAGCGTACCGGCGCGCGCCATCTGGGCCATTCCAGAGGACGCGGCCGGGGCGTCGCCCGAGAGCCTGGCGCAACTGGCCAGCCTGCTGGAAATGAATGCCACGGACATCCGTGCGCGCCTGAGCGATACCAGCCGCAATTTCGTTTACCTGAAGCGCCAGGTGCCCATGGATGTGGCCGAACAGGTCCAGGCGCTGAAGGTGCCTGGCGTGTCCCTGCAGCCGGAAATGCGTCGCTACTATCCGGAGCGCGACGTGGCGGCCCATCTGGTGGGCTTCACCAATCTGGACGGCCGAGGGCAGGAAGGCGTCGAGCTGGCGTTCGAATCCATGCTGTCCGGCAAGGACGGTAGCCGGCGCGTCATCCGTGACCGCCTGGGGCGCGTCATCGAAGACGTACGCGACATCCACCCGCCGATTGATGGCCAGGATATTCGCCTGTCCATCGACATGCGCCTGCAATTCGCCGTTTACAAGGCGCTGCAGGATGCCATGGAAGAAAACAAGGCCAAGGGCGCGGCCGCCGTCGTGCTGGACGTGCGCACCGGCGAAGTGCTGGCGCTGGTGAACCTGCCATCCTACGACCCCAACGACCGGACCGGGCTGCGCGGCGACATGCTGCGCAACCGGGCCGTGACCGATACCTTCGAGCCCGGCTCCATCATGAAGCCGTTCACCGTGGCGTTGGCGCTGGACCTCAAGCGTATCAGCACCAATAGCACCTTCGATACCGGCAATGGCCGCCTGGTCTACCAGGGGCGCACCATCAGCGACGTGAGCCGCAACGGCGTCATCACGCCGGCCGATATTCTGCGCCGCTCCAGCAACATCGGCATGACGCTGATCTCGGAGAAACTGTCGGCCCAGGAAATGTGGAGCAAGTTCACGGAACTGGGCTTTGGCCAGGCGCCCAAGATCGGCTTCCCCGGCGTGGCGGCAGGCAGTCTGCGCCCCTGGGAGCGCTGGCGCCTGATCGAGAAGGCCACCATGTCCTACGGCTATGGCCTGTCGGTGTCGCTGATGCAGGTAGCCCGAGCGTTCGCGGTGTTTGCGCGCGATGGTGACGTCGTGCCGCTGTCGCTGCTGCAACGCGACGAAGCCGTCACCGGTACGCAGATTTATACGCCTGAAACGGCCCGCAGCGTGCGCAGCATGCTGGAAGCTGCTGCAGGCGAAGACGGCGCCCGGCGGGCGCGGGTCGACGGCTACCGCGTGGCAGGCAAGAGCGGCACCGCCCGCAAAATCGTCGACGGCAAGTACAGCACCAAGCATTTCCGCAGTTCCTTCGTCGGTTTCGCGCCGGCTTCCGATCCGCGCCTGGTCGTGGCCGTCAGTATCGACGAGCCCGGCGCTGGCGCTTATTACGGCGGCCGCGTGGCCGCACCGGTGTTTTCCACCATCATGGGCCATTGCCTGCGTCTGCTGGGCGTGCGGCCGGATGCCCCTGTGGACGGACCGGTGGCAGCAGCAGGAGGCGCGCGATGAGCCAGGCGAATGTCATGAGCTTGCAGGGTATCGACAACATTCTTGGCTGGCTGCGGGCCAAGGTCGCGGCCCAGGCGGATCTGCACCTGGATTCCCGGCGCTTGCGCCGAGGCGATGTCTTCCTGGCCGTGCCGGGTGTGCGCGGCGACGGCCGTGACCATATTGCCGCCGCATTGGCGGCGGGCGCCCTGGTGCTGGCCGACACGGCGACACGCCATGCGGGCGAGCCCTGGCAGCCCGTGGCCGGTCTGGACGTGTCCCGGCTGGCCTGCGTGCCTGGCCTGAAAGGCCTGTTGGGCGAGCTGGCGCACGAATGGTATGGCCGGCCCTCGCAAGCGCTGGCCGTGGTGGCCGTGACAGGCACCAATGGCAAGACGTCCTGCGCCTACTGGATCGCCGATGCGCTCAATGGCGCTGGCATGCCCTGCGGTGTGCTCGGCACGCTGGGCATACGCTGGCCGGATGGCAGCAGCGAAGCCGGCAGCCTGACCACGCCTGACGTCGTCAGCGTGCACCGCACGCTGGCCGCGCAACGTGCGGCCGGTGCCCAGGCGGTGGCCATGGAAGCCTCTTCCATCGGCATCGAGCAGGGCCGGATGAGCCAGGTGCAGGTGCGTGTCGCCGGCTGGACCAACTTGAGCCGCGATCACCTGGATTATCACGGTTCCATGGACGCCTACGCGGCGGCCAAGGAAGCCCTGTTCCGTTTTCCGGGCCTGCAGGCTGCGGTCATCAATCTGGATGATGCGGCTGGCCGGGCGGCCTGCGGCCGCCTGCCTGCCGGGCTGGACGTCTGGACTTACGCGCTCGCTGGCCATGCCGCAGACGCCGACCGCCCAGCCAGGCTGGCAGCGGCCATGTCTGCGGCGCAGCCGTCCGGTGACGGCCTGGCGTTCGCGCTGGAAGAGCGCCGTGCCGGCCAGGCGTCGGCGCAGGCAGCTGTCGCCAGCCAGTTGCTGGGTGAACACAATATAGAGAACATGCTGCTGGTGGCGGGCGTGCTGCGTGCGCTGGGGCTGGACCTGGCCGCCAGCGCCGCACAGCTGGAACGCCTGGCGCCGGTGCCCGGCCGCCTGGAGCGGGTACAGGCGCCCGGACTGGCTGCGGACCAGCAACCCCTGGTGGTTGTTGATTACGCCCACACGCCGGATGCGCTGGCGCGTACGGTGCAGGCGCTGGCGCCCTTGGCGCAACGCCGTGGCGGCCGCCTGCTGTGCCTGTTCGGCTGCGGCGGCGATCGCGATCCCGGCAAGCGGCCGTTGATGGCGCAGGCCGCGCTGGCGGCAGATCGGGTCATCGTGACCAGCGACAACCCGCGCAGCGAATCGCCTGAGGCCATCATCGAGCAGATCCTGGCCGGTGTGCCGGCAGATCGCCAGGTGGAAGTGCTGGCGGATCGCGCCGAAGCCATTCTGCATGCCATTTGGAGCAGCGCGCCGGCGGATGTCCTGCTGCTGGCAGGCAAGGGCCATGAAACCTACCAGGAAATCCAGGGCCTGCGCCATGTCTTCGATGACAGGGAATGGGCGCGGCTGGCGTTGTGGTGGGGAACAGGCCGCGATGCGGCGATAGATGCCCGCAAGCTGGCGGCCGGTGAAGTTTTCGTGGCGCTGGCTGGCGAACGTGCCGATGGTCACGCTTTCGTGGCGCAGGCCGAGGCGGCGGGCGCCGCCGCTGCGCTGGTGGCGCATCCGGTGGCGGACGTCGCGCTGCCGCAGTTCGTGCTGGGGGATGGCCGCGCTGCGCTGGCCCGCCTGGCCACGGCCTGGCGGCGCCGCTTTGACCTGCCCGTGATTGCCGTGACCGGCAGCAATGGCAAGACCACCACCAAGGAAATGATTGCTGCCGTCCTGGCGGCCTGGGTGGGCGAACCGGCCCGGCTGGCCACGCGTGGCAACCTGAATAACGAGCTGGGCGTGCCCATGACGCTGCTGCGCCTGCGTGCCGGCCACCGTGCCGCCGTCGTCGAGCTGGGTATGAACCATCCTGGCGAAATCGCCGTGCTGGCGGCCATGGCACAGCCGACCGTGGCGCTGGTCAACAACGCGCAACGCGAACACCAGGAATTCATGAAGTCGGTCGCGGCCGTGGCGGAAGAAAATGGCGCCGTGCTGGCAGCCCTGCCGCAGAACGGCATTGCCGTTTATCCGGCCGACGATGCGCATGCCGCCGTCTGGGAGCGCCTGTCGGGCGCACGCCGCAAGCTGCGCTTTGCCTTGTCCGGCGCGGCGGAAATCCTTGCCTGCGCGCCGCAGCTCACGCCGGCTGGCGTCGAAGCCACGGTGCGCCTGCCGGAGGGCGCGGCGTTGGCGCTGGCCACCGCCGTTCCCGGCCTGCACAACCTGCGTAACGCTCTGGCAGCGCTGGCCTGCACGCTGGCGGTCGGCGTGCCGGTGGATACCGCCGTGCAGGCCCTGCATGCGTTTTCTCCGGTGGCAGGCCGCATGCAGGCGCGCCGCCTGGCTGCCGGTGTCTGGCTGATCGACGACAGCTATAACGCCAACGCCGATTCGGTACGTGCCGCCATCGACGTGCTGGCCAGCGTGCCAGGCCCCAGGGTGCTGGTGCTGGGAGACATGGGTGAAGTGGGCGATCAGGGCCAGGCCATGCACGAGGAAGTGGGGGCGTATGCCGCCGGCCGGGGTGTGGACGTACTGGTTGCCATGGGAGAGTTGTCGCGCCGGGCTGTCACAGCCTTCGGCGCTGGTGCAGTCTGGGTGGATGCCACGGAGGCGGCGATGACGGCAGTGCGTGCCGCACAGCCTGCCGTGGTGCTGGTGAAGGGATCGCGTTTCATGCACATGGAAAAAATCGTGGCGGCTTGCGTCGCCGAATGGGATAACGGGGAGGCCGGGCATCATGCTGCTTGAACTGGCGCGCTGGCTTTCCGACCATCACTTCCGCGCGTTCGGCGTGTTTGAATACATCACGCTGCGCGCGGTGCTGGCCGCCGCTACGGCATTGTTCATCGGCCTGCTCGCGGGGCCGGCGGTCATCCGCAAGCTGACCGCGATGAAGATCGGGCAGGCCGTGCGCAGCTACGGCCCCCAAACTCACCTGGTCAAGACCGGTACGCCCACCATGGGCGGCGTGCTGATCCTCATCGGCATCGGCGTGAGCACGCTGCTTTGGGCCGACTGGGCCAACCGTTTTGTCTGGGTCGTGCTGCTGGTTACCTTCGGTTATGGCTGGATCGGTTGGGCGGACGATTATCGCAAGGTGGTGCACCGTGATCCCGAAGGCATGCCGGCGCGCCAGAAGTTTTTCTGGCAGGCGCTGATCGGCGGCGTGGCGGCGGTGTATCTCGCATTCGCCGTGTCCGTGCCGGCGAATATGGAAATCTGGCCGCTGTTCAAGGCCTGGGTCATGAGCGGCTTCACGATGGCGCTGCCCGACCAGGCCGACCTGATCGTGCCGTTCTTCAAGAGCGTCAGCTATCCGCTGGGCGTGTTCGGCTTCGTCATCCTGACCTGGCTGGTCATCGTCGGTACCAGCAATGCAGTGAATCTCACGGACGGCCTGGATGGCCTGGCCATCATGCCGACCGTGATGGTCGGAGCGGCGCTGGGCGTGTTCGCCTATGTGGTGGGCCGCGTCGACTATTCCAAATATCTGCTGTTCCCGTATATCCCGGGTGCCGGCGAGCTGATGGTGCTGTGTGCCGCGCTGGCCGGGGCGGGCCTGGCATTCCTGTGGTTCAACACCTATCCGGCCCAGGTTTTCATGGGCGACGTCGGCGCGCTGGCGCTGGGCGGGATGCTGGGCGCAATCGCCGTGGTGGTGCGCCAGGAAATCGTGCTGTTCATCATGGGCGGCGTCTTCGTCGTCGAAACCCTGTCGGTCGTGTTGCAGGTGGGCTGGTTCAAGTACACCAAGCGCAAGTACGGCCAGGGGCGGCGCCTGTTGCGCATGGCCCCGCTGCATCACCATTTTGAAGTCGGTGGCTGGAAGGAAACGCAGGTTGTCGTGCGTTTCTGGATCATCACCATCATGCTGGTCCTGGTTGGACTCTCTACCCTGAAACTGCGATGAATACCCTGCAAGCTTCCTCTTCGGCAGACGCCCGCACCCTGGTCCTCGGACTGGGTGAGACGGGTGCGGCGGCAGCGCGCTGGCTGGCCCGTCAGGGCCAGCGGTTGCGCATTGCCGATACGCGGGAAGCGCCGCCGGGCCTGGAGGCCTTGCGCGCCGCGCTGGATGGCGCGGCGGTGGAGTATTGCCTGGGCCAGGGGCTGCCTGCCTCTTTGCTCGATGGCGTGCAGCAACTGGTGCTGAGCCCCGGGCTGGCGCCGGGCCAGGCGCCCGTCAGCGGCCTGCTGGCCGAGGCTGGCGTGCGCGGTGTGGAAATCGTGGGCGAGATCGAACTGTTCGCCCGTGCCCTGGCGGCGCTGCGCGAAGAGCGCGGCTATGCGCCCAGCCTGCTGGCTGTGACCGGCACCAATGGCAAGACAACGGTAACGTCCCTGACGCGTCATCTGCTGGACGCGGCGGACGTGAGTGCCCGTGCCGCCGGCAATATCAGCCCCGCCGCGCTGGGCGCGCTGGCGCAGGCGCTCGACGAGGATGCGCTGCCGCAGGCCTGGGTGCTGGAACTGTCCAGTTTCCAGCTGGAAACTACGCGCAGCCTGCAGGCCGATGCCGCCGTGGTCCTCAACGTGACCCAGGACCACCTGGACTGGCATGGCGGCATGGATGCCTATGCGGCAGCCAAGGCGCGTCTTTTCGAGCAAGCCCGCATCAAGATCATCAACCGCGAGGATGCCCTGGTCTGCGGCATGGTTCCGGGTCTGGCGCGTACCGATGTGCGCAGCTTTGGTCGCGGCGAGCCTTCGCTGGCGGGCGACATGGGCCTGGTTTCGGTCCAGGATATCGTGTGGCTGGTTGCCAGCGAGAGTACGGATTTCGACGAACCCGTGCCGGCCTCGTCGCGCCGAGCCAAAGGGCCGCAGCCTGAGCCGCAACGCCAGCCCGGCCGCGATAGCCGCCTGATGCCGGTGGATGCGCTGCGCCTGCGCGGCCTGCACAATGCCCTCAATGTCCAGGCAGCCCTGCTGCTGGCGCGTAGCCTGGGCCTGCCGTGGGCGCCGCTGTTGCGTGCCGCCGGGCTGTATGAAGGCGAACCGCACCGCATGGCCTTCGTACGCAACATTGCCGGCGTCGATTTCATCAACGACAGCAAGGGCACCAATGTCGGTGCCACGCTGGCTGGGCTCGACGGTCTATCTCAACCTGTGGTGCTGATCGCGGGCGGCCAGGGCAAGGGCCAGGATTTCACTGAACTGGCCCAGCTGGTGGCGCGCCGCGCACGCGCGGTTGTGCTGATCGGTCAGGATGCTTCCATTATTGATGCAGCGCTGCGCGAGCAGGGTGTGCAGGCACTGCATGCCGGCTCGATGGATGAAGCCGTGCGCGCCGCATTCGCTCAGGCGCAGAGCGGCGACGCGGTGCTATTGTCGCCAGCGTGCGCCAGCCTGGACATGTTCAAGGGCTATCCGCAGCGCGGCCAGGCGTTTGCCGATGCGGTGCGTGAACTGGCGCTGGATAACGGGGAGGTCGCATGAGCCTGCTGGATGGCGTGAGCAGCAGTGTCAACGCCGTGCGTCCTGGACGCACGCGCATGCGCGGCTTCGACCTGCCCCTGGTGGTCGTGGCGATCGCGCTGCTGCTGTTCGGCCTGTTGATGGTGTATTCCGCCTCGATCGCGCTGGCGGATGGGCCGCGCTACGCCAGCTACGGGCGCTATTACTTTGTGATCCGCCATGGCATGTTCCTGCTGATCGGCCTGGTGGCGGGCGCGCTGGTTCTGACAGTGACAATGCAGTCCTGGCAGCGGCTGTCCGTGCCGCTGTTTATCGGTTCCATCCTGTTGCTGGTTGCGGTGCTGATCCCCGGTATCGGGCGCGAGGTCAACGGCGCCTACCGCTGGCTGCCGCTGGGGCCGCTGAATTTCCAGCCGTCGGAACTGATGAAGTTCGCGATCGTGCTGTTTGCTGCCGATTACACGGTGCGCAAGCAGGAGCACATGCAGAATATCGTGCGCGGTTTCGTCCCGATGGCGCTGGTTATCGCGCTGGTCGGCATGCTGCTGCTGCTGGAGCCCGACCTGGGCGCCTTCATCGTGGTCGTGGCAATTGCCGTCGGCATCCTGTTCCTGGGCGGCATTGACGGCCGCCTGTTCTCCGCGCTGGTCGCGGTCATGGTGTCGCTGTTCTTTGCGCTGATCTGGCTGGCGCCCTGGCGCCGGGCGCGCCTGTTCGCCTATCTCGACCCGTGGAACCCGGACAATGCCTATGGCAGCGCCTACCAGTTGTCGCATTCGCTCATTGCCCTCGGGCGCGGCGAGTGGTTGGGCGTGGGCCTGGGGGCCAGTGTCGAAAAGCTGCACTACCTGCCGGAAGCGCATACCGACTTCATCGTGGCAGTGATCGGTGAGGAACTTGGTTTTGTCGGCGTGTTCCTGGTGATTGCCGGGTTTGTCATCGTGCTGCAGCGCGGTTTCGAGATCGGCCGGCAGGCCATCGCCATGGACCGCACGTTCAGCGGCCTGGCTGCGTTGGGCGTGTCCTTGTGGTTCGGCGTGCAGGCTTTCATCAATATGGGTGTTTGCCTGGGCCTGCTGCCCACCAAGGGCCTGACACTGCCGCTAGTGAGCTATGGCGGCTCCGGCCTGGTCATGAATATCTGCGCCATTGCGCTGATGATCCGAGTGGACATCGAAAATCGCATCCTGATGCGGGGAGGACGGACATGAGCCGGGCCCCCGTTCTATTGGTCATGGCTGGCGGTACCGGCGGCCACATCATGCCCGGCCTGGCCGTGGTGGAAGTGCTGCGCGCCAAGGGCTGGCAGGTGTATTGGCTGGGCGATCCGGACAAAATGGAAGGCCGCCTGGTGCCGCCCAGTGGCATCGAATTGCTGCCGCTGCGCTTTTCCGGCCTGCGCGGCAAGGGCGTCGGCGCCATGCTGAAGCTGCCGTTCCTGCTGCTGAGCGCGCTGTGGCGCGCCTGGAAGATTTTTTCCCAAGTGCGGCCGGACGTGGTACTGGGCATGGGCGGTTATGTCACCTTCCCGGGCGGCGTCGTGTCCGCGCTGCGGCGCGTGCCGCTGGTGCTGCATGAACAGAATGCCGTGGCCGGCATGAGCAACAAGGCATTGGCACGGTTGGCGAAGACCGTGCTGCTGGGCTTCCCCGGCGCGATTCGGGGCGCCGAGGCCGTGGGTAACCCGGTGCGCGCCGCAATTGCGGCTCTGCCGGCACCCGGCGAGCGCGCCGCCGGCCGCGAAGGCCCGCTGCGCCTGCTGGTGGTGGGCGGCAGCCTGGGCGCGGCCGCGCTCAATCACCTGATTCCACAGGCGCTGGCGCTGATGGTGCCGGGCCAGCGGCCCAAGGTCGTCCATCAGGCAGGCAGCGCTCATATCGACAACCTGCGTGCCGGCTACGCCGCCGCAGGCATTGAAGCCGAATGCGTGGCCTTCATTGATGACATGGCGGCGGCCATGGGGCAGGCCGACCTGATCATCTGCCGTGCCGGCGCCATGACGGTGGCCGAAGTGGCGGCTGCGGGCGTGGCGGCCTTGTTCGTGCCTTTCCCGCATGCCGTCGATGACCACCAGACCATGAATGCGCGCTATCTCAGCGACCATGGTGCGGCCTGGCTGCAACAGCAGTCGGCGTTGAGCGCGCCGGGCATGGCCAATTGGCTGGCCGAACGAAACAGGGCTGAATTGCTGCAAGTCGGCGAGAAGGCCAGAACCTATGCGTTGCCGGATGCGGCCGCGCAAATTGCCATTCGCTGCGAGCGGGTGGCTCGAAGGCAAGAACAATGAAACACCGTATCCAACACATCCACTTCGTCGGTATCGGCGGATCGGGCATGAATGGCATCGCCGAGGTGCTGCTCAACCTCGGCTATACGGTGAGCGGTTCGGATCTGCGCAGCTCCGCCGTGACGGAGCGCCTGGCGGCGCAAGGCGCCAGCATCCATATCGGCCATGCGGCCGAGCATGTCGGCCAGGCCGACGCCATCGTGACGTCTACGGCTGTCTCGGGCGACAACCCGGAAGTGCTGGCAGCGCGTGCGGCGGGCATTCCTGTCGTGCCGCGTGCCGTGATGCTGGCTGAACTGATGCGCCTGAAGCGCGGCATTGCCGTCGCCGGCACGCACGGCAAGACCACGACGACCAGCCTGGTGGCCAGCATCCTGGCTGCCGCCGGCCTGGACCCCACGTTTGTCATCGGCGGCCGGCTCAATTCCGCTGGCGTCAATGCGCGCCTGGGGCAGGGTGAGTTCATCGTGGCAGAAGCGGACGAGTCCGATGCTTCTTTCCTCAACCTGATGCCGGTGATGGCGATCGTCACCAACATCGACGCAGATCACATGGACACCTACGGTCATGATCTGGCGCGGTTGAAGCACGCCTTCATCGAGTTCACCCAGCGCCTGCCGTTCTACGGCAGCGCCATTCTGTGCGTGGACGATGCCAATGTGCGCGAGATCGTGCCCTTCGTGTCGCGCCCCGTCACCACCTACGGTTTCGGTGAAAACGCCCAGGTGCGCGCCGAGAACATGCGCACCGATGGTGTGCGCATGCGCTTTGATGTGCTGCGCCGCGACCGCAAGGGTGTCGTGTTGCCGCGCATGGAGATCGTACTCAACCTGCCGGGCCGCCACAACGTGCTCAACGCGCTGGCCGCGATTGCCGTGGCGACCGAGCTGGGCGTGGCCGACAGCGTGATGGTGCAGGCGCTGGCCGATTTCAACGGCGTAGGCCGACGCTTCACCCATATCGGCGACTTCCCGGTGCCGGAAGAGCGCGGCGGCGGCAGTTTCACGGTGATCGACGATTACGGCCATCACCCGGTGGAAATGGCGGCGACGCTGGCGGCAGCTCGGGGGGCCTGGCCGGAGCGTCGCATCGTGCTGGCCTTCCAGCCGCACCGCTATACCCGCACGCGGGATTGTTTCGAGGATTTCGTCAAGGTATTGAGCGACGCGGACGCCGTGTTGCTGACGGAGGTTTATGCCGCCGGTGAAGAGCCGCTGGTCGCGGCCGACGGCCGGGCGCTGGCGCGCGGCCTGCGGGTTGCGGGCCGGGTCGAGCCGGTGTTCGTGGAGGACGTGGAGGAATTGCCGCAGGCCATCCGCGATTTCGTGCGTGGCGGAGACGTTGTGATTGTCATGGGCGCGGGGTCCATCAGCCGGGTGCCGGCGCGTATAGGAGAACAAGAATGAGCATGGAATTCGGCAAGGTCGGGGTGTTGTATGGTGGCCGTTCGGCGGAGCGCGAAGTCTCCCTGATGTCCGGGCAGGGGGTGTATGACGCGCTGCGTTCGCGTGGCGTCGACGCGCACCTGTTCGATACCGGCAAGCACACGCTGGCAGAACTGGCGCATGCAGGCTTTGACCGCGTGTTCATCGCGCTGCATGGCCGCTACGGCGAGGACGGCACGCTGCAGGGCGCGCTGGAACTGCTGGGCATTCCCTATACCGGCAGCGGTACGCTGGCTTCAGCGCTGGCCATGGACAAGGTCATGACCAAGCGCATCTGGGTGAACGAAGGGCTGCCCACGCCGCTCTACGCCGAACTGGATGACGACAGCGACCTGGATGCCGTCGTGGCCGAGCTGGGCCTGCCGATTTTCGTCAAGCCGCCGCATGAAGGTTCGACGCTGGGCGTGACCAAGGTGGAACACGCCTCGCATTTGCCGGCTGCCGTGCAGTTGGCTTCGCGCTACGAAGAAAAGGCGCTGGCGGAGAAATTCGTCGACGGCCGTGAACTGACGGTCGCGGTGCTGGGCAGTGGCGCCCAGGCGCGCGCCCTGCCGGTCATCGAGATCCGCGCGCCGCAAGGCAACTACGACTTCCAGAACAAGTACTACTCGGACGAAACCCAATACATCTGCCCGGCCGATTTGTCGAACGCGCTGACGGCCGAGATCCGCAGCCTGGCCGAGCGCGCCTTCCGCGTGCTGGGTTGCGAAGGTTGGGGCCGGGTCGACGTGATGCTGGACCGCCAGGATCGTCCCTGGCTGTTGGAGATCAATACCTCGCCCGGCATGACCGGGCATTCGCTGGTTCCCATGGCAGCTCGCGCCGAGGGAATTGATTATGCCGAACTGTGCGTCCGCATCCTGGCAGGGGCGTCCCTGAAGGTGCATGGGCACCGCCAGGCCTGAGCGTACTAGACAGGAACAATATCCGTGTGGAATGACGCCCGTTTCCTCAATGTGATCGCCAACGCGCTGGCCGTGCTGGCCGCCGCCGTGTTGCTGGTGGCCGGCGTGCTGTGGCTCGTGCAGCGTCCGGTGTTTGCGCTGACGGCCATTGAGCTGGAATCGGCCGCCCAGGAGGAACCCCTGTCCTACGTGACACCGGAGGGCGTGCGGTCCGCGATTGCGGGTCGCTTGCATGGCAATTTCTTTACGCTGGACCTCGACGAGGCGCGCCAGGTGCTGGAATCCGCACCCTGGGTGCGGCGGGCGAGCGTACAGCGAGTCTGGCCGGGCACGATCAAGGTCAGTATCGAGGAACAGCAGCCGCTGGCCTTCTGGAACGAAAACCAGATGATCAACACCTGGGGCGAAGTGTTCACCGCCAACCTGGGCGAACTGGCCGACGACGAAGAGTTGCCGCGCCTGCTGGGCCCGGAAGGCACCGAAAGCCTGGTGGTGCAGCGTTATGCAGAGCTGGCGCGCTGGTTTGCGCCGCTGTCCCTGCAGGTGCGCCGCATCGAGCTTAGCCCGCGCTATGCCTGGATGGTCGATCTGTCGGATGGCATGACGCTCAATCTGGGCCGGGACCCGGGCGCGGATGCGCCTGACCCCCACGGCCTGCCTGGCGCATTGCCTTTCGCCGCACGTATTCAGCAGTTTGTTCAGGTCTGGCCCGACGTGGTCCGACGGCTCGAAGGCCGTGCCGTCAAAGAGGCGGATCTGCGTTATCCCAACGGGTTTGCGCTGACGCTGGCCGAACTTCCCAATAATTCTCTTCGTAAGACACATTGAAGCCATGACCCGAGACATCAAGGATCTCATCGTTGCCCTGGATATCGGCACCAGTAAAGTGGTGGCGGTAGTGGCCGAAATCTTGCCCCAAGGGGGCTTTGAAGTGCTGGGCCTGGGGCAGCACGAATCGCACGGCATGCGCAAGGGCGTGGTCGTGAACATCGAAACCACGGTGAACTCCATCCAGCGCGCGCTGGAGGAAGCCGAGCTGATGGCGGATTGCAAGATCCGCGACATCTATGCAGGCATCGCCGGCAGCCATATCCGCAGCTTCAATTCCAGCGGCATGGTGGCGGTGAAGGACAAGGAAGTCACCGCGACCGACGTGGCGCGGGTCATCGAGACGGCCAAGGCGGTGAATATCCCCACCGATCAGCAGGTGCTGCACGTGCTGACCCAGGAATTCATCGTCGATGGCCAGGAAGATATCCGCGAGCCCATCGGCATGAGTGGCCTGCGCCTGGAAGTGCGCGTGCATATCGTCACCGGCGCTGTCAGCGCCGCCCAGAACATCATCAAGTGCGTGCGTCGCTGCGGCCTGGAAGTGCAGGATCTGATTCTGCAACCGCTGGCCTCCAGCCTGGCCTGCCTGACGCCCGATGAAAAGGAACTGGGTGTGGTGCTGGTGGATATCGGCGGTGGCACGACCGACATCGCCATCTTCACCGGCGGTGCGATTCGCCACACGGCCGTGGTGCCGGTGGCGGGCGACCAGATCACCAATGACATCGCCGCCATGCTGCGCACGCCGACGCCTGACGCCGAAGAGATCAAACTGCGCTATGGCGTGGCCAAGCAAGTGCTGGCCAATGCTGACGAGACCGTGGAAGTGCCGGGCCTGGGCGACCGAGGCTCGCGCCTGGTCAAGCGCCAGGCGCTGGGCGCAGTCATCGAGCCGCGCGTGGAAGAGCTGTTCTCACTGGTGCAGCGCGTAGTGCGCGAATCCGGTTACGAAGACCTGCTGGCCTCGGGCGTGGTGCTGACCGGCGGTTCGTCGCTGATGCCGGGTATGGTCGAGCTGGCCGAGGATGTGTTCCTCAAGCCGGTGCGCGTTGCCGTCCCAGACTATCAGGGCAGCCTGGCCGACGTGATGCGCAATCCGCGTTTCTCGACGGTCATGGGCCTGTTGGCCGAAGCGCGTACCCAGCGCCTGCGCGGCCACAAGGTGGCGCAGCAGCGTGGCAGCTTCCAGCAGGTGCTGGCACGCATGCGCGAGTGGTTCATGCATTGATATTCGTACCGGCTGCCAGGGTTGCAGGCGGCCGGAAGGTTCGTGGCACAGCGTGGTTGCCGTGCCATTCATATGTTGTAGAGGGTAGTTGTTTATTTTCTTTAGACTTGTGAGGGAGTCTTGTCATGATCAATTTCGAACTTGTGGATACCAACCCCAGCGGGACCGTCATTAAGGTTGTGGGCGTCGGGGGCGCGGGCGGCAATGCCATCGCGCACATGATCCGTTCCAATGTGCAGGGCGTGGAATTCATCAGCGCCAACACGGACGCGCAGGCACTGGTGACCAGCCAGGCTCCGGTGCAGATTCGCCTGGGCCGTACCGGCTTGGGCGCCGGCGCCAAGCCTGAACAAGGCCGCGCTGCCGCCGAAACCGCGCGCGAGGAAATCCGCGCTGCGCTCAACGGCGCGCATATGGTCTTCATCACCGCCGGCATGGGTGGCGGCACCGGTACCGGCGCTGCTCCGGTGGTGGCCGAAGTGGCCAAGGAACTGGGCATCCTGACGGTTGGCGTTGTGACCAAGCCGTTTGGTTTCGAAGGCGCGCGCCGCCTGAAATCGGCTGAGGAAGGCATCCGCGAACTGTCGCGCCATGTCAATTCGCTGATCGTGGTGCTCAACGAGAACCTGTACGACCTGATGGATGAAGACGCGACGCAGGACGACTGCTTCCGCGCCGCCGACGACGTGCTGCACAATGCTTGCGCCGGCATCGCCGAAATCATCAATGTCGAAGGTAACGTCAACGTCGACTTCGAAGACGTCAAGACCATCATGGGCGAGCAAGGCCAGGCCATGATGGGGACTGCCGTCGCCAGCGGCCCGGACCGCGCCCGCGTTGCCGCCGAGCAGGCCATTGCTTGCCCGCTGCTGGAAGGCGTGGACCTGCATGGCGCGCGTGGCGTGCTGGTGAACATCACCGCCAGCCGTTCGTTGAAGATGCGTGAAACCCGCGAAATCATGGAAATCATCCGTGGCTATGCCGCTGAAGATGCCACCGTGATCTTCGGTAACGCCTACGATGAAACCATGGGCGACGATCTGCGCGTGACCGTGGTGGCCACCGGCCTGGGAAAGCAGGCGCAAAGCGGCCCGCAACTGGTGCCTGAACCTGCCGAGGCGCTGCGCACCGGTACCGATGATTACTTCATCGGTGGCGCGAACATGCCCATGGGCGGCTACGGTAACGATCTGCAGGTTCCGACCGTGATGCGCAATCCGCGCGGCCAGGCTACTGCCCAAGTGCGGGCGATGGAGTCTGCCGGTATGGAGCATCTGGATATTCCGGCTTTCTTGCGCAAGCAGGCGGATTGAACCGGCTGAAAAACCAGACCGCTAGACCCTCTCTCTCACAGTAAACCCGTCTCCTGGCGGCCTTCGGGCCGCCGGGAGGCAGGGCGGACGGCGCCTTTAACGGGCAGGCCGGCGAGCGTGCACCTCTACCACGCAAGCCGGTCTGCCGGGCGTCGTCCGCCCTTTTTGTTTTAGCGTTCGCTTTTTTGCCAAATTTCGGGAAAAACAGGCATTCGTCATGTTGCGGGCTGCTGGGCGGCCGTCACGGACGGGCGCCAGGCCGCATTTCGATCACGAAGCGGCTGCCCTGGCCAGGGCGAGAATGCAGGCGCAGGTGCCAGCCCTGGTGGCGGCAGATGCGTTGCACCATGGACAGCCCCAGACCCAGATTGCCCTCGGGGCGGCCGTCGCTGGTATCGCCGCGTACGAATGGCGAGAACAGCGCTTCCTGCAGGTCCTGCGCGATGCCAGGGCCGTCATCGCACACTTCCAGCCAGTCCCAGCCATGGGAAATGCGCACTTCTGCGCCGCTGCCGGCATATTGCAGGGCGTTGCGGATCAGGTTGGAGAGCACGCTGCGCAACAGGGGCACCGGGTAGCCGGGGGCGCCGGGCGCGGCGCTGGAGCCGCTGTCCAGGCGCAAATGGATGCCGCGCCGCTCGGCCTGCGGCTGCCAGGCCTGCCATTGTTCCTGCGCCAGGTTGTGCAGGGGCGCGTGCGGGAAGGCGGCACCGTCCTGGCGGCCGCGTGCCAGCATCAGGTAGACATCCACCCGTTGTTGCATGTCTTGCAGCGCATCCTCTATCCGGGCCACGCGGGTACGGGTGGCATCGTCCAGGGCCGGGTCTGCCGCCAGCAATTCGCAGGTGCTCAGTCCGCTCATCAGCGGCGTGCGCAGTTCATGCCCGACATCCGCCGTGAATAGCCGTTCCCGCAGCAGGGCCTCTTCCAGCGCGTTGTAGGCGGCGTCGAATGCCGTGGCAAGCTGGCCGATTTCATTGCCTGGATACTGCGTTGCCAGCTGGGTCCCGGGTGGCAGTTCACTGCGCCGCTGTACATCGCGCGACAGGCGTTCAATGGGGCGGATCACGCGCCGGGTTGCCAGGTAACCCAGCGCCAGCGCCAGCACGAGACTGGCGGCCAGGCACAGCAGGCCGGCGATTTCATAGATGCGCTGCGATTGCAGGTAGTCGGTGTAGTCGCGCAGCAGGATGTAGCGCTGGTCTTCTATGTCTTCCACCATGACAAGCCAGTTGCGGCCCTTGCGGTTGACCATGTGGAAGCCGGGCGGCAGGGGGCGCAGATCGTCCGGGAAGGAGGCGCTGTTTGGCTCGCCATACAGGAAGTGATTGGGCCAGCCCGGCGCGACGCCGGCTTCCAGGTCGTCGCGCAGCCGGTCGATCGCCAGGTCCATGTCGATGCGGTGGGAAATAGCTTCCAGGCGATTGAAGGCCCAGCCGGAAAGCAGGGTCAGGACACCGGCGACAGTCAGGGTCAGGGCAAGGAATCGCAGGATCAGGCTGCGTGCCAGCTGGCCGCGCAGGATTTTAGGTGTTTTCATTGGGCGCGCAATTGATAGCCGATGCCATGCACGGTATGGAGCAGGGGCTGCTCGAAGGGCTTGTCGATGACCTGGCGGATGTGGTGGATATGGGTACGCAGCGCATCGCTGTCCGGCGGGGAGTCATGCCAGAGCGCTTCTTCCAGCCGGGTGCGGTGCACCACGGCCGGGCTGTGCAGCATCAGCAGCCGCAACAGCGTGAGCGGTGCCGGCGGGAGCTTGAGCGGCGTGCCGGCGCGCTCCAGCGCCAGGGTGTCCTGATCCAGGCTGAGATCGCCGACCTTGAGGACGGAGGGCGCGGCGCTGCGCCGGCGTTGCAGCAGCGCGCGTATGCGTGCCCCCAGTTCGGCCAGCGCAAATGGCTTCACCAGGTAGTCGTCGGCGCCGGCGTCGAAGCCGGCCAGCCGGTCGTCCAGCGCGTCGCGCGCCGTCACCATGATGACGGGTATCGTGCTGCGCAGTTCGCAGCGCAGCCGGCGGCACAGCTCATAGCCGTCCATGCGCGGCAGCATCAGGTCCAGCACCACGAGATCGAATTCATCCCGGCACAGCCGTTCGTAGCCGGCCTGGCCATCGTCGGAACAGTCGACGATGTAGCCCAGGCCGGACAGGTAGTCGACGATATTGGTAAGGATGGGGATGGTGTCTTCGATGACCAGAATGCGCATGTTTGCCTGCGATGGACGCGGTTTTGGGGCTCAGTGTTGGGGCAGATCCAGTTATACCCGAGGCTGCCTCCGCCTGCCGGAAGTGTTAACGCTTTCTTGACGTCCGCTTGTTCAGAATGGAATGCGTACCGGAGGGCAGAGTGCCGGCAGCGGGGCTACCGTTGCTGGCGCTGTGCCCGTGGATGGGGAACTTCCGTGGAGGTCCGGGATGTCAGAATCATCGCTGGCCTTGCGCCAAACCGCGCTTGCTGTGTATCGCGGTGCGGCCGCCGAATTGCAGATATTCCGCCTGGCGGATCGTCATTACGTCATGAAAGCCTGGCGCGCCAAGCCTGGGGCCTCCTTGCGCGCCGGGTTCAGCGCACTGGCCTGTCTGCTGGCGTTTGGCGAGTTCGCCCGGCCATCGCGCCTGCGCCAGGGCGATATCCACTTCGAGGCCGGCCGCCTGCGTGCGCTGGCACATGGCGGCTGTGCCGTGCCCAAGGTCTATCTGGACGAAGAGCGTTTCATTGTGCTGGAGCATGTGGGGCGCTCCCTGGACGAGATTGTCCGGGGCCAGCCGCTGGCGCGGGTGGGGCGCTACTACGAAGCCGCCGTCGATGACCTTGCCGCTTTTCACCGTGCAGGCTTTTGGCATGGCGGCGCGCAACTGCGCAACCTGACCGTGCGCGACGGCCGGCTGTACCGCATAGATTTCGAAGAACGCTTCGGCGCCGCGCTGTCCCATGGCCTGGCGGCGGCCTATGACCTGTTCCTGCTGTTGGGCGATATCCTCTGGCGCCTGGAACCTGATGAAGTCGTGCCGACTGGCAGGGCCTTGTTGCGGCGCTATTTTTCGCGGGCCGGCGCGCAAGGCGCCGATGCGGGCGCACTGCTGCGCCTGGACAAACTGCTGGCGCCGGTACGCGGGCTGGCTCGCATCGTGCCCGCCCGCCTGCGGGAAAAGCGCGATGTGCGGCGTGTGGCGCGTTTCGCCGCGGTGCTTCGGGATTGGTGTACCCATGAGCGCACCGCGGTGCTGAACTGAGTCCGGCTGTTTCCTGGCTGTTCCCTGGCCGCTGCCTAACGGCGCCGGCTTTCGTATTCGCTCAGAATGCGGCTGGCCCGCTCGCCCACTTGCGCTTCCCAGGCCCGCACCACGGGCTGGTTGGCCTGGCCCAGTGCGGCGGCCAGTTCAGGGGCGGGAACCTCGATCACCTGCATGCCGTTGTCTGCCAGTTGCTGGTATTTGGCCTGCAGGTTCGCTGCGATCTGGTGCTTGCGCCAGGCCTGTGTATCCTGCGCCGCCTGATGCAGGACGGCGCGCAGGTCTTCCGGCAGCGCCAGGTACGCATCGCGATTCATGTGCACGAAGGTCAGCGGCATGGCGTAGTTGATCTGGGTGAACACTTTGGTGTAGTCCCACAGCCGGATCGAGGCGCCGCCGTCGGCGCCGGTCAGGACAGCGCTGACACCGCCGGTCGCCAGCTGCGGCACCAGATCGGCCCATGAGATCACCAGTGGCGCAGCACCTACCTGTTGCAGCAGGCGGGTGCCGGTGGCGTCGTAGGTCCGGATCTTTAGCTGTTGCAGGTCGGCCAGCGAGTTGATAGGCCGGGAGGCCCAGATGCCCGAGGGGTCGACCCAGCCTGCGTGCAGCAGTATCTGGTTGTGCTTTTCGAAGAAAGCCTTGTAGTGCGGCATGGCGATATCTAGCAGCAGTTGCGCATCGTCGAAGTCGCGTGCCAGGAAGGGCAGGGAACTGAGCAGGAACAGCGGGTCGAAGCCGGCCAGCGTGCCGCTGACGGTGGTGGCGATGGGGGCGGCGCCACGGCCCACGACCTGGAAGTGGTCGCGTTCCCGGTAGCCCAGCGCGGCGCCTGGGTGCAGGTGGATTTTCAGGCGTCCGCCGCTCAATTCAGCGACGCGGTCGCGATAGAACACGTCGGCTTTGGTGTTGACGGAATTGGTGCCGTACTCCGATGACTGGTCCAGCGCATGGACAGGTGCAACCGGGTTGGCCTGGACGGCGGCGCAGGCCAGCATCAGGCAGGCGGCGATGAATTTTCTGGTGAACATACCGGCCTCTTATTTATTGAAGATCAGGTCAGGCAGGAACAGGGCGATCTGCGGGAAGTAGCACAGCAGGAAGACGGCGAAGCACATCACCAGGAAATAGGGGATGCTGTAGCGGATCAGCGTGCCCATGGGCGTGTCGCTGAGCGACTTGATCACCATCAGGTTGAAGCCGACCGGCGGCGTGATCTGGCCGATTTCCACCATGATGATCATGTAGATGCCGAACCAGACGGGGTCTATGCCCAGCACCTTGATGATGGACAGAAAGATCGGCAGCGTCATGACGATGATGGACACCCCATCGAGCACCAGGCCGATTGCCAGGAAGAACAGCGACGTCAGCAGCAGGAAGCCGCCGATGCTGAGCTGGCTGTCGGAAATGCGCTGGGCGATTTCCGCCGGAATGTGCAGGTAGGCAAAGGTGGTGGACATCAGCGTTGCGGCCAGGATGACGCCCAGGATCATCACGCTGGTCAGCAGCGTGTCACGCAGCGAGGCAATGATGTTTTCCAGGGTCAGGCAGCGGGTGCAGAGCGCATAGACCAGAACGCTCAGCACGCCGATGGCGGCAGCCTCGGAGGGCGTGGCCCAGCCGGCGTAGATGGAGCCCAGCACGAAGCCGATGATGAGCGTCAGCGGCACCAGCTTGAGCACATTGCGCCAGCGCCCTTCCTCGGCCAGCTGGGCGAGCATGGCCGGGTCCTGGCTCTGGCTGGCATGGCCGGGTTCCATCTCGCCGCGGACCAGCGAATAGACGATGATGTAGAGCGAAAACAGGCCGGCCAGCATCAGGCCCGGCAGGATGCCGGCGGCGAACAGCCTGTCGATCGGGGCTTCGGCCAGCACCCCATAGACGATCATGACGATGGATGGCGGGATCAGCAGCCCCAGGCTGCCAGCGCCGGCCAACCCGCCCAGGCAGATGGACTGGCGGTAGCCGCGCCGGGCCAGTTCGGTGACCGTGATCTTGCCCACGGTGGCGGTGGTTGCCGCGCTGGAGCCGCAGATCGACGCAAAGACGGTGCAGCCGATGATGTTGATATGCGCCAGGCGGCCGGGAAGGTAGCGTACCAGCGGCGTCAGGCCGGCAAAAATCTCGCGTGCGATGTTGGTTTTCAGCAGCAGTTCACCCATCCAGATGAACAGTGGGATGGCGGACAGCTCCCAGGAGCCGGCGGCACGCTGCACGGTGAAAGACAGGATATTGGCGATGCGCCAGAGATCGAAGTCGACAATGAAGTACAGCGCGCCGATGGAAACCAGGAACAGACTGGCATATACCCACAGGCCCAGTCCGATCAGGACCAGAATCATGCCCAGCATGGCAAACGAAAGCAGTAAGGGATCCATGCGTGGCTCCTCAGGACCGGACGGGAGGTTGCGTCAGGGCGAGCAACAGGTCTGTCAGCAGACGCAGCAGACTGGCGCTCAGGCCGACGAGTATGGGAATCTGGGGCAGCCAGAGTGCGACGCGTGCGATGCTGGTGCTGGTGAAGCCGAAGTCCAGGTTCTCGCGGAACATGTCGATGAAGCAGACCAGGGCGAGCGCGTAGATGAAAATGGCACCGAGGCAGCGGATGGCGATCAGCGTGCGCTGCGAGGCGCGCCCAGGCAGGAAGTGGTCGATGGTCTCGATACGGATGTGGCGGTTGCGCTGGTGCACGTAGGGCAGGCCCAGGAACACGACGGCAATCAGGGCATAACCGACGAATTCCTCCAGCACGAAGGTGGAGCGGTCCAGCGCGGAGCGCATCACGACTTCGGTGATGATGTGCAGGAAGATATAGACGATGAGCAGGCAGGCTATGCAGGCGAGCGCCCGGCACAATGCGCTGACGGCACGGTCCAGGCGGACTGCGAAGGCAGAGGAACGCATGTTGTCTCCATTGTTATTCTGGGGGCCGCCCGCGTTGCGGCGGGCGGACGGCAGCCCCGTCTGTGCGGGGCTTGGCCGGTACTGCGGGGCTCAGTCCGAGAGGGCTCGGGTCTGGTCCCAGGCGGCGCGGATGCCCGCGGCCAGGGCGCCATGTTCCATGGTCAGCGCAAGGGTACTGGCCTTGTGTTCCAGCGCGAAGCGTTTTTCCGATTCGCTCCAGGCCGGCAGAACCCAGTCCTTGCCGGCCGCGTTGGCGGCCTGGGCGATGCGCAGCAGGTCGGCGAAGTCTTCAGGCGTACGCTTGTAGGCGCCGCGCCCGCGCAGCAGCGATAGGTCGGTGGGGCCGATGAACACACCATCGACGCAGTCCAGCGCCAGGATCGCCTCGACGTCGTCCAGGGCGGTATGGTCTTCGATCATGGGATAGCAGCGCGTGATGCGGTCCTGCTGTGCGACCCATTCGTCGGTGGGCGCCTGGTAGCTGACCGTGCGCCCGCCGGCGAAACTGCGGTTGCCCAGCGGCGGGAACTTGGCATGGGCGCAGACCCGGCGGGCATGTTCCACGCTTTCGATGTGTGGAATGACCACGGCGTTGGCGCCGAAGTCCAGGGCCTGCTGGATCGGGCTGCGTTCTGGCGCGAGGACCTTGGCCAGCACCTGGAAGCCCAGGCGCTTGAGCAGAGGAATGAAGCGTTCGAGGTCGGCCAGGTCGAAAGCGCCATGCTCGATGTCCAGGACAATGCTCTGGTAGCCGATGCCAGCGGCGATTTCAGCGGCGGCCACGTTCGGGCTGGATAGCCAGAGTGCGTAGCGAGGGTTGTGTTCAGGCTGCGACATGCTTGGTCTCCAGCTGGTACAGGTCGCCGCGCCGGTTGGGCAGGCAGGGCATTTCTTCACGGACTTTCTGCAGGAAATCGAAGTCCAGGTCGGCGACGGCGATGCTGGTGGTGTCCTGCGCTACGGCCTGCACCGTGCCCCAGGGGTCGATGATCATGCTGCGGCCGTTGCAGGCGCCGTTGGGCAGGTACTTGCCGATCTGGCCGGCTGCCACGACGTAGCACTGGTTTTCGATGGCGCGTGCGCGCAGCAGCACTTCCCAGTGGTCGCGCCCCGTGTAGAGATTGAAGGCTGCGGGAATGAACAGGATCTTGGCGCCGGCCAGGGTTTGCAGCCGGAACAGCTCGGGAAAGCGCATGTCGTAGCAGATCGACAACCCGGCGGTAATGCCTTCGATGTCGGTCGTCACGATTTCCTTGCCGGGCCGCACCGTTGCCGACTCCAGGTAGGTCACGCGGCCAGGCAGGTCCACGTCGTACAGGTGTAGCTTGGTATAGCGCGCCGCAATGGCGCCATTGCGGTCGAACAGCAGCGAGGTATTGGCGCAGCGTCCGCCCTGGGGGTCGATTTCACGCATGGAGCCCAACAGCACCCACATGCCATGTTCCCTGGCCTTGGCGGCAATGCGCTCGGAGGTCGGGCCGGGGATGGTTTCCGCCGTCGCCAGGGCGCCGTCGTTGGGGCCCATGTAATCGGTGTACTCGGGCAGGACGGCAATATCCACGCCACGCGCCGCCGCCTGGTCCAGCAGATCCAGCGCGGTCGCGATATTCGCAGGCTTGTCCTCTCTTGAATTCAATTGGCAGACAGCGACTCTCATAGGTTCTCCTCTCTAATGGATGCGTCATGTATACACAGTGTATTCTTGGGGTGTCCGGAAAACAAGCGGTTTGTGTTAAAACAGCAGCCGTATCTAAACCACAGTGGAATTCGGGCCAGACATGCGTAGCGAGCCTGTAAAGGATGGCGGTCGGGGGCTTGCGCGAGGCAAGCCGTCCGCCAAGGAGCAGGTGTATCTGTACGTGCGTGATCTCATCATGCGCGGCGAGGTGCCGGGAGGCGCCTTCATCGAGGAAGAACAGATTACGGAAGCCACGGGTGTGTCTCGCACGCCGGTGCGCGAGGCCTTTCTGCGCCTGGAGGCCGAGCGCTTCCTGGACCTGATCCCGCGCCGGGGGGCGCAGGTGCGTCAGATCACGGCCCAGGAATTGATGAATGTCTACGAAGCGCGGCGCGTCATCGAAGTACACGTGGCGCGCCGGGTCTGTGACGAGCGCCTGGAAGTGCCGCCGGCGATGACCACGCTGATGCGCGGCATGGAGGAAGTGGCGGGGGCCAATGGCCAGGACCTGGACTATGCCCGCCACATCGAACTGGACGTGATGTTCCATCGCGCCCTGGTGGCAGCTGCCGGCAATGACGTGCTGCTGGAAGTCTATGACGCGCTGCAGGTGCGCAAGATGCGCGTCGCCTATACCGCGTTGCGGGTCGGGCCGGCGCGCATGGCGCTGATCATGTCGCAGCACCAGGCGCTGCTCGATGCCTTGCATGCACATGATGCGGACGCCGCCGCCGCCGTGCTCGAAGAGCACCTGAAGCCAGTGGTGGAAGTGATTTCCCTGCTGCCCAGCCGCTGAGCCGCCGTTCTTTCTGCAGGGGCGCGGGAATGCCCCTGCTGATATATCGGGATTTGCCTATAATGGCTTGTTTTGAATGAGAAAAAAGCCATGACCAGTTTGCCTCCCTGTCCGCAGTGCCAGTCTGAATACGTTTACGCCGATGGCGAGCTGCTGGTTTGCCCCGAATGCGCCCATGAATGGTCGGCCCAGGCGGCCGCCGAGCCTGAAGCGGAGCAGGCGCGTGTCGTCAAGGACGCGGTGGGCAATGTGCTGCAAGACGGCGACACCGTGGCCGTGATCAAGGACCTGAAGATCAAGGGGTCTTCGCAGGTCGTGAAAATGGGCACGAAAGCCCGCAACATCCGTCTGGTGGACGGTGATCACGACATCGACTGCAAGCTCGACGGGATCGGCAGCATGCAGCTCAAGTCGGAATTCGTGAAGAAGGTTTGATGGCAGCGGCCGGCGCCGCGCGGGCACCGGCCATGGCAGGCCTTACATCTTGCACTCGCCGGTCGGTGCCGGCGCGATGTCGGGGCCGAAGGCCTGCTTGACGACCGGGCGCAGCTTGCCGTCGACGGCTTCCACCTGGCCGATGTAGGTCGGCAGCACCAGCTGGTTGTCTTCGGCACGCATCGTGGCCGGGCCGTAGATGGTGTCGTAGGTGGCGCCGCGCAGGGCGCGGGATACCTCGCCGGGCTTGGTACTGCCTGCCAGTTTCACGCCTTCGAAGATGGTCTGCACGGCGTTGTAGGCCTGGCCTTCGTTGTCGGTAGGCGTGCGGCCGTATTTCTCCTGGAATTCGGTGACGAATTCATGGTTCCTGGCGGTGTCGATATCAGGGCTGTAGCCGATGTTGCCCCACACGCCCTGGGTGGCGTCGCCCGTGGCGTTGACGACGAAGTTCATGATGTAGGCATGGCCGATGATGCGCTTGTCGGTCAGGCCGAATTCATGGGCCTGCTTGGCGAAGGCGATCAGGTCGCGCCCGACCAGCGCTACCCAGATCCCGTCGATGTCCGGCTGGGCCTTTATCTGTGCGATGTAGGGGGCGAAATCCTTGGTGCCGACCGGCGGAAAGACGCTGAGCGCGATTTCCTTGCCCAGCCTGGCAGCCGAGTGCTGGAAGTGCTCGGCTGAATCCCTGCCCCAGACATAGTCCGCGCCTACCACCGCGAATTTCTTTTCCGGTACTTCCTTCAGCCATTCGTCGAACATGGCCAGGTCCATGCTGTCTGAATGGCTGCTGCGGAACATGCGCGGCTTGCATGAGTCGCCGGTGATGCGGTCAGCCTTGGACAGGTGCACGACCTGCATGGCATCCCAGCGTTCCAGCCCCTGGCCGACGGCCAGGGTGATGGAGGACGCGATGGGCGCGACCAGCAGGTTATGGCCGTCGCGGGCCAGTTTCTCGGCCGCGCGCCGGCCGGCGTCGGGCGTGCTTTCGTCGTCTGCGATTTTCAGCTCGACGGCGCGGCCGTCTATGCCGCCCTTGCGGTTGGCCTGCTCCACGGCAAACTGCACGGCGCGCTGGACTTCCTCGCCCTGCTGCGAAAACACCCCGGATACCGATGTCACGGTACCGATGCGTATCGGGTCTTTGTCCGCAGCAGCGGCGGACAGGGGAATGATGGCAGCCAGGGCAAGGCCGGCCAGGCGGCGCGGCAGGAAGCGTTGGTGGGTCATGTTTGTCTCCTTGGTTATTGTCGGCCTGGTGCTCAGGCCACTACGTGCTCGCGCAATGCGCGCAAGCTGTCTGCGTCGATCTGGCCGGTGCCGGTGATGACGCCCTTGGCCATGGCGTAGTAGCGCCGGGCCACGCGCGCCACCAGGCTGAGGTTCTGCTCGATGAGCAGCAGGGCGGTGCCCTGATCGGCCACCAGATTGAAAATGTCGGCCAGCTGATCGACGATGACCGGCGCCAGGCCTTCGGTGGGTTCGTCCAGGACAACCAGCGCCGGGTTGGCCATCAGGGCGCGGCCGATGGCCAGCATCTGTTGCTGCCCGCCAGACAGCGCCGTGCCAGGCGTATGGGCGCGCTCGCGCAGGATGGGGAATAGCTCGTAGATGCGCGGCACGTTCCAGTGGCCTGCGCGGCCGCAGGCGGCGCCCAGCAGCAGGTTTTCCTCGACGCTCAGATTGGCGACGATGCGCCGGCCCTGTGGCACGACGGCCATGCCCTGCCGGGTTGCCATATAGGGGCGCGGCCGTGCAATGGCTTTGCCGCCGATGTGCATGCTGCCGCCGCGCACGCTGGCCAGACCGAGCAGCGAATTGACCAGCGTGGTCTTGCCGACGCCATTGCGGCCGATCAGCGCGACGCGCTCGCCGGCCTGGATTTCCAGCGACAGGCCGTGCAGGATGTGCGCGGCGCCATAATAGGATTGCAGATCCCTGACTTGCAGGACGGTGTTCATGCGGCGCTCCCGAGATAGGCTTCGCGTACGCGCGGATGCGCGCGGACCGAGGCCGGCTCGCCGCTGGCGATGACCCGGCCGAGTTCAAAGACAGTGACGGCATCGCTGATGCCGAAGACGATGTCCATGTCGTGTTCGACCAGCAGCACCGACACCGACCATTGCTGCGCCAGTGTTTGCAGGTGCTGCGCCAGGTCTTCCGATTCCTGCGCCGACAGGCCGGCCATGGGTTCGTCCAGCAGCAGCAGCGAAGGCTGGCCGACCAGGGCCAGCGCCAGGTCCAGGCGGCGCTGTTCGCCATAGCCCAGTTCCGCGGCAGTCAGCTGTGCCATCGGGGTCAATTCGAGCTGGCGCAGCACTTCTTCGGTGTTGGCTTCGGGGTGCCGGGCGCCGACCTTGCAGGCTGCCAGTTCGATCTGGTCATACACGCGCATGTCGGGAAAGATGCTGGTGCGTTGGAAGGACCGGGCCAGGCCGAGCTGGCGGCGTTCGATCACGCCCAGTGCAGTGACGTCCCGGCCGTTGAGCAGGACCTGCCCTCGGGTGGGGCGGCGCCTGCCGGTGATGGCGTCGATCACAGTGGATTTGCCTGCGCCGTTGGGGCCGATCAGGCCGTGGATCTGGCCGCGCGCCACGGCAAAATTCACGCCGTCCACCGCTTTCACGCCGCCGTAGTGCACGGCGATGTCGCGGACTTCAAGGATGTTCTGTTGCATGGCGGGGCCTCTCAGGTACGTTGCGGGCGGCGGCGTTGGCACAGGCGTTGCAAGGCGCCGCCTATGCCTTCGGGCGAAAACACGATGATGAGGATCAGCGCCGTGCCGAATATGGCCAGCCAGTGCTGCGCGTAATCGCCGATCAGGTCGCGCGCCAGGAAGAACACGATGGCGCCCAGCGCTGGCCCCCAGAGCGTGCGAAAGCCGCCGATGATGACCATCATCAGCGCCGAGCCGGAGACGCTCCAGTGCAGGCTTTCCGGAGAAATGAAGCCGGTATTCAGTACCGACAGCAGGCCCGCCAGGCTGGTGACCAGCGCCGATAGCGTGAAAATGGCGACACGCGGCATCAGCGTGCGGATCCCGATGAAGCGCGCCCGCTCCTCGTTGTCGCGCACGGCTTCGGTCACGCGGCCGAAGCGGGTCGACAGCAGCGCGGCCAGGCCGGCGATGCACAGCACCAGCAGGGTCCAGCTGATGGAAAACAGCACGTCCTGGCGCTGGATGAGCGCTATCGGCACGCCGAACAGGCGCGCCGGCCAGTCCAGGTACATGCCGTCGGCGCCGCCGGTCAGCGAGCGCGATGTCGACGCCAGCTGGAAGAACATCTGGCCGACGGCCAGTGTCAGCATGCCGAAGGCAATGCCGGGCACGCGCACGATGACCAGCCCCAGCAGGCAGGAAAACAGCGCCATGATGAGGAGGGTCAGGAGGACGACGGCTTCGGCCGGTACGGCATGCTGCATCAGGATGGCGGCAACATAGCCAGCCAGCCCGTAGAAGGCGGCATGGCCGAAGCTCACCATGCCGTTCTGGCGCAGCAGCAGGCCGACGCCAAGCGCGAAGATGGCAAAGATGGTGGCCTGCGTCAGCAAGGACAGCAGTATGGCGGATTGCACCTGTGTGGCAACCAGCAGGCCGGCAGCCAGCGCCGCCAGGGTGCGCAGCAGCAGTGTGGCAGGGGCCAGGGCACGGGGCTTCAATGGGGTCAGGGATGTCATGTGCGGTTCCCGGCCAGTCCGGCGGGCCTCCAGAGCAGTACGGCAATCATCAGGATGAAGGGCAGCACGGCAGCCAGTCCGGGCAGGTAAATCGCGCCCAGCGCCTGGATCTGCCCCAGGGCCAGTGCCGCGATGAAGGCGCCCGACAAACTGCCCAGCCCGCCTACCACGACCACGACGAAAGAGTCGATCAGCACGTCGCTGTTCATCGTGGGCGACAGGGACAGGAAGGGCGCGGCCACTACGCCCGCCAGTCCGGCCAGGGCGGTGCCCAGGCCCACGACGAGTGCGCTGAGGCGGTCGGTATTGACGCCCTGCATGGCTGTCGTGGTCGGGTCGGTGCTGGCGGCGCGCACATAGAGGCCGATACGGGAAAAGCGCAGCCAGGCCGCCAGCCCCAGCGCCACGGCCAGGCCCACCACCAGTACGGCGATGCGATAGGCCGGCACCGGCGTGCCGAACAGGCTGACTGATGTGTTCAACAGCGCGGGCGCGGCCAGCGACAGGTTGCTGCGGCCCCATATGGTCTGTACCAGGTCTTCCAGGATCAGCAGCAGGCCGAAGGTCACCAGCACGACGGTGAGCGGGTTGCGGTCCTGCAGCAGGCGGAAGCAGTAGCGGTCCAGCAAGGCGCCCAGGCCCAGCATGATGAGCGGGACGGCAACCAGGGCCAGCCAGAAGCCGCCCTGGCTGGCGATGCTGTAGCCGATATAGGCGCCCAGCATGTAGAGCGAACCGTGGGCGAAATTGACGACCCGGCGCAAGCCGTAGATCAGCGCCAGCCCGGAGGACATGACGATCAGCAGCGCGCCATAGACCAGTCCGTTGAATAGATTGATGCTTGTCATCCGCAAAGTCTCCTCTTGTATGTATTGGTTGCGGAACGGAGGGGGCTCAGCCGGCGCCGCTGTCCGTCTGGCAGGACGGCAGCTCGGCGCGGCGCAGCAGGCGGTTCTCCTGGGCCACGATGAGGTGGCCGGAAGCCTGCAGGTAGGCGGGGAAATCCGGGTCGCTGTCACGTGCCTGGCTGCGGCGCTCGTAGTCGGCCAGGTCCTCGTAGGCCCACAGGTGCACCACCTGGTTCAGCGCGCCTACGTGGCTGGTGTAAAAGCCAATGGGCTGGCCCAGCGTGCGCTGGAGCACCGGCATGGCGAGGCGGTCGAAAACCTCCAGGAACTCCGCCATCTTGCGCGGTGCGATGGTGTAGGTGCGATGGTCGATCAGGGGCTTGCGGTTCATGGCTGGCTCCGTGCGGTGGATGGGGTTTGCCGGGCGATATGGCGGCCCGTGATGTAGCCGAAGGTCAGGATGGGGCCGAGCGTGATGCCGGCGCCCGGATAGGTGCCACCCATGACGCTGGCGCGGTCGTTGCCCACGGCATAGAGGCCGGGAATGATGCTGTTGTCCGGTCGCAGGACTTCACCCGTGACGGCGGTACGGATGCCGTCGAACGTGCCGAGATCACCCATGATGACGCGCAGCGCATAGAAGGGGCCGTCCTGGATGGGGGCCACGCAGGGGTTGGGCTGGTGTTCCGGGTCTGCCAGGTAGCGGTTGAAACTGGTGCTGCCACGGCCGAATTGGCGGTCTTCGCCGTGGACGGCGCCCTGGTTGTATTCACGTACGGTGGCCTCCAGCCCGGCAGCATCAATGCCGGTGTTGCGGGCCAGTTCCGCCAGGGTCTTGCCGCTCGTCAGGTAGCCGCTGCGCAGATGCGGCCCCAGCGGCAGGGGGGCGGGCTTGGCGTAGCCCAGTCCGTACCGGGCAATGGCTGTCCGGTCGCAGACCAGCCACATTTCGGTTTCCTGGGCGCTGCTGCAGGCTTCGATCATGGCGGCCCCGACATCGTGATAGGACTCGGATTCATTGGTGAAGCGCCGGCCTGCGCGGGTGACGCCGATGATGCCTGGCTTGTAGCGGTCCAGCAGATGGGGGAATACGCCATGGCGGCCGCTGCCCAGCGGAACGCGGGAGACAGGCATCCAGGCGGCGGGCGCGGGAAAGCGGATGTCCACGATGCCGCCGGCCTGTTCCGCCAGGCGGCCGCCGTCGCCGGTGTTGTCGCTGGGGCCGGGGGACAGGTGCGTGCCGCCGCGCCTGACGTGGGGGAAGGCCTGGCGCAGGCGTTCCTGGTCATGTGGAAAGCCGCCGCAGGCCAGGACCACGCCCTGGCTGGCCTCGATGCGCAGGCGGCCCGCCGGGGCATCGGCGAGGGCGCCGGTGATGCGCTCGCCATCGCGCAGCAGTTCGCGTACCTGGGTCGAGGTATGGATGGCGATGCCCTGGTCCAGCGCACTCTTGGCCAGCCGCGCCGCCAGCGCATTGCCGCTGGTGACCTGTATGCCGCGCCGGTAGCGCAGCAGCTCCAGCAGGTGGCGCGCCAGCCGGCGGGCGACATAGCTGAACGATGTCAGTGATTTCGTCGCGCGGAAGAAATGCTTCAGGTCGGCGTTCGATGAGTTGAACATCATCCCCATGAAGGTGATGGTTTCCAGCGGTGGCCGCAGGCGCGCCATATCCTGGCCCAGCGCGCGGATATCGAAGGGCGCGGCGAGGATGGAACGGCCCACGTCCACGCCGCCGGGCGCGGTGGGGTGATAGTCGGGATACAGCGTGGGCACGAAGCGCACCGAGGTTTCCCGGGTGAAGAAATCGACCATTTCCGGGCCGTTGTCCAGGAAGGCCTGGACGGCTTCGGCGTCGTAGTGCTGGCCGATCTCGTGGCGCAGGTAGGTTTCAGCGGCGCTGCGGCTATCCTGGGCGCCGGCTTCGCGTGAAATGCGGTTGCCGGGAATCCACAGCACGCCGCCGGAAAAGGCCGTGGTGCCGCCAAATACCGGCGCCTTTTCCACGATGACGACATCCAGGCCGTGCTTGCTGGCGACGATGGCGGTAGACATGCCGCCCGCGCCTGCGCCGACGACCAGCAAGTCGCAGCGGATGAGGGTTTCCTGTTGGGCTGGGGTCATGCAAAGAATCTCCTTGTGGCGCGCGTATCCGTGGCCGGCCACGCGCCAGCATGATTGGGGCTCAGGCGGCCTGGGTGGCGCCGCCGTGGTTGAAGCCTGGGCGCGGCACCATGTCCATCAGCATCGAGGACATGCCGCCATCGACCATCAGTTCCGCGCCATTGACGTAGCCCGCACGGGGGCTGGCAAGGAACAGCACGGCATTGGCGATATCTTCGGGTTCGCCCACGCGGCGGCTGGCCGTCATGGCGGCCCTGGCGGCTTCCACGCCGGGCTGGGCATAGAACGCGGCGGACAGCGGGGTGCGGATCATGCCCGGGCAGATGGCATTGCTGCGAATGCCCGATTGCCCCCATTCGGCGGCCAATTGGCGCGACAGCAGCAGGATGCCGGCCTTGCTGGCGCTGTAGGCGCCGCTGCGGGTCTGCGGAAAACGGGCGGCGATGGAAGCAATGTTGACGATGCTGCCGTCGCCCTGCTTGCGCAGTTGCGGGGCGAAGGCGCGGGCGCACAGCAAATAGCCGGTGAGATTGACGGCGAGGATCTGGTTCCATTCTTCCAGGCTGACGTCGGCCAGCGCCGAAGAGCGCAGCAGCCCGGCGTTGTTCACGAGGATGCTGGCGGCGCCCAGGTTGGCCTGCACATGTTGCGCGGCATCGCGGGTCGAGGTTTCGCTGGCGGTGTCGCAGGCCACGGCCATGGCCTGCCCGCCGCGCAGCGCCAGGCTGTCCGCCAGGCGCTGCGCAGCCGGAATGTCCCGGTCCAGCAGCGCGACGCTGGCGCCCGCCTGCGACAGGCTGCTGGCGATGGCGGCGCCTATGCCGCTGGCCGCGCCGGTGACAACCGCGACGCGGCCGCGCAGCGCCAGCCAGTCTTCTACTGAATTGCGGGGAAGAGGGGAAACCATGGGGGCTCCTGGCAATGGAAAAGAGGGAAAGTGACGGGCCGGGGGAGGGGGGCTGCGCTGCCTGCCGGTTCGGGGGCGGCGTGCCGTTCCCTGGGCTGATGGGGCGGATTGTGGGCGGGTTCGCACAATGGCGGGGTTGCGATTCCTGCAAAGGACAGGACGAATCGTGCATTTGCACGGCTTCTAGGGATATCACCTAGTGACGATTCCGGCGCCGAAATGGATATTTCGTGCATATCAGGGAGCACATCCATGGGACTGCTGCGGTCCATACCGAACTACGCGCTATATGGCGACCAGGCCCCCGAGGTCTGGGATACCCTCTTTGATTTTGAATGGATTCCTCAACGGTCCGGGCTCTACAACTGGAATATTCAGCCGCACCTGCATGACGGCTGCGTGCAGATCCTGCTGGTGACGGCCGGTGGCGGAGAGGTATTGCTGGATGAAAAACGCTGGCAGGCTCAGGCCCCCTGCCTGATCGTGGCACCCGCACGGATCGTGCATGGCTTCCAGTGGGCGCCGCCGGTGGACGGTGCGGTCATCACGGCAGCGCAGGGGCCGCTGGAATCGCTGGCGCAGATCATCATGCCGGAGCTGCTGGAGGTGCTGCATACGCCGCTGGTGATGAACTTCCCGCGTGATACGCCGCATGCCGATGCGCTGATGCCGCTGATTCTGGCGATTCAGCGGGAATGGCGCGTGCCGGCGCTGGGGCAGCGCGCAGCCAGTCTGTCGCTGTTGACGGCATTGCTGGTGCAGGTCGCGCGCATCACCCAGGCGCCGGTGGTCAAGCCCGAATCATTTTCGCCGCGCAAGGCGGCGCATCTGGAACGTTTCCGGGCGCAGGTCGAAGCCTGGTTCAAGACCCATCGGCCCCTGGCGGATTACGCCAATGAACTGGGGCTGACGGTTGGCCAGTTGACGCGCATCTGCCGCGAGGCGCTGGGCATGTCGGCGTTGGCAGTCATCCAGGCGCGCCTTCTGCACGAGGCCAAGCGCAATCTGGTCTACACCATGGGAAGCATTAAGCAGATATCCACCGCCCTGGGCTTCCAGGACGAGGCGTACTTCGGGCGCTTTTTCCGCAAGCACGCGGGCACCAGCCCCAGCGCCTTCAGGAAGCAGGCGCTGAGCCAGATACGGGAGGTGGCCTTGCCGCCAGACGCGGCGCCGGAAGCGCGCCGCAGGGCGGAAGGGGTCAGTTGAGGACGGGGTGGCCGGCCTGGCGGTTGGAGCTGCCCGCCAGCATGGAAACTCCGCCGGAGGCGGCCATTTCGGCAGCGGCTTCCAGCAGGGCCGGGCCCAGTTCCAGCATGCGCTCGGGCGTCATGCGCGAGGCCGGGCCAGCGATGCTGATAGTGCCGGTGGCCGGCTGGTTGGCACGCCGGATGGGGGCGGCCATGGCTGCCATGCCCGCCATGAACGTGTCGGTGGTCATGCTGAAGCCGCGCGTGCGGGCGGCTTCCAGGCAGGCCAGCAGTTCATGTACGGTCTGCGGCGCATTGGGGCCGTAATCTTCGCGCTTGCCGAAGCCCTGGCGCGCCACCATTTCGATGGCGCGTTCGTCGGGCAGCGTCAGCAGCCATGCATGGCCGGAAGCGGAACAGGAAAGCCGGGCTTCCATGCCCATTTCCGGGTCATAGCGCAGGCCGGTGCGGGCGCCCTGGGCGCGCGCCAGCCAGGCAATGCTCTCGCCGTCGATCACGCCCAGGCGCACGAATTCTCCGGACAGTTCGGCGAGCCGGTCGAGGATGGGCTGGGCGATATCCTGTACGCCGGTATTGGAAAGAAAACTCATGCCCAGTGAGGCCAGCTTGGTGGTCAGGACGTAATCGCCATGGGCGCGTACCTGGCGCACGTAGCCGCAATCCGATAGCTCGGCGAGCAGGCGGTGGGCGGCGCTGCGGGGGATCTGCAGGGTGTCGGCGATGGTCGCCAGCGGCAGTCCTTCCGGATGGCTGGTCAGGTATTCGAGTACATGAAGGGTGCGGGAAGCTGGGCCGGCCATAGGTGAACAGGTGTCGTCAGTGCGGTTTGAATAATTATTGCAACAGGACCAACGGAATGGACGGATCCATCCCTGTTATATCCGTATGAATGCATGAATAGTTCTAATCGTAGCTTGTCTGCGGCAGAAGCGCGAATACTGTCTTCCACAGTGTCTACGGAGGCAGGCCCGGGAAAAGCCGCCTGCTGGCACCGGATAGGCGCAGCAGGCCGTCAGGATGCATTTTTTGGAATCTGATTCCAAAAAATATTTTTTATGAATATAATTCCAGCAAAAGGATGCTCGACCATTGCCTGTTGTCTGGTCCTGCAGCCATGGCTGCGGTGCGGCGGAGGCGGCGGTGTCCGATGGACAGGCATGGGCGCAGGCAAGGAGACAGGCCGTGTGCATGCCTATTGGCTGACGGCGCCAGACGCCGCCCATAACCGAGACACAGAAATTCCATGAGCCAGAATAGCCAGAGTTTTACCCTGAACGGCGCGACGCGCGTTATCGCCATCGTTGGCGATCCCATCGCGCAGGTCAAATCGCCCGCCGGCGTGACTGCCATGTTGCAGGAGCAGGGCCACAACGCCATCGTCGTGCCGGTGCACGTCAAGCCGGAACAGCTGGGTGACTTCATGCGCGCTGCGGAGATCGTGCGTAACCTGGATGGCATCATTGTGACCATCCCGCACAAGTTTTCCATGCGCGGCTATTGCAGCACCGCCACCGAGCGCGCAGATTTCCTGGGGGCAGTGAATACCCTGCGCCGCAATGCCGATGATTCCTGGGATGGCGACATGTTCGACGGCGAAGGCATGGTGGGCGGCATCCGTCTCCATGGTGGCAACCCGACGGCCCAGCGCTGCTTGCTGGTTGGGGCTGGCGGCGCGGGCACTGCCATTGCGTTCGAACTGCTGGTGCAGGGGGCGAGCTACCTGGCAATCCATGATGCTGATACGCGCCGCCGCGACGACTTGATCGCGCGCCTGCAGGCCCGTTACGGCGACAAGGTCGGCGTCGGTTCGGATGACCCGACCGGGTTCGGCATGGTCGTGAACGCCACGCCCATGGGCATGAACCCCGCTGACCCCATGCCGGTCCAGGTCGGCAAACTGGACCCGGCGGCATTTGCCGCCTGCCCGATCACTTCGCCGGCGGTGTCGCCGTGGATCCAGGCGGCGCGTGAGCGCGGCTGCAAGACCAGCGTGGGGGCCGATATGTTCAATTCAGAACTCAAGCTGATGGTCGATTTTCTGGCAGCGCGCCTGCGTTGAACCAGGATGCCGGGCCTGCATGGCAGTCCGGCGCCAGACGAACAAGCACAACAGCCTGGCAGGCATTCATGAGAACGGGCGCGGCAGACATGCCGCGCGCGCAGGGCGGCTGCGCGCTTTTGCAAGCGGCGGTGCCAGGGTAAGGAGGAAGGCATGGCAAGGAAGAATCTGGCGGTAATCGGCGCAGGCGCGATCGGCCGCATCCATATCGAGGCGGCTTTGCGCAGCGCGCAGTGGCGGCTGTCGGCCGTCGTGGACCCCACCGATGCCGGACGGGCGCAGGCAGAGCAGGCCGGCGCCGCCTGGTACGCGGATATCGACGCCATGTATGCGGCGCAGCGCCCGGATGGCGTGATCGTCGCGACGCCCAACCATACCCATGTGAGCCTGGGGGTGAGCTGCCTGGAGCGCGGCAGCGCCGTGCTGGTGGAAAAACCCATTGCCGACAGCGTGGCGGAAGCGCGCCAGCTGTGTGATGCCGCGCAGCGTCTGGGCCAGGCCCTGCTGGTGGGCCATCAGCGTCGCCACAACGTCATTTTGCGCCAGGCGCGCGAGATTGTGGCTTCCGGCCGGCTGGGCCGGATCGTGGCGGCCAACGGCATGGCCGCATTCATGAAGCCGGACAGCTATTTCGAGGCCGCCTGGCGGCGCGAGCCCGGCGGCGGCCCGATCCTGATCAACATGATCCATGACATCGACCTGCTGCGCTTTCTGCTCGGGGAGGTGCTCAGCGTGCAGGCCGTCAGCGCCAACACGGTGCGCGGCCATGCCGTCGAAGATACCGCCGCCGTGGTGCTGTCCTTCGCCAGCGGCGCGCTGGCCACCCTGACGGTGTCCGATACGGCGGCCTCGCCTTGGTGCTGGGACATGGCGGCCGGCGAAGCCGAACACTATCCGCGCCAGAACGTGAATTCGCATTATCTGGTCGGCACGCAGGCATCGCTGACACTGCCCCTGCTGGAAGTCTGGGAATACCGTGGCCAGCCGGGCTGGCATGCTCCCTTGACCATGGAGCGCACGGCCCCTCATCTGGGCCATCCCTATGACGAGCAATTGCGGCATTTCGCCGCCGTGGTCGATGGCAGGGAAATGCCGGTGTGCAGCGGCGAGGACGGCTTGCGTACCTTGCAGGCGACGCTGGCGGTCGGGCAGGCGGCGGCCAGCGGCGCCCGGGTGGAACTGGAGTAGATGGCAATGGTGGAAACGGCGGTGGCGCGGCAGGAATTCGATGTGGTCGTAGTGGGCTCGGGCGCCGGCGGCCTGGCCGCAGCAGTGACGGCGGCCGAGCTGGGCCTGAGCGTGCTGGTACTCGAAAAACACCGGCAATTCGGTGGCACGACGGCCTGGTCCGGCGGCTGGATGTGGGTGCCGCGCAATCCGCTGGCCGTGCGCGCCGGCATTGTCGAAGACATCGAAGGGCCGCGCCGCTATCTGCGCAATGAGCTGGGCGAGTACTACGACGAACCGCGGGTTGAAGCTTTCCTGCGCCATGCGCCCGCCATGGTGTCATTCTTCGAACAGAAAACGGCCTTGCAGTTCATTGCTGGCAATACCATTCCGGATTTCCACGGCAAGCAGGCGGGTGCCGTGACCGGGGGGCGCTCGGTATGCGCCGCGCCCTTCGATGGCCGGGCCCTGGGGCGCCGGCTGGCCGACATGCGCGAGCCGCTGGAACTGATCGCGCCCTGGCGCATGGGCATTGCTTCTGGCGCCGACCTGGGCCATTTCATGAATGCCATGCGCTCGGCGCGTTCCTTTGCCCACGTCACGCGCCGCGTGCTGCGCCATTTCTGGGAACGTGCGACGCAAGGGCGCGGCATGCACCTGGTCAATGGCAATGCGCTGGTGGCCGGGTTGGCCAAGTCGGCTTTCGACCGCAGGGTGGATATCCGTGTAGCGGCTCCGGTCGTTGGCCTCTTGCGGGCCGATGACGGTCGGGTGGCTGGCGTCCGGGTACGCGACGCGGATGGCCGCGAAACCGAAATCGGTGCGCGCCGGGGCGTGGTGCTGGCCTGTGGCGGTTTTCCGCATGATGTCGAGCGCAAGCAGGCCTTGTTCGCCCATGCGCCGACCGGCCGGGAACACTGGTCCGCCGCACCACCGTCCAATACCGGCGACGGCCTGCGCCTGGGTGAATCCGTTGGCGCAGGGGTCGATGCCGGGCTGTACCGCCCGGCGGGCTGGGCACCGGTGTCGCTGGTCCCCGGCGCGCAGGGCGAATCCAATAACTATCCTCACTTGATCGAACGGGCCAAGCCCGGCGTCATGGCGGTCACGCAGGCCGGGCAGCGCTTCGTCAATGAAGCCGATTCCTACTATGACTTCATGGAAGGACTGTTCCAGCATTTCAAGCCCGGGCAACCGGCGCATGCGTGGCTGGTCTGCGATCACCGCTTCCTGCGGCGCTACGGGCTGGGCGCAGTACGTCCTGCGCCCATGCCCTATCGTTGGGCATTGCGTTCCGGCTACCTGAAGCAAGGCCGCACGCTGGCCGATCTGGCGCAGCGGTGCGGTATCGAGGCGGGGGCGCTGGAAGCGTCTGCCGCGCGCTACAACGAAGATGCCAGGCAGGGTGTGGATACTGCCTTCGGCCGCGGCGATACGCCCTACAACCGGGTACAGGGCGACGCCGAATGCAAGCCCAATCCCTGTATGGCGCCCATCGAGCAGGGGCCGTTCTATGCGGTCCGGCTCGTGCCGGGCAGCCTGGGGACTTTCGCCGGGCTGCGTACCAACGAGCATGCGCAAGTGTTGGATCAGGCGGGCAACCCGATTGCCGGCCTGTATGCCTGTGGCGCGGATATGAGCAGCGTGATGGGCGGCCGTTATCCCAGTGGTGGCATTACGCTGGGGCCGGCGATGACGTTCGGCTATATCGCCGGACATCATATGGCAGGCAAGCAGCCTGCTGCGGTTTGAGGCCGCGCTTTTTCCTGGCGCGGATTGAATGAATACGGCCGGCGGGGTGGCGTACCGTCACCGGGCCGGCAGTGACAAGGAGAGTGATGATGTTCTATGAACTGGCAAAGATCACCGTGCGCTTCGGCACGGCAGCCAAGGCGGCCGAAGGCATACAGGCCTATGTGAATGCACCTGGCGCGCGCGGCACGCTGCATGGCGTGTGGTTTTCGGATATCGGCGACCTGAACCAGATCGCCATCCTGCGCAGCTTCGACACGGCAGAAGACCTGCTGGCCGAGCGCCAGCGCGGCCTGGAAAGCGATAACCCCTTTGGTGCCGCCGAACTCATGGTCAAGCTCGAATGGGAAAGCTACAAGGGCTTCCCCTGGCTGTCCGCGCCCGAAGCCGGCGCCTATGGCGGCGTGTACGAGATCCGCACCTACAAGTTCAAGACCGGCGGCCTGCCGCATACCCTGGCCGCCTGGGAAGGCGCCCTGCCGGCGCGCGCCGAAGTGTCGCCCTGCCTGGCGGCCATGTACGCGCTGGATGGTGAGCCGCGCTTCACCCAGGTGTGGCCGTATGCCGACCTGAACGAACGCGCCAAGGCCCGTGCCGATGCGGTCAAGCAAGGCATCTGGCCGCCCAAGGGCGGTCCGGACTGGCTCACGACGGACATGTACTCGCAAGTCTTCGTGCCCATGGCCATTTCGCCGCTGAAGTAAAGCGTATCCGGCACGCCGGAGACGGGGCGCCCCAGGGCGCCTTTTTGCAGCCGGATCGTGGCGGACGCCAAGCCCGGCGCTGGCTATCCCGCGCCGCAGAGCGCGTGCCGGGCCGTGGCGCTGCATTTCCTGGAGGAGATAAGTTTCATGACTGATAACAAGCCTGTGGTTCCCCCTTATTCCCTGGCCCACCTGACGGTCCTGGCCCAGACGCCACCTGAAGTGATCAGCGTGGCGGCCCGGGCCGGCTACGATTTCGCCGGCCTGCGCCTGTTGCCCGCCGCCCCGGGCGGCCCGGCCTATAACCTGATGGAAGATGCAGCCATGCTGCGCGAAACGCTGGCGCGCATGGAAGATACCGGCGTGGGCGTTTTCGACCTGGAAATCGTCCGCATCAATGCGGGCTTCCAGCCCGATGCCTATCAGGCGTTCCTGGAAACCGGCGCCAGGCTGGGCGGCAAGGCCATCCTGGTCGGCGTGGACGACGAGGACGAACAGCGCCGCGCCGATAATTATGCGCGTTTCTGCGAGGCGGCCCTGCCTTATGGCCTGCGTCCCAATGTGGAATTCATGCCCTGGACCGCTGTGAAAAACCTCAATGACGCCTACCGCATGGTGCAGCAGGCCGGCGAGCCGGAAAACGGCGGCATCCTGATTGATGCGCTGCATTTCGGCCGTTCCGCCACGACGCTCGAAGATGTGCGTGCGCTGCCCCGCCAATGGATGCAATACGCGCAGATCTGCGACGCACCTGCCATCGAGAATCCGACGCTGGAAGACTATATCCACGCCGGCCGTATCGAGCGCCTGCTGCCGGGCGAGGGCGGTATCGACGTCCAGGGCCTGTGGAACAGCCTGCCCGAGGGGCTGCCGGTCAGTGTGGAACTGCCGACACAATCACGTGCGCACCTGAGCCCGGTGGAATGGGCGGCCATGACGCTGGATGCCGCCAAGCGCGTGGTGGCGGCACGCCACTGAGCGTGCAGGGCAGGCGTGCGCCCGACGGTTAACGGGGGGTTGCGCACCTGCCCGACTTGCGGGCCGCCGGCCCGGGCTTGGGAAAGACGCGGGCGCATAGAAAATCAACGAATGCCCGCACCTTCGGCGAAGGGTGTTTGCTGGCCGGCCAGAGCACATGAAAGACGCCGGAGCAGGCCATGTGCTCGGACAGCACGGGCTGTAGACGTCCGTCAGCCAGATGCTCCTGGACCGCAAAATCCGGCAGATAGGCAATGCCCAGTCCCTGCAGGGCGAAGCACAGCCGCGTTTCCAGGTTGTTGCAGATCATCGAATTCGGCAATTGCAGTTCCGGTTCGCCCGGCGCCAGCCGCAGCGGCCATTTTTCCAGCTTGCCGCTGTTCGGGTAGCGATAGTGCAGGCAGCGGTGCTGCAACAGGTCCTGCGGCAGTGCTGGCGCGCCTGCGCGGGCCAGGTAAGCCGGCGAGGCCACCAGCAGGGCGCTGAAATTGCCCAGCTTGCGCGCCGACAGGCGGGAATCGGTAGGCGTGCCGGTCCTGACCACCGCATCGAAACCTTCTTCTATCACATTGACCAGGCGGTCGGTGAAGTCCAGGTCCAGCTCGATGTCCGGGTACTGGCGCATGAATTCGCCCATGACGGGCAGGATCAGGGAGCTGGCCGAAGGCAGGCTGACCCGCAGGCGGCCACGCGGGGCGCTGCTGGCTTGCGACAGTTCCTGTTCTGCTGCCTCGATTTCCGCCAGGATGCGCCGGCTGCGTTCCAGGAACAGCGTGCCTTCGGCAGTCAGTGCGACGTTGCGAGTGCTGCGGTGGAACAGCCTGACGCCCAGCTTCTCCTCCAGCCGCGCCACGCTCTTGCCAACGGCAGAGGCAGACACCCCCAGCAGGCGGCCGGCTGCGACGAAACTGCGGGTTTCGGCCACTTGTACGAACACCATGAAACCGTTGAGACTATCCAATTTCCACCCGGTTGATTGCGGACATTAATGTCCTTTCAAAATGGAAATGTAGCCTCTTTTTCTTTAATGCGGGGTTCTCTATCGTGAGGGGGCGATTGGTAGAACAAAGGATTCCCCGTGACTTCCCCATTATTTCCCTTGCGTGCCGGTGCGGCCGACACGCGTTTTTCGACCCGTATCCAGGCAGCGGTGCAGCAGGCGCTCGACGAGCAGCGTCTGGTCGGTGCTGTCGTGCTGGTAGCCCGATCTGGTGAATTGCTGCATCAGCAGGCCGTCGGCTGGCGGGATCGCGAGGCCGGGCTGCCGATGTCGGTTGATACGGTGTTCCGTCTGGCATCGGTCAGCAAGCCCATTGTCTCGGTGGCGGCGCTGGCGTTGGTGGCCCAGGGCAAGCTGGCGCTGGATGATGGTATTGCGCAGTGGCTGCCGGGATTCCGGCCGCGCCTGGCCGATGGCCGCGAGGCCGTGCTGACGCCCAGGCAATTGCTGAGCCATACCGCCGGTCTGGGCTACCGCTTTTTCGAGGCCGATGCCCAGGGCCCTTATGCACTTGCGGGCGTGTCCGATGGCATGGACGCATCTGGCATCAGCCTGGCGGAAAACCTGTGCCGCCTGGCCTCTGTGCCCCTGTATTACGAACCTGGCACTTCCTGGGGCTACTCGCTTGCCACTGATGTCCTGGGTGCCGTGATCGAGCAGGTGTGGGGCGGCCCGCTGGACGCGGCGGTGCGGGCGCTGGTGACTGGCCCGCTGGGCATGGAGGATACCGGTTTCCTGGTGCCAGGGCCGGAACGCCTGGCGACCGCTTATGTTAACGACCAGCCCAGGCCGCATCGCCTCCAGGAAGGTGAGCAGGTAGCGCACCTCGAAGGGATGGCAGGTATCCGGTTCAGCCCGGCGCGTATCCTGGACCCGCAGGCATTTCCGTCCGGGGGCGGGGGCATGGCAGGCAGCGCGGGCGACTTTTTGCGTTTGCTGGAAAGCCTGCGGCAGGATGGCAACGGCCTGCTTCCCGGCGGTCTGGTAGAGGAAATGGGACGGGATCAGACGGCAGGCCTGACGCTGCCCGATGCGCCGGGGCTGGGCTTCGGCCTGGGCTTTTCGGTACTGCGCGATCCGGCGCTGGCGGCCTCCCCGGAGTCCGCCGGCACCTGGCGCTGGGGCGGCGCCTATGGGCATTCGTGGTTCGTGGACAGGGCGCGCGGCTTGAGCGTGGTGGCCTTCACCAATACGCTGTACGAAGGCATGTCGGGGCGCTTCGTGAACGATTTGCGCGATGCCGTCTATCTCTCGCTGGAGCAGGAATGATGGCCGCTGCCACTGGAGATCGCATGCCTGTTGCTGCCTTGCTCGCCCTGGCCATGGGGGCTTTCATTACGGTGCTGACCGAAGCCCTGCCGGCGGGCTTGCTGCCGCAGATGGCGCAGGGGCTGGTTGTGTCCGAGGCCTGGATAGGGCAGACCGTGACCATTTACGCCATCGGTTCGCTGGTTGCTGCCATGCCGTTGACGGCCATCACGCAGGGCATGCGCCGCCGGCCCTTGTTGTTGGCGGCGATCGCCGGTTTTGTCATCGCCAATACCGTGACCGCGTTTTCCACCAGCTATGGCCTGACCATGGCGGCGCGTTTCCTGGCGGGAGTCGCTGCGGGCCTGCTCTGGGCCCTGTTGGCAGGCTATGCGGCGCGCATGGTTCCCGACCATCTCAAAGGCCGGGCCATCGCAATTGCCATGGTGGGAGCGCCGCTGGCGCTTTCCATCGGCATCCCGGCAGGCACTTTCCTGGGCCAGCAGTTCGGATGGCGGATGAGTTTCGGCATCATGAGTGGCCTGGCCCTGGCGCTGATGTACTGGGTGCGCCTGCGCCTGCCGGATTTTCCGGGACAGGCGGCCGGCACCCGCCTGCCTCTGGCCCGGGTGTTCACCATGCCCGGCGTCCGGATCGTGCTGTGCGCCACCCTGGCGTTCGTGCTGGCGCACAACATCCTTTTTACCTATATTGCTCCGTTCCTGGCGGCAGCGGACATGGTGAAGCAGACCGACGTGGTGCTGCTGGTCTTCGGTACCGCTTCCTTGCCTGGCATCTGGATCGTGGGCATGCTGATAGACCGGCATCTACGCCGCCTGACCATCGCCAGCACGCTGTTGTTCGGTGTGTCGGCCTTGGTGCTGGGCATTGTCGGCCCCGCCTGGGGCGGGCCCGCCGTCGTGTATGTCGCGGTGGCGGTCTGGGGGCTGGCGTTCGGTGGCGTGGCGACCCTGTTCCAGACGGCGCTGGCGCAGGCAGCCGGGCCGGCGGCAGATGTGGCGCAGTCCATGCTGGTGACGGCCTGGAACCTGGCAATTGCCGGGGGAGGCGTGGCTGGCGGCATGTTGCTCAGCCAGTTTGGGGTAGGGGCTTTCGCCCCGGTGCTGCTGGGCCTGCTGGCCGTGGCGCTGATTGCAGTCTGGCGCGGCCGTTGCCATGGTTTTCCGGTGGCTGCGCTGTAGCGCCCGCCGGTTCGGCGCGATCTGGGCACAGCGGCCTGGCATACAGGCCAGGCCGCTGGAAATGGTGGGGGCAGACAGACTTTTTCAGACTTCTTGTTACGTAAGCCGGTCCGGGTATTCCCGGAACCCTGCTTTAAAATGCCTGCCCAAACCGCTTCCTTCCTTCGTGCCATAGGAATCTTCATGCCTTATATCGGTCTGGGCCTGCATCTGCTGATCGCCATTTTCTTCGCAGTGCATGCGGTCCGCACACGCCAGCAAATTTTCTGGATTTTCATTTTGCTGTCCTTTCCCCTGCTGGGCAGCGTCATTTACTTCCTTGCCATTTATCTGCCGGAGTCGCGACTGACCCATCATGCGGGCAAGGTGGCTGCGGTAGCGGTCAAGACCCTGGACCCCGGCCGCGAGCTGCGGGCGGCACAACAGGCCTACGATTACACGCCGACGGCGCAGAACCAGATCCGGCTGGCGACCGCCTTGCTGGAAGCCGGTCAGCCCAAGCAGGCGCTGGAACTGTTCGAGGGCTGCCTCAACGGCGTGTTCTCGGGTGATGCGGAGATTTCCTGGCTGGCCGCCCAGGCGGCCTTCGCCGCGCAGGAAACGCAGACCTGCATCAGGTATTTGCAAGCTATCCGCCAGGCGAATCCGCAGTTCCGCGCCGATGCGGTCAGTCTGTTGCTGGCGCGTGCCTATGCCGCCCAGGGCGACGTGGCCCTGGCCCGCTCTCAATTCCAGGAGTCAGTCACGCGCCACGGCAGTTTCGAAAGCCGGGCGGAATATGCGGTCTGGGCCGCGGGCCAGGGGGATTGGACCACTGCCGACGCCTTGCACGCGGAATTGAAGACCGTCATTGCGCGTTGGTCGCGTGCGCAGCGGGACATGCACCGTGAGCAGTTGCGGCGACTGGAAACCGCGTTTTCCGGACGGCGCTGAGCCCTGTTCTGGAAACAAAAACATACAAAGAACTGCGCTGACCTGGGTGGCACGGGATGCAAAAACGGCCTCGAATGAGGCCGTTTTTCATGGCGCCGTGGCGGGTGCCAGTCGTGGATTCCATGCAGGGCGCCGATGCGGCGTTGTCCTGCATGGCCGCTGTGCGTTTACAGGCGGTCGCGTACGCGGCGGGCGCGTTCGGGAGAGGACGGGTGCGAGCTCATGATGCTGCTTTCGCCGCCATCGAGTTCCGCCAGCTTTTCAAAGGCGGTAGCCAGGCCCAGACGGTTCATGCCTTTCTGGCCGAGCAGCTCGAAGGAGTAGTCGTCGGCCTCGAATTCCTGGCTCTGGGAGAACTGCGCGTTGATCAGGGCTTCGGTCAGGTTGCCCAGTTCCGATTGGCTCAGCGCGGAGACCGTGCTGTTGCCCGACCCGGCCGCTGCGGTACGGGCGGCATTGACGGCGTAGGCCGTGCGCATGGCCTTCTTGCTGTGGCCCAGGGCGACGTGGCCCATTTCGTGGCCGATCACACCGCGCAGTTCGTCGTCGGTCATCATGTCCATCAGACCCTTGTAGACTCGGATGCAGCCGTTGCCCATGGCCCAGGCATTCACATCGTTGGTCATATAGACCTTGTAGTTGATGCTCTGGCCGTTGAGCGTGACGGGGCCGAAGCCACGCATGACGCGGTTCAGGCGCTTGGTGTAGGCGCTGGAGGCGGGGGCGATCTGCGATTCCGCATCGCTTTGCTTGCAGGCGGCATCAGACAGTTCGACGATGTCGCTATCGCTCAGGCTGGCAGCGGTATAGGCGCTGGAACCGGCGGACAGCAGGGCGTTCGGGTCCATATTGGCGCAGCCGGCCAGGGCGGCGGCAAGAATCAGGGCGGCAGGATAGCGGAACTTCACGATGGAACTCTCCAGGAGATGGTAGACGCCACCGGACGCACGGGGCGTTCCAGGCGGCAGGCGAATGTAACGGCGGAAGTGTAACCACGCTGCCGCGCTGTCTGCCTATCCTGGCCGGACGCCGAATGTGAACAGATGTGTAAGAGCCGGCAGGCCCGTTTGGTATGTCGGGCGGTCACTTTTTTGATGGCAGCAGCCTGCCGGTTCCCGTCCTTGCCGTGACTCAGTCCAGCCAGCCCAGCAGGGCGCTGCATGCGGCGGCCAGTACGATGCCGGCGGTTTCCGTGCGCATCACCCTGGCACCCAGGCTGACGGGATGGGCGCCATGGCGGCGCGCCAGTTCCAGTTCTGTGTCGGACCAGCCGCCTTCGGGGCCAATGACCAGGCTCAGCGTGTCGGCTGCGCCAGGGCCCGCCTGGCGCAGCCTGGCAGCCAGGGCAGTATCGGCATCCGGGTGGCAGAACAGGGCCAGGCCCGGGGCCAGGCTGGCCAGCGCCTGTGCCAGCGAGCACGGCCGGGCGATTTCCAGCAGGCGGTTGCGGCCGCACTGTTCGCTGGCCGACGTGGCAATGCCGCGCCAGCGGCCCAGGCGTTTTTCCAGGCGTTCGCCTTCCAGCTGCAGCACGCTGCGCTGGGCCGCGACCGGCACGATGGCGCTGACGCCGGTCTCGACGGCTTTCTCAATGACCCAATCCATCTTGTCGCCCGACGGCAGCCCTTGCAGCAGCACGATGCGGCCGGGCAGTTCCGCTTCCCGGGGCAGGTGCGGGCCGGTCAGTGCATAGGCCTGCTTGCCGTCGATATCCAGCGTTGCCGGATATTCGCCGCCAGTGCCGTCGAATAGCACGATGGGGCTGCCCTGGCGCAGGCGCAGCACGCGCAGCGCATGGTGCGCCGGTGCGTCCGGCAACAGGAAGCGGCTGTGGGGCGGGATTTCGGCGGAACAGAAAAAGCGTGGAGCGGACATGACGGCGGGAAGCAAAACCGGAGGCGCTGCCATCTTAGCGTCATTTGCCGCTCCGGAGCGCTCGCGCCGCAGTCCTTTGCGACGGCAACCGGGGGGCTGTCGGGCCAGGTGAACCGACACGGAATGGGGGCTGACGGACTGTCTTGGCCGCAATCGCAGGCAGCGGCTGATGGCGATGTTAAAATCTCCGGTTATTCCTTAGGCTTCTGGCCACGCGCCTTCCGGGGTGTCGTGCCGCATGAGAGTGAGTCGATGACCGAGTCTTCAGCTTCCCCGTCCGTCCTTTCGGCCGCCGTGCGCGCGTTGGCCATGGATGCCGTGCAACAGGCCAATTCCGGCCATCCGGGTGCCCCCATGGGCATGGCGGAAATTGCGCAGGCTCTCTGGCTGCGCCATCTGCGTCATAATCCGGCCGACCCGGCATGGGCTGGCCGCGATCGCTTCGTGCTGTCGAATGGCCACGGCTCCATGCTGATCTACGCCTTGCTGCACCTGACGGGCTACGATCTTCCCATCGAAGAACTGCGCAACTTCCGCCAACTGCATTCGCGTACGCCGGGTCACCCGGAAGTCGGCATCACCCCGGGCGTGGAAACCACGACCGGCCCGCTGGGCCAGGGCCTGGGCAACGCCGTGGGTCTGGCGCTCGCAGAGGCGCTGCTGGCAGCAGAATTCAACCGCCCCGGCCATGCCATCATCGACCATAACACCTATGTGTTCCTGGGCGACGGCTGCCTGATGGAAGGCATTTCCCACGAGGTCTGCTCGCTGGCGGGTACGCTGCGCCTGTCCAAGCTGATCGCGCTGTACGACGACAACGGTATCTCCATCGACGGTAAGGTCGAGCATTGGTTCGCCGACGACACCGCCAAGCGTTTCGAGAGCTACGGCTGGAACGTCATCCGTGCTGTCGATGGCCATGACGTCGATGCTGTCGACGCCGCGCTGGCGCAGGCTCGCCGCAATGCCGAGGCCGGTGCCGGCCCCACGCTGATCATCTGCCGTACTGTTATTGGCAAGGGTTCGCCCAAGCTGGCGGGTTCCGAAAAGGTGCACGGCGCGCCGCTGGGTGCGGACGAAATTGCTGCCACCCGCGCTGCCATCGGCTGGAACCATGCGCCGTTCGAAGTGCCTGCCGATGTCTACGCCGCCTGGGACGCACGCGCCCGTGGCGCCAGCCAGCAGGCGCAATGGCAGGCCGGTTTTGACGCTTATGCCGCCGCTTTCCCTGCCGAAGCCGCTGAATTGCAGCGCCGCCTGGCAGGCAAGCTGCCGGAAGGCATTGAGCAACGCCTGCAGGAACTGCTGCAACGCACGGTTGCCGAAGCGCAGACGGTTGCCACGCGCAAGGCCTCGCAACAGGCCATCACGGCGTTGGTCGAACTGCTGCCTGAAATGCTGGGCGGTTCGGCCGACCTGACCGGCTCCAATTTCACCGACTGGAAGGGCGCTGTCGCCGTCCGCGCGGGCGAACATGGTGTGCAGGGCGGCCGCCACATCAACTACGGTGTGCGCGAGTTCGGCATGGCCGCCATCATGAATGGCGTGGCGCTGCATGGGGGCTTCCTGCCTTTCGGCGGCACCTTCCTGACCTTCTCTGATTATTCCCGCAATGCGATCCGCATGGCGGCGCTGATGAAGCAACGCGTGGTGCACGTCTTCACGCACGACTCCATCGGCCTGGGCGAAGACGGCCCGACCCACCAGTCCATCGAGCATGCCTCCAGCCTGCGCCTGATTCCCAACCTGCATGTCTGGCGTCCGGCCGACACGGTGGAAACCGTGGTGGCCTGGAATACCGCTGTCACGCGTCCGGCCAGCATCGGCATGGACGTTCATGCCGGCGGCCCCAGCGCGCTGCTGCTGTCGCGCCAGAACCTGCCTTTCATCGAACGCGATGCCGAGACGCTCGCGGCCGTGGCGCGTGGCGGTTATGTGCTGCGTGACGCCGCAGGCGCCCGCGCCGTGATCATCGCCACCGGTTCCGAGGTGGCGCTGGCACTGGAAGCACAGAAGCAACTGGCCGAAGCAGGCATTCCGGTGCGCGTCGTTTCCATGCCCTGCACCGAGGTCTTCGACGCCCAGGACCAGGCCTGGCGTGATGCCGTCCTGCCCGTCGACCTGCCCGCCGTGGCAGTGGAAGCCGGCAGCACGGCGCTCTGGCACAAGTATGTCGGCCGCCGTGGCGCGGTCGTCGGCATCGACACCTATGGTGAATCGGCGCCGGCAGGAGTCCTTTTCAAGCATTTCGGCCTGACTGCCGAGAATGTGGCAGCCGCTGTTCAACGCATTCTGTAAATCAAGGAGATTACTGTCATGACCATTCGCGTCGCCATCAATGGCTACGGCCGTATCGGCCGCAACGTTCTGCGTGCACACTACGAAGGTGGCAAGAAACACGATATCGAAATCGTGGCCATCAACGACCTGGGTGATCCCAAGACCAATGCCCACCTGACGCAATACGACACCGCCCATGGCCGCTTCCCCGGTACCGTGTCGGTCGATGGCGACAGCATGGTGGTCAACGGTGATCGCATCCGCGTGCTGGCCAACCGCAACCCGGCTGAACTGCCGTGGGGCGAGCTGGGCGTGGACGTGGTGCTGGAATGCACCGGCTTCTTCACCAGCAAGGAAAAGGCCAGCGCCCACCTGAAGGGTGGCGCCAAGAAAGTGGTCATCTCTGCACCCGGCGGCAAGGATGTCGACGCCACCGTCGTGTATGGCGTGAACCACCAAGTGCTGAAGTCCACCGACACGGTGATTTCCAACGCTTCTTGCACCACCAACTGCCTGGCTCCGCTGGTGCAGCCGCTGCACGCCAAGCTGGGCCTGGTGACCGGCCTGATGACGACTGTGCACGCCTACACCAATGACCAGGTGCTGACCGACGTCTACCACGAAGACCTGCGCCGCGCCCGTTCCGCCACGCAAAGCATGATCCCGACCAAGACCGGCGCCGCCGCCGCGGTCGGCCTGGTGCTGCCCGAGCTGAATGGCCGCCTGGACGGCTATGCCATCCGCGTTCCGACCATCAACGTGTCGCTGGTCGATCTGTCCTTCATCTCCGAGCGCGACACCACGGTGGAAGAAGTCAACGCCATCCTGAAGGAAGCCTCGGAAGGCGCCCTGAAGGGCATCCTGGCCTACAACACCGAGCCGCTGGTTTCGGTGGACTTCAACCACAACCCGGCTTCCAGCACCTTCGACGCCACGCTGACCAAGGTCAACGGCCGTCTGGTGAAGGTGTCGTCCTGGTACGACAACGAGTGGGGCTTCAGCAACCGCATGCTGGACACCACCGTTGCGTTGATGAACGCGGCCTAACGCAAACTCACGGGCGCCTGCCGGCCTGAGCCTGCACGCCGCTACGCCCGCTGTCTTGTGCGCTCCCCCAGGCGGGGCGTGGAGGCAGCGGGCTTTTTCATGTCTTCCCATTGCATCCGGAGCCATCCATGTCCAAGACTCCCTCCACGCTCGCCGTGCTTACGCTGGAAAAGCTGGCGGCCAGCGGCCAACTGGCCGGCAAGCGTGTCTTCATCCGCGCCGACCTGAACGTGCCTTTCGATGACGAAGGCAACATCAGCGAAGACACTCGCGTCCGTGCTTCGGTGCCCGGCATCCGCCTGGCGCTGGACGCCGGCGCTGCCGTCATGGTGACGTCGCACCTGGGGCGTCCCAAGGAAGGTGAACTGAACCCTGAAGACAGTCTGGCGCCGGTGGCGCGCCGCCTGTCGCAGCTGCTGGGCGTGGAAGTGCCGCTGGTGCAGGACTGGATCGACGGTGTTGAAGTCCAGCCCGGCCGCGTCGTGCTGCTGGAAAACTGCCGGGTGAACCCGGGCGAGAAGAAGAACGACGAAAACCTGTCGCGCAAGATGGCGGCGCTGTGCGATGTATACGTCAACGACGCCTTTGGCACGGCGCACCGTGCCGAGGCCACCACGCATGGCATCGCCCGCTTCGCGCCGGTGGCCGCCGCCGGCCCGCTGCTGGCGGCCGAACTGGAGGCCCTGGGCCGCGCGCTGCAAGCCCCGGCACGTCCGCTGGTGGCCATCGTGGCCGGTTCCAAGGTCTCGACCAAGCTGTCCATCCTGGAAGCCCTGGCCGACAAGGTGGACCAACTGGTGGTGGGAGGCGGCATTGCCAACACCTTCCTGCTGGCCATGGGCAAGCCCATCGGCAAGTCGCTGGCCGAGCCGGAGCAGGTCGGCCAGGCCAAGTCCGTGATCGAGCGTATGCAGCAGCGTGGCGCGGCGGTTCCCATTCCGGTGGACGTGGTGTGCGCCAAGCAATTCGGCGCCGATGCAGAAGCCACGGTGAAGTCCGTCGATGACGTCGCCGCCGACGACCTGATCCTGGACATCGGCCCGACATCCGCTGAACAGCTGGCCGGCATCCTGAAGCAGGCCGGTACCATCGTCTGGAACGGCCCGGTCGGCGTATTCGAGTTCGATGCCTTCGCCAAGGGAACGGAAGTCATCGCCCGCGCCATCGCCGAATCTCCCGCGTTCTCTATCGCCGGTGGCGGCGACACGCTGGCAGCCATTGCCAAATTCGGCATTGCCGGTGATGTCAGCTATATCTCTACTGGTGGCGGCGCTTTCCTGGAATTCCTCGAAGGCAAGGTACTGCCTGCCGTGGATATCCTGCAGCAACGCGCCAGCGCCTGATCTGCCTTGAGTGACACTGCCTACCGCGGCCGGGGCGACCCAGCCGCGGCAGGTCTGTTTTCCAGCGCGCCGTCAGCTAGCCGGACGGCGTACGGGCTGCATTGCCGCGCCGTGTCGCCACTGATCGCACCGCCGATCTGCACTGCCAGCGAAATGTCTGTGTACCGGATATCCGGCATGAACTGGCCGGATGGCCACGCTGATGGCCACGAAAAAGCGCTGCTTCCTTGCGAAAGCGGCGCTGTCAGGGCCGAACCGGCAGGCGGGACTACTTGCTGCGCTGGGCGCGTCGGGTGGCGCGATTGGGGCTGGCAGGTGTCTTTGCTGGTGCGGCAGCTGGCTGCACCGGGGCCGGGCTGGCCGGTGCGGCGGCTGGCGGCTGGGGAACCGGCGTTGCGGGTGCCGGTTTTGCTGCCGGGGCAGGAGCGGCCGCCTTGGCTGCCGTTGTTTTGGTGGCGGTCTTGCGTGCCGGCGCCTTGGCAGGCGCACGCTTGACGGGGGCGCTGGCCTTGGCGGCCGGGGCAGCCTGGGGCGTGGCGGCCACGGCAGCGGCACTCGGGGACGGGGCCGCATCATCCAGCGCAGCGCCCAGCTCCGGCTTGGGATCAGGCTGGGCCGGCTGCCCGCCATTGGTCTTGGCAGTAGCCCAGGGCGCCGGTTCCAGGCCGGGGATGGGCTGCGTTTCGGTGGCCTGAGCCAGGCGGCTCTGCTGGCTGCTGGCCGATGCGGCATTGCCCAGGATCGGGAAACGTGCGGCACGGTCGGCGGCGGATTCAAAAATGGCGCGCATTTCTTCCAGGCGGGCCTGGCTGGTTTCGCCAAGCTTGTCGCCTGCTGCCGTCACGACGCGGATCATCTGCTCGAGCGCCTGGCGGATGTTTTCTTCCGACGCTTGCGACAGCAGGATAGGCATGCTCTGGATGGCGCCATGCATATCGAGCATCATCATCAGGGCCTGTTCGCGCACCATTTCCTTGAAGCGCTCCAGCGTCATGCTCTTGTCGTGGTCGACGCGCAGGCGGCGGATCAGGTTGAAATTGCGCTCGTCGATGGCGCCTTCGCCATGGCCGACATAGACCAGCATGCGGATGCAGGCTTCGCGCAGGCCGCCGCGGCTGACCTGGGCACGCAGGTCTGCCAGCGTCTGCTTGACGAAGTCGCGGTGTTCCGGCGAGACGCCGGGGTGCTTGCGCGGCGGCGCTTCGGGGTGGGCGCCCAGGCCTGCCAGCGTCTGCGCCAGGGGCGAGCCGTACACCGTCATGAACAGTTGCTCGACGATATCGTCGCGGGTGACGCGCCAGATGTCCAGGCCCGAGGAAACGCTGCGCGACAGGATTTCCTGCCAGACCCGGAAAATGTTGTCGGCAGCCACCGGCACGCGCTCTTCGCGGACTTTCTCCGCCAGTTTCGCCGTGCTTTCCGCCAGCGGATTCTTGTCGCTGAAGGCTTCGTACTGCAGGCGCAAAGGATGCAGCACGCGCAGCGTCTCGGCCACGGTGGGCGTGGCCCAGAGCTGCACCCAGGGCTGCATGAAGCGGCGGTACAGGCCCAGGTTGATTTCCGACAGGCGCGCCACGGTGGCGAAGCGGCGGTCGTCTTCCTGGATGGGTTCGATGATCTTGCGTACCTGGTCGAGCTTGCGGCGTTCGAAACTGGCGATATACGGGCCGTCGGTGAGGTCGGCGTTGGGCGTATCGTTCTGCTTGTCGCGGATGATGGCTTCGTAGATGCCTGTGGGCAGTACGTCGATCAGGTCGATGTTGCTGGTGAATTCCTGGTGTTCCTTGCGCGCCACGCTGCCGGACACGAAGATGCCCAGGTGGCCGATGCTTTCGTGCACGGCATAGACGATGGTCTGGCCGTGGGCACGGATTTCCTCGTCGTTCTGGTAGACATCGGTGAGCCAGCCCAGCGCCTGGGGCGGGGGGGTGATGTTGTCGCCGCGCGAGCAGAACACGATGATGGGCGACTGGATGTTGCGCAGGTCCAGGCGGATGCCGTCGCTGGTGACCAGCTCGGCGGTGGACAGCCGGTTGCCGACGAACAGGTTGTCGACGATGTACTGGATCTCGTCGCCATTCAGGTACACGTGGCCGCCCCACCATTTCTCGAAGCCCAGGTAGCGCTCGGTTTCGGTGTCGATATTGGCGTACAGGTGGTACTGCTTGTCCCACAGCGTATTGGCGGGATTGAGGAATTCGAAGTTGCGCACCAGCCAGGCGCCGTCGAATTTGCCATGGCCGAGATCGCTGGTCAGCGCCGTCAGCCACGAGCCGCCGAGCAGGCCGCCGAGGTAGCGCATCGGGTTCATGCCACGCCAGCCGGCCCAGTAGGAGAGCGGCGCGCCTGCCAGGATGATGGGGCCGAACAACTCGGGGCGCATGGCAGCGGTCATCATGACCTGCCAGCCGGCCTGGCAGTTGCCGATGACGACCGGCTTGCCTTCCGCTTCGGGATGGCGGGCAATGACGGTTTCCAGGAAAAAGGCTTCAGCGCGCATCACGTCTTCGACGGTCTGGCCCGGTTCAGGATCAGGCAGGAAACCCACGAAATAGCAGGGGTGCCCGGCACGGATGGCTACGCCCAATTCGCTTTCCGGCTTGAAGCCGCCGATGCCCGGGCCGTGGCCGGCACGCGGATCGACGACGACGAAGGGGCGCTTGCGCGGGTCTATGACCACGCCTTCGGGCGGGATGATGCGCGACAGCATGTAGTTCACCGGGCGCGGCAGCGTATTGCCACGGGCGATGACCTCTGATTGCATGCTGAGGACGTTCGGTTCCTGTTGCGCCATGTGTTCCTGGTACTGGTTGCCGCGCTGGCGCATGGCGTCCGCATACAGCACGCTGCGCTGCCAGGCGTCGACAGCGTAGGCCATGGCGGCGGACCAGGGGGTCAGGGAAAACAGGGAGGTCAGGGGCGCGCCCTTGGCCTGGGATGCATCTTGGGATTGGGCTTCCTGCGCCTTGGCTTGCGCGCTTTGGCTGGTGGGCATGGCGGACTCCGTAATGATCAGGACGGCGCCGGTCGGCTCACGGCGCAGCGGGACATGCGTACCTCTCCTGCGATTACATCGCAGAAAATATTGCAATGCAACATCAATATCGTAAAAGCCGGAAAAACCGGCTAAGTTTCGGATTTCCCGGAGATTTCCTGGTTTTTGGTGCGCCGTTGTCAGCCGCCGAAACCACCGGCGCGCAGAAAGGCATCTTCCTCGGTGGTGGTGACGCGGCCCAGCATGGCGTTGCGATGCGGAAAGCGGCCGAAGCGGCTGATGATGTCGTGGTGGATTTCCGCATAACGCAGGGTTTCGCCGCCCAGCGGCTGACAGAGCGCCACGCAGCGTATCTGCGCTTCGAGGTCTTCGGCGTGCTCCAGCGGCAGGTACATGAAGGGGCGCAGTTGCGGCTCGATGGCGAGGTCGTGGCCGAAGGCCAGCGCCTGCTCCGTGTAGAACAGCGCCAGCGGGTCGGTGGCGAACATATGGGCGGTGCCGCGGAAGGCATTGCGCGGGAACTGGTCCAGCAACAGCAGCAGGGCCAGCGCGCCTTCAGCGGTATCCATCCAGGGGTCGCGTTCGCGCCGTGCGGCCGCCAGGTGGTCGGCAATGAAGGCCTGGCTGAAGCGCCTGTCGAAATCCGTATCCTTGGCGAACCACAAGGCGGGACCGGCTTCGCGCCAGAAGGCGATGACCTGGTCCGGTGTGGCGCTGGCTTGCTTATCGTGATCGAGCATGAAGACTCCCTGCGGAGGGTGGCATAGATATCCTTTGCCATCATAGCGGGATTTGCCGGCCAGGCGAGTCATGGATGGAGATTGTCGCCGCGGCGGTGAGCAACAGCGGTTACATATGCGTTCAGCGATGCAAATGCCGCACCCATTGCGAATACAGCGTGAACAGCGTCTCGCGCAGCGTCCGGGTCTTGTCTTCGAGGTCCGCCAGCGTGGCGCTGGGTGAACTGACGGCCGGATTGTCGGCGGCCAGCTCGCGCTCCAGCTGTGCGCCGTTGCGTTCCAGCGAGAGCTGCACCAGCGCCGGGGTCATTTCCAGGTGGGACTGCATGCCGATATGGATGCCGTCGAGCACGTAGCCCTGATGGGCGCAGTGTGGGCTGGTGGCAATCAGCCGGGCGCCCGGCGGCAGGCGGGAGAAAGTGTCGCCATGCCACTGGAATGTCAGCACGCTTTGCCCGGCACGGCAGCCCAGCCACTGTTCAGCCTGGGGATCGTCCGTGGCCGTGATCCGGCCCCAGCCGATTTCCGGACGGGGGTTGCGGCTGACTTCGCCGCCCAGGGCGGCGGCCATGATCTGGCTGCCGAGGCAGTGGCCGGAGAGCGGAATCCGCAAGCTGGCAGCCTGCCGGATCAGGGCCTTTTCCTCGGCCAGCCAGGGCAGCGGATCATGCGCGCTCATATAGCCGCCCATGAAGATCATGCCGGCATAGGCGTCTGCCCGGGCGGGGACGGCGTCGCCATCGAGGATGCTGATCAGGCGGTGCGGAATGCCCAGTTCGTCCAGGATGGCGGGCACCGAGCCGGGCGCGCCGACTTCGGTATGCTGAAAAATCGCGACAGGTTTCATCGGGCGGATTCCATGGGCCTCGGGGTTGGGGGCGGGCTGGCCGTGACGGCCTCTTGCGGCATGCCGACGCCCAAGAGGCGTTGCAGCAGCGCGCCGTCGGTCGCCAGGTCACGGCTGGCGCCGGCATGGCAGACGGCGCCGCGTTCCAGCACGATCGCCTGGTGTGTCATGGACAGGGCCAGTACTGGATGCTGTTCCACGATGATGGAAGGCAGACCGTCTTCTTCGCACAGTTGCATGATGGCGCGCGCCAGCTCTTCCACGATGATGGGGGCCAGTCCTTCCATGGGTTCGTCCAGCAGCAGCATGCGCGGGTTGGTCATCAGGGCCCGGCCGATGGCCAGCATTTGCTGTTCGCCGCCGGACAGCTGGTTGCCGTAGTTGCCGCGGCGCTCCCGCAAGCGCGGGAACAGCTGATAGACACGTGCCAGGTGCCACGGGCCGGGGCGGGCGACAGTGCTCAGGTTTTCCTCGACAGTCAGGGAGGGGAAGACCTCGCGTTCTTGGGGCACCCAGCCCAGGCCGGCGCGCACCCGCCGGTGCGGCGCCGCCAGGGTGATATCGGCGCCGTGCCAGCGGATGGCGCCGCCCATGACCCGCGTATTGCCCATCAGTGTTTCCAGCAGCGTCGTCTTGCCGACGCCGTTGCGCCCGAGGATGGCAAGGCTTTGCCCGGCCGGCAGCGTCAGGCTGAGGCGGTCCAGGATGACGGCATTGCCATAGCCGGCCGTCACGGCGTCGAAAACCAGCGCATCAGCAGGCATGGGGAACTCCTGTGGTGCCGAGATAGACCTCCCGCACGCGCGGGTCGGTCATGATCTCCGCCGGGCTGCCTTCGGCCAGGATACTGCCGGAAACCAGGACGGAAATGCGTTTGGAGAAGCGGAATACCAGGTTCATGTCATGTTCGATGAACAGGATGCTGATGTCGTCGGGCAGGGCGGCGATGACTTCGAATAGCTCGCCGCTTTCGTCCTCCGGAATGCCTGCCGCCGGTTCGTCCAGCAGCAGGATGTGCGGCCTGGCGGCCATGGCCAGCGCGATTTCCAGCAGGCGCTGCTTGCCGTAGGCCAGTTCGGTGACGGGCGTCGTGGCGACGCCGTCGAGCCGCAGCCGGCCCAGCAGCTCATGGGCCTCGTCGTGGATGCCGGGCATGCGCCGCAGGCTGCGCCACCAGTTCGCGCCCAGTCCTTCGCGCTCGCAGATGGCCAGCACGATGGAGTCCAGCGGCGTCAGGCTGGGGAACAGCGTGTTGATCTGGAACGTGCGCACCAGGCCGACGCGGGCGCGCTGGTCGCAGGAGTGCTGGGTGATGTCTCGCGTGCCCAGCATGATGCTGCCGCTGCTGGGCCGCAGGACACCGGTCAGCAGGTTGATCAGCGTGGTCTTGCCGGCGCCGTTGGGCCCGATCAGGGCCTGGCGCGAGCCAGGTTCCAGCAGCAGATTGACGTCATTGACGGCGGCAAAGGCGCCGAATCGTATGCCCAGGCCCCGGGTTTGCAGGGGCAGAGTGCTGCCATGCGGTTTCATCGTGCTTTCCCCAGAGTGAACAGGCGCGAGAACAGGCCAAGAATGCCGCCACGGCCCAGCATGACCATGGCCATCAGGAAGATGCCGATCCAGAACATCCAGAATTCCGGGTTAAGTTCGGCAAAGGCGTCGTGCAGCACCATGTAGACGATGGCGCCTATCATGCCGCCATACAACCTGCCGGTGCCACCCAGCACCAGGATGATGAGGATTTCTGCCGAACGGTTGAAGCCGATGGACTCGATGCCGACGAATTGCGTGGTCTGGGCCAGCAGGGCGCCGGCGACGCCGGCAATGGCGGCCGAGAAGCAATAGGCCATGCGCAGCCGCTGTTCGACCGGTGAGCCGATGGCGCGCATGCGCTTGCGGTTGTCGTGGATGCCGCGCAGCGCCAGGCCGAAGGGCGAACGGATGATGCGGCGGGCCAGCAGAAATACCCCGAGCACGACGGCAAAGCTATAGAAGAAGGCTGTTTTGCCCCAGAGGTCGAACTCGAAATAGCCGAATACCGGCCACATTTCTATGCCTTGCAAACCGTCGGTGCCGCCGGTGATGCTGCTCAGGCGGTTAGCCAGTTCGGCCAGCAGCATGCACACGCCTATGGTGATCATCAGGCGCGCCAGATCTGAGCCGCGCACGACCAGATAGCTCAGCAGATAGCCCACCAGCGCGCAGACGGCGAAGGCCAGCAGCAGGCCAGAGAACGGTTCGGCCCAGCCGTGTTTGGCCAGCAGGCCGGCGGCATAGGCGCCCAGGCCGAAAAAGGCGGCGTGGCCGACGGTCAGGATGCCGGCATAGCCGAGCGCGATATCCAGCGAGACGGCGAAGAGCCCAAAGATCAGGATCTGGCTCAGCAGCGTCAGGCGGTCGGGCAGCAGCAGGCTGCCGGCGGCCAGCGCCAGCCAGAACAGGGCTTCCAGCCAGGGCAGGCGGTCTTGGGGAATCGAGAGCTTTTTCATGCCAGCCCCTTGCGTGGAATGATGCCGTTGGGACGCAACAGCAGCAGTGCGACCATGAAGACGTAGATCAGGAATGAACCTGCCTCGGGCAGGTAGTATTTGCCGGCGACATCCACAATGCCCAGCAGCAGCGCCGCGATGAACGGGCCGGTGATGGTGCCAGCGCCGCCGACGCAAACCACGATGAGGAAGTACACCAGGTACTTCAGCGCGAATGCCGGTTCCAGCCCGATGACGCCCAGGCTCAGGGCGCCGCCCACGCCGGCCAGGCCGCAGCCGAACGAAAAGGTCAGGAAGAACAGGCGCTTGACGTGGATGCCCGTGCCCGCTGCAACACGCTGGTTGTCCACGGCGGCGCGCACCATGGCGCCGTAGCGCGTCTTGTTGAGCAGCAGGAGCAGTCCACCCCAGATGACCAGGCCGGCGAGTACCAGGAACAGCCGGTAGCGGCTGATATCCAGGCTGGGCAGGGTGATCTGGCCTTCCAGGGCCGGGGGCATGCGGAAGGGCTGCATGGACGGGCCGAACAGATAGGTCACGCCCGCCGTGGCGGCAAAAACCAGGCCGATGGAAAACAGCACCTGGTCCAGCGGATGGGCGCGGTAGAGGCGCCGGAAAAACAATTGCTCCAGGACGGCGCCGCACAAGGCGGCAGCGACGAAGGCCAGGGCCAGCGAACTGAAGAAATCCAGTCCGTAGCGCTGCATCGCAAAGCTGGCGGCATAGCCGCCAGCCATGGCGAAGGCGCCGTGCGCGAGGTTGACGAAATTCATCAGCCCCATGGTCACGGACAGCCCGACGCTCAAAAGGAAGAGGAGCATCCCGTAGGCCACTCCATCGAAAATCACTGTCGCCATCGAGATGCTCCTGCCTTACTTGCCTTTGGCGGCGTCTGCCTTGGCAGGGTCTTTCACGTTCTCATAGGCGTCGAACTCGACGTTCACGAGTTTGCCGTCCACTTTGTCCGTCTTGCGGATATAGACCGTCTGCACGATGTCGCGGGTTTCCGGGTCGATCTGGATCGGGCCGCGCGGGCTTTCGAAACTCAGGCCGGCCAGGGCATCCATGACTTTGGTGCCGTCGGTGTCGCCGCCGGTCGCGGCCAGCGCCAGGTCATACGCGGCCATGGCGTCATAGGCGGTGGCGGCGAAATAATTGGGCCGCAGGGACGTGCCGAAGTTTTCCTCGAAATCGCGGATGAACTTCTGGTTCTTTTCCGACGGGTGGGCGTAGGAGTAATGGTGGCTGGTAATCAAATCCTGCGCGATGTCGCCAGTGGCATCCAGAAAGCTGTCGTCAGTGGCTTCGCCGGTGGCGAAGAGCTTGATTCCGGCCTCGCTCAGGCCGCGCTCTTTCCAGACGCGCAGGAACGCGGGGGGCATGACGCCTGAGGGGAAGAAAAAGAAGACGGATTCCGGCTTGGCGTCCTTGATGCGCTGGACATAGGCCGAGAAATCGGGGTTGGACATGGGCGTGCGGATTTCGCCCAGCACCTTGCCGCCGCCCGCTTCAAAGGCATTCTTGAAAGCCGTGTAGGCATCGGTGCCCGAGGCATAGTCGGCCACCACAATCATGGTTTCCTTCACGCCGTTTTCCAGCATCCAGCGCGCCATCGGGTCGGAAACCTGCTGCACGGTGAATGACAGGCGGGCGATATAGGGCGAGCTATTGGTGATGGCCGAGGACGATGCGTTCATGACCAGCACCGGCACTTTGGCTTGCGTGGCAATCGGGGCGACGGCATAGGCGTTGGGGCTGAAATCCAGGCCGGTCAGCAATTGCACCTTGTCGCGGACCACCAGTTCCTGGGCGTAGCGCTTGGCCAGATCGGGCGCGGCACCGGCGGTGTCCTTGCGGATGATTTGCACCGGGCGGCCGGCGATCTTGCCGCCGTGTTCCTTGAGATACAGCTCGACGCCGGCATCGAATTGGCGTCCATAGTCGGCATAGGGGCCGGAGTAGCTGGCGATCATGCCTATTTTCAGCGGCTCTTCAGCCTGTGCCGGCAACCCGAAGGTTGCGCCAATACAGGACAGCAGGGCGGCGCCGATCAAGGTTCTCTTGCTCATTTTCATGGGGGAACTCCGTTGTGGCTGTTGGTGGACAAAGAAGGCGGGTGAATCGTTGTTGTGATACCGGCAGACGCGTCAGGCGCTGGCAGCCAGATGCTTGAGATCGAAGGATTCGTCGCGCAGCATCTCCGGCGTGGCGGGAATCGCGGCGCTGATGAGTTTCCGGCTCAGCATATGCTCGCCGGGACGGTTGATGGAATGCGCCGCGGCAATGCGGCCGTTGCGCAGATAGAACACGCTGAAACGGTCCGCGGCCATATCGCCGCGGATGACGGTTTCGTCGCCCGGCAGCGCCAGCCCGGCCATTTGCAATTTGAGGGCGAACTGATCGCTCCAGAACCAGGGCGCGCCGGTATAGGGTTCGGGCCTGCCCGCCAGCGCGGAGGCCAGGGCGCGGGCGCCGTCATTGGCGGCCTGAATGGACTCCAGGCGCAAGCGGCGCGGCATGCCGGGTACCTCGGGCTGCAAGGCATTGGCAACGTCGCCGATGGCATAGACATGCGGCGCATCGGTACGGCCCAAGGCGTCGGTGAGTATGCCGTTGTCGCAGGCGATACCGGCCTGGCGGGCCAGTTCGTCATTGGGCTGCACGCCGATGCCGAGCACGACCAGATCGCAATCCAGCACGCTGCCATCGGCCAGTTCCACGCCGGTGACACGGCCAGCCGCACCGCGCAATTGGCGGACACCCTGGCCCAGCCGGATATCCACACCGCCATCACGCTGTTTTTGTTCCAGATAACAGGCCATGGCGGCGGGCAGGCTGCGCGCCAGCAATTGGGGATGGGTTTCGATCAGCGTGACCTTCAGCCCGCGTCCCGTCAGCGCCGCCGCGGCTTCCAGGCCAATGAAACCGCCGCCGATAATGCAGGCGCGGCTGGCTCCGGACAGAGCGGCATCCAGGGCGAGCGCATCATCCAGTGTGCGCAGGTTATGCACCCCCGCCAGGCTGGCGCCAGGCAGGGCCAGCGTGCGGCAGCGGGCGCCGGTGGCCAGAGCCAGGCCGCCATAGCGCAGCGCTGAGCCATCGGCCAGGGAAAGTGTCTGGCGGCCCGGATCCAGGGCCACGGCACGCGTGCCCAGGCGCAGTTCTATGTCCTGTTCGCGGAAAAAATCCGGCCCTTTGAGCGCCAGGCTGGCCGCGCTGCTTTTGCCGCTTAGCAGGCCCTTGGACAGCGGCGGGCGCTGGTAAGGCGCATGGGCCTCGTCGCCCAGCATGATGATGGGCGCGTCATAACCCAGGCGGCGCAGGCTGTCGGCCAGCTGCGTGCCGGCATAAGAGGCGCCGACTATCACCAGCGGCGGCGGGCGCGAAGAGGATGACGCGGAGCCGGCGGGATTCATGACTGGCTCTCGGGGACGCGCACGGTCAGGCCGTCGAGCGCATCTGTCAGAATCAACTGGCAGCTCAGGCGGCTGCCAGGCTGGCGCTCGCTGGCCACGCCGTCCAGCAGTTCGTCTTCCATGTCGTCCGGCGCCGGCAGGCGGCTGATATCGGCATCGGCGACATAGACATGACAGGTCGCGCAAGAGCAACAGCCGCCGCACTCGGCATCTATGCCGCGTATGTTGTTGTGAATGGCGGTTTCCATGACGCTGGCACCGGCTTTGGCCGTAATGCTGCGGGTGCTGCCGTCTTTGAGGATGTAGTGGATGGTGGGCATGCTATCGCCTTAAAACATATCGAAGTATTCGCGCTGTTCCCACTCGCTGACTTCGAGGTTGAAACGGTCCAGCTCGGCCTGTTTGATATGGCAGTAGTAGTCGATGAAGGCCGGGCCGATCTGCTGGGTCAGCACGGTGTCCTGGCGCAGCGCGGCCATGGCTTCCGGCAGGGAGCGCGGCAGATTTTCCGCTGCGGTTTCGTAGGGGGCGTCGGCAGAGGGGCCGGGGTCCAGCTGGCGCGCGATGCCGTCCAGGCCGGAGAAAATCTGCGCCGCCAGGTAAAGGTAGGGGTTGGCGGTCGGTTCGCCCACGCGGTTTTCGATGCGGCTGGCATTCTGGCCCTGGCCGCCCAGCACACGCAGCATGGCGCCGCGATTGTCGCGGGCCCAGATGGCGCGGTCCGGCGCCAGCGAGAAGGGGCGGTAGCGCCGGAAGCCGTTGACCGACGGGCTGGCAAACAGGGCCGCGCCGCGCGCGTGCTGTTTGAGCCCGGCCAGGTAATGCATGCCGCAGGGGCTGAGCGGATGCTCATCGGTGTCCGGCATGAAGGCGTTGGCGCCATTATCCTTGCGGCACAGCGATTGATGCAGGTGCCAGCCGCTGGACATGACATTCGGGATGCGCGGCCGGCACATGAAGGTGGCGTGGTAGCCGTGGCGCAGGCAGATCTGCTTGATGGCGCTGCGCAGCAGCACCATGGTGTCCGCGGGGGCGAGGCCGCGGGTCGGGCCGAAGACCAGTTCGAACTGGCTGGGGCCGAATTCGATTTCCAGCGAATGCAGGGGCAAGCCCAGCGCCAGCAATTGCGTGCGCAGCAATTGCATCAGGTCATCGACCCGGTCATAGCGCAGCTCGGTCAGATACTGGTGGCCGTGCGTGAGCAGGGAAACGCGCGGCGGCTCACCCGGCTGGCCGGAGTCTTCCAGGCCCATGCGGGCATCGTCCAGCCGGAAAACATGGAATTCGACCTCCAGCCCGGCGATGAAATCCAGCCCCAGGGTATCCAGTTCGCGGATGGCGCGCTGCAGGATCTGCCGCGTGCCGAAGGGACAGGGCGTCCCGTCGCTCATATAGGCGTCGCACAGAATCCAGCCGGTGCGCGGCGCCCAGGGCAGCATGCAGAAGGTGGAAGGGTCTGCCACCAGGGTCACATCGGCGCCGCCCTGCAGGCCGGGAATGGCGAAGCCGCCATTGCTGGAGAACACGGGAAAGACCGTTTTATGCGAGGTGTCCTTGGCCAGCAGCGTGGACGTCAGGTTCACCCCGTTGCGCAGCGCCGCGCCAGCCGCTGCCGCGACCAGTGTTTTGCCGCGCAGAATGCCGTGCTGATCCGGCCAGGCGAAGCGGACGGTGTCCACGCCGCCGGCGGCAAAACGCGCGGCAAGTTCATCTGCCTGACGTTGCTGGTCTTCCGACCAGAGATTGAAGCGTTCAACAAAACTGGCCATGTTGGCTACCCTTCTTTCAGGCCTGCAGGCGGGCGCTGGCCCAGTCGGAACCACGGCGGCGCAGGAGGTCGGCTTCTTCGCAGTACGCATCAGTGCGGTCGGCTTCGGCGACCCCGTCGATGGAAGGCGGGCCGTACAGGGCCGCGGCTTCTGCGGAATTGGGCTGCATGGGCACGGCTTCGCCGGACAGAGCGGCCTCAATGGCGCCGACCAGCATGCGGCGGTAGGCGATGATGCCCTTGTCGGTGGTGCCCAGGTGCTCGCGGGTGCGGTTCTGGATCGGGCCCAGCGATTCACAGGCCCATTGGTCATGCACGTTGATGTCCATGCCCATGCCGGTGTAGGTCTGGGTCAGTTGCTCTTCGACGTTGTAGCCATAGTTGTTGCGCTTGTTTTTGCGCGAGATGTAGTCCGGCAACTCGATGGTGGCCAGGCGTTGTTCGCGCATCTGCTGTTTGTCCACCGGACCGGCAAAGCTGGTGAAAATTGCGTACCAGTAGCAGTGCGTGTCGTCCACCGGCACATGCCACTGCGAGATGGTCATTTCGGTGCTCATGGGGATGACGAACGCCTGCGGGAAGATCACGTTGGTGACGCGGACATGGGTTTGCGTATCGGAGAGCGTGCGCAGCGTCGTCAATTGCATGCCGTAAGGGGCGGGATTGACACGGATTTCCGGGCGGTCGTATTCACGCAGCACCTGGGTGATGGCCAGTTCCGAATCAGCCGAAGCGCCGCGGAATTGTTTGCCGTAGCTTTCCGAGGTGTCTTCGTCTTCGAAGAAACGGTGCAGGAATGACGCGTGGGCGGGGTCCATGCCGACTTCCAGCGCCTGCAGCCAGTTGCATTCCCACAGCCCCTTGAAGGCGAAGGTGTGGCTATCGGGAGCGACGAAACAGTCGAAGTCGGGAAAAGCCGGGGGCTCGTCTTCGCCGATGTAGGCGAAGATGATGCCGCTTTTTTCCACGACCGGATAAGCGGCCTGCTTGATGCGGGTACAGAGCTTGCTGCCGGCGGGTTCTGCCGGGGTTTCCAGACAGTTGCCCTGGGCATCGAACAGCCAGCCGTGGAACGGGCAGCGCAGCCCGCCGTCTTCCAGGCGGCCGAAAGCCAGATCGGCGCCGCGGTGGGGGCAATCACGGTCCAGCATGCCCAGCTTGCCGTTTTCATCACGGAACAGAACGAAATTCTGGCCCATCAGTTTGACCGGGCGCAGCGGGCGCGGCCCTTGCAGCTCTTCGGCCAGCGCGACGGGCTGCCAATATTTCCGCAGCAGCGTGCCCGCCGGCGCGCCGGGGCCAACACGCGTGATGAAGTCATTTTGTTCTGCGCTGAGCATGGGAAATCCCTCCTGATGGATGCCTGGGTTTATTCGCAAGCAGTGGTGTTTTGTATTCCACTGTATGCAGCGGTATGCAATGAAAAATAATTTAAGCAGGCAAGGACGAGAGGTCAATGTATTTTTTTGGCCTGGTGATTTCTTATTGCGTGAATATTCAAATAAAAAAATCACTGCATGGAGAGTGGGAGGCAGTCATGGCGATACTCTCCCTGAGCTTCGTATTCGTTGGCTTGAGGCTTATTTCCGGGAAAAATGAATTTATTGTTCGAGTTGCCTGATTGAGAAAACGAAATTTTTTGACAATTAGGGATTTCGAGCATCTTTGTTTGTGCCCGTTGTTGTTTTTTATATATTGTTGTTTTTATTGATTATTTTTGTTTTATTTGGTGTTGTTTTTGATAATGGTTTTTGTTTTTCATTGTATTGGTGAGCGCTGAAAAACCAGGGAAATGACCGGTTCTGGTGCAATGGGAATGGCGTTGTGCCATTTTTTGGGTCATTTTTTATTATCGGAAAATGCCTGTTTCTGGTGCGCTTCAATTTTTAATTGCATCGGCTTGGTGCAATACGGGAAATGGCCGTTTTTCGGCGCACGTTTTTTTGTCTTCAGGGGTGGTTGGCGGTGAAGTTTGTCGGAATGAGAAAAGACAGAAATCCGAAGAATTCGGGCGATTTTTTATGGATTCTGCTAAGAAATGGCGATTTTCGTCTGGAATCCACGGAAGATCTGCAGGTTTGTCGCCGTTGCCTGAGCCTTAATCACTGATATTCCAGGGTTTTTGATCGGTATACTTGCAGCTATGTTCTGGTGCAGGATGTTTTTCACTGTATGCAGTCAGGTGGCGCTTCGTAGGCGCAGGCGGCAGTGCGCCTGAATGGTGCGTTGCGGCGGTCGCTGGTGCGGCCATCGGTTATCCTGCTGTACTTTTATGCATGCAAGGCTGGTCGCCTCATTTTCGGGCGCCGGCATGTCGGGGGAGCCTCTGGCTCCCGTTCTGCGTGGACGCTAGGCGTGGCTGAATATGGACTCTCAACAATCTAGGGTGCTGGTACAACTCAGGGACATGATCCTCAAGGGCGAGTTCGTGCCCGGCGAGCGGCTGGCCGAAGTGCCCCTGGCTGAAAAGCTGGGTGCTTCGCGTACCCCGGTGCGGCTTGCACTGACCAGCCTGGAACACGAGGGCCTGATCGAATCGGCACCTGGCGGCGGGTACCGCATGCGCCAGTTCACCGCGCGCGAAATTGCCGATGCCATCCGCCTGCGCGGCCTGATAGAAGGGTTTGCGGCCCGCCTGCTGGCGGAGCAGGGGGCGCCGCGCCAGTTGCTGCGCGAACTGCAGGAATGCCTGGATGACGGCGATCGTGTGGTCTACAAGGCGCAGATGGACCTGGACGACTATGCGGCCTATGTCGAAATGAACGACCGTTTCCACCGCTTGATTCTCGAAGGCTGTGGCAATGTCATGTTGACCCGCATGCTGGAGCTGTTGGTAGGGCAGCCATTCGCGGCGCCCAGTGCCATGCTGCCCATGCAGTCCAATATGGAAGAAGGGCAGCAGTGGATGCAGCATGCCCACCGCACGCACCATGCCATCTTCCAGGCCATCGAACGGGGGCAGGGCTACCGGGCGCAGGCGCTGGGTGAGGAGCATGTGGAGATTGCCCGCATGAATCTCGAATATGCGCTGGAAAAGCCGGAACTGGCGGTCGAGCTGATGCCCAGTATGCGGCTGGTGGATACCAAAGGGCGCCTGTAAGACCAGGATGGTGTGGTAGCAGTGCCTTCAGGGGCAGATCAGGGGCTAAAATCCGCAAGTCCGGGAAAACCGGACTGCCTTGTTGGGTTGCGCCCTGCATTTTTGAATCTGACTCCGGGGAATACGAGAGTGACTTCCGCCTTGCACCAATCTTCCATTACGTCGCTGCCTTTGCTGGGCCGTGGCAAAGTTCGCGATATGTACGCCGTCGGTGACGACAAGCTGCTGATCGTCGCGAGCGACCGTATCTCGGCGTTCGACGTCATTCTTGATGATCCGATTCCGGGCAAGGGCCAGGTGCTGACGTCGATGACGGAGTTCTGGCTGAAGAAGCTGGCGCATATCATGCCCAACCACTCCACCGGCGTGGACCCGGAAAGCGTGGTGACGCCTGCCGAGCGCGAGCAGGTGCGCGGCCGTGCCGTGGTGGTCAAGCGCCTCAAGCCGATTCTGGTCGAGGCTGTGGCACGCGGCTACATCATCGGTTCGGGCTGGAAGGACTACCAGGCCACGGGTGCGATCTGCGGCGTCAGGCTGCCGGCCGGCCTGCAACTGGCCGACAAGCTGCCGCAGCCGATTTTCACGCCGGCCGCCAAGGCCGAGTTCGGCTCGCACGATGAAAACGTCGATTTCGCGTATGTCGAGAAGGCCGTGGGCGCCGAGCTTGCCGCCCGCATCCGCGACGCAGCGCTGCGTCTGTACAGCGAAGCCTCTGAATATGCAGCCACGCGCGGCATCATCATTGCCGACACCAAGTTCGAGTTCGGCCTGGACGACGATGGCGTACTGCACTTGATGGACGAAGTGCTGACGCCGGATTCCTCGCGCTTCTGGCCTGCGGATTCCTACCGCGCCGGCACGAATCCGCCGTCCTTCGACAAGCAGTTCCTGCGCGACTGGCTGGAAAGCCAGCCCTGGGACAAGACCCCGCCCGCGCCGCGTCTGCCGGCGGAAGTGGCGGAACAGACGGCGGCCAAGTACCGCGAAGCGCTGGAGCGCCTCACACAGGGTTGATCCCTGCGGTTGGCGCTGCCCTCGCAGGCGGCGCCGGCTTTCGGTGGCCGGCGGTTGTCGCCGCTGCGCCACGTATCCCGCACGCTGTGCCGCGCTGCCGCAACAGGCAGGCCTGATCTGCGCGGTAGCCGCCGGCCTGGCGGTAAAATAGCGGATTACCAATTCTTTTTTCCGCCACAGCGGGCGATGCACCGCGGGCCGATGGCATTTTCCCGCCATGCCGCATGCCAGCCCTGGCGCGAGGCTTTCCTGACATGACCATTGAATTCGATCCTCCGTTGCGCGCCGATGCCGTCGTCGGCGTCGTCATGGGGTCTTCCAGCGATTGGGACATCATGAAGCAGGCCACCGACATGCTGGACGCATTCGGTGTTCCTTATGATGTTCGCGTCGTTTCGGCCCACCGCATGCCGCTGGATATGGTCGCCTATGGCGCAGCCGCCAGCGCTGCCGGATGGCGCGGCATCATTGCTGGCGCGGGCGGTGCAGCCCACCTGCCGGGCATGCTGGCCGCACTGACGGAAGTGCCGGTTTATGGCGTGCCCGTGCCTTCGCGCTACCTGCGCGGTGAAGATTCGTTGCTGTCCATCGTGCAGATGCCCAAGGGCGTGCCGGTGGCCACTTTCGCCATCGGCGAAGCGGGCGCGGCCAATGCCGCGCTGCACGTCGTGGCCGCGCTGGCGACTACGGACGCTGCGCTGCGCGAGCGCCTGCTGGCGTTCCGCGCCAAACAGACCGGCCAGGCGCGTGCCATGGTCGTGCCGCCCGCGGCGCCCTGAACCTAAGCCGGATGGCATCAATGAGTACCGAGCAAGTGAACAACAATCGAAATATAGGCGTAACGCCGGTTCTGCCGGGGCAGTGGCTGGGCATGCTGGGCGGCGGCCAGCTGGGACGCATGTTCGTGCATGCGGCGCAGGCCATGGGCTATCGCGTGGCGGTCCTCGACCCGGCGGCAGATTGCCCCGCAGCACAAGCAGCTGACCGCCATATCCAGGCCGCCTACGATGATGCGGCCGCATTGGATACCCTGGCGGCGCTGTGCGCGGCCGTCACAACTGAATTCGAAAACGTGCCGGCCGACAGTCTGCGCCGGCTGGCGGCGTGTACCCGCGTGGCCCCCTCGGGCGACGCCGTCGCCGTGGTGCAGGACCGCATTGCCGAAAAAGATTTCCTCGCGAGCCAGGGCATTGCCGTGGCGCCCTACGCCGCGATTCATTCTGTGGCGGATCTCGATGGCGCTGCCGATGCCTTGTTTCCCGGCATCCTCAAGGCGGCGCGCCTGGGCTACGACGGCAAGGGCCAGGCCCGTGTTGCCAACCGTGCCGAAGCGCGGGCGGCCTTCGAAGCCTGGGGCGGCGTGGCCTGCGTGCTGGAAGCGCTGCAGCCGTTGAACCATGAAATTTCCGTGGTGCTGGCACGCGGCACGGATGGCGCGACTGCCGTGTTTCCGATCGCGCGCAATGTCCATGAGCAGGGCATCCTGGCGGTAACCACGGTCGGCGCGCCGGCAGATGCCAATCTGGTGGCACAGGCGCAGGATGCCGCGCGCCGCGTGGCCGAAGGCCTGGCGTTCCAGGGAGTGCTGTGCGTGGAGTTCTTCGTGCTCGATGATGGCCGTCTGCTGGCCAATGAAGTCGCGCCCCGTCCGCACAATAGCGGCCACTTCACCCAGAATGCCTGTCATGCCAGCCAGTTCGAGCAGCAGGTTCGGGCGGTCGCCGGCATGCCGCTGGGCAACCCCCGCACGTATGCGCCGGCCATCATGCTGAACCTGCTGGGCGATGTCTGGTTCCGTGATGGCGCCGCGCAGGCGATTGAACCCGACTGGGCAGGCGTGCTGGCCTATCCCTCGGCGCACCTGCATCTCTATGGCAAGCACGAGGCCCGTCCGGGCCGCAAGATGGGTCATATCAATGTCGTCGCGGACACGCTGGCGCAGGCGCGCGCCGACGCGCAGGCCATCGCCCGCCTGCTGGGGATACCGCAGCCATGAGCCGACTCCCCAACGCCGAGGAAATTGCCGCCGCCGCACGCCAGCTGGCCGATGGCGGCCTGGTGGCTTTTCCGACCGAAACCGTTTACGGCCTGGGCGCGGATGCCGCAGACCCGGCGGCGGTGGGGCGTATCTATGCGGCCAAGGGCCGGCCATCGAATCATCCCGTCATCGTGCATATCGCGCCGGAAGCACAGTTGTCCGACTGGGCCAGGGATATTCCCCAGGTGGCGCGGGATTTGGCCGAGGCGTTCTGGCCCGGGCCACTGACCCTGATCCTCAAGCGCGCCGATGATGTTCCTGATGCGGTGAGTGGCGGGCAGGACAGCGTGGGCGTGCGTTGCCCCTCGCATCCGGTGGCGCAGGCGCTGCTGCGCGAATTCGCCCGTCTCCGGCCGGGGCAGCGTGCCGGGGTCGCGGGGCCGTCCGCCAACCGTTATGGCAAGGTGTCGCCGACCCGGGCCGAGCATGTGCGCAGCGAGTTTCCCGCTCAGCTTGAAGACGGGACGCTGCTGGTGCTGGAAGGCGGCGCATCGGATGTCGGTATCGAATCAACCATCCTGGATGTTTCCAGGGTGCAGGAAGGCGTGGGGCCGGTTCTGCTGCGTCCTGGCCATATTACGCCGGAACAGATCGCCAGCGTGACGGGCAGCCTGCCTGCGCGCCCGGATGCGCAGGCGCCCAGGGCATCCGGTACGCTCAAGGCGCATTATGCGCCGTTGACGCCCGTGCGCCTGTGCGACAGCGGCACGCTGGCCGCCTTGCTGGCGGAACGCGCCGCCGGTGCGGCGGGGCCGGCGCTGGCCGTGCTGGTCCATGACCCGTCAGGTATTGCGCCGGCATTGCGCGGCAACGTGCCCGGTATTGCCTGGCGCCATGTGACGGGTGGTCCGGATGCCTATGCGCGCCAGTTGTATGCCTTGCTGCGTGAGCTTGATGCGGGTGGCCATCAGGCCATCCTGGTCCAGCGTCTGCCCGAGGATAGCAGTTGGGATGCCGTGCGTGATCGGCTGGGACGTGCGGCGGCCGCGTTTGAATGATGGATGCGAACAGGCCGCCCGATGGGCGGCCTGTCGTGATGCTTGCAAAGGCGCTGGGGTTTGCCAGCGCTTTTTTTATTGATTGTTGCGTGCGTGGATCAGCGTCTGGATGTGGCGCTCCATGCGGTCAGCATCCGGTTCGCGGCCGGTGAAGAGACGGAAGGCATCGACGGCCTGGCCCACAGCCATGGCAGTGCCAGCTACGGTGTGGCAGCCTGCGCGCTTGGCGGCTGCGAGCAGCTCGGTTTCCAGTGGCGAATAGACGATTTCCGATACCCACAGGCCGGCATGCAGCAGCGCAGCATCCAACGGTAGGCCAGGCAGTTTCGCCATGCCGGTCGGGGTGGCATGCACCAGGCCGCAGGCACCTTCCAGCGCGGCAGCGGCGCTGGCTTCCGCTCGTGCGGCATGCGTGCGGTATTGGCGGTTGAGTTCAGCCGCCAGCGCGCCGGCACGCTGCGGGTCGGCATCGACGATGCGCAACGAACGCGCACCCATCTGAATGATGGTATGGGCGATGGCAGCGCCCGCGCCGCCCGCGCCCAGCAGGACGACATGATCCAGGTTGGCATCCGGTAAATGACGCTGGATGCCCCAGCGCCAGCCTGAGCCATCGGTATTGTGGCCATGCAGCTTGCCGTCGCGGATGACCACGGTATTCACCGCACCCATGGCTTCGGCGTCGGCCGACAGGCTGTCTAGCAGGGGCAGGATGATCTGCTTGCATGGATAGGTAATGTTGAGCCCGGCGAAATCCATGACGCGGGCCGCTTCCAGCAGCTCAGGCAGCGCGCCGTCCTGGCGCGGCGAACGATCCAGGTCGATAAGCTGGTAATGCAGTTTCATTCCCTGGTTGCGTGCTTCTTCCTCGTGCAGCGCGGGCGTCATGGAAAGCTGGATGCCGGAGCCGATGAGGCCGAGCAGATAGCTGGCACGCGGAGCGGAAGACTGGGCCTGGAGAGCGGAAGGGATCTGGGACATGATTCGTCTGGGTAGTGGGTGCGCTGCCTGGATTCAATAATATACGAACTAGTTAGTTTTATATTTTGAGGGATAAAAGCGATAAGCACAAGAACGCAGAGAGGGGCTTCAAGGCCGGGATATCCCGGAATGGCAGCCTGGAAAAAGAACAGGGCCGCATAAGCGGCCCTGGGAAAAATCAATCCATGTCGGGGTGGCGGCGCACGTAGCGGATCATCATGTCCACCGCCTCCTCGCGCCTGGCGGCCTGGATCGCGGGGTCGCTGAAATCACGCTTGAACACCAGCGAAAACGTGCTCTGGTTGGACGCATTGAAGAAGCACAGCGCGCTGATCGAGTGGTGCAGGTCTATGGGCAGCAGGCCGGGGCGGAACAGGCCTTGCGCGACGCCACGCTCGTAGACGGCGCTGACCGAATTGATGGCCGGGATGTTCAGTTCCTGGATGATGCGGGAACGCGCCAGATACACGCCGTTATGGATGTTCTCGGTCATCACCAGGCGCACGAAGTCCGGGTTCGAATAATGGTAGTCGAAGGTGAATTCCACCAGGCGGCGCATGGCCGCCTGCGGGTCCAGGTCATCGAGGTGCAGTTCGTTTTCGATGCTGCGCAGGCGCCGGTAGACCGCTTCGAGCACGGCCACGTACAGGCCTTCCTTGTTCTCGAAGTAGTAATAGATCATGCGCTTGCTGGTGCGCGTAAGCGCCGCGATCTCGTCGATGCGCGCGCCGGTCAGGCCCTTGCGGGCGAACTCCTGCGTCGCGACCTCGATGATGTCCTGCATGGTCCTTTTGGGATCATTGGTACGGCCGGTCTTGTTCTTGCCCTTGGGCTCGGGACGCGGCGTAGCGTCGGACGGCTGGGTCATGGCGCTTCCCGGCGTCAGCGGAAGACAACCGTACGGTTGTTGTTGAGCAGGATGCGGTGCTCAACATGGCTGCGCACGGCACGCGACAACACCAGCGATTCGATGTCGCTGCCCACCTGGGTGAGATCCGAGGGGGTGAGGGTGTGGTCCACGCGAGCGATGTCCTGCTCGATGATGGGACCTTCGTCCAGGTCTTCCGTGACGTAGTGAGCGGTGGCGCCGATGATCTTGACGCCGCGCTGGTGCGCCTGATGGTACGGGCGCGCACCCTTGAAGCTGGGCAGGAAGCTGTGGTGGATGTTGATGGCGCGGCCGGACAGGGCGCGGCACAGTTCGGGCGACAGGATCTGCATGTAGCGCGCCAGGACGACCAGATCGACTTTCTCGGCGGCGATGATGTCCAGGATCTGCTGTTCCTGCTGCGCCTTGGTGTCCGCGGTGACCGGCAGGTGATGGAAGGGGATGCCGTATGAGGCCGTCAGGTTGGCGTAGTCATTGTGGTTGGAAACCACGGCGGCGATGTCCACTGGCAGCTGGCCGCTGCGCGTGCGGAACAGCAGGTCATTGAGGCAGTGTCCCTGCTTGCTGACCATGATCAGCAGGCGCGAACGACGCTGGGCATCGTGCAGCTGCCATTCCATGGCGAATTGCGAACCGACCTGTTCCATCTGGCTGCGCAGTTCCGCGTGATCGCTGCCGATGGGTTGGCGGAAGTGCACGCGCAGGAAGAAGCGCTGCGTGTCTTCGTCGCCGAACTGTTGCGAATCGAGGATGTTGCAATGATGGCGGTACAGCAGTTGGCTGACGTGATAAACGATGCCGGTGCGGTCAGGGCAGGAAAGGGTCAGTATGTAGTCTTGGTGCGACATGGTCGGCAATATTGTTATGAATGGGCGGCGGTGGCGGCCGCTTGTTACAGGCAAAGTCCGGCGCCGAGGCAGCGGCGCGCGGGTTCAGGCGGCAGCGCCGACGGCAGGCGTCAGGCTGAAGTTGCCGCGATGATAAATCAAAGGCGCATTTTCGCCATGGGCGCAGCGTTCAACTTTGCCGATCAGTACCATGTGATCGCCGGCGGCATGCTGGGAATGCGGGCGGCATTCCATCCACGCGGCACAATCCGGGCCCAGCCAGGGTGTGCCTGCCTCGGTGCGCAGATCCTGCAGACCGTCATAGCGCGCTTCGCTGGGGCCGCGGGCAAAGCGCATGGCGAGTTCCTGTTGCTGGTGCGACAGGACATTGATCACATAGCGTTGGCCGTTGGTGAACAGGTCCAGCAGGTGCGAGGATTGCATCAGGCTCCAGAGCACCAGGGGCGGCGCCAGAGACACCGAATTGAACGAGCTGATTGTCACGCCGACGGGCTTGCCGTCGGGCAAGGTGGTGGTGATGACGGTCACGCCCGTCGCAAAACGGCCCAGTGTGGCGCGGAAGTGGGCGGAATCGAAATCGGGCTGGTCAGAGGTCATGGTTGGGGGCTTGCAGGGTAAAGCGCGAGAGCGCATGGGCCGTCGCGCGCACGGCGGAGATCGGGCAGGCAGGGGCGCAGGCCCCTGGTGCTTCAGGGGGCCAGGCGGCGGACGGCCCACTGGCCGTCGGCCTGGCGTTCATAACGCAGCCGGTCATGCAGGCGCGAAGGACGGCCTTGCCAGAACTCGACGGCTTCGGGGCGTACCAGGTAGCCGCCCCAGTGCGGTGGACGCGGCGGCTCATCGCCGTACTTGGCGCGGGCGGCCTCGAAGGCGGCTTCCAGGGCGTCGCGCGTTGTGGTGCTGCTTTGCTGCGAGGCCCACGCACCCAGGCGCGAATCCAGCGGCCGGCTGTGATAGTAGGCGTCAGATTCGGCATCCGGCAGCCATTCAATGGTGCCTTCGATGCGAACCTGGCGCTGCAGCGGTTGCCAGAAGAACAGCAGGCAGGCGCGTTGTTGCGCAGCGAGTTCCTGGCCCTTGCGGGATTCGCGGTTGGTGAAGAAGGTGAAGCCGCGCTCATCGACGCCCTTGACCAGGACGATGCGGGCATCCGGACGGCCTTGGGCATCGGCCGTGGCCAGTGTCATGGCGTTGGGTTCCGCGACCTCGCCCTGCTGGGCTTGCTGGAACCAGCGTTCGAATTGTTCGAGGGGAGTCGGGGCGAGATCCTGTTCCAGCAGGGTGTCGCGGCTATAAGTCTGGCGCAGGTCGGCAATAGACATGATGCGGCGTCATAGATGAGAGTCGGGATATCCCGAGTGTATAACGGCGGGCGCGCCTGGGGCAGCAAAGCACGGGCGCGCACCGGCTTTTACCGGCCAGGACCCTGGGGGCTTGACCGGTGGACGGATGGGAGACGTTCTCAGGCTGCCAGCGCCTGGCGGGCGCGCAGCGCAGGTTCCAGGCGGTAGGCCAGCTGGTCGAGGCGGGCGTCGCGGATATTGGCCTGGCGCAGCGCCTTGGCGGTTTCAAGCACGTAGTCCGAGCACGGGCCGCAGGAGCCCGACGCATTCAGGATGATGGAAACCTGTTCTTCCTGGCTCAGGCCGGTGATATAGCCCGGATGGCTGCGATTCATCACGAAGGACAGCGCACGGATATCGCCGTGTTCGCTGCGGCAGCGCAGCCAGCGCGGCTGGTAGCAGCCGGTGGACATCTCGCGTTGCCACAGGCGCGGGAAGACGTTGTCGATCTGGCTGGCCTCGATGCGGTAGGCCATGCCGCGGCAGGAACCGCCCAGGTCCAGTCCGAATACCAGGCCGGGTTGCTCCGGCGTGCCGCGGTTGATGCAGGACCACAGGCACAGCGCACGGTGATGCCCCACCAGGGTGGCGGCACGGCGTTCGACAAACAGGAAGTCGGGGCGCCAGATCAGCGAGCCATAGGCGTAGATCCATATATCTTCGCCAGGGGCGCGCTGAGACAGCAGCGCATCCTGCGATGCCTGCAGCTGTTCTGGTGTCCAGAGCGGAATGTGGGCGGAGCGGGCTCCGGTCATGACAAGGGTGGTCACGGCGATAGGCGATCAGGTAATGACTGGCAATCTGGTTCCCGCCGCAGCGGAAAACCGGGCTTTTCGCGCCGCTGCAAGCAGGATGCGGCATGCTGCAACGCGGCGTATGAGCATAAAGATAGTCCTCTAATGCATGAATTGGATATAAATAATGGTTATATAAAGATTATTTTTACCTTGATGCAAGGATATAAGCGGCTTGCGCGGCAATAACGCGTGCGCGCGTCTGGGCCCGGCAGTGCCTGCAAAGCGGGCGCCAGGGCTGCTGCGCGTGCTTTGCACAGACTTCCCATGTTGCGTTCGAGCGGCTTGAGCCTGGGGGGCGGCGCATCGGTGATCGTGGCGCGAGTGGGGGGCCGGTGGGCAGGCGCTTGTGGGCAATACAGTGAAATGGTGGCGGGGAAACCACACTTTGGCGGCGCGTTGTCTGCTGTCCGGGCGGCGGGACGCTGCCGCTGCGCTGGGGCCAGGCCCGTGCGCGACATACAGGGCTGTTGCGGCAGCCGGTGCCGGGCGCTGCCGCATGCGACCGGGCACTTGAGGTCTGGCACTTGGGGCGAGCACGAGTGGCCAGCCACTTAAGTATGATACGTGTTTTCGCTGCCTTGAATGGCAGTAACCGGATAAAGCGGTGACGGGATGGCAGAGCAGAAGAGGTTCCGGAAGCGGGGCCGATGGGCGGGGGCGGCGGTGCTGCTTTTGTTGCTGGCGTGGTGGTTGTGGCCGGGAGCGGACGAAGGCGCCAGCTATGTCACGGCGCGCATGGCGCGAGGGGATATCCAGAACGAAGTCCTGGCCAGCGGCATTCTGGAGGCGTCCGAGCAGGTCAGCGTGGGCGCCCAGGTATCGGGGCGCATCGAATCCCTGAAAGTGAAGCTGGGGGACCCGGTAGCGAACCAGCAACTGGTTGCGCAGATTGATTCGCTGCCGCAGCAGAACGCGGTGCGCAAGGCGACGGCTGCGCTGGAACTGGCGCAGGCCCAGGTTGCGGCGCGCAATGCGCGCCTGAGCCAGGCGCAGCGCGATTACGACCGCCAGCAGCAACTGGCGCGTACGGGATCGGGCACGCGCGAAGGGCTGGATCACGCCAAGTCGGCGCTGGACGTGGCGCAGGCCGAGCTGGTGCAGGCCCGGGCGCAGCTGGACCAGGCGCGTGTGGATATCGACAGCGCACGGGTCGACCTGGACTACACGCGCATTACCTCGCCCATGGATGGCGTGGTGGTGGCGATTGTTGCCAAGGAAGGACAGACCGTCAGCGCGGTGCAGCAGGCGCCCACCATCATCAAGGTGGCCGCGCTGGATTCCATGACCGTCAAGGCGCAGATTTCCGAAGCCGATGTCGTGCGCGTGCGGCCTGGCATGGCGGTGCGCTTTTCCATCCTGGGCGAACCGGGCAGGGAATACCGCGCCCTGTTGCGCGCCGTCGAGCCGGCGCCCGAGGCGCTGATCATGAAGGACGACTCCCATGCCGTCACTACCGGCACTTCCAGTACCAGTGCCGCCGTCTATTACAACGGCCTGTTCGATGTCGACAATCCTGAAGGCGCGCTACGCATAGGCATGACCGCCAAGGTCGGTATCGTCTTCGAGGAAGCCAGCGATGTCTGGCTGCTGCCTTCGGCCGCCGTGGTGCGCCGTGAAGGCGCGGGCAAGGCTGTCGTGCGGGTGCTGGATGCCAAGGGCACGGCGGTGGAGAAAGTGGTGCAGGTGGGCATGGATAACAAGGCCCATGTGCAGATCATCGACGGGTTGGACGAGACGGACGAAGTCATTGTCGGCGAAGCCGCCCGCAAGACTGGCGGCGGGTTGAAGGCACCGCATGGCCCGCCGGGAGGCCGCTAAGTGGGCGCGCTGCTGGAACTGCAGGACGTCTGGCGCGAATTCAACGCCGGCGAGGAAACCGTTGCCGCGCTGCGCGGCGTTTCATTGCGCATAGAGGCCGGCGAAATGTTGGCCATCGTCGGGGCGTCGGGCTCGGGTAAATCCACGCTGATGAACGTGCTGGGTTGCCTGGACCGTCCGTCGCGCGGCAGTTATTGCGTGGATGGCCGGGACACGCGCCAGATGGATGCCGATGAACTGGCGGCGCTGCGCCGCGAGCGCTTCGGCTTCATTTTTCAGCGCTACCACCTGCTGCCGGCGCTGGATGCCTTGGCCAATGTGGAAATTCCGGCGGTCTATGCCGGCGCCAGCGGCGCCCAGCGCAGTGCCCGCGCAGCGGCCTTGCTGCAGCGCCTGGGCATGGGCGATCGTCTGTCGCACCGGCCGGCGCAACTGTCCGGCGGCCAGCAGCAGCGCGTGAGCATCGCCCGCGCCCTGATGAATGGCGGCGAGGTCATCCTGGCCGATGAACCGACCGGTGCGCTGGATACCCATTCCGGCCGCGAAGTCATGGATATCCTCAAGGCCCTCAATGCAGCAGGGCATACGGTGATCATCGTGACGCATGACATGGGCGTGGCCGCCCATGCGCGGCGCATCATTGAGATCAGCGATGGCGCCATCGTGGCCGATCGCAAGACGGAAGCCGTCCAGGATGCCGAGGCTGTGCCTCAGGTGGCTGCCGTTGCGGCCCCGCAAGGACAGGATGGGCTGCTGCCGGCGCAGGCGCCGCGCCGCCAGGGCGCCGGGTGGCTGACGCGTTTTGCCGAGGCGCTGCGCATGGCCCTGGTGTCACTTAATGCCCACCGGCTGCGCGCGGCCCTCACCATGCTGGGCATCGTCATCGGCATTGCCGCAGTCGTGTCCGTCGTGGCGCTGGGTCAGGGTACGCGCGACAAGGTGCTGAGCGATATCAATGCCATGGGCACCGATACCATCCAGATATTCCCAGGGCAGGGTTTTGGCGATGAACGTGCCGGAGAGATCCGCACTCTGGTGGGTGCGGATGCCGAGGCACTGGCCGGGCAGCTATATGCGGACAGCGTGACGCCGGATGTCAGCCAGACGGTCGGGTTGCGCTATGGCAATGTGGCGCGGCTGGGCGTCGCGGCCGGGGTCGGGGACCAATATTTCCGCGTCAATGGCCTGGCCTTGCAGGCCGGGCGTATCTTCGATGGTGAAAGCATACGCACGATGGCGCAGGAGGCCGTGATAGATGCCAACACCCGCCGCGAACTGTTCGGCGACGAGGACCCACTGGGCAAGACCCTGTTCCTGGGGCAGCTGCCTGTCCGCGTGATCGGTATCGTTGCCGAGGGCGACAGCGTCTTCAATGGCATGGGCGGAGAGAACTTGCGGGTGTGGATTCCTTATACCGCTGCGATGGCGCGCCTGACCGGCAGCCAGTCGCTGCGCAGCATTACGGTGCGCGTGGACGATGCCTTCGCGGTGGAAGATGCCGAAAGGCAGATCGTGGCCTTCCTGGAGCAGCGCCACGGCGTGCGCGATTTCTTCACCTTCAATATGGATTCCATCCGCCAGACGGTGGAGCGCACCACGCGCGCGCTGACCCTGCTGATTTCCACCATTGCCCTGATTTCCCTGGTGGTGGGCGGAATCGGCGTGATGAACATCATGCTGGTTTCGGTAACGGAGCGCACCCGCGAGATCGGCGTGCGCATGGCCGTGGGCGCCAGGCGGGCAGACATCATGCGTCAGTTCCTGATCGAGGCGGTGCTGGTGTGCCTGCTGGGTGGCCTGGCGGGCATTCTTCTGTCGTTGGGGCTGGGTGAGCTGGTGCGGCGTGCCGGCATCGGGCTGGAAATGATCTATTCAGTGCCGGCCATGTTGACGGCTTTTGCCAGCGCCACGGCCATCGGCGTGGTATTCGGCTTCCTGCCGGCGCGCAATGCGTCGCGGTTGGACCCGGTCGAAGCGCTGGCGCGGGATTGAGCCGGCGTGGGAAAATAAAGCCATGAACGATATTGCAGAGCATACCCAGGCTGGCGAGGCAGATCCCGCCCGCCGTTTCGGCGGCCTGGACCGCCTTTATGGGCCGGGCGCGCTGGCGCGCCTGCAGGCCAGCCATGTCCTGGTGGCAGGCATCGGTGGCGTGGGTTCCTGGGCGGCGGAGGCGCTGGCCCGGAGCGGCATCGGCGCCCTGACGCTGGTTGACCTGGACCACGTGGCGGAGTCCAACGTCAACCGCCAGGTACACGCCCTGAGCTCAAGCCTGGGGCTGTCCAAGATCGAAGCCATGGCGGACCGTATCCGTGGCATCAACCCTGCTTGTCGCCTGACGCTGGTGGATGACTTCGTCGAGCCCGGCAATGTGGCGGCCTTGCTCGCCACGCGCCCGGATGCCGTCCTGGATTGCACCGACCAGGTGGCGGCCAAGATTGCCATGGCGTTGGAAAGCCGGCGCCTGGGCTTGCATTTCCTGATGTGCGGCGGCGCAGGCGGCAAGACCGATCCGCTGGCTTTGCGCGCGGGCGATCTGTCGCGTGCCAACCATGATGCGCTGCTGGCCAAGATACGCAACAAACTGCGGCGCGAGCACGGCTATCCGCGTGCTGCTGTCGTGGCGGGAAAGGCACCGCGTCGCATTCCCAATATGGGGGTGCAGGTATTGTGGCTGGAACAGCAGGCCGTGCTGCCGTCTGCCTGGATGCAGGCAGACGGCCTTGCCTGTGAGGCTGCCTCGGCGGCAGGCGCGGAGACGGCGCCGCAGGGGCTGTCGTGCGCGGGCTATGGCTCGGCGGTCATGGTGACGGCGGCGATGGGCATGGCGGCGTCGAGCCAGCTGGTGCAGCGCCTGCTGGCAAAAAAAATGGCCTGAGGGAAAGGGCTGCCTGCTGTCGGCAGGGGGGACTTAGAGTGTGAATCGCAGGCTGGACAGGCTGACGTCCACCCAGCCGCGCAGTGCATTGGACACGCGGATGGCACTGGCCTGGGCCAGGTCCTGGCGCGTGAGCACGCGTTCGACGGCCGCGCCGCTTTCCAGCAGCGCGCCGCGTTGGACACCCGGCAGCAGGCCGGAAGAGAGTGCCGGGGTATACCACTGGCCGTCATCGAGGCGCAGATAAACATTGCTGCGGCTGCCTTCGCACAGCTCGCCGCGCTGGTTGAAAAAGAGGACGTCGAACAGGCCGGGATGCCGGGCCAGCCAGGTGCCTGCCGGGGAATAGACCGGCCGTTGCGTGGTTTTGTGGCGCAGATAGGGTTCGTCGGGGTCCAGCTGGACATTGGCCAGGCCGACCTGCAGGCGCGGTTCCTGGGGCGGCAGCGGAGATGATTCTATGGTGTAGAGGCCGCTGCGCCAGAGCAGCAGCCGCAGGCGGTGGACTTCGCCGGGCAGGGATTGGGCGCAGCGCTTGAGCGCGCCGCCGATGTCACAGACCGGACAGACGTAGCCCAGCGCTTCGGCGGAAGCCCGCAGGCGCCGCATGTGCAGCGCCAGCAGCGGAATGCTGCCATCAGGTTCCGTGCGCAGAGTCTCTATCAGTTGCGGCATGTCGTGGGCCCGGCGTAGGGGTTGTACGCGCCGACCAGCGCGACAAAACGCTGTCGTCGCGGCAGGCATCCAGGAGCAGGCGGGCCTTCCACAGGCACTCTTCCCATTCCATGGCGGCATCCGAATCATGCACGATGCCGCCGCCTACATGATAGGCGCCTTTGCCGGGCTCCGTCGATACCAGCGTGCGGATGGCCACGTTCAGCGAAAAATCGCCGCCGGGCGCAATCCAGCCGATGCTGCCGCAGTATTGCCCGCGCGGCCAGGGCTCCAGCGCCCGGATGCGCTGCATGGCGGCAATCTTGGGTGCGCCGGTGATGGAGCCGCAGGGGAACAGGGCGCGCAGCACGCGGCCCAGCGGCAGGCGGGGGGCATTGGCGTGGACGGTGGAGGTCAACGTCCAGACCGAGGGGTAGCGTTCCAGTTCGAACAGCGGATCGACCTGTACCGAGCCGGTGCGGGCCAGCCGCCCCAGATCGTTGCGCAGCAGGTCGACGATCATCAGGTTTTCGGCCAGGTTCTTTGCGCTGGCGCGCAGTTCCTGGCCCAGCGCGAAATCGGTGGCCGGGTCGGGGTGGCGTGGCGCCGTGCCTTTCATGGGGCGGCAGGTCAGGGCGTCGCCGGTACGCGCCACGAACAGTTCGGGCGAGAAGGATAGCAGGCGATAGTCGCCGTCCTCGATATAGGCGGCGTGGACGCAGGGGTGGCGGCTGGCCAGCTGACGGTAGAGGGTTTCCGTGTGGCCCTCGAACGTGACGTCCAGTGGCATGGTGTAGTTGATCTGGTAGACGTCGCCCTGCGCGATATGGGCGCGTACCGCGTCGATGCGCTTCAGGTAGTCGGCGCGTGCCTGCCGGGGCGTGATGGCCGTGATACCGGCGGCGCGCCCGGTGTCGGGCTGCCATGGCGCCTCGCGCCTGGCGGAATCGAACACCCAGGCCCGCAGCCTGGGGGCGGGCGGCTGGCGTGGTGCAGGCTGGACGGCACCGGGCAGCAGGCTGGGTTCCAGCCATTCTCCCAGTTCGTATTCCAGGGCCAGCGCTATCCATTTTCCATCGGCGCTGGCGGCATCCAGCATGGCCAGGGTGTCGTCCAGGGTTGCCGGGCTGGAGACGGCGAGCCTGGTAGGCTCGCCTTCCATGACGAGCGCACCGCCACCCAGGCGGTCTTCGAAACGGCAGTGCATCAATGCGTCTCCCGGTGCTGCGCCAGGACCCTGCCGGTATGGGAGTAGGCCTGGGCGGCCACCAACTGCGAAGGCATGCCCTGCACCACCAGTTCGCCGCCCTGGTCGCCGCCTTCGGGGCCCAGGTCCAGCACCCAGTCCGCCTGGGCGATCACGTCGAGGTTGTGTTCGATGACCACGACCGTATTGCCGGCATCGACCAGGCGGTGCAGGACGTCGATCAGCTTTTCCACGTCGGCGGTGGATAGCCCGACCGTCGGTTCGTCCAGCACATACAAGGTATGCGGCGCACGCGACGCCCGGCCGGTGCGGATGACGCCGGCGTCCATGCGGGCCTTGGCCAGTTCGGTCACCAGCTTGATGCGTTGCGCCTCGCCGCCCGAGAGCGTGGGTGAAGGCTGCCCCAGCGTCAGGTAGCCCAGACCAACGTCCTGCATCAGTTGCAGCGGCCGGGCGATGCGCGGGTGCGCGGCGAAGTAGCCTATGGCGTCATCGACTTCCAGCGACAGGACTTCGCCGATATGCTTGCCCCGTGCCTGCACTGACAGCGTATCGTGGTTGAAGCGCTGGCCGCCGCAGGCGTCGCAAGGCACCTTGATGTCGGGCAGGAAGCTCATTTCGATGGTGCGCATGCCCTGGCCTTCGCAGACCGGGCAGCGGCCGTCGCCGGTATTGAAGCTGAAGCGGCTGGCGTTCCAGCCGCGCAGGCGCGCCTCGCGGGTATCGGCGAACAGCTTGCGGACCTCATCCCAGAAACCCACGTAGGTAGCGGGGCAGGAGCGCGGAGTCTTGCCGATGGGGGTCTGGTCGACTTCCAGCACGCGGTCGATCTGCTGCCAGCCGTCTATCCCCTGGCAATGGCGCCAGGCCTGGTAGTCCGGGTTGGCGGCGGCGAGCGCCAGCGCCAGGTTGTCGCGCAGGACGTCACGGGCAAGCGAGGACTTGCCGGAGCCCGACACACCGGTGACGACGTTCAGGCGGCCCAGCGGGAAGCGGGCGTTGACGCCTTTCAGGTTGTGCAGCCGAGCATCGCGCACGATCAGCGCCGGGGTGGCGCCGTCTACCGGCCGGCGGGCTTCGGCGGGGGCGGGCAGTGGCCGGGAGAGGAATCGTCCGGTGACCGAATCGGGGGCCGCCATGATGTCTTCCAGGGTGCCGGTGGCAACGACGCTGCCGCCGCGCACGCCGGCACCGGGGCCAATGTCGATGACGTGGGCGGCGCGCCGGATGGTGTCTTCATCGTGTTCGACGACCACCAGCGTGTTGCCGTTGCCTTCCAGGCGTTGCAGGGCATCGAGCAGGATATGGTTGTCGCGTGGATGCAGGCCGATGGTGGGTTCGTCGAGGATGTAGCACACGCCTTGCATGTTGGAGCCCAGCTGGGCTGCCAGCCGGATGCGTTGCGCTTCGCCGCCGGATAACGTGGGTGCGCTGCGGTCCAGTGTCAGGTAGCCCAGGCCGACTTCGCGCATGAAGCGCAGGCGTGCCCGGATTTCCGCCATGATGTCGCGGGCGACTTCGGCATCGCGGCCCGTCAGGTTCAATTGCTGGAAGAACTGGTGCGCTTCGTTGACCGACAGGGCTGCGATATCGGCGATGTTGCGGTCCTGCCAGCGCACCGCCAGCGCGATGCGGTTCAGGCGCTTGCCGTGGCAGTCCGGGCAAGTGACGGCCTCGCCGTCGGCTTCGGTCCAGGCAAGTTCTTCGCCGGTGGCTTCGGCATCGAAACCCTTGACGATCACGCCGGTGCCGAAACAAGTGGGGCACCAGCCGTGCTTGGAGTTGTAGGAGAACAGCCGCGGGTCGAGTTCCGGGAAACTGACGCCGCTGATAGGGCAGGTACGCTTGGTGGAGAAAACCGCCTGTTGCAGCGGCCGGGCGATATCGCGCCGCGCCGGGTCCAGCGGCCACACCAGCGTCATGGTGCCCTTGCCGTGCTCCAGTGCTTCCTGCACCGCTGCGCGCAGCCGGGCTTCGGCCGAGGCATCGACCTGCAGGTCGGCCACCGGCAGTTCGATGGTGTGTTCCTTGTAGCGATCCAGGCGCGGCCACGGCCGCACCGGGGTGAATTCGCCGTCCACGCGCAGGTGGGTATAGCCCTTGCCTGAGGCCCATTTGGCGAGATCGGTGTAGTAGCCCTTGCGCGCCTGCACCAGCGGCGCCAGCAGTCCGACCTGCTGGCCGCCGTGTTCCTGGAGGATGCGGGCGACGATCTGTTGCGGGCTTTGCGGCACGACCGGCACGTTGTAGTCAGGCGAGTACTGCACGCCGAGCTTGACGTACAGCAGGCGCAGGAAGTGATGGATCTCCGTCATGGTGGCGACGGTGGACTTCAGGCCGCCACGGCTGGTGCGCTGGGCGATGGCGACAGTCGGGGGAATGCCGAAAATGGCATCGACGTCAGGCTTGCCTGCGGGCTGAACCACGGCGCGTGCATAGGCGTTGAGCGATTCCAGGTAGCGCCGCTGGCCTTCGTTGAAGAGGATGTCGAAGGCCAGGGTGGATTTGCCTGAGCCGGAAACGCCGGTAATGACGGTGAAGCGGTCACGCGGGATGTCGACGCTGATGTCCTTGAGGTTGTGCTCGCGCGCGTGGTGGATCTCGATGGCGGCATGTGCGGGAGCGGCCTGGTAGCGTGCCATGGGCTCGGCCACGGCCAGTGCGGCGCCGGGTGATGGCACCGGCGCCAGCGGTACGGGCGCCAGCGCCTGCTGGTCTTCGCGCAGCGCGGTGCCGGTGTGCGAGCGCGGGTTGTCCATGAGCTGGGCGGGCGTGCCTACACCCACGACTTCGCCGCCCAGGTCGCCCCCCTCGGGGCCGAGGTCGATGAGCCAGTCGGCGGCGCGGATGACATCCAGGTTGTGCTCGATGACCAGCAGCGTGTGGCCGGCGTCGAGCAGCTTGCGGAAGGCGCGCATCAGGCGGGCCACGTCGTCGAAGTGCAGGCCGGTGGTGGGTTCGTCGAACAGGAACAGGCTGCCTTTCTTGGCAACCTTGGCCGTGCTGATGCCGCCGCGCGCGGCCTGCGCCAGGTGGCCGGCCAGCTTGAGGCGCTGGGCTTCGCCGCCGGACAGTGTGGGGACGGGTTGGCCCAGCTTGACGTATTCCAGGCCCACGTCCACCAGCGGCGCCAGCCCGGTCTGCACGTCGCGCAGTCCCTTGAAGAACTGGCTGGCTTCGTGCACGGTCATGTCCAGCACTTCGTCGATGGAGGCTTCCCGTCCCAGGTGCGACAGCGTGACTTCGCGGACTTCCGGGCGGAAGCGCTTGCCGTCGCAATCCGGACAGCGCAGATAAACGTCCGACAGGAATTGCATTTCCACGTGTTCGAAACCGGTGCCGCCGCAGGTCGGGCAGCGTCCGTCGCCGCTGTTGAAGCTGAACATGCCCGGCGTATAGCCGCGCTCGCGCGATAGCGGCGCCAGCGCGAACAGCTTGCGGATGGCGTCGAAGGCGCCGACATAGCTGGCCGGATTGGAGCGGGCTGTCTTGCCGATGGGGGTCTGATCCACCATAACGACGTCGGCGAGCTGTTCCGCGCCCAGCAACCGGTCATGTTCGCCGGGGGCCTCGGTGGGGCGGCCGAAATGCTTGAGCAAGGCTGGGTACAGCACGTCCTGGACCAGCGTGGACTTGCCCGAACCCGATACCCCGGTGATGCATACCAAGCGGCCCAGGGGAATATCCACGGAAATATCGCGCAGGTTGTGGGCGCGCGCGCCCTCCAGCAGCAGCCTGGGCGTGTTAGCGGCCACCGGCATGGGACGCGGCGCTTCCACGCGGCGCCGGCCGCCGAGGTAATCGCCGGTCAGGGTGGCGGCCCCGCGCAGGGCATCGGGCGAGCCATCGAAGACGATGTTGCCGCCGCGTTCGCCCGGGCCGGGTCCGATGTCGACGATGCGGTCGGCGGCCATCATGACCAGCGGGTCGTGTTCGACGACGGCCAGCGTATTGCCGGCATTGCGCAGCCGGTGCATGACTTCGACGATGCGGTGCATGTCGCGCGGATGCAGGCCGATGGATGGTTCATCGAGCACGAACAGCGTATTCACCAGTGACGTGCCCAGCGCTGTCGTCAGGTTGATGCGCTGTACTTCGCCGCCCGAGAGCGTGCGGCTCTGGCGGTCGAGGGTGAGGTAGCCCAGGCCGACATCACAGAGGAAACGCAGGCGCGCGTTGATCTCGTCCATCAGCAATTCCATGGCGGCATCCAGCCCGCCCTCGAAACGCAGGTCGAGGAAGAATTGCCGTACCCGGCTGATGGGCAGGCGCATCAGGTCATGGATGGACAGGCCGGGCAGGGCATCGAGCTGCGCCTGGCTCCAGCAGGCATGCGTGGGCAGGAAACGGCGGTAGCGCGTGTCGTTGCCGGGCAGGACGGCCTGCCCGTCGGCGGCGCTGCCCACGCGCCAGAGCAGGGCGTCCTGCTTGAGCCGCGAGCCCTTGCAGGCCGGGCAGGTGGAGTAGCTGCGGTACTTGGACAGCAGCACGCGCACGTGCATCTTGTAGGCGCGCGATTCCAGCCAGTCGAAAAAGCGCTGGACGCCATACCACTGGTGTTTCCAGGCCTGGTTGCCGCCCTTCCAGGCCGGGTCGCCATGCAACACCCAATGGCGCTCGGCGTCCGTCAGGGCCTTCCAGGGTACGCCCAGGCGTACGCCGGCAGCAGGCGCGTATTTTTCCAGGTCGTCCTGGCATTCTTTGTAGCTGGCGGTCTGCCAGGGGCGCACGGCGCCTTCGCGTAGCGTCTTGTTGCCGTCCGGAATCACCAGGTCGTGGTCGATGCCGATGACGCGGCCGAAGCCACGACAGCTTTCGCAGGCGCCCAGCGGCGAGTTGAAGGAAAAGGTGCTGGGCAGCGGGTCGCTGTACTCGATGCCGCTGTCCGGGTCGCTGAGGCGGTCGCTGTAGCGCCAGACTGCGGCATCTTCGCCGTTATCATCCAGCGCGTGCACGGCCACGTGGCCACGGCCCATGCGCAGCGCGGTTTCCAGGGCTTCGGCGATACGTTCGGGTTCCGCGCCCGACAGGCGGAAGCGATCCTGCACGACTTGCAGGATGCGTTGCGCCTCTGTGGCCTGGGCGCGCTTGCCCTTGGTGCCCTGAGCGGCTTTGGCGGCCTTGGGCGGTTCGGCCAGGGGCGCGGCCTCGGGGGCTGGCACCTGGCCATGTACCCGCGTGTAACCCTGGCCTTCCAGGAAGGCGCGGACTTCTTCTTCTGAGAAATTCGCGGGCACCGGCAAGGCGAAGGTAATCACCAGGCGAGGATCGCCGGCGGTGGCGGTACGCTCGCGCAGCGACGCCAGGATGGTCGTGGGGTTGTCACGGACGACCGGACGGGCGGTGACCCTGTCGAATAGCCGGCTGGCACGGGCGAACAGCAGTTTCAGGTGGTCGTTCAGCTCGGTCATGGTGCCGACCGTGCTGCGCGAATTACGGACCGGATTGGTCTGGTCTATGGCAATCGCCGGCAGGATGCCTTCGATGCGGTCGACCTGAGGCTTGTCCATGCGGTCCAGGAACTGGCGCGCATAGGGAGAGAAAGTTTCGACATAGCGCCGCTGGCCTTCCGCATACAGCGTGTCGAAGGCCAGCGAGGATTTGCCGGAGCCGGATACCCCCGTGAACACCGTCAGTTCGCCGGTGTGCAGCACGAGGTCGAGATTCTTCAGGTTGTTCTGGCGTGCGCCAGTGATGCGGATGTCGGAGCTCATGGCAGGACGAGGGTAAGGGATCGTGCCAGTTTACAGCGAGATGGGCGCTTTTGACTGTAAAAATAAACAGTAATCCGGCGGGACCGGCGAACGCTTCACATACAGCTATAGATTTCTTGCCAAAGTTGAGCCATGGCTAAATGTCATAAGCTCGCGGGCCTGACTACAATCGCTGCGCAACCGCCAGGCCGCCCGTATCGACCGTATCATACGGAAACGGCGGCATGGACGGACATAGGCGCCCGACCACTGATGGCGCGCCGGTTTTCCCATCATCTTTCACGTCTTAAGGGTTCGATATGAAATGCAGCCGTCTCTGGTTTGTGCTGTCCGCCATCGCGGGAGTTCTGGGAGTGCTCATGGGCTCCATCAAGGCGCACGGGCTGGCTTCCTTTGTGCCTGAGGAAAGCCTGCAGGCCGCTATCGTTTCCATGAGCTCCGCAGTGGAATACAACATGTTCCACGCCTTGGCCCTGTTCGGCGTGGCGCTCTGGTTCCGCCTGGGCAACCCCGGCAAGCTTGCCGGCATCGCCGGCATCTGCTTCGCGCTGGGCATCCTGCTGTTCTCCGGCCTGATTTATTTCAACACGCTGAACCAGGCCCGTTTCCTGCCCAACATGGTGCCGGTCGGCGGCATGTTCTACCTGATCGGCTGGATTTTCATCGGCCTGGCCGGCCTGCGCGGCGGCAACGAAGCCAAGGCCAGCTGATCCGGTGGCTGCCCCGCATCCGGGGCGGCCGGCGCAGGTTCAGGCACGCGAAGCCCCTGGCCGCGATAGAATGCCTGACCACGCGCCTGAGCGCTGCCCCGGTTCGCGAACCGGCAAGCAGCGTGGCGGTGTCCATACGGCGCCGAAGGCGCTACCGTATGGTGGCGCCAGGCGCCGGCATGATGGCCGGCGTTTTCGCGCCATTGCCCTGACAGAACGCCTCCTGGGGTAGCGCTGGAGGCGGTTTACCCTGGTGCCGCCGAATGACCATCAATAAAAGAGTGAGTCGCTTCAACCCCGTCAGCGAGGAATTCGTCAAGGAAGACTTTCCTTTCTACTGGGTCGCACGCCTGAATAACCTGTACGTGCAGCGCATGGAAAAGGCCCTGCGCAAGGTAGGGGCCGACGTGCCCACGTGGCGCGTCCTGTTCATCCTGAAAGAGAACGGCACCTCCAGCATGTCGGAAATCGCCCTGCATGCCGTGGCCAAGCTTTCCACCATTACCAAAATTGTCTACCGCATGAAGGCCGATGGCCTGGTGGATACCATGACGTCCGCCCAGGACGGGCGCGTGACCATCGTGGCGCTGACCGAACGCGGCCAGCAGATGATTACCGAGATGCGCGACGCCACGGCACAGGTCTTTGCCCAGGGCTTCAGTGGCCTGTCTTCGGTCAAGATTGCCCGCCTGAACCAGATGCTCGAACAGATGTTCAACAACCTGCACGATGCCTGAAAGCCGGGTCGGCAGGCGGCCGGACTTGTTGCCGCAGCGCTTGTGTTGCAGAATTTCTCCCTGTCCGTTGATTGGCGGCCGGCGTCCGTGGGCCACGGGCATGGCAGAATGACGGGCTTAGCTTGAAAATCCGGCAACCGGCCATGGGGCTGCTGCCTGCCTATCGGAGAATGAAGATGAAAAAGCAACGCATGCTGTGCGGCCTGCTGGCCGGGCTGTTTCTGGCAGCGGGGGCGCAGGCCCAGGTCAAGGTCGGTGTGGTGACGTCTTCCTCGGGGCCTGTGGCGATGGTGGGCATTCCCCAGAAGAACACGATAGACCTGATGCCGACCCAGGCAGGCGATCTCAGCATTGAATACATGTCGCTGGATGACGCCAGCAATCCCACGGCGGCCGTGACGGCCTACAAGAAGCTGATCGCCGACGGCGTGGATGCCATCATCGGTACCAGCGGCACGCCCAGCTCCCTGGCCGTCATTCCGGTCGTGGCCGAGGCCGGCGTACCCATGCTGGCCCCGGTGGGCAGCGCTTCGGTGATCCAGCCGATGACGGAACAGAAGAAGTGGGTGTTCAAGACCACGCAGAACGACGACGTGATCGCGTCGGCGCTGGTGGACCATATGGTGCGCACCGGCGTCAAGACGCTGGGCTTCATTGGCACGGCCGATCCCTATGGTGAAAGCTGGCTGGCGGTGATCAAGGACCAGGCAGGCAAGGCCGGTATCGAGATCGTTGCCACCGAAAGCTTCCAGCGCCAGGATACCTCGCTGACCGCGCAGGCGATCAAGCTGATTTCGGCCAAGCCCGATGCCATCCTGGTGGGCGCGCCGGGCAGTTCTTCCGTGCTGCCCCAGACCACGCTGGCCGACCAGCGCTACCGCGGCCAGATCTACCAGACCCACGGCGCCGCGCTGAACGATTTCCTCAAGCTGGGCGGCAAGAAAGTGGAGGGCACCATCCTGGCCGCCAGCCTGATGCTGGTGATGGACGAAGTGCCGGACACGCATCCGTCCAAGGCGGTGGCCCGTCAGTACATCGACGCCTACAAGGCGAAGTACGGCCAGGAGCCCGCAACGTTCGGCGCCAATGTCTATGATGCCGGCCTGTTGCTGCAGGCGGCGATTCCAGTGGCGGCGCAAGCCGGCCAGCCGGGCACGGCGGAGTTCCGCCAGGCGTTGCGTGACGCGCTCGAACAGATCCGTGAATTGCCGGCCACCCAGGGGGTGTACAACATGACGCCGCAGGATCACAGCGGCTTTGACGAACGCGGCCGCGAACTGATCACGGTCAAGGACGGCGCCTGGCACCTGGTGCGGGAATAAGGCGTGCAGCAAGACGCCGGGCCGTGTTCCAGGCCCGGCCGTCCGTGAAACCCCGCGCGTCCGCCCGGGCTGTCGCAAGCAGCGGCGGGCGCGCCATCAGTCTACCGATATGTTGAATCCGCAAATCATCGTCCTGCTGGGGCAGGACGGTATCAGCAATGGGGCGATCTACGCCCTGGTGGCGCTGTCCATCATCCTGGTGTTCTCCGTGACACGGGTGCTGCTGATCCCCCTGGGCGAATTCGTCGCCTTCAGCGCACTGACCATGGCCGCCATTCAGTCTGGCCAGGTTGCCATCGGCTGGCTGGTTCTGGCCTTGGCATTGCTGGGAGCGGCGGCTGATGGCTGGGATTTGTGGAAGCGGGCGCGCCGCCGCCAGCGCCGTGTACCCCTGGGCCGCGCCCTGTTGCGGCTCTGTACTATGCCGGCCTATGCGGTGGCGCTGGTGATACTGCTGGCCTGGCTGCCGCTGGCGTCCCTGCCCATGGGCGTGCAGGCGTTGCTGACCCTGGCCGCCATCACGCCGCTGGGCCCCTTGATGTATCGCCTGTTTTTTCAACCCGTGGCCCATGCGTCCGGCTTGCTGCTGATGATTATCGCGATTGCGGTGCACGTCAGTCTGGTTGGCGTCGGACTGCTGGTCTTCGGGCCGGAAGGAATGCGCACCGAGCCGTTCTCCGAGGAAGGCCTGGAGCTGGGCATGGTCTATATCAATAGCCAGACCCTGTGGGTGCTGGGCCTGTCCTGCGTCGCCATTTGCGCGCTCTACCTGCTTTCCACCCGCACGCTGTATGGCAAAGCCCTGCGCGCCACGGCGGTGAACCGCATGGGCGCGCAGCTCATGGGCATTTCGCCGATGCTGGCGGGCCGCATCAGTTTCGGGCTGGCCGCTTTCCTGTGCGCACTTTCCGGCATCATGATCGCGCCGCTGACCACGCTCTACTACGACTCCGGTTTCCTGATCAGCCTGAAGGGATTCGTCGGTGCCATTATCGGCGGCCTGGCAAGCTATCCGGTGGCCGCTGCCGGCGCCATCATTGTTGGCCTGGCCGAAGCCTTTTCCACCTTCTGGGCCAGCAATTACAAGGAAGTGATCGTATTTACACTGATCCTGCCGTTCCTGCTGTGGCGGTCGCTCAATAGCCGCCAGGAAGAGGAACACTGACATGCGCAAGTTTTCTCCCTGGTTGCCTGCCGGCTTGCTGGTTTTGCTGGTTCTGCCGCTGCTGGTGCCCGCCTTCTATGTGACGCTGCTCAATAATATCGGCATGTTCGCGCTGGCGACGCTCGGCCTGGTGCTTCTGACTGGTGTGGCCGGCATGACCAGTTTCGGCCAGGCCGCCTTCGTGGGCGTGGGGGCCTATGCGACGGCTGTGCTGGTCGCGCCTTCGACGCTGGACTTTGGGGCGCGGCTCGGTTCACCCTGGCTGGCGCTGCTGGCCGGCATCGCCGTAACGCTGCTGCTGGCGTTCGTGCTGGGGCAACTGACGCTGAGGTTGTCGGGCCACTATCTGCCGCTGGGAACCATTGCCTGGGGCATGTCCTTCTATTACCTGTTCGGGACGCTGGACGGCCTGGGCGGGCATTCCGGGATTCCCGACCTGCCGCCCTTGCGGATCGCCGGCTTCGAGTTCGGCGACGGGCCACGCATGTATTACCTGATATGGGTCTGTGTGCTGCTGGCCATCTGGCTGGCGCGGAACCTGCTGGCTTCGCGCACCGGGCGGGCGATTCGTGCGCTGCGTGGCGGGCAGGACATGGCAGCGTCGATGGGCGTGGACATCTTTCGCGCCAAAATGACGGTTTTCCTGGTTTCGGCTGGCCTCGCGGCCCTGTCAGGCTGGCTGTATGCCTATACCCAGCGGTTTGTCAGCCCGGCGCCATTCAGCGTCCAGGCCGGCATCGACTATCTGTTCATGGCCCTGCTGGGCGGCGTGGGCAGCCTGTGGGGCGCGGTGGCGGGTTCTGCCGCAGTGGTCCTGCTGCGAGAATGGCTGCAGGACTGGCTGCCGCAGCTGCTGGGCCGCAGCGGCAATTTCGAGAGCATTGTCTTTGGCCTGCTGATCGTGCTGGTCATCCAGCGCTGGCCTGGCGGCATCTGGTCCGCGCTGGCGCGACGCCTGGGGCGCAAGCAACCGTCCGCGCCCGGCCTGGAGCGCCTGCCGGCCGCCAGTGTTGCCACGCCAGCCTTGCCGAGGCGGCCGCATCCCGGGCCCGGCGAGCTTATCCTGGACGTGCGAGGTGTGACGCGCCGCTTCGGTGGCCTGGTGGCCAACCGGGACATGTCGCTGCGCATTGCCTCCGGTGAAATCCTGGCGGTGATCGGGCCCAATGGCGCCGGCAAGAGCACGCTTTTCAACCTGGTGTCCGGCGTGGATACGCCGGACGAAGGTGAAGTGATGTTCCGTGGCCGCCGCATCAACGGCCAGCGGCCGCCCGCGCTTGCTGCGGCGGGGCTGGCGCGAACCTTTCAACACGTGAAGCTGTTGCCGGACATGACGGTGCTGGAAAATACCGCGCTGGGCGCGCATTTGCGCGGCAGCAAGGGTGTCTTCGCGTCGGCGCTGCGCTTGGACGGCGCCGACGAGGCTGCCTTGCTCAACGAAGCCAGGCAGCAGCTTGAACGCGTGGGCCTGGGTGAATTCCTGGGCCGGCCGGCAGGCAGCCTGGCGCTGGGCCAGCAGCGTATCCTGGAAATTGCCCGTGCGCTGTGCGCCGACCCCTGCCTGCTGTTGCTGGATGAACCGGCAGCGGGCTTGCGCCACAAGGAAAAGGAAGCGCTGGCGGTCTTGCTGCGCAAGCTGCGCGCCGAAGGCGTGGCGGTGCTGCTGGTCGAGCACGATATGGATTTCGTGATGGGCCTGGTGGACCGCGTGGTAGTGATGGAGTTCGGGCAGCGGATTGCCGAAGGCCTGCCCGAAGAGGTGCAGCGCGATCCGGCGGTACTGCGCGCATACCTGGGAGGAGTGGAGGAATGAACACACCGGAAGCACAGGATGCAACGAACGCCGCCGGCGTTCCCGCCACCTTGCTGAGCGTGCGCGGCCTGGGCGCTGCATATGGGCATATCGAAGCAGTTTCGGATGTCAGCCTGGAGGTACGCCAGGGCCAGATCGTGACGGTGATAGGCCCGAACGGCGCAGGCAAGACGACCACGCTGGCCGCCCTGATGGGCGTGCTGCCGGCCACCGGCAGCGTGTGCTTCGAGGGCGAGGAATTGCTGGATGAGGGCGTGGAGCAGCATGTGGTGCGGGGGATCGCCCTGGTGCCGGAAACGCGTGCGCTGTTCGCCAGCATGAGCGTCGAGGACAACCTCGAACTGGGGACGTTCCGCTTCCGCCGTCAGGCTCGTCAGGAACGCATGCAGGCGCTGGAGGAAGTCTATGCCCTGTTCCCGCGCCTGAAGGAGCGCCGCCAGCAGGAAGCCGGGACGTTGTCCGGCGGTGAGCGCCAGATGCTGGCGGTAGGGCGGGCCTTGATGGGGCGCCCGCGTCTGCTGATGCTCGACGAACCCAGCCTGGGGCTGGCGCCCCTCATCGTGCGCGATATCTTCCGTATTCTGGTAGAACTGCGCCAGCGCGGTGTTTCCATTCTGCTGGTGGAGCAGAACGCGCGCGCCGCACTGAACGTGGCGGACTACGCCTATGTGCTGGAACTGGGGCGAGTTGCGATGCACGGTCCGGCCAGTGAGCTGGCGCATGATCCGCGCATCGTGGAAACGTATCTGGGCGCGGCCGGCAGGCACCAGCGCGCCCTGGTGTCGGGCTGAAACGGCCAGGTGCCGGGACAATTCCCCGGCACCCGGCCGTGGCTGGTGTCAGCCGATGTGCTGGTTGACGTAGCGCTGTCCGCCGGACTTGAACAGTACCGAGAACAGCAGGCCGAGCAGGGCGCCCGCCAGCGCTACGACGATCCAGCCCAGGCCGTTGTCATACAGCGGCAGGTTTTGGCGCAGGGTTTCTGCCACATGGGCAGGCAGCAGCTTGATGTCGTTCAGGCCGTCGATGAGCCCCATGATGGCAGCGCCCGTGACCGCGCCGATATAGACCGCCTGGCGGCCGCCGAACCATTTGTTGGTGAACACCAGCACGATCAGCGTGATGGCGATCGGGTACAGGAACAGCAGGACGGGCGAGGCGAAGGTCAGAATGGTCGTCAGGCCGAAGTTGGTGATGACCAGGCTCAGCAGGCCCAGCAGGATGACCCAGGCACGATAGGTCAGGCTGGGGAAAATACGGCTGAAGTATTCGGCGACGGAAGCCAGGCAGGCGATGGCCGTCGTCAGGCCCGTGAGGAAAATGACGGTTGCGAGCATCACGACGCCCAGGCGGCCCATCAGCAGGTCAACGATACGCGTCAGCGCTTCGCCGCCGTTGCTGGAGACACCCAGCACGCTGGCGCTGCTGGCGCCCATGCCGGCCAGGGACAGCTGGATCAGGGCGAGTGCCACCACGGCGAAAATGCCGGAGCGCACGAACAGGCCGGTCATGTGCTTGGCGTCGATGCCGGCGTAATGCGCGGCGTCCAGGAAGATCTTGCCGAACACGAAGGCGGCCAGCACATCCATGGTGTAGTAGCCCTGCGTGAAGCCCTTGCTGAAGGCAAAGTCGATATACGGGCCGGAAGGTTCGCGGAAATCGCCGATGGGGTCGAAGTAGGCGACCAGCACAATGACCAGCAGCAGGATAAGGAAGATGGGCGTCAGGATATTGCCGATGCGCTTGACGAACTTCTTGGGTTCCAGCGACAGGTAGATCGTGGCCCAGATGAACAGCACGGAAAACACCAGCAAGGCCCATTGCATGTAATTGGCGACGATATTTTCCGAGAGGAAGGGCGTCACGGTGATTTCATACACCACGGCTGCGGTACGGGGCACCACGTAAATCGGGCCCAGCGTCATGAACAGCAGGATGGAGAAGAACACGGCAAAGCCTGGGCTGACCCGGCCCGACAGTTTCTCGACGCTGCCGCCGGAAATCGAGAGCGCCATGATGGCCAGCAAGACCAGGCCCACGCCGGTGATCAGGAAGCCCGACATGGCGACCCAGGTATTGGTGCCGGCGGCCTGGCCCAGCGGAGGGGCGAAGATGATATTGCCCGCTCCCAGGAACATGGAAAACAGGAAAAACGATAGTGCAAGGAACTGCCGGAAGCTGATGGGTTGGGACATGTTCGGTGTACCTGTTTTTATTGGAAAGGCCGCATGAGCGGCCGGATGCGGCGGGCAGTGCCGGAGCCGGACTCAGCGACTGGTGTGCAGCAAGCTTGCGGTTTGAAAGACGGGAATGCCGCTGTGGCAGGGCGCTTCAGGAGAAGCTGCCGGCCATCTTGAAGCGGGTGACGGCGTAGGGGGAAAGCTCCTTGGGAGAGGTGCCGGCGCTCATCTTCTGGCTGATGAGCTGAGCGGAGATGGCGGCCAGCGTGATGCCCATGTGCTGGTGGCCGAAGGCAAAACCGATATTGGGGTGGTGCGGGTGCGTGTCGATGACCGGCAGCGAATCGGGCAGCGTCGGGCGCCGGCCCATCCATTCCTCGGCGGCGGGCAGCGCGGTACGGGTCTGGGGCAGAATGCCGCCCAGGTGATGGCGTAGTGAATCGAAGCGGGCCGGCTGGGGCGGCAGGTCCACGCCGCCCAGTTCGCTGAAGCCCACGATGCGCAGGCCGCTGTCGAGTTGGCTGATGAAGACATTGCGGTCTGCCGAGCAGATCGGCCCCTGCAGCAGGCCTCGTGTTTCAGGCAGGTGCAGGTGGTAGCCGCGTTCGGCCATCAGGGGAATGCTGACGCCGAACTGGCGCAGCAGGCGGGCGCTGTAGGCACCGGCGCATACCAGGGCCTGCCCGGCCAGAATGTCCTGTCCAGCGCTGACTCGGACCTGGCCGTTTTCGGCGCGTATGCGGCTGACGGCATGCTTGATGAAGTTGCCGCCACGCTGGCGGAAGGCCGCGAACAGCGCCTGGGCCAGCCAGTAGGGGTCCTGCAGGCGATGGGCATGGGGCAGTACGACCGCATGATTGATGGTTTCGCGCAAAGCCGGCTCCAGGCTGGCGGTTTCTTCCTTGCCGATCAGCCGGGCCTCTATGCCCCATTTCTGGTAGAACTCGGCTTCCTGCGCTGCGGCCGCCTGTCCCGAGGCGTTTTCCCAGACGCGCAGATAATGCGAAGCCACCAGATGCCCGGCCAGGTTTTCGTCGGCCAGAATGCGTTGCCAGGCCGGTACGGCCTGGCGGTTGATCCAGGCCAGCGCCGAACGGGCATGGGCCACCTGGGCCGGGCGGGCTGCCAGTGCGAAGCGCGTCATCCAGGGCAGACTGTTGCCCAGGTTGGCGGCTGGCACGGCCAGTGCGCCATGGCGGCGCATCAGCAGGGCCGGAGCGCTCTTGATGGTGCTCCAGGTAGAAAGCGGGTCCACCAGTTCGGTGGCGATGAAACCGGCATTGCCGAAGGTGGCGCCCAGGCCGGGCTCGTCCTGGTCGACCAGGGTGACCTGGTAGCCGCGCTTGAGGAACTCCAGCGCGGAGCACAGGCCGAGCATCCCGGCACCGACGATGATGCAGGTCTTGTCATTTTTCATACATGCTTCCGAAGAAAGCGCCGGAGTGTAAGGGATGGCCGGCGCCAGGCAGGGCGTACAGGAAGGAAAACCGCTGTATCAGCGTGCTTCCCGCATGTAGGAGTCAAATGCGAGGGAGGCGGCGGCGATGTCTTCCAACGCGGTGCCGACAGCCTTGTATACGGTGATTTCCCGGGCGTCGCGGCGGCCGGGATGCTGGCCGCGGCACAGTTCTTCCAGGTTGGCTGCCACGGCTTCGGGCTTGAGCGTGCCGGCCTTGATGGCTTCGAGCAGGTCGCCGGCCTTCATCAGCGCTTCAGGCGTATCGACGAAGGTGGTGGCGTGGCGGAAGCATTCCGGATCGCTTTCGATCATGGTGGGCGTGAAGCTGCCGATAAGGTCCAGGTGCGTGCCGGGTTGCAGCCAGGCGCCGTGAATGAGTGGCGCATTGGACAGGGTGGCGCAAGTGACGATGTCGGCTTCCCGCACCGCACTTTCCAGGTCGGTGGCGACGCTGGCCCGCAGGCCGCTGGCTTCGAGCTGGCTGACCAGGCGGGCGGCGGCCTCGGCGTTGATGTCCCAGACCTGTACGGTATCTATGGGACGTACGCAGCGGTAGGCGTCGGCGAGCAGGCTGGCCACGCGGCCCGCGCCTACGACCAGCAGGCGGTGGGCATCGGGGCGGCTGAGCCAGCGCGCCGCCAGGGCGGACGCGGCGGCAGTGCGGCGCGAGGTGATGACGTCACCGTCGAGGATGGACAGCGGCTTGCCGGTGGCGGCGTCATACAGGATGAAGACCGAATGCAGGCCGGGCAGGCCTTTTGCCTGGTTGCCGGGGAAGATGGAGACGGTCTTGATGCCCAGGCGCTTGCCGCTTTGCCATGCGGGCATCAGCAACATGATCCCGCCGTTGTCGCCATCGGCACCTTCGACGCTATGGTTGTGGCGCAGGGGAACCGTGCATCCTTCGATGAACATCTGCTCGATGGCATCAATCAGGCCCGGGAAAGGCAGGTGTTGAAGAGTCTGGGCTTGATTTAAGGTTTGCACGTGATCTACCATCGTTGACGCGGTTCAATGCGCTCTGGGCGCATTTAAATTTTCGTATCAGAAATATATTTTCGTATCGGAAAAAACCATATAGGGGTTTTCCCATGGGTTCCTGTGTGCGCCTGGGCTGCACACTTCGGGTGAGTGAGATGGCTTTACAGAACAAGAATGTCGCCCCTGTTTTCCGTCAGGAGCCGGAAATCAATGTCCTGGCAGGCAAGCTGCGCAGCCTGCGCCGGTCGGCCAAGCTGACGCTGCAGCAGCTCAGCGAGCGCTCTGGAATTTCGATCTCGGCCCTGTCGAAAATAGAAAACGGGCAGTTGTCCCCCACCTACGAGAAAATCGCCGCGCTGGCCAACGGGCTGGCGGTGAATGTCAGCGAGCTGTTCAGCAGCGAGTTGGCCGGGCAGGAGACGACCCGGCCGGGTCGGCGCAGCGTGACCTACCGGGGCCAGGGCGTCATTCATGATGCCCCCCAGTACATCTACGAAATTCTCAATGCCGACCTCGCGGACAAGCGCTTCATCCCCTTGCTGACTACCATCAAGGCGCGGGATTCGGCCGAATTCCCGGAACTGTTGCGGCACGATGGCGAGGAATTCATCTACGTGCTGGACGGCTGTGTGGTGCTGCATACCGACAGTTATGCGCCGCTGACGCTGCAGGCCGGGGATTCCTGTTATTTCGACAGCACGATGGGGCACGTCTGCGTCTCCAGCGGGGATGCAGATGCCACGATATTGTGGGTCTGTTCGCACCCGACGCTGCGCTGAAGCCGGCATGCAGCGTCGGGATATATGTTGCTGCCGGGCCGCATATTTGTCAGCAGCCCCCATTTGACGATAAAATGCCAGATTAGCCCTGGAAATGGGCCTGGTTTGGTTGCCGGTTGCCGTCCGTCGAATCTGGATTGTTCGGATGCGCGGGGGCTGCCGTGTCGATTTTTCTTTTGCCTTGAACTGCCAAGGGCGCAAGCCTGGGCCGGGAGAGGCTGACTGCTTACTACCGGAGTTTCTATCATGGCAGAACGTAAACGCGTACGCCGCAACACCCTGGAGCGTCGTTGCCTGGGCAAGGCTTTCAAGCGTCTTTTCATCAAGTCGCCCAAGAGCGTGTTCAAGATGCTGGAAAAGGTGAAGCGCGTCTAATCGACGGCTTCTGCCTGGTTGTCCACTGCTACGGCAAGCGGACGACACCTGAAAAAGCGGGCTTCATGCCCGCTTTTTTGCGTCTGCGGCCAAGGGGGCGTGCCAGTGTCTGCGGCAAGTGGCCGCGCAGCCATGCCGCCAGGTGCGGCCGGATTGATTTTTTACAAAAACAACGCAGAAAAAAAGACTGGGGAAGGCGGGGCCAGGAGCGGGAAGGGGCATAATGTTGCCATCAAAAGCGAATGTTTTTCATTTGCTTTAAGGTGTATGTAAGGATTGCCTGATGCTGGTCCCTTTTCTCATTATGCTGCGCGAAGGCCTGGAGGCGGCGCTGATCGTTGGCATCGTCGCCAATTATCTGCATCACACGGGTCGGCGCGCCCTATTGCCCGCGGTACTGCTGGGCATCTTGCTGGCAGTGGCACTCTCTTTGCTGGCAGGCGCTGGCCTGCAGTGGGCGGCCGCCGAGTTCCCGCAGAAACAGCAGGAACTGTTCGAAGGCTGCGTGGGCCTGATTGCTGTCGGCGTGCTGACTGGCATGGTGTTCTGGATGCGCAATGCCGCTGCCGCCGTCAAGCGCGGCCTGGAGTCCTCGGTGGAGCATGCCGTGGCCCGGGGCATGGGCGGCTGGGCGCTGGTGGGAATGGTCTTTCTGGCCGTGGCCCGGGAAGGCCTGGAATCGGTGTTCTTCCTGCTGGCCGTGTTCCAGCAAAGCCAGGATTGGCAGGCGCCGGTCGGCGCGTTGGCCGGCATCCTGGTATCGGTCGTCCTGGGCTGGGGAATCTATGCGGGCGGGTTACGGCTGAATTTACGTCGCTTTTTCCGCTATACGGGGCTTTTCGTCCTGGTGGTGGCGGCGGGGCTGCTGGCGGGTTCGCTGCGCAAGTTCCACGAGGCAGGCGTGTGGAATATTGGCCAGCAGGTGCTGTTCGATATTGGCGAGTGGCTGCCCATGGACAGCCCGCTGGGCACCATTCTGGCGGGCGTCCTGGGCTATCAGTCTGCTCCTGTATTGAGCGAAGTGCTGGTCTATGTCGTGTATCTGGTGGTGGCGCTGTGGCTGTTCCTGCGGCCGGTTGCCCGTCCCGCCGCTGCACCGGTAGCGGCGCCGGGGGACGCCATGCAGCCGGCCGTCAATGCAAGCGTACCCGTGGCGGGCAATCTGCCGGCATGGCGGCCCTGGATCATCCTGGGCGCCTTGCTGGTGCTGGCCAGCGGCGCGGCGTTCTATGCCGCTACCCTCGCGGTACGGGCGCGGCCGGCTGCGCCCCAGGGTACGCAAGTCACCATTACCATCGCCGGGCGCGAATGCACGCCCAATACCGTCGAAGTTCCCGCCGGGCTGACCACGTTCACCATCATCAACCAGACCGCGCGTGCGCTGGAGTGGGAAATCCTGGATGGTGTGATGGTCGTGGACGAGCGCGAGAACATTGCGCCGGGCTTTACCCAGACACTTCGGACGCGGCTCAAGCCGGGTAGCTATCAAATGACTTGCGGCCTGCTTAGCAACCCCAGGGGCACGCTGGTCGTGGTGCCGTCAGAGGCGTCACGCGCGGCGGCAGCCCGGCCGGAGTTGGTGCAGTACGTGGGCATGCTGGCCGAGTACCAGGTGTTCCAGCGCCTGTCGCTGCGCCAGGCGCAGCGCGAACTGGCGGCGGCCGGCGAGGCGCTGGCCGGTGGCGATGCGGCCATGGCGTTGCAACATGCCGCCACGGCGCGCGCGGCCTATGCGCATCTGCGGCCGCTGGTGGCGCAGTTTGCCGGGATTGATGCCGTACTGGAGCCGGGCCTGGATGCGGATACGGGTTTTGCCGGCCTGATGTCGCGCTTGCGTGATGAAGCGGCGTCTCCCGGGGCGGCGGCACTGCTGCCGCCGCTGGAACAGGCGCTGGCGGCTTTGCAATCGCAAGCTGCCGGGCTTGAGGCGACCCCGGCGCGTCTGGTGCGGCGCACTGCAGCCGATTTGCGTGCCTGGGCCGATATGGCGGAAAACGCGTCGGCCTGGGTGCCGCTGCAGGGGGCGTATGCAGGCGGGCAGCGGGTTGCCACCTTGTTGCTGCCCTTGCTGGCGGACGCCGATCCCGAGCAGGGAATGGCCTTGAAACGGGCCTTCGAAGAGGCTGGGGAAGCCTTGTGCGATGCGGGCCAGTGCCGCGGCATCAGCCTGGATGCACCCGATACGCTGGCTTTGTCGCGCGCTGGCGGTTTCATGCGTGCGGCGACTGAGCAATTGACCAGGGCGGCGACATCCCTGGGCCTGGAGGAAGAGCAGTAATGAGTGATCACGGAGGTTGCAAACAGGACGACCGGCAGCCGGAAGGGGGCTCGCCCAGCGCGCCGGGACGGCGGGACATGCTGCGCCGCCTGGGGCTGGCGGGGATGGCGGGTGTGGCAGGTTCGGCGGCGCCGGCTTTTGCGGCGGCGCAGGCCGGCGGTACCACCGCCCATGCGAACCCGCACGACGCGGATGCCTTTGCGCAGCGCCATGACTGGCGCGGTCCGCATCAAGCGGGCATCGCCACGCCTCGTCCACTGGCCGGCATGGTGGCCGCATTCCATGTGCTGGCAGAGGATCGCACCGAGCTGGCGCGCCTGTTTCGCACGCTGAGTGAACGCATCGCCTTCCTGACGCAGGGAGGCGTGCCGCCAGCGCTGAACACGCGCCTGCCGCCTGCGGATTCGGGCATCCTCGGGCCAGTGATACGGCCGGATGCCCTGACGATCACCGTGGCGGTCGGGGATTCGCTATTCGATGAGCGCTACGGGCTGGCCGCTGCCAAGCCCCGGCATCTGCAACGCATGGCGCGTCATCCCAATGATGCCCTCAATGCCAGCCTGTGCCATGGCGACCTGGCGCTGCAGATTTGCGCGAATACGCCCGACACCATCATTCACGCCCTGCGCGACATCATCAAGAACATGCCCGACCTGCTGGTGTTGTCCTGGAAACAGGAGGGCAGCGTGGCGCCTACGGTGCCGGACCCTGGGCATACCGAGCCGGCCAGCGCCCGCAACTTTCTGGGCTTCCGGGATGGTTCGGCCAATCCGGGCGCCGGGGATGCGTCAGAGATGGAGCGCGTGGTCTGGGTGCAGGCCGGCCAGGGCGAGCCGGTCTGGGCCGTAGGTGGCAGCTATATGGCGGTGCGCATCATCCGCAATTTCGTGGAGCGCTGGGACCGCACCCCGCTGGGCGAACAGGAGGCCATCATCGGCCGCCGGCGCGACAGCGGCGCGCCGCTCGACGCAGCGGCGGGCGCATCGGAATTCGGTTCACCGGATTACCGGCACGATCCCGACGGCGAGCGGACGCCGTTGGATGCGCATATTCGCCTGGCCAATCCCGCAACCCGCGCCCATGCCGGGCAGGGCAATCTGATGCTGCGCCGTGGCTACAACTACTCCAACGGTGTGACCCGTTCCGGCCAGCTGGACATGGGGTTGTTGTTCATCTGTTTCCAGTCCAACCTGGAGCAAGGCTTCCTGGCCGTGCAGCGGCGCCTTGATGGCGAGCCGCTGGAGGAATACATCAAGCCCATCGGCGGCGGCTTCTTCTTCGTTCTGCCCGGCGTGACGGAGCCGGGCGACTGGCTGGGCCGCAGCCTGCTGGAGGCTGGCGCATGAGGTGGAGGAGGCCCGCGCCTGGCATGGCCTGTATCCGGCTGCCTGCCACATGGCAATACGTGGCAGGCAGCCCTGGTGTCCTGTTTTCTTTTCATTGAAACCAAGAGGGGTCGCAACCCATGAACTACCGACGTTTTTTCATTTCCGCATGCGTGGCCGGTGTGGCCGGCCTGACATCCCTGGGCGCCAGCGCCGAAGTGGCGCCGCTGCAACTGGTGCAGCCGGTGGCCGAGTACAAGCTGTACGTCATCGAAAATGCCGGCGACCTCGTCAAGCAGACCAAGGCGTTTACGGACGCGGTCAAGAGTGGTGATGTCGAGAAGGCCAAGGCGCTGTATGCCCCGACGCGTACTTACTACGAGAAGATCGAGCCGGTTGCCGAACTGTTCAGCGACCTGGATTTCGCCATTGACTCGCGCGCCGACGACCACGAAAAGGAGGAACAGGACCCGGCATTCGGTGGCTTCCACCGCATCGAATACGGTCTGTGGTCACAGCAATCGGCCGCTGGCCTGGCGCCGGTCGCCGCCAAGCTGCAAGCCGATGTCGAGGCGCTGGAACAACGCCTGGTCGACCTGACCTTCCCGCCGGAAAAAGTCGTGGGCGGCGCGGCGGCGCTGATGGAAGAAGTGGCGGCCACCAAGATTTCCGGAGAGGAAAACCGTTATAGCCAGACTGACCTGTGGGACTTTCAGGCCAATTTCGAAGGTGCCTACAAGATCGTGGACCTGCTGCGTCCGCTGGTTGCCAAGGAAGATGCGGCTTTCCTGGCCAAGACTGATGCCAATTTCAAGGTCGTGTTCGATACGCTGGCGAAGTACCGTACTGCTGATGGCGGCTTCGAGAGCTATGGCAAGCTGAGCGATACCGACCGCAAGGTGTTGGCGGCGCGCGTCAATACGCTGGCCGAAGACCTGTCGCAATTGCGCGGCCTGCTCGGCCTGGATTGAGGTCGACAGTGCCCGGCGGCGCAGCCTGCCGGGCTGCCGCCGTCATGGTCTCGTGGCCTGCCGGGTTTCAGTGCAGGGTGACGCCCGGCGGGAGCGCATCGTCGTCCTCGTCGTCGTCATCCTCTTCATCGTCGTCCGGCAATTCGGCTTCGGTGAAGCCGAAGGGCAGCAGTTCCGCCAGGTCGTCGGACACATCGGCGACATCGCCTTCCTGGTCCAGTTTCACGAAACGGGCGCCTTCCTCATCACTGATCTGGATAGCCCACAGGAACACGCAGTCATAGAGCGCGTGGGGGTCGTCTTCCACGCCACCCCGGGAGCCCAGCCACTGGGCTTGCTCGCCCCCCATCTGGATATGCATGGTTTCCTCGTCGGCCTCTTCCTCGGGCGCCAGGGGGATGCCGAAGGCCACCCATTCCATGCCGTTTTCGGCAATGCCCGTCTCGGCGAAGACCGGCTTGCCGCTGTAGGCCGTCAGGGCGTCTGCGGTCTTGGCCAGCAGCTCGCGTTCTTCTTCGGTAAAGCGGAAAGCGTCGTTGTCATGCATGGTGGAAACTCTTGTCTGGGACGAAACTCGTTCTTGGCAGGCGCCATCATAGCGCGGCTGGCCGGTGCGCGCGTGGCGCAGGAAAAGACTGCGGCCCCGGTAGCCAGGCAATGGCCTGGCCAGCGGGGCCGGCGGGCAGGGCGCTGGCGTTTTACTTCAGGGCCTTGTAGCGCAGGCGCCGGGGCTGGGCATCTTCGCCCAGGCGGCGCTTCTTGTCCGCTTCATATTCCTGGTAGTTGCCATCGAAGAACTCGACATGCGAATCGCCCTCGAAGGCCAGGATATGCGTGGCGATGCGGTCCAGGAACCAACGATCGTGGCTGATCACCAGTACGCTGCCAGGGAATTCCAGCAAGGCATCTTCCAGGGCGCGCAGGGTTTCCACGTCGAGGTCGTTGGACGGTTCATCCAGCAGCAGCACGTTACCGCCGGCGATCAGCGTCTTGGCCAGGTGCAGCCGGCCGCGTTCACCGCCGGATAGTTGGCCGACCTGCTTGTTCTGGTCGCCACCCTTGAAGTTGAAGCGGCCCAGGTAGGCACGCGCCGCCATTTCGAATTTGCCGACCGTGAGGATATCCGCACCGTTGGAAACGGCGTCGAACACGGTCTTGCCGTCTTCCAGCGAGCCGCGCGACTGGTCGACGTAGGCCAGGCGTACTGTCTGGCCGATATTCACGTCGCCGCTGTCGGGCTTTTCCTGGCCGGCGATCATGCGGAACAGCGTGGATTTACCTGCGCCGTTGGGGCCGATGATGCCGACGATGGCACCGGCTGGAATCTTGAAGCTCAAGTTCTCGATTAGCAGGCGGTCGCCATAGCCCTTGTTGACGTTGTTGAACTCGATGACTTCATTGCCCAGGCGCTCGCCCACGGGAATGAAAATTTCCTGGGTTTCGTTGCGCTTCTGGTACTCATGCGAGGACAGTTCCTCGAAGCGGGCCAGGCGCGCCTTGGCCTTGGCCTGGCGGCCCTTGGGGTTCTGGCGCACCCATTCCAGTTCCTTGCGTATGGTTTTCTGGCGTGCCGATTCGGTGGCCTCTTCCTGCTCCAGGCGCTTTTCCTTCTGTTCCAGCCAGGAGCTGTAGTTGCCTTTCCAGGGAATGCCATGGCCGCGGTCCAGTTCGAGGATCCATTCGGCGGCGTTGTCGAGGAAGTAACGGTCGTGGGTGACGGCAACCACGGTGCCGGGGAACTTGTGCAGGAACTGTTCCAGCCATTCGACGCTTTCGGCATCCAGGTGGTTGGTCGGTTCGTCGAGCAGCAGCATGTCGGGCTTGGACAGCAGCAGGCGGCACAGCGCCACGCGGCGTTTTTCACCGCCGGACAGCTTGCCGACATTGGCATCCCAGGGCGGCAGGCGCAGCGCATCGGCGGCGATTTCCATCTGGGTTTCGATATCGTCGGAGCCGCTGGTGGCGGCAGCAGCGATGATCGCTTCCAGCTCGGCCTGTTCGGCGGCCAGCTTGTCGAAATCGGCGTCTTCGTCGGCGTAGGCGGCATAGACTTCGTCCAGGCGGCGGCGGGCCTGGAACACGGCGCCCAGGCCTTCTTCGACGGACTGGCGAACGTTGTGTTCCGGGTTGAGCTGCGGTTCCTGGGGCAGGTAGCCGATGTTCAGCCCCGGCATGGGAATGGCTTCGCCTTCGATATCCTTATCGAGGCCGGCCATGATGCGCAGCAGCGTCGATTTGCCGGAGCCGTTCAGGCCAAGCACGCCGATCTTGGCGCCAGGGAAGAAAGACAGGGAAATATCGCGCAGGATCTGGCGCTTGGGCGGCACGATCTTGCCGACCCGGTTCATGGTGAATACGTATTGAGCCATAAGCTTGTCGAGGGAAACCCTGGAAGGGAACTGGGAAGCGCCCATTGTAGGCGGGACGCAGGCGCAATGCACCCATCGCCGGCAGGGGCCGGATGCAACAGCGCCGGCCCCGGATATCATCCCGGGCCGGCGCTGGCGGCGTTGCTGGCCTGGGGCACCGGCTGCTGACGCAAGCGGGTACCCAGGTATGCGTTCAGTCCTTGTAGATCATCGGGACACGCTTGACGTTGCACAGCAGTTCATACGAAATGGTGCCAGCTCCCGCTGCGACCTGATTGATGTCCACCAGCGGCCCCCAGAGCTGCACAGCGCTGCCGATGCCGGCTTCGGGCAGATCGCTCAGGTCGATGGTCAGCATGTCCATGGAGACGCGCCCGACCAGGCGTGCCGGCTTGCCGTCCACGGCAACCGGGGTGCCGTTGGGGGCAGTGCGCGGATAGCCGTCGGCATAGCCGATGGCCACCAGGCCGATGCGGGTGGGCTGATCGGCCACGAAGCGGGCGCCATAGCCCAGGGCTTCGCCCGGTTGCAGGATGCGGGTGGCGAAGACCTGGCTTTTCAGGCTCATGACAGGCCGCAGGCCATGGGAAGCTTGTGGCATCGGGTCGGCGCCGTAGAGCAGGATGCCGGGCCGCGCCCATTCACAGTGTGCCTGGGGCCAGGCCAAGGTGGCTGCCGAGTTGCTGAGGCTGCGCGCGCAGCCCAGGCGCTGTGCGACGGCCTGGAATTGTGCAATTTGCCGCAGGGTGGCGGGCTGGTCCGGTTCGTCTGCCTGCGCCAGGTGCGAAATCAGTGTGATCTCGCCTACGTTTCGACAGGCGCGCAGGCGGGCATGCACCGCGTCGGCCTGCTCTGGCGCGAAGCCGGCGCGGTGCATGCCGGTATCTATCTTCAGCCAGACATGCAGGGCCGCAGCGCCGGTAGCTGCGCGGGCCGCGTCTTCGATCAGACGCAGTTGTGATTCCTGGTGCACGACCATCCACAAGTCGTGACCCTGGGCCAATTGCAGGTCATCAGCGTCGAAGATGCCTTCGAGCAGCAGGATGGGATGCCGTATGCCTGCTTCGCGCAGCACCAGCGCTTCTTCGAGGAAGGCCACGGCATAGCCGTCGGCCTCGGCTGCGAGCGCCTGTGCGCAACGTACGGCGCCATGGCCGTAGGCATTGGCCTTAAGTACGGCCAGCGCCTTGCCGCCATGCAGGTGTTTGGCCACCCGGTAGTTGTGCCGCAGGGCATCGAGGTCGATCAGGGCAAAAGAGGGGCGCATCAGTCTGGCCTATCGGGTTTGATTGGCAGGGGAAGTGGTGGCAGGTGCGCTGCGACGCTGCTGGTAGCGGTCCAGTGCCAGGCCTTCGGTGCTGATTTCCGGTTCGCGGCCGCTGACGAGGTCCGCCATCAGTCGTCCGGAACCGCAGGCCATGGTCCATCCCAGCGTACCGTGGCCGGTATTCAGGAACAGGTTGGGATATCGGGTGGCACCAATGATGGGCGTGCTGTCAGGGGTCATGGGGCGCAGGCCGGTCCAGAAGGTCGCGGCGGGTACATCGCCGCCGGGGAACAAATCCTTGACGACCATTTCCAGCGTGGCGCGGCGGCGCGGGTCCAGCCTCAGGTCGAACCCGGCCAGTTCGGCCATGCCGCCCACGCGGATGCGCTGATCGAAGCGGGTGACGGCGATTTTATAGGTTTCGTCCAGCACCGTCGATTGCGGTGCCAGCGCAGGGTCGATCAGCGGTACGGTCAGGGAATAGCCCTTGACGGGGTAGACCGGTAGGTCCAGTTCCAGCGGCTGCAGCATGGCGCGCGAATAGCTGCCCAGCGCCAGCACATAGCGGTCGGCCTGGAAGACCTGCTGCCCGGAACGCACGCCGGTGATGCGGCCGCCTTCGACCTGCAGGCCGTCGATGGGGGTGTTCCAGTGGAATTCCACGCCTTCGCGGGCGGCGATCTCGGCCAGCGCACGAGTGAACAGGTGGCAGTCGCCGGTTTCGTCGTTGGGCAGGCGCAGGCCGCCGGTGAGACGGTCCTTGGCCTGGGCCAGAGCCGGTTCCACGCGCGGCAGTTCATCGGGCGTCAGCAGTTCATATGGCACGCCGCATTCCTGCAGCACGGCGATATCGCGTTGCACGGCTTCGATCTGCGCCTGGTTGCGGAACAGTTGCAGCGTGCCGCCGGTGCGGTGTTCGTATTGGATGCCGGTGTCGGCGCGCAGCTGGCGCAGGCAGTCGCGGCTGTACTCCGCGACGCGCGTCATGCGCTCTTTATTGATCGCATAGTGTTCGGCGTTGCAGTTGCGCAGCATGTCCAGCATCCAGCGCAGCTGGTACATGCTGCCGTCCAGCCGGATGGCCAGGGGCGCATGTTTCTGGAACAGCCACTTGACTGCCTTGAGCGGAATGCCCGGCGCTGCCCAGGGCGTGGAATACCCCGGGGAAATCTGGCCTGCGTTGCCGAAACTGGTTTCATCGGCGGCACCCGCCGCGCGGTCGATCAGGGTGACCTGCATACCGGCGCGTGCAAGATAGTACGCGCTGGTGACGCCAATCACGCCGCCGCCGAGGACTATGACTTTCATGGGAAAAACTCCGTTCTATGGCTTCCGGGCGGCCTGCTGCGGCCGTCACGTTCTACCTATGCAAAAGCCTCTGCATTGAGGTATGGGGGCGGCGCGGATAGCCAGGGGCTGGGCGCGCCGCACGGTAATCACTTCACTGCTGCTGCAACAGGCTCTTCTTGCGGCCGTACAGCGCGTAAACGACCAGGCCGATGGCGCTCCAGATGAAGAACCACATCAGGGTCTTCGTGGGCAAACTGAAGAACAGGTAGAGGCAGCCGCCCATGGCGCCCAGGCCGACCACCCAGACCAGCGGGGCGCGGAAGCGGCGTACTCGGTTGGGTTCGCGCTTGCGCATGACCAGCAGGCTGGCGCCCACGGCGACGAAGGCCATCAGGGTGCCCGCGTTGGCGAGCGCAGCGATTTCGTCCAGGCGGGCGACGCCCGCCAGGCTGGCCACCAGTACCGTGGTCATCAGGGTGATGGCGACCGGGGTGCCGGTCTTCGGGTTGACCGAAGCCAGTTGCTTGGGCAGCAGGCCGTCACGCGCCATCACGAAGAAGATCCGGCTCTGGCCATACAGGAAGGCCAGCAAGACTGTCGGCAGCGCGATGACGGCTGCGCCAGCAATGACGACTGCCATTTTTTCCTGGCCGATATTGCGCAGGATCAGGGCCAGGGGTTCGGCGCTGTTGCCCAGTGCCAGATAGCTCATGGCGCCCAGCGCAGCCAGCGAAACAATGATGTAAATGGTGGTGCAGCCCAGCAGGGAACCAACGATGCCGATGGCCAGGTCGCGGTCGGGGTTCTTGGCTTCTTCGGCCGCGGTGGCGACGGCATCGAAGCCGGCGTAGGCAAAGAACACGATGGCGGCGGCTGCCATGACGCCACGTTCCACGCCGTCCTCGCCTACGGATTTGAAGAAGCCGTAGGGCATGAAGGGTTCGATATTGGTGACGTCGAAGTGCCGTATGGCGATGAAGACGAACAGCGCCAGTGCGGAAAGCTTGATCAGGACCAGGACGGCATTGAAGGTAGCGCTTTCCTTGGTGCCGCGGATCAGCAGGCCGGCAACCAGGAAGGTGATGAGCACGGCAGGCAGATTGATGACTCCGCCAGCATCAGGCCCGGCGGAAATGGCCAGGGGCAGGTTGATGCCCATGCCGGTCAGGAAGCCGACCATATAGCCGGACCAGCCCACTGCGACGGTACTGACGATGAGCGAGTATTCGAGGATCAGGCACCAGCCCACCACCCAGGCGACGATTTCCCCGAGGGCGACGTAGGAGTAGGTATAGGCCCCGCCGGCGGCGGGCATCATCGTTGCCATTTCGGCATAGGCCAGGGCCGCGCAGACGCAGACCAGCCCGGCCACCATGAAGGACAGCAGGACAGCCGGGCCGGCGCGCTCGGCGCCGACACCGACCAGGGTGAAGATACCGGTACCCACGATGGCGCCGATACCCAGCGCCACGAGGTGTACCCATGTCAGGGACCTTACCAGGCGATGCCCGGGGGCGTGCTGCGTCAGGGTATCCAGCGATTTACGTCGAAACATTCATGTCTCCATTCTTATGATTGTGCTGACAGGGGCCAGGCACACGCTCTGCCATTGCATGCCGGCCCGAGTGAGGCGGGCCGGCATGCAATGGCAGAGCGGGGCTAGACTGGCGCCTCAGGCTCCTCCGCCAGCCTGGTCGCATTCATGGCATCAGGTTTGTTCTGATTGCCATTCCCATTCATTGCGCAGCTGCAAGAGAACTTGCCTGACGGCCACGGTGGCCGCAGCGGAGGCGGTCTCGTGGTGCGGCCAGTGCTGCGCATGGCAGGGCCTAGTTTTTTGCATCGGTGGCGGCGGGTTTTGTGTCCCACTGCTGTCAAAGCGTAAAAAATCCAGTAAAAACAGGATTGTATGGCTTTGATGGCAGTTTATTTAACTAAAATGATAGGTAAATAAAGTGAATATTGCTGGGGGAGAAATCGGCCGTGAATGATAAAAGTGAAAAACACTCCCTGGACCGCATGGATAGGAAAATCCTCGCCATCCTGCAACGCCAGGGACGTATCCCGATGACGGAGCTTGCTACCCTGGTGGGCCTGTCGACGACCCCATGCGCCGAGCGTGTGCGGCGCATGGAACGGGCCGGGGTCATTACCGGCTATCACGCCAGTGTGTCGCCCGAAGCGCTGGGCAAGCCCTTGCTGGTTTTCGTCGAGCTGCGCCTGTCGTCGAAATCCGAGGAAATTTTCGAGAAGGTTCGCAAGGAATTGATGCTGGTGCCGGACGTGCAGGCCTGCCATCTGGTCGCAGGCAGCTTCGATTATCTGGTCAAGGCGAGGCTGGGCGGCATGCGTGAATACCGGCGCTTGTTGGGCGATATCCTCAAGAAGCTGCCGGTGGCGGCCGAATCCCACAGTTATATCGTCATGGAAGAGATCAAGGAAACCCTGGCCCTGAACATCTAGGGAGCCGCGCCAGGCACGCCGCGTGCGGTTGCAACCGGTAGATGTACAGTCATGGCCCTGCCACCTTGGCTGCCTAGACTTGCGCTTTTCGTCCACTTTGGTGCCTTGTTCCATGAAAATCGCGCAACTATCTCTGACCCTTGCCATGTCAGTCCTGCTGGCTGCCTGTCATTCATCGGATGACGATGTGAATGATCCGACACAGCCGCCGGTCGAGGAACCCGGCAACGGCGGGGAAAATCCCGGCAACGGCGGTGAAACACCGGAACCCGAGCCGAAGCCCGAACCCGAGCCTGCCGTTCTGCTGCAGGAGAGCTTTGCCGGCACGGCCTTGCCCGACGGCTGGAAGCAGAACAACGGCGCGAGCGGTGCTGCCTATGTCAAGGATGGTGCGCTGTTTGTCGATGGCCGTGGTGACAACTACACGGCAACGGCTGTCACGCTGCCCTTGCCGGCCACCCAGAATTTCCGTCTGGAGGCCGAATTCACGGTCACTGCCGCCAACAACAATTCGCGCTGGGTATCCTTTATGTACCGGGTGTCGGATACGGCGAACCTGGAACCGTACTACCAGGCGGCATTCCGCCAGAATGCCGCGGCCTCGAATGGTACGGAACTGGCCTATCGCAGCAACAATGCCTGGAACGTGACGCATACGGCGGCGTTCTCCGAAGCGCTGGATGCCGGCAAGACCTACAAGGTGGCTATCGAAGCCTACAATGGCCGAGTGCGCCAGTATCTCGATGGTGTGCTGCTGCACGATGCGGAAATCAGTGATGTCCGACCCGGCACCTTCGGTATCCAGGCCGCAGGCGCGGTGATCCGTGTCGAGGAAATCACCATCAAGGAACAACTCAAGGCGCTTCCCAGTATGGGCGATATCTATCCGACGCCGCAGGTGGAGAGCGGCGTGGTCATGGCGCCGACGTTGATTGCGGCCCATGATGCTGCGGGTGCCGAGCCTGGCGGCGCGGGCGGGGTGCTGCTTGCCCTGGATGCTTCCCTGAACCTGGCGAGCGCAGGTGGCCAGAGTGCGGGTACCCTGGCGCAATTGCTGGATCAAGGCCCGGCGGCACTGCCTGCATTGCGGATTGCCGACAAGCAGACGGTCGAGGCACTGGCGCTGGTCGCCACCGAGCGCAACCTGGTGGACCTCACGCTGATTTCTGGCGATGCCAGCCTGCTGTCCCTGGCGCGTGAGCACATTCCGATGGCGCGTACGGCGCTGGACCTGAGTCAATCGGCGCTGCGCAATACGCGCCAGGACCTGCTGGCAGTCGTGCAGCAGACCAACCGTTCCGGCAGCAAGATCGCCATCCTGCCTGAGCGCATGGTGGAACGCGATGCCGTTGCCTACCTGCAGCGCATGCTGATCACGCCGTGGGCCGTGTCGGAAAATACGACGCCGCAGCTGGCCGCGCAGATCCTGACGACGGGTATCAACGGCATCATCACGCCGGATGTCGACGTCTTCACGGCATTGCTGCAACGCTTCCCGGCCAACACCCTGCTGCGCAAGCCGCTGGTGGTCGGCCATCGTGGCGTTCCTTCGCAAGTGGACGAAAATACGCTGGAAGGCGCCGTGAAGGCTGTCGAATTGGGCGCTGATGCGGTCGAGTCGGATATCTACCTGACCACGGACAACCGCCTGGTCATCATCCACGATGACACGCTGGACCGCACGACAACCGGCACCGGTAGTGTGGAAAGCTACTCCCTGGCTGAATTGCAGGCCTTGCGCACCAAGCCCCAGGGCCTGGCGATTCCGACCCTCGACGAATTTTTCGAGGCCTTGCGCGGCAAGCCCGTGACGCAATTCGTTGAAATCAAGACGGCCAATCCGAACATCATTGCCCCGCTCAAGGCGTTGATCGAAAAGCATGGTGTTCAGGATCAGGTCATCGTGATCTCGTTCCACCAGGACCAGCTGCGCCGCATGCGCGACATCATGCCGGAAATGTCGGCAGGCCTGCTGACCAGCACGCCTGCCGGCTCCACCGCTGCGGTACTGCGCAGTATCCTGGCCGGTACGCAGGCCATGTCGTCCACTTTCAACCCCAGCTATGGCAACCTGAGCGGTGAGATCATGGAGGCGGCCAAGCATCGCGGCACGACCTTCTGGCCGTGGACTTTCCGTGATCAGGCCGTGGCTGAAAACTACTACCTTTACGGCACCAATGGCCTGACGACGGATTACGCGCAATGGTTCAGCGAGTATGCGGTGCAGGTGGCGCCGGTCTCGGCCGCCCCGGTGCTGGCGCAGAACACGCCGGCTGCGCTGGCGGTGGCGTTGCAGCTTCAGAATGGCAGGACTGCCTCCGCACAGAGTTCGTCCATGGTGGTGGTGGACAGTACGGCCAGCTACCGCGATGAAGCGGGGCAGCTGATCTTCACCAGTGCCGGTCAGGCGACGGTGCTGGTTGGCCATACCCAAAAGCTGGGCGGGGAGCGCCAGTACACGATCTTCTCCGAGCCGGTGGTCGTGACGGTGCAGTAAGGCTATCTGAAGGGAAATGAAAAGCGGCGCGGGGAGTCATCCACGCGCCGCTTTTTGCCTGACCACGGGCCTAAGCGCAAGCCTCGGCCTTCAGGCCGAGGTCAAGCGAGGCATTATCCATACGGCGCCGCAGGCGCCCCCGTATGGTGGCGGAGAAGCTCCGGCCCTCGGGCCGAAGTTCTTCACTGGCTGGGAGGTCAGTCGCGGAAGTTGTTGAACTGCAGCGGCAGTTCGACATCCGTGCCGCGCAGCAGGGCGATGGCTGCCTGCAGATCGTCACGTTTCTTGCCGGTAACGCGCAGCTTGTCGCCGGCAATCTGGGTTTCCACCTTGAGCTTGGCGCCCTTGATGGCGGCAATCAGTTTCTTGGAAACCGCTTGCTCTATCCCTTGCTTGACCGTGACTTTCTGGCGCGCACCGCCCAGGTTCTCGATCGGGTCGGCCACTTCCAGGCAGCGCGTGTCTATATTGCGCGCACTCATGCGGCCGCGCAGAATGTCACGCATCTGCCCTAGCTGGAATGCGCTGGGGGCCGACAGGTTGACCACGAATTCCTCCAGCTCGAAGGAGGCGGCCACGCCCTTGAAGTCGAAGCGGGTGGAAAGTTCGCGGTTGGCCTGGTCGACCGCATTGCGCAGTTCGTGTTTATCGACTTCGGAAACGACGTCAAAACTCGGCATTCCTATTCCTTCTGGTCTGCGGAGGGCGTGTTTTGCGGCATTTCGATCTTCACTTCCAGGATTTCGAAGCTATCCTGGCGTTCGACGTTGACCTTGATGTCGTCCGGATTGATGTTCACATACTTGGAAATCACCGCCAGCAACTCCTGTTGCAGCTGCGGCAGGTAATCAGGCGAATCGCGGCCGGAGCGTTCATGCGCCAGGATGATTTGCAGGCGCTCCTTGGCCACATTGGCCGTGGGCTTTTTCTGGCCCAGCAGGAAGGAGAGGAAAGACATGAGTTACTTCCCTCCGAACAGGCGCTTGAGCAGCCCGGGTTTTTCGTAGTCCGTGAAACGCAGGGGTTTGTCTTCGCCCAGGTAGCGGGCCACGACGTCCTTGTAGGCTTCCGACACGTCCTCGCCTTCCAGGTGAATGCTGGCGATACCCTGGTTGGAGGCCTGCAGCACGGCTTCGGATTCCGGAATGACACCGATCAGGCGGATGCGCAGGATATCCTCGATGTCCTGCAGCGACAGCATTTCACCTTCGGAAACACGCTTGGGGTTGTAGCGTGTGAGCAGCAGGAACTCGCGGACCGGTTCGTCGCCGTCGATGGCGCGCTTGGACTTGGCCGACAGAATGCCCAAGATGCGATCGGAGTCGCGCACCGAGGAAACTTCGGGGTTGGTCACCACCAACGCGTCATCGGCGAAGTAGGCGGCCATCAGCGCACCGGTTTCGATACCGGCAGGCGAATCGCAGACGATGTACTCGAAACCCATTTCCTTCAGTTCGTCCAGAACTTTGCCCACGCCTTCCAGCGTCAGGGCATCCTTGTCGCGGGTTTGCGAGGCGGGCAGGATGAAGAGGTTGTCGGTCTGCTTGTCCTTGATCAGCGCCTGCTTGAGCGTGGCATCGCCCTGGATGACGTTGACGAAGTCATAGACGACGCGGCGCTCGCAGCCCAGGATGAGGTCGAGGTTGCGCAGGCCGACGTCAAAGTCGATGACAACCGTCTTGTGGCCGCGCAGGGCCAGGCCTGAAGAAAAGCTGGCGCTGGTGGTGGTCTTGCCTACCCCGCCCTTGCCGGATGTCACCACAACGATGCGAGTCATGAATCAGGAACCTTCTGAGGAATGAATGGAAGTACAAGCCTGTATCGTAAAGCAAAAGTAACAAAAACCACTGCTTTCAGGCGTAAAGCGGTGTTACTGCGGCCACATTAGAGTGGCGAAACCGTCAGGGTTTCGCCATCCAGGCTGACGCTGGCAGGTTTGTTGTGCACATCGCTGGGCAGCTTTTCTTCCACGACACGGTAAATGCCGGCAATGGCGATGAGTTCCGGGTCCAGTTGCGTGGCGAAGATCCGGGCCTCGGTGTCGCCGCGCGCACCTGCCATGGCCTTGCCGCGCAGGGGGCCATAGACATGGATATTGCCGTCGGCAATGATTTCTGCGCCGCTGCTGACCATGCCGATGATGACGAGGTCGGCATGGCGGGCATAGACCCGTTGGCCGGAACGCAGCGGCCGGCGCAGCACCATGGCCGGCAAGCGCGAGGCCTGGGGTATGGCGGCACCGGCGCCGGTGGCGGGAGCTGGTGGTTCGCCGGCTTCGGCGGGGGCAGCCTTGCTGGCCACGACTTCGCCTTGCTGGTGCGGCACCGGCGCGGACGCCGCGTCGGCGGGTTCGATTGCAGCGGGGCGGGCGGCAGGCAGCGGCGACAGGTCCACCGGCACCAGGCCGGCGGCGCGCGCCGCGCCATGCTGGGCCTCATCGGCAATGAAGCCGATGGGAGGCAGTCGATGCTCGCGCAGCGTTTCGGCCAGCGCTTGCCAGTCCAGCGGGGTGGCAATACCGCTGGCGTCGATCACCACGGGTTCGTTCTCGAACAGCGCGCCGACATCGGCCATGCGCTTTTCCAGGTCAGCCTTCAGCGTGTCGAGCGCGGCGTCGCGCAGCACTAGGCGCACGGCATAGAGAGTGGCGCTCTTGAAGTCCAGCGCGGAGTCAGGTTGCTTGGCGCTCATGCTTGTGCCCAGGAATCCCGCAGTGTGGTGATGCGATTGATGACGGGAGCATCCACGCGTGACAATTCGCGGTCTGCGGCGAAATAGCCCATGCGCTCGAACTGCCAGGCACGGCCAGGCTCGGCCTGCAGGCCGGGCTCCAGCCAACCGCGCACTACCTTGATTGAATCCGGGTTGAGGAAGTCCAGGAATTCCTTGTCGCCGGCATCGGGGAAGGCGTCGGAGAACAGGCGGTCGTACAGGCGGATCTCGGCAGGCACCGCATGGGCCGCGCTGACCCAGGTGATGTTGCCCTTGACCTTGACGCTGTCGGCGCCGGGGGTGCCGCTCTTGGTGTCAGGCAGGTACTCGGCGTGGACTTCCGTGATGTTGCCGTTGGCGTCTTTGCTGAAGCCCGTGCATTTCACGACATAGCCGTATTTCAGGCGCACCATGTTGCCGGGGAACAGGCGGAAGTATTTCTTCGGCGCTTCTTCACGGAAATCGTCGCGTTCTATCCACAGTTCGCGGGAGAACGGGAAATGGCGCTGGCCGGCAGCCGGATCGTGCGGGTTGCGCGGGGCATGGCACGGTTCGGTCTGGCCTTCAGGGTAATTGGTGATGATCAGTTTGATCGGATCGAGTACCGCGACGGCGCGTTCTGCGACCGGATCGAGGTCGTCGCGCAGCGCTTGTTCCAGCAGGCTGTAGTCGATGCGCGAGTCGGCGCGTGCGACACCGATGCGTTCGCAGAACAGGCGGATGGCCGAGGGCGTATAGCCGCGGCGGCGCAGGCCGACCAGCGTAGGCATGCGGGGGTCGTCCCAGCCTTCCACCAGGCCGTCCTGCACCAGCTTGAGCAGCTTGCGCTTGCTGGTGACGACGTAGCTCAGGTTCAGGCGGGCGAATTCGTACTGGTGCGGCAATGGCTCGGCCAGTTGGCCGAGCTCCGCCAGGCGCGCCAGGATCCAGTCGTAGAACGGCCGCTGGTCTTCGAACTCCAGCGTGCAGATACTGTGCGTGATGCCTTCCAGCGCGTCTTCAACAGGGTGGGCCCACGTGTACATCGGGTAGATGCACCATTTGTCGCCTGTGCGATGGTGATGGGCATGGCGCACGCGATACAGCACGGGATCGCGCAGGTTGATATTGGGCGAGGCCATGTCGATGCGGGCACGCAGCACCAGGCTGCCGTCCGGATGTTTGCCGTCGCGCATTTCGCGCAGGCGTTGCAGCGATTCCGCCGCCGGGCGGTCGCGCCAGGGTGAATCGGTGCCGGGTTCGGTCAGCGAGCCCCGGTTGGCGCGGATTTCCTCGGCGCTTTGTTCGTCCACATAGGCGTAGCCGGCTTCGATCAGGGCTTCGGCAAAGCCATACATGTAATCGAAATAGTCGCTGGCGAAGTAAAGATGGTTTTCACCGCTCTCGGCCTGCCAGTCGAAGCCCAGCCAGTGGACGGTGTCCTTGATGGCATCGACGTACTCCTGGTTTTCCTTTTCAGGATTGGTATCGTCGAAACGCAGGTGGCAGACGCCGCCATAATCGCGCGCCAGGCCGAAATTCAGGCAGATGCTTTTGGCATGGCCGATGTGCAGGTAGCCGTTGGGCTCCGGCGGGAACCGGGTGCGGATGCGCGCGGGGTCCTGCTGGCCCTGGGCCTGCACGGAGGCAGGGCCGGGCGCGCCGGCCCAGAGCTTGCCGCGAAAGCGGTCTGCAGCTAGGTCGGACTCGATGATTTGACGGATAAAATTGGAAACCGGCGCTACCGGCGGAACTTGGCTCATAACGCAGTGAGATTCGCGCAAAAGAAGTCGAAACATCAATTTTGCCACGGCTGCGGGGACAGACTGTTATTCTCGCGAAATTGTCTGTTTTCCGGCAACGTCCGAGGACGCTGCCGGAAACGGGTGTATACGCAGCGGGGCAGGCGGGGGACGGCCTCCTGACAATGGCGCGCAGGCGCCAGCCGGAAGACCGCATCTATCCCTGACGATACGACAAAGACGCACGACTGACCATACGGCTGTTGTACATTCAGGCCCGTTGCACTGTTGAGGACTTGGACTTTCATCCATGACGGATTTCACTGCCCTGGCGCTGGCCCAGGTCCAGTTCCTGGGGGGGCTGGGATTCCATCAGGCCTTTCTGGCGCTGGCTGTGGCGCTGGCGTGGCTGCTTTGTGGCATGAAATGGCGGGCCCGGCAGGCAGCCGCCTGGATGCCTGCATATCGTTTCTGGGTGCGTTTCTTCGCCTTGGCGTGGGTACTGGCGTTCGCCTCGGGCCTGCCCGTGCTGTTCCAGGCCGGCAGCCTGTGGCCGGGGCTGGGCGAGCGTGTCGGCAATGTCGCCGGGCCCCTGCTGGCAGCCATTGTGCTGACGGTGTTCCTGTTCAAGACTTGTTTCCTGGGGGTGATGCTGTTCGGCCAGATGCGGGTATCGGCTCGTGTGCACGCGCTGAGCGTATTCATGACGGCCATGGGCCTGACGCTGACCCTGTTCTGGGAACTGGCCTTGCTGGCCTGGACCCACGCCCCGGTCGGTTCTACCTGGTTCAACGGCCAATATTATGTGGATGACTGGCGGACGCTGCTGTTCGACGGCTTGGCGCCGTGGATGATGCTGCGAGTTTTGGCTGGCGGCTTTTTTGCCGTCGCCTGTTTGATGACGGGCATTTCCGCCTGGCAGTCGCTACGGCGGGAATTGTCTGAGAGTGAAACGCGGGTGTGCCGCCTGGGTATCTGGATGGCGCTGGCCAGTCTGCTGGCCTGGGGCGCAGCCTTGCTGGCGCAGGTGCCTTTGCTCGCTGCCTGGCAGCCGGTGCAGTTGGCGGCGCTGGCCGGTCTGTGGGAGAGCGGCAGTGAGTCCGCCTTCCTGCTGTTCGCCTGGCCGGACCCGGCGGCGCAGGTCAATCTGGCCGAATGGCGCTTGGGCGTGGCCGGTTGGCCCTGGCTGGCGCAGCAGGACGAAGGCACCTGGGTGGGGCTGGACCAGGCGTCGGGCATGTTGCCGCCGGTGTCGGCCGTTTTTCTGGTGGCGCGGGTGCTGGGCTTGTTGATGCTGGTGGTCGTCCTGGCATTGATGCTGGCTTTGTGGATGGCGCAGCGGCGCGGCTGGCAGCGGATGTCGGCCTGGCCGGTGGGCTTGCGTCGCGTGCTGGCATGGTTGACGCTGGCGGGCCTGCTGATGCTGCTGCTTTCGCTGTGGCTGGGGGAAATGGGACGCTTGCCCTATTTCGTTCATGGCACCATCACTTTTGCCGAAGTCGGCAATAATCTGCCTGTCGCCGGGTTGGTGGCCAGCCTGGCAGCCTATGTCCTGGTGCTGGGGTTGGGAGTCTGGGGTTTTGCGCGCATGCTGTTCCAGGCCGCCCGTCATGGTGTCGTTCCGGTGCGCCGGGCCGGGGAGACGCTGCGATGATCATGGGGCTCGCCAATTCGCTGGGCATGCAGGTTCAGGATCCGGCATTCTGGTTGCCGCTGGCGTGCCTGGCCGTGCTGTGGGTGTTGTTGATCGCCGGCGCCATCCTGGACGGTTTCGATCTGGGCGTCGGGGTGCTGCTGCCGCTGGCGCCGCCGGCCGCCAGGCAGCAGTTGTGGATGCACCTGGGCGCCTGGCGCGATGCCAACGGCGCCTGGCTGCTGTTGGCTGCCGGTCTGTTTGCCAGCGCCTTTCCCGCCGCCTGGGGGCAGGTCATGGGGCGGCTGTACGCGCCGCTGACGCTGGTGTTGCTGGGCGGCATTCTGCGGTCGGTCTGCTTCGAGTTCCGCTATCGTGCGCGCCCTGCGGACCGCGAACGCTGGCTTAATGGCTTCTGGGTAGGTGCCGTCCTGAGCGCGCTGGGCCATGGCTGGGTCATGGGCCGCATCGCCACCGGCTACCAGGGGGGCGTGACCTATCTCCTTTTCGACCTGATGTGCGGCCTGTGCGCATTGGCGACCTATATCGTGCTGGCGGCCAGCTGGCTGTCGGCCAGGCTGCACGGCGGCCTGCAGCAGCGTGCCGTGAATTGGGCCAGGCGCATGATTCCCTGGAGCGCCACCGGCATGTTGGCCGTCGCAATGACGCTGGGCCTGCTCAATGGCGGCGTGCTGCACCGCTGGAGCAATGGCGGCGATTGGCGCGGGGCGCTTGCCTTCTGGGGGGCGATGCTGCTTTGCATGATCGCGCTGGATTTCTCATTGACTCGCCGCCGGGGGCTTCGGCGCAGCTGGATGCCCTGCATCCTGACGCTGCTGCTGTTGTTTCTGATGCTGATTGGCGTGGCGTTCAGCCTGTTCCCCTATCTGATCCTGGACGAGGTCACGATCTGGGATGGCTCCGCCGATCCCGCTTCGCAGCGCCTGGCGCTTGCTGCTGCCGTGGTGGCAGTGCCGGTGCTGCTGGTGGTCAGTCTGATGAACTATCGGAGTCTGTTTGCTCGTCCGAAAGAGAGCGAGGAATACTGACACGCACGCGCAGGCCGCCGCTGGGCGCGTCGTCGAGTTTCAGCCTGCCGTGATGGGCGCGGGCGATGGTATCGGCCAGCGCCAGCCCCAGCCCGACGTTGCCGGTACGGGTACGGGCGTCATCCAGGCGCAGGAAGGTGCGCAAGGCTTCCTGGCGGCGTTCCATCGGAATGCCCGGACCGTGGTCGTCCAGAATGATGTACGCGTGCCGGGCGTCGGCCTGCAGCGTGATCCGTATCGGCGGTTTGCCGTGATGCATGGCGTTGCTGACCAGGTTGTCCAGCAGGCGGCGCAGCGCACTATCGTCCAGCCTTAGCCGGACTGGCGCATTCAAGGGGTCGTGCAAGGTGATGTCCAGCCCGCTGTTCTGCCAGTGCTGTGTGTACTCCTGCAGCCAGTTGCGGATATCCAGGGACATGGGCCGGTAGGCGGTCGGGTCGCTGCCCCGGACGAAATCGAGGAACTGGCCCACCATATGTTGCATATCGTGCAGATCCTTGCGCATGCCTTCGCAGAAGGTTGTGTCGCTGGACATTTCGATACGCAGCCACATGCGTGAAAGTGGGCCCTTCAGGTCGTGCGGCAGTCCGGCCAGCAAGGTGCGGCGCACAGCATCCGATTCGGCCAGAGCGTCCAGCATGGCATTGAAGCGTTCTCCGAGCAGCCGGGTTTCGTCCGGGCCGGAGGGTTCGACGCGGCTGGGCTTGCCTGCGGCCAGCTGGTCGGCAGCTTCCGCCAGGCGTGTCATGGGGCGCGAAATATGCCAGGAGAACCAGCCTGCAAGCATGAGGACGCCGCTGAGCGACAGCAGCCAGATGACGATGATATGCGCCGCCAGCGGCGGGTCCAGGCGGTCCAGCGGCACGACCAGCCAATCCGTATTGGTGCCGCTCTGAGAGGGAACCTGCGATAGGGAAATATAGAGCCTGGCGGCTTGTCCCTGGCTGGCGGCCACCAGGGTGCCGTCGCCCAGGCTGGCGTTGACCCGCTCGACGAAGGCTTCCAGCTGCGGCGAAGCATTGACCGTGCGCGACAGAGTGCCGGGCATGCCTGCTTGTGGATGCAACTGGACGTCGGCCGGCAACTGGCGGTTCCACAGATACCATTGGCCGTGTGAGGCGCGGTGCACGAAATCGGCACGTTCGTCGGGCGGGATATGGGTGACGGCCGCCTGCAGCGTATGCAGGGCAGTGATGATCAGGTCGTACTTGACGGGATCGACATAGCGTTCCTGGTAACGGTCGATCATGATCATGGTGACCGTGTGGGAAAACAACACTGCGCCAAGCACGAGAAAGGCGACCCGTGCGCGCAGCGAACGGGGGAAGAGATAACGGCAGACCAGGCTGCGGAAACGGCTCATTGCAGGGTTCAGGGAGCGAAGCGGTAGCCGATGCCCCAGACGGTCTGGATCCAGCGCGGTTGCTTGGGGTCTTCCTCTAGCACCCGGCGCAGGCGCAGAATGGCGATATCTATGGCGCGGTCGTTGCGTTCGCCGTCGTCATCGCGAGCCAGCGCCAGCAGTTTTTCCCGGCTCAGGGGCTTGCCGGGGTTATTGACGAAGGCTTCCAGCAGATTGATTTCACCGCCGGTCAGGTGCATGGGTTCGTTGTCGCGGAACAGTTGGCGCCGGATCGGGTCATAGGTGAAAGGCCCGAAGTTGACCGGGTTGGTGCGGTTCAGTGCGGACGGGCCGACTTTGCGCCGTAGCACGGCCTCGATGCGCGCCAGCAGTTCACGCGGGTCGAAGGGCTTGCCGAGGTAGTCGTCGGCGCCAGCCTCCAGGCCGCTGATGCGGTCCAGGGTTTCGTCGCGGGCGGTCAGGAGGATAATCGGAATGTCTTCTCCTTGCTCCCGCAACTGGCGGCAGGCCTGGGCGCCATCACCGCCCGGCAGCATGCGGTCCAGGACGATCAGGTCCGGGGAGTAGCGCGCGATGCGGGCCGGCAGATCGGTGGCATCGGGTGCCAGCAAGGTGTCGTAGCCATGGCGGTTCAGGTACTCGGCAAGAAGCTGGCGCAGGGCAGGGTCGTCATCGACGACCAGCAGTTTGCTGGGAAGTTTGTCCATGGCGTGCAGTCAAAGAGAATCAAGGATGCGAGCAGTGTCGCTTGCGCGGGCGTGGTGATCAAGATGTGGAAACGCTTTGAAATGTCCCGCACCCTGGGTGAGGCTCGGGAAAATGAGTATCCAGGCGGGTTTGCGGCGATGGCCGGAGCCACGGGACAGGCCAGAAAAATGAAGTGCTCCAGTGTGAAACAGAAATGGATGGTCTGGGCAAGCGGGTGCTTGCTGGCGGGCCTGGCCGGTATGACGCAAGCGGCCTGGGACGATGCGCGTGGCCTGGAACGCCTGTCGCCGGTACGGCTTTACGCCGTACCGGAACCCAAGCCGCTGGCCGCGCAGGCGCTGCCGCCGGAAGGCGAGCCGCTCGATGCGCCCGCCGATACGGCGCCCGGCACGCTGGATGTTTATGGCCTGACCTGGCAGCCGACCCCAAAGCCGCAGGCGCGCGGCAGTGCGCAGAACAGCGCGGCCAGCGGCGCGGGCGCCAACCGCCGGCAACTGGCCGGCCGCCTCGGCTTGCAGACCGAAGGCATGGCGCGCTGGATTTACCGGGGGTCGGAGGGGCCCGACGTGGCATTCGGCGTCCTGCCAGGCAGTGGGTTGAAGATCTCGGGCAGTGCGCCTATCGCCGGCGTGCGGTTGCAGAGCGGCGGCATGGAGGATGCCGCCTTGCTGGACAGCGGGGTTGTCGGCTATTCATCGGCGGTGGGCTGGCTGGATTATTCCCCCTGGACGGCGGGCACCGGTGCGGTCGAGTACGGCGTTTCGGCCGGACAGACGGCGGTGCGTTACGGCTGGCGGCCTGACCTGACACTTGAAGGTCAGGTGCAGACCGCTGCCAAAATGCGCAATGTCGGCCTGGGCGGGGTGTACTCCCTGGGAGAGTGGGGGCGCTTGAGGGCCGGTGCTGCTCACAGCCGTTACGAAAATGTCGAAGGGTCGCGCTATAACCTGGGCTATGTCGTGAGCCTCTACGACTGGCTGGAAGTGGGCTACCGAGCGGAATACGCCATGAGCGGCTACAGCGACCTGAGCCGGTATGCCTCCGGGCCGCTGTCGCAGGCGCGGGTGCAGGGCACCCTGGAAACCGGGGTGCCGCTGGCCGGCTGGGGAACGATCAGCGGTACCTACTCTGACGTACGCTACGGCAATACCACGGTGCAGCGCATGGGTATCGCTCACAGCCTGGCGCTGCGGCGCAATGTGCAGCTCAAATGGGAGGCCGATCGCGACATCGTGTCCGGTGATTATGGGATGCGCCTGAATCTCAGCCTGCCTGTCAATCTTCTCGGAGACTGACACGAATGTCACGCTGCCGGATTGCGGTACGATCCGGCAGGTAAAATGCTTGCATGTCTAATTCGAATCCTGCGCCAGGTCTGGCGCTTCCTCATCATGCCGAAGTCTGAGGCCCTGGAAATCCTGCGGCGGGTCTTCGGCTACGAGTCTTTCCGCGGCGAACAGCAGGATATCGTCGAGCACGTGATTGATGGCGGCGACGCCCTGGTGCTGATGCCCACTGGCGGCGGCAAGTCCATGTGCTACCAGATTCCCTCGCTGGTACGCGAAGGCACGGGCATCGTGGTTTCGCCGCTGATCGCGCTGATGCAGGACCAGGTGGATGCCCTGACCGAACTGGGCGTGAGCGCCGCCTACCTGAATTCCTCCCAGGATTGGCGTGAGGCCAGGGCTGTGGAACAGCGGTTCCTGGCGGGTGAACTGGATTTGCTCTACGTGGCGCCCGAACGCCTGCTGACCGAGCGCTGCCTGGACCTGCTGTCGCGTGGCCGGCTGGCGCTGTTCGCTATCGACGAGGCCCACTGCGTCAGCCAGTGGGGGCATGACTTCCGCCCGGAATACCTGGGCCTGTCGATGTTGCAGGAACGCTGGCCGCAGGTGCCGCGCATTGCCCTGACCGCCACCGCCACAGAGGAAACCCGGCGCGAGATCGCCCAGCGCCTGGCGCTGACTGACGCCCGGCATTTTGTTTCCAGCTTCGACCGTCCGAACATCCGCTACCGCATCGTCGAGAAAGACGATGTGCGGCGCCAGCTGTTGGCCATGATACGCGCCGAGCACGAGGGCGAAGCCGGCATCGTCTATTGCCTGTCACGCGCGCGAGTCGAGGAAACGGCGGACTTCCTGTGCCGCCAGGGCGTGCAGGCATTGCCCTACCACGCCGGGCTGAGCCAGGCCGTGCGCGCAGAAAATCAGTCGCGCTTCCTGCGCGAAGATGGCCTGGTCATGGTCGCCACCATCGCTTTCGGCATGGGCATAGACAAACCCGACGTGCGTTTCGTGGCGCATATCGACTTGCCCAAATCCATCGAGGGCTATTACCAGGAAACAGGCCGCGCTGGGCGCGACGGCATGCCGGCCTCGGCCTGGCTGGCCTATGGTCTGCAGGACGTGGTGCAGCAGCGCCGCATGCTGGAAGAATCCCCTGGAGATGAAACCTTCAAGCGGCGCCAGGGGGCCAACCTGGACGCCATGCTGTCACTGTGCGAAACCGTATCGTGCCGCCGGCAGCAGCTGCTGGCCTATTTCGGTCAGCGCATCGGGCCTTGCGGCAATTGCGATACCTGCCTGGAACCGCCGGAATCCTGGGACGGCACGGTGGCGGCGCAGAAGCTGCTGTCTACTATTTACCGGCTCTGGCGCGAGCGCGGCCAGCGCTATGGCGCCGGGCATATCATCGACATCCTGCGCGGCAAGCGCAGCGAGAAAATCACCCAGCAGCAGCATGACACGCTCAGCGTGTTCGGGGTGGGGGCGGATCTGTCGGACAAGGCCTGGCGTAGCATCATGCGGCAATTGCTGGCGCAGGGGTTGGTCATGACTGACGCCGACGGCTACGGTACGCTTGCGTTGACCGAGGCCAGCCGGGCCGTGCTCAAGGGCGAACGGCAACTGATGCTGCGGCGCGAAAGCGAAAAAGCGGCAAGATCCTCGCGTGCCAGCGCCAAGGCGCGTCCAGCGCTGCTGGACCTGCCGCCGGAAGCACTCAAGGTCTTCGAAGCCCTGCGTGCCTGGCGCGCAGAGATCGCCCGGCACCACGGGGTGCCGGCCTATGTCATCTTCCATGACGCCACGCTGCGGGAAATCGCGCTGCAGGCGCCGGAATCCCTGGAAGAGCTGGGCCAGATCAGCGGTGTGGGCAGCCGCAAGCTGGAAGCCTACGGCGAGGAAATCCTGCAGCGCGTACTGCAGCCGGTGCTGTAGCGCCGGCAGGTTCGTCCAGGTTGCGCCAGCGCGCCCAGGGTGCGCGGGGCGCGTTGGCGCAGGCTCAGTCGTCCGCCTGTTGCTGCAGGGCGGCGATGGCTTCGTCTTCGAGTACGGGCAGGAAGCCGCCACTTTCCGCATCACGCAGGAACAGCAGGCCGGTCGCGACGCCGAAATACGTGCCATGCAGCTTGAGCGTGCCGGCTTCCACCCGTGTGCGGATCGACGGGAAGGTCAGCAGGTTCTTCAGGCTGTGTTCGATGACGGCCAGTTCCAGCTTGCGCAGCGCGTGCGTACGATCGTCTGGCAGCGTGCCCAGCTGATCGGCGGTAGTGGCGATCTGCGACATCCATTTGCCTATGAAATTACCGGCGGTCAGGGGCTGGGCCCGGTCGTAGAACGAGGCGATGCCGCCGCAGGAGGCATGGCCGAGCACGACGATGTGCTTGACTTCCAGGCCTTCCACGGCGAACTCGATGGCGGCGCTGGTGCCGTGATAGGACTCGGAATCGGGTTCGTAAGGGGGAACCAGATTGGCAACGTTGCGGACGACGAACAGTTCGCCGGGGCCTGCATCGAAAATCACTTCCGGGGAGACCCGGGAATCACAGCAACCGATGACCAGAATTTCAGGGTGTTGTCCTTTCTCGGCCAGGTTCTTGTAGCGTTTGCGTTCACTGGGAAAGCGGCCGGAGAGGAAGGAACGATAGCCTTCGGTGAGGCGTGTGGGGAAATTTCGCATGGAAAGTATCGTGTGTGAAAGCCCTGCCATTGTAAAACGCGGCAGTCTTGAACGTACGTAACATTTCCAAATTCCGGAATTTCCCGGCAGGTACATGCCTGCGGGCAATGATGCGGGGCAGATGCCGTTCCACGGCGGTTCGCGCACGGCTTTGCCGCGTCGGCAGAGGAGGAGCAGAGGAACGGAACAGGTGATGCCGGCGGCATGCCCGGCAGGGAGGCTAGCGCGAGCCGACGACCAGAACTTCGGCGTCCTGGCGGCTGACGGTACGCATGCGGTGCGGCAGCGTGGCGTCGAAATACACGGCGTCACCGCTTTCCAGGCGCCAGACACGCGAGCCCACCATGAGTTCGACTGCGCCATGGATGACCAGCATGAATTCCTCGCCCTCATGGGGCTGGGCGGCTTGGCGGTCGGGAAATTCCCGAGGCGGTACAACCACTACGGGCTGCATGGAACGGATGCGGCGCTTGCCGGCCAGTGCCTGGTATTGGTAACCCAGCGAACTGCCGGTCCGTATCATGGGCTGGCGATCCGCCACGCGGACCACGCTGACGATTTCATCCAGGCCTTCGGGGCCGGAGCCCAGCAGTTGGTCGCGCGTCAGGCCATAGGCATGCGCCAACTGCTCGATGGTGGTGTCTGAAGGATTGCTGAGGCCGCGTTCCAGCTTGGACAGGTAGCTGCGGGTCAGTGATGTACGCAGTGCCAGCGCAGCCAGAGAAAGCTGGTGCTGGCGGCGCAATGTGCGCAGCCGGAACGGCAGGTCGATCAGGGTATAGCGTGGGTTTTCACGGTGCCCGCCTGAGTGCTGGCCAGCGTCGGCTTGCCTGTCGGCGGTCACCGCTGTGGCGCGGCGGGTGTCGGCGGGCGTATTTCTTGGGGCTGGCAAGGTATCAGAGCAGTTGCAGGCGCTTGGCGGCGGTTTCGGCCGCCGGCGTCGTCGGGTAGTCTTTGACGATGCGCTGCAGCGCCGCCTTGGCGCCGGCGCGATCGTTCAGTTCCACTTTGCTGCCGGCAATGACGAGCAGCGCATCCGGGGCGCGCTGGCTGCTGGGGAAGGTGTTGACCATGTCTTCCAGCAGCGTCACTGCGCCCTTGTAGTCCTTCTGTGCATAGCGGCTGCTGCCCTGATAGAACCGGGCGCTGGGGGCCAGCGAGCTGTCGGGATAAAGCACGACAAACGCGTTCAGGGCCTCGGAGGCTTCGCCGTACTGACCATTGCGGAACAGGTTGATGGCGCCGTCATAGGCAGCCTGTTCCTGCGGGTCGGCTGCACTGTCCTCGGTATTCGCGGCGGGCTTGGGTGCGCTTTGCTCCATGGCCTGTTGCGCCGAACGGGAGGCATGCTCGACCTGGTCGCGCAAACGCATCACTTCCAGCTGCAGGGCGTCGATCTGGTCGGCCAGCTGCAGCTGCGCGCGCTGGTTCTGCTCGGTCAGCTGCCGGACTTGCTGGCGCAGTTCCAGGATTGCGCGTCGCGCATCGTCATCAGCGAAGGCATGCGCCGTCAGCGGGGTGGCCAATATGGCCAGGATGCTGGCTGACAGCAGGTGCTTGCGCAGGGATGAAGTCGATACGGTCATGATCACGGTGCTCCTGGATCTGCGAGGCGCGCCACGAGGGCGCGCCGTTGGGCTTAGCGGCGATACTGGATATCGACGCGGCGGTTTTCAGCGTGGTCGGCCTCGGACGTGCCGGTGCTGCGCGGCTTTTCCTTGCCCAAGCTGATGGTTTCGATCTGGCCGTCGTTGACGCCCAGCAGCGTCATCATGCGGCGCACGGCTTCGGCACGGCGCTGGCCCAGGGCCAGGTTGTACTCGGCGCCGCCACGGACGTCGGTGTTGCCTTCCAGCACGACTTGCTGGTTGCCGTTGGCGCGCAGGTAGCCGGCGTGCGTTTCGATCAGTTCACGGTATTGCTCAGGCACAGCGTAGCTGTCGAACTCGAAGAACACCGAGCGTTGCTGGGCCAGCACGCTTTGCGGGTTGAACGGGTCCAGGATCTGGCCGGAGGCGTTGCCGCCGCCGATGGCGCCGGTGGACGAACCGGTCGAGCCCTGGTTGGCGCCGCTGTTGGCGGAATCATCGAGCGGTACGCTGCTGCAGGCGGCCAGCGCTGCACTCAGGGCCAGCAGGGAGGAAAATTTGACGAAGCGCGATCTCATGTTATTTCCTTAAATCAGATAGGGGAGATACACACGTTTGTAAGCATGGTGCCAGCAGGTTCTCCTGCCCGCATTGCCGCACGATCGGTTGGTCGTGTATTAGAGGCTGCGCGGACAGGCACTTCCTGTTGGCATGTTAGCCATGGCCATTAGTCTTTAGTTACTGCGGAAACGGTCCCCAGGTCGGCTCACGGACTTCCCCGTTCAACACGGAGAGCGTCTGGCGGACGCGGCCATCGCTGGATACGGCTGACAGAACACCACGACCGCCATTCACGGCAGCGTACAACACTTGCTGGCCGTTGGGCGAGAAACTGGGGGACTGGTCATCGCTGCCGTTGGTCAACAGCGTTTCCGTTCCCGTGGCCAAGTCAAGCATGGCGACCCGGAAACCGCCTTCGCGCCTCGAAATGTACAGCAAGCGTCGTCCGTCGGGGGAAACCCTCGGAGAAATGTTGTAATTTCCATTGAATGTGACACGACGAGTGTTGCTCCCATCCAAATTTACTTGATAAATCTGGGGGCTTCCGGCCCGATCACTGGTGAAGTACAGGCTTTGACCGTCGGGGGCGAACACAGGTTCCGTGTCGATCAGCGGCGAACGGGTCACGCGCCGCAGGTTGGAGCCATCCGCATTGACCACGTAGACCTGAGACAGGCCGTCGCGCGTCAGGACCACGGCCAGCTGGTTGCCGTCGGGCGACCAGGCCGGGGCGGAGTTGCTGCCCTTGTAGTTGGCGACGGCATGGCGTTCACGGGTGGCCAGCGTGTGGGAATACACCACGGGCTTGCCGGATTCGAAGCTCACATAGGCCAGCTTCTTGCCGTCGGGCGACCAGGTCGGCGAAATGATGGGTTCGCGCGAACGCAGCGCCACGCGCGGGTTCTGGCCGTCGGCGTCCGCAATCTGCAGTTCATAGGTGTTGCCTTGCTTGAGTACATAGGCCAGACGGGTGGAGAACACGCCGCGCACACCGGTGATCTTTTCATAGATGCGGTCGGCGATTTGGTGAGCGATGCGGCGCAGTTCCTGCGCGGTGCCGGAGAACACGGCGGCATCCAGCTGGCTGGCCAGCACGGTGTCGACCAGGTGATAGCGCACTTCGTAGCGGCCGCCAGCCTGGGTGACGGTGCCATAGGCCAGCGTGTCGGCGCCACGGTCACGCCACTCGGCGAAATTGATTTCATCGCCCGAGCGCGGTTGCGCCGCCCCGGTGGAAATCAGGCGGAACTGGCCGGTGCGGGACAAGTCTGCGCGGATGACCTGGGAAATTTCCCGGCCTGCGGGGTCGTCGCTGAAGTCGGCAATGGCGATCGGATATTGCTGCGCGCCGGTGCCGGAGATATCCACGCGCAGTTGCGCATGGGCGGTGGGCAGGGCCAGGAACATGGCAGCCAGCACCAGCAGGCCGAGCAGCCGTTGCATCCAGCTTGCCAGCAGATTCTGCCGGTTTCGGTAGGCCAGTATGAGAGGCGGGAAAGTCATGTTGTTGCGCTCCTGATCTTCAATCGTATAGACGATAGCTTACATCTATCGTTTCAGGGTACTTGCCGGATACCGGCGGGGAACGTCGCCATGGGGCCGGAGCCGCCGTGGCGTATTCGAATAGGGGGAAACGGGCCTTCCTGCCGCCAGGCCGTACCGCTTGCTGTTGGCTGTCGGGACGGGCGGTGAGGCATGGATGCCGGGCGGATAGAATACCTCGGGCAGGGGCGGGCCAGTATGACGCAGCTGTCACGATTCGTTGCGCGTGTATCGCAGGCAGCGACGCCCCGGCACGGGGCTCGGCTGCCTGCGGGACGTTTGCGTGAAGGCTGTTCATCGCACTGGCTCCGCTCAGTCGTTCGGACGATAAATGACGTCGATGCGCTCGGGGTACTTGCCCGACGGCGGGCGCGGGAAGCTGCAACGCCGGATGCCGGTCTCCACTGCGCGGTCGAAGGTGGCTATGCCTGACGAGCGCCGCAGGCCGACATTCAGCACCTGGCCGCTCTGGTTCAGCTGCACCACGAATTCGGCCGCCGGGTTGCCGCCGTTCAATTGTTCGGCGGTCGGGTGGAAGGAGACGCCGGCCTTGATGCACGCCCGGACCTGGGCGGCGTAGCCGCTGTCGTCGCCGCCGCCAGCCTGGTTGCGGTTGGCAGCGCCCCCCGGCAGGCCGGCAGCACCCAGCACGTCACCGCGCATGGCGTCGCGCAACTGGCGGTCGCGTTCTGCCTTGGCTTCGGCTGCCTTGCGGGCGGCTTCTGCCTTGCGCGCTTCTTCTGCCTTGCGGGTTTCTTCGGCGCGGCGCGCCTGCTCGGCGCGACGGGCTTCTTCGGCCTTGCGGGCGTCCTCGGCTTTCTTGGCCTCTTCAGCTTTCTTGGCTTCTTCTGCGCGTCGGGCTTCCTCGGCTCGCCGGGCCTCGGCAGCGCGGCGTGCCTCTTCGGCCTTGCGGGCATCCTCGGCCTTCTTGGCTTCTTCTGCCTTGCGCGCTTCTTCCGCCTTGCGCGCTTCTTCCGCCTTGCGGGTTTCTTCGGCGCGGCGCGCCTCTTCCGCGCGGCGGGCTTCCTGCGCCCGGCGGTTTTCCTCGGCCTTCCTGGCCTCTTCTTCCTTGCGTGCTTCTTCCGCCTTGCGGGCGGCCTCTGCCTTGCGCGCATCTTCCGCCTTGCGAGCTTCCTCGGCCTTGCGTTTTTCTTCAAGGGCGATTTCAGGGTCGGGCGCCTGTTCCTCGGGAGGCTTGGGCGGTGGCGGGGGAGGCGGTGGTGGCGGAGCGGGAGGCTCCGGCTTCGGTTCTGGTTGCGGCTCGGGTTTGGGGGCAGGCTTGGGCGGCGCCGGTTCGGACGGTGCCGATTCTGGCTGGCCGGCATTGGGGCTGTCGCCCGGCGCCCACATTTCTACCTGTATCGGGCGCGAATCGTCCTTGCTGCGCCACATGCCGACGACGACCAGCAGCGCCAGCACGCCGTGCGCCAGTAGGGATTGCACCAATGCCTTGCGCGGCAGCTTGGGCGCGTCGTCGTCAGGTATCACGTTAGGATCGGGATCGCGTGAGGATTTCATGATTCAGGGCTCAGCGCTTGCCAGTCTTGCTGTTGTCGGACGCCTGCTGGTCCACCAGCAGGCCCAGGCGCGCGACACCGGCGGCGCGCAGGGTATCCATGACTTTCATGACCTCTTCGTAGGGCACTTTGCCGTCGGCGGCAATGACGACCGGCGTATCCGGGGTCAGGCGGCCCAGTACGGCGGACACCAGGTCGGCGCGGTTGATGCTTTCGACTTCGGCGCCCGCTTCGCGCATGCGCAGGCCGAGCTTGCCGTCCGCTTCCAGCTGGATTTCCAGCGGTGTGCTGGGAATCTGGTCGGCCTGTCCCACCGTGGGCAGGTTGATCAGCCCGGGCGTGATCAGCGGCGCGGTCACCATGAAGATGACCAGCAGTACCAGCATGACGTCGATATACGGAACGACGTTGATCTCGTTTTTCAGGCGGCGGCCGCCGCGGCCACCACGCGAGCGTAGTGATGCCATCAGCGCACCTGACGTTGGAGGATGTTGAGGAACTCGTCCATGAAGTTTTCGAACCGCAGCGCCAGACGGTCAATGTCGTGGGTGTAGCGGTTGTAGGCGACCACGGCGGGAATGGCTGCAAAGAGGCCGATGGCGGTGGCGATCAGGGCTTCGGCGATGCCGGGCGCGACCGATGCCAGCGTGGCCTGTTGCACATGGGCCAGGCCCACGAAGGCGTGCATGATGCCCCAGACCGTGCCCAGCAGGCCGATATAGGGGCTGACGGAGCCGGCCGACGCCAGGAAGTTCAGGTTCGATTCCAGGCTGTCGACTTCGCGCTGATAGGCGGCGCGCATGGCGCGGTTCGGGCCGTCCAGCAGGGCGGCGTGGTCGGCGGGCGGATTGCGGCGCACTTTGGTGAATTCCGTCATGCCGGCGTCAAAGATGCGCGCCAGGGCGCCATGTTCGTTGCGGTGGGTGCTGATGGATTGCTGCAGCATGTTGAGGTCGCCACCGGACCAGAAATCGTTTTCGAAGCGGCGCGTCAGTGCCTGCTCGCGGCGCAGCGTGCTGCGTTTGCCGAAGATGAAGGTCCAGGACAGGATGGAAATCAATACCAGCAGCAGCATGATGACCTGAACCGGAATGCTGGCGTTCAGGATCAGTGACAGTATCGACATATCGGCGGAGGAGGATGCCATGGAGGGTGATTCCGTTATTCCGAAATGAAAGTGAGCAAAGTGGAGCGCAGCGGCTCAGGCACAGGCATGGGCCGCATGGTGTCAACGTTGACGCAACAGACTTGGATGGTGCTGGTGGCCAGCAGTTCCGTACCGCGCAGGACTTCCTGAAAAAAATCGACGGATGCGCCGCCGATGCGGGTGATGCGGCTGCGTATCGTGAGCAGGTCATCGAGGCGCGCAGAACGCCGGTACTGGATGCTGACTTCGCGCACCACGAACACGGCGCCCGTCTCGCGGGCATATTCGGCCTGGTTCACGCCCAGCCGGCGCAGCCATTCCGTGCGGGCGCGTTCCATGAACTTCAGATAGTTTGCATAGAAGACGACACCACCGGCGTCCGTGTCTTCGTAGTAGACACGGACTGCCAGCGTTTCGCCTGCAGGGGTAGCTTGGGAGGGAACCATGGTTTAGTCCTGCGGACGGGGTAAGGGATCAATAAGCGTCGAGCGTGGCCAGGATGGCTTCTACCGCCTGGGCCACCGGGATGTGCTCGGCATTGCCGGCGCGGCGGCTCTGGACTTCGACGATGCCGTCCTTGAGGCCGCGCTCGCCGATGGTGACGCGTACCGGCACGCCGATCAGTTCCCATTCGGCGAACATGACGCCGGGGCGCTGGTCGCGGTCGTCCAGGATCACGTCGATGCCGCGGGCCTGCAGCGCGCCGTAGATGGCTTCGGCTTGCTCGCGCACTGCTTCGCTCTTGCCCCAGCCCACCGGGCACAGGACGACTTCGAAGGGCGCCAGCGCGCGCGGCCAGACAATGCCCTTGGCGTCGTGGTTCTGTTCGATGGCGGCGCCGACGATACGGGTGATGCCGATGCCGTAGCAGCCCATTTGCATCAGCGCGGGCTTGCCGGTTTCGTCCAGGAAGGTGGCTTTCAGCGCTTCGGAATACTTGGTGCCCAGGTAGAACACGTGGCCGGTCTCGATGCCGCGCTGGATGGCCAGGCGGCCGCCCGACGGCGCCGGGTCACCGGCTACTGCATTACGGATGTCCGCAACCAGTTCCGGCTCGGCAAGGTCACGGCCCCAGTTCGCGCCGCTGTAGTGGAAGCCATCGGCATTGGCGCCGACGACGAAGTCGCTCATGTTGGCGACGGTCGTGTCGGCCACGACGCGTACTGGCAGGGGGGTACCGATCGGACCCAGCGAACCGGGGCGGGCACCGAAATGCTCGAGGATCTCGGCTTCGGTGGCGAAGCGCCAGCCGTTTTTCAGGCCCGGCAGCTTGCCGACCTTGACTTCGTTGAGCTCGTGATCGCCGCGGATCAGCAGCAGCCACAACGTGGCCTTGCCGGTTTCGGCGTCATCGGTGGCGAGCACCAGGGATTTTACGGTCTGCGTCAGCGGCAGGCCGAGTTGCGCAGCCACTTCCTCGCACTTGCTGGCGTTCGGGGTGGCCACTTTTCCCAGGGCCTGGGCGGCTGGCGCGCGTGCCGGCAACAGGCAAGGCGCTTCGGCCAGTTCCATGTTGGCGGCGTAATCGCTGTCCGGGTCATAGACGATCAGGTCTTCGCCGGTGTCGGCAATGACCTGGAACTCATGGCTGCGGCTGCCGCCGATGGAGCCGGTGTCGGCGGCCACGGCGCGGAAAACCAGGCCCAGGCGCGTGAAGATGCGCATGTAGGCTTCGTACATCGTGTCGTAGCTGGCTTGCGCGCCGGCTTCGTCGCGGTCGAAGGAATAGGCATCCTTCATCGTGAATTCCCGTCCGCGCATGACACCGAAGCGGGGGCGGCGCTCGTCGCGGAACTTGGTCTGGATGTGATAGAAGTTCACCGGCAGCTGGCGCCAGCTCTGGATTTCGTTGCGGGCGATGTCGGTGATGACTTCCTCGGACGTGGGCTGCAGCACGAAGTCGCGGCCATGGCGGTCCTTGATGCGCAGCAGTTCGGGGCCATATTGTTCCCAACGGCCGGATTCCACCCACAGCTCGGCGGGCTGGACGACGGGCATCAGCAATTCCAGTGCGCCGGCCTGGTTCATTTCTTCGCGCACGATCGCTTCGACCTTGCGGATGACCTTCAGCCCGAGCGGCATGTAATTGTAGATACCGCCGGCCAGCTTGCGGATCATGCCGGCGCGGGTCATGAGCTGATGGCTGGTGATCTCGGCGTCGGAGGGGGCTTCTTTGAGGGTGTTCAGATGGTAACGTGAAGCGCGCATGGTAAGAGTGAGGCTCGAAGTAAGGGTCGAATCGGATCGGCAGAAGAAAAGGCTGACCGTATAATCACACGTAATTGTATTGAATTCGCTGGGGGTGGCTGATGCTTGACCGTGAAGGCTATCGTCCCAATGTCGGCATTATCCTTGTCAACCACAAGAACGAGGTGTTCTGGGGCAAGCGTATACGAGAGCACGCATGGCAGTTTCCGCAGGGCGGTATCAAGCACGGGGAAAGTCCCGCGCAGGCAATGTACCGCGAACTGCACGAGGAAGTCGGCCTGCTGCCGGAGCATGTCCGCATTCTGGGGCGTACGCGCAACTGGTTGCGCTATGACGTGCCGGAGCGCTTTTTGCGTCGTGATTCGCGCAGTCACTACCGGGGCCAGAAGCAGATCTGGTTCCTGTTGCGGCTGGTCGGACGGGACAGCGATGTTTGCCTTCGGGCGAGTTCGCACCCGGAATTCGACGCGTGGCGCTGGAGTCATTATTGGGTGCCGCTGGATTCTGTCATAGATTTCAAGCGGGATGTCTATTCGCTGGCGCTCAATGAGCTGGCGGCGATCCTGTTCCGGCGGGCGCAGCATAACAAACGTTATCTGCGGCATCGTCCGGGCGGGCGTCAGGACCAGGACGCAGGAGCGGGAACGCCGCTGTTGCTGTAGTCTGTAGGGAATGCGGCGCGAGGCGCCACCCGTTGCGGCGGGTGGCGCTTTCGCGGAAATGCCGGGATGGTTTACGATAGCGAATATGTTGGAAGATCTCGATCGACTCGTTGCCCGTATCGGGCAGTTGACTCAGTACTCGGCACGCCTCAAGGCCGAGCGCGTTGCTGCGCTTGAACGCGAGGCAGCCGCCGTGCGGCGCGGCTCACAGTTGCAAAGCCAGTTGCTCGAGCAGCGCGAACAGGCGGAAACGCTGCAGCAGTTGCTCGATGAGTGCGAGGCTTCCCGCCTGAGCCTGCAAACTGAAGTGGACAACGCAACAGCCGGTCTGCGCGCAGAGGTGGAACGCCTGTCGGCGGAAAACCAGCGCATGCGGGTGGAACTGGGTGTGCGCGAAGGCCAGCTGGTGCGCCTGCAGGCAGTGAATGAAGAAGCGCGGCAACGTATCGACGCCGTGCTGGAACGCTTGCCTGGTGCGCTGGTCGCGGCCCAGGAAACTGGCTCGGAGGCTAGGCAATGGAACGCGTAAATGCCACCATCCTGTCGCGTGATTACTCCCTGGCCTGCTCGGCCGAGGAAAAGCAGACCTTGCAGGCTGCGGTCAATCATGTGGCACGGGTGACCAACCACATCCAGGCCAGTGGCCGGGTGTCCGGCAATGAGCGCATCGCCGTGCTGGCTGCGCTGCAGATCGCCAGTGAACTGCTTGCCATGAAAGCGCCGGACGGGCCGCTGGGCAGTTTGGCAGTGGGTGATTTCAAGCGTAAAATTGAATCCGTGCACCAGATGATAGATGCCGCGCTGGCAGAGGAAAATCCTGCCTCCTGAGCCATCTGGCGCCGTACTTAGTATCCATTTTTACATGCAGTGAAGAATTGGGCGGGCTGTACCATCACACAGCTGGCCAGCAGGTTGTCCCTGCGGTGTTCGTGACTTGGCCATATTCTCTGAACCGATGCTTTTATGGCATAGGTTGTAAGGGCGTCCGGTAGGTGCGATCGTCTCTTGTCAGACGAACCCGAAGCCAGACCACGAGCGACCAACTTGAACTCTCTGGGTTCGAGATGCCGGCCTGGACGGCACACGCGGGGCATTCAATGTCGCGGGAACAAAACGCGTTTCCCGCAGTCAATCAAGGCGGTGTCGTGTAGCGGCACCGCCTTTTTTCTTTGGCGGCCGCTTCGTGACGGCAGGCGGCCGCCTGTAGGCCTTTGCTGCCGGGCGGGTGCCTGTTCGGCACGGGTTATTCTCGCCGTATTCTATTTTCCCTGTAGATAAAGGAGCACTCCATGCAGCGTACCCGACAACGTATGATCCGCCGTGGCGCCGCACTGGCCCTGGCGCTGGCCTTGCCCGCAGCGACTGCCTGGGCAGGCAACGGTGAAGACCGCCAGCCGCGCGATCGTGCGCCGCAACTGACCCTGCAGGCTCAGGCTGCAGCCAAGGTTCAACAGGATACGGTCTTGCTCACGCTGGCGTATGAGTCGGAAGCCGCCAGCCAGACAGATGTCAGCCGCGCGCTCAATGAGCACCTGGAAGCGGCCATGAAGATGTTGCGTGATGAAAGAGGCGTGAAGGCGCGTAACGGCAATTACCGCATCTGGCCCCAGACCGACCGCGACGGCCGCATCAGCGCCTGGCGCGGCCGGGCTGAAATCCTGCTGGAATCGACTGACTTTGCCAAGGCGTCCGGGCTGGCCGTCAAGGTACAAGATCAGATGCCCCTGGATAACATCGCTTTCATTCTCTCGGACGAGGCGCGCGCCAAGCACGAGGAGCGCCTGTTGCAACAGGCGGCGGACGCCTTCCGCCAGCGTGCCGGGGCCGCGGCCGAGGCCTTCGGCTTCAAGGGCTATGAGATTCGCAAGATCGACCTGGGCGGCAGTGGCGTGCAGTATGAAATGGCGCCGCGTCCTCAGATGATGATGGCCAAGGCTGCCGGTGCGGCCGCTGACAGCGTGCCGCTGGAAGCCGACACCGTGACGGTGTCGGTGTCGGTCAGCGGGACGGTTGCTCTGAAGCCCTGAAGAGCAGCCAGGCGCCGGCAAGGATCATGGGCAGTGACAGCCACTGGCCCATGCTCAGGCCGCCGGCGAGCAGGCCCAGGAAGCTGTCGGGTTCACGGGTGAACTCGACAGCGAAGCGGAAGATGCCGTAGCCGGCCAGGAACAGGCCGCTGATCTGCCCGGCGGGCCTGGGCCGCAGCGCGAAGAACCAGACGATCACGAACAGCGCCAGGCCTTCCAGGCTCATCTGATACAACTGCGACGGGTGACGTGCAATGCCATCCTGCGCCTGGGGGAACACCATGCCCCAGGGTACATTGGTTGCGCGCCCCCATAATTCACCATTGATGAAATTGCCCAGGCGGCCGAATGCCAGCCCGAGGGGGATCAGCGGGGTAACGAAATCGCCGACTTCCAGCACCGAATACTTGCGGCTGCGTGCAAACAGCAGCAGCGCGATGACCACGCCCAGCAGCCCGCCATGGAAGGCCATGCCGCCTTCCCAGAGGTAAAAGATTTCCAGCGGATGCGACAGATAGTAGGCAGGCTTGTAGAACAGCACATAGCCCAGGCGGCCGCCCAGGATTACGCCGATGACGCCATAGAAAATGATGTCGTCGAGATCGCGTTCGGTCAGGCGGGTCAGTCCGCCATGGCGGATACGCCAGCGGCCCAGCAGCCAGGCGGAAACGAAACCGCATAAGTACATCAGCCCGTACCAGTGCACGGCCAGCGGGCCGAGCTGCAGGGCAATGGGGTTGAATTCCGGATGTTGCAGCATGATATGAGGGAGCAGGAAGCCAGAGGAGCAATGCGGCGATCATACCAGCCGCTGCTGGACTGGAAAGTGACCATGGCCCGGCAGAAAGTGACCATGGCCCGGCAGGCAAGTTCCCTGCCGGCAGGCTCGGGACTGGCGGTATCCGTCCCGAGCCTGCATCAGGTGCTTCAGTCCTGGCTGCTGCGGTAGGCCGCAGGCAGGCCGCGCTGTTCGCAGCAATTGCCCCAATGCTTGAGCTTGGAGGTATGGCCGATGCCGGGATTGAAGGTATTGGTCGGGTCGAGCTGGCGGTAAAAATCGGCCAGCGCCGGCTTGGCGACGTAAAGATGGCCGACATTGTGCTCGGCCGGGTATTCCGCCTGGCGCGCATCCAGCAGTTTCCACATGCTGTGTTCCATTGCCAGCGGGTCCACGCCCTTGCGGACAATGTAGTCCTGGTGGAAGACGTGGCAGAAGAAGTGGCCGTAGTAAAGCTTGTGGATGATGTCGCCTTCCATCTCCTGGGGCAGTTGTTCTACCCAGTCGCGGTCGTTGCGGCGCAGCGCGATATCCAGGGCGACGATGTCCTGGACCGAGCGGCGATGCGTGTCGCGGTAGCGGATGGCTGCCCCGGCGATGGCAAAGCGGTGTAGGAAGGCCTTGCGGCCTTCTTCCGCGTCGCACTCGAAATAGGCGCCGCTGCTGCTGCCGCCGAAATGCTGTTGCAGGAAGGCGCGCGTGGCGTCGGCCGTATCGTTGGAGACGCGCAGCAGCAGGTGGTGCTCGTAGCGGTCGCGGTAATCGCGCATGCGGCGCGGCAGGTGATTGGGCAGCAGCGCGGTGAAAGCCTGCAGCACGTGGTCGGTGAGGCCTGGCAGACCCAGGCGTTCGCAGACGTCGTCAATGCGGCTTTTGATGGCGAAGGCCTTGGGGACGCGCGCCGTGCCGAACTTGTCGATCAGCAGGAACACATCCTTGCCGTACTTCGCGCCGATGTCGAACGCCGTGCGGTGGATGTATTCGCCGGCGATGGGCAGGCTGGGCAGTTCAGTCAGCAGGTGGCGGCGCACCTCGGTGAGGTCGTCGGGGTTGTTGCTGCCGATATAGAACACCGTGCTCGGTTCGCGCGGGAAGGTATCCAGGCGCACCGCAAACAGGCAGACGCGCCCGGCAGAGCCGGACGCTTCGTGCAGTCGCGAGGGGTCGGCATTGAAGCGCGCGGGCGTGGGCTCGTCTACCTGCCGGACGTGTTCGGCATAGCGTGGGTCCGATGCTGCACCGGCGTCGTTGGCGATGTCCTCGGGCTGGTAGTCACCGGACTGCAGGCGGGTCAGGATTTCCTCGGGCGTGTCACCTAACCGGATACCGAGGTGATTGACGAGCTCCAGTTCGCCGTCTTCCCGGACCCGGGCGTACAGGGCCAGTTCGGTGTAGGCCGGGCCGCGCCGCACCAGTGCGCCACCGGAATTGTTGCAGACTCCGCCCAGCACCGATGCGCCTATGCAGGAGGAACCAATCACCGAGTGTGGTTCGCGGCCCAGGGGGGCCAGGGTTTGCTCCAGGCGGTCCAGCGTGGCGCCGGGCAGGCAGACAACTTGCTCGCCGCCACGTATGACCTGCACGCCAGTGATGCGCATCGTGTTGATCAGGACGATTTCGCGGTCGTAGTCGTTGCCGTCCGGCGTCGAGCCGCCGGTCAGGCCGGTGTTCGCTGCCTGCATCAGGACAATGCGGCCCGAAGCGACAATGGCCTGTACTGCCTGCCATTGTTCGAGCAGCGTGCCGGGCCGCACGACGGCGAGGACTTTGCCTTCGCCGGTACGATGCCCCTTGCGGAAGCGCCGGGTGGCGGAGGCATGGGTCAGGACGTTGTCGGCGCCGACCAGCTGGCGCAACCGGGACAGCAGCTGGGGGCCGTCACTGGCGGTGCTGTCAGTGCTTTCGGTGGTCATGCGAGTCCCTCCTTGACCAGCAGGTCGGAAGTGATTTCACCGATATTCCGCGCGCCGGTCAGGGTCATGGCGACGCGGATTTCCTTGTCGAACAGGTTCAGCAAGTTTGCCACAGCTTCCTGGCCGCCGGCAGCCAGCGCGTAGATATAGGCGCGGCCTATCATGGCCAGGTCTGCGCCCAGCGCCATCATGCGGACCACATCCAGGCCGCTGCGTACGCCGGAATCGACCAGGATTTTCAGTTGCCCCTTGACTGCGTCGGCAATGGGAGGCAGTGCCTTGGCGGCGGAGAGCACGCCGTCGAGCTGGCGGCCGCCATGGTTGGACACGACGATGCCATCGGCGCCGAAACGGACGGCATCGCGAGCGTCTTCAGGATCAAGAATGCCCTTGATGACCATGGGGCCTTGCCAGAAATCGCGTATCCATTCCAGGTCTTTCCAGGAAATGGTGGGGTCGAAGTTGGCGCCCAGGTAGCCCATGTAGTCTTCCAGGCCGGTGGGCTTGCCCAGGTAGGCCGAGATGTTGCCCAGATCATGGGGACGGCCAAACAGGCCGACGTCCCAGGACCAGCCCGGGCGGGTGACGGCCTGCAGATAACGGCGCAGGTTGGCATTGGGGCCGCTCATGCCTGAATGGGCGTCGCGGTAGCGTGCGCCGGGGATGGGCATGTCCACCGTGAAGACCAGCGTCGAGCAACCGGCATCGCGGGCGCGTTCCAGCACATTGCGCATGAAGCCGCGGTCTTTCAGGACATACAGCTGGAACCACATGGGGCGCTTGATCTTGGGCGTTACTTCCTCGATCGGGCAGACCGAAACGCTGGACATGGTGAAGGGGATGCCCTTGGCATCCGCCGCGCGTGCGGCCTGGACTTCGCCACGGCGCGCATACATGCCGGTCAGGCCGACGGGCGAGAGCGCCAGCGGCATGGACAGCGTTTCGTCGAACAGCCGGGTGCTCAGGTCCAGGGTGGCCGTGTCTTTCAGGATGCGCTGGCGCAGCAGGATCTCTGACAGGTCGCTGACATTGTGGCGCAGGGTGTCTTCGGAATACGCGCCGCCGTCGATGTAGTGGAACAGGAAGGGCGGCAGGCGTTTCTTGGCGGCCAGGCGGTAGTCGGAGGGAGAAGAGATGATCATGGCTGTATTTCCAGAGAGGGCAGGCGGGCGGAGCGCTCGCGCCTGGCAATGTCGTCATCCATTTTGTGCAGCGTGACTCGCACGTACTCCAGGTGATCGCTGATGATGCTGCGGGCACGCTCGGGGTCTCCTGCAAGAATGGCCTGCATCAGGCTTTCATGCTGGATGGTGAGTTTGTCCTGTGAGGACGGGCTATCGTGGATGAACATGACGCGGCGGTTTTGCGCCACGGTAGAAAGAACCAGGTCGAACAGGCCGCGCATGACCTGCAGCAGGACCAGGTTGTGGGAAGCTTCGGCGATGGCCAGGTGGAATTGCGCATCGGCATGCGCGGATTGCGTGACGTCGCCGCGCTGCTGGTGGGCAATCATCTGCTCATAGCAGCGCTGGATTTTTTCTTTGTCTTCGTCGGTGGCGCGCAGTGCTGCCAGGGCGGCCGTATTGGATTCCAGCGCAGCGCGGGCTTCCAGGACGTCGTAGCGGTAATGCGGGTCTTCCAGCATCAGCGCGGCCAGCGGTGAGATTGACTGTTGCGGCCATTGGTGCGCGGCGGCCTGAAGAAATGTGCCGGAGCCGATCTTGCTCACGAGGATGCCATGGCTGGACAGCTTCTGGATCGCCTCGCGCAGCGCCGTGCGCGACACCCCCAGCTGTTCAGCCAGGCTGCGTTCCGCAGGCAGGCGTCCACCGGGCGCGATACCCTGGGCCTGGATCAGTGAAAGCAGTTTTTCGGCAACTTGGTCGGAAAGGCGCATGGTCGAGAAAATCAACATTCCTCAGCGGCAATGCCCCCGTCTGGCGCCTTGCGCTGACGGGGGCATTGCCGGCCTCGGTTTTACGGGATCATCCAGGGCACGACATAAGCCTGCAGGGTCGTGATGCAGCCGATGATGACGGCGAACACGAGGCTGTGGCGGACGGTGAAGCGGAACAGGTCCGACTCCTTGCCGACCAGGCCGACGGCCGCGCAGGCGATGGCGATGGATTGCGGAGAGATCATCTTACCCGTCACGCCGCCGGTCGTGTTGGCGGCGACCATCAGTACTTCGGGAATCCCGATCTGCTGGGCCGTGGTGGCCTGCAATGCGCCAAATAAGGCATTGGCAGAAGTGTCTGAACCCGTCAGGAAAACGCCGATCCAGCCCAGGAAGGGAGAGAAGAAGGTAAAGGCGTCGCCAGTGTGGGCCAGCGCCAGCGCCAGCGTGGCGGACAGCCCGGAATAATTGGCGATGAAGGCGAAAGCCAGGACCATGCCGATGGAGTAGATGGGCAGGGCCAGTTCCTTGAAGGTTTCGCCCAGCGTTGCCAGCGCCTGCGCGGGTTTCATGCGCAGGATCAGAATGGTGATGAGCGCGGCGATCAGAATGGCGGTGCCGGTGGCGGAGAACCAGTCGAAGCGGTACTCGGCTGCATAGGGCGTCGCGGCGGCGACGATGGGCGGGGTTTTCTCGACCAGGTTGTGCAGGTAGGGCACCGGCATGCTGAGAATCCAGTTGGCCAGTGGGCCGCCTGCGGCAAATAGCGCCTTGAAAGGCTTCACGCTCCAGATCGTGACCATGGCGGTCAGGATGATGAAGGGGGACCAGGCTTTGATAATGCTGCCCGCATTCAGGGGGGCGTTGCTGGCGGGCACGGCCTGTGCGGTGTTTGGCTGCTGGCTGCCGGCCTGGCCTTCGGCTTCATCGAAGCGGAAAATGTGCTTGGGCTTCCAGACCTTCAGGAACAGCGTGAGTGCAATCAGCGACACGATGGCGGAAGTGATGTCCGGCAGCTCCGGGCCGATGTAGTTGGCCGTCAGGAATTGCACGATGGCAAACGAACCGCCGCCAACCAGCACCGCTGGCCAGGTTTCGCGCACGCCGCGCCAGCCGTCCATGATGGCCATCAGCCAGAACAGCACGAGAATCGTCATGAAGGGCAACTGGCGGCCGGCCATCTGGCCGATGGCAAAGGGGTCCAGGCCGGAGACCTGGCCGGCGACGATGATGGGAATACCCATGGCGCCGAACGCCACGGGGGCCGTATTGGCAATCAGGCACAGGCCGGCGGCGTAGAGCGGCTTGAAACCCAGCCCGGCCAGCAACGCGGCGGTAATCGCCACCGGTGCGCCGAAACCAGCTGCGCCTTCGAGGAATGCGCCAAAACTGAAACCCACCAGGATCAGTTGCAGTCGCTGGTCTGGCGTGATGGACAGGATGGAGGCGCGGATGATGTCGAACTGCCCGGTCTTGACCGAGACTTTGTAGAGGAAGACCGCCGCGACGATGATCCAGGCAATGGGCCACAGGCCGTAGAAGAAACCGTAGACCACGGACGCCAGCGCGCCGCTGATGGGCATGCGGTAGAACAGCAATGCCACGCCCAGGGCCAGCAATACCGTGATGGTGCCTGCGATGTAACCCTTCAGGCGCAGTTTCGTCAGCGCCAGGAAAAAGAAAATGATGGGTATCAGTGCGACCAGTGCGGAGAGCCAGATATTGCCCGCCGGATCATAGTTTTGTGGCCAAGCCTGTGGCATTGTGGAGTCTCCTTTTGGGAAGTGGTCGTACCAATTTTTTGGTTTGGTGAAAAGGTGAGCAATTATATGCAGGGCTTATTCACCGTTAGCATCAAGGTTTTCCCTAGTTTTCAGCAATTTCTGTGACTTTTTGAGGATATATTGGTATTACCAATTATCGGGCGGCTAGGTGGGTAAACCTTCCGTGCCGGACGGCCGCCGCAGGCGGCATCCGGGGCCGGGCAGCGACAGGCAACGCACCCTGCTGGAGCGGGCGTGAGGGGGCACATATGCGTCAGCCCAGATGGGGGGCTGCACGGCGTGCGGGCTCGCCTGCGGGGCGGGCGGTGCGCGGGGCTAGTGACGGGGGTGTTGTCGCAGCAGATGGTGGATTTCGTTGGCCACCAGTTCGGGTTCGCTCAGAAGCACGGCATGGCCGGAGTGCCGGGCGGGAATGAACCGGCCTTGGCGGCAGTGGGCAGCGCGCAGGCGGTGTGCTCCGTTGGCGGCTGCACGCAAGCGCTTGCTCATGCCGAAATCGGCCTGCATGCCGGAAATCACGCTGACAGGAATGTCCGGCAGGCGCGGGGGCTGATGCCGGAAAGCGTGCATGGCATCGACCAGGCCCTGCAATTCGGCGGCACGGGTTTTCATGACGGCCCGCGTGAAGCCCTCCCGGCTCAGGTCATGCCGCACATCGGCGGGCAGGCCGGCAATGGCGCTGCGGTAGCAGGCTTCCAGCAGGCCCAGGCGCGCCAGCAGGACGCTGGCGCCGTGCGCTGCTTTTTCCATGAGGCGGAAGGTTGGGCTGAAAACCGGTGTGCAGCCTTCGTCGGTGACATCCACCAGTACCAGGCCGGCAATACGGGCTGGGCAGGCGGCCGTTGCGGCACGCACGATCAACCCGCTGCCGCTGTGGGCAATCAGGATGAAGGGGCCGGCACCCAGGTGATCCAGCAGCTCGTTGAGGTCGCTGGCCATGCGCTCTATGGTGCGAGGCTGGGAGTCGGCGGGACTGCGCCCCAGCCCGCTGCGGTCATAGGCGATGGAACGTGCCCATTGGGCGCATTGCGGCTGCACCAAGCCCCAGAACGACCGCGATGCGGCCATGCCTGCATCGAAAACCAGGGTGGGCCCGTAGCCTGCCCCGGTGTTATCCGTTGCGCCGGGCCCTGGCAGCTCCTGATAATGCAGCTGGCGGCCATCCCGTGTCGTCGCAAAGGCCGATGAACCCTGGGTATGGGAGGGTGGAGTGGCGGTGGCAGGAATGCTGGGCATAGGGTTTCACCGGGCGGATGTCATCACGGGATAGAAATCATATATGAAAAATAATGAGAATCGTTACATTGCCATGATCGAATATGACAATAGGGGAAATCCGGTGGCGCGGTGAAGGCATCTGGAATAATGGTGTATCCGCCCGCGCCGGGCGCCTGAGATCAGTGATGGGAAAGAAGGACGGAAGGACGATGAGCGAACAGAAAGAAACCTTGATTGTCGGCGGCGGCTGCTTCTGGTGCACGGATGCTGTATTCAGCTCCCTTGATGGTGTTGAGTCGGTAGAGCCGGGTTATGCCGGCGGACGGACGGAGTACCCGACCTATGAGGAAATATGCCAGGGTGGTACGGGGCATATCGAGGTGGTGCGTGTCACTTTCGACCCCAGCCGCATCCAGGCCGAACAGTTGCTGGAGGTGTTTTTTGCTTCGCACGATCCGACCAGCCGTGACCGGCAGGGCAATGACGTCGGCGAACAGTATCGTTCAGTTATCTTCTATGCTTCCGAGGCCCAGCACGTGGCGGCGCTGGCGGTACGGGACCGGCTGCAGGCCGAAGGCTTGACCGATGGCGTGCCTATCGTGACGGAAATCCTGCCGGCGCCAGTGTTCTGGCCGGCGGAGTCTGAACATGCCGATTATTTCGCGCGCAACCCCTGGCAGGGTTATTGCCAGTTCGTGATTGCGCCGAAGGTCAGCGCAATGCGCAAGAAATTCGCCAGGCTGCAGCGCAGCGAGTAGGGCGGCAAGGCGTCGCGGCGTTTAGCCCAGCGCACTGCGCAGGAAGTCGGCCAGCACCAGCGCATGGTTGCAGTGAGGGTCGTGCGCGGCATAGAGCAACGTGACATCGCCCTGGCGCACGTATGGCTCCATCTGCGCGATGGCCTGTGGGTTGCCGGCGAGTTCGGCTTCATAGCGCTGGCGGAACTCGTCGAAACGTCCAGGGTCATGACCGAACCATTTGCGCAGTTCCGGCGTCGGCGCGATATCCTTGAACCAGAGGGTCAGGGCGGCATTGGCCTTGCTGATGCCGCGCGGCCAGAGCCGGTCGACCAGAATACGCGCGCCATCCCCGGCGCTGGCGGGTTCATAGATGCGCTTGATGTGAATCTTGTGCTGCATGACGCCTCCTTGCCGGGGGGGATGGGTGTGCCTCAGAAGGGCAGTTGCGCCTGCGGCGCCAGGGCCAGGATCTGCTTCTTGAAGGCCTGCTTGATGCGTTCCAGCGCGGCAGGGCTGTCGGCTTCGAAGCGCAGTACCACGACAGGCGTGGTGTTCGACGCGCGTGCCAGGCCGAAGCCGTCGGCGTACTCGGCGCGCACGCCATCTATCGTATGCACGTGCAGTGCACCGGGAAATTGCGCTTTTTCCTGCAGGGCGGCGACCAGCGCATGCGGTTCACCTTCCTGCATGGGCAGTTTGAGTTCAGGCGTGGACAGCGCGTCGGGCAAGGCTTCCAGCACTTCGGACGGGTTGGCGCTGCGCGACACGATTTCCAGCAGGCGCGCCCCGGCGTAGAGGCCATCGTCGAAGCCGTACCAGCGTTCCTTGAAGAAAATGTGCCCGCTCATTTCCCCGGCAAGCGGGGCGCCGGTTTCCACCAGCTTGGATTTGATCAGCGAATGGCCGGTGCGCCACATCAGCGGCTTGCCGCCTGCGGCTGCCACGGCCAGGGCGACGTGGCGGGTGCATTTGACGTCGTAGATGATCTGCGCGCCCGGCTGGCGCGCCAGAATGTCACGGGCATAGAGAATCAGCTGGCGGTCGGGCCAGACGATGTGGCCGGATTTGGTGACGACGCCCAGGCGGTCGCCGTCGCCATCGAAGGCCAGGCCGATTTCGCAATCGGTGTCCTGCAGCGTGCGGATCAGGTCTTCCAGGTTGTGCGGATCGGCGGGGTCGGGGTGGTGGTTGGGAAAGTCGCCGTCGATATCGCAGAACAGCGGGGTGACTTCGCAGCCCAGGGCTTCGAACAGGCGCACGGCTGTGGGGCCGGCCACGCCGTTGCCTGCGTCCAGCGCGATTTTCATCGGGCGTTGCAAGCGGACATCGCTGGTGATGCGTTGCACGTAGTCGCCTGCCAGGTCGCGGTTTTCCACTTTGCCTTGCGGGCCGTCGTAGGGTTGCGGCGCTGCCATGCGGGCTTTCAGGCCGAGGATGTCTTCACCATGCAGCGTGCGGCCGCCGAGCATGATCTTGAAGCCGTTGTATTGGGGCGGGTTGTGACTGCCGGTGATGGCAACGCCAGAGCCGGTATTCAGGATGAAAGTGGCGAAGTACACCAGCGGCGTCGGGACGGAGCCGATGTCCACGACATCCACGCCGCCCTGGCGCAGGCCTTGCTGCAGCGCCTGGGAAAGAGCCGGGCCACTATGGCGCCCGTCACGGCCGACGACCACGGTGGCGACGCCCAGCTCGCGGGCTTGTTCCGCGAGCGCGCGTCCCAGGCGGATGGCGAAGGCGTCGTTGAGCTGTTCGGGAACCGTGCCGCGGATATCGTAGGCTTTGAAAACGGCATCGGGCAGGGCAGGCAGCGAGGTAGCGGTCATGTGCGTGGTCGGGTCTGAAAAGGAAAGGAGCGGCAGCGGCTTCGGCGCTGCTGCATCGGTACATTGGCGATTCTACCCGCTGCCAGACGTAGAATAGGGAGCACCGGGGTTGCCTGCCCGGTCAGGGCGGCAGGCCTGGGCGCGATATCGGGAGAGCACGTGGAAGGTTTGCTGGAAGAGTTGCGCGCCATCGTTGGCGCAGCACATGTGTTGCAGGGAGAGTCCCTGGCACCCCTGCTGGGGGATTGGCGTGGCCGCTACCACGGCCAGGCGCTGGCGGCGGTGCGACCGGACAGCCCCGCGGCCGTGGCGCAGGTCGTGCGGGCCTGCGCACGTCATGGTGCGCCGCTGGTGCCGCAAGGCGGCAATACCGGTCTGTGTGGGGGCGCGACGCCCGGAGATGCGCGCGCCATCGTATTGCTGACGACGCGGCTCAACCGGGTGCGTGATATCGACACGGCCAATGACACTATTACCGTCGAAGCCGGCTGCCTGCTGAAAAGCGTGCAGGATGCCGCGCAGGCTGCCGGGCGGCTATTTCCGCTCAGTCTGGCGGCCGAGGGCAGTTGCACCATAGGCGGCAACCTGGCCACCAATGCGGGCGGCACCCAGGTGCTGCGCTATGGCAATACCCGCGATCTCGCGCTGGGCCTGGAAGTCGTGACGCCCCAGGGGGAAATCTGGCATGGTTTGCGTGGCCTGCGCAAGGACAACACCGGCTATTGCCTGCGTGATATCTACATAGGTAGCGAAGGCACGCTGGGCATCATCACTGCGGCGACGCTCAAGCTGTATCCGCAGCCGCGTGCGCAACGTACTGCGTTGCTGGCCCTGCCTTCGCTGACGGCTGCCGTGGCGGTGCTGGAACGGGCGCGCGCAGGTTTCGGCGCCGGCCTGACGGCTTTCGAGCTGATGGCCGCCATCACGCTGCAGGCGGTGACGCATTATTTCCCGGAACAACGCCTGCCGTTTGCCCCGGATACCGCGCCCTGGTATGCCTTGCTGGAATTCTCGGATAGCGAGGATGAAGCTCATGCCCAGCAGCGCCTGGAAACCGTGCTGGGTGCCGCCCTGGAGGCAGGCGAGGCGCAGGATGCCGCTGTGGCCGGCAGCGTGGCGCAAAGCCGGGCCTTCTGGCATTTGCGCGAGAGTATCCCGCTGGCCGAGTTCCGCATGGGCAAGGCCATCAAGCATGACATCGGCGTGCCCGTTTCGCGCATTGCCGCCTTTGTCGAGACGACCAATGCCGCCTTGCAGGCGGCGTTCCCGGGTGTGCGACACATCATTTTCGGGCACCTGGGCGACGGCAACCTGCACTACAACGTGGCGCCGGCCGTGGGGCAGGGCGAAGCGGAATTGCTGGCGCTGCAGCCGCAAGTCTATGACATCGTGCATGGCAGCGTGATGGCGCATGGCGGCAGCATTGCCGCCGAGCACGGTGTGGGCCAGCTCAAGCGCGATCTGCTGCCGCGCTACAAGGATGCCGTGGAAATGGACCTGATGCGGCGGCTCAAGGCCGCGCTGGACCCTGACGGGCTGATGAATCCCGGCAAGGTGTTGGCATGAGGCCGGAAAGCAGTTCGGTAGTTTGGCCCGGTGGGCTGTCAGGCCCTCAAGCCCTCAAGCCCCGGCGGCGGGCCGGGGCGCAGGGCTGGCCGCGCATGGTGTGCCGCCTGGACAGGGCCGTATTGGCGGCAGGGGTGGCAGACCGCATCGCGGTAGTCAGCTGCGTTGGCAGCGCGGGCAGTAGTAGGTGGCGCGTTGCCCCTGGACAATTCGCTTGATGGCCGTGCTGCAGATTCGGCACGGCTGGCCCTCGCGGTCGTAGACCGCGGCATGGATATCGAAATAGGCGCCGGGCTGGCTGTCCGGGTTGACGTAGTCGCGCAGCGTACTGCCGCCCGAGGCCAGGGCATCCGTGAGCGTGGCCGTGATCGCTGCCGCCAGGCGCTTGCAGCGCGGCAGGGATAGCTTCCCTGCTGGGGTGGCAGGGTGGATGCGGGCCCGGAACAGGCTCTCCGATGCGTAGATATTGCCAACGCCGACGACTGCCTGGCCTGCCAGCAGGGCTTGCTTGATGGCTTGGGATTTGCCGGTGAAATGCCGGTGCAGCCAGTTGCCGTCGAAACGCGGGTCGAAGGGTTCTATGCCCAGGTGGGCCAGTAGCGGGTGCTGTTCCACGGGTGTGCCGCCATCCGGGTGCCAAAGCACGGCGCCGAAGCGGCGCGGGTCATGCAAGCGCAGGATGGTGTTGCCGAAGTCCCATTCTACATGATCGTGCGGACGCAGGAAGGCGTCGCGGGCAACGACGCGCAGCGCGCCAGACATGCCGAGATGCACGATCTGCACACCGTGGTCGAAGCGCAGCAACAGGTATTTGCCACGGCGGCCGCATTCCAACAGCGTATGCCCTGGCAGAATGGCGGGCAGTTCGGCGGGAACGGGCCATCGCAGCCGTGGTTCTCTTACAACGAATTCCCGTAGCGGTTTGCCGCTGACCAGCGGCGCGATGCCCCGGCGGGTGGTTTCGACTTCTGGTAGTTCGGGCATGCGGTCCTCAGTGGCGTCGCCAGTGCTAAGATGGCCCTTCGTTCGTGACGGCAGGATTGTGCCATCAACAAGGCGGGTCGCGTGAAATCCCTCAAAGTTGTGAAATTCGTTACGGTAGCGCTGTTCCAAGGCAGCGCGGCTTTGTTATGCGCTGCACAGGCAGACAGATTGCCGGGCAGCGATGCGCAGATACGGGATAGGCTCGATGAGCAGCCAGTAGAGGTGATTCGCTTGCGCGCAGGCGAGTTGCCCGAGGTGACGCTGTCTGCCGACATCCTGTACCGCATCCTGGCGTCCGAGATCGGCGCACAGCGCGGAGTGTTCGATATTTCTTCGCGCACGATGCTGGGTCTGGCGCGCGATACGGGCGACCCCCGTCTGGCGCGACGCTCGCTGGAATTCGCGCTGGCCAACGGCAATATGCGCGGCGCACTGGAAGCCGCGCGCTACTGGAGCCGTCTGGCGCCCAATGACGCGGAAGCCAGTGCCACGGAACTGGCGCTGGCCGCAGCGGCCGGACAGACCAGCGGCCTGGGCGAGGCGCTGCGCGAACGCATCGACAAGGCGCAGGACAAGGCGGAAGCCATCGGCCAGGCCGTTGGCGTGCTGAGCCGCGTGAATGATCGCCGCATGGCCTTGCGGGTGCTGGAAACCGCGCTGGAAGGGCGTGCCCGCCAGGTGCCGGAATCCCATCTGGCCTTGTCAGACGTGGCCTTCAGCGCCGGGGAATACCAGCGTGCGCTCGAAGAGGCCAAGGCGGCCCAGGCCTATCCCGCCCTGCGCGAGGAAGGCGCATTGCGGCGCCTGCAATATGGCATCGTCGTCGATCCCGAACAGGCCGTGGCCGACACGCGTGCCTTCATCAAGACCCACCCGGGCGCTCGTAATGTGCGCCTGATGCTGGCGAGCTTCCTGTCCGAGCGCGGTGAATACGACGCGGCGCTGGAGGAAGTCCGTGACATGGCGCACCAGGCGCCGGAGGATTTCGAACTCATCTATATCCAGGCGCAGCTCAATTACCGGGCTGGTCGGCTGGATCAGGCCGATTCCCTGTTGCAGCAGTTCGTCGGTGTGCAGGCGCAGCGCCAGGAAGCGGTGGCGCCGGGCGCCAGCGATGCCGGCGAGGCGCTGGCTGATGCGCGCCTGTTGCGTGCCGCCATTGCCGAAGACCAGGGCCGTCTGGACGACGCCATCATGGAGCTGGGCCGTATCGACGACCCGGCCATGCGTTTTCCGGCGCGGTTGCGCCAGGCCAGCCTGCGGGCCAAGCAGGGCAATCTGGACGAAGCGCTGGCCATGCTGCAGTCGGTCGAGCCCATGGACGAAGACGAGCGCATGCAGCAAGTGATGCTGGGCGTGCAGTTGTTGCGTGGCGCCGGGCGGCATGAAGAAGCCGTCACCCTGCTGCGCGAAGTCGAAGCCGAAATGCCGGATTCGACGGACATCAAGTATGAACTGGCAATGGCGCTGGAGCCCCTCGACCGTATCGGCGAAATGGAACAGCTGCTGCGCGAAGTGATAGAGCTGGACCCCAGCTACGCGCATGCCTATAACGCGCTGGGCTATACCTTTGCGGAACGCAACATTCGCCTGGACGAAGCGCGCGAATTGATAGACCGGGCGCATGAGCTGTTGCCGGACAACCCCTATATTCTTGACAGCATGGGTTGGGTGCGCTACCGCCAGGGTGATGCGCTGGATGCCTTGACCTACCTGCAACGGGCCTATGCGCAAAGCCCGGAAGTCGAAATTTCCGTGCATCTGGGCGAAGTCCTGTGGGCCCTGGGCCGGCGCGGCGAAGCCAGGGCCATGTGGCGCGCTGCGGCTGCCAAGGATGCTGGCAACGAATTGCTGCGTGAAACCCTGCAACGTCTGGGGGTCAAGCTGTGAGGCTGGGCCTGCGGCGCTGCCTGGGCTACCTGCCGTTGCTGGCAGTGGCCGCCTGCGTGACGCCGCCGCCTGTCGCTGAGCAGCAATCCGATGGTTTTGCCCGAACCGGGCGCTTTGCGCTCAACGTGGAAGAAGTGGGGCGCAAGCCTGAAGCCGTCCAGGGCGGCTTTGCCTGGCGCGACGAAGGCAGCCGGCTCGTGCTCGACCTGGCGAATCCGGTGGGCAGTACGCTGGCCCGGCTGGAAGCCACAGCTGGGGGAGCGACGCTGACCCACGCCGACGGGCGGGTGGAATATGCCGCCGACGTCGAAACCCTGCTGGCCCAGGTGTTGGGCGGCCCCATGCCGGTCACGGTGCTGCGCGCCTGGTTGCGCGGCAAACTGGCCGAAGGCAGCCGGGCGGAAAATGTCGAGCGCGATGCCGACGGGCAATTAATGTCGTTTACCCAGCAAGGCTGGGAAGTGCGTCTGTGGCGCTACGATGCGCAGGGTCCGCTGAGGCTCAATGCCAAGCGCCAGGACGGCCTGCAATCCATAGACCTGCGCCTGGTTGTCCAGGCTTCCTGATTTTTCCTTTCATGCTCTACCGTCCTGGCATTTGCCTGCATGATGTACCCGCGCCGGCCAAGATCAACCTGTTCCTGCATGTCGTGGGACGCCGGGAAGACGGCTACCATTTGCTGCAGACTGCGTTCCAGTTCCTGGACCTGGCCGATACCCTGCATTTCGATCTGCGCACCGATGGCCGCATCGTGTTGCAGGATGCCACGGCCGGGGTGAAGCACGACGACAATCTCGTGGTGCGTGCGGCGCGCAACCTGCAGGCCGCCTGCGGCACGACGCTGGGCGCGGATATTCGGCTGGAAAAACGCATTCCCATGGGGGGCGGCCTGGGCGGCGGTTCCAGCGATGCGGCCAGTACCCTGATTGCGCTGAACCGCCTGTGGAACGCCGGCCTGGACCGCCAGGCCCTGATGCGCCTGGGCCTGGTGCTGGGAGCGGATGTGCCCGTTTTCCTGTTTGGCGACAACGCCTTTGCCGAGGGCGTGGGCGAAAAATTGCAGGCGCTGGTCTTGCCGCCACGCGTTTATCTGGTCCTGCGGCCGGGTGTCTCGATTCCGACAGTAGAAATATTTTCTGCAAAAGACTTGACACGTGATTCTGAGAGGATCATAATGGCGTTCTTTTCCGAGATGACGAAAACAAACGAAGGAAATATTTCCGAGTTTGGCCGGAACGATCTGGAAACGGTAGCATTCAGTCGCTACCCCGCCGTCAGGCAGGTGGCTGAGTGGATGTCCGAAGAAGGGTTCCCGGTTCGCATGTCAGGGTCTGGAAGTTGTCTTTTTGGCGAATTTCACGATCTAGACAAAGCAGTTTTGGCAGAACGGAAATTTGCCGCTAAAATGCGTGCTGTGCAGTTTCCCGGTAACGGTGAGGCTGCCCCGGTAGAGACATATGTTTGCCGGGGATTAAGCGAGCATCCATTGAAGCAGTGGGTTGTTTGAGCAGTTGGGGAGTCGCCAAGTTGGTTAAGGCACCGGATTTTGATTCCGGCATTCGAGGGTTCGAGTCCTTCCTCCCCAGCCACTAACCCATATATACCAGGCATTGACTGCAAAAAATACGCAAAGCTGTTGAACCCGCCGATTCATCATAGTTGGCTCAGTTCGACGGCTTTTTCTTTTTCTGACGTCCGGAACCGTCACCATCATGTCCTCCAACGACAGCTTCATGATTTTCACCGGCACAGCCAACCCCAGGCTTGCTGCCGATGTCGCCAGTCATCTCGATATGTCCCTCGGCAAAATGTCCGTCGGCCGTTTCTCAGACGGTGAGGTGGCAGTGGAAATCAATGAGAACGTGCGCGGCAAGGACGTATTCGTGCTGCAGCCCACCTGTGCGCCTACCAATGACAACCTGATGGAAATCATGGTCATGGTTGACGCGCTGCGCCGTGCATCGGCAGGCCGCATCACTGCCGCCATTCCCTATTTCGGCTATGCCCGCCAGGATCGCCGCCCGCGTTCGGCGCGCGTTGCCATCTCGGCCAAGGTCGTGGCCAACATGCTGCAAGTCGTGGGTGTCGATCGCGTCCTCACGATGGACCTCCACGCCGACCAGATCCAGGGCTTCTTCGACATCCCCGTTGACAACATTTACGCGTCGCCGGTGCTGCTGAAGGACATCTGGACCCACGAATTCGAGAACCTGGTGGTCGTGTCGCCCGATATCGGCGGCGTGGTCCGCGCCCGCGCGCTGGCCAAGCAGCTCGAAGCCGACCTGGCCATCATCGACAAGCGCCGCCCGCGCGCCAATGTCTCCGAAGTGATGAACATCATCGGTGAAGTGGATGGCCGCACCTGCATCATCATGGATGACATGGTGGATACTGCCGGTACGCTGTGCAAGGCTGCCCAGGCGCTCAAAGAGCGCGGCGCTGGCAAGGTCTATGCCTATTGCACGCACCCGGTGCTGTCCGGCGGCGCAGTCAAGCGCATCAGCGAATCCGAACTGGACGAACTGGTCGTGACCGATACCATCCCGCTGAGCGCGGAAGGCGCGGCCTGCGGCAAGATCCGCCAGCTGTCGTGCGCATCGCTGCTGGGCGAGACCATGCTGCGTATTTCGCACGCCGAGTCGGTCAGTTCCTTGTTTGTCGATTAAACCGTTTCTGACGGGGTGCTGGTCGCGGCACCCCGTCTTTTTGTCCGCCACACAGGGTGGCGGACGCTTACCCGGCGGTTCGCCGCCTATCAAGTCTGGAGTTATCCATGCAATTCAACGCCACTACGCGTAGCGTCCAGGGTTCGAGTGCGAGCCGCCGCCTGCGCCGCGCCGGCCGTGTTCCCGCCATCGTTTACGGCGGCACCGAACAGCCGCTGAACATCGAACTGGATCACAACGAGATCTATCACGCACTGCGCAAGGAAGCCTTCCACGCTTCCATCCTGAGCATGCAACTGGATGGCAAGAGCCACCCCGTGCTGCTGCGTTCCGTGCAATGGCACGCTTACAAGCCGCAAGTGCTGCACGTTGACTTCCAGCGCGTGCTGGCCAACGAAGCGATCACCACCAAGGTTCCCCTGAACTTCATCAACGGCGACCAATCGCCTGCCGTGAAGCTGGGCGGTGCGATGATCAGCCACGTGGTCACCGAAGTTGAAGTCAAGAGCCTGCCGGCTGACCTGCCGGCCTCCATCGACGTCGATCTGTCCAGCCTGCAATCCGGCGAATCGCTGCACGTCAGCTCCCTGGTTCTGCCTGCTGGCGTGACCGTGATCGGTGATGCTGCCCAAGTGGTCGCCACCGCCATCGTGCCGGCTGGCGGTGCCGCCGAAGGTGAAGGCGAAGGCGCAGCCGAGGCCTAATCAGCCAGAAAACGGCCGAGTGCAGGCTGGCTTGCCAAGCCTGCACTCACAGTCTGTAGAATCCCTGTCTGGCCATTTGGCCTGACAGGGATTTTTTTCATGGATACATGCGCGGCTTCCATGCGCATGACAGGAGTTGCAATGAATGCCGCGCCGATACGGCTGATCGTAGGCCTGGGAAATCCGGGGGCTGAATATGAACGTACCCGCCACAATGCCGGCTTCTGGCTGGCGGATACCTATGCCGCGGATTTGCGTGCCAGCTTTTTCGTGGAAAAAAGCTTCATGGGCGAAGTCGCCAAAGCGCGGGTGGATGGCGAAAACGTCTACCTGGCCAAGCCCATCACATTCATGAACCGTTCCGGCCAGTGTGTCGGGGCGTTGGCGCGTTTTTACAAGCTGGCGCCGGAGCAAGTCCTGGTGTTGCACGACGAGCTGGACCTGCTGCCGGGACAGGCCAAGATCAAGCAGGGCGGCGGACACGCGGGACACAATGGCTTGAAGGATATTCAGGCTGCGCTGGGCGGACCAGGTTTCTGGCGCCTGCGCATCGGCATTGGCCATCCGCGTACGCTGGGCCTGGCCCAGCAGGTCGCGGACTTCGTGTTGCACCCGCCGCGCCGCGAAGAGCAAGACCAGATCGACGACGTCCTGGCTCGCTGCCGCCCCTTGCTGCCGCACTTTCTGGCAGGGGATTTCGAGCGCGCCTTGCGCCAGTTGAACGAAGGCAAGCGCGCATGAGGCTGGTTCAGCGGCTGGACGCGAGGCGGGCTTACCTGGGCCTGGAGATGCGGCGATGAGCAGCGGGCGGCCGGCAGGCCTGGGCAATGATCTGCGTGAATTCCTGGCGTTCGTGCGGCGTCCGACGCTGGCACGCCGTCGGCCGACTGCCATGGGCCTGCCGGTGGACAATGGCCGGGCTGACTGGCTGCGGCTGCCGCGCTTGCGCCGCATGTTGCTCTGGGCCGGATTGCTATGGCTGATTTCGCTGCTGGTTTTTGCCCCTATGATCGTGGGCGTGACGGAGCGAGGCGGTGCCACGCATAGGCTGGTGCTGCATCAGTGGCTATGGTTGCACGCCATCGTCTGGGCGCCTGTGACCGAAGAGCTGGTGTTCCGCTACTGGCTGCGCCGGCCATGGCTGGGCGCGGCCTTGTTGCCGCCGCTGATCGTCGTGCTGGTCAATGGGCCGACCTGGTGGACAGGCAGCCTGCTGACGCTGGTTTTGGCCGTGCTGTGGTGGCCGCGTACGCGCCATCACGTGCCGCGTCGTGCCTGGCGGCCGTTGCGCTGGTACCGGCGTTTCTTCCCGTGGATATTCCACTTGTCGGCGCTGGGCTTTGCCAGCATGCACCTGATCAATTTCAACCTGGGGCACCTTTCCTGGTGGTTGATGCCGGTGCTGGTGCTGCCGCAATGGTTGGCGGGCCTGGCGCTGGGCTGGATACGCGTTCGCGCAGGCATAGGCGCAGCCATGGTGCTGCACGGCATCTATAACGCCGGGCCGGTCCTGGTGTTGATGCTGGTGATGTGGCTGCTTCCATCAGGCAGTATGTCTGGCATGTAACGTATTGCTGGTGCGTGCAATGCGGGTGGTTTTCAATGTGTTGTTGGCAGACAATGGCGCAGTTTCCAGTGGAGATCGGGCCTCGGTCGAACTATCATGACGCATGAAAACCGGGAGCCCCCGGAGTCGTTGCCAAGCTGATACCTAAGGAGCTGCCATGGCCAAGAAAGAAGAGTTGGATCCGGACCTGGAGGCATTGATTGCCTGGTGTGGCGAGGTAGAGAAATTGTTGGTTGAAGCTGGGGCGACACTGGCCGAAGCGCGTGCCTATATTGAAGAAGAGGCAGAGTGGTTTACCGACCAGTTCTATGAGGGCTGGACGCCGGAGCAGGCAGCCAAGGAATCCTTGAATGATTGATGGCTGTTCAATGGCCGGATATTGAAATAATGGCGCCTGCCTTTTAAGCACAACCTGGCTAAGGACCGGCCGCCGCCAACCGGCGCAGGCGCTATGCGGCCGGTTATTGGGGGAGCGTCATCCCGATGTGCGGTTTGACGGCCTGTCGGGGCAGGCCCGCGTGCTTTGTCTGCCTGCGGCATGCGCCATTTCGGTGCGAGGCTTGGCTGCTGGCCTGGACCGGCGGCGCATGCAAACCCTTATACGCGCCGGGCGAGGGGAGTCGGGAAGACCAGGGTCTGTTCAGTCGGGGCGGCGGGCCATGGGCGGTGTGCCCGAAAACCAGGGCTGTTGTCGCCCTTTGTCTGTGATCTGACGGGCAAGTTGCCGGTTTCTGTCCGGCTTTCACGCTAAAATGCCGGACAACAAACTGCTGTTCCGCCTCTATGGCCGATGCCTGTCTGCATCGGCTTTTCTTCATACAGGATTCTCATGGCTTTGCAATGTGGCATCGTCGGCCTGCCCAACGTGGGCAAATCGACGCTTTTCAATGCGCTTACCCGTGCCGGCATCGCGGCGGAAAACTATCCCTTCTGCACCATCGAGCCCAACGTCGGCGTCGTGGAAGTGCCCGACCCCCGCCTGGACAAGCTCGCGGAGATCGTCAAGCCCGAGCGCATCCTGCCGGCCACCGTCGAATTCGTGGACATTGCCGGCCTGGTGGCCGGCGCCAGCAAGGGTGAAGGCCTGGGCAACCAGTTCCTGGCCCACATCCGCGAAACCAATGCCATCGTCAACGTGGTGCGCTGCTTCGAAGACCCCAACGTCGTGCACGTTGCGGGCAAGGTAGACCCGATCGCCGACATCGAAGTCATTGAAACCGAACTGGCGCTGGCCGACCTGCAGACCGCTGAAAAAGCCCTGCACCGCTTCCAGAAAAGCGCCCGCGCCGGCGACAAGGATGCGCAGAAGCTGGTCGCCATCCTGGAAAAAGCCATCGGCGAACTCAACGAAGGCAAATCCATCCGCAGCCAGGGCTTGAGCGAAGACGACCTGAAACTGCTGGCGCCGCTGTGCTTCATCACGGCCAAGCCGGCCATGTACGTCGGCAACGTCAGTGACGACGGCTTCGACAACAACCCCATGCTGGACCGCCTGAAGGCCTACGCCGCCGAGCGCAACGCGCCGGTCGTGGCCATCTGTGCCGCCATCGAATCGGAAATCGTCGACCTGGAAGACGAAGACCGCAAGGCCTTCCTGGCCGACATGGGCATGGAAGAACCGGGCCTGAACCGCCTGATCCGCGCCGCCTTCAAGCTGCTGGGCCTGCAAACCTACTTCACCGCCGGCGTGAAGGAAGTCCGCGCCTGGACTGTACCCATCGGCGCCACCGCTCCCCAGGCTGCGGGGGTCATCCACACCGACTTCGAACGCGGCTTCATTCGCGCCCAGACCATCGCCTACGAAGACTTCATCACCTTCAAGGGTGAACAGGGCGCCAAGGATGCAGGCAAGATGCGCGCCGAAGGCAAGGAATACGTGGTGAAGGATGGCGACGTGCTGAACTTCTTGTTCAACGTCTGAGTCGCCAAGCCGTTTTCCTGATGTTTCATGAAACACCAGGAAGTCATGAAAATCCTAATAAAACCGCGCAGTTGCGCGGTTTTATTGTTTCATGATGCTGCTTCACGTTTCCCGAGCAGCCAAAGCGCGCCTGAGTACGCTAGTGAGTACAGCACTTGGATGGTGTACGAATAAGTGAGTATAGTGACGCTGTCGCCATGACAAGGAGTCAGCCACCATGCTTACCGACACGCACTGCCGCAACGCCAAGCCCAAGGAGAAGCTCTACCGCTTGAATGATCAGCGCGGGCTCTACCTCGAAGTCAAGCCCAACGGAGTCAAGGCTTGGCGATACCGCTTCACACTGGATGGCAAGGCCAGCATGTTTGCGCTTGGCGAATACCCTGCCGTTACGCTCTCTGAAGCCAGGGAACGCAGCGAGGCCGCACGCAAACTGGTCAAGCAAGGCATCAATCCCGCCCAGCAAAAGCAGCTCGACCGCATCCGGCAAGCCAGCGAAGCAAAGAACACCTTCGAGATCGTCGCCAAGGAGTGGCTGCAGACAAAGGACTGGGAAGATGTCACCAAGAACCGGCGTCTGGATATGCTGGAGCGCGTGGTGTTTCCGAGTATCGGCAGCATGCCGATTCGCGAAATAACGCCAGCCCATGTCCTGGAGATCCTGCAGAAAACAGCAAAGCGTGGCGCCCCCACGGTCGCCGCCGAGGCGCGGCGCACCATGTCCGCCGTATTCGAGTTCGCCGTCGCCACCCTGCGAGCGGACAGCGACCCGGTTTGGCCGGTACGCAAGGCGCTACCAGCAAACAAGACCCAGCACAAACCGGCGCTGAGTAAAGAGCAGATCGGCAAACTGCTGAGTGACTTCGCAAACCACCGCTGCAGCTTTCAGGTAAGTCATTGCATGCAACTGATGTGGTGGACCCTGGCGCGACCGAGCGAAGTGGCCGAGGCGGCCTGGGATGAGTTTGACCTTGAGAAGGCTGTTTGGCGCATCCCGGCGCAGCGCATGAAAGCGCGCAAGGAGCACCTCATGCCTCTACCACGTCAGGCAGTGGACATGCTCAAAGGACTGCATGCCATTACCGGCAACCGTAAGCATCTGTTTCCCGGCCGGGATGATCGCAACGCTCCCATGTCCGCCGCATCGCTTCGCCAGGCGCTCAAGGTTTTGGGGTGGAGCGGCGCCTATAGCCCACACGCCACGCGGACCAGCGGCAGTACCCGCCTTAACGAGATGGGCTACCGTCCCGATGCCATCGAAGCGCAGCTTGCCCATGCTGACCAGAACAATGTGCGTCGTACCTACAACCACGCCACCTATTTCGATGAGCGTCGCGCCATGATGCAGGAATGGGCGGACAGATTGGACGAATGGAAAGAGCAAGCACAGGCATGACCACAAAGATCATGGCTCCAGATATTCCCAACTCCGATGCCGTCGCCGAGCTGCGCACCAGAGCAGAGGCAACCTGCGACCGATATGGCGTTCAGCGCCGCGAGCAATGTGTAAATGCTTTCCTGCGGCTGGCAGAAAGTTTTCGTTGGCGTACGATGCCGCCCCCTGAAATTGAAGAAGGCACACTTGAGCAACTAAAAAGACTCCGAGATGCGGCGTCCCGGTTAAGCAAGGCGCTTCGAAGCCTGGACGAAGAGTCGGCGGCGCTATTACCCGAATTTCTGAGGAAGGACCTGCCTACCCATAAGCTGTTCTGCGAGTCGCTACACTCCGTGAGCAGGCAACTATCAGCGTCCGGAGCAAGCAGAGAACATGAGGCCAAGGAGCTGATCGCGAAGCAATTTATCGTTACCTGCCAGCAATTCAGAATTCCGATCAAGTGGAGCAAGGAGTTCGAGTACCACTCGGTGAACAGCAAGAACGAGCCATCCGCCTATCTCCTCGGCGCCATCTATGCTGCAGGCGGCATGAAGGCCGATGCTGAAACCACGCCTGCTCATCGCGCCAATCACTATCTGGGGCGTTTCAGCAAAGGATTTACCGTCGCTATCGATGGAGTTGTAGTCCGGGTGCTGCTGAAGAAAACAGTGATAGAGCCCAATCTTTACATGTCCCAGATAATGAAAGCCGTCTCCGAGGGACGTGAACCAACCCTGCCCACAAGCAGCATCCTTACGGCATCTTGCCAAGGATACGAGCTTGGATTGTCTCGGCCATTTTGTGAAACATTCTACTGGCACAGCTGAGGCCACTGCTCGACACCGGTTTGCATGCTGGGTGATTTCAGGCCCGAGAATAGGGAGTGCAGGTGACAACCGTGCTCCCTGACTTCATAACCAGATCTTTTGCATGATCCCTTCGTGTTTCAACACGTTAAGAGGAACAGCATGCAAATCATCAAGACGCAGGATGTCTGCACGAAGATCTCGGTCAGCCGGACAACCCTCTGGCGACTTTGCCAGACTGAAGATTTTCCGAAGCCAGTTCGGCTAGGCCCTGGCGGCCGTTCGATTGGCTTTTTTGCCCACGAGATCGACGCATGGCTTGAGACTCAGGCTGCGGAGCGTGAGCACGCCGGTTGTCTGGCTCACCAGAGGGCGAAGTGATGAGCCGCATCCGCGTTGACGACTCCGCCGAATACTGGTGGTCTCTGCCTTGCAGCCTGTTACGCGACTCCCGGTTGAGCTATGAAGCCCGAGGCGTGGCTTGCCACTTGCTCTCGCTAGGCCGTAACTGGCAGTTGCGCGCTGTCGCACTGCCGCGCGTGCTGCACGATCAGTCGCGAGCGAAAGGCCACCTTGGGCGAGACCTTTGCCGCCGCATCCTGCGCGAGCTTGAAGATGCCGGCTACCTGGCACGGAGGAAATTCCAGGACGAGGAAGGGCTTTGGCGATGGGAGTCCGTGTTGACTCCCGTTTCACAAAAAGTGTCACAGACATCCATGGCCGCCTTGGCCGGCGACGGAGAAACCGTGGACGGCACATCCGTCGCCGGTCAGGGCGGTGATATATGTGTAGGTGAATACAAGGAAGAAGTAGTAGTAAAAAATATAAAACCACTACTACAGACAGGGGCTGTGGATAACTCTCCGAAAACGGGAGAGGCTTCCGCGCCCTTGGACTTGTCGCACCCTTCTCTTCTGCCCTACCTGCGCGTCATAAGCGACGTAACCCGCCGCTTCGGGCCCTCGCTCACGGCAGAACAAATACAGCTTGCCGCTGACGAATTGGCTGGCGTGCTATCGGCGGCCGGCAGTGGCAAGCATGTGGGCATCCGCTCCGTCCGCTCATGGTTGCTGGCCGTGATGAATAGCGCTGTCGCGGGGGAATTCATCCCTGAGTTCGCGCCGAATATCGCCCGCTGGCGAAAGAACCGACAGGAGGCGATGGAGGCAGCGCAGTCGCGCGCTCCTGTACAACAGTCAGAAGCCGAGCGTCAAAAGACAAAGGCGGAACGCATAAAGGCCATCGCCGATTTGAAAGCGATGTTCCACGGTGAACGAAATGATCGACGCGAATGAGATGGTTGCGCTGATCGAATCGTGCCGGCACGAGATGCAAGCCATGCTTCCGGCCGATGAATTTGCCAGCTTGAGTAGCAAGACCAGGCAAGACTATCGCCAGCTCGGCCGCACGCTGTTGCAGCGTGCCCGCTACGCCGAAGGTGGGGTGGCCGAAGTCATGACGGCCACCCTGCGTCCGACAACCTTCTACAAACGCGTCGCAGCGCTTCGCTACTGCCTGTACGCCGATCTTGTCGAGCAGCTGAAAAGCCTGCGTTCCGCGCTCTCTACTCGACCTATGGACAGGTTGCAAGTAATGGCCATCCAAGCCCAATTGCAACAACAGCGTACATTTCTGCGCGAGTTCGATATAGCCCGGCAAAGCGGCCCTACCGATGAGCGCCGCAAGCGTGCCAGCAAGCGGCAAGCCTTGCGCGGCCTCCCCGGCGACTGGCGCGAGCGACTGTATCAGCGCGCTGCGAAAGGCAAGTATGCCGATGCGATTCTGGTCGCCGCGCTGACCGGCTGCCGCCCGGAAGAACTGCGGCGCGGCGTGCTCATTCGCTGGGTGAACAATCCGCGCAACGACATGGGCGAGATCAATTTCGAGATCGATGGCGCCAAGGTCAAGGCGCATCAAGGCCAGCCGCACCGCTTGATCGCCTATGGCGCACACGATCCTCATCCATTGCTGGAGGCTCTGCGCATCCGTCTAGCGGGGCGGCGGGAATTGCTCGTTTGCATTGACAGCCCGGTCAACTTCACCGTCGAAGTCCGTCGGCTAGCACGTAGCCTCTGGCCGAAGCACAAGCACGCTATCACGGCTTACTGCCTGCGCCACCAATGGGCGGCCGACCTGAAACGGCACGCGGCTGCGGGCTCAGTCAGCCAGGGGCTGGGACATGCCAGCGCCAAGACACGGCGACACTACGGGCAAGCCAATCAGGCCAGCAGCCGGCATGCCCTGCATCCCATCGCCATCGAGGCTGAGCGCTCTGTGAGGCCATCCGTGGCGCTCACAGATTCGAGCAATAAATTTGAATGCAATGTAACGCATGACTGAGTGAAGATAGACAAGCGGCCGAGAGGCGTAAAGCCATCAATTCCCGCTCATTACGGTCCTTTTGATAACAAAATGCGATGGACTGATGCGCAACGTCAATTCATCGACATAATATTGTGCGAGGCATATACTGCCCGCAAAAGCACCAACTAGCGATCATTAACCCGAAACGGCAGCCAGAATGTCCAACGAACAGCTTGCAGACCTGACCCAGCCCCAGCGCGACCGACTTGCGTTCATTGAGTTGCGCCTGCGCTTTATTGGAGAGATTCGCCGCCAAGACTTGGTGTCGCGTTTTGGCATCCAGGCGGCAGCGGCAACCCGGGACATCGGGATCTACAAGGACCTCGCCCCTGGCAACCTAGACTACGATACCAAGAACAAGGTGTATGGATACGCGGACGGCTTTACGCCCGTCTTTGACTTCCCGGCAGAGCGGGTCTTGGCGTGGCTGTCACAGGGCTTCGGTGATGGGGAGCCTTTCGCCATCAAGTCCTGGATTACCTGTGAGATCCCCTCCCGGCTCACAAAACCGGGTCTCGACACTCTCGCATGCGTCACGCGGGCCATCCACCAGGAGTGCCCCCTGAAAGTCACCTACCACTCCTTGTCGAGTGGCGAGACTGAGCGCGAGATCGTACCGTCTGCGTTAATCGACAATGGCCTGAGCTGGCATGTGCGCGCCTTCGATCGTCGCAGCAAGGATTTTCGAGACTTTGTCATCACGCGTATGCAGCGATCCGTGATGCTGAAAGAGAACGACGTCCTGCCCCATGAAAAAAGTGACCAGGACATCCAGTGGACGCGGATCGTGGAGCTGGAGCTGGTGCCTCACCCGGACCAACCGCGCCCTGAGATCGCGGAGATGGATTACGGCATGACCGGCGGCGTGGTGAAGATGAAGCTTCGGGCAGCGACTGCCGGCTACATCCTGCGCAAATGGAGCGTCGACTGCTCCGCAGACCATAGCCTTCGTGGGCCTGAGTACAGGCTTTGGCTCAAGGACCACTTGGCGTTGTACGGCGTCAAAAACGCCGTGCTGGCGCCAGGGTATGCGCCCTTGGATGCGGCCCGAGCGGGAGCGGAATGTGACTGAGCAACCGATAACACTGCCTGCGCTGGTCGCGTCGGTAGAACAAACGAATGACGAGAATTGAGATGAAAGAATCCTACCTACCGACATTGCTGCAAATGAGGATGCTCGTCGGCTTCCTTGGCGAGCGTGCTCAGTGCGCCTGGTGGCCCACGGCGTTCTATGAGTCATCGAGCAAGCTCTTCCTGGAGCCGGTCTTCTCGAAAACGTCTCGCCTTGCTCAGTACCACGGTGTGCTGGAAGCAGCCAGGCGATTGCACGACGAGCATTTGAGTGTGGGTAGCTACCACCTGTTTCGGTTGCCCGAGGAGGTTGAGCAAGACCTGCACGCGACCGTGCAAAGCAGCGTGGGAGAAGAACTCGCCAGCCAGGCACCACAAAGCAAAGAGGCTGCGCTGGATGCGTTGAAGCGATTGGCCGCTACAGGCGGCGCGTCCAGCGTCGGTCCAACGGCGGTCGGGGGCATCAAGGACCTCAATTCCACCGACACCCTGAAGGCTATCGCTGCGGCTTATCTATCGGCGTTCACGCAGAACGCCAAAACTTATCCATATCTGGTGGGGTGATCGTGGCCGACAACACGCCCTACACGACTCAGCTACAAGCAGGACTTGGACTCGTCAACGAGACCAAGACGCTGCTCGACCTGTGGTCGCCCGGCATGTCGGCGAACCAGTTGCATCAGGTCGCGCTGGAGTCGGGTCGATTCCCGACCGTGACGGCACGCCGGCTCCGCAACATCGTTGTTGAGTGCTTCGCTCCACGCTATCTCGCGGCAGGTGGCACGTCGGCGGCACATCTCAAGCGGCTGTCCGCAACGATGTCCACGGCTGACCTGACCCAGCTCATGCTCGTTTTTACGAGTCGGGCCAACCCGATCCTTGGCGACTTCGTGCGCCACGTTTACTGGGCTCGGTACGCCGGTGGATATACCCAGATCACCAATGACGACGCGCGGACCTTTGTCGAGCGCGGCATCGATGACGGCAAGACCATCAAACGCTGGTCGGAAACCACTGTGCGGCGTGTCTCCGCCTATCTGACCGGATGCTGCGCCGACTACGGAATGCTCGAACGTGGACTGCGCTCAAGCCGTCGCATCCTGCCGTTCCGTATTTCGCCAGCCGTGGCCGCTTACTTGGCCTACGAACTGCACTTTTCCGGCGTCGGTGATAACGCGCTGCTGACACACGAAGACTGGCAGCTGTTCGGCCTGGCACGCGAAGACGTGCTGGAAGAGCTCAAGCGACTTTCGCTGAAAGGGTTGCTCATCGTCCAAGCGGCGGGTGACGTGATTCGCATCAGCTGGAAACAACAAGACATGGAGGCGCTCTGCGATGTCCTCACTCAAAGCTGATTTCGACGAGTTGCGCGAGCGCATTCGGCACGGGCGCGAGCTCGGCCATGCGAGCTTCGAGCCGATCTACTACCTGGTTTTCCCACCAGAACAAATCCTCGAGGTGAAGCGGCAGACACCCGCATGGGTGGCCAAACTGCACCAAGAAGGCTGGGACGTGCACACGTTCTCCATCGCCGAACAGCTCTGGGCGCTGCTCAAAGACGACCCGTTCTGGTCGCTCTGTGTGATGGAAGACAAGTCTGCACCACTGGATTGGCCGCGTACCAACAAGGCGCTGGCGGACATCCTGACGGCGGATAACGGCCTTTTGAAGCGACTTGAGGATGCCCTGCAGCCGCTTGAAGGCCAGCAGAACGCGCTGCTCTTGGTAACGGACCTTGAGGCGCTGCATCCCTTTATGCGGATCGGTGCCATCGAGAGTCAGCTCCAGGGCAAGTTTCATGTGCCGACGATTTTTCTGTACCCCGGCGTACGAACCGGCAAGACGCGCTTGAAGTTTCTCGGCTTCTACCCGGAAGACGGCAATTACCGCTCCGTCCACGTCGGCGGCTGAACAGACAAAAGAATCCTGGGATAAACCTATGACCATTCGCTCACTCTTCGACCCAAGCAAGGACATCTACCGGACCATTGAAAAGGTCATCACCTATGGCGCCTCGCAAGAAGCTCGCCTCAAGGCTGAGATCTCCGAGTATGTGGTCACCGAGAGCATTGAGGAGCAGTTCCGCAAGCTCCTCGATCGCATGCAGCTGGCGATGGAGTCCGGTGGCGAGAATGAAGTGGGTGTTTGGGTATCGGGCTTCTATGGTTCCGGTAAGAGCTCGTTCACCAAGTACCTCGGCCTGGCGTTCGATGATCAGCGCACCATCGATGGCACGCCTTTCATCAATTACCTGCAGGATCGCCTGCACAAGCCACAGACCAAAGCGCTTCTCAGCACTGTGGCGAAGCGCTTCCCGGCAGCAGTGGTCATGCTGGACCTCGCCAGTGAAATGCTCGCCGGCGCCACGATGGAAGACGTCTCCACCGTCCTTTACTTCAAGGTGCTGCAGTGGGCCGGCTACTCGCGCAACCTCAAGGTTGCCGCCTTTGAGCGCATGATCGAGAAGGACGGCCGCACGTCGGAATTGCATGACCGCATCGCCCAGGCGCTACCTGGCGCCACCTGGGCTCGCGTCCAAAACAACCCACTGGCCATCGATGGTTTGATCCCGAAGATCGCCCATGAGATGTACCCGGCCCTCTTCCCGGAGGCCAAGTCATTCTCGTCCAGCACCGAGGGCTTCTTCCAGTTCGAAGACCAGCGCGTGCAGGAGATGATCGACATCGTCCGCGAGAAGAGCGGCAAGCAGAACATCATCTTCATCATCGACGAAGTGGGCCAGTACGTGGCCTCGCGCGACAACCTGATCCTTAACCTCGATGGTTTGGCCAAGAACCTCAAGCGCCTCGGCGATGGCAAGGTCTGGATCATCTCCACCGCGCAGCAGACACTCACTGAGGATGACCCGCGCGCAGCACTGAACTCGGACAAGCTCTACAAGCTGAAAGACCGCTTCCCAATCCAGATCGACCTGGAGTCGAGTGACATCAAGGAAATTTGCTATCGCCGTCTGCTCGGCAAATCACCGGCGGGCGAAATTGAGCTGGGCAGGCTGTTCGATGCCCATGGCCAGGCGCTGCGGCACAACACCAAGCTGCAGGACGCCAAATACTACGACGCAGACTTCAGCAAAGAGAGTTTCATCAATCTCTACCCGTTCCTGCCGGCGCACTTCGACATCCTGCTGCACTTGCTGGGCGCCCTGGCCAAGTCCACCGGCGGCATCGGCCTGCGCTCTGCGATCAAAGTGATTCAGGACGTGCTGAAAGGTGAAGGTGGCTCCAAGGCCATGGCCGATCAGCCCGTAGGCTGGCTGGCCACTACCGTCACCCTTTATGACGAACTGGAGAAGGATATTCGTAGAACTTCTGTCTATCCGGCTGCCTACAAGCTGCTGCAACGATATGAAAGTTCGGAACTGCACGCTGGGATTATCAAAACAGTCGCCATCCTTCAGATTATTCAGAACCTGCCGGTAACAATTGCGAATATTGCAGCGCTCCTCCATCCCGATATCTCTGCAGCGTCTCAACTTGAACGCATTACCGCTGCGGTCGATGAATTACTGAACGACAAATTTGCCCCATTTGGAGAGAAGGATGGGGAGCTAGTGCTTCTGAGTGAAAAGCTCAGAAATATTGAAGAAGAGCGTGGCGCCATAGCGCTGCGCACCGTGGACGTGAAGCGCATCTTCAACGATGCGCTGCGCGAGTCCTTCGATCCGCTGCCCCGTGTCAGTCTCCATGGCACGATGGCCGTGGCAACAGGCCTGAAGGTGCAGTCAGGCAGCGCTATTACCAGCCTGGCCGGCGACCAGAATACCATTCAAACGGTCGTCGAGTTGGTGCCCGCTAGTGACTACGAAACCGCAAAGAACCGGATGCTGGATGACTCCCGCAGCCGGGCGGGTCGAAACGTCATTTGGTTATTGGCGCGCTCCAATCCCGAGCTCGATGATCTGGCAAGCGAAATCTATCGCTGCCAGCGCATTGCCGAGCTGCACCGTAACGAGCCCGACCAAGAGGTCAAGGACTACTGCACCGGCCAGCTCGACCGTGCTGCCAAGCTGGCGACCCAGCTCCAGAGCAAGATCAAGCAAACCCTGCAGGCCGGCTCGTTTGTCTTCCGTGGCCAGGCCACTGCGGTATCGGCGCTGGATGCCGACTTGCTGGAAGCGGCCAAGAAGCTGCTCTCCGATGTGGCCGACCAGGTTTTCGACCGCTATGTCGAAGCACCGGTACGCGCCGGCACCGACACCGCTGAGAAATTCCTGAAAGTCGCTAACCCCGCTGCTATCAGCAGCAGCCTTGACCCGCTTGGCCTCGTGCAAACCGTGGCGGGCCGCGCCTCGTTCAAAACTGACCATAAGGCGATGATCAGCATCCGCGACTACATCGACAAGCGCGGTACCGTCGACGGCAAGCGCCTGCTCGACGATTTCAACAGCGATCCGTTTGGCTGGTCGCCAGACACGACGCGCTACATCGTGGCCGCCATGCTCATGGCGGGTGAAATCAAGCTCAAGGTCTCCGGGCGTGAAGTCACGGCCGCAGGACAGCAGGCAATCGATGCGCTGAAGACCAACAACTCCTTCAAGCAGATCGGTGTCGCGCTGCGTGACGAGCGCCCGTCCATCGAAACGCTCGGGCGCGCCGCTGAGCGACTCACCGAGCTGGTCGGTGACATGGTCATCCCGCTGGAACAAGAGATCAGCAAGGCGGCGGCGAAGCATTTTCCGCGCTTCCAGCACGACTATGGCTCCTTGGCCGAAAAGCTCAGCGGCCTAGGGCTGGCGGGCAGTGACCGCATTCGCACCTTGAACCAGGACATTGCCGACGTCCTGTTCACCGACGCATCCGACGCTCCCCAGCGCCTGGGCGCTGAAACCTCGGCGATTTACGACAACCTCAAGTGGGCGCTTGAAGTAAAGCGCGTGCTCGACAACGGGCTCGATGCCACCCTTCGGGATCTTCAAGCCCATCGCCGTGACATCGAAGCCTTGCCGGATACCGGTGTGCCAGGGGAGCTGCGCCGCGAACTTGCCGAAGACCTGTTAACCCTGTCGGAGCGCTTGGGCAAGGAGGACTTCTACAAGCACGCCGCTGACTTCAATTCGCAGCTCACTCATCTGAAGGGCCGCGTGCGTGACGCCGTCATCACACTCTCCGACCAGCAGAAACTGCGCTTGAAGGAAGGCATTGAGGACCTGCAGCGCCTCCCCGAATGGGAAGAACTCACCCAGGAGGAACGTGGCAACGCCGTGAATCGTCTGGACGGGCTCGCCCTGGCAGCCACGCAGGATCTGGCTGGACTCAAGAAACTGTTGGCCCGTGACTACGACATCAACAGCACCCTCGACGACCTGAAGCGGTCGATCCAACGGCAGGGCCAAGAGCGCCTGCGTCAACGCATGGAGGAAGAGCGGGCCAAGTCAGGCGAGAAAGGTCCCGCCAAGCTCACCAAGTCGATCGCCGTGCCGATGAAGATCACCTCGGCAGCAGACATCGATGCGCTGATTCAGCAGCTTCATGAAGTCAAGGCTCAGGTCGCACTGTATGCCGAGATCGAAGTGTCTCTTGTTGTGGGTGAGTAGCCGGGAACGGATGGGAGCTAAGCATGGAGCTGACTACTGAATCTAGGCAACACATCGAGCAGGTCGCTGGCGAGGCGCTCACCCAGCTCGACAGCATCGCTACAGCTGCAAAACGCAATCTGGACGATGGGCGAGCGCTGGGCTCAGATGCCTTGGCGAGCGTCAATACGATGACATCCAGTTCGGCCATCCAGAAATTGGAGCAGATCAGCCAGGCCAATCGACAGAGCTATCAGATCTTGGCGGCTGAGCCTGCGATCGCCCGTGTCGTCGTTGTGGATGAGGAAGGCAAAGAGCGCACCTATTACATCTGCCGAACCACGCCGGTTTCGGGTTTCCAGAATCTGGCCAGTTACCGCGCCCCAGTCGGGCGCTTGGCATCTTTGGCGATCGGGGCTGAATTCACCCTTCCCAATGGCACCGTTGTCGAGGTCTTGGAGCGCGCCCAACTCAGGCCCGCCGCACTGGCAGACGGCTGGGATTCGCGCGATACCGTGGTGGAAGCCGAGCATTTCGGCCCACTCACTATCGAGTCGCTGCGAGCGCTACTGACTGAGGTTGCCGGAGAAGAAGTCACCGAAGACCTTTTGGGTCAACTGCTGGCTGAAGAAACCGTCAAGGCCAACATCATCGACGGCGTGCGCCGCAGCGTCATCACCAAGATGGGGCTGCGCGATCAGCCTGTTCTGGATCAGTACCAGGATGAGATCTTCCGTCTTCCCCTCGATAAGCGCTTGCTGATTCTTGGCCCGCCAGGTACCGGTAAGACGACGACCTTGATCCGCCGCCTTGGCCAAAAGCTCGACACCGCCTTCCTGGAAGAAGACGAACAACGTCTGGTTGAAATGGTGGCCACTGCCCAGGGCGTCGCGCACGCCAACAGTTGGCTGATGTTCACGCCCACCGAATTGCTCAAGCAGTACCTCAAGGAGGCTTTTGCTCGTGAGGGCGTTCCCGCCTCCGATCTGCGCATCAGAACCTGGCAGGACTACCGCCGAGAGTTGGCCAGGAACGCTTTTGGCGTCCTCAGAACCGCGTCGGGCGGCGGCACCTTTGTCCTGAAAGACAGCCTGCCAAGCCTGAACGCAGAGGCACTGGATCGCCCGATTCAGTGGTTCGACGACTTCAACACGTGGCAGCGCAACGCCTACGTGCAAGAGCTGCATGAAGCCGCCAACATGCTCCGCGAAGCCAAGGCGCCAGAAGTCCAGAGCTTGGGCGAGCGGCTGCACAGCATCCTGACGCAAGCAAGCGATGGCGCGCTGGCGTCCACCTTCGCATCGCTAGCAGCCGAGCTCCCCAAAGTACAGGCGCTCGTCGCCAGCCTGAAAGAAGCTTCTGACGGCAAGATCAAGGCAGCGCTCAACCTCCAGCTCAATCGCAATCGGGCGTTCCTTGATGAGTTGGCGCGCTTCATCGACGGCCTGCAGCAAGCCCAGACCACCGATGCCGACGAACAAGACGAGCTTGATGCTGATGAGGAAGAAGACACCACAGCACCGCGCACCGGTCGTGCCGCCGCTCTCACCGCTTACATGCAAGCGGTGAGAGCCCAAGCCCGATCTGCAGCCTCAAAGCGTACGGTCAGCAAGACGTCGCGTAACGGCAAAATCATCGAGTGGCTGGCCGATCGCGGCCTGACGGAAACCGATCGCGCGGAGGTGGGTGCGAGCCTACTGGTGCAAACCAACGCGCGCCGCTTCGTGAACCCGGTCAAGCGCTATCTCGACGGCATTCCCAAGCGCTACCGCGCGTTCCGGCGCGAACGCCAGCAAGCCGGGAGCTGGTATCGCAACGAAGGCTTCGAAGCCCGCGATATCCATCCGCTCGAACTGGACATTGTGCTGCTCGCCATCCTGCGCGCCGCAGGCGACTTGATCAGCCGGCCCAACGTGCAGCGCGATATCGACAGCCCCGCTTGGTCGGCACTCCAGCCCATCCTGGGGCACTACCGCAACCAGGTTTTGGTGGATGAAGCGACCGACTTTTCGCCTATCCAGCTGGCCTGCATGGCCGCCCTGGCGCATCCACGGCTGCGCTCGTTCTTTGCCTGCGGCGACTTCAATCAACGTCTGACCACCTGGGGTGCGCGATCCGCCGACGAAATGAAGTGGATCTTTGCCGACTTCGACATCAAGGAGATCACTGTCTCCTACCGGCAGAGCAAGCAACTGAACGATCTGGCTCGCGCCATGATTCGCACTGTCGGCGGCACCGAGCAGAACGTCAGCTTGCCTGCGCATGTGGACAGTGGTGGCGTAGCGCCCGCGCTCCTGGAGCACGCAACGGACACAGCAATCGTTGTCAGTTGGCTGGCAGACCGCATCCGAGAAATAGAGCGTTTCGTCGGCCAGCTGCCGTCCACCGCCATCTTTGTGAATGCCGAAGACGATGTGGCACCGGTGGCTGAGGCGCTGAACGAAGCCCTGTCCGAACACAACATCCAGGTCATTGCCTGCCGCGAGGGTCAGGCGGTCGGCCAGGAAAGCAACGTGCGCGTCTTCGACATCCAGCACATCAAGGGGCTGGAGTTCGAAGCGGTGTTCTTCGTAGGCATCGACCAGCTCGCCGCGCTGCATCCAGCGCTTTTCGACAAATATCTGTACGTGGGCACCACGCGTGCGGCCACTTACCTGGGCGTGACCTGCAACGGCGCCTTGCCACCCGCCATCGAGAGCCTGCGCTCTCACTTTGGCCAGGACTGGCAAGCGCCCGAATCACTCCAAGCGGTCACAGAACAATAGGAATCGATTGATGGCCTTCGACCAAACAACAAGAAACCGTCTGCAGCGCTTCGTCAACGATGCGCGCCGCGTGCTGGAAGAGGAATTCACCCGCCAGCTGCAGAACGACTACGGCATGGACCCGAACGCGGGCACTGTGGCGGAGCTGGCCAGCCTGCGCCACATCAACGATGCGCAGCGCGAAACCGCCCGCATCCTGCGCGACACCCTGGCGCACTACACCGCCAGTGGCGACATGAACGCCACCCAAGGGCTGGATCGGATCGTGCGTGAGCAGGCCTTCACCGTGCTCAACCGACTGGCGGCGCTGCGCATGGCCGAGGCGCGTGGCCTGCTGGTCGAATCAGTGGGCAACGGTTTCCAGGCCAAGGGCTTCCAACTCTACGCGCGCTTGGCCGGCACCGGTCTGGGCGAAACCGGCGATGCCTATCGCGTGTATCTGTTCAGCGTGTTCGATGAGCTCGCGCAAGACCTGCCGGGCCTGTTCGACCGCTACTCACCGCAGGGCCGGCTTTTCCCGCGCGAGGCGGCGCTGTTGCAAGTGCTGAACCTGATCAACGATGCCGACATCGCCCCGCTGTGGAGCGAAGATGAAACCATCGGCTGGATCTACCAGTACTTCAACTCCAAGGAAGAGCGTAAGGCGATGCGCGATGCCAGTCAGGCACCGCGCAACAGCCGAGAACTGGCGGTACGCAACCAGTTCTTCACGCCGCGCTATGTGGTTGAGTTCCTGGTGGACAACACCCTCGGGCGACTCTGGTTCAACGCCACGGGCGGGGCCACCGGCCTGCGCGAGCGCTGCCAATACCTGCTGGTGAAGCCGGACGAAATGCCGCAAGCCGCTACCAAGCTGCGTGACCCGCGCACCCTCAAGCTCCTGGACCCAGCCTGCGGCTCCATGCACTTTGGCCTCTATGCCTTCGATCTGTTCGCCGAGATTTACCGTGAAGCCTGGGCCTGGGAGCAGCAACATGGCCCTGGCTCGTTGGATGTTTCCACCCAGCCACAGGCTGCGTTCAAACCATTAAGCCAGACCTACGAGGACGAGGCGGCATTTCTGCGCGACGTCCCGCGTCTGATCATCGAACACAACATCTACGGCGTGGATATCGACCCGCGCGCCGCGCAAATCGCCTCGCTGGCGCTGTGGCTGCGGGCCCAGCGCGCCTGGCACGATGCCGGGGTGAAGGCCAAAGACCGCCCGCTGATCGGGAGGGGTCATGTGGTCGCCGCCATTGCGCCGCCGGCGGAACGTGAGCTGCGCCAGCAGTTCGTGGCCAACCTCGATCAGCGCGACGCCGAGCTGTTCGAGAAGACCCTACAAATGCTCAAGGGTCTGCCGGAGCTGGGTGTTCTGCTCCAGGTCGAGCGCGAGCTGCCTCACTTGATCCGCCAGGTTTATGTGGGCAAAGGTACCGGCCTGTTTGCTGCGCAGGAGCAGGAGAACTGGCAGCAGGCGGAGGCGCGTTTGCGCACGGCACTCACCGAGTTCGCTCAGGCAGCCAAGTCAACATATCAGGGACGCCTTTTTGCACAGGATGCCCTGCAAGGACTGCGGCTCATCGACCTGTGCCGTGAAGTGTTCGACGTGGTGGTTATGAATCCTCCATTTGGAGAGCCTAGTCTCGGGGTCAAAAGTGCGCTTGTTTCTGCATACCCACGATCGAGAAACGATTTGCTCACAATCTTTGTCGAGCGAGGTCTTGGTTTGCTGAGGGCTGGAGGCCGACTAGGGTCCATAACCTCTAGGACCTGTTTTTTCCTATCCAGCTACCAGCAGTGGCGAGAAGAAATTGTCCTCAATATGGCGCGCCCAGCGGTCATGATAGATCTCGGTCATGGGGTCATGGATGACGCCATGGTGGAAGCAGCAGCATACGTGTTGGAGAAACAATAATGACTCTATTCATACGCCTGCTCGCTGACCAGGATAAACAACAAGCGCTTTTTGCCGCCGTGAATTCCTTTCGACATGGAGAGACAAGAAATAGCTTCTACGAAGTTGCTCCAGAAGATTTTTCAGATATCCCTGGGTCATCCTTTGCCTACTGGGTAACCAAGAATATCCGAAATGCATTTACAGCTTTTCCCGCATTTAGCACCGGTCGGACTAATGCATGCATCACAAATCCCGCTGGCGACGATAAGCGCTATATCCGCACCTGGTGGGAGATTAATCCATCCCGAAGGCCGAATCTCTCCTGGCGACCGATTGCAAAGGGGGGAAGCTACAGCCCGTTCTATTATGACGTTCACTTGGTTGTGGCTTGGAATCCTCAGCGTGAGACGTACCTTGGATTTATCGGAACAGAGCATAGACCTCTAGAAAAGCCTGCCTCGGTAGACTTCTTCTTCAGGCCAGGAATTACTTGGCCAAGTCGGACACAGGAATTTGGCCCGAGGGTGATGCCATCCGGTTGTGTGTTCACCGGCAAAGGTCCTGCCGCCTTTGATTTAGAGAACAGCGCGAAGCACCTGCTCGCCAACTGCGCTTTGATGAACTCAACGCCCTTTAAAGCGTTGGTTGGCACCAGGCTTAACGCTGCGGACTCAACTGCGAGATCGTTTGAAGTTGGGATTATTCAAAAGACGCCAGCGCCAGATTTAAGAGGCGACGTCCGAGATGCGCTTGCGCAACTTGCGAAAGAGGCTTGGTCCCTCCGATACGTCATGGACACTGTCGAAGAGACGTCACACGCGTTTTTATTGCCCGCTGCTTTGCGGACACGCGTTTTCGAGTCTTCCACGTTAAGCGCCGAGCTGGATCTGAGTCGTATTCAAGCTGATATTGATTTGATCGCCTTTGATATTTATGGCTTTACTGAAAAAGACCGCGAGGCCATCTCTCAGATTGTCATTGATGCCTCAGACGATGCAAGTAGCGACAAAGAGGACGAAGATGATGTAATCAGTCTGCCTGCTGATGCTGAGTCAACGCTGCTTTCGTGGGCCGCCGGCTGCTCTTTTGGCCGTTTTGATTGGCGCCTAGCCACTGGCGAACGTAAGGCACCATCGGCCCCTGATCCCTTCGATCCACTACCGGCCAAGAGCCCTGGTATGTTGCCCGAAGGTACGGCGCCGTTTCATACGCACTCTGGCATCTTGGTCGACGACCAAGGGCATCCACATGACCTCGCGCGTCTGGTCGAAGAGGTGTTGGCCCGCGTGGATGTCGCGGTGCCGGAAGATGTGCGCCGCTGGCTGCAACGCGACTTCTTCGCCTTCCATCTGCAGCGCTATTCCAAGAGCCGCCGCAAAGCGCCCATTTACTGGCCACTCTCTACGACCTCTGGCGGCTACACGCTATGGGTCTATTACCCCAGCCTCACCAGCCAGACGCTGTACACCGCTATCAACGACTTCGTTGAGCCCAAGCTCAAACAGGTCGGCGCTGACGTGACGGCGCTGCGCAACAAGGGTTCGGCCCGCACGCGCGATGACGAGAGACAGTTTGAGGCACTGCAGGCCTTCGAACTGGAGTTGATGGAGCTGCGCGACACTTTGCTCAAGCTCGCGCCAACCTACAAACCCAACCACGACGATGGCGTGCAGATTAGCGCCGCACCGCTGTGGCCGCTGTTCCGTCACAAGCCCTGGCAGAAGGTGCTCAAGGACACCTGGGCGAAGCTGGAAAAAGGCGACTACGACTGGGCGCACCTGGCCATGAACTACTGGCCGGAGCGCGTGCGCGAGAAGTGCAAGACCGACAAGTCGCTCGCCATCGCGCACGGCCTAGAAGATTTGTACATCGAGCCCGAAGCAGCGCCGAAGAAGGCGCGCGGCAGAAAGAAAAAAGAGGAGTGAGACATGCTGGTCTACGTCAACAGTTTTCTGTTCGAGCCCGAACATGGCCCGGATCAAATCATTCAATTCGTGGCCAGATGGGTTGGCCGTCGTTCAAGAAGCTCTGTCGATGCACAGCGGCTTGCAGTCGGCATTCGTGAATTGAGGCTCAGGGACGGCAGTACGCTGACGTCCCGTGCGACATTACTTGCTGACAATTGCAGAGCCTATCCGTTTTGGTTCTCGGCACGGCTCAGCCATCCTGACGACAAAACTTCAGGTCGGCGCTGGACGACTGAAATTGGTCTGTATCAGAAGGCTGTCGATGAACCCGTTGAGTGCTCCTTGCTATTGAAAACGGATGAGGTGAGCGCGCGCGTTACCGCTCCAATTCAGGTAACACGTCCGAAGCTGGTCGAGCAGCTTATCCGCTTCTGCACCCCTCTTGGCCACACGCCTGGCTTGAAGGTCAAGCAGTTAACGCAAGAAAGTGCTCCAGCCTTTTTGCATGAAGTTGAACGTGCGGAAAGAACCTATCCGATTGCGATCTTGAGCGCCAAACCTGACGAAGGATACCCAGTAGATCCGGAGCGGCTGCGTTCCGTCCTGGTCGGTTTGGCTGACGTGGTCTGCATTCCAGAAGATGAGGATACCTTTGCTATTGAAGATGCGGTGGGTCGCCGCTTCATCGCATTTGGCGGCGCAATAAAGATCGTGTTTCCAGGCCGCCAAGGAGAGCGTGAGCACTTTTATGAAAATGTGCGACTGGACCCGGAGGATATTTCTGAGTTTCTTGCAGATGGCCGGCCTGTTGAATCCGAAGTGTTGGCGGCTATCACCCATCGAACCAACCTGCCTTTGTCATGGCGGCATATTTCGCCAGAAAAGGTTGCACAAGCAGCGCTTCGTGCCCAACTGACACGGACGATCCAGCAATCCAAGGCAGATGAGCGCTCCCAGCAACTGGGCGAGTACATCGCTTTACTGGAAGAGGCAGACCGTGAGCTGAAGGCCAAGGATGAGGAGCTTTCCAGTCTTCAAGCCGACTATCAGGCAAAGGATGATGAAGCGAGAAGCCTTGCGGCGGATGTTGCCAGCCTCAAGCACGCATTAAGCGGTATTCAATCGAATGATGCCGAACCGACCAACCTCGCTGAGGTCATTGGCCCTCTGCGTGAAAATGTTGTGGCGGTTCTCGATGGCAGCCCGAGTTTGCAGCAGGTTGTTGATTTGCTTTCTGCTTTGTATGCGGATCGAATTGTTTTCCTGGAGACTTCAAGGAGTTCTGCCAGGGAGTCCGACCGAGGCGGTTTTCGGCAAGGCGAAAAGGCATTTGAGTTGTTGAAGAAACTGGCCACAGACTACTGGCAGCAGCTTGCTGATGGGAAAGGAGAGCAACATGCCAAATCTGCATTTGGGCATAACGCCTACTCCAATAACGAGGGCAGCGCTCTGAGCGTGGAAGGCAAGCGCCGCCGCACTTTCTCCTATCGAGGGCGGGATTTCATCATGGAAAAGCACCTGAAGCACGGTGTCAAAGATAGCTTGGCTGAAACTTTGCGAATTCATTTTGAGTGGGTTGCTGCTGAGAAGAAGATCATCATTGGTCACTGCGGTAAGCATCTGGATTTCTGAGGGGGACGCTTTGAGTATTGCCGAATTCATTCGAGAAAGCGTACTGCGGCCGCGTCTGAAGCAAGCTGGCGCCTTGGTGGTGTATGACGCCGACAAGCGCTACCGCGAGCTGTGTTTCGACTTGGCGGCTGACAAGGTGCGGGTGGTAGATGCGTCTGAGAGCAGCATCGAAAGTCGCGAGGCGGCGCTGCAAGCACTGCGTGAGGTGGGACAGCCCAAGGCGCCGCTGGAAGGTGTGTTGATCTACGTGCCTGCCAAGCGCCCGGAAACCGATGAGCAGAAGCAGAATGATCCGTTTGCCCTCTATGTTTCATGTGGTGCTGTATTTCCCAAAGAGGATGATGGAGACGATTACCTGAGCATTTGCTTGAAGGCACGCCCAGACTATGCCACCGAGATCCGCCGATTATTCTCGGACAACCCTCTAGGGCCGGCCTTCTCCGTGATCGACGCCATTGGCGGCGGTGTGAGTTGGCCCCAGTTGCGCGCCACATTGCGGGTGGAGTCGGGCCGCGAGATTCTGGCCGCACTGCTGGCCCCGAGTGCCAGTCAATCCGAGGCACTCAAGGGGCAGGAAGGCTGGGTGCAAGAGGCGCGTGATTTCCTCCGAGCCACTCTGGGCCTGAGCGTGAAAACGCGCGGCAAGACCTGGTCCGCCCTGGCGGATGAGCTGTGGCGCTACGTGCTGTTCAGCGAGTTCGTGTTTGATTTGCCGGTGGCATTGCCAGACACCTTGAAGGGGGTGCCGCACGCACCGATGGAAGCCAGGCCTATCGTCGAGGATGTGTGCGACCGGCTGCGCAGCGACCCGAAATCACGCGGGGTGTACATCGAGCGCGCGGAAGCCATCGAGGCGGAGCTCAACCTAACCGATCTGTGCGGGGCGATTGAAGACCTGGGCGAGCGCGATACCTTTCCCTTCGAGGAGCGGACCTTTCTGCGCACGGCGATCAAGGGAATCGTCACCGGCGACACCGATGCCACACGCCGGGTGCTGACCCGCCACAAGAGTTCTGTGTGGCTGGGCAAGGGCGAAAGCCAGGCGCAGTGGGAGTTGGTGCGCTCCGGGCTGAGTCTGGTGGAGGCCTGCGAAGACTTTGAGCGCCAGTTGCCAGATCACGCCCGCTCTCAGGCGGAGCTGATTGACTTCTACCTGGGCAGTCTGCGTGAAGCAGATCGCTTGCAGCGCGAGTTTGAGCAAGCCGCAGGCGACTTCCTCGACCAGCACGGCTTGATGCATGAAGTGATCAGCCAGGCTCGAGCGCGCTATCGGCGCCTGGCCGAAAAGGTCCAGGGCGTGTTCGTGAAGCACGTCGAGACTACGGGATGGCCGCCGACTGGGCGCCTGGCCAATGCCGATGCCTTTGATCGGCTGGTAGCTGATCGACTCAAGGAAAGCGGACGCAAAGTGGCCTACCTGATGGTGGACGCCCTGCGTTACGAGTTGGGCGTGGCCCTCGAAAAGCTGCTGGCGGAAGACGGTCCCGTCGAGCTGCAAGCGGCCTATGCGCAGCTGCCGACCATCACGCTGGTGGGCATGGCGAGCTTGCTGCCTGGCGCCCGCACGGGGCTGACCCTGTCGCTGGAGAACGATTCACTGGTGCCCAAGCTGGCGGGTGCGCCGGTGAGCAACGTCCCGCAGCGCATGAATGTGCTGGCCAAGCGGTATGGCGATCGGTTCGCGGAAATGCCGCTGAACGACTTTGTTCGCGGTAAGCCGAAGATTGCCGAAACCGTCGACCTGCTGGTACTGCGCTCTACGGAAATCGATAGTCAACTGGAAAGCAACCCGGAAACGACGCTGGGCTTGATCCCCGGCACACTCAAGCTGATCCGCGTGGCACTGCATAAGCTGCGTGGCATGGGCTTCAAAGAGGCGGTCATCGTGACCGACCACGGCTTCTTCCTGAACGCGCAAGCAGAGGCTGGCGATGTGTGCGTGAAACCGCAGGGGAAATGGCCGGTGAATGCCCATGACCGCATGATGCTGGGCGACGGCACGGCAGATGGTCACAGCCTGGTCGTCAGCGCCGAAAAGGTCGGCATTCGCGGTGATTTCACGCAAGTGGCACTACCGCGCAGCATGGCTCCCTATCGCTCGGGGCACCTGTATTTTCACGGTGGGGCATCTTTGGCGGAGGCAATTGTGCCGGTTCTGGTGGCACGGCTGGATTCTGCTGCCCATGCTGAATTGGGCAAGGTAGTAGTGGAGCTGAGCTACAAAAATGGCGCCAAGCGCATCACGACACTCTTGCCAGTGATTGAGGTGACCTTGGTATCAGACGACATGTTCACACAGGACATGAGCGTAGAAATTTTGCTTGAGGCCCAGGACAGCAAAGGCAACGTCGTAGGCGAGCCTCGCCCCGGTGGGGATGTGAACCCTGCGACAAGAACCGTAACTTTGCTGCCGAACCAACGCAAACAGATTGCATTGCGAATGGATGAGGATTTCAGAGGCAAGTTCTCGGTCAAGGCGCTTAACCCGACAACCCTGGCTGCCTACAGCAGTCTGGCGCTCGAAACCGACTATACGGAATGAGCCCTATGGACGAACTCGACCAAAAATTAAACGCCACATTCGACGGCAAGGTACTTCGTAAGGACCTGCTGCATCGGATCAAGAAAGGCACCAACGTCCCCACGTTCGTTCTCGAGTTTCTGCTTGCCAAATATTGCGCCAGCAATGACCAGGCAGAGATGGACGCAGGCATGGAGGCGGTGTTGTCGTCGCTGCAGGAGAACTACGTGCGGCCCGATGAGGCCAACGCTGCACAGTCCAAAGTTGCCACCAAAGGTAAGCACCGCTTCATCGACAAGGTTCATGTTCGCTATGTCGAAAAGGAAAAACGCCATTGGGCTGCGTTGGAGAACTTCAACTCGCAACGCATCGCCATTGCCGAGAAGTTCTACCGGGATAACGATCGTCTGCTGGAAGGCGGAATTTGGGCCGAAGTCACCCTGGCGCACAACGACATTGATGAAGACGACTATGCGTTTTCTATCGAGGACCTGCGGCCGATCCAGCTGACCCGTTTCGACTTCGACCGCTATGCAGAGGGGCGCGGGGCGTTCACGCGTGATGAGTGGCTCGCGGCCGTGTTGCGCTCTGTGGGATTGGAACCAAGCAAGCTCTCGAAACGCGTGCAGATGCATTTCATCGCCAGGTTGGCTGCGCTGGTGGAGCCCAACTACAACTACATCGAGCTGGGGCCACGTGGCACGGGCAAGTCCTATTTCTTCAGTGAGTTCTCGCCCTACGCCACTTTGATCTCGGGCGGTCAGGCAACCAAGGCCACGCTGTTCTACAACAACGCGCGCCGCAAGGTGGGCTTGGTTGGCTTCTGGGACACGGTTGCCTTTGACGAGGTTGGCGGGATCAAAGTGCGCGATCCGGACACCATCCAGATTATGAAAGACTTCATGGCCAATGGTCGCTTTTCGCGCGGCGCCGAAGTCATTGCCGATGCCAGCCTGAGTTTTGTCGGCAACATCGATGTGTCTGTGCAGCAGGTGGTCAATTCCAACGAGCACGACCTGTTTCAGCCCTTGCCACCAGAGCTCGACCTGGCCGTGATGGACCGCTTCGCCGCGTACATCCCGGGCTGGGAAATGCCCAAGAACAGCAGCGAGTTCCTGACCAGTAATTACGGATTCATCACCGATTACCTGGCCGAGGCCTTCCATTACCAGTTCAAGCACACGAACCGCTACGAAGAAGTTAGCAAGCGCATCCGGCTCGGTAAGTCGATTGAGGGGCGTGACGAGAAAGGCATCAAGAAAACCGTCTGCGCTTTCTTGAAGGTCTTGCATCCGAATGGGCCACCGACCGACGAAGAGTTCGAGGAATACGTGGCCTATGCGACGGAATGCCGCCGTCGTGTCAAAGAGCAGATGAACAAGCGCAAGCCGGATGACGAGTTTGCGCGCATCAACCTGTCCTACTTCAAGGCCAGCGGTGAGGAAGTGGTGGTCTTCTGCCCGGAGTCGAAGGATGCGCCCGCGACGCAAGAACCGGCTCGTCGTCGTTTGAGCCAGGCGGATGGCCAGCCTGCTGAGGCAGTCGAAGTGCAGCCCGTCGCCCAGCCGGCGCCTGCTGCAGCAGTGGAACCTCCAGTGGCGCCGGTACAGCCTGCTCCGGCACCAACGGTGGTTGCTCCGTCATCGGTCGAGCTCAAGGAACAGCACTTCACCATCCTCTATGGCGATACCGGGTACAGCTATGAGTCGATCCTCGGCCCCTACCTGCAAGGCGCGAAGTCCGTCGTCATCGAAGACCCGTACATCCGGCTACAGCACCAGATTCAGAACTTCGTGCGCTTCTGCGAGACGGTACTGAAGGCTGGCACCGTGAAGAAGATCAGCCTAATCACCGGCTACGACGACAAGACCCAGTTGGCTGATATCGCTGAGAAGCTCGATGAGCTAAAGCAGAGTTTGCTGGAATTGGATGTCGAGCTGGAAGTGAAGTTGAACCCGAACATGCACGACCGAGAGATTCGTATCGACAACGGCTGGGTGATCAAGATTGGCCGGGGGCTGGATTTCTTCCAGAAGCCCGGAGGTTGGTTCGAGGTGGGCGCGAATGATCTGAGCTTGCGCAAGTGCCTGGAAACGAAGGTGGATATTTTTCGAGAATAAAACCGAAGATGCAGGATCAGTTCGTCTGCAAAACACCGTCTCGCGGTGATAGTGTTCTCTGGCGAATAAGCATGTCGCCACAATGCTGCCGCCATGTTCAACACAATGTTGCCACGCTGTTCACCACATTGACGCCACTTTGTGCACACAGTGTTGCCACCATGCCTGACACATTCCGGCCGGGACGCAGCCCGAGAGTCGCTTGTCCCCAGCACGATGAGCAGATTCTTTGTGCTGGCTCTCGAGAGCACAAAGAATGTGGCCGCTGGGCTCGATTTCGCCAGAAATCGGGCGCGGCTGCGTGGGGACAACGAATGGTCGATGCGTCCAGCCTGCACCTTATGAAACCCCGCTGCGGCCATGCGCCGGGTTGCCGCCCTGTGCGGCTGGCGGGTGAGAGCATGCCGCACAGGGCATGCCTGCTCGGTGGTGGGAGACTGAACTGACATGGCCAACCCTCGCTCGCTGGTCTACGCGCTTTACACCCATTGGGACGCCGTGGAGCTTTTGGTGCGGCTGTCGCGCGAGTTTGCCGTGCTGACCAGCGATCAGGTATTGAACGGCATTGCCAAGGTATCCGGGCAACGGGATGCCGAAACGCAGGGCGCGGTACTGCGTGCCCTGGTCAATGCGGACATCCTGCAAACCTTGCCGCGCAGCAGCGATCTGCAGCTCAATGCCTATGTGCTGGAGTTCGTGCGCGGCCTCACCCGTGAACATGAGCTGGGCCTGGCTGCCGTACTGCAGGCTCGTGTTGCGGCCATCCGTGAAGCCACCGAAGCACTCAATGAAGGGATGCTCGGGGCCGACATGGATCGCGTGCGCGGGGCCGCCAACAAGCTGGCAGAACTCTTCCGCCAGATCAGCCTGCAGCTCGATCAGGACCGGCACGCGCTCTTTGAGCTGGCGGAAAACGCCAAAAGCGCCGACAGCAGCATGCCGATCAGCCAGCGCTATCGCCAGGTGCTGGAAGCCTACGATCATTATGTGGAGCCGATGAACCAGATGATGGACAGCGGCTCGCAGGGCACTTTCTACCGCTATCTGGAAGAAGCGGAGCGTGCGCTCGACTTGAGCCTAGAGCAATTGTCGGTACAGGGTGCGCTCTACTCGCATCGCCTGCAGTTGCGTCAGGTGGCGCACCAGGCCAAGGAGCTGCGGCGCTTTGGCCGGCTGGTTGCGCAACAGTGCGCCGATACACTGCTGCCCCTGCGCGAAGAGCTGCGTCAGCACAACGCACTGACCAGTGCCATCAGCTTGCTGTTGGGGCAGGTGCGCAAACGCGGCCTGCGTCGCGCACTGTCGCGCCCGGCGGATGAGACCGCACTCCCCGTCTGGCGCAATGAGCGCGGTTTCAAATTGCAATTGGGCGATGAGGTACGGGCGGTCATGGCTGCCGCGCACCAATACCAGCCGCAGGCGGTGGCCTTTCCGAAGGATGAGCCTGGCGATGACGCTCCCTTGCTGGAGCAGGTGGACGAAGCCGCTATTCGTGCGCATCTGGCCCGCAGCCTGCCGGTGGAAAATCTGCTCGATTGGCTGCACCGCCATTACGCCCACCTGCAGGATGCCACCCTGCTGCGCCTGTTCCATGATCTGCAACATGAGCCCGGCTGGCAGTTCGAGGCAGCCAGCCAGCCTGAAAAAACCACGCTGCAGACGATTCGCGTCCTGCATCACCCTCACCGCGTGAGTATCCCGCAATGACGATCCCACACGCTCTGGCAGCCGCTCTGTCGCAAATGCCGGCATTGGCCGAGCTGTTCCGCCTGTTTCTCTCCGGCAAACACCTGAATCGAATAGCCGAGCCCGCGCTGTGGGCGGAGCTGGAACAGCATGAGGCCAGCTATGTCGGCTTGTTTGCCGCGCTGGGGTTCGAGCTGCGCCTGGATGCCAGGGGCTTTGCCTGGTTTCACAACAGTGACGCCAACAGCAACATCGGCAAAATCAGCCGCCAGCTGGCCTTGCTGTTCATGGTGATCTTCGATGCCCAGGCCAACGCCGGCAAGGCCCTGCAGCGCTTTACCGATTGGCTGATCGACAGCGCCTGGCTGGCCGAGGTCTACAAGCAACAGCAAGACCTGCTGGATGCCGAGGGCCTCAACCCCGACGCCCTGGTGGAGCTGCTGGGCCGCGCCTGCAACCTGGGCTTTGCCATGGCAGAGCCGGCGGGCTGGCGACTGCTGCCCGCTGTATGCCGTTACCTCGATCATTTCGAAAGCCTGGCGTTGACAGCCAAGACCGATGGCGACGAAGAGAGCACGCCTGCAGCGGAAGACTGGACTGCGGATGCACCAGACGACGAGGAGAACACCTGATGCAGTACGGCTTCCAACGTCTGGTCCTGCTGGGCAGCGCCGGCTACTCGCGCGCCGAGCTGCCGCTCGATGGTGCGGTCTCTCTGGTGGCGCCCAACAATACCGGCAAGACCAGTCTGATCAATGCCCTGCAGTTTCTGCTGATCATCGACCGCCGCCGTATGGATTTTGGTGCCCACGATGTGGACAAGAGCCGGCGCTTCTATTTCCCCAACAACAGCGCCTATGTGCTGCTGGAGGTGTCGCTGCCGGAGTCCGGCACCGTCGTGCTGGGTTGCGTGGGCAAAGGGGTGAGCTTCGAGTACGAGTATTTCGCCTATGCCGGGCCGCTGAAGGTCGAGGAGTTCTGCCTGCCGGATGGCACCTTGGTGGCACAACCGCAACTGGCCAGCCATCTGGCGAGCCACGAACGCAGGGTGTTCAGCTACAGCAGCAGCGAATTCGCCGACATGATCTATGGCGGACGCAGCCGCAAGCTCGCCAGCCAGCAGGATTTCTGCGTTTTCCGGCTGGAGCACGCCAGTGATGCCAGCGTTTTTCAGAGGGTGCTGACCCGCACGCTGCGCCTGGACAAACTGCGCTCCAGCGAGGTGAAAGACTATCTGCTGCAGATTTTCCGGCGCGATCTGCCGGATGCCAGCATCGACTTCAAGGCGGAATGGGACAAGGCGTTTGCCGACCTCAACGCCGAGCGCAGCCAGTACCTGGCCGCTGTGCGGCTGCAAGCCACTCTGGGCGAACTGGAACAGAAGCAGGAGGCCCGCTTGGTGTTGCGCGGCAAATTGCTGTGCTGGCGCCCCTTGATCGACACGGCACTGGGTCAGTGGCAACAGCATTACGAGACCCGCCAGCAAACCTTGCAGCATGAGTTGGCGCAGTGCGATGCTGAGCTGCAGCGCCTGCGCGAACAGGATATGCAGTCGGCTGGCGAGAAAAAAGAGTGCGAACTGGAACAAAAGCAGCTCCGCCAACAAAGCGAACAGTTGCGCGCGTTGCAGCAGCGTTTTGCCTTGATCCCCGACCGCGCCCTGTTGGAGGCGCGCCGCCGCGAGCTGCAGGAACAACGGGATGCGCTGGTGGTACGGATCGGCCAGGCACAGAGCCGCACGCCAGCGGCCATCGAGCGCGAGCTGGCACGGATCGAACGGGAATCCGCGCAGCTGGCGCAGGAGTTGCGTACCCAGGGGCAGAACCTCTATCAGCAACTGGCCAGTGTCGTATCTTCGGAACAACTCAACGCGCTGAACAAGGTGCTGGCCAAGCCGGTGCTGACCTTGGGCACAGAGGACTTTCAACTCGACGACAAGGCACTGCTTGCAGCTTTGGCCGATACCAATGGCTGGCAACTCAATTTACCTGGCCTGCAACTGCGGCTGGAAGCCTTGTCGCCACAGCATCAGCAACGCACCCTGGTAGAACTTGGCGAATTGCAGCAGGAGTTGCAGCAACAGCAGACTCAGCTGCAAGAACAATTGGCCACCGCCCTGGCTCTGGAAAACGTCAAACAGCAACGCCAAGCGCTGGAGCAGCAACTAGCCGAACTGGATGCCGAGTTGCGGGACTACGCGCACATGCAGGACTTGCGGCAAAGCGAGGCCGAGCGCGAGGAGCGGCTGCAGACACTGGCGAAAAAGCTCGCCGAACTCGGCGCCAGTCTGGCCCAGTCAGCAGAGCGGCACCGCGCACTGGATCAGCAGCGGCAGCAGCGGCAACAGGATTTGGCAGCCTTGCAGCAGCAACATCGGCAGATCGAGCAACGCCGTCATCAGCGAATCGACCACGAAGGCCCCTTCACCTGGCTGGCCGACCTGCCGCACAGCCCTTGGTTGGCCCAGCCCGAGTTCGCGCTGGAGCAACTGGCTGAGCGACTGCAGACCTATCAGGTCGACTGCCGCCAGTTGCTGGAGCTGGATGAGCAGATCCGCCATCTGCTGGGTGAAATCCATAGCGGCGGATTGACCAAGTATCAGTTTGTCGGCGAACCGGAAAGCGAGATTGTTCGTCTCGTTGAATTCGCCCATCACCTGCCGCAGGAAGCCGAAGCCCTGGAAAAGAAAGTGCGCTCGGCGGTGGTGAATGTGGCCGCCTGCCTGCGCGAACTGCGCGACGGCCTGTTTGCTTTCAAGCGCCGGATGCGCGAGTTCAACCGCAAGATCAGCGGCCGGCAACTTTCCGATCTGGCAGTATTCAAGATCGAACCCGAAGACGAAGCCATTCTGGTCGAGGCCATCGAGCTGCTGATCAATACCGCTGCCACGGTGGACAGTGGCGAAACCTTCGAGCTGTTCAACCAGCAGAGCGTACTCGACGATGATCAACTCAATCGCGCCAAGACCCTGCTGATCGAAGAGGGCAATGCCCGCCACGGCCTGCGCGTGGCCGACCTGTTTCGCCTGCGCTTCTGGGTCGGCAAGGCAGACCGCGAGCCGGAAGCCTTCGATGACCTCGACAGTGCCGCCTCCAATGGCACCGTGCTGATGGCCAAACTGGTGACGGGGCTGGCGATGCTGCATCTGATGCAGGATCAGCGTCGCCCCATCCAGGGCATCTGCTACCTGGACGAGGCACTGGCCCTGGACGCCCGCAATCAGCGCAGCCTGATCGACACGGCGGCGGAGTTCGGCTTCTCGTTGATTTTTGCCTCGCCCGCGCCGCTGACGACCGTGCGCTACTGCGTGCCGATTCACACGCGCAACGGCAGCAACCAGATCAGCCGCCATAGCTGGCAGGTCATCGAACCGCTGGATGCCTGAGTATGGATCGAACCCTGCGCGCAGCCTTGCTCAAACTGCATGGCCAACAAGCCCTGCCGGCCAGCTATTTCACCGCCGCTCAGCGCAGCGCTCTGGATCGCTTTGCCCGGCAGACAGGAGCGGTAATCTGCCAGCGTCAGGGGCGCGGTGATGTTTACCGTGTCAGCGATCCGCGACTATTCGATATCCATCTGAGCGCACTCTCCCCCCAAGTCGGGATGCTGGCCACGGACGACCTGCCGCTGCGGGCGCAACACATCGCCCATGCGCGCGACAGCAAAGCGCGCAATCATCAGCATGAGTGCTACTACCCCTTGCTCAAGGCCGTTGGCGAAAAGGTTCTCTGGCGGCAAGGCGAACACGGGAGCGAGCTGCCACTCAGCCAGCTCACGCACCACTTCGGGGCTGCCAGCCTGCGCATTGAAACTGGCGACACCTGGCAAAGCGGGCAGCCGCTCTGGCTGGTGGAGAACCAGGCGCTGTTTGACCGCACGGATTGGCTGCCAGTAGGAACGCAAGCCACCCTGCTGTACTACGGCGGACAGCTTGATGGCCGGCTTCTCGCTTGGCTGGGGCAGCGCCCGCGTGCAAGCCGTGTCGTACTGTTCCCAGACTATGACGGTGTGGGGCTGGCCAATTTCGCGCGACTCTTTGCGCAGCTTGGTGACACTTGCGAATGCTGGCTGATGCCCGACTGGCAAAGCAAACTGGCACGCTATGGTAGCCAGCGGCTATGGCAGGATACGCTTCGGGAGTTCACCAGTGCTGTTCTGCAGTTGCCTGATTATCTGGGCCCGCTAACCGAACAAATGCGCCAATCCGGACTGGCGCTCGAACAAGAAGCGGTCTGGCTATCTGTTCTGTAGGTGCCCTTTGAGTAAGCTCGCAATGTCACCTGGGGCCAGGCCAGCCTCTAGGGACCGCCTCAGCGCCTGCTCCAGTTGTTGCCAGCCCTGCGCTGAAGAGACATTACTGCCTAATGTTTCGGTCAGACGGAACATCAGCCCTTCCAGCAGTTCTTCGTCACCCACGTCCGCTGCGGTCTGCTCCGCCAGCGCCAAGAGGACGTTGCGCGCAGATGCCAGCGAGTCGATTGGCACCCCGGCCAATGCCGCAGGCATGGTGATGACACGATCCACCCTGACGACTGTCGCCAAATCTAGGGCTTGATCGACGCCCGGCTCGATCTCCATGCGGATCAGCACATCGCCAGCCAACAGAAAGCGCGTCTTGATAAGCCCCGGCTGCTCATCCTGAAACAACCACACCGGCTGCGTGTTGGCCAGCAGCAGGCTTAGCACGAGCCTGCTGTCATCCAGTGCCCCACGATCCTGCCACTGGTGCAACACGTCGGAACGCAGGCGACCGCCTTCCATACCGAGGTGGTGCAACAGGCCGACTAGTCGTTTGGCGGAGATCACCTGCTCCTTGCCACGCAGCCAGACCGAGAGGTTAGCAGTGCGGATACCGGTGGCTTCGGCGATCCGCCCCAGCGTTTCCCCGCGCAGTCGTATCAAGGCGGCGGCAAAGCCTGGCAATTGTTCGTTGGTAAGGGTTGGCATATCGGGCTCTGCGAATTCACTGTAAATCACTATAAGGCTTATTAGCCGACAAGACGAGCGTGCGGAGTTTGGCGATTCGCGCAAATCGCTGTTATAGTAATTTATAGTTAGGCTATTTGGGGGGCCATCATGCGCAAGCCAAAGCAAGTCCGTCCGTTGCGCCTGCGGGAATACGAAGCTGCCATTACTGCGCTCAAGGAGCAGCATCCCTGGCTTGTCCGGCAGATCGTCGAACCCGCGCCGGGGCATCTGACCGTGGTGGCACATCTGTTTGCCCAGGTGGAATGCCTGCTGCCGCCCACAGTGCTCGCACGCAAGGGCTCACTGTCAGTGAGTTGCAACCGGGATCGCCTGGCCATTCATTACCAACCGCCGCGACGCCACAGCGAACGTGCAGCAGCAGTGTTCGATCTGATTGCCCAAACCAAGCACCTTTCGCTGCAAAAATGCCCCGTTTGCGGTGTACAGGTTGTCGGGGACGGCATCCGTCCGCAACGCTGCCCGCAACATGGCGGCATCCAGGGATTGTTTGCCGAAGAAGTGCGCCGCAGCCGCCAGCTCATCGTCGAACAGGGGGTACAGCAGGTGGTGCGCGACCTGGGCAAGGTGACGACCGAAGATGTTCGCGCCGCCATGGCGGTTGAAGATGAGCCCATCCCGAGCAAAACCAAACCGGAGGAAGTTCAGGGGCAGTCGACCGAAACCGCCAAAGCAGCGCCATCACCGAGCATCGTCTTTCTCGATGAAGCAGGTCTGGAGGCGTTTGTGGATCGCCACCGACCGAAAGGCGACGACAAGTTCAAGCGCGCGCAGGCGATGACGGAGCGGATCAAGCGGGCGGGCCATGGTAGCCGCCAACTGGGCCTTCTGCCCCCGGACTGGAAAGTCCTTCTGGATGAGTTCGCGCAGGCCTTTCCAAACTTCCATGAACTGGCCGAGCTGCTACGGGACCACTTTGCCCTGTCCAGCCTGGGCGATAGCCGCGTGTCCTGGCCTGCCGTGTTGCTGGTCGGTCCGGCGGGCATCGGCAAAACCGAGGCGGCACGCTGGCTGGCCGATCAGCTCGTGCTACCGTTTCGGGTCTTCGACATGGCAAGTACGCAATCAAGTTCGCCGCTCGCAGGTTCCGAATCGTTCTGGAGCAATTCCGAGCCAGGCCAGCTCTTTGAGCTGCTGGCCTACCAGCCACTGGCCAACCCGGTGGTGGTGCTCGATGAACTGGACAAGGCCAGTAACGGCCGACCGCAATACGACCCGCTGGCCGCGCTCTATACCTTGCTGGAACCGCGCAGTGCGCGGAATTTCATCGACCTGTCGATCCGCGACTTTGCCATCGACGCCAGTCATGTGAATTGGATGGCTACCGCGAATGAGCTGGAAGCGATTCCAGGGCCGCTGCGCTCACGGCTGACGGTGTTGCACATCCAACCGCCCAAGCCGGAGCAGGTCAGAAGCATCGAGCAGTCGATTTACAGCCGCCTCCGCGACGAGGCGAGCTGGGGCAAGGCCTTTGCCGAGCGACTGGATGATGATGTCCTGTCCCGTCTGCAAGCCTTGCCGCCGCGCAGTGTGCGTCTGGTTCTGCAGCGGGCCTTGGGTTCGGCGGCTCGTGATGGCCGAGGACTCGTGCAGGTGCAAGACATCAGACCGCTGGTCGAGATCAGTCGCCGTGGCGTTGGCTTTGTCAGCGAGGGCTGGAATTGAGGTTGCTCAGCGTTGTCCGGATAGCCAGGCCGCACCGGCGGCCAGTGCATCGGCCTCGCTGGCATAGGTTGTCGATGGGCCGCTGATGATGCAGGGCTCGGTTTCGCCGTCGCCTTCCACTGTCCATAGCTCCCAGGTTCCGTCATTTTTCCAGCTAGGGATGGCGGTGTATGGTTTGTCTTTCAGCGCAGCCAGCGCGGCATCTACTTCGGGGCGAATCTGCAACTCACCCGAGTAGATATAAGGTGTCGCGCAGCGGGTATCAGATCGGCTCATGTTCCGTGCTCCAGAAAAGATCCAGTAGCGTGCTCGTCTGCACGTAAATACCGGGGTTGCGTGCTTCACTCGGGCCAGCAATGTTGAGAATAGCGATGGGATGGCTAACCAACCAGTCTTGCCATGCCGCCAACAGCTCTTCTGTAGGGGCATGCAAATCGCACAGTAGCAGCGGCTTGCCGTGTCCCGTCGCCAGGTCGCGAGTAAGCAGGCTGCCGCCTTCCAGCCTGCCTCGGTAAATGATCAGCGTTGCATCAGAGTCCAGCACATTGCGTTTGGTGCGCTGGCGGTAGCCGCTGGATTCGGTCTCCATCAACTGGTAGCAAGCATCCAGTACGCCATCAGCGGCCCGTCGGCCTGCCGGGCACCAGCCGCCGTGCGGAATCTGCCGGGCAATGGCGAAATCCAGCGCCGCCCGGTCTACGCCGGTTTGGCCGCCGGAGAGGATGCGCTGAATTTTCACCCTTGCCCCGTTGCGGCGACCGTGCAACTCACTTGAACCTCTGCGCCGGGCTGATCGGCCGATAGCTGGCCGATGCGTCCGCGCTGCCCGGCAAGTGTCAGTTGCTTGCGCACCTGTTCCAGGCTGCGCTTTTCAATAACCGCTGTATAGCTTGCACCCAGATCACCATCCGGGTCGATGAACAGCTCGATCCGCTTCACCGGCAGGCCGAATACCGTGAAGCTGCGTTCCGGCGTCAGCGACCAACTGCCGGGAGCATTGGGCGCAATGCCGTCCAGTACGTGCAACGGCAAGGCTTGACGGCATTCCACGGCGGCGACGATGGCTGGCTCGATCCGCAACCAGTGGTTGAGGTCTGGGGCAGTGCCATCCATCAGCACCACCGGCATGGCTGCCAGTAGCAACGCTTTCATCCCTTGATGTTCCTGATCCAGAAGCGGCGGTCATCGACCGTGAAGTTGGGGTCATAGCCGACCAGCGTCAGCAACGAACCGACATAGTAAAGGCCGAACTGATTCATCAGCCAGCGCTCCATCGCCGGGTCGCTGGGCAGCTTGCTGTACGGTGGGGTTGGCCCGTCGCTGCGAACCTGACCGCTGGTCTTGCCGGAGATGGAAAAGCTCTTCCAGGTCAGCACGAAGTTGTTTGACTGTTTCGGCAGCTCCGGCGCGCAAAGCGACAGATTGCTGAAGCGCTCGGAGCGCTTGGCGTCGTGCCAGAGCACGGCGTCAAAGCGAATGCAATCGCTGGCTTTGAGCGTGAGGCTGCGGGTCAGCGTCATCTGATCAGCCGGAATTTGCAGATTGCTGATCACCACCTTGGGCCACTCCGGCGCGCGACCGTCGGTAGACGGATTCTGGCGCAAGGCGTTATGCAGTGGAGTGCCCAGCAAGCTGTTGCGGGTTGCCGCGCTTGCGGGCGTAGCCGCTTGCGACAGACTGGTTCCAATGGAGTGTCCCAGTCCGTTCAGGGAATCCAGCGCCGCCTGCATGTCGGTTGTGGCACAACCTGTCAATACAAAAGGCAGAAGCAGCAAGCTCCGGTAGTGTTTCATCGCAGTTCCTCGCGAGGTTATCCGTTGAAGAGGGCATTGAGCCGGGCACACCAGGTTTCCGCCGCCCGACGGCTCATGGGAAAACTGAGCAGCGGTCGTTGCGGGTCGGCGGTTTGCAGCTCGATGGCGAAGTCCTTGGCGCGCACCGTGCGCTCGAAGGTCGGCACGCTCATGCCACTGGCGTTGACCTGACGGCTACCGCCGTTCATCTCCATGCTCTCGACCTCGCGCCAGGTCATCCGCCACCCAAGCAGCCAGGAGAAGTCGTGGATACGCCAGGCTTCATCCACGATTGAGCAGACAGCCAGTTTGCGATGCTGCCGGTCAAACACCAGAAAGGCCGGCGCGGGGTAGCCCAAGAGATGTCCAGCATCGAATGACAGCCCCTGCTGAGCGTTGAGCTTGGCTACAAGTGCCTGACAGCGGGCCTGCAAGCGCGCCAGAAAGCGGAAGGACAGCATGAAGATCGCCAGCGAAATCAGCAGATAGAGCATCAGCTCACTGGTCAACAGTCCCCAAAGCGATGTCTGTGACAGGCGCGCAGGCCCCACGCCGAACATCGCCAGTACAAGAATCAGTGCAAAACCAGCGGCAGCGAGCCCTGAAAGCCCAGCCACCGGAACAGCCAGCCCCGCAGCCGCTCCCATCCCAGCAGTCTTCCAGACGCTTGCCATAGGCCATCACCTCAATTTTGTTACTCATAGAGGCCATTTTAGTGGGTGAAAGACTGATTTGTCACTCATAGCGCGTGCCCATATAGAGCGTGGTCTTATATGGCGGGCACTCATAGATTCTTTCTTTTTGAAAAGAGAGAGATATGGCCCTTGATCCCCGACTACGCTTCGGCTTGAAGCTGATAGAAATCAGAAAGACCAGAGGGTGGTCGCAAGAACGCCTGGCACTGGAGAGTGGCTTAGCCCGTAGCTATTTGGGTGGGGTTGAGCGCGGCCAGCGCAACATCGCGCTGCTCAACATCTTCAAGCTGGCCGAGGCGCTGGGGGTGGAGCCTTCCGTACTGCTGGAGGCGCCGGCGGCTGGACAGGAGCCTGCACCGTAACATCGTAACGCTACGTTATCGTAGCGTTACGATGGTCACCGCATGATCGCTCGCGGCAGCTATCGCAGCCATCTGCTTTCAAGAATAAGTAAAGTCCACTACAATGGCACTTACGCAATTTTTTCCGCGTTAAGGGTCATAAAAATGACTTTTAATCTCTCGACTCCCGCTGAGATCCTGCATGCGCTGGGTGTTCGTCTGCGCGAGCAGCGGCTTGCCCAATCGCTTACGCAGCGTGAACTGGCGCAAATGGCAGGACTGTCCTTGGGGGCGTTGCGCAAACTCGAAAGCGACGGTCAGTGCTCACTGGAAACGCTGGTCCGTGTCGCGCAGGCACTTGGCTTGCTGGAGGCGCTGGACGATCTCTTCGTGCTCAAACGGCAATCCATCGCCCAGATGGAGCAGGTGGACCTTGTGAGCCGCCGCCAGCGTGCGCCGCGTAAGAGAGCATCATGAAGCTGCTTACCGTGCATTATTGCGGCTGGGGAGAAGACTGGCCGTTGGGACGCCTGGCCGATGATGGTCAATCCCTGCTCTTCGAATATTCTCCCGAAGCTCTGTCTCAGGGCTTGGAACTGTCGCCCTTGCACCTCAAGCTGCGTGCGGATGCCTACGGTGGTTTTCCGACCCATTTGCATCGCCTTCCGGGCCTGATCGCCGACAGTCTGCCTGACGGCTGGGGTTTGCTGCTGATGGATCGCCTGTTCCGTCAACACGGCTTGCGCCATCCCGGGCCGCTCGACCGGCTGGCCTTCATTGGTGAGCGCGCCATGGGCGCGTTACGCTTCGTTCCGGCAAGCGACGCCGGCGCCCACGAGCCCGACTGGTCCTTGCTGGCGCTGGCCGAGCAAAGCCGTCTCGCGCTCGCGGGCGAGGCGGGGGCAGCCCTGCGCGAGCTCGCGCTCACCGGCGGCTCACCGCAAGGGGCCAGGCCCAAGGCCTTGGTGCAGTACGACGCAACGACCGGGCAAGTGAGCACCCGTCCGGATGCGCCCGGCAGCCCCTGGCTGGTCAAGTTCCCGGCGCAGAACGAACACAAGGAGGTTTGCGTCATCGAGCAGCTCTATGCCGAGTTGGCTCGGGATTGCGGACTGGATGTGCCCGAAAGTCGTTGGTTCGACCTTGGCCCCGAGCTGGCCGCCTTCGGCGTCGCGCGCTTCGACCGGGAGGGAGGGCAACGCGTCCCGGTGCACAGTCTGGCTGGATTGTTGCAAGTGGATTTTCGCCTGCCCGGTGCCACCGACTACACCGCCTTCCTGCGGGCTACCCGTTTCCTGACGCGCGACGAGCGCGAAGTGGAGAAAGCCTACGCACGAGCCGTCTTCAATGTGCTTTTCCACAACCGTGACGACCATCCCAAGAATTTCGCGTGGCGTCTCGGGCCTGACCGGCGCTGGCGTCTGGCTCCGGCATTCGACCTGACCTTCAGCGAAGGCCCGATGGGCCAGCATCACCTGGACGTTTGCGGCGAAGGTGCTGCCATCGAACGCCGGCATTTATTGCGTCTGGCGGAGGAAGGTGGCGTCCCAAGGAAACGGGCGGAAGAGGTCATCGAACGGATGTTGCTGCAGGCAAGCTCATTGGGTGAGCGGTTGGAGCGTGCGCCGATCAGGCAGATGCTGGCGCAACAGATCAAATCCACCATTGATGCCTGTCGCCGGCGCCTGGAAAGCTGAATCCGAGCCGGCGCAACGGCGCCAGATCACGGTTGAACATACTCAATGCTGAGTTTCTTGAGTACAAACATGAGTATGTTTTTTAATGGAGCAGCATGGTTAACTGTTCATTCAATGACTTGCAGTCACAATCGCTGTTCAACGTCTAAGCAGCCTTTCCGAGCCATACCCTGTGGCCCTGAAGAACCTTGGCATGTCCAAGGTTCTTCAGGGCCACAGGTTTTCTGGCGGTGTCGCCGGTCAGCGATGGCCGGGGGCGGATGGCCCGTTCGAGTTGGAAGCGTAGGCAGGAGCCACGGAAGGGCTGGCAGCACGCCGGCGCGGGCGGGTGAGCGGAGCAAGGGTAAATCCCGAGCCGATCCGGCGCGCAGGCGCTTCAAGTTTACGTAGCGTCATGGTTTACGCTTTCTGACTTCGGGCCCGGGCGCCAGCCTCGGCTGTTTTCATGGAGCATGCATGTCCGCCACGATTGTTTCCGATGAGCGCATAGAGACCCCGCAAGGCCAGCTGGCCGCCAGGCAATGGCGGCCGCAGCAGGCAGCGGCGGGCCTGGCACCCATCGTCATGCTGCATGATTCGCTGGGCTGCATTGCCCTCTGGCGTGATTTTCCGGAACGGCTGGCAGCGGCGACGGGGCGGCGCGTGATTGCCTATGACCGGTTGGGGTTTGGCCAGTCCGCCTCACATCCGGGGTGCTTGTCGATGGATTACGTGCAGGATGAGGCCAGCACGTTCCTGCCGCAGGTCCTGGCGCAATTGCAGGCGGAATCCTTCATTGCGCTGGGCCATAGCATCGGCGGCTGCATGGGCATCGCCAGCGCGGCGCAGCATGCGCACTGCCTCGGATTGGTGACGATTGCGGCGCAGGCCTATGTGGATGATCGTATCGTGGCGGGTATCGTGGAAGCCCGCAGTATGTTCGATGACCCGGCCCAGTTCGCGCGCCTGGAGAAATACCATGGCCAACAGGCCCGCTGGGTGCTGGATTCCTGGGCGGATACCTGGACGTCTCCCGGCTTTGCGAGCTGGAATATGGGCACTGAGCTGGCGCAGGTGCAATGCCCGGCACTGGTGCTGCATGGAGACCGCGACGAATATGGGTCGCTGGCGCAACCGCAGCGCATCGCCGATAGTGTCCGAGGCCCGGTGAGCTTCCAGGTGCTGGAGGATTGCGGCCATATTCCGCACCGGGAGAAGCCCGAAGCCTTGCTCGCCAGCATCGCGCCCTGGCTGGCGCGGGAAGTCCAGTCCGCCGCCTAGCCTGGCCCGGCCCTGCTGCGGGGCCGGTTCTCCGACGCAACGCCTTGCCGTTGCCATTCACCCCTGTTGCCGGGAGCGCCCGGTCTTTCCATATGCTGCTGCCCGCCTGGGTCGGACGGCAGGTGGTTGTCTGCCCAGCAGGTTCATTCAGCATTTCGGTATGCAAGCAGGGGCTTGTGTTCATCTGGTGAATAAGAAATGGCCCATTAAGTGACTCAGGCATACGGGTTAGTCCCAGGGATGTGTTTACCAGGTGAACGCATCGAGGATTTCGATTGCCCTGCCGATGGCGAGTGTGTGTAATCGCCGGAACCTGTCGGACAGACTGATCTACCTGCAAGTGATCGGACCCGGTGAATGGCGCGGCAGCGGACCGGCCATGGGCCTGAGCAGCGCAAGCAGGCCCGGCATGGCCACCAATCAAAATACGGAGATAAAGATGAAACGAATCCTCATGGCAGCCTTCTGTTCCCTGTCCATGGCGTGCGGCACGGCGGTACTGGCCCAGGCCAAGCCGACGACGCTGAAGTTCGCCAATTTCGCCGGGCCCACGGCCTACCTGACCAAGGGCATGTTCGAGCCGTTGATCAAGGATATCCAGGACGATGCGCAGGGCACGCTGAAAATCCAGCTGTATTCGGGCGGCTCGCTGGTCAAGGCCGAGGATACGTTCGATGCCGTGCGCCGCGGGCTGGTGGATATGGGCTGGGGCGTGACGGGCTATACGCCGGGGCGTTTCAAGGTGGCGGATATTCCGGAGATTCCGTTCCAGGCCCGCACGCTGCGCGAGGCTTCGACCGGCGTGTGGCGCCTGTACGAAGAAGGCCTGATGGATGGCTTCGACGATGTGAAGGTGTTCGCACTGGTTTCGTCGGGCATCCTGACCGCGCATGGCGTGAGTGAGATCAATTCCCTGGACGACTTCAAGGGGCAGCGTATCCGCGCCGCCGGCCCGCTGGCGAGCGCATCGGTTGAAGCGCTGGGCATTATCCCGGTCGGCCTGCCTGTGCCGCAGACGGCTGAAAATTTGTCGAAGAAGACGCTCAGTGGCAGCCTGAACGACTGGAATGCCGTCTATACCTGGCAGGTTCTGGATTTCGTGCCGTATCACATTGACGTACCCATGGGTTCCAGCACGGTGTTCCTGGTGATCAACAAGCGCGCCTATGATCGCCTGGCGCCGGAAGCCAAGGCGGCCCTGGAAAAACATGGCGGTGCCAATTTCGTCGATCGCTGGTCCGAAGGCCTGGGCGGTGAAAACGAACGCCTGAAGCAGTTGCTGCAGCAGAATCCGGCGCACACCATCGTGACGCCCGGCGAAGCTGATGTCGAACGCTGGTCGGCAGCGGTGCAACCGGTGATTGAGAAATGGGTGGGCAGCGTCCCGCAGGGCGAGCGTGTCTGGGCGGTCTACACCGAGGCCCTGGAATCGCAACGTGGAGCGCAATAAGCATGGGTTCGGCCAATATCGCGGGCGCGCCCGCCAAGGCTGACTGGCAGGACCAGCTCTGCAAGTTCATGGCCTGGGCCGCGCTGACGCTGTTGCTGGTCGTGTCTGCCGGCACGCTGGTTGACATCATTCTGCGTGCTTTCACGCCCTACACCGTGCGAGGCCTGTTCGAACTGAATGGGCTGTTTATGGCCATTATCGTGGCCGGTTTTTCCGGGTTGGTGTTCGTGCGTCACCTGAACATCCGCATGGATGTGATGAAGGCGCTGGCCGGCAGCAACCAGACGGCGGTGCGCCTGCTGTGTGAACTGGTGGAAGTCGCGGTATTCGGCTGGCTGGCCATCGTGCTGCTGTTCCGGGCGCTGGATGCGCACGAGTATGGTGAGAAAACGATGGTGGTCGGCTGGCAGACCGCCGGCTGGTGGGCGGTGGCTGGCGCGCTGATGTCGCTGGCCGCGCTGACGGTACTGATCCAGGCGCTGCAGCGCTGGTACGCGGTGTTGCGCGATCGCACCTATGCGCAGCCGGGTTTCTGGCGCGGCGCGCTGGTCACGGCAGGCACCATTGCCGCCTGCGCTGTCCTGACCGTCCTGTTCATCAACGAGGACAGCAGCCCCGGCATGCAGGCCAGCATGGCATTTCTGGTGCTGTACCTGTTGATTGCGGCGCAGATTCCCATCGGCGTGTCGCTGGCGATCGTCGGCGTTGCCAGTCTTGCGCTCACACTCGGGGGCGAGCAGGCGCTGGTGGTGTCGCAGAACGAAGTCGGCCGTGCCCTGACCAGCATGGATATGGCCGCCATTCCGCTGTTTCTGCTGATGGGCAATTTCGCTACCTGGGCGGGCCTGTCCGGCGATATCTTCAATTCCGGCACGGCCTTGCTGGGCTCGCGTCGTGGCGGGCTGGCGATGGCGTCGGTACTGGGGTGCGGCGGCTTCGGGGCGATCTGCGGTTCTTCCATCGCGACCACGGCTACTTTCGGCAAGGTGGCCTTTGTGGAAATGGAGCGCCGCAACTATGCGCACAGCCTGGCGGCCGGGTGCATTGCGGCGGGCGGTACGCTGGGGGCGCTGATTCCGCCTTCGGTGGTGCTGATTGTCTATTGCGTGGTGGTGGAGCAATCCATCCAGGTTGCCTTCCAGGCCGCGCTGATTCCCGGACTGCTGGCCCTGACGATGTATGTGCTGGCCATTTTCATCTCGGTTCGGCTCAAGCCCAGCCTGGCGCCGGACGTCGAAGAGTTCGACTGGAAAGTCGCGCGAGCGGCGATGGTCAAGGCCTGGCGTCCAGTGTTGCTGTTCGCATTGGTGCTGGGCGGCCTGTACGGCGGCATGTTCACCACGCAGGAGGCCGCGTCCGTTGGCGCTTTGCTGTCCTTTGTCTTTGCTGTCGGCACCAAGGGCTTCACGCTGGATAAGTTCAAGGCATCGTTGATTGATACCGGCATCAATGCCGGCGCGATCTACGTGATTTTCATCGGTGCCAACATCTTCGCCAGCTTCATGAGCTTCACCGATATCACCCAGCTGGTACTTAGCCTGGTGGATATCAATACCATGCCGCATTGGCTGATCCTGCTCGGGCTGGTGCTGTTTTACCTGCTGCTGGGGACGGTGTTCGATACGCTGGCTGCCGTGCTGGTGACGACGCCGCTGGTGGTGCCCCTGATCGTGGGCATGGACTATGACCTGATCTGGTGGGGCGTGGTGACCTTGTCTCTGGTGGAAATTGGCATGATTACGCCGCCGCTGGGTATGAATGTTTTCGTCATGCGCAGTGTGGTAGGTGACCGCCTGCCGTTGTCGACGATCTTCCGGGGCGTAACGCCTTTCCTGATGGCGGACCTGGTGCGCGTCATTCTGCTGACGGTGTTCCCCGTCATCACGATGTGGCTGCCCGGCGTGTTGAGCGGTGGCTGAGGAGCAGGACATGAGTGAAAATCGAATCGCGCTGGTCACGGGCGCAGCGGGCGGTATCGGCCAGTCGGTATGCCGCGCCCTGGCAGAGCAGGGCCTGCAGGTGGTGCTGGCTGACCTGGACGCGGCGCCGTTGCAGGCGCTGGCCGAGGCCTTGCCGGGCCAGGGGCATCGGACTGCCGCAGTGGATATCAGCAGTATGGCGTCGGTCGAGCAGCTATTCGGCCGCCTGCGCAGCGAAGGCGTGAAAGTGTCGGTGCTGGTGAATACGGCCGCGATCTCGCCCGTGGGCGAGGATGGCGCGCTGATCGACGTGCGCAGCACCACGCCGGAACTGTGGGAGAAGGTCTTTGCCGTCAATGCTTTTGGCACCTATGCGGTCTGCCGTGCGTTTGTGATGCAGGCCGACGCGGGCATGGCGCATGGCCGCATCATCAACTTCGCTTCGTCTGCAGCGCAATTGGGCGGCTACCGATCCTGTACCGCCTATGTCGCCAGCAAGGCGGCGGTGATCGCCTTCACCAAGGCGCTGGCGCGCGAAATGGCGCCGCTCAACATTACCGCGAACGTGGTGGCGCCAGGCCTGGTCGATACACCCATGCTGCGCTCCCGCCTGGACCGCAAGGACGATGCCGGTGCGGTCGGTCTGGTGCCGCTTTCACGGGTCGGCCAGCCGGACGAGGTAGCGGCGGCTGTCACCTACCTGGTCGGGCCGTTGGCGGCATACGTGACGGGCAGCACGCTGGATGTCAACGGCGGCTATTACATGGTCTGAAGGAGGGGCGGGAATGAAGATTTGGCATCAGTCCAGCGTGGACCTGGACAACTACCCGGTGTACCGGCAATCGCTGGCAAGCCACTATGCACGCATCGCCAGCCCCGGCACGGAAATCATCCTGCATGGCGTGCCGGAATCCATGTGGCATGGCAAGTCGCCCAGCGAAGTGATGAAGGTTCCATACGCCTATCACAAGGCCATGAGCCGTCAGTTGCTGCACAACGTGCACCGTGCCGAGCGCGAAGGCTATGACGCTTTCGTGATCGGCACCTATACCGAACCCTTGTTGAGGGAATGCCGTTCGCTGGTGGATATTCCGGTGATATCCATGCCGGAAAGCACGGTGCTGATTTCCTGTTCCATGGCGCAGCAGATCGGGCTGGTGACCTTGAACGAGGAAAACCGCTGGTTCCTGCAAAATGCCATGCAGCGCCACCGCCTGGAGGCGCGCATCAGCGGCATCTACGTGATCGAACCGCAATTGCCCGAACGCGCCATTGAGCAGGTCTTCCTGCAACCCGGCGATTACATTGCCGCCTTCAGCGCCACGGCGCGGCGCGCCATCGAGGCGGGCGCAGATATCATCGTGCCGGCCGAAGGCCTGGTGGCGGAGGTGCTGGCGGCCAATGGTGTGCACGAGATCGACGGCGTCAGCGTACTCGACGGCGTTGGCGCGCCGCTGGCCTACGCGGAGATGCTGGCCAGGCTGCACCGGCTGACCGGCCTGCATGCCGGCCGGCGCTGGCACTACATCAAACCCAGTGCGGAATTGCTGGCGCTGTATCCTCCTGATTGAGGAGAAGATTGTGCCGGAAACTGATATCTATCCCAGGGTAAGGGCCCTGGAACGCGGCCTGGAACTGATTGGCGCATTGAGTGATCTGGGCTGGGCCAACCCTGGAGAGCTGGCGAAGTACACAGGCATCCATCGGGCGACGGTCTACCGTTTGCTGTTCACGCTGGAACAGGCCGGCTATGTGTATCTTCGTCCGGGGGACGGGCGCTACTTCCTGACCACCCGGTTCCGTCGTTTCGCCGACAGCGTCAAGGACGAGGATTGGGTCGTGCAGGTTATCGGCCCTTACCTGGGGCGCCTGCTGTCGCAGGTGCAGTGGCCCAGCGATTTCGCAACCTTTTCCTCGGGCTATCTGGAAATCCGCGAGTCTACGCACCGTTTCAGTCCGATGTCGGTCAATCGCGCCATGGTGGGCAAGACACGGCCGTTGCTGCGCTCTGCGCTGGGCATTGCCATTCTGAGCGAGGTGGCTGATGAAAGCCTGGAGCAGATACTGGATCTCGCCAGCATCATGAAGCACGATGGCTTTTCCAAGGAAGACGTGCGCCATGACATGCTGCAGCGCCGGCTGGCGGCGCGTGAACGCGGCTATGCGGAATCGTCCGGCGGCACCGAGCCGAATATCAGCGCCATCGCCTACCCGGTGTGCTGGCGCAACCGCGTGCTGGGCGCGATCAATATCATGTTTTTCAGGAGTGCGATGACGCCGGCAAAGGCGGCCGAGCGTTATCTGGACGCCTTGCATGAATGCGTGCACGACATCGAGCGGGAGCTTGATCCGCTGCCTTTGGGAGAATACGGATGGCTCAGATACACGCCTTGAGGGTATCGGCGCCCTGGGTATCGGACAGCCCCTTGCGGGGGGATTGGGACGAACCCGGGGAGACGTCCTGCTACCGGCCAGTGGAAAGCTTGCGCCGAGGGCTGGAGATCCTGCGCAGCCTGAACCAGGCGGCCGGTGGGCGGGCGTCGATCACGGAAATCAGTGCGGCGACCGGCCTGCACCGGACGACTGTGCGGCGCATGCTGGAAACCTTGCAGAACGAAGGCTACGTGCGCCGCAACTCATCGGACGAGCACTACAGCCTGAACCAGAAGGTGCGGCAGCTGAGCGACGGCTTCACCGATGAGGACTGGGTATCCGAAGTGGCGGGGCAGGCGCTGGGGCGCCTGCTGCAGAAGGCGGTCTGGCCTTCCGACCTTTCTACCCTGGATGGCGACAGCATGGTGGTGCGTGAAACCACGCACCGCTTCAGCCCGCTGTCGTTTCATCGGGCGATGATACGCCGGCGCCTGCCTATCCTGTTTACCGCTGCCGGGCGTGCCTACCTGAGCGCCTGTGCGGCACCGGAACGCGATGAAATCCTGCGTTTGTTGCAACAGGGCAGCGATGCGCAGGCGCGCATGGCGCGGGACCCGCAACTGGTGGCGGCGCTGTTGCAGAAAACCCGTGAACAGGGCTTCGGCTCCAATGATGGCGATTGGCATGAACAGGCGCGCATGAGCGCGATCGCCCTGCCTGTGCGACACGGCCAGCGTGTGCTGGGCTGCATCAACATCATTTTCACCAAAAAGGCCATGACGACCCGCGAGGCGGAGCAACGCTTGCTGCCGGCCTTGCGTGTTGCCGTGGCGGAAATCGAAGCGCAGCTGCATGGCCATGGCGCCTCCTGCCTCTCCATGCAGGATGTTGCGTCGGCTGCCTGGCCGTCGGGGCGTGAGGCGGCAACGCCGGTTCTGGCCGAATAGGCGGCCGGCCTGGCAACGCGCCGGCTGCCTGCGCACGGCAGACAACAGGTGCGGGCATGGGCAGACGCGGCCGGCAAGCCCTCAGTCCTTGGTAAAGAAATCCAGCACCATGCGGTTGAATTTTTCGGCGTGTTCCCATTGGGCCCAGTGGCCGCAGCGGCTGAATATATGCAACTCGGCATTGGCCATGCCCCACAGCAGCCGCAGGCCGATATCCATGGGCACGAAGCGGTCGTCACGGCCCCAGATGATCAAGGCCGGCGCCTTGATTTCCCCCAGGCGCGGCCCGAAGTCAGGGAACTGGCGCGGGTTGGCTTCCAGGCTGCTGACGAAGTTTTCCAGGTGGTCGCGGCGCGACAGCATATTGTCCAGGCGGGCCTGGAACAGTTCTTCGGTCAGGTGGCTGGTGTCGAAGACGAATACCTGCATCATGCGGCGCAGGTATTCGATCGTCGGTTCACGGTAAAGCGCTTGCAGCAGTTTGATACCTTCGGCTGGCATGGGCACGAATTGGCTGGGGCCGCCGGTGCCGCCGCCCATCAGGACGAGCTTGCCGATGCGCGTCGGATTGGACAGCGCAAACGCCACCGTGCTGTGGCCGCCCATGGAGTTACCGATCAGGTGGGCGCGTTCGATGCCCAGCGCGTCCAGCAGGCCCTTGAGCGCGCGGGCGTTCAGGTCGGAACGCGAACCGGTGCAAACAATGGGATCGCTTTTGCTCCAGCCCGGGCAATCCAGCAGGATGACGCGCAAGCCTGCGTCGGCCAGTGGCTGGACGTTGCGGTTGAAGTTTGCCCAGCCGCTGGCGCCAGGCCCGGAACCGTGCAGCATGACAACCACGGGGCCGTCGCCGCCGGTGTCGTTGTAGTGCACTTGCAGATCGAGATCCTGTTCCTTGATGCGGGCGAAGCGGCTGGTGCTCGCTTCGGTATGGATGAAGGTCGTTGCCGTCATGGATATTCCTTATCTTGGGGCGGGCCTGTGTTGGGGGCGTAGGGGGTTACTCGAAGCGCACGGACACATGGCCCATGCCAGCGATATGTACGCTGAAATGCTGTCCGCTGCTGGCAACGGCCATGGGGCCGAGGGCACCGGTCAGCACGATGTCGCCAGCCTGCAGGGGGCGGCCGCAACGCACCATGGTGTCGGCCAGCCAGACGGCGGCATTGAGCGGGTTGCCCAGGCAGGCGCGGCCATTGCCGCGCGAGACAGGAGCGCCATCGCATTGCATTTCCATGGCGCAGTCGCTCAGGTCGATGTCGCGCAGCCGGACGGGGCGGCTGCCCAGGACGAACAGGCCGCTGGAAGCGTTGTCGGCAACCGTGTCGATGAAGCGGATATTCCAGTCCGCGATCCGGCTATCCACGACTTCGATGGCCGGCAGGCAGTATTCGGTCGCGCCGATCAGGTCGGCGTAGGTATGGTGTTCGTGGTTCAGGTCGCGCCCGAGTACCAGCGCGACTTCTGCTTCAGCCTTGGGCTGGATCAGCCGGCCGGGGGCAATGCTGCCGCCGTCGCCTATGGCCATGTCGTCGAACAACATGCCGAAGTCGGGCTGATCTACGCCCAGCTGAGCCTGGACAGCCAATGAGGTCAGGCCGATCTTGCGGCCGACCAGGCGGCGGCCCTGGGCCAGGGCCTGGCGGGTATTGGCTTCCTGGATAGCGTAGGCTGTCTCGGGGCTGGCGTCCTGCAGCCGGTCGCGTAGCGGCGCGATGGCCTGGCGCTGTTCCTCCGCCAGGCGCAGGGCATGGGCGGCAGCGGTAGTGTCGAGCGTGGGAACGTGGGAACTCTGTGTCATTTCCTGCTTATCCTGCAAAAGTCAGACGGGTGTCCGGTTGGGGGCGTGCGCCATGGTCAGCCTGCGGCCGGCACCGGGCTGGCCGGTTCGGCACTGACGACGCCATAGCCCGCAATCCATTCGTTCACGGGTCGGTAGTAGTCGCGCCTGCCTTCATAAGCGCCAGCGGCGGACATGGCGGCGAAGGCGGCAACCCAGGTGCGGACTTCGTGGGTGGAGCGTCCCGCCGCCCTGGAGATCGTTTCGATTTCAAAATCGTCGACCTTGCTCAGGTCCTTGCCGATCAACAATTCCATGAAAGCCTGGTCCCATTCTTCGTTCAGCGGGGTGAGGTCGCAGTCTGGCGTACCGAAAATCTGTCCGGTGGCGATGGTACGGGCCTGGCGTGCCGCGCGGGCTTCCGGTGTGGGGTTGCGGCCTGCGATCAGGAACTCGGCAATCTCGGGCTTGGCGCCGGAAAACACCGGCACCGGCGGTTCATGCGATAGCCCGCCGGAGCCGAGGATCAGCACGCGTTTGCCCAGCCCGGCGATGAAACGGCCCACGGCTTCGCCCAGCAGGCGTACGCGGCGGTAGGGGCCGAAGGGCGGTGCAACGGAGTTGATGATGATGGGAATCACCGGATAGCGCGTCAGGCTGCCCGTCATTTCCTCGAGAATCTGGGTGCAGCCGTGATCCACCTGCAGGCGATGCGACATGGCGATGTCGATATCGCTGTCGAGGACGTGGCGCACCAGGTCCAGCGCCAGATCGTCGGGAATCGACAGCGGGCCGGGCAGTGTCTTGTAGTCGGCCACGGATTCCGCTGCCGTGGCAATCACAAAGGGCGGCATCAGGTCATAGAACAGCCCGTTGTAGTGATCCGGGGCGAAGACCACGATCAGCTCTGGGTCGAAGGCCTCGACGTCGGCGCGCGCGGCGGCAATGACGGCATCGACTTCGGCGACAACGCCGGGCGCCGGGTCATTGAGGCCACGCAAGGGAGTATGCGACAGGCATTTGAGCTTGACGATGCTGGTACTCATGGAATCTCCAGATTTCATGGCTGGACCGCTGGCACGTGGCCGGAGGCCTAGTATTCAGGGGCCGACTTGGAACAGGGCTGCCTGTCCCTGGCCCGGCCTGGCCGGACAAGTCGCCTTGCGCTGCGGCGCGGTTTTCGCACCGCTTGCGCGAAGGGCTGTGGCCGTCACGCCGGTTTCCGTCGTTATTGATCCAGAGGCAGGTGGGCCTGCCTCTGGTTTATCTGAACCGATTGTAGGAATGGCCCCTGCACCGCCCAAAAAAAGTTGGCGGCAGGTGCACTCTGTGCACCGGGGTGGGGATCTGGAGAAACTGCCACGCCCGGCGCATGTCGGCAAAGCCCGGCGCGCCATTGCAGCGCGCCGGGGCAGGGAGGTTCAGGCAGCGGGGTAGACCCAGGCCTGTTGAGGGTCTATCCGGACCGGATGGTGTCCGGCTGCCAGGGGCTCGCGTCCGAAGGCGCGCAAGGGGACGGTTTGCGCGCTGGCATCGCCCAGACGGAACACATATTCCCAGCGATCGCCCAGGTACATGCTGGTGCTCAGCGGCAGGTTGAAGTCTCCGGCGGCTTCGTCGCCGGCCCCGACCTTCAGGCTTTCCACCCGGGCGACCACGACGACCGCCTGGCCGGGTTGCAGTTCGCCCACTGCGCTACCCCAGAAGCGCCAGCCGTCGCCCAGCACTTCCACGCGGCCGTTCTCCACGCGGCCGGCCTTGCCCTGCAGGCGGTTGTTGCTGCCCATGAACTCTGCCGCATACAGGCTCTGGGGGCGGCTATAGATATCCTGGGGCGTACCTTGCTGCTCGATGGCGCCGCCATTGAGCAGCAAAATGCGGTCGGAAATCGCCATGGCTTCGCTCTGGTCGTGCGTGACCATCAGGGCCGACAGGCCCAGGCCTACGATCAGTTCGCGCAGGAAGACCCGTGCCTCTTCGCGCAACTTGGCATCCAGGTTGGACAGCGGTTCGTCCAGCAGGATGACCGGCGGGTTGTAGACCAGGGCACGGGCAATGGCGACGCGCTGTTGCTGGCCACCGGAAAGCTGGCTGGGATAGCGGCTGCCCAGGGCACCCAGGCCAAGCTGGTCGAGAATCGCCTGTACTTTCTGCTTGAGTTCCGCCTTGGGCACTTTGCGCAGCGTCAGCGGATAGGCGACGTTCTGTTCGACGGTCTTGTGCGGCCAGAGCGCATAGGACTGGAATACCAGCCCGAGATTGCGGGCCTCGGCGGGGACGTCGATCCGCCGGGCGGAATCGTAGATGTCGGTGCTGCCGATGGTGATGCGGCCCTGGCTGGGGGCTTCCAGGCCGGCGACGGCGCGCAGCAGTGTGGTCTTGCCGCTGCCGGAGGCGCCCAGCAGCGATACCACTTCGCCGCGTTCCAGCGACATGGACACGCCCTTGAGTACGGGGTTGCGATCGTAGGCGAGGTGGATGTTTTCGACGGTCAGTTCACTCATCGCAGTTTCACTCCGAAGCGTAAGGCAATGCCCAGGCCGATGACGACCAGGACGATATTGATGAAGGACAGGGCGGCGACGATGTCGATGGCACCCGAGGCCCACAGCGAGACCAGCATGGAGCCGATGGTTTCCGTGCCCGGCGTAAGCAGGTACACGCCGGTGGAGTACTCGCGTTCAAAGATCAGGAACATCAGTAGCCAGGCGCTGATCAGGCCGAATTTCGCCAGTGGCGCGGTGACGTGGCGGGTGACCTGTCCGGGCCGCGCGCCAGCGCTGCGGGCGGCTTCTTCCAGTTCCGGACCGACCTGCAGCAGCGTGGACGAAATCAGGCGCAGGCCATAGGCCAGCCAGACCACGGTATAGGCCAGCCAGACGCTGAAGATGGTGCTGCGCAGCGCCCGCATGGGTTCGACCAGGTTGACGCTCAGCCATCCGGCAAACGGCAGCGCAGACAATATGCCGTCTTCCAGCGACTGGTTCAGCCACATCGGGATGAACAGGAAGCACCACAGGAAGGCCAGGCCGGCCAGCAGCCCCGGCACGGCGCGCGGCACCAGCACGCTGTAATCCAGGAAGCGCGTCACGTTGTCGGGCTTGCGGTGCATGGCCAGGCCGATGAACAGGTAGCAGATGACGGCCAGTGCGCCGCCGAATACGCCGATGGCGACTGAGTTGACGATGGCGCGCAGCAGGCTGGCCTGCGCGAAGACCTGACGGAATGCGTCCAGCGACAGCACGTCCAGCAGCGAAATGCCTATGCCCCAGTTGGAGACGAAGGCGCGCAGCATGACGCCGACGATAGGCACGATGATGGTCACGACCAGCCAGATGGCCACGACGGTGCCGGCCACCCAGCGCCAGCGGCCCAGCGGCAGCGGGCGGGAGCGCGTGGCCTTGCCCTTGATGGAAACGAAGCGGTTGGCCGAGCGCATCAGGCGGCGTTGCAGCATCACCAGGGGGATGGTCATGGCGATCAGCACCACGGCCACGGCAGCCATCAGGTGATAGGACGGAATGCCCAGCTTGTTGGTCAGCTTGTACAGATAAGTTGCCAGCACCAGATGCCCTTCCGGGTCGCCCAGCACCAGCACCAGGCCGAAGACTTCCAGGCCCAGGAAGAACAGCAGGACTATGGCGTACAGGATTGCGGGCCGTACCATGGGCAGGCTGACGGCACGCATGACCTGCAGGGGGCTGGCACCGGCGGTGCGGGCGGCTTCCTCGACATCCGAGCCTATGCTGCGCAGCGCAGCGGAGATATAGAGGTAGGCGTGCGGAACGTGGGTCAGCCCCGCAATGATGACGATGCTCGTGAAGGAATAAATATTCCAGGGCACGAAGCCGATCAGGTTCTGCGTCCAGACGGAAAAAAATCCGACCGGGCCGGCCGAGACGATGTACCCGAAACCCAGCACCATGGGAGAGACGAAGATGGGCACCAGGATCAGCGGCTCGATCCAGGTCCTGCCGGGCAGGTCGGTGCGCACCATCAGGAAGGCCAGGATGCCGCCCAGGGGAATGGCGATGGCGGCCAGGCCGAATGCCATGATGAAGCCGTTGACCAGCGCATCATAGAAATCGGGGTCGTCAAAAATGAAACGGAAGGCTTCCAGGCTGAAGTATTTGTCCGGGGAGAAAAAAGGTTCGGACAGGAAGCTCTGGATGATGATCAGGCTCAACGGCACGTAGATCGCCAGCGCCGTCAGCAGTACGACGATACGGCGCGGCCATGCCTGCAACCTTGCATATAAGGCTTGCATAGTCTGGTGGTCCCGAAAGTAGGAGTGGGGATGCCGGCAGGCTGGCTGCGCGTCAGTCAGCCTGGAAAATGCGGGCCGGCATCCGGGCGGACGCAGCCACGGATGCGTGGCTGCGGTGCAGGAAGCGCTTTACTTGCCTGCGGCGTTGCGCCAGCTGCGGATGAAGGCCAGCCGCTCTTTCTGTTCCAGGTACTGCAGCAGGCTTTCGTCGACGGGGATGGGTACCAGGGTCGTTTCCGTCAGGCGGCTGGTCAGCCCCTTGACGTCATTGTCGCCTTCGACATCTTCACGGATGGAGGTCAGGTTGGACTGGTTGGCGAGCACGCCCTGGCCTTCGGCCGACAGCATGAAGTCCAGGAACAGGCGGGCGGCGTTGGGGTTGGCAGCCTTCTTGCTGACGAAGGCCACGCGCGACAGTACCGGGGTGTAGTCGGCGGGATAGACGATGCCGATGGAAGGATCATTGGCTGCGCGCGTCTCGGCATAGGAACCAAGCAGGTTGTAGCCGATCAGGTTCTCGCCTGAGGAAACGCGTTCCATCATGGTGCCGGTGGAGGATTGCAGCACCAGGTTGGCTGCGCCCACGCCCTTGATGAAGTCCAGGTAATCCGGGTTGCGGAGGTTGTCCTGGGCCGCCAGCATGTATCCGACCGCTGATTTTTCGATGTCGTAGGTCGTGACCTTGTTGCGGAAGCGGTCGGGCTGGTTCTTCACCAGTTCGGCCAGTGCCGCGTGCGTGCGCGGCACTTCGTCTTCCTTGATCAGGCGGGTGTTATAGATGAAGGCGATGGGCTCGTAGGTCGTGCCGAACGCCGCATTGTTCCAGACGGCCCATTCTGGCAGGGAGGGGATTTCAGGGGATTCATAGCTGTCCGCGTAGCGAGTCGCTAGGCGCATGGCCGAATCCATGGAAGAGCTCCACAGCAGGTCGGCGCTGCCACCGCCCGCCGCCTGTTCGCTGATGTAGCGGTTATAGAGCTCCGTGCTGTTCATGTCGTGGTATTCCACCTTGACCTTGCCGTGCTTGGCCTCGAAGGCTGCGATCAGTGGCGCGGCGGCCTTGGTGTCGGTGGTGGAATAAATGATGACTATGCCTTCCGCTTCGGCCTTGCTGGTCAGGTCGTCCGCCTGGGCGGCAAAGGCAAGTCCGCCGCCAAGCGCAGCGGCAAGCACCAGGGAGGCCGAGTGTGTCGGATGCAGTCTCATATTGTCTCCTCATGTATTTTTCATGTTGGCGTCTATCGCGCCGGATGCCCGGCTATGCCCGGGGCTGGAGACTATTATGGTTGTGCACGCTGTCACCGACCTGTCATCGGCGTTTGCAAGTCCGGCGTATCTGTGACCAGACGCGTCCAGTTGTCCAGGAAGCGGCGCCGGCGCGTCTGGTCCAGGCCAACCAGCAGTGCCGGGCCAAGCACGATGGGTTGCAGCAGGCCTTGTTTCAGCTCGCCGAGCAGCGGATCTTCCAGGCCGGTGTCGTCCGGCAGCAGCGGAGGCAGGCCCGCCTGCTCCATGGCGGCGCGCTGGCCGCGTGGCGAGAGCAGGTAGTCGATGAAGGTGCCGGCGATTTCCGGGGAGGGCGCATCGCGGTGGATCAGGGCGCTGCGTGTCAGCACGGTAATGTAGTCTTCCGGCACCACGACGGCGATATCTGCACCGGCACGCTGACGGCCGAGGGCATACGGGCCCAGCACGTTATAGGCGATATCCAGTTCGCCACTTTCCAGGCCATCGAGCAGTTCGGCGGTCGTGCCATAGAGGCGCACGCCGGCCTGCCCCAACTGGTTGGCCATGCCCCAGAAGTTTGCCGAGGTGCGTTCGTCATACAGCGCGAGCAGATAACCAGCGCCGCTGATGTGGATATCGTAGGTGCCGATGCGATGGCGCAGGCGCGGCCCTTCTGCTTCCAGCAGGCGCAAGAGTTCATTGCGGGATTTCGGGCGCTGGCCGGGGGCGAAGCGGGAGCGGGAATAGGCAATGACTACCGGTTCCTGTGTAAAACCGTAGACCTCGTTGCGCCAGCGCGCCCAACCCGGCACGCGCTGGGTATACATGGATTCGTGGGCCCGGGCGTAGCCATCATTGGCCAGTTTCAGTTGCAGGTCTGCGGCGGAACTGATCAGTACATCCACCGGGGGCATCTGCCCGGCAAGCACCCGCAGATACAGGCCCATGCTGTCGATTTCCAGATAATCGACGGCAATCTGGGGGTGGAGCTGCTGGAAATCCTGTACCAGCCACTGGAACAGTTCCGTGTCGGTCGGTCCAGCCACGCGCAGGCGGGCCTGGGCCGCGCTGCCATCGCCCTGGCGGGCGGGATAGTGGGTCAGGCGGATAGTGAAATCGGAACCCTGGCGATCGTTGCCCATGGCGGCAGGGGTGTCGCCCGTGTTGCCGGGCGGATGCCGGGGCGCCGGCATGGCAGCACCAAAGGATGGAGTGGCGCTGGTATCCGCCGGCATGTCGGGGCTGGCCAGGGTGGGGGCGGCAGGCAGGGCCAGCACCAGGCCCAGCAACAGGCATGGCAATACCGCGCCCAGGCTGCCGGACAGAACGCTGGCCGGGCCGTGTTCGCGGGCGACGAGCCTGGCGGGCAGGACGATGCGTACCGTCAGGCCGCCGCCAGGCCGGTCGCGCAGCAGCAATTCGCCATCATGGGTGCGGACGACGGATTGCACGATGGACAGGCCCAGCCCGGAACCTATCCGGCCGCCGCTGGTGCTGCCGCGCGCGAAACGCTGCAACACCAGCGGTTTTTCTGCATCCGTGATGCCAGGGCCGCGATCGGAGACATCGAACACGATATAGCCTTCGCGCCGGCTGAATACCTGGATTTCGACTTCGCCTTCGCCGCCATAGACCAGGGCGTTGTCCACCACATTGCGCAGCATTTCACGCAGGCTGACATGGTCGCCGTGCAGGATCGCCCGTCTGGCTGAGGGCGTGACATGCCAGCGGATGCGGGGGGTGTCATCCGGGTTCAGGCGTTGCATGACTTCTTTCACGACGGCCCGCACGCGCAGTTCGCTGGACAGGGCGCTGTCCCGCCGGTGCGAGATGGTTGCATCCATCAGCAGCTGGTTCAGGAGCTGCGTGGTGTGGCCGGCGTTGGCGTGGATGCGTTGCACGCGCGGTTGTATGGCTTCCAGGCTGGTTTCCTCGAGAGCCAGTTCCGCTTGCATTTTGAGCGCGGCGAGCGGGGTGCGGATCTGGTGGGCCGCATCGGCGACCAGGCTGTTGAGCGTGCCAATGGCGCCCTTGAGCCGCAGCATGAAATCATTGAGCGCATGCACCAGTCCGCCGATTTCTATAGGGACGGCCTGGGTAATGGCCTGCAGGTTGTCGGGCGAACGCTGCCGCAGCTCCTGTTCCAGTGCGGCCAGCGGCCGGAAGGCGCGGCGCATGCCGAAGCCCAGCAGGGCAACGGCCACCAGCATGATCACCATCAGGGGCACCACGCTGCGCTGAAACAGGGTGTCGCTCAATTGCTGGCGCGTGCCCAGGGTCTCGGCAACGCGTATGGTCACCCAGCCGCGGCCATGCATGCCGGTGACCAGGCGGCCGGCCGTGACCATGCGTACCGGCTGGCCCAGGAATTCCATGACGGTGAACACCGGTCTTTCCGATTGGGCCGGCGGCAGCGCCGCGCCGAGATCGGCATAGCCGGAAATCAGCCCGCCATCGCCATGGATGGCGTAATAGATATGCTCCTGGTCCGACAGCATGGCCATGGCGGAATATGGCAGTTCCACGGTCAGTTGGCCATCTTCGGCCTGGACGGCATTGGCGATGGTCAAGGCGGACGCGGCAAGCAGGCGGTCGTAGGCGGCATCCGCAGCGCGCTGGGCGTAATGATGGGAAAGCCAGCAAAGCCCGGCGAAGCACAGCGCCAGGATGCCCAGCGCCATGAGCAGCAGGCGGCGCTGTATCGAATACGGCTGGCGCTTCATGCGCCATCAACCAGGACGGCGCTGTAGCCCGTTCCGCGGATGGTATCTATCCGTATGGCGGCATTGCCCAGCTTGCGGCGGATGCGGGAAATCAGCAACTCCACGGCATTGGGGCTGCTTTCTTCATCGAAGTTGAAAAGCTGGGTCATCAGGCGTTCCTTGGAGACCACCTGGCTGCGTTTCTGTACCAGGATCTCCAGCAGGCAGAATTCACGGCGCCCGAAGTCTATCGTCGCACCGTCCACGGTTACGCGCCGGGCAGCGCTATCGAGCACTAGGTTGCCCAGCACCGTCAGGCTGCCTGTCTGGGCATGGTCCTGCCGCCGCAGCAGCACGCGCAGGCGGGCTTCCAGTTCTCGCAGGTCGAAGGGCTTGACCAGATAGTCGTCCGCGCCGAGGTCCAGCATGCCTACCTTGTCCTCGATCTCGGCACGTGCCGTCATGACCAGGGTGGGGATGTGCTGCTGTCGTTGGCGCAGCTGCTTGATGATGGCAAAGCCGTCTGAGTCGGGCAGCATGATGTCCAGCAGCATGCCATCCCATTCCTCGTGTTGCAGGTAGCTCAGCGCATCCGCGCCGCTGCATACCCACTCGACGGTATGGCCGATACGGCGCAGCCGGCTTTGAATGGCTTCGCCCAGGTCACTGTTGTCTTCGACGACCAGTATCCGCATTTTGTCTCCTCGCCGCGCCATATAAGCTGTGTTTTTTTGGGGCGGCGGCGCCGGTATGGCCGGCACCGCCAGCGACAGGTCGGAATCATTCTATCCTCTTTGCCTGTCAGCACCCTGGCGTGATGGATGGCGCCGGGGCGGCTGTCAGGAGGGAAAGGAAGGGTCGTTGAGCGGAGCGGGCTGTAGCCGTGTCTATATATAGATAGAGGGCGCTCTGTATATAGGGCTGCGGGCGGGCCTTTTTCCGGAGTCTCGGTAGTAGGGAGATGGCGGCTCGTGGCGGGCGTTGGGGCGGCCGGGGGCGGGACGCGCCGCTGCCGGCGTGGGCGGCACCAGGGCGAGGAGGCACCCTGGCCCGGAAAGGCGCCAGGGAAGGCGTCGTCAGGCTGGCTGACGGCCCGTCGGGCGGTTTTTTGGGAAAAAAAGATTTTCTTCGAAAAGTTTACACGGCGATGAAAAGCGTGCTATATTTCATTTTCTGTTGAGCAGCACAGCAAACCTTTCCCAGCGAAAGGGGCGAAGTAAAGTTCAACGGGGCCGGAAACGGAGTTTGTTTTCAGGCGCAGCGGTTTGATCCCTAAGGGACGGCCAGGCGGCGCTAGGAAACGAATTCGGCAGGGAAGTGAAGCGGTTCAGTAAGTGTTGACAAACTTCAAAATCCCATGTTATAGTTTCTGACTCGGTTGCTTAGTAACTCAGGGTTAACCCGAAAGGGGCGGTTCTGATAGGCAACTGGAAACGAGGTCTGGTGGGTTTACCCAGGCGGCGTTTTTCAAGTAGGGATTCAGTGGATAGCCGCTAAGTGGCAAACGAAACTGAGTTGACAAACCTGAAAAACTGCTTCATAATCTCGTTTCTCTGCTGATGCAAATCAGCGAAACGCGAAAGCGATGCAGTAGGAAGTTCAGTAGTTCAGTACCGAATTTGCAGTAACTGCTCTTTAACAACTTAACAGCCGATAAGTGTGGGCGCTTGGAATGAGTGTGCGATCCCAGCAATGGGAATGCCAAAATTATCAAGTGCCTACGAAAGAAGTAAGGTTTTATACCTCACTTCCTTTGAAAGCAAAGCGACATATTTCCGTCCCGGAAACGGGAAGGTATATGTAAACAACAGAGATTGAACTGAAGAGTTTGATCCTGGCTCAGATTGAACGCTAGCGGGATGCTTTACACATGCAAGTCGAACGGCAGCACGAGGAGCTTGCTCCTTGGTGGCGAGTGGCGAACGGGTGAGTAATATATCGGAACATGCCCAGTAGCGGGGGATAACTACTCGAAAGAGTGGCTAATACCGCATACGTCCTACGGGAGAAAGCAGGGGACCTTCGGGCCTTGCACTATTGGAGTGGCCGATATCGGATTAGCTAGTTGGTGGGGTAAAGGCCTACCAAGGCGACGATCCGTAGCTGGTTTGAGAGGACGACCAGCCACACTGGGACTGAGACACGGCCCAGACTCCTACGGGAGGCAGCAGTGGGGAATTTTGGACAATGGGGGAAACCCTGATCCAGCCATCCCGCGTGTGCGATGAAGGCCTTCGGGTTGTAAAGCACTTTTGTCAGGAAAGAAATCGCCCGGGATAATACCTCGGGTGGATGACGGTACCTGAAGAATAAGCACCGGCTAACTACGTGCCAGCAGCCGCGGTAATACGTAGGGTGCAAGCGTTAATCGGAATTACTGGGCGTAAAGCGTGCGCAGGCGGTTCGGAAAGAAAGATGTGAAATCCCAGGGCTTAACCTTGGAACTGCATTTTTAACTACCGGGCTAGAGTGTGTCAGAGGGGGGTGGAATTCCGCGTGTAGCAGTGAAATGCGTAGATATGCGGAGGAACACCGATGGCGAAGGCAGCCCCCTGGGATAACACTGACGCTCATGCACGAAAGCGTGGGGAGCAAACAGGATTAGATACCCTGGTAGTCCACGCCCTAAACGATGTCAACTAGCTGTTGGGGCCTTCGGGCCTTAGTAGCGCAGCTAACGCGTGAAGTTGACCGCCTGGGGAGTACGGTCGCAAGATTAAAACTCAAAGGAATTGACGGGGACCCGCACAAGCGGTGGATGATGTGGATTAATTCGATGCAACGCGAAAAACCTTACCTACCCTTGACATGTCTGGAATCCCGAAGAGATTTGGGAGTGCTCGCAAGAGAACCGGAACACAGGTGCTGCATGGCTGTCGTCAGCTCGTGTCGTGAGATGTTGGGTTAAGTCCCGCAACGAGCGCAACCCTTGTCATTAGTTGCTACGAAAGGGCACTCTAATGAGACTGCCGGTGACAAACCGGAGGAAGGTGGGGATGACGTCAAGTCCTCATGGCCCTTATGGGTAGGGCTTCACACGTCATACAATGGTCGGGACAGAGGGTTGCCAAACCGCGAGGTGGAGCTAATCTCAGAAACCCGATCGTAGTCCGGATTGTAGTCTGCAACTCGACTACATGAAGTCGGAATCGCTAGTAATCGCGGATCAGAATGTCGCGGTGAATACGTTCCCGGGTCTTGTACACACCGCCCGTCACACCATGGGAGTGGGTTCTACCAGAAGTAGTTAGCCTAACCGCAAGGAGGGCGATTACCACGGTAGGATTCATGACTGGGGTGAAGTCGTAACAAGGTAGCCGTATCGGAAGGTGCGGCTGGATCACCTCCTTTAAGAGCATATGTACACGAAGCGAAAGCGTCCACGCTTATCGGTTGTTGTTTAGGATGAGTCGGTAGCAGGAGAGGAATGGGAAGTCACCTTCCTGGTTCTGCTCCGGTACAGACTCTAAGGTTTAGGGTCTGTAGCTCAGTCGGTTAGAGCACCGTCTTGATAAGGCGGGGGTCGTTGGTTCGAATCCAACCAGACCCACCAACGGTTTTGCAGTATGAAGATGCTGTGGATTGGGGGATTAGCTCAGCTGGGAGAGCACCTGCTTTGCAAGCAGGGGGTCGTCGGTTCGATCCCGTCATCCTCCACCAAACCTTGGTTTGCCCTGGAAACAACAAACTTATCGGATTTGAGTTCAACGGTGAGCGCACGCGAGTGTGTTGATCGTTGGGTTTAGACCTGACGGCTGTTTTGTTCTTTAACAATTTGGAAGAAGCACAACGAGAAGTGTTTAACATGGAATCGCGCAAGCGATGAAATTTTAGATACGGGTTGTGATTGCAAAATCGAAAAGTTCAATTCTCAAGACTTCGAGAAATCGAAGTTGCTTTGAATGAACGGCACAATCGCATACAGCATAGCCTATAGCCGACATGGTTATAGGATCAAGCGACTAAGTGCACATGGTGGATGCCTTGGCGATTACAGGCGATGAAGGACGTGGTAGCCTGCGAAAAGCTACGGGGAGCTGGCAAACAAGCATTGATCCGTAGATGTCCGAATGGGGAAACCCACTCCGCAAGGAGTATCCTGCACTGAATACATAGGTGCAGAGAAGCGAACCGGGTGAACTGAAACATCTCAGTAGCTCGAGGAAAAGAAATCAACCGAGATTCCGAAAGTAGCGGCGAGCGAAATCGGAAGAGCCTGTACGATTTAGCGGTAATGATAGTGGAATGGATTGGAAACTCCAGCCGTAGCAGGTGATAGCCCTGTACACGAAATCAATACTGTGGAACTAAGCGTACGACAAGTAGGGCGGGACACGTGAAATCCTGTCTGAAGATGGGGGGACCATCCTCCAAGGCTAAATACTCGTAATCGACCGATAGTGAACCAGTACCGTGAGGGAAAGGCGAAAAGAACCCCGGAAGGGGAGTGAAATAGATCCTGAAACCGTGTGCATACAAACAGTAGGAGCCTCCTTGTGGGGTGACTGCGTACCTTTTGTATAATGGGTCAGCGACTTACATTCAGTGGCAAGCTTAACCGAATAGGGGAGGCGTAGCGAAAGCGAGTCCGAATAGGGCGTTCAGTCGCTGGGTGTAGACCCGAAACCAAGTGATCTATCCATGGCCAGGTTGAAGGTACCGTAACAGGTACTGGAGGACCGAACCCACTAATGTTGAAAAATTAGGGGATGAGCTGTGGATAGGGGTGAAAGGCTAAACAAACTTGGAAATAGCTGGTTCTCTCCGAAAACTATTTAGGTAGTGCCTCGCGTATTACTGCCGGGGGTAGAGCACTGTTATGGCTAGGGGGTCATGGCGACTTACCAAACCATGGCAAACTCCGAATACCGGCAAGTACAGCGCGGGAGACAGAGCACCGGGTGCTAACGTCCGGACTCAAGAGGGAAACAACCCAGACCGCCAGCTAAGGTCCCGAATTATTGCTAAGTGGGAAACGAAGTGGGAAGGCATAGACAGTCAGGAGGTTGGCTTAGAAGCAGCCACCCTTTAAAGAAAGCGTAATAGCTCACTGATCGAGTCGTCCTGCGCGGAAGATGTAACGGGGCTAAGCAATAAACCGAAGCTGCGGGTGTATATCTTAGATATACGCGGTAGGAGAGCGTTCTGTAAGCCTGCGAAGGTGGCTTGTAAAGGCTGCTGGAGGTATCAGAAGTGCGAATGCTGACATGAGTAGCGATAAAGGGGGTGAAAAGCCCCCTCGCCGTAAGTCCAAGGTTTCCTGCGCAACGTTCATCGGCGCAGGGTGAGTCGGCCCCTAAGGCGAGGCAGAGATGCGTAGCTGATGGGAAACTGGTTAATATTCCAGTACCGTCGTATAGTGCGATGGGGGGACGGATCGCGGAAGGTCATCAGGGTGTTGGAAGTCCCTGTTTCTGCATCGAAGAAGGCGCTTAGGCAAATCCGGGCGCGTAATTCAAGGGTGTGGATCGAGTGAAACTTGTTTCACGAAGTGATTGGAAGTGGTTCCAAGAAAAGCCTCTAAGCTTCAGCTATACGAGACCGTACCGCAAACCGACACAGGTGGACGGGATGAATATTCCAAGGCGCTTGAGAGAACTCGGGATAAGGAACTCGGCAAATTGATACCGTAACTTCGGGAGAAGGTATGCCCTTGTAGCGTGATGCACCTGCGTGCAAAGCGTGAAGGGGTCTCAGAGAATCGGTGGCTGCGACTGTTTATTAAAAACACAGCACTCTGCAAACACGAAAGTGGACGTATAGGGTGTGACGCCTGCCCGGTGCCGGAAGGTTAAGTGATGGGGTGCAAGCTCTTGATCGAAGCCCCGGTAAACGGCGGCCGTAACTATAACGGTCCTAAGGTAGCGAAATTCCTTGTCGGGTAAGTTCCGACCTGCACGAATGGCGTAACGATGGCCACACTGTCTCATCCCGAGACTCAGCGAAGTTGAAGTGGTTGTGATGATGCAATCTACCCGCGGCTAGACGGAAAGACCCCATGAACCTTTACTGTAGCTTTGCATTGGACTGTGAACAAATCTGTGTAGGATAGGTGGGAGGCGTTGAAAGCGAGTCGCCAGATTCGCCGGAGCCAACCTTGAAATACCACCCTGGTTTGTTTGCGGTTCTAACCTTGGCCCGTTATCCGGGTCGGGGACAGTGCATGGTGGGCAGTTTGACTGGGGCGGTCTCCTCCCAAAGTGTAACGGAGGAGTTCGAAGGTACGCTAGAGACGGTCGGAAATCGTCTTGATAGTGCAATGGCATAAGCGTGCTTAACTGCGAGACTGACAAGTCGAGCAGGTGCGAAAGCAGGACATAGTGATCCGGTGGTTCTGAATGGAAGGGCCATCGCTCAACGGATAAAAGGTACTCTGGGGATAACAGGCTGATACCGCCCAAGAGTTCATATCGACGGCGGTGTTTGGCACCTCGATGTCGGCTCATCACATCCTGGGGCTGTAGCCGGTCCCAAGGGTATGGCTGTTCGCCATTTAAAGTGGTACGTGAGCTGGGTTTAAAACGTCGTGAGACAGTTTGGTCCCTATCTGCCGTGGGCGTTGGATACTTGACGGAGCCTGCTCCTAGTACGAGAGGACCGGAGTGGACGTACCTCTGGTGTACCGGTTGTCATGCCAATGGCATTGCCGGGTAGCTAAGTACGGAAGAGATAACCGCTGAAAGCATCTAAGCGGGAAACTCGTCTGAAGATAAGGTATCCCGGGGGCTTGACCCCCCTGAAGGGTCGTTCGAGACCAGGACGTTGATAGGCTGGGTGTGGAAGTGCAGTAATGCATTAAGCTAACCAGTACTAATTGCCCGTGCGGCTTGATCCTATAACGATGGCGGTTAATAAACCTGCTAACGTCTGTATGACAAGTGCCGTTCAAAACTCAAAACCTGGCTGCTCCGTCAGCAGCCAGGCCAACGAAATAAATTACAACCTCAAGTGTGCGATGAGTTATACTCTCGCACCGTGTGTTTCTTCCGAATTGGGCCAGGATGGCTAAATCCCATCCCAGCCAAACAGTTACGCTTGACGACCATAGCAAGGTGGTACCACTCCTTCCCATCCCGAACAGGACAGTGAAACGCCTTCGCGCCGATGATAGTGGACGGACGTCTGTGAAAGTAGGTCATCGTCAAGCTCTTATCCTCAGAACCCCTCTCTGCACACGCAGAGAGGGGTTTTGTCTTTGGGGAACCGGAATTCTCCATCGCAGCGAACATCGGGTGGCGTGTGTCTCCAGAGTAGCCGTCCGGCGAACCCACCTTGTGCCGGCGGAGCAGTATGCACTCTGCGGAACAGATCGGGGCTGGCCCGAGACGCCGTCGGCGGTACACGGCGGAATACAAAAGTGACTTGGCGATACAGTGTCTGCAGTCGCATGTGTCGATTGCCTCGATCGCGTTGGCCCACGGATTGAACGCCAATCTGCTACGACGTTGGGTCGGGGAGTACATAAAGACAGCCTGAATGCAGCGCCCACGTCATCGGGGCGCCAGCCTGCCTCAGCCTGCGGGCTTCAGCACCAGAATGTGATCCCCGGCTTCATCGGTGCCGCCGTCATGCACCCAGCCCAGATGACGGTAAAAACCGTAGGAACGTACCTTGGGATCACTGGAACAGGACAGGAACAGGGTTTGCCTGCCCAGGCGCCGCCATTTGGCTCAGACGTGGCTGCCCAGCGCTTCGCTGATCTGGCGTGCCGCCAGTTGCACAACCGGAATTAGCGCACGCATGCGTGCTTCGTCGGTATAGGGGGCCGTGCCGGTCACGCTGATTGCGGCGATGATGCGGTTACTGATGTCGCGCACGGGCGCTGCCACGCAGCGTATGCCAGCAGCATTTTCTTCGAGATCCATGCTGTAGCCGCCCTGGGCATAGCGCGCCATCATTTCCATCCACGCATCGCGAGGAATCTGGATGTCGCCCCGGCTGGCATCATGCTCGTAGCGTTGCAGCCATTGCTCAGGGGTTTCGTCGAGGATCAGTGATTTGCCGACACCAGTGCCGCAGATCGGTTTGCGCCCGCCGATGCGGGTGTTGACCTGTACCGGGCGCTGGCCGCCAATCTTGTCCAGATAGATGATGCCGTTGCCATCCAGCGACGCCAGATGCACGGTATCCTGGGTTTCTTCGGCCAGTCGCTCAAGATGTGGCCGGGCGCAACTGGTGAGCGTGGACTCCCGGTATGCGGCAAAGCCCAGCTCCAGCAAACGGTTGCCCAGGCGGTAGCCCCGGCGAGGTTCGAAATGCAGATAGCGTGCCTGTACCAAGGCGGAGGCCAGCCGGTGCGTGGTGCTGAAGCTGACACCGGTACGGGCGGCAATCGCCTGCACGGTAATGCAGCCATCGGCGACGGCATCTATGATGTCCAGGCCGCGAAACAAGGTCTGGCTGGCCAGGGCACGAGGAGCAGGATCGGTCGTTGACATAATGGAGGCTATTCTACCCGTGGGCAGGGCGTTGGCGCAGGGAGTCTGGCAAGGATAAAGGGCCGTACGGAGCCGGGAAGACCGGCGTGCGCTGATCCGGCCCCTGGGCTGATTTCGGCAGGCTTGCCAGTCGGTGGGTGAAATAGCCCAAGCCAAAGCAAAGGCCAAAGCAAAAGCCGGCGCATTCCTGCGCCGGCTTTTGCTTATTGGCAGCCCGTGCCGGTGCAACACACCGCTCCGGGCTGCCGGTAAGAGCTTGGTATTTGGTATCAGGCCGATTTTTTCAGCAGATCCAGCGCTACATCGACGATCATGTCTTCCTGGCCGCCGACCATGCGACGCTTGCCCAGCTCGACCAGGATATCGACCGTGCTGATGCCGTATTTCTTGGCAGCCACTTCCGCATGGCGCAGGAAGCTGGAGTACACGCCAGCGTAGCCCAGCGCCAGGGTTTCACGGTCCACACGCACCGGACGATCCTGCAGGGGGCGCACGATGTCGTCGGCGGCATCCATCAGCGTGTAGAGGTCGGTGCCGTGGTTCCAGCCCAGGCGTTCGGCGGCGGCGATGAAGACTTCCAGCGGCGCATTACCGGCACCTGCGCCCATGCCTGCCAGGCTGGCGTCGATGCGATCGCAGCCTTCTTCCACGGCGACGATGGAGTTGGCGACACCCAGCGACAGGTTGTGGTGGGCGTGCATGCCGGTGGTGGTTTCGGGCTTGAGCACGGCTTTCAGCGCGCGGAAGCGGTCACGCACATCCTGCATGCCCAGTGCGCCGCCGGAATCCACCACATAGATGGTGGTGGCGCCGTAGCTTTCCATCTTCTTGGCTTCGATCGCCAGGTTTTCCGGCGTGGTCATGTGGCTCATCATCAGGAAGCCGACCGTGTCCATGCCCAGTTCGCGGGCGCGTTCGATGTGCTGCTTGGAAACGTCGGCTTCCGTGCAGTGGGTGGCGACGCGGACGATGCTTGCGCCGGCCTTGTGGGCGTTTTCCAGGTCATGGATGGTACCGATGCCGGGCAGCAGCAGCGTGGCGATCTTCGAGTGGCTCAGTTCGCCGGCGACGGCTTCGATCCATTCCAGATCGGTATGCGCGCCGAAGCCGTAGTTGAAGCTGGAGCCTTGCAGGCCGTCACCGTGGGCCACTTCGATGGAATCGACTTTGGCCTTGTCCAGTGCGCGGGCAATGTCCTTGACGTTCTGAATGGAGTACTGGTGGCGGATGGCGTGGCTGCCATCACGCAGCGTGACGTCGGAAATATAGAGTTTCTTGCCGGGATTGAAGGGCATGATAAGTCTCCCCCTCAGGCGTTGATGATCGACTCGGCCATGCTTTCGGCAGTGGCCAGCGCGGCGGAGGTCATGATGTCCAGGTTGCCGGCGTAGGCGGGCAGATAGTGCGCCGCGCCTTCGACCTCCAGGAATACCGAGGTTTTCAGGCCGCTGAATTTGCCCAGGCCGGGGATGTTCAGGGGCGCTTCCGGCGGAATGACGTCGAACTGCACTTTCTGCTTGAGGCGATAGCCCGGCACGTAGGCATGGACGGCAGCGGCCATTTCTTCAATGGATTGCTCCACCTTGGCCTGGTCGGCGGCTTCGCTCAGCACATAGACCGTGTCGCGCATGATGAGCGGCGGCTCGGCCGGGTTCAGAACGATGATGGCCTTGCCCTTGGCTGCGCAGCCCACCTGTTCGATGGCGCGCGAGGTGGTCTCAGTGAATTCGTCGATGTTGGCTCGCGTGCCGGGGCCGGCCGATTTGCTGGCGATGGAGGCCACGATTTCCGCATAATGCACTTTGGCCACGCGGGATACGGCAGCAACCATGGGGATGGTTGCCTGGCCGCCGCAGGTGACCATGTTCACGTTGGCTTCGTTGATGTGCTCGCTCAGGTTCACGACAGGCACGCAATACGGGCCAATGGCAGCAGGCGTCAGGTCGATGACACGGATGCCCGGCTTGGCTTCGCGCAGGCGCTTGTCGTTCTTGACGTGTGCACCAGCGCTGGTGGCGTCGAAAACGAAGTCGATATCAGCGAAAACCGGCAGCTTGATCAGCCCTTCGACGCCTTCGTGCGTCGTTGCGACACCGAGGCGCGCAGCACGCGCCAGGCCGTCGGAGGCAGGGTCGATGCCGACCATTGCGCCCATTTCCAGGTTTTTGCCGTGCCGCAGTATCTTGATCATCAGGTCCGTGCCGATATTGCCGGAACCGATGATCGCGGCCTTGAGTTTTTTCTCTGCCACGTCAGTCTCCATCACCAGGCCGCGCTGCATGCCCGGCCTTCTTGTATGTTCCGCGGCTGCCCGGATGACGGCCGCTGCCTCTGACCTCGTCGTCGAGGACGCGAGGTTCCCGGAAAGATTAACGTGCTTGACCTTAATTTTCAACATATAAGATTTGTTCTCATATATTGAGATTTATAGCTGGCCTGGAACAGGTGAGCGTGCCAGGGCATGGCGGTGGTAGGCAGGATGCCATCATGGCGTCACGATGGCGGGCGGAATTGCATTTTTCTTAATGCATAAATCAATGGGTGCTAATTTCCATTGGCTATTTCAATTTCAGGGAATCGTCATGAGCATATAGATATTGGTTATTGATTAAATGCCGGCCGCGCAGCGGGGTCATATAAGGAAATAAAAAAAGAGTAGTGGTGCGACCAGGGCCATTGCGGGTTCAATTCAATTTTGGATGGCGGAATTGCACATAGCGGGGCGCCGTCACCCGATCGAATAGAAAGCTGCCTGGCAGGCTGCCAGCGACGGCAATGAATGAATCCCTTAGAAAAGGTCGCACTATGTTGAGCAATATCAAGCGGTTCCTGCTGGCCAGCGCCATTGCGCTGGCGGTGACGCCTTCGTTCGCAGCAGATAAATTGCGTATCGGCGTGGTGCCGGGCGCCTATGCTGATTCCATCAATGCCGCTGCCCAGGAAGCCAGGAAACAGGGTATTGAAGTCGAGGTGATTGAATTCACTGATTGGACGACGCCGAATGTCGCAGTGAATAACGGCGATATCGACATCAATTATTTCCAGCACCAGCCATTCCTGAATAACGCCAATGCCAAGCAGGGTTTCAAGCTGGTGAGCGCCGATACCGGCATTCTGGCCAATGTCGGGCTGTATTCGCTCAAGCACAAGAGCGTCGATGACGTGCCGCAGAACGGCAAGGTCGGCATCGCCAACGATCCGGTGAACCAGGGCCGAGGCCTGCTGCTGTTGCAGAAGGTCGGGCTGATCAAGCTGAAGCCCGAGGTCGGTTACCTGGGCACGCTGGACGATATCGTTGAAAACCCCAGGACTCTGAGCTTTGTCGAAGTCGAAGGGCCGCAACTGGTGCGCATCACCGGGGATGTGGACATCGCCCAGGGCTATCCCCATTTCATCGTTGCGGCCAAGGCCTTCGACCCCTCCAGCGGGCTGGCCTACTCGGGCATTGAAGACGCGCAATTTGCGATCCAGTTCGTCGTCAAGGAAGGCCGCGAAAAAGACCCCGTCATCCGCAAGTTCATCGACATCTACCAGCAGTCGCCCGAGGTCAAGGCAGTGACGCGCCAGTCGTTCAATGACGATGATCGGCTCTACACCCTTGCCTGGGTGCGCAAGTAAGGGGTCTGCTGCACAGCATGGGACGCCAATACGGATCTTTATGCGTTGCCCGCAGGCAGCGCGGACGAAGGAGAGAATCATGACACTTACGACCGCCTTGCGGCGCAGTCTCGTACAAGGTGACGTTTTCGATGGCGGCTACGCGATCGGTGAAGACGCCGTGCAGGAGCAGGTAGAAGGGGATGCCGAACAGGCGCTGACGGCCACGGCCGGCGCCGGGTCGGTATCCTTCCGGCAGGTGGGCAAGATCTACCGCTCATCGGCGGGTGAGGTGCCGGCGCTGGAAGATATCAACCTGGATATCCCTGCAGGCAGTGTTTTCGGCATCATTGGCCGCAGCGGCGCGGGCAAGTCCAGCCTCCTGCGTACCATCAACCGCCTGGAGCAACCGACCAGCGGCCAGGTGCTGGTCGATGGCGTGGATATCGGCCAGCTCAACGAGAGCGAACTGGTACGGTTGCGCCGCCGGATCGGCATGATCTTCCAGCATTTCAACCTGCTGTCCGCCAAAACGGTGTTCGACAACGTGGCGCTGCCGCTGACCGTCGCAGGCGTGCCGCGCCAGAAAATCACGCAACGCGTGAACGAACTGCTGGCTCTGGTAGGGCTGCAGGACAAGCAGGATACCTACCCGGGCCGTCTGTCGGGCGGGCAGAAGCAGCGCGTGGGCATTGCACGGGCGCTTGCCACCCATCCCGAGATCCTGCTGTGCGATGAAGCTACTTCGGCGCTGGACCCCGAAACCACGCATTCGATCCTGGCCCTGCTGCGGGATATCAATCGCCGACTGGGCATTACCGTCATCCTGATCACGCACGAAATGAGCGTGATCCGGGAAATTGCCGACCAAGTCCTGGTGCTGGAGCAAGGGCGCATTGTCGAGCAGGGCGAGGTCTGGAAAGTCTTCGGCGCGCCGCAGCACGCGGCCACGCGCGCGTTGCTGGCCCCACTGCAGCATGGCTTGCCCGAAGACTTGCAGGCGCGGCTGTTGCAGCGCCCGCCGGCCAGTGGCCGCTACGAGCAGATCCTGGCGCTGGGCTATAGCGGCGAAAGCGGCCTGGAGCCGGATTTCCAGCGTATCGCCCAGGCTCTGCCGGGCGACCAGCGCCTGATCCATGGCGGCGTGGATCGCATCCAGGGGCATGCGCACGGGCGCCTGTTGCTGGCGCTCGATGGCAAAACCCTGCTGCCGGATTTCAATCGACTAACGCGAGGCCCGGAGGCTATCGCGCATCACATAGAGGTAATCGGTTATGTCGCTGACGCTGTCCATTCCCGCTGATCGCTACTGGCAGGCCCTATCCGACACCTTGATGATGGTCGGGGTGTCCGGTGTCATCGCCTTCGCCGCAGGCATTCCGCTGGCGATCCTGCTGATTGTCACCGCGCCCGGCGGCTTCCTGGAGTCGCCACGCGTCAACCGCATCATCGGCAGCGTGGTCAACGGTTTTCGCGCCACGCCTTTCATCGTGCTGCTGGTTGCCCTGATTCCCTTTACCCGTCTGGTGGCGGGAACCACCATCGGTGTCTGGGCCGCCATTGTGCCGCTGGCTATCAGTGCGACGCCGTTCTTTGCGCGGATTGCCGAAGTCAGCCTGCGTGAAGTCGACCCGGGGCTGATCGAAGCCGCCCAGGCCATGGGCTGCAAGAAGTGGAGCATCGTGCGGCACGTCTATCTGCCGGAAGCCCTGCCTGGCATCGTCGGGGGATTCACCATCACTTTGGTGGCACTGATCAGTTCGTCCGCCATGGCTGGCGCCGTGGGCGCCGGCGGCCTGGGGGACCTGGCGATTCGCTACGGATACCAGCGCTTCGACACGCAGGTCATGTTGATCGTGATTGCGGTGTTGATCGCTCTGGTGTCGGTGGTGCAGGCCGGGGGAGACGCCTATGTGCGTTGGTTGCGCAGCCGTTGATCGGCTGTTTTCAATGCAGACAAGGGAAGAAGCACTGATGAGCAAGAACGCCACGGGCCAGGAAAGCCTGCCTCATACCCAACCCACCGCCGAGGCCGGCCGGCTGCCGTTGCCGCCCCGTGTGCCGCATCGGATCGCCAGCGAGGCGGAAGCGCTGGAAATTGCTTCCGCCCTGGCCGAAGAGTTCCGCCAGTCGGCGGCCCAGCGCGACCGCGAACGCCGTCTGCCCTGGGATGAAATCGAACGCTACACCGCGAGTGGCCTGGGCGCCATCACGGTGCCCAGGGAGCATGGCGGCCTTGGCGCTTCCTATGAAACGCTGGCCCGGGTGTTCGAGACCATCTGCGCCGCCGATCCTTCATTGGGTCAGATTCCCCAGAACCATTTCGCGTTGATCCAGAACCTCAAGGACACCGGTACGCCGGCGCAGCAAGCGCGCTGGTTTCGTGCCGTGCTCGAGGGCCATCGTTTCGGCAATGCCGGTCCTGAGCGCAAGGCCAAAGCCGGGCATTTGTACCAGGCGACGGCGCGGCTGCACCGCGATGCGCAAGGAGGCTTGCGAGTGAGCGGCACGCGCTTTTATTCGACAGGGGCGATCTTCGCCCACTGGATTCCGTTCCGCGCCGTGGACGAAGCCGAGCGGCCGGTGCAAGTGTGGGTCAGGCGCGATGCACCGGGCGTGCAGGTCATTGATGATTGGAGTTCTTTCGGGCAGCGGACGACCGCCAGTGGCAGCGTGGTCTTCGATGCGGTTGCGGTCGATGAGGCCGATGTGGTGGCCGTGTGGCGCCATGCGGGAATTCCCAATCTTTCCGGGCCAGTATCGCAACTGATCCAGGCCGCCATAGATGCCGGCATCGCTCGTGGCGCGCTGGCCGATGGCCTGGCGTTCGTGCGCGAAAAAAGCCGCCCCTGGGTGGACTCGGGTGTCGCCAGCGCCAACCTGGACCCGCACTTGATCCAGGAGGTCGGCCAGCTGCAGGTTGATGTGGATGCCGCCCAGGCCGTCCTGCTGGAAAGCGCCAGAACGCTGGATGAGCTGGCTGCTGGCAGGGTGGATGAAGCCGTGTCCGCCAGGGCATCGGTGGCCGTTGCCGAAGCCAAGATACTGACGACGGAAGCCGCACTGGCCGCTAGCGAGCAATTGTTCGCGCTGGCCGGTTCGTCGTCCACGCGCGCTGCGCACAACCTGGACCGCCACTGGCGCAATGCGCGGGTCCACACGCTGCATGATCCGGTGCGCTGGAAGTATCACCTGCTGGGTAACTATCTGCTCAATGGTGCGCTGCCTGGCCGCCACCAGTGGAATTGATCCGGCAGGACACGCGCAAGTGCCGCCATGCATGGCCTTGCCTGGCGGTTTTATCCGGAGCCGAGGGCTCGTTGAATGACGGTGCAGGCAGACCGGCCCTGGTGGCCGGGCCGGCAGGCGCCAGGTTGGCAGGGAGGAAGGGCAATGACACGATATGACGATGCGGCAGCGTTGCTGGAGAACGATGAGGCGGCCTTGCCGCTGGCGCCCCGCGCCGCGCAGCCGGCGGCAGTGATCCGCGATGAACACGAAGCCTTGCAGGTGGCACGTCGCCTGGCTGACGAACTGGCGGTGGGGGCCGTGCGCCGGGACCGTGATCGCATTCTGCCGTGGCGTGAAGTCGAGGCGTTCAGCCAGAGCGGCCTGTGGGGTATCACGATTCCCAAGGCCTATGGCGGGGCCGAGGTGTCGGCCGGTGTGCTGGCGCAGGTGGTCGCCACTATTGCGGCGGCAGATGGCAATTTCGGCCATATTCCGCAGAACCATTTCTATTCGCTGGAAGTGTTGCGCGTGGGCGGTTCAGAAGAGCAGAAGGCTTTTTTCTATGATCGCGTGCTGCGCGGCGAGCGCCTGGGCAATGCGCTGGCGGAGATCGGTCACAAGGATTTCAAGCGCCGCACGCATTTATTGCGTGAGCCCGATGGCTGGTATGTGGAGGGCAGCAAGTTCTATTGCACCGGGGCGATTTTCGCGCACTGGATTCCGACCCTGGTGAGTGCGCAGGACCCCGATGGCGAACGCCAGTATCTGGTGTTCGTGCCGCGTGAAGCCGATGGGGTGGAAATCACCGATGACTGGGATGGTTTCGGCCAGCGCGTGACGGGCAGCGGCTCGGTGCGCTTCCGGCGTGTGCGTGTCGATCCGGCCTGGGTGGTGCCGTTCCAGACCTCTTTCGACAGGCCGACGACCATCGGGCCATTCGCGCAGATCATCCATGCCGCGCTTGATGCCGGTATCGGCCATGGTGCCCTGGCTGCGACCCTGCCTTTCGTGCGCGAACATGCGCGCCCCTGGATAGATGCCGGTGTCGAACGCGCCAGCGACGATCCCCTGCTGCTGGAACAGCTGGGCAACGTGCACCTGCGCTTGCGCGCTGCAGATGCCCTGATCGCCCGTGCTGCGCGGCTGGTCGATGCTGCGCAGCAGGCGCCGGACGAGGAGAGCGTCGCGCAGGCATCCATCGCCGTGGCGCAGGCCAAGGCGCTGAGTACCAGCGCCAGCCTGTTGGCGGGCAACAAGCTGTTCGAGCTGTCCGGTACCGGCGCCACCCTGGACGGTCTTGGGCTGGACCGTTTCTGGCGCAATGCGCGCGTACACACCCTGCATGACCCGGTGCGCTGGAAGTATCACGCCATCGGCAACTACGCGCTCAACGGCGTGCGTCCGCCGCGTCACGGCGCACTTTGATTTCCCATGGAATCCATGATGAAGCAGACTTTCCTGAAAACATTGGTGGTGCTGGCCGCAGCCAGCCTGCTGGGTGGCATCGCCAGCGCCGCACCGCTCAAGATCGGCGTGGTGCCTGGCATTTTTGCGGATTCGGTCGAGGTTGCCGCCACCGAGGCTCGCAAGCAGGGCCTGGAAGTGCAGGTAGTCGAGTTCACCGATTGGGCCACGCCCAATGTCGCGCTAGATGCCGGCGATATCGACCTGAACTACTACCAGAACAGTAACTACCTGGCCAACGCCATGCGTGACAAGGGGTTCCGATTCACCAGCGTGCAGGCAGGCATCCTGTCCTACCTGGGGCTGTATTCGCTCAAGCACGATTCGCTGGACGCCATTCCTGATGGCGCCACGGTAGCGATCGCCAGCGATGCGGTCAATGTCGGCCGCGGCTTGCGCCTGCTGCAACATGCGGGCCTGATCACACTGCGCCCGGACACTGGCCTGCTGGGGACGCTGGAAGATATCCAGTCCAACCCGAAGAAGCTGAAGTTCGTCGAAGTGGAAGGGCCGCAATTGGCTCGCGCCACGCAGGACGTGGACCTGGCGCAAGGCTTTCCCTATTTCATTCTGGCGTCCAAGGCTTTCGACGCGACCAAGGCGCTGGCACTGACGCGTTACGAGGATGACTCCTGGGCCATCCAGTTCGTGGCCCGCCAGGACCGCGCGGCAGACCCGCGCATTGCCGCTTTTCTTGAGGTCTACAAGAATTCGCCGGCCGTGCGCCAGACCATCGAGCAGTTCTACCAGAACGAGTCCAGGCTCTATCGCCTGGCCTGGCTGGACAAGTGAGGATCGCCATGTCGGGACAGAAAAAGCAGATCCACGTCAACGCGTTCAATATGAACTGCGTCGGGCATATTCATCATGGCCTGTGGACGCATCCACGTGACCGGTCCACCGAATACCACACGCTGAAATACTGGACGGATATTGCCAGGACGCTGGAGCGCGGTTTGTTCGACGGCCTGTTCATTGCCGATGTGGTGGGGTACTACGATGTTTACCAGGGCAATGTCGATCTGACCTTGCGTGAGGCCGTGCAACTGCCGGTAAACAACCCCTGGTTGCTGGTGTCCGCCATGGCGGCGGTAACCGAGCATATCGGCTTCGGTGTGACGGCGACGGTGGGGGCGCTCAACCCCTATACCTTCGCACGCGACGTTTCCACGCTGGACCAGCTCAGCAACGGCCGCATCGGCTGGAATATCGTGACCGGCTATGTGGATAGCGGTGCTCGCGGGCTGGGCCAGGACGGGCTGGCCGAGCATGATGTGCGTTATGACCGGGCCGAGGATTTCCTGACGCTGGCCTACAAGCTCTGGGAAGGCAGCTGGGAGGACGGCGCCGTGATCGCGGACCGCGCGCGGCGCATCCATGCACTGCCGGAAAAAGTGCACGCCATTCAGCACGAAGGTCCGTTCTATCGTGCCAATGCCATTCACATGAGCGCGCCTTCGCCGCAGCGCACGCCAGTGCTGTTCCAGGCGGGAACATCCGCTCGCGGGCGCAGTTTTGCCGGTCAGCATGCCGAAGGTATCTTCATCGGTGCAGCCACGCCGGCCGCCGCCCGTGAAACGTCGCGGCGCCTGCGTCAGGCGGCGGCAGACGCGGGGCGGGACCCGGCTGCGCTCAAGATCTATGCTGGCGTCGCGGTCGTGGCGGGGCGGACCGAGGCCGAAGCCCGGGAGAAGTATGCGGATTACCTGAGCCATGCCAGCGCAGAGGGCGGGCTGGCGCATTTTTCCGCCAGCACCGGTATTGATTTCTCACGCTATGACCTGGACGAACCCATCCAGTACGGCAAAAGCAATGCCATCCAGTCCGCGGCCCAGGCGGCGCAGCAACAGGGCTGGACCACGCGCCGCCAGCTGCTGGAACAGTTCCGGCTGGGCAGTCGCTACAACACGATCGTGGGGGATGCGGCGCAGGTGGCGGATGAGCTGGAACGCTGGATAGACGAAGGGGAGATAGACGGTTTCAACCTGACACGCATCGTGGTGCCGGAAACCTGGGAGGACTTTGCCAATATCGTCGTGCCTGAGTTGCAGAACCGCGGGCGCTACCGCACGGCCTACGAACCGGGCAGCTTCCGCCAGAAGCTGTTCGGCCAGGGGGATCGCCTGCCCGAGAGTCACCCGGCCGCACGCTGGCGTGTGCGCGCCGGTATGCAGCCGGCGCCTGCTGCGGAAATACCGGTGGAGGTGCAATCATGACCACGGGCCAAAGCACAAGCCTCGGCCTGAAGGCCGAGGTCAAGCGAGGCATTCTCCATACGGCGCCGCAGGCGCCCCCGTATGGCGGCGGAGAAGCGCCGGCCCTCGGGCCGGCGTTCTTCACGCAGGGGAAAAACGGACGGCGCTTGCGGTGGCTGGGCCTGCATGCATGCCGGACGTTCGGGCTGCTGGCATTGTGCCTGGGCGCGGCCGGTGCCCAAACGCTGAAAGTCGGGGTGACGCCGGGGGCGCTGGCGGATTCAGCGCAGATTGCCGCAGATGAGGCCAGGGCGGCCGGGCTGGAGGTGCAGATTGTCGAGTTCACCGATTGGACCTTGCCCAATACAGCCCTGGTCAATGGCGACCTGGATCTGAACTATTACCAGCACCAGGCGTTCCTGGATACATTCAACCGGGAAAATCGTCAGGACCTGCGCAGCGTGGGGCCAGGAGTACGAGGCAATATCGGCCTGTTCTCACGGCGTTACACCACGCTGGCATCCTTGCCGCAAGGCGCGCGGGTTGCGCTGGCCAACGACACATCCAACCAGACCCGGGCGCTGGAAACCTTGCAGGAAGCCGGACTGATCCGCTTGCGGCCGGATGCTCCCCGGTTGGCGCAACTGGACGATATCGCCGAAAACCCCAAGAAGCTGAGTTTCATCGAGCTGGCCGGTCCGCAACTGCCCCGCGCGCTTGATGATGCCGATCTGGTCGTTGTCACGCCCGGCAGCCTGGTGCAGGCAGGGCAGAACGAAGTCGCGCACCAGGGGCTGTTCTACAGCACGGGTACGGACACGTTCTGGGGCATCCAGTTCGTGACGCGGGCCGATAACGCCAACGACCCCCGCGTCCGCCAGTTCGTCAGCATCTACCAGTCTTCCGCTGCGGTCCGGCAGCGCGTGCATGACTCCTATGCTGGGGAAGAAAAGTTCTACAGCCTGACCTGGCTGGCCGCGTCGCCGGCACAGCCGGTCGCCGAAGTGAAATAGAGACCGAAATGATTCAACATGTGAAGAAGAAACTGTGGCTGGCGCTCGGGGCCGCCGGCCTGACTCTGGCCGTGGCCGCGCAGGCGGCTCCCTTGAAAATCGGGGTGTCGGCTGTGACCGCGCCATCGCTGGAGGCGACGGCGGCAGAGGCCAGGAAGCAAGGGCTCGATGTGGAGGTCATCGAGTTCAGCGACTGGACCACCCCCAACGAAGCCCTGGCGTCGGGAGACCTGGACGCCAACTATTTCCAGCATCTGCCGTTCCTGGAAAACGCCGTCAAGGTGCGAGGCTATCGCTTTAAGGTGGCGGATGTCGGTTTCCTGATGAACGTCGGCGTGTTTTCCAAGTCGATTCGTTCGCTGGACGCGGTGCCGGATGGCGCAACGGTGTCGGTCTACGATGACGTCACGAATCAGGGGCGCCAGTTGCTGTTCCTGCAGAAACTGGGGCTGATCAAGCTGAAAAATCCTGAGGATTCTTTCAGCACCGTGTATGACATTACCGAGAATCCGCGCAAGCTGAAATTCGTGGAAATTCCAGGCCCGCAACTGGCGCGTGCGCTGGATGACGTAGACCTCGCGGTGGGCGCGCCCTTGTTTTTCGTGGCGGCAGGACGCAGCGATGTCGCTTCAAGCGGCCTGGCGTACTCCGGGGCGGAGGATGAAAAATATGCAATCCATTTCGTGGTCCGTGATGGCGAACCGGCAGACCCGCGCCTGCAACAGGTGATCCGTATCTATCAGGATTCACCGGTGGTACGCGCGCAGATCCATGAGTCGCTGGGCAAGGATGAAAAACTCTACACCTTGCCCTGGCTGGAGAAGCCGCCGCGCTAAGGCAGGTCAATATCATCAGGCCAGCGCCCCGGTCCCTGCGATGCAGCAGGCGCCGGGGCGTTTTGTCAGCGGTCGGCGAGCTGGAACAGCCGTGCCGCATTGCCATACAGCAGCCGGTCCAGGGCATCCTCGCGGAAACCCAGCTGCAGGAAATCTTCCACACTCTGGCGGATGGGCCGGAATGTATAGGACGACCCGAACAACAGCTGGTCGGCCAGGAAACTGTTGGCCGCCTGCACATAGTGCTCGCTGCCGGGCTGGAACAGATACATATCCGGCACCAGGTGGACGTTCTCGTGGCGGAACGCCAGGCCGATAGCTTGCTGCACGTTCGGCCAGTAGCCGTGATAGACCACCAGCGGCAGGTCCGGGAACGCCTGAGCCACGCGGGCCAGTCCGGCCGGGTCGTTGAAACGCGGGTCTGGCGTGGTCGGTCCGCTCATCAGGAACACTGGCACGCCCAGGCTGCGCGCGAGTTCATAGACAGGCCAATAGACCGGATCGTCGGGGTGCCGTGCCGGTTCACCAAAGCCGGGCTCCAGGTCGATGCCGGACAGGCCCAGTGTCTTGATGGCGCGCTCGATTTCCGCCAGCGCGGCCTGTTCGCCCTGCAGAACCGGGTCGACACCGGCAATGCCCAGCAGTTCATCGTGGCCGTGCACGATCTGGTGGATCGTGTCGTTGGGCAGATGCTGGCTGGGTGTGTGGCGGCCCACGACGACGGCCTTGCTCAGGCCGGCATCACGGACTTCCTGCAGGAAGCCGTCCTGGGTCAGCGATTTTTCGAAATGGGTGTCGCTGCCGCGCGTACCGACGCGCCGGTTCAGCCAACGTGCCGTGGCGTGTTCTGGCGATTCGGGGGTGGCACCGAAAAAATCGTGCAGGAATGCCGGACGACAGCGCATGTCGATGATTTTGCGGCTCATGATGCGGATTCCTTGAGCGCACGGGTGGCGCGGATGTCGAAGGCGCCGCCGGTCTGGGCCTGGTCGATGAGGGTGACCGGGCGCTTGCCCAGCAGCGGAAACACCAGTTCGGCGAAGCGGATGGACTCCTCCAGATGCGGATAGCCCGACAGGACGAAGGTATCGGCGCCCAGGTCGGCATATTCCTTGAGCCGTTCCGCCACGGTGGCGGCATCGCCGACCAGTGCGGTGCCCGCGCCGCCGCGCACCAGGCCGACGCCGGCCCAAAGATTGGGAGCGACTTCCAGGCGGTCGCGGCGCCCGCCATGCAGGGCCGCCATGCGGGCCTGGCCGACTGAGTCCATGCGAGCGTAGTTCTGCTGGGCCAGCGCGATATCTTCGTCAGTCAATTTGCTGATGAGGCGATCGGCCTCGGCCCAGGCCTCGTCATTGGTTTCGCGCACGATGACGTGCAGGCGCACGCCCAGCTTGAGCTTGCGGCCGTGGCGTGCGGCGCGGCGGCGGATGTCGGCGAATTTCTCCGCCACAGCTTCTGGCGGTTCACCCCAGGTGAGATAGGCGTCCAGCTGGCTGGCCGCCAGTTCGTGCGCGGCGTCGGATGAACCGCCGAAGTACAGCGGCGGGTAGGGTTGCTGCACCGGCGGAAAATAATTCCGGCCTTGTTTGACGGTGAAATATTTGCCTTCGAAGTCGACGCTTTCGCCCGACAACAGGCGGCGCCAGATAGTCAGGAATTCCGCCGCATAATCGTAGCGGGCATCGTGGTCGAGAAACACCCCGTCGGCGGCCAGTTCGGTGGCGTCGCCGCCCGGTACGACATTGAGCAGCAGACGTCCGTGCAGGGCCTGGTCAAGCGTGGCGGCCTGGCGCGCGTTGGAGACCGGCGCGCCCAGCGAGGTGCGCAGCGCCACCAGCAGTTTGATGCGCTGCGTGACGGGCACGAGGCTGGCGGCGACTACCCAGGGGTCCAGGCAGGAACTGCCGGTAGGAATCAGCAGCCCGTCATAGCCCAGGTTCTCGCTGGTGGTGGCGATGCTGCGCAGGTATTCGACAGTGGGCGCGCGCCCGAAATCCGACTTGCCCAGGTAGCGGGTGTCGCCCGACGTCGGGAGAAACCAGAAAATTTCTGGTGGAACCTCGAAATTGGCACTCATACGGTGGTTTCCTGTGACGGGGTGCAGGGGATGCGAGGCAGCATCCTGGCCGTCAGGCCCATGGTCGTATGGTTCGTCGTGCCATGGCATGGCGCCGTGGCGCCATGCGGCGGCTCATGAGCCAGGTGCGATGGCGTAAAGCTGCCGGGAAAGTGCTGCCGCAGAACCTCATTAAAGAACCCGGCCGGGCATGGGCCAACGAAATTTATGGCATTAGTTTATTGGGTGCTTGAGAAAACGACGGCACGCAAGGCCTGGTGGACGGCTGGCAGCGGCTTGCCCGGGGGCGGGAGGCAAAACATATAATCTCCGTCGGCCGGCGACATGCCGGTTTTATTCCTGCTCACGCTGCCGCGGTGCCACGAACGCCGTCTGCAGGCTGTCTCTATGCCGCCGGTTTCCTGTCTGTTTTCCGTTGCCATTCCAGGTTTCCTCTTTTCGTCCTCGTCGCTACGCCTACCCGTCATGAATTCCTCGAATCCTTCGTTTGCTCCCATGCCCGATGCCCAGGGCTTCTTCGGTCCCTTCGGCGGCCAGATCGTGCCTCCCGCCTTGAAGCAGGTCATGGATGACATCGACCAGGCCTACGAAACCATCCGCCAGCGCGAGGACTTCCAGCAGGAGCTGGCTGATCTTTTCGCTGACTACGTCGGCCGGCCCAGCCCGATTTTCCATGCACGCCGCCTGTCGCAGCAGCTGGGCGGCGCGCAGATCCATCTCAAGCGCGAAGACCTCAACCATACCGGCGCCCACAAGATCAATCACTGCCTGGGCGAAGCGCTGCTGGCGCGTTTCATGGGCAAGAAAAAGGTCATTGCCGAAACCGGCGCGGGCCAGCATGGCGTGGCGCTGGCGACGGCCTGCGCCCTGGTGGGCATCCCCTGCGAAATCCACATGGGGCAGGTGGACATTGAAAAAGAGCATCCCAATGTCATCAAGATGCGCATCCTCGGATGTACGCTGGTGCCGGTGACGCGTGGCGCGGCCACGCTGAAGGAAGCGGTCGACAGCGCATTTGAGGAATATCTCAAGGACCCGCAGGCCTTTTTCTATGCGATTGGCTCGGTAGTCGGCCCGCATCCCTTCCCCAAAATGGTGCGTGACTTCCAGTCCATCATCGGCCGCGAGGCGCGTGGCCAGTTCCAGGCACGCCATGGCCGCCTGCCGGATTATGTCGCTGCTTGCGTCGGTGGCGGTTCCAACGCCATCGGCATGTTCACGGCTTTCCTGGGGGATGCGGAGGTGGCGCTGGTCGGCGTGGAGCCTTCGGGCGAAGGCCTGGACAAACCGGGCCGCCATTCGGCCACCCTGAGCAAGGGCAAGCCGGGCCAGCTGCATGGCATGGCCTGCTATGTGTTGGAAGATGAGGCGGGCAATCCGGCAGCGGTGCATTCGATTGCTTCCGGGCTGGATTACCCCGGCGTCGGCCCCCAGCACAGCTACCTGAAGGAGCAGGGGCGGGTGCGCTATGAAACTGCCAGCGACAAGGAAACGCTGGATGCCTTCATGCGGCTGTCGCGTGTCGAAGGCATCATCCCAGCGCTGGAGAGCGCTCACGCCGTGGCCTGGGCCATCCGTCAGGCGCCGCAATTGCGGCCTGACCAGCACATTCTGGTGAACTTGTCGGGCCGGGGTGACAAGGATGCCGATTATGTCGCCAAGCTGCTGGACCTTTGAGGCTTGACCATGATTGAAGAATCAAGCAATGCGTCGGCGGGGCCTGTTGTCCTGCGCGATGCCGTGCCTGCCGATGCGCCGGGCATCGCCTCGATTTACAACGACGCGGTGCGTCATTCGACGGCCATCTGGAACGATGTCGAGGTCGATGCAGGGAATCGTGCGGAATGGATCGCCGCTCGCAGGCGCGACGGTTTTCCGGTGCTGGTAGCCGTGGATGGCGATGGCGCGGTGCTGGCGTATGGCAGTTTCGGTCCCTGGCGCAACTTTGACGGCTATCGCCATACGGTTGAGCATTCCGTCTACGTGCGAGGCGATTGCCGTGGCATGGGGCTGGGCCGGCGCATGCTGGCGGCGCTGGTGGATGCCGCGCGCGTCCAGGGGCGCCATGTGATGGTGGCGGCCATAGATGCGTCCAATACGCCTTCCATTGCCCTGCACAGGCAATTGGGCTTTGAGGAGTCTGGATTGGTGCGCGAGGCGGGCTTCAAGTTCGGACGCTGGCTGGATCTGCTGTTCATGCGCCTGCAGCTCGACGAGCGCGGTGTGGATGAACGCAGCGTCCAGGCGTCTGCTGCGCGGGCGCTGCATTAACCGGTGCGGGCAGCGGCGCCCACGCCGCTGCGTTGCGGTTTTGTTGCCGGTCAAGAAACTGACATGAAAACGCCATAGAGTGCCGCCTGGATATAGCGGCAACAGACCGGCAATACACCGGTACTTAAGGAGTTTCTCGTGGGCAGTTTTGCATATCAGCGGCGTCGTTGCGGCTACCAGCACCTGAATGGGGGTGTGCATGGGTGACGCCACGCAGGATACTGGTTTTGACCTGGTCGTCGTCGGTGCCGGCATTGTCGGCCTGGCGGCAGCCTACGCCGCCCGCTGCCAGGGCTTGCGGGTTGCGGTGGTGGAACGCCAGGCGCGCAGCGTCGGCGCTTCGGTACGCAATTTCGGGTTTGTGACGGTGACGGGCCAGCGTGCGGGCGAGCACTGGCGTCGGGCACTTCGCACCCGCGAAGTCTGGGGTGAAGTGGCGCCACGTGCCGGTATCGCGGTTCTGCAGCATGGCCTGTGCGTGTTGGCGCAGCGGCCGGAGGCCATGGCTGTACTTGAGGCTTTTGCAACGACGGAAATGGGGCAGGCCTGCGAATTGCTGACAGCTGCCGGTACGGCGCAGCGCTATCCTTTCCTGGGCCAGGGCGTGGGCGCGTTGTACAGCCCGCATGAATGCCGGGTCGAGTCACGCGAGGCCATTCCCTTGCTGGCGCGCTGGTTGCAGGAAGACATGGGCGTGGTGTTCTACTGGAATACTGCGGTGCAGGGTATCGACCTGCCTGTCATAGACACCAGCCGGGGGCGCTTGCGCGCCCGATACTGCATTGTGTGCCCCGGCCATGATCTGAACAGTCTGTTCCCCGAGGAAACGGCCAGGGCGAAGGCGCGACTGTGCACCTTGCAGATGCTGCGTGTGAAGCCGGTGCAGCCTCTGGCGCTGCCTGCGCCTGTCATGTCGGACCTGAGCCTGGTGCGTTACGAGGGCTATGCGGCTTTGCCACAGGCGCAGGCCCTGCATGCCCGCCTGTTGCAGGAGCGGCCCGAACATCTGCGCCAGGGGGTGCATCTGATCGCAGTGCAATCGGCCGACGGGTCGCTGGTGGTGGGGGACAGCCATGTGTATGACGGCGCGGAAGCGCCGTTCGCCCATGCCGCGACGGATGAACTGATTCTGCAGGAGCTGCAGCGGGTCCTGCCCATGCCGGGCCTGCAGGTGCTGGAGCGCTGGACCGGCACGTATGCGTCGGCAGACGATGTGGTGTTCAAGTCCAGCCCGGCGCCGGGTGTGGCCCTTGGGATAGTGACTGGCGGCACCGGCGCATCGACTGGTTTCGCTTTTGCAGAGGAACTGCTGGCGCTGGCATTGGCCTGATCGGGCCTGGCGCGGGCAGTTGCAATGAAGGCGGAAGATGAGGGTATGCTACGGAAAGTGTTTTTTTCCTGATCTACTGGCTTCCGTTATGACTTTACGATTGACTATCCTCGCCATGACCAGCCTGGCGCTGGCTGCCTGCGCCAGCACAGGTCCTGTTGTGCAAACGCCGGATGCGGCGCCTGCCGCAGAAGCCGCTGCAGCGCTTCCGGCCGCAACGGTTGCGGCGGAATTGCCGGCGACCGGCTGGACCGATCCTGCCGTCCTTGCGCAGGTGCTGCCCCGGTACCGCTATGTGTTGCTGGGCGAACAACATGACAACGCCGAGGGGCACCGCTTGCGCTACGAAGCCCTGGCCCAGGCCGTGGCGCAGGGCTGGCGGCCAGTGATTGCCATGGAGCAGTTCGACCAGGAACAGGCTGGCGAACTGGCCCGGGCCCAGGCCGAATGTGGTCAGGATGCGGATTGCGTGATTCAGCGTGCGGCGCCGTCCAAGGCTGGCTGGCAGTGGGAGTATTACCGGCCGGTCGTGGCGCTGGCCCTGCGCTACGACCTGCCACTGGTGCCGGCGAACCTGTCGCGCGCCGAAGCCGGCAAGGTGCTGCGCCAGGGCGTATCCGCAGTGTTCACACCGGAGCAGCTGGGCGCGCTCAAGCTCGACAGCACCATTCCGCTGAAGCTCCTGCCCCTGCACAACGATATTTTCGCCAGCCTGCATGGCGGCCATGCATCGTTGGAACAGGTTGCGCCGTTTTCGCGTGCGCAGATGGCGCGTGATGCTGTCATGGCGCAAAGCCTGAAGCGGGCGGATGGCCGGCCGGCGGTGCTGATCGCGGGCAATGGCCACGTGCGCGCCGATGTCGGCGTGGCGCAGTGGCTGGACCCTGCCGATGGCAGCATCCTGGCGGTGGGCTTTGTGTCGGACATCAACGAGCCGGGCGAGTATGACGCCAGGGTACGCATCCCGGTCGTGCAGCGGGGCAATTGAGGCCGCAGGGCGGTCACCACAGGAAACTTAGCGGAGATATCTGCCATGAGCCGGTCTGGATCAGGGTATGAACTGCTGGCGCCGGCCGAGATGGCTGCGGCGGACCGCGCCGCCATGGATGCCGGTGTGCCTGGCTCGGTGTTGATGCATGCTGCGGGCATGGCGGTCGCCGAGGCCATAGCCGGGCGCTGGCCGCGCGGCCGGTTGCTGGTGCTGTGCGGGCCGGGCAACAATGGCGGCGACGGTTTCGTCGCTGCCAGCATCCTGGCGGCCCAGGGGTGGCCAGTCAGCGTTGCCTTGTTGGGGGAGCGGGAGCAACTGCGGGGGGATGCCGCCTGGGCCGCCTCTTTGTGGACAGGCCCGGTCATGGCGGCGGACCAGGTGGATTTCCTGGGGTACGACCTGGTTCTGGATGCCTTGTTTGGCGCAGGGCTGGCGCGCGAGCTCGATGGTAGCGCGGCGCGGTTGGTCGAACGCCTGGCCGGCAGCGGGTTGCCCGTATGTGCCGTGGATGTGCCCAGCGGCGTCGATGGCGCCACGGGCTGCGTGCGTGGCGTGGCTGCCGGGGCCGCCCTGACAGTAACGTTCGAGCGTGGCAAGCCGGGCCATTGGCTGTATCCCGGCCGTGCCCTGTGTGGCGAGCTGCACCTGGCCGGCATCGGCATGCCACCCTCCGTGCTGGCGGGCATGGACATACAGACCTGGCTCAACGATCCGGCTGTCTGGCTGGACGTTTTTCCCTTTCCTGGCGAGCTGGGGCACAAATATACCCGAGGACATGCGCTGGTCCTGGGTGGCGCCAGCATGACCGGCGCCAGCCGCCTGACGGCGCGTGCCGCGCAGCGTGTGGGCGCCGGATTGGTGACGCTTGCGGCGCCTGCGGCGGTGTGGCCGGTCTATGCAGCCGCGCTGGAAAGCGTGATGGTGGCGGCGCTCGATGACGCTCAGGGGTTTGCCAAGCTGCTGGCCGATGAGCGTCGCAACGCCTGCATTATCGGGCCTGGTGCCGGCCTGGGCGCCAGCACCCGCGAGGCCGCGCTGGCCGCTCTGCGGTTGCAGCGAGCCACCGTGCTGGATGCGGATGCCCTGACGGTGTTCCAGGACGCGCCGCAAGCGCTGTTTGATGACATCCAGGGGCCGTGCCTGCTGACGCCGCATGAAGGCGAATTTGCCCGGCTGTTTGCCGTCGAAGGCGGCAAGCTGGCGCGTGCGCGCCAGGCGGCGCATCTCAGTGGTGCCGTGGTGTTGCTCAAGGGGCCGGACACCGTCATCGCTGCACCGGACGGCCGGGCTGTGATCAATGGCTGCGCACCGCCCTGGCTGGCCAGCGGTGGGACGGGCGATGTGCTGGCCGGTCTGGCTGGCGGGCTGATGGCGCAGGGCATGCCGGTATTCGAGGCCGCCTGCGCTGCCGTCTGGCTGCATGGGCAGGCGGCGCGACAGATCGGCCCGGGGCTGGTGGCGGAAGACCTGATCGCTGCGATGCTCGGGGTTCTGGCAGCATTGTTCGCACGCAAGAAAAACACCTGAACCATCCGTCGCCACAGTAATCCGGACATCTCGGCCACATTCAGGGACAAATCGTTGCAATGTTACCGACCTTGCCGGAGCCGCACACCTGCTGCGACTTGCGTTAGCATTGGAGGTTTACGGCCGGGCCCGGAATTTCACCGGAACCAGACAGGCCGGATGGCTCGACCAGCTTTCCCTGGAATGCAATGAAACAATGGTTCAAACGCATTGTCATCGCTTTGGCGTCACTGATTGTGATCGCCGTGGTTGGCATTGCGATTTTCCTTCTGACTTTTGACCCCAATGCCTACAAGGACAGGCTGGCGGAAGCGGTGCATGAACGCTATGACCGCACGCTGACCGTCAATGGGCCATTGGATTTTTCCCTGTTTCCCCGCATTGGCCTGACCCTGCGCGAGGTGTCCCTGTCTGAACCGGATTCGGATGAAGTGTTCGCCTCGGTCGAGAGCGCTCGCCTGGCGGTTGCCGTGTGGCCGCTGCTGTTCAACCGCCTGGTCGTCGATCACGTGGCGATCGACGGCTTCAAGGCGAGGGTCGCACGCGACGCCCAGGGCAATTTTAACTTCCAGGACCTGCTGGGGGACCAGCCGGCCAATGGCGTGGCGGCCCGCAAACTATCCCCCGAGGAAGCCGTCGCAGGCGGCGTGGTGGCAGGTGTCCAGGCCGCGGGGCAGGCGGTCAGCTCGGCCGATGCGGCGGCGCAAGGGCGCGACATGCAGATCGACATTGCCGGGCTGGCGCTCAAGGATGGCGAAATCCTTTTCAGCGACGAAGCCTCCGGCGCGGCCGTGCGTTTGTACAGTTTCGATATCAATACCGGGCGGGTGACCTTCGGGCAGTCGTTCAATGTTGCCTGGACGGCCAAAATGGCAGGGACTGAGCCGGCCGTGGCGGCCGACCTGTCCGGCCAGGCCATGTTCAAGCTTGATCCGGCGATGCGGCAGTATGCCGCCCAGCGCCTGGACATGAAGCTTGCTGGGCAACTTGGTCCCATGCAGGCGAACAACTTGAGCCTGCGCGGCAGCAGCCTGGCGTTCGACGGTGCCCAGCGCACCCTGGATGTCGCCGGCCTGGAGCTGATTTTCCAGGGCGATGTGAATGGCGCGCGACCGATGACGGGGGTGGACACCAACGTGCAGATCGCCAAACTGGCGGCCTATCCCGCGTCCTGGCGCATGCAGCTTGAGCGCATGGCGGTCCGCGCCAAGGGTGCGCTGGCGCAGCAGCCCTTCGAACTGGCCGTGGATGCGCCTGCGCTGGATGTCTCGCCGACGCAAGCCACCGGGGAGCCGCTGACGGGCCGTTGGCGCCTGAGTGGCGAGGATGCCGTGGATATTTCCTTCGGCCTGGAAGGCCTGGAAGGAACGGCTGCGGATATGGATTTCAGCCAGTTGAAGCTGGATGCCGCCGTGCGGCAGGGCAGCCGTCTCGTAAAGACGCAATTGGCGTCACCGGTGGAATTGCGGCCTTTGCAGGAAGAAGTGGCCCTGACGGCGCTCAAGGGCGATATCGTGATCACCGACCCGGCCTTGCCCAAGGGTACGCTGGCCATCCCTGTCATCGGCAGCGTGTCGGGCAATTTTGCGCAGAATACCGGCAAGGCCAATATCAATGCCGTGCTCGAAGGCGGCAAGTTCGACCTGGGCATGGAATATGACGCCCAGCCGGGCCAGGGCGTGAAGTTCTCGCTTGCCGCCGACACGCTGGATCTCGACAAGCTGGTGCCTGGCCGCCAGGCCGTGGCCGAAGGCGAACCGGCCGAGCGTAAGGGTGAAACCGATGCCGCCGCTGAACCCCAGGCCGAAGCACAGGAAGGCGAGGCACAGGAAGCGGCCGAGCCTGCGCCAGTCGCCCCCGAGCCATCCGCATGGCGCTGGCTGAGCAAAACGGCGGTCAAGGGGGACATCCGTATCGGCGACCTGGTATTGCATGGCTTGAAGGCCAAGGATGTCAGCGCGCAACTGGAAGCGGGCTCGGGCAAGCTGCAATTGCGTGATGTCCAGGCTGGCTTGTACGAGGGCAAGCTGAGTGGCAACGCATCGCTGGCTGAGGAAAACAAGCAGGCCAGGCTCAAGCTGAACCTGAATGGCGTGGCGCTGGGGGCATTGCTGCAGGATGTTGGCGTCCAGCCGATGATCAGCGGCAAGGCCGACGTGACACTGGACCTGACGGCACAGGGAGAGCAACCGGCAGACTGGCTGGCTGCACTGGGTGGCTCGGCACGGGTCAAGGTGGTCGACGGTATGCTGGACGGCCTGGATGCGGAACAATGGCTGGCTGATTTCAGCGAAGGGCTCAAGCGTGGCGTGGCACCTGCCATCCGGCGTTCGGGCATCACGCGTTTTTCGTTGCTCGATGCGCAGGCGACCTTGGCCAAGGGCGTTGCCAGCCTGCGCCGCCTGAATTTCGACAGCACCTATATCAAGGTTTCGCAAAGCCAGCAGGGGACGGTGAACCTGGTCAATGGCAGCCTGAACCTGAATTTGCTGGCGCGCATGCAAGGCCTGCGCAAGCACTCGAATGCCCGTCAGCTTGCCATTCTTGAGGGCGTGCGGGTGCCGGTGCATATCACTGGCGATTGGACCAATCCCCAGTATGCGGTGCAGTTCGAGAATATTGTTGGTGCGGCCATACGTGGCCAGTTGCAGCGCATGATCCGGGGGCTGTAAGCCGTGCGTGTCAGCCGCCCTGCGGGGCGGCGCCAGGCATCATGCGCAGGATGGATTCAGGGCCGGACAGATCGTCCGGCCCTTTTTCATACGGTGGTGGGATCGGCTTTGGCGCGGGTCAGGCGATGGAATTTCTCCATCAGCGTTTCCTGGCTTTCATGCCATTGCGGATGGATTTCTATGCACTCGACCGGGCAGATGACTTGGCACTGGGGCTCGTCATAGTGGCCGATACATTCGGTGCAGGCGTCGGGATTGATCTCGTAGATTTCCGCGCCCATGTAAATGGCATCGTTGGGACACTGCGGTTCGCAGACGTCGCAGTTGATGCATTCTTCAGTGATGTGCAGCGCCATGGCAGGACCCGCCAGCGTTGGGGAATGCGGTTACAGGAGCCATCATTGTAGCGCTCCGGCTGCCAAAGCGGCGGGCAGCCCCGCTGGTGGCAGGGGTATCTGTCACGGCAAACGGCCACGGTGCTGTCGCGCCGTGGCCCGGAACCGGTTTTTTCAGGAGCGCGTTGCGGCGATCAGCCGGCGGCTGCTTCGCGGCGCTTGCGGGCTTTTTCCTGCAGCCAGCGTTCCACCGAAGGGAACACGAACTGGCTGACATCGCCGCCCAGCAGGGCAATTTCCCGGACGAAAGTGCCGGAGATGAATTGGTATTGATCCGACGGGGTCATGAACAGGGTTTCGACTTCCGGCATCAGGTGGCGGTTCATGCCGGCCATCTGGAATTCGTATTCGAAGTCGGAGACCGCGCGCAGGCCGCGCACGATGACGCGCCCTTTCTGCTCGCGCACGAAATCCTTGAGCAGGCCGTCGAAACTGTGGATTTCGACATTGTCGTAATGCCCCAGCACTTCCTGGGCAATGGCCAGGCGTTCTTCGATGGTGAAGAAGGGGTTTTTGCCACGGCTGTGGGCAATGCCGACCACCACGCGGTCAAAAATGGCGGCGGCACGGCGGACGAGGTCTTCGTGGCCGCGTGTCAGGGGGTCGAAAGTACCAGGGTATACAGCGGTAATCATGCAAGTCTCCATTTCCACGGTTCTCGCGCAACGGCAGGCAGCGCGGCGGGACTGGGCCCGGTGGGATATTTCTTGCCGCTATTGCGGTGCAACAAACTGTAGCAGATAGTAGTTCACTGCGCCTGCCTTGCCGGAGCGAATCACGGTGGAATTCTGCGGCAGTTCGATCGCGGCTTCGGATTCGGCGTACACGTAGGCGCCGGGATTGAGAATGCCCGGCAACGCAGGCCAGATGCGTTCCAGCAGGCCCAGGCCGAAGGGGGGATCGAGCAGGACGAGATCGTAGCGCGTTGCGTCCAGCCGTTCCAGTACCTGCCAGGCATCGCCTTGGTGGATGCGCAGGTTGGTTGCGCCGAGCTTGTCGCGCAGTGCACGCAGGGCCGACGCGGCGGCACGATGGTTTTCCACCATCAGGACATGACCGGCACCACGCGAGGCGGCTTCCAGGCCCAGTGCTCCAGTGCCGGCGAACAGATCCAGCACTTGTTTGTCCTGCCATTCATTGTCCCAGAGATGGTTCAGCCAGTTGAACAGTGTCTCGCGAACACGGTCGGGCGTGGGCCGCAGGCCGGGGGCGTCCACCACGGGAATCGGTGTACGTCGGAATTGACCGCCTACAATGCGGATGCGATGTTTCTGCATGGGGATGGGTTTATGCCGTGAACCGCGGAAATAGGCGCGGAAAATGCAAGAATAACGCCTGCGAAGAACTCCGGCCTAGCAGCCGGTGCGCTTTGCCAGCATTCGAGGGAGTGCCGGCCGGGAGGCCGGGAGCTCTCATTGCCTGCCTGGCATGCCCTGATGGGGTGGTGCCGAGCAGGCTGGCGCCCGCTGGGCGCCTGGGGGCGCAGGTTCGGTCCGGTACCGGGCACAGGCGCCAGTAACGGGTTTTCTCCGTGTCACACTACGGTTGATTATGTTCAGTTTCTTCAAGCGAAAAAAGAAAGCACCGGCCCCCGCGCCGGAAACAGCCAACGATTTGCAGGACGCGGCAGCGGCTGGGTCGGCGGATGACGATGCCGCGGCGCAGGAGCAGCCGGACGCGGTACCGTCATCTGTGCCTGCCGATGCCGGCGAGGCGGCTCAGACTGGAACCAGCACCGGGGAGCAGGTGCCGGTAGCCGATGCACCTGTTCCTCAGCCGCCCGCTGCGGCGGCGCCCGGGGCGAGTCAGGCATTGGAACCGCAGGCACCGCTGCAACCGGTGTCGGCATCGCAAGAACAGCCGGCGGCGCCCGTTGTGGCGTCAGACACAGCACCGTCGTCGGTCTTGCCGCCATTGGTCACTCCGGCAGCGGCGGCCGTGCCCGCGCCTGTTACTGTGCCGGAATCAGCGCCGCAAGTCGTGTCGGCCGCTGCTCCGGACGTGATCTCCGGGACGGTTGCCCGGGCCTCGGAGGATGCCGCCGTGGATGCTGCTGCGGCAGAGGCTGCCGCGCCGCTTGAAACGCCCGCATGTACGGTAGCCGAGGTGGCTACGCAGGCTGCCGTGGCCCAGCCGCAGGCACCGGTCGCGGCGCCAGTGCAGGAAACTGTGCCCGAACCCGAACCCGAACCCGAACCCGCGCCGGAAGTATCGGCGGCGCCGGCAAAGACTTCCTGGTTGCAGCGCCTCAAGCGCGGCCTGTCACGCACCGGCCAGAGCCTGGGCGGCCTGTTCGTCGGCGTCAAGGTGGACGAAAATCTGTTCGAAGAGCTGGAAACGGCTCTTATCATGGCCGATGCGGGCATGGAGGCGACGGAAAAGCTGCTGGGCGAATTGCGGGCCCAGGTGCGCAAGGAACGCCTGAACGATGCCAATCAGGTCAAGGCGGCCCTGCGCGACATCCTGACCCGCCATTTGCAGGTACTGGAAAAACCGTTCCCGCTGGCTGGCGGCACCCGTCCGTTGGTGGTGATGATCGCTGGCGTCAATGGTGCAGGCAAGACCACGTCGATCGGCAAGCTGGCACATGCCTTTCAGCGCCAGGGCGCGAGCGTGCTGCTGGCGGCTGGCGATACGTTCCGGGCTGCGGCCCGCGAACAGTTGATCGCCTGGGGCGAGCGCAACAACGTGAGTGTGATCGCGCAGGATGGTGGCGATCCGGCGGCCGTCGCCTTCGATGCGGTCAACGCCGGCCGCGCCCGTGGCGCGGATGTGGTGATGGTGGATACGGCAGGACGTCTGCCCACGCAGTTGCACCTGATGGATGAGTTGCGCAAGATCCGCCGAGTGATAGGCAAGGCGGAAGCCTCTGCGCCGCATGAGGTGCTGCTGGTGGTCGATGGCAACAGCGGCCAGAATGTGCTGGCGCAGGTCAGGGCGTTCGATGCCGCGTTGAATCTGACTGGCCTGGTCGTCACCAAGCTGGACGGCACGGCCAAGGGCGGCACGCTGGCGGCGGTCGCGGCTGGCAGCCAGGGCGTGCGCGCCGTGCCCGTATACTGGATCGGCGTGGGTGAAGGGCTGGAAGACTTGCAGGCGTTTTCCGCACGCGAATTCGCCACGGCATTGCTGGGCGATTGACCACGTGCCTAAGCGCAAGCCCCGGACTTCAGGCCGGGGTCGAGCGAGGCAATATCCATACGGCGCCGCAGGCGCCCCTATATCGTGGCGGAGAAGCTTCGGCCTTTAGGCCGAAGTTCTTCACGCCTGTTCTGGCCTGCTGGGGCGTGCGCCCTGGCAAGGCCGGATGCAGGCCTGGCCGAGGGCGGTGATGGTGGCGTCAGTCGCGCCAGAAACCCGGGCCGCGGCCCAGGTCGCGCAAGGTGGCCTGGGCTGATTGCTCCAGCGTGGTCAACCTGGCGGCAAACCAGCCCCGGGCGAACCAGGCATGTGGCTGTTCGACGCTCAATTGCGCAAAGCGGGCATCGGCCACGTAGATATCATTGATGGCACCCAACTGATCCTGCACGGCGGCCAGCTTGCGCCGGTAGGCGCGCAGGCGGCCCTGCGGCAGCAGGGATTCGGCGAAGGCCAGGCCATAGCGCAGCCGCTTGGCGCGTTTGCGCAAGGCGTGGCGCGTATCTATATCCAGCGTACTGAAGTTGCGGCCATCGCGTACCACGCTGCGGTGCCATTTGCGCAGGCGCTGCATCAGCAGGCGGCGCAGGTCTGCCTCATTCCTGGCATCCAGCGGAATGATGGCGACATCCTGGCCGCTGACCGGGGCATCGCCGTCCGTGCTTTCCCGGGCAGGCTGGGGGGGCGTGCCGGCCGGGGCCGATGGCAGGTCCAGTATCCAGGCCAGCATGTCCAGCAGCCATCCCTGCACCACGCGGCTGCCCGCACTGTCCGAGGCGGCCAGTTCCGCATGGCTTTCCGGCAGCGTGATCGCTGGCATGCCAGCGGCCATCAGGGGCGGCAGGATTTCATCACGCAGCACATCATCATCGCGGTTGGCGCCGAACTGGCCGAAGACGGTCCTGGCGGTCTGTTGCAGGGCTTCCGGGGGCAGGCTGGTCCAGCCATCGAACAGCCGCCAGGCCGAACGCAGGCGCCGCAGGCCTACCCGTAGCTGGTGGACATGCCCGGGTTGTCCGGCTGCGTAGACGCCTGCGGTGTCGATTTCGGTCAGCACCGCGGCATTGCGGGCGATCTGCTCCAGGCATTCCAGGGTAATGGCACGCAATGCCTGGGCCGGAGATTGACGGGCTGTCAGGACGACGGGCTTGATTGGGCGCGGCGCCCAGAAACGGCTGATTTCATCGGCACGCGCCTGACAGGCTTCCGGTGCGCCGGCCGGGCCGGCAGCGTCGAGTTTCAGGGCCGTCGTCGCCAGCGCGTCGCCGCGTTCGGATTTGCTGCGCAGGTCCAGCACCAGGCCGTGTTTTTGCTGCCAGCGGCGGCCCAGCAGGAAAACGGCCTGGAGGTGGCCGGTTACCAGTTCGAATTCAACTTCGGAAATGGGCAGTTCCAGGCCGGATGCGCGCAGCCAGCCTTGGTCATAGGCGATTTCGACCACACCCTGCCGCGTGCGCACGCGGCGCAGCTGGCGGGTGACGTCGGTTTCATAGCGCACGCCCAGTTCGCCCTGCAGGCCTGCCAGTACTTCGGCGACCGGGGTGTCCGCATAAACGGATAGATCCAGGACCGGGCCGGGCCGGTCATGGTTGAGTTCCAGTCGGGCCAGTGCATGGGCGCCAGGGGTCTTGAGCGTCTGCACCCAATGGTCGCCCTCGCGCCGCAGGCGGATGGCCACGCGGGCCTGCGCCAGTTCGCGGGTGGGGGTGTCGAAATAGAGCGCGTGCAGCGCAATGGTTTCGGTGGCCCCTCGGGCGAGTTCTTTTTCCACACCGGCGCGGGCGCTGGCAGGGACGTGCAGTTTCAATTCCTGTTCGGACATGATGGCGGCCGTTGTGTGTATGCAAACTCTCTCATCTTAGCCTGAGGCACCGCGAAATTTGATGACGAGTCATCGCAATGTCATGATCGCGCGCAAAGGCGCGCGCCCGCGAGCATCCGTGCCTGTCAGGGGCCTGCCGGGCCGCATGGCGGCCAGCACGACGGGCACGGCCGGAAGAAAAGGCGGGCCTTGCCGGACGGTCGGGCAGGGGGCATTGCGGCAATCCCGCCCTGCGGCAGCGTAGAATACGAGGGTTGAAGCAGATTTCCAGCGAGTCATCAATGTCAGTCACTCAAGCCGCCGGTACGCCGGCAGAAGGTACGCCCGTGGAAGGCGTGACCATCGCTTCCGTCAATGAAATTATCGCCGAGCTGCGTGCCGGCCGCATCGTCATCCTGGTGGACGAAGAAGACCGCGAAAACGAGGGTGATCTCGTCATGGCGGCGGATTTCGTGACCCCGGAAGCCATCAATTTCATGGTGACCCATGGCCGTGGCCTGGTCTGCCTGACGCTGACCGAAGAGCGTTGCGAGCAATTGGGCCTGACGATGATGGCCAGCCGCAACGGCACCCGTTACGGCACCAATTTCACCGTCTCCATTGAAGCGGCCGTGGGCGTCGAGACCGGCATTTCCGCCTATGACCGCGCCCGCACCATTCAGGCTGCCGTGGCGCGCGATGCGCGGCCGGAAGATCTCGTGCAGCCCGGCCATATCTTCCCGGTGCGCGCGGTGCGTGGCGGTGTGTTGGTGCGTGCCGGCCACACCGAAGCCGGTTGCGACCTTACCGCCATGGCCGGCCTGACGCCGGCCGCAGTTATCTGCGAAATTCTCAAGCCCGACGGTACCATGGCGCGCCTGCCGGACCTGGCCGTATTCGCGCGTGAGCATGGCCTGAAGATCGGCACCATTGCCGATCTGATCCAGTACCGCAACGAACATGAGTCCGTGGTACAGCGCGTGGCCGAACGCGAAGTCAGTACCCCCTGGGGGCGCTTCCGCGCAGTGGCCTATCGCGATACGGCAGCCGGTGCGCCGCACCTGGCGCTGGTACATGGCGATATCGAAGCCGGTACCGAAACCCTGGTGCGTGTGCATGAGCCGGCCTCCGTGCTCGACGTGCTCGACGGCGAGGGCGGCGCGCACAGCTGGACGGTGCCCAGCGCGCTGGAAACCTTGCGGCACGCCAAGGCCGGTGTGCTCGTGTTGCTCAACTGCGCGGATTCCGCCGATGCCTTTTTTGCCCATGCCGCCTCATGGCAGTCGGACGAAGAAACGGCACCCAGCGCTCCCTCGGGCGATCGCTTCGATTTGCGCACCTATGGCATAGGCGCACGAATTTTGCGCGACCTTGGTGTCTCGCGCATGCGCCTGCTGGCACGCCCGCGCAAGATGCCGAGTATGATGGCGGGTTTTGGCCTGGACATCACGGGCTACGATAGCGATCCCGCTTCCTCTTCCAAGTCTGAACAAGGCTGAAATCATGAATCCCTACGTCATTGAACCCGACCTGAACGGCGAAGGCCTGCACATTGGTATCGTGCGCGCCCGCTTCAACGAATCCATCGGCCTGGCTGAGCTCGAAAGCTGCCTGGAAGAGCTGGAAAGCCTGGGCGTCGATCCGCGCGACGTGATGGTCACCAGCGTGCCCGGCGCGCTGGAACTCGGCCCGGTCCTGGTGCAGATGGCCGATACCGGCGAATTCGATGCCCTGATCGCCCTGGGTGCCGTGATTCGCGGTGAAACCTACCATTTCGAGATCGTCAGCAATGAAAGCGCTGCCGCGATCTCTCGCGTTGCCCTGGAAACCGGCGTGCCGGTGGCCAATGGCGTGCTGACCACCGAGAACGAAGAGCAGGCGGAAGTCCGCGCAGCCGACAAGGGCCGTGATTGCGCCCGTGCAGCGGTGGAAATGGTGAACCTCCTCGTGGCCTTGCAGCCCGAGGAAGGTGATGAAGATGAGGAAGAAGATTTTGACGAATCCGAGGACGATCGTGGCTGAGCAGGCGTCTGGACGTAGTGCGCGCCGCCGTGCGCGCGAATTTGCATTGCAGGGTATTTACGCCTGGCTGGTTCGTGGCGACCAGGGCGACAAGGACACCGGTTCCATCGACGCCCACCTGCGTTCGGACCCCGAGTTCGGCGAAGCGGATTTCGATTGGTACCGTACTTTGCTCAACGGTGTGTTTACCGATGCGGCGGACCTGCGCGAGAAATTCCAGCCCTTCATCGACCGTCCGCTGGCCGAGTTGTCGCCGGTGGAGCATGGCATCCTGCTGATCGGTACCTTCGAGCTGACGCGTCATCCCGAAGTGCCGTACAAAGTGGCGATCAACGAAGCCGTGGAGCTGGCCAAGTCCTTTGGCGGTACCGATGGTTTCAAGTTCGTCAATGGTGTGCTCGACAAGCTGGCCGCCGTCGTCCGGCCCCAGGAGCTGCGCGCTGCACCGCGTCGCTGACCAGCGCTTGCCTGTCCGGGCATTGCTGCGGCGGGTTCATAGTTGATGTGCGTAGGCGGGTTCGTGCCGTAAGGTGACGAGCCCGTTTTCTTTCCAGGGAACACGATGGCAGCAGAGTTCGATCTCATCCGGAAATATTTCACGCAGCCGGCCCCGCAGGGCATGCTGGGCGTGGGCGACGATTGTGCGCTGTTTCCCGTGCCTGCCGGGCAGACCTGCGCCGTGAGTACGGACTTGCTGGTCGAGGGGCGCCATTTCTTTCCGGATGTCGATCCGGTTTTGCTGGGGCACAAGGCGCTGGCCGTCAACCTTTCCGATCTGGCCGCCATGGGGGCGGAGCCGCTGGCGTGTGTGCTGGGGCTGAGTCTGCCAGCGGTCGATGCCGTTTGGCTGGATGGATTTTCGCGCGGCTTCTTGGCGCTGGCGCGGGAGTACGGATGCCCGCTGGTCGGCGGGGATACCACCCGCGGACCGCAGGTATGCATCAGTGTGACGGTTTTCGGTGCCGTCCCGGCAGCTCAGGCGCTGCGCCGGGATGCCGGCCGGCCAGGGGATGATATCTGGGTCTCTGGCACGCTGGGCGGGGCGGACATCGCCCTGCAACTGCTGCAAGGCAAACTGCCCGGGGAAGCCTGGCGGCTGCCTGGGCTGCGTGGTGCGCTGGAATGTCCGGCGCCGCAACTGGCGCTGGGGCGCCGCTTGCGTGGCATTGCGCACGCGGCGATAGATATCTCCGACGGGTTGTTGCAGGACCTGGGCCATATTCTGGCAGCCAGTGCATGCGCGGCGCGGCTGGATGTCCGCGCCTTGCCCGCGCATCCCGGTCTGGCCGGGATGGATGAGGATATCCTGCTGGATGCCTTGCTGGGGGGCGGCGACGTCTACCAACTGTGTTTTACGGCAGCGCCGCAACAGCGGGAGCAGGTGGCGCAGGCGGCAGCGGCCGCTGGTGTTGCGGTCAGTCGTATTGGCGTGCTGGAAGCCGGGCCTGCCGGCTTGCTGCTGGACAACCAGGGCGCACCGCTGCACGTGCGGCGTGCTGGTTTCGATCATTTTGAAGGACAGTCATGAATAGCAGCAAGTATGGTAATGGCGCGCCGGTGCAGCCTACCCTGGCCTGGGCATTGCGTTCGCCTGCGCGGTTCCTCGCGGTGGGCCTGGGCAGCGGCCTGTTGCGGCCGGCTCCGGGAACCTGGGGCACGCTTGCGGCCTGGCTGCTGTGGCTGCTGGTGCCGCTGGGCTCGTCGAGTATCGGCATCGGCGTGATCCTGTTGCTGTGCTTCATCTATGGCTGCTGGATCTGCCAGCGCACCGGCATGGATCTGGGCGTACCTGACCATGGCGCCATGGTGTGGGATGAAATGGTGGCCTTCTGGCTGGTGCTCTGGCTGTCGCCGGCAGGCTGGTGGGCCCAGTTGTGCGCCTTCCTGCTGTTTCGCCTGTTCGATATCGTGAAACCTGCCCCCATCCGGCAGCTCGACGCCCATTTCAAGAATGGCTTTGGCGTCATGCTGGACGACCTGCTGGCGGCGGGTTATACCTTGATAGTCATGCTGTTGTTGGGCTGGATTGGCCTGTTCGGCTGAGGACTGGGCAGAGCGCCTTGCGGGGCTTCGCAAGGGGGCAGGGATGGTGCGGCACAGGCAGCAAATGAACGGAGAGTGCTCAATGGAAATGGAGTCTGATAAGGAAATCCTGGAGGCCGTGCAGGCATTGGCGGCCGCATTGACGCAGCGCGGTTGGCGGCTGGGCACGGCAGAGTCCTGCACGGGCGGCCTGTTGGCCGGGGCGCTGACTGCCGTGGCAGGCTCCAGCGATTGGTACCATGGCGGTTTCGTCACCTACAGTAACGCCGAGAAAATTCGCCAGCTGGGCGTTGCCGAAGTGTCCCTGGACATGCATGGTGCGGTCAGCGAACAGGTCGCCAGCCAGATGGCGACTGGTGTTCTGGCCGTCACGCGGGAAACGCAGTTCGCCATTTCCACGACCGGTATTGCCGGCCCTGGTGGCGCGACGCCGGGCAAGCCGGTCGGCATGGTGTGCTTTGGGTTTGCACGGCTGTGCGATGACGGCGTGGTGGTTGCCGCCCAGACCCGCCTGTTCGATGGGGATCGCGCCGCCGTTCGGCGTGCGGCTGTGCTGTATGCCCTGAGGGCGGCGCTGCCGCTGGTCAGCGCGCCCTGCACTACCCGCTGATGCGGCGGGCAGCCTGCTGCCCAGGCCTGTGCTGCCACTGCACTGCCATATACCAAGGTATCGCCGCGCCACCCAAAGATGCACTGGCCTGCGCGCCGGCTGGCGCGCATAATCCGTACTGTTCCGCATCCCTGTGGCGCATCGGCCCGGCTTCCCGTGGCCTGCTCGGTGTCCGGCGCACAGGCCAGGCCCGCGCCTGGACGAGAACATGCTTCGGCCGCCAGGCCGAAGTCCTGCAAAATTGGCCCGCCATGCCGGCGCAGCCATGATTCCACAAAAAAAATGCCAGAAGACAGTTGTAGTTCCTTCTTATTGCGCCTGCGCCGCACTGATTGATCCGGGGTTTCGTCTTGCCCGCGGCGGCCAGGTCATTCCGACGATCCGCAGAGGTAAGAAATGAAATTCCTGAACGTGGCTTTCCTGTCCCGGCATCAGATTGCCATCCACACCCTGTTTGCCAACGCCGCCGGTGCTGCCGCTGCCAGGCAGCGCAGCACGGCTGTGAATCATCCGGCCATGGCCAAGTGTGTGGGCGGCCGCAAGGCGGTTTGGCGTACTACCCCCACTGGTGGCCTGGAGTGCCGTTGGGTGGCCGATGATGGCGCCCAGGGGCGTCCCAGGCGCCGGTCTGCCTATGCCAGAATCGGTGCCTGAAAGCGTGCCGGGGAATGGCGCGGCTGGAACCGGCGGATTCACCGTGAGCGAAGTGATACGCGTGCCGGCACGGCATCCCCTGTTTCGCATGTTCTGAGCCTGCTGCCTGGCTGCGCTGCCGTTCGGCGGCACAGCCAGGCAGGGCGGCATTTGCGCTTCCCTGTTTTCTGCGTGACAGGCAGAACGCAAGGGACGATTGATGATGGAATTCAAGGTATGAGGCGACTGCGGCGGCCGATGGTAAGATCGCTTCGAACAGGCAAGAGGCAGGGAGCCGCCCGCAACATGAAGGACAAGCTGTCTATCACGCGCGAGACCCGTCTGCGGCCGGGCCTGCGCCGGGCGTTGTGGACGGCCTTGCTCCTGCTGGCGATGGCCCTGGTGTTTGTCGCAGATACCGTCACCGATTACGCCATTGCGTTTCCCGTGTTCTATTGTGCAGTCATTCTGGCCGCCATGCGTATTTATGGCAGCCGCACCGTCGTGGCGCTGTCTTCGGCCTGCGTGGTGCTGACCGTCCTGAGCTTTCTGCTGACGCGCAGCGGCGCCTATGAAATCGGACTGATCAATTCTGCGCTGAGTATTGTGGCAATAGGCGTTACCACCTGGCTGGCCTTGAAAATGGCTTCCGCGCAGCGCCTGGCGCATGCCGCGCAAGCGCGCCTGGAGCGTATGGCGCGCTCCAGCAGCATGGGGGAGCTGACCACTTCCATCGCCCATGAAGTCAACCAGCCGCTGGCGGCCATCAGCACCAGCGCCCATGCCTGCCAGCGCTGGCTGGATATGGCGCCACCCAATCTGGAAAAGGCGCGTCAGGCAGCCGGGCGCATCGTCGAGGATGCCCACCGCGCCAGCGCCGTCATTGAACGGGTGCGGGCGCTGACGCGCGGCGAAGCGCCGGCCCGCGAACCTTTCGACCTGAATGCTGCCGTGATCGAGGCGGCCTTGCTGATGCATGCCGAATTCGAGCGGCATGGTGTCGAACTGATCCTGAAGCTGGCCGATGAGATGCCGGCGGTCCTGGCAGACCAGGTCCAGGTGCAGCAGGTGCTCGGCAATCTGTTGCTCAATGCTGCCGAGGTTATGGACCAGGCCGGTATCCGGGCGGGGGCAGTGACCCTCAGCACCGGGCTGGCGCCCGACGGCCAGGCAGAGGTTGCCGTGGCCGACCAGGGGCCGGGCCTGGCGCCTGCCGAACTGGCGCAGATTTTCGATGCTTTCTGGAGCAGCAAGGAAAACGGTCTGGGACTGGGGCTGGCGATCAGCCGTTCTATCGTCGAGGCCAATGGCGGCCGCATAGAAGCCCTGGCACGGCCTGGCGGGGGCCTGGTCTGCCGTTTTACCCTGGCGTTGGCGCCACAGGAGAACGTGTAGTGCAACGAGTATCCGATACCGGCGTGTCACCCATCATTTACGTCGTCGATGACGACGCCTCCATGCGCCTGGCGCTGGAAGACCTGCTGGCCTCAGTGGGCCTGCAGGTCAGCAGCCATGCCTCGGTGGCGGCGTTCCTGGCCTGCGAACGGCCGGATGCGCCTGGCTGCATGATCCTGGACATTCGCATGCCAGGGCAGAGCGGCATGGATTTTCATCGCCAGATGGAAAGTCTAGGCCTGCGCCTGCCAGTGATTTTCATCACCGGCCATGGCGATATCGCCATGGGGGTGGAGGCCATGAAAAATGGCGCCATCGAATTCCTGCCCAAGCCTTTCCGTGACCAGGACTTGCTGGATGCGATCCAGCGCGGCCTGGGGCTGGACCAGGCGCGCCGGGCGCGGGAAGCGGAGATGGCTGTGTTGCGTCGCCACTGGGACACACTGACGGTCGGAGAGCAGGCCGTGATGCAGGGCGTGGCGCGTGGCTTGCTGAACAAGCAGATTGCCGACGAACTGGGCCTGAGCGAAGTGACGGTCAAGGTCCGGCGCGGCAACGTGATGAAGAAAATGCAGGCCCGCACCCTGGCGGACCTGATACGCATGGCGGACCGGCTGGCGCCGTAGCCTTCAGCCGGGGGCCATCTTTCAGCGGCAGGCGTTGATGGCGTCGCGGGTTTCCTGCGCCGCACGGGCGGCGGCTTCACGCCAGTCTTCATCGCTGCTGGCGTATAGTACCGCACGCGAGGAATTGATCATCATGCCGGTGCCGCGGCTGTTGATGCCTGCCCTGACTGTCTTGGGAATATCGCCGCCCTGGGCGCCGATGCCGGGCACCAGCAGGGGGATGTCGTCGCCAATGCGTTGGCGGACGCGTGCCAGTTCTTCGGGCCGGGTTGCACCGACCACCAGGCCGCATTGCTTGTCCTGGTTCCATTGCTGGCGGACGACATCTGCAACACGCAGGTAAAGCGGGTCGCCGTCGCCGATCAGCAGTTCCTGGAAGTCCGCGCCACCGGAATTGGAAGTGCGGCACAGCACGATGATGCCGCGATCCTTCCAGCGCAGGTAGGGCTCGACTGAATCCGAACCCATGTACGGGCTGACCGTCACGGCATCGGCCTGGTAACGTTCGAAAGCTTCCAGCGCGTAGTGCTCGGCGGTGGAGCCGATATCGCCGCGCTTGGCATCCAGGACCAGCACCTTATCGGGATGATGGCTGCGCAGGTGCGCGCACAAGGCTTCGAGCTGGGTTTCGGCGCCATGTGCGGCGAAGTGCGCAATCTGCGGCTTGAAACCACAGACATAGGGGGCGACCGCGTCGGCAATATCCCGGCAGAAACGGAAAATGGCGTCGGGCTGGGCGCCCAGGGAATCCGGGAAGCGCTCGGGCAGGGGGTCCAGTCCGACCATCAGCAGGGAGTTGGAGCTGGTCCAGGCTTTTTCCAGTTTCTGGATGAAAGACATATCAGGCGTAGAAATCCGTTAGGGTTGAAGAAGCAGCCGCGCGGCAAGCAGCCGGACTGCCGCGCAGGGCGCGTCAGTGCAGCTTGACGCGCGAGTGGGTGCGCCGCACCAGCAGGCGGGCCAGCGCCAGCGAGGCCGTACGGCTGACGCCAAGGATGGCGCGGTGGTGCATCAGGTGCAGGCTCATGTACATCATGCGTGCCAGCATGCCGCTCAGGAACAGGCCGCGACCGGTCAGCTTGCCCATGAGGCTGCCGACGCCGGCATCCTGGCCCAGCGATACCAGCGAACCATGGTCTTCATAGACATAGGGCTTGTCTTCCGGGGCTTCGCCTTTCAGGCGGGCGCCCAACTGGCGCGCCAGGTAGCTGGCCTGCTGGTGTGCCGCCTGGGCGCGCGCAGGCACCAGGCGTCCTTCGGTCCAGGGGGCGGCAGCGCAGTCGCCCATGGCATAGATGTCGGGGTCGGGCGTGCGCAATTGCTCGTCGACCATCACCTGGCCATTGCGATGCAGCGGCAGCTCAAGCTTTTGCAGCAGGTCGGGCGCGCTGATGCCGGCTGCCCACAGGCACATGTCGGCATGGAAGCGGCGGCCGTCGCGGGTCGTGACGTGGTCTTCCGTGACACTGGCAACCGCGCAACCGGTTTCGACGCGGATATCCAGGCTTTCCAGGCGGTCCTGGGCAGCCTTGGAAATGCGTTCCGGCAAGGCGGCCAGGATGCGTGGTGCGCCTTCGATCAGGGTGATAGCCAGGTCCAGCCTGGGGTTGAAGGCGGACAGGCTGTAGGCGCTCACTACGTGGCTGGCTTCGCGCAACTCCACGGCCAGCTCCACGCCGGTGGCGCCGCCGCCGACGATAACCAGGTGCAGGCGCGCTTCCGGATCGGTGGCCTTGGCTTGGTCGACGCGCAGCATGGCTTCGAGGATCTGCAGCCGAAAGGCCTCGGCAGCCTCGACGTTATCCAGTGTGACGGCGTGCTCCTGCGCGCCAGGCGTGCCGAAGAAGTTGGCCTTGCTGCCGATTGCCATGACGAGGATGTCGTAGGGCACCTCGCGTGGCGGGATCAGCTCACGGTTGCCGGGGCCGGCAATGGCGCCGATTTTCAGTACCTTGCGTTCGCGGTCGATGTCCAGCATCGGGCCAAGAATGAAGGAAAAATGGCAGATGTGCGCCAGCACCAGATAGGACAGGCCTTCCTGGTGGATATCCAGCGTGCCGGCTGCCACTTCATGCAGCGAGGGCTTCCAGATGTGATAGGGCAGCGAGTCGATCAGCGTGACGGCTTGAGGGCCGTGACGCCGTCCCAGGCGGGCGGCCAGTTCCAGTCCGCCCGCGCCGCCGCCGACGATGACAACGCGGGGAGTGGGGGAAGTGGCACTGTGGCGATGTGCTGTCATGGTGCGTGGCGTGTAGGTGAAAGGGTAATTCTAAGGCATGCGGGGGCCGGACTGGGCGGGCGGCGCGGCATCGGCCGGGCACGCTTATTGCAGGAAGCGCGCTGCCAGGATGGTCAGCCAAACCACGGCGGTGAAGATCAGGCTCAGCATGACCGCCGCACTGCCCAGGTCCTTGGCGCGCCCCAGCAAGGGGTGGCGTTCCACACTGAGCGCATCGGCCAGCGCTTCGATGGCCGAATTCAGCAGCTCGACGACCAGGACGAGCAGTACCACACCGATCAGCATGAAGACTTCGCCGGTATTGCGGCCCAGGAAGAAGGCGGCGGGAATCAGCAGGATGGCCAGCGCCAGCTCTTGGCGGAAAGCGGCTTCGTATTTGATCGCGGCGCCGAAGCCCTGCAGCGAGTAGCGCAGCGCATTGAAAATGCGGCGCAGTCCGCCACGGCTTTTGAACGGCGAATGCTGCTGGGGGGAGGGGGGAGTTTGCGTCACGGTGTGGCGGCCTCATCAGGTGGCGGAGAACAGGCGGGGAGCGCAGCGGTGGCGCCCGGCTGGCCTGCCGGGAAGCATGCGTCAGCCAGGCGGGGCATGTCCCTGTGCGGACGTGATTTTACGTGAACCCTGTGACTCGTGGCTTTCTAGGTGATAGTCCGGCTATGCCGGGGCCGGTACCCGGCATTAGCATGAACGGGTACGGTGCGTCTGGCGCACCATGGGCCTTCAAATCCTGTGCCGCTGATGAATACACTGAACCTGCATGAGCGCATTGCCGCGCTGCGCGGCCTGTTCGAATTCGACGCCGTGCAACTGCTGGCCCATGCGCCGGGTAGCGACAGGCATGTCGAGGTATGGCGGCATGGCTACAACACGCTGTGTGCGACGGCGCTGGCGGTGGATTTCCCGCGCCTGTACCCGCCAGGCTTCACCCGTCGCTTCTCGCCGGTGGAACTCTTGCCGCCATCCATTTCAGAGTCTTCCGAAGGCATGTATCCACCTTTTCGGACCACGCGGCTTTATACCGGTGCGCTGCATGCCTATGGTTTCGAGGATGGCATGACGCTGGAACTGGGCATTCAGGGCGGCTACTGCGGCCTGGCGCATTTTTCCTCACGCAAGGCGGGAATCTTCGACCGTCGTGCGCGGGAGCAGGCGCGCGGCGTGCAGGGCCTGCTGGAAAATTCAGTGCGCGAGCATCTGCCGCCAGTGGCCGGGCAGCAGGAAACCCTGTTGCTGCGTTTCGAGCCAGGGGAGGGCGGTGCGCTGGCCTTGGCGGGCAGGGTTCCGGCGGAGCTGGATGCGCAAGCGTTGGCTCAGGTTCTGCAGGCATGGCCGACTGCGGCGCAGCCCTTGCATTGCTTCTGGCTGATGGGCCGGCGCAGCATGCGGCTTGCCGCCAGGTGGTTGCAACAGGGTGGGGTGCTTGCCAGCCTGTATCCTGCACTGCCGCCGCATGGGATCAGTCTGCGTGAACTGCAAGTTCTGAGTTGGCTGATGGCCGGTCTGCCGGACCGGGAAATCGCGGCTTGCATGGGCGTGGGCGAGCGTACCGTGCATACGCATGTGGCCGGGCTGCTGGTCAAGCTGGGGCTGGAACGGCGTGTTCAGGCAGCTGTGCAGGCAGCCGTGAACGGTTGGTATTTGCCGGACCGGCAAGGCCGGATACTGGCGGCGTTGGGGACATTGGGGGCTTCAGGCTCCTGAACGGTGAAGTGCTGCCGGGCAGCAGCAAGGCAGGCGCCGCCCGACCGGTGCGCTAGCGGATATCGGACAGCAGCGGAACGACTTCATCGACGGCGGCGCGCTCGGCGGGTTGCAGGGTGTCGCCACCCATGCCGGCCAGGAAGTCTCCGTAAGGATCGGCCAGCGAGCGTACGCCGGTCAGTTCCTCGATGACGGCCAGGCCGCAGAAAGGCAGGTAGTGAGGGCTGTAACCGCCTTCCTGGACAAACACGATGCGTCCGTCGCAGATCTCCGTGGCGCAATCTATGGCCCGGCGCGCCATTTGCCGGAAACCAGTGGCGGTGACCATCATGCGCGCCAGCGGGTCAAGCATGCTGGCATCGAATCCGGCGCCGACGATGATGAGTTGCGGCCGGTAGGTGCGCAGCGCCGGCAGCACCACCTGATCCATGGCGTACAGATAGGCGGCGTTGCCGCCACCGGGCGGCAGCGGGACATTGATGTTGTAGCCGTGGCCAGGGCCTTCGCCGCGTTCGGAGCGATAGCCGGAATCGGCGGGGAAGCATAGATGCTGGTGCAGCGAAATAGTCAGCACGGAAGCGTCGCGCCACCAGATGTCCTGTGTGCCGTTGCCGTGGTGTACGTCCCAGTCGAGGATGGCGACCCTGTCCATGCCCAGTACCTCGCGGGCGTAGCCGGCCGCGACCGAAGTGTTGTTGAAGATGCAGAAGCCCATGGCCGCATCGTGGGGGGCGTGGTGGCCGGGCGGATTGACCAGTGCATAGCCCGAGGACAGGTCGCCGCTGGCTACCTTACGGGTCAGTTCAATGGCGCCGCCAGCAGACAGGCGGGCGATCTCCAGGCCGCCATTGCCCATCATGGTGATGCCATCGCCCGTATCGCCGCCAGTGGGCAGGTTGCTGACGCGCTTCATGTTTTCCAGATGCGCGGCGCTGTGGGCGCGCAGGATGTCGGCATCGCTGGCTTCTATCGCAGCAACCGGCGTCAGGTGCTCTATCTGGCCGGAAGCGCACACCAGCTCATGGAAACGACGCTTGGTATCAGGGTGCGCCAGGTGATGGCTGATGGGTTGCATGCGTGCGGCCAGATTGGCTGCCGCGAGGCTGCCGGTGCCAGTATCGACCCAGCCGTAAAGCGTGTTCCAGACGTATCCGATGGCCATGCGTGTCTCCTTGTTGTCGTTGGGGATGGCAGGCTCATGGTAGGCAGGATGGCTTGAATGCGCCTCCGTAGATTTGCGGAGCCGCAGGCCAGGGTTTGCCTGGGGGCATCACGTGAAACGCCCCGCCAGGATGACTCCTGGCGGGGCGTTTGTCGCAACGGCCGGGGAGGGTGAGGCTCTCCCCGGCAGAGGCAGGCGTAGGCTTAGAAGCCCATGCCGCCCATGCCGCCCATGTCGGGCATGGCCGGCGCGGCCGGCTTGTCTTCGACGATTTCGACGACAGCGGCTTCAGCGGTCAGCAGCAGGCTGGCGATGGAAGCAGCGTTTTGCAGGGCATTGCGGGTCACCTTGGTGGGATCCAGCACGCCTTGCTCGACCAGGTCGGCGTACTCGCCGGTGGCAGCGTTGTAGCCGTAGTTGCCCTTGCTGTTCAGCACGGTGTTGACGACCACGCTGGACTCTTCGCCAGCGTTTTCGACGATGGTGCGCAGCGGCGCTTCGATAGCGCGCAGGATCAGCTGGATACCGGCGTTCTGGTCAGGCGTATCGCCCTTCAGGTCGGCAACCGCTTGCTTGGCACGCAGCAGCGCCACGCCGCCGCCAGCCACCACGCCTTCTTCCACAGCAGCGCGGGTAGCGTGCAGGGCGTCTTCAACGCGGGCCTTCTTTTCCTTCATTTCCACTTCGGTGGCAGCACCGACGCGGATCACGGCCACACCACCAGCCAGCTTGGCGACGCGCTCTTGCAGCTTCTCGCGGTCGTAGTCGGAGGAAGCTTCCTCGACTTGCAGGCGGATTTGCTTGACGCGGGCTTCGATGCTGGCAGCAGCACCGGCGCCGTCGATGATGGTGGTGTTTTCCTTGCCCACTTCGATGCGCTTGGCCTGGCCCAGCTCTTCCAGCGTGGCCTTTTCCAGCGACATGCCGGTTTCTTCGGAGATCACCGTGCCGCCCGTCAGGATGGCGATGTCTTCCAGCATGGCCTTGCGGCGGTCGCCGAAGCCAGGCGCCTTGACGGCGGTGGTCTTCAGGATGCCACGGATGTTGTTGACCACCAGGGTCGCCAGGGCTTCGCCTTCGACGTCTTCGGCGATGATCAGCAGCGGACGGCTGGATTTGGCAACTTGCTCCAGCACCGGCAGCAGGTCACGGATGTTGCTGATCTTCTTGTCGTAGATCAGGATGAAGGGGTCATCCAGGGCGGCAACTTGCTTTTCCTGGTTGTTGATGAAGTAGGGCGACAGGTAGCCGCGGTCGAATTGCATGCCTTCGACGACGTCCAGCTCGTTTTCCAGCGACTTGCCGTCTTCGACGGTGATGACGCCTTCCTTGCCGACCTTGTCCATGGCGTCAGCAATGATCTGACCGACGGAAGCGTCGCTGTTGGCCGAGATGGAACCGACCTGGGCAATTTCCTTGCTGGTCGTGATGGCCTTGCTCTGGCTCTTCAGTTGCTCGACGATGGCGACAACAGCCTTGTCGATACCGCGCTTCAGGTCGATGGGGTTGAAGCCGGCGGCAACGTACTTCAGGCCTTCTTGAACGACGGCCTGGGCCAGCACGGTGGCGGTGGTGGTGCCGTCACCGGCGTTGTCGTTGGTACGCGAAGCGACATCTTTGACGAGCTGTGCGCCGATGTTTTCGAACTTGTCCTTCAGTTCGATTTCCTTGGCGACGGAAACGCCGTCCTTGGTCACCAGCGGGGCGCCGAAGGAGCGTTCCAGCACAACGTTGCGGCCTTTCGGGCCCAGGGTGGTCTTAACGGCGTTGGCGAGGATATTGACGCCACGGACGATGCGCACGCGGGCGTCATCACCGAACAGAACTTGCTTGGCAGCCATTGTGTTATTCCTTACTAGAGATCTGTGTAGGGTGGATCAGGCTTGGAATCAGCTTACTGAATCACGGCAAGGACTTCGTCCTCGCGGATGACCAGCAGCTCTTCGCCATCGACCTTGACGGCCTGGCCGGCATACTTGCCGAACAGCACCTTGTCGCCGACCTTCAGGTCGACCGGCAGCACCTTGCCGTCTTCGGTCTTCTTGCCGGGGCCGACGGCCAGGACTTCGCCTTGGTCGGGCTTCTCAGCGGCGCTTTCGGGGATAACGATGCCGGAGGCAGTCTTGCGTTCGTTGTCCAGACGCTTGATGATCACACGATCATGCAGGGGACGCAGGGCCATGAAGAACTCCTGTATATCTAGCTAAGGTTTGAATGAGGTAACAAAACCAATTTGGTAATGCAGGGGCCGAAAGGCTTGTTAGCACTCGACGGCCTTGAGTGCTAATTATAAGGACGGCTTTGCATTTTTCAAGGGGGAATGATCCGAGGTCTGCCCGGCGCCACCGGACGGCATGCGCTGGGGGCGCAGACGTTTTGTGCTTCTCGCCCTCGATTGCATTGATGCAACAGAATGCAGTGCCAACCCCAAGAGCAAGTGGATTCCGGCTGCATTGGAAAATATGGATGAGTATAATTCTCAATCCTGATTTTCAGTCTATGCGCTTGGAGCGTGCTTCATGAGTCAACCGGCGGACGCGGCGGCCATCGCCGAAACCATGTATGTGGCGCATCACCGCTGGCTGCTGGTGCGCCTGCGCAATAAGCTGGGCAATAACGAAGAGGCGGCAGATCTGGTGCAGAACACGTTCGTGCAGGTGCTGACATCGCGCGAACTGGACAGGATCAAGGAACCGCGGGCCTACCTCACAACCATCGCGCAGAACCTGCTGGCCAATTATTTCCGCCGCCAGGCTCTGGAAAGGGCATATCTGGAAGCCCTGGCCAGCCTGCCGGAAGCCATGGCGCCCTCAGTCGAAACCCGCGCCATCGCGCTCGAAACCCTGCAGGAGGTGGACAGGCTGCTGGCCGGCGTGCCGCGCCAGGCGCGCCAGGCTTTCCTGATGGCCCAGGTTGATGGCATGACGCACGCCGAAATTGCGCAAGCCCTGGATATTTCGATTGCGACAGTAAAACGCCGCATTCTGGTTGCTGCGCAGCGCTGCTATTTTGCGGACCTGCTGGACTGACATTCGGTACGAGGCAAGGGAGCGGGCATGGCGGAAAAACAGATACTGAATGAAAGCGAAACCGCCGGGCAGGTCACTCCGGGGGCCGCGCGCGAGGCCTTGAACTGGCTGCTGCGCATGCAGTCCGGTGATTTTCCTGCACGCCAGCGGCTGGCATGGCAACGCTGGCGCGCCGCCAGCCCGACGCATGAATCCGCCTGGCAGCGTATTGAACAGGTCAACCGCCGGCTGGGTGTGCTGGATTCTGCACCGGTTGCCATGCATGCCCTGGATGCTTCCGGGCGTGTCAGGCGCCGCAACCTCAAGTTGCTGGGTGGCATGGCGGGGCTGGGCCTGGTGGCGCTGGGCGGGCGCGAGATTTTCAACTGGCGTTTCGGCGGCGCCTATATCAGTGGCATCGGCGAGCTGCAGGCTGCGACGCTGCCTGATGGTTCGCGCCTGCTGCTCAATACCGATTCTGCGGTGGACCTGTTGGCCGATGAGCAGGGCTATATCCTGGTGCTGCGCCGTGGGGAAATCATGATTACCACTGCGGCGGGCCTCGTGGCGCCCTTCAGGTTGCGTACGGCCTACGGAGCCCTGCGTACCCCAGCGGCGAGTTTTCTTGTCCGGGATGAATCGACAGCCTGCCGGGCCGGCGTGCTCACGGGCAGTGTGGAGATCAGTCCGGCCGATGACCTGCAGGCGAGCTATCTGGTGCAGGCTGGGCAGCAGACTCGTTTTTCCAGGGCGGCGGCGGCCGGTCTGGAGGCCTTGCCGCCTCATGCCAGTGCCTGGACCGACGGCATGCTGATTGCAGTGGATATGCCCTTGTCACGTTTCCTGGCCGAGCTGGGCCGTTATCGCCATGGCATTCTGCGCTGCGCGCCGGAGATCGCCGACTGGCGAATTTCCGGCTCCTACCCTGTGGCAGATACCGAGCGCGCGCTGGCGGCGCTGGTCCGGGCGTTACCCGTTGTCGTGAAAAAACGTACGGATTACTGGGTTACCGTCGAAGCCCGCTGAACGTCAGGCGCGGTGTTGCCAAGGCTGGATGTGGCCGCCAGACGCAGGCCAGGCGGGATGTCCTGGCCGGCTCCGGTGGTAGCGGGCCTGGGATAAAAAAGTGAGCTGTTTTTTCGTGTCGCGTGTCAGGTTAGGTAATACGACACTTTCCAGGGGCGGGCCTGTCCCGTTGCAGCATGAAAAAACGGAGTTTCAGACAAATGCCAGCGCCAGCAATGCGCCCGGGCGTGGTGCTTGCCACGCTGTTGTGCTGCGCCGCTGCGCTGGGGCACAGCGCAGGCGCCAGCGCACAGCCCGCAGCTGCCGCGCAGGCGGACAGTCTGCATGATTTCCAGATTGGCGCCGGGCCGCTGGATCAGGCGCTGGCAACTTTCGGCCGCATTTCCGGCGGCTTGATTTCCTACGATGCCAGGCTGGCTGCAGGGAAAAGTACTTCCGGTCTGCAAGGCAGCTACAGCTTGGAGCGGGGGCTGGCGCAATTGCTGCGCGGCACCGGCTTGCAGGCCAGGCGGCTGGAACGCGGCGGCTGGTTGCTGGAACCGGTTCCAACCTCAGCGAGCCGGCCAGTCGTCCTCGATACCGTGGAAGTGACCGCTGATGCGCCTTCGCCCAAGGATGAGGTGTATCGCACGGCTGGTTCGGTCAATTACCTGACGCGTGAAGATATCGAACTGTTCCGTGGCACTTCGGTAGGCGATATTTTCCAGGGCATTCCCGGCGTGCTGGTCGGGGAAAACCGCAACTCAGGCGGCCTGGACATCAATATCCGCGGGATGCAGGGGCAGGGCCGCGTACCGGTGCTGCTGGACGGTTCGCGCCAGGAAACCACGGTGTACCGGGGCTATGCCGGGGTCTCGTCACGCACCTATATCGACCCCGACCTCATCGGTGGCATCCAGATAGACAAGGGGCCGACGATGGACGCTGGCGGCACTGGCGCAATTGGTGGGCTGGTGAGCATGCGGACCATCAATGCCGACGATATTGTCATGGATGACAACAGCTTTGGTATCCGTGTGCGGGGCCAGGCCATCGGCAACAACAGCGGTTCGGCGCCACCGCCGGGCACGCCTGCCGGCTATCACCTGGGGAATTTCGGTGACGATGGCGTTTACCGCACGGATTGCGCCCGGCCCGATATCTGCAGCCAGCAGCATCCCGGTCAGCCTCGTACCTATGAGCTGCCGGACAGCTTTGCGCCGGATGTCGGCATGAACCGGCCATCCTGGTACATGCCGAAAAGCTGGGCGGGCAGCCTGGCCATCGCCCAGCGTTTCGACAAGGTGGACCTCGTGGCGGCAGTCGCCAAGCGTACCCAGGGCAATTACTACGCGGGCACCCATGGCCCCACGCCCTATATGGACCTGTCGGACACGGTCAAGAAACCGTTCTATACCGAAGTCCGGCCCTCGCGCGAGGGCGCCACCCGGTTTCGGGCGGGCGAACGCATCGTCAACAGCAACTATGACAGCCGCTCTGCGCTGGTGAAGGCCAAGGTCTTTCTGCCGGCAGACCAGGAACTGGAAATGAGCTGGATGCGCTACCAGAGCGATTACGGTGAATTGATGCCGTCGCAATTACTTTGGTTCGGCAGCGTGCGCCAGACCGATAACAGCCATGTGACGGCCAATACCTATACCACGCGCTACCGCTGGCAGCCGGTCGACAATGCGCTCATCGACCTGCGCGCCAATCTCTGGCATACCCGTACCAACAGCGCCAATACCTTCTACTACTTCGAAATTGGCGACCAGAGCTACACCGAAGGCAGCAGCGACGTTGCAGAGCTGTACAAGCGTACCGGCCTGGATCTTACCAATACCTCGCGTTTTGCCGCCTGGGGTGAGCCAGAATTGCGCTACGGTTTTTCTTTGCAGCGCGAGGATGTTAAACCGGTAGGCAATTCTTCAGGTGGTTGGACCAATACCCGCCCTGAGGATGTACGAGACGGGGAGCGGCACGAGTACAGCGCCTTCGTCGCGTTCAAATGGAAGGTGCTGCCGCAGGTGACGATGGATGCGGGTTTGCGGCATACCCGCTACAAGGCAGAAGACCACAAGCCGCAGGCGCTCAAGCAGGATAACCCCTTGTGCGTGGACACGAACGGCGACGGCCAGTGCGATCCGGTCTACAACCGGTCGCGCAACCATGGCACGGCGCCGCTGGCCAGCCTGACCTGGGAACCGCTGGACGGCTTGCAACTGTACGCTCGCTATGCCGAGGCCTTCCGTATGCCTAGCCTGTTCGAAAGCACCCAGGGCCTGTCGGTGTCGCCAACGCTGGATATCGAACTGCAGCCCGAACATGCCAAAAATCGGGAAATCGGGCTGAACATCCTGCATGACGGTCTGCTGACCGACAAGGACAAGTTCCGGGTGAAGCTGGCGTACTTCCGCAATCACACCAAGGATTACCTCACTCGTACCTCGGTCAATCTTTGGGAGCAGCCTTCCGGCAACAGCAACGACTTCTTCCGCCTGCGCAATATCGACAGTGTCAGCGTGCATGGCACGGAATTGCTGTTGGAGTACGACACCGGCCCGTATTTCATGGAGCTGGGCGGCACCAAGTACCAGAAGATCGAGGTGTGCCACCACGGCAGCCTGCGCCGCTACGACTGCACCAATTACGGGGTGGCCAACAGTTATTTCAACAACATGATTCCGCCGCGCTGGCACGCGTCGGCCAAGGTGGGTACGCGGCTGTTCGACCGGCGCCTGACGATGGGGGTTCGCGGCACCTTCATGGGCCAGCGCAACATGGGCACTTTCCATGACGACACCAAGAACGGATTCCTGCGTCCGGTGATGTGGCACGAATACAAGGTGTTCGATTTCTTCGCGAGCTGGCGCGTCAACGACCATTTCAGCCTGGACTTCAATATCGACAACTTTACGGATCGCTATTACCTGGATGCGCTCAGCCTGGGCCTGGTGCCTGCCCCCGGGCGCACTGCCAGATTGAGCGGAACCCTGCAATTCTGACGCCTCAGGTCGGGCGGAAAAGGAACTACATGTCATGAAAATTTCATTGAGAAATCTGTTTGCAGGCCTGGGGTCTGCGCTGCTGGTCGCCGCTTGCGGCGGCGATCATGCTGGCGGCCTGGAGACGGGCGGCAACGGCAACTCGGGCCAGGGCCGTCCCGTGGCCAACGCCGGGACCACGCAAAGCGTGGCGGCAGGCAGCACGGTGACGCTGGATGGCAGCTTGAGCACCACGCCTTCCGGCACGTTGGGCTACCAGTGGACGCTGGTGGACAAGCCGGCCGAAAGCACGGCCGAACTGCAGGGTGCGACCAGCGCGCGTCCGAGCTTCGTGGCCGACAAGGTTGGCCGCTACGAGGCGGATCTGGTTGTCAGCAATGGCAGTGCCAGCAGCGATCACGCCCGGGTGGTGGTCATGGCGGGCAACAAGGACCCGATCGCGGATGGCCCGACGACCCTGATGAACGAACTGGTGGACGGCTGGGTGCAGCTGGATGCCAGTTACAGCCAGCCGCCGGCTGGCGGCGATCCGAGCGGCCTGGTCTATCAGTGGAATGTCACCGACCCCAAGGGCGCGGCAGTTCAGTTGTTCGACAGCAAGTCCGCGCGGCCCGGCTTCATTCCTGCCACCGATGGCCTGTACCTGGCCAAGCTGGTCGTGCTGTATGGCGCCCGCTCCAGCAGCGAGTTCGTTATCTCCGTCGACGTAACCAAGGCCAATACTCAACCCGTGTCCCATGTGGGCGGTGAGAACGGCAAGTATGCCGGAGTGCGGGGCCAGGGCGTGCAGCTGGATGGATCGCAGAGTTCGGATGCGGATGGCGATGCGCTGAGCTACACCTGGACCCTGGTGCCATATCCGGATATCAACAACGGCAAATACATGCCGTACTCCAATGCGCGCCTGGAAAATGCGGATTCGGCCACGCCGACCTTCCATGCGGACCGTGCAGGGATCTATTCCGTGCAGCTGCACGTGTTTGATGGCGTGGCGCGCAGCCAGGCGAGAACCGCGACGGTCACGCTCACCAAGCCGGAAGGGGCGGAGAACACTCCGCCAGTCGCACACCTGCGTGAATACTATCCGCTCAACGAAGCTGAAATGAGTGTCTGGGGCTATGCCTATTTCTACAGCGATTCCTACGACCTGGATGATGACAAGCTGAGCTACAAGTGGGAATGGGGCGAAACGCCTGTCGGCTTCAACAAGACCGATCTCAGCGGTCGGGCGAACAGCGCCAGCGTTTCCTTCATTCCGACGGCCGATGGCAAGGCCACCGGCACACCGGTGGAGGGGTATTACACGATTTACCTGACCGTCAATGACGGTCAGATGGACAGCCAGCGTGTGACCCAGACCATTCATGTGCGCACGGGGGCCAATAAGCGGCCGACGGCCTCGGTCAAGACTGATTTCCCGGCAGTCATGGTGGGCAGCGAGGCCTGGTTCGACGGTTCGACCAGCTCTGACCCCAACGACGGCACGCTGGGCCTGAAATACCAGTGGCGTTGGGTTACCCGGCCAAAGGGCAGCACTGCGGAATTCAGCGCGCCGACTGCCGCGCGCACGAGCTTCGTGCCGGACGTGGCCGGCGCCTTCACGGCTGAATTGATCGTCACGGACAATGACGGGACGCCGAGCAAGGAATCCGAATGGAGCGCCATGCCGGTGACCGGCACCATCATGGCGAAAAAGACCAACAACAAGCCGGTTGTGCGTTTCCTGGGCGTGAATTACAACGTTCTGACTGGTACTTCGCCAGGCCTGGATAGCGAAACCGGCTTGTATGTCTACACGCTGGGCAAGGACTCTACCGGTTCATGCCAGACCATGGATGCTTCGCGGCGCGGCAGTTTCGACAACTTCACGGTCTCGGCGCGGGCCCACGATCCTGACGGCGACACGCTGTTTTACGACCTTACCCTGGAGCAGCCGGCCGGCAGCGATTTTCAGCGTTCCTATACCGGCCAGGTCGGTGCCAGCGGCAATATTGGTGTGCAATTGTGCGATTTTCGGATTCCCGGCGATTACAAATTCACGCTGCAGGTATCGGACAGCTTTGAACTGACGGAACCGCAAACGCTGACGGTCAGGGTAGAGCCGCAACCTGCCGACTTCAGCACGCTGAAGCTGGAGCATGCGTCGCCAGCCAATGACTGGACGCCGCAGCTGGGCGAAGCTGGCCGTGAAGGTTTCAATGTGCTGTACCGTTTGGATCAGGGGAATTACACCCAGTGGGAGTGCGCCTTCACGTGCAAGCCTTCTTATGAGGAATACGGCCAGGGCGGTGTGATGGAGTACTACCGGCTGACAGCGGTGGGCCGCGATTACACGATCAAGGAAGTCGAACGCTCGGTCAAGCTGTTCTATCCGGCGGCCGAGGGCCAGCCGGCTTATACCGGCGACTTCCCCAATTCGGCCAGCTACCTGCCCGAGTTCGTCAATCTGCCGACCGTGATCCGGGCTGGCGAGTCTGTGGTGTTCGGGCTGCGGTTGCCGCCGTCGCCGCCGCGTCGCACCCGCCAGAATACCCAGAGCGGGGATATGTACCACTACACCTGGGTCTTCCATGTGCCGGAACTGCTGACGCAGAACAGCACGGGTTCGGACATTACCGGCCGCTTCACGCGTTCGCAGCGTCTGGATGTTCCCTTCCTGCCATGATGCCGTGACGAACTGCCGGCGCTTGTTGCCGGCAGCTATCCGAGGGTTTGAACGACCGCCAGACCACACCCGTGACCTGGCGGTTTGTTGTTCCTGTGCACATACCCGGCGCAGGAACTGTTCCGGATTCCAGATTTATTCAATGGGAAGCATTATCATAATCAGCCTATTCTCTATCCCGGTTAGGCAGGCCAGACATGACTTCAAGTTCCACGGCGGGCAAAGACAGCTTGCAGACGCTCTATGCCAGCCATTACGGCTGGCTGGTCGGATGGTTGAAGCGCCGCGTGGAATCACCGGTGGATGCGGCGGATTTCGCGCAGGATACCTTCGTGCGGCTGTTGGCGCGCGGCAGGCCGCTGGAGCAGGATAAAGAACCGCGGGCATTGCTGGCGCATATTGCCAAGGCCCTGCTGATCGACCATTGGCGTCATCGCGCTGTCGAGCAGGCTTTCCTGGATGCGTTGGCCGCCCAGCCCGAGCCTCTGGTGTCCTCGCCCGAAGACATCGCATTGGTACGCGAAGCCCTGCTGCGCATAGATGCAATGCTGGCCGGCATGCCCGAGAAGACTCGTGTGATTTTCCTGCTGTCGCGTATCGACGGCCTGAAATATGCGGAGATCGGTGAACGTCTGGGGATGGCCGAAATTTCGGTCAAGCGCCATATGCGCCGCGCCTGGATCGCTTGCCTGGAGCTGGCGTGAGCCGCAGCGCCACGAGGACAATCATGGCTGCAGAGGACATTCCGGGTGACGTGCTGGGCGAGGCCGCTGATTGGCTGATGCGCATGCAGGAAGGGGATCTGAACAGCCAGGAAGTCCGTCGTTTCAAGGCATGGTGCGAACGCAGCCGCCAGCATGCGGAAGCCTGGCGACGCGTGCAGGTGGTGCTGGGAACCTTCGAGCAGGTGCCGGAATCCCTGGGGCAACGCCTGATTCCCGAAATGGCGGCCAGCATGGAGCAGCGCCGGCGCAACCGTCGGCGCATGCTGGCAGGCCTGGGGTCATTGGCCATCATCGCGCCGGCCTCCTGGATGTCTCTGCGCCATACGCCGGCGCATTGGAAATTGTCTGCGGATTACCGTACCGGTATCGGTGAAATCCGCGAGATTATCCTGCCCGATGCCAGTCTGGCCGTCATGAATACGGCTAGCGCCATCGAAGTGCAGTTCAGCGCCACGGAGCGCAGGGTGAGGCTGCTGGCTGGGGAAATCCTCATACGTACGCAGCCGGACACTCAGGCGCATGCCCGGCCCTTCCTGGTGCAGACCGGGCAGGGCACGGCGCAGGCCCTGGGAACGCACTATAGCGTGCGGCAGTATGAAGACAGCACCCAGGTGGCAGTTTTCGAGGGGCAGGTGCTGGTGAGGCGTACCGGCAGCGAGACGCAGCTGGCGGTTCTGTCCCCAGGCCGGTCCTTGAAGTTTGGAGCGCATGGCGAGCCGCAGGCGCAGGCTGTTGATGAAACGGCGCTGATGTGGCGCAATGGCATGCTGCTGGTGCGCGACATGCCCCTGGCGGAATTGTTGCAGGAACTGGGGCGCTATCGCCATGGCTTGCTGCGCTGTTCAGAGCGTGCCGCCGGCCTGCGGGTATCGGGTGCCTTCCCGGTGGACGACACCGATGCCAGCCTGGCATTGCTGGCCGAAACCTTGCCTGTGCACGCGCTGCGTCGCACCCGCTACTGGGTCACGCTGGTGATGCAGGACGAAGCGGGCTGAAAGCGCACGCAGGCTCCGCAAGGAGCAGCGGTTGGCGGCAGAGGCGGCATTGTTTGCCGGGCCGCCATGGAAGAAATAAAAAAACATAGTGATACCTGTTCTCTTTTCATCCGGTATATGAGGTGAAGGAACTCGGGCTGGCCTGGCTGGCCGCGTGGTTCCGTAGCACTAGGGATGAAACGTGAACAAGTTGTCAATTGCAGGGCCGGGCATTCGCCGCCTTGCGCCGGGCGCGGCGCTTCGCGCCCATGTCAGGCATGTCCTCGCCAGCCGGCTGGGATACGTGCTGCTGGGGTTGAGCGCTTCGATGCTGGTCGGCAGCCAGATGGAGGTGCAGGCCCAGGCGCTTGCCGCCCCGGGGGCGGCGCCTCGCCAGTCCTACGTTATTGCTGCTGATACGCTCAGCAATGTGTTGGCTGAATTTGCCGCGCGCGCTGGCGTGCCCTTGTCCTTTGATCCCGCGATGCTGGATGGCTTGCACAGCCAGGGCTTGCAAGGGGATTTCAGCGTGACCCAGGGCTTTGCCCGTATTCTTGCTGGTACCGGGTTCGAGATCGAGCGGCGTGCCAACGGCTACGCCTTGAAACCCGCGCCACATGCCGGCATTTCCGAGCTGGATACCGTCATCGTGCAGGGCGAGCACCGGCCGCAGGATGAGGTCTATCGGACGGCGGCCTCGGTCAGCTATCTGTCGCGTGATGACATAGAGCGCTTTCGCGGCACCTCCATCGGCGATATTTTCCAGGGCACGCCTGGCGTGCTGGTGGGCGAAAACCGCAACTCGGGCGGCCTGGATGTGAATATCCGCGGTATGCAGGGGCAAAGCCGGGTGCCGGTGCTGGTGGATGGCGCACGCCAGGAAACCACGGTCTATCGCGGCTACTCCGGCGTATCGTCCCGTTCGTATGTGGATCCCGACCTGATCGGCGGCATAGAAATCAGCAAAGGCCCGGTCAATGGCGTGGGCGGCGTGGGGGCGACTGGCGGCGTGGTGGCCATGCGTACCATCAATGCGGACGACATCATCCGTGATGGCAAGGATTGGGGCATACGCGTGCGCGGCAGCACCTCGGGCAACAGCAGCGCCGCGCCCGCACCGGGAACGGCCGGCGGGGTGCAGAACACCGGCAAGTTTCACGATAATTGCGCCGTGCCTTCCGTGTGCGGCGGCCAGTTTGCCATGCCGGACAGCCACCGGACGGAAAGCGCTTTTGACCGGCCAGCCTTGCTCGACCCCTACAGCTATGCCGCCAGCATCGCCGGAGCCTGGCGCACTGAATCGCTTGATCTGGTGGCCGCATACTCCAAGCGCCGGCAGGGCACTTACTATGCCGGCAAACATGGCCCGACGCCTGAGCTGACTTATGCCAAAGAGTCCGAGCCGTTTCTGGATAAGGTCACCATCGGCTATCAGGGCGCCACGCGCTTCTATGGCGGCGAACAGGTCATCAACAGCAATAGCAACAGTGATTCACAACTGCTGAAAGGCAAGCTGCGCCTGCCTGCGGACCAGCAGGTCGAACTGAGCTACTTGCGTTATCACAGCGAGTACGGCGAGCTGATGCCCTCGCAGTTGCTCTGGTTCGACAAAATCCGCCAGACCAGCAACAGCGAAGTGACCGCGCAGACTGCCACCGCGCGCTATGAGTGGGATCCCGCAGACTCGTCACTGATTCACCTGAAAACCGGTGTCTGGTACACCCATACAGACAGCGTCAACCGGAATTATTCGGATGAACTCGGGCAAGTCGTCCAGGAAAAAGACCCGGAAAAAGAACGCTACAAACGCTTTGGCGCTGACCTGTCGAATGAATCGCAGTTTACGTTTCTGGGGGAGCACCGCCTGAATTACGGCGGCTCTTACCAGCGCGAGGATATCGGCCTGGTGCAGCCGGGTGTCGAGGCGCTCTACGCCTCGGGCCGTTCCGGCTATCGCCACGAAACCAGTCTGTTTGTGGACTGGAACTGGCAACCCGCGCCGGAATGGAATCTGAACGCCGGGCTGCGCTATCAGCGGGCGCGTGGTCACGATAACAAGCGCATGGTGGCGCGCCATACCGAGATTTGCACGTCGGTTGGGGCTGACGGGCGCTGCGAAGGGGGAAAAGTTTCGGTGCCGCCCGAGCAGTGCGGCTGGACTGGGCCTTGCGACCATCCTCAATACTATGACGTGCGCACCAGCGGCACTTCGCCTATTTTCAGTGTGAGCTGGGAGCCATGGATGAATGGGCTGCAGTTTTATGCCCGCCATGCGGAGGCCTATCGCATGCCCAGCCTGTTTGAGTCCACCCGGGGCTGGTCGGCTGCGCCGCTCCAGGATGTGGCCCTGAAGCCGGAGCATGCGATCAACCGGGAGGTTGGCATGAATCTGCTGACTGAAGGGGTGCTGGTCAGCAATGACAGGCTGGCGGCAAAACTGGCGTATTTCCGCAATCACACCAAAAACTATCTGACCCGCACTTTCCCCAATACCTGGGAAGATTCGGGCGAAGATTTTGTCATGCGTAACGTGGAAAGCGTCAAGGTGCGCGGCATGGAAGCAACCCTGGATTATGACGCGGGCTGGGTTTACACACGCTTGTCCGGGACGCGCTACAACTTTGTCGAAGTCTGCCAGATTGGCGGCAGCAACCGTATTCACGAGTGCACGGATTACGGCCTGGCCACGTCCTATTTCAACGACATGATCCCGCCCAAGTGGCATGCCAGCCTGCAATTGGGCACTCGCCTGTTCGAAGGCAAGCTGGATGTCGGCGCGCGGGTCACCCTGATGGGCAAGCGCAATCAAGTGCCGCGCTTCAACAACGACACCGCCCGTGGTTTTGTCCAGCCGGTGCAGTGGCATGCCTATCAATTGGTTGATGTCTATGCCAGCTATCGCTTCAGCGATGCTTTTTCGGTCGATTTCAATATCGACAACCTGACGGATCAGTACTACCTGGACCCGCTTAGCCTGGGCCTGGTGCCTGCGCCTGGCCGCACGGCGCGGCTGGGCGTGACCATGAATTTCTGAGGCCCGGCGCCTGATGGCCGTGCTGTCTTTCCTTTAATAGAGACACTTATGAAACTACAGAGTTATTTTGTGATGCTGAGCTTGCCTGTCGCGCTTGCCGCGTGCGGAGGCGGTGGCGGTGATGACGGTCCGTCACGCACGGCCCCTGTTGCCAAGGCGGGCGCGGCCCAGACGGTGAAAATGGGCAGCGTCGTGACGCTGGATGGCGGCGCGAGCGTCAATGGTTCGGAGGGCGGCGCGCTGGTTTACGCCTGGTCCATGACACAGCAGCCGCCGGGCAGCGGCGCGATCCTGAGCGCCGCCGATGTCATGCAGCCCCGTTTTACCGCGGATATGCCGGGTCATTACAAGGCAAGCCTGACGGTCAGTGACAATACTGGCGCCAGCGTGCCGGATACGGTGACCATTACGGCGACGACGGATGTGCCGGTTGCCGTTATCGAAGCGCCGGGCCAGGCCAGCCTGGGGCAAACCGTCATTCTGGATGGCAGCGGCAGTGTTGCGCCGACCGGATCCACGGGCAGCTTGCAATATCAGTGGACGCTCGTGGCGCCCGAGGGCAGCCAGGCCGTCCTTAATGATGCCGCCGCTGCCAAACCCAGCTTTGTCGCAGATAAGGAAGGGCGCTATCAGGTGACCTTGAGCGTGAGCCATAATGGCCAGGCCAGTGAGCCGCGCCAGCTGGAAGTGAATATCAAAACCACCAACCGGCCGCCTGTTCCGGTTGCCAAGGTTCTGACGGCAGGAGGCGCGGCGGTCACCCCCACCAATGACGAACCGCCTTACCGGTACCAATTCGAGCGCGGTGTGCCGGTGGTGCTGGATGCCAGCGCATCGACCGACCCCGATGGCGACAAGCTCAGCTACCGCTGGTATCTGTTCCATAACAGCCCGGGCGCCGGTTACAGCGTGGTTGGCCTCTCGCAGCCGCAGGCTTCCCGCCAATCACCCGAGCAAGTCTTTGCGGGTGAAAAAATGACCTTTACGCCGGATGTGTCGGGCGATTGGTCGGTTCAGCTGATTGCGTTTGACGGGACGACAACAGCCGATACCTCTGTCAAGTTCAAGACCACCAAGCCTGCGGGCGTGCCCAATAGCAAACCGGTGGCCCGTCTCCTGCCGCCGGAGGCGCCTCGCGATATCCAGCGAAGCTCGGACCCGGTCTGGCTATCACCGGTATCTTATGACGTGGATGGCGAAGCACTGACTCATTATTTCCGCTGGGTGGAAACGCCCGCCGATTTCACGCCTCCCGATCTGTCCGAACAGCATTCGTTCATGTCGTTTACGCCGACGAAGCTGGGCAAATATGTCATCGAACTGATTTCCGAGGAAGCCGGCGGCTCGAAATTGCGCAGCGATCCTGAGTTGACGGAGCTGACGGTCAAGGATGCGCCCAACCGTGCGCCGACGGCCATCACAACGATCAAGATCCAAACCGTGCTGATAGGCGACAGGCTGGTGTTTGATGCGACAGGCAGCGCGGACATGGATGGCGACGAACTGTTTTACCAGTGGACCTTGATAGATCGCCCCGACGACAGCAAGGCTGTGCTTCAGAACAGCGACAAGATCGCGAGTTATGTGGTGACCGATAAGCCGGGCATCTATATGGCTACCCTGGTGGTGACGGATAGCAAAGGCGCGCGCTCCAAGGCCAGTCATGTGATGTACGCCAGGGGCCAGGCCAAGTCCAAGAATAATCCGCCAGTGGTCGCCGCCGCCGGGCAGTGCGTGGATGGCAGTTTTCATAACAAATATACGGTTTGCCCTGATTTCGCGCTGGGATCTGAAGATCAGCCCATAGTGGCGGGTGTCCAGGTGAGACTCCAGGCAAATGGCGTCATAGACCCTGATAGCGACAATCTGTACCACCTGTGGTCGCTGGAACAGCCAGAAGGCAATGGGTCTGCGGATGCAATCCTGAGCCAGTCAGGCTTGATCAAAGTGGAGAAGCCGGGCATGTATACGGCCACTTTTGTCACCAGCGATGGCATGGCTCGCTCCGAACCTGTGGTGAAGCATTTCAAGGCTGTTGAACGCCAGAACTTCCCGACGCTGCTGCTGGAATTCAATGCGACGGGCGCGAAGCCGGAGGCGGCGCAGCCGGGTTCCGACAATGTCCGTATTCAACAGGCCTTGCCGCACAGCCATCAGATTTATACGAACTTCAATGCGGCCAGCAACTGGAATAAGTCCTTGTTCTATACGTTGACGGCCTTTGGCGGGGACTACACCGTGACCGGCCTGGGAACGTCCCAGAGCGGCGATGGGACGGGAGATGGCAAAGTCTATGTGGATGGGCTGGAAAATGGCCAGATCATTCGTCAGGGGACCTCGGTGCGTTTCGCTTTGCGTGACACCAATACCAGTCCGAATACCGACGCGGAATGGTTCTTCGAGATCCAGGAACGTCCGGATTTCCGCTTCCATGTGAAAAACGGGTTCAAGCCCAAAAAGTGATGCCCGCTGAACAGCCGTCTCCTTGACCGGGACGGCCGCCGGGCGCGTGATCGCCAGGCCTTGAAAAAGGCCTGGCGATTTTTTTGCGGCCCAGGCAGGGGCGCGGGCGCATGGCAGGGCGGCGCAGGCCATGGCGGCGCACCGGTGATCAAGCCTGGCGGGCTTTCGCAATGGACTGAAATGTGATTGGGGAGGCGATGCGTTAGACTGGAACTGTTACCGTTTTCGTTTGTCGCATAGAAAGTCAGGCCAGTTCCAGCCCTGCTGTCAGCGCCGGGCGGCCATCTGGCAACAATGCAAACCGCTTTTCCTAGAAGGGCAATTCCATCGTGCTAACGCGTCCTCCGTTTCGTGCCCTGGCATGTTTCTTTTCCTTTTTCATGACTGTTTCCATGACCGCCAACGCAGCGACTGATCCCTCCCCGAGTTCCCGGCCTCCTGTTCAGGTGGCGCCCCAATTTCCCCTGCAGGATTTCTTCCGCAACCCGGAGAAAGGCTATTTCCGCCTGGCGGATGATGGCAAATCGCTGGGCTTCATGCAGCCGGTGGCGGTGGATGGCCAGCCGCCGCGCATGAACATTTTCGTGCAGGCGCTCGATGGCCTGGCGCCTGCGGGCGAACCGCGCCGCCTGACGTCCGAAACTGCCAGGGATATCGGCGGCTACTTCTGGAAAGGCTCGGATACCATCCTGTTTTCCAAGGATTTCGGCGGTGATGAGAACTTTCACGTGCTTGCCGTTGATGCCAAGACCGGAGACGTACGTGACCTGACGCCGTTCGAGAATGTGCGCGCTGGCATCATCGACGACCTGGAAGATGACCCCGACCACGTACTGCTGACGCACAACCAGCGCCAGCCGGAAGTCTTCGATGTGTACCGTGTCAACGTGCGCACGGGTAAGTCGGAACTGGTGGCTTCCAATCCGGGCAATATCGTGGGCTGGCTGACAGACCACCAGGGCAAGGTGCGCGTGGCGGTGGCCAGCGATGGCCTGGAAACCGCCTTGCTGTATCGCGACCGCGAAGCCGATGAATTCAAGCCGCTGATCACGACGAACTACCGCACGGAAGTCAGCCCGCTGTTTTTCACCTTCGACAACAAGAAGATGTACGCGCTCAGCAATCGCGGGCGCGACAAGTCTGCGCTGGTCATTATCGACCCGGCCAAGCCGGATGCCGAAGAGCTGGTCTATGCCCATGACGAAGTGGATATCGGCGGCGCGTCGTATTCGCGCCTGCGCAAGGTGCTGACCGAGGTTTCCTGGGAGACCGACAAGGCCCGTGAGCATTTCTTCGATGAGCCGACGCGTGCGCTGGATGCTGCGTTGCGCCGTCATTTGCCAGGCTATGAAGTGGCTTTGCAAGGCCATAGCCGCGACGAGAATATTTTCATCGTGGCCGCCTACAACGACCGCACGCCGGGTTCGCGCTATCTGTATGACGCCAAGGCCGACAAGCTCGCCAAGCTGGCGGACATCAACCCTGCGCTGCCCGAAGGGCAAATGGCGCAAAGCAGGCCCATCCAGTACAAGAGCCGCGACGGCCTGACGATTCATGGCTATCTCACGCTGCCGGTCGGCCGCGAGCCCAAGAACCTGGCGTGCATTGTCAACCCGCACGGCGGGCCATGGGTGCGTGACAGCTGGGGCTACAACCCGGAAGTGCAGTTCCTGGCCAATCGCGGTTATTGCGTGCTGCAAATGAACTACCGGGGCTCCACGGGTTATGGCCGCGAATTCTGGGAAGCCGGGTTTGGCCAATGGGGTCTGGCCATGCAGGATGATATTACCGATGGCGTGCAATGGCTGATCGAGCAGGGGATTGCCGATCCCAAGCGCGTGGGTATCTATGGCGGCAGCTATGGCGGTTACGCCACGCTGGCAGGGGTGGCGTTCACGCCGGATCTGTATGCGGCCGCCGTGGATTATGTCGGGGTGTCGAATCTGTTCACCTTCATGGAAACGATTCCGCCGTACTGGAAGCCCATGCTGGAAAAAATGCGGGACATGGTGGGCGACCCCGTGCGTGACAAGGAACGCCTGGCGGCAACGTCCCCGGCCTTGCATGCCGACCGGATCAAGACCCCGTTGTTCGTGGCCCAGGGCGCCCGTGATCCGCGCGTGAACAAGGCGGAAAGCGACCAGATGGTTGAAGCGCTGCGCCAGCGTGGCGTGGATGTGGAGTACATGGTCAAGGACAACGAAGGCCATGGTTTCCACAATGACGAGAACAAGTTCGAGTTCTACGCCGCCATGGAAGCCTTCCTGAAAAAGTACCTGAAGCCTTGAACCCTTAGCCAGGCTTTTGCATGGCGGGGCCGGCTGCCAGGCTGGTTGCCAGCCAGGCAGCAGTGCAAGGGCTGCATGACCATGGTCGCTGTGCTTGGCAGGATGCGACAGTAAAAAGGGGCGGAAGCAATTCCGCCCCTTTTTTGCGTCGGTACGCCAGCCAGGCTCGCGAATGGCTGGTGTTGGGGTAGGGGGCTGGATGGAATCGGGGCGATGCCGCCGTTCCTGATGCCTCTCTTTACAAAAGCCCCCTGTTCGCGGTGGGCAGGCAGCAGTATCTTTGATCATGCGTTGTTGTGCGAGCCGTGGCAGGCCGTGCAGTGCGATGGGCTTGCCAGGGCCGGGCCGCGTGCCCGGGAAGAGCAGGCGCTCTTTTTGGCGTGCGGCAAATCGTCCCTCGGATGCCTGGTGCAAGGGGGGAAGTCTTTCAACACTTGCAAGGGAATCGCCATGACTGCTTCGATGGCACCGAGCCGTGGCCAGGTCTTCTGGCTCCGGCTGGTCAGTGTCTTTCTGCTGTTGATCTCACTCTATCTGTTGTACGGAGGCGCACAGTTGGTCGCGCTGGGGGGCAGCGCCGCGTATATCGTTATCGGCCTGTTGTGGCTGGTGGCCGCGGCCTTGCTGTTTGTACGCCGTTCGGCGGGTGCCTGGGTCTATTTGGTCTCGTTGTTGCTGTGCACGGGCTGGGCGGCCTGGGAAGCCGGCAACGTATTCTGGCAGTGGTTCCCGCGCATCATGCTGCCTGTGGGGCTGGGGATGCTGGTGTTCTGGACGGCGCCCTTTGCTCGACGCAATGCCGAGTCCGGCGCCTGGGCGCGCCTCGGGCGGCCCTTGGGGGCGGTTTGCGCACTGGTGCTGGTCGCGATGCTGGGCCTGATGCTGGTGCCGCACGGCGTCACAGAGCCTTCCGCTGGACAACTGGCGCGCGGCGAAGCGCGTGAGGGCGCACAACAGGCCGATGCACCCAGGGACTGGACGCATTACGCCGGCAGCGAGGCTGGCCGCCGCTACGCGGCGATTTCGCAGATCAATGCGGATAACGTCGGCAAGCTGAAATTGGCCTGGTCTGCGCATACCGGTGACATTGCGACCGGTCAGTACGAAGACCAGAACACGCCTTTGCAGATCGGCGATACGCTGTATGTCTGCACGCCCCGCAACCGGGTGCTGGCGCTGGACGTGGATACCGGCGAACAGAAGTGGTCCTTCGACCCCAAGGGTGACGGACCTGAATTCCTGCGTTGCCGCAGCCTGGGGTATGCCGATCTGGCGAAGAACAGTTATGCACCCAAGCGGGCGATCTTCGAGGGCGTGCCGCCGTCTGCCTCCTTGCCGCAGGGGGCATGCGAACAGCGTATTTATCTCACCACTGCCGACGCTCGAATGATGGCCCTGGATGCCAGTACCGGCAAGCCTTGCGAGGACTTCGGTGAACATGGCGCCATCAGCCTGCGCACCGGGCTGGGAGACTTCGACCCGCGTTTTTACTTCAACAATACCGGGCCGCTGGTGATCGAGAACGGCTTGATCGTGGTAGGGGCGCGGGTCAAGGACAATCAGGCGGTGGGCGAGCCCTCGGGCGTGGTACGCGGTTTCGACGTGCGTACCGGTGCGCTGATCTGGGCCTGGGATCTGGGCAATCCGGCCATCACCAAATTGCCGCCACCGGGGGAAACCTATACCAAGGGCACGCCGAATGTCTGGACGTCAATCGCGGCTGATGAAGACCTGGGCATGGTCTATCTGCCGCTGGGCAATGCGACGCCGGATTTCTGGGGCGGCCACCGTACCGAGGCGGATGACGAATACAGTTCGGCCGTGGTGGCGCTCGACTATGTGAGCGGCAAGGAAAAATGGCATTACCAGACGGTACACCATGACCTCTGGGATTACGACCTGCCGTCGCAGCCGGCGCTCTATGACATCCCTGATGGCAAGGGAGGGGTGACGCCCGCGCTGATCCAGCTGACCAAGCGTGGAGAGATCTTCATGCTCGACCGGCGTACCGGGCAGCCCATTGCGGAAGTGGTGGAGAAGCCTGTGCCCACGCACGACCTGCCGCAGGGCGAGCGCATCAGTCCGACCCAGCCCTATTCCGTGGGCATGCCGGCCATCCGTCATCCGGTACTGAAGGAAAGCGATATGTGGGGCATGACGATGCTGGATCAGCTGGCCTGCCGCATTGCTTTCAAGCGGGCACGCTATGACGGCGACTTCACGCCGCAGTCCACGCATCCCATCATCCAGTATCCCGGCAACCTGGGCGGTTTCAACTGGGGCAGCGCCACTGTCGACGAGAAGCACAACTACTTGATCGTCAACGACATCCGCACGGCGATTGTTTCCTGGCTGGTGCCGCGCGACCCGGAAAATGACCCGCAGTATTTTGGCGGCCTGGGGAATTATCCGCAGTTCGGCACGCCCTACATCAACCGCCTGACCAACTTCATGTCCGGCCTGGGCGTGCCGTGCACGCCGCCGCCGCTGGGCACGATGACGGCCATAGACCTGGAAACCCGCGAGATCGTCTGGCAGATTCCGCTGGGCACCACACGTGATTCCGGGCCGATGGGTATCAAGACGCACCTGCCCGTGCCGGTCGGTATGCCGACCATGGGCGCAGGCCTGGCTACCCAGGGCGACCTGGTTTTCTTTACCGGCACACAGGATTACTACGTGCGCGCCATGGATGCCAGGACAGGCAAGGAAGTCTGGAAAGAGCGCCTGCCGGTTGGCGGGCAGGCAACGCCAATGACGTATGTGTCTCCCAAAACCGGCAAGCAGTACATTGTCTTTACGGCCAGTGGTTCACGCGGCCAGCCGGATCGCGGGGATTACGTCATGGCCTATGCCTTGCCTGACTGACCGCCATCCTTGGGAGAGCCTGCCGCTGCGGCGGCAGGCTGATACTGGAAGCCGCCTGTGCGGCTGAAGCCCTGCAACCGTGGCGGGTCAGATATCGAACAGGCTGCCCGTGCTGCTCATGGTGCCTGGCGGCGGCGTCAGCCCCAGGTGGCGCCAGGTGGTCTGCGTGGCAATCCGGCCGCGCGAGGTGCGCTGCAGGAAGCCGTGCTGGATCAGGTAGGGTTCGATGACATCTTCAATGGTGTCGCGCTCTTCGCCGATGGCGGCAGCCAGGCTGTCCACGCCGACCGGGCCGCCATCGAATTTGTGCACGATGGCTTCCAGCAGCTTGCGGTCCATCAGGTCCAGGCCTTGCGGATCGACTTCCAGCATGCCGAGCGCGGCCTGGGCGATTTCCGCCGAGATGATGCCGCCACCCTTGACTTCAGCGTAGTCGCGCACGCGCCGCAGCAGCCGGTTGGCAATGCGGGGCGTACCGCGTGAGCGCCGTGCGACTTCGGCGGCCCCTTCGGGAGTAATGGTGGCTTGCAGCAGGCCGGCGCTGCGCGTGACGATGTGGGTCAGGTCCTGCGCGTTGTAGAACTCCAGCCGCGCCACGATGCCGAAGCGGTCGCGCAGCGGGTTGGTGAGCATGCCTGCGCGTGTCGTGGCGCCCACCAGCGTGAAGGGTTGCAGGTCGAGCTTGACGCTGCGCGCCGCCGGGCCTTCGCCGATGAGGATGTCGATCTGGAAGTCTTCCAGCGCGGGGTAGAGGATTTCCTCGACCACGGGAGACAGCCGGTGGATTTCGTCGATGAACAGGACGTCATTGCGTTCCAGGTTGGTCAGCAGCGCGGCGAGGTCGCCCGGGCGTTCCAGCACGGGGCCGGAGGTCTGGCGCAGCTGCACGCCCATTTCGTGGGCGACAATGTGGGCCAGCGTGGTCTTGCCCAGGCCCGGCGGGCCGAACAGCAGCACGTGATCCAGCGCTTCGCCGCGGTTGCGCGCCGCCTGGATGAAAATGTCGAGCTGGTCGCGTACGCGCTGCTGGCCGACATAGTCGGACAGTGCCTTGGGACGCAGGGCACGCTCCACCGATTCTTCATTCGGTGTGACGGCATGGGGCGTGACCAGGCGGGTGGTCTCGCTGCGGGCGGAGAGGGAGTCTGATTGGATGGCCATGGCGCACGATTTCTGTCCAGTTGCCATGGTAGCACCTGATGATATGTCCAGTGAATCTTCTGCTGATCCTGCCGAGAGCCGGAAGCACGGGATTCATGCAGTGTTTTTGTGCCGCAACATGTACCACCTTGCGCGGTTTGTGGCACGATGATGGTTTCGCACGGCGTGACCTGGCAGGGGGCCCTGCCTGGGTGCCGTGCGTTTTTCATGCAGGACGATTGTCAGGAAATGACCGCTTTAGACCTTCCCAATTACCAGGACGTGATCCGCGCGAGCGCCGTACTGGATGGCGTGGTGAATCGCACGCCGGTGCTGCGCTCGCCATTGGCGGACGCTCGGGCGGGGGCGCAGCTGTTTTTCAAGTGCGAGAATTTTCAACGTACCGGGGCGTTCAAGTTCCGGGGCGCCTACTACGCGATCGCGCGCCTGAGCGAAGAGCAGCGCCGGGCTGGCGTGGTGGCCTATTCTTCCGGCAACCATGCGCAGGCGGTGGCATTGGCCGCCAGGCTGCTGGGCACGCATGCGGTGATCCTCATGCCGGCTGATGCGCCCATGGCCAAGCGGGCGGCTACCGAAGGCTATGGCGGGCAGGTTCTGACTTATGACCGCTACAAGGATGACCGTATCGCCATGGCAGAGGCTTTCGTCCGGGACGAAGGCCGGGTGCTGCTGTCGCCCTATGACCACGCCGATGTCATTGCCGGGCAGGGCACGGCGGCGCTGGAATTGTTGCAGGACCAGACCGACCTGGATCTGCTCGTGACGCCTATTGGCGGTGGCGGCCTGATTTCCGGCAGTGCGCTGGCCTTGCGGGCCCTGCGTCCAGGCGCGCGGCTGATCGGTGTGGAGCCTGCGCTGGGCAATGATGCGCAGCAATCCCTGCGCTCCGGCGTGCTGCACCACATTACCGCGCCACGCACGATTGCCGATGGCGCGACTACCACTCACCTGGGCGACAGGACGTTTGCGATTCTTTGCCGTGACGTCGATGACGTGGTGACGGTCACGGATGAGGAACTGCGCGAAACGCTGGTGTTCCTGGCACAGCGGCTCAAGCTGATCGTGGAACCCACGGGCTGCCTGGGGGCTGCCGCATTGCTGCATGGCAAGATCGCGCTGCGCCCCGGACAGCGGGCCGCAGCCATCCTGAGCGGCGGAAATGTGGATATGACCGCCTTGGCCGGCTACCTGGCGGCCGCCTGAGGGGCTCGCTACCGTGGGCAGCATGAAGCTGGTATCCTCCACGAGGGGTTTACCCCTCGTGCCTGAAGCCGTCCTGTCGGGCGGCGTGCATCCAAGCCTATGAGTTTTACCCAGAATCTTTTCCTGCTAGTCCTGCTTATTGTTGCCAGTGCTTTCTTTTCGCTGGCGGAAATTTCCATGGCGGCCTCGCGGCGCCTGCGCCTGCAACGCCTGGAAGAAGCCGGCGATTCCCGGGCGACCGCAGTCCTGCGCACCCAGGAGCAGCCCGGCCATTACTTCACTGTGGTGCAGATAGGCACCAATACGCTGGCTATTCTTGGCGGTATTGTCGGCGAGGCGCTTTTCAATCCCTACCTGACCGCTTTTTTCGGCTTGTGGATGACGCCATCCTGGGCCAATACGCTGGGCTTTCTGGTGTCGTTCTCGTTGGTGACGTCGTTGTTCATCCTGTTGACCGACCTGGTGCCGCGCCAGCTTGGCATGATCCTGCCCGAACTGGTGGCGGTCCGCGTCGTGCGTCCCATGGTGTGGCTGACTATTCTGTTTCGGCCGTTGGTGCGCTTTTATTCCTGGCTGACCTATCGTACCTTGCGTTTCCTGCGGGTGCCGGACCGACGCGAGGAAAGCGTGACGACCGACGACATCCTGGCGCTGGCGGAAGCGGGCACGCGTTCCGGCGTCCTGGCTGCCGGTGAGCAGCAGGTAATAGAAAATGTATTCGAACTGGGCACGCGCCTGGTGCCCAGCGCCATGACGCAGCGCGAACGCATTGCCTATTTCCTGATTGACGACCCGGACGACGTCATCCGCCTGCGGATTGCGGCGGAGCCCTATTCCACCTATCCGGTCTGCCGCGGCAATATCGACCACGTGGTGGGCTATGTCGATGCCAAGGATCTGTTTCAGCGGGTCTTGAACAACCAGCCCTTGCGTCTGGATGATCCCGGCCTGTTGCGCAAGGTGCTGCTGGTGCCGGATCGCCTGACCCTGGCCGAAGTGCTGGAGCAGTTCCGCCAGGTTGGCGAGGACTTCGCCATGATCGTGAACGAATACAGCCTGGTGGTCGGTCTGGTGACGCTCAATGACGTCATGAGCACGGTCATGGGCGACCTGGTGTCGCCCTGGGATGAAGAGCAGATCATTCGCCGTGATGACCATTCCTGGCTTATTGACGGCGTGACGCCGATCCAGGATGTGCAACGCGTGCTGGGGCTGGATGAGCTGCCAGAAGAAGGGGAGTACGAAACCCTGGCGGGCTTCCTGATGGTGATGTTGCGGCGCGTGCCGCGCCGCACGGATACGATCAGTTGGGGCGGCTACCGCTTCGAGGTCATGGATGTGGATAGCTTCCGCATCGACCAGGTCATGGTGACGCGGCTGTAGGCATGGCCTGGCGGCAAGCTGTGGCGGTCCGGGCAGACGGTCAGTCGCGCCCGGCCCTTGCCGCGCAAGGGGAGACGGCTCAGCGCACCAGGCCTTGCAGGGCGAGCTTGATGCCGCTGGACACGTCCACATCGGCAGGCAGCTTCTTGAGTGCGGCCAGCGATTCACGTTCCGAGTATCCCAGTGCCAGCAGGGCATTCAGGATATCGGACTGATTGCTGGGCGCGGCGCTGCCCTGGACATGGCCCAGGTCGGCCCCCAGCTTGCCCTTCAATTCCAGCAGCAGGCGTTCAGCGGTTTTCTTGCCGATGCCGGGTACGCGCGTCAGGCGCGCGGTTTCCTGCAGGGTGACGGCCTGCGACAGTTCCTCCACGCTCAGGCCGGACAGGATGCCCAGCGCCGTGCGTGCGCCGATGCCGGTGACTTTGACCAGCTGGCGGAAGGTGGCGCGTTCGGCTGGCGTGCCGAAACCGAACAGGACATGCGCATCTTCGCGAATACTCAGATGGGTGTAGAGCGTGACCTTGGCGCCCACGTCCGGCAGGTTGTAGAGCGTGCTCATGGGCACGTCGATGTCGTAGCCCACGCCGCCGGTATCGACGCAGATCGTGGGCGGGGATTTTTCCAGCAGGGTGCCGGTGATGCGGCCAATCATGGCGGGTCGTCCTCAGGTGAATGCGCGTATGCCGCCAGCCACCGAAAACTGGCGGCCAGGGCAGGGAATGCGTGGATGATAAACGAGACGGCAAGGGCTGCGGCGTTTTTGCCGCAGCGCTTCAGCGCAGCCTGCCGTTGCGGTAGGCCGGCCGGAACTGGCGCGCTGCCAGCGCGTGGCCCTGGGCGTCCAGCTGGTCCTGCATGGCGCCTATGTGCGCGTGGCAGATGGCACAGGCCAGCGCATCGGCGGAGTCGGGCGCCGGGTTGCCATCCAGGGCCAGCAGATGCCGCACCATGTGCTGCACCTGTTCCTTGGCGGCGCGGCCCGTGCCGACCACAGACTTCTTGATCTGCAGGGCCGTGTATTCATGCACGCTCAGGGCGCTGTCCGCCAGCGCGCACAGTGCCGCGCCGCGTGCCTGGCCCAGCAGCAGTGTGGAAGACGGATTGGTATTGAGAAAAACGATTTCCAGCGCAGCGACATCCGGGCGGGTGTCGCGCGCCACCTCGCGCAGATTGTCGAGGATGACGCGCAGGCGTTCGGACAGCGGCAGCGTCGTGGGAACCACGATCGTGCCGCTGGCCACGTAGGACAGGCGGGGTCCGGCGACGTCGATGACGCCGAAGCCGGTACGCCGCAGGCCAGGGTCCACGCCCAGGATGCGCATGGCGTCTTAGTGGCGGAAGTGGCGGATGCCGGTGAACACCATGGCAATGCCACGTTCGTCGGCGGCGGCGATGACTTCATCGTCGCGCACGCTGCCGCCCGGCTGGATCACGCAGCTGGCGCCTGCGTCCACGACGACATCCAGGCCGTCACGGAACGGGAAGAATGCGTCGGAGGCCACGGCCGAACCCTGGATGCTCAGACCGGCGTTCTCCGCCTTGATGGAGGCGATGCGGGCCGAATCCACGCGGCTCATCTGGCCTGCGCCCACACCCACGGTGGCGCCATTGGCGACGAACACGATGGCGTTGGACTTCACGTACTTGGCCACGTTCCAGGCGAACATCAAGTCGCGCAGCTGTTCCTCGGTGGGGGCCAGCTTGGTGACGACCTTGAGGTTGTCACGCGTCAGTACGTGGTTGTCGGGGCTTTGCAGCAGCCAGCCGCCGCCCACGCGCTTGACGTCGAAATCGTTCTGGCCGGCGCCCAGCGGCACCTGCAGTACACGCACATTTTTCTTGGCAGCGAAGATGGCCAGCGCGGCGCCGTCATATTCCGGTGCCAGCACGACTTCCACGAACTGTCCGCTGACGGCTTCTGCCGTGGCAGCGTCTACCGGACGGTTGAAGGCGATGATGCCGCCGAAAGCGGAGGTCGGATCGGTGCGCAAGGCGCCCTGGTAGGCGGCCAACGTGTTGGCGCCCAGTGCGACGCCGCAGGGGTTGGCGTGCTTGACGATGACGCAGGCCGTGCTGTCGAAGCTGCGGACGGCTTCCCAGGCGGCATCGGCGTCGGCAATGTTGTTGTAGGACAATTCCTTGCCCTGCAGCTGGCGATAGTTGCCCAGCAGGCCTGCCGAGCGCACGGGGTCGACGTAGAAGGCGGCGTGCTGGTGAGGGTTCTCGCCATAGCGCAGCGCCTGTTCGCGGCGAACCTGCAGCGTCAGGGTGCGGGGCCACGCATCGCGGGCCGGTGCGGCGTCCTGGGCCGGTGCGGTTTCCGCCAGGCTGCTCAGGTAGGCGGCAATGGCACCGTCATAGGCGGCGGTGTGGGCATAGACCTTGCCGGCCAGTTCCAGGCGCAGCGAGTAGGACGGGGTGCCTGCCGGGCTGTCGATGCCTTCCAGCACGCGGCCGTAGTCGGCCGGGTCGATCACGACCGTCACGCCGCCGGCTTCCGTGCCATGGTTCTTGGCTGCCGCACGCAGCATGGCGGGGCCGCCGATGTCGATGTTTTCGACGGCATCGGCAAAGGTGCAGCCAGGCTTGGCGACGGTTTCGCGGAAGGGGTAGAGGTTCACCACCAGCAGGTCGATGCGCTCGATCCCGTGTTCTTCAATGGTGCTCAGGTGCTCCGCGTTGTCGCGGCGTGCCAGCAACCCACCGTGGATTTTCGGGTGCAGCGTCTTGACGCGGCCATCCAGGATTTCCGGGCTGCCGGTATGCTGGGCCACTTCGGTCACGGCCAGGCCGGCTTCTGCCAGCAGCTTGGCGGTGCCGCCGGTGGACAGCAGCTTGATGCCGCGTGCGGCCAGCGCGCGGGCGAAATCGACAATACCGGCTTTGTCGGAGACGGAGAGCAGGGCGGTTTGGATTTTCATGGTTGGAATGAAAAGTAGGGGAATTCGGAGGGCCGGTCAGTTCGGGATCAGGCTGTGCGCCTGGAGCTTCTTGCGCAAGGTGTTGCGGGTGATGCCCAGCATTTCGGATGCACGCGACTGGTTGCCGCCGGCCTGCTTCATGACGACCTCGAGCACGGGCCGCTCAACGGCGGTCATCACCATGTTCCACATGTTCTGGGGGGCATCCCCCTCCAGGTCGGCGAAGTAGCGCTCCAGGCTGGTGCGCACACATTCTTCGAGGACATCTTGCTTGCTCATGTTCAGATAAAAGAGTGATGGCCGCGTCAGGCGGCCAGGGGGCCAGTGGCGATAACGGGGGCGTGCGGGTCGCAGGTGCGCATGTTCTGGTCGAACCAGTCGGCGACGGCGCGCCATTGTGCGCGGGTATCGTCAAGACGGTTCATCACGGCGCAGAATGCCTGCGCGCCGGGCAGGCCGGCCAGATACCAGCCGATGTGCTTGCGGGCGGTGCGCACGCCAGTGTGCTCGCCATAAAAACGGTAGTGGTCGTCCAGGTGTTCCAGCAGCAGTTCGCGCATGGCCTGCCAGCTGGGCGGAGGCAGTTGTTCGCCGGTACGCAGGTAATGGTCGATGTTGCGGAACAACCAGGGGCGGCCCTGGGCCGCGCGGCCTATCATGACCGCGTCGGCGCCAGTGTAGTCGAGGACGTGCCTGGCTTTTTCAGGACTGTCGATGTCGCCGTTGGCGATCAGGGGAATGCGGATTTCCGCGCGCACGGCGCGGATCGTGTCGTATTCGGCTTCGCCAGTGTAGAGGTCGGCGCGGGTGCGGCCATGCAAGGTCAGTGCGGCGATGCCGGTGTCTTCGGCCAGGCGCGCAATGCGCAGCGCGTTGCGGTTGTCGCGGTCCCAGCCGGTACGGGTCTTGAGCGTGACTGGAATGCCCAGCGGTTCGCAGGCGCGCACCACGCTGTCGAGAATGCGCGCCACCAGGTCTTCATCGCGCAGCAGGGCGGAGCCGGAGGCGGCGTTGCAGACCTTTTTGACCGGGCAGCCCATATTGATGTCTATGATGCGGGCGCCCTTGCCGATATTGAATACCGCTGCCTCGGCCATCATGGCGGGGTCGGCGCCGGCAATTTGCACAGCTACCGGCGCGATTTCGCCTTCATGGTCCAGGCGTCTTGATGTTTTGACGCTTTCCCAGAGGCGCGGATTACTCGCGGCCATTTCCGACACGGCATAGCCTGCCCCCAGCTTTTTGCAAAGCTGGCGGAATGGGCGGTCCGTCACGCCCGCCATCGGGGCGACGAAAACGTTGTTGGGAAGGGACCAGGGGCCTATGCGCATAAGGAGGGATTTTAACCATGCCGGGGCGCAGTCGGGGCGCCGGGCTTGCTTTGCCCGTCTGGCGCCATGCCGCGATGCCCTGCGGCGGGGATTCAGGTGCGCAGGCCTTGCAGCAAATGGCGTGCCAGCGGGGCGCGTAGCGCGGGTAGCAGGTCGAGCGCAAGCAGGCCTGCGCCGCTGGCGTGTTCCACCACAGCCGTCTGGGTGGAGAAGATGCGGGGCAGCAGGCCTGTCAGGCGTATTGTCAGTTCGCGGTCAGGCTCGCGTGCTGCTTCGTATTCCTGCAGCGCGCCGTCCAGCGCGCCGGTACGGCCTTGCAGCCAGGGCGCCAGGCTTTGCGCCAGGCGGGCCGCATCGCGCAGACCGAGATTCAGGCCCTGGCCCGCCACGGGATGCAGGGTCTGGGCAGCGTTGCCGATGACCAGTGCGCGTCCGTCGCGCAATTGGGCGGCGTGTGAGGGCGCCAGGGGGAAGGTGGCGCGGCTGCCCATGACCTCCAGGCGTCCCAGCCGGGTGCCGAAGTGGCGGGTCAGTTCTTCGGAGAAGTGCGCGTCATCGAAATGAGCGATGCGTTGCGCGTCGCTGGCCGGCAGGCACCAGACAACCGCATGGACGGCCGGGCCGGCCGGGTGGGGCAGCAAGGCCAGCGGGCCTGAGCGTGTAAAACGTTCCCAGGCCCAGCCCAGGCGGGGCAAGGTGGCGCGCGCCAGCGTCAGGATGGCGTGTTGGGCGTTGTCCGACGGGATAGGTTCGCCCGGCAGGCCATCGGCACGTACCGCCAGTGCTGCGCGATAGTGTTGTTCGCCTTGCTGTATGCTGACGCCATCGTTGTCTTGCAGGCCCACGGTCGCCGGTACGCCATGGCGTACCGTCACGCGGCTGGCTTCCAGCGCCTGGAGCAGGCTGTCCTGCAGGTCGCTGTAGGTCAGTACGCTGCCGAGGCGAGGCACATGCAGTTCGCTGGCCTGGATCAGCGTGCGCCCCAGGCGGCCTTTCTGCGATACATGCACGGTATGGATATCTGCCGCGCTGGCGGGCCAGGCGCCCAGCGGTTCCAGCAGCATACGGCTGCCATGGTTCAAGGCGAGCGTGCGCGGATCCGGGCCGCAGGCCGGGGCACCGGCAGCGGGACGATCGCTGGCCAGCAGCAGGATGCGTTCGGGTTGCGAGGCCTGCTGCGCCAGCAGCAGGGCAAGGGCGATGCCGACAGGCCCGGCGCCCAGGATGGCGACGTCGTACATGGAATATTCTCCTGCCTGGACCCGGAACACTGCCACGGCTCAGGCTGGACGCCGCTTGGCCCGGATTCTGACGATAAGCCTGGCCGCCGCCCGCCGGTCGGCAAGCAGGGTCAGACTGTTCTGATTCTTGGCGGCCAGCGCCGCCGATGGTGGTGGGAACAGGCTTGCCGGAGGCAACTAGCGCCCACCATACAGGCAGTGTAGCCCGGGATAACGGGAATAACAAAAAACAAGCGCTTAACACCTTGTTTTTAAATGATAAAAATGTTATGCTCTTATTCCTTTCCACAACGAGGGGCATTTGTGTCCACTGATCCTGGCGAAAGTAGCCGATCCGACACCTTGCTTCCGGCCTGACCAGCAACAGGTTTCCTGCCTGCTGGCTTAGCCCGGCAGGTAGCGCGTCTTAGTGTTTCGTTTGAGCATTCTGCGGGTATCCCGTACCGCTCACGTTTCCCGCTTTCTTGACCGCCTTTCAGGCGTGTCTGCGCTGTCTGTGTGTCCGATCCCAGTTGCCGGCCGTTGCGTCGATACGATGCATGGCCGGTCGTCGAACCGCGTCGGCCGCGCGAGCGTCCGGCACCCAAATGGGAGACTGCCATGCGAATTTTCGATCTCTATCTGCGCCGTGCTGGACTGGCTGGCGCCGCAACCCGTACCCAGCATCGTTCCATGCAACGCCTGATGCTGGACTGCGAAGCCTCGCGTCTGGGCGACTTGCGTCGCCAGATCTGTCTGGACCTGCGTGATGCTGGCCTGGAAGTCTCCGCCTTGCGTGTCGGACCGGGCATGGTGGACGGCAGCGTTCATGCCTACCTGGATGTTGATTGTCCTCCGGAGCGCCGTGCGGCGATGATGTGCCAGGTGCGTCGTTTGCGGCAGCATCCGGGCGTGCGCCGCCTGGATGTCGATGCCGGTGTTCCGGCCTGAACCACTGCGCTACGCCGCCATCTGCGACAGGCCGCAAGATGGCCAACCCGATAGCCTGCCCGTATGATGCCCATGGCTGCCCAGGCAGCCATGGGTTTTTTGTTGTCTGCGCCGTGGCCAGCGGCTGCCGGGGCGGCCGGGAAAATCGCCGGATGGACAGGCAGGACGCCGATTGTTACGGAACCTGCGGGCCGCACCGTTATCATAATCAGCATGAAGATGAAGATTGCCTCGCGCCGGCACGGACCGGCCCCTGCTTTCGCCGTGCGTCCCGGGCAGCGTGTGCTGGCCTGTGTTCTGTCGCTTGCCGCGCTGTGCACGGTTCCATCCGTTCCGGCCCAGCCCGTCGGGCTGCCGTCGATGGGGGCGGCATCGGCGACCGAGCTGTCACCGCTGCAGGAGCGCCGCCTGGGCGACGCCATCATGGTGCAGGGCAGGATGGACCCGTCGTACATTGGCGATGCCGATCTCATCCAGTACCTGACGGAGTTGGGGGAGGGCCTGGCGAAGTTCGCGCCAAATGGTCAAATCCCGGTGCAGATCTTCGGCCTGAAAGACCCGACCATCAACGCATTCGCCATGCCGGGCGGCTATATCGGGGTACACAGCGGCCTGATCGTTTCTTCCGAGTCCGAATCTGAACTGGCGGGCGTGGTAGCGCACGAAATCGGCCACGTCAGCCAGCGCCACATCGCCCGTGGCCTGACCCAGCAATCGCAGAACAGCGGCGTGATGATGGCGGCGGTGGCTGCAGCGTTGCTGGCGGCCGTGGCTGGCGGTGGCGCCGACCTGGCGACCGGCCTGGCGGCCTTCGGGCAGGCCGCCGCCATCGACCGCCAGCTGGGCTTCTCGCGGGATGCCGAGCGCGAGGCCGATCGCGCCGGCGTCGAAATGCTGCGCAAGGCGGGCTACGACCCCAACGGCATGGTGCATATGTTCGCCCGGCTCATGAATGCCTCGCGCCTGAACGAGGGGACCGGGGGCGGCGCCTATGCCAGCACTCACCCCCTGTCTCTGGACCGCATGTCGGACATGCAGAACCGGGTGCGCATGTTGCCGCCCGTGAATCATGCCAGCAGCCCGGCTTTCTGGTTCCTGCGGGCGCGCCTGCGGGTGCAGCAGGCCAGCGATCCGCAGGCGCGCCAGCGGGTCGAGGCCCAGCTACGCGACGAGGCCAGGGCGGATAGCGGCGTGCGCCGGGCGTCGGCGCTCTACGGCCAGGCTTTGCTGGCCCTGCAGCGCAACGATCTGGAGGGCGCGGGGCGCCTGCTTGCGGCTTCGCGAGCAGACGGCATGGAAACACCGCAGCAGGCGGCGCTGGAGGTAGAGATCGCCTGGGCCGGCAAGCAGGACGCGCGGCAACTGGCCGCAGCGGCCTGGAAGCGCTGGCCGGAACAGCAGTTGATGGTGCGCCTGAACGCGCAGGCCTTGCAGCGTGCCGGCGATCATGCCGGGGCCGTGGCTTTCCTGGACGAACGCCTGAAGGACGACCGGCCGGTATTGCGGGATTCACTGTTGTATCAGTTGCGGGCTCAGAGCCTGGAGCAGTTGGGCCGCAAAGCCCAGGCGCGGCGCGACATGGCGCGCTACTACCGCGAAACTGGCGCGCTGGCCGCAGCGGTGGGACAGTTGCGCCAGGCGCGAGGCATGACCAGCGATTTCTATGAGCAATCGCAGATCGACGCGGAAATCAATGATATCCAGCGTCAGCTGGAGGATGAACGTGTGCTGTTGGAGCGTTTTCGTGCATCCTGACTTGTGCGCGGTCTGTTCATGGCGGAAGATGGGTTATTGGGGGTTGGTATGGTTGCGGAAAGCAAATTTCAAGGCTTCCAGCGCTCCACGTGCCGCTGCGGTTGAGTGAGTTTCTTCGGCAAACTCAATAAAATCAATTCCAAGGTTTTCCAGATTCTTTTCCTTTACCTCATTCACGATTGCGTGAGCTCGGCTCACCATCTGGCGTTGTTGCAGTTTTTTGCTGCGCACGGGATCTTTCAACCAGGGAGAAGGCGTTTCTTCATATTCGCCTACCATCACCTGCGCACGGATGGATTTGCCAGGCTTGTAGCTTTCCACAAAAGAATGCTGATAACGCGTAATGGTGCTGTTGTTCCACCAGGTGGATGGACTGGACGAAAGATAGTTGGTGAATGCGCCAGGATAAGCGAACAGGCTGTACAAGGTAAATAAGCCGCCGTAAGAATGCCCGAATAAACTCTGGTTATTCTTATCAATCGGGAAACGGCTTTCTACCTCTGGTTTTAATTCCTCTTCCAGAAAACGATGGAATTTCTCCGCGCCGCCAAAACGGTCAGTATGGTTGTCACCCGTATTTGAATAGTCTGCTGCTGGCGGTGTGTAGTCCTCGGCGCGTTGTGATAAGTCCAGGCCATTGGGGTAGCCAATGCCGACCATAATGATCGGTCTGGCGGCGTTTTCTTCGGCGTTCATCTGCATGGCGGACGCCAGCGTGACCATCCCTGGAAAAATATGATCGCCATCAAGCACATAAAGTACGTCGTAGCGTTCTGCCTCGGGGTTACCGAGACGGGCTATCTGGATGCGGTACTTTTTGCCCGTATGCTTTGACGTGATGTGTACTTCTTCCGCCTGCGGAATGACGGCCTGCATCGCAGTGAACATGTTGTACATCTTGTGTGAAACTTGCCAGATCGGAACCGCAATAATCACTAATATTAGCAATAATAATATTAGAATCCATTTCTTAATCGACATTTTTTTCATTTTTAGTTACAATTGCAAGGGTGGCCGGAACTGAAAATCGTTATCATTTGATTGTATACTATCGGTCGCTTGCTAGTTTGGCCGTAAGCGTTTTTTCATTACGCCAAAACATTATTTGTGTGACGACTATGGTTATACTTTCTCCGACCTTCAATGGCTCACTTCCGCCAGACAGTAATGGGTTGACCGGACAAATAATGTACAAGAAAAGTGGTCGGGATTACGAATTCAAAAGCTCGAGAATTCGTATCAGTCATAATGTCCAATTGGATAATCTTGAATTCCGTCCAAAAATTCGGCTGGTTTTTGCTTTGCAAGGGGAAACACACCTGTCGTTCAATGGTAGTGAAATTCGTCTTCAGGCACAGCATAAGAACTCTGGCATTCTGCTTCCGGTGCTGGAGAGTTTGGCAGGGAAGAAAATTTATCACCAGGGAAACCAGGAAGAATTTGTTCTCTTCCTGGATGAAAGCTGGTTTGATCGCCTGACTGGCGATGAGTCCATAAATGGCCTGTCGCTGTTGCGCACCAGTTACTTTGTCGTGACCGACTACATGCGGCACTTGATCCGCTGCCTGAATCAGCTATCAGACAAAAACGGTCTGCTTGCCAGCCTGCAGCAGGAGCGTTTGATCACGGAACTGATTTTTGAAGTGTTTCGGCAGTTCTCCTTCGCCAGGCCGGAAGACTGTTTCAGTCAACGTGAACCCAGCGAACGGGTAAAACGGCTTTTCCGATTAATCATGAACGGTAATACAGATGGCCTGAGCATCAAGGAAATTGCGCGCTTGTGTCATAGCAACCCAACCACCTTGCAACACGAATTCAAAGAAGCCTATCAGCAAAGCATTGGTGAGTTTATCCGCAACCAGCGGCTGAAACAGGCTGCCAGCCTGCTGCTGGCCGGCGAGAAGGTGGGCGATGTCGCTTACTTCTGCGGCTATGATCGTATCGACAGCTTCAGTCGGGCATTCAAGAAAATGTATCAATTATCCCCGCAGCAGCTCAAAGAGTCGTCCCTGGGGCAGTCTGAGAAAACGGAAAAACCGTAGTTCAAGACGGTTGTAACGGTCGAAGCGCAAGCCCCAACAGACTGTCCCGCAGGCGGAATTCTTGCGGGCGGTACTCACGCCGGCATGGCTGTGCCAGCGTGAGCGCTTTGGTCAGAAATTTGCGTTTTCGTTTTAGTCAGGAATAGACAGTAAATACCTCACAAACGACTTGCCATGCTCATCCCGCAGGGGCCGGGTGCCGGCTGCCGTACCGTCGGTCAGATAGTAATGAACCGAGCGTTTGCTGCTTTCGCCGTTTGCCGGGGGAATACTGGCACCGCCTACTTGCAGCAGCAACTGACCGCCGACGGAATGGTAAAACACGGTTTGAGGGTTGCAACCTGCGCAAGGCAGAAGACTCGTTAAAGGCAAGTCATATTTTTCCAGTAGTTCATCGGGTACCAGCCGTTCCACTGTCGTGCCGTCTGTGCTGTAGAGCTTATTATCCGTCCAGCTATTCAGGTTTGGCGAACCCGCCAGAAATACCAGGCGATCACCTGCGACAGCTATGCCATTCTCAATTCGTTGGATAGCCAGGTTATCGTCCACGACGTGGGTGCCGGCTTCGGTGCCGTCGCTGACCCATAGCCTGGTGTTTCTTTGGTCCGTGTACAAGAAAAATACTTTATTGCCTGCGGTTTTGAAAGCACTGAAACCCGGGGATGTTTTCTTATCACTCAGACGCTTTACCAATTTCGTGCCCGCAGCCGTTCCATCGGTCATCCAGAGTTCGTCCGCGTCTTTTGATATAAAAATCAGCTGATTGCGCAAGGGCACGGCGCCGCCCAAACCAGATGATGGTCTCACATTGGTATCGAAGCTGCTCAGTGTCGTGCCATCGGTTACAGAAATGACATTGGCATTTTCTTCGATATTGCTACCTGGGAAGTAAAGTTTATTCTCGGCCTGAATGGGGTAGCTGTAACGATTGGGGAGTGTTCCGATTGTCGCGCTTGCTGCCCCTATCGTTTTCAGCTCCCCGGTGTTGATGAGAAACTGCACGGCGGTATCGCCCAGCGCGTAGACGGCCGAGCGCTCCTTGAGAGCGAGGAAGCTGCTGTTGCAAAATTCCGAGTTCAGGTTGCGGGCGCCAGCCGTTCCCAGGAACATGTACCAGCGCCAGACGCCGCAATCTTCCGGCTTGTTTTTGCCGTCATCATAATAATGATTGGAAAGAGCGTAATTTTTCTCGCCATCAAAGATAGCGCCACGAATTGTGGTCCAGACAGGATATGTGCCGAAATTATTCGAAAGCGCCAAGAAATTAGCCACAGGCGCATTGCTTTGCTCTATACCAACATTGCCGGTACTGCCATAGACATAGCTTGTTGTCCCCTGCGCTTTTGCGCCGACAAAACGCCATGTGTCTTCATTCCAATGGACTTCCATGTGGCCAAATTGCTGACGACTCCCATCCGTCTCATCCGCGTTAGTGACGTATACCACCGGTTCACCGCCTTCGCCCGCCAGCCAGCGGCTGCGGCCGCTATCCAGGTTCAGGCTGCGCCAGCCATAGCGTGCTCGATTGAAGTCACCGGAATAGGCGGCAGGCACGATGTGAATCCGGCCGCAATCCACTTCATACAGCGCGTTTTCCGGCGTGCCGGTCAGGGTGACTTTCTGGTTGAGCCCCTGGCCCGAGATATCTGACAGCGTGCCATCCATGGAGGCATTGGCAGCGAATTCGCAGGCATAGGGCGCGTTATCGAGTATGTTGACGGAGGGCAAGCCCAGTTCCAGCACGTCGCCGGCTTGCAGCTTGCTCAGCACCAAGTTCTGCTGCGCTTCACCCGTGCCGGTGAAGGTTTTCAGCGTGGCATGGTTCAGCTTGACTTCCAGCGTCACGTCTTTGGCCAATTGGCTGACGCGCAGGTTTAGTCCTTCTACCGATTCTTCCGGTTCTTCATCGGGGATGTTAGGAGTAGGGGGGGGAGGGGCGTCCGCGCCTCCGCTGGGGCAGCCGGTCAGTACCAGACTGCCGAACAGGGCCAGCCATAAAGTTTTATTGCGTATCAACATAGCTCGTGCTTCCGGATGTTTGGGGACGGAAAAACCGGTTTGTTTCGTCTGAGCAAGAAATGTCAATTGCCCCATGCGGCAGGCGCATGGGGCAAGGACGCCGACACATGCGTGCCGGCACAAGGTTTGCTTACTTCGGCGTCAGGTGGCTGACAACCGCCTTGCCCTCATCATCCCGCAAGGGCCGGGTGCCGGCTGCCGTACCGTCGGTCAGCCAGTAGTAGACTGTCTGCTTGCTGCTGGCGCCCTCTACCGGCGCCGTCAGGCCGCCATTGATTTGCAGCAGCAGCTGCTGGCCGACTTGATGAAAGGCCAGCGTCGAGGCGTCCTTGCACGTGGCCACGCAAGGCAACACATTCGACGAATCGAGTTTGTATTTTTTCAGCAGTTCATCGGTTACCAGTCGTCCTACGGTGACGCCATCGGTGCCGTAGAGCTTGTTGTCCGTCGCGTTATTCACGCTGGGCGAGCCCGCCAGGAACACCAGGTGGTCACCGGCGACGGCCACCTGCTCATGCTGGGTGACGGCCAGGCTGTCGTCCACGATGCGCGTGCCGGCACCGGTGCCGTCGCTGACCCACAGCCGTTTGCCGTTGCCGCTATCGGCAATGAAAAAGACCTTATTGCCGACGCTGGTCAGCGCATGGAACGCTGCGCTTTTGCCGTCATTGCGGATGCGCTTGACCAATACCGTGCCCGCTGGCGTGCCATCGGTAACCCAGAGCTCGTCGCCCTGGATGGAGGTAAACACCAGCTTATTGCCCAGGGCTGCGCGCAGGCCTGGGGCGTCGTTCACAGCGGCAGTGAAGCTGCTGAGCGTGGTGCCGTCGCTCACGGCAATGGAACCGTTCGCCCCGTTGGTATACGGGAAGTAAAGTTTGTTGCCGGCCAGGGTGGGGGCCTTGGAAGGGTTGGCGACTGTGCCGATGGTCGCGCCTGGCGACATAAAGGTTTCCAGCAGGCCTGTCTCGGCGCGGTAATACACGACGTTATCGCCCAGCGTATAAATGGCGGAGCGCTGATTAAAGTCCATGGCGGCGCCAAAGCTACCGCATTCTGTTTCGTTCAGTTTCCAGGCGCCCCAACTGCCAAAGTACGCGCGCCAGCGCCAAATGCCGCAATCTTCGGGCTGGTCTTTGCTGGCGTCGAGATAATAGGAGAGACCGATATCGTTTGTGCTGCCAAGCGAAGCGCCATCAATCGTCATCCAGACAGGGTAATCGTCTGGATTATTCCAAAGAGACTGGTAGCCAGGCAGGGGTATATTGGTTTGTTCTAGTGCAGCAGTGCCGCCGCTGTAATAGTTATAGCTGCTTGTTCCCTGCTCTGTGGTGCCAACAAATCGCCATACTTCAGCGTCCCAATGCACCGCCATGCTGGCAATCTTGCTACCCACCCCGGTTTCATCGGCGCGATTCACGTAAACCACCGCTTTCTCGTTTGAACCCAGCAGCCAGCGGCTGCGGCTGCTATCCAGGTTCAGGCGGCGCCAGCCATAGCGCTCTTCACCCAATTTACCGGCATAGGCCGCTGGAATCATGTGAATCCGGCCGCAGTCGATTTCATACAGGGTATTTTCCGGCGTGCCGGTCAGGGTGATTTTCTGGTTGGGCCCCTGGCCCGCGATATCCGACAGCGTCCCCTGCATGGAAGCGTTCGAAACGAATTCGCAGGCATAGGGTGCGTTATCGAATATGTTGACGGAGGGCAAGCCCAGTTCCAGCACATCGCCGGCTTTCAGCTTGTTGCTCAACACCACGTTCTGGCGCGCATCGGCCGTGCCGGTGAAGGTTTGCAGCGGGCCATCGTTCAGCTTGACTTCCAGCGTGACGTCTTTTGCCAGGTAATTGACGCGCAGGTTCAGCCCTTTGATGACCTCTGCCGGTTCTTCTGGTTCCGCGGGCACTTCAGGCACGACGGGCACTTCGGGTTCAGGGTTGACAGGTTGTTCAGGTGTCCCAGAACCGTCGCCGCCGCCGCAGGCGGAGAGTGCCAGGCTGCCGAACAAGGCCAGCCATAAAGCTTTTTTGCGTATCAACATAGCTTGTGTTTCCAGATATTTGGTAACGGAGAGGCTGCGTGGCGTGCCAGAATAAGGAATGCCAATGATTTCCAACTGCCTTAAATTTTATGCAGGGAGCATGGATTGGTTTGGCACAAAAAGGGTTTTTGTACCGCTGAAACAATGTATTTGCCTTAGGCGCGTTTCCCGGGTTTTTTCCCGGGCGGACCACGCGCCAGCGCGCAAGCCTGGTCCACATGTGGCCTGCATGCCGCTTGGATTCACCAGACATGACACAGTCCGCAGGGACTGTGTCATGTCCAGGTTCGCCCACCTCGCGGCCTGCATGCCGCTCGGATTCACCAGGCATGACACAGTCCGCAGGGACTGTGTCATGTCCAGGTTCATCCTTCAGGTCGGAGTTGTTCACATCCCGGCTTGGTGCTTTTTTTGAAAAATTTTTGTGCGGGGTAAAGATTGCTTCCCTGCCAAACCCTGGAGTGGCGGCCACCTATACTAGAACGAGAATTTAATCCATCTCATTTGTCTTTGAGTCATCAGAACGACGGCGCGCCGGTTTGCGCCTTCTCTCCTTGTTCGGCCACGAGTTATTCCCATGCGTAATCATCCGTCGCTGTTAGCCGTTACCTTGATTGGCTGCGCCAGTTTTTCCGTGCCTGCCGCCGCTGAGTCCGGCAGCACTGCTGTTGACACGGCGACGAATGCTGAAACCGCGACGGTATTACCCGCCATTGAAGTGACCGGCTCGCAGCCTGAAGACGATAAGACCACCAATTACACAGTCAGAAGCAACAAGAGCGCGACCCGCCTGGATCTGTCGCTGAAGGAAACACCGCAGAGTGTGACCGTCATGACTCAAAAACAGATGGAAGACCAGAACCTGACCATAGGGCTGGAGGCACTGGAGCAGATGCCCGGCGTGGTGGTCGAACAGCATGGTGTGCCGGGTATTGGCAAGGTGAGCTATCACACCCGTGGCTTTCAAATTATGAATTTCCAGATTGACGACGTGCCTATCCGGGCCGGCAGTCTAGGGCCGGACATGCTATCAGCGTTCGATACCGGCATCTATGAAAGCGTGGATATGGTGCGTGGTTCCACCGGCCTGACTTCCGGTATTGGCGATCCCAGCGCCAGCATCAGCTTTCGGCGCAAACGTCCGACTGATGACTTCCAGGCCAACGCCGGGGTCAGCTATGGCAGCTGGGAACGATATCGCGCGCACGCCGATCTTTCCGGCCCGCTGAATACAGCGGGCAGCTTGCGCGGCCGGCTGATCGCGATTCAGTCCGGGGGCAAGCATTGGGTAGATCGGGTGGAAACCGAATCCACCACGTTGTATGGCATTGTCGAGGCCGACCTGACACCAGCCACCACGCTGGCGCTGGGCAGCAGTTTTTCCTACCAGCATTCCACCAACGCAGCGCCGGTCGGCCCGGTGTTGGCATCCAAGGCGCATACCAGCGACCGGGTGCTGTTCACGCATTTCGATCGTTCCTACAACCCGGCTACCCAGTGGACCTATTCTGATGCGCAGTATGTGAATTCCTTTGCCGAGTTGCGTCATCATTTCAACGATCGCTGGGACGCCAGGCTGAACTACGCCTATTCCGATATTGATACCGATAACCTGTATGGCGCTCTGGGTGCCGCCAACTACAGCGATGCTGGCTTCAATGCTTTTTACGACCCTGAGAATGATCTGGCTTCCATGGCCTATGCCCATCGCAAAAACGATGGCCGCATGCATAATCTGGATCTGACGGTGTCCGGCAATTTCGATGCCTGGAATCGTACCCACAAACTGGTGCTGGGCCTCAGTGGCTACGACGGCGATCTGCATCTGCCCAAATATGGCTCTTTCGCCTCGCCCACAGCCGTGACCGGCGCGTGGAATATCAGCAAATGGAATGATGGCTATATTCCCTTACCGCGTGGTTCCTGCGTGACCAGCAGTGCGGAAGTGTATGAGTATTGCGCCAATGAGTTGTATTTTCTGGATGGCTACTCCGATCTGAAGGAACGTTCGTGGGGTGCCCTGATTTCTACGCAACTGTCGCTGACCGACCGCCTGAAAATGGTATTGGGTACGCGCTACAGTCAGTGGAAGCGTGACTATTCCATCTACCGGTTGGATACGAACGAACTCAGGCGGCCGCCGTACCGAACCGACGTGTTCTATGAAGAATCGAGCATCACCTATCGCGATGACGGCAAATTTGTGCCCTATGCTGGCGTGCTGTTTGACCTGACGCCCCAAGTGCTGACCTACCTGAGCTACACCGGCATCCATAAACCTCACACTGACCCGTACACCATGTTTGACATGTGGGGTAAGCCCCTGCCTGCCATCAAGGGTAATACTATTGAATTGGGCCTGAACGCCGGGTTTTTCGATGACACGCTGAACTTGCATTTTGCGCTGTACCGCATGAAGCAGGAAAACCTGGCCTGCGAAATGAGTATTACCGACTATCGCAATCTGGCGCCAGGAGAGTATCCGAAAGGGTATTACGTGCCGAATCATCCCCTGCTTGACGGTTTTAATATTACGCCCAGCAGTCCCTGCGACCATGGCATGATTTTGCAAGGCGGTGAAATGTCGCTCAGTGGCAGGCTGACACCCAGGTGGATGATTTCCGCGTCGTATAGCTACGCTCATACCAAGAATGGGGAATATGGCGCAGCCACTTACTGGGATTGGTTGGCCGATGGCAGCTTGGTTCAGCGGGGCAGCCAGGGCGCGGAAACCTATAAGTTCCCGTACGCTTATAACAATCCGGAACATCTGTTCAAGCTTTTCACCAGCTATGATCTGACCGACCGGCTCACCTTGGGCGGTAGTGTGGTATGGCGCAGCAAAACCGTGACCGATGGTGGCTTTTCAGATGTTTCCAATGACCCTGCCGTGCGCAAAGCCATTGACGATGCCTATATTCAGGATGCCTTTGCGGTGGTGGACCTGATGGCGCGTTACCGGCTGAACTCGCATTTCACCTTAGGGATCAACGCCAGCAATATTTTCGACAAGGTGTATCGCGTGAATGGCTATGGTAGCTTTTACGGCACGCCGCGCAGTGTAGTGGCCAGTGTGAATTATCGCTTTTAGGCTCGGTCAATCCTGGGTGTCGAAAAAGCGGGCCAGCCGCTGTGGCAGCCAGTTCAGGTGGCAAGGGAAATTGCCGCTGGGGAAACCTCCGTGACCGCCGTCTGCCGGTTGATGCAGCAGTACTGCATCCGAGGCCTCTGAGGGGCCGGGCAGGGCGCTTTCGGGCAGGAATGGGTCATTGCGGGCATTCAGGACCAGCGTCGGCACGGCAATGCCGGGCAGGAATTGTTTGCTCGACGAGCGTGCCCAGTAGTCGTGGGCATTCTCGAAACCGTGCATGGGGGCGGTGTAGGCGTCGTCGAAGTCACGCAGGTGGCGCGCCTGGGTGACCCGCATGACGTCGATGACGCCGGGGAACCACTGCGCTTTCTGCATCACCTTGCGCTTGAGCGCCCGCAGGAACATGCCGCCGTAGACATAACGGTTGAAGCGGTTGTCCGACAGGTGCTCGCCGGCCGCGACCAGGTCCAGCGGCACGGAAATGCCGGCGCAGGCATTCAGCCAGCCTGCATCGGCGCCTTGCTCGCCCAGGTATTTCAGCAAGGCGTTGCCGCCCAGGGAAACCCCTGCTGCATGCCAGCGTGCGTGCGGCAGCGCCGTGCGCAGGGTGTCCAGGATGAAGCCGATTTCCTGGCTGTCACCGGAATGATAGGCGCGTGCCAGGCGGTTGGGCGCGCCCGAGCAGCCGCGGAAATGCGGGATCACGACAACCCAGCCCCGGGCCCGGAAATACTGGGCGATGGATTGCGCGTAATGGCTACTGCTGCTGCCTTCCAACCCGTGGAACAGGACCAGGGCGGGGAGTGCATCCAGCGTGGGCAGCTTTTCCCAATCGGACGGCTGCATCCAGCGCAGCGCTGCGCCGCGTGGCAGCAGGCCGTCGTTGGTCGGCGGGGTGCCGGCCGGGGCCCGGCGCGGAAACAGGCCGGGGCCGCTCCAGTCGAAATCGAGGAAATCGCCATCCGGGGTTTCGATGCGTTGCCGCAGGAATGCAATCCGATGGTAATGCGCCAGCGTAGCGCTGTAGATGGTCTGGCTGTGGCCTTCTGGCAGCCAGATCGGCGCATGGCTGGCGGCGAGATCCAGGCGGGCGCTCATGGCTGTCCCCCGGTGGGGGCAGGGCGGGCGAAGCGGGCAGGCAGGCGCGGCATGGGCGATATTGTCGGTCGCGCCGCCGGGGCGGGCGGCAAGGAGCGCCGGCGAGCCGGTCGCGGGAGCGCGTCAGTGCACGATGTCCGGTATTTCATGCAGGGGCAGCAGGCCGCCGGTATCCGGCGCCAGGGAAGCGTGGTGCAGAACCAGTCTCCAGCCTGTCGGTCCTTTGTGGAAAACGTGCGTGACATGATGCGTGGCGATTTTCAGGCCGACGCTGCTGCGTTCGGTGGTCTGTTCCACCAGAACGTGGACCGCGCTCATCATATTGAGGGTCGCGGCGCAGCGTACGGGACGTAGGGAGACTGCACCGCGGCGGAAAAGTTCGCGCATCGCCTGGAGCACGGCGGTCTGTCCTATGATGCGTGAGCCGTTCGGGGAGATGCAGATGATCTCCTCGTCGTCGGCCCATACCTGCATGACGCCGGAAATATCCTGGCGCGTCAGGGCTTCATAAAACGCGTGTTCGGCTTCGTCGGGCGTGGCGAACATGATGGCAGCGGTACATGGAAGACTGGATCAGTGGTGGTGCGGTGCGGCAGCGCCGGGCTTGAGCCGGTATACCGCGCCGCAGTACGGACAGCTGGCCGAGCCGGTGCGGGTGACGTCCAGGAAGACGCGCGGGTGCATGCTCCAGGCCGGAGCATGCGGGCCGGGACAGTAAACCGGGAGTGCGTCGGCGTCGACTTCGATGGCTTCGGGCGCGTGCGTGTCGGCCGCGCCGGCGGAGGAGGTCTGATTGATGCTCATGCTTGTTCCTGCATAATGGTGGGCGCGGGTGGCATGCGCTGCCGGCATGCTACGCTGGCGCCTGAAATTCAGGCAATGAAAACTCAGGCGTCATTGTATCAACGTGACCGGCGCAAAGTGCGTTCAAAAGCAAGGGTTTTACCGCTGGTGCTTTCTTGCCACGCTCATGGCGCGGCGGCCGGCATCGGCGCAGGCGTCTGGTCAGGGATAAAAAGAATGCAGGCCCGCCCGCACGATGGGCGAGGAAGGAGACAGGAAGTGGAAGGCAGGGATGATGCGCTGGAAATGCGGCGCAGGCATATGCGTCGTGAAAGTTTCATGGAGGGCGTCCAGGCGATATTGCCGACGCTGGTGGCCAGCGGCACCTGGGGCCTGGTGACAGGCGTGGCGCTGGTCAAGTCGGGGCTGAGCGAATGGGCGGCAACCTGGATGACGGTGCTGGTCTACGCCGGTTCGGCGCAGCTGCTGTCCCTGCCCATGATTGCCGCCGGCGAACCGCTGCTGCTGATCCTGGCCGCTGCGCTCATGGTGAACCTGCGCTTCGTGATTTTTGGCGCTGCGCTGCAACCCTATTTCCGCCAGCTGCCCTGGCGCCAGCGCCTGACGCTTGGCTACTTCACGACAGACCTGACCTTCGTGGTATTCATGTCGCGCTACGGCAAGGCGCCGCCGACGGGGCAGCGCGAACAGGTGTGGTTCTACATTGGCATGATCGTGCCGGCCTGGCTCAACTGGCAGTTTTTCTCGCTGATCGGCGTGTTCCTGGGCGGCGTCATTCCGTCGGATTGGTCGCTGGAGTTCGCCGCCGTCCTGGCGTTGCTGGCTATCCTCGTGCCACTGGTCCGTACTCGACCGATGGCCTTGACTGTCATTGTGGCCTCGGTGGTTGCGTGGGTGGGGCAGAACTGGCCGCTGCGCCTGGGCCTGGCGGCTGCTGTGGTCGCAGGCATCGTGGCAGGCATCCTGGCCGAGAACCGTCTGAATCGTCGCGCTGGCGGCGCCAAGGAGCAATGATGGAAAATGTTCCGGCTTCCTATGCCTATGGCGTGATCGCCGTGCTGGTGCTGTGCAGCCTGATCAGCCGCAGCGGCTACATGCTGTTTGGCGACCGCCTGCCTTTGCCCGATACCGTGCGCCAGGCGCTGCGTTACGCGCCGGCCGCCGCGCTGACTGCGATTATCGTGCCGGAACTGCTGCCCTGGGCGCAGGGCCAGGGGCCGGTGCTGGATGTGCGGCTGTTCGCGGGCCTGGCCGGCATCGCGATTTTCCTGTGGACGCGCAATACGGTCTATATGATTCTGGGTGGCATGGTGGCGTTGTGGGGCCTGCGGGCGTTGTTTCTATAGGCGGCGCCGCGCCGAATTCGCGTTTTCTGTGCACCGCTTGCAACAGCGGACGGGCATATTTTGAACACTGCGCTAAAATGACGCCTTTGCCCGGTGCCGGGTGGCAGGATCGCAGTCCAGCCTGGCACGGTAGCGGTTCCCGGCTGCGGCGGTCATTTGCATGGATTTGCAGTGGCCCCTTGCACCCACGGAGCTGTTTTCTTCAGGCGCGATGACGCGCTCCGACTGCGGCGACGCATGATGCCCGGCCCAGGCCGGCTATGCAAAACCTTCGATTGATGACCCAGACACAGACTCCCTCCGTACCGGAGGACGATACATCCACGCAGACTTTCGCAGATTTCGGCTTGCATCCCGATCTTTTGCGGGCCGTGGCCGATACCGGCTATCTCACGCCTACGCCTATCCAGGCCCAGGCCATTCCGCAGGTGCTCAGTGGCCGTGACGTGATGGGAGCGGCACAGACGGGCACCGGCAAGACGGCGGCATTCACGCTGCCGATTCTGCATCGTCTCATGCCGCTGGCCACGCACAGCGCGTCGCCGGCGCGTCACCCGGTACGCGCCCTGATGCTGGCGCCTACCCGTGAGCTCGCGGACCAGGTGGCGGAAAATGTGCGGCGCTACAGCCAGCACACGCCCTTGCGCTCCACCGTGGTGTTCGGCGGGGTTGATATCGGCCCGCAGAAGGAAGCGCTGCGGCGTGGCTGCGAAGTGCTGATCGCGACGCCCGGGCGCCTGCTGGATCACGTCGAACAGAAAACCGTGAACCTGTCGCAGGTTCAGCTGCTGGTGCTGGACGAAGCCGATCGCATGCTGGACATGGGCTTCCTGCCCGACCTGGATCGCATCATCAAGCTCTTGCCGACACAACGCCAGACGCTGTTGTTCTCGGCCACCTTCAGTAATGAAATCCGCAAGCTGGGCCGCACTTTCCTGCAGAACCCGGTGGAAATCGAAGTGGCTGGCCGCAATGCCACCGCCGACACCGTGACGCAGATCGCCTACGCGATCCGCAGCGAGGACAAGCGGGCAGCCGTGGTCCATCTGGTGAAGTCGCGTAATCTGCGTCAGGTCATCGTGTTTTCCAACACGAAGATCGGCACGGCGCGGCTGGCGCGTGAACTGGCTCGTGATGGCGTGCGGGCGGAATCCATTCACGGCGATAAAAGCCAGGCCGACCGCATGAAGGCGCTGGAGGCGTTCAAGGCGGGCGAGCTGGAAGTGCTGGTGGCGACCGATGTTGCCGCGCGCGGCCTGGATGTTGCCGGAGTGCCTTGCGTCATCAACTACGATTTGCCGTACAACGCCGAAGATTACGTGCACCGCATTGGCCGTACCGGTCGGGCAGGTGCGAGCGGCGAGGCGATTTCCTTCTATGCGGCAGGCGATGAGCGCCTGTTGCAGGATGTGGAAAAGCTGATCCGCCGTCCGGTGCCGCGAGGTGAGCTGGCCCTGCCGGCAGCCAGCCGCAGCCGTAGCCGCGTACCCGGACAGTCCTCGAGCCATTCAGGTCATTCGTCGCACTCGGCACGTCCTGGCCGCAGCAGTGGCGCATACGGCGTCAGCGCCGCGCCGGTTGATGAGTTCTTCGTCAAGCCCTACGAGCCGGCGACACCGACTGCGCCGCGCAGCGAAGGCAGCAAACCGGCCGAGGCGGAACATTCCGCCGGGCATGTGCCGGCCAAGGCCCGCAATGTGGGCGTGCTGCTGGGTGGTTCGGGCAATCCGCGCCGTTGATATTGATGGTCGGGCGCGCCATGCGGCGCGCTCTGATACCGGTTCTGCAAATTCCTATCGCTTGGTTTCGGTCAGGACGCCTCGACGGCCTGTTGCAACAGGGCGCGTACGTCCGGCAGATCGTGGCTGACGTTGGCGTCGGCGGGCGGCTGGGCGAGCAGGCGGTCCAGGTGCCCGATATGCGGCAGCATGGGGCCGAAGAAAATCGTGCGCGTGCCTTCCATGACCAGTAACGTGGGGAAGTTCTCCACATCCACGTCTCCCAGGAATTCCGGCTGGTCTTCGATATCTATCCAGGCGAAGCAGTCTTCCGGGTATTTTTCCGACAAGGCTTCGAGCGCAGGCAGGTAGGCCCGACAGGTGTCGCACCAGTCGGCGCAGAAACAGGCGATCAGTCGTCGCGCCGTCGCAGGAGCGGCGCCGGAAACAGGGGCGGAATGGGGGAACAGGACAGGCATGTCGGCACGCTAGAGTGAGCGTCCATCATAGCGCGAGTCCCGCTGCTGTTGGGTGCGCCCAGGCATGGCCGGACGCCGCTTGCCTGCGCCGGAAAAGTGGCGCGGGCAGGCGGGTGCGGGAAGCAGGGCTCAATGCGGGGTTGATGTATCCGGGGCGGAGGGCGTGCCGCTGGCGGGCGCGGCCGGCTCATCGCGCCGCACGTGGAACCAGGCGGCATAGAGTGCCGGCACGACGAACAGCGTGAGCACTGTGGCTACCGCCAGGCCGCCCATGATGGAAATCGCCATGGGCCGCCAGAGCACCGAGAGCGTCAGGGGGATCATGGCCAGGATGGCCGCCAGCGCAGTCAGGACGACCGGGCGGGTGCGGCGCATGGTGGCATGGATGATGGCTTCCCAGCGGGGATCTCCTTGCGCGATGTCGCGGTCGATCTGGTCGACCAGGATCACGGCATTGCGCATGACCATGCCGGCCAGGGCAATGACGCCCAGGGTGGCGACGAAGCCGAAGGGGACTTGCGTGATCAGCAGGCCCAGGCTGACCCCCATCATGCCCAGCGGCGCAGTGAGCAGCACCATGAACATGCGGCTGAAGCTTTGCAGCTGGATCATGAGGAACATCGCCCAGAGCAGCAACATCAGCGGTATCACCAGCGCGATGGCGCCGTTGGCCTTGGCGCTTTCTTCGAATGAGCCGCCAGTGTCTATGGTGTAGCCCACCGGCAGGCTGGCGCGTAGTTCCGCCAGCATGGGTTCGATTTCGGCCGAGACGTCGGGCGCTTGGGCGTCGGCCACGTCTGCCCGGACCGAGAGCGTTGGCAGGCGGTCGCGCAGCCAAAGGCCGCCTTCTTCCAGCTCCGGCTGCAGGCGGGCCACCTGGCCCAGCGGCACGACGGCGCCGCTGGCGCTGCGCAGGCTGATTTCGTCCAGCCTGGCGGCGTCCAGGCGTTCGCCCGGAACGGCGCGGGCCACTACATCTATCAGTTCGTCGCCTTCGCGCACTTGGGTGACGGTATGGCCGCTCAACATGGTCTGTAGCGTCTGGGCAATGGCCTGGGTACTCAGGCCCAGCGCCTGGGCCCGGTCCTGGTCGACCACCAGGCGGACGGCCTTGGTCCGTTCATTCCACTGCAGGTTGACATCGCGGATATGCGGATGCCCGCGCATGATGTCGCGTACCTGGTAGGCGATGCCGCGCACGGTGTCGGGGTCGGCGCCGCGCACGCGGAACTGTACCGGGTAGCCGACGGGCGGTCCGAGTTCCAGCAGGTAGACGCGGGTACGGATATGGGCGAAGCGTTCGCGCAACTGTTCGCGCAGTTCATGGGCCAGCGTAGGCGTATCGCGGATATCTTTCGGGTAGACGATCAGCTGGGCGTAGTTCAGCTTGGGCAATTCCGGTTCCAGCGCCAGGTAGAAGCGCGGGGCGCCGCCGCCGACATAGGCGGTGTAATGGCCGACGCGTGCATCGTCGCGCAGCATTTGCTCGACGGCCAGGGTTTCGGACAGCGTGGCGGCGTAGCTGGCGCCTTCTTCCAGGTGAACGTCGATCAGGATTTCCTCGCGCGGTGAATCCGGGAAGAATTGCTTGGGCACCAGGGTGAATGCGGCAACCGAGGCAAAGAATGCCAGGGTGGTGGTGATGAGCACGGTCTTGCGATGCGCCACGCACCAGTCTATGTGGGATGCGAACCAGCGGCGCATGCGCTGGCGCGCGGGGCTTTCCGGCTTGGATTGGCCGCTGTGCGCCGGCATGTCGGGCAGCAGCTTGGCGCCCAGGTAGGGCGTGAAGAGGACGGCCACAAGCCACGATACGATCAGCGAAATGCCGACCACCCAGAAGATGGATTGCGTGAATTCGCTGGTCGAAGAGCGTGCGAAACCGACCGGGACGAAACCGGCGACAGTAATCAGGGTGCCGGTCAGCATCGGGAAGGCCGTGGACGTCCAGGCAAAGGAAGCGGCGCGGAAGCGGTCCCAGCCTTGTTCCATTTTCACCAGCATCATTTCTACGGCGATGATGGCGTCATCGACCAGCAGGCCCAGCGCGATGATCAGCGCGCCGAGCGATACCCGGTGCAAATGTATGCCCATGCGCCACATGATGAAGAAGGTGATGCCCAGCACCAATGGCACCGAGAGCGCAACGACGATGCCGGTGCGCAGCCCCAGGGCCATGAGGCTGACCGCCAGCACGATCGCCAGCGCCAGCAGGAAGTGGCCGAGGAATTCGTTGATGGAGTGATCCACCAGGGTGGGCTGGTCGACGATTTTCTCGATCTGGATGCCGGCGGGCAGCTGGCGCTGGAATGCATCCATCGTTTCCTGCAATTGCCGCCCCAGCCTCAGGATGTCGCCTCCTTCGACCATGGAAACCGCCAGCCCGGTGACGCGCTCGCCGTCACGGCGCATCGAGGACTCGGGCGGGTCAATGAAGCCCCGGGTGACGGTTGCGATGTCTCCCAGGCGGAAAGTCCGGCCATTGGCGGAAACTGGCGTGTTCTCGATATCCTCGATGCTGCGCACGGCGCCGTCCACGCGTGCGGCGATGCGCGCGCGCGGGCCTTCTACCGTGCCGGCAGGCATGACGATATTGCGTTGCGCCAGGCTGGCCAGCACCTGGTCCGGTGACAGGCCGAGTTGCGCCAGCCGGGCGTGGCTGAATTCCAGGTAGAAGCGCTGGTCCTGCACGCCCAGCAGCGTGGCCTTGGAGACATCCGGCAGGGCCAGCACGTGCTCGCGTGCGGCCAGCAGCACCTGCTTCATGGTGGCGTCGTCGAAGCCATCGGCATGGAAAGCATAGATGGAGCCGAAGGTGTCGCCGAAGTCGTCGTTGAAGAATGGGCCGATGACGCCCTCGGGCAAGGTGTAAAGCATGTCGCCGACGCGTTTCCTGGCCTGGTACCAGCTTTCATGAATGGCTTCCTTGCCGGCCCAGTCCTTCAGGACCAGGAAGAGAGTGGCGCGGCCGGGGCGGACATAGCTGTTGACGTAGTCGTAGTAGGGCACTTCCTGCAGCGTGCGCTGGATTTTTTCCACCACCTGCTGTTGCATTTCCTCGGTGCTGGCGCCTGGCCACGCGACATCCAGGGTCATGACCATGATGGTCATTTCCGGGTCCTCCGAGCGTCCCAGCTGAAAATAGGCCTGGACGCCCAGCACCAGCGACATCAGCATGGCGAACAGCACCAGGGCACCGTGACGCAGCCCCCAGGCCGACAGGTTGAAATGGCTCATGGCAGGCGGCCGTCCCAGGGTTTGACTTCCAGCTGAGCGTCCAGGCGATGGACACCAGCCGTCACAACGCGCTCACCGGCCGCCAGGCCGGCGGTGACGGTGAAATCATCGGCGCCCAGGCGGCCCACGGTGACGGGGCGAAGTTCCAGCCGGGAGGATTCCGGCGGCAGGACCCAGACTGAGGTCTGGCCGTCCTGCTGCAACAGGGCAGAAAGTGGCAAGGTCCAGGCGGGAGTGTCACCCGTTGCCTGCCGCGGCAGGGTCACTGTGGCGCTCATGCCCAGGCGTGCGGCTTGGTCCAGGCCTGGTACGGTCAGGCGTACCCTGAAGGTGCGCGTGGTGGTGTCGGCAGCGGGCGAGACTTCTCGCACGCTGGCAGGAAACTGCTGCGCCGGCTGTTCCAGGAGGGCCACTTGCGCAGCGGCGCCGGGCGAGATGCTGGCAACCAGATGTTCCGGCAGGTCTGCCTGGATTTCCAGTTCTCCGGCATAGGCGAGTGAGACAACCGGCGCGCCGGCGGCAATGACCTGGCCCGGTTCGGCCCAGGCGGCGGTCACCACGCCGTCATGCGGGGCGCGCAAGGTTGCGTCGCCCAGGTCGGTACGGGCACGCTCCAGTTGGCTGGCGGCTGCCCGTGATTGCGCGGCGGCGGTGGCAGCTGCCGTTTCCATGCGTTCGAAATCGGCCCTGGCGATGGCGCCGCGCGCCACCAGCTGGCGGTTGCGCGTGACGTCGCTGCGTGCCTGTTCCAGTGCGCTGCGCGCCTGTGCCAACTGGGCTTCGGCGGCCTGTACCGCCAGTTGCAGGGGGATGGGGTCCAGGGTGGCAAGGATATCGCCCTGGCGGACTGTGGCGCCACGGTCGACGGGACGGCTGGCCAGGCGGCCGCCAACCCGCAGGCCCAGCTGGCTTTCCGTGCGTGCCGCGACGACGCCGGGCAGAGAGATAGCTGCAGCAGGGGCGCGGCTGCCCACGGACTCCAGGCGTACCGGAACGGCGCCGGGCGCTGCCGGAGGCGTGCGCTCGCAGGCGGCAAGCAGGCCGGCCAGGGCCAGGGTCATGGCCAGCATCATGCCGGGCATGACGCGTCGGGCAGAAGGGAGCGCAGGTCGGGAGCAGGTCGGCATGGCGTTAGGCGAGGTGAGATCGGGGTTCATGTCCAGGCACCAGGGACGGTCGGCTGAATTATGCCAGCGCTGTTGAAAAGAGGACGGAAATACGGTTGCTTCTTGTTCCGCCTTGTTTCAGCCATGCCGGGCGAGGTCTTTTGGCATTGGCAGCCATCGGATATTCCCAATGTTTTGACTCCGCATGGCATTTTCTGGATAGTTTCTGGTCGTTTTTTTCTGGTCGTATCTTCCAGCCGAGTTCGCTTCCATGCCAGAATATTGATACATGAAGCAAGGTTTTGAAATGTTAAGAAAAAATACCTCGCCTGAGGAGTGGGTTGCCGATTGGCGCCGCATTTGTGGTCGTTACGGGGAAGACATCTGGGTGCTGGTGCAGGGCATCGTCCGGGAGCACAAGGCATTTCTGGCGACGCGGTTCTATGAGCAGATGATGCAAGATGCCGCTGCCTCGTTTTTCCTGTCTGCCCAACTGGTGCAGAATCGTTTGCACCCGGCTTTGCAAGCCTGGCTGGAAGGGGTATTTTCGGTAGCCCTGAATGGGGATTACGAAGGCACTGTCGCCTACCAGAAACGTGTCGGCGGCGTGCATGCCCGTATCGGCATTCCTACGCATTTGGTCATGCGGGGCACGCGGGCGCTCAATGAAGCCATTTTCGCGCGCCTGCAGGATGTCGATGTGGTGCAGCGCACGAATGCCGTGGCCTATGTGGCGGAGCTGACGTCGCTGGCCATGGAAGTGATGTGCCAGTCCTATGCTGTGTCGCACGACCGCAATTCCCGGGCGGAGGAAGCCTACCGGCTGTTTGCGATTTCCCAGGATATCGGCGCCGAGCGCGAAAAACAGCGTGCGGCGCTGCTGGGCTGGGAAAACCAGTTCATGTATGAAGTCGCAGTGAACCAGGCGCGCGCCAACCTGCCCCTGCTGGGCAAGTCCGAGTTCGGGCTGTGGTTTACGCACAAGGCGGCTCATGCCTTCGAAGGCAGCGCGGATGTGGCGTCCATTCTTGCGGAAATCGACCGGGTCGATGCCGCCGCAAGCCAGTTGGGCAGCATGGCCGGCAGCAGCGAAGGCAAGGACGCCGGCCAGGTGGAGGTGCTGCGACGGATCCGTGACCATTGCCGCACGGTGGGTTTTTTGCTTGAAGGCCTGTTTCAGCAGGCCGGCTACCTGGAGTCTGGCCGGGACGTGCTGACGCGGCTGCTGAACCGGAAGTATCTCCAGGTGATCATGAATCGCGAGATCGAATTCGCCCGTACCAATGGCTGCGGCCTGGCGGTGCTCATGGTGGATATCGACCACTTCAAGCGTATCAACGACGAGTACGGTCACGATGGTGGCGACGCGGCGTTGCGCCACGTCGGGCTGTTCATGTCGCAGGCGGTGCGCAGCAGCGACTACCTGTTCCGCCTGGGCGGGGAGGAGTTCCTGGTCGTGCTGGTGGATGTCGAGCCGGAAACGGCCATGCTGGTCGCCGAGAACCTGCGGCGCCGGGCTGAAAACGAGCGGATTCCACTGGGGCAGGATATTCATCTGAACATGACTTTGAGCATAGGGGTGGCCCTGTATGCCGGGCACCCGGATTATCTGTTGCTGCTCAAGGCGGCAGACCAGGCGCTGTACCGTGCCAAGCATCTGGGACGCAACCGGGTGGAGTTGAGCCGGGGCCTGGAGTAGAGTATCGGGCGCGCATCCGGCCGCGCGCCCGGCTTCCGGGCAGATGGCGCTGCCTGGCGCCGGATGCAGCGTTCGGCCCGTCGAGGCCGGCTTGCCCATGCAAAAAGGAGAAGCAGTGTCGGAGGGAAATTTGCGCGCGCAGCCCGTGCAGGCGGCAACTGCCGGAGGTACACCGGTGTTGTCCAGCGGTATCCTGCTGTTGATGGCTATTGCCTGTGGCCTGTGCGCGGGGGCCAATTATTTCAATCAGCCGCTGCTCAATTCCATTGCCCGGTCTTTCGGCGTGTCGGAATCCACCTCATCCATTACGGTGACCATCGCCCAGGTCTCCTATGGCGTCGGCTTGTTTCTGCTGGTGCCGCTGGGTGACATGCTGGCCCGTCGTCGCCTGGCCGTTGTGATGATGCTATTGGCCGCCGCGGGCTTGTTCCTCAGCGGTTTTTCCGCCTCGTTTGCCTGGCTGGCCGTGGGGACCTTGCTGACGGGCCTGTTTTCGGTGGCGGCCCAGGTGCTGGTGCCGATGGCAGCTGCGCTGGCCGCGCCGGGCGCCAGCGGCAGGGCGGTGGGGCTGGTCATGAGCGGCCTGCTGATGGGCATTCTGCTGGCGCGCAGCGTGGCTGGCGTGCTGTCGGAAGCAGGGGGCTGGCAACTGGTGTACCGCGTAGGCGGCGTGGCCATGCTGCTGGTGGCGCTGGCACTGTGGCGTTCCCTGCCCGATGCTCCGGCGACCGCAGCGCGCACCAGTTATCTGGCGACGCTGCGTTCGCTGGGGGGCTTGCTGGTGCGTCTGCCACGGCTGCGCAGCACGGCCTTGATGGGCGGAATTTCCTTTGGCGCAGTCAGTGTGCTGTTTTCCACGATGGCGTTGCTGCTGGCCGGTCCAGGGCACGGATTGTCGGACATGGCCATCGGGCTGGTTGGACTGGCTGGCGTGGCCGGCGCCCTGATGGCCAATGTAGCGGGCCGCCTGGCGGATCGCGGCTGGGGCCAGACGACGATGCGGACTTCCGCGGTCTTGTTGGTGCTGGGGTGGGGCATGCTCTGGCTGGGCCGTGATTCCCTGGCCTGGTTTCTGGCTGGGGTATTGATGATAGACCTGGCCTTGCAGGGCATACACATCAGTAGCCAGCATGTGATCTACCGCCTGTTGCCAGAGGCCCGTTCGCGCATCAATGCAGTCTACATGACCTGTTATTTCGGGGGGGCGGCGCTGGGTTCCGCCCTGGGTTCCCTGGCGTGGCAACATGGCGGCTGGCAGGCCGTCTGCCTGACGGGAGCAGGGATAGGCTGCCTGAATTTCTTCGCCTTGTGGCTGGATGCGCGCTATGCGCGGGGCAGCACCCCCAGCGCCTGACGGCAGCGCCGGGGCGGCAAGGGGTTCAGGCCTCGGGCGGCAGGTGTTGCAGCCCGCGCCGCAGGCAGACCTGGGCCAGTATCGCTGCACCCAGCAGCACGGCGGCAGCGCCGACTGCCGGGTTGCCGATGGCGGCTGCCAGCCCGGTACAGATGGCACCCATCAGCATCTGTGTGCTGCCGTACAGCCCGGAAGCCGAACCGATCAGTTTGGCATCGACGCTGATTGCTTTGGTCAGGATGGCCGGGCTGGCGATGCCAGCGCCGCAGGTCAGGGCGGTCATGCTCAACAGGATGCCGGTGACGCTCAGGTGGCCGATGGCAACCTGGGCGGCCAGAGAGGCAGCGGCAGCCAGGCTCAGCAGGGTGCCGCCGATCAGCAGGCGATTGGCGGCCATGCGCGTGACCAGCCGGCTGGTCACGGCATTGCCCAGCGACATGCCGAAGATGAGCGCGCACAGGTAGAGGCCGACTTCATGTAGCGGGCGGCCCAGCCGGTCGTGGAAGATGAAGGGAGCGCTAGAGATAAAGGCATGCATGCTGGTGGTGGTCAGCCCGCCGCCGATGGACAGATAGACGAAGGCGCGTGAGTGCAGCAGGGTGTGGTAGTTGCGCGCGACCTGGCCCAGGTGGAAGGTCTGGCGGTTGGCACTGGGCAGGGTTTCGGGCAGCAGGCGCCAGGACAGCACCAGCGTGGCCGCGCCGATTACGGTCATCATGTAGAAAACGGTGCGCCATCCGGTGTGACTGGTCATGATGCCGCCCAGCAGCGGCGCCAGGCTGGGGCCCAGCATCATCATCAGATTGAGCAGCGCCAGGCGGCGTACCGCGTCATGGGCTTCCGAAGTATCGCGGGCGATGGCGCGCCCCAGCGCCAGGCCGGCGCAGCCGCCCAGTGCCTGCAGCAGCCGTGCGCCGAGCAAGCCTGACAGGCTGCCGGCAAACGCCGCGAGCAGGCTGCCGGCAACGTACAGGATCAGGCCGGCCATCAGTGTCGGGCGGCGGCCGATACTGTCTGCTATCGGGCCGTACACCAGCTGGCCGGCCGACAAACCCAGGATATAGACGCTGATGGTGGCCTGCATGGCGCCGTTGCTGGCATGTAGTTCCAGCCCGGCGGCGGGCAGGGCCGGGACGAACAGATTCATCGCCATGGTGCTGGCGATGGTAATGACGGCCAGCAGCCAGAATGGCGGCCGGCCCTGAGGCGCGGACATCATGATTGGGTATCGCTGTTGTTGGCGGCCAGGGTGGCGGATACCTGGCGCAGGACTTTCATGGCCAGGGCGAGCTCGTCTTCGGGCAGCCCGCCCAGCAGCCGGGCGCGGACTTCGCCGGCGATGCTTTCAACCCGCAGGCTGAGCGCCCGGCCGGATTCGGTCAGCAGGATGCGCTTGGCACGCTTGTCGTCGGCGTCTTCGACGCGCACGATGTGGCCGTCGCGCTCCAGGGTGACGAGCAGGCGCACCACTGAGGAGCTGTCCAGCCCCATGGTGCGAGCCAGATCTTTTTGATGCAGCGGCGCGGCTGCGCGAGACGCATGCAGCAGGGCACGCCAGGTTGCCTCGGTCAGCCCCAGAGGCTGCAATTCGGCATCCAGTGCGCGGCGCCATTGGCGCGCGACACAGCTGACCAGCGACGGAAAGGTAGTGTTGGCATTGACGTGAGGGGAATCCTGCGCGCCTGAAAGAGAGTCAGGGTGTGTGTCCATAAAATAGATTATATATCAATTGATGGTATGCAATCTATTTTTTTGGAGTTAATCCCTGCCATAACATCAGCAGGCCCAGCAAGCCGAGTAAAAGGCCGCAGATCCGTTCTACCACTGGCAGCCAGCGATGATAGTGGCGCTGCGCCCAAGGGTTGCCGATGAGCGCGGCGACCAGCAGATCCCAGGCCAGCACGACGCAGAACATCCAGATGCCGCATAGCCAGAGCCAGAGTGACGGGGTATGGGTACTGGCGAGCATGGAGGCCAGGCTGCCGTAGAACAATGCGTTTTTCGGGTTGAGCAGGGCCGATAGCCCGCCCATGCCCAGCGCGCGCGCCCAGGACAAGCGTGGCGCATGGGCGGGCAATTGGCGCTCTGCGCCGGGTGAGGTGGGCTTGCTGCTGCGCATCAAGGCCAGCGCCAGGTAAAGCAGATAGGCGCCGCCTGCCATCTGCAGGCCGCGAAACAACACTGTGTCCGGTTTCAGCAGATCCAGCCCGGCGAATGCGATGGCGATGAACAGGCCATTGGCGAGGGCGATGCCCAGGCAGGCGCTGGCTGCGACGCGCAGGCCATTGCCAGCGGCGAGACGGGTGATCAGCAGGAAATCCGGGCCGGGAGCAAGGAGGGCGAAGAAATGGGCGGTGGCAATCAGAAGAAAGGTGGACATGGCAAGGACAGGCAGAGGCGATGGCCGCCAGTGTGTCCGGTGTCCGGGATCAGGTATTGAATGAAATTGCGGCGGATATGGCGTACCCCTGCCGCCAGCAGGCGTGGCGCCCCTGGGCGGGGGCTGCGGAAGGAGCAGCGAGAGAGGCTGGCGGCAGCCGCCGGTATGACCGCGCCCCGGTGGGCGGCCGCGCTAGGCGCCGCTGCGGTAGCGGCCAGGCGGCATGGCGGCGCGGGCCTTGAACATGCGCTGGAAATGGCTCTGGTCCGCGAAGCCCAGCCGATAGGCCGTATCGGCCAGACTGGCGCCCTGGCGCAGCCAGTCTCGCGCCTGATTGATGCGGAAATCCAGCTGGTAGGCATGGGGTGTCATGCCCGTCGCTGCGCGGAAGGCGCGTATCAGCTGGTAGCGGCCCATGCCGGCCAGGGCGGCCAGCCCGGCCAGCGACGGATTGGCCGCCGGGTCGTCGCGCAAGGCGTCCATCACCCGCAGCAGTGCCGGGCCGGGGGCGCAGCGGGCCAGCGGTGGCAAGGGGGCAGCGGCTGGCCGGGTATCGCTGTCCATGACGAATTCAATGAGTGCGGCATCCTTGGCGCAAGCTGGCTGGCCAGTGCCCAGTATTTGCGCCAGCTGGCGATAGGCCGCATACCGTGGTGGCGCGGTGGCCAGCATGACCTGATCCATGTACCGGGGCGCATGCGACGCACCCGATAGTGCTGCGTGTTCGATGCGCAGGTCTTCCATCCAGGCGGCATCCAGGTGCAGCATGTGATAACTCCAGCTTTCCAGGGAGGCCGGATTGCAGGCATGGACATGCGCTGGCGGTACGTACACCAGGGTGCCGGGGCCGGTACGCCGCAGGCCGCCCTGGGCGCCGGTGAACAGGCTATGACCGCTGTCGATTGCGCCTATGGAATAGCTGGGGTGGCTGTGGGGCACATAGCAGGCACGGCTGTGGCTGGCCTGCCGCAGTTCGACATGCGGCAGCAGGGGGTCGCGCCAGAGCCGGACATCGGCGGCAGGAACGGGCGGGATGGCAGTGGCGGTGGATGGCATGGGCAGGACGGGACAGGCCCGCTGGCGGGATCGTGAAGGACAACAGGGAAACGCAGTGCACGTTTTGGGGCAGACAGACCGGGCGCTTGAGAAAACAGGGCGGATACCGGCTATCGCAGTAGCCTAATATTATGCGTATTCCTTATTCGCATTCATTTCTTTCAGCCCACGGCCCGCCAAGGCGAGGCCTCGTTGCGGTCGATGGCCGGAACGGAGCGGGCCGGACAATGCAGGGCTTCACGGACGGACAGTCATGACAGACAGCGCTGCGCTGGAGCAACAGAATCGTACGCTGCGCCGCATGAAGCGGCGTGCGCTGGGTTTGCTGGCGCTGACCCTGGCGGGTTTCATCACCAGCCACCTGATGGGCGGCCAGGGCGGCTGGGCGTGGTTGCGCGCCTTCTGTGAAGCGGCCACGGTCGGGGCGCTGGCCGACTGGTTCGCTGTGGTTGCCCTGTTTCGCCACCCGCTGGGCCTGCCCTTGCCTCATACCGCCATTATTCCGAACAAGAAGGAACGGATCGGCGACAGCTTGGCCGTGTTTGTGCGTGACCATTTCCTGGCGCCGGAAACCCTGCTGGAAAAACTGAAGTTGTTCGACCCTGCCGCCCGCCTGGGCGCCTGGCTGGCTGAGCCGGCACAACGTGAGCGCCTGGGGGCGGGCCTGCGCCAGACGGCCTTGCAGGGCCTGGACTTGCTGGATGACAAGGCCGTCAAGGCGGCGCTGACCGATTCGCTGCGCGGCTATTTGCTGCGCTGGAATGCGGCGGGCACCGCCAGCGAAATTTTGAATCTACTGACGCGCGACGGCCGTCACCAGGTACTGCTGGACGAAGCGCTGCGCCAGTTGGGCGGCTACATCGGCGACGAGGCCGTCAAGCAGCGCATCTCTGCGATGATGGTGCGTTATGCCAGCCGCGAATGGCCCACCTTGCTCAAGGTGGTGGGGGCGGTGACGTCGGTGGACGAACTGTCCGGCCGCCTGGCCGACCGCCTGGCGCGGGCGCTGCTGGAGGAAATGCAGGCCGTGCTGGAAGAGCCTGGGCACCCGTTGCGGCGCGACTATGAAGCCTGGGTGGCGGATTACGTGCGCCGCCTGGGCAGCGACCCGGCGCTGGCCGAGCAGGTGGATGCCATGAAGCAGCGTCTGCTGGCGCATGGGCAGGTGCAGGCCTATATCGACGGCGTGTGGGCAGACATCATGGCCTTGCTGCGGGCCGATCTGGCCGCGCCGGATTCGGCCATAGGCCGTCATCTGGAAAAAGCGCTGGCCGGTTTCGGGGAACGGTTGCGTGATGATGACTCGCTGCGCGATGCCCTGAACGAGCACATCTTGAGCAATGCCGCCAAACTGGCCGACCGGCTGCGCGATGGCGTGACCGAGCACATTTCCCGGACGGTACGGAACTGGGACGAGCGCCAGCTCGTGCAGGAGCTGGAGCGCAGCGTGGGCAGCGACTTGCAGTACATCCGCTTCAGCGGCACGCTGGTCGGCGGCCTGATCGGCCTGGCCCTGCATGCGCTGGTCTTGTTGATGGCAGCCTAGACCTGGGGGCAAGGTGCCCCCAGGTCTGGCGGACGCTTGCCCCAGGCGGCAGGCATCAATGTTTCACACAGGCCTGCGGTTCACACATAGGCCTGCGGCGGCGAGGGACGGCTTCAGGCCGGGCGGAACACCGGCAGTTGCTGGCCGTTGCCGCTGTCCAGGAAGTCCAGGCGCAGGGCCTGGCCAATGCTCAGGCTGTTGAAATCCTCGGTGAGGATGTTGCTCATCATGAGGGGGCCTTCGGCCAGTTGCACATAAGCCAGGCAATAGGGCGCCGGGCTGCGCAGCAAAATGCTGTAGCTGTATAGCGTGGCCTGGCCGCTGGCTTCGAACCATTCGGTCGCGCCGCCGGTAAAGGGACTATGGTCGCGCGGGTAGTAAAAGGCGGTGCCCGTGTCGCAGCAGCGCTTGAGCATCAGTTTGCCCTGATTGGCTGCTTGCCAGTATGCCGCCGTTTCCGGGTTGGGCTGGGGAGGGATGATGTTGCGGGAGCTCATGGATCAGTCCTCACGTTCCAGAATCATGGTGGCGCTGCCGTGGCGGCCGCCCAGTTGCCCGCCGGTGCCGTGCGCGAGCGCTAGCCGGCAATCGGGCACCTGGACGGCCGGGTGGGCTTCGCCGCGCAGTTGGCGCACGGCTTCCAGCAGGCGCGTCATGCCGCCCCGGTTGCCGGGATGGTTGTTGCACAGGCCGCCGCCGTCCGTATTGACCGCCAGGCGTCCGGTACCTGAAATCAGCCCGCCATCGGCGACGAAGCGTCCGCCGGTGCCGGGGGCGCAGAAGCCCAGGTTTTCCAGCTGGATCAGGACAGTGATGGTAAAGCTGTCGTAGAGCGAGGCGTACTGGATGTCCGCAGGCCGCACGCCGGCCTGGGCAAAGGCCTCGGCGCCGCTGCGCACGCCGCCCGAAGCCAGGATGTCGAAATAGCCGCCATTGAGGTGGCGCACGTTGAAGCCCGCGCCAGTGGGCGTGACGAGCGGGCGTTTCAGGCTGCGGGCGATATCCGGGTGCGCCAGCACCAGCGCGCCGCCGCCGTCGCTGATGATGCAGCAGTCCAGCCGGTGCAGCGGCGTGGCGATGACAGGGGAATCCAGCACATCCTGTACGGTCACGATTTCCTGCCGCATGGCATGCGGATTGTGGCTGGCGTGGTGGGACGCGGCGACCTTGATCCAGGCCAGCTGTTCGGCGGTCGTGCCGTGTTCATGCATGTGGCGCGCGGCGCACATGCCATACACATTGGTGACCACGGCGCCGTAGGGCAGTTCGAACTGCGCTTCCGGGGCGTGCTGCGGCTGCAGGCGCATGGCGGCCTCGGGGGGCAATTTTTCCGCCCTTGGCCGGCCGCCCTGGGTGATGAGCGCCACGCGGCACTTGCCGGCGGCAATGGCCTGCACCGCATGGGCGACGTGATTGATGTAGGCCGAGCCCCAGGTCTCGGTGGTGTCCAGGTGCCGTAGGTTCAGTCCCAGGTATTCCACGACAGACATCGGGCCGGAGCCGGGGGACTCCCAGCCCGGCACATCTCCGGCGCAGAAATAGCCGTCCACATCCTGCAGGCTCAGCCCGGCATCGGCCAGCGCGCCCAGCGCGGATTCAATATGCAGCTGGGCCAGGGTTTTGTCAGCGGCGTCGCGGCTTGGGTGCTCGTAGGCACCAACGATATATGCCTGTCCTTTCATGCTCGGTTTCCTTGTGTGGCAGCGGGGCGGCGCTGCCGGACGAAGGCATGGCGCGTGTTTGGCAGGCGCCATGCCGCGGGTTCAGCGGGTCACCAGCAGCGCATCAAGCGCCATGACGCCCTGGCCTTCCGGGTAGGCCACCAGGGGGTTGATGTCTATTTCCGCAATCTCAGGGCGCGTCAGCATCAAGTGCCCGATCTGCGCGACGGCCTTGGCCACGGCGGGCAGATCCACGGCAGGCTGGCCGCGGAACCCGCGCAGCAGCTGATGGCCCTTGAGAGCCAGCAGCTTGCTGATGATGGCGTCCTGCGGCAGGTCTGGCGGCAGCAATTGCACGTCGCCCAGCGCTTCGACCCAAATACCGCCCAGGCCAACCATCAGAATCGGCCCCCACTGCGGGTCACGGCTGGCGCCAACCACGAGTTCGAGGCCGCGCGCGCCCATTTTCTCGACCAAAGCGCCGTCCAGTTCCACATCTGGCGCGGCACGCCGGATGTTGTCCTGCAAAGTCTGCCAGGCCGCGCGCAGGGCGTCCGCATCGGCAATATTCAATAAGACGCCGCCGGCGTCGCTTTTGTGTGTCAGATGGGCAGCCTGGGCCTTGAGGGCGACGGGATAGCCGATACCGGCAGCAATATGCAGGGCGTCTTCCAGGGAGCGCGCCAGGTCTCCCGGCGGCGTGGCAATGGAAAGCGTCCGCAAAACCTGCTTGCCCAGCCATTCGGCTTGGGCGCCTGGCGCCATCGCAGGCCATGGCTCGGGCGGGGCGCTGGAGGCATGGGCGCGAGAGGTAATGATGGCAGTGGCGGTGGCAGCGGGAGCAGCCATGGCGCCAGGCGTGTTCATGGCGGGCTGCTTGGCGGTTTGTGCAGCAGTGTGTGTAGCGGTCTGTGCCGCGGCTTGAGCGGTGGACTGAGCGGTGGACTGTTCGAGGCCGAAGCGGGTGACGCAAGCCAGCGCCCGCAAGGCGCGCTCCGGGGAGCGCATGATGACGGCGCGATGTTTGCGCGCCAGCGCAATAAAGTCGGCTGCCGGTGGCGTGTCCTCATTTTGCATGACATAGATCGCCGGTTTGCCGCTGTCTGCGGCGCCCGCCAGAAAGTAGTTCAGCCATTCAACCGAGGCGGCCGGTTCGGGCATGGGCATGGAGGCCAGCAGGCTGCCTATGCCGGGATCGGCCAGCAGTGCGGCCACACCGGTCTCCAGAATCGAGGGCTGGTAGGCGGATAAAGTGCCGATATCCAGCGGATTGCGCGATGGCAGGAAAGCCGGCAAGTGCCCGCGCAGCGTTTCGGCCTGCGCCGGGGAGAGCGGCGGCATGGCCAGGCCCAGGGTGTCCACATAGTCTTGCGCCAGGCCGCAGATGGCCCCCGAGGCGGTGACCAGCCCCAGTCCGCCGGTGGGCGGGGTGGGGTAACGCAGCATCAATTGGCCGACGTCAATGACTTCTTCCAGGGTGTCCACCACCAGCACGCCGGCATGACGGGCCATCAAGCGCATGGCGGCGTGGTTGCCAGCGAGAGCGCCGGTATGGGATTGCGCCGCTGCCTGGGATTGCTCGCTGCGGCCTGGGTGCAGCATGATGACAGGCTTGCCCTGCGTTCGCGCCGCACGGGCGGCATCCAGGAAATCGGCGGCTGAACGGATTTGCTCGGCGTAAATGACAATGGCGCCGGTATACGGGTCTGCGGCATAGAAACGCACCATTTCCGCCAGTCCGGTCTGGGCTTCGTTGCCGGTGGTCATCATGTATGACAGCGGTACGCCACGTGCCAGCAGCGAGGCGGCGATATGGGCGCCCACGCCGCCGCTCTGGGCCACGATGGCGATGGCCGGGCCATCTTCCGGGTTCAGGCGCGGTGGCAGAACCAAGGGCACCATCATCACGTAGAACGCATCGGCGTAGTTGAAATAGCCCACGGTGTTGGGGCCCAGCAGGGCCAGGCCGCCCGCGCGGGCTATGGCGGCGATTTCCTGCTGTTGCTGGCGGCCGGCCTCGCCCATTTCCGCAAAGCCCGAGGCGAAACAGACGGCGCCCCGTATGCCTTTGGCGACGCAGGCCTGCACCGCGTCGCGCACAGCCTCGGAGGGCAGCATCAGGATGGCGAGTTCAATACCGTCCGGCAACTGCGAGATATCGGTGAGCACCGGCCGGCCGTCCAGCATGCCGCCGCTGCGGCCCACCAGATGAATCGGTCCTTGGTAGCCGCCATTAAGCAGGTTGGCCAGTACCACCTGCCCGGCGGAACCGGGCTTGCTGGACATGCCGATAATGGCGACGGAAGCTGGGCGGAAGAACGGGCGGATATCCGGCGTGGCCGTGTCGGGGGCGTGGGGCGCCGTGTTGGGGGTGGGTTTCATGGTCTCCTCGGGCAACAGGACTGGTTGCACGCCGCCGTAACGCCAGCCTGGGGGGGCGGGCGCATGGGGCGCGGCCAGCGGTGGGGCTGCTTCTTGTTATGTATCGCTGCCGCAGGCGCGGGATCGGTGGCGTGCGGCATGCCGGCGGCAGCAGGCTGCCTTAATGGCCGGGCATTACTTTGGCGGCACGTTTTTGCAGGAATGCCTGCAGGCGTTCCTTGGCGGCCGGTTCTCCTTGCGCGATCGCCGCCATGAGCGCCTCGGTGAACAATCCGTGGGACATGGGCTGTTCGGCGATCAGGGGCAGGGCATTGAGGATGGAAAAATTGGACATCGGCGCATTGCCTGCGATGCGTTCCGCCAATTCCCTGGCCTTGGCCAGGCCTGCGCCGGGCGGCGTGACGTAATGCACCAGGCCGCTGGCATGGGCTTCGCGTGCGTCCAGGACATGGCCCGTCAGCATCATTTCGGTGACTCGGGAAAAACCGATCAGCTTGGCGATTCGTACCGAACCTCCGCCGCCCAGGAAAATGCCGCGCTGTCCTTCCGGCAAGCCGAAATAGGCGCTTTCCTCTGCAATGCGGACGTGCAGCGTGCTGGCCAGCTCCAGCCCGCCGCCGACGACTGCGCCATGCAGCACGGCCACCACCGGGACGCGGCCGAATTGAATGCGCGAGAATGCCTCATACCAGGCCAGCGACTGCTGTATGCCTTCGGCCGTGCTGGTGTCGGCGAGTTCGCTCAGGTCCAGCCCAGCACTGAAGTGCGTCCCTGCGCCGTTGAGGATGGCAGCCCGGACGCTACCGGGCAGCCCGGCGAAGCACTCCTGCAGTTCACGGATGACGCCCATGCTGAGCGCGTTGCATTTCTCCGGCCGGTTGAGGGTGATAGTGGCGATGGCGCCGTCTATCTCCAGTGTCACCAGCGGGGTGTTCCGGGGGGTGGGCATTGTCTTCTCCTGGCAGGTCCGGACGCGTTGTTGCAGACGCGGTATGTCCGTAGCTATTTAATTATCTTTATTAACTGTTATGTTGGATAACAGTCTGTCATGCTATTCTTTTTGCTGCAAGGGCTAGGCAACGCAATTTTTCATAGGTTTTTCCCTTAATTGGCGAGCGGTTTTCCAGATGGGAATACAGACCCTGAAATTAGATATTTTGTTTTTTTATAATTTATATTGTGGCCGGAGGGTGCATGCGCCGAGGCGGGGAGGCATGGGATGATGAACGCTGACGACCGGGTGCTGGCTACTGGCGGGCAGGCGCCTGCCGCGCCGGAGGATGCGGCGCTGGATCTGTGCCGCGACGCGCTGGGCTATGCGCTGAGGCGCGCACAGGTTCGTTCCTACGAGCTGTTGTTCGGCATACTGGGTGCGGATGCACTGACGCCTGCGCGAATTACCGCGCTATCGTTGATCGCCACGCATCCAGGAATGAACCAGTCGGCGCTGGCGGAACACCTGCAGGTCAACCGTGCCAGCGTGGTCAAGGTGATAGATACGCTGGAGCGCCATGGTTTTGTGCAGCGTTGCCCGGTACCAGGCGACCGGCGCAGCCATGCGCTGGCGGTGACGGGCGCGGGACGCGAAGAGCTGCTGGCACTGCGGCGGAAAATGGATACCTACGAGCGTGCGCTGGCAGAACGGCTGGACACCGGCGAGCGGCAACAGTTGATGCGTTTGCTTGAAAAAGTAGCTGCGCCGGCTTCTGCATGAGCCGTGGCGCTGTTGTCTGCCGTGTGGGTAGGAAGAGCGTGGGACGGGCCCGGCCTTAGCGGGAACGGCGTGCAACCTTGTTGAGCAGTTCCAGCAGCATGAAGCGTTCTGCCTGGGTCAGGCCGCGCAGCAGGTCGTTTTCCATGCGCAGGGAAATCTGGTAGCCGCGGTCGGCCAGTTCCTGTCCTGCGGGAGTCAGGTGCACACGGATGGAGCGCTTGTCCGTGGTATTGCGCTCGCGCAGCAGCAGGCCTTTTTCGCTCAGGCGGTCCAGCATGACAGTGACCTTCGGTGCCGGCAGGGCCAGCGCCTGGGCCAGCTGCTTTTGCGTGACGCCTGCATTGTTGGCAATGATCAGCAGCATGGAGAATTCTGCCGGCCGCAGATCCAGCGGCTGGCCGATGTGCTTGATGAATACCTTGCGGGTAGGGGCGGTGGCCATGGCCAACTGGTGTCCCAGTACATGGTGCAGGCAACTGGTATCCAGCGTGGATGAGCTCGAAAGGGCTTGCGGGTCTTTTTCTTCCATGTCGGACCTTGATTGTCGCAGGTCTATATTATGGCCCGGTTGCATGGAGAGAATGCAGGTAGCCGCTGAGTTTTCGCTAGGGATTCACTGCATGAGCAGGGAAATCCTCCCTGTTGCCCAGGGAGGATATCTTTAGGTGGCGGGATTCAGTCCTTGGGTTCAAGTTGCCAATCACCATTGACGACTTTCAACACGACTGTGCTTTTCGGCGAAAAACCCCAGTGATCGCTGGGGGTGTAATCGAGCATGCCCTGGGAGACGGGCAGTTCCGGCATCGCCTCCAGCGCGTCGCGCAGTGCGGCACGGAATTCGGGCGTTCCCGGTTTGGCGGATTGCAGCGCCATGGGGATGACATGCTTGAGCAGTTCCTGGATGTCATAGGCGTGGGCGGCGAACTGATTGCGTGTACCGGGACCGTATTTCGCCTCGTATTGCTGGACGTAGTCCATGGCTGCCTGTTTGGACGGGAAATCCGCCGGCAACTGTTCCGCGACGACAGCAGGCCCGGACAGGACGTAGGCGCCTTCGAGCGCCTTGCCGCCGACGCGCAGCAGATCCCGGCTGGCGGCCGCGTGGGTCTGGTAAAGCTTGCCCTTGTAGCCGCGTTCGACCATGGCCCGGTGCGGCATGGCTGCACCGGAACCGGAGGCGACGATCAGGACGGCATCCGGATTGGCGGCTACCAGCTTCAGGCTCTGGCCGGTCACGCTGTTGTCGGTTCGCTGGAAACGTTCGACAGCGGAAAGCGCTATGCCATGATCTGCCGCCATTTTGCTGACATCCTGCAGCCAGGACTCACCGTAGGCGTCGGTATATCCCAGGAATCCGAGGGTCTTGATGCCCTGGCGCTGCATGTGGTCGAACATGGCTTCCGCAATCGTGGCCGATGAGGGGGCGAGGCGGAAGGTCCAGGTTTCCTTGCCAGGCGGAATCGGGGGCGGAGATACCGCCAGCTGCGGCGTTTTCGACTCCAACGCTACATCTACCATGGCCAGCGCAATGGGCGTGGCGGCCGAGCCGACGATCACATCGACCTTGTCTTCGGTGACCAGGCGCCGGGTATTGCGGATGGCGACGGTGGGATCGGTTGCGTCGTCCATGACGATGACTTTGAGTTTCTCTCCAGCGATTTCATCTGGCCAGAGTTTGATGCCATTCTGGACCTGCAGGCCCAGGGCGGAGGTCGGCCCGGTCAAGGGCAACACAACGCCGATGGTGACATCGGCAGCAGCGGGCAAGGCGATGGCGCTGGCGCTGGCTGCCAGCCAGGCCGTCGCGTGGAACTGGGTTTTCAACATGGTGGTCTCCTGGTTATTTTGTTAATTATGATAAATATATGGCCAGGATTTACCGATGGGAATAACCCGTATATTGCTGTGTATAAAGGGTTTTCCTTATTTGTTTGTTTTCCTTGTTAAATTAATTGTTTTCTTTTTTCTGTTTTTTCCTGCAGGCCAGGGGTAGGGTAGGGGCCGGCCTACCAGGCATGCGTCAAATCCAGTGCCATGGAGCTTTTCACCTCTTCCATGACCGCATAGGTGCGGGTTTCGCGCACCCCCGGCAATTGCCACAGCACCCGGCCGGCGAAATCCCGATAGGCTTCCATATTGTCGTGGCGGGTTTTCAGCAGGTAGTCGAAGCCGCCTGCCACCATATGGCATTCCATGATTTCCTGGCGGTCTTGCACGGCCAGCTTGAACTCTTCAAAGACATTCGGCGTCGTGCGGTCGAGCAGGACTTCCACAAATACCAGCAAACCGGCTTTCAGCTTGCGTGGATTGAGTCGTGCTTCGTAGCCCAGGATGTAGTTTTCGCGGGTCAGGCGCTGAACTCGCGCGAGTACCGCAGTAGGGGATAAAGAGACGGCTTCGGCCAGTTTTGTGTTGGGAATCCGGCCGTCCTGCTGCAGCAGTTCGAGGATGCGGATGTCCATTCGGTCTAACTCGTGTTCCCCGGTGCTCATTTTGATTTTTTCTCTATTTATGGTGATTTTTATGGAGAAAAATTTTAATCATCTTCAAAGATAATAGCAAAAAATTTGGCGATATCCGCCTGTGTCTTTCTTGGATGATCCTATGTCCATTTCCGCTCCTGTAGCCGCCCCCCAGGCCTCCTCTGCTGCTGCTCCTGCCGCCGCCCCGTTTGCCCATGTGACGCCGCTGGCGCCGCAATCCGAATTGCGGGCTGCCATTACGGCGGCCTGGCGCCGGCCTGAAACCGAAGCTGTCCCCTGGTTGCTGGAGCGTGCGCGCCTGCCGGCGGATCTTTCCGGCCGCGCCCAGGCGCTGGCGCTCAAGGTCGCCAGTGCGCTGCGCCAGCGCAAGACGGCGTCCGGCAAAGCCGGCCTGGTGCAAGGCCTGCTGCAGGAATTTGCGCTGTCGTCACAGGAAGGGATTGCGCTGATGTGCCTGGCGGAAGCGCTGCTGCGTATTCCCGACAAGGCGACGCGTGATGTCCTGATCCGCGACAAGATCAGCCGGGGCAACTGGAAAGAACACGTCGGTCAAAGCCCGTCCGTGTTCGTCAATGCGGCAGCCTGGGGTCTGATGCTCACCGGGAAGCTGGTGGCTACCCATAGCGAAAAGGGCATGAGCGCTTCGCTGGGACGCCTGATCGCGCGCGGTGGCGAACCCTTGATCCGCAAGGGTGTGGACATGGCGATGAGGATGATGGGCGAACAGTTCGTCACCGGCGAAACCATGGAAGAAGCGCTGCGCCACGCGAGTTCGCTGGAGCCGCAGGGCTTCCGCTATTCCTATGACATGCTGGGCGAGGCTGCCTTGACGGCGGAGGATGCACAACGCTACCTGAATGACTACGAACAGGCCATTCACGCCATCGGCAAGGCATCCAATGGCCGTGGCGTCTATGAAGGCCCGGGGATTTCCATCAAGTTGTCCGCGTTGCACCCGCGCTACAGCCGTGCGCAAGTGGAACGTGTGCAGGCCGAGCTGTATCCCATTGTGCTGAAGCTGGCACGCCTGGCGCGCCAATACGATATCGGCCTGAATATCGACGCGGAAGAGGCTGATCGCCTGGAAATCTCGCTGGACCTGCTCGAGCGCCTGTGCTTCGAGCCGGATCTGAAGGGCTGGAAGGGCATCGGTTTCGTCATCCAGGCCTACCAGAAGCGTTGCCCCTTCGTGATCGACTATGTGATCGACCTGGCGCGGCGCAGCGGCCAGCGCCTGATGATCCGTCTGGTGAAGGGCGCCTACTGGGACAGCGAAATCAAGCGTGCCCAGATCGACGGCATGGACGGCTATCCGGTCTATACGCGCAAGCCCTACACCGATCTGTCCTACATCGCCTGCGCCCGCAAGCTGCTGGGCGCGCCGGATGCCATTTACCCGCAATTCGCCACGCACAACGCGCAGACCCTGGCCACGATTTATGAACTGGCCGGCCCGGAAAATTATCAGCCCGGCCAATATGAATTCCAGTGCCTGCACGGCATGGGCGAACCCCTGTATGAACAGGTGGTCGGGCCGGTGAGCGAAGGCAAGCTGGGCCGTCCCTGCCGCATCTATGCACCGGTGGGTACGCATGAAACGCTGCTGGCCTACCTGGTGCGCCGTTTGCTGGAAAACGGCGCCAATACATCGTTTGTGAATCGTGTGGCGGATCAGGGCATTTCCCTGGAAGAGCTGGTACGCGATCCGGTGACGCTGGTCGAAGCCATGGCCGCCGCCGAAGGCACGCTGGGCCTGCCGCACCAGGGCATTCCGCTGCCGCTGGATCTGTATGGCAGCGCCCGCCGCAATTCAAGCGGCCTGGACCTTGCCAATGAACAGCAGCTGGAACAGCTGGTCGCCAACCTGCGCGAGTCGTCTCGTGCCGCTTTGGTGGCGCGCCCCATGTTGGCGGTGGAGCTGGACCAGCTGGGCGAAGCCGAACGGGTGCGCAATCCGTCGGACCTGCGCGATGCAGTCGGTACCGTGCATGCCGCCAGTGTGGAGCAGGTCGATGCCGCCTTGCAGGCCGCCCATGATTACGCGCCTCAATGGGCCGCCGTGCCGGTGGCCGAGCGCGCCGCCATGCTGGATCGTGCTGCCGATGCCATGGAAGCGGAAATCCAGCCGCTGATGGGAATTCTGGTGCGTGAAGCCGGCAAGACCTACGCCAACGCCATCGCCGAAGTCCGCGAAGCCGTGGACTTCCTGCGCTATTACGCGGCCCAGGCGCGCAGCCAGTTCGACAATGCCACGCACCGTCCCTTGGGTCCGGTGGTCTGCATCAGTCCGTGGAACTTCCCGCTGGCGATCTTCACCGGCCAGGTGGTGGCCGCCCTGGCTGCCGGCAATACGGTGCTGGCCAAGCCTGCCGAACAGACTCCGCTGGTGGCGGCGCAGGCCGTACGCCTGCTGTGGCAGGCTGGCGTGCCACGTGCAGCCGTGCAACTGGTGCCCGGCAGCGGCAGTGTCGTGGGCGCGCGCCTGACGGCGGACGAGCGCGTCCAGGGCGTGATGTTCACCGGTTCCACGGAGGTGGCGCGCATCCTGCAGCGCACGCTGGCGCGGCGCCTGGGCGCCAATGGCCAGCCGGTGCCGCTGATTGCCGAAACCGGTGGCCAGAATGCGATGATCGTCGATTCTTCCGCGCTGACCGAACAGGTGGTGCAGGACGTGATTGTTTCCGCTTTCGACAGTGCCGGCCAGCGTTGCTCGGCCCTGCGCGTCCTGTGCGTGCAGGAAGATGCGGCCGACCGTCTCATCACCATGCTCAAGGGTGCCATGGCCGAACTGCGCCTGGGCAACCCTGCGTTGTTGGCCAATGACATCGGCCCGGTGATCGACGCCGAAGCCCAGGCCAATATCGACCGCCACATCGAGCAACTGCGTGCCAAGGGACGTCCCGTGCACCAGCTGTCGCTGGGGGGCGAGGCCGCGCGTGGTGCCGCGACCGCCCACGGCACCTATGTGGCACCGACGCTGATCGAATTGCCGGACCTGGCCGACCTGCAGCGCGAAGTCTTCGGGCCGGTGCTGCACGTGATTCGCTACCGTCGCGAGCAACTGGACAACATCCTGGCGCAGATCCGCAATACCGGCTATGGCCTGACCATGGGCCTGCACACCCGCATCGACGAAACCATCGAACACGTGGTGGCAGGCGCACATGTCGGCAATATGTACGTGAACCGCAATACCGTGGGCGCAGTGGTCGGCGTGCAGCCCTTCGGCGGTGAAGGGCTGTCAGGCACCGGCCCCAAGGCCGGCGGGCCGCTCTATCTGTACCGCCTGCTGACGACGCGCCCGGAAAAGGCCCTGGCCACGCCCTTTGCCACGGGCGCCGCACAACAGCGTGCTGCACTGCCGGCAGCGGCGCAAGCCCTGGCGCAATGGCTGCGCCAGAACCCCGGCGTGCGTCCGGTGCGCGAACCCATGGCGTTCTTCAGTGGCAACAGCTATGCGCTGACAGGGCCGACGGGCGAAAACAACGTGTATAGCGTGCTGCCGCGCATGGCCGTCCTGGGCGTAGCGGCGAGCGAACGCGATTACATCGTGCAGCTGGCAGCGGTCCTGGCCGTGGGCAGCCGCATGGTCTGGAATGGCCAGGACAGCGTGGCCCGTACCCTGCACCAGCAACTGCCGCAGGAAGTCCGCAGCAGCGTGTTGCTGGCGGACGACCTGGCAACGGCCAGCTTCGACGCTGCCCTGCATCATGGCGACGAAGCCTCGCTGCTGCAGTTGCAGCAGCAGATCGCCAGCCGTGACGGCATCATCGTCAGTATCGCCAGCCTGAAGCCGGGTGCAGCGGACATCCCGCTGGAACGTCTGGTCATCGAGCGCGCGCTCAGCGTGAACACAGCGGCAGCGGGTGGTAACGCCAGCCTGATGACGATGGCGTAAGCCGCTCGCCCGTTACCGTTACGCAGAAGGCCGGGAGCATTCTGCGTAACGGTGCCAGACAGCGCATCGTGATGCCTGTCTGGCTGTGGGCGGCATGCCTGCGCGGGGCATAATAGCCGTCCCGATGATAGATCGACGGTATGCCATGGCGCCCAAACTGATCCCCATTCTGCTGTTGCTGGCTTCGAACGTCTTCATGACAATCGCCTGGTACGGGCACTTGAAGTTTCCCAACAGCCCCCTGGCCAAAGTCATTCTCATCAGCTGGGGGATCGCGCTGGTGGAATATTGCCTGGCCGTCCCGGCAAACCGCATCGGCCACGGTGTCTATAGTGCCGCCCAGCTCAAGACCATTCAGGAAGTCATCACGCTGGCAGTCTTCGCCGTCTTTTCGGTGGTCTATCTGAAGGAAAGCCTGACGCTGAACCATCTGGTGGGCTTCGGCTTCATTGCGCTGGGGGCCTGGTTTGTGTTCAAGGGGCCGCTGTAGGCGGTACGATTTCCGCTTCTTCCTGAATGGGACGGACAAGCCGCTTGCCAGGCAATGCGAGCCTGTGCCATGGACCCGGGCAAGCAGGCAGGCAACAGGCTTGTTGTGTTCTCAGAAGCTGGCTTCGAGTTTCAATATGGCTTCTGTTTGCCGATACGCATAGGCCCAGTCCAGGCTGCTGTTGTTGACCGTGCGTTTCAGGTACAGATTGGGCGTGACACCAGCGAATGCCAGCCGGGGCATGGCGAGATTCACAATGTAAATTTGCTGGTGATCCTTGCGCCTGCCGCCCATCAAACCGTTGAATTCGTCGTTGCGTATGCGTCGGTAGAGTGCGGTGGCATTGAGACGGAATCCGATATCGAAATGGCGGTACATGCCCAGGTTCGCCATGTATTCCTTGCTGCTTGCCGTGCGATCCGGGAACAGTTTCCGGGTGAAGTTGAAGCCTCCATAAAGCGCGGTCTTCGGGTTCAGCAGGTAGGAGCCGTAGAGGCCGAACTGGTTTTCATCGTAGTTGGCGAAGTACTGGCGTTCCTGACCACGGAAACTGAAGTGTTTGCGTTGCGCATTCACGCCAAGCTGCGCGCCAGGGGCCAGGGTGTATTTCCAGTCCAGCCGCAGCCCTGCCGCCTGGTAGCGCACATGGTGATTGCCATAGTTGTGCTCGAACAGCGGCGTCAGCGAAACATCCTGGCTCGCACTCAGGTAGTTATAGCCCGCGTAGAGCAGGCTGGTGCTTTCGTCGTAGTGGGTGGTCACGTTGTCGGCCAGGCGATTCTGGCGAGGCAGCTTGCCGTAGCTGATGCCGCGCACCAGCAGGTTGTGATGTCCGGCAAGCGGGTAGCGCCGCATGGCGGCGAAGTCATAGCTCAGCATGGCCGACGAGATGGGTGCTGGCATGGTGCGTGTGGCCTGGCGGCAGAGTATGCCTGGCAACAGGCAAGTGATGAACTGCGTGCTCATGCCGTTGGCCTGGTTGATGTTGCTGTTGTAGCCCATGCCCAGGGCAAAGGAACCATGCCAGGCATTGCGTTCGCCCAGCGCATTCTCGAAACTTTCAATAACCGGCCTGACTGCCTCGGGAATGCCTGCGATGGAAATCTGTTTGAACAGCTCAGCGGCTTCGCGGGATTTCTGATTCTCGAAATACATGCGCGCCAGCTCCAGCTTGGCCCGGGAGAACTGCGGGTTGGCTTGCAAGGCTTGCTCCAGCTTGCGTTCTGCTGTGCCGTAGTCGCGTGCCTCTCTCGCCAGCATGCCTTCGGCCAGTAAAACCAGGCTGGTGTCGTAGCTGGGCAATTGCTGGTATTTCTGGACGAACTGGGCAAGCTTGGGCCATTGTCGCAAGTTCATCGACACGTAGATGGCCGGTTCCAGGTCAGCCAAGGTATTTTCCACGCTGTAGGTCGTTTTGCCGATGGTGATCAGAGAGGCGGGATCCATGCCTGGCGGCGTCTCTTCAGGCAAATAGCCTCGTTCCCGCTCGGCGGTACGCTGGTCGATCTGGTTGAGCAATAGGCGGGTGTCGTCATCGTCGGCCTGCGCGGTAGCAGTCAGCAGGCCGGACAGCGCCATGATGGCGAGGAAAAAGCGGGGCAGCATGGGAAAGCCTATGGGGGCGCAGAGAGAAAAAAGGCAGGAAAGGGGGCGAACCAGCCCCTTTCCTGCGGCCTTAGCGAGTGATCGCGGAGGGCGGCGGGTTATTGCCTGGCGCCGCCGAATGCCATGCTGTCGCTGGGGACGAGATCATCCTTGTAGTAGCCGGCGAGGGCTTCTGCCGCATCACCGTAGAAGTGCCCCTTGATGCTGCCGTCGAGATTGGCGAAGGAGCCGTCAGCGGAGATGGTCGTGTTGGCGAAGCTGACGTAGTCGATGTTGCCGGTCAGCGTGTTGCTGCCGCCGCCATAGTTCGCCGTCAGGATGCCGGTATAGACGCCGTCCTGCGTGCCCGGGTTGTACTGAGACACGCCTACGACGTCATAGGTGGCGTTGACCAGCGTGGGCATGCTGGTGGTGGGGTTCTCACCGACATAGAACGCGGTATGCAGGTCGTTATCGAGGTTGAGGTTGGTGTCGTTGCCCATGCCGGTATTCGACCCCTTGGGTGCCCACTCACCGAAATAGACTTCGTAGCCTGGCACCTTGGCGACGACTTCGCCGCCAAAGTGAGGATAATTCGGTTGCGGATCGCTGATCTGGCGGTAGGCATAGATTTCCGTGCCGTTGGCGGTTTCTGCTTTCCACGTTTGGGAGAACGTGGTGGTGCCGATCTTGATGTAGTAGTAGGAGCCCGTATGGTTGGGATCGTTATAGGCGGCCTTTGTTTGCGCGATCGGGCCACCCGCGAAGCTGACGATGCCAGATTGTGGCAGGGGCGTTCCAGCAGCCGAACTAGGCATGGAAATACCGGCCAGGTCAGGGCCTTGCAGCGTCGAAGGGCCTGCGACTACGTAAGCGGTCGTTGCGCCGCCGAGCACAGTGGCTGCCATGCTTTGCATGGACATCATGGCCAGGGTGGAAGCGATGGCGAGTTTCGAGAGTTTCTTCATTTCAATTTTCCTTAAGGTTAAGGTTGGTTGACGACCGTTTTTTCAAAAAAACGGACAAAAAATCTGAAATTAGCGTTCAGAACCGCGCCGTCAGCCCGGCCTTGATCGTGCGTCCTGGGGCGGGTTGCATCACCCGTGCCAGCGGGTCGATGTAGTAGCGGTTGGTGATGTTGTTGATGCCCAGGTCCAGCGACAGGTTGTCATTCACCTGGTAGCTGGCGTAGGCGTCGAAGACCCAGATCGGGTTCCAGTAATAAGGCCGGTTGACGGCGTAGGAGAGACCCGTAACGGCGAGCGCTTCCTCGTCTTTATTGTTCGCGCTGCTGTGATAGGTCATGCGGCCGCCGATTTCCAGCTTGCGGTCCATCAATCTGGTGCCTACATCCAGATTGATGGAGTATTTCGGCTGCAGGCTGGTGCGGGAAAACGAAAACGGGAAGCCGGCGGTAATGCAGGCGGGAATTCGGTTCTGGACCGGGTCCAGATAAGAGGCGTAATCGCGGTCGCACATTTCGTTTTTCAGGCGATAGGTGCCAGCCAGGTTGGCGAAGAATCTGCCACTATCCATGCGAGTTTGCAGTTCAATACCAGTCATCTTCTTCTTGTCGAACTGGACGATATTGAAGGTGTTATCGCGGTCTATATAGTCATGAATGGTGTTGTGGAAATAGTTGATGCGGAAATCGGCATATTCCAGGCTGGGGAAATAATCAGCCAGGTTATGCACATAGCCGACTTCCCAGTTATAGGCATGCTCAGGCTTGCTGGCGGAAGCGGCCAGGTATGTCGCCTTGTAGCCCCAGACAGCTTGGGTATCTTCATACAGGCTTGGGAAACGGATGAATTCCGCGTAGCGCGCGTATAGCCTGGTGTTTTGCGTCAGAGAGATATTGGCGCCGAATTGAGGTGCCCAGGCATGGCCTTTCTTTTTTTCTGGCTGTTGCCAGCTATCTATGTCGGTGGCATAGCTGTAGACGTTGTTGTTGGTGCCCGGGTAAACGAAATTCGCGATGCAACCTTCCTGGCCTTGTGCATTTTCGGTGCAGGCATTGAGGTCTATGGTGCCGTTCAGAAAGGGATTGTTGTCGGCAAAGCCCTCAAAGGAATTATTGTAGGGAACCTCGATGTAATTATTTGCGTCGTAAGTGGTGTACCAGACGCCATCAATTTTGTTGGACCAGGCTTCTTGGGCGAAAGTCTCTGCATCAGGGTATTGCGCCAGGAAGTTTTCCAACCGGGTGCCAGTGTATCGGTCTATCCGGGACTGATATGTGGCATAGGAAGTTGCTTTGATGGCGCTTACTTCTTCATCGCTCAGCAATCGGTAATAGTTATATCTTTTGGCGGTGATGCTGCTTTCAGAAACTTTATAAGCCTCTACCTGATTAGCCCGTTTTTCTGCCAGGCCGTCATCGAACGACCAGTAGTCGCTGTAGCGCGCGCCAGCGTAAAGCTGCAGCCAGTCGACAGGTTTCCAGTCGAAGTTGAAGGCGAAATCCCATTGCTGGCGCGTGCCGCTGCGGGGGCCCAAATGATTGACACCCCAGGTCAGTTCCGTTACACGCATCCCTTCCGATGCGTCCGATTGACGCAGCTTTTCCTTGGTGAAGTCACCCGACAGGGTCAGGTGCAGGCGAGGGTGCAGTTCCGCCGTATTGCTCAGGTTGAAGCCCCAGCGTTTGTGCGTGGAAATCTGCAGCGCTTTTGGATAGATGGTGTAGGCATCATCGACATTGGACAGTTTCTCTGGCGGCGTGCCAGGAACATCGGTGCAGTCAATCGTAATGTCACCGCCTAGCACATTGCATCGGACATGGTTGTTCCAGAGGCCATCACCGCTGTGATACTCGCCATCGCCGGTGATGCCATAGACCAAATCGCCATTTTGGTGGCGCCAGCTTTTGCTGTCGGTCATCCAGGCGTTGGCATTCAGGTTGATGTACTTGTTGCCTTCCGGTTTGAAGCTGTAGCCCAGGTTCAGCGTGTCCTGCTTGACCTTGCTGTAGGGCAGTTGCGCCTGGTTGCCTTCTAATACTTCGTCGCGCACGGCCCAGGACACCAGCCAGGGCAGGCTTTCGCCATATTGCTGGTTGCTGTGCATGTAGCTCAGCTTGATGGACTGGTCATGGGGGAGGTACAGTGAACCCTTCAGCAGGTAGGATTCCTGGTTGTTCGATGTGTTGGTGACTTCCTGGCCGGGCAGGAAGTAATTGGCCACGTAGTTCGATTGCAAACCGCCAATACCGCCATCGGCATTGAATTGCGCGGTGGCCTGGTCCTGCCAGGTATCCGTCTGGTATTTTTCCGCGCCATGGGTGCCGCTGTAGTAGTTGCCGCGCTTGCGGTAGCTGTAGGCTGCCAGGAAGTCGAAATGCTCATGCTTTTTCGCCATGGCCAGGCGAAACGAGTTGTCGTCAAAATTAAAGTCCTTGCCGCTGGCACCGCTTCTCGGGGCCACTTCCAGGCCACCCCAGCTTTTTCCCACGTTGATTTGCCCATCAGTGGAGCTATATGCTCCCTCGACATCCCGGTAATCCTGCCCGAAAAGACTCTTCCAGTTCTCCTGCGCGCGCACGGCATTCGTGCCTGTTTCCGTCTTGAGTTCCATGCCGAAGGTGTTGCCCGGCTGGATGATGTCATCGGGTTCCAGCGTCCTGACCTGCACCGCACCGCCTATGCCGCTCTTGAGTCCCGGTGTCAGCGAGGGGCCTTTTTCCACCATGATGCTGCCGACCAGATTGGGGTCGATGTAGTTGCGGTTGGCGACACCTGCAGGTCCCATCCAGATGGAGGTGGCCTGCTCGGTGCCGTCGATGGTGACGGGAATCCGGCCTTCGCCCTGGACGCCGCGGATGTTCGGGTCCAGCGCGCCGCTGTTTCGGTTGTCGCCGCTGTAGACGCCGTTCATGCCCTTGAACAGGTCGCCAGCCGTGGCGCCTTTGTAGCGCTCGATTTCTTCCTTGCCCTGATAGACGTTGACGACATCCTTGTCGAAAACCTGGTTGCGGCCGTGTTCGTCGCGGTTTTCGTAGCTGCCTTCGATTTGCACTTCCTCAAGGGTGGTCACGGTGCTGTTGTCCGGAAGCGCGGTGTCGGCTGGCTCGGTGATGGCGCCGGCTGCCTGTGCATTTGACGGGGTGCTCAAGGGCACACTCAGGGCGAGTCCGATGAAAATGACCAATTGGCGTAGCGCGAAAGGGTGCGCGGCCGGGTGCAGACTGGGTGGCATGTAGACAGATCCGAAAGCGGGGAAGTTGGTGAACGGCAGGGTGTCAGGAGAGTGCCGCCGTCCTGGAGTAGCTATGTCGGATCAAATCTTATCTATAAATAAGAATGCGTCTCATACGATTTCATATGGAAAAAGCATGATTTCGTATGCGGGCGGCAGATGGGGGGGCGTACAGGAGAGAGGGGGGACTGGGAGGGTATGGGGAGAAGACGCGGCGGCGGCCGCCGGGGCTGGGCGCGGGCGGCTATGGCCGCCCCGGGCAGGCAGGTAGCATGCTGAGCGGTGCCGGTCAGGCGCGGTGCAAGGGGGTCAGCGGTCTTCCACGCGTTTGCCGAAAATCGCCTTGGGGGATTGGCCGTAGTAGCGGGTGAAGGCAACTGTGAAGTTGTTGGCGTATTTGTAGCCCACCTGCCAAGCCGCCTGCGAGACTTGCTGACCGGCTTCCAGCAGGGCATGGGCCTTGCGCATGCGCAGTTCCAGCAGTAGTTCTGCCGGCGTCGAACCGTAGAGATGCAGAAAGCCTTCCTTGAGCTTGTTTTTGTTCAGGCCGGTGGTGGTGGCCAGGTAGTCCAGCGTGAGGGGCTTGTCGAGGTGTTCAGCCAGCATGTCGCGGGCGTGCTCTATCCGCTCCAGATCGCGTGGCGCCATGGCGCAGGACGCTGCATCCTGGCGCGGTGCAAGCAAGTTGAACTGTTCATTCAACAGGCTGAGCGCATGGATGTGCAGATCCAGCCGTGATGGCGCTTCCTGGTCGGCTTGCAGATGGCGCAGCAGTGCTGCTGCATGCGACAGGGTCATGGGAGATCCGGCGCGGAATGCCAGGCGATTGAGGCGGCTGTTACCGAATAGCTGGATGGTGCGGGTGTCGCCCAGGTATTTCCGGATGAGTTGCTCGTCAGCCACGATACGCAGTTGCGCGACGGTATCGCCGGCTTCGTAGCGTCGCTCGCCAGGAATGGCCTGGAAGGCGGTGATGGTGGTGTGGCCGGCCTGGAATTCCAGGCGGGTGGCATCTTGGCCCAGATAGCTGGAACGGCCTTGCAGGCCGATAGTGACCACCATGACGCGGCCCCGGTGCGGGCCATTGGTTTCCTCGACCAGCGATTGCAGCGGATGGTAGTGCAGGCGGCCCAAGCCCAGGCCAGGTTCCAGTTCGAGAAAGTCATGAAAGCAGCGCCCCAGGTCTTCGGGCAACTGGATGCGGGTTCTGCCGTGCCCCAGGGACTGGTATGCCCGGGGCTCGTCGGCGGCGAGGCGGCAGACGCTTGCGCGAGTATTCATCCCTGTGATTCTCCGGAAGGAAGCATGCGTATCGGTGCGCTGCAGTGCCACGCATACTTTTTCATGCTTTTTGCATAGAACAAAAATTAATAATTCTCATTAAATATATCATTGTTTGGTTATCGAGATGTGCTTAATACATCATCTTTTTTCTTAAAAATCCATGATTATCAATGAGTTGATTATTTTATTCGGTACGTTCCCGTGCCGTTCGGAAACGATTGGCGGAGGCCGCTCATGAGTGCTGGAATTGCTGTGGCGCAGGAACATCCGCTGCAGGTGTACTGGGACAGGCAGCTGGCAGGGCTGGAAGCGGACGCCCTGCGTGTGGCATTGCAATTGCAGCTTCCGGAGCAGCTGGCGCGTTGCCGTGGGATGGCTGAGCTGGCACGTGCGCTGGCAGTGGATGCCGGGCGCCTGGAAAAGCTGATCGAATTGCTGTGGGCCATGGGCGTGGTGGAACGCGTCGAGGCTTCAGTTGACGCCGCTGGCAGGATTGCTGACGCCGGGCCTGTTTATCGCCTGGCGCCTGCCCTGGCGCCTTATCTGTCCTTGGCTTCGCCTTTGTATTGCGGGGATGCGCTGCTATACCGGCACAAGGTATTGCGGCAGTCTGGCGCACAGCTCGATGCGTTGTTGCTACCGGATGAGGGCGGTTCAGTTGCGGCGCAAGCGCCGGCTGTCCCGGGAGCTGCGGGCCGGGCCTGGGCGGCAGCGGCGCGCTTGCAGATTGCGCAGGAGCAGCGTGCGGCGTCGATCCAGGGCGCGCTGTCTGTGTTGGAGCGCCTGCCGGAGTATCCGGAGAGCCGGCATTTGCTGGATCTGGGCGGCGGGCCGGGGCTGGTGGCAGTGGCGCTGGCACAGCGCCTGCCCATGCTGGAAGGCGTGGTGTTTGAGTATCCGGAAGTGGCTGCCGTGGCCCAGGAAAATATCGACGCCGCGGGCCTGGCCAGCCGCTTGCGCGCGCAGGGGGGCGATATTGCCCGCGATGAGGTCGGGCAGGGCTATGACTTGATCTGGTGCTCCTCGGTGCTGCATTTCGTGCCCGACGTGCCCGCCTTGCTCGCGCGCTTGTTCCGCGCCCTGAAACCAGGCGGGGTACTGGTCTGCTGTCATGCGCAGGTCGATGGTGATAGCGCGGTGCTGCCGGATCACCGGGTGCTGGCCTATTACCTCAATATGCGCATGATGGGGCGTCATGTCTTGCCGGCGCGAGAAATGGCCGGACAATTGAGGCAGGCGGGTTTTGCCAGCGTGGAACTGGCCGGTGATATTTGTTTCCCTGTGGCCCCGGTAACGGCGCTGGTGGCCCGCAAGGCAAGGCGGACAATGTGAACAAGACCCGGATATTCGGTTTGCAGCTGTTGTTTGGCTGGCTGAACCTGGCACTGACCGTGCCCAGCATCTATTTGATGTTCGGCATGCCGCTGGTCATGCGCCAGCATGGCTGGAGCGGGACGGAAATCGGCCTGTTCCAGCTGGCGGCGCTTCCAGCGATCTTCAAGTTCCTGTTTGCCGTGCCGGTGCAGCGGGTGCGGCTGGGCCACGGACATTTTGTGAACTGGCTGCTGGGGCTGTGCCTGGTGGTGCTTGTGCTGTACTGGCAGATTGGCAGGCAGAACCTGATCAGTCAGCCGCTGTGGCTCTTCGGGCTGACTTTCGCCATCAGTATCGCTACCACCTGGGCTGACATTCCGCTCAATGCGCTGGCAGTCCAGTGCCTGCCGCGTGGCGAGCAATTGCGCGCCGGGAGCATCCGTTCGGCGGCCTTGTTCCTGGGAGCCATCATCGGGGGCGGTATCATGATTCTGGTGCAGGCCCATCATGGCTGGCAGATGCCGTTCTGGCTGATGGGGGCTGCCCTGGCGCTGGGATGCCTGCCTTTTCTATGGCTGCGCGGGCAGGCTGGCTTGCCGCTACCTTCGGCAGCATCCGCCAGGCAGGACGAAGCGCCGTTGGAAGGGTTTGTGGCCGACTGGATCGGCTTCTTCAGTCAGGCGGGGGCACGGCAGTGGACCTGGCTTTTGCTGATGGGTTTTCCATTCCTGGGCGCGGCCTGGCTATACCTCAAGCCGCTGATGCTGGATCAGGGGATGCCGCTGGAGCAGGTAGCGTTCATCATCGGTATCGTCGGGGGGCTGACGGGGGCCGTGTTCAGTCTCCTGGGGGGACGGCTGGCGATGTGGCTGGGCGCTGGCAGGGCAGTATTCTGCTATTTGCTGGCAGCCCTGGTGGCGCTGCTGCTGTTGACCGCCATCATAGGCTTGCACCTGGGGGGCGTCTGGCTGATCGGCAGCGCCTTGCTGCTGGCTGCGGCCATGGGAGCGGTGTCGGCTTTGATGTTCGGCTTGACCTTGTTCTTCACGCGACGTCAGCGCAATGCCTCGGATTATGGCTTGCAATCCAGCTTGTTTACCGTGACCCGCCTGGCTGTGCCTGTCGCAGCCGGCTGGCTGCTGGATCACCTCGGGCAGACGGGAATGCTGGCTTGCCTAGCTTGCGGCGTATTGTGCGCCTGCGTGCTGGCCTGGCGTGCACGAGCCAAGGTGGAGGTTGCCGCGCGGCGGGTTTTGGCGAGTGACGCCCGCGCCTGAATCCGGCGATTGCCGTCGCAGGCGGCAATACCGCAGGGCAGCGATGCCAGGGGCCTATATGCCCGGCATGGCTGCCCTGTCTTTACCGGCGTCCTCACATGGGGCGCAGCGGATGTCAGCGGATGGCCTTCAACCCTTCCAGCACCAGCGTGGTGGCGATATCCGCATATTCCTCGCGGCTGACCGGGCCATCGGGGCGGAACCACATATAAACCCAGTTCAGCATGCCGAACAGCGACATGGTGACGGGCTTGAGCAAGGGGCGGTTTTCGTCCAGTTGCGGGTTGATCTCGTAGATGACCGCAGAAATCCTGCGTACGATCCGCCGTTCCAGCAGGTTGAGTTCCTGTGCCTGTTCTTCGGTCAGCGAGCCTGAACGGTTGAGCTGAACCTTGTGCATGTCGTCCGCATCGCGGTAGCACTCGAGGATTTGCCGTACCAGCTTGCGCAGGCGGGTTTCTGCGTCGTCGCCCTTGCTTTCCTCTGCGGTAATTTCCAGGGCGTGATCCAGCTCTTCGAGGTGGCTGCGGATAATGTCAAAGATCAGGGCGTCTTTGCTGGGGTAGTAGTGGTAGAGCAGTGCCTTCGAGACTTTGCTGCGTGAGGCGATCTGTGCCATGGATGCCTTTTCCATGCCCAGTTCCGCAAAGACTGCGGCGGCACTGGTCAGGATGCTGCGCTGTTTTTCTTCGAAATCTGCCGCGCGCGTGCGTGCCATGCTGATATATCGTCCTATTAATAGTAATTATTCTGAGTGGCCGGGATCACGGCACCCGCTGCGCCGCAAGCGGCGCGGGCTGGCCGGTCCGTAGCAGGTCTTGCCGGAGGACGGCGCAACCTGGCGGCATGCCGGCGATGCAACGGAAGGCCGCCCCCGCAGGGCCGGCCAGCGTTGTCTGGCAGGCAGTGCGGGGGCGGCGCCTAAGGCATGGGCGGTATCCGGCCACTCAAACGCCGCAAACAAAACGGCGCCACGCTGTGGCCGATGTTACCGCATTCCGCTGCCGGAGGCGGCCTTCGTCCAGGTCCCGGTCCTGCAGGACCGTCATGTTTTTGTTGCCTGGAACGGTGGGGCCTGCGCCAGGGCAGTGCCTGGCGCGGCATGCGGGTGTCCCGCGCTTTTGGTGGAAGGATGCGCGGGTGTCCGCCGCATGCCGGCGGTACGGATTGGCTTAGCGCTTCGGCCGGTTGTCGACGACGCGCTTGGCCTTGCCTTCGGAGCGGACCACGGCGCCAGGCAGCGTGACATCCACCAAGGTGCTGATGCCGACAATGCTCTTGATGTGGTGTGCCAGTTCCTTGGCGGAACGTGCCCGGGCCTGATCGTCGCAGGCATCGGCCTGGCATTCCACGTGCACCGTCATGTTGTCCATGCGGCCATTGCGGCTCAACTCGATCTGGAAGTGCGGCGCCAGGCCCTTGCACTTGAGGATCTGTTCTTCGATCTGGGTCGGGAAGACATTCACGCCGCGCAGGATGATCATGTCGTCGCTGCGGCCGGTGATTTTTTCCATGCGGCGCATGGTGCGTGCCGTGCCAGGCAGCAGGCGCGTCAGGTCACGGGTACGGTAGCGAATGATGGGCAGGCCTTCCTTGGTCAGCGTGGTGAAGACCAGTTCGCCCTGTTCGCCGTCAGGCAGGACTTCGCCGGTAACGGGGTCGATGATTTCGGGGTAGAAGTGGTCTTCCCAGATGTGCAGGCCATCCTTGGTTTCGACGCACTCGTTGGCCACGCCCGGGCCCATGACTTCCGACAGGCCATAGATGTCTACGGCGTGCATGTCGAAGGCCTGTTCGATTTCCAGGCGCATGGCGTTGGTCCACGGTTCGGCGCCGAAGATGCCTACCGCCAGCGAGCATTCGCGCGGGTCCATGCCTTGGCGCTTGAATTCGTCCAGGATGGACAGCATGTAGGACGGCGTCACCATGATGATGCGCGCCTGGAAGTCATTGATGAGCGACACCTGGCGCTCGGTCATGCCACCGGAGATGGGCACCACCGTGCAGCCCAGCTTTTCCGCGCCGTAGTGGGCGCCCAGGCCGCCCGTGAACAGGCCATAGCCGTAGGCATTGTGCATGACGTCGCCCGGGCGGCCGCCGGCTGCGCGGATACAGCGCGCCATGACGGTGGCCCAGGTGTCGATGTCGTTGCGGGTGTAGCCGACTACCGTGGGCTTGCCGGTCGTGCCCGACGAGGCGTGGATGCGTACCAGTTGTTCACGCGGCACGGCGAACATGCCGAACGGATAGGTATCGCGCAGATCGGTCTTGTAGGTGAACGGGAACTTGGAGAGATCAGACAGCGTTTTCAGGTCGGAAGGATGGACGCCGGCGTCATCGAAACGCTTGCGGTAGAACGGCGAATTCTCGTAAGCGTGGGTCAGCGACCATTTCATGCGCTCCAGCTGGAGTGCGGCCAGTTCATCGCGCGAAGCGATTTCAATCGGATCAAGATCCTCTTTGCGAGGCGCCAGGTTTTCCATGTTTGTCTCCTGCTATGGCTTCTGATTCTTGCGATAGGCCGCAGCGCGTTGGCGTGCTGCGGTCTGGTTCTTTCGTGTCGGTCTACTGCCGGCAACGGGTATTCAGGGGTTCGCTTCCGGCAGCAAGGTGCCTTTGATGGTCCGGGACAGGCCGCGGAATTCAGCGATATGGGCGCCATCCTGATTGCGGATGACCACGTCATAAATGCCGCTGCGGCCGCTGCGGCTGATTTCGCGCGCCGTGGCTGTCAGAACGTCGTTTTCGAACGCGGGGGCGAGGAAGCTGACGGAACAGTGCTGCGCGACGGCGCGCTGGTTATAGGTATTGCACGCGAAGGCAAAGGCCGAGTCGGCCAGCGTGAACATATAGCCGCCGTGACAGGTACGGTGGCCATTGAGCATGCTGGCGTCGATACGCATCTGAATGGTTGCCGTACCGGGGCCGATTTGTTCCAGGTCCAGCTTCATGTCCAGGTGCTGGGTGGCGCGGTCATCCTCCCACATGGCTTGCGCACAGGCACGCGCCAGGGCTTGCGGGCTCAAGGTGCTGATGTCCATCTCAGTTCCCCTTGAAGACGGCAGGACGCTTGTCCAGAAAGGCGGCGACGCCTTCGGCGTAGTCGTGGCTGCGTCCGGCTTCACGCTGCAGGTCGCGTTCCAGGTCGAGCTGTTGGTCCAGGCTGTTGGTGGATGCCGCCTGGATTGCACGCTTGGTCAGGCCCAGGCCACGAGTGGGGCCCTGTGCCAGTTGCTGAGCCAGTTTGAGGGCTTCTTCCTGCAGCGCAGCGTCATCGACGGCGCGCCAGATCAGACCCCAGTCGGCAGCGGTCTCGGCGTTCAGCGGTGCAGCGGTCAGGGCCAGCGCCTTGGCGCGGGCTTCGCCCAGCAGGCGTGGCAGGCTCCAGGTGCCACCGGAATCCGGTACCAGGCCGATCTTGGAAAAGGCCTGAATGAAGCGGGCTGAACGCGCTGCCAGGACAATGTCGCAGACCAGGGCCAGATTGGCGCCGGCGCCGGCAGCCACGCCATTGACCGCACAGATCACGGGTTTTTCCAGGCGGCGAATCTGGCGGACCAGGGGGTTGTAGAACTTTTCGATGGTGGCGCCGAGGTCGGGGGCGCTGCCGCCGCTCTTGCGCGGATCGCGGTCACCCAGGTCCTGGCCGGCGCAGAAACCACGGCCGGCGCCCGTCAGCAGCACGGCGCGCACGGCGCTGTCCTGTTCGGCACGATCCAGCCCGGCGCGCAGCGCCAGATGCATGTCTTCGTTGAACGAGTTCAGTTTGTCGGGGCGATTCAGGGTCAGGCGCAGTACGCCTTGCTCCAGACTGACGAGCACGGTGTCGTGAGAGGATTGCTCCACGTTGTCTCCTTCGTTTTTTTACCGCCGGGCCATCTATTCCGGCATCAGGCTACCAGCGACGGTAGCAGACGGAACGGAGGCACGGGGCCGTATTTTTTTTCGCCGGATTTTTTCCGGTGGTCCTGGGGCGCCATTTTCACAGCTTGATGGCGCTTGGGTATTCGGGTTCCTACTATTGCATAAACCGTCCGGTCGGTCAATAATTCCCTGGCACTCTTCAACATGGGAAAAACCAGTATGTCCAGCCTGTTTGATCAGCACCGCGCCACGCTTGAATCGGCCCTTGCAGCAATACGTGAACGGGGCTTCTGGAGCGCCTATCCCGAGGTTCCCAGCGGCAAGATCTACTGTGAAAACGCCAAGCAGGAAGGCTTGGCCAGCTACCAGTCGCACCTGAATGGCGACTTCGAATTGCCGGGGCATCCCGAGCAGCGCCGTGTAGGCGCGGAAGTGTCACCTTTCCTTGGCGCAGCCGAGGGCGCGCTGGGCATACGCTACCCGGCGGCAGACGCTGAGCTGCTGGTTTCGCATTCGCAGGCAGCCGCGGCAGCCTGGGCCAATGCCGGTATCGAAACCCGGGTGGGAATCTGCCTGGAGATCCTGGCACGGCTGAACCGCCGCAGTTTCGAAATGGCCAATGCCGTCATGCATACTTCCGGCCAGGCTTTTCCGATGGCTTTCCAGGCTGGTGGCCCCCATGCGCAGGATCGCGGCCTCGAAGCCCTGGCCTATGCCTGGGACGAGATGCAGCGCATTCCCGCCAGTGCCCGCTGGGTCAAGCCGCAAGGCAAGGCGGGCGACATCATTATGGACAAGCACTGGCGCATCGTGCCTCGTGGCGTTTCCCTGTTGATCGGCTGCCAGACTTTCCCGACCTGGAATAGTTATTCCGGTCTGTTCGCCAACCTGGCGACGGGCAATACCGTGATCGCCAAGCCTCACCCTGCCGCCATTCTGCCCATGGCGCTGACGGTGCTGGTGGCGCGCGAGGTTCTGGCCGAGCAGGGCCTGCCGCCCGATGTCGTGCTGCTGGCAGCGGAAGAGCCGGGCTCGGGCCAGGCCAAGGTGTTTGCCGAGCATCCCGGCATTGCACAGATCGACTACACCGGTTCCGGCGAGTTCGGTCAATGGCTGCGCCGCCATGCGGCTACGCCGCTGGTCTATACCGAAGAGGCCGGCGTCAACAGCATCGTGATTGCGGCCACGGACAATTTCGATGCGATGTGCCAGAACATCGCCTTTTCTCTGTCGCTCTACAGCGGCCAGATGTGCACGGCGCCGCAGAACCTGTTCGTGCCGCGTGACGGCATCCTGGCTGGTGGCGAGCGCAAGTCTTTCGACGAGGTGGCGGCCGGCATTGCCGCAGCCGTGGATGCCTTGTTGGCCGACCCGGCGCGTGCCGCCGCGGTGGCGGGCGCCATCGCCAACCCGGATACGTTGGCGCGTGTCGATGCGGCACGCAGCCTGGGCCGCATTGTGCGTGATTCGGCGCCGCTGGCGGGCGCCGGTCCGGCTCGTACTGCGACGCCGCTGATCGTCGCGGTGGATGCGGCGGCCACCGATGCTTACGAGGCTGAACGCTTCGGCCCCATTGCATTGGTCGTGGCCGTGGCTGACGCCGCCGAGGGTGTACGCCGCGCTGCCGACCTGGCGCGGCGCAAGGGCGCCATCACCGCCGCGCTCTATGACACGAGCGAAGCCGGCATCCTGGACGCGGCTGACGCCTTTGCCGAAGCCGGCGTGAACCTTTCGGTCAATTTGCTGGGTGGCATCTATGTGAACCAAAGCGCGGCATACAGCGACTTCCACGTGACCGGCGCCAATCCGGCAGGCAATGCCTGCTTTGCCGACAGCGCTTTCGTCGCCAACCGCTTTCGCGTCGCCATGTGGCGCCAGCCCGCGCCGACCAGCGCCTAAAGTCATCGCCGGGAGTGGTTATCACTGTTCGTGGCTTCAGGCGCCCGCCAAGAGGCGCCATGGCGACAGACTGTGTTCATCGTGGTTATGCAGGGGTTTCTGTATCCGGCAGCCTGGGCCATCTTCAAGAGCCAGGCACCGGCAAGCAGTTCATTTCATAAACTGGAGGGAGACAACATGAAGCGATTCAACAAAAAGAATGTATTCAAGCTGGCTGGCGCCGTGGCGCTGGCCTGGTGTGCGGCCGGCACGGCCAGCGCCGATATCCTGATCGGCTCTACCGTGTCCGCGACGGGCCCTGCGTCCTTCCTGGGCGAGCCCGAGGCACGCACCCTGAAGATGCTGGTTGACGACATCAACGCCAAAGGCGGCGTGCAAGGCGAGAAAATCAAGCTGATCGCCTATGACGATGGCGGCGATCCGAACAAGGCGCGCACGTTCGCAACCCGGCTGATCGAGGACGACGAGGTCGTGGCAGTCATCGGCGGCACCACCACCGGCACCACGATGTCCATCATTCCCGTCGTGGAAGAAGCGGGCGTGCCTTTCATTTCGCTGGCCGGCGCCATCGAAATTATCCAGCCGGTGCGCAAGCATACGTTCAAGACGCCGCATACCGACCGCATGGCCTGCGCCAAGATCTTCGAAGACATGAAGCAGCGCAATCTGACGAAGATCGGCCTGCTGTCTGGCTCCGACAGCTTTGGCGCTTCCATGCGCAAGCAGTGCCTGGACATCGTGGGCGATTATGGCATCACCATCGTGGGCGATGAAACTTTCGGCCCGGCCGACGCCGACATGACGCCGCAGCTGACCAACCTGCGCAACAAGAACGGCATTCAGGCCATCCTGAACCTGGGCATGGGTTCGGGCCCCGCCATCGTGACGCGCAACTATGCGCAGTTGGCTGTCGACCTGCCGCTGTACCAGTCGCATGGCGTGGCATCCGATGCCTTCATCGAACTGGCGGGCGCCAAGGCGGCCGAAGGCGTGCGCCTGCCCGGCACCTCCTTGCTGGTGGCAGAGCAACTGGCGGAGGCCGATCCCCAGCGCGAAGTGGTGCAGAACTACAAGAAGCGCTACGAAGCAGAGACCGGCAAGCCGGTGTCGACCTTCGGCGGCTATGCCCATGACGCCCTGTTCCTGATCGTCGACGCCATCAATCGCGCCGGCAAGGCCGAACCCGAAGCCATCCGCGATGCGCTGGAATCGACCACTGGCTACATGGGGACGACCGGCAGCTTCACCATGACGCCGCAGGATCACCTGGGCCTGGACCTGAGCGCTTTCCGCATGCTGGAAATCCGTGATGGCGGCTGGAAGATCGTCGAATAACTGACCGACATTCCGGCGCTTGCAGCGCGGGGCGGCGAGGGGGCCGCCACCGTCTGGCAAGACGAGCTGGGCCGCCGCTTGCCGACCGCTTTCCGGTCGAGCCATGCGCGGCGGCGGCTCATCGTAGCGCCGAAGATTCCCCCGCCCGGTCCCGGTTTCGGGAGACGTGGCGGGGATTCTTCACATCCGGAGACATACATGCCTGAATTCATGCAGTTTTTGCTGTCGGGGCTGACAGTCGGCGCAGTGTATGCGCTCGTCGCCCTCGGCTTTACCATTATCTATAACGCTTCCGACGTGGCGAACTTCGCGCAGGGCGAGTTCGTGATGCTCGGCGGCATGATCACCGCTTTCGCCTACATGGCAGGCGCGCCGCTGCCGCTTGCAGCGCTGCTCGCCATCGTGGTGACGGCAGCCATTGGGGTGGCGCTCAACAAACTGGCCATCGAACCGGCGCGCGGTGCGCCCGTGGCGAGCCTGATCATCATCACCATCGGTGCCTCCATCTTCATCCGGGGCGTGGCGCAGGTGGTCTTTGACAAACAGTTGCACCGCTTCCCCGCATTCTCCGGGGATGATCCAATCCGTGTGCTGGGTGCGACCATTCTGCCGCAAAGCCTGTGGGTCATCGTCGGGGCGCTGGTGATCTTCGTCGGCTTGTGGCTGTTCTTCACGCGCACGCTGACGGGGCGCGCCGTGCTGGCGACAGCCAACAACCGCATCGCCGCGTTGCTGGTGGGGATCAATACCAAATACATCATGACGCTGTCCTTCGCCCTGTCGGCCGCCATCGGCGCGCTGGCCGGGGTGCTGGTCACGCCCATCACCCTGGTGAGCTACGACATCGGCATGACGATGGCGCTCAAGGGGTTCGCCGCCGCCATGCTGGGCGGTATGGGCAATCCCAAGGGGGCGTTGGCCGGTGGCCTGTTGCTGGGCTTGCTGGAAGCTTTTACTGCTGGCTATATCAGTTCCCAATACAAGGATGCGGCGGCTTTCGTGGTCATCCTCGGCGTGCTGTTCTTCATGCCCCAGGGCCTGTTCGGACGCCGTGCGGCGGAGAGGGTGTAAATGATGAAGAAACTGTCTCCGAAACATGCCACGCTGCTGGTGCTGGCGATCCTGATCGCCGTGGCGCCGCTATTTTTTCCTTCTTCCTATTACCTGCGAGTCGGCTCGCTGATCTTCGTCAATGGTCTGGCGGTGGTGGGTATCGTGGTGCTGACGGGCTTCGTGGGCCAGATCAGCCTGGGCCATGCCGGGTTCCTGGGCATAGGCGCCTATGCCTGCGCGCTGGCACCCAAGTACCTGGGCTTGCCGGTGCTGCCTTCGGCCTTGCTGGGCGCAGTGATTTCCGGCTTGCTGGCCTGGGTGGTGGGACGCCCCATCCTGAGGTTGCGGGGCTATTACCTGTCGGTCGCCACACTGGGGTTCGGCGTGCTGGTCGCCATGGTGCTGACCAATGAAGCCTGGCTGACCGGCGGCCCGGACGGCATCGCCGTGCAGGACCCCGGCATGCGCGCTGCGCTCAAGGACATGGGCCTGAGCCTGAACAATGCCGAGTTCTGGTACGCGTTCAACGGCATCATGCTGGTCCTGGGGGCCTGGGTGGCGCTCAATTTGCAATACAGTGCCACGGGGCGCGCATTGCGGGCGCTGCATGGTTCCGAAGTGGCGGCGCGTACTGTCGGCGTGGACGTGGCGCGCTTCAAGCTGCGCGGTTTTGTCATCTCCGCCATCTACGCTTCGCTGGCCGGCTCCCTGCTGGCCATGCAGAATCGCTTCATCACGCCGGATGCCGCCAGTTTCATGCACTCCGTCGAAATTGTGACGATGGCGGTGCTGGGCGGCGCTGGCTCGGTGCTGGGCGCCATTTTCGGTGCGGCCGTGCTGACGGCCCTGCCCCAGGTGCTGACATTCTTCCAGGAGTACGAGCAGATCGTGCTCGGCCTGATCATGATGCTGGTCATGATTTTCCTGCGCGGCGGCGTTTTGCCCAGCCTTGCGCGCATCATCCGCGGGAGGGGCTGAGATGAGTCTATTGGAAGTGGCCGGTGTCGGCATATCTTTCGGCGGGCTGCGCGCAGTGCATGATGTCAGCTTCAATGTGCGCGCCGGCGAAATCGTTTCGGTTATCGGCCCCAATGGGGCCGGCAAGACCACCTTGTTCAACATGTTGTCCGGCGTGTACCAGCCGGGTTCGGGCGAAGTCCGGCTCGATGGCGAGCCGGTAACCGGCATGGCGCCGCACCTGCTGGCCAGGCGCGGCATGTCGCGCACGTTCCAGAACCTGCAGATTTTCCCTGCCATGACGGCGCTGGAAAATGTGGCGACCGGCTTTCACCTGCAAGAAAACGGTTCCCTGCTGGCGGACCTGCTGGGGCTGCCGTCGGCACGCCGGCGCACCCGCCGCTCAGAGGAGCAGGCGCGTGAGCTGCTTGAGCGCGTTGGCCTGGGGCGGGCAGCGGATTTCGAGGCGGCATCGCTGTCCTACGGTTCGCTCAAGCGCCTGGAAATCGCCCGCGCGCTGGCGCTCAAGCCGCGCCTGCTACTGCTGGACGAGCCGGCGGCAGGCTGCAATGCGGTCGAAACCGAGGAAATCGAGCATCTGGTGGCGGAAGTCGCCGCCAGCGGCATTTCCATCCTGCTGGTCGAACACGATATGAAGATGGTTATGCGTATCTCGAATCACATCGTGGTGCTGGACCATGGGGAAAAAATCGCCGAAGGCCTGCCGGCAGAGGTTGCCAGCCATCCGCGGGTGATCGAAGCCTATCTGGGCGCGGCGGCGAAGGAGGAGGCTGCGAAACATGCTGAGCGTTAATCAATTGCGGTCGCGCTATGGGCGCATCGAAGTCCTGCATGGTGTGGACCTGGAAGTCAGCGCCGGCGAGATCGTGGTGGTGGTCGGCGCCAACGGCGCCGGCAAGACCACGCTGCTGCGCTGCCTGTCTGGCATCCAGCCGGTGCAGGACGGCAGCATCGTCTTCCGGGGGCAGCGTTTCAACGATGTCCCTGCCTATCGGCGCGTCAAGCACGGCCTGGCGCAGGTTCCTGAAGGGCGGCAGATTTTCACCAGCCTGTCGGTAGAGGAAAACCTGCGCCTGGGCGCCTATTTGTATTCCGATGATAAAGTCGACCGGGACATGGAAGATGCCTTCCAGATGTTCCCGGTCCTGCGCGAAAAGCGCAACCTCGCCGCCGGAGGCCTGTCCGGCGGGCAGCAGCAGATGCTGGCCATGGCGCGCGCGCTGTTGAGCCGGCCTTCCTGCCTGCTGCTCGATGAACCCAGCATGGGTCTTGCGCCTATCCTGGTGGCGCAGATCTTCGATGTCGTCAAAAGCTTGAAGAGCCTGGATGTCACCGTCCTGCTGGTCGAACAGAATGCCTTTGGCGCCTTATCCATTGCGGATCGCGGCTATGTCATGGAAACTGGCAAGATCACGCTGTCCGGACCGGCACAGCAACTGATCGAAGACCCGCGCATCCGTTCGGCTTACCTGGGAATGTAGAAATGAGCATCACGATAGAACGCGAAGACGGCCTGGCCGTTGTCACCGTCGATTTTCCGCCCGTCAACGCCTTGTCGCAGGCCTTGCGCAGCGGCCTGATCGCCGCAGCGGAGGAATTGGACGCCGACCCTGGCGTGCAGGGGGTCGTCCTGATCTGCGCAGGCCGCACTTTCATCGCCGGCGCGGATGTCAGTGAATTCGGCAAGCCGCCGCAGGAGCCGCATCTGCCGGACGTCGTGACGCGCATCGAAAATGCTGCCAAGCCCTGGCTGGCCGCCATTCATGGCAGCGCGCTGGGTGGAGGCCTGGAAATCGCGCTGGCCTGCCGCTTCCGTGTGGCGCAGGCCGGCGCCCAGGCTGGGCTGCCGGAAGTCAAGCTGGGCCTGGTGCCTGGCGCCGGCGGTTGCGTTCGACTGCCGCGCCTGGTTGGCGCGCCGCTGGCTGTGGAAGTGATTACACGCGGTACGCCCCTGCCTGCGGCCAAGGCCTTGTCGGCCGGATTGTTCGACGCCGTGGTCGAGGGCGATCTGCGCCGCGAAGCCCTGGCCTACCTGCGCGCCGCCTTGCAGCGTCCCTTGCCCCAGGCTTTGCTGCAACGCGAGGTTGCACCGGTGGAAGCCGGGTTCTGGGAACAAGCCCAGGCGGACCTGAGCAAGCGTGCCGGCCGCGAGATTGCCCCGGGCCTTGCCCTGGAGTGCGTGCGCCGGGCCAGTGAGGGCAGTGTGCAGGATGCCCTGGCATTCGAGCGCGCCAGCTTCCTGGAACGCCGGGCTTCCGGGCAGGCGCGTGCGCTGCGTCATATCTTTTTCGCCGAGCGCGGCGCTACGCGTCCGCCCGAACTCAATGGCGTGCAAGCGCGAGCGGTGAACAGCGCCGCCGTGGTCGGTGGCGGCACCATGGGTGCAGGCATTGTGGTTGCCCTGCGTGATGCCGGTATTCCCGTGGTCTTGCTGGAACGGGATGACACGGCGCTGCAGCGCGGCCTGCAGCGGGTGTCCGACATCTACCAGAGCAGTGTCAAGCGTGGCCGCATCAGCGAGGGCGCGGCTGCCGAGCGCATCGGCGGGGTGCGCGGTACGACTGTCGATGCAGACCTGGCCGATGTCGACCTGGTCATCGAAGCGGTGTTCGAGGACCTGCAAGTCAAGCGCGATGTCTTCGCCCGCCTGTCCCAGGTGTGCCGCAACGACGCCATTCTGGCTACCAATACGTCCTATCTGGACCCGGCGCTGATCGCCGAAGGCCTGGTCGCGCCCGAGCGCTTCATCGGCCTGCACTTCTTCAGCCCGGCGCAGATCATGAAATTGCTGGAAATCGTACCGATTCCGCAAACGGCGCCCGATGTGCTGGCTGCCGGCTTTACGCTGGCGCGCCGCTTGGGCAAGATTCCGGTCCGTGCTGGAATCTGCGATGGTTTCATTGGCAACCGGATTCTGCGTACCCTGCGCGCGCAGGCGGAACGCCTGTTGCTGGCAGGCGCCACGCCGCAAGCGGTGGATGCGGCCATGCGCGCCTATGGCATGCCCATGGGGCCGTTCGAGGCCCAGGACCTGGGCGGGCTGGATATTGCCGCCTTCCAGCGCAAGGCGGCGCGCGAACGCGGCGAAGCCGTTTTTGCGCCGGTGGCGGACCGGCTGTGTGAACAAGGCCGTCTGGGTCAGAAGACCCAGGCGGGATGGTATGACTACGTGCCGGGCGAGCGCCGTCCCTTGCCGTCCGACACGGTAGCCAAGGTGATCGCCGAGGCGGCTGCCGGTGTGCCTCAGCGTGCTTGGAGCGAAGCGGAAATCATCGACAGCATTGTGTTGCCCATGGTGAATGAAGCGGCGTTGATCCTGGAAGAAGGCATCGCCCGGCGTGCCGTGGATGTCGACTTGGTTGAAGTCCACGGCTATGGCTTCCCGCGCTGGCGCGGCGGCCTGCTGCATGATGCCGAGGCGCGGGGATTGAAGGAGGTGGTGGCACGCCTGCGCGAGCTGGCGGCAGCCGGGTTGGCGCCTGAACCGTGCCGCAAGCTGGAGCAAGCGGCAGAAACTGGTACATTCTGAGTGTCGGACATTTTCCAGCATTCGTCATACCAGGCCCGTGAGCAACGCGAATCCCCACTCTGAAACTGGCCAGCCTGCCTTGCAGGCTGCCGCCCGTTCCCTGCCGGAAACCTTGGTGCAACGTCTGTTGGCTGCCAGTCCTCCCAAGGGGGCGGGCTTCATTGTCACCATCTATGGCGACGTCGTGGAGCCGCGTGGCGGCGTGCTTTGGATGGGCAACCTGATCGAAGCCTGCGCTGCCGTGGGTATCAGCGAAAGCCTGGTGCGTACGGCAGTGTCGCGCCTGGTCGCAGCCGGGCAACTGGAAGGGGAACGGGTGGGTCGGCGCAGCTTCTATCGTCTGACGGCGGAAGCCCGTGCGGAATTTGCCTACGCTGCCAGCATTCTTTATGAACCCCACGACGCCAGCCAATGGCGGCTGATTTATCTGGGGGGGAACGACCCGGACGCTACCATGCGCAGGCTTAAGCGGCTGGGTTATGCCGCGCTCAACCCACGCCTGGCGATCGGGCCGGACGGCGCGCCGGAACTGACGGACGATGCCTTGGTATGGGATGCCAGTGTCGTGCAGGGTGGGGCAGCCATGCGCCAGTTTGCAACGGAATACTGGGATTTCCAGAGTTATGCCGATGCATTCAGCGCTTTCATCGAGCGTTTTTCCCCAGTGCAGGAAATTGCCGCTAGCGTCGAGCCCGCCATGGCGTTGACCTTGCGCCTGCTACTGGTGCATCAATACCGGGGCATTGCCCTGCGCGCACCGCGCCTGCCGGTGCAAGCCTTGCCGTCAGACTGGGCCGGCCACGAAGCCCGGCGGTTATTTGCTACCCTCTATCTGGCCTTATCGCGGCCTGCGGAGCGCTTCATCGCCAATCATTTTATTGATGGCGATGGTGCCTTGCCGGAGGCGGGCCAGACCGTCAGGCAACGTAGTTTGCAGCTGCGGCAGATGCAGTAACCGGCTGGGCAGCATGCAAGCGCGCGATAGGGATATCGGCGCCGCCAGGCTGAAGGTTGACGACACGGCTGGCGCAAGACCATGTCCATGCCTACCTGGGCCTGCCATGGCGTCTGGCTTAACCAGGCCACCACGCTTTGCTCGCTTGCCTGTTTTGCCGTGCACCGCCAGCCTGGAGGCAGGCGATCCAGGCAGAGAGTGCTGGGGGAAAGGCATGCAGCGTTTCTGCCTTGGTGAGTTCGATTATATGGACCTGCATGGCCTGTCCCAAACCGGGCTGCAACTGCACGGCCGGACGTTGCGAGTCGCGTAGCGTGAAGTGCCAGTCGGCCTGTGCGGGGTAGTCGAGGTAGAGGTCATGGCCCAGCAGGCTGATGCTGACGACAGGCTTAAGTGCTTGATATTCCTGCCCGGTGTCGAGCTGGTCGGACAGCATGCGGGCGAGATAGAACAGATTGCGCTGCGGCCATTGGGGGGTAATGCCGCAATTGCATTTCGACATTGAAGAAGCTGCCGCAGGCATCTTTGGCCAGGATATCCAGAATAATCTGTTTGCTGGAAACGTCAGCGGGCAGAATATTCGGGTTGTGTAGCTGCACGACCTGGATGGGAGGATAGCGATAGCGTACCGCGTCCATGCGCAAGCGGGCTGAAAAACTCACAGTCAGGCTGGGCACTTGCACCTATGGCACTTGTCCCTATATCAGTTCTGGCATGACCATGTGCGCTTGCGATCTGCCGCCTGTCCCCGATGACCCACTACGCCTTGCCTCGGTCACCTGTACCAGCCAACCAGCGCCTCTCCCGTAAACACCACATCCACAACAGCTTCATCATACTGAAACATTACAAATTAATCGGAAACCCCTATTGAATTGTGATGCTTTTCGGTGCTTAATAGCACATAGAGAATACTATAACCGTCCGGTCGGTCAGCGAATGGCTGCTCCGGCCAACCAGGGAGAAGGAATCCATGACGGAAGCTTTTATCTGTGATGCCGTACGCACGCCCGTTGGGCGCTATGGCGGCGCCCTGTCCTCGGTCCGCGCCGATGATCTGGCCGCCGTACCGCTGGCGGCGCTCATGCAACGCCACCCGAATGCCGACTGGTCCAAAGTTGACGACCTCATCTTCGGCTGTGCCAACCAGGCAGGCGAAGACAACCGCAACGTCGCTCGCATGGCCGTCCTGCTGTCGGGCATGCCTATCGGCGTTCCGGCCACCACCGTGAACCGCCTGTGTGGCTCCGGTCTGGATGCGGTCGGCCTGGCCGCGCGCTCCATCCGTGCCGGCGATTGCGACTTCGTCGTTGCTGGCGGCGTTGAAAGCATGAGCCGCGCGCCCTTCGTCATGCCCAAAGCCGAAAGCGCCTTCTCCCGTGCCAATGCTGTCTATGACACCACCATCGGCTGGCGCTTCGTCAACCCGAAAATGAAGGCCGAGTTCGGCGTCGATACCATGCCGCAAACGGCGGATAACGTCGCGGCAGACTTCGGCATCAGCCGTGATGACCAGGATGCCTTTGCCGTGCGCAGCCAGGCCCGCTGGACCGCGGCCAACGAAGCCGGCATCTTTGCCGAAGAAATCGTACCGGTCACCATTCCGCAGAAAAAGGGCGACGCCATCATCGTCGAGCGCGATGAGCATCCGCGTCCCGGCACCAGCCTGGAACAGCTTGCGCGCCTCAAGGGCGTCAATGGCGCCGGCCTGACCGTCACCGCAGGCAACGCCTCGGGCGTGAACGACGGCGCCTGTGCATTGGTCATCGCCTCCGAGGCGGCAGCGCAACAGCAGGGCATGCGCCCGCTGGCGCGTGTGGTTGCCATGGCGGCCGCGGGTGTCGAGCCCCGCGTCATGGGTATTGGCCCGGTAGAGGCCAGCCGCCGCGTGCTGCAGCGCGCCGGCCTGTCCATCAAGGACATGGACCTGATCGAACTGAATGAAGCCTTTGCTTCCCAGGCATTGGCCGTGCTGCGTCAGCTGGGCTTGCCCGATGACGCCGGGCACGTCAACCCGAACGGCGGCGCGATTGCCATCGGCCATCCGCTCGGCATGAGCGGCGCTCGCCTGGCGACCACCGCTGCCTACCAGCTGCGCCGCCAGGGCGGCCGCTATGCGCTGTGCACCATGTGCATCGGCGTGGGGCAGGGTATCGCGATGATTATCGAGCGTGTTTGAAAGCCCCTTAATTAAAGCCTATCAAGGTACGGAGGCCAGACCATGTATGCACAAATGATTAAGACCGACAGCGATCGCGTGCGCAGCGTCGAAGAAATGTCGGAACAGGAACGCGAGTTCATGGCGCGCATCGAGCGTGGCGAAAAAATCGAGCCCAAGGAATGGATGCCCGAAGCCTATCGCAAGACTTTGATCCGCCAGGTTGGCCAGCACGCCCACTCGGAAGTGGTGGGCCAGCTGCCTGAAGGCAACTGGATCACGCGTGCGCCCACGCTGGAGCGCAAGGCCATCCTGCTGGCCAAGGTGCAGGATGAGGCCGGCCATGGCCTGTACCTGTACTGTGCGGCCGAAACGCTCGGTGTCAGCCGCGACGAACTGGTCGAGCTGCTGCACGCGGGCAAGATGAAGTATTCCTCCATCTTCAACTACCCGACGCTGAACTGGGCCGACATCGGCGCAGTGGGCTGGCTGGTTGACGGCGCCGCCATCATGAACCAGGTGCCGCTGCAACGCACGTCCTATGGCCCGTACAGCCGCGCCATGATCCGCATCTGCAAGGAAGAAAGCTTCCACCAGCGTCAGGGCTACGACATCATGATGAAGATGTGCGCCGGCAGCCCCGAACAGAAAGCCATGGCCCAGGATGCGCTGAACCGCTTCTGGTACCCGGCGTTGATGATGTTCGGGCCGTCCGACAAGGATTCGGTCCACTCGGCGCAATCCATGGCCTGGAAGATCAAGATCAATACCAACGATGAGCTGCGCCAGAAATTCGTTGACCAGACCGTGCCGCAGGCCAAGTACCTGGGCCTGACCATTCCGGACGAGAACCTGGTCTGGAACGAAGAGCGCGGTGCGCATGACTTCTCCGAGCCCGATTGGAATGAGTTTTTCGAAGTGCTCGCCGGCAACGGCCCGTGCAACCGCGAACGCCTGGGCGCGCGCGTCAAGGCATGGGAAGACGGCGCCTGGTTCCGCGAGGGCCTGGCTGCGCATGCCGACAAGCAACGCCTGCGCAAGCTGGCCGCCTGACGCGCCAGCCCCGGATACATCGAAAAAACTATTTGGAGCAAATCATCATGTCGCAAGAATGGCCCCTGTGGGAAATCTTCATCCGTGGCCAGCACGGCCTGAACCATCGTCACGTCGGCAGCCTGCATGCGCCGGACGCCGAGATGGCGATCAACAACGCCCGCGATGTCTATACGCGCCGCAATGAGGGCGTCAGCATCTGGGCAGTGAAGTCGGACGACATCGTCGCCAGCGTTCCTTCCAAGAAGGGCCCGCTGTTCGAACCGTCCAACTCCAAGGTCTATCGTCACCCGACCTTTTTCAAAATTCCTGAAGAAGTGGGGCACATGTAATGACTACCATCGTCCAACAAGCCTCGACCCAGGCGCTGCGCGAATTCCTGCTGCGCATGGGCGATAGCACGCTGATTCTCGGGCACCGCATTTCGGAATGGTGCGGACATTCGCCCGTCCTGGAAGAAGACATCGCCATGGCCAACGTGGCGCTGGACCTGATCGGGCAGACGCAGTTCTGGCTGGGACTGGCTGCTGAAGTCGAAGACGAAGGACGGACTGCAGACGATCTTGCCTACCTGCGCGACGCCGTGGCATTCCGCAACCTGCTGCTGGTCGAACAACCCAACGGTGACTACGCACATACGCTGATGCGCCAGTTCCTGTTCGATGCCTGGCACATCCTGCAACTCGAAGCCCTGCTGGAATCCAGTGATGCGCGCGTCGCGGAAATTGCTGGCAAGGCCATCAAGGAAGTCAGCTATCACCTGGACCGTACCAGTGAAATGGTGATCCGCCTGGGCGATGGCACGGCCGAAAGCCACAAACGCATGCAGACCGCGCTGGATGACCTGTGGTCGTACACCGGGGAAATGTTCCTGGGCGATGCCTGTGATGACGAAGTGGCGCAGGCCGGCATTGCGCCGGCGCCTGCATCGCTGCGCGACGCCTGGATGCAGACCGTGCGCGACGTGATGGAGCAGGCCACGCTGAAGGTGCCGGACAGTACCTATGCCCACCGTGGCGGCAAGCAGGGGCGCCACACCGAACACCTGGGCTTCATCCTGGCGGAAATGCAGTTCCTGCAACGCGCCTACCCCGGCTGCACCTGGTAGCGGAGCGCGCCATGGATATCCTGTCGCGTCCCGAAATCGAGCAGGTATGGCAGTGGCTGGAAGGCGTGCCTGATCCCGAGATTCCCGTGATTTCACTGGTGGATCTGGGCATCATCCGCGACGTCCGCTACGACGGGGAGACCCTGGTGGTGGTGGTGACACCGACCTACTCGGGTTGCCCGGCCACGACCGTCATCAATGAAGATATCGAAGCGGCGCTGCGGGCCCATGGCGTGACTGACCTGCGTCTGGAGCGCCAGCTCTCGCCTCCCTGGACATCCGACTGGATGAGTGACAAGGCCAGGGAAAGCCTGCGTGGCTATGGCATCGCGCCGCCGGTGGAAGAGGCCGGCGATGCGGCTGCGGCCGGCGCGGGCAAGCGGATCTGGCTGCGCCAGGAAAACGGCCCGTCCGTTACCTGTCCGCACTGTGGTTCCAAACACACCGCCAGGGTCAGCCAGTTCGGCTCCACACCATGCAAGGCCAGCTACCGCTGCCTGGATTGCCTGGAGCCTTTTGATTATTTCAAGTGCATTTGAACCAAATGCATAGAGAAGCCTAGCCAGCGAGGAGACCATGGCACGCTTTCACCCCTTGCAAGTTGTCGACGTGCGCCGCGAAACGCGTGACGCCGTCGTCGTGACGCTCAAGCCGCGCGCGGAAGACGGCGAACTGTTCAATTTCATTCCGGGCCAGTATCTGACCTTCCGTCGCGCATTCGACGGCGATGAGTTGCGCCGCTCCTATTCCATCTGTTCCGGGCTGGATGAAGGCGCCTTGCGCGTCGGCATCAAGCGCGTGGATGGCGGGGCATTCTCCAGCTGGGCCAATACCGAGCTCAAGCCGGGCGAAGTCCTGGAAGCCATGCCGCCGATGGGCAGCTTTCATATTCCGCTCGAACCCGACAATGCCCGCCATTACCTGGGTTTTGCAGGCGGCAGCGGCATCACGCCGGTGCTGTCCATCATCAAGAGCACGCTGGCGCGTGAACCCAAGTCCAGCTTCACGCTGGTCTATGCCAATCGCCAGATCAGCACGGTGATGTTCCGCGAGGAACTCGAAGACCTCAAGAATGAATACCTGGGCCGGTTCTCAGTCATTCACGTGTTCAACAGCGAAGGCCAGGAAATCGACCTGTTCACCGGTCACCTGGACCGCCAGAAATGCGACGAACTGTTCCGTCGCTGGATCGACCTGAAGTCGGTGCATACTGCGTTCATCTGTGGTCCGGAGCCCATGATGCTGGCTATCGCCGATGCGTTGGCGGGCAACGGCATGCCCAAGGAACGCATCAAGTTCGAATTGTTCGCCTCGGCCCAGCCGGGCAAGGCGCGCCGCAAGGAAAATTCGGCTGCGGCGACCGCCAATGTCGGTGTATGCGACGCCACAGTCACGCTGGATGGCGTGGTGCGCAGCTTCAACTTCCCCAAGCAGGGCCAGAGCATCCTGGATGCGGCGCTGGAAAACAGCATGGATGCGCCTTATGCCTGCAAGGCGGGGGTTTGCTCCACCTGCAAGTGCAAGGTGCTGGAAGGTGAAGTCGAAATGGCGATCAACCATGCGCTGGAAGACTACGAAGTCGAACAGGGCTATGTGCTGAGCTGCCAGGGCTTCCCGCTGAGCGACCGTGTGGTCGTCAGTTTCGATGAATAAATGAGCGGCGGGAGGAGACAATCCATGTCCGAAACCATGAATATCGAAGACTACCTGGCGCAGGGCGGTGTCCTGACGTCGCCAGGCAATGCGCCGCCGCGCTACCGCGGCGAGCTGATGCGGCTGATGTCCTCTTTCGTGGATAGCGAACTGGCGGCATCGGCAGGCTTTGCCGCGTCGATCAACTACGCGCCCGGCATCCGCGAACGCATCGCCGCTAGCCGCATCACGCTGGAAAAGGCAGACCACGCCGAACGCGTGCTTAACGTCATGCAGACCTTCGGCACCGATGTCGAACGCTACCAGCGCCAGCATGACTGGGCGGCGCGCGTGGCGCGCGACGCCGATCTCGGCACGACGCGCCATGGCGCCGATATGCGCCTGTCGGTGTTCCACTACCCCTTCACCGGCTGGACCGATGCCGTGGTCATGAACGTGCTGCAAGGCCTGGCGGCCGGCATCCAGTTCGAGGAATTTACGCGCGTGTCCTACGGCCCGCTGGCCGAGGTCTTCCGTGACATCGAGCCGCGTGAGCGGCGCCATGCGGAACTGGGCCTGGAAGGCCTGGAACGCATCGTGGCCGACCCCGAAGGCCGGGCCGATGCCTTGGCATCCATCGCCTACTGGCGCCCGCGGGTGGCTGCCACCTTTGGCCACGCCGGTTCGGCGCGCTATGACACCCTGGCCCGTTTCGGGCTGCGCCACGAGCCTAACGAAGTCCTGCTCACGCGCTGGGAGCAGCGGCTGGACGAATGCCTGGCGGCGCTGGAACTGTAGCCACGGGCCGAGCCATGCGACGGGGCTGGCCGCCCATGGGCCTGCTCCGGTTGCGTGGCGACGACACATACTGACAAGGCATGGGCAGCCGTTGGCTGCCTGTGCTTTTCCTGTAACAGGATTAAGAAGGAAAGCTTCATGAGCACATCTACTCACTCCCCGCGCCGGCTGGAAAGCTATGTCTGCGGCAAGTGGACCGCCGGCACCGGTACGGGCCAGACTCTGCTGGATGCCTCGACCGGCGAACCGGTTGCCGTGATCGACGCCACTGGCCTTGATTACCAGGCCATCCTGGCGCATGGCCGCAAGGCGGGTGGCGCGGCACTGCGCGGCATGACCTTCCACGAGCGCGCCAGCATGATCAAGGCCATCGGCCTGGCGTTGCTGGAAGTGAAGGAAGAACTCTATGCGCTTTCCTCGCGTACCGGCGCGACGCGCGTGGATAGCTGGGTGGACATCGAAGGCGGTATTGGCACCCTGCTGTCCTACGCCTCCAAGGGTCGTCGTGAATTGCCCAACACTCGCGTACTGGTTGATGGCACGGTAGAGCGTCTGTCCAAGGATGGCAGTTTCAGCGCGCAGCATATTCTCTCGCCGCTGCAAGGCGTGGCGGTGCATATCAACGCGTTCAACTTCCCGTGCTGGGGCATGCTGGAAAAACTGGCTCCGACCTGGCTGGCAGGGATGCCGGCCATTGTGAAACCCGCCAGCCAGACGGCCTATCTGACCGAGCTGATGGTGCGCCGCATCCTCGATACGGGCCTGCTGCCCGAAGGCGCATTGCAACTGATCTGCGGCAGCACCGGCGATCTGCTGGACCATGTTGCCGGCCAGGACGTCGTGACATTCACCGGTTCGGCGGCAACCGGGCACAAACTCAAGACCGGCCGCGCCATCGTGGCCAATTCGGTGCGTTTCAACATGGAGGCCGACAGCCTGAATGCCTCCGTGCTGGGGACCGATGCCGGACCGGATTCGGAAGAGTTCAAGCTGTTCGTGCGCGAAGTCGTCAACGAAATGACCACCAAGGCCGGGCAGAAGTGCACGGCCATCCGTCGCGTGATCGTGCCGCGCGCCCATACCGAAGCCGTGGTCGAGGCCTTGCGTGCCGCGCTGGCCAAGGTTGTGGTGGGCAATCCTACGACCGAAGGCGTCACCATGGGCCCGCTGGCCAGCCCCGATCAGCGCGTCGAGGTACAGGAACGCGTGCAGGAACTGCTGGCCGAGGCTCGCGTCGTCGTGGGCGATGCCGCACAGGCCGATACGGTTGGCAGCGCTTTCTATGCACCGGTGGTTCTGCTGTGCGAACAGCCGCTGGCTGCCCGCAAGGTGCACGAAGTCGAGGCGTTCGGACCTGTCAGCACCATCATGCCTTATGACACGCTGGATGAAGCCATTGAATTGGTGCGCCGTGGCCAGGGCAGCCTGGTGGCCTCGCTCTTCACCAATGATGCCGCCGTGGCCGAGACCGTGGTGCTGGGCATCGCCCCGTACCATGGCCGGGTCATGATCGGCAACCGTGCCAGCGCGCGCAGCTCCACTGGCCACGGTTCGCCCGTGCCTGGCGTGGTGCACGGCGGACCGGGCCGCGCGGGCGGCGGCGAGGAACTGGGCGGCCTGCGCAGCGTCATGCACTACATGCAGCGCACCGGCGTACAGGGTGCGCCGGCGTTGCTGGCTGCCGTGACCGGACGCTGGCTTGACGGCGCACCGGCGCAGAACGACGGCCGCCATCCGTTCCGCAAGTCGCTGGCGGAACTGCAGATCGGCGATCAACTGGTGACGGCCAAGCGCACGGTCACGCTGGATGACATCGAGCACTTTGCCAATTTCACCGGTGATACCTTCTACGCGCACATGGACGAAGCGGCAGCCAAGGCCAACCCCTTCTTCGATGGCCGTGTCGCCCACGGCTATCTCATCGTTTCCTTCGCTGCCGGCTTGTTCGTGGACCCGGCGCCGGGCCCCGTCCTGGCCAATTATGGCGTGGACAACCTGCGCTTCCTGACGCCGGTATACGCGGGCGATACGCTGGGCGTGCGCTTGACCTGCAAGGAGATCAACCCGCGCAGCAGCGCCGAACATGGCGAAGTTCGCTGGGATTGCATCGTGACCAATCAGGACGGCAAGCTGGTTGCCCAGTATGACGTCCTGACCATGGTCGCCAAGACCTGGCAATAAGGCGGAACGCAGCCATGGCACAGATATTTTCTTTCGATGGCGTGGTGCCGGTGGCGCACCCGAGCGCGTGGCTGCATCCGTCGGCCACGCTCATTGGCGACGTCATCATCGGGCCTGCCTGCTATGTCGGGCCGGGCGCGGTGTTGCGCGGCGACTTTGGCCGCATTGTTCTGGAGGCTGGTTCCAACATCCAGGACAACTGTGTGGCCCATAGTTTTCCCGATGCCGACGTCATCGTGGCGGAGGAGGGGCATATCGGCCATGGTGCCATCCTGCACGGCTGCACCGTGGGGCGCAATGCCATGGTAGGCATGAATTCGGTGGTCATGGACCGTGCGGTAATAGGCGCCAATGCCATCGTCGGTGCCATGGCTTTCGTCAAGGCCGGCATGGAAATCCCGGACGGGCACCTGGCGCTTGGTTCGCCTGCGCGGGTGGTGCGCCAGCTTTCCGAGCAGGATATCGCCTGGAAACGCGAGGGTACGCTGATCTACCAGCGCCTGGCGCTGGAGGCGCCCGACAGTATGGTGCAGTTGGAAGCGCCGCTGGCCGAAGCACAAGCCGATCGCCGCCGGGTACGTTCGCCGGCCTATGACCCCTTATTGATCGAACGTCTCAAGCGCAGCCGGGGCGCTTGAGACGCGTCGCGTCAGCCGACCATGCCAGGCTGGCGTGGGAAAACAGCTGGTGCACCAGGCTGGCCGTCGTATCCAGGCCCAGTGGAATGACAAAACGCGGGAAGCGTTCCGCCGTGGCAACGCCAATATCTGCCGTGGCAGCTGCCAGCCGCCGTTCCGCTGCGCGGATATCCGGGCGTTGGCGCAGCATCTCTGACGGCAGTATGGCAGGCAGGTGCGGTGCCTGCGGTTGGGAGGCAGGCGCGGCATCCGGGGCGAGCAGGTCATCAAGCGCCGCCGGGTAGCCGCCGGCCAGTACCGCAATGGCATGGCGCAGGCGGGTGGCGTCTGCCTGCAGCGCCGGCAGCCTGGCTTCACCCAATTCACGCTCGGCGCGGGCTTGCGAGACTTCATGGCCTGTCGCCAGCCCATGTTCCAGCAAGCGTTCGGTCAGGGTTTCGGTTTCTGCCAGCGTGGCGACATGGGCGTGGGCGATGTGCTGCCGCGCTTCGGTGGCGCGCAGCGTGGCATAGGCGTTGGCCAGCTCCGCCAGCAGGCTTTGCAGCACCGCGTGGCTGTCTTCGCTGACGGCATCGGCATAGGCGTCGGCGGATTCGAGTGCGCGCCGGCGCCCGCCAAAGATGTCGATTTCCCAACTGGCATCCAGCCCCAGGCGATAGGCGCGGGATTCGCCGATGCCGGGCGGATAATCCAGCGCGGTGGCCGAGCGTTGGGCCGTGGCGTCCGCACCGGCGCCGATGGATGGCAGCAGTCCGGCCGCGACCTGATCGCGTTCCGCACGGGCTTGAACCAGGCGCTCGCGCGCCATGGCCAGGTCCTGGTTGTGGCGCAGCGCCAGCCGAACCAGCGTATCGAGCACCGGATCTTCGAAAGATTGCCACCAGCGCTGCAGCGTTGATGCATCCTCCGTTGTGGCGGTGGCGGCCGACCATGTCTGGGGGTGAGGCGGGACATAGGGCTGGTAATCCGGGCCAACTGCTGCGCAGGCGGCCAGGGTGGCGGCTGGCAGCAGGCCCAGGAAACGGGTGCGGCGGGGCAGGGACAGGTGTTTCACGTCGTGCTCCTTACAGGATGGTGCTCAGCCAGGAAGCAAGCCTGCCATGGGCGCTCGGGCCTGCACCAGGTTCGTCAACGGCCACGCTGCAGGTCATGCCGGCGGCAAGAACAATGTGTTCCGGAACCTTGTCGAGCGCGATGCGCACGGGAATGCGCTGGGCCAGGCGCACCCAGCTGAAGGTCGGATTCACGGCAGGCAGGCCATGGGAATCCGGCACATCGTTTTCGTCGGCAATGCCGCGGCCTATGGATTCGACATGGCCCTCGATCTCTTCGTCGTGCCCCATCAGCCGGATGCGGGCGGTGGCGCCGCTGCGGATGCTGGGCAGCTTGGTTTCCTCGAAGTATCCCGTGACCCAGAAGCTGTTGGCGTCCAGCAGGGTGAGGTTCGGCTGCCCCGAGACCGCGTAATCTCCGGCCTGCAGACGCAGGTGCGTGATATAGCCTTCCACTGGCGCCGTTATGACGCTGCGCGCCAGATCCAGTTCGGCGACTTCAAGGCTGGCCTGGGCCTGGCGTACCTGGGTGCGGGCAATGGCGACGGAGCGTCCGGCGCGCTGGATGTCCTCGCGCGGGAGGATATCGTCCAGGCCATGGCGGCGCCGCGACTCGTCCAGGCGCTGGCGCAGGGTTTCTTCGGCCGCAGCCAGCCTGGCGCGGGCTTCTTCCACGGCCAGCTCGAAGCGTTGCGGGGAGATGCGATACAGCACTTCTCCCTGCCGGACATACTGGTTGTCGCGGACGGCGACCTCGACGACCGTGCCCGAGACTTCGGGCGCGCTTTGCACGACATGGGCGCTGACCCGGCCATCCCGGGTCCAGGGCGCCAGTACATAGGTTTGCCAGAGGGCGCGCACCAGAAAGGCTGCCGCCACCAGGATGGCCAGGGTCAGAAGAATGCGCGAGAGATTGCGGAACAGGGGTTTCATCATGGTTCAACAGCTCGGAAAAGCGGGGCGGTCAGAGATAGAGGATCAGTGCGGCGAGCAGGATCAGGGAGACGGCGAATTCGAATAGTGCAGGGTGCCAGACGCGCCGCAGCAGGCCGCTGCGGGCCAGCAGGGAGCGCATGATGAGATAGACCGGGATGGTCACGCAGGCATAGAAGAAAAAGGGCGGCATGTAGATACCGGCCAGGGCGAATTCACTCAGCATGAGTGGCTCCAGGTCATGACGTCGTGTCGAAGTAGGCGGCATGGCGGCGCAATAGCGCGTCCATGTCGGTGAAGGCCGCCAGGGCGCGCTGCACATCACGGCGGGCCGTGACCGGGCAATGCGCCAGCAGTGCGGCGAGCTGGCGGGCGCAACGGCGCGCATGGATGGCGCAGCGGGAGGGGTGGCGTGCGCTTCTGGCGGTACGGGCCATCTTTGCCAAGCCGTTATGGACTTGTTTGCGAGCGGTGGCTGGCAGGGCGGCATGCCGCAGCTGGTGCCGGATGCGCAGTACTTCACGCCCGGTATGCAGGGCGGCGATGGCATCGCTGACGGCCTGCAGCATGAGCTCGGGGTGTCCTTTCAGTTGGGCGCCAAGCTGGGCGATACGATGCTGCTGGCGTTGTTGCCAGGCTTGTGCCATCGCACCCCGGCCGCGCAATAGCGCCAGGCTGTCGTCCCGGATCGCATGGCGCAGGCGGATCTGGTCCCGCGCTGGATTGCGCGGCAGGATGAGCTGGAACACCAGGACGACGAACAGGGTTGCAAGTATCCAGGCGGCCGAGAAATTCAGGAAGTCGAGCAGGCCGTAGTGCATGGGGTTGCCGGCTGCAGCCAGGGTATTGAAAGCCACCAGATAGGCCAGCCCTGCGAGCGCGCGATGGGGCACGCTGGTTGCGTGGATGCCGGGCAGCCAGAACAGCGCCAGCGTCAGCAGCAACAGGGGCAATCCGTCGAGAAGGGGGAAGATCAGGAAGGAACAGACAAATGCGGCAGGCACGGCCCAGATCGTGCCTTTGACGAATTGCCAGGCACCCGCTGCCGGATTGCCTGCCGTGGCCAGCAGGGCGCAGTAGGGGGCCAGTACCAGCAGCATCATGTCGCCGTAGCTCCAGCCGGTCTGTAGCCAGAACAATCCCGCCAGAACGATGGCAAGCATGGAGCGTACGCCGTTGCGCAACGCGCCACCCCAGTCGCGATGAAAGCGCACGGGAGCGAGGCGGCCCTGCACGGGGCGGCTGGACAGCGCGGAAAGCCCGGCCAGCGCCCCCAGGTAGGCATCAAGCTGTTCGAGCAGGCGGTCTGCGGCGATAAGCAGCGCGGCTTCCTGGGCCGGGTGGTGCAGGTCTGTGTCCTGCAGCGCCGAAATGAACTGGCGTCGTGCCTGCAGCAGCAGTGTACGCGCCGCGCCGGCGCCTTCTGCACCTTGTTCCAGCCGTGCGGCTGCCTGTTCCCAGGCTTGTTGCAGCGGCGCCTGCAGGCGCTGCACAGCCTTGGCGCTGGCGCTGTCGGCAGCCAGCGGCATGGCGCCGCCGGCCAGCGCGCCGAACAGCGAGGCCATGCCATGGCGTACACCGGCTGCGCGCTGGGCCAGTTCTTCGGATTCGGCCTTGCCTACGGCGAGCAGGTCGTCCAGCGCATAAATGTCGCCCAGGACCCCGAGGCGGCGCGTCGCCGCAGCCGTGGCGTCACCGTGCTGGCTGGCAATGGCGCCAGCGGCGTTGCCAGCCAGTTTTGCATACAGTGCTGCCAGGCGGCCGCGCACGCTGCGCCGGCTCATCAAGGCCGTGACCAGGCCCAGGCACATGACGCCGATAACGACGGTCGAACCCCGTCCCATGACATGCTCGAACGTCGCTTCAGGGTGCCCCATGGCGCCGTAGGTGGCCAGGCCGATGGTGTAGCCCGCGACCACGACGCCGGAGGCGCGGAAGTGCCGCAGCAAGGTCATGCCGGCGACGCAAAGCCCGAGCCAGCATCCGAAACCGAGCAGGAAAAGCAGGGGCATCTGGCCGGCCACGGACATCAGGATGAATGCGACCAGCATGCCGGCAATCGTACCGATGATGCGCCAGGCGCCTTTGCCGATCACGGCGCCCTGGACTGGATTGATCACCAGCAGGACCGTGGATGCCGCGGAATAGGGCATTTCCAGGTCCAGCAGATAGGCCACCACCAATGCCAGGGCTGCGGCCAGGATGGACCGCAGGATATAGCCGTTGCGCGGGGTGAAAAGCCAGAACTGTCCGGCGCAGCGGTCCAGCCATTGGACCGGGCGGGCAAGGCGCGGGCTGGCGGAAGCCGGTGAAGCCAATTGCTGAGACACTTTCTCATTCGCTCGTTGATTCTTGATGGAGCAAGTGTAGGAGTGCCGATGGATGACGAAAAGTTGATGTTTTGCACATTAGCAGTGTGTTTCACGCACTGCTCTGCGAGGCTGGCAGCCCGCTTGCCGTTTCCGCAGGGGCCCTGGTTGTCTGTCAGCGGGCGTCGGGCGAGCGTGGCGGGCGCTGGGGCGTGGCGGAATGACCGAGCTGGTTGCCCATGCGGTTGCTCAGCGTGGCCGGCGTGGGAATGCCGATCTGATTGGGCGCTTGCCGCAGCGGCGCTTCCGACGGCGTAGTGTCCGCGGCGGGGGGCTGGTTGGAGGGGGGCGGGGTCATCTGCTGGCTCAGGCAGTCATATGACAACCCGCGATAGCCATCGACCTCAACCTCCACACAGGCCCTGGATTCGCTGGCTGTGGCGGGCGTGGCGGTGTCGTCCGCGCTGGGCTGGGCCGCGGCAACCGGCAGCGTGGCGGCCAGCAGCCAGGCCAAGGGCACACTGGCGGCCAGGCGCAGCCAGGCGTCATGGCTGGGGGAAAAGGGAAAGCAGGGTAGCCGGCGAACGGGCATGGCGGGGCTCCTGGTCTGCGGGGGTTCCGGGGACACCGCAGGCGGCAAGCAATGGGCGAAGAGGGGAAAGTAGGGAAAGTGTGCCCGTGGAGCCAGGCGCGCCTGATGAATTTTTTATGACATTGCATCGGTTCGACGGTGCTGGAACGTCTAGTAGCCAAACCCATGCGAATCGCGCATGGAGGGCTATTTCACGAGGACGAGTGCTTTTCCATGCATCACTCCAACATTACCGGCTTTTCGGCGTGCCAGCGGGGGGCCTGTGCCGTCATGCTGCTGCTGGGCGTGCATATGGCCGCGCAAGCGCAGGATGCGGCGCCTGCCGGGGATGACGTCCGGCGCGTCAATATCAACGAATTCATCGTGCGCGGCAATACGGTGCTCGATAACAAGACCATCGAAGCGGCCGTCTATCCGCATATGGGGCCGCAACGCACGCTGGAAGATATCGAGGCGGCACGCGATGCGCTGCAGACGGTCTATCACGAGCACGGCTACCAGTCTGTGTATGTGGACCTGCCCGAGCAATCCGTTCAGGGCGGCGTGGTCATCCTGCAGGTTGCCGAAACCCGAGTCGGGCGCCTGAAGGTAGTGGGCGCCAGGCATTATTCACCGTTGGCGATACGTGACGAAGTGCCGGCGCTGCGTGAAGGCGAGGTGCCCGATTTCAATGCGGCGCAGGCCCAGCTGACTGAACTTAACCAGACGGCCAGCCGCCAGGTGCTGCCGCTGGTACGGGAAGGCCGGATACCCGGCACCATGGATGTCGACCTGCAAGTCGAAGACAAGCGCCCCTGGTATGTCAGTGCCGGCCTGAACAATGACTACAGTGCCGATACCCGCAAGTTGCGGGCGGTGCTCAGCGTGGGGCATGACAACCTGTGGCAGCGCGGGCATTCCGTGTCCCTGAGCTTCTTCACGGCTCCCCAGGAAATCAGCAAGCTCAAGGTTTTTTCGGGCTCTTACTCCCTGCCGCTGTCGCGTGACTGGAGCTTGCAGGTGGCGGGCTACAGCTCCGACAGCAAGGTCGCCACGGTGGGCGGCACCAACGTGCTGGGCAAGGGCCACTCCTTTGGCGTTGCCGCTACCTATACCGTGCCAGGCCAGGGAGATTGGCATCACTCGCTGGGAATCGGGGCCGACTACAAGGATTTCGACGAAACCGTGCGTTTCGGCAATGTGGACGACACGGTGCCGCTGACCTACGTACCTATCACGCTTTCCTATAACGGCTACCGCTATGCGGACAGCGCGCAGAGCACGCTGGGGCTCAGCCTGGTGACCGCCACGCGTTCCATGTTCGGCCTGAACAGCGATTGGCGCGACTTTGACTACAAGCGCTATCTCGCCAGCCCGAGCTTCGCTGTTTTCAAGGGGGATATGACGCACAACCAGGGCCTGGGACGCGATTGGCAGCTGTATCTGCGTGGCAGCTTCCAGGTGGCTTCCGGGGCCCTGGTGTCCAACGAGCAGTTCTCTGCCGGCGGTGCCAACAGTGTGCGCGGCTATCTTGCGGCGGAAGCCAGTGCGGATGAAGGCTTGCTGGGTTCCATGGAATTGCGCACGCCGTCGCTGGGCGCTTGGCTGGGCAACGCCGTCACTGATTGGCGCTGGCATGTGTTTGCCGAGTGGGCCGGGCTGCGCCTGCGCGACCCGTTGCCTGAACAGCAGCGCATTTTCCACCTGGGCAGCGTCGGCCTGGGCACCCGGATGCAGGTCATGGATTGGTTGTCGGCCAACCTGGACTGGGCCTATCCGCTCTATGCCGGCTCCGAGACTCGCAGATATCACCCGCGCTTGCATTTCAACCTGCGGGCCAATTTCTAGGCTTCTTTGATTCAACCATCCGGATGACGGATTTCGGAGTACGACTATCATGCAACGCTTGATCATGCTGGTATTGGCCTGCCTGGCCAGTATCCTTCCTGCGGTGGCCAGCGCCTGGTGGCAGCCAGACTGGCAATTCCGCAAGCAGATTGCCGTGGATACCACGCCACAGGGCGCGGCGATAACGGAAAACGTCGGCCGCACGCCATTGCTGGTGCGCCTGCATACGGGCAATTTCATTTTTGATGGCGTGGCCGAAAACGGTGCCGACCTGCGCTTTGTGGCTGCCGATGACCGCACTGTCCTGAATTACCAGATCGAAACCTTCGATCCCTTGCTGGGTATGGCGCTGGTCTGGGTGGACGTGCCTGAAGTTGCTGGCGCGCAGCGCCAGGACATCTGGATGTACTACGGCAACCCGGCGGCGCCGGCGGCTGCCAACGGGCAACTGAGTTTCGACCCCAACTACACGCTGGTCTATCATTTCAACGGTCCGGCCGAAGCGCCGGCGCGTGACACCACGGCTTACGGCAACCATGCACAGACCCCGGCCGCAGGCCTGGTCGATGGCGTGGTCGGCCGCGCCGCGCAGTTTGTCGGCGGTGCGCCGTTGATGCTGCCCGCGAGTCCGTCACTGGCCATTCCGGCAGCCGGTGCATTTACCTTCAGCGCCTGGGTGCGGGCCGACCAGCCTGCTGGCGAACAATTGATCTATGCACGCCGCGACGCCGGCAATTCGCTGCTGATCGGCAGCAGCCAGGGCATCCCTTTCGTAGAGGTCAACGGCCAGCGCTCGCAGCCCGGCCAGCCGCTGGCTGCCGGGGCCTGGCAGCATCTGGCCGTGACGGCCGAAGACGGTCAGGTCAAGCTCTATGTCAATGGCCGCCAGAGCACGGCGCTGGCCGCGAACCTGCCGCCGCTGGCCACGGCCGCCGCGTTGGGCGGGGACGTGCCCACCGTGCCAGTCTTGTCTGCGGAAGGCAGCCTGGTGGCACCGGCTGTATCGGCCTATGCGCCGTTTGTCGGTGCGCTGGATGAAATCCGCCTGTCGAAAATCGCCCGTCCTGCCGCGTTGATCCTGGCCGATGCCACGGCGCAGGGCAGCGAATCGCGCCTGGTGCAGTACGGTGCGGACGAAGAGCAGTCCGGCTTCAACCTGGGCGGCCTGGCCTTTCTGGTGAAATCCGTGCCTATAGACGCCTGGGTCGTGATCGCCGTGCTTGTGTTCATGATGATCCAGTCGTGGATCATCATGATTGCCAAGAGCCGCCGCGTGGGCCGCGTCGAGCGGGCCAACGACGCTTTCCGTCAGGCCTTCTCCAAGGTCGGCAGCCGCCTGGAAATGATGGCGGACAACGAACCGCTGGCGGCCAAACTGAAGGATGCGTCGCTCTGGCGCCTGTATGAAACGGCGATCAATGAGCTGCGGGTGCGCCGCAGCCAGGGCATGGATATGTCGGCGATTTCCCCGGCCACCATCGAGTCCGTGCGCGTATCCATGGAAACCACGCGCACCCGTGAAAACCAGCAACTGGGGGCACGGCTGGGGACATTATCGAACGCCATTGCCGGCGGCCCCTATATCGGCCTGCTGGGCACGGTGCTGGGCATCATGGTGGTGTTCCTGGGCACGGCCATGGCCGGTGACGTGAACATCAATGCGATTGCCCCGGGCATGGCGGCTGCGCTGCTGGCAACGGCCATGGGCCTGTTCGTCGCCATTCCCGCCTTGTTCGGCTACAACCGGCTGGCCTCGCGCAACCGGAACGTCAATGCGGACATGCGTGTCTTTGTCGACGAGTTCGTCACGCGCCTGGCCGAAACCAGCGGTGCTGGCCAGGTGCGCTTTGCCGCCCCTGAGCCGCAGGCTGCCTGAGGAGGAATGGACATGGCTTCCGCTTCTTCCCAGGATGACGACGACGGCGCGCTGGTCGACGGCATCAATATCACGCCCCTGGTGGACGTCCTGCTGGTGGTCCTGGTGATTTTCATCCTGACGGCCACGGCACAGGTGTCCGGCATCAAGGTGGACCTGCCCAAGGCCAGTTCATCGGTGTCGCTATCGCAGGCCAAGACCAAGGCGATTTCCATCAATGACGTCGGCCAGGTGTTTCTGGATGCCTACCCGGTGACCCTGCCTGAGCTGGAGGACAGGCTGCGCACGGAAAAGGCACTGAACCCGGATTTCCCGGTCATCGTGCGCGGCGACCAGGTGGTGCAGTACGCCAAGGTGGTTGAAGTGCTGGATCTGTTGCGCCGGCTGGAACTGAGCCAGGTCGGCCTGGTGACCGGCAAGCCGCAATAACGGGGTGAGGCATTGTGACTGAGCCGAAAAAACAAGCTGCGCCGGCGCCCCGCGATGAATTCGCCGACCTGCTGGGTACTGGCGCGCAGGATGACGCACGCCGTGCGCGCCGGCGCCGCGCCGGCAAGCTGGTTGTTGCGCTGGTGGTCGTGGGCGTGCTGGGCTACGCCGTCTGGCAGTGGGCCAGCGGCCTGAGCAGCGTACAGCGCAAGGCGCCGGACATGACGGCGATCATCCCGCTGCCACCGCCGCCGCCACCTCCCCCCGAGCCTGAGCCGCCGCCTCCGGAGCCGGAAGAACCGCCGCCCGAAGAACTGGTAGAGCCCGAGCCTGAACCCGAACCCGTGCCGGCCGAGGAACCACAGCCGGAAGAAGCGCCTTCCCCTGCGGATGACATGGCTCAGGCCATGGAAATGGATGCCAGCGCGCAGGCCGGCAGCGACGCCTTCAATATCGCCGCCGGCAGTGGTCGTGGCATGGCTGGTAGCGGTGGTGGTGGGCGCGTTGGCAATGCCACCTACGGCCAGTACATGAGCTACGCGCTGCAGAAGATCCTGCGCGAAGACGAACGCACACGCACCCTGGCCTATCGCGTGCAGGTCAGCATCTGGCTGACGGAAACGGGGCAGGTGGCGCGTGTCGAGTTGGTCCGTTCCAGCGGCGACGCAGGCATAGACGCTAAGGTGATTGCCGCCTTGCGCGACGTGCCTGCCCTGGATCAGCGCCCGCCGGCCTCGCTGGCCATGCCGGTGCGTGCCGTTCTCAACAGCAGGCGGCCTTCATGAAGCTGTCATTCCGTCGCAACAAGATATTCCTTCCGGAGATTCTGAAAATGAAATTGCAACCGACCCGGCTGGCCTGCACCTTGGCGATCGCCATGGCGCTGGGCAGCGGCCAGGCGCTGGCCCAGGTAGCGGCCCCCTCGGACAATGCCACCATCAATCTGATCCGCCTGCTGGTGGAGCAGGGCGTTATCCAGAAAGACCAGGCCGAAGCGCTGGTCCGGCAGGCCGAGGCAGAAGCCGCGCAGGCGCGCGGCACGGCGGCGGCAGGCGTGCCGGTGGCGGCTACGGGTGCGGCCCTCGCCCAGCCTGGCGATGTGCGCGTGCCGTATATCCCCGAAACCGTGCGCGAGCAGATACGTCAGGACGTGCGCGCCGATGTCATGGCGCAGGCCCAGGCGGAAAACTGGGCGCAGCCCAATACCTTCCCGGACTGGGTGTCGCGCATTACCGTGGAAGGCGACATGCGAGTGCGCGACGAATCCCACTTTTTCGATGGCGGCAACAGCGATCTCATCATCAACTTCGCCAAGTTCAATTCCGCCGGCCCAACCTTGTTCAACGTCTATGACGACAGCGGCAAGCCGGTCTATGCGCACGACATTCCCTATCTGAACGCACGCAAGGACCGTCGCAACCAATGGCGCATCCGCGCCGGGCTGGGTGTGAAGGTGCAGCTCGCCGAGCAGTGGCAGGCGGGTATCCGCCTGGCCAGCGGCAGCACCAGCAGCCCGGTTTCCACCACGACGACGCTGGGCGGCGGCATGGAGAAAAAAGACATCTGGCTGGACCAGGCCTACCTGAAGTACAGCCCTGCCGATTGGGTCACGCTGACCGCAGGGCGTGCCGCCAATCCCTTCGTGTCCACCGATATGCTGTATGCCGGCGACCTGAATTTCGATGGCGTTTCGGCCGTGTTCAGGCATGCGCCGGCGGGCCGTCCCGTGACCTGGTTCGGTACGTTGGGCGCGTTCGCGCTCGAGTATGCCCATGGCCCCTTCAATTGGAGCGACATGAGCGAAGGCGACAGCGAGAACAAATGGCTGTTCGGCGCCCAGGCCGGCGCGGACTGGAAGATAAATGCCAGCAACACGCTGCGCGGGGCGCTGGCCTATTACTACTATGACAATACGCTGGGGCAGCTTTCCTCCCCTTGTGACCCGCTGACGGAATCCGCCTGCGATACCGATTGGTCGCGTCCCGCCTTCATGCAGAAGGGCAATACCCTGATGCTGCTGCGCGACTGGCAGCCATCCAGCACCAAGTCGTGGAACGAATACCAGTATGTGGGCCTGGCTTCCAAATTCAACCTGCTGGACCTGAACCTGCGCTGGGACACCCGCGTGCTCAATGGCCTGGGCCTGCGCGTCACTGGCAACTATGTGCGCAACCTGGCATTCAGCAAGCGCCGGATGGAAGAACGCAGTACTCGCCATGGTACGGATTTCATCGCGTCCAACGGTATCTACAACGACAACGATGTGCGCGTCGGAATCGACAGCGGTCCGAACGCCTGGCTGGTTCAGGCAGCGTTGGGCAATGGCTATGGCCTGAACGACAAGGGAGACTGGCAGGTGTTCGCAAGCTACCGCTACATCGAGCCGGATGCGCTGCCCGATGCCTACAACGATTCCAGCTTCCACCTGGGCGGTACCAACGCGCGCGGTTACATCATCGGCGCGGGCTATGCCTTCGAGAAAAACGTCTATGGCCAGCTGCGCTGGAGCAGCTCCAAGGAAGTCTCGGGCGCACCGTTGTCCATCGACGTCCTGCAGCTTGAAGTCAACGCACGGTTCTGATCATGATGAAACGTCCAGCCCCATTGATCGTTGGCCTGCGCGTGCTGGCGGCGGCGCTGTTCTGCGCCGCGCTGCCGGCGCAGGCGCAGAATGCGCAGAGCATGGAAGAGCGCCTGCGCACCCAGCTGCGTTCCACGACGCAGCAGTTGCAGCAATTGCAGAGCCAGCAGGCGCAGCTGAATGCGGCGATAGGCGCGGCCGAGGCGCAGCGCGATGCGGCCTACAAAGAGCGCGATAGCCTCAGGCAGGAGCTGGTGCAGGCGCGCCAGCAGGCTGGCCAGTTGCAATCGCGCCAGGATGCCGCCTACGCCAGCGCCCGCGCACAGGTTGCGGCCAGCCACGAACAGCTAGACAAGTACAGGCAAGCCTACGAAGAGCTGCTGGGCATGGCGCGTGCTGCCGAAACCCAGCGCAAGGCCCTGCTGGCCAGCCAGGAGGAAACGCAGGGCCAGCTTCTGGCCTGCACGCAGAAGAATGCACAGCTGTATGCCGCCGGCAAGGAAATCCTGGCGGCCTACGAGTCGTTCAGCACCGGCGCGGTGTTCTCCCTGCGCCAGCCATTCTCGCGCGAGGCCCGTGTCATGTTCGAAAACCAGGCGCAGGAATATGGCGACCAGCTGTACGACGGCCGATTCGATCCCGGACAGGCGGCAGCCCGGGCTGCCGGTGACTAGCGTCATGGCAGCGGCAGCGGTTCTTTTGTTGGTTGCTCCCTTCCTGTCTCCGCATGGATGCGGGGAACCCCTTTTTTCCAGACTGATGGATTTTCTCCCATGAACGATCTTTCCCTCATCCAGGCCATGTCGACCGCACGTCTGCAGGAATTGCTGCAGGACATGGGCTATCGGGTCACGCATTCAGAACAGAACGGCCAGGCGCAGTTGCTGAGCGCGGCCCAGGGCATCGGCTTTTCGGTGCGGCCCGGTAACCAGGCGCCCGCCGTTGGCGAGTTTGTCGACTACACCTTCGCCTGCGTCTTGCGTGTGCAGGGCGAGCTGCCCGACACCCTGGTCGGGCGCTGGAACGGCAGCAAGCGTTTCGCGCGTCTCAGTACCCAGGGTGACTTCCTGGTCATGGAGATGGACGTGGTGGTGGCCGGGGGCGTATCCGGCAATCACGTGCGCGCCATGATCGAGTTGTGGGACAGGCTGCTGCAGGAGTTTGTGCTGTTCTTGCGCCAGTTCGCCATGATGCAGGCGGATGCCGCCAAGGCCGATAGCGATCCCGAGGCCGCCATTGCGGCGACCTCGGCAGAGGCCGCTGCTGCCGGAACAGCTGCTTGAGCGGCCCGACCGGCAGCAGTTCGAATCATGCGCCAGGTCGGTCCAGGCCTGGACAGGAACAGGACGAGGAAGCCAGGATGAAACGGTTTGCAGGAATTTTTTCGACGCCCATGAAAATGCAACGTAGGGTGGCTGCCGTTGCCACGGCGATGGGCGGGCTGGTGCTGGCCGGTTGCGGCGATGCCGCAGGCAAGGCCGACACCCCGCCACAGGAACATGCTGTCAGTACGCCTGTGAGCGGGCCGGCGAGCCAGGTTGCAACCGTGGTCGCCAGCCTGGGTACGGTCTTCCTGACTGCTGATGAGGTTCGTGGCCTGCTGGCTGCCGTGCCGCCAGCCGAGCGCCAGCAACTGGCCGCAGACCGGCCGGCGCTGGACCGCCTGCTGCAGGCGCGGCTGGCAGAGAAAGCGCTGGCGCAGCAGGCCCGCAACCAGGGCTGGCTGGAGCGTTCGGACGTGAGCGAGATGATCCAGGCCGCCACCGAGCGCATCGTCTTGAGCACGTATCTGGAGTCGGTCAGCCAGGCGCCGGCGGATTATCCGTCCGCGCAGGAGCTGCAGGTGGCCTATGAGCAGAACCAGGCGCAATTGCAGGTGCCGGCGCGTTACCGCCTGAGCCAGATCTTCATTGCCGCCCCCTACGGCGATGCCGGCGCCGTGGAGCAGGCGCGCCGCCAGGCGGCGGATCTGGCGCGTCGGGCAGCCCAGCCCAAGGCGGATTTCGCCAGCCTGGCGCGCGAGTTCTCGCAGGACCAGACCTCGGCCGGGCAGGGCGGGGAGATCGGCTTGCTGCCATTGGCACAGGTGGTGCCCGAGCTGCGCGAGGTGATCGCAGGCATGAAGGCTGGCCAGATTGCCGGGCCGGTGCAGTTGCCGGCAGGCTTTCATGTGCTGAAGTTGCAGGAAATCCAGGCGGCCGGGACGCCGGCGCTGGCAGAGGTCGAGGATGAACTGCGCGCGGCCTTGCGGGCGCAGCGCCAGAAACAGGCTGCGCGGGCCTACCTGGATGGAATGCTCAATACCGGGACGGTCAGCGTGGATGGCAAGGCGCTGGCGGCGGCACTGGAATAGCCGGGCCTGGCTTGTGATAGGGCATAGCATAGGCCGGGGCCGGGACGCAAGATCGCCGTCGTAGGCAGGAAGCATCTTGCCAGGCGAGCCGCTGGCGCTTGAGCGAGGTCAAGTCCTGTCAATGTTCCGCCTGATCCGGGGCGCCTGCGGGCATAATGAAGGCATGTCGCCGGCATCAGCGCCGGCAATGGATTTCTGACACAGGAGGAACACCCATGAAATTCTCCAGGCAACCGTTGGCCGCCCTGTTGGCCGCCGCGCTACTTGCGGCAGGCGCCGCCGCAGCGCCGGACGCCGACGCCTGCACGCGGGTGGTGTATCACGGCATCGACGGTCAGATCGTGACGGCCCGTTCCATGGATTGGAAAACGGACGTCGCGACCAACCTGTGGGTATTTCCACGAGGAATGGAGCGCTCTGGCGAAGCCGGGCCGAACTCGCTGAAATGGAAATCCAGGTACGGCAGCGTCATTGCCTCGGGCTATGACATCTCCACCACGGACGGTCTGAACGAAGCCGGCCTGTCGGCCAGCGTGCTGTGGTTGGTGGAGTCCGAATACCCGACCTTTGATGGCGACAAGCCCGGGCTGTCCATCGCGGCATGGGCACAATACGTGCTGGATAATTTCGCCACGGTCGAAGAAGCCGTCAAGGTGCTGGAAACCGAACCCTTCACGCTGGTGACCGACAACGTGCCTGGCGAGAGCCGCCTGGCGACGCTGCACCTGTCGATATCCGACGCCAGCGGGGACAGCGCCATCGTCGAATACATAGATGGCAAGCAGGTGATCCATCACAGCCGCGAATATCAGGTGATGACCAACTCACCGACCTTCGACAAGCAGCTGGCGATGAATGAGTACTGGGAGCAGATTGGCGGCACCATCATGTTGCCGGGTACTAACCGCGCCTCCGACCGCTTTGCCCGTGCGTCGTTCTACATCAATGCCGTTCCCAAGACGGCCGACCGCCGCGAAACCATCGCCAGCGTGTTCAGCGTGATCCGCAACGTCTCCGTGCCCTATGGCCTGACTACCCCGGACCAGCCGAATATTTCGTCCACCCGCTGGCGTACCGTGGCAGACCAGAAGCGCCTGCACTACTACTTCGAATCGGCACTGACGCCCAATACCTTCTGGGTGGAACTGAACGAGCTGGACTTCTCCGAGAAGACCGGCAAGGTCATGAAGCTGGACCTGGGCCCGGACCAGAAGAATATCTTCTCCGGCAAGGCCAATGCCAGCTTCAAGGAAAGCAAGCCTTTCCCGTTCCTGGGGATCTGAACGCCGTTAGGTGGAAAAAAGAAGGCCCGGGCATGATGCGCGGGCCTTCTTCCGTCATTCCGTCCGCCAGGGCTGCTGCAAGTTGCCGGGCAGCCCACGGACCTGGCGTGCGCCTTACTGGCGGCTGGTCACTTCAACCAGGTGGTAGCCGAATTGCGTGCGCACGGGGCCTTGAACCACGTTGACCGGGGCGCTGAACACCACGCGGTCGAATTCCGGCACCATTTGGCCTGGGCCGAAGGTGCCCAGGTTGCCGCCGTCACGGCTTGACGGGCAGCTGGAGTTCTCGCGTGCTACTTGGGCGAAGTCGGCGCCGTTTTCGATGGCGGCCTTCAGTTCGTTGCACTTGGCTTCGGAGTCCACGAGGATGTGGCGGGCGCTGGCTTGGGTCATCTTTATTCCTTATTCAAATATCCGGGAACGAAGGCGGGAGCATAACGCATGTTTTCGCAGCGGTCGTCCTCGACGTTTGCCCGGAGCAGGGTCAATGCCGCCTGGATTCCTGTCTGGCAGGCAGGTCACCAGGCTATGTTAAGTTTCTTCTTTTTTCCTGGACGGTTCCGTGGATAACCTTCGTGATGTGGCCGGCGTGGATGCCGCCAGTACTTATGTCGCCGCAGGCGGCCATCGCCTGCGGCGTGGCGTATTCTATCGTTCCAATGCGCTGTCTCAGGCAGACGGCCGGGCCGGCTTGCTGGACAGCCTGGGCCTGAGCGCCATCTATGACCTGCGCACGCCCTCGGAAGTGGCGCGCCAGCCGGATGTCCTGCCGGCAGGTGCGGCCTATGTGCAGATCAATGTCCTCGGGGAGGACAACGTGGTGTTCGGCACCCTGTCCTCGGCGGCAGATACCGTGGCGGCGATGGAGCAGCTGCAGCGCGATATGGTGAAGGAAGCCAGGATGCGCGAGCGGCTGGGGCAACTGTTCGGCGCACTGGCCAATGGCGAGGACGCCCAGCTCTACCATTGCACGGGCGGCAAGGACAGGACCGGCTGGGTATCGGCGTTGCTGCAACTGCATGCTGGCGTATCGCAGGACGACGTCATGCACGATTATCTGCTGACCAACCAGCGCATGACGGCATTCATCGAGCAGAATTATGCGGCAGTGGCTGCCGAACACGGCAAGGCTGCCGCCGAGGCCATCCTGCCCGCGCTGAGCGTGCGCGAAAGCTTCCTGATGACAGGCCTGGACCAACTGCGCCAGGATTTCGGGTCGGTTGCCCGATACCTCGGGCAGGGCCTGGGCCTGGACGAGGCGACGCAGGACCGTCTGCGCACGCGTTTGCTGGCCTGAAGCCGCCAGGCGGCGGCGCGGACGAATCCATCAGGGGCGGGTCATGATGAGCGGTCCGCCCCCGACTGCCTTTCAACAGGAACAGGCACAGCCTGCCAGGATGCCGGGCGTCATAGTCCGGTCTGGCGGCGTACGGAATCCTCGTGCAGGGATTCATTCAACTGGTCGATGATGATGGCCCAATCGCCGTCCGATTTGTATTGTTCGGACAGGAACTGGCGCTGGGCATCGTTCCAGTAGGAGGCATCGACCAGATGCTTGCTGGAGGGAAGCTGGTGCTTGCCGATGAAGTCGGCAATGCCTGATTCGCTGGCATCCAGGCCCAGTTGCAGGAACAGGTTGGTCATGCGAGGCGTAGCTGTCTTCATCGCGGGCTCCTAGTCAGGGCGGGAAATATCGGTTTGCCGGGCCAACGGGCGGCGCCGGGGCTTGTTATCCGGACTATAGCCTGTTTCCGGCGGCGGGCAAGCGCCGGGAAACCAGGGGCGGCCATCCCCCAGGCTCAGTAAAACAATGAAACCGTTGCCCGGGCTGGCTGTGCTAACGTGATTGGCAGCCCCACTGTTTGCGGGCGGTGGCGCCAGGCCGGCGCCACAGGCAGGCATGTTCAATGAGGAGGACTTTCACATGAAGCGTATCGTCTTGAGTACCCTGGCGGGAGTGTTGCTGGCTGCCGGCACGGCAGCGCAGGCACAGACTGCCGTGGCGCCGGGCCTGAAACTGTCGCCGGAACAGATGCAAAGGCTGGACAAGGACAAAAGCGGGGATGTCAGCCGGCAGGAATACCAGGAGTTCATGGAAGCATCGTTCACGCGCCTGGATGCCAACCAGGATGGCGTGCTGGACCGCAGCGAATTGCCGGCCAACGTGACTGATGAACAGTTCGCTGCCATGGATGTCAATCGTGATGGCAAGGTGACGCGGGCTGAGTTCATGAATCAGGTCCTGGCCGATTATGACGAGGCGGCGCGCCAGGCAGCCCATTAGGCAGGTATCCCATCAAGCAGGTATCCCATCAAGCAGGCAGCCCCCGTTATGCGGGTAATCCGTTAAGCAGCCGTGCGCTGGCGATAGCGGCGGCAAGCGTTCCGCCAGGCCGGGCAGGAAGATAGCCTGCCCGGCCTGGCTGTTTTTGGTTCACACCTGCCGGGAGCGCGTCAGCAGCCAGAGCAGGTAGACGCCGCCGACGATGCCTGTCATGCGCCCGATGGGAATGGCCATGGCCAGCGGGATATGCTGGATCAGCAGGTCGGCGACCACCAGCAGCAATGCGCCCATGGCTGCAGCGCTGATGACGGGCAGGTGGCGTGCGCGGGTCAGGCGCAGTGCCAGTTGCGGTGCCGCCAGGGCGACAAAGGCGATGGGGCCGGCCGCCCCGGTGGCCAGTGCCGCCAGGATGACGGCGTAGGTGATCATCAATACGCGGGTGCGTTCCACGCGTATGCCCAGCTGGCTGGCGAGGTCGTCGCCCATCTCGGTCAGGTGCAGGGTGCGTGCCGACAGCAGGATCAGCGGAATCAGCACCAGGGTGCCTATCATGACCGGCAGTACGTGTTGCCAGGTACGGGCATCCAGCGAACCGGCCAGCCACAGATTGGCCATCACGGCATTGTCCAGCTTGCCCTTGACCAGCATCAGGCCATTGAGCGCATTGAGAATTGCGCCGACACCGATACCGACCAGCACCAGGCGGTAGCCGCCAACGGCACCGCCACGCAAGGCCAGCAGGTAGACGGCGGCGGCGGTGAACAGGCCGCCGAGCACGGCCGACAAGGCAACGGCCAGGCTGCCTTGGTCGAAGACGATGATCTGCATCAGCGCACCCGTGGCAGCCCCCGTGGTGAATCCGATCACGTCTGGTGAGCCCAGCGCATTGCGGGATACCGATTGGAACACCGCTCCCGATATGCCCAGCGCGGCACCTGCGAAGATCGCGGTCAGCACGCGCGGCAGGCGGATGTTCAGCACAATGCGCTCGCCCATGCCGCCGTCGCCCCGACCCAGCAGGATATCCGCCACTTGTCCGAGCGACAGCGCGACGCGGCCGCTGCTCATGGCGAAGGCAGCGCAGGCCAGGATCAGGAGCAGCAGCAGGCAGGTCACGACGGCCAGCCGGGGCTGCATGACGAATGAGGCGTGGCGGGTGCGCCAGACCGGCGTGCTGAGCACGCGGCGCGCCGTTCGGGAAACAGGGGAGCTTGCGTTCATAGCTGGGCGATTTTGCGTCGGCGCACCAGCGCCACGAAGAAGGGGCCGCCGATGAGGGCGATCATGATGCCGACGCCGACTTCCCCTGGCGGCGCGATCAGGCGTCCCAGGATATCTGCCGCCAGCATCAGGATGGCGGACAGCAGCATGGCGTAGGGCAACAGCCAGCGATGGTCGGGACCGATGATGAAACGGGCCAGGTGGGGCGCGGTCAGGCCGATGAAACTGATGGGGCCGACGGCAGCCGTCGCGGCGCCAGCCAGGACGATGACGGCGGCGGAAGACAGGACCCAGACGCGCCCGGTGGCCGCACCCAGCGCATGGCTGAGGTCTTGCCCCAGGGCGGCGATGTCCAGGGATTTGCCCAGCGTCATGGCGATGCCCAGGCCCGCGAAAATCAGCAGCGACACCGGTAGCAGCACTGCGTAGCCGCGTCCTTGCAGCGAGCCTGCCGCCCAGTGGCGGAACTGGTTGAAGGCTTCGTCCGTGCTGTTGACCGTGATGATCTGGGTGATCGCCATCAGCACGAAGGTCAGCGCCGCGCCGGCCAGCACCAGCCGCACCGGGTTGACGCCGTGGCGCACGCCGCCCAGCAGATAGACGGCGGCGCCCGCCAGGGCCGCACCCAGCAGGCCGAACCACATATAGATGGAAATATCCTCGATACCCAGCACGGCAATGCATAGCGCGATGGCAGCGGCGGCACCGGCATTGACGCCCAGGATGCCGGGATCGGCGAGCGGGTTGCGTGTCAGCGCCTGCATGATGACGCCGGCGACGCCCAGGGCGCAGCCCGTCAGGATGGCCAGCAGCGTGCGCGGAATGCGCAGGTGCAGCATGATGAGCTGGTTGTTGTCGGCCGGGTCCAGGTGGAACACCGCATCCCAGGCCAGGGCCGGCGTCAGCATCTGGGTGCCTACCGCCAGGCTGGCTACGCAGCACAGCAGCAGGACGGCGCCGCAAAGCAGCAGGCCGTTGCGCCGCTGGCGCTGCCGGCGTAAGCTGCTGTTACTGGCCAAACCGCTTCACCATGTCGTTGACGATTTCCGTGGCACTGTAATAGTCGATGCGAAACGAGTTCGCGCCCAGGCCGTAGACCTGGCCCGATTTCACCGACGGCAGATTGGCCAGCACCGGGTCCTTGAGGAAGGCATCGCGGCGTTCATCGCCCACGCGCAACAGGAAGGTGGTTTCCGCCTTCAGCTGGGGCAGCTTTTCATAGGGCGCCCAGATGAAGTCGTGGTTGACGTCGGCATTGCTCTGCCAGGCCGGGTTCGGGGCCTCGATGTCGAAGCCCAGCGCCTGCAGCAGGCGGCCATGCGCGCCGGTGCGGGTGCCCAGCGGGTTTTCCATGGAGGCGCCGTTATAGCTGATGATGTTGGCCTGGCCTGCCGGCAGCTTGATCTTGTCGCGCGCGTCGGCAACAAGCTGATCGAAGGCCTCGATTCTGGCTTCGGCCTGATGTTCCAGGCCGGTGGCTTCGGCCAACTGACGAGCCAGGTCCTGCCAGGATCGCCGGCCATAGTCGAGTACGATGGTCGGGGCGATCTGGCGCAGGCTGGCGATATGCTCGAGCGCGGAATCGGCGCCGCTGGTCGCCACCACGATCAGGTCGGGTGCGTAGGCATAGGCGGTTTCAAGGTCCACACGGCCGGCGGGCCAGGCTTTTTCCAGGTTGCGTGCCTTGGCTACCTCGGCCCATTGGGCGAAGAACTGGCCATTGGCTGCCGTGGCGCTGGCCACGACGGGCGCATCTATGGCCAGCAGGGTGCCGGTGATGGTGGGCGTGGTGGAAAGAATGCGCTTGGGCTGGGCAGGAATATGCGTGATACTGCCGTCGGCATTGTGGAAGTCACGGGGCCAGGGCTGGGACGCCGTGGCGGCTTCGGCCGCAGCCTCGGTTCCGGCCTGTGCCGGGCGAGCCAGCAGCATGAGCAGGGCCATCAGCATCAGGCCGAATGCGGCAAGGGATTTCTTCGTGCGCATTGATATTCCGGGCAATAGGATCAGGAAGCCTGGCGCCGGGCGGCAGGCACTTGCAGTATCTATAATTGTAATGTTTTTCATTATGATGGACCGGCTGCGGGGCGTCTGGTCCGGCAGGATAGGACTCTATGACCACAGGCCAGGGCGCCAGCCATTTCTCTTCGTCACCGGCATCTGCCGGCATTGCCGCCGCGGCTTCTGCGGCCGGCACGTCTCCGCTGCGCGGCGAGGCCCTGACCCTGCGCTATGAATCGCGCCTGATCGCGGAAAACCTGACAGTTGATATTCCGGCCGGCAAGGTGACGGTGATCGTCGGCCCCAATGCCTGCGGCAAATCGACGTTGCTGCGCGCGTTATCGCGCCTCCTGGTTCCTGTGAGCGGCCAGGTGCTGTTGCATGGCAAGGATATCCGCAGCTATGCGCCCAAGGCCGTGGCGCGCCAGTTGGGCCTGCTGCCGCAGAGCGCGGTGGCGCCCTCGGGCATTTGCGTGGCGGACCTGGTGGCGCGCGGGCGTTTCCCGCACCAGACCATGTTGCAGCAATGGTCCGTGGAAGACGAAGCGGCGGTAAGCAAGGCGATGGCAGCCGCACACGTGGAAATGCTGGCGGAGCGTGCGGTGGATGAGTTGTCGGGCGGCCAGCGCCAGCGTGTCTGGCTGGCCATGGTGCTGGCGCAGGACACGCCCATCATGTTGCTGGACGAACCGACGACGTATCTGGATATCGCGCATCAGATCGAGGTGCTGGATCTTTGCCAGCGGCTCAACCGTACCGAAGGGCGCACGCTGGTCATGGTGCTGCACGACTTGAACCAGGCGGCGCGCTATGCCGATCACATCATTGCGATGAAGGCCGGGCGGATCGTCGCATCGGGCCATCCGCACGAGGTCGTGACACCCGCAGTGGTCGAGGAGGTTTTCGGCCTGAGTTCGGTGGTGATCGACGACCCCGTGACCCATACGCCGATGGTTGTGCCCATCGCCAGTACCGGCAGCCGCCAGGATACCGCCAGGGCGGCGGGCGCGTGATTCAGCCCTGGCCGGACAGCGCCAGGCGCATGGCGCAGCGCCGGCCGGCAGGCAGGCCATGGGCGGCTTCTTCCTGCAGGATTGCCGCCAACCGCGCGTCCAGCGCCGCTGCTGGCACGGGATCGAAGCCCAGGCGCTGGTAGAACGGTGCGTTCCAGGGCACGTCGCGGAATGTCGTCAGTGTGAGACAGCGCAGCCCGCGGCTGCGCGCGGTGTCGATGGCATGGGCCAGCAGCGCCCGGCCCAGCCCCTGGCCCTGGTGAGTGAGGCTGACAGAGAGCTCCCAGATGTGTAGTTCCTTGCCTGTAATTTCGGCACAAAGGAAACCGGCAGCCTGGCCGTCGGCATCCAGCGCCACCCACTCCGTGCCCTGGCGGATGAATGCTCGGTGGCGCTCCTCAGGCATGGCATCGCCGTCCGCCAGCCAGGCGAGATCGGGAATTTGCAGGAAGGCCTGGGCGGCCGAGCGTTCTATGGCCTGGAGCGCGGGCACGAGGGCCGTGTCTGCTGGACGGATGGCAATCATCGCGGGATGTTCCTTGGGGTGGGCAAGGCCAGAATTGTCGCATCCGGCGTGGTATCGGCAAGTCCGTGGCCGGGCGGGACGGCCCGGGCCGTTTATTTCCATGGCGCGCCCAGGCGCCTTGAGCTACAGTGCGCCGGTGGCGAATGCGCCACTTTTGCGGATCTCCGATGAAAAAAACCGACCTAGAAAAAAACAAGGCCCTGAAGCTCATGGGCAAAATGCAGGCGGCCGTGCCGCCTGGGCGCTATGCTGGCGCTGCTGTCCTGGACCGCCGCGAACAGCGGCGGCTGGATCAGGCTGCCGGACTGGTGTCCTTCCCCGTCAAGTTGCGCCAGCCTGTCATCGACGCGTTACGGGCCAGGGCGCAGGCCGAGGGCGTGGGTGTCAACGAATTGCTCGATACCCTGCTGGCGCAAGCGCTGAAGGATTGAAGCGCTTGCGCCGCTGCCGCTACTGGAACCGGTATCCCGCGTTGATCATGAAGGTCCAGTTGCGGCCGGCCGCAGGCTCGTAATAGCGGCTGTTGCTTTCGTTGACGATCACCGAACCGATGTAGCGCTTGTCGAACAGGTTGTCGACCCGGGCCAGCAGGTCCAGGTCCCAGGCGTTACGGGTGATCCTGTAGCCGGTGTAGAGCGCCGCTACGGCGTATCCCGGTGCGTGCGCGCTGTTGGCGGTATTGGCTTCGATATTGCCCATGGCGCGCCATTCCGCACCGGCCTGCCAGCCCTGTTCCGGCATCCAGCGCAGCCCGGCATAGCCGTTATGGCGGGCGACGCCTGGAATGCGCTTGCCGTCGCTGCCCTGACCGGAATGGCGGAAGGCAGCATCCAGGTAGGTATAGCTCAAGGTGAATTGCAGATCCTGCACCAGGAAAGCCTGCCAGGACAGTTCAGCGCCATTGCGGCGCGTCTTGCCGGCATTGCGGAAGGTGGCGCGGCCGCCGCTGCTGCCGGCGCTGACGATTTCATCTTGTGTATCTATGCGAAACAGCGCGGCGGTCAGCAGACCGCCCAGGCTGCCGGTCTTGGCACCGATCTCGTAGTTGCGGCTGGTGGACGGGCGCAGCGCCAGATTCAGGCCGCCGGAGCCATCCGGGCGATAGGAAATCTCATTGAAAGTCGGGGTTTCGAAACCCTTGCCGAACGACGCGTACAGGCTGCTGTCCGCGCCCAGCGCATAGCGTGCTGCAAAGACCGGCAGCCAGGCGCTGTAGGAGCTCTTGCCGCTGTCGTCGCCATTTTCCAGGTAGCGGTCGCGGGACCGGAAACGCACTTCACTGCGGCGCAGACCGCCTTCCAGCAGCCAGCGGTCGCTGATGTCCCAGCCGGCCTGCAGGTAGACATCCATGTCGCGCAAGGTATTGCGTTCCTTGCGGCGCAGTTCGCCACGCGTGCCCAGGTCAGTCGGGGCGGTGGCGCTGCCCTGGAAGTTTTCATAGCCGCGCCGGTCTTCGTTCATATGATCATAGGCGCCCCCGATGGTCACGGACAGCGGCTGCCCCAGCAGGCTGGCCTGGTGCGTGGCGCGCAGGTCGATACCGGCAAACCCGCGTTCCAGGTCGATGACGCCGCCTGCGTGCGTGGCAGGTTTCTGGGTTGCAGGAGGGATCGCCTGGTACTGGGCGGTGCGGCGTTCGCCGGCATAAACCATGGCCTGCAACTGCGTGTCAGTAGACAGCGACTTTTCATAGCGCAGGCCGATCTGGGATTGCCGGGTGCTTTTGCGGGTATTGAACTTGAGTGCATTGGGCGTGACGCCGCGAGGATCGTTTTCCACGTCTTCGGCGCTCAGGCCCAGCGGGTCGTCGGCATGTATCAGCGCATAGCTGGCCAGCAGACTCAGGCGGCTGGCATCCGCGAATGCGAAATCAAGCCTGGCGTTGCCCTGGTTCTTGCTCATTTCGCTATGGTCGCGCCATCCGTCCAGCGTCTGGCGGCTGGCGCTGACGTTGTAGTTGGTCAGGCCCACGCTGGATTCCGTGGCAGCGCCGGCCTGCAGACCGTAGCGGCGCAGTCCATAGCTGCCTGTTGTCAGGCTCGCGGCCGGGCGCAGCGTGCCGCTGCCCTTGGCGGTTTCCACCATCAGGACGCCACCGGAGGAGTTGCCGTACAACGCCGAGTACGGGCCGCGCAGCACTTCCACGGTGCTGGCTGATGTCAGGTCGATATTGGACAACTGTGCCTGGCCGTCGGGCATGGTGGCCGGAATCCCGTCCACGTAGATGCGCACGCCGCGTACCCCGAAGGTGGAGCGGGCGCCAAAACCCCGAATGGAAATCTGCAGGTCCTGGGCCGAGTTGTTGCGGTCCTGCACCTGGATGCCCGGCACGCTGGCCAGCCCTTCGGACAGCTTGAGCGCCGGCCTGCCAGTGTAGAGGTCGGATTCGTTGAGCTGGCTGATTGAGGCGGGAGCGTCGAGGATAGCGCGTGGCCCCAAGGTACTGATGACTTCGATGGCAGGCAACTGCGCCACTTCCGGCGTACTTGCCGGTGTACTGGCCGGCGGCGGGCTGTCGGCGTCGGCGGCAGGCGCCGCCTGGGCCGCCTGCACGGCCATGAGGGACAGAAGAGTCAGCGTAAGGGGTGTTTGCCTGGACATCGCTATAGGGAACTAGGGTGAGGAAAAAGGATTCGGCTCAGGGCACCTGCGCATGCAGCAATTGCTCGATTTCCGCCTGCCTGTCGGGGCGGACCAGACGCGCCGCTTCCTTGCCGTCGCGCAGCAAGACCAGCGTGGGCCAGAGCTTGACGCCGAAAGCGCGGCCCAGCGGCCGGCCCTTGCCGTCTTCGACGCGGATATGCCGGATGGATGGAAAGCCGGCCAGTGCGGCATCGACCGGTGCGCGTGCGGCCTGGCAGTAGCCGCACCAGTTGGTACCGAAATCGAGCACGACGGCACCCGGCAATTGCGCGGCAGCCTGTGCCGTGAGCTTTTCCGGCAGGTAATCCTGGGTGGACGGAGCGGCCTGCATGTCAGAACTCCGCCGTCAGCGGGTCGGGGCCTATGCGGCCGTCGGGGGTGTCCAGCGCGGCGATGGCCGACCTGTCATCGGCGTCGAGCCGGAACGAAAAGACATTGAAGTTTTCTGCGATACGGCTGGGCGTCACGGATTTCGGGATGGCAATCAGGCCGTTGTCCAGGTGCCAGCGGATGATGACCTGGGCCGGCGTGCGGCCGTGTTTCCTGCCAATGGCCGTGATGACCGGGTCGTCCAGCAGCGTGCCTTGGCCCAGCGGGCTCCAGGACTGGGTGGCGATGCCATGCCGGGCATGGAAGTCGCGCAATGTGCGTTGCTGGAAGCGCGGGTGCAGTTCGATCTGGTTCAGCACGGGCACCACGCCGCTGTCCTGGATAAGCCGCTCCAGGTGTTCTGCGGCGAAGTTGGAAACACCGATGGAGCGCACCCTGCCTTCTTCATGCAGCCGCCGCATGGCCCGCCAGCTCTCCAGGTACAGGTCGCGAGCAGGGGAGGGCCAATGAATCAGGTAGAGGTCGATGTCGTCCAGGCCCAGCCGTGCCAGGCTGGCGTCGAAGGCTTTCAGCGTGCTGTCATAGCCCTGGTCGGTATTCCAGAGTTTGGTGGTGATGAATAATTGACGGCGCGGCAGGCCTGCCGCCCGGATGCCTGCGCCCACGCCGGTTTCGTTTTCGTAGACGGCGGCGGTGTCGATATGGCGGTAGCCCGCGGCCAGGGCAGCCTCCACGGCAGGGCCGGCCTGGTCATCCGGTGTACGCCAGACACCGAGGCCTAGCTGGGGAATGCGATTCTGGTCATTCAGGACGATGCGCGGCTGGGAATCCATGACGGGGCTCCTGGGAAATAGGCGATATGCCAGTGGTGGCTTTGACATGTGAAGCGTGCAGGCCACGGTACCATGCCGTACGGCATCGGGCTGGGCAAGGCCATGCATATTGGCGGGTCTTGCGGCGGCCGTCCGGCGGGCGCTGTTCCGGCCCGGCTGTCTTGCCCATGGAATGCCACGCTGAGTTTCACGGTTTTACAGGCCCGGTATTGCCGCGCTGCGTCATGGGTTCTGAATGACACAAAATAGTACTGTACGGTACAGTACAGGATTTGCTGCGCAAGCGGCAACTGGTTTTTTGCACCGGTCGTGGCCGGGCACATCGTCTGCAAGAGCGTCTGCACGAGGCTTGCAGCCTGGCGCAGCAGCCATTTGGCAGGTGCTTCACGGGAAGGGGCAATGGTGCCCCTGAGTCCTTACGACGTTTCCCTTTTCATTGGTGATCTTGAATATGACAACAGCTAAAGCTGATTCGGAGACCAGCACTAAGCAGCGGCGCTGGCCGCTGGCGCTGTTTGGCGCCATATTGGCCGTGATCGGCCTGGTGCTGGCGGTGGGCGGTATCCAGCTCGCCGCTTTGGGCGGTTCCTGGTATTACATCCTGGCGGGCGCAGCCCTGCTGGTGGCGGGCGGCTTGCTGGCGGCCCGCCGAGTGGCAGGCGCCTGGCTGTTCGGCCTGACCGCCGTGGCGACCGTGGTATGGGCGCTGGCCGAAGTCGGCCTGAACTTCTGGATGCTGGTGCCGCGCCTGGCACCGTTCCTTGTGTTGGCCTTTGTGCTGGCGCTGCTGTTGCCGCAACTGCCGGGCGTGCGCTCGCGTCGTGTGCCGCATCTGCTGGCGGGCGTACTGGGCCTGGGCCTGGTCGCGGGCGGGGTGGCTGTATTCCAGCCGCATGGCGTGATCCAGGCCGCGGCTGCGCCCAAAGTGCAGCGCAACTCCGCGACGGCCGGCGTGGGCGGGGACTGGCAGCATTATGGCCGGACACCGGCAGGTACCCGCTTTGCCCCGTTCGACCAGATCAACCCGGGCAATGTCGACCAGCTTGAGGTCGCCTGGACCTACCGAACGGGCGAAATTGCGGATGGCGCCTCGGAATTCCAGAATACGCCGCTGCAGGTGGATGACACGGTATTCGTGTGCACACCGCTCAACAAGGTCATCGCCTTGGATGCCGAGAACGGTCAGGAGCGCTGGAAATTCGATCCCAAGGTCGAAGATCGCAAGACCTGGAACCGTTGCCGCGGCCTGGGCTACTACGAGCCTGCCAAGGTCGAGCAACCTTATGCGTTTGCGGAAGACCTGGATTGGCAGCAGTCGCATCCGGCGGCGCCTGGCGGCAATGGTACTTGCGCCAGCCGTATCGTGATGACCACGATCGACGCCCGCCTGCTGCAGATCGACGCCAAAACGGGCGAGCTGTGTGAGGATTTCGGCCAGAATGGCGCGGTCGACCTCACCGTCGGCATGGGCAAGGTCGATTACGACAACGTGCTCTGGTACTACCTGACCTCCGCACCGACCGTTGTGCGCAACATGATCATCATCGGCGGCTGGACATTTGACGGCCGGTCGGTGGATGAGCCTTCCGGCGTGATTCGCGCTTTCAGCGCCGATTCCGGTGAATTGCTGTGGGCCTGGGACATGGGACAGCCGGAAATCACGAAGCTGCCTCCCGAGGGCGGCAGCTATTCGCGTTCGACCCCTAACGTCTGGTCCACGCCGGCTTTTGACGAGGAACTGGGCCTGGTTTACCTGCCGACAGGTAACCAGCAGCCTGATTTCTGGGGCGGTCATCGTCCGGAAACCACCGAGAAGCATTCGTCTGCCGTGGTGGCGCTGGATATCCTGACCGGCCGCGAACGCTGGACGTACCAGACCGTGCATCACGACATCTGGGACTACGACATTGCGGCCCAGCCGGCGTTGTATGACATTCCGGATGGCAAGGGCGGCGTGACGCCGGCGCTGGTGCAGCTGACCAAGCGTGGCCAGATCTTCCTGCTGGATCGCCGTGACGGCAAGCCCTTGGCTGAGGTGGAAGAACGTCCCGTGCCGCAAACGGTTGCCGCCGGGGATTGGGTCGCCAAGACCCAGCCGTATTCGGTCGGCATGCCCGCCCTGGGCGCCGAGCCGTTGACCGAAGCCGATATGTGGGGCGCCACCTTCTTCGACCAGCTGGCGTGCCGCATTGCCTTCCGCAAGCTGAACTACGAAGGGGAATTCACTGCGCCGTCGACCAAGCCGACCCTGCTGTATCCCGGCTATTACGGCGGTTTCAACTGGGGCAGCGCAGCCATAGATGAAGACCGTGGCTATCTGTTCCTCAACGATATCCGCATTCCGCAGGTTGTGACGCTGATCCCGCATTCGGAAGTGGACGAAAGCAAGCTGGTGGCAGGCCATGGCGTAGGCAGTACCTATCCCATGCAGGGTACGCCATTCGTGATCGACCACGAGGCCTTCAATTCGCCGCTGGGCATTCCTTGCAATGCGCCGCCCTGGGGCGTGTTCGCTGCCGTTGACCTGAATACCCGTCAGCTGGTGTGGCAGACGCCGGCAGGTACGGTCGAAGATGCCGTCGTGAATGGCGTCAAGGCCAATCTGCCGGTGCCGCTGGGCATGCCCACGCTGGGCGGCGGTGTCAGCACGGCTTCCGGTATCGTGTTCTATGCCGGCACCCAGGACTACTACCTGCGCGCGCTGGACATCGCCACCGGCGAAGAGCTGTGGAAGGGCCGCATGCCGGTGGGAGGCCAGGCCACCCCGCTGAGCTACGTGGCGCCGCAGAGTGGCCGCCAGTTCGTGGTCATCGCGGCAGGCGGTGCGCGGCAATCGCCAGATCGTGGCGATTACGTGATAGCTTATGCGCTTCCCAAGAAGCCATAAGTTGCCCTGACCCTGCCATGCCCAAAGTCTCTGTCGCCACGAAATCCCAACACAAGAAAGTCCCGGCGACAGAGCGGGGCAGGCAGCGGCAGCAGCAATTGCTGCACGTTGCCTGCGAGCATTTTCTCAAGCATGGCTATGCCGCCACCAGCCTCGATGCCATCGTGACCGAGGCGGGCGGTTCCAAGGCTGCGGTCTATCATCATTTCGGCGGCAAGCAGGCTTTGTTTGCCGCCGTCATCGAACAGCTCTGCGCTGAGTTCCTGGCCCAGCTTCGGGCCATAGACGTATCGGGTGTCACGCTGGCCGATGGCCTGCGCACCATCCTGCAGGAACTCGTCAATGTCGTGGCCAATGCCCGCCACGTCGCCTTCTATCGCCTCGTCATTGCGGGTTCCAAGCGTTTCCCCGAAGCCGGGCAGACCTGGTACGAGCATGGCCCCATGGTGTGGTTCGATGTGTTCATGCGGCTTTTCGACATCCAGGAACGCAAGGGCCAGATTCGGGCCGATGCGCCCAAGGCGGTGGTGGCGGGCATCCTGTTCGATGCTGTGCTCAGTTTCCTGACGACCCAGTTCGTTATTCTGGGCAAGCCGATAGACAAGCGGCTGGCCGAGCCTGTCATTGAAGCGCTGATCGCCATGGCGCAGAGCCGCCTGGCGCCATCCTGTCGCTAGCCTTTGCGCGGCAGGCCTGCCTGAACCAGGCCGGTCAGCCCATCCCCCCGGACACGTCCTCCGGGGCCGGGCGAACGTGGGTCGGAAGCGCGTGTCAGGCCATGGCTGACAGGAACTGACGCAGTTCCGGTGTTTGCGGTGCGTTGAACAATTGCGCCGGCGTGGCGGTTTCGTGTACGCGGCCCTGGTGCATGAAGACGACGCGGTCGCTGACCTTGCGGGCGAAATTCATTTCATGGGTCACCATGATGATGGTCATGCCTTGTCCAGCCAGGTCTTCAATGACATGCAGGACTTCACCCACCAGTTCCGGGTCCAGCGCCGACGTGATTTCGTCGCACAGCAGGACTTCCGGCTCCATGGCCAGTGCACGGGCAATGGCCACGCGCTGCTGCTGACCACCAGAAAGCTGGTCAGGCATGCTGTCGATCTTGTCGGCCAGGCCGACGCGCGTCAGTAGCACCTGGGCCCGCTGGCGAGCTTGCGCGCGCGGCATGTTCATGACCAGCATGGGTGCCAGCATGACGTTGCGGCCCACGCTCATGTGCGGGAACAGGTTGAAGTTCTGGAAGATCATGCCGACATCTTTGCGCAGTTCGCGCATCGCGGCCGGGTCGTGGGCACGCAGGGCCTGGCCATGCACGGTCAGATTGCCGGCCTGGAAGCTTTCCAGGCCGTTGATGCAACGCAACAGCGTACTTTTGCCCGAACCGCTTTTGCCGATGATGGTGACGACTTCGCGGCGGTGTATGTCCAGATCCACGCCTTTCAGCACTTCATTGTCGCCGTAGCTTTTGCGCAGGCCCTGGATGGCAACCAGCGGAATGGAGGAACTGTTGCCGGTGGCTGGATGGGGTAGCTTGGGGGTAGGCATGAGGGGCTCCTGTTGTCGGCTGCAGGGATGGGTTCAAGGGCGGGGAGCTGGCCGGCGCATGCTGTGTTCCAGATGGCGCGACCAGAGCGAGACCGGGTAGCACAGGGCGAAGTAGAGCAGGGCGACGCAGCCGTAGATCAGGAAGGGCTGGTGCGTGACATTGGCCATCATTTGCCCGGCCTTGGTGATTTCCACGAAGCCGATGACGGAGGCCAGCGCTGTTCCCTTGATGACCTGGACCAGGAAACCGGCGGTAGGCGCCAGGGCCATGCGGGCCGCTTGCGGCAGGATGACGTGGCGCAGTTGTTCGTAGCGGTTCAGCGCCAGGCTGCTCGAAGCTTCCCACTGGCCCCGGGGAATGGACTCCACGCAGCCGCGCCAGATTTCGCAGAGAAAGGCGCCCGCATAGAGCGCCAGGCAAAGGCCGGCGGCCAGTAGCGGCGGGGTATCCAGGCCCAGCATGGGCAGTCCGAAATAGACCAGGAATAGCTGCATAAGCAGCGGTGTGCCCTGGAATATCTGTACATAAAGCTGGATGCAGCGGCGTGGCCAAGGGTTTGCGCCTAGACGCAGCACAAGCAGCAGCAAACCCAGGGCGCCGCCGCCGATGAAGGCGAGCAGCGACAGCAGTACGGTCCAGCGCAGGGCCAGCAGGAGTTGCCAGGCGATGGCGGAAAAAGGGAAGTCGATCATGATGGCGGCACCTGTAAGGTTCTGGCGCTCAGCGGCCGAAGATCCAGCGCGGACCCAGCCAGTTCAGCCCCTGGCGCAAGAGGATGGCCAGCAGCAGGTAGACAGCGGCAATGAGGATATATGCCTCGAAATTGCGGAAGGTCCGGCTGGAGATCAGGTTGGCGCTGTAGGTCAGTTCTTCCATGGAGATCTGGCTGCATACGGCAGAACCAAGCATGACCAGGATGATTTGCCCCACCAGGGCGGGCCAGACCCGCTTGAGCGCGGGCGGCAGGACAACATGCGCAAACACCTGCCAGCGGTTCAGCGCCAGGCTTTGCGCAGCTTCGATATGACCCCTGGGCGTGGCCTGGATGCCGGCACGCACGATTTCCGTACAGTAGGCGCCCAGGTTCAGGCTCAGTGCGAGCACGCAGGCGGCTTCCGTGCTGAGTTTTACGCCTAGCGCGGGCAATCCGAAAAAAATGAAGAAGAGCTGGATGATGAAAGGAGTGTTGCGGGTCAGTTCCAGGTAGATGCTGGTGGCTACCCGCGCTGGCGTATTGCCATGCACGCGCAGCCAGCCGCCGGCGATGCCGATCGCGACCCCCAGCGGCGTGGAAATGGCTGTCAGCAACACGGTCAGCAGCAGGCCCTGGAGCAGCAGCGGCCATTGGGCCAGGACGGGCAGGAAGTCTGAAAGCATGAGGCGGGGCTCCTGGCGGCGGAAGGCCTGCGTGGCAGGCATCCTGAGGGAGCATGGCTGGCGCTGGTCGGCCGCCTGCCATGCATGGTCTGGCGGGATCAGAGCGGCAATTCGCCGGTGCTGCGGCCCAGCCACTGCTGTGACAGCGTTTCCAGCGTGCCGTCCTGCTTGGCCTCCAGAATGATGGCGTTGAGCTGTGCGCGCAAAGCATCCTCTCCCTTGCGCACGGCGATGAAGCAAGGCGAGTCTTTCAGCAGCAGCTTGTACTCAGCGTTCAGCTGAGGGTTCTTCTTCAGCACGACATCCGCCATGGATGCCCCCGTGACCAGCAACTGGTTCTGTCCTGATACGAAGGCCTGGACCGTCGATGCATCATCCTCGAAGCGTTGGATCTTCAGGCTTTTGGGGGCGAGCTGAGTGATGAGGTCGTCCTGGATGGTGCCGCGCGTGACGGCCGCGCTTTTGCCTGCCAGGTCTTCGATGGTTTCGATTTTCAGGTCGGCAGGGCCGTACACAGCCTGGAAGAAGGGTGCATAGGACGAACCGAAATCTATGACCTGGGCGCGTTCCGGGTTCTTGCCCAGGGTTGAGATGATGACGTCTATCTTGCGAGTTTGGAGGTAGGGAATACGGTTCGGGTTGGTTACCGTGACCAGCTCCGCCGCGACGCCCATTTTTCCGGCGATATGCCGGGCCAGGTCGATTTCCAGGCCCTGGGGCTGGAAGTCAGGGCCAATGAAACCATAGGGAGGAAAGTCTCCCGCGATGCCGACGACCAGGGTTTTCTTGTCGAGGACGCGGTTCAGCGAGTCGTCGGCGCTGGCATTGCCGGCATGCATGAGCATGGCGCAGCTGGCGGCCAGGGTGGCGATGAAGGCGGCGGTCCGGGAAGTGAGGCGGGCTGTCATGGCAGAGTTCCTTGCTGAAGCGAGGGTGAGGAAAGGTTTGCTGATGACAGGACACAAGCAAATGCCGTGCCAACTCCGGAAAAAAACTGGCATCCATCGTGCTAGTGGATGGAATGGGTGTTCCATTTCTCCTTGTGGGTGAAATGGAAATTCCAGGACGGGCGGGCGCGACGTTCGTGCCGGGCCAGGGTGAAATGCCAGGCCGGAGCCGCCTGGACGAGGCCCATGGCGGTGCGTTTTGCACCCCATTGACAGACATCAGGCACTGGAATGGTGCGCTATTGAATGACAACAGGCATGGCGGACGGAGAGCGACATGGGGTACGACAGCAGGGATCATGCAGGGTCAGGCGGACGCCAGGAGCCTGGGCGTGAGGCGGAGGGGGGCGGAGCCGCGCCAGGGTCGTTGCGGGGACGCATTCTGGGCCAATGGAACGGACTGTCGGTGTCCGAGCGCAAGCTGGCCAGCCTGCTGATGCAGCCGGGCTTTTCCATGGCCGGCTTCCAGGCGGCGGAACTGGCGGCGATGGCCGGCGTGTCGCGCGCCTGCACGGCGCGTTTTTTCCAGAAACTCGGGTACGAGGGCTTTCAGCAGGCGCGGCGCCAGGCGCGTGACCAGGATGGCAATTCGCCGCTGGACCGCACGGCAGCCGCCATGGGATGCGGGCTGGGTAACACGCCGGGCCCGAACCCGGAACCCGCCTGGGGCAGCTATATCGCAGCGGAGCAGGAGCAGTTAGGCCTACTGCAGCAAAGCCTGCAGCCGGGGCAACTGACCCAGGCGGTAGAGTATCTGTTCCGCGCGCCCAGGGTGTTTGTGTTGGGTTTGCGTGCCAGCCACGTGCTGGCCTGCTATGCGCAGGCCTTGTGGCTGCAGTTGCGCCAGGACGTCTTCGTGCTGGGAGATGCCGCTGGCAGGCCCAGCGAGTTGCTCAGCCAGCTGCGGCCGGGAGATTTGCTGGTCGTCGTTGATTTCCGGCGGCGGGCCAGCCAGCTGCTGCCTTTGATGGAGGCCGTGGCGCGGCGCCGGGTCAGTCAGTTGCTGATTACCGACACCGCCATGTCGGACCTGGTGCCCCGGGCGGCGCTCACGTTGTGCTGCCCGAATGCCAGGCGGCATGTTTTCGATTCACACCTGGCGGCCTTTGCGCTGATCCATTTCCTGGCGGTCGAAATGGCGTCGGCCTATCCGGCCGAGGTTCGCGGGCGGCTGCGGGATATCGAGGATTTGCACCGCCAGCTGGGCGACCTGGCCTGAACCGTCGGCCTGATGGCCCCGGCCTGACCAGGACGGCCTGGCAGCTAGGTCTCAGGGTTGCAGCCAGCATGCCGGCTGCGTGTTGGCCGAGCCGCCGCATTCGCGATACTTGAGCGCGTACCAGGCCTTGCCGGCCGTGCGGTAGCGGCCGCTGCTGTTGGTGTCCGTGCGCCAGATTTCGTCTTCCATGAAATCGTTCCAGTCCTTGGCGGCGGCGGGCGCGTCCAGGCGGCCCAGCTCACCTGCAAGGCGGCCGCCGGATACGGTGGCGGTATCGTCGAGCGCGACCATGCGCAGCGCTGCATCACGCACGGCAGCAACATAACTGTCCGTGCTGTCGCCGCTACGGGCGCTGACGACACCGTTCTTTACTTCGATGCGGGCGCGCGCCAGGTCGGTCAACTTGTACTGGGAGAGGTCGGGGCCGTTTTCACGCAGCCAGCTGCCCCAGTAGAATTCGGCGAATTCCGGCATGTCGCTGTTGTCGTAGCCCATACCTCGCGTCAGGTAGACCAGCGAGCGGTATTTGTCGTCGCTCAGCGTATCCAGGCCCAGGCGGTCCGGCAACTGGTCGGGGGTGATGGCCTTGCCTTCCGGGTCTTCCAGCCAGACGTAGCGGGCGTCCTGCATTTGTTGCCAGAAGCTGGCCTGGGTTTCGGCGCCGCTGTAGTTTGCTGCCACGCGTACCCAGACCGGCAGCTCTTCGCCGCCGTCCGCCAGTTCCTTGAGGGTGGTGAAGGTGTGGTGCCCGTCCGTCAGGTAAAGGGTGCCGCCGGGGCCCACCACCACCGTCTTCAGTTGCGCCAGGATGTCGGCAGCGGCATCGGGCGTGGGCTCGGGCAGGGAACAGGTGTAGCTCGTGCTGTCTATCAGGCGCGTGCCGGTCTGCGTGAAACTGGCCACGCCCCCCTGGCCGTTGTCGGCGCAATAGTCGTCGATGCGCTTGCGCTCGGTACGGTAGATGTAGCGCGAGTAGTTATCTTCGTCGTCATCACCCAGGTAGCCGGCTTCCGTCGGCTGGTAGCGGTTCAGGTCAGGCTGTTTGCGGCCCAGGTGGTAGTAGATCTGGTCGTAGCCTACCGACGGCTGGGTCGGGTGCAATTCCTTGATCTGGACTTTCAGGACGTCTCCGGCGCGGGCATCGACATAGGGTGAAACCGGCGTGGGCGTCGGTGTGGGTTCCGGCGCTGGTTCGGTATCGTTCTTGTCATGGCTGCTGCCACAGCCGGCCAGTACTGCCAGCACGAAAGTGGCGGGCAACAGGCGCCGGGTCAGGACGGGAAGGCAGTAAGTCGGATAGGACGAAGACATGCAGGGGGGTCCGGTGAAAGCCAGCGATTCTTTTCGGGAGCCTGAGGCTCGAACGGAAGCGGAGCCGCGCCTTTTCCGGGGCTTCTCCGCCGCGCCCCAGTATGTCAAGCAAGTGTGACGGAATCATGACTGCGCCGGCCCGGCAGGTGGCATGGCCACGCGGCCGGCCGGAACGACCATGCGCGTCAGGCCCGGCCGGGTTGGGGGACGTAGACTTCGTGCCAGAGCGTCACTTTGCCATCGGCATCGAATTGGGTCAGCAGCACGGCATTGAAGTGTTCGGTGCTGCCGTCTTTCTTGCTGATGCCGACCCGCATGGCAAAGACCGCCGAATGATCATCGGCGACTTCGTGGTCTACCGTGTATTCGATGCCGGACAGCGAGCGCTTCATGTCTTCCAGAAAGGCCTGGTAGTTCTGATGGTTGGCCTGGTAACGCCTGCCGTTGGCCTCGACCACGAAAGCCGGGGCAAAGCATTCTCCCACCCGTTCGGGTGAGAGCGTTGAAGCGTGGTTCAGGTATTTTCGGTTCCAGTCCAGGACCTTATGTGCCTGTTGCAGGTTGTTATCGCGTTGGGTCGGCATGGCAGATTGATTTCCTTGTGGTGATCGCTGGGTGTCCGGCAGCTGGGCCGGCATGGTTGGGTGGCTGCGCTGCTCAGGGCAGAGGTGCGGCCAGGAGACGGTGCAAATGACTGGCGCAAGGGGAATCTATGCGGCCTTGCTGCAATGCGAGCGTTATGGTGCGCTGGCAGAGTTCGGCATAGAGAGGCAGGGTGGCCGGGTCGAAGGATCGCAGCGCGGCGACGTGACCGGCGACCGAGCGCGTGTCGCCCCGGGAAACCGGGCCGGGCATGCCAGCGGCGATGCCGCTGCCGGCAATCGAGGCCAGGGTTCCATGGAGCAGGGGCAACAGGGCATGCAGGGCGTCGTCCTCGGTGGCTCCCCAGGATTGCCACATGCGCACGGCGTCATGCAGCAGGGCGTTGATGAACTGTGAGGCATAGCCGGCTGCGGCATGGTACAGCGGCCTGGCACCTGGAGGCAGGTGGTTGATGCGGCAGCCCAGGCGCGTGGCCAGGGCGCTCAGTTCGGCATCCAGCGGAGCTTCGGCTTCGATGGTGACCGTGCAGCCGGGCAGATGTTCGAGCGCAGCTTCCGGGTCGGCGAAGGTTTGCATGGGATGGAACCCGCCAGTCAGCGCGCCGGCGGCCTGCGCGGCACCCAGCGCGGCGACTTCCGTGGCGCCGCTGCAATGCACGACCCGGACGCCGGCGCGCCAGTGTATGGCTGCTGCAGTGGGTTCGATGGCAGCATCGGGCGTGGTGATGAAAACGAGGCTGCAACGGTCGGCGACTGCCTGAGCGCTGTCCAGGACGGCGCAGCCGGGCAGGCGGGCGGCCAATTGCTGTGCACTGGCCGGCGTGCGGCTGGCGACGGCCGTGACGTGCAGGCCGCGTGCATGGCAATGCCAGGCCAGGGCCCGGGCAAGCCTGCCGGCGCCGATGAAGCCTATGCGGTCCATCGTGCCTGACGGCAAGGTGTCTGTGTGGGACGGGTAGCGGGAAAGACCCTGTGCCATATCTCTCTTCTTCATGGAGCTGGGCCAGCGCGGTGGCGGGGCGCATGTAGCCTGTTCTGGCGCATGTTACCGTACCGCAGGCAGGCACTCCGAGTGCCCGGCCCCTGCCGCGTCGGCGCCCGATAGCCGCCGCAGGGCCGTATCACCGCATTCAGCCAGACAAGGAGGCAGTCATGCTTTGGCAGCAGCGCCGCGAACCCTGGGAGCCCGTCGGCACCGACGTCCGCACCCCTTACGATGTCGATTATGCGCGCATTATCCATTGCGCTTCGTTCCGGCGGTTGCAGGGCAAGACCCAGATCCTGAGCCCAGGGGACAATGACTTCTACCGCACCCGCCTGACGCATAGCCTGGAGGTCGCGCAAATTGCCGCCGGCATCGTGCGCCAGTTCGAATGCAATCCCGAGTATGGCGAGATCCACCCGTATCTGCCCAGCTTGAGCATGATCCAGGTCGCTGGCGCTACGCATGACCTGGGCCATCCGCCGTTCGGCCATGGCGGAGAGGTAGCGCTGAATTACTGCATGCGCGAGGCCGGAGGGTTCGAGGGCAACGGCCAGACCCTGCGGATCGTGTCGCGGCTGGAGAAATTTTCGCAGCAGGCGGGTGCCAACCTGACGCGCCGCGCCATGCTGAGCCTGCTCAAGTATCCGGTGCCTTACGCCGAGGTGTACAACCCGGAGCTGGCCCCCCGGCTGGAGACCGGGCCCAGTACCATTCGCATCATAGACCGCAAGGTGTCCCGGCCGCCCAAGTGCTACCTGGACAGCGAACAGGAAGTGGTGGAGTGGATACTGGCGCCCCTGAGCGTGGCGGACCGCGAACGCTTCACCGCATTCGACCCGCCTGTGCCGGGCAAACATGGCCGCGCCAGGCACAAATCCTTTGATTGCAGCATTATGGATATCGCCGATGACATCGCTTTCGGCGTACATGACCTGGAAGATGCGCTGGCCATGGACCTGATCGAGCCGGAGGATTTCCGCTTGCATGCGCCCTGGGAAAAGTGTGCCTGCTTCCTGGAATACCTGCGCGAGCGCTATGCCGACGAAATGGCAGGCAAGACGCTGCCGGAAATCCACGAGTGGCTGGTAGACCGCCTGTTCGGCGACGGCGGGCGGCGCAAGCGTTTCATAGGCAGGCTGGTGCATTACTTCATCAGCCATTGCCGCGTGCATACCGACCCGGACTTCGAGGCGCCCTTGCTGCGTTACCGCGCCAGCCTGCCACGCGACGCCATGGCGTTCCTGGATACCCTGAAAAATGCGGTGAAGGAAACGGTGATCCTGAGCGCGGGCGTGCAGCAGATGGAATTCAAGGGGCAGCGGCTGGTCATTGCCGTATTCGAGGCCCTGGCGTCCGAACCCAGGGCTTTTCTGCCGCGCGATGTGCATCAGCGCTGGCAGGCGGCGCCGCAAGCCGAGCGTCTGCGCATCATCTGCGACCACATGGCAGGCATGACCGATGCCTTCTTGCTGAAAACCTATGACCGGCTATTCCTGCCTCACGTGGGGTCGGCATTCGACCGCATGTAAGGCCGCGCACGCTCAGCGTCCTGCGCTGAGCGTGCGCAGGTAGGCCAGTTCGTTGTCCATGCGTTCGATCAGCCGGGCTTCGGGCGTGCTGGGGCGCGTTCCGGGCCAGGTCAGGGCGATGGCGGTGCCGGTGTCCTTGCCTGCCAGTTGTCCGGCCTGTTGCAGCAGGACCTGACTGGTGCTGTCATCGGGTGCCTGGGTCGCCTGCAAGGAATAAATGGTGATGTCGTCGCACAAGCGCTCCGCACCATCCAGCAGGGGGAACCAGGCGGCGGCCTGGTGGCCGGTGGGCGGCGGGTCGTATTGCTGACGCTGCAATTGCGCGCGCAGGCCGGAGAGCTCGCGGTAGGCGTTGCGGCGCTGTTGCCGGATACGGCCTTGCCGGGCGGGGCCGGAGGCCATCGCCGGATCGGGCAGGCTGGCTTGCAGATACTCGGCCAGGGCCTGTCTCACCACGGTAAAGCGGGCGCTGATCGCCGTCTGCTTGCCGCGGGACCAGACCAGCGCCCCTGCGGCGATGACGATGATGGCGCCGGCCACGGTGCCCAGCAGGCATTGCAGTGCGAAGGCAGCGCTGTGGTCGCCGGGCGCGACGGTGTCACCCAGCAATAGCAGGATTGCCGCCAGGGGAATGACCTGCAGCGCATAGATGTGCTGCATGCCCCACGGCAGCAGGCTGGCCAGCACGGCAATGGCCAGGACGATGGCTCCCCCCTGGGGAATGAACAGCAGTATGGCGGCGCCCAGTGCCACGCCGGCGAGAGCACCCAGGCTGCGCAGAACGGAGCGCGCCATGATGGAGGCGTAATCCGGCCGCAGCAGGAGGCTGACGGTGACGGGAATCCAGAACCAGTGGGCATCGTTCGCCACCCAGCGCGTCGCATAGGCAAGGCCAGTGCACAGCGCAAGCACCAGGGCCGCGAGCATGACGTCCCGGCTGGGCGCCAGGCGGTCGCAAGGGTTGACCGACAACCGGCTGGCCGAAGGCGGCAGGGCCGGTGCCGTAGCGGCTTGCAGGGGCAGGTCGAAGATGGCCTGGGCATCGAGCAGTGCGGTCAGGGCGCGCAGATGGCGGTCCAGGTCGGAATCCGGCGTGCCCAGCGCGGCGGCGGGAAAGCGCGTGGACGACCCCAGCGCACCGGATATCTGATGCAGGCGCTGGGCGGCGCTGCGCAGCGTTTCCAGGTCATCGCGTGCCAGCAGGATGGCAAGGATGGCATCGCTGCGCTGCAGGATGGCGTCGCTGCGCTCCAGTTCCAGGCTGCGGCCGGCCAGTCGGCGGCGCTGTTGCAGCAGGGCGGCATGGGCGGCGGAGAAACGTTCACGGACCAGTCGCAGGGGTTCGTCCACCGGGCGCCGCTCGGCACGGTTGATGGCCAGCGATGCCATGGCATTGAACAGGCCCGCGAGCATGTTACGGCCCGGCCGCTGGTGAAAGAAGCTGGCCTCCAGGCCCAGCAGCGCGGCATATAGCAGCGTACCGACCAGATAGAGCAGGGCGGGTTGCCACGGTGATGCGCTGGCCGGGATGCCGATGGCGATGCCAGCCAGCAGCAAGGCCTGCAGACAGCCGACGGACAGGGCTGCGCCAAAGCTGCTCAGGATGCCGGCCAGGAAGGCCAGCGCCGCCATGACGGCGACGGTGACGGGCCAGGGCAGCAGACCCAGATAACCGGCCAGGCAACCCAGCATGGCGACGGGCGTGGCAATGGCAAGATGCCTGAAGCTGGAATCGTAGGTGCCGTCGCGCTCACTGGTCGTGTGCATCAGCGCGCCCAGTGCGACCCACATACCGGCGAGCAGATCATTGGACAGCAGGCCGATCAACATCGGCAGGCCAATCCCCAGTGCGCTGCGGACGGAGCGGCCCCAGCGCCAGGGCGCCGGTTGATGTTGCGTCAGCGATTCCAGCCAGTGGCCGGGTACCGTTGGCTCAGTTTCCACGCTCATTGGTGACAGCTCCTGGGAAAACAAGAATGGGGCGAATGGGTAACTGCCTAAAGTATCACTGCGTATATGACGATTCCAACACTGAAACTAGTTAATTTTCCTATTTGGTGTGAGTTTTTTATCAGGGTATGTGGGATTTCCGGGCCGATTAAGGATCACTTCCGGGTAAGCAGCATTCGGGGCAGAACGGTCATTCTTTCTCAACAAAACTGCAATCTTGCGCCGGTAGCCTTTGCGCATTTTTCCTGTCTGGGCATTCGCTGCCGCGCTTTCCATGGCCTGCCATGTCAAGGGGCCGGCAACCGTGCCCATCCCCTCCCCAAGCCCCTTCAAGGATTAGATCTATGTCGTGGTGTTCCCTAGCGGCCACAAGAATGTCTTGTGGCTCCCTGCTGCTCGGCGCATTGCTGGCCGGCTGTGGTAGCGACAAGGAGACCGTCTACAACGATAAGACGGTCGAACATGTCGTCGACGGCTCAACCGGCGAGCAGTTCGTCAGCAATATCATCGCGCCTCCGGCCGATGCCGATAGCCAGTTCCTGGCGCCGGAGGCCCCTGTGGTCGAAGGCATCACCAGCAAGGAGCAGGTTCCTACCGTCATCAGCGACCTGCAGCAGTACAAGGTCAATGATTCGCTGCGCATTATTGAAGGCAAGCTGAATCACACCTACAACGAAGCGTTGATCGTGGCTGATTTCAAGCTCGGCGAAGGCCTGTCGCTGGAGCCGCTGGAGCGTTCCCGGGGCCAGTTTTCGATGGAGCGCACGACCCAATCGGCCGACAAGGCCATCGACCAGGGCCGCAATATCGTACTGGCAGTCAATGCCGACCCCTATGACATGGTCAACGGCTGGAACATGGGCCTGACCAAGATGGACGGCGTGACCTATACCGGTTTCAGCGACCGTGTCGAAGAAGTCGTGGTGGTCTATGAAGATGGACGCGCCGATATCCTGGCGGCGAATCAGGTGCCGGATTTCACGCTGCGCCTGTATGTTGGCGGCAAGCTCGCCGGTGAAGTCGGCAGCGTGTACCGCTACGATGCTTCGCAACAGAAGAACGCTGCCTATGTGCGCGGCAGTTCCGACGTCGCGGTGTATGTGGCGGAAAACTACCGGGGTCCGGTCAACCTCAAGGGCAAGACCGGCGTACTGGTGCGTCCGCAGGCCAATGGCGTGACAGTGCTGGCGCAACCGGACGGCAGCAGCAGCGTCCAGTTCGTGCCGTTTTCAGGGCAGGCAGTAGGCGTGGTGCAGGACGATGCTGCCTACGTGATCCCCGCCGGCCACGCGCTGGTCGTGGGCGCCGATATCCCGGCCAGCAGCCAGGTAGATGTGCGCTATGAAACCGATAATGCCGATTGGGCCAAGGTGCGCTATGCCGTCGGCTCCGGTTTCGGGCGCGGCCTGCTGGTGGAAAATGGCGAACTGGCTGGCGATGCCGACGAAGGCGAGATCAGCAGCCGTACCGGGTTTGGCATACGGGCTGACGGCAGCGCCTTTTTCCTGGTGGCCGACAAGCCGGTGGGCTCCACTGGCGACGGCATCACCCGTACCAAGCTGGCCCAGCTGATGCGCGCCTATGGCGCGGTCAAGGCCATCAATTTCGATGGCGGCGGGTCTTCCACGCTGGTAGGCCGCTTTCCTGGCGACCGCTACACGCATTTGCTGAACCAGCCATCGGATGGCACGGAACGTTCGGTAGCGACCAAATGGGCGCTGGTGCTCGACCCTGACAAGGCCCGCTACGAAGACAGCGTGACGCTGCATCCGCGCGAGCTGACCTTGCTGGCGGGCTCGACCTTCCGGCGTTTCCGCGGTGTCGGTTTCGACGCCAGGCAATGGGAGCGTGACGGTATTCAGGTGGAGTACGGCATCAGTGACGCCGGCCTGGGCCTGATCGACAAGGTCACCGGCGCATTCAAGGCGGGCGGGCAGCAGGCGGAAGGCTATGTTGTGGCGCGTGCCGGCGACAAGAAGGGCGTTGCGCGCGTCAACGTGGTGTCCAGCATCGACAACATTGCCTTTCCGCGCAACGTGTATACGCTGGACAGCGGTGCCACCCTGGTGCTCAAGCCTGTTCTGACCAGTGGCGGCCGTGCCGTCAGTTATGAAAGCGGGGTGCTGACGTACACCGTGGATAACGCTGCAGACTGTGCCATCAATGCCTCGACCGGCGTGTTGACGGCGGGCGCCGTGCAGGGCCGCAGTTGCCAGGTCACGGTCAGCTATGGCGACCAGTCCGCCACGGTCAAGGTGGATATTGGCGTGCCGCCGGTGATTGTCGATGACTTCGAGGGTGACGTGAGCATGTACGCCGGAAGCGGGGCGCGCCACAAGGCCGTGACGCTGGAACGCGTCAGCGACCCGGTGTTTGCGGGTGAATATTCGATGCGCCTGTCCTGGGAAACCGATCCGAAGTCTCCGGGTACCTTCGGCGCCTATGTGACCGATCCAGGCAAGGTCAAGACGCTGCCGGGCTATCCCAAGTACCTGGGCGTGAACGTCTACATTCCGGATGAGCTTGCCGGCAAGGTCTGGTGGGTACGCGGCCTGTTGGTGGACGCTGACAACAAGCAGATCACCATCAACTACAACAATGATGGCGAAGGGCTGCCAGAGCGCGGCTGGAATTTCATGATGGCGGAAATTCCCGAGGGCTACCGTGAACCGCTGCGTTTTTCCCAGCCTTTCCGTTTCCTGGTGTTGAAGACTGCCGAGCGCATAGATTCACATGTGCTGCTGGACAACTTCACTGCGGTTTATAGCGACAACACCGACCTGCAGGGGCCGGGCGTCGTGGTGACGCCTGCCAGCGGCGAAACGGTGGATAGTCAATCTCCCAGGATCAGCCTGCAGTTGGCGGATGCTTCGGGCGTCGATTTCAACAACTTCGAGCTGAAACTCGACGGCCAGGATATCAGCGCCAAGACCAGCAGCAATGGCACGGACCGCCTGGAATACCAGGCCTCCGGCCTCGCCGATGGCTGGCACCGCCTGGATTACCGCGTTCTTGATATCAACGGCAACGTTTCCGCCGGCGACCTGATGTTCAACGTGGTGACCGGTGCGCCGCGCATCCATATCGAAAGCAGCAATGTGGCGTTCTACCCGGGTGGGACTTTCGATCTGCCCATCCGCGTAGTGGGCGCAGCGAACTTCAGCGAAATGGTGCTGCATCTGAGCTATGACGCCACCAAGACCAGCCTGGAATTGTTGCCCGCCGACCTGACGCCCAGCCAGGTCAGTACCGGCAGCGGTACCTTGAAAGCCACGTTCAACGGCTTCAAGGAGAATACGCAAACCATCGCCACCTTGCGCCTGAAGGTCAAGGACTATATCCAGAATACGGATATTTCGGTGACGGCTGCAGCGGAAGTCGATGGCAAGACCTGGTATCACCCGGTCATCCGCAAGCCGGTGGGCGGGCGCTATACGCTGATGACGCATTGGGGCGTGGGCGGGCAGGCGACCGAACTGCTGGTCGTCGGTGCGGACGGCAAGCCGGCGCGCGGCGTGACGATCGAATCACTGGTCTACAACAGCGCCAACGATACGGTGACGGAAGTGCGCATCCTGGGGGTGACGGACGAGCATGGCATGTTGCGTGTGCAACTGCCGGCAGGCACCAGCTCGCAAGACCTGATTTTCCGGGTCTATGACAGTGTGGGTTCTTCGCTGATGACCAAGGTGCAGGCCCTGGTCGAACGTCTGGATGCCGCGCCGCGCCATGTTTATCTGACGCCTGCGGCGAGCCCATCCGAACTGAATGTCACCTGGTATACCGCGCTGGGCAGCCAGGCGTCCGTCGTGCATTACGGCGACACCGAAGCGCTGTCGCAAAGCGCGACCGGCAACTCCGAGATCCTGCCGTTTTTCTATGGCGCGGAATCGGGTGCGGTGCGCGTGCACCATGCGAAGCTGACTGGTCTCAAGCCGGGCAAGACGTATCACTACAGCGTGGGTGACGGTGCGGGCAGCATGAGCCCCGTCTATACCGTGCTGACGGATAACGGCGACGACCAGGTGGACATCGTGTTGTTTGGCGATACGCAAACGGCGGCCAATGAAAATATTTTCGATGGCAATGGCCTGGTGCGCGACCTGTACAAGAAGATGATGGCCCAGCTGCCCGGCAGCGAATTGATCCTGCACGTCGGCGATTTTACCGACGACCTGAGCGACTACCGTCTGGTCCGCCTGTTCTTCGATGCCCTGGAAGGGGAGGGGGCGCTGGCGTCCAAGGTATTCGTGCCGGCGCAGGGCAATCACGAGGTCATCAACGAAGGGGCAAGCAAGTTCGCGTCCATGTTCCGGCTGCCGATGGCGGCAGGCAGCAGCGCCGCGCCTTTCGACAGTGCCAATTACAGCTTTGACTATGGCAATGCGCATATTGCCGTGGTCAGCACGGAAATGCTGGAAGAGGCCGACTGGACGACGATGACGCAGTGGCTGGAAGCCGACATGAAGGCCAGCGCCAAGACCTGGAAGATCCTGATGCTGCACCGCCCGCCGTACAACGGCAATCCGGCGTCTGGCAACGGACGGTCGGCCAAGTACATCCCGCCGGTGGTCGATGCGGCCGGGATAGACCTGGTGATCAGTGGTCATGACCACATGTATTCGCGTTCGGTGCCGCTGGTAGGTGGCGTGCCGCGCCTGGGCGGGGCTACCTATCTGATCGCAGGGTCGGATTCGGCCAAGTACTACGACAACGATGGCAACGGCATTGCCCGCGTGGCGGACGTGCTGTTCGATGACAACGTCAATACCTATACCACGCTGTCCATCCGTGGCGACCGCATGCATGTCCTCACCAAGACACTGGCGGGGCAAGTGGTCGATGACGTCATCCTGCAACCCCGCGCCACGGCGGCGCGCTGAAGGAATGAAGACTATGAACACTCAATGGCTCAAACGCCTGATCGCCGCAGCGGCGTTGCCGCTGGCGGCCTGCGGCGGCACGGATACCGTGGTCGAGGACAGGGAAATATCGGTTGAAACCATGCCGGTGAATGGCGATACCCTGGGTTTCTGGATCATGCAGACGGAAACCTGCCTGGACGGCGCCGCTGCCATCTGCATCAACGACAACTCGCCCTACAGCAATGACCTGGTGCTGGAGGATGCCAGCCTGCAACCGGTGGCAGAGCGCTATATGGAACGCGGCAACAGCGACATCGGCGGCAAGATCATCCAGATCAATGCCGACGATGAAGCCTTGCCTGCGCAATTGCGCACGCCTGAGGATTCGCTGTTTGCCGCCACCCCCATCGGCGAAGTCTTCGCCATCCACCTGCGCTTCAAGCCGGCGGCAGGCGAGGCATTGCAGACCCTCATGTCGCTGGGAACGGGCGTATTCAACGTGGAAGCGGGCAGTGCCAGCGTGGTGGTGCAGTTTCCGGTGCAAGGCAAGCGCCTGCTTCTGCCGCTCGAAGGCCCGGAGCGCTGGAACGAGTTGTATATCGTGTCCGACGGGCAGAATGTCAGCTTGCAGCTCAATTGCGAGAATGGCCCCGGTTTTGGCAAGACGGCAGGCGCACCCTTGCTTTCGCGCTCAGCCAGTGCGCTGATGCTGGGCGCACGCCCGACGACGCCGGCCAGCGAGCATTTCAGCGGGCAGGTGGATATGTTGCGCGTGTCCAGGGTGAACGAAGCCAATCTGTTCTGCCAGTAGGGCAGGCCAGGCATGGCATCGCTACCCGAGCATCCAGCGCGCGGGTAGCGCGGGTGGCGCAGCCTGGCTGCTGCGCCACCCGCTGGGCAGGACGGCGGGCCGGATGTCCAGCCGTCCATGCAGAGACAGTGCTGGATCCCATGGTTTTGTTGTGTTTTTGAGACATATTGCATGACGTGTGCAATGGAATCGGCCTTCGCTGACAAAATTCGTTGGAAGGGCTTGCTCAAATCCGAAAAAACAGGTTATTATTTATTTCTCGTTGCAGCGCAAGCAAGACGAAATGCGGGAGTAGCTCAGTTGGTAGAGCGCAACCTTGCCAAGGTTGAGGTCGCGAGTTCGAGACTCGTCTCCCGCTCCAGAATTCAAAAAAGGCCCAAACTTCGGTTTGGGCCTTTTTGTTTGCTGTCCGCGTGCCAGCGAAACAGGGATGCTTCGGCGGCTCTGCCGCGGTGCAATGAGCCGGAAGGCGCTGCCTTTGATGCCGCAGCGCCGGTCAAATAGTGAAGGGATGCGATGGACATTGTTTTGATCCTTTTGGCGCTTGCACTGGTGTTGCAGGTACTGCGTGCGCGCTACCAGCGTGCGCATATCGCGCTGCTGGGCAGCCATCTCGCCAATTTGCAGCTGGAACGCCATATGGAAACGCTGACGCAAGGCTATGCGCGCGCCATCCACGAGCCTTCCGAAATCCGCCAGCTGCAGGTGCTGGAAACATTTACGCAGGCAGAGCGGGCCGTGGCTGCGCAGGCCCAGTCGCTGGCGAAATCCATGCGCCAGGAAAGCCAGGCGGCGACTGCCATGGGCAATTTCGCCATTTGCATTCCCTATCTGGAGCGCTTGCTGCCGGGGGCCACGCGTGATTTCCGCATCTTGCTCGCCATCCATGCCGCCGGCTTGCGCCACGTGGTGGACAATGTCGAGGGCTGGGATGCCAAGCAGCGCGCTTATCACCTGTCGGCCGAACTGTACCTGTTCCAGCACAGTTGCCATTGGTACTGCAAATCGCGGTTGGTGGCCGATGCCCGCTTGCAGGTGCGCCACCAGGTGACGCGGCAGAAAGTGCTGGAGTCGGTGTCGGACGTGACCCGCACGGCATACCTGCGCTGGCAGAACGGCGGCGCCTGACAATCTGCCCAGGCGGAAGTAAGGGGGCTGGCGCATGATTGCCGGGCAAGGGCCGGCGCAGGAAGCACGCGGCTCAAGTCGAGCAAGGACGCGAGAGTCGGTTACAGACCGCTGGCAATGCCTGGCGGGCGGCTCTTTATAATCCTGGCTGCGTATCAGGCATAGGGCGCGCCGCTACCACCGCCCGACAAGGAGAAACAGTGGAAGGCCACGAATTGTTGATCAAGTATCTGGTTGGCGCAGGTGTTCTGGCAGCCTGTTTGCTGGGGGCCATCATTATTGCAATGGTGGAGCGGCGCAAGCGGAACTGGTCGCGCAGCATTATTGTCCACGTGGTGCAGGTGATCGTCCTGTTCTCTGCAGTGGCTGTCGCGCGGCATTACGCCCATATGGCGATAGACGATTACCACCTGACGTGGCTGGCGCCCCGCATGGTGGACCTGATGGCGGTCATTGTTATTGCCTGGGTGCTGTTGCGCCAGCTTTCCCTGCTGATCAACCGGCTGGAAAAGACCCAGATCAACAAGGGCAGCGACCCGACTTCCACACGCATGATCGCCCGCGTCATGAAGTTCGTCGTGTTTATCGTGCTGTTGCTGTTCTTCGGCGAACATTTCGGGCTGAGCATGTCTGGCCTGCTGGCTTTCGGCGGCATTGGCGGCATTGCCATCGGCATGGCAGGCAAGGATATCCTGAGCAATGTGTTTTCCGGCACGATGCTGTATTTCGACCGTCAATTCAATATCGGCGACTGGATACGTTCACCGGACAGGAACATCGAGGGCACGGTGGTGGAGATAGGCTGGCGTCTCACCAAAATCATGACCTTCGACAATCGGCCGCTGTACGTGCCGAACTCCCTGTTCTCGTCCATCAGCGTCGAGAATCCGGGCCGCATGACGAACCGCCGGATCAATGTCGAGATCGGCCTGCGCTACGAGGACGCCGGCAAGATTCGCGTCATCGTCGAGGATATCCGCAAGATGCTGATGCAGGATGCCAATATCGACCAGTCCGAAACCATGCTGGTCTACTTCAATGCCTTTGCCGATTCTTCGCTCAATATCATGGTCTATTGCTTCACCAAAACCACGAAGTGGGCGGCCTGGCTGGATGCGCAGCAGGAGGTCTACCTGAAGATCATAGACATCGTGCAGCAGCATGGCGCGGATTTCGCCTTCCCGACGCAAACGCTCTATATGGAAAAAGACGGCTGACGACAGCGTCGGCCATGGCAAACCGAAAGCCCGGTTCACACTGCGAACTGGGCTTTTTTTCGTCAGGCCGGGGTGTTGCGGTAGTCAGCAGATCCGTTCGGGACGGGCCTGCGGCGTTCGCGCCGTCGCCGGCACGTTCAGTCGGCGCCAGGCGTTTTTTGCTTGGATATGCCGGAGAAACCGGGCAGCGAGGCACGACCGGATTCCTCGTCCCGTTTTTTCTTGGGGCGGTTGATCCAGTAAAGGGGGGCGGTGAAGAGCACCGCGACAATCAGAATAAAGGTGAGGTCCTGAAGTATTTGTGGCATGACTGATATCCGCTTGCTTCTGGCGGGCATACGATAGCCCTTCCCCTTTGGATGGGTCGTAAATTCGGCGTAAATTCAAGGCGGTTTTGCGTAAAAAACCAGGGTTATCCCCTAATTTCCGGCAGTCCCCTGGGGGACGGGAAAGCCCCCCTGATGGGTGAGTGAGCGAATTTATGTAGAGTTTATGTACGGCTCATTTTGGTGAATGGATACTTTACGGGGGCGGGCGGAATACTGCGGGCCATGGCTGTTTCGCCATGTCCTGCGAGTTGCGTCATGTTTCTCGAATCCATTTTTTCATTGAGCCGAAGGCATCCTGCAGCGTGCGGATGCCGGTGCCGGGAGGTCTGTCATGGCTGAGTTCCTCCTGGTCTTTGTCGTGGCTGTCATCCTGGGCTGGCCCCTGGGGCGCTATCTGGCGTCCGTGATGCGCGGCGCGCCCATGTGGGGCGATGCGATATTCCTGCGGCTGGAACGTCCGCTGTATGCGCTGCTGGGCGTCCGGGCGGCAAGCGGCATGAGCTGGAAAGGCTATGCCATGGCATTTCTGGCGAGCAACGCGGTGCTGGCCGTGCTGGTGTGGGCCCTGTTGATGACGCAGGCCTGGCTGCCCCTGAATCCGGATGGCGCGCCGAACATGAGCTGGGATCTGGCACTGCACACCATGGTGTCCTTCCTGACCAATACCAACCAGCAGCATTACTCGGGCCAGGCACAGCTTTCCTATCTGTCGCAGATGGCTGGCATCGTCGCCTTGCAGGTGGTGACACCCATGATGGGCCTGGCTGTCGTGACGGCCAGCCTGCGGGCCTTCTTCGGCGGCCGTCGCGCCGCAGGTGCGCCGGCGGGCACGGATGCCATCCAGGCTACCTCGGCGATCCCGGCTACCGCGATCACCCCGGCCACGCCTGCCGCAGTGGATGTCGGCAACTTCTGGGTCGATGTGATCCGGCCCACTTTGCGCTTCATGTTGCCCTTGTGCCTGGTCTGGTCGGTGCTGCTGACCAGCCAGGGCGTACCCGCGACCTTGTCCGGCGGCCCACTGGCAACGCCGCTGGAAGCCTCGGTGGAACGACAGGCACAGAAAATCCCCGTGGGGCCTGTCGCACCCATGGTGGCCATCAAGCAACTGGGTACCAATGGCGGCGGCTGGTACGGGCCGAATGGTACGGTCGCCCTGGAAAATCCGACGCCGCTGTCGAATTTGCTCGAAACCCTGGCCCTGATACTCGTGCCGGTGGCCGTGACTTTCATGGTGGGCGCGTTCACCGGCAGGCGGCGCCTGAGTGCGCTGGTATTCGGCACGATGCTGGGCATGTCGCTGGTGTCGGCGGGGCTTGCGGTATGGTCCGAGGCCTATTCCGCCACGGCAGCGGCGCCTGCCCTGATGGAAGGCAAGGAAGTCAGGCTGGGCGCGGCGCCATCGGCGCTGTACGCCGCGCTGACCACCCAGACGTCCAACGGTTCGGTTGTTTCCATGCATGATTCGCTGGCGCCGCTGACCAGCCTGGTTTCCTTGGGCGATATGCTGGTCAATGCCATCTGGGGCGGCATAGGCTGCGGTCTGCAGCAGTTCATGGTTTATCTATTGCTGGCGGTTTTCCTGGCCGGATTGATGACGGGCCGCTCGCCTGAACTGTTCGGGCGCAAGATCGAGGCGCCGGAAATCCGCCTGCTGGCCGGGCTGTTGTTGCTGCAACCCGCAGTGCTGCTGGTGCTGACTGCGGTGACGGTCTCCGTCCCGGGCCTGGCGGGCACATCCAATCCCGGCTTCCATGGGCTCAGCCAGGTGTTCTATGAGTACACCTCGGCCTTCGCCAACAATGGTTCTGGTTTCGAAGGCCTGGCGGACAACAGCGTCTGGTGGAACGTGACCGCCAGCCTGGCGCTGGCGGCGGGACGCTACCCGGGCCTGATCGTGCCCCTGGTCATTGCCGCCAGGCTGGCCTGCAAACGGCGCATGCCCGAGGGCAGCGGCAGCCTGCAGGTTGAAACCCCGACATTCGCGCTGGTCCTGGTGGCTATCGTGGTCGTCATGACATTGCTGCAGTTCATGCCGGTGCTGGTACTGGGGCCGGTGGCCGACCATCTGTCGCTGGTGCAGGGCCAGTATTTGCCGGCGCCAGCGCAGGCCGCCGCCAACGTGATGGCGCATTGAGGAGAGGGCCATGAACGAAACACAGAAAACACAGCCGCGCGGCTGGCTGTCTGCCCGCGGAATGTTGCCCGCGCTGGCCAATGCCTGCATCAAGTTGGCGCCGCAGCATATGTTGCGCAATCCGGTCATGGGGGTTGTCTGGCTGGGCACGGTACTGACAGCGGTGGCGACCCTCGCCGGCCAGTCGCCGTCAGGGTTCGGCTGGACGGTCACCGGCATCCTGCTGGCAACAGTGTTGTTCGGCAATTTTGCCGAGGCGGTGGCGGAATCCCGAGGGCGCGGCCAGGCGGCGTCGTTGCGCCGTGCGCGCCAGGGCCTGAGCGCCCGGCGGTTGGATGCGGCAGATGACGCCAGGACGGTGCCTGCAGCAGAATTGCGTCCGGGCGACCGGGTCGTGGTCGAGGCTGGGGAAATGATTCCGGCGGACGGGGAGGTCATTGAAGGGCTGGCCTCGGTCAATGAGGCAGCCGTAACCGGCGAATCGGCGCCGGTGCTGCGCGAAGCCGGGACAGACCGTTCCGGCGTGATCGGCGGCACGACCGTGCTTTCTGACCGCATCGTGGTGCAGGTGACGGCGGAACCGGGGCACAGTTTCCTGGATCGCATGATTGCACTGGTCGAGGGCGCCAGCCGGCAGAAGACGCCCAATGAAATAGCGCTGGGCATCCTGCTGGCAGTCATGACGGCCACGTTCCTGATTGTCGTGGCGACATTGCCTTTTATCGGGCGCTCGGTCGGGGTGGAGATCAATCTGGTCCTGCTGATTGCTTTGCTGGTGTGCCTGATCCCGACCACCATCGGCGGTCTGTTGCCTGCCATCGGTATTGCCGGGATGAACCGCGCGCTGCAGGCCAATGTGCTGGCCAGTTCGGGCAAGGCGGTGGAAGTGGCGGGGGACGTAGATGTCCTGCTGCTGGACAAAACCGGCACCATTACCCACGGTGACAGGCAGGCCACGGCGTTCCATGCCGCGCCTGGCGGTTCGCTGGAACGCCTGCGCCAGGCTGCGGTCTTGGCCTCACTGGCGGACCCCACGCCGGAGGGCAAATCCATCGTGGCGCTGGCGCGGCAGCAAGGGCTGGAAATGGAAGCGCCCGCCGGGGCAGGTTTCATCGGCTTTTCCGCACAACTGCGTATGTCAGGCGTGGATCTTCCCGACGGGAAGATCATACGCAAGGGCGCGCTGGATGCCGTGGCCGGGCATGTGCGGCAGGCAGGCGGCACGGTGCCGCCCGGGCTGGATGACATGGTGGCCACGGTTGCCCGCAAAGGCGCCACGCCGCTGGTCGTGAGCGAATCCGGCCAGGTGCTGGGTGTCATAGAACTGGCTGATATCGTCAAGCACGGTATCAAGGAGCGCTTTGCTCGGATGCGTGCCATGGGCATACGGACGGTCATGATTACCGGCGACAACCGCCTGACGGCAGCCAGCATCGCGGCCGAGGCCGGGGTGGACGACTACATTGCCGAAGCCCGGCCGGAAGACAAGCTGGCGCGTATCCGCGCCGAGCAGGAAGCCGGGCACCTGGTGGCGATGGTGGGGGACGGAACCAACGATGCGCCCGCGCTGGCGCAGGCCGATGTCGGGCTGGCCATGAACGCGGGGACGCAGGCGGCCAAGGAGGCGGGCAATATGGTGGACCTGGACAATGACCCCGCCAAGCTGCTGTCGGTCGTGGAAATCGGCAAGCAACAGCTTATTACCCGCGGCGCATTGACGACATTTTCGCTCGCCAATGATGTCTCCAAGTATTTCGCCATCCTGCCGGCCCTGTTCAGTGCGGCAATTCCGCAGATGGCGGTGCTGAACATCATGCAGCTCTCCAGCCCGGCCAGCGCCGTGCTGTCGGCGTTGATCTTCAATGCCCTGATCATCCCGGCACTGATTCCGCTGGCATTGCGCGGCGTGCGTTTCCGGCCGGCCAGCGCCATCCGGCTGTTGCGCGGCAACATGTTGCTGTATGGCGTGGGCGGAGTGATCCTGCCGTTCATCGCGATCAAGGCCATAGACGCGGTCCTGGCCATATTTTTTCAGTTCTGAGGAGACGGATATGTCCACTATCGACACGGACGAGGCAAGCGTGGCACCCCAGGCAGGCATTTTCATCCATGACGGCGGCTGGTTGCGGGCTGCGTTGGGTATGGCGCTGCTGGCCATGGTCGGGCTGGGCCTGCTGTACCCGCTGGCTGGCGTGGGGCTGGGCCAGGCCCTGTTTCCACAGGCAGCCAATGGCAGCCTGCTGGTGCGCGATGACGTGATCGTGGGTTCGGCGCTGGTGGCCCAGCCTTTCCAGGGGGCAGAGTACTTCCATCCCCGGCCTTCGGCGGCCGGTTACGATCCGCTGGCCGCCGCCGGCAGCAACCAGGCGCGCAGCAACCCGGCCTTGCAGCAACGCCTGGACGTGGCCAGGCGGGCGGCGGCTGCGCGTGAGCAGATTCCTCCGGCAGACGTGCCTGCCGACCTGATCACGCAATCGGGCAGCGGCCTGGACCCGCACATCAGCCCGCAGGCGGCGGCCGTCCAGGTGTATCGTGTGGCCCGTGCCCGGGGCGTGACGGCGGGACACGTGCAGGAATTGCTGGCCCGACAGCTTGAGCCCAGGCAGTTTGGGCTGCTGGGCCAACCGCGCGTGAATGTACTGGCGCTGAACCTAGCGCTCGACCGCTTATTGCCCGTTCAGGATGCCGATACGGTTTCCGGTGGAAAATAGCGCAGTTGGAAACAAGGAAAGAAACATGATGGGAGCCGGACAGGCGGATGCCATTCTTGGAGAAATCCGGCGTCAGAAAGCAGGACGGTTGACGGTTTTCCTGGGGGCGGCCCCAGGCGTCGGCAAGACCTGCGCCATGCTGACGCGGGCCAGGGAATTGATGCGCCAGGGTTTCGATGTCGTGATCGGCATCGTGGAAACCCATGGCCGCAGCGAAACTCAGGCCCTGGCGGAAGGCCTGCCGCTGGTGCCGCGCCGCGCAACGCAGCACCAGGGGATGGCGCTCGACGAGATGGATCTCGACGGCATCCTCGTGCGCAAGCCCGCCATCGTACTGGTTGATGAGCTGGCGCATCGCAATGCGCCGGGCAGCCGCCATGAGCGCCGCTGGCAGGACGTGGAGGAATTGCTGGACGCCGGTATCGACGTCTATACCACGATGAATATCCAGCATCTGGAAAGCGTCAATGACCTGGTGTTCCAGATCACCGGCATACGGGTCACGGAAACCGTGCCCGATGCGCTTTTCGAGCGTTTGCGGGACATTCGCCTGGTGGACTTGCCGGCGCGGGAGCTGATCGAGCGGCTCAAGCAAGGCAAGGTCTACCTGCCCGACCAGGCCAGCCAGGCCTTGCGCGCTTTCTTCTCGCCTTCCAACCTGACGGCGCTGCGCGAACTGGCCATGCAAACCGTGGCCGACCACGTCGACGCCGACCTGCGCGAATCGCGGGCTGCCCGGGGCTTGAAAGGAATTCCGATACAGCGCCATGTGATGATCGCCATCGACGGGCTGGGCGAGTCGGAATACCTGGTACGGGCTGGGGCGCGCATCGCGGAGCGGCGGGGCGCCCCTTGGTCGGTGGTGACGGTGGACACGGGCAGTTCGGCCGAGGCCACGATTTCTTCCGGCCAGCGTGGTCTCGGACACCGCCAGGACCGCGCCGCGCGGCAGGAGCAGCGCCGCCAGATGGAACTGGATCGGGCGTTTGCGCTGGCGCGGGCGCTGGGCGGAGAAACCGAAGTTCTGCACAACACGGATATCACCCAGGCCCTGCTGGACGCCGGTGCGGCCCGTGGCGCGAAATCCATCGTGATTGGCCGTACACGCGAGCGTCCCATCGCGCGTATGTTCAACCGCACCCTGACGCAGCAACTGCTGCGGCGCGGAGCGCACTACGAACTGACCATCGTGAGCACGCCCGAGGTGCGCAAGCGCCTGCCGCGCTGGCCGGACGTGACGGGCGAGTGGCTGACACAGGGCGAGCCAATGTTCGTGCTGCAGGCCAGCCTGGTCGCCACGGTGATGGCGGCGCTGGCCGATATGCTGCTGGGCCTGCAGGACCTGTCCATGGTGTTCCTGGTGGCGGTGATGCTGGTGGCCTCGCGCACGCGCATGGTGGCCGCCGTGATGACGGCGGCATTGTGCTTTCTGTCCTACGATTTCTTTTTCATCGAGCCGCGCTTCACGCCGATGATCAGTGCGCCGCGTGGCGTGGCCACCGTGCTGCTGTTCCTGGCCGCTGCGCTGATTGCCGGCCGCCTGGCGTCGCGGCTGCGCATGCAGGTGGTGGCGCTGCGCGCCGCCAATACCCATGCCGCTGCTGTGCAGGACCTGGGGCGCCGCCTGTCCAAGGCGGCAGATTTGGGGCAGGTGATTGCCGCCGGCTCTGCCGCCTTGCACGGGGCCTTGCGGGCAGACGCCTGGATAAGGATAGGCAATGTGGTGACGCCGCAGGCGCCACCGGGCGTGGCGCTGAGTGGCAAGGAACAGGTCGCCGCCGACTGGACCCAGCAGCACGGGCAGGCCAGCGGCCGCTTTACCGATACGCTGTCGGGATCGTCATGGTGGTTTTTGCCGGTGCGCTCGGACCAGGACACGCTGGGCGTGGTGGGCCTGCGGTTTCCGGCAGACATGAGCCGCCTGTCCTTCGAGCAACGCCGCCTGGCGGAAAGCATGGTGGACGATATCGCCCAGGCGGCATTGCGCACCCGCCTGGTGGCGGAACTGGAGGCCGCCCGCGTGACCGGAGAAACCGAACGCCTGCGGTCTGCGCTGCTGTCCTCGGTGTCGCATGACCTGCGTTCGCCGCTGTCTTCCATGATAGGCTCTGCCGACAGCCTGGCGCGCTACGGCAAGGACATGAGCGAGGAAGACCAGCGCAGCCTGCTGGAAACCATTCATGTGGAAGGAGAGCGGCTGGACCGCTATATCCAGAATCTGCTGGACATGACGCGCCTGGGGCAGCAAGGGCTGACCCTCACGCGTGACTGGATCGGCATGGATGAATTGGTGGGTTCGGCCTCGCGCCGCCTGCAGCGCTACGAACCGCATGTCCGGGTCGAGCATGACATTCCGGCGGACCTGGCGCCCATTCATGTACATCCGGCGCTGGTGGAGCAGGCGCTATTCAATGTCATGGAAAATGCGGCAAAATTTTCCCCGCCTGGGCAAGCCATTACCGTGAAGGTGCGGCCAGGCGAGGAAGGGCAGTTGCAGATCGACGTGTCCGATCGTGGGCCGGGGATACCCGAAGACGAGCGGCGACGTATTTTCGATATGTTCTACAGTGTGGAACGGGGCGACCGGGGGCGCCATGGCACGGGCCTGGGCCTGGCCATCGTCCAGGGCATCGTGGGCGCCCACATGGGCAGCGTCATTGCCTTGCCCGGCCCGGACGGGCAGGGAACTTGCGTGCGCATGACCCTGCCTTGGGAAGCTGCGCCTGCCCTGGGGAATGACGAAGAGGAAATGTCATAGCGTGATAAGCCAAACAGAGACGAATGCCGCCCTGCCGGCGGCGCGGGTGCTCATCGTCGACGATGAGCCGCAGATACGCAAGTTCATAGATATCAGCCTGCGCTCGCAGGGCTATGCCACGCTGCAGGCCGCGACCGGGCAGGAGGGGCTGACGCTGCTGGCCAGCAAGGGGGCGGATATCGTCATCCTCGATCTGGGCCTGCCGGACAAGGACGGTCGCGAGGTGCTGGCCGAGCTGCGCCAGTGGTCGCCGGTGCCGGTGATCGTGTTGACGGTGCGCGATGGCGAGCAGGAGAAGGTCGATCTGCTCGACCTGGGCGCCAATGATTATGTCACCAAGCCCTTCGGCGTGGACGAGCTGATGGCACGGATACGTGTGCTGCTGCGCATGGCGGGCGCGCGTGGCGAGGCCAGCCCGGTGTTTGACGATGGGCAGTTGCGGGTGGATCTGGCCTTGCGTGAGGTAACTCTCGGTGGCGAACCGGTTGCGCTGACGCGCAAGGAGTTTACGCTGCTGTCGCTGTTGATGCGCCAGCCGGGCAGGCTGGTGACGCAAACCCAGCTATTGCGTGAAGTCTGGGGGCCTACCCACGAAGACGATGCACATTATTTGCGCATCCTGGTAGGGAAACTGCGTCACAAGCTCGGGGATGATGCGTCGGCGCCGCGCTATATTGTGACCGAGCCTGGTGTCGGCCTGCGCTTTGTGGTGAAAGACCGCAGCCTTATGTGACGTTGCGCGAGGCCCGGCGCTTGTCGGAATGACAGGAGTCGGGCAGTCGGGTGCTGGTTGCGCTGTTCGATGCCCGCGAGGCCACCCATATGACTGCCATGATGAGCGAGTACATAAAGGCCATGGCCAGTATCAGGAGTAAAGGAAATTCAAACGAGTCCATGATGTTGGACTATCCCGGATAGGAAAATGATGCCTCCAGTGTAATTTTCCTGGATGCCGGTCTGTGTAAATTGTGCATAAATTCAGCAGAGGCACCCGGTGCGCCGCCAGCCAGTCTGAGGCAGGCAGCTCGTGTGACGGGACCATGCCACCCTTTTTCCTGTGGCAGGCGCGCATCATTGCAGCAAGAGCTAGGGCGTGAAGTCTGTGATGGTGAAGCATAAGAATGCGGGGCAGGTGTTCAGGCCTGGAGTGCGTCATTTTCTGATTGACCAGTATGATTGGACGCATTTTCCTGAAATTCCGTTTTTTGATCCCATGACTTTTCCTGTTCTGCCCGCGTGTGCCGGTATCCGTGGCGCTTGCCGTTCCAACCGTGTGCAATGTGTTTGCGGGCCTTGTCGCCGGGGCAGGCCATGATCAGAGGCGCGTTTGCAGCCGGCCCGTTGGCATGGGGCCGGGGCGTCATGCGCTGGCTGGCGGCATGGCCGAACTGGCTTTGGCTGGCAGCGGTTTTTTTCTGTATGCCAGCATGGGCAGAGGCTACCGACGCGTGCGAACCGGAGATCCTCAGCATACAGATGGCGCAAGCGCCCGATGGCAGCCGGCCGGTGGAGGGCTGGCAGGAAACCGTGCTGCCGGATCGCTGGGCCGCGCACTGGCCGGAATATACCGGTGCGGTCTGGTATCGCGTCGATTGGGTGCGCGGCTGCCGCGACAGTGCAGCGCCGCCTGCGCCCGTAGGGCTGGCGATGGAATGGATCAGCCTGGCAGGCATCGTATATATCAATGACGACTTGTTGTGGCGCGACCGCAGCCTGTCCGAACCTTTTTCGCGCAGCTGGAACATGCCGCGTTACTGGCGCCTGCCGGAGTCCAGCCTGCATGATGGAGTCAATACGTTATGGATCGGGGTGCATGGCCTGAGCTCGCAGGGCGGCGGCCTGGGCCGGGTGCACCTGGGCGAGCCCGGAGCTTTGGAAAGCTTGCAGCAAACCAAAGTCTGGCACCAGCGCACCATGTTCATCATCAACCTGGCCATTTCCACTGTGCTGGGTTGCCTGTTTTTCTGCATCTGGCTGCAGGACCGCTCCCAGCATGCCAGCGGCTGGTATGTGCTGACGGCATTTTTCTGGATTGTGTTTGCCGCCAATATGCTGTGCACCGAGCCCTGGCCGTTCTTGAGCACCCTGTGGATGGCTCGAATCAATGTCGTGGCCTGCCTGTTGTTCGTGTGCTGCTATTGCATGTTTACCTGGAGTTTCTGCCGGTTGCGTCTGCGCCGCACGGCATGGGTACTGGGTTTGCTGCAATTGGGGATGGCGTTTGCCGTACTGCTTGTGCCAGACAAATGGCTGTCGCCGGTCACTCAGGTCGCCATATTGGGGGCCGCTGCAATCTTCAGCTCCAGCAATCTATTGCTACTGGGCTACGGCTTGGTCAAACGCTCGGTAGAGCCTTTGGTCCTGGCAATCAGCGGGCTGCTGTGCATCGCGATCAGCATTCATGACATTCTGTTGATGGCCGAGCTCATCAAGTCGCAGCCCTTGCTGAGCTACACCAGCTTGCTGACCATGTTGACGCTGTCCATTCTGCTGGGGCGGCGCATTGCCCGCAACATGCGCCGCATCGCGCAGTTCAACCAGGAATTGAGCAGTGCCGTGTCCCAGGCCTGTGACGATCTGAGCGCAACCCTGGCGCGTGAGCATGCGTTGGCGCTGGACAATTCCGTTTTGCAGGAGCGCCTGCAGATTTCGCGCGACCTGCACGACAGCCTGGGAGGCTCGCTGGTGCGCTCGATTGCAGTGGTGGAGCAGGCTCGTACCCCGCTGGACAATACCCGCTTCCTGTCCATGCTGAAGCTGCTGCGCAACGATTTGCGCCAGGTCATAGATAGCAGCGCCCAGGTCGAATCGGCCGGTGTGCATTCGCCGCAAGCCCTGATGGCGCCCCTGCGCCACCGTTTCGTGAATCTGTTTGACGAATTGGGTATTGCGTCGGAATGGAGTATTCCGTCCGCCTGGCGTATGGCGCCCAGTGCCCGGGTGTGCCTGGCGTTGACCCGGCTGGTCGAAGAAGCACTGGCCAATGTCATCAAGCACAGCCGCGCCCGTCGTGCCCTGATTACGCTTGAACTGCCGGAACAGGATATGCTGGTCCTGCGCATCGAGGATGATGGCGTGGGGTTCGATGTCGACGCTGTGCAGGACGCCGGGCTCAGCGTCGGCATGCGTTCGATGCACGTGCGGATGGAGCGCATAGGCGGCAGTCTGCAGGTGAGTTCGCGGCGTGGGCATACCATGCTGGAGGCCAGCCTGCACCTGCACGCTGCCGGTGCGGCAGAGGGCGGTGCGACGCTGCGAACCGCGAATTAACCGGTTCAGGCGATGCGAATGCCGTACAGGCTTGCGTACTATAGGCGTGAAAAGACGCAGACCGTTTGCTGCAGCAATGCATGACGCATGGCGAACGGCTATGGCGCCGTGGTCCGGTCTGCCCTGGCCGGCGGTGACGGTATGATTCCGCAGACATTTATTGTTCGATAGAAGTAGGTGCTTCACCCATGTCCGACACTCTTTTGCCAGCACCGGTTCTGATCGTTGAAGACGAGCCTTTCATCCGTACCCGCCTGACCTCCATTCTGGCGCAATTGAGCTATGAAATGGGTTCGGTGCATGGTGCCGCCACCCTGACGGACGCCCGCAGCCTGGTGCAGAAGTACGCCTACGCGCTGGCCCTGGTGGATCTGGGCCTGCCGGATGGCAATGGCATAGATCTGATCGGCGAATTGCGCGCCAGGGATGCCGACATGGGGATTCTCGTGATTTCCGCCTGGAGTACCGAGGACGCCATTCTTGCCGCCTTGCGTGCCGGGGCGACAGGCTACGTGCTGAAGGAGCGGGATGACATGGAAGTCATGCTGTCGATACGCAGCGTACTGAGGGGCGGCGCGCCGATTGATCCGTTCATCGCACGTCGGGTGATTGATCAGCTCGGGGGCAAGCCTGTGCCGGCAGCGAGCGGACAGGCGTCAGGGCAGGTGGCGATGGATGCGCTCAGTGCGCGCGAGCATGAGATCCTGTCACGGGTTGCCGATGGCCTGACGAACCGGGAGATTGCGGACATGCTTTGCATTTCCCGCTATACCGTCGATTGCCACGTCAAGAATATCTATCACAAGCTGGCCGTGTCCTCCCGCGTGCGTGCGGTCAACGAGGCGCGTACTCGGGGGCTGCTGCCCTGATACGGTCTGCCGCCCGCGCCTGAGGGCGCGGGCGGCAGACCGGGGCAGGCAGCGCCTGCCGCCGCCGTGTTACTCCACGAACTGCTGGGTGCTGTAGAACGCGTCGTCGACCGGGCGCAGGATAGGCAGGTTCGTCGTGCCGTCCTTTTCCGTCTGGCTGTCTATCCATTCCTGGAAGGCGTCGGCATCCAGTACGCCCACGTCCAGGCGGCGCGAATCCGGCAACTTGCCCAGCGTGGCGTAGCCGTCACCGCCTTGCGCGACGAAGCTCAGCAGGAACAGCGTGTAGTCCTGGCGTTGCAGGTCCAGCGGCTGCCATTGCTTGGTGTCGCGGTTGAAGACCTGCAGATTGCTGATCCGCTGGCCCTTGGGCTGCTTGGTGTCCACGTGCCAGCGCAGGCCGCCGGCATAGGGGTAGGGACCGGACGATGGCGTTTCGCCGAAGACCATGTCCATCGCGTCTTCCAGCGTATCCTTGACCTCCTGGCCGCTCACCGTCATCTTCCACAGCATGTTGGCAAAGGGCAGGACTTCGATCACATTGGCTGCGGTGACGTTGCCCTTCAGCGGAACGCGCACGCCGCCGCCGTTTTGCAGGGCGATGTCGGCGCCGCCGTAGTTGCTGTTGGCAATGTCGTAATAGGCTTGCGCCACCAGTTGCTGGATATCACCGCCACGCGCGCTGACCGAAGCCTGGCCGTTGGCGCAGGAGGCCGAGCGGGAGTAGTCGATGGAATCGGGGCCGCCAGGCACGCGGCGTGAGCACAGTTCCTGTGGGACAACCGCAACCTGCTTGGCCTTGAACTTATCGACTTCGACCTTGAATGGCGCCAGGGTGGTGGCGGCCTTCTGGTCCTCGGCGGTGACATACAGAATGCCGCTGTCCTTGATGTCGGCATTGAAGGCGCTGGCTTCGGCGGCGGTGGCGGCGCGCTGGCCGCTGCCGTCCTTGACCTGGAAGTCGTCGCCGATCAGGACGCGCGGCGTACCGTCGCAGTTCTCGACCTTGCCGTTGGCATCGAAGTTCACGGTCAGTTCACCCACGACCTGCGAGTATTCCCAGGCATGCACCACGCAGACCGTGTTGCCGTCCTTGTCCTTGACGCGGGTGGGATAGTCATAGCCGGGGCTGATGTCGGCGCCGATGTAGCGCGACAGTTTATCCTTGGGGCCCAGCAGCGTGTGCGAATCTCCGCCGACGATGACGTCCACGCCCTTGAGCTTGCTGGCCACTTCCAGGTCGTAGGTGTAGCCGATATGGCTCAGCAGCACGATCTTGTTCACGCCTTGGGATTGCAGCTGGTCGATTTCGCGCTGGGCGGCAACGACTTCGTCCTCGAACTCGGTGTCGGCATTGGGGCTGGAGGATTGTTTGGTCTTGCTGGCGATGGTCAGGCCAACCAGGCCGATGCGCTGGCCGCCGCGCTCGACCACGGTGGAGGGCAGGACCTTGCCGCTGTCCTTGAGCGGCGACGACGCGCCGAACTTGACGTTGGCCGACAGCACCGGTGTCTTGCATGCGCCGCTGTGCAATTCGTCGATGAAGATGCCCAGGCCCTCATCACCCTTGTCGAACTCATGGTTGCCGACGGCCATGGCGTCGAAGCACACCGTATTCATCAGCGCGGCGTCGGCGGCACCCAGGCTGCCTGCGCGGTTGAAGTACAGCGTGCCGGTCAGGGCGTCGCCTGCATGCAGCTTGAGCACATTGTCGTGCTGGGCCGACAATTGCTGGAATGCGGTGGTGACGCGAGGGAAACCGGCGGATGCGACATTCACTTCCACGGTATCGCCATCCGGATTCAGCAGCTTGACCGTACGGCTCTCGCTATCCAGGTGGGAGTGATGATCGTTGATGTGCAGGATCGTCAGCGCCAGCGGGGCGGAGGGTTCCGGCGTAGTCGAATCGTCTTTGTCGTGGTCACTGCCGCAGGCGCTGAGCAGGCCTGCCAGCATCAACGCCAACGCTGATGCGCGCAAGGGGAAATTCATGAGGCACCCTGTCCTTGGAAGTTCGGAGCAGACAGTCTGGCGCAGTGGCATGACAGGCATTTGACTGTGCTTGCAGGCGGTGCTTTCAGGTGTGGCTGGCGGGCTTCGCTTCGGGCCCGGGGGCAGGCGGCCGGGGATGCGACGGCAGGAAGGAATATGCCGGGGGCGGTTCCGACCGGATAATTGGCACTTTTCGCTGCATATTTTGCGTTAATGACGAATTTTGGCGTTTTTTCCTAGGACGAGCCCTGGCGCATGCGTGATATCGTGAGCGGTTCTGGGTTCACGACGGCTTCCCTGCCAGGGCTGGGAGGAGCATTGCCATGTCATTTTCATTGCGCGCCATTCGATTTCGTTTCCTGCCCGGCGTGGGCTTGCTGGCAGCCTTGCTGCTTGCGGGGCCTGCCGCTGCACGGCTGGTGGCGGCTGATCAGAATCCCGAGGCAGCCACTGGCTATGCCGACAGAACCCTGGTTCGGGCCCACGATTTCATGGCGGCGACGGCCAATCCGCTGGCGACCCAGGCCGCCTATCGCATGTTGGCCCGCCATGGCAGCGCCGCCGATGCCGCCATTGCGGCGCAACTGGTGCTGACGCTCGTGGAGCCGCAGTCGTCCGGCTTGGGCGGCGGCGCGTTCCTGATGTACCACGATGCGGAGCAGGGACGTCTGCATGCCTATGATGGCCGGGAAACGGCGCCGGCCGCCGCCACACCTGATCGTTTCATGGCCGATGGCCAGCCCATGCCCATGCGCATGGCCATCAATAGCGGTCTGTCGGTCGGGACGCCTGGTGTCCTGCGCCTGCTGGAAACCATGCATCGGGAGCACGGCAAGTTGCCTTGGGCGGAGTTGTTCGAGCCTGCGATTGAATTGGCGCAACAAGGCTTCCCGGTCTCACCGCGCTTGCATGGCTTGCTTGCGGAGAACCGGGCGTTGCGCGACCAGCCCGCGGCCGCTGCCTACTTTTTGGACCCGGACGGCGAGCCGTGGCCGGTCGGCCATCTGCTGAAGAATCCGCAGTTGGCCCAGGTGTTCCAATTGCTGGCCAGCCAGGGGGCCGATGCGTTCTATCACGGTAGTATCGGGCGCGACATCGTCGCCGCCGTGCAGGCGCATCCCGTGCCGGGCGACTTGAGCATGGAAGACCTGGCCGCCTACCGCGTCGAAGAGCGCGAGCCGCTGTGCGGCACTTACCGTATCTACCGGCTGTGTGGCATGCCGCCGCCCAGTTCCGGCACGCTGGCTATCCTGCAGATGCTCAACGTGCTGCAACCCTATGAAATCCGCCACCTGGAGCCAGGCAGCCTGGCGGCGGTGCATCTGTTCTCCGAGGCAGGCCGCCTGGCCTATGCCGACCGCGACTATTATGTCGGTGATCCGGCGTTCGTCGACGTGCCGCTGGAAGGTCTGCTGGACCCGGATTATCTTGATGATCGCAGTGCACTGATAGACCCTGAATATTCCATGGGCATGGCTGCGCCGGGCCGGCCGCCAGGTATGCAGGCGGAACCGGGGCAGGACCAGGCGCTTGATCTGCCGTCCACCAGCCATATCGTGGCCGTGGATGCGCAAGGCAATGCCTTGTCCATGACGACCAGCATCGAACAGGCCTTCGGCAGCAAGATTTTCGTCCGGGGATTCCTGCTCAATAACCAGCTCACCGACTTCTCTCTGTCACCCGAGGACAAGGCCGGCCGCCAGGTCGCCAACCGTCTGGAGGCCGGCAAGCGGCCGCGCAGCAGCATGGCGCCCATGGTGGTGTATCGCGGCGACAAGCCCTATATCGTGCTGGGGTCGCCCGGCGGCAGTGCCATCATCAACTATGTGGCGAAGGTATTGGTCGGCGTGCTCGATTGGCATCTGGACATCCAGCAGGCGATTTCCCTGCCCAATATGGGCAGCCGTAACCGGCAGACCGAACTGGAAGCCGACACGGCGCTGGAATCATTGGCCGAGCCCCTGCGGCTCATGGGGCATGAGGTCAATATCATGGCATTTCCCAGCGGGCTGAATGGCATCGTCCTGGATGCCCAGGGCCTGAGCGGCGGTACGGACCCGCGCCGCGAAGGGCTGGTGCTGGGCGACTGAACTTCCGCCGTGTCGCAAGTTGCGCCCCTGGCCAGGGATATATTAAATATAATAGTTCTCATTAATGAGAAATCGCGGCATGGTCAGGGCGTCCGGTGGATATGACAGAACAGCGAAGCATCGGCGGCGGCGCGTTTGCGCCGCAACGGCCGCGCCATGGCTGGCGTGAACTGCGGCCGGGCCTGACCTTGCAGTGCGGGGTGGATACCCACGCAGACGCCTGCGTGGGCGAAGCCATCATCGACGACCATATCCGTATCGTGCTGGTCCTGGAGGGCGCGCTGGATCTGCGCTACGACTCGCATCCGCTGAATCTGCAAGGGCCGTCCGGCGGCATGGGCCGCAACGTCCGCAACGGGGCGGTCGTTACCTTGCAGGAACCCGTTCGCCTGCGCCGGGTCGTGCAGCAGGGGGATGCCTCGCGCCGTATCAGCATAGGCGTGTCCCGCGCCTGGCTGCAGGACACGCTGGGGGAACCGGGGCATGAGAGCGGTGTGTCCGCCAGGCATCTGGATACCGTGCAATGGGCTATTTCGCCGCGTGCCTGCGTGCTGGCGGAACAGTTGCTGAATCCGCCAGCGCTGCAATCCTATCTGGCAGGGCTGTACCAGGAAAGCCGCACCATCGAATTGATTGCCGAGGCGCTGGTCCAGGCGCGCGGCGGCAGCATTGCCGGTCAGGAGCCGGGCGGCGCCCGGTTGTCCGCCGCCAGTCTGCGGCGCATGGCTGAACTCAAGGCCTGGTTGCAGGGCCATGCCGCCGAGCCGCTGCAATTGGAACAGATCGCCCGCCAGATGCATACCACCCCCAGCACCCTGCAACGTCACTTCCGCCTGGCGTTCGGCACGACGGTCTTCGATTTCCTGCAAAAGGAAAGATTGCGCCAGGCCAGGGTGGCGTTGGAGCGGGATGGCATCAGTGTGGAGCAGGCGGCTGCCTTGGCGGGCTATGCCAATGCCACCGGTTTTGCCACGGCCTTCCGGCGCTGTTTCGGTCTGTCGCCCAGCCAGGCCCGCCTGCGCTGAGCTTCGTCCCGGCGAGCCGGTACGGAGTGGGCGCCATCATGTTCCCCTGAGTATTTTCGATTGCATTTTCCTCGAAGCTTTTTGCCTTTCCGGCGAAGGCCGGACAGGAGCGCACATGCGACCATTTCATAAATGGTAAGGAATCTTATTATCACCAAGGAGAATTCCGTGCATATGTCCTCCCCCAGCCGTTTGTCGCACCGGTGCATCGGCCTGGGCCAGCGTCATCATGACGCCGCTTCCCTACCGGTATTCACCCATGCCTTGCTGGCGGCGCTGCTGCTGTCCGTTTGGGGGCAGGCGGCGGCCCAGTCCGCCGTGGCCCCGCTGCCCACGCCGGAGAGCGAGGCTTCACCGGCCCAGCCTGCAATGCTGGAAAGCATCACCATCAATGCCTACCGCCAGGCGGAAACCATAGGCGCGGCAACCAAGACTGAAACGCCGCTGATCGAAACCCCACAGACGGTGACGGTTATCGAGCGCGACGAAATGGATGCCCGGGGCGTGCAGAACCTCAACGAAGCCACGCGCTATACCGCAGGTGTGCTGCCGGAAAGCCAGGGTATGGATAACCGTGTCGACGATATGTACATTCGTGGTTTCGATGCTGGCAGCTGGGGGGCCAACCTGATGCTGGACGGCATGCGGGCGCCCTCGGATGGCACGTTGAGCTGGAACCGCGCATCGTTCAACACCTGGAACCTGGAACGCGTGGAAGTGCTCAAGGGACCGTCCAGCGTGCTTTACGGCCAGCTGGCGCCCGGCGGCATGGTCAACCAGGTGACCAAGGTGCCGCGTGCCGGGCAGATGCAGACGGTCTGGGCCCAGATAGACGCCAATGGCCGCCCCACCGAAGCGTTTGATCTGGGGGGCGCCAATGACAACGAGAGCGTGCTCTGGCGCGTGGTCGGCCTGCATGGCAGCGGCAAGACGCAGCTCGACCACGTGCGCCACAAGCAATGGTTCGTGGCGCCCAGCGTGACGTTCAAGTTCAACGAGGACAACACCAAACTGACTCTGCTGGGCATGTACCAGAAGGACAGCGGCGGCAGCACGTTCCAGTTCCTGCCCTACCAGGGGACAGTGGTGCCGGGCGCACAAGGCTTTATCAAGAACAAAACCTTCCTGGGCGAGCCTGACTGGAATGTCTATGACCGCAAGGAGTGGTACGCCGGCTGGCAGTTCGAGCACAAGTTCAATGACAACTGGAAACTGAGCCAGAATGCGCGCTACACGCACGTGGATTCGTTGTACCGCGCGACGGTGGGGTTCGGCGTGCGCGGCGCGGCGGTGACGGATCTCAATACCCTGACCGACGGCCATATCCTGAAGCGCAGGGCGGTGCAGGGGGAAGGGGATTCCAACGCCAAGACCGTCGATACCCGGGTGGAGGGCAAGTTCTTCACCGGCGCGCTGGAGCACACCTTGCTGGCGGGCTTTGACTGGCGCGAGAACAAGTGGGATTTCCTGCGCAAGATGTCCAATGCCTCGCCGGATGCCATCGCCATAGATATCTACGATCCCGTCTACACCCACTACGATTTCGAGCCTTCGCTGACGCTGGTGCAGATGGAGACGGACGAGAAGAACCGCCAGATGGGCGTATACCTGCAGGACCAGCTGGCCTGGGGCAAGTGGCGCGTCACGCTGGGCGGGCGCCAGGACTGGAGCCGCATCGACACGCTGAACCGCCTCAACGATGAACGCACGGTCACGTCCGATCGCGCCTTCACCGGGCGGGCCGGGCTGACCTACCTGGCCGACAATGGCCTGGCGCCGTACCTGAGCTTTTCGCAGTCGTTCCAGCCTGTGGGCGGCGTGCAGCGCAATGGCGATACCTTCAAGCCGCTCAAGGGCAAGCAATGGGAAGCGGGTATCAAGTACGAACCCCGGGACGTGGACGGCATGCTGATGCTGTCGGCGTATGAACTGACCCAGGAAAATGTGCTGACGGCCGATCCGACCAATGTGACGACCGGTGCGTCGTTCCAGGTGCAGACCGGCAAGGTGCGGGTGCGGGGCATTGAACTGGAAGGGCGGATCACGCCATTTGATGGTTTCAGCGTGATCGGCGCAGTCACGCGCATGGACTCCAAGGTCATGCGCAGCAATGACGGCAATGTCGGCAATGAAATGATACGCGTACCGGATTGGATGGGCTCGTTGTGGCTGGACTACACCGTGCGCAGTGGCGCGCTCAAGGGCCTGGGTTTCGGCGGCGGCCTGCGCTACATCGACGACACCTATGGTGATCTGGCCAATGTGCTGCATATTCCGTCCTATACCTTGTTCGACGCTGCGCTGCGCTATGACATCGCCCATGTCGGCAACGGCGACCTGAGGCTGTCCATCAACGCCAGCAACCTGGCGGACAAGCGCTATGTTGCTACCTGCACGGCGGCAACATCGTGCTACTACGGTACCGGTCGGACGGTCATCGCCAATCTGCGCTACAGCTGGTAATCACAGCCGCAAGAGCGGTTGCCCGCCTGCCGCCGGTGGCATCCGCGGCAGGCGGCAAGGAGTTTCAAGGTGGGACAACAAAAACAATTGTGCATCGGCCTGTCGCTGGCCGTGACCTGGCTGATGGGCAACGGCTGGCGCCGTCCGGACAGCCGCGTCGAAGACATCTATGACATCGGCTTCTATGCCGGGTTGGCGCGCCGGGCCGAAGCGGCCTGTCTGGACTTCCTGTTCCGGCCGGATGCGCTCTTCCTGGACCGGCAGGCACTGCGGCATTCGCCCGGATTCAGCAGCCTGGACCCGACCGTGCTGGTGGCTGCGCTGGCTGGTGCCACGCGGCGCATCGGCCTGGTCACCACGGCCGCGACGACCTTCAATCCGCCCTATGTCGTGGCGCGCCAGCTGCAGTCGCTCAACTGGGTGACGCAGGGACGGGTGGGCTGGAACGTGGTGACGGCGCTGGACGGCAACCTGAATTTTGGCGCGGCGGCCATGCCGTCGTCTGCTGAGCGGTATCGCAAGGCGCTGGAGTTCGTGCAGGTTGTGCGCGAACTCTGGCGCAGCTATCCTCACGCAGCGCTGCGCTGCGAACGGGAATCCGGTGCCTATGCCGACGCATCCTGTGTGCGGCCCATCGACCATGACGGTGAGTTTTTCTCGGTGCAGGGGCCATTGAACCTGCCGGCGCCGGCCTACGGCATGATGCCGCTGTTCCAGGCCGGGGCTTCTCCCTGGGGGCGGGATTTCGCGGCCTGTATCGCGGATGCGGTCTTCGCCGCCACGCCCGATATCGAAGCCGGCCAGGAACTGCGCCGCGATTTGCGTGAGCGCGCCAGCGCTTACGGCCGCCAGCCCGACGCCATTCGCGTGCTGCCGGGGCTCAGCCTGTTCCTGGCGCCCGGCGAGCGCGAAGCCCGGGAGCTATATGCCGAGACGCACGTCGAGCAGGATATGGCGCGCAAGTATGCGCGCGTGCAGCAACTGCTGGGAGTGGACCTCACCGTGCTGGACCCGGACGAACCGCTGGCGCTGGACATGCTGCCGGCGGCGCATAGCGCGCCGGGACAAGGACAGACGCATGCGGCACTGATGCGCCGCCTGATCGAACGGGAAACACCGAGTATTCGTGATTTCATGCAGCGCCCGGAAGTGGCCGGTTCCGCGCATTGGCAGGTCGTCGGTACGCCAGCGCAGGCGGTGGCGGCCATCAGCGAGCGCTTTCGGGCCGGCGCGGCGGACGGTTTCATCGCCTTGCCGGGCGGCGCCTGGCAAAGCCTGACGCTGTTTCTTGATGAGGTGGTGCCTGGATTGGCCCAGGCGGGGCTGTTTCGCAAGGACTACGCAGGTTCCACCCTGCGCGAGCACCTGGGCATGACGGAGGCCTGAGGCAGGGCGGCTGCATTGGCGGGACCAAGCTGGGGGGACATTGCCCGGGGATAAGTGCGTGACAGAAACATGGAACCGAATGCGAGAATGCCAGCCCTGTTGCCAGGACTGGCATTTCTATTTTGCCACGCGGCGTCCAGGGGAAGACGCCTGCGTCGGCACTTGGGTTGCCTCCGTTCACTGAGCGGAGGCAACCATGGCAGGTGACTATCTGCTGATGGAATTAACGCAGCAGCGACAGCACGGTTTGCGGAACCTGATTGGCCTGGGCCAGCACCGAGGTGCCGGCTTGTTGCAGGATCTGCGCACGCGTCATGTTGGAGACTTCGACGGCGTAGTCGGCGTCTTCAATACGCGAACGGGCGGCCGACAGGTTGTTGACCGTGTTGTTCAGGTTGGCAATCGTGGACTGGAAGCGGTTTTGGATGGCACCGAGGTCAGAACGTAGTGAGTCAACTTGTTGCAAGGCCTGGTCCAATGCGGCAAGAGGAGATCCCTGCTCAGGAGCGATGGCGTCAGTCGTAGCGGTTGTAGCAACCGTGAATGTGATATTTCCTGCAGCATCTTTGGCACCTGGCGTTGCATCGTAGTAGGAGGTGTTGCCTGACGCATCGGTACTGCGAATGTAGAAACTGTTTTCCAGTTTAATCAAATTATTTTGATTATTGGCAATGGCAGTATTGGCAGAAAGATCAATTTTTGCTTTTCCGTCGTCAGGCTCTCCTGCAGATGCTGTGCGTACAGTAGGTTCATTTCCCGAGGTGACCGGGGTAAACGTACCTGTTGTAACAGCAGTGGCGCCTGAGATATCTTGCGTTACTGCACCAGTATCAGGATTCGCATTGTCAAGGTCGATTTGATAGTAAGTTTCGGAAGCGCCGCTATCTTTAACATAGTAATTAGTGCCATCTGTAAAGATGCCCGATTCTATAGATTGCCCTGTTATCCCTGTTGTATCCAGACTGAGTTTTGTTTCAGTAACTGGCGCAGTTGTAACAGAAACGGCATCTCCTTCATTGATGGTTTGAGCGATTTTTGTTGCATCCAAATTACTCAGATTCAATGAGTTTCGGTTGATTTTTTGCAAATTTACCGAAATTGTTTCAGAATCGTGCGATCCTACTTGAATGGATAGTGTTTGATTGGATGCTAGTACCTTGACACCATTGAATTGAGTTTGTTCTGAAACGCGATTAATTTCTCCAAGGCGCTGAGTGATTTCTGCCTGAATGGTGTCCAGATCGGTCTTGGAATTCGAACCGGTGGCGGCCTGCACCGTCAGTTCGCGCACGCGTTGCAGGTTGTTATTGATTTCGTTCAGCGCGCCTTCCGTCGTCTGGGCGATGGAAATGCCGTCGTTGGCATTGCGCGACGCCTGGCTCAAGCCCTTGATGTTGGCGGTGAAGCGGTTGGCAATGGCCTGGCCTGCCGCGTCATCCTTGGCGCTGTTGATGCGCAGGCCGGACGACAGGCGTTCGATGGCCGTGCCCAGGGCATTTTGCGACTTGCTCAGGTTGTTCTGGGACACCAAAGCCAAGTAGTTGGTATTAATGACGGACATAGATGACTCCTGTGAGGGATAAGGCAGCAATGTCCTGCTGCCGGTTGACCAGGAAAACCCCGTTCGGGGTGGAATCCTGGCCCTTCACCGCTGGTGCCGGGCAGGCCCTGTGTTTCCTGTACACCCGGGTTTACGGCTGCTGGCCGCCAGGATTTAGTGTGTCCGGCAAAATTATCTTTGCGGCAGCGGGCGCCGCTTCTGCATCCAGCTGGTATAGCCAGGCCAGCAGTTCCGCGACCACCAGATAAAGGGCTGGCGGAATCTCTGCATCCATATCCACGCGCATCAGAAGCTCGACCAGTTCCGGCGATTCATGCACATGAACGCCATGTTCCCTGGCGGTACGGATGAGGGTGTCGGCGATGGCGCCATAGCCCTTGGCGACCACTCGTGGTGCGCTGTCATGGCTTTCATAACGCAGGACGGCGGCGCGCGGACGCCGGGGGCCTGGAGAAGGGGGGCCGCCCTGCGTGCTCATGCCGACTCTCCGTTGCGGGGCCTTGCCGGCAATGGGGGCGCGCGGCTGGCATCGGTGGCGGTAGCAGCAGGCGCAGCTTCCGCCGTTTCCGCAGCTTCCGCCTGCCGTGCCATGCTTGCCATGGGTCCGGCTTGCTGGACGTCCAGGCTCAGGATATCCAGGCCGGCGGCAGCCAGGCGTTGCTGAAGCATGGGGCTGGCCTGGTGCAGCACGCTTTCATGGCTGGCGCTTTCGAACTGCAGCTCGCATTGCATGCCGCGCAGGCTCAAGGCGACATTCACTTCTCCCAGGTGTGGCAATTGCAGGCGCAACCGGGTTCTCCAGGCGCTGGCGGACGATTCTGCGCTTGCCTTGCCGGCTTCCTCTTCGCCAGCATTGCCGTCATTGCCGTCATTGCCGTCATCATCGTTGCCTTCCCGTCCCGGCAATTCCGGCAGCAAGGCCGGCATGGCGTCACGCTGGATTTCCCAGTGCATGGGGGCGCCGGGCCAGGCCTCGCCCCTGGCCTGCCATGTCTGCGTGGCAAGGACTTCCAGTTGCTGGCGTACCAGCATGGCGTGTTCAGGCGCCAGCGGCGTGCCGCCCTGGCCAGCCAGAACGGCGGCAGCGGGTGGTGCGCCGCGGTCCGCACCCGCCAGGGCCGGGAGGCTGCTCTGCGGTTGTTGCCGCAGGGTGTCGGCCGGCTGGCCTTCGAACGCCACCCGGGCCAGCTGGGCTTCATAGAACATGCCGCTCTGGCTGACCTGTTGCATCAGGTGCTGTGCCAGCAGGGTCACCAGCGGCGAGCTGGCTTGCATGGCGGCGGGCTGCACAGCGCTATTGCCCGGCACGAAGGGCGTTGCCGACAGACTGGCCGTTGATGGCGGCTGTCCTGTTCGTGGCGTCAGGCCGTCGGCCAGGGTTGGCTGGGGATGAGGAGTGGCGGCGGCCAGTAGTGTGGCTGCAGGCAGGGTATCTGCGCCGGGCAGCATGGGCTGGCGCAGCACAACTGCCGGAGGCTGTTGCGGCAATTGTTGCAGCAATGTGAGGATGGCGCGGGCGGCCTGTCCCAGCGTGGTGGGCGAGGAAGGGAAACGCCTTCCCGCCGTGCTGTCGGTGGCGTTTTGCCCGGGCACCGATGTGTCGGGAGCAATGGGGCGCCTGCCAGTACGGCCAGGCGCCCTGATGGCGCCGTCTTCATCGCCGCTGCGGCCATCGGCGCCGGGAGCGGCTTCATGGCCCGGATGCTCCGGCAGGGGAAAAGGTGCCGTGGCCGGGCGGGCATATTTCGACAGCGGTACGCCCAGCACGGCATCCAGCCGTTGCAGCAGGAGCGCGTTGGGAGCCGACGGCCCGTTCATTTGAATTCAGCCTGCAGTGCGCCGTAGCTGCGGTGCAGGCGCTGGGAATGACGCGTGCTGTGTACTGCAGCCAGCCGGCTGTCGCGCTCTTTGCCGGATATCTGGCGAGCGGCGAGTTCCAGCGCCAGGGCTTCTTGCAGCAGGGCCGCGCAGCGGGCCTGCGTCGGTTCGGGCAGCTCAGCCAGGGTAATGCCCGCTCGCAAGGTCTCGCCCAGCCCTGCGTAGTGCTGGCCATGCGCAATGAAATCGCTCCAGCGGCCGGCCTGGGCAGCCTCGAGTAGCTGGCTGGCCGTGCTGGCAAGCGCAGCACAGCAGCGCAGCCATCCGGCTGCGTCGCGGGCGCTGTCTGGCGTGGGCAGGGGGGAGGGGGACGTTTTCATCGGTTCAGGGTGTCAGGGCATGGCTGCTGCTGGCCGGCGTGTCTACGCCGCTGCGCCAGGCATCTGCAATCTGGCCCAACAGCGTGGCGGCACGTTGCAGGGCGTCGTCGTCAGCCTGCAGATTGCCCAGCAGCAGTTGCCGGATGATGTAGTCGTAGAGGTCGTGCAGATTGGCTGCCAGTTCACCGCCGGCGTCCAGGTTCAGGCTGTTCATCAAGCCGTTCTGGACGATGTCGACGGCTTTGGAGACCGACTGGCCGCGCCCGGCGATGTCATGGGCAGCAAGCTGGTGCCTGGCCTTGGCGACGGCGGCCAGGGCACCGTCGAACAGCAGGGTAATCAGGCGTTGCGGTGAAGCGCTGCCCACCTGGGTTTCCAGGCCAATGCGGGCATAGGCACGGGCGCCTTGCCCGGGGCGGCGGCCTGCGGAGTAGGAAAAAGTGTTCATGAATGCGGCTATCCGGGCTGCGGGCGGTAAGGATTATGAGGATTGCGTATTTTTCTTCAGTTGCGCCAACTGCTCGGTCAGGTAGGTACTGACAGAGCTCATTTTTGTCACGGCAGCGTCCAGCGCGGTGAATTGCGCGGTATAGACCGCCATCTGGTCTTCCAGGCGCAGGCTGGCAGCCTCGTACTGTTTTTTCAGGCTCTTGATGTTGCGGTTGATGTTTTCTTCCAGGTTCTTGAACAGGCCGCTGCCTGCCGAACTGTCTTCCAGCATTTGCTTGGTGGTGTTTTCCACCTTGGCCGCAATACCGTCTTCTCCCTGGAACAGGGCGGCGACATCCGCGCCGTGATTGCTCAGAGCCTTGGACAATTTATCAGTATCCAGCTTGAGGTCGCCACTGACAGGGTCGGTAGTGATGCCGATCTGGCTGAGCGAGCGTATGGTTTCGCCGCTGCCGATGGTATTGAGCGGCTGGCGCATACTGGTCTGGATCTGGCGCGTCGTGTAGTCGCCGGTCAGCACGCTTTCGGTTTCCGCCTCGACATCAAAGGCCGTCAGGTTGGCGATGGTCTTCTGCAGGTTGTTGTATGTATTGACGAAATTCTGGATCGCCGTGCTTGCCAGCGTGTTGTCGCGGGCAATGCTCAGGCTGGCAGGCTTGGGGTCCGTGCTGTCGCCTGTGGTGCTTTTCAGGTTCAGCGTCACGCCGTCGATGACGTCTTTCACCGTGTTGTTCTGGCTGGTGATGTCGATGCCGTTGATGTTGAGCTTTGCATCGGCGGCGGCCGTGCCGACCTGCAACTGAGTGGCCGGATCGGCGCCGGTGCCGTCGTTGTAGCCGATAGCCTGGCCCAGTGCGGCGTTGCCTTCGACCTGGATTGCGGTCACGGCCGCCTGGGTACCGGTTTCGCTGCTGGTCAGCAGCAGCCGGAAACCATTGCCGTCATTGAGCAGGCTGGCCTTCACGCCCAGGTCTTCCTTGGCATTGATGGCCTGGACCAGCTTTTCCGGCGTCAGTTCGCCCTGCAATTCCAGGGTCGTGCTTTCCTTGCCCGCGAACGAGAAGGTCACTTTACCCCCGCTGCCTACGGCAGTGTCCCGGGCGCTGAAGGCGCTGCCTGTATAGAGCGTCTGGGCCTGTGCCAGAGAAGTCACGGCGACGGAGTAATCACCGGCGATGGCCTTGTTGGTGCTGCTGGCAGTGAAGGCTTCGCTGCTGCTGGTGGCCTTGGTGGCGTTGAACAGGTCGCCGGATGCCAGCGTCTTGGCACTGCTGCGCATGGTTTCGACGGCGCCTTTCAACTGGCTGTACGCGGAAAGACGCGCTTCCTGGGTCTGTTGCTGTACCTGGATGCGTTCCAGGGATTTGTTCTCGGCCTTGCGCAGGTCTTCGAGCAGCTTGGTCAGAGGCAGGCCGGAACCTACGCCGAGGTTGGAAGAGACAGAAGAAGTTGCCATGAAAATTCCTTGATGCGTTGGTGTGCCTGCGCTGTCTGCAGGTACTCCCGGGGTCAGGCCTGCGCCGCAATCGTAGCGGCGGCGCCAGTCTGGTTGTTGAGCAGCCTGGCAGCGTGCAGGACGGCTTCGCTGGGGATGGTCTTGATGACTTCGCCGCTATCGCTGTCGATGATGCGGATGACGATGCGTTGGGCTTCCTTGTCGGCGACGAAGTTCAGCCTGGTGGCCCAGGCCTGCATGCTCTGGTTGAGCTTGGCCAGTGCTTCTTCCAGCACGGGCGAGGATGGTGTTTCGTCTTGCGCGGTGACGGCCGGCTGGGTTTGCGGGTCTGTTGCGGTGCGGCCGCTCGCGGCGGTCTTTTCCAGGCCTCGAGGAGCAGGAACGGCAGTGAATACCGCTGCCGGTATCGGTGCAATGAGCAGCGTAGAAGAAGAAACGGCAGCCATCTAGATTCCTGAAAGATTGCATGTCGGGCAATGGACAAGGCAGCAAGAAACAATCTCGAACTCGTAACAGCGTCTTGCTGCCAGCCTAACAGGCTGATTAACGGCAGAAGCACCGGAAACTTTAGGGTCACACGCTATTTATGTAGAAAATCAAAATATAAAAATAATCTAATAATAAGAAAAATCACTTTATTTTCATGATGTTATTTTTATATTTTACGAATTATTTACGCAAAAAATATGTTTTGCTTATTTAGTTCATAGCGCAATATTCAAACATCTTTGACTAATGGGATTGGTATTTCATTTAGGAAATTTGACACAGATCATTGTATTTAATTAACGATATTTAAACTTTTGACATGTTTGTAAAAAACGTTTAAAAAGTGGAATAGTCCTATATTTGTTTCGTTTTGTATCGTTTTAAACACTGGTAATGAAGCCCCTTCCGGTCGCGGAGATCGGCGGATGCGGTCTTGCAGTCGATGCCGGCGCCGATGCCCGCAGGAAGGACTTGTTTCATGTGTATCCCGTTCAGTCTCTTTGGCGTTACGGGATGGCCGGGCACTTTTTTTTCACCCCTATGATGTCTGTCTCTCTGCTTATGAAGCCTGCTATGCAGCAACAAAACCTGCTTGATGATATGAGGGAGCTGAACCTTTCCTATCTGATGCTGGCGCAGCGAATGCTGCGGGAGGACTACCCGGTGGGCCTGTTCCGTCTGGGTCTGTCTGCTGATGTCGCCGATGCCCTGTTGAAGCTTTCGCCGCCGCAACTGCTGCGCCTGAGCAATCTGAACATGGCGCTGGGCCGCTTGCGGCTGGATAGCCCGGAAGTCGTGGCGGCGTTGAGCGGCAAGGATGTGATGGGCGGGGCGCTGCAGCGAGCGCGCATGGCCATCATGATGGCGGGCCAGCCGGTCGAGCGTATCGCGTGAGTGCGGTGCTGTCTTCCGGCATCCTGGAGTTGAAGCAAATGGCAGTGCAACGAGGCAAGGCGAAAAGCAGTGCCAAGGGCAGTGTCCGCATGGATGACGCAAAGAGCGTGGTGCGGGAAGCCCGGGAAATCGAATTGGCTGCGGCAATGATTCGCCTGGGCGCCCGGCTGCAGGTGCTGCTGACGGAGACCGGCCTGAGTCGTGAGCGCCTGTCGCGCCTGTACCGGGAAATCCGCCAGGAGTCGCCGCCCAAGGGTATGTTGCCGTTCTCGGTGGACTGGCATATGACCTGGTTGCCGAATATCCACTCGTCGGTTTTCTACAACATCTATCAGTTCATGGCGGGTGACGCAGGGCTGCGTGGTCCGTTGGTGCTGGTAGAGGCCTACCGGGGCTATCAGGACCTGATGGGTGAAGAAGGTACGCCGGAACAGGGGCTGGTGCTGAGCTTCACCCGGGCCTGGATGATGGTGCGTTTTTTCGAGGCGGACATGCTGCAGATGTGTCGCTGCAATAGTTGTGGCGGCCAGTTCGTCCACCATGCGCACGAACCTGCCGAAGCCTTTGTCTGCGGCCTGTGCCGCCTGCCGCCGCGGGCCGGCAAGCGGCTTTCCGCGACGCGAGGCGCCAAGCGCCGTCAGGCCTAGCGCCGCGGCAGGGACGGCAGTCTAGCCGTCCCGCTCTCTCAAAGCGGCAAGGAATGCCGCAAAAATCGTTCTGACTCACGCTTCCTCCGGATGCTTTCCGGTTGAAGATTAGGCTTTCTTGCGGCTTTTTCGAGCTAAGGGCTTTTTATTGTGCTCATCGTCATTGGCTTTGTTGTTGTCTTGGCATCGGTTTTGGGTGGTTATGCTGCCATGGGAGGCCATTGGGGAGCGCTGTACCAGCCGTTCGAACTGGTGGTGATCGGTGGCGCCGGCCTGGGAGCGTTCATTGCGGCCAATACCGGCAAGACGCTTAAGCTGTCGGTCCAGGCGTTGGTCGGCCTCATGAAGCCGTCGCCCTACAACAAGGCAGTCTACATGCAGCTGATTGCTTTCCTGTATGTCCTGCTGGCCAAGGTGCGTCGCGATGGCTGGATGGCTATCGAATCGCATATCGAAGATCCTGCCAACAGCGAACTGTTCGCCCAGTATCCGTTGGTGCAGAAGGACGCACGCCTGCAGGAGTTCCTGCTGGATTACCTGCGGCTGATGATCAGCGGCAATACCAGTGCCTTCGAGATCGAAGCCCTGATGGATGAGGAAATCGAGACCTACAGCCATGAACGCAGCCTGCCATCCACTGCCTTGCACAATCTGGCGGACGGCCTGCCGGCGTTCGGGATCGTGGCTGCCGTACTGGGCGTGATCAAGGCGCTGGCTGCCATCGACCAGCCGCCGGCTGTGCTGGGCGACCTGATTTCCAAGGCCATGGTCGGGACTTTCCTGGGCATTCTGCTGGCCTACGGTTTCGTGTCGCCGCTGGCGGCTGCCGTCGATCGCCGCAATGAAGAGGCCGTGAAGATCCTCGAGTGCGTGAAGGTCACGCTGATGGCCAGCCTGCACGGCTACCCGCCGCAGATGGCAGTGGAGTTCGGCCGCAAGGTGTTGTTTGCGGATATCCGTCCCAGTTTTGCAGAGCTGGAAGAGCATGTCCGCCAGGCCAAGGGAACGCCGGCCGACAAGGCAGCCTGAGCACAGGGGACAGCATGGATCTGCAGCGCCCTGTCATTCGTATCAAATCCAGAAAGCGCCACGGCAAGGCTCATCATGGCGGCAGCTGGAAGATCGCCTATGCCGATTTCATGACGGCAATGATGGCACTGTTCCTGGTGCTGTGGCTGCTGGGCATTCTGCCGGAAAAAAGCCGTGCCGGGTTGGCCGAATATTTCCGCATGCCGCTGCGCACGGCCGTTGAAAACGGCTCGGTGCTGCCTGCGCATCCGGTGTCGCCGATACGTGGCGGCGGCCGGCAGATCAATGAAACCCAGGCGGGTCTGCAGCAGGCGCCGGCGTCCGCGATCGCGGTCCTGAGCGAAAGCGAAAAACGCGACCTGCGCCGGCTGGAAACCTTCCGTCATCGCCTCAACGATTTGATCGAACAGAACCGCAAACTGCGTGAATTCAAGCCGCAGCTGCGTATCGACATGACGGCCGAGGGTCTGCGGCTGCAGATCGTCGATAGTGAAAACCGGCCGATGTTTGCCTCTGGCAGCGCGGAAGTCCTGCCCCACATGCGCGAGATCCTGCGTGAATTGGCGCCTGTCTTCAACGAACTGCCGAACCGCATCAGCCTGTCCGGGCATACCGATGCGCGGCCTTTCAGCGGTGGCGAACGCGGCTACAGCAATTGGGAACTCTCCACGGAGCGGGCCAATGCATCGCGTCGCGAGTTGGTGGCAGGGGGGATGCAGGAAGACAAGATCATGCGGGTGCTGGGCATGAGCGCCAGCATGCCGCTGGTGCGCGAGGACCCCTATGCCGATATGAATCGCCGTATCAGCCTGGTCCTGCTGAACGCGACGACGCAGCGGCGCCTGGAGGCAGAGAACGCGAGTGCAGGGCTGGCTGCCGACGGCGGTGTCCCGCTGGATGCGGCTCACCCCGAACAGGCCTTGCGTGATATCGAGGATGTGGTGCAGGCAGAGTCACAGGGTCCCGGGCAGCGGAACTGATGGCCGGGCGGATGTTTGAAAAAGAGGCAGCGTAATGAGCGGAATAGATCTGACGCAGTTTTACCAGGCTTTCTTCGACGAAGCGGACGACCTGCTGGCCAATATGGAGAGCCTGCTGCTGGAGCTGGATGTGGCCCAGCCCGACAGCGAGCAACTCAATGCCATCTTCCGTGCGGCGCACTCGATCAAGGGGGGCGCGGCGACGTTCGGCTGCTTCGAAAAACTGGCGCAGACCACGCACCTGATGGAAAACCTGCTCGATGCCGTACGGCAGGGACAACTGCCCCTGCGAGCCGACATGATCGACGTTTTCCTGCAGGCCAAGGATGTCCTGAAGCATCAGTTGGACGATTACCGCAATAATGCGGAGCCCGACGAGGCGGAATTCCTGGCCATGGGCGAGCGCTTGCGCGCCTTGCGCCAGCAGGGTGCGGCATCGCCAGCGCCGGTGCCTGCCGCTGCGGTGGTCGCGCCTGCGGTAGCTGTGCCTGTGGGAGGGGCGGCCGTGAAAGCGCTGCCCGAAGCCGCCGTCCCTGCGTTGCCGTCTGAAATACCCGCAGGGGAGGCGGTACTGCGTGTGGCCTTCAGCCGTGTTTCGGACAAAGATGCCCAAACCCTGCTCGAAGAACTCGGGAACCTGGGGCAGGTGCTGTCGCATGAAGCGTCGCCAGGCAGCCTGGTGGCCATGGTGCAGACCAGTTGCGCGGCAGCGGATATCGAGGCGGTCAGCTGCTTCATCGTCAATGCCGACCAGATAGACATTCAGGCGCAGTCCGGCCCAGCCGAGCCGGTGGAGTCTGCGGCAGCGGTTGTTGAAACCACAGCTTCCGCCAATACCACTGCCGGTGCGGCATCACCGGCGACTGCCCAGGCGCATGAAGCCGGGCTGGCAGGGGAACCGCAGGCAGCGACGGCGGCACCAGCCGGCAACGATGCAGCCGCCCGGGTGCCGGGCGCCACGGCTGCCACTGCCGAACCTGCACGCCGTTCGCCGGCACGCGGCAACGCTGGCCACGATAAGGAATCTGGCTCGCTGCGGGTAGACGTAGGCAAGGTGGATCAGGTTATTAACCTAGTTGGTGAACTGGTCATTACTCAGGCCATGCTGACGCAGACCGCCTCGACGCTGGACCCGGTCGAGCATGACGGTCTGCTTGGCGGGTTGGGCCAGTTGGAGCGCAATGTGCGCGAACTGCAGGAAGCCATCATGTCCATGCGGATGATTCCCATGGAGTATGTGTTCAGCCGTTTTCCGCGTGTGATTCGAGATCTGTCGGCATCCACGGGCAAGAAGATCAAGCTTGAAACCATAGGCAAGGCCACCGAGCTGGACAAGAGCCTGATCGAACGCATCATCGACCCGCTGACTCACCTGGTGCGCAACAGCCTGGACCACGGCATTGAAATGCCCGAGGAGCGGCTTGCCGCAGGCAAAAGCCCGGAGGGTTGCCTGACGCTGGCGGCGCAGCACCAGGGCGGCAATATCGTCATCGAGGTACGCGACGACGGCCGGGGCCTGGACCGCGCCAAGATTCTGGCCAAGGCGCACAAGTCCGGGCTGCTGATTGCCGACAACGCGCCGGACGAAGATGTCTGGCAACTGATCTTTGCCCCCGGGTTCTCGACGGCGGAGCAGGTGACGGCCATCTCGGGGCGTGGCGTGGGGATGGATGTTGTCCGGCGCAATATCCAGGCCATGGGTGGCCATGTGCAGCTGCTGTCGCAGCGTGGCAAGGGCACGACCACCCGCATCGTCCTGCCGCTGACGCTGGCGATTCTGGATGGCATGTCGGTGCAGGTCGGCAATGAAATTTTCATCCTGCCGCTCAATAACGTCATGGAATCCATCCAGCCGCGGATGGACCAACTGCGTTCGCTGACAGGCGAAGAGCGCCTGCTGAAAGTGCGGGACGACTACCTGCCGCTGGTGGAAATGAGCAAGGTTTTCGCGATCGAAGGCGCGCAGGCCGACCCGTCGCAGGCCATTGCCGTGGTGTTGCAGGCGCAGGGGCGTTGCTATGCGTTGCTGGTGGACCACCTGATCGGACAGCATCAGGTGGTAGTGAAGAACCTGGAAACCAATTACCGCAAAGTGCCGGGAATCGCGGCAGCCACCATTCTGGGCGATGGGCGCGTGGCGCTGATCGTCGATGTCTTCGCGCTGGCCGGCTTCAATCGCGAGCCGTGGTCCCGGCCGGCGCTGGCTTCCAGCGCCGACGCCAGCTGAAGCCTTGCACAGAAGTCGTAGCCAACTGAGGGAAGCAAATGAATATCGGATCGAATGTGGACACGGAAGCGGCCGACCAGGCGGCAGGCGCGCGGGAATTCCTGATCTTCGCGCTGGGCGAAGAGGAATATGGCATAGACATCCTCAAGGTGCAGGAAATCCGCGGCTATGACGCGAGCAGCGTGACGCGCATCGCCAATGTTCCCGCCTTTATCAAGGGTGTGATGAACCTGCGCGGGGTCATTGTGCCCATCGTGGACCTGCGTGTGCGCTTCAACCTGGCAGCGGCGGATTTCAACGATCAGACGGTGGCCATCATCCTGAATCTCGGCGGTCGTGTGGTCGGGGTCGTGGTTGATGGCGTCTCCGATGTGCTGACGCTGGGCGCGGAGCAGATTCGCCCCGCGCCTGAGTTCAGTGCAGTGCTGTCGACGGAGTACCTGACCGGCCTGGGCACGCTCGACGAGCGCATGCTGATCCTGGTGGATATCGAACGTTTGATGAGCAGCGAGGACATGGCGCTGATCGACCGGGCTGCCGGCTGAGCCGGCGCGTCATACACCAACGGGCTTGGGCCAAGGAGTCACTGGCATGCGTGCGTTTATCCGGAATCTATCCCTGCGGACCAGCATCGTGGCGGTCCTGGGCCTGTTTTGCCTGATGCTGCTGGCCGGCGCAGGCATGGGGCTGTTGCCCTTGAGTTCCCTGACGCAGACGCTAGACGAGAATGCCGTGCGCACCGTACAGGTGGTCCGGACACTGGGAGAGGCTGCCGATGGCGGACTGGCGCAGGCGTCTTTGCTGCAGGAACTGGCACAGCAGGCGCGCGCGGACGCGGATGCGGCCAAGCGCTACCTGAATTGGGTGGTGGCGGGGGTGGCGCTGGGAAGCCTGGCGGCCATCCTGCTGACGGTGCTGACTTATGTTTACCTGAACCGGCAGGTACTGAGCCCGGTGCGCCAGGCGGTGCGCCGCATAGAAGCCAGTGCCCGCGGCGACCTGACTGCAGCGATCGTGGTGGACGCAGGTAATGAGGTGGGCCAGTTGCATGGCGCGTTGGCGCAGATGCAGATGGGCCTGACCGACATCGTCCGGCAAGTGCGTGCGGGAGTGGATGCCATCCACCTGGGGGCGGGGGAAATTGCGCTGGGCAATGCCGATCTGAGCCAGCGTACCGAACAGCAGGCCAGCAGCCTGGAAAAAACGGCCGCCAGCATGCGCGAGCTTTCGCTGCAGGTGCAGTCGAATGCCAACAATGCCAGGCGCGCCACCCAGATGGTGGCCAACAGCATGGCGGCGGCCCAGCGTGGCGGTGTCGCCATGGAGGCGGTGGTGGAAACCATGCGGCATATTTCCGCCAGCGCTCATCAGATTACCGAGATCGTCAGCGTCATCGACGGCATCGCCTTCCGGACCAACATTCTCGCGCTCAATGCCGCCGTTGAGGCGGCACGGGCCAGCGAGGCCGGCCGGGGGTTTGCGGTGGTCGCCGGTGAAGTGCGGTCACTGGCGCAGCGCAGCGCCGAGGCCGCGCGCGAGATACGCGGCCTGATCGCGGCCTCGGTGCGCAGCGTGGAAGAGGGTAACGGCCAGGTCGACCAGGCCCGCGTGACCATGCGGGAAATCGAGGCGTCTGTCGGGGAAGTGACCGACATGATGCAGGACATCGACGCGGCTTCGCAGGAGCAGACCAGCGGCATCGGCCAGGTCAACCACGCGTTGGCGCTGCTGGACGAACACACCGAGCAGAATGCCGCGCTGGTCGAGCAGGCGGCGGCTGCTGCGGCGTCCCTGGAGGACCAGGCAGCACGCCTGGCGCATTCGGTGGCGGTATTCAAGTTGCGTGGCGACGCCATGGCTGCCAAGGCGCCGGGCGGGACGGCCACGGCTTAGGCGTACGCGGCCCGGGGGCGGGCAGGCGGAACAGGATCAGGGGATTTATGTCCATTCGTACTGGCGGAGACGCTGAAAGGCGGACCGCGCAGGAATTCGAGATGTCGGAGCGGGATTTCGACCGCATCCGCGCAATGATTTACGAACAGGCCGGCATCACGCTGGGCGAGCAGAAGCGCGAGATGGTGTACGGCCGTGTCGTGCGGCGCCTGCGCGCGCTTGGATGCGCCGATTTTCGCGAGTACCTGGATGCCCTGGCTGGCGATCCCGCCAGCCAGGAGTGGGCGGCCTTCATCAATTCGCTGACGACCAATCTCACGGCCTTCTTTCGCGAGCCGCACCATTTTCCCATCCTGGCCGAGTTTGCCCGGCAACGGCGCGACGAGCCTCTGGATGTCTGGTGCTGTGCCGCCTCGACCGGCGAAGAGGCATATTCGATCGCCATTGTCCTGGCCGAGGTGCTGGGGCCAGAGCATCAACGCCCCCGTATCCTGGCGACGGACATAGATACCGAGGTGATAGAGCAGGCCATGACCGGCGTCTATAAAATCCAGCGCCTTGCCGGGCTGGACGCCGAGCGCCAGAAACGTTTTTTCCAGCGTGGACGCGGCGTCAACGCCGGGCTGGCGCGGGTCAAGCCGGAACTGGCGAAAGAAGTGGAGTTTGCCGTGCTTAACCTGGTCGCGCCCGACTGGAACGCCTTGCAGGGCCGTCTCTTCGATGTTGTTTTCTGCCGCAACGTCATGATTTATTTCGACAAGGCGACGCAGGCCAAAGTATTGCAGCGGCTGGCGTCGGTGATGAAGCCGGGCGGCTTGCTGTTCGCGGGACACTCGGAGAATTTCGGCAATATCACCCGGGATTTCGTGTTGCGCGGCAAGACGGTCTATGAATGCGCGCGAGGCCAGGCATGAGCCATGCCCAGGCCGGACGGGAAACGGATGCGCAGCAGGAGTGGTCAGCCAGTATCCACGCCGGCGTGCGGGCGTCTATCCGTTATTTCGACCAGGGCGAGCAATGCCAGGCGGTCAAGGTGCTGCCCAACGAGTATTACGTTGCTGCGCCTGGTGATGGCCTGATGTTGACCACGGTGCTGGGGTCTTGCGTCGCGGCCTGCGTGCGTGACGGTGCCAATGGCGTGGGTGGCATGAATCATTTCATCCTGCCTGGCGTTGCCCCGACCGGGTCGGGCCGGGCACCGGCGGGCAGCATGCGTTATGGCCAGCACGCCATGGACACGCTGATTGAGGCCTTGATCCGGGCCGGTGCGCAGCGCCAACGGCTGGAGGCCAAGGTATTCGGCGGCGGCGCGGTGTTGGCAGGCGTGACACGGATGGCGGTAGGTGCCAGCAACGCGAAGTTCGTGCGGGCCTATCTGGAACGTGCCGGTATTCCGGTCATTGCCCATGATCTGGGCGGTACACAGGCCCGCAGGGTGAACTTCTTTCCCGCCAGCGGCCTGACTCGGGTACGGCGGTTTGGCGGCCAGCAAGCGGACGCCGCGGAAAGAGAAGCCCTGGCCTGGGCGGCGAGGGTTCGTGCCCTGGAACACGAACCCGATGAGCGCCTTTACTTGGGCAATAGCAAGCAGGAAAAGCAATGAACAAGAAAATACGCGTTCTGTGCGTCGATGATTCTGCCTTGGTGCGCGGCCTGATGACCGAGATCATCAATAGCCATGACGATATGGAAGTGGTGGCGGTCGCCCCTGATCCCTATGTGGCGCGGGAGCTGATCAAGCAACATCAGCCGGACGTGCTGACGCTGGACGTGGAAATGCCGCGCATGGACGGCCTGGATTTCCTGGAGAAGCTGATGCGGTTGCGGCCCATGCCGGTGCTGATGGTGTCTTCGCTGACCGAGCGCGGTGGCGAGGTGACCCTGCGGGCGCTGGAACTGGGCGCGGTGGATTTTGTGACCAAGCCCCGGCTGGGGATACGCGACGGCCTGCGTGAATACAGCGATCTCATTGCGGAGAAAATCCGTGCCGCTGCAAGCGCCAGGATCAGCCGAAGGCCGCGCCTGGCTGCTCCCGCGTCCGCAGCCGTCAGCGCTGGCGCAGCCGCTACAGCGACCACAGCCACAACCGCTGGCGCCGCCGTCGCACCCGCGACGGCAGCCGGCCGCGAGGAAGCGGCAATCCGCCGTCCGGCATTGCGTACCCCGTTTACCGGCACGGAAAAAATCGTTGTCATTGGCGCATCCACCGGCGGCACCGAGGCCATCCGGCAGGTGCTGGAGCACCTGCCGCCTGATATGCCCGGGATGCTGATCACTCAGCATATGCCGGCGGGCTTTACCCGTTCCTTCGCGCAGCGCCTCGACAGCCTGTGCGCGCTGAGCGTCAGCGAAGCCAGGGATGGCGAACGGGTATTGCCGGGCCATGTTTACCTGGCGCCGGGCGGCGACTGCCACCTGCGCCTGGCGCGCAGCGGCGCAAATTACGTGGTGGAACTCGATGACGGCGTGCCGGTCAACCGGCATCGCCCGTCGGTGGATGTGCTGTTTCATTCCGCCGCCGCCGTGGCGGGCAGGAATGCGATAGGCGTCATCCTGACCGGCATGGGCAAGGATGGCGCGGCGGGCCTGCTTGCGATGCGGCGAGCGGGGGCACAGACGCTGGCCCAGGACGAAAACAGCTGCGTGGTCTATGGCATGCCGCGTGAGGCCGTGCAGGTGGGAGCGGTGGAAAGTGTTGTGCCGCTCGCCCAGATCGGCGCGGCGATACAGGAAAAACTCGGTGCCAGGGTCAGCCGCATTTGAGCGGGGCCGGTACCGGGCAATGATTTATCAATTGATTGGATAGAGGTTTCGGTTCATGGACAAAAGTCTGAGAATTCTGGTGGTCGACGATTTTCCGACCATGCGCCGCATTGTGCGCAATCTGCTTAAGGAGTTGGGCTTCGAGAACGTCGAAGAGGCCGAAGATGGTGCCATGGCCATGGACATGCTGAAGAAAGGCAATTTCCGCTTCGTGATTTCCGACTGGAATATGCCCAATATGGATGGCCTGACGCTGCTCAAGACCATCCGTGCGGACGAGGCCATGAAGAGCCTGCCGGTGCTGATGGTCACGGCCGAGGCGAAGAAGGAAAACATCATTGCGGCCGCCCAGGCCGGCGCCAGCGGCTATGTGGTCAAGCCCTTCACGGCAGCCACCCTGGAAGAAAAACTGAACAAGATCTTCGAAAAAATGGCGCAGTGAGCGCCATGGAGCCTATCTGATGGACGCACGAGACAGTCAGGACCAGCCTGCAGCTACGGGCAAGGAAGACCTGTTCATCCGCGTGGCGCGCCTGACCCGCCTGTTGCAGAACAGTATGCGGGAGCTGGGCCTGGACCAGAAGGTCCGCGATGCGGCAGAGGTGATACCGGATGCGCGCGACCGACTGCGCTATGTCGCCAACCTGACGGAACAGGCCGCCACGCGGGTGCTGGGCGCCATCGAGCAGGCCCAGCCGCTGCAAGGTGAAATCGACCAGGGCGCGCAGGCGCTGCTGGCCCGCTGGCAGGCGGGCAGCCGCGCCGGTGGCGTGGCGGACGCGGATCTGCCGGCTGATACCTGCGCCTATCTGCAGACGGCCGCCCGCAATGCCGAGGCCACGCACGGGCATTTATTGGACATCATGATGGCCCAGGATTTCCAGGATTTGACCGGGCAGGTCATCATGAAGCTGACCGATCTGATCGGTACCCTGGAAAAAGAGCTGCTGCAGGTGCTGTTGGATCACGTGCCCCAGGAAAAGCGCGACGAAGCCGAAGGCCTGCTCAACGGACCGCAGGTCCGTGTCGAAGGCCGGACGGATATCGTCTCCAGCCAGGATCAGGTTGATGACCTCTTGTCGGAACTGGGCTTGTGATCGTTTGTTGCAAGCCGTCGCAGCAGCCTTGGCTGGCCCGGCCGTGCGCGTGAGGGGCTGGCGTGGCTGACGACAGCGATCTCGAAAAAACCGAAGCGGCCTCGCCCCGGCGGCTTGAACAGGCCAGGGAAGAAGGGCAGGTGGCTCGTTCGCGCGAGCTGTCCACCTTCCTGATTCTGGCCGGAGGCATGGCGGGGCTGTGGCTGAGTGCTACGCTGCTGTACGAGAAAATCGGCGGCATGCTGCGCCAGAGCCTGGGCTTCAGCCGTACGGTGGCCATGGACACAACCCAGATGCTGGCGCAAAGCGCCGCGTCATCCTGGGAAGTGCTGCAAGGCCTGCTGCCCTTGTTTGCCGTGCTGCTGGTGGCGGCGCTGGCGGGCTCCGTGCTGCTGGGCGGCCTGTTGCTGTCATCGAAAAGCCTGGCGCCCAAACTGGAACGGCTCAATGCGCTCAAGGGCGTCAAGCGCATGTTTTCCATGCAGGCGCTCATTGAACTGGTCAAGGCGTTTGCCAAGTCCCTGCTGGTGGGGGGCGTGGCAGCCTGGGCGATCTGGACGCGGCGCGACACGATCCTGGCGCTGCTCAATGCGCCGACGGCGGCAGCCCTGGCAGAAGCGCTGGGCACGGTGGCGCGGATTTGCACCACCATCATTGCCGCCTTGCTGTTCATCGTGTTGCTGGACGTACCCTGGCAGATCTTCAGCCATTTGAAAAAGCTCAGGATGTCACGCCAGGACGTGCGGCAGGAGCACAAGGAGAGCGAGGGTGACCCGCACGTCAAGGGGCGGCTGCGCCAGCAACAGCGCAATATGGCGCGTCGGCGCATGATGGCCAACGTACCCCAGGCGGATGTCGTGGTGACCAACCCCACGCACTATGCCGTGGCCTTGCGCTACGAGGAAGGCCGGGGTGGCGCGCCCAAGGTGGTGGCTAAGGGCAGCGGCCTGGTTGCGGCCCGGATACGCACCCTGGCGCAGGAACATGGTGTGCCTTTGCTGCAGGCGCCGCCGCTGGCGCGGGCCTTGCATCATCACGTAGAACTGGAGCAGGAAATTCCTGTGGAATTGTATGCCGTCGTGGCCGAGGTGCTGGCCTGGGTATTCCGGCTGCGTGCCTGGAAGGAGTCCGGACTGGGCCTTGAACCGGCTGCGCCGGACGGCCTGGCCGTGCCCGCTGGCCTGGACCCCGATGGCAAGGAGAGTGCCGCATGAATGCCGGCCTGTTGAATCATCTGCGGCGCCTGACCGGAGGCAACCCACGGTTGCTGGTCGGGCCCATCCTCATCATGTTTGTGCTGGGCATGCTGGTGTTGCCACTGCCGCCACTGCTGCTGGACTTGCTGTTTACCTTCAATATTGCATTGGCAATCATCATCATGCTGGTGGTGATGTTCACGGAGAAGCCGCTGGATTTCGCGGCGTTTCCCGCCGTGCTGCTATTCGCCACGCTGTTCCGGCTGTCACTCAACGTGGCCTCGACGCGCGTGGTGTTGCTGCATGGTCATACCGGGCAGGATGCCGCTGGCAAGGTCATCGAAGCCTTTGGCCAATTCCTGGTCGGCGGCAATTTCGCCGTCGGGCTGGTCGTGTTCATCATCCTGGTCATCATCAACTTCATGGTGATCACCAAGGGCGCCGGGCGCATTGCCGAGGTCGGGGCGCGTTTCACGCTGGATGCCATGCCAGGCAAGCAGATGGCGATCGACGCCGACCTGAATGCCGGCCTGATTGGCGAGGAAGAAGCGCGCCGTCGCCGTGGCGCCGTGGCGCAGGAAGCGGAGTTCTATGGGGCCATGGATGGCGCCAGCAAGTTTGTCCGTGGCGATGCGGTGGCCGGCCTGCTGATCATGGTCATCAGTATCGTCGGCGGCCTGATCGTCGGGGTTGCCCAGCACGATATGTCGTTTGGCGACGCCGGCCGGGTCTACACCTTGCTGACGGTGGGCGACGGCCTGGTGTCACAGATTCCTGCGCTGGTCATTTCCACGGCCTCAGGCGTGGTGGTGTCGCGGGTGGTGACGGGCGAGGATATCGGCCAGCAGGTAACCAGCCAGCTGTTCGCCAATCCCAATGTGATGTTTCTCGCGGCTGGCGTACTGACGCTCATCGGGCTGATTCCGAACATGCCGCACCTGGTTTTCCTGTCGCTGGCTGCCGTCATGGGCGCCAGCGGCTGGGCGCAGATGCAGCGCCAATCGCGTGCCGCCCAGCAGGAACAGGCGGCGCGCGCGCCAGCAGCGGCTGCCGCGCAGGAGGCTGATATGGAGGCCAGTTGGGACGACGTCTCCTTGGTCGACCCGCTGGGGCTGGAAGTCGGGTATCGCCTGATCCCGTTGGTCGATCACGTGCAGGGCGGGGAATTGCTGTTGCGCATCCGCAGCCTGCGCAAGAAGTTCGCTCAGGAGGTCGGCTTCCTGCCGCCGGTGGTGCATATCCGTGACAACCTGGAACTGCAGCCGGGAGAGTACCGTATCCTGCTTTCCGGCGTGGAGATCGGCCGTGGCTCGGCGATGCCGGACCGCTGGCTGGCCATAGACCCCGGTGGGCTGGACAGTGCAGCCATCGAAGGCATTCCGACCACCGACCCGGCGTTCGGGCTGCCGGCGTTCTGGATAGACCTGGCACAGCGCGAACGGGCGCAGGCGGCAGGCTATACCGTGGTCGATCCTGGCACCGTGATCGCCACGCATATCAACCACTTGCTGCATCGCCATGGTGCGGCCTTGCTGGGCAGCCAGGAAGTGCAGGAACTGCTGGATCGCATCAACCGCGAAGCGCCCAAGCTGGCGGGCGACCTGGTGCCCAAGGTCGTGTCGCTGAACCTGTTGCGCCAGGTATTGCAAGGCTTGCTGGAAGAAGAAGTGCCCATACGCGATATGCGGACCATCCTGGATACGCTGGCCGAGTGGGTGCCGCGGTTGGCGGCGCAACCTGGCGGCGCGGACGCTGGCACCTTGCTGGCCCACGTGCGCCAGGCGCTGGGGCGGATGCTGGTGCAGCAATGGTTTGGCAACACCACGGACCTGCGCGTGATTGGCCTGGAAAGCCGGCTGGAGCGTGTGTTGACCCAGGCGCTTTCCACCAGCGGCGCGCTGGAGCCAGGGTTGGCAGATACCTTGCTGCGTGAAGCGCAGCAAGCCGTGGTGCGGCAAGAGGATAACGGCGACGCGCCGGTCCTGCTGGTGTCGTCGGCCTTGCGGGCCAGCCTGTCGCGCTTCCTGCGCAGCCATATTCCCCAGATCGTGGTTCTGGCCAACAATGAAATTCCTGGTGACCATCGCGTACAGGTGACCAGCCTGATAGGTAATGCAGCATGAAAATCCTGAAGTTCGTCGGCGCCAGCAACCGTGAGGTGCTGGATCAGGTGCGTCAGTTGCTCGGGCCGGATGCACTGATCATCTCCAACCGCCGCCTGGAAGATGCTCAGATCGAAGTGATGGCGGCGGACCCACGCAGCATTTCGGCGGATTTCGATCCAGTCGCAGTTCCCAAGCCGTCGGTGACGGCCCCGACATCCGCCCAGACACAGGCCCAGGTGCAAACCCCGGCATCGGCGGCCCCCCTGACGGCCGCACCGGTGCCGGCTGCGCCCGATTTCGCCCAGCCGGAGGTACGCCGAGGCGCGGAGCGCAGTACGCAGCATCAGTCCGACAGCCCGCCCGGCGCAGACAGATTGCCACGCATACCGGTGCCGACGGCAGGACGGCCCGGCCATGACGGCCAGCCGTCGGAGGCCGCCAGCCAGCCGCAGAGGGACGCTGCCGCGATGCCGGGCAATGCGCCGGTTAGTGAACTGCTCGCGAATCTCCAGGGAGAGATGTCGCAACGCTTGGATGGCCTGATCTGGGGCAAGGCGTTGCAGGAATCCTCGGCCAAGGCAGGCCTGTTCCGGGAGCTGCTGGCGGCGGGCTTCAGCGCCACGCTGGCGCGCGAGCTGCTCGAGCAGGCGCCGGATGGCGAGGATGCGCATGCATTGCGCCTGAGGCTGCGCACCGCTCTCATCAGCCGCCTGGTCACCGTGCCTGCCGGGCAGGAATTGCTGGCCGGTGCTGGCATCTATGCGCTGGTCGGTCCTACGGGTGTGGGCAAAACCACTACCATCGCCAAACTCGCCGCCCGTTGCGTGGCCCTGCATGGGCGTGGCAGCCTGGCGCTGGTAACGGCAGACAGCTATCGCATCGCGGCGCAGGAGCAATTGCAGGCATTCGGGCGCATGATGGGCGTGCCGGTCTACCCTTTGCGCGCCGATGCCGATCTCAAGAGTCTGCTGGCCCGGTTGTCGGACAAGCGCATTGTCCTCGTGGATAACATGGGCCTGAGCCAGCGTGACCGCAAGGTAGCCAGCCAGCTTGCCTTGCTGCACCAGGAGGGCATGCGGGTGCGGCGCCTGCTGGTGCTCAATGCCGCAGGCCAGGGCGATACGCTGGAAGAAGTCGTGCAGGCCTATGCGGCAGGGGCGGCCATGGCAGGTTGCATCATTACCAAGCTCGATGAGGCCTCGCGCAGCGGGACGGTGCTGGATGCCGCCATTCGTCATGGTCTGGCGGTGCATTATGTCGCTCACGGGCAGAAAGTGCCGGAAGACCTGTCCTTGCCTTCAGCCGAAAGCCTGGTGGATGGCGCCTTGCATCCGGCTGGCGGCAGCAGCGGCCTGTATGCGCCGGATGCGGCGGGCTTGGCGGCGTTGCTGCACCATGCCGATGTCCAGGCCAGGGAACGTACCGGACAAGGTGAAGCCGCGCTGGGCCAGTGGCTGCCCTGGCTGCTGCATAGTCAGCAGGCAGGAGAGGAAGGCAGTGCGGCAGCGGCGTTTGTTTCGGGTGCTGCCTGGATGCGTGCCGATCCGGCGAGCCGCCTGGCGTTCGATGCCTGGAAAACCTGGGTAGCGGCCGGCCAGGCAAGCGCGGGCAAGGCATGCCTGCCAGCGCATGCCCTGGCAAGCGCCTGGGCGCGGGCGGCAGGGGATGCCGTGGTTACGGCGTGTGACCGCGTGTTGCTGGCCGTGCACGGCCAGGCGGCGTTGGACCCCGAATTGCCGCGCACGATACTGGAAGGCGTGCTGCTGGCCAGCGACCGTGGCCATATGCTGGCCGCGCCTGCGCCAGTGCTGGCCGGACCATTCGGTCGCCTGGGCGTGCCACAAACGTCGGCAGGTGCGGCACAGGAAAACCGGCAGGCGGCGCTATCTCCCGCGGAATCCATGGCAAGCCGGGCGCAAGGCATGGCGTGGCTCGATGGCGAGCTGTCGCAGGCACGGGCCGTGCATATGCTGGACCCGTTCGATGGCGCGCCATGGACGCCGGGGCAAGCGCCGGCGCATGGCTTGCCGGCAGGCAGCTTCTGGATGGCGGCTTGCCCACCGGATGTCCGCCTGATAGCCGCCGGGGAGGAACAGCCGGTGATGGCCACAGCCTTGGCGGACAGCCTTGCCAGCCTGCCGCTGCCGCTTGCCATGAGCCCCGGTTGGGATGAGATGGCGGCCGGCTGGTGGGGCGCAGGCGTAGCGCTGGCGGGATTGGATAGGGAGGCTTCGGATAGGAGGTGCTTGGAAAGCGCCAGGGAAGCACCGCCGGCCGGCATGGCCGCGGGTAGCCTGTCAGGATTGCGCTTGCTGGTGCTGCGCCATGTCGATGGCGAGGCCGAAGGCCGGCCTGGCGTCCAGATGATGCTCAGTAACGTACCGGCCAGCCTGGCCGATAACGCCCGGCTGGCCGCCTGGTGGCTGTACGCGCAGCGCATGCGGCGGGCCTTCGGCCTGATGTCGCAGGCCTGGAAAGGGTTGGGCCGCGCCGTGAACATGGCCGTCGGAGACGAGGCATCCGCCGCTGGCCAGCAATCCCGGCTGACGGAAACCATGCGTATGCGGGCCTTGCTGGCAGGACAGATGGGTGCGCTGGGCTGGCAGGCCATTCATGCCGGGCATGCGGAGCCATTGCGACGGGCCCTGGAAGCTGCTGCCGGCTGGGATCGAGAGGATTCGGCATGGCGGACCATGGATGCGCTCTGGCGGTTGTTTGCGTTGCAGGCCATGAACACGGGCCTAAGTGCAAGTCTGAGTGCAAGCCCCGGCCTTCAGGCCTAGGCCTGGCGAGGCATCATCCACACGACGCCGCAGGCGCCGGCCGGTCCGTGGGAGGCCTGTCGGTGGGACGGGTCAGCCGGCACGGTGGTAGCGGCCTGCACCTGAGGCCTTGCTTCTACCCCGGGCCGTGCGGCCCTGGGCATCATAAAGCTCGGTCTGCTGGTTAGTTTGGCGCATGGCCTGGATGGCCTGGTCTACATGCTTGAGATGTACGCCCAGGACGATGCCGTTGCGGCGATTCCGGTCATGAGCGGCCTGCGCCGCGTCTGCCAGCGGCAGCCAGGCGGCTTCCACCGCAGGAGTCAGCCTGAGCTGTTGCAGGCGGGCCGGCGCGTCCGCCATGTCGGGCAGGAGTTCGGCCGCCAGTTGCAGGCGTCGCTGTTCGCAGGCATGCAGTCGTTCGGCATAGGCCTGCTTTTGCTCCGCCATGGCGCGCACGGCTTCAGCATCGTGCGGCGCTGCCAGCAGCGCGGCTTCTTCATCCAGCAGGCGGCTGAACGCCTGGAAGTACTCGGTTTCCTGGGCCAATGCCAGGCAGAAGTCGGTACAGGCCTGGGCAGGGAGGGGAGCGGGCATGGCGGACATGGTGTAACGGGCTGTCGTGTGGGGGCTGGATTGCCTGGCCTGGGTGCGGCCATGGGGTTGCGCAGGGCGGAGGCTGCAGCCGTTGGTGTCAGGGCTTGAGCAGATCCTTGGCGCTGGCCAGCAGGCCATCGGCGATGCGGGCGGTATCCATCTGGTATTCGCCCTGGCGCAGGGCGAGGATGATGCGTTCGACCTTGGCAGTATCTACGTCGCCAGTGGCGGCAGCGGGGGTTTCGGTGGGTGCGCGTGCAGCATCCAGGGAGGCGGCACTCAGGGAGGCCGCACTTGGGGAGATCGAAACCGCAGCAGAGGCGGCACCCGTTTTTTCCTGCCGGCCGGATGCGGCGGGCGTACGTTCGCGAGCGCTGTCTGCAGCGCTGGCGGGGGCATTGGAAAGCGGGTTGGTCGGAATGATCAAAGTGTTCTCCGGACGGGCATGACAGGCCGGGCTGCCGGCATGGGCGGTAGGTTTCGGGGGCTTGCCCAGGTTAACGGCAGATGCCGGCAAAAGTTTAGCCTGCTGCGCGTGGCATTTTTCAGCATTGGTTTTGGGCGCCGGTATACAGGCGCCATTCAGTACAGGATTTCCACGGTGCCGGCGTTGCGCACCCGGCCCGAGAGCAGCGCACCTGCCGGATTGCGTACCTGAATGGCCTGGCCAGGTGCGGCGTCTTCCATGGCCACGCCTTCAGTGCTGACGCTGAAGCCCTGGCCCTCGATCACCAGTTTGACGGTGCTGCCGCGCAGCACGGTTTCGGTATCGCGCAGTGCGCCGGCGCGTATGGGCTGGCCGGCAGCGATGCGTTGCCTGGCCTGCTGGCGGGCCAGTTGTTCCCATTGCGTGAGCACATCGGCGGGTTGTTGCAGCAGGTTGCCTTCTCTTTGCTGGACTTTGCTGCGGTCCAGGTTTTCGCCGTTTTTTATGGGTGCTGAAGCCACCAGGTAGCTGCCGTTCACGGCAATCTCTGCCTGGGCGTAGAGGCTCCAGTGTTGCGGCCCTTCGCAACGGAAGCCGATATTCATGCGCGGGCGTAGCCTGGCGCCGCCCGGCAGAAAAGCGCTGAGACCGTTGGTGCAGGGGCGGCGCTGTTCCAGGCGCGGCGCCGCAAGCGTAACGCTGAGCTGGCCCTCTAGCTGGCTGCTGTGGGTGGCGATGAGCTCGGTGGCCAGTTGCTGAAATTCGGCCTGGCTTTGCGCCTGGGCTGCCGGCAGGGGCACCAGGGCGAAAACGCTGGCCGCCAGCATGGCTGCGGCGCTGGCGGCAGGGCGGGCAGAGGGCGCGGACGGGCGCTCGCCTGAGCGGGTGAGGGAACGGAACATGGCCGTATTTTAAGGGGCCTGGGCGCTGGCCTGGTGTGCTGGTGCGACGGCCTTAAAAACTGGCGGGCTCGGGCGTCGGGCGAGCTGCGGCCCGGGTGGCGGGCCGGTCCGGAAAAACCGGGATGATGGAAGGGGGAATAGGCAAATATTTACATTCTTTTTCCTGGCATTGTCTGTCCGTTTCCTTGCGTAACATCCTTGTCAGGATGGCGCGAGGGGCGCCCGTCCGTATCGGAAGCGGGTAGGCCGGTACGGGCCGCATGACTGCATGACCGGCTGCCGGGTTTGCGGGGCGTGTCACTCGTCCTGGGCTGGCAGGTTCCGGCCGATTGCAGTTTCAGTGTCAACGAGAACCAGGGCTCATATTCTTCCATGCTCGACCGTATCGACGACCATTTCAGTTTCCACCAGAAAGCCCTGGCCTTGCGGGCGCAGCGCCAGGAAGTGCTGGCGGCCAATATCGCCAATGCCGACACCCCTGGCTACCAGGCGCGCGACTTCGATTTCAGCCAGGCGCTCGCGGCTGCAGAGGCAGGCCAGCAAGGCGGCTTGCCGCTGGCCGTGACGGCTCCCGGCCATCTGCGTTCGGCCGCACCGGAATCCGGTGATGCCAGCCTGCTGTACCGGCAGCCACTGCAACCCAGTCTGGATGGCAATACCGTGGACATGGATGTCGAGCGTGTTGATTTCGCCGATAACGCGATGCGCTATCAGGCCAGCCTGACAGTGCTGTCCAGCCGTATCAAGGGGCTGCTCGCAGCCATGCAGCAATAGGAACAGGAAAGGCAGTCATGTCACTGACGAATATTTTCGGGATTGCCGGTTCGGCGTTGACGGCACAGTCGCAGCGGATGAACGTTTCGGCCAGCAATATGGCCAATGCCGACAGCGTGGCCGGGCCGGATGGCCAACCCTACCGGGCGCGGCAGGTGATTTTCCAGGTTGCGCCGGTGCCGGGGCAGACCTACGGCAACGAGCAGATCGGTGGCGTCCAGGTGGCCGAGGTCGTACAGGACAGCGCCCCGTTGCGCATGGTCTATGACCCGGCCCATCCCATGGCGGATGCCCAGGGCTATGTCGCCATGCCCAATGTGGATGTCGTGGCCGAAACCGTCAATATGATCGCGGCCTCGCGCTCCTACCAGGCCAATGTCGAAGTGCTGAACACGGCCAAGAACCTGATGCAGCGCACGCTGACGCTGGGGCAGTAGCCCAGGTGCCGCTGGTGGCAGCTAACACGGACACGAGGAAAGAATGGGCACGATAGTAGATGGCAGCAACGCGGCCAGCGTGGACAGCCGCTCGCTGGCGGTTTCCACGGCGCAGGCCAGTACCGATAACCTGATGGCGGATACCCAGGATCGTTTTCTGACATTGCTGGTCACGCAGATGCAGAATCAGGATCCGCTCAACCCCATGGACAACGCTCAGGTCACCTCGCAGATCGCGCAGCTGTCCACGGTGGCTGGCGTGAACCAGCTGAACAGCACTTTGCTGGCGCTTTCGGGCCAGTTGGATGTTGGCCAGTCCATGCAGGCGGCGGCGTTGGTGGGCAAGGATGTTCTTGTGCCTGGCAGCAAAGTGCTGCTGGGCGGCGCGGACGGCGATGGCGGGGAAGTGCAGTCCACGCCGTTCGGTGTGGATATGCAGGCGCCGGCGGCTGGGGTGGTGGTCGAAGTGCTGGACAAGAACGGCACGCCGGTGCGGCGCATGGAATTGGGCACCCAGGCAGTGGGCGTGGTGCCCTTGTCCTGGGATGGCAAGGACGATGCCGGAGCCACCTTGCCGGAAGGCGCGTATTTCGTGCGCGTATCGGCCACGGCGGCGGACGGCAGTGCCGTAGCGGCCGAAACACTGAGCTACGGGCAGGTCAAGAGCGTGGTCTACACCACCGAAGGCCTGCGCCTGGATCTGGGCCTGGCCGGGCAGGTCAGCCTGTTCGATATTCGACAAATCATGTAATTGCGGACCAGCCCCGGCGCGCGCGGCATGGCGCGCCCGGTGGCGTTCTGGGAGTGTGAAAAATGGGTTTCAGTCAAGGTTTGAGCGGCCTGAACGCGGCATCTGCGGGCCTGGATGTGATCGGCAACAATATCGCCAACTCGGCGACTGTCGGTTTCAAGGCGGGCAGCGCGGTGTTTTCCGATGTATTCGCCAGTTCGCGCATTGGCATGGGGGTGCAGGTTTCCGGCATCAGCCAGCGTTTTTCCGCCGGCACCATCTCGAGCACGAACAACGAGCTGGATATGGCCATTGACGGCCAGAACGGTTTCTTCCGCCTGCAGGATACCGATGGTTCCATCCTGTATTCCCGCAACGGGCAGTTCTTCGAAAATGAGAACCACCAGATCGTCAATATCCAGGGCCACGTGTTGACCGGCTACCCTGCCGGCGCGGTGGGCGCCGACCCTGTGCCCCTGAGCATTCCGTCCAGCAACATTGCGCCTCAGGCGACCGATTCGCTGGCGGCGAACCTGAACCTGGATGCCAATGAACCCGTGATCGACCCGGCGCTCAAGCCCTTCGATCCAACCGACAGCAGCACGTTCAGCGATTCCACGCCGATGACGGTGTACGACTCGCTGGGCAACTCTCATGTGCTGACCCAGTATTTCATCAAGCGTTCCGGTTCGCAGGGCACGGCGAGCAATTGGGAAGTGCAGTATGCGCTCGACGGCAAGCATGTGCCAGGCAACGCGCAGGCGCTTACTTTCGACACCAGCGGTCGTATGACCAGCCCCATTGCCCAAGTATCCAAAGGTTTTGCGGACCCTGGCGGGGACGATTCGCCTGCAGCGGACCTGAATATTTCCTTCAACTATGGCGGTTCGTCGCAGTATGGCGGCAAATTCCGCTATGACATGCTGCAGAACGGCTACCAGTCTGGCGAGTATGTCCGCGTGTCGCTGGCTGCGGATGGCCGCTTGATGGCGCAGTATTCGAACGACAAGAGCCAGGAAATCGGCACGGTAGTGCTGGCGGACTTCAATAACTTGCAGGGCCTGCAGGCGGCCGGGGGCAATGCCTGGATGGAAACCGTGAGTTCCGGCCCGGCCGTGCTGGGCCAGCCGGGCAGCAATGGCCTGTCGCTGCTGGTGGGCCAGGCGGTGGAGGCGTCCAATGTGGACATGGGCCAGGAACTGGTCAACATGATCATCGCCCAGCGCACCTATCAGGCCAACGCCCAGACCATCAAGACCCAGGACGGCATCATGCAGACCCTGGTCACCATGCGCTAAGGGCTGCGGCGCATGGACAAGCTGCTTTATACCGCCATGGGCGGCGCCGCCAGGACGCTGGAACACCAGGCGGCGATCAGCAACAACATGGCGAATATCAATACGCCGGGTTTCCGCGAACAGCTGGCCGCCTACCGTTCGGTGCCGGTGGTCGGCCCTGGTGCGCCGACGCGGGTCTATACCGTGGCGTCCACGCCAGGGTCGGATTTCTCGCCAGGGCCGCTGCAGAGCACGGGCCGCGAACTGGATGTCGCGCTGGCCGGCGAAGGCTGGCTGGCTGTTCAGGCGCCAGACGGCGAAGCCTACCTGCGCACCGCCAGCTTGCAGGTCGGCAGTGACGGCGTGCTGCGCACCGAGCGTGGCCTGGCCGTGCTGTCGGCCGAAGGCGGGGTTTTCGATATACCCCAGAGCGCCTCCATCACGATTTCCGCCGATGGCAACGTGAACACGCTGGGCGCGGGCGATGCGCCCAATGACGTCGCCGCGCTGGGGCAGCTCAAGCGCGTGAATCCTCCGTCTGGACAACTGCTGCGCGGTGATGATGGCCTGTTCAGGCTGGCAGATGGCCCCGATGGCCCGTCCGGGCCGGCGCTGGCGGACCCGGCGGTGGGTGTCGTGACCAGCGCCCTGGAAAGCAGCAATGTGAGTGCCGCGCAGGCCATGGTCGGCATGATCAATAACGCGCGCCGCTTCGAAATGCAGATGAAGGTGATCCAGCACGCCGATGGCAACGCGCAGCGGGCCAATGAGTTGCTGGCAGTGTCGCAGTAATACCCAGTACGGGTCCGCGTGCCGTTGCCGGCGGCGGATCGTTATGCAGTCTATGCCTGACCATCAGGCGCAAGGAATGCCCGGATGATACGTTCACTATGGATAGCCAAGACCGGCCTGGAAACCCAGCAGACCGGCATGGATGTCATCGCCAACAACCTGGCCAACGTCAGTACCAATGGCTACAAGCGCCAGCGCGCGGTATTCGAGGACCTGATGTATCAGGTGGTGCGTCAGCCCGGCGCGCAGGTGGGCGACGCCAATCAGTTGCCCTCCGGCTTGCAGTTGGGTACCGGCGCACGCACCGTGGCCACGGCCAGGGTGCATACCGAAGGCAGCCTGAACAATACTGGCAACCCCTGGCACGTCGCGATCGAAGGACGCGGGTTCTTTGAAGTGGAACTGCCCGACGGTTCTCTGGCCTATACGCGTGATGGCGCCTTGCAGGTGGATCAGGATGGCCAACTGGTCACTGCCGGCGGCTACGTGCTGCAACCGCCCATCAACGTGCCCGATAATGCCCTGAGTCTGAGCATCAGCAAGGGCGGCGTGGTGTCGGTGACCCAGCCGGGGGCAGCGGGTATCAGCGTGCAGATCGGCCAGATCCAGCTGGCCACCTTCGTGAACCCGACCGGGCTGCAAAGCATAGGCCAGAATATGTACCTGGAAAGCAGCGCTTCCGGCCCGGCGAATGTCCTGCAGCCCGGCCTGGACGGCGCAGGTTCGCTGGCGCACGAATACCTGGAAACTTCGAACGTCAATGTGGCCGAGGAGCTGGTCAACATGATCACGACCCAGCGCGCCTATGAAATCAATAGCAAGGCCGTTTCCACGTCAGACCAGATGCTGGCGCGCCTGACGCAGCTCTGATGATGCACCGTCGGTTTTCGCTCCGCTCGTCCTGCCGGCCGCTGGCCCGCTTGTTGATGCTTGCGCCGCTGCTGGCGGCGGGGGGCTGCGCCCTGATACCGCCCGAGCCTATCGTGGTTGGTCCCGTCAGCGCGCCGCCGCCAGCGCCAGCCCAGCCGCTGGCTGTGCCTAATGGCGCGATCTACCAGCCGACGGCCTATGGCAGCTATCCGCTATTCGAGGACAGGCGGCCGCGCCAGGTGGGGGATATCGTCACCATTGTGCTCAACGAAAACACCAATGCGGCCAAAAGCGTGGCGACCAATACCAAGCGCAATGGGTCGGCCGGGCTGGGCATGAATACCATGCCCAGCGCCCTGCCGGGCGCGTTCGGGCCGCAGCAGAACATGGATGCCACCGGCAGCAACAATGCGTCGGGCACTGGTGACAGCAAGGCCAACAATACCTTTTCCGGCACCATTACCACCACTGTCATCGAAGTGCTGCCCAACGGCAACCTGCGCGTGGCGGGTGAAAAGCAGATTGCCATCAACCGGGGCAGCGAATACGTGCGTTTCTCCGGCACGGTGGACCCGCGCAGCATGACCGGCAACACGCATTCGGTGTCGTCCACCCAGGTGGCCGACGTACGCCTGGAGTACCGCAGCCAGGGAGTCATGGACGAAGTGCAGAGCATGGGCTGGCTGCAACGCTTTTTCCTGAACGTAATGCCATTTTGAAGACAGTGGGAGTCACGGTGCGTCGCGTTTTTCTGATTGTTTGTCAGGTCTTGCTGTGTCTGGGGCTGGTGCCTGCGGCACAGGCCATGAATGTCACCCAGCGCATCAAGGATGTCTCCAGCGTGCAGGGCGTGCGTGACAATCCGCTGATCGGCTATGGCGTGGTCGTGGGCCTGGACGGCAGTGGCGACCAGGTGCGGCAGGCGCCTTTCACGCAGCAGAGCGTGGCGAACATGCTGGCGCAGCTGGGTGTGACGGTGCCGCCCGGAACCAATATGCAGCTGAAAAACGTGGCGGCGGTGATCGTGACGGCGACACTGCCACCGTTTTCCCGTCCTGGCCAGAATCTCGATGTCGTGGTGTCGTCCATGGGCAACGCCAAAAGCCTGCGCGGCGGCACCTTGCTGATGACGCCGCTCAAGGGCGCCGATGGCCAGGTCTATGCGATTGCCCAGGGTAACCTGCTGGTTGGCGGCGCGGGCGCCTCGTCCGGCGGCAACAGCGTGCAGGTGAACCAGCTCAACAGCGGCATGATTACCAATGGCGCCATTGTGGAGCGCGCCGTGCCGACCGTGATCGCCATGCAAGGGCAGGTGCACCTGGAACTGAAAGAAAATGACTTTGGCACGGCGCAGAACGTCGTCGACGTGGTGAATGCGGCGTTCGGCCCCGGCACGGCCAACGCCCTGGACGGCCGGGTCATCGCCGTGGCCGCGCCGGCTGCCGATGCGGCGCTGAGCCAGTTCCTGTCGCGCCTGGAAAACCTGCCCATCGAACGGGCGCCGGTGGCCGCCAAAGTCATCATCAATGCCCGCACCGGTTCGGTGGTGATGAACCGCACCGTGGTCATCGAGGAATCCGCCGTGGCGCACGGCAATATTTCCGTGGTGATCAACCGCAGCCTGGATGTCAGCCAGCCCAATGCCCCCTTCGCGGGAGGGCAGACGGTGGTAGCGCCCAATACCGAAATACGCCTGTTGCAGGACGGTGGCGGCCTCAAGTACATGCAGACCAGCGCCAATCTGCAGGATGTGGTCAATGCGCTCAATGCGCTGGGCGCCACGCCACAGGACCTGTTGTCCATCCTGCAGGCCATGCAGCGCGCCGGCGCCTTGCGCGCCGAGCTGGAAATCATCTGAGGCTGCATGATGACGATTGCTTCCGGTTCCACCGCCGCCTCTCTGGCGCAGGGTTTTGTTTTCGATACGCGGGAAATGGACAGGCTGCGGGCCAAAGTGCAGCAGTCGCCCGATGGCGAGGCGGCGCAGCGCGAGGTGGCGCAGCAGTTCGAGGCCCTGTTCATCAATATGCTGATCCAGCGCATGCGGGACGCGACGCCCAGTGAGGGACTGTTCGACAACGAACAGACGCGCATGATGCAGTCGTTGGCGGACCAACAGATTGCCTCTGACCTGGCAAGCAAACAGTCCGGCCTGGGGCTGGCCGAGGCGCTGCTGCGGCAGATCCGCCAGCCGGGCAGTGCCATGGCGGGTGTTTCGGGTGCAGCGGGCAGCGTGAGTGGCAGGGGGCCTGGCGGCACCGGCGAACTGACGCGTGAGCTGCGCGTTGATGGCAGCCTTGCGCCAACCAGTCCGACGTTGCAGCAGAATCTCTGGCGTGGCGCACGTGCAGGCGTTGCAGCAGTACGCGCTGGCGCGGCCTTTGCTGGCCAGGCGCCAATGCTGAAGGCGGCCGCGCAGGCGCCGGACTTCGTCGCCAGTTTCGTCGAAAAGCTGGCGCCCATGGCGCAGCGTATCGCCCAGGAAAGCGGTATCCCGGCCCAGTTGATCCTGGGGCAGGCTGCGCTGGAATCCGGCTGGGGGCGGCGTGAAATTCGCCATGAGGATGGCAGCCCCAGCTACAACCTGTTCGGTATCAAGGCTACGCCAGCCTGGCGTGGCGCGGTGGTGGAAACCATGACCACCGAATACGAGGACGGCAAGGCGCGCAAGCTGACGCAGCCATTCCGCGCCTATTCGTCCTATGAAGACGCCTTGCGCGACTATGCCGGTTTGCTGCAGCGCAATGAGCGTTATCAGGGGGTGCTGCAGGCTTCCGACCCGGCCGAGGCCGCGCGTCGCATCCAGGAAGCCGGCTATGCCACCGACCCAGGCTATGCCGACAAGCTGATCAATGTGATGGCGATGCTGGAACGCTAGCCAATCACCCTAAATTTCCGCGCCGCGCAACCGTTATTCCATGGGAATGCCGGGGTGTCCGGGGCAAGTCAGGCCCAGGGCGACAGGCAACCATTATGAGAGTCTCCTGACCATGAATCTGTACAACCTGGGACTGACGGGTATCAACGCCGCGACTGCGCGCCTGAATACGACCGGCCACAACATCAATAACGTCGATACGCAAGGCTACAACCGCCAACAGGTGCTGGTGTCTTCGGTCGGCGGCAGCGCTACCAGCGCCGGCTTCTATGGCCGTGGCGTGGCGGTTGACGGGGTGACCCGGCAATACAGCTCCTATCTGTACAACCAGCTGGTTTCCGCGCGTTCCACGCAGTCCTCGTACAACAGCTACCTGAACGAGATCGGCCAGATCAATAATCTGATCGGTAATAGCGAAACCGGTATTTCTCCCGCGCTCAAGGCATTTTTCTCCAGCGTCCAGGCCGTCGCCTCCGAGTCGGGCGACGCGGCGGCGCGCCAGGAAATGATCGGCCAGGCCAACAGCCTGGTCACGCAGATCAATGAAACCCAGGAGATGCTCAATCGCCAGCGCGATGAAATCAATATCCAGGTCGGCACGACGGTCGAGCAGATCAACAGCTATGTGGACCGTATCGCCGGGCTGAACGAGCAGATCACCCTGGCCAAGGCGTCGGCGACGCCAGGTCAGGCGCCCAATGACCTGCTCGACCAGCGCGACCAGCTGGTGTCCGAACTGAACCAGCTGGTTGGCGTGCGGGTGGTCGAGCAGGGGTCCTCCATCAACCTGACCGTCGGCAATGGCCAGGTGCTGCTGTCCGGCAATCAGAGCTACCCGCTGCGCGCCATGACTTCGGCCAATGACCCCAGCCGTACCGTCATTGCCTATGAACTGCCCGCCGAAAACGGCGAGAGCACTTGGGTGGAACTGGATGACACCCGCCTGAGTGGTGGACGCCTGGGAGGCCTGCTGGCCTTCAGGCGCGAATCGCTGGACAGCGTGCAGAACGACCTGGGGCGCCTGGCGCTGGGCCTGGCGCATGCCTTCAATACGCAGCACCGCCAGGGTCTGGATCAGGCTGGGCAGCCGGGCGGCGACTTCTTCACGATCGCGGCGCCGGTTGCTCACGCCAGCCTGTCCAACCAGGGCAGCGCCAGTGCGGGCGGCAATGCGGGCCTGACTGCGGAGGTCAAGGATATCCAGGCATTGCAGGCCAGCGATTACCGCATCAGTTATCACGCCGCCAGCGGCAAGTATGAAATTCAGCGCCTGTCCGATGGCGTGAAACGGAGCTTCGACGGCGATGCCGGACAGGTGGAAATCGACGGCTTGAGCCTGAACCTGCCCGACGCCACGCAGCCGGGGGCCGTCGAGCATGGAGACAGCTGGTTGCTGCAACCCACCATGAATGCGGCTGCCAGCCTGGCTGTGGCCGTGGAAAACCCGGCGGAAATCGCTGCTGCGGATGCCAGCGGCGGCGCCATCAACAATGCCAACGCGCTGAAGCTGGCCCAGCTGCAGACCGACAAGGTGATGGGGCAGGGGTCGCTGAGCATCAGCGATACCTATCTGCAAATCGTCAATAAGGTCGGGGTAAAGACCGGGGAGGTTACCACGGCCAGCAAGGCTCAGGACAATCTCGTGACGCAGCGCCTGACGGCGCAGCAGGAGGTCTCGGGCGTCAGTCTGCGTGAAGAGCAGGTCGCGCTGATGCAATACGCCGAGCAGTACCAGGCGTCGGCACGTCTGATCGACGTTGCCAGCCAGATGTTCGACACCCTGCTGTCCATGAAGTAACCGCCAGCGCCGCGTCTACAGGATATCGCCATGCGTATCAGCTCGTCTTTGATGTACCAGATTGCCCTCGGCCAGTTCTCGCGCAAGGAAGCGCAGCAGGTTCAGCTGTTCGAGCAGATTTCCACCGGCCTGCGCGTGGTGCGCCCCGGGGACGACCCGTTGGCGGCCGCCCAGGCGGTGCGTACCAGCCAGAACCTGGAACTGAACGAGCGCTTCGCCGCCAATCGGCAGGTGGCCAAGCACAACATGGGCGAAACCAGCCAGATGCTGGACGCCACCGTGAATACCTTGCAGGACGTGACCACGCGCCTGGTGGAAGTCGGCAATGGCATTTACTCGGAAACTGACCAGCGTGCGCTGGCCAAGGTGCTCAAGGAATCCTATGACCGCCTGCTGAACCAGGCCAACGCCAGGGACGGCAATGGCGTTTACATGTTTTCGGGCCATCGTGGCGATGTCGCGCCGTTCCAGACCGATAGCGACGGCTGGGTCAGCGGCGCCTATCAGGGGGACGAAGGCAAGCGCCTGATCCAGATCGACCAGACCCGCCAGATGCCAACGGCGGAATCCGCGGTGAATATCTTTGCCCGCGCCAATCCTGGTGATCGCTCTTATGCCGCTTCATCCGCGCCGGGCAACCAGGGCACCGCGACCTTCAGTTCGCCGGCGGTCACCAGCCAGGACGGCGAGCATGTCGGCAAGATGTTGCGTATCGCTTTCGAGGCCGATCCCGCAGCAGGCGGTGTGCGTTATGTCGTGACCGATGCGAACCAGACGGTGCTGGACAGCGGCCCCTACGACGCGGAAACCGGGCTCAACCTGTCCGTCGGCGGTTTGTCGCTGGCGATCCAGGGACAGCCGGCCGAGGGCGACAGCTTCACGCTGGAACCCATGGCGCAAGCCGATATGGATGTGTTTTCCACCTTGCGCCGGACCATAGACGCCCTGGAGTCGCTGGACAAAAACGACCCCGTGTCTGTTGCCAACTTCCGGAACGTGGTTGGTGAGGCGCAGCGCAAGCTGGGCAGCGTGTATGACAACGTACTGACTGTGCAGGCCTCGCTGGGGGCGCGCATGAATGAGCTGTCCGCGCTGGACACCGTGGGAAGCGCCAGGGGCCTGAGCTATGCCAAGCAACTCGACAACCTGGTGGGTTTGAATGAGTTCGCCGCCTATAGCCAGCAGATCTATTACCAGAATGCGCTGGAAGCCTCCATGTTGGCATTCCAGCGGATCCAGAGCCTGGGACTGTTCAACGGCAATAACTAGGCGTAGCGGCGCGCCGCAGTGAAAAGGGATTGATGATCATGTTTCGGAATACGTCCATAAAAATCAATATGATGCTGGTGCTGGGCCTGTTCATGGCCTTGCTGCTGGTGGCAGTGGCGCTGGGCTGGAACGGGATGCGGGTGTCCGGCAACGCCTTCGAAACGCTCTACAGCCTGACCACCCGGCAGGTGTTGCCGCTCAAGGAAGTGGCGGCGTCGGTCAGCAATAGCCATTATTGGATGGAGCGTGCGCGGCGCATCGAAAGCGAGGATGGCGCGTTGGCGGATATCCGCCAGGCCCTGGATCAGGCCGAGACTGCACTGTCGCAGGCTGACGAGCGCTATGCGCTGTTTGCCGGCGAGGCCGGGCAGGTCGGTACCGCTCAAGCGCTGGGCCAGGTGCTGGAGCGCCATCATGCCCTGATGCGCCAGAATGCCCGCAATTTGCTGCCGCTGTCGTCGGGCGGCAGTGATGAACCGGTGTCCCAGGCCGAACTGGAAGCGTTGCTGGCGCAGGGCGGACAATTGCTGCGCGAATTCACCGATGCCGCCCAGGCGCACATTGCGCAATTGCAGACACAGGAAGTGCGACGCCAGCACTGGGCGCAACTGGCGGTACTGGTGTTGATGATTGCCGGGTTGCTGATCTCTGTGGTGGCCTGGCAGGTCATGCGGCGCCGCGTTCTGCGGCCGCTGGGCGAGGCCGGGCAGTTGCTGGACCGTGTGGCCCAGGGCGACCTCACGTCGCGGGTGGATGTCCGGGATGGCAACGAAATCGGCTTGTTGATGGCCGGTCTGCGCAAGATGCAGGAAAACCTGTCGCGCATGGTGTTGCAAGTGCGCCGTGGGGTGGAGGAAATTTCCCATGGCAGCAAGGAAATCGCGCTGGGCAATACTGATCTCAGCAGCCGTACCGAGCAGCAGGCCGCGTCATTGCAGGAAACCGCGGCCAGCATGGAGCAACTGGCCTCTACGGTGCAGCAGAATGCCGATAATGCGCGTCAGGCGGATCATCTGGCGGCCGGCAGCATGGACGTCGCACGTCGAGGCGGCCAGGCCGTGTCCGAAGTTATTGCCACGATGACTGAAATTTCAAGCAGTTCGGCAAAAATTGCAGAAATTGTCAGTGTGATCGACGGTATCGCGTTCCAGACCAATATCCTGGCCCTGAACGCGGCCGTCGAGGCATCGCGGGCGGGCGACCAGGGCAAGGGCTTTTCCGTGGTGGCCAGCGAGGTGCGTACCCTGGCCCAGCGCAGCGCCCAGGCCGCCAAGGAAATCAAGCAACTGATCGACGATTCGGTCAATAAGGTCAATGCCGGCTCCGACCAGGTGGGCCGCGCCGGCGACACCATGCGCGAAATCATGGAGTCGGTGCAGCGTGTGGCGGACATCATGGGCGAAATTTCCTCTGCCTCGCAGGAACAGTCGTTGGGCATAGACCAGATCAACCGCGCGGTGGCGCAGATGGATCAGGTCACCCAGCAGAATGCTGCGCTGGTCGAGCAGGCGGCGGCGGCGGCCGGTTCGCTGGAAGAACAGGCGTCCAGCCTGGCCCATGCCGTGGCTGAGTTCAAGGTTTCTGCTTCCGGTGCGGCCCGCACGCAAGCTGGCGCTGCACTGGCGTCGGCCCGCCTGAACGGCGCCGCCAGCAGGCCCAGGCCCGCGGCACCCTCAAAGCCGGCGGTAGCCGCTGCTGCCGGGCCGCGCAAAGCCGCCAGGCCTGCCGCCACTCCCAGGCTGGAACCCGGTACGGCGCCGCGCCGGCCGACCCGCACCGCGTCAGAGGACGACTGGGAATCCTTCTGAGTGTTCACGCCGCAGGCAAGGCACGCCTTGCCCACGATGATGCCAGCTATGAACTGCGAGATACCGCATGCGAAATAACCAACCGGTCAATGACCATGAATATCATCTGAGCGAATCGGATTACCTGATTTCGCGCACGGATCTGGAAGGCCGCATTACCTACGCCAATGAGGCGTTCGTGATTGCCAGCGGTTTTACACGGGAAGAATTGATGGGGCAGCCGCATAATATCGTGCGCCATCCGGACATGCCGCCGGAAGCCTTCGCCGATCTGTGGCAAACCCTGGAAAGCGGCAATTCGTGGCTGGGCGTCGTGAAGAACCGACGCAAGGACGGCGGTTTTTACTGGGTGCTGGCCAATGTCACGCCGGTACGCGAAGCTGGCAAGGTGGTGGCGTTTTCGTCGGTGCGCGTCAAGCCCAGTGAACAACATGTAACCCGCGCTCGGCATTATTACGAACGCTGGCGCGCCGGCCATCGGGTGGCAGCCCGCCTGGTGCGTGGCCGTATTGTCCCGACCGGCTGGCGCGGACTGGCAGGCGCACTGCGCAAGCTGACCAAGCCCTGGCTGGCGCCCAGCATGTTGCGCTATGCGTTCTTTTCTTCGTTGATGGTGCTGCTGGCGGCGTTGACCTCGCTGTGGCACCTGCGTGCGGCAGACATCGGTGACACCGGGATGTGGTGGCTGCTGGGCGGCTCCCTGCTGGCATCCTTGCTGATCTTCCTGTATGGCTGGCGGCTCACGGCGCGCACGGGCAAATCCATCGAAGCGGTGGTGGACCGCGCATTCCGGCTCGCGGCAGGGGATCTCGGGACAGCGCTGCAATACCATGATGATGATCCAGTCGGACGCCTGGCTTTTGCGCTGGAAATGACGCGTTGCGGCATGAACAGCGTGGCGCTGGATATGCGCAGCAATACCCGTGGTGTGGTGACAGTACTGGAAACCATCAGTTCGGCCAACAAAGACCTGCAGCAACGCACTGAGGAATCTGCGGCCTCGCTGGAAATGACCGCCACCAGCGTTGACGAGTTGAGTGCAACCGTCAAGCACAACGTCGACAACGTCAAGCAGGTGTCTCAGTGGACGCATGACTGCCGCCAGCTTGCCGGTCAGGCGGGGGCGAGCGTCAGCGACGTGGCTGCAACCATGAAAGAGATCGAAGCCGGTTCAGCGAAAATATCGGAAATCATCCGCTTGATCGACGGTATCGCCTTCCAGACCAACATCCTGGCACTCAACGCGGCAGTGGAAGCGGCGCGGGCAGGGGAAGCTGGCAAGGGTTTCGCCGTCGTGGCTGGCGAAGTGCGTTCTTTGGCGCAGAAGAGCGCGGAGGCGGCACGCGAAGTGCGTGACCTGATCCAGGAGTCGACTGGCAGGGTGGACGCTGGCGCCAGCAAGGTCAAGGCGGCGGGTTCCATGGTGGACCAGGTCATGGCCGCCATCGAGCGTGTGGATCAGACCATGAGCGAAATTTCGCTGGCCTCGAACGAGCAGCATATCGGTGTTGAACAGGTCAGCCTGGCGATGAACCAGATCGACGGCCAGACGCAGCAGAATTCTGCGCTGGTGGACAGTCTGGCCGAAGCCATGCAGACCTTGATGGAGCGGGTCGATGGCCTGCGTGTGGCGCAACATGTTTTCCGCCTGGCGCCGGCCAGCCAGCGCCAGGCTGCAGGTACGCGCGGCTCGGGCGAGGGGATGGGCGACGACTAGCGTGGTGGGCGGGCCCGGCGGGCGAGCTGCCCAAGGCGGCCGCTCAACCTCCCGCCAGCGCCTGTACCAGGCGCAGCATGTTTTCCAGGCCATCCTGGATCAGATTGCCGAGAAAACCGCTGCTGTTGGGCAGTACGACCAGCAGGGCCAGCAGGCCGGCAATCAGCGACACGGGAAAACCGACGGCAAACACAGACATCTGCGGCGCTGTCCGGTTGAGAATGCCCAGCGCCAGGTTGATGGTCAATAAAGCGGTGATCAGCGGCAATGCCATCAGCAGGCCGGAGACGATGATGGCGCTGCTCCATTCCAGCAGCACGCCCCAGCCGCTGAAATCCAGCGGCGCCGCCAGCGGCAGGCTTTCGAAGGAACGCTGCAGGCCGGCGATCATCAGCAGATGGCCATCCAGCGCCAGGAACAGCAGGACAGCAATCGCATTGAACAGGCGTGACAGCACGGTGGTGCTGGCACCCGCGCCAGGGTCGAAAAACGTGGCGAAGGACAGGCCCATTTGCAGGCCGACAAATTCGCCCGCCGTATGCACGGCGGCAAAGACCACGCGCATGCACAGGCCCATCGCCAACCCGATCAGGAGCTGCCTGGCGATGATGGCCAGGCTGGGCCAGGAGCCTGGTTGAATATCCGGAATTGGCCCGGCAGCAGGCGCCAGGGCCAGGGTGAGCGCCAGCGCGATGGCCAGCTTGATTTTCTTCGGGATGGCCGCGTCGCCCAGCACGGGTGCGGTCAGCATCAGCGCGCCGATGCGGGCGAAGGGAAGAATGAAAGCGTGGATCCAGCCGTAAAGCTGGTCCAGCGTCAGGGCAATCATGGCCGTCCTGGCCTTGCGCCTACTGGGCGAACTGGGGAATGGCGCTGAACAGCTGGCGCATGTAGTCCACCAATTGTTCGATCAGCAGAGGGCCGAGCAATACCAGCGTGCCGCACATGGCCAGCAGCTTGGGGATGAACGACAGCGTCATTTCGTTGATCTGGGTGGCTGCCTGGAAAATGCTGATGGCCAGGCCGACCAGCAGGATGACCAGCAGCAGCGGTCCGGCAATGGACAACGCGATCTTGATGGTTTCATAGGCCAGCGTCATTACCGCTTCGGGCGTCATGATTTCTCCGGTGCATGGGGCGGTGCGCCTGTGGCGGCGCATTTGCCGGTTGCAGGTCAGGTATTGAAGCTCTGGGCCAGCGATCCCAGCAGCAAGGTCCAGCCGTCCGCCAGAACGAACAGCATCAACTTGAAAGGCAGGGCAATGGTGACGGGCGGCACCATCATCATCCCCAGCGCCATCAGCACGCTGGCAACGACCAGGTCGATGATCAGGAAGGGAATGAAAATGGTGAAGCCGATCTGGAATGCCGTTTTCAGTTCACTGGTCATGAAGGCCGGGATCAGCACGCGCATGGGCACCTGTTCCGGACCTTCCAGTTCGGGCAGCCCCGCCATGCCGGCGAACAGGCTCAGATCGTTTGCCCTGGTCTGGGCCAGCATGAATTCGCGCAAGGGCTGGGCGCCGCGCTCGACGGCAGCCTCGAAGGAAATGCTGCCTTGCGACAGCGGGGTATAGGCGTCTTCATAGATGCGGTCGAACACCGGCGACATCGTGAAAAAGGTCAGGAATAGCGCCAGCCCGATCAACACCTGATTGGGCGGCGAGGAGCCGGTCCCCATGGCATTGCGCAACAGGCCCAGCACGATGATGACGCGGGTGAAACCGGTCATGGCCAGCAGCATGGCTGGCAGCAGCCCGATGAGCGTCAGCATCAGCAGCGTTTGCACGCTGAGCGAATAGATCTGGCCGCCGTCGGCGGCGGGCGTGGCAGTCAGTGCGGGCATGGCCAGCGATTGCGCCAGCGCGGCCGGCAGGGGCCAGGCCAGGAACAGCAGCGGCGCCAGGCAGGCGGCGGCGAAGCGGGCGTTGGACAGGCGAGGCAAATGCATGATGGGCAGGTTCAGGGCTGGGCGGCACGCCACTGGTTCAACGCCCGCTGGAAGGCGCCGGCCACAGGTGCGGCGTCGCCGTTTGGCAGGCTGGCAGCCGGGATGTCGCCAGCCTCGGCCTCTGCGGCGCCGGGGGGCAGGGTTGCCAGATGCTGGATGTTCTGCGGCGACAGGCCCAGCAGCATGCGTTCGCCTTCCACGGAAACCAGTACGATGCGGTGCCGGGGCCCCAGCGCCAGGCTGGCCTGCACGCGTAAATCGTGGCGTCGTACCTGCTGGCCCAGCACGCCGCTGCGGCGGATCAGCCAGGCGCCCAGCAGGATCGCGCTGATGACGCCCAGCAGGGCGGCAATGATGCGCAATATCGAGCCGGAATCCATGGTCAGCGGGTTTTGTTCAGGCGGTTCAGACGGTCCGATGGCGTCACGATATCCGTCAGGCGGATGCCATATTTGTCTTCGACGACGACCACTTCGCCCTGGGCGATAAGGAAGCCATTGACGAAAATATCCATGGGCTCGCCGGCCAGGCCATCGAGCTCGATGACGGAACCCTGGCCTAGCTGCAACAGATTCTTGATGGTGATGCGCGTGCGCCCCAGTTCGACCGTCAGCTGGACCGGAATATCCTTGATGATATCCAGGTCATTGACCGACGTCCCGGCAGTATCGCTCAGGGGCGGGAAGTCCACGCGTTTCGGGGCGGCTGCTGCACTTGCAGGGGCGGAAGTGGCGTCAGCCTGGGCCGGCGCCGGCTGGGTGCTGGCCGCCGTGGCGGCAGCCTGCTCGGCCAGCGCCTGTTCCCAGAGGTCCATGCCGCTGGCGTTTTCGCCGGCTTGCGCCAGGCCGTCAGCCTGCGTGCCGCCCAGGTCTTGCGCGAGCGTATCGGCGGATAGGGGCGGTGGGTTCGGGGACGAGGAATCAGTCGTCATAGTGCGTCAATCTCATTCGAATCAAGGTCCGGGTGCGCAAGGATCTGCCGCACGCGCAGCGCATAACTGCCGTTGTGCCGGCCATATTCGCATTCCATTACCGGCACGTTGTTCACGTTGGCCTGAACGGTTTCCGGCCTTTCCAGCGGCAGAACGTCGCCGATCTTCAACTTCAGCAAATCCTGCAGTTTCAGGGGGATGTGCCCGAACTGCGCTGCCAGCGTGACTTCGGCCTGGCGTACTTCGCGTGCCAGCAGCGAGGTCCAGCGGCGATCGGCGGCGTCCAGCGACGCGTCCTGCAGCGGGCGGGTCAGCAGGTCGCGGATCGGTTCGATCATGGAATACGGCAGGCAGATATGCAGGGTGCCGCCTACCGTGCCGAACTCGATGCGAAAGGCGCTGACCACCACGGCTTCATTGCTGTCGGTGATGCTGGCGAACTTCGTGTGCATCTCGGAACGGATGTATTCGAAGTCTATCGGGTAGACCGGCTCCCACGACTTGCCGTAGCAATCCAGGGTCAGCCGCAGCAGGCGCTGGATGACGCGCTGTTCGGTCAGGGTGAACTCGCGTCCTTCGACTCGCGTGTGATAGCGGCCGCTGCCGCCAAAGAGGCTGTCCACCACCAGGAAGACCAGGCTGGGGTCGAAGACGAACAGCGCGGAGCCTCGCAGCGGGCGCATGGCAACCATGTTCAGGTTGCTGGGCACGGGCAGGTTGCGCTCGAAATCTATGTATTTCATGATGCGCAGGCTGCTGACGGAAACGTCGGCGCTGCGCCGCATGAATTGCAGCAGCGCGCTGCGGATATTGCGGCCGAAGCGTTCGTTGATGAGTTCCAGCGTCTGCATGCGCCGGCGCACGATGCGGTCCGGCGAGCCCAGGTCGTAGGCCCTTACCGCGCCCGCATCAGCCTGCCCGGCGGCATCCTGCGCGGAAGTGTCGCCGGAAACCTCGGCGACCAGCGCATCGACCTCGTCCTGAGAAAGGAATGCTTCGTAGCCCATGGTTCGCTACTGCACCACGAAATCGGTGAAGAGCACGTCGATGATCTGCTGGCCCCGCACCAGCGGTTTGAAAGGCCGGCTCAAGGCCTCGGAGATATCCTGTGACAGCCGTGCGCGGGTGCGTGTGCTGGCAATGGTTTCGGGGGATTGGTCGGTCAGGATCATCAGCACGCGGTTGCGCACTTCCGGCAGGTAGCGTTGCAGCCTTTCCTTGGATTCTTCATCACTGAGGCGGACGGTGATGGCCATGTGCACCAGCCGTTCCATGACATTGTCGGACAGCGTGACGGTGAAAGGCGTGAGATCCACGAAAATCGGCATGGGTGCGTTGGCGTCCGGGTCCCTGCCGTTCGAGACGGCGGACGTGGCGTCAGCGGGTTCGCTTGCCTGGGTGGCATCGGTAGCCACCGGGTGTTCGCGGTTGACGTAGAACCACGCACCGCCAATGCCTGCGAAGGCAAACAGTACGATGAGCAGTACTGCGCCGACAAATTTCAGGAAGAGATTGCGTTTGCGCGGAGGGGACGTGCTGGCGTCGATATCTGGCATGAGGAATACGGAGTAAAACGCCTGGGGCCTGGGATAAGACTGTTCGGAAAGCGACGCTTGCCGCGTGCGCCCGATTCCAGATTGTGCCCGACCGGCCTGGAATCCTGCCCAGAGAACAAAGCCTGGTTTCAGCAGGTATTCGTAGCTATGGCTTCAGGCGAAAGTGTCCAGCAGCGCATCGGGGCGCAATACCCGGGCCGGTGCCCTGCCGGCGCTTGCCAGCGAGGCCGCACCGCTATCGGTGACGTTGGCGGATGGGCCACTGCGGGCCTGGCGCAGCGCAGCCTGGAAAAATGCCTGAGCCTGTTCATGGCCCGCCCCGGGCTGGTCGCTGACCTGGGTATCCGCCAGGGTCAGGCCGGTATCGGCCAGGGCGTCCTGCAACTGCGGCAGGGCGGATTCTATGCTTTGGCGGACATGTGAGTGGGCCGTGTTGATCCAGGCATGGGCAACGCCGTCCTGTACGGTCATCATGATGCGCAATGGGCCCAGCGAGGCCGGATTGAGGCTCAGGTCCATTTGCTGAACGACCGATTGCTGGCCGGCGGCAAATTGCCCCAGGCGCAGGAATTGCTGGCTCAGTGCGGATTGCCAGGCGGGGCTGTCCAGGTGTTGCGGCAGCGCGCCGGCATGCGGCGCCGGTGCGGTGCCGGGCGCACCATGCAGAAGCCCGCCCGTCGGGCTGGCGGCCGGCAAGCCGGTAGGGGCTGGCGCAACCTGCATTGATAGGCCCGGAGACGCTTCCTCCGTGCCGCGGGTTTCTGCCGCGATGCCCGTGCTGAATGTGTCTGCCACGAGCCTGGCTTGGGCCGCGTCTGCAGAGCCGGCTTCTGCGGCTGGCGCGAGGCGCGCGCCGGTGGCCGCACCTGCGTGGCGGAGGCCGGGCCGGCTTGGCAGGGCAGGTTCAGCCGCCGTTTTCCCCGCAATGGCACGGGGTTCCCGGCCCGCGGTGACCATGCTGGCGCCGCTGCGGCTACGGCCGACCTGAGCCCTTGCACTTGGCGCCAATCCGTTGGTCAGGAAGCTGGCGCGCAGGCTGTCCTGCGTTTCTTCTGGTCCGGTTTCAGGCCACGTGGCATCCGTGTGGCGCTCCGCCGGGGCAGGTCCGCTCATGCTGGCCGTCCGTGCCTGCGCGCCGCCGGCAGCGGCCGGGCGTTGCGTCTGGGCCAGGAACAGCATGGTGTTGCGCAGGCCGTCCGGGTCATTGGCATCGCCATGGCCGGCGGCATCCGGCGCCAGCGTGGCGGCTGCGTCTCTGGCGCCGGTCGCTGCCGGCGGCGTGGTGGCGGCCAGGGTCATGGCGGCTGTGGCATCCGGGTGCGTTCTGGCCTCGGTTGCCGCTTGCGCCTGCGCAAGGGCATCCGTTTCTTCTGCCGTGTCAGAGTCTCCGGCGGGGCGCGAGGCATTGCCTTGCGCTTCGTGCGGCCGCAACTGTTGGCGCGCCATAAGCGCCGAAAATTCTAAGGTGTCCCGCAGGCCTCGGTTTTCCAGGTGCCGGGCCTCGCCGCGGCGCTGGGCGGCGGCCTGATCTCGCACGGATTCCAGCGCTTGGTTGGCTTGTACCAGGGGGGGGAGACTCGTCATGATGGGCGGGCAGGAAAATGGACAGGCGTGGAATCAGGGGGCGTAAGCCAGGGGCTGGCGCGCCAGGCGTGCGGAAACCTCGTCCATGGCGCGCTGTTCGCGACGCTGGGCGACGAGGTCGGCTGCGTGCGTGCGCCGCGTGGCCAGTGTCACATAGGCGTCCAGCTTGCGTTTCTCATCCAGCCAGCGTTGGCGCAATGCTTCCAATTGCCGCTGCTGAGATTGCAATATCCCATTTTGCTGCGCGATGGCCTGATCCAGACTGTCGAGAAACGACGAATAATTGCGGTAAGTCGCCGTTTGCATGCCTTGCCCCATGCCGTGTTGCAGGTTATGCCGGTAGTCATCGCTGTATTCATGCAGCGCCTGCAACTGCTGGCGGGCCTGGTTGCACTTGCCCTGGGCCTGGCCGAACGCTTGCAGGGCGTCGTCGGTGCGCTGGCGCGCCAGGTCGATCAGGGTGTCCAGCGGCGTGGCTTCAGACATGGCGTCCTGCCTGGGTGAAGAGGCCGCCCAGAGCCTGGGTGGCCTGCGGGTAGGAAATGTTTTCGTTCAGGCCCTGCTGCAAATAGCGTTCCAGGGCAGGAAAGCGGGCCACGGCATCATCGAGCTGTGCATCGTTGCCGGGCACATATGCGCCTACCGCGATCAGGTCGCGGCTGCGTTGATAGCGGGAAAACAATTGCTTGAAGCGGCGTGCGTCGGCCTGCTGGCCGGCATCGGTGATCGCAGTCATGACGCGCGAGATGGAGGCTTCGATGTCTATCGCGGGGTAATGTCCGGATTCCGCCAGCTGGCGCGACAGGACGATATGGCCGTCCAGAATGGCGCGTGCCGCATCGGCGATCGGGTCCTGCTGGTCGTCACCCTCGGCCAGCACGGTATAGAAACCGGTGATGGAGCCATGGCTGGCGCCGTCGGCGCCAGCCGCGCCATTGCCGGCGCGTTCCACCAAGGCTGGCAGGCGGGCGAACACCGAAGGCGGATAGCCCTTGGTGGCTGGCGGTTCGCCCACGGCCAACGCGATTTCCCGTTGCGCCATGGCGTAGCGGGTCAGGGAGTCCATGATGAGCAGGACATGCTTGCCCTGGTCCCGGAAGTATTCGGCCACACGCGTGGCATAGGCCGCGCCTTGCAGGCGCAAGACGGGAGAGACGTCAGCCGGGGCCGCCACCACCACGGAACGGGCCAGGCCTGCCGGGCCGAGATTGGTTTCGATGAACTCCTGCACTTCGCGGCCGCGCTCGCCGATCAGGCCGACGACAATCACATCGGCCTGGGTATAGCGCGCCATCATGCCCAGCAGCACGCTCTTGCCGACGCCGGACCCGGCAAACAGGCCCATGCGCTGTCCCCGGCCCACCGTCAGCAAGCCATTGATGCAGCGGATGCCGGTATCCAGCACGTCATGGATGGGCGCGCGGTCCAGCGGATTGATGAAGGTGTGGGCGAGCGTGCTGCGCGGCGCATCCTGCAGTGAACCCTTGCCGTCCAGGGGGACGCCGGCGCCGTCCAGCACCCGACCCAGCAGCATGTCACCGACCGGCAGCTGGCGTGCGGCATGGCTGGCGGGGGTGGCATCGGCTTCGCCCGGCGGCAAGGCCGTGACGCGGCGCCGAGGCAGGGACTGGGGCACCACGCGGGCGCCAGGCATGATGCCGGCAATGTCCTGCAGGGGCATCAGGTACAAGGTCTGGCCGTCGAAGCCGACGACTTCGGCTTCGATGCCGCCATCATCGCCCTGGCCATGGGCGATGGTGACGGCGGCGCCCACCGGTAGTCTCAGTCCGGTAGCTTGCAGTACCAGGCCGACCGCTCGCGTGATGCGCCCGAGCGGCTGCCAGGGCGGGCAATGCGCGATGCGCTGCCGGGCCAGTTGCAGCTGGCTCAGCCAGCGCTGTTCAAGCGGAGTGCTCATCGGCTTGCGCCTGGCCCGTGCCAGGTTCAGAAGGGCTGGCTGGCGGCGCGGCCGCAGTCCATTCATGTTCAACGCCCAGCGCCTCCGCGTGCTGGCGCCAGCGCGCGCGCAAGGTGGCATCTATGTCGCCCAGCGTGGTTTCCGCCAGGCAGTCGCCGACTTGCAGGCTGGCATCGGCGCTCAACCGGCAGCCGGTGGCGGCCAGTTCAGCAGGCAACTGGCTTTGCACCACGGCGCAGTCGTCAGGGTGCAGGCGCATCGCCAGGATGGGCTGCTGGTAATGCAGCGCCAGGACTTCGCGCACCAGCGGGACGATGGCATCCGTGCGCTGGCGCAGTTCGGCGCGCACGACATCCTGGGCGATATCGAGGGCCAGCCGGACCAGCGCGTCGCCCACTTCGCGGTCCAACCGCTTGGCGGCCGTGTCGGCCTGCCGAACAATGTCGTGCAGGCGGGCGTGCAGTGCGGCGTTCTCTTCCTGGCGTTGGGCCAGTGCCTCGGCATGACCCTGCTTTTCGCCTGCCTCGCGGCCACTGGCCAGTCCGTCGCGCCGGCCAGCTTCCAGGCCCTGGGCGTAGCCCAGTTCATAGCCCTGTTGCTCGGCCTGCTCGCGCCATTGGGCGATGAGCGCGCGCGGATCGACTTCTTCCGGTTTCGGGGGCGCCACAGGCGCGTCAGGTGCGTCAGGTGAATCAGGCGCGCCGGTTTCCGCTTCCAGCGAGGCCATTTGCCAGCGTTGCCATGCACGGTTGCGCGGCTTGGGCGGCAGCGGCGTTTCTTGTTCAGACATAGGCGTCGTTGCCCTGGGTGCCCAGGGCAATCTGGCCGTCTTCGGCCAGGCGCTTGGCGATCGCCAGGATCTTCTTCTGTTCGGTCTCGACCTGGGACATGCGCACCGGGCCCTGCATTTCGATGTCCTCGCGCAGGATCTGCGCGGCGCGTACCGACATATTGCCCAGGAATTTCTCGCGCAGGTCTTCCGGCGCGCCCTTGAGCGCAATGGTCAGCACTTCGCCCTCGATTTCCTTGAGCAGCGTCTGGATGCTGCGGTCGTCCATTTCCAGCAGGTTCTCGAACACGAACATCTCGTCGACAATGCGCTGGGTCAGGTCGTTGTCGCGTTCGCGCAGTGCATCGACGATGGATTTTTCGTCGCTGGTGCTCATCATGTTGAGGATTTCCGCCGCTGTCCTCACGCCGCCCATGTTGCTGCGCTTGGCGCCCTGGCCGCTCAGTATGGTGCTGAGCGTCGTGGTGAGTTCGGCCAGCGCGGCGGGTTGCACACCGCCGAAGGTGGCGATGCGCAGCATGACATCGGTGCGCAGGCGGGCCGGCAGGAAATTCAGGATGGCTGCGGAGCGGTCGCGCTTCAGGTGCACCAGGATTGTGGCGATGATCTGGGGGTGTTCGCCGCCGATCAGTTCGGCCACAACCGAGGCATCCATCCAGTTCAGCGTATCAATGCCGCTGCTGGTGCTGCTGACTTCCAGGATGTCGTCAATGATTCCGGCGGCTCTTTCGCTGCCCAGCGCCTTGGTCAGCACGGCGCGGATGTAGTCGTCCGAGCCGATGGAAACGGCCAGGAACTGTTCTGCATCGTCACGGAAGCTGCTCAGCGTGCTGTTGACGTCCTGCCGCGAGATTTGCTTCAGGTTGGCAATGGCCGCACCCAGTTCCTGGACTTCCGTGCCCTGCAGGTGGCGAAATACCGCAGCAGCGGAATCTTCGCCCAGGGAAAGCATCAGGATGGCGCTTTTCTGCAGGCCGTTCAGTTCCGTTTCGGTGACAGAGGGGGACTTAGCCATTTTTGCCCTCCATCCAGGCGCGGATAATCATGGCCACGGCGCGTGGGTCCTTCTGCGCCAGTTCGCGGGCGGCGGCCAGGTTCTTTTCGTGGCTGTGCTTTTCGGCCTGTAATTGCTGTTCACGCAGCGCGGCACTCTGCGCCTCGCGAATCTGCTGCAGCTGCGCTTCGGACTGCGCCGTCGCTGTCGCCGCCGGCGCGGCTGCCGGGGCATTGCGCTGGTTCAGGATGGGACGGATGACGGCGCGCCAGGCAAACAGCGCCAGCAACAGATAGAGCAGGTATTGCAGCATGGATTGGCCCAGGTCCAGGTAGAACGGGTCGCGCCAGAAAGGCGGTTCGTCTGTTTGCGCCAGGTTTTCGGTGAAGGGGCTGTTGGCCAGGCTGACGCTGTCGCCACGCGCTTCGCTGTAGCCCACGGCATCGCGGACGATGCCTTCGATCTTGGCCATGTCCTCGGGGGACAAGGGCTGGGGGACGCCTTGCGCGTCAGGCAGGTAGTTCAGCACCACGGCCACCGACAGCCGCCGTACTTCTCCGGCCGGCGTGCGCACATGTTCGATGGTGCGGTCCACTTCGTAGTTGATGGTTTCATCGGCGCTGGATTGCGTCGGTGCGGCCGGGGCGGCGGGTTTGCCTGCTTCTGCCTGGGTTGCGGCATTGCCGGTGGCGGGGGCATCTATCGGTGCGACGGCAGCCGGGGCGGGCTGGTTGCTGAGTGCGCCCGGCGGGCCGCCTGCGGGAGCCAGGCCGGTCTGCTCGCGGCGGTTGCTTTGCCGGCTGCGTACCGCTGCTTCATTGGGCGACTGATTGGGACGATAGCTTTCGGAAGTCTGTTCGCGACGGGAAACGTCCAGGTCGGCGGTCACGCGCGCATGCACATTGCCGCTGCCCAGCAAGGGGTTCAGCAGCGCAAGGATGCGTTCTTCGGCGCGCTGTTCGATCTGGCGCGCGCGGCGTTGCTGGTCGGCATCGAAGCCGAATTCCTCGCCCTGGGGCGTGGATAGCAGGCGGCCGCTCTGGTCCACCACGGAAATGTCATCCGCGTGCAGGTTCGGCACGCTGGAAGCCAGCAGCCAGCTGATGGCGGTAACCTGGGCGTGGTCGATCTGGCGGCCGGGGTAGAGCGTCAGCAGTACCGACGCGGTGGGCTTCTGGCGCTCGCGTACAAACAATGACTGGCGCGGCAGCGCCAGATGCACGCGGGCGCGTTCCACGGCATGCAGGGATTCGATGGAACGTGCCAACTCGCCTTCCAGGCCGCGCTGGTAGCTGACCTGCTCGCTGAACTGGCTGGCGCCGAAACGGGGGTTGTCTAGCAGTTCGAAACCGACCGAGCCACCCTTGGGCAGCCCCTGGGCCGCCAGGGCCAGGCGGGTTTCATGGACTTTCTCGGCGGGAACAAGCAGGGCCGTGCCGCTATCGCTGAAACGGTAGGGCACATTCATCTGGGTGAGCGCGGTCACGATCGCACCGCCGTCGCGTTCTTCGATATTGGAGAACAGGACACGGTATTCAGGGCCGCGCGACCACAGCAGGGCGACCGCCAGCAAGGCAATGGCCAGGGCGCCCGCGCCCAGCAGCGCCGGCTTGGGCACGCGGGCCAGGAAGGCCAACTGCGGAAAGCGGGTGAAGAAACCGGACAGGCGGCCCGGGACTGTGTCTTGACTCATGCGGACAGTCCTTGGAGGAGGGCGGCGCAGGCCAGTGATGGCAGTAGCGCGATTCTCAGCAGAAATACGGGTTGCGGCACGAGGCGGACCTCTATATTCGAGCTGGGGATTATCGCTGTCGGCAGTAGGGGAATAAACGCTGAAAAGCCGCCATTTTTGGCGCTAATCAATTTTTGCAGGTAGCAGGAAACGAAGCTGAAAGCCGCATGCCGGCTTGTTTTTGCAGCGGTGATGGCCTGTCTTTTGGTGAACATCAGGAGGCGCTGGTGCGGCTGCGTCTGCCAGTTTTATCTGCTATTGTGTTTTGGCAATTTCCCGCGGTGGGCAGTGCTGCTGCCTGGCGCCAATACCTGCGCGCACGTCTTGTGCCAGGGTTCAAAAGGTAGTCTGAATGGCCATGGTGCAAATGTCCGGAATCGAGCAATTGTTGTCCAGCATGCGCGAGCTTGCCCGTGCGGCAGGCGCTGCGCCCGCGGCCGAAATGCGGGCGTCGGGCGCAGCCAGGGAAAGCGGCTTTGCCCAGGAGCTGCAACGCTCGCTGGCGCGGGTATCCTCCATGCAGGAATCCGCCAACCAGCAGGCGCAAGCCTACGAGGCCGGTCAGCCTGGCATTGCGCTCAACGATGTCATGCTGGATATGCAAAAGGCTGGTATCGCTTTTCAGATGACCGTACAGGTACGCAACCGCTTCGTTGCTGCCTACCAGGAAATCTCCAGCATGCCGGTCTGAGGCGGCTGGCTGCCCGCTAAATTTCTGATGCTCCCCCGGCGCCCAGGCGGAGCCGGCGTTCATGGTCGCTAGGCGTGTCATTGAAAGAATCGGAACTCATCGAACAGTATTTGCCCCTGATCCGGCGGATCGCGCTGCGCCTGCTGGCGCGCCTGCCGGCGTCGGTGGAGCTGGATGACCTGATACAGGCAGGCAGCATGGGCCTGCTCGATGCCGTGCGCAAATATCGGAAAATGCCGCATGCCCAATTTGCCACCTATGCGACCCAACGCATCCGTGGGGCCATGATGGACGAATTGCGCGGCATGGATTGGCTGTCGCGTGGCGTGCGCGAAAAAGCGCGTCGCATCGAAGATGCCATGCGCAGCGTCGAAGCCCGCACCGGCCAGGCGGCGACCGAGGCGGCCATGGCCGAAGAGCTCGGGGTCAGCCTGTCGCAGTACCATGAAATGTTGCAGGATGCGCACGGGGCACAACTGCTTTATGCCGAAGACCTGTCCCACGGCCAGGACGAATCTGGCCACGACTGGATTTTTTCCGACCAGGGCCGTGCCAATCCCCTCAATGCCATCATGCAGGCGGATTTCCGCTCGGTCCTGATCGAAGCGCTGGAAAAACTGCCGGAACGAGAAAAACTGTTGCTGTCCCTGCTCTACCAGGAAGACATGAACCTCAAGGAGGTAGCGTTGGTTCTGGGGGTGACCGAAGGGCGGGTTTGCCAGTTGCGCACGCAGGCCATGGCTCGCATACGTGCGTGCATGGCCAGTCGTGACTGGGACCGCCGGGACGAGGCGATGGCGGACGAACGCCTGTTGGGCTGATACCTGGCGGGCAGCAGGGGGGGGCTGGCTAATCGCGTTCCCTGCCAGCATGGGCCACGCTCTTGGGAACATGACCGTAATAACGTTCGAAGGCCGTACTGAAACTCGATAGATGCTGATAGCCGACTTGATAGGCGGCGGTCGAGACGCGGGCGCCCATTTCCAGCAACTCCCGGGCTTTTTCCATCCGTACCGAAGTCAGCAGGCGGTACGGACTGGTATCGAACAACTCCCTGAAACCCTGCTTGAGCTTGAAATCATTGGTGCCGACGGCAGCGCTCAAATAGGCAATGGTAAGCGGCTGAGCGTACTCATTGAGCAGGATTTCACGCGCGCGCAGGATTTTTTCCTGGTCGTCGGGGCTTAGTTTCGACGTTTGCGCGCAGGCCGGCAGGAATGCTCGCGTCTGCTCCGCCAACAGGCCTAGCGCCGCGATCTGCAGTTCCAGCCTGCCGGCATTGCGGCGGTGGAGATGCAGCAGCGTATGCGCCAGCCGCTGGGTCGCACCGTTGTCCTTGCTGAAGGAAATATGGCGGAAACGGTGCTGTGCGCCGACGCCTTCAAGCAGATGCTCCAGTTGAAAGCGTTGCAGCAGGGCTTCATTGGCGATCAGGCGCAACTGGCGGACCGGCTGGTTGGCCGAAAAGCGGCGTTCCCCGCGGCCGCTGGACAGCGCGGCCAGCGTGCTGTGGCCGGCCACGAAGTCGAAGCGCTGGCCGTCGCCGCCCAGGATGCTGGATTCGCCTTCCAGTGCCACCACAATGGTCAGCACCCGGTTTTCACGCTCGATGGCGCTGGTCTCCAGCAGGTCGAGCCGGGGGTGATAGTGGGTATAGGCCAGGGCCAGGCCATCGTCGAGCTGGCAGATATCGTTGATGCATTCGCCCAATTCACCCGGCAGTCGGGAGCGCAGCCAGGCGCCTTGTCGCAAGCGTACTGGCCCGGAAATATCCGCGGCGTTCAGACGGTAGATCATGCATGACCCCTGTTGATCCGGCCGGCGCCTTGCTGGCGGCCTGGGCCTGGCTCCTGAATCACTAAGAAAGAATCCAGTTCGCCAAAATATTGAATGAAATCCATTCTCGAGTGCGAATTATAGTGGCCTGGACGGTCATTGGGCGCTTCCTGCCCGGCTCTCTTTCCAGGTTATGACATGAAATCAGAATCCCGTGCACTAGCGCGCGCCATCCGGCTTGCCCTGCCTGTACTCACCCTGCCCGCCATGGCGGTGGCGGCAGGCACCGCTGCGGAAAATACGGAGGCCGGCGTAGCGGCGTTGCCTGCCATTACCGTCAGCTCGGACAAAATCGAGCGGCCGATAGAACAAGTGCCGGCCAGTGTCGCCGTCATAGATGGCGTCGAACTGGAGCAATCCGGCATTACCAGCATGGAGCAGCTCGAAGGCAGGGTGGCGGGCCTGTCGTTCCAGCCTTTCGGGCAACCCGGCATGAAGGCGCCGGTCATGCGCGGCCTGACCGCCAGCATTCACTCGTTCTCCACCTCGGTGCTGATGCTGGTCGATGGCGTGCCGACGCTGACTGCGCAGGGCTATGAAAATAGCTTCCTGGACCTGGACCGCATCGAAGTGTTGCGCGGCCCCAAATCCACGCTGTATGGCCGCAATGCCGAATCCGGCGTGATTTCCTTTTACACGCAGCCTATGGACAATACGCCGCGCGTCAGCGTGACGGCTGACCTGGGTAACCATGACAGGCGCGCCATGCGCTTTTCGCTCAGCCAGCCGCTGGTCGAAGACACGCTGTATGCCAGCCTGTCGGGTTCTTGGCTGAAGCAGGGCGGCTTCATTCGCAATACCTACAGCGGCGGCAAGGAAGACAAGCGCGACCACAAGGATTTGAATCTCGGCCTGCGCTGGACGCCCTCGGCCGCCACGGACGTGGTGCTGCGCTATGTCAGGCAGGATTATGACGACGGCGCGGCCCTGTGGGGCAATGTTGGTACGCCCCGGGCGGAGGTCGAATCCGGCACGCCCAGCTGGAACCGGTCGTTGGGGCAGACGGTTTCGCTCAATGCCTCGCATGTGTTGGCGTCCGGGCTGCGCCTGCGTTCCATCACGGCCTACAACCATTTCCGTGACAAGATCCAGCAGGATACCGACTTCATGCCGGTAGAAACGCTATATATCGGCCGCGACAACAAGCTGGGAACCTGGTCGCAGGAATTCCGCCTGGAAGGCAATCTGGGCCGTGCCGATTGGCTGGTCGGCGTGTATGGCGACCAGAGCGACAACAACTTGCGCAATTTCACCAAGCGTGGCCCGATGTTTCTCAACTACCGCGCCAAGCTGAAAACGCAATCCCTGGCGCTGTTCACGAACTGGAACGTAGCGCTGGACGATGCCTGGAGCGTGTCGGCAGGCGGGCGGATCGAACGGAATTCGGCAGAGGTGCGCCCCGATAGTGGCGTGCGGAAAAAAGAGGATTGGACCCACTTTTCTCCCAAGCTGGCCTTGCAGTACCAGATCAATCCTGAGCACCAGTGGTATGCCAGTGTCAGCCGCGGCATCCGCGCCGGCGGCTACAACATCTTTGTTTCTGCGCTGGATTACCCGTCCTACGACCCTGAGGAAAACTGGTCCTATGAAACCGGTATCAAGGGCTGGGCGCTGGAAAAACGCCTGCGCTACTCGATGGCTGCGTACATCATGAAGGTCGACAACATGCAGGTGCAGATGCAGCCGGCGCCCGGCGTGATCTACACCGCCAGCGCTGCCAGGGCGACCTCCAAGGGCCTGGAACTGGACATGGACTACCTGCTGGGCAGCAACTGGCGCCTGACCGGAGGCCTGGCCTGGAACCGCACCACGTTCGACAGCTTCGAGGATGGCGCGGCGAATTACGCGGGCAATGACAACAACTTCGCACCCCGGATGACCGGGCATGTCGGCGTTCGCTACGACGCGCCGCAGGGCTGGTACGCCCAGGCCAGCCTGGTGGGCAGCAGCAAGATCTACCTGGATGCTGCCAACCAGTACCGGCGCAATGGCTATGGCCTGGTCAACCTGGTGGCGGGCTACCAGCGTGGCGACTGGGAAATTGCCGCCTACGTCAACAACCTGGCCGACAAAACCTACGATGCTGCGGGCTACCAGGGGGGTTACGTCACCATCTACAGCCCGCCGCGCGAAATCGGCGCGCGCCTGACCTGGCGCATGTGAGGGGTTGGTCATGAGTTTTCATACCCCACACCCCTTGCAACCGTTCTGGAACATCGCCGCAGCGCCCATGCAGGCCCAGGCGCTGGAACAGGCCATCGCACACGATCTGTTCATGCGCCTGCGGCAGCCGCTCACAGCCGATGCCCTGGCCGGGCAGCTAGGCCTGGACCCTGCCGCGGCGGCAGTGTGGCTGGACCTGCTGTGGAGCATGGAATTGCTGGAACGCTTGCGGCCTGCCGCAGCAGCAACACCTGGCGCTGCGTCTGTACCGGCCTATGTGACGTCGGCAATGGCGCGGCGTTTCTTCAGCGATGCATCGTCAGAAAATTGTGCGCAGGCCTGGCGCTACCGCAGCCGTTTCCTGGCGCGTTTTGCCAGTCAATGGGCGTCTTTGCTGCGTGACGGCCTTCAGGAGCAAGCAGCGCCTGCCCAGCCTGACCAGGCCGGCGCCAGCTGGGCGCAGGCGGCGCGCGAACAGATCGGGCAGGAACAGCTGGCCGTTACCGTGCCCGCCGTGCAGCGCCTGTTGCACGCCTTGCCCGCCTTGCCGCCCAGCGGGCATCTGCTGGATTTCGGTGGCGGGCCGGGCCATGTCGGCATCGCGCTGGCGCAGCACCTGCCTGGCTGGCAAGGCACTGTTTGCGACCAGCCCGGCACGGCCGAAGTTGCCCGCGAAAATATCGCCCAGGCCGGGCTGGGCGACCGGATGACTGCCTTGGGTTGCGACCTGGATACCGATGCGATCGGCAGCGCTTATGGTCTGATCTGGTGCTCTGCCGTACTGCATTTCCTGCGCGATCCGCAGCAGGCGGTGTGCAAAATGTTCGGTGCACTGGCGCCGGGCGGCTGGCTGGTGCTGGCGCACGCGGAACTGCCGGACGACGCACAGGCGGCGGCGCAGGTGTTGCCGTTCTACGGCACGGTGATGCTGCGCGGCAACCGGTTGCCACAGGCGGGTGACATCCCGCACTGGCTGGCGCAGGCTGGATGCACAGACATCCATACGCTGGGCCGGACGGATTTCCCCATGGCGCCGGTGTGGCTGCATCTGGGGCGCAAGGCATGAGTCGTTCCTGGTGGCCGCAGCAATTGCTGCTGGGTTGGCTCAACCTGATGCTGACCGCACCGATGATCTACCTGTTCGTCGGTTTGCCGCTGGTGATGCGCCAGCATGGCTGGAGCGGCACGGAAATCGGCATGATACAGATGGCTGGCTTGCCGGCGATGCTCAAGTTCGTGCTGGCCACGCCGGTCGATCGCTGGCGGCTGGGGCAGGGCACCGCCAGCTACCGCAACTGGGCCGTCCTGCTGGGCCTGGCCTACGCTGCCGCCCTGTTGCTGCTTGGCCTGAACGACTTGCCGCATACCTCCTACCGGGCGCTGTTCGCGCTGGCCATGCTGGTCAGCCTGTGCGGCACCTGGGCGGATGTACCCGTCAACGCGCTGGCGATACGCATCCTGCCGGAATCCGAGCGCATGCGTGCAGGCGCGATACGGTCGGCGGCGACATCGCTGGGCGCCATCGTGGGCGGCGGCCTGATGCTGATGCTGCAGGCGCGCGCTGGCTGGGGCTGGCCTTTCTTCGTGTTGGCGGCGGGCATGCTGGCAGCGTTGCTGCTGCTGCCCTGGCTGCGGCCCAGGGCAGGCGAGGGCGTGACGGCGGGCCCGCCGCCAGCCCCGGCCTGCCTGCGGGAATGGCTGTCCTGGTTTGCGCTGCCGCAGCACCGTGCCTGGGCCGTATTGCTGGTGCTTTATTACCCGCTGATTGGCGCCGTGTGGGTCTATCTCAAGCCCCTGATGCTGGACATGGGCTTCGCGCCCGAGCATATCGCCCTGACCATCGGTGTCGCTGGCGGCCTGGTGGCGGCCATTGCCAGCATGGCTGGCAGCTGGGTATCGCGGCGCAGCGGGGCGCGCCAGGCGCTGGTCTGGTTTGCTGCGGGCAATGTGCTGGCCCTGGGCTTGCTGGGTGGCGCGGTGTGGTTCCAGGCGGGGCCCGGCATGCTGGTCGGCGCGGCCATGGCTGTGGCACTGATGATGGGCGCATCGGCCGGCCTGGTATTCGGCCTGATGATGTATCACGCCCGCACCGGCCTGGCGGCACTCGATTACGGCCTGCAGTCCAGCCTGTTCGTGATCGGCCGCACCACCGTACCCATGCTGGCCGGCGTCCTGCTGGATGCCTGCGGCTATCCCGGCATGCTGCTCGGCTTGATGGCGGGCCTGTGCCTGGTGACCTGGCTGGCGGTGTCGCTGCGCCGCCGGATCTTCGTCTATGGCGAGGACTCTACCGGTGTGGTGCAGCGTCGTTCAGCATCAGCAATCAAATCATTGCATTGAAGGTAACTCCATGATGGAACATGAAATTTCATGCTGGCCGCTGGCCCTGTCGGTTTCGCAGGGCGCACCGAGCCTGGACGACTTGCGTGGCTATTCGGCCGCCTGGAACGCGTGGCTGGATCGCCAGCAACGCTTTGCGACATTGCGCGTGCTGCTCGACAGCGCCGCGCATGTTCATCCGCCAGGCGGGGCCAGGGAACGCAAAGACTGGCTGGCGGCCAATGGCGCACGGCTGCGGGCGCAAGTCATCGGGATGGCGACGGTCTCGCACCGGCGGACGTCGTGGCACAGATGAATCGGGTCAAGACGGAACGTCTGTTCGGCGTTCCGGCGCAAGCCTTCGACAGCCTGGATGTGGCGCTGGCATGGTTGTTGCCCCTGCTGGAACAGGCGATTCCCGGCCACGATGGCGCGGCAGTGCGGCAGCGGGTGCAGGCATGGCAACAGTGCGTCGGCATGCCGGCGGCTGGCGCCCGATAAGGAAAAAACATGCAAAACGCCTCTGCAGCAACCCGTGCGGCCACAGCCGTCGGGAAACCCGGCGAATCATTGCTGGCTGCTGGCCTGTTGTGGGCCGGATTCATCCTGGTGTCGCTCAATTTGCGGCTGATCTTCGCAACGGTAGGCCCCTTGCTGAAAAACCTGGAGCTGGGGGTGGCTTCCACCTTGCTCGTCACCACCTTGCCGCTGGCCTTGCTGGGCCTGTTTTCGATTCCAGGCGTGCGCCTGCGGCAATGGCTGGGCGAAGAGCGCTCATTGTTCCTGGCGCTGGCGCTGCTGGTTGCCGGGTGCGGCCTGCGCTGGTTTGGCGCAAGCGCGCTGATCGCGGGCACGGTCCTGGGCAGCGCCGGTATTGCCGTGATGAACGTCATCATGCCTGCGCTGGCGCGCAAGCGCTTCGGGCCTCAGCGCATGGGCCTGGTGATGGGGATCTATGCATTGATGCTGGGTGTTGGGGCCGTCCTGGGCGCCAGCGGTTCGTTTCCGCTGTTTCAGTGGATGGGGGGCGATACGGCCGCCGCCTATCATTCGCTGGGCCTATGGGCGATTCCCGCCATGCTGGCGATGCTGGTCTGGCTGCCGCAGCTCAAGCACGGCGCGGCCGCGCCCGCTGGCCCGGCGGGCCACGGCGAGACGCCCAGGGTGCAGGTCTACCGCAGCCGCATGGCCTGGTCCATTACCCTGTTCTTCGGCCTGCAAGCCCTCAATTTGTACGTATTCCTGCCCTGGATGCCGACGATTCTCACCGATCGCGGCATGGCGCAGGCCGGGGCCGCAGGTATTTTCTCGGCATCGCAGCTGAGCCTGATGGCAGGCAGCTTTATCACGCCGCTGCTGGCATCGCGCCGGGCTGATCAGCGCCCGTGGATTGCCGCGACGGTGTTGACCTGCCTGGCGGGCACCCTGGGCCTGATGTATGCCCCGCTGGGTTCAGCCTGGCTGTGGGCGCTGTTGTTGGGCTTCGGCCAGGGGGCGGGGCCTTCGCTGGGGGCCTTCCTGTTCGTGGCCAAGGCTTCGAGCATAGAGGTTGCCACTCGGCTTTCCGCGATGGCGCAGACCGTGGGCTACCTGATCGCCGTGGCGGGGCCGTTGCTGGTGGGGGCGATTTACTACCGCACCGGCGACTGGAACCTGCCCATCCTGCTGCTGGCCGGCATTCTGGTCATCGAATTGATTGTTTCCCTGCCGGCCGGCCGGAATGTCAGGATATGAGTGCGTCCGCGCGTGAATCACGGTCTTGTGCGTGGCGCCCGGCATGCCAGTTTTTCGCGCTTTGCTGGGCCTGCCACATCCTGGCATAGCGGCCAGGCCGGGCCAGCAATTCGGCATGGCGGCCTTGCTCTACGATCTCGCCAGCGTCGATCACAAGGATCTGGTCGGCGCCGGCGATAGTGGAAAGACGGTGGGCGATCACGATTACCGTGCGTTCGCGTACCAGGGCATCAATGGCGGATTGGACGGCTACTTCGCTTTCCGTATCCAGCGCGGCGGTCGGCTCGTCCAGAATGACGATGGGAGCGTTCTTCAGCATGGCGCGGGCGATGCTGATGCGCTGGCGTTCTCCGCCGGACAGCCTGCCACCGATGTCGCCCACGCAGGTGTCATAGCCTGAGGGCAGGCGGCAGATGAAATCGTGGCAATGCGCGGCCCGCGCCGCAGCTTCCACCTCGGCGGTCGTTGCCTCGGGACGGGCCATGCGGATATTGGCCAGGATGGTGTCGTCGAACAGGTAAACGTCCTGGAATACCACGGAAATCAGTGAGTTCAGCTGTTCCGGGGCGATGGCGCGAATATCCACCCCGCCGATCAGGATGCGCCCGGCCTGTGGATCGGCATGCCGCATCAGCAGGCGTGTCACGGTTGTCTTGCCGCTGCCGGAAGGGCCGACCAGCGCAGTCAGGCTGCGGGCTGCAATCCTGGCGTCCAGGTGGCGCAGGCACGGCGTACTTGCTGCGGCATAAGAAAATTCCACGGCTTCGAATGCCACATCGAAGGTCTGCGGCATTTGCACCGGTTGTTGCTGCGGCAGTGGCGCCAGAGACAGCAGTGCGTTGATTTTCCCCAGTGCGGCCTCGATCAGGTCCAGTATCTTGGCGTACAGCACAAAGGTGGCCAAGGGTTCCCCGAAACGAACGGCCACGACCATCAGGGCTGCCAGGATGGCAATGTTCAGCGTGCCCTGGGCGGCCAGCAGCGTGCCGACGAACACCACGAGCAGCACGGCCAGCTCCATGACGGTGGTCAGGATCAGGTTGGGCTTCGCCCCTTTTTTATGGCCGATGGTTTGCACCGTTTCCAGATGACGGAAGCTGTCCTGCAGAGTCTCGGCGCGCGCGCCGGCGCAACAGGCTGCCCGCAGTATGGGCAGGCCCTGGAGATATTCCAGTATGTCGCTGCTGGTGCGTTCGTTGGCGTCCGCGAGCAGGCGCATGCCACGGCCGAAAGCAGGGCGACGCCAGCGGTAGAGCGGGACCAGCAAAGGAAACACCAGCAGCAGGACCAGGCCCATGCGCCAGTCGAACCAGAGGGCGGCGAGGGCAACCACGGCGGGCGTGATCAAGGCGCTGGCCATCATATTGGCGATGGTCAGGACGTAGCTCAGGGTTTCGTCCACGTTGCCCAGCAAGGCTGCGTTGACGCCGCCAGTACGCTTGTCCTGCAGCAATTCAAGCGGAATGCGGCGCAACTGTGCGCCCAGCTCCGTGCGCAGTTCGTGCGTATTGCATACCATGTCGCCGTCGTAGTCGAAGCCTTGCGCATGCCAGCGGATGGCGCTGCTGGCCAACAGCAGGATTGTCATGGCCAGCAGCCAGGGCAAGGCGGCCTGCCAGTCCGGCACAGGGATCAGTGCCTGGAAAGCCGGCATCAGACAGGCCAGTGCCAGGCCTTGCATGGCGGCGGCCACGCCCAACCCGATCAGGCTGGCCCGCAGCCGGGGGGCACGGCTGCGGGCATTGCGCAGCAATAGTTGCCAGGTCTCGCGCAGCGAGGTAATGCGTGGGCCGGAGGCCGGTTTTTTCATGCCAGTGTTCCTGTCAGCGACCAGTTCTGGGCGGCTTCGTAGCCGCGCCATAGCCTGGCGTATACCCCTGCCTGCTGCAACAGGGTTTCGTGCCGCCCGCTTTCGGCCAGGCGGCCTTGGTCGAAAACCAATATCTGGTCTGCATCGCGGATGGTCGATAGCCTGTGCGCGATCATCAACACGGTTTTTCCCCGCATCAGGTGGGAGAGCGCAGTCACCAGGGCGGCTTCGTTTTCAGGGTCGGCAAAGGCAGTGGCTTCGTCCAGGATGAGGATTGGCCGGTTTTGCAGAATGGCCCGGGCAATGGTGATGCGTTGGCGCTGTCCGCCGGACAGAAAGACGCCACGCTCCCCTGCGGGGGTGTCATAGCCCTGCGGCAGCGCCATGATGAAATCATGAGCCTGTGCGGCCTGGGCTGCCTGCATCACGGCCTGGAGCGTGGCGCCAGGCATGCCCAGCCGGATATTGTTGGCAATCGTGTCGGCGAACAGGAAGGTATCCTGGAAAACGAAGGCCAGCTGTTGCATCAAGGTGTCTGGCGGTATGTCCCGGACGTCCACGCCGCCCACACGGATACAGCCTGAACTCACGTCCCAGAAACGTGGAATCAACCTCGCCACCGTGGTTTTGCCAGCACCGGATGGCCCGACCAGCGCCGTGATGCTGCCTTGCGGCACGTGGAAGCTCACATTCTGCAGGACCAACGGGCCATCCGGCGCATAGCGGAAATTCACGCGTTCGAAGCGCACGCTGGCATCTGCCGGCATCCTGGCCCGTTTGGCATCAGGTGCCGGCAGTGCGGGTTCGGCCATGACTTCGTGAATACGGTGGATGCTCATCTGCGTCTTGGCAACCAAGTGCTTGAGCGACATCAGCGGCAACAGGGATTCGGCCATGCCGGTGCCGACCAGCAAGGCTGCCAGCCAGGTGGAAGTGGCCTGTACATCCTGGCTGAGCAGCCAGGCGCCCAGCCAGACCAGGACAGCGAGGGTAGGGAGCGGGTTCAGGATGGCGACGGACAGGCGCGATGAAACCCCGGCCATGCGGTACCACTGCTGCACGACGTCCCGGAACCGGTCCAGCGCCTGCTGGTAGCGCTGAAAGGTGGTGGCGCCGGTGTCGAAAGTGCGTACCACTGGCATGGCCTGCACATATTCCACCACTGCCTTGCTCACGTTCTCGCTGGCATGGTGATAGCGCGACATCATTTCCATACTGCCGCGCATGGCCAGAGATACGACCGCCATTCCCAGCAGCAGCACGGCTGCGGCTGCCAGTGCGAGGCGCCAATCCAGCCAACAGAGCAGGATGAAGGTCAGGACGGGCGAGACATATGCCCTGGCATAGAGCGGTGTGCTGTCAGCCACGAAAACATGCAATGCCTTGACGTCATCCATCAATACCTTGGCCAACGCCCCGGAGCCCGTTTGCTGCAGATAGCCCAGCGGCACGCGGGCCAGATGCGCCGAAAGCGCAGTGCGCAAATGGGTTTCGAGGCGAAACGCGGCCAGATGTGATTGATTGAAGCCGCTCAGCCGCAGCAGATAGGCCAGCACCGTCAGGCAGCTAGCCAGCAGCAATGGCTGCCAGGGCCACTGGCCGGGCTGCGTGAGCAGTCCATGCACGGCCCAGGCTAGTGCGCACAGCGCGCCCAGCGCTGCCGAAGCAGCCAGCCCTGCCAGAATCATCGCGGCTCGGATCTGGCTGCCGACCGGCCGCATGATGCTCCATGCGCTGGGGGAGGCGGGACGGGAATCAGCAGCCATGGGAGTGCAATTCCGGATCCAGGCCATCCAGGGACGGAGCCTGGCTTCTGATCACGATCACCGCAATGACTGCAGACGTTGCGGCCAGCCCGAAAAAGACCGGGTAGCCCAAGTGCTGCGCCAGCCACCCGCCCGCCATTCCGCCGGCAACAGCCAGCAGCGCATCGGCACTTTGGAATAGGGTGAAATCCACGCCTGCCTGTAGCGGTGATGCCAGCCCCATCAAGGCGGAATACAAGGCGACCCAGACAAAGCCCAGGACGGCGAATACCAGCCCGACCAATACCATCAGGACTGTCAGCGAGGCGGACGGTGCAGCCAGCGCCAGGGCAGCCAGCACGCAGGCTTTCAACGCGACGGCAATCCATACGGCCCGCCATCCGGGGACCAGCCGTACCAGCAGCCCGCCCAGGCAGGCGCCAGAGAGCCCGGCGAAGATATGCAGCGAACCGAAAAGCCAGCCCAGTTGTTCCAGGCTCAGTCCGCGATCCAGCAGGAAGGGGCCGAACATGCCCAGCGTCAGGCGCACTCCCACGCTGGCCAGTAGCATCAGGAGCAGGCCGGTACGGATTTCCGGGCGGCGCAGCGCATGCAGCAGCCCGGGGCGGTGCACCTGCGCCAGTTCGCGTTCGCGCGGCGGTTCACGCAACAGCAGCATGGGGATGCTGAGCAACAGTGTTGCCAGGCCTGCGGCCATCAGGGCCCAGGGCCAGCCGGCCTTGCCGGCGACCAGCAGAAATCCGCCAGCGCCCAGCATGGCGCCGATATAGCTGCCGCCGACCTGGGCCACGTTGCCCCAGCCACGTTGCTGGGCTGCCAATTGTTCCACGGTGAATCCGTCACTGGCGACATCGGTGGTGGCGGCTACCAGCGCGGCGAGCAGCAAGCCGCAGAGAATCCATCCGGCATGAGCGGATAGCGAGAAAAAGCCAGCCAAGGCCGCCAGCCCCAGCAGGAACAGAATGGCGGATATCAGCCACTGACCCGTCAGGATCAGTGTACGTGAGCGTCGTTCCAGCCGATGGGCGGGCAGCCGCCAGCGTTCCACGGCGGGCGCCCAGATGAATCGCAAGCCCCAGGGAATCCAGAGCAGGGCGGTCAGGCCCGCAACTTGCAGCGATGCCCCGGCATCACGCAGCAGCGACGGCAGAGCCTGCGTCGTCAGTGCGGTGATGATGGTCTGGCTGATATAAATGCCTGCGATGGCTGGCAGAACTTGTCGTGCGCTCAGGCGCGACGGAACAACATAGGATTTCGACATGCGGAGTGGTCCGTAGCCTGCGGGAGGCGGATGTTCTGCCGCATTGCGGAAAGCGCTGCATTGCAATGCGGGTCAATCACAATGGACAATTTCTATCTACAGGATTTGTGGATAGAATAGATAAGAGTGATATCCAACATCATTACGTTTGCAGGGAAGTTGCGCTAACGGTTTACGGAAAAAATTTGATTTTTTCAGGAAGAAATTATGTCGGGGAGCGCAGGTCCATCCGCCCAACAGGCCCTTGATCCCGGAAAAATGTCGGAAGAAAGCCTGAACCGTGTGCATGAGGATTGGCGGCATGCCGTTCACATGTATCAGCCCTGCGAAGGCCTGTGCATCAGCTGCATCAACGGGCGGCCGGGCAATAAATGGTCGTTCGAGGCAGAAGGGCCTTCTGCATTCAGTGTGAATATCCTGTTGCAGGGGCGCATGCAGGCGGCGTTCGACGACGGCGGCGTGCTCGATGCCCGGGCCGGATCTGCGATCATGATGGCAACCGGCCAGTATGCGAAGGGCTGGGATGTGCTCGACAGCGAATCCGAAGGCGCGTTCCGCATGGTCAGCATCCACATTCCCCAGACGGCCATGACCAGCCTGACCGGATTGCAGATGGACGACCTGAAACAGCGCATCTGCACGACCTCGGGCGACCAGTCGCATCTGGACGCTTTTCTTGGCGTCATGCCTGCCTCCAGCAGTTTGCAGCGTCTGGCGGGCGAGCTGCTGGGTTTTGAAAGCATCTATCCGGGCAGCTGCATTTCGCGTGATCTCTATCTGCGTGCCAAGGCCTTTGAAGCGGTTGCCTGCTTCCTGAGGGAAAACCTGGCCCAGCAACGGGCCAGCCTGCCTGTGCCGGCAGACCGGCCGCGGCTGCTGGATGCGAGGGCCTTGCTGGAACGAAGCTACGACCAGGAATGGAGCGTGCAAACGCTGGCGCGTGCGGTCGGGCTCAACGAAAAACGCCTGCAATCGGGCTTTCAGGCCCTGTATGGCTGCTCGGTACACAGCTGCCTGACGCGCATACGGCTGGATGCCGCCGTGGCGCTCTTGCAGCGCGGTGTCAGCGTGACGGAAACGGCAGTCAGTTGCGGATTTTCAAACCTCAGTCATTTCAGCCGGATATTCAGGAACCATACCGGCGTTTCACCCAAGCAATGCGCCCTGGGCATGCAGGCCAGGCGGCAATAGCGGGCAATGGCGGGAAATTGCTGGCAATTGCGGACAATTCTTGGCATTTTCTGGCGCTTGCGGGCCAGCACACTCAACACCGGCCATGGCCGGTGTTTTCAATTTTTCAATTCGATATTGCAACGCCTGGCGAGACATGAATGCCATTGCCTCACAGGTGCTCGCCGGTATTTTGTGGCGCAACAAATATTCTCGAATAGTCAAATTTTTCCCGTAAACCGTTAGCAGCCAGCACATATTTTCGTGATCATAGGCCTTGGCTGGCAGAGGGTAGTGAGCCCAGCGTGCGGCCCTGTCCATAAGGCGCCAGGCCTCAACACTGCGTCTGCGCCAGCACAACCGGGGCAAGATGCCATCAAGAGCACAGCCTGAGCGATGGGCGATCATCGGTAAATATGTAAATGCCTATCATTACTTATATCGTTTATTTTTATTCATCAAATGAAATTTCCTAGAGACAAGGCAGTGAGCCACACGGAACTGCTTGCCGTTGCCGGGCAGCGGCGCCGCAAGCTTGCGCCGTTTCAAGCAGGAACGGCGGTACCGGTGCGCCCGCGGCAATTGAGCCTGGCCATCGTACTGGTCCTGGCCGGTCAGGCAGTGCTGGCCCAGGAAGTGCAAGAGCGCCTGCCATCCGGGGATCAGGATGCCCAATCTGCCCAGATGCCTGCGGATGCCGGACATGCCCAGGTGCTGGACGCGGTAGAGATCATAGGCACGGCGGAAGAAAACAAGACGATTGGCAATACGGCGGGGGCCAGCAAAGAGGATATCGAGCGGCGCGGTGCCAGCCACATGAGCGACCTGATTGACCAGATATCAGGGACGTCGGTCAACAGTTTGTATGCCAGGCCGGAAGTGTCTGTAGGGGTGCAGGGGATTGCGGGGCATGGGCGTGTTTCTCAGTCGCTTGAAGGTATTACACAGAACTTCCATGCCTTTACCAAAGATATTGGCCAGACCGGCTCGATTTTCGTTGATCCTCAGTTTTTGAAATCCATTGACGTTACCAGAGGTGTGAATGCCAGCACTGGTAGCTTGGGAAGCTTAGGCGGCTCTGTTGATTTCAAATACCTCGACCTAGACGACATATTGCTTCCTGGCAGAAGTTTTGGCGGGATGGTTCGCGGTTCTACCGGGTTCAGTAAATACAAGAATGGACAAAAGCCGTCTGGCTCATTCTTTCTGGGCGGAAGAAGTGAGCGCTGGGATGTGATGGTAGGCGCGGCTGACAGTGAAAATGATGCCTATAAGATAGGTAGTCATTTTGATGATGGCGATATGCTGAAGTATTTTCATGCAAGAAACCTTAATTTTTACGACAACATAAATAATCCAGAGCTCAATTGGGGGGGAGGGTGCCGCTATCAGGTTCGCGGAGTCAGTAGCGGAAGTAGAGATGGAATGGAAAACTGCCAGCTCTCTCCTGAACGCCTGAATCAACTCAAGCAGGCAGCAAAGTCTGGTGCTTTGGAAGGTACAGAAAAGAAAGCCGAATCACAGATGCTGCGTCTGCGCCATTATTTTAATGATGATTATCAGCAAAGCCTGGAGATGTTTGCGGCAAACAGTCGCGCAAAATATCAGACTGATCAGCAGCCTCAGATTATCATCCCGGAAGGTTGGGGGACTGCAGAGCCTGCATATTGGGCAAAAAATCCTTGGTTTATTGCTACCGAGATGAAAAGCCAGGTTATCAGCCTGAAATACAAGGCAGTCGTTTCGGATTTAATTAATCCTGAAATAATGCTATACCACGAGCAACAAAAACGAGATCAACAGTGGAAAGGTGTCAGGGGTACTGGTGCCGTTGGTCAGGATATGCACTACTTTGTAGATAACAGTTCCAATGGGCTCAAGCTGAGTAATGCCAGTCATTTCCAAGCATCGCTTGTCGGCCCATTGCGCCTGGATTCTTCATTCGAGTTTCGACGTACTCATAAAGATGTCGATAGTTTCAGCGAAGCCGACTGGTTGGAGGAAGACAAAAAGAACCGTGGCTTACCCTATACCCTTGCGCAGGAATGGGATCCCAGTTCAAAAAACAAATCTTCAGGTTTTGCGCTGAATTTGAGTACTGAAGGGGATGGGCCATGGCAGGCCAGTGCTGGTGCTGGTTGGCAGCGAGTGACAATGGATGTGGACTCTCCCAGATTTAGGACTGGAAATATTGCAAAAGAGGGAATAGTTCCTAATACTACAACACTCTTAAATGCTTATCGCAGTCAAGGCTACTCTTTTGGAGAAGCCCGACGCATGGCGAATGCGGAAAGTACAAGAATATTCAATGAGATGAAGTTGGATCCTGATAGCGACAATGGGAATAATCGCTTTAATTTGGATGATAAAAAACATGGTTTTAATTTGAGGCAAGCCAATTTCAACTTGCAATATACACAACCAGGGACGGGTTTGATGGCATATGGCTCTATTGGTTACAGTGAACGAGCGCCGACAAGCAATGAAATGTATACATCTGGCCCCTGGTTGAAGCAACTGTTTGTCGCCAATCCTCATCTGAAAAAAGAAAAAAATCTTTCCTTGCAATTGGGAGTTAACTATCATAAAGAAAGATGGTTGACGACCTCAGATGAATTTAATGTGGGTCTTGGGTATTATCGGAATCGCATACGCAATTACATTGGCTACGGCCCGATATGGATGGAAAACGATGCAGTTATGAATGGCAAAAGCTCTGTTGGGGGTGCTGTTGCTAACGTCAATAATGAGGCGGCAGTCGTTCGTCATGGCTTTGAACTGAACCTTGCCTATAAACAGCCGTTGTTTTATGTGGGTGGTAATTTGACTCTTCCACTTCGGCATAACAATAAAATGTGTAATTCGCTCCTGCCGAGCGGGAACGCTTATTACGTCACCTATGATGCAGAGGGAAATGCTGTTTTCTCACAGGTAGGGAGCCAAGGGCCGAGTTCATGTTACTCAGGCTGGAACTGGATGGAAACCAGCTTAATCGAGCCTATTCGAGGAAGTCTCACAGCAGCCCTGACGCCTTACAACGGGAAAATGGAAATAGGCAGCACCTTGCATTTCCGAGGAAAACAACGTGCGTCTTATTACTACATCAAGGATGCTCAAGACCCCAGCAACAACTCATTAGGGCCATTGCCCAATGGAGATGGCTGGATAGATGCCTATCTTTGGCCGAAAACTATCAAATTTGATCTGTTCTTTAACTACCGATTTAACGATCAACTGAAAGCAGGAATTTACATTGCCAATCTAACTGATGAGTTTGATGGTACGCCGACCTCTTTGGGATACAACTTTTATCCAGGCCGCACCGTTACAGCTAACTTGGAGTACAGATTTTAAGTTTTTCGCTGTTTCGGCCATCCGGGTCGGAAAAAATTTTGCCGGAGTTGCGACCGGCTTGTGAAACAGGAGAGACATCATGTCTTTGAAAACTGCAATCGACGACTGGCGTGATAGCTACGATGAAACCATCATCGACACGCAACATGATCCGGCCTATATCGGTTCGGTGAAGGCCACGAACGGCAATATCTACGAAGGTATTGCAATTTACCAAACCGGCAACAAGATCTACGACTTCAACGTGTACGCCGGGCAAGGCGTAGATCATGTCAATGCCATCAACGGTGGTGGCAAGTTCGTGGTGGAATCGACTGGCGGCTTTTCGTGGGATACGGCAGTTGCAACGCCACCTTCGACCCCTGGCGGCTACGATGGTACCTACAATTTCGTGACATCTGGTTCACTGAATAAGTTGTCGCTCGGCTACACCCCCTCGGGTGACAACAATCCCTCTCCGGATGCTGCCACACTGACTGCGTTCAATACCAGCTATCCGCTGTTGGTAGTCAACGGTTTCAATATCGCCGTGGACTACGCCGCCACGTTGTTTGGCTCGGGATACAACGGCAACACGGCTATCAGCGTGTCGGCAACGGCCTCCGATGGCACCGTGCTTTCCAGCATCCTGGCTAACGCCAGCCTGTATGAGAACGCAACGCTGAACTCTGCCGTGCTGTACAGCCTGGCGTTCGACAACACCGGTGTTCAAGCCTTCGAGTGGGTGCTGGATAAGTACCTGGAGTCCAAGGGTTCGGATATCACCGACTCGTGGGCAGACATCCAAACTGCACTGTCTGGCACTGGCGTGTCGATCAGCTACTACGACTACGCTCCCAGCAGCGCTGTTGCAGCTGATGCATATGCCGTTGCTGCTGCCGAAGTCGAAAGCGACCTCCTGCTGGCCGCGTAAGCAGCCATTCCAGAAATGCAAGAGGTTTGACCGGAAAAGTGCTGGTGATTTTCTAGCGGGAAGATCCACCACTTGACCGGGTAGTACCGGGGCCTGGCGCTTTGCGGCCAGGTTCCGGGTTCCGGAAGCCGTTGATTCTAGCGGTTTACGGAAGCCCCTGCAAAAACACTTTGCAGGCAGATTTCGGCTTTCCCCTTGCCAGTGGGGAGGGGGATTTTTTTCCGTAAAAAAGGCTGGGGATGTAATGACGGCGGATAAATCCCGGCCGGCAGGGAGTGCGCGTGGTGAATTGGCCCGTGCCCTGCTGACCTATAAAAGCAGTTTTGTGCACATCGGCGTGTTTTCCGGCGTTATCAATATCCTGATGCTGGCCCCCGCCCTGTACATGCTGCAAGTGTATGACCGGGTGCTGACGTCCGGTAATGAGATGACCTTGCTGATGCTGACGGTCATCTTGCTGGGCATGTACGCATTCATGGGTGCGCTGGAGTGGGTGCGTTCGGTGGTGGTGCTGCGCCTGGGTACGGGCTTTGACCGCCAGCTGGCGCCACGTGTCTATGACGCGGCCTTTAGTGCCAACCTCAGGACGGGCAAGCTCAACGCAGCGCAGCCGCTGGAGGATTTGCAGCAGCTGCGCCAGTTCGCCACCGGCCAATCGCTGTTCGCGCTGTTCGATGCGCCGTGGTTCCCGGTGTATGTGCTGGTGATGTTTTATTTCCACCCCGCACTGGGCTGGTTTGCCCTGGGCGGCACGGTGCTGCTGATGTGCGTGGCCTGGATCAATGAGCGTGTCAGTCGCCCGCATTTGCAGAGAGCCGGGGAACTGGCCATTGCGTCGCGCCGCGATGCCGGCGCAAATTTACGTAACGCCGAGGCCATAGCCGGCATGGGCATGCTGGCAAACCTGCGCCGCCGCTGGGCCGGACAGCATCTGGGCTATGTGCGCGAGCAAAACCTGGCCAGTGCCCGCATGGCGAAGATACAGGGCTGGAACAAGTCATTGCGCATGGCGGTGCAATCCCTGGCGCTGGGCCTGGGGGCGTGGCTGGTGCTGGAACACCAGATGACGGCAGGCATGATGATCGCAGGTTCCATCCTGCTGGGCAGGGCCCTGGCACCCATAGACCAGATTATCGGCGCGTCGCGCCAGTGGACGCAGGTGAAGGAGGCCGAACGGCGTTTGAGCCGTTTGCTGGAGGATTTTCCGCCGCTGGCAAAAGGCATGGATTTTCCCAGGCCGGCTGGCAATCTGGCGGTCGAGCAGCTGCTGGCTGCTCCCCCTAGCCAGACCCAGGCGGTGCTGCATGGCATTCACTTCAAGCTGGCAGCGGGAGAGACACTGGTCGTGATCGGCCCATCAGGCTCGGGCAAGACGACGCTGGCGCGTTGCCTGGTCAATGCCTGGCTACCTTTGCGCGGCAAAGTCAGGCTGGATGGTGCCCCGTTGGACCAATGGCGGCCGGAAGCCCTGGGGGCGCTGATCGGCTACCTGCCGCAGGATGTCCAGTTGTTCGCGGGGACAGTGGCAGAGAACATCGCCCGGTTTGCGGCCAGTGAGGCTGGCCGGGTGGATGAACAACAGGTCATTGCCGCTGCGCAGATGGCTGGCGTGCATGAATTGATTCTGCAACTGCCCGACGGCTACCAGACGCAACTGGGAGAAAACGGCATGGGCTTGTCGGGCGGCCAGCGCCAGCGGGTGGGGCTGGCCCGCGCCCTGTATGGCGAACCCTGCCTCGTGGTTCTCGACGAGCCGAATGCCAACCTGGATGAGGCGGGTGATGCGATGTTGGCTGAGGCCATCGCCCGCATCAAGCGGGCCGGCATCACCCTCGTATTGATTACGCATAAACCCAACATCCTCAAGCTGGCCGACAAACTGCTGGTACTGCACGCCGGCGCCCAGGCCGACTTCGGCCCGCTGGCCGAGGTGATGCAGCGCATGCAGCGTGGCGCGCCGCCCAGGGCGCCTGCCAGCATGCCACAGCCTCGGGCCATGCCCATTCCCACCTACGGGGCGGCGATGAACTATGCACAACGCAAGGAAGGAGCATGAGCATGCCAGTGAACACAGGGGCCTTGCCCGCGGACGCCAGCTTGATCGACGCCAGGGATGAACTGCTGTCGGTGGACGAACGATACTTTGTGCGCCTGGGCTGGCTCATCGTGCTTGTCGGTGTGATGGGGTTTCTCGGCTGGGCCATGCTGGCACCTTTGGATGCCGGGGTGCCGGTAGAAGCCAAGGTGGTGGTCAGCGGCAATCGGAAAGCAGTGCAGCCGATCACCGGCGGCAGGGTTGAACGCATTCTGGTCAGCGAAGGCCAGCGCGTGCAGGCGGGGCAGGTATTGGTCGTGCTGGAACCCAATGTTGCAGCCAATCAATTGGATTCCCTGCAATTCCAGTTCTTCAGCAGCCTGGCGATGGAGAACCGCTTGATGGCAGAACGTGATGGCCTGAGCGACATCCGCTTCGATGAGCGCCTGCTGCAGGCCGGGCAGGCGGGACAGGCCCAGGGGGCGGAGATCATCCAGGCGCAGCGGCAATTGTTCGACAGCCGCCGCAGAGCCCAGCAAATCACGCTCGATGGCCTGGAGGCCACCTTGCGCGGCCTGCGCGAGCAGCGCGACAGCCTGCAGCGCATCCTGCAATCTCGCCTGAGCCAGCGCGAGGCCTTTGAGCGCCAATTGGCCGGGCAGCGTTCGCTGGCGGCCGATGGCTTGTTGGCGCGTAACCGTTTGCTTGAGTCCGAACGCCAGTTCCTGCAATTGGCCGGGGCCGTTGCCGATGACCAGGGGCGTTTGGCACAGTTGCAGGGCCAGGTGCAGGAATACCAGCTGCGCCTCGTGCAGCAGCGCGAGGATTATCAGAAGGAGCTGCGCACGGCGCTGGCCGAAACCCGCACGCGTACGGCAGACCTCGGCGCGCGCCTGGACAGCGCGCGATATGACGTGGGCAACATGCAGATTCTGGCACCCACCGAGGGCATCGTGGCCGGCCTGGCTGTTTTCACCCAGGGCGGCGTGGTCAGTGCCGGCGACAAACTGATGGACATCGTGCCGTTGGACCAGCCTTTGATAGTTGAAGGCCGCCTGCCTGTTCAGGACGTGGACAAAATACATGTCGGACAGCCAGTAGAGCTGGAATTCGCGGCATTCAATCGCGCGTCGACCCCCAGGTTGCCAGGCACCGTCAAGACCGTTTCCGCAGATCGTCTGGAAGATCCTTATCAGGGCGTGCCGTACTACCACGTCGAAATCAGTGTTGATGAATTGCAGGGCAGGGAGGTGCTGCCGGGCCTGCAATTACAGCCGGGCATGCCAGTGACCGCCTTCATCAAGACTGGCGAACGCACCATGATGAGCTATCTGCTCAAACCCTTGCGCGACCGTGCCCGCCTGGCGCTGACGGAGGAATAAATGACTGGGCCGGAGATGACGGAAATGGGTGGGCGGCGAACCGGGAAAAGGGGGCAGCGGGCAGGCATTCGAGGAGGGCGGGCCATCGGGCGTTTGTCTCATCCGGTGTCGATAGCAGTGGTGGCTTTGTTGCTTTGCCTGGATAGCGGCCATCATGCTCAGGCAGAACCTGCTGGCGTCCAGCCACCATCCGTATTGATGCTGCGCCAGATACAACCCGTGGCATTCGCCGCACCGCATCAGCTTGAAGACCAGGCATCGGACAGGCAGGCGGAACAGTTGCCCGCACTGGATCTGGTGCAGGCCTATGAGCGCATGCTGCTCAATGACCCGCAAGTGCAGGGTGCGCGTGCGGCGCAGCTGGCGGGGCAGGACGCCGGCAAACTTGCCCGCGCCGCCTTGCTGCCGCAGGCCTCCATCAACTACATGCGCAACCGCACGCAGCAGACGGAGTATTACGAAAGCCCACTGACCGGCCATGTGCGCGCCGAAGATACCTTCTATGGCCGCCGGGCCGGCCTGACGGTCGAACAGACGCTTTTCGATTATTCGGCCATCAGCACTTACCGCATGGGCAAGACACAGGCGGAATATGCGGATATCCAGTATCGGCTGCAATTCCAGCAGCAGGCGGTAACGCTGATCGACGCCTATCTGAATGCCGTACTGGCCCGGGATGCGCTGGCGTTGGCGCGCAGGCAGGTGCGTGTTTACCAGGACATGCTGAATGGCAACGAACGCTTGATGGCCGAAGGCGAGGGCACGCGCATAGACATACTGGAAACCCGCACACAGCTTGGCGCCACCCAGGCAGAACTGGTGAACCATGAAAATGCGCTGGCTGACCGGCTGCGGGAATTGTCTGCCATCGTGGGGGCAACGGTCACGGCCTCAGCGCTGCTGGACATTAATCCGCATTCAGGCGCACCGGCTTTACCGGAAGATGACCTGGCGGTTCTGCAGGCAGACATCCAGCAGCAGAACCCGGAGGTCCAGGCGGCGCGTCTTGCTGTGCGTTACAACGACCTGACCGTCGAACGGGAAAAAGGCCAATTCATGCCCAGGGTGTCACTCTTTGCCACGCATGAGCGCATCGTCTCCGACACCATCAATAACAAAGGGCGCGATTACAGGAGCAACACAATCGGCCTGCAAGTCTCCATCCCCATTTTCAGTGGCGGTTCCAGCTATTACGCCACCCGCCAAGCCAGCCATCGGCTGGAACAGGCCCAGCATGAGCTGGAACAAGTGACACGCAGCACGGTCACGACGCTGGAACAGTACTACCGGGTTTATCACGGTAGCGCGGAGCGTGTGAAAACCTTGCAGCAGAATGTCGCTGACAGCATGGAACTGATTGCGGCCATGCATAAAAGCGTGGCTGGCGGCGAACGCACCAACACGGATGCCCTGCATGCCGAACGGGAATCCTACCGGGCGCGGCAGGACCTGATACGCAGTCATGTGGAATGGCTGCAGGCCTATGCCAAGCTGCAATTCTATGCCGGGCGGTTTTCTGAGGACGATGTGCTGGCGCTGAATGGGCAGTTGGTGGCGCAGGAGGGGAATTGAAAAACGTTAGTGACTGATTGCTGTATCCGGCTTTTTGTTTGCTGCTGGGGGGCTGACCGCTTTCGAAAATCGGTTTTATTTTTCTGGGTGATGTCGTTGTATCTGTCCCGCTAGGCGAATATGGGTAGAGGGTTGACTTTATCAGAATGAAGTGATTCTGATATGAATGGCTATTTAATAAATATTTGAGAGGTTTGCGGTGGAGAAAAATCTGATTGCGTGGCTGTCTTTGAGCATCAGGCCGCGGAGCTTGATGTTAAGTGCTTGGGCTTTTGTTTTGTGTTTTGGCGGTTTGTTTTTGTTGGTGTTTTTTGTTTCTAACGGCTTTGTCCCTGATTTTGAACCGTCCGAGATTTTGGTGACGTTGGTTGGTGCAGCATTTGCGACCCTGTTTTTGCTGGTGGTTCTTGCTTTTTTGATGGCTTTGGGTGGCGTCGTTTTATATATCTTTTTTTCACAGACGGATCCGAGTGTTAGGGGGGCAGCTGTTTTGTGCTCCACTCTTTTTGGCATTATGTTGTGCTTTCTAGGGTGTGTTTATTGTTTTTCAGCGTCGACCGAGGTTGAAGTGGCTGCATCAATTGTTGTCGGGATATTGTTGGTATTTGTGGCCTGGGTGACCATACGTGGAAAGAAAGCCGCCGTTAGTTGGAAGCAATGGGGTATTTTTATCACTGGATTGGTGATTGGTGTTCTGCTGTGCTTGTATCATATGCAAGTATTTATTGTGTTTTATAAAGACCATGAGGGTGTCCCAGTCGAGTGGTCTTGGGCAGCCTTGGGAGCATGGCTGGCTCTGCAAGCCTTGCTGATGTCTATGGTTGCAGCAGCAAAAACAAAGTGGGATCTGGTGACGCGATCTTGTCTGGCTGGTTTTGTAGGAATTGCGGCTTTGTTGGTAATGTCAAATAATGCATCATTTGTTGTGACGAGAGTCGCCCAGTTGATCAGCGTGGGTGGGATGAATAATCATTATTTAACGGTTAATTACGAGGGGTGTGAGATTTTTAATGCCGTTGCTGGTGATAGCTTATGTGCTCCGGTCGGTGGCAAGCGTTATTATCTTGTTGGGCCTGTTGATATAAAATCAAGAATAGGTAGGCAAACCCTGCTCGTTTATCAGAATGGTGAAGACGGCTTGATGAAGAGGATGGTATTTCCATCCTCAGTTGTGAAAGGTTGGCAGGATAACGGTGTCGAAAAAAAGTAGTTTTTCCTTTGGATAAATTAATACTGATTTTTTGAGTGTTGGTTTGCTGAATATTGGCATGTGAGGTGCGATCCTGTGGGGAATGGTTGTTCAGGGATAGGCATTTTTCCTGTGACGGCAGTCAGTATGAAAGGCAACATGCTTATCAATAAATCCGAAATCTGGACGACACGCGATAGTGGGAAAAAACATGACGCGGGTAGATAGCAGCGAAAACAGGGGTTCTTTGGCTGAAGAGGGCGATTTTCAGGCATGTATTGCGACGATGCCAGATGCATCCTGGCAAGCTGAATTTCAGCCCGTCCTGCATGCCGTCCGTGATTGCCTGCGGCAGGATGCCGCGCCTTTACTGCATAGCCTGTACGTCTATGGCAGCGTGGCGGCAGGGCGCGCAATACCCGGAAAATCTGACCTGGATCTTTGCCTGATCCTGCATCGTCCACCCACGGACAAAGATAGTGAGCAGATCGAAAAAATCCGGCAGGAATTGGCTGGCGCCTACCTTATCGTCAGCAAAATCGACTTTGACATCGGTTCTCTTGATGACCTGGCAGCACCCGAAACTAGCATGGCGTGGCGCTACTGGATCAAACACCATTGCCGCTGTTTAGCTGGACCGGATCTGGCGGCTGATATCGCGCCTTTTCGTCCATCCAGGGCCTTGGCAATCGCCATCAATGGCGATTTTGAACGGGTACTGGGCAACTACCTGCAAGCCTTGGCGCAGCCGCAGTCTCCCGCAACCGTGCGCAGACTAATCCGGGAAGCGTCCCGGAAACTGATCCGGTCGACCAATGTGTTGCGTCCCGCCACCGCCATCACCTGGCCGTCATCGTTGGATGGACATGTAGATTTTTTCTTGCTGCAGTTTCCGGGGCAGGAAGAGGAAATGCGTTATTTCCTGGCGCAGGCGGTGGAGCCAGATGCGGGGGTTGGGGAATTTGTCGCCCGGCTGAAAGCTTTCTCTGGGTGGATGCTTGGGGAGGTCCAGGCCATGTACAGGGTGAATGGATAATCAGATACCGCTGCGTTCCAAATGTCACGGCATGGGCATCAGGACAGAAAATGAAGTTTTCCACATTGTGGCTGACACATGAAGATTTGCAGGTATTTAGCGATGCCTTCGCTGCATTTTCAACCTGACAGATTATGATTAAATCTAGTCGTGAAATTCCATCATAGGGTAAATCTCAAAGGAAAATCTATCAATTCCAATGGTGATTGATTAGATTTTTATGTGTATTTCGCACATGAGTGAGCATTCACGATATCAAATAATCAAGCGCCTGCAGGCGGAGCTTCCTCGGGGAGCGCCGTTCGATCTTGCCGTGCTTGAAACCTTCGGCGTGTCGCCCAAACTGGCCGCTCGTTACGCCGACACCGTCCGCCTGTAGCTGAACATCGCACCCGACGTGTTCGATAACGACATCTTCGCCATGAAAGGTGCTACGGTCATCAATTTGTTCCTGCGGGATCTGTTCGGCGTCTGGCAGTTATTCCAGACCGGAGGCCTGACCGATTATATGGTCGAGTGCTTCGTGGTTTATCTGGCAGGGCACAACCGGCACATCCATGAAGTGCTGTTCGGCAACGACAAGGACATCGCGGTCGAATATGAACGTGCGTTCGTTGGCATGACGGAAGTGGACTACCCGCTGTTGCAATGCCCGTATGCTGACCAGTTGCCCGAGTTGCGTTTGGAAGCTCGCCAACCTGGCAACCTTTCAGAAACGCCGTCTACGAGACTTTGCGGCGCAGGCTGATGCGCTTGATGTCAGGTTGTATTCTGGGAGATGAGCGATGCTTAAGTCACCTTGAGTCTGAAACTAGCGCAAGAAGGTCCCTATGTCAGTCCGGTAGCCGTTTGAGCGTTTCGCTCATGCCAATTAGGACTGGCCTACGGACTTCGGATTTGAAGGACCTGCTGATGCCTGCGTACTCAAGAATCCAACCATGGCTGATGATGCCATACATGCATGAATGCTCATGCGCTGACGAGCTTCTTGGATTGACTGACTCTGAGCAGAGGGGCCAAAACTAGTCGGATCAACCTGGCTCTGGCCAAGGTCCTCATCGAAGCCTGGCGGCGGTAATGCAACGAAGAAAGGCCAGAAGTTGGAATTTTAGGCTATTCGTTGATCATGGCAAGTCTTGGTGCTCTCATAGATGATGAATGGATAGAAGAAGCCATTATTCTCATTGGAATTTAAGAGGCCTTGTTTTGGATGAATGTTTTTTTTATAACAAAGACTAAGATGAATATGATAAGAATGGGTGCTGTTAGGATAAATATTGTTCCCCAATATGCACCCAGCAACCCAGATATTCTTGCTGAGCGATTGAATGATGCGCTAGACCAGAATTCATTTTTTGTAATTCTTAATGTGAATTGCTCAACTATCCATTTTGCAGCTGGGTAGAAGATTGTCCCAAAAATAGCAATGGCAAAAATTATATTTTTGTATGCAAAATCACTGTTCCAGAATGGATATGTTATCGCGGCACCCCCGAGCCATCCGAAAATCATATGTGTAATGTAATATTTTCTAGTGACAAGATATTCTCGCTCTGTGAGATTATTCATGGTTTTTGTATGTGGCACGCTTGGTATTAGCGGTGGGTTGATGCTTTGATTTAAATTTTCTAAAAATTTCCGGAGGAATTGGATTGATCGCAAGCTGAAGTGGGCTTGCACGCACTATTGTTTCATGGCCTTCAGCCGAAAGAAACTATATTCAGTGATCCGGTGCTTCGCAAGTGCTGTTTCGATTTGCTTGAATAGGGCGCATACCTTAAGATTTGGTCAGTCTGACCTGTTGCTGCAACAGATATTCCACAATCTCAATAGCCTGCCGCGAGAGCGGTACAGCATAGGGCGGCAGACTCTTGTTTTCCCGGCGCAGCTGTAATGACCCAGCAGAACCTGCTCAACTTATGCGGCTAAAGCGTAGGCTTGAGCCGGGGTTTTCATCTTCAGCGCCTGGTGGGGCCGTTGATGGTTATAAAAGCGTATCCAGTCACCAATCACGCGGCTGGCATGCTGCAGGGTTTCGAAGCGGTGACGATGCGCACATTGCTCTTTCAGTGTGCGGATCACGCGTTCGACCATGCCATTTTGCTGTGGGCAGTGTGGCGTGATGAACTCCTGACGCAGCCCGTAGCTGCGCACTAACGCGGTGTAGTCACGTGACGTAAAAACGAGCCCGTTATCTGACCGAAGCAGGAACGGCACCGGCACTCGTCCCAGCGTACCGAAACGGGCGATCAAGGCGTGTTCCAGGGCACTGCCCGCCGTGCAGGCCTTGCCGCTGCGCGACAGATGCCAGCCCAGCAACTCGCGGGTATGGCAGTCGATGACCAGCGCCAACGTGGCCCAGCCGTCCCGGCCTGCCCAGATACGGCACAGGTCAATCTCCTTGAGTCAGGAGAGGTGTACTGCTCAATGGGAAGGCGACTCAGCAAACAATGCGCACTGCACGCCCCCCGGATTTGCGTGTACTAAAACGTGTACTGCTTTGGGGGGGGACAGTGGAAGCCGGTAGGCTTCGCTGGACGATCCGTAGAGCGCAAACGCTTTCGAATCAATTGAGTGCAGACGCACTGAGAAATCAGTGGACGTCAGCAGACGCAAAAAAGCCCAGACCGAAGTCTGGGCTTTTTCAGAATCTGGAGCGGGAGACGGGCTAACCGACCACCGCGCAATCCATTGATTCAAAAGATGTTTTCTGTACACCTCGGTTAATGGATGACTAGATTGTGTACTAGTTGGGGGAGGTTGGCAAGAGCGGTGTTGATCCGGTTGGAGAACATGCGTACTTCAAGGCTTCGACAGCAGCAGCTTGCGTGCGTCCTTGAGTAGAAGCAGCAGTTGCTGTTCACGTACAGGTGAGGCTTCAAAGCCGAAGCGCAGGTAGAACCGTTCGGCTGTTGCGTCAATAGGATGCGTCAACAGAGCCCGTACTCCCGCCTGTTCGGAAATCGCCACGGTGCGACGGATCGCGTCTTGCAGCAGCCCGATGCCTAGCCCCTGTCCATGCAACTGCCGTGCGACCGCCAGCCGCGCCAGAATTACCACAGGAATGGGGTAGCTGCCCATGCCCCGGCGCACCCGTTCGGGCGCTTCCAGCGTGTCGATTTGACCTACGGTGAGGCTGTAGTAGCCAACGACACGCGGATCCCGATTGTGCGCGACTACATAAGTCTTGGCGGAGCCGCTGGCTTGTGCTTGGCTAGCATGTCGAGTTAGCCACTCGTTCATGCTGTCCTTGCCGCAATCGAACTCGTCGAGGATATGGCTGGCATCCAGCGCCTGTGGCGCTGTCAGATGTATTAGCGATCCCACGGCGCAGTGCGAGAGAACAGGCTCTGAAGACCTTCATTGACCTGTGCTGGCCGGTCGAGCAAATCCAGCAGAGCCTGAGATTGGCTACCCGCAACCAAGAACAGGCGTTGATCCAGCAGGGTTTGCTCGGCGGCCTGGTAGGCACTGTCAAGGATGAAGTCGGTCAAGGACTTGTGGCTGGCTTCGGCGGCTCGCCGCAGCACGGCTTCTTGCTGCGGGAGCACCCGAAAACCGATGCGTCCGGAACGCATTGTTGTTGCGGTCATGGGAACCTCCAGTGTGCGATGAAATTGCTATTTGTTGGCTATGTTAGCACAAATGACTAACGTGCCCTTCTTCGAACTTTGATGGCCAGGTTATGTCGAAAGAGCGCCAGGACACGTTGCACCGGAGTTCGGATTGTTTGATGCCTCACGCAGTTTGATCGGTTGTCATGAAGCGGCCCAGTCATGGGATGCATGAGGTTTTTGTGCTGCAGACGCCTCAACCTAGCTGAGTCAATGCAACGAATTTGTTACAGTTGCATCCATCATCCGATACAGATGGAGTGCATACCGCATGAATATCCAACAGCTCTCAGTGGAGTTGCTTCTGAAACGGCAGGACGTCCTGCCGTACGTGAGGCAGGTAGTTGATGCCGCTGAAAGCGACCGCCCGGCATTGGGATGGTTTCCCTTCAAGGTCTATGAAGAGGCTGCTATCAGCGAACGACTCATTGTGGCGATTGTTCGCGGGGCTGACGAGATTCAATACGCGGGACATTTATTGTTCGCCAGCACTTTCCCTCGTGGGCACATCATGCAGATTCATGTAAATCCGGGTCACCGTCGGCACGGAATTGCCAAATCTCTGCTAAATGCGCTCAAAGACCAGTTGAGTGCGTTGAACTACATCTCGATTGGTGCACGGGTTGCAGAAGATCTCCGCGCTTCGCAAGAGTTCTGGCAAAGCCAGGATTTCTATGCGCATGGCACTGTGCCAGGAGGCAAGACTAGGGGGCGTACCCTAGTCTTGCGTAGCCACGAATTACGGACACAACAACTTTTTGCGACTAGCGGGCTGAGCCACCGAGATCCTCTAGGCCTCGCTGTCGAACCATCATCAGCGACCAAGCTTTATCTTCTGGACCTTAATGTAATGTTCGATCTTGGGCCGCGTAGAGCGCGTCACCAGGATGTTGTAGACCTTTTTGCGCTAGAACGTCTAGGCGTATGTCGTCTCGCGCTGAGCACTGAGTTTGACGTCGAGCTAAAACGATCTGCTACGAATGGCAAGACTGATCCCATGCAGGGTCTAGGACAGGTCTTCCCGAAGTTTGCCGTGCCTTCCGACGATGTTATGGCGCAGTTCACCAAGGAGGTCGCTCCCTTAGTCTTTCCTGAGCGTTTCGCTGCGAGCGCATTGACCGCTAATGATCTCTCCGATCTGCGGCATCTAGCAACGGCAATTCATCATAACCTAGCAGGTTTAGTCACCAGCGATGGGGCGATTCGCAATGCGTCAGCGATGCTGCGTTTTCGCTACGGTATTGAAGTCCTTTCTCCGTCGGCCTTCAGTATCCTTGGTGAACTCAACAGCAGGTCCAGCGCTGTCGCTGCAAGCACACGTGACACGTTGGAATTAGTAGAGCTCATACCCGGGCGCGAAGCGGATGTTCGTGAATTGCTTTGCAACCTGGGTGTAGCTGTAGCTGATCAATCCACTTTGTGGGCTGCGGACGACGGAGTTAGTAGGGCTCGGCATCGTTTTATTGTGCTGGAAGACCATAGAGTCATTGGCTATCTGATGTGGCCTAGCAGTCTCAGAGGTGGAACGTGTGATGCTTTCTTGGCTGTGGATGAGCGCATGATCTGTGCGCGGGACGCTGCGCGTCAAATGATCGCTCATCTACTAGGAAGGGCTAGAGAAGAGATTCAGCGCGTACGGCTGAATCTCGCGCCACGACAAGCTTCTGTTCGAGAGGTGGCGTTGGAGGTTGGATTCACTGGCTTGGATGACGCTCGGGAGTTGAATAAGGTCTCGCTCCACAGCGTGCTCCTTCCTCGCAATTGGTCAGAGCTTCGCGCCAAGTTGCAGGCCGTGAGTGATATCACGCTACCACCATCGTGCCAGTTTTCCGAGCGGCCGATCAATACGTGGAATTGACGCGTCCTGATGGTCAACGTACACATCTAACAGTCTTTGCTTTGGAAACTTTACTTTCTCCGACGCTGATCTGTATGTCTGACAGGCCCGGCGTGCTCGTGCCTATCCAACGTGATTACGCTGAACACTTGCTTGATCACCTGGATCAGATGCAATTACTCGCCCACTCCAAAGCCTTGCTTTTCCAGCAGCGCCATTACTTGAGTGCGCCAAGGACGCTGAAATCGTTCAAGCGCGGGAGCCTAATGTTCTTCTATGAATCGACTCGTAAAAAAGGACTGAAGGCTGTAGTGGCAGTGGCGAGGGTGATCAACGCCTACCTGCGCGCAGAGGGCGCGGTCGATAAGGGTGACTTGGACAGATCAGTGTTGGAAGTTAGTGACCTCGATGCGATTGGAAAATCGAAAATCAAGACCGTAGTCGTCTTCGATAATTTGATGAAAATGAAAAATCCGGTACCGTTGGAAAGCCTCAAGAAATTTGGCTGTGGCGAAGCGAATCAGCTACGAACAAGTCGCATCATCACATCCGAGCAGATCGAAAACATACTTCTTGAAGGATTTCCGCATGATTACCCCGCATAACTTCCTAATCTCTCTTGAAGAGCGTTATGCAAATGGGATTTTTGATGGTACGAAAACCGTTGAACTTCGACGCAGGCCGATGAACGTTTCCATCGGCGCAACTGTCTGGATCTATGTGAAGATGCCGGTGGGTAGCGTGGTTGGATGTGCCAAGGTCACTGATCTGTACACTCTCGCGCCTAGTACGCTGTGGAAACGTTTTGGGGCGGTTTCTGGTCTTCGACGTCAAGAGTTCTTTGAATATTTTTCCGGCTTGCCAAAAGCATTTGCACTTGGCTTGACTGATCCCATGAAGCTATCGTCGCCAATTCCACTGGACAAGCTGCGAGACGTTTCGGGCAATTTTCACCCTCCACAGTTCTTCATTAATATCGCTAGTGACGCTCCCTTGTTGCATGCGATGAACAAGGCCTTGCTTCCCAGGCGTGGCGGTAGGGTAAGGCGTGATCGAAGTACTGAATTGGCCTAATGTCTTTAAACAAAAATCGGTGGGGCGTCTTGTTCGGAAATCGCCACGTTGTGCATGAGTATGGGTAATCTGCAGGCATGCATGCCCTGCAGGGTAAGAAATACGGTTGCGTCAAAGTTCGGATTGTTTGCTGCTGTGCAGCCTTGGATCTGTTGTCATGAAGTTGTCCGGCCATGGGCCGCAATCCCTGAAAGACAACACTATGATGATTTCCCGTACTCAAGCTGTTGCCAGGAGCAACACCCCTGACGATATTCCTCTTCTGCCTGCCGTTCCCACGGCTTTGTTGCTCGACAAGCGGCTGATGCCGCTGGAGCGTAACGCCTGGATGGTGCTGCACGCCAGTGCCAATGCGGATGGAAATGTCACGGGGATCAGCTACACGCAACTGCGCCAGTTCTTGGCCTGCGTGCCCGACAACCCACAAGCTTCACGCGAGACGGTGGCCCGTACCTTGACCGTGCTGCGCCTGACGCGCTGGATTCACATTGACGCCCATGTCCGCAACCCGTTGACGGGCCATCTTTCCACCAATCACTACACCGTTCACTTGGCACCGTTGCCCATCCGAACCGCCTGCGAACTGGATCTGACGTGGACCGATTTGCTGGAGCAATCCTTTTCCCATGCCAGCACTGCTGTGCGCCAGATTGCCCTGAGTGTTCTCACGGAAGTTGCCGCCGACGTAAGTCTGTTGAAGCAGATGCCTATCGCGTTGCGCATGCGTGCTCAGCAGTTGGGTTTGCAAACGCCCGATGATGGACCGAGCGGAAGTGATGACTCCGGTTCATCAGCAGCGTCCGACGTCGCTGAAACGGCAGATCGTGGTTCGGAAGATCGGCGTGAACCTGATGCACCGAACAGTAAAGTACGTAGTAGTTTTATTAAAAAAAGTACGTACGTATTGCGTGTGCGCGGAGAGCGCTCAGACCCTGGCATGGGTGATCTACGTTTGCCCGAACGCTTCCAGGCATTGGTGCTGAATCAGCAACACGATGCGCTTTACCGTCTGCAGCGGCTGGCACACCCGCAGCGTCAGCAGGTGCTTGATGAGTGGTCTGCGCGTTGTGTGCTCGGGAAGGTGCTTAAACCTGCTGCCTACTTGTTTGGCTTGATCCGCAAGGCGATCCAGGGGGAGTTCCGGTTGTGGGCGGCACAGCCGAAGCAGCCTGCAGCAACGGGCACCATGAGGTCTGTTCCGACGGTGCTGCAAACGGAATCGCAGCCTCCTGCTTCACCGGAGGTGGCCAGGATGTACCTGGCGCAGATTAAGGACGCTTTGGGTATTCAGCCGCAGAAAGGAACGTGCCATGCCCACGCTTGACAGCGTGTGGCCTTGCGCTGGCGGCTGCGTGCCAGAGGAGGCGGCACATGCTGATATTTGCGGTAGCCACAGGCATCCAAACTGCACCATCCTGGATACCAGCATATGCGACGCCGTCGTCACTGCCCACCGCAGTGACGACGGCGCGAGGTGCAGCAACAATGCGGGTGTGCCGCGTATCGCATTAAGTCTGGCCCACATGATGATGGGGGCAGATACTGTCCGTGCAGTCACCTGCCGGCGGGTTTGAACACCGGCAACTGGTGCAGTGCTGATGCGTCTATCGCACTGCGCCGCCGTACCCAACCGGCATCCAGGGCACAAGGCTCCCAGCGTGCCCGTCCATGAGGATGGAGCCTCCCAGATGCGCCAAGGCTCGTTCGCGCATCGTCCCTGTTACAGGGTTGAGCCGCAGTTTTCCATCGGTCTATTTGACCTCATTTCCCTCGCGATATATCGCTCAGGCGTCCCTACGTCCGCCCACTATTTCCTGGCGGCGCTACCCGTTGTTTTCCCCATTCTTTCAAGGAGGTTCATCCAAGCTAATCAGCCATTTTTTCTTTTCCGTATTTGTCCCTTTCCGTTCCTCCGTCCGGCCTTCCCACAGGAAGCAAGGCGGATGCCTCATTCGAGGCAATTGGTGATCTGAGCACCAAGCACTTGGCCCTTCAGGGCATCTCGCTTTGCGCGAGTTGGCAACAACATTAATCGCATGACGACTCAGGAATACACCTTCGAAAACTCGCTGAACAGGAACACCATGGACGACTTGACCTGGACTCTCAAACAACTTTGCCGACGCAATCGGGATGGCAGCTTGACCACCCAGGCAGACCGCCGACGTTCCTTGACGCTGGTGGCCCGCCAGTTGAAGGAAGCCGGTTTCCGCCAAATGAAGGCGACGTCCCTCAAAGGAAAGCATGTGCAGGCATTGCTGGACCGTTGGCAGGCCGAAGGCTTGTCCGCCGGGACGCTGAAGAACCGCATGGCGCATTTGCGCTGGTGGGCTGAAAAGATCGGCAAAGGCGGCATCATTGCTGCCGACAACTCGCAGTTGGGTATTCCTGATCGGCGCTTCGTCACCAATGTCAGCAAAGCGCAGGTCTTGGATCATCGACTTGATGCCGTCACCGATCCCTATGTCCGCATGAGCCTGGAACTGCAAGCGGCTTTTGGGCTGCGTCGCCAGGAGTGCATCAAGTTCAGCCCCAGCTATGCAGACCGTGGCGACAGGCTGATGCTGAAATCGTCATGGACCAAAGGAGGGAAGGACAGGGAAGTGCCCATCCTTACCGCTTCCCAGCGAGAGGTGCTGAACCGTGCCCACCAGATGGTTGGGAACAATTCATTGATCCCGACTGAGAAGCGCTACATCCAGCAGCAGCACGTCTACGATGGCCAATGCAAGGCGGCAGGACTGAGCAAGATGCACGGTTTGCGTCATAGGTATGCACAGATGCGCTATGAAATGCTGACAGGGTGGAAAGCTCCTGCCGCGGGTGGGCCGGTGAGCGATGTGCTGACGCCAGAGCAGGAGGAACGCGATGCCCAGGCCCGTCAGCAGATCAGTGAGGAGCTTGGGCACAAGCGCTTGCAGATCACGGTGACTTATCTGGGGCGCTGAGTCGGGCATCCAAACGCGTGGGCTATCGCTGGCACAGCACTCGTTCCAGATGCGAGAAGAAGCCAACCCAGTACCCGGAAGCGCCTGACTTATCCTGGTAGTCGATGGCGGCGGCAATCAGCCCCAGGGAGTTGCCGCCCGCCCGGCTCGGGTCGGATCGCAAATACCGCATGAATTCTGCGGCATACCACTCGCCGTAATGCAGCGCCAGCGCGTAGTTGTCAGTGGGTTTCACCTTCCAGTTGCTGGCATTCTTGAAGCCACGCTTGGGACGGTAGACAAATGGCAGGGAGGTGAAGTCATAGGGGCCAGATTGCTCGGCATGACTTGGTTCCTGGCGCGAACGGCCAGCCTTTGGGTTTGTAGCCATGATGCACTTCCTGTAGTAGCGGTTATCCCGCTACCCCGCTCTCAAACGGGGTGGGCGGGCACAAGACAGGGTTGAGAGACCGGCTACAGGTACCCGGCGTGCGCAAGCGCACCCCCGCCAAGGCCCGCCCGTAGACAGGCGTGCAATGGCGCGGGACGATAAAAAGCCGCCAGCAAAGGCGGCGGTCTCGTCCCGCCTGTAGTTCCCGGCTCTCACCCCGGGTCGCAGTTGGTTCTGCGACGGTGCTAGTATCCAGTTTTTGCAGGGCTGATGCAATCAATCCGTGGTGGCTGCTGTTCAGTGTCTGTTATCGGCCAGAAGCGGACGATCCATAGCACGTTAGACTGCTTGAAAAACGGACGTTCGCCGTGGCACAATGCACATGGATCTATCGCCTAATTTGGTAAGGCACCGGCTCTTTTGGGGCCGGAATCCCGGTTCGATTCCGGGTAGATAAAGGGCATTGTCCTAGTGTCCTTTATCTACCGAGGAAAGCATGCAAGAACAGCAGCGCGTGGACGTGTTTCGCGCTCAGACTAAGAATGCGCAAGAGCTGGAGCGCTCTTGGAGGCATATTAACCGTCAATTGAATGCTCTTCTGTTAACGAGTAACAATGTTGCGGTTCACGTCAACACTAAGGTTCTCGCACTTATCTACTGCGCCCTCGCTGAGGCTCTTTTCTCGAAGATTCTGCACACACCAAAAGGTTTAACCCTCGACGAAATCCAACAAGTGAAAGTCGCCACAAAGGCTGGCGGTGTGAAAGAAGGATGGATCAAATGTGTCGAGCTTGCTATGCGTAGTGTCCAGGGTGCAAAAGGCAGCCATGGGCCCAACGTAAAGCAACGGCTTCAGCGTTTTATTGAGGAGTTCATCTTTGATCCCAGCCTCTTGAGGAACAAGCTTGCGCACGGCCAATGGTGCATCGCCCTCAACCGCGATAACGATGCAGTAAATGCTCAACTGACATCCGAATTGGCTGCCTTAGATGTAGTAGAAATCTACCGAAGGAAGTCAGCACTTCAGCGACTTTCAGCCATCCTGGAAGACATCATTGAATCGCCCAATAAGGCTCACCATCGTGACTACTGGGATCATCTAGATAAGTTCGAAAATGATCAGCAGGAAATGGCGGCATGGTCCCTGGCTAAGAAAATCGAACAACTTCGAACGAAAGCAGCTTACGCACTGAGCAACGTTTAATCTACATTGCCGCGAAAGCGCTTATCGGTGCAGCTGAGTTGATCCATTGAATGCTAGCCAATTGAAATTCAGCTATGTCCGCTTTGGGTCGAAAGCAGCCAGTTGCGGCTGACTGCTTTCGCCCCAGTGCTGCTATTCGACACTCGACGGCCAGTGCCTGCTTCCAAGCAAGTCGTTAGCAGTTAGCAGCGGCGTGGCTGCAAACCAAGCCTGCTGCGGCATAGCAACGCCGAGGTTGTGGCATATGCACCATGTATGTGGAGATTCTGCGGAGCATATAAACTCAAACCATTTCCAACTCTGCCATCCGCTGAGGCCAGTTTCTGGCACAGTGCTGCTTCATCTAACGAACATCGGTAACCGTCCGGCGAACCCACCTTGAATGGTTGCCAGAGATCGAAGAGCATACGTGTCCACTTAAACAGGTGGACACGTATGCTCTTAAAGTTAGAAGAAAGCCCAGGCCGTCGGCGTCGCCGTCGGTACACGGACGAATACAAGGCGGAATTGGTCGCGCAATGTCAGCAGCCACATGTCTCGGTAGCGGCGATAGCGCAGGCGCATGGCGTCAATGCCAATCTGCTGCGCAAGTGGATACGGGAGCCATATCTGGCAGTAGCATCAGCATCGAGACTGGACGTCACAATGATCCGCCCGGCGCCTGACTTCATCGAGTTGAAACCTGCCACGATGACGGATCCATCGCTCGCCCCTATGCATGCCTCCTCAGTCCGGGGGCAGATCACAGTAGAACTGCCGTCGAGCAAAGGCCCTGTTCGCCTTCACTGGCCCGCCGAGTACGCCGACCGCTTGGCAGTGTGTCTGAAGGTGTTGCTGACATGATTCGCATCGACCACATCTGGCTGGGCGTGGAGCCGGTGGACATGCGCAGCGGCATGGACAGGTTGCTGATGCAGGTGGTGGCGGTGTTCGGTCGAGCGCAGCCGCATCACGCGTACCTGTTCGCCAACCGTCGTGGTACACGCATGAAAGTGCTGATCCACGATGGCTTCGGTATCTGGATGGCGGTACGCCGCCTGCACCAGGGCCAGTTCGCATGGCCGACGCTGGGCAGTCACGTGAACCTGTCGGTGGAACAGGCATGCGCCCTGGTGGTGGGTCTGCCGTGGCAGCGCATGAATGCGGATGGCAGCCTGAGCGTGCTGTAGCCACAGCGCGCAATCGGGGGCATCGGCAATGGCGTGATGGCATGCTGCATGGCATCATTGGCGCCATGTCTCAATTGCCCGTTCCCGACCTGACCCAACTGGATAACGCTGCCTTGCAAGCGTTGGTGCAGCAGTTGACGGGCCAGGTCGAACGGCTGAACCAGGACAATCTCTACAAAGAAACGCGCATCGGGCAACTGACGCACGAGCTGGCGATCCTCAAGCGTTACCGCTACGGCAAGAAGAGTGAGCGCCTGGCGGGCGAACAAGGCAGTCTGCTGGATGATGCGGTGGATGCTGATCTGGCGGCGATAGAACAGGAGCTGTTGCAGCTGAGCAGCACGCGACCGTCGGCTCCAACAGCTACAGCACCCAAGCGCCAGGCGTTGCCGCCGGCGCTGCCGCGCACCGAGATCCGCCACGAGCCGGACAACACAACCTGCCAGTGCGGCTGCCAGTTGCAACGCATTGGCGAAGACGTGACCGAGAAGCTGGACTATGTACCGGGCACTTTTACGGTCGAGCGTCACATCCGTGGCAAGTGGGCCTGCCGCCAGTGCGAGACGATCACCCAGGCGCCGGTGCCCGCGCAGGTGATCGACAAAGGTCTGGCAACAACGGGCCTGTTGGCCCAGGTGCTGGTCGCCAAATACGCGGATCACCTGCCGCTGTACCGTCAGGAAACGATCTATGCACGGGCTGGCGTCAAACTGGCGCGCTCCACACTGGCAGAATGGGTGGGCGTCTGCGGGGTGCGGCTGCAACCGCTGGTTGATGCCCTGCGTGCCGAGGTGCTAGCGCAGCCCGTACTGCATGCCGACGAAACGCCGGTACAAGTGCTGCAGCCTGGCAGCAAGGCCACGCATCGCGGCTACCTCTGGGCCTATGCGCCAGGCGTGTTCCAGGACTTGCGAGCGGTGGTGTATGACTTTACCGAGGGCCGGTCCGGGTCTCATGCCCGTGCGTTCCTGGGCGACTGGCAAGGCAGCCTGATCTGTGATGACTACGCGGGCTACAAAGCCAGCTTCGGCCTAGGCGTGACGGAAGTGGGTTGCATGGCACATGCCCGGCGCAAGTTCCACGAACTGCACCAGGCGAATAAAAGCCAGATCGCCGAACAGGCGCTGGCCTCGATCCAGGCGCTGTATGCCATCGAGGCCCAGGCCAAAACCTTGACGCCGGAAGCACGGCAGCGATTACGGCAACAACAAGCGCGGCCCCTGGCTGATGCGCTGCACGCCTGGCTGCTGGCGCATCGGGAAAAGGTGCCGGGCAATAGCGGCATCAGCCGTGCCCTGGACTACAGCCTAAAACGCTGGGCAGCGCTGACGCGCTACCTGGATGATGGGCGCTTGCCCATCGACAACAACTGGATCGAGAACCAGATCCGGCCGGTGGCGCTTGGGCGCAAGAACTGGTTGTTCGCAGGATCGCTGCGGGCGGGACGGCGGGCGGCTGCCGTGATGAGCCTGATCCAGTCGGCCAAGCTCAATGGGCATGATCCGTATGCTTATCTGAAGGATGTGCTCACGCGCTTGCCGACGCAGCCCAACAGTCGGATCGAGGAGTTGCTGCCGCATCGGTGGCAACCTGACACGACAAGCTAAAAGATAACGGCCGCTAACGCGGCCGTTCGTCAATGTGCGTTGACCGGACGGTTACGAACATCGAGCTTCGAACAACTAAAGAAAGGGAACTGATGCCGAACATTCCTGTTACTGACACGGTCGTACACGCATTTTCCCAGTTGGTAGACGACTCGGGTAATAACGGAAGCTATCGAGAGCCATCGCATTCGGACATCGAATTCCAAATCAATGCGTCCGGGCTGGCGACCTTCGATCCCAAGCAACAGGGGCAGCTGATCGGAAAGGGCAAGCGGGTCAGAGCTGTGCTGTACGAGGCGATGACGGCCAATCCCACCGCCGCCTCGCGGTTGGCCATGGGTCTCCTCGGAAAGATTCGTGCGTGTGGCGGCTTCCGCGCTGGCGCACCAAACTTCGTTGGCTCCGAGGCGATTGCGAACGCCAAGTCGGCCTGCGACAGCGTTGGCTTTGTCCTCACAGACGACGGGATGCTTTCCCCGAAAGTGCTCACAGCTCTTCGTGGCCCGGAGCTGACCGATGCACTCCTGGGCTACGCGCGGCGCGCACAGCGAGGCGCCGAGGATGCGGCCCTTGTGGCTGGAACGGGCAAGGACCTGCTTGAGGCCACTGCTGCCCACGTACTTATGACAATACGGGGCAGCTATCCCACGGGAGCTAACTTTCAGGCCTTGTTGGGCATGGCCTTCATTGCGCTTGATCTTGCGGTGCCGGAGATACCGGAAGGTCAGGGCGAGTCGCCTGTCCGTGCTATGGAGCGAGGTCTGTTCGCCACCGCGCTCGGTGTTAACCGCGTCCGGAACAAGCAGGGTTCTGGCCACGGTCGCCCGTGGCTGCCGACACTTACCGATGCCGAGGCCAAAGCAGCGATTGAGTCTGTTGGCACGGTCGCCAGCTATTTGTTAGCAAAGCTGGCGACACACGGAAGGTAGTCTCTACCATTAAGCCATGATTGACCTGCTTCCCGTCCTAGTTCAAGCCACTGCGACAATGCGATTACAGTTGAAGCAGTGGTTCGCTCGCTATCCAGCTGGCATGCCATGGTCAGTGGTCTCTGACTACTGTATTGGTGACGTCAATAAGGGGAACGACGTCTTTAGCTTTGTAGTTGTCGCACCCCATGACAAGGCGGAGAACATCTGCGAGTACATAGCCGGCGTGGCACCCAAGGATCTGAAGAACACAAGCAAGGTTCCGCTTGGTCTTATCCAGTATCTGACCTGTGAGGTGCCTGTGACGTTCAGCGTCTCGTTCGTCATGAGGCGAGAGGCTGCGCTGCTGCGCGACTACCTGAGCATAGAGGCCATGAACGCGCTAGTCGCCGGAGCTATATCCTTCATGGATGACCGCCTTTCGCTCTACCAGGATGCGCGCGACATCAACTATCACCGCAGCGCCATCAAGCGGCTGAAGGCCTTCGAACGAGATCTGGGCCACAAGGGTGTGAATGCGAAGTTGGCCAGGCAGATTCATCTGGTGGCTGCAATGATCGCGACCCTTTGCAACATGCTCAACCAGACGGTGAGCGCAAGGGTAATCCGTTGGATTTCTGACCGAGATGCACTCTTTGAGCGCCATGATGCCGTGGTGTCTGACCTAGCGTACGTGTACTACCTTATCCAGGCAATCGAGTTCACCACACCGCAGCAGCGGAACGCTCAGAACCTTGGCGCTTCTCTGGCCACCCTTAGCTTTGAAATTCCAGAGAAGACGGGCAAGCACCGCTTTGATGAACTGGTCAGGCTCCCGGACTACCTCGCTGGTACGCTAGCCGACCTGGACAGCGAAACCATGGTCGTATCAAAGGAGAAATTCGACGTCGTGCTGAGCAACGTCTTTATCAACTCCAAGAACAACTGGCTGGTGCAATTGCTGTCAAACGGCGAGCGCATCACAGCGCGCTCGGCCCTGTTCCGAGGCGGGAGCTAGCATTGGCACCACAAACGGACGAACCATCACGCGACCAGATGCTGGCCCCTAATCTAGCAGAGCTACGTGGTCTGCCTAAGCCATCATTCCACCAGCCCCGTGCGGAAAGCCGTGTAGGCAGGTGAAATCAAACATCAAGTGACCGCTGCCACCGACCTCTAATGACAGCTCATGGCCGTTAGCAGCCATAGTAAATGCCCCAAGGGTGAAAAGGTAATGGAAGGGGGCAATGGTCTTACCTCGAAAAGGTCAAGAAAAAGGCCGGTCCATCAGGCCGGCCCTTGCTGTTGCTAGATTGTTTCATCCGGAGGTCTGACGTGCAGTACTGACTTCACATTCAACTTGCGCAGTGCCGCCAGCTTATGCGCACTGACCGTCTTTTCGCTCAGGCACAACCCACGTGCAATCTCCTTGTTCCGTTGCCCCCGCAGCAGTAACCGCAGAATCGCCAATTCCCTCGTACTCAGTACCGAAAAATCATGGCAGGCAGGGCCATCACCCGCCGCGGCGCCATCCACCCGTGGATAGTGGATATCTCCCGTCAACGCCACGCTCACCACCGCCCGAATTGCGCACTCATCGCTTTGCCTGAACAAGCATCCATTAACTCTCAGCTTCCGCGCCAGCGCCAGATGCAAGGCGGGCTGCCTGTCGCACAGGAAAACCACCGGCACGCCAGGGAAATTCCGCCTGATCCGTAAAACGTAATGATCAAGCCCATCTCCCGCCTGGCCGGTTCCAACGATCAGCAGCGCGATGGCTCTCCCATGCCACGCCGCCAAGCCATTCCAATCAGCGACTGGCACCACGGGGCAGAAATTCCATTCCTCCAGAATGGTACGCAATCCCACACGCGTCATGGACCAGCGATCAACAATGATGATGGGCGGGCTCTGCTCAAGATGCTCAGTCATGTCCCAGCCCTCCGAACAAAGGCTGCACCATCGACCTGTCCATGCGCAGCCATTGTCACCCGTTGAGATGCAACAGGCGTTGTGTGCTGGGCAAGGAAATTCTCAGCGTGACTGGGATGCGTCATGACAGCGCTCGACACATCCCGGCCATCAGCCCATGCATCCAGCCGATCCGCCCAAGCCTGCATCATCGTCCGCCGTTGTTCAACATAGGCGGCATGGTTATACGCAGCCCGCACCTGATTAGGATCGACGTGCGACAGCTGGACTTCAACCCATTCCTTTGGATACCCCAGCTCGTTCAATGCCGTGGAAATCGTGGCGCGGATACCATGGCCTGTCAGCCGGTCGGCATATCCCATGCGCCGCAAAGCACCATTGAGCGTGTTTTCACTGACGCGTTGCTTGAGGTCACTGCGATGGGCAAGCAGATAGTGCTGTGCTGGACGCCGGGCTTGCTGTTGCAAGAGATATTCCACGATCTCGATAGCCTGCCGCGAGAGCGGCACGACATAGGGTGGAAGAGTCTTGTTTTCCCGACGCAACTTGACTTGCAACTGCTTGACGACCACTGGCGGAATGATCCATAGGCCGCGCTCCAGATCGAACTGATCCGGCGTAGCCTGCCGCAATTCCCCCGTCCGCACGGCAGTCAACAGCAGCAGTCGCAGCCCCAGCTTCGTCACCTCAGACCCGCCATAATCCCGCAGCGCCCGCATGAACACCGGCATCTCTTCCATGCGCAGAAACGGGTTATGGCAAACCGGCGGTTTCGGTGCCGCGACAATATCCAGATCACTCGCCGGGTTGTAGCGCAGACCTTTTTCAACCATCGCATAGCGGAATAACTGCCTGAGCCAGGTGCGGACTTTCTCTGCAGTTGTGAAAGCTTTACGCCGCTCAATCCTTCGCAGCACATCCAGCAGGTGAGGGTTGTCTACCTCGAAGATAGAAAACTGCCCCAGCCTGGGCAGTACATCCTTGGGGAATATCCGATCAATCTGCGACAGCGTGCTTTGCCGCCCGGGTTTGAGACTGAGCGCCTTGAAGTCACGCCAAGCCTTGAATACCGCTGCAAACGTATTCGTCGGTGCAGCCAGCGCAGCCGCCTTGGCCTGCAAACGATAAACACGTGGATCAACGCCACGCGCCACCTGCGCCCGCAGTTCCTCGCACTCATCGCGTGCTTCCCGCAACGAAATCTCAGGATAAGCCCCCAGCACCAGCCGATGCTGCGCACCCATCCAGCAGAAGCGAAAGTGCCATTTCCTGGCGCCTTTGCTGCTGATGAACAGTGACAGTCCGTCTCTATCGTTGAGGGTATAGGCTTTGCCGGTGGTCTTGGCCTGCCGGACAACGGCATCGGTAAGCGCCATGCGCACATCTCCTTGAGTCAGGAGAGGTGTACTGCTCAAGGGGAAAGTGATTCAGCAAACAATGCGCACTGCGCGCCACCCGTATTTGCGTGTACTAAAACGTGTACTACTTTGGGGTGGTTGACAGTGGAGGCCGGTAGGCTTCGCTGGACGATCCGTAGAGCGAAAACTCTTTCGAATCAATTGACTGCAGACGCACTGAGAAACCAGTGGACGTCTGCAGAATATGAATTGGAGCGGGAGACGAGTCTCGAACTCGCGACCTCAACCTTGGCAAGGTTGCGCTCTACCAACTGAGCTACTCCCGCATTTTCGCGCCGTTGCAGCAGCGAACAGATCGCAATAATACACCTAAAAATTTATTTCTGACAAGTCAGGTGGGTTCTGGCCGGGCGTTTTCAGTTTGCGCTTCCTGGGCCGCCTGTTCGAACCAGTGCAGGACGGCCTGCCAGTGGGCGTCGCCATACCGTTTGCGGAATCGCCGGGTTTCTTCTACCTCAGGGTTCCGCCAGGTGGCCAAGCGCTGGGCAATGAAGGCGGCGGTCAGGGGGATGCCACATTCGCGCTCGATGCAGTGGCGCCATTGTTCATAAGTGCGGGGGATGAGGGCGGACATGACGTTCTGGCTCCAGCGGAAATGAATCTCAATTTAAATATGTTATAACATTTCATGTTCTGTGGGGAGTGATGGCAATGGTGGGCAGGTCTGTAGAGGAATCCTGGGGGGCGGCAGGGAGTGTTCGTTCATGTTGACAGGCAAGCTTGATGTCCTGGTGGTGGGCGCGGGAGCCGCCGGGGTGGGGATGGCTGTGGCGCTGGCACGGTTGCCAGGGTTGCGCTACGGCGTGCTGGAAGCCGGGGATGTGGGTGAATCGTTTCGGCGCTGGCCCAGGCAAACACGGTTCATCACGCCTTCGTTTCATAGCAATCCGTTTGGGCTGGCGGACCTCAATGCGGTGACTGAGTACAGTTCCCCGGCGATTTTCAGTGGCACGGAGCATCCTTCGGGCGCGCAGTATGCCGATTACCTTTCTTTGCTGGTGACGCGTCACGATTTGCCGGTGGTGTCGCGTTGCCGCGTGCAACTGGTGGAAGCCTTGCCTGGCGGCGGGTTCCAGGTGCGCACGCAGCAGGGCGTGCTGCAGACGCGTTTTCTGATCTGGGCTGCCGGTGAGTTCCAGTTTCCGGCGCTTGCGCCGTTTCCTGGCGCGCAATGGTGTCATCACTATGCCCAGGTGGAAGACTGGCAGGCATTCCGGCCCGTGCACCAGACGGTGATCGGCGGCTATGAAAGCGGCGTGGATGCGACGGTGAATTTGGTGCGGCAGGGCTGCAAGGTGCGTCTGCTGGTGCGCAAGCAGAGTTGGGACCCGCAAGGGAGTTACGACCCCAGCCTGTCACTGTCGCCCTATAGCCGTGAGCGTATGTATGAGGCCTTGGACAGCAAGCGCCTGGAGATCGTGTTCGGCGTGGATGTGACGGGTGTAAGCCGCCTGCGCAGCGGCGGTTTCCGGATTGAAGCAGCGGATGGCAGGCAGTGGAGCGCCGCCCAGCCGCCTGTGTTGGGTACGGGGTTTGTCAAAGGGGGCGGCGCCTGCCAGATTTCGGGCTTGTGGGACAGGCGCCCCGATGGTGCGATTGCCCTGAGTGCCTGCGATGAGTCCACCCGCGCGGCAGGCCTGTTTCTGGTGGGGCCGCAGGTGCGTCAGGACGAGCGGATTTACTGCTTCATCTACAAGTTCCGGCAGCGTTTCGGTTTGGTGGCCGCCCAGATTGCAGAGCGCTTGGGGCTGGATGCTGGACAGCTGCAAGCCGGGGCCGGTGCATGGGGGCCGTTTGGCAATAGTGAATGCTGCGAGGGTTGCGAGTGTTGAAAACGATGAGCAGGCAATGGCCGGGCGCGGGATTTTCCCTGTTGCTGGTGGCTGCGATGCTGGGCGGGGCGTTGATTGGCGAGGTGATGCCGCCCGCTGCCGCCTGGCTGGAGGGGCATGTCGATGCGACCTTGCTGTGCCTGGTGAGCCTGCTTTTGTTTGGCGTGCCCGGGCGCCGTGGGGCGATAGGCCGGTCCGCAACCCAGGCCGGTTTTCTGGTTTTGGCCGTAGTGCTCAATTTTGCCGTCGTGCCCTGGCTGGGGTACGCCATTGCCCGGTTGGTGTTGCCGGGGCAGCCTTTGCTGATGCTTGGCCTGGCGATCTATTTCATGGCGCCATGTACCGACTGGTTTCTGGGCTTCACGCGTCTTGCCAATGGCAATGTGGCCTTGGGAACGGCGTTGATTCCCCTGAACATGGCCATGCAGTTGTTGCTGTACCCGGTGTATCTGCCGTTATTTGCCGGGCAGGAGGCGGCGTTGGACGCCGGTATGCCGTGGATAACGCTATGGCAATGGTTTTTGCTGCCGCTGGCGGTTGCCGTGCTGCTGCACCAGGGCTTGCGCCACTTCCTGAGTGATGGCTGTTTTCAGCAGGTACTGCGTTGGACTGACCGTCTGGTGCCCTGGGTGCTGGCAGTGCTGGTATTGGAGATTTTCTCGGCGAATATCACGGTGATTGTGTCGCAGGCTGAAAATTTCGCTTTCCTGTTGCTGGGGGCCATGCTGTTTTTCGCCGTGACATTTCTGTTGGGCGAGGCCGTCAGTCGTTGGTGTGCCTTGAAATATCCCGAGCATGTTCTGTTGACGATGACGCTGGCGGCGCGCAACGCACCCCTGATGCTGGCCGTCACGATGGCCGTATTGCCAGGGCAGCCGCTGGTGTATGCCGCGATCGTGGCCGGCATGTTGCTGGAGTTTCCCCATCTGGCACTGCTGCGCCATCTGTTGCTTGGCCAGAAGGCGCGCTGCGGTCCCGCCGGGCCGATGGGGCGGGCTACAATCCCGGATTGATTCTCATCGTCAGCAAAATGGGTGGATTTATGGCACAGCAGTCCGGTATTGCAAGGCTTTTCAAGGTATGTGCGCTGATAGAGGCAATTACCTGGGCCGGTCTGCTCCTGGGCATGTATCTCAAATACGGCTCGGGCACGACGGATCAGCTGGTCTGGTGGTTCGGACGCTTGCATGGGCTGGCATTCCTGGTCTATTTCGTCGTGGCAATCGTGGCGGCGAAACGCCTGCGCTGGCAGGCCAGCGATGCCTGGTTGGCGATTCTGGCCGCGATTCCGCCGCTGGTGACCTGGCCGCTGGAAATCTGGTTCCAGCGCCGTGGCTTGCTGTCTGGTCACGTGGCGCAGCGCTGATCATCTGGCAGGGCCGGGCCTCACCACCCGGCAGGTAGACGGTTTTTCCCAGGATTTGCCCCGAGGTTCAGCCTGGTGCCGCCAGGAAGGCCACAGGCCGGGTTGATCGGCCTGGCTGATAGGCACTGGGTGGTTCCGAAATGTTGCCGGAAGGTGGCGCTGAAGGCGCTGGGGCTGTCGTAGCCATGCGCCAGGGCCACTTCCAGCACGGAAGCCCCCGACGCCAGCATGGGTACGGCCAGCAGCAGGCGCGTACGCCGGCACCAGGCGCCGAAGTTCAGCCCGGTTTCGCGTTGGAACAGGCGTGCCAGCGTGCGGGGATGCATGTGCAGGCCATCGGCCCAGCTTTCCAGGCTGGCGGCATCGGCCGGGCTGGCGATGAAGGCCCGGCAGCGTTCGCGCAGCCCGGCATGGGCGGGCATGGGCACATGCAACGCCAGCGGATGGGCGGTTTCGATCTCATCCAGAATCAGGCTCATGATGCGTTCTTCCCGGCCGCCTGCCGGGTAGTCCAGCGGCAGTCGGGTTGCCGCCAGGATGAGCTGCAGCAGCAGCGGCGCAACTTCGATGACCTGGCAGTGCGGCCAGAGGGTGGGGCGCAGGCCCGGTTCCACGAAGATGGTGCGCATGGCGACGGGTTGGTTGGCCATCCGGATGTCGTGGCAGATGCCGGGCGGCACCCAGACCGCGCATCCCGGCGGCACGACCCAGCTGCCGTATTCCGCACGGATCAGCATGACGCCTTCGGTAGCGTGCAGCAATTGTGCCCGCCTATGCGTATGAGGCGGAATATGGGCGTTGGCCGGCATGTCCGTGCCGTAGGCCACGACAGGGCTGGCGGTGTGTTCGCCCTGCATGGGCGAGGCATGCGGGTCTGGTACGCGGACCAGGCCGGGGCGCGTGGTCGCCCACTGAAGGTCGTCAGGCGAAGGTTGGACATCTGGCATGAGTATTCCTGACCGCTTGTCATTTTCGCGACGATTGTTGTGCTTTTTTCGCAGGATTGCAATTCGGCCGATCTTTAAGATGCGTTGATTCCCATTTCCATTTACCTGTATCGAGGAATCAATGATGTCCATGCCATCCATGCCTGCCCGCCCGTCCGGGAGGGCCTCATGAACCGCGCCCGTCTTGGCCTGCTGACGGGTACCCATGCCGTCAACGATTTTTACCAGGGGCTGGTGCCGGCCCTGCTGCCTTTCTTGGCGCTGGAACGTGGCTACAGCTATACCGCCGTCAGCGGGCTGATGCTCGCCGCCACGGCCTTGTCCAGTGTTGTCCAGCCGCTGTTCGGCCTGTACGTGGATCGTGCCGCGCGCCCGTGGATGGTGCCCCTGGGCTTCATGGTGGCGGCCATCGGCCTGGTGCTGATGGGCATGAGCCCGACCTACTGGGGCAGCTGGATTGCAGCAACGCTGTGTGGGCTGGGCATTGCGGCCTATCATCCGCCGGCAACGGTTGCCGCCCGGGTGGCGGGTGGCGCTTCGCAGAAAGCCATGAGTGTTTTCTCGGTGGGTGGCACGATCGGGGCGTCGTTCGCGCCATTGCTGGCAGCTGCGGTTGTTGGTGGCGGCGCCTTGGGCCTCAGCTGGCTGCTGGTGATCCCGGCGCTGTTCATGCTCGGTGTCTGGATGGTCTGGACCCGCAACGATGGCCGCAGGCGGGTGGTGGCGTCGCAGCCGGCAGCGCTGGCCGTGGGGGGCAGGAAGATCCTGGCGGAGAATGATTGGAAGGCGTTTTTCCTGCTGTGCGGGGTGATTGTCGGCTGGTCGATTCCCTACGTGACGGTGGTGTCCATGCTGTCGCTGTATCTGACGCGCGAATTGGGCGGCACAGCGTTTGAAGGGGCGGCGGCATTGACGACATTCACGGCGGCAGGCGCTGCAGGCACTTTGCTGGGCGGCTGGATAGGCGACCGTTGGGGACGCATGCCAGCCATTCGCATGGGCTATCTGCTGGCACTGCCATCGCTGGCGGGGCTGGTGCTGGCGTCTTCGCCTACCATGGCCTGGGTTTGCACCCTGCTGCTGGGGCTGTGCATGTTCCTGCCGTTTGCCCCGCAGGTGACGCTGGCGCAGGATTACCTGCCACGTAATCAGGCGACCGCCAGTGGTATCACCCTGGGGCTGGCCATGTCCATCGGTGGCATGGTGGCGCCGCTGTTCGGCCTGTTGTCGGATTCCATGGGCCTGCGCTATACGCTGGGTGCAGTCCTGTGCGTTCTGTGCGTGGCCTGCCTGCTGGCCTGGTGCATGCGCAACCGCCTCAATACGCAGCAGCAGATACTGGCCCAGGCCTGATTCGTCGCTCGGTCTTCCATGCGTGCCATGCTTCATGGCACCGGGCATTGGGCCGGCCCGCACCAGCAGATAAACTAGATGGTTGCGCCGCTCCCGGCCATCGGGGGCGGCAGGGTGGCATGGAAGAGGTTGCAAGAGATGAATGCACGCAAGGCGACTTTGGTGGGTTTGATCGCGGTGGTGCTGTGGAGTGCCATTGTTGGCCTGATTCGCGGCGTCAGCGAGTACTTCGGGGCGACGGGGGGCGCGGCGCTGATCTATACAGTGGCTTCCATTTTCCTGCTGCTAACGGTAGGCCCCAGCCGGATACGCGAATTTCCCCGCCGCTATCTGTTCTGGGGCAGCTTGCTGTTCGTGGCCTATGAACTGTGCCTGGCGCTTTCCATTGGCTACGCGCATACCAGTCGTCAGGCGATTGAAGTCGGCATGGTCAATTACTTGTGGCCGGCGCTGACCATGGTTTTCGCCATTCTGTTCAATCGGCAGAAAGCCAGCTGGCTGATTATCCCGGGTTTTGTCATCGCGATCGCAGGCGTGTGCTGGGTGCTGGGCGGTGATCAGGGGCTGGATATCGGCGGCATGTGGGAAAACGTGCGCGACAACCCCTTGAGCTATGGCCTGGCCTTTGCCGGCGCGGTGATCTGGGCGGTGTACTGCACCGTGACGGCGCGCATGGCAGAAGGCCGCAATGGCGTGACCTTCTTCTTCATGCTGGTCGCGCTGGCGCTGTGGATCAAATATGCCGCCATGGGCGGCGAAACCATGAATTGGTCATGGCAGAGCGTGGTGTACCTGTTGCTGGCGGCAGCGGCCATGGGGTTTGGCTATGCGGCCTGGAATGTTGGCATTCTGCATGGCAACGTCACCATCCTGGCGGGGGCCTCATATTTCATACCGGTGCTATCGGCGCTCTTGGCCGCGCTTCTATTGAATACGCCGCTGTCCCTGGCGTTCTGGCAGGGGGCGGGCATGGTGTGCGCAGGCTCAATACTTTGCTGGGTGGCAACGCGCAGCCGTGCACGCACAGGCTAGGTCAGCCGGGTGGCCTGCACGAACGCTACAGCAAAGGTTCTATCGGTAGAATGGACAACAGGCGCAGGTACGTCCGCTTCCAGAATGAGGTTGACGGTTCGCTGGTATGCCGGATGACGCCATCAGGGCCTTGTTCCAGCCAGGCGATTTCATGCTTGTCATCCAGTTCCAGCTGGTAGGCGTAACGGGGCACGCTGTGATCGAAGGCCTGGGACATGGCCTGGGCCAGTGCGGCGCTTTCGATCACAAAGCCCAGTTCGGTGTTCAACTGCGCCGAGCGCGGGTCGAAGTTGAACGAGCCGACGAAAACACGTTCGCCATCGACGGCAAAGGTCTTGGCATGCAGGCTGGAGCCTGAACTGCCGAAGGGGCCGGCCTTTTCCCTGGGCCGTTCGGAATCGGAATTGCGCCGCAATTCGTACAGCTCCACGCCTTGTTCCAGCAAGGGCACGCGGTATTTGGCGTAGCCTGCATGTACTGCAAGTACATCAGTGGCTTCCATGGCGTTGGTCAGAACCCGCAAATGCACCCCTTGTTCAGCCAGTTTGCCGAAGGCTTCCACGCCCTGACTGGTAGGCACGAAGTAAGGGGAAATCAGGTCGACCGAATGGGTTGGCGTGCCTAGTACGTCTGCCAGGCGCGCCATCAGTAGTTTGTCGGGCGAAGCCTGGCCCAAGGCCTTGGCAGGGTCGTCGCTGACCAGGCGTACCGGGGCCCAAAGGAAAGCCAGTTGGCCGGCATGCAGGTTTTCGATGAAGCGGGATTGGGTAATGGCCTGCACGTAGGCATGGGCCTTGGGCACCAGCGCGGCGTTGGCTTCGTCCTGCAGCAACGCCTGGGTTTTGCGGCTGCCGGGGGGGGAAATCAGTTGTTCCAGCGGATAGGCGGACGGACTGTTCCAGTAGCGGTCGAAATCCAGGGAAACAGCGTTGACGGCCGGGCCGGTTACCAGTACATCCAGGTCGGCGAAGGCGACAGCTTGCGTGGCGCCGAAATACTCGTCACCGATATTGCGCCCGCCGACGATGGTGGCCTGGCCATCGACGGTGAGGGATTTGTTGTGCATGCGCCGGTTCAGCCGGCGAAAATCGGTAAGGAAGCCCAGCGGCTTGAAAACACGGAAGGGGAAGGGGTTGAACAGCCGCACTTCGACGTTGGGCTCGGCGTTCAGCAGTGCGAGCTTGCTGTCCAGGCCATTCGTGCCGTTGTCGTCGAGCAGCAGCCGTACGCGTACCTTGCGTTGTGCGGCGTCGTGGAGTGCTCGTAGCAGCAGGTTGCCAGTGATGTCGTCGCGCCAGATATAGTATTGAACGTCGACGCTGCGTTCGGCAGCGGCGATCAGCAGAATGCGGGCGGCGAATGCATCCAGTGAGTCCGTCAGCGGCAGTACGCCGGACAGGCCGGGGTGCTGTGCGGCCAACGGTGCCAGGCTTTGGCCCAGCCGTGTATCCAGTCCTTCTTGCGTCATGGTCGCCTGGGATTCACTGCGGTTATCCAGCGGGGGCAGGCCACAGGAGGACACCAGGCCTGCCGCGATGATGGCAATCCCGCTACGTAACATGGCTGTCCTTTGCCTGGTGCGTCTACGTGTCGATGTCGTGTGGGGATTGTCACATAAATTTCCGGCGCTGGCGCAGCGCGGGCCTATGCCTGCTTGCGGGATTCAGGCAGTGTATTTCTGGCTGGCACGCCTTTGCTGCGCCCGCAGCAGGCCAGGCCGGCATACACTGTCGGTCGATTCCATTTTTCGCGGTTTTAGCGATCCGTTCTATTGTGACCCAGACGCCATTTTCTTCCTTGCCCCTGTTGCCCGCCTTGCTGGAAAACCTGCAAAGCCTGGGTTTCGAACAGATGACGCCCATCCAGGCACAAAGCCTGCCGCTTATCCTGGAGGGCCGTGATCTCATCGCGCAAGCCAAGACAGGCAGCGGCAAGACGGCTGCCTTCGGCCTCGGGGTGCTGCAGACGCTGCGGCCGCACCAGCAGACGCCCCAGGCGTTGCTGGTCTGCCCCACTCGCGAATTGGCCGAACAGGTGGCCCAGGAGCTGCGCCGGCTGGCGCGCCTGATTCCTAACGTCAAGATATTGACGTTGTGTGGGGGAACGTCGGCACGTCCGCAAGTGGAATCACTGGCGCGCGGCGCGCATCTGGTGGTGGGGACGCCGGGCCGCATCCAGGACCACCTGGAACGTGGCAGCCTGGACCTGTCCGGCCTGAGCACGCTGGTACTCGACGAAGCCGACCGCATGGTGGACATGGGTTTTCATGACGATATCGTCGCCATCGCCTCGCGTTGCCCGTCCAAGCGCCAGACACTGCTGTTTTCGGCGACCTACCCGGAAAACATCCGCAAACTCAGCGCCCGGTTCCTGCGCAACCCGGTCGAGGTCAAGGTGCAGGCGCAGCATGATGCCAGCCGCATCGAGCAGATCTTCTATGAAATCGAAGACAACGAAAGGCTGGATGCCGTGGCAACCCTGCTGGGGCATTTCCGGCCAGTATCGACGCTGGCGTTCTGCAATACCAAGATCCGCAGCCATGACCTGGTGGAACGCCTGCAGGCCGCAGGCATCAGCGCGCAGGCGCTCAATGGTGACCTGGAACAGCGCGAGCGCGACGAAATCCTGATCCAGTTTGCCAACCAGAGCTGCGCCGTGCTGGTGGCCACCGATGTGGCGGCCCGCGGCCTGGATATCCAGAACCTGGGGGCGGTGATCAACGTGGACGTGACCAAGGATACCGAGGTTCATATCCACCGTATCGGCCGTAGCGGCCGGGGCGACCAGAAGGGGCTGGCGCTCAACCTGTGTTCGCCGGACGAAATGCGCTGGGCCAACCTGATTGAGCAATACCAGGGCACGCCGCTGGTCTGGGCCGACATCAAGGCCTTGCGGCCCAAGGCGGATCGTCCGTTGCGCGCGCCCATGATCACCCTCTGCATCCAGGGGGGCAAGAAAGACAAGCTGCGCCCGGGCGATCTGCTGGGGGCGCTGACGGGAGACGGCGGCCTGGTATTCGAACAAGTGGGCAAGATCAACATTACCGAATACAACGCCTACGTGGCCCTGGACCGCAAGATCGCCAAACAGGCGTTTTCACGGCTTTCCAACAGCAATATCAAGGGGAAACGCTTCCGCATGCGTTTTCTGGAGGAATTCTGAATCAGGGCCTGCCATGAAATGGATGGGCCAGGTTCGTGGCAAAATTTGCCTGGCTCAAACGTTTCATACCAAGGTACTGATGTCCCGTCTCCCTTTTTCCCGTTCCCTTCTTGCGGTCAGCGTCTTTTGCGCAGCTACGCCAGTCTACGCGGCATTGCAACCGGTCTCCGAAGCGCCCCTGGCCGGTGAAATTGAGTTCGACTGCCAGTTCAACGCCGACAACAGCACGGATTGCCTGAGCACCTACAGTTTCACCATCCTCAAGCCCAGTGGCCGCGACATGCTGTCGCGGATTGACCGCAGCTATGCCGAGAATGACAGCCTGACGGTGGAAAAAGCTGAAGTGACCCAGCCGGGAGAACCACCGGTTCCGCTGGACGCCTCGCAGATAGATACGCGGACGGCGCCCAATCCCGACCAGGGTTTTCTGCGCGAACACCAGACATCCCTGGCGTTCCCCAACCTGCGTGTCGGTACCCGTATCAGCTACACCCTGCGCGAGCACTTTTCTGCCCAGCCGTTGAGCACGCAGTTTCACTATGTCTTCAACCGCCAGCCCATGCCGGTGCGCGATGATCGTTTCGAAGCCAAGTTCACGTCGGAGCGGCCGATGGTCATGCGTGGCGAGATGATGGATGCCTATGACATTGAACAGAGTGCCGACAAGAAAACCATCAGGCTTAGCCTGAAGCAGCCACCGCTGTACCTGAATTACATCAACGAAGCCGGTAACGCCTACCTGCGCCATGCACCTCGCCTGGAACTCGGAAGTTCACTGGATGTGCAGGAAAATATCGGTCCGTTCGCGGTGCGTTACAACGAAATTCTCTCTGCTGAATTGCCCAAGGGCGCGGCTGCGGCGGTTGCTGCGGTGCAGGGCAAGCCGGTGGCGCAGCAAGTGGCCGGCTTGATGCAGTACATCAACGACACCTATCGCTATCTGGGCGATTGGCGTGCCAGCGGGCGCGGCTACGTGCCCTTTACGCTGGCGGAAATCGAACGCAACGGATATGGCGATTGCAAAGATCTGGCGGTGCTGCTGAGCGCCATGCTCAAGGCTGCTGGCATCAAGGCCGAACCGACGCTCGTCAGTCGTGGCGACATGGCCCGTGACCTTCTGATTCCCGGCATGTACGCGCCCAACCACGCCATCGTGCGCGCCGAGGTGGATGGCGAGGTCTGGTGGCTGGACCCGACCAACCCGGTGTTCGCACCGGGGCGTACCATGCCTGATATCCAGCAGCGTTGGGCATTGGTACTCGGGACGGACGGACAGGTGCGACGCGAAACTATCCCCATGGAATTGCCCAGCGACATTCTGCTGGTGACACGCAGCGAGCATTACCTGCCTGGTGGTGAAGCCCGGGTCGAAGCGCAGGCAGCCTTGTCCAATGCACTGCTGATGGATGTCAGCGTGACGGACCGCTTTTCCGGCCGTACCAGCACGGACCAGGAACTATGCCGGAAATTTGCCAAGGAAGTCAGGGACTGCACGCTGGAGCGTGACGACAGCACTTTTGTGGTGCAGCCCGGCTATGTCATCAAGGCCCAACTGACCGACGGCCGTGCCCTGGAGCGTCGTGGCGCGCAGTATTTCTATGATCGCGAAGACCTGGCTGGCCAATGGGAAGCTTTCATCAAATACCGCAGCGAAGGGCAGTTGGCCGATCTCTACCAGGGCGAACCACAGATCGTCACTTATGACGTCACGCTGTCAGGCGGCAAGATCGACGAAGCTGCCCAGCAGTGCAAGGTGCGCAGCACTTGGTTCGACATCGACCTGCAGGCCGAGCCGACGCCTGAGGGCTACCACTACCGCTACCGCGAAGCGCAGAAAATCAGCTGGTTGAGCCACGACGAAATCAACAGCGCCGAGTTCGGCAAGCTGATCGAGGAAAGCCGCCGCTGCATTGAAAAATTGCACCTGGCGGTTCAGTTGCCCCAGTCTTGATGGTCAGTTGCCGTCAGCCTGAATGGGGCCAGGGGAACCCTTGCGGGCTGGCTGTCTCTTGATGATGCAGGCCATGGCTTGAAGCCGTGGCCAGGTGGCGGGCACCCCCAGGCGTTCTTGGCTGAACATCTGATGACGACAGGGGGATTGGCCCTGGCATGGCGGAGAAAGATTGCCTCGGGCGCCGTGCAAGGCTACCCGAGGCAATTCGGTCTGGATCAAGAGAAACGGAGTGGTTGGAAAAACGTCTGAAAAAACCTGGGAACAACGGGCGACACTATTGGGCTTGTTCCTGGATTTTTTCACCGCCACGTTCAATGTCCTTGCCTATGCCATCCACCGTATTGCAGCCGGCGAGGGTGGTGGCAAGCATTGCGATTGCGAGGATAAGGGCTTTTTTGTTCATACAACCTCCGTGAAAAATCAGGATAAGGATGGAAGAACTGATGGCGGCCCAGGCGGGCAGTGCCTGGTTCATGAGCATGCGGCGCAACGTTCGCCGCGTAGCAGGTGTTGATCTCCAGAATAGCAAAAGTTGGCATTCCTGCCGCTGCTTGGAAGACACGGTTACGAATGTCCCGCGTTTTGCGTTTTGCGCCTTGTCATGTTTGGCGCGTTCTGGCGGATGATTGCATGGCGGCCTCGCCGAGGTTTGCCGGTATTCGCCTGCGGATACGGGTCGATACGACTGGACACGAGGGGCGCTGGTTGATCCCGTATCATGTTCAGCCTGAATTTGTTGCGCCGCCGCGTGGACAATCCAGGGCTTCAGGCCGGATATCCGGAAGCCCTGGCGGCGGCCCGTTGGAAAATGCCGCACGAAAATCATGGGAGCAATGGATCAAATGCAAGCTGAGGCGCCGATTGAAAATACCACGCTGAGGGACGTGGGCGAGGGGTATCGGGTGCTATATGCCACCGGACTTTCGCCGGAAATAGACCAGGTCAGCTGGGAAGACGAGGAAGGGGAATACGCCGTGGTGTCCTTCATCGACGGGACGGAAATCAAGGGGGCCGGCAATCTTGCCGTCCATGCGGTATGGCACGAGGATGCCGCCAGCGTGACGCCCGCCCACCTGGCACAGGCGCCAGCGCTGCCCGCGCCGACCCAGAGCATGGAGGAACGGGTGGATGATGCCTACGATGCCTATATTGCCGGCGATATTGAAAATGCCAGGGCGCAGCTTGCGTCACTGGCCGCAGAACGCTTTACCGGCGACTACATTGCTTGGATGCCGGTGTCGTTTGGATTGTCCCTGCTGGCCTTGATCGAAGAGCAACGTGGTGAGACAGGCCGTGTTGCCGCCCTGACCGCCATGCTCGACGAAGGCTGCCGGTCAGGGGAGGATCGCAGCCCGACGCGTGGCCTGGCCCGTAAACTGGCTTCGCCCTTGCCGCAGGAAGTGTCTGCCTCCTCCTTGCAGGACATCATCTATCGCTGGGCGCATGGCGAGGGGCTGTGCGATCGCCAGGCCCTCAAGGCCGCACATGACCGCATGCTTGCCGCGTTGCGGGCGTCAGTCTGAAGCGTGCGGCGGGCCATGGCTGTTCTGGCCGTTGGCCGGGTCTGCACTTTGCGTGATTGCTGTGGCACCCTGGTGCGCGGGGGCCGCCCGCCGGGGCTGCCTGGCATTGCATACCTTGCCGTACTGTGAAGGCGGCAGGGCACATAAATTGGAAATGACCCTATTATGATCAAGATCGCAGACCTGGGCAGTTTTGAACAGGTGCCGCCCGTTGTCGAGGCATTGCTGGCAGGGGATGCTGTCGCCCTGGATACCTTTTTATCTTCAGGCTGGGATATAGAAGCCCCGCTGTCCTTGAGCAAACACATCCAGGAAAGGCCGCTGGTACTGGCCTTGTGCGTCAATGCGAGTGCGTCGGTGCAGTGGCTGGTTGAGCATGGCGCCAGCTTGAACCAGGCCGATGAACCGGCTTTTCCGATTGCTGCACGCTACACCGATCCGGCCATGATGCGCTATCTCGTACAGCAGGGCGCCGATGTGCATGCCGAACGGAAAGTGGGCGGCGATGCCTATATGCAGGCCCTGTACGGTGGAAAAACCGAACACCTGGCGGAAATCCATGCCCTTGGTCATGCCGCAGCGGAACATGGTGGTCAGGCTTTCCGTTCAGCCGTCTTCGAGCGCAAGAAACGGGTGGTTGATTTTTTCCTGTCGCATGGCGTCGACGTCAACTTCAAGGAAAAGGACCAGGTTTTCTCCGATAGTGCGACCCCGTTGCTGGTAGCTGCGCGTAACCGCGACAAGGGCATGTGCCGCCTGCTGGTGGATCATGGCGCGGACGTCCTGGCAACGAGCCGGGATGGCGAGCGTCCCTACACGGTGGCTCTGGAAGAAGGCGATGAAGCCTTGGCTGCCTATTTCCGGTCACTGGAACCTGCCGAGCTGCATAGCGTGGCGCACAGGTTGCGTGAGCTTGAACCCTACAAGCTGCCGCCGGAAATGCTGGCATTCCTGCAGGGAGAACAACGGCGTATCGAATTGCCGGATTGCGACTTCGGTTTCTTTGAGTTCTTTGCGCTGACAGACATCTTTCCGATGAAAGCCGGCCGCAGGAAGGTGTTGCGGCTGAGCAAGGAATCCGGCGATTACACCGATGTCGTCCTTGTCTGGAATCCGACCAAAGGACGCATTGGCTACTGGGACATCGAGCACGAGGAATACGCCGACCTGGCCACCTTCAAGGCCTTCATGGCGAACCCTGCCAAGTACATGAATGGCGTGCTGGATGGCGATTATCAGTGAGGCATGGCAAGCGCCACCGGCTGTGCCGCCGCTTGCCCAGGACGCCGGCGCCGCATTTCCACCACTTTCCCTTCACCCACGGCGCGTGCACGCAACTGCCCGCAGCCGGCGTCCACATCCTGCCCGGCACTGTTCCTGACCTTGGTAAGCACGCCATTGCCGTGCAGGTATTGCATGATGTGGCGGATCCGTTCCGGATCAGGGCGCTGGTAGTCATCGCCTTCCAGGCTATTGAAGGGAATGATATTCAGCACACAGAACTTGCCTGTGAGCAGACGCAGAATGGCGTCCAGCTCGTCATCGCCGTCATTGACGCCTTTGAGCAGTGTCCATTGGTACTGGATGGGGTAATCCGTCGCACGTGCATATCGTTCCCCCATTTCTATCAAGGCATCCGGCGCAATCTTGGGCGCGCGCGGCAGCAAATGCTCGCGCAAGTCAGCCTTGGTCGTATGCAATGAAAGCGCCAGGGCCGGTTTAACGCGCTGCCTGGGCAAGGCATCGAAGACACGCGGGTCGCCCACGGTGGAAAACACAAGGTTCTTGTGCCCGATATTACCCTCGGTGCCGAGCAGCTCGATTGCCTCTAGCACGTTATCCAGGTTATGGGCGGGTTCGCCCATGCCCATGAACACCACCTTCTTGACCGGGCGCAGACGTCGCGCAAGCACCACCTGGGCCAGTATTTCCATGCTGCTCACCTGACGCAGCAAGCCGCTCTTGCCGGTCATACAGAAACGGCAGCCCACGGCGCAGCCCACCTGCGTGGAAACACACAGCCCGCCGCGCGGCAGCAGCACGCTTTCCACCATTTGGCCGTCGGCAAGCTGTATCAGCAGGCGTGAGCCATCATTGCCCGGATGTTCCGAATGCACGTGGGCCAGCCCATCGAGCTCCGCCGTCAGGGCGGGCAGGGCCTGGCGCAGCCTCAGCGGCAGAAAATGCTCGGCGGGCCGCCGCTGCGTTCCACTATCGAGCGCCTGCCCGCTCAGCCAGGCGCGCAGGATGCGGCCGCGGTGAACCGGCAGGGCATTGAGGGAGGTCAGGCGCTGGATGAAATCAGAGAAACGCATGGGAGCGGATTCTACCTTGCCTGCAGATGGCTGCGCAGGCCGATAGGAGCATCGGTCGTCCATCGCTGCATGCGTTGAACCGATGGCGTGACGATGCCTGTGCCATGTCAATCATGGCGGCAGGTGCCGGCCTATGCCTGTGCTGGTGGCGTTGAGTTTTTCCCGCTGGTGGGCAGAAGCACGGCTGTCGGGGCGTACTTGACGGCCTGGAGAGGCGAGTCGTCGGTTTTCCTTTTATTAGAGTACCCTGTATGCATATCCCGGCCTAAGTGCCATCTTGTCGTTCATGCTTTTTCAAAGGAGATTGAAATGGGTCGTGTAGCAGGAAAAGTCGCTCTGGTTACGGGCGCTGCACTGGGTATCGGCAAGGCGTCGGCAGAATTGCTGGCCCGGGAAGGGGCCAAGGTCGTGGTAACCGATCTGAAAGTCGAAGAAGGCCAGGCCGTCGTCAGCGCGATCAAGGCGCAGGGTGGCGAGGCCATCTTCGTGCAGCATGATGCTTCCAAGGAAGATCAATGGGAAAAAGCCATTGCCGCCACATTTGATGCCTTCGGCAAACTAAACGTCGTGGTTAACAACGCCGGGATTGCGCTGGGCAAGAATGTGGAAGAAACCACGCTGGCCGAATGGCGCAAGGTTCAGGACATCAACCTGGACGGTGTGTTCCTGGGCACGCGCTTCGGCATTGAAGCACTGAAGAAAAGCGGTGGTGGCTCCATCATCAACCTATCTTCCATCGAAGGCCTGATCGGTGACCCCAACCTGGCCGCCTACAACGCCAGCAAAGGGGGCGTGCGCATCTTTACCAAATCAGCCGCCCTGCATTGCGCCCAGGCCCGCTACGGCATCCGCGTCAACTCGGTTCATCCGGCCTATATCTGGACGCCGCTGGTGCAGGAACTGGCGCAGGATGAACAGAGCGATGCCTACAAACGCCTCGTCAGCCTGCATCCGGTGGGCCACCTGGGCGAACCCAACGACATTGCCTACGGCATTCTGTATCTGGCCTCGGATGAATCGAAGTTCGTGACAGGTAGCGAACTGGTGATTGATGGCGGGTATACGGCGCAGTAAACGGTTCTGCGGCAGCCCTGGCAGGGCGAGACTTTCACCTTGCCGCCGATGACGCGGCAAGGCAAAAGCATACTGGCGGGTTGGGCTGTCGCGACAGGTTGGTATTTCATCCCGAATCAAAAACTGGCGGTCATGCACAGCCTGGCTCAGCAGGTGGGCGCATGCACTAGTATTTTGATATCCGACGATGGGCTAGGGCTGGATTTCGCGGATTATCATCCTTAGATGACCTGCTGGAGTCCAGCAGCATCAAACGCGATTGGCGTTCCGTGATAGTGATGATTGCGCTTGAAGCCCCTTTGCTGCAGCTAGGGGCTGCCGTCGCTATGCGCCCAGGGTAGCTAGCGTGTTGCGGCCAATGCCAGCGCAGGACGCAATGAGGTGGCAAAGAGTTCACCGTGACTTTGCTCCGGGAACGCCTGGAAGGTAATGTCCATGCCTTCATGCGCGAGCCTGTTCACCAGCGCATGCGTGCTTTCCCGGCCAGGCGGAATCGTGGAAACCGGGCCGGATGAGGGGGCTGGGGTAGCGTCGGGATTGGCGGCGGGACGTCCTCGGCCTACCAGCACCCTGACGATGGCCTTTGGCGCCTGGTCTGCATGAAACCTGTTTGCGCGTTTCAGCAGCGCGTCATCGCCCCAGCCGACTGAAGGGTCGCCGGCGACATAGCGCTGGAACATGAGCGGCCTGGTAACCAGGGTGTAGAGGGTGAACAGGCCGCCGAACGAGTGCCCCCAGAGGGTCTGCCGCGCCGGGTCCAGAGAGACACGCGCTTCGACAGCAGGTCGGATGGCTTCCTGGATGATATCCAGGAAGAGGTCAGCGCCTCCGCCGGGACGGCCCCGGTTCACGGTACCTGTCTGTGCTGTACCGTCCGGGTTCAGGATGGGGGGCGTGTAGTCGAAAGCCCGCGCCATCACATCGTGCCGGGAAGGCACGTCGTAACCGATACCGACCAGTACCGGAGGGTTGTCCGTGAACAAGGCGGCCAGATCCTGGTCTTGCAGGGTATGCATGGCGGCGTTGCCATCGAGCATGTAGATGACCGGGTAACCTTGGGCCGGCGCCGGCTTGCGCGGCACTCCGATATACACCCGGTAATGGCGCTTGCCATCTCGGGAATCGAACAGCAAACGATCAAATTCGTAATACTCAGACGGCAAATCCGCGACCGTCGGGCCAATCGGCTCGTCCCAGCGGCGTCTGGGGGGCTGGGATTGGGCGGGGGCTGTGGGTGACTGGGCGAAGGGACAAGCCGGCATACATGCAGCCATGAGTAGGAAGCGTCGGCGCAACATAAGGTTTTTTGAATTTATTGTGAATGATATCAATAATCAGTCATTATAAATTGACGTCGAAAACCTGGGTATTCAGTATGAACCATACTAGGCTTGCGCTGCAGCCGGCCTGATTTTCGGATGTCGGTGAAACATCACGGCAACTGGACTACCGCTCAGGATGACCATCGAACAGAAAGTGCAGATCGCGGCATTCATGCCCCAATGATCGGCAATCCAGCCTATGCCCATCATGGGAACCATGCTGCCGACATAGCCAACCACCAGGTAGGTGGCCAGCAATCCTGCGCGGTTATTGGCTGTGGCAAGGCGATTGACCATGCTCATGCCGGCAATCATGGTCATTCCATGGCCCAGTGCAGTGAGCAGAACGCCCAGCGCAAACAGGGTTGCTGAACTGATCCAGAGGTTCACCATCAGCAGCGCATTGCTCAAGGCCAGGCTGATCAGACCGAGCGCGCCAGTCAAGTGGGTAGGCAGGCGTGCGGTCAGGACTTGCACAGCGGCGGAGGTAAAGAGAATCAGGGCGATAGTGGTACCGCTCACCACCGGGCCATGCCATGGCAGCAGCAGATCCAGGAACAGCGGCGCCATCGAGGTGTAAAGGCCAAAGACGCCAAATGCCATCAGGGGCAGGCAACAGGTGAGAGCGAAGGCCTTGGAGGCGCTGGCTTCCGGCCAGGTCAACGAGGGCAGAATATCCTGCACACGCAGCCGCTGGCCCGGCGCAGCCCGAGCGCTCTCAGGCAATTTCAGGCGGTACAGCGCAGCCAGTGCCAGGGCGCCAAGCAGCAGGGTAGGGATATACGTGATGACCAAAGGTGCCGGACCCCATTGACCGATAATTCCGCCCACCAGCGGCCCCAGGCCGAAGCCGAATGCCATCAGAAACCCCGTCATCATGGCGACATGCTGAGGGTTGGCATGCCGTGACAGCCTGGACAGCCCCAGTGTCGCGCTGGTAGTGAGCATGCTCGACGCCACGCCCACGATGAAGCGCCCGACATTCAGGCTCGTCATGTCCCAGGCGAACAGGCTAATGGCGGTTCCAATCAAGGACAGTGCCAGGCCGCAAAGCATCATCGGCCGAAAGCCGACGCGGTCGGGCAGGCGCCCCAGGAACAGCAGGCCGAGCAGCGCGCCGCCCATATAGACAACGTACATCAGCGAGATGTCGCTGGTCTGCAACTGCCAGGTGTCTTTGTACAAACCGTACAGGGGGCTGATGAGCGCCGTCCCCATGACGCCCACGATCATGGCGAAACTGACCCAGGAGAATGGCGATCCTTTGATTTTCATTTTTCAGTGACTATGTTTTGCAGGAGTGTATGGGGCGGCCGGCATTCAGCCTGGCTCCCTGTGTTGCTGGGATATTCGCCCGTCTTATCAAAGTGAATTGAAATCTTTCCCTTGGCTTGGCGAGTGCCTTCCAATGCCTGCGGCGACAGCCCGGCAAGAATGGTGTGCTTCATCTCCCACTCTTGGTCAGGATTCCTGCGGCAATCTTGCGGACCGTAGGCGTCAGAACGATATATTTTGTGCGCCGATCGGGCCGGTTTGCAGGAACAACTGGGCACCTGCGCCTTGTGCAATTGCGTTAGCACCTGCGTCCAAGATGCGGAATCTGGATACAAGGTATCCGCCAGGCCTTTCTGGCGCAAGGGCTGTCTATCATGCGGCGCACCAGCAGCGTCATGCGCGTGGCGTCGGATAGACCCGGCAACAAGCCGCGACAGCCGTCACCCGTACCGTTGTGGGTGGGGCAGTATTGATTGATGGTGGCTGGACTGCAGTGGAACTTGCAGCAACGAAAAAGGGGCCGAAGCCCCTGTTTTCAATGACTTGCAGACTTCCGTGGAACTCTGCAGAACTATATATGGAGCGGGAGACGGGCTAACCGACTACCGAGCAATCCATTGACTTAAAAGATGTTTTATGTACACCTCGGTTAATGGATGGCTGAATTTTGTACTAGTTTTGGGGAGTGGTTAAGGTGATAAAGATATTTCTTAAGCTTCCCGCACCATGAAAGGCCTGAATTGGCATAATATGCCAATGATGCTACATTCAGGTATCACAATGGAGGCCCAATATCATGCCTACACGTAACGTGGTGCTCACCGAGCATCAATACGACTTTGTCGAGTCCATGGTGGAAACAGGACGCTACCAGAATGCCAGTGAGGTTCTGCGCGAAGGACTGCGCTTGATCGAGCAGCGTGAGCGTATGGAAGCGGCGAAGATCCTGGCATTGCGTGAAGCGGCTAATCGAGGCTGGGCGGATATTGAGGCCGGTCGTTATGCGGATATCTCGGATGACCAGCTTGAAGACACCATCGGGCAACTTGGCCGCAAGGCCGCCGAGCGTGTTGCCGGTAGAAAATAATGATGCGGTATCGACTATCGGCCATCGCGCAGGAAGACATTGTCGATATTTTGGCCTGGACGCATGAGCGATTTGGCGACTTGGCGCGCAAGCGCTATGAGACACTAATCGTCACCGCGCTGCGCGACATTGCGACGCAACCATCTCGTGCAGGAAGCAGTGAACGCTCGGAACTGGGGGGCGGGATGCGATCCTGGCATCTACGTTTAAGCCGCGATCGGGCTCGTGTGGCAGGCGGCATGGTTCACAGGCCTAGGCATTTTCTTATCTATCGGGTAGAGAATGACATGATCGTCATCGGCCGCGTACTGCACGATGCGATGGAGTTGACGCGGCATTTGGAGGGAGATAAGTCTTGGGTGTAGTTGGCGGCCGTGTATGGTGGCTCGATTGATGAGATTTCCTACGCACTGATGCGCTGCTGCAACTGCGCACAAAAATCAGGGTCTTCGAATTGCACACTGGTTTCGTGTCGGATGGCCAGGCGGCGTTGCGCGGGTAGCGCGCAATAGCGATGGTAAGAATGTGACAGCCAGTTCCAGCTGCCGATGACCAGTGTCGTGTCGTCGACGATCAGGATTTTTTCATGTGTGCCTTCCGGGATGCGGATGACGTTTGCTGTGCCCAGCGTGTCGCGATACGCCTGCACCAGCTCGGCGTCGTCCTCTTTGCCGGTGTCATAGCGCTGGTGATGGTAGCCATAATGGACGGAAACCGCGATTCCTCGAGTTTGCGCCCGTTTGAGCAAGTTCAGCTGGGGATGTTCTTCCATAGAACGCAGCCTGAGCCAGGGAACGATGATACGGAAACTGGTGGTGCATTCCTGAAGCAGGCGTTCGAAGGTGGCGATGTGGTCGCAGTCCAGCACATAGCGCGGGTTGGGCTGGCGTGCCTGGGCCGTTTCGAAAGACGCGCTCTGGTTTTCGCTGTCCAGCAGGAAGCCGTTGCCGACAATGCGGGCCATCGTGCCCAGGGACTTGCCCGCTGCCAGCAGGCGGCGGTGGTTGCCGACCACGATGAATTGCTGCTTGGCGCGAGAGATGGCGACGTTGAGCAGATTGGGCTTGTTGTTCTGGAAACCGTCCCGGTCCTGCGGACGAAAAATGACGGGGGAATAGATGATTACTTCGAACCCCGTGCCCTGAAATTGATGGACCGTGCCGATGCGATTGTTGTCGTCGGTGTGCGCCAGCCGCGTGCCGTGCAGCCTGATCAGCGCGCGTTTTTGGTTCGCATAGGGCGTGATGATGCCGACATGTCGCTTCAGGTCATAGCCTGCTTCTTCTAGCTTGTCGAGGACGGCGCCGATGGCTTCCTGCTCGTCGAGGTTGGTATTGACCTGTGTCCCGGCACGGCCCTCCACGCCATAGAACATCAGCGGGTGGCTGCCCATGCGTTCGAAAGCTTGCGCAATAGCGGGTGCGGGTGGGGAGGTCATCACATGCACACCGCGGTAGCCGGCGATGGCGATGAACAGGTCGGCGATGGCTGGCTGGCAACGGCGATGTTCATCGAGCACGATGCTGCTACCGAGTTCGCCAGGTGCACCACTCATGGTGCCGGCAGCGCGATGGTAGGCGGTCGCCAGCATCGGGGACATGGCTTCGTAGAGTGTGTCCCGGTTCTGGAAATGGCGCTCCCGCAGGGATTCGGTCATAGGTTGCGACAAGATCCTGATGGGTTCCAATTGCATCGGGTCGCCCACCATGATGGCACGTTCGCTGCGAGCCAGCAGCGGAACGACGGATTCCACCGACACCATCCCCGCTTCGTCAATCAGCGCCAGATGGAACGGCTTATGGGATGATGCGTCCTCAAGCTTGTGGAAACCGGCCAATCGTTGCGCCGATACCAGCGTGGAAGTCAGGACGGGATAGGCGAGCGACAGCAACCGGAAGAACTCCTCGCGCCGGTCGTGCCAATGGTAGTAGCCGCTGTTCTTCTGGCCTCGGATCTGGTCTGACCAAACCCGCAGCACCTCAGCGATCTCATCCTTGCACCTCAGATTTTCCTGCCACAGGAAGGTGATGGCGTACTCCAGCATGGCGCGTTGCTGCTTGACGTAGCGCAGTCGCAGGACATTGGGCCAGTCGCCTTCGGGGTAGTGTTGCGCCAATTGCCGTTCACCCTCAAGCACAGTTCTCAGCAAGGCTTCCTGGTGCAGTATTTCTCTGGCTTCGGTCGCCAGGGCTGAGAGGGAGCGGGCGGTTTCAAGTGAGTCCGGCGCTTGTTGGAGCACGGCCAGGTGTTGCTGTCCATGATGGTGCTGGAAAAAATCCTTATGGTTGCGCGCCAACGCTGCCATCTCTTCCAATGACGCCTGGTACAGGCCGAACTCGGACAATTCCCTGGCGTAAAGGGATCGCAGGTGGGCACGCGCCTGTTCGTGGCGGCCTGCGCCAAACAGGCTGCTGATGCGGCCCAGCAGGGAAGATTGGTAGTTTCCGAAATGGTGGGCCAGAGCCTGGGCCAGATCGCTCGCCAGCCAGTCAGCATAGCGTTCCGGAGGCAAGAGCGGACGGCCGAGTCGGGCCAGGCTGGCGCGCAGTGCGGTTCGGGCCGCAAGGTCGGCTTGCACGGTGGCTTCGGCTTGGCGGTATATTGCGTCGCAATGCGCCAGCATGCCGGCCAATTCATCGCCTTCGCTCGACGGCGGCGTCAGGCCCAGTTGCCCGGCACGTTCCAGCAAGGCTTGCCGCACGCGCGCCAAACGATCCTGGGTGGTGTGGGGGGCTTCTTCGCCCAGGGCTTGGCGAGCCTGTTCGAATGGGGCAGCGAGCGCCTGGTACGCGGCGTGGCCCTGGTCGATCTCGGTCTGGAGGGCCAGCAGCGCGGCACGGCTGGCCTGTTGCACCTGGGCGTCGTACTCCGTCACGCAGAATTCGGCGAGCAGGGCGTCTAGGCGCTGACATTCCTCTTCGATGCGCTTTTTGCTGCCGCCGACAAAATACAGCCAGTTGAGGTCGGCGAAAGCGCTGTCCTTGCGAAGATCATCGACGATATTGCTGACTGCCTTGATCGCCGTAGACGTGACAATGACGCCGAGATTGGCATTCTTCCCGGCAATGATGCTCAGTGCGCGCCTGACGATCTGGCCGGCGATCAGGGAAATGAACAGCGTAGTCTTGCCGGTGCCGGGCGCGCCTTGGGCAGCTACCAGTTCATCGCCGGCCGCGATGCGCGACAGCGTATGTAGTTGGCCGCGTCCCAGCGCGTGTTCGCGTTCGAACAGGCCGTAGGGCAGTGTGCCCCAGGGTGGGGTATCGCCAGGCTTGGCCTGCTTCTTGATATAGCTTGCGAGCAGCGGGTAGGAGGCCAGGCCGCTGGCTGCCAGCGTGTCGTACTCGACCAGTACCCGCTTGACCTGAGCATTTTCTAGCTTCTCTTCGCTGAACAGCATATCGAAGCCGGTTTCCTGGAACAGCTGGCGCCTGGGAGCCGTCTGGTTGTCGTTCAGCCATGCCAGGAAGTCCTGGTAGACACTGGCGCAATCACCTTCTTCCCGGCCCATGCAGGCAGTCATGATACTGAGAGCATGGCGATCCTTGCCGAGCTCCTCAGGGTCCAGGTCCAGCACGGTGCGGAAGGCACCGAACATCGGCTTGACCAGGTTGCCTTGCTTGAGCGGGACATGCAGGTAGGGCTGATCCTGCAGTAGCCAATCCGGTGGCAGGCTGAAGCGGAACAGTGGCAGGAAGGCAGTGGAGTGCAGCGATGGAATGGTAAAAACAGGAAAGCCGAGCTGCAAGGAGGCCGCTGTGGGTGTTCCGTCTTCCGACACCGTCACGTAGCGGCGCTTGAGCAGCTCGAACTTGTGTTGAGGCAGGGTAATGGTAATGCCGGTCTCATCTTCTTCCCAAGTCTCGGGCTGCGACTGATGCTGCTGATCCTGGCTGACGGTCTTTGAGGAAATCCTGCTTTTCTCTATTTCGCTGGCCTCGATGAAAGCGCGCCAACTTTGCAAGATACGTGAGTCGTCACCAAGAGTCATAACAAGCCACAAACAGGAACATGCCGTTAGGCAGAGGGAATGGGAGTAAGGTTCAGTATAAACGATTGCTAATAAAACAAAACTGCATGAGTCATGCCGGCGAGTCAACCCTTGACAGTCTGCCGCAATGCTCGCGTCAGCAGGTGTTGATGGTTATACGTTCGTAACCGTCCGGCGAACCCACCTTGACGAACGGCCGCATTAGCGGCCGTTGTCTTTCAGTCAGTTCTCTCCGGATGCCAGCGATGCGGCAGTAGTTCTTCAATGCGGCTATTGGGCAGCGTCGGCAACCGAGTAAGCACGTCCTTCAGATAGGCATACGGATCATGCCCGTTGAGCCTGGTCGACTGGATCAGGCTCATCACCGCAGCCGCCCGCCGTCCTGCCCGCAGCGAACCCGCGAACAACCAGTTCTTGCGCCCCAGCGCCTCCGGCCGGATCTGGTTCTCGATCCAGTTGTTGTCTATCGGCAAGCGCCCATCCTCCAGGTAGCGCGTCAGCGCCACCCAGCGTTTCAGGTTGTAGTCCAGGGCCCGGCTGATGCGCTGTTGGAATGATGAATCAAAGCGTTGGTGGGACGCTGGTCATACAGGGCCTGCTCTTACCTTCCGTATGTTTCCTATGATTGCGTAAAAGCCGCGATCTATGATCAATAAACGGATTTTGGCCCGTAACGCTATCTTCAAAGGCCTACCCCAGTTTGCCCCACTCGATCTTGCTTGCTTTAACCAAGTCATCCCATCCATCCGGCGGATTTCCCCGTCCAAGCATCTTCTCGAATACGGCGTACGGGTCGGACTTGCTGCCTGACGACCGTAGGGTTTGTTCATCATTGATCCAGGCGTACACGATGATCCGCGCCTTGGAGTCATACCGGAAGAACAGCCGGTACCGCTTGCCGAGCTTGGCCCGCCGCCAATGGCGGTAGGCTGGCCCCATGGTATTGCCTTGGCGGTATTCGTCGCGTGCCGGGTCGCTTGGCACCACATCCAAGAGCAACTGGACCAAGGCCCGGAAGAACTTGACGTTGGCGTTGGACTCGAAGTTCTCCGGGTCCTTCTCCTGTGCGCGCAGTACCGCTGCGCGCAACTTCACCATCTGTTCGATCAGGTTGTCGTGGAACAGCAGTGTCCAGCCATGCTGCCGCATCAGATTTCCACGTCCTCGTCGAAGTCTTCGTTCAACTTCACCTTGTGGCCTGCGTGTTCCAGCATCGTGCGAGCCAGATCGTCGGGCAGGCCACGAACGTTGCGACCCGCTTCTATATCTCGTGCTAACAGAGTCAAGAACGCACCGATGGCCGGATCTTCATGTTCGGCATCGGCACGAGTGACCACCACCTCAGTACCTCGAAGCTCGAACGAGAGTTTGCTCCCAGTATCGGCCCCCAAGGCTTGCCGGATGGACTTGGGCAGTGTGATCTGACCTTTGGAGGTCAATGTGGCAACTTCGAGAATGGCAGGCATGGTGGCACTCCTGGTAAGGATGTCTGTATTGTAAGGAAATATCCTTACTTTGTCGATATGGGGTTCCATCTACCTTCCAAATGTCAAAAATACGAGCCATCGCATTGGGAAAACAACACACCTTTCGCACCAATCGAGTTGTTACCTGAAACGGTGTACCCATGAATACGGTTGCGTCGAAGTTTGGATGGTTTGTTGCTGCGCAGTGCTGGATCGGTTGTCATGAATTTGTCCGGCCATGGGCTGCAATCTCTGAAAGGCAACGCCATGATGATTTCCCGTACCCAAGTTGCTGCCAGGAGCAACACCCCTGACGATATTCCTTTGTTGCCTGCCGTTCCCACTGCTTTGTTGCTCGACAAACGGCTGATGCCCCTGGAGCGTAACGCCTGGATGGTGCTTCACGCCAGTGCGAATGCGGACGGAAATGTCACGGGAATCAGCTATATGCAACTGCGCCAGTTCTTGGCCTGCGTGCCCGATAACCCACAGGCTTCCCGTGAGACGGTGGCACGTACCTTGACGGTGTTGCGCCTGACTCGCTGGATTCACATTGATGCCCATGTTCGCAACCCGCTGACCGGCCATCTTTCCACTAATCACTACGCCGTTCACTTGGGACCGTTGCCCATCCGAACCGCCAGCGAACTGGGCCTGACGTGGGCAGATTTGCTGGAGCAATCCTTTGCCCATGCCAGCGCCGCTGTGCGCCAGATTGCCCTGAGTGTTCTCACGGAAGTTGTCTCCGACTCAAGCTTGTTGAGGCAGATGCCTATCGCGTTGCGCATGCGTGCCCAGCAGCTCGGTTTGCAAACGTCGCACGCCCCCCGTATTTGCGTGTACTAAAACGTGTACGACTGTTGGGTGGTTGACAGTGGAGACCGATAGGCTCCGCTGGACGATTCGTAGACCGAAAACGCTTTCGAATCAATCGACTTTCGATGAACCGAGAATTACGCAGACGAAAAAAAGCCCAGACCGCAGTCTGGGCTTTTTAGAATCTGGAGCGGGAGACGAGTCTCGAACTCGCGACCTCAACCTTGGCAAGGTTGCGCTCTACCAACTGAGCTACTCCCGCATGGCTTGTTTGCTATCGTTGCTGGAATCTTCTTTCGAAAGATTTCCCCGAAGGCTTGCCCAGGTAATGCCTGAGCAACAAGCGAAGAACGCAACTATAGCATAAGATTACGGCACTATGTCAAATGCTCCAGCCCCCCTTTTCTCCATGGACCCAGCTGCTTCGGATATGCCTGTGCTTGTCGCCGCTGCGCAGGATTTGCGCGCGTTGAATACCCTGGGCCTGCCGGCCCGGGCCGCTGCGTTTGTGTCGGTGACTGATGCCGCTCAGTTGCCCGCTTTGAGCCGCTTGGTGCGTGAGTACGCGTCGACGCTGGTGTTGGGGGGCGGCAGTAATCTGGTGTTGCCGGACGAGGTGGATGGGCTGGTGGTGGCGGTGCGGTTGCCCGGTGTGCGCCATGTGGGCGAGACGGATACGGCGATACTGGTTGAAGCTGCCGCCGGCGAGAGTTGGCATGGTCTGGTGCAGTGGTGTGTGGCCCAAGGGCTGGGCGGCCTGGAGAATCTGGCTTTGATTCCCGGTACGGTGGGCGCGGCGCCAGTGCAGAATATCGGCGCCTATGGGCTGGAAGTGGCCGAGCGGCTGGTGCAGGTGCATGCCTGGGATATCGTGGCTGCTGAACGGGTGGTGCTGCCTGCCAGCGAGTGCGGCTTTGCTTACCGTGATAGCCGGTTCAAGCAGGCTGGGCAAGGGCGCTGGTTGATTATGTCGGTGGTGCTGGCTTTGCCCAAGGTCTGGGCGCCGCGTATGGAGTATCCGGATTTGCAGCGCTATGTCGGGTTGAAGGATAAGCCCGCAGCCGGGATTCGCCCGCAGGATGTGTTTGATGCGGTGTGCGCCGTACGCCGTGCCAAGTTGCCGGATCCGGCTGTGCTGGGAAATGCCGGGAGTTTCTTCAAGAATCCTGTCGTCAGCGATGAACAGGCGGATGCCCTGCAGCAGCGTTTCCCGGATATGCCGCGTTATCGGGTGGCGGACGGTCGCAGCAAGCTGGCAGCCGGCTGGTTGATTGACCGTTGTGGCTGGAAGGGACGGGCGTTGGGTCCGGTTGCCATGCATGAGAGGCAAGCATTGGTGATGGTGAATCGTGGCGGTGCGCGTGCGGCAGATGTCTTGCGGCTGGAGGCGGTGGTGCGTGCGGACGTCCAGATGCATTTTGGTGTGGCGCTGGAGCGTGAGCCCATTCTGGCGCCTGGGCGTGATTGACGATCAGGGTCGAGTTATCCTGCTGCCAGTCCAGTCCAGTCCAGTCCAGTCCAGTCCAGTCCAGTCCAGTCCAGTCCAGTCCAGTCCAGTCCAGTCCAGTCCAGTCCAGTCCGTCTGATTGTGGACTGTCTACAGTCTGCCTGCCGCCGCTTGCTTGCCCCTGATCCGGCGTCTGCTTGCCTCAGGCGCCGCAGGTCGCCTGTTTCCGGGCGGACCGAAGCAGACATAAAAAAACCACCCCTGCCTGTTGCGGCGGGGTGGTTGTCTCGATGGATGGCGTGTCGGTGGTGACGGCAGGCTTGCCGCCGGTTTTCAAATCGCCAGCACATCCTGCATGTTGAATAGGCCGTGTTCGTGCTGGCCCAGGAAGCGCGCCGCGCGTACGCTGCCTTCGGCGTAGCCTGCGCGGCTGCTGGAGCGGTGGCTGATTTCGATGCGCTCGCCGGTGCCGCAGAAGTAGACGGTGTGGTCGCCGACGATGTCGCCGCCGCGCACGACGGAAAAGCCGATGGTGCCGTCCTGGCGCGGGCCGGTTTCGCCATAGCGGGTCCAGACCGCGACATCCTCCAGTTTCTGGCCGCGGGCTTCGGCAATGACGCGGCCCATGCCGATGGCAGTGCCCGAGGGGGCATCCACCTTGTGGCGGTGGTGGGCTTCGAAGATTTCGGTGTCGTAGCCTTCGTTAAGCAGCTTGGCGGCCATTTCCAGCAGGCGCAGCGTGGCGTTGACGCCCACGCTCATGTTGGGCGCGAAGACGACGGCAATTTTTTCGCTGGCGGCATGGATGGCAGCGTGGCCGGCAGCATCGAAGCCGGTGGTGCCGATTACGATTTTGGTGCCGTGGCGCACGCAGGCATCCAGGTGGGCCAGGGTGCCCTCAGGGCGAGTGAAGTCGATTAGGCAGTCGGCCTGGGCCAGCTCTTCGATGTTGTCGCTGATCAGGACGCCCGTACTGATACCCGACGGGGCGCCGGCATCCTGGCCGATGGCGGCGGAACCTGGGCGGTCCAGGGCAACGGCCAGGGTCAGGTCCTTGGCGGCGAGAACGGCGTCGATCAGCATGCGGCCCATGCGGCCGCTGGCGCCTGCAATGGCGATGCGCATGTGTATATTCCTTGAAATGGGGGCGTGGCTGCCTTCTGGCAGCCTCGCGCGAACCTTACAGCGGCATGGGGGCCGGGCTGGCGGCGCCTGGCTCGGTGATGGGGGTGGGCTGCAATTCGATATGCAGTGGCACCGGGTCGCCGTCGATATTCAGGTTGTCGGTGATACCTTCCTGTTGCCCGCTTGCCGGGGTGGCGGGAGCAGCAGGCGCGGTTTCCGCGATCTTGTCGACTTCGATCAGGTCGATCTGGCCATCCTGGGCGCCTTTCTGGAATGGCTGCACTTCCGGAACGGCATCGCCTTCCCAGCGCACCAGCCTGTCATTGTCGAACCAGACAGTGAACAGGCGATGTTGCGGTTTGCCGCGGCCGGGCTGGTAGTAGTAGGTGTAATCCCAGCGGTTGGAGTGCAGGATGCTGGTGAGCATCGGGCTGCCCAGGGCGAACTGCACCTGGTCGCGGCTCATGCCGGGTTGCAGCAGGGCGACCTGGCTGGCGGTGATCCAGTTGCCTTGTTGGACGCTGGCGCGGTAGGGGAAGCCCCATTTGCCCGAAGTGCAGCCTGTGGCGCCTATGGCCAGCGCGATGAGAAGGGCGCTGAGTCGGGCGCGAGAAAACGATGCATAAGCTTGAGGCATGCTGCGATCCATGGAATGGGCTCGTGTCGGTTGCGTGATGAAATCTTTCATAAGTGTAGCCGGGGATGGTGCCGCCGGTCAGGCCGGGTCCAGGGTGCCGGAGCGGGAGAGCATTTCTTTCGCGTGCTGGCGCGTGGTTTCGGTCAGGGTAATGCCGCCCAGCATACGGGCGATTTCCTCGATCCGTCCTGGATTGTCGAGTGGGACAATTTCCGAGCGTGTGAGTTCGCCGTCCGAGCTTTTGCTAACCTGGAAGTGGCGTTCGCCGCAGGCAGCGACCTGAGGCAGGTGGGTTACGCACAGAACCTGGTGGCGAGCGCCCAATTCCTGCAGCAACCGGCCGACCACTTCGGCGACGGCGCCGCCGATGCCGGTGTCCACTTCATCGAAGATCAGCGTGGGCACGCGTGCGGCGCGGCTGGCGATTACCGATAGCGCCAGGGAAATGCGCGCCAGTTCGCCGCCGGATGCCACTTTGGCCAGCGGCCTGGCGGCAACGCCGGCATGGCCGGCCACCAGAAAGACGATGTTTTCGTTGCCGTGGGCGCCGGGGCTGGTGTTTTCCAGCTGGATGTCGAAGCGGCCGCCATCCATGGCCAGGGTCTGCATGGCGGCAGTGACACGTCTGGAAAGGTCGAGCGCGGCCTGGCTGCGGCCTTCGGAGAGCCGGGCGGACAGGGCCTCATAGGCCTGGCGGGCGGCGGCTTCTTCCTGTTGCAGGTGTTCCGCATCGCCGGAAACGCGCAGGGATTCGGCTTCCTGCTCCAGCCGTTCCTGCAGTTCTGGCAATGTTTCGGGGTCTGTCTTGAGCTTGCGCGCCAGTTCGAAGACGGCGCTCAGGCGCGATTCCGCGCGCGCCAGGTTTTCCGGGTCCAGGTCCACGCGTTCCAGGTAGTCGCGCAGTTCGGAACTGGCATCGCTGGCAGCGATGCGCGCCGATTCCAGCGTGTCGCGGATGGCGGTGAGGCCGGCATCGTAGCGCAGCAGGTGATTCAGCTTGCCGATGGCGCCGGACAACAGGTGCAGCGCGCCCTGGTCGTCGTCCAGCAGGCCCAGCGCTTGGGCGCTGCCGTCCTGCAGGGCCTGCGCATGCGCCAGCCTGTCGTGTTCTGCCTGCAGGCGTGGCCATTCGCCGGGCTGCAGGTTGACGCCATGAAGCATGTCCAGCTGCCATTGGATTTGCTCGGCACGTTCCTGGCGGGCAACGGCATCGCGCTCCAGCCGTTCGATCTGGCGGGTCAGCGCGTGCCACTGTTTCCAGGCCTGTTCGGTCTGGCGTGCCAGCGGCATGAGTTCGCCGTGGGTATCGAGCAGGTCGCGCTGCGCATCGTTGCGCATGAGGCTCTGGTGCGCATGCTGGCCATGGATGTCGACCAGTTGTTCGCCCAGTTCGCGCAACTGCGCCAGTGGCGAGGGAGCACCGTTGATATAGGCGCGGCTGCGGCCCTGGGCGTCGATGACGCGGCGCAGGACCAGTTCTTCGCCTGCGTCCAGGTCGTGCGCCTGCAGCCAGGCATTCAGTTCCGCCGTCGGTGCGAAGCTGGCATGGATGTCGGCACGGCTGGCGCCTTCGCGCAGCACGCTGGCGTCGCCGCGTGCGCCCAGGCAGAGGGCCAGGGCGTCGATCAGGATGGACTTGCCCGCGCCGGTTTCCCCGGAAAACACGGTAAAGCCCTGGCCGAAGCTGATTTCAGCTTCGTCGACGATGACGAAATCGCGGATGTGCAGCGAAAGCAGCATGATGGTTCACTCGTCCTGGTCATCCATGCGGGGCATGACATTCCAGTGCAGCTTGTGGCGCAAGGTGGAAAAAAAACTATAGCCCGGCGGGTGTAGGAAGCGGATGGTATTGGGGGCTCGCAGCACTTCGATGCGGTCGCCTGGCTGAAGTTCCGACCAGGATTGCATGTCGAAGTGGATGCTGGCGCCAGCTTCTACCCGGCTCATGGAGGTCAGGGTGATGCTGAGTACGCCGCTGGGCGGTAGGACGATGGGACGGTTGGACAGTGTCTGGGGTGATACCGGTACCAGCACCATGGCCTCGATGCCCGGATGGACGATGGGACCGCTGGCTGCCAGCGCGTAGGCGGTCGACCCGGTGGGAGTGGCGACGATGATGCCGTCGGCGCGCTGGGTGTTCATGTAGACCCCATCGACTTCCAGCCGCATTTCAATCATGCCGCCGCGCCCGGCGCGGCTCAGGACGACGTCGTTGAGGGCACAGGCCTGGCACAGAATTTCGCCATTGCGCAGTACGCGTCCGGTCAGCATCATGCGGTCTTCGGCGTTGTAGCGTCCGGCCAGCAGGTCGCGCAGCGCGTCATGGGCCTGAGGCAGCGGGATATCGGTGATGAATCCCAGCCTGCCATGGTTGATGCCGGCGACCGGTACGTTGTAGGGCGCCAGTTGGCGGGCGGCGCCCAGCATGGTGCCATCCCCGCCGACGACGATGGCCAGTTCCGCCTGGCGGCCGATTTCATCGTAGGTGGCCAGCGGAAAACGCTTCAGGCCCGTGTAACGGGCCGTCTCCGCCTCGACCAGCACCTGACGGCCGGCATCGGCCAGTAGATCCCCCAGGCTGCCCAGCAGGGCATCCAGGTGGGTATCCTGATAGCGGCCAATCAGCGCGACGGTGGAGAAATGCATGAAATCCTGGCAAGGTTTGTGGTGGCAAAGTACTCCGTCCGAGGGTTGGCGCAGCTGCGCTGCCCTTGGGGGAATCCTTCATCCCCGAATTAAACATGCCTCGCTGGGCCCTGCCGTTGCCGGCAGAGGCTGCGCTCTGGCGCGTGGTCCGGCAAGGCGCGGCAAGGTGCCCGCGCCAGGACCAAGCGGCCTGACGGACGCGGGGCTGACGTTACTGGCGCGATTATATCGACCGCCATGTCTTCATAGGTACTGAAAAGCATCCTAAAATGAACCCATGATGGATGATCGCGCACGCTCTCTGCTGAAGGCCCTGATAGAACGGTACATCGCCGATGGACAGCCTGTCGGTTCGCGCACGCTGTCCAAAGTGTTCGATCTGTCACCGGCCTCCATACGCAATATCATGGCGGACCTCGAGGAATTCGGGCTGATCCACAGCCCGCACACGTCTGCCGGCCGGGTGCCGACGCCGCGCGGCTATCGCGTTTTCGTCGATACCCTGCTGGCTGCGCGTCCTTTTGAACCCGACGGGGTCAGCTTCGAAACCCGCTTGCCTGTGGCCGATCCGGTACGTACGGTTTCGGCGGCTGCCAGCATGCTGTCCAATCTGACTCAGTTCGCCGGAGTGGTGCTCACGCCCAAGCGCTCGCAGGTATTCCGCCAGATCGAATTCATCCGGCTGTCGGAACGCAAGGTTCTGCTGATCATTATTACGCCGGATGGCGATGTGCAGAACCGCATCCTCTTTACGCCGCGCGATTACAACGAATCCGAACTGCTGGAAGCGGCCAATTACTTCAACATGCATTTTGCTGGCAAATCCTTCGATGTCGTCAAGCGTACGCTGGCGTCGGAACTGGACCAGCTGCGCGAAGATATTTCGCGCTTGATGATGGCGGCGGTGGAAACCAGTGTCGATGTCGAGAACGAAGGCGATGCCGTGCTGATTTCCGGCGAGCGCAAATTGCTCGAGGTCGAAGACATCACGTCCGACATGGATCGCCTGCGCCGCATGTTCTCGTTGTTCGAAAAGCGTACCGAACTCCTGCAGTTGCTGGATGTATCCAGCCGCGCACAGGGAGTGCAGATCTACATCGGCGGCGAATCGCAGTTGATGCCCTTCGAGGATATCAGCGTCGTGACAGCGCCCTATGGTGTGGACGGCAAGGTCGTGGGCACGCTGGGCGTGGTCGGGCCGTCGCGCATGGCGTACGACAAAGTGATTCCCATCGTGGATATCACTGCCAGGCTGTTGTCGAACGCGCTCAGTCAGCCCAACTCTTGAGACTAGGCCATGAAATACCTGTCAGAACCCCGGCGCTCCGACCTTTTTGAAATCAAGCCAGCGCCCGACGGGGCGGGTGCGTATGGCCGGCAGGGCGTGCTGTTGCTCAACCTGGGGACGCCGGATGCGCCCACCCCGGCGGCGATCCGGCGCTATCTGGCGGAGTTTCTCTCGGATACGCGTGTTATCGAGCTGCCCGGTTGGCTATGGAAGCCGGTGCTCTATGGCGCCATTCTCACGCGGCGCCCGTCACGGCTGGCGCCGCGCTATGCCAGTATCTGGATGGATGGCGGCTCGCCACTGCTGGTCTATACCCAGCGCCAGGCACAGGCTGTGCAGGCCGGGCTGGCGGCCAAGGGGCTGGATGCGACAGTGGCCGTGGGCATGCGCTATGGGCAACCTTCGGCGCAGCAGGCCTTGCAGTCGCTCAAGGAAGCGGGTTGTGAGCGCATCTTGTGTGTGCCGCTTTATCCGCAGTACGCCGCCAGCACCACGGCCACGGCCGTGGATCAGGTCATGCGGACGGCCGCCCGCATGCGCGACCAGCCGGAACTGTCCTTTATCAAGCGCTTTCATGTCGATGCAGGCTATATCGCGGCGATGGCGTCTGCCATCAACCATCGCTGGAAGGCTGAGGGCGAACCGGACCGGCTGCTGTTGAGCTTCCATGGCCTGCCGCGTGCCTGCGTCGAGCAGGGCGACCCCTACTATCGGGATTGCATGCAGACGGCGCTGGCGCTGGTGGCACGCCTGGGCTTGTCGCCGGAACGCTATGCCGTGACCTTCCAGAGCCGCTTCGGCCCGGCCAAGTGGCTGGAGCCGGATACCGAGGGTACGTTGAAAGCCTGGGGCCGGGCTGGCGTCGGCAGTGTGGATGTGGTGTGTCCCGGCTTTACCTCGGATTGCCTGGAAACGCTGGAAGAAATCGCCATGGAAGGACGGGATGCCTTCCTCGAAGCGGGCGGACGCCAGTTCCGCTACATTCCCGTCATGAATGATGCGCCCGCCTGGCTGGCGGCCTTGACGGACCTGATCGCGCAGCGGCTGGATGCCGCCCCGGCAGGCGGTGTGGCCGGCTGAATGATGGTGGCCCGGCCGGCCCAGCAGGGCGGCGGCTGGGCTTTCTGTGGCATTTGGGCTTGAAACCGGCGGGACTGCCCCCAGTTATAGGCGCGGAGGTACCATTCCCGCGATAGCGGATGCGGTGCCTGCAGTGTGCAGGCCAATGCGCGTGTGACTGCTTTGCCAGTTCAGGGCAGGGCTGGCCGGTGGTTCCAGAAACCGCAGGCCGGTGGCCTGGCGCATTGGTGTTACAAGGCTAGGCGCGTGGATGCGCAGTGCCGGTTCAGCGCCGGCCTGTGCTGACGGGCCCAGCCATTTCTTATGAATTTCGCGGAGATAATCGACATGACGGATAGCAATTCGCCCGAACAGGTGCACCCGGAAGACCAGGCGGAGCAGCAGGCCGCTGGCGCAGAGACGCAAACGGACCTCCAGGCGCAGCTGGATGAAGCGCTGGCCCAGATCGCCGAATTGAAGGACCAGGTGCTGCGTGCCCATGCCGAGGCGGAAAACGTGCGCCGCCGGTCGCAGGAAGACGTAGCCAAGGCCCGCAAGTTCGGTATCGAGTCGTTCGCTGAAAGCCTGGTGCCGGTGCGCGACAGCCTGGAGGCTGCGCTGGCCCTGGAAAACCAGACCGCCGAAGCCCTGCGCGAAGGCGTGGATGTGACACTCAAGCAGTTGTCGGCCGCTTTCGACCGCCATCAGCTCAAGCAGATCGCCCCGGCGCCAGGCGAGCGTTTCGATCCCAACCTGCATCAGGCCATTTCCAGCGTGCCGTCGGAGCAACCGGCCAACACCGTGGCGAATACGCTGCAGGTTGGTTACCTGATTTCCGAGCGCGTGCTGCGCCCGGCGCTGGTGATGGTTTCGGCCGGGCAGTCGTAACGGAAAGCCATGGGACGCAGCAACTGGCTGCATATTTTCAGCGGGGACGCTTGAAATTGCGTCGATCGTCCCCAGATAGTCCAGCATGAGGGCGTGATGCCCGGCAAGCAACGAATCTGACTATTTGAGCAAGGTACTCTAGACATGAGCAAAATCATTGGTATTGACCTGGGCACGACCAACAGCTGCGTGGCAGTTCTGGAGGGCGGCCAGGTCCGCATTATCGAAAACGCAGAAGGTACGCGTACCACGCCTTCTATCGTCGCCTACATGGACGATGGCGAAACGCTGGTCGGCGCGCCGGCCAAGCGCCAGGCCGTGACCAACCCGCAGAACACCCTGTTCGCGGTGAAGCGCCTGATCGGCCGCAAGTTCGACGAAAAGGCCGTGCAGAAAGACATCGACCTGATGCCTTACTCCATTATCAAGGCCGACAACGGGGACGCCTGGGTGGAAGTGCGCGGCAAGAAACTGGCGCCTCCCCAGGTATCGGCGGAAGTTCTGCGCAAGATGAAAAAGACTGCCGAAGACTACCTGGGCGAAGAAGTGACCGAGGCCGTGATCACGGTGCCGGCTTACTTCAACGACAGCCAGCGTCAGGCAACCAAGGACGCCGGCCGTATTGCTGGCCTGGACGTCAAGCGCATCATCAACGAGCCGACGGCTGCTGCCCTGGCTTTTGGCCTGGACAAGAGCGAAGCCGGTGACCGCAAGATTGCCGTCTATGACCTGGGCGGCGGTACTTTCGACGTTTCCATCATCGAGATCGCCGATGTCGACGGTGAAAAGCAATTCGAAGTGCTGTCCACCAACGGCGACACCTTCCTGGGTGGTGAAGATTTCGACCAGCGCATCATTGGCTACATCATCGACGAGTTCAAGAAGGAACAAGGCGTTGATCTGTCCAAGGACGTCCTGGCGCTGCAACGCCTGAAGGAAGCCGCTGAAAAGGCCAAGATCGAGCTGTCGTCCAGCCAACAGACCGAAATCAACCTGCCGTACATCACGGCAGATGCTTCCGGTCCCAAGCACTTGAACCTGAAGATCACCCGCGCCAAGCTGGAAGCCCTGGTCGAAGACCTGATCGCACGCAGCATCGAACCCTGCCGCGTGGCCATCAAGGACGCCGGCGTCAAGGTTTCCGAGATTGACGACGTGATCCTGGTCGGCGGTATGACCCGCATGCCCAAGGTGCAGGAAGCCGTGAAGGAATTCTTCGGCAAGGAGCCGCGCAAGGACGTCAACCCTGACGAAGCCGTTGCTGCAGGTGCTGCCATCCAGGGTTCCGTGCTGTCCGGCGACCGCAAGGACGTGCTGCTGCTCGACGTGACCCCGCTGTCTCTCGGTATCGAGACACTGGGTGGCGTGATGACCAAGATGATCCAGAAGAACACCACGATTCCGACGCGACATGCGCAGGTGTTCTCCACGGCTGATGACAACCAGCCGGCCGTGACCATCAAGGTGTTCCAGGGCGAACGTGAAATCGCCGTCGGCAACAAGATGCTGGGCGAGTTCAACCTGGAAGGCATTGCACCGGCTCCGCGCGGCCTGCCGCAGATCGAAGTCACGTTCGACATCGACGCCAACGGCATTCTGCATGTGTCGGCCAAGGACAAGGGCACCGGCAAGGAAAACAAGATCACCATCAAGGCCAACTCCGGCCTGACGGAAGAGGAAATCCAGCGCATGGTGCAGGACGCCGAGGCCAATGCCGAGGAAGACCGCAAGGTCGCCGAGCTGGCCCAGGTTCGCAACCAGGCGGATGCCCTGGTGCACGCCACCCGCAAGTCTCTGGGCGAGCATGGCGACAAGCTGGAGGCGTCCGAGAAGGAAGCCATTGAGAAGGCCGTGGCTGACGTCGAGACTGCGCTGAAGGACAACGCCGACAAGGCCGAACTGGAAGCCAAGGTCGAAGCGCTGACGACTGCCTCGCAAAAGCTGGGTGAGAAGATCTACGCCGACATGCAGGCGCAGCAGGCCCAGGCCGGTGGTGCGCAGGAAGAAGCGAAGCCGGCTGACGACAACGTCGTGGATGCCGACTTCAAGGAAGTCAAGCGCGACCAGTAAGCACCGGCAGTCCGGTACGCCCTGCAGTGGCAGGGCGCGCCGGCTCCTGGTTCCAGGTGATTTCAACGGGGGCTGCGGCTCCCGTCATGCCCGGCGCTGCCCTTGTTTGGCGGTGGCCGGGTATGGCTTTATGGGGTTGACGCATCCTGTGTGGGCTGCGTGACGGATCCAATCATGGCAAAACGCGATTTTTACGAAACGCTCGGGGTGTCCAAAAGCGCCTCGGATGACGATATCAAAAAGGCTTATCGCAAGCTGGCAATGAAGTACCACCCGGATCGCAATCCGGGGAACAAGGAAGCCGAAGAAAAATTCAAGGAAGTCAAAGCCGCCTACGAAGTGCTGTCCGAGGCGGACAAGCGCGCGGCCTATGACCGTTACGGCCATGCGAGTGTCGATCAGAATGGTGGCATGGGCGGCGGGCAGGGCGGCATGGGCGGTTTTGCCGAAGCTTTCGGCGATATTTTCGGCGATATCTTCGGTGCGGCGGCTGGTGGCCGACGCGGCCCGCAGGTGTATCGTGGCGCGGATATGCAGTACAGCCTGGAAATCTCCCTGGAACAGGCCGCCAATGGCTTCGATACGGAAATCCGCATTCCGGGCTGGGATGAGTGTGACAGCTGTCATGGCAGCGGTGCCAAAAAGGGCTCCAGCAAGAGTACTTGTCGCACTTGCGGCGGCGCTGGCGCCGTGCGCATGCAACAGGGCTTTTTCAGCGTTCAGCAAACCTGCCCGACGTGCCATGGTTCGGGCGAGGAAATCACCGATCCTTGCGACAAATGCGGCGGTGCGGGACGCCTGCGCCGCAACAAGACGCTGCAGGTCAGTATTCCGGCCGGCATTGACGACGGCATGCGCATCCGTTCCAGTGGCAACGGTGAACCCGGCCTGAATGGCGGGCCTCCGGGCGATCTGTACGTGGAAGTGCATATTCGCGAACACGATATTTTCCAGCGCGATGGCGACGACTTGCATGCCGAGCTGACCATTCCGTTTACGACGGCGGCGCTGGGGGGCGATATCCAGGTTCCCACGCTCAATGGCAAGGCGGAAATCACCATTCCGGAAGGCACACAGTCGGGCAAGACCTTCCGTTTGCGCGGCAAGGGCATCCGTGGCGTGCGCTCCAATTACCCCGGCGATCTCTACTGCCACTTGGTCGTGGAGACCCCCGTCCGCCTGAGTGACGAGCAGAAATCCCTGCTGCGGCAGTTCGAGACTTCACTCAACCAGGGCGGCAGCGACAGGCATTCCCCGCAGAGCAAATCCTGGACGGACCGGGTCCGTGAATTCTTTTCCTGATCCCGGGCCTTCGGGCTGATTTCCGCGGCAGGTGTGTCCTGTCCATGATGCCGGCCCGCGTGGCCGGCATTTTTTTGTCCGGCCCTGTGAGGGAGGGTGAGGCGGAGCAGGGTGGGACGCTGTTGCCCAGCTGCAGTGAAGCGAAATGAAAAAGCTTTACAAACTCCGCTGGCGGCACGCAGGAACATCGGTCTAAACTGGCCGGCCTGCCGTGTCTAATTTATTGTTTATATCTAATGTTTTTGTCAGCATTGGGCATGGCATGTGCGGCATTGGGCCGCCACTCTGCATACGTGGCACCATGGCATGGCGCCATGGGCATCGCGGAGCAGCCGCAGTCATATCAACTGATTTCTGGGAGGGCTATGTCTTTCAATCTTAATAGAGTGGTCAAGGGTTTGATGGCCATGGCGTTGGGACTGGTCGCACCGCCCGTACTGGTTGCAGCAACCCTGCCTGCAGGGGTGTCCAAGGTTGCGACAGTCGAAGGCGTCAGCGAGTATCGGCTGGCCAATGGGCTGAAAGTAGTGCTTGCTCCTGATGCATCCACACCGGTGACCACGGTCAACATGACCTATCTCGTGGGGTCTCGTCACGAAAACTACGGTCAGACCGGCATGGCCCACCTGCTGGAGCACATGCTGTTCAAGGGGACTCCCACCACGCCCAATGCACTGGGAGAATTTTCGCGGCGTGGCTTGCAGGCCAACGGTACGACTTCTACCGATCGCACCAATTACTACGCCAGTTTCGCCGCCAGCCCGGAAAACCTGGAGTGGTATCTGCGCTGGCAGGCCGACGCCATGGTGAACTCCACGATTGCCAGCGAAGACCTGGCCTCGGAAATGACAGTGGTGCGCAATGAAATGGAAAGTGGCGAAAACAGCCCTTTCCGGGTGTTGATGCAGCGCATGCAGTCAGCCGCCTATCTATGGCACAGCTATGGCAAGAGCACCATAGGCGCGCGCAGCGACGTCGAGAATGTGGATATTGCCCAGCTGCGTAATTTCTACCGTGTCTATTACCAGCCGGATAATGCCGTGCTGGTCCTGAGCGGTGCTTTCGATGAAGAGGCGACGCTGGCCATGATTGCCGATGCCTTCGGCAAGATTCCCCGTCCGCAGCGCGAGTTGCCGCGTGAATATACCGTGGAGCCCGTGCAGGATGGCGAACGCAGCGTCACCGTCAGGCGCGTTGGCGGAACCCCCATGGTGGCGGCCCTGTATCACGTGCCTTCCGCCGCAGCGCCGGACTATGTCTATTTCAACCTGGCGACCATGATGCTGTCCGATACGCCGTCGGGGCAGTTGTACCGGGACCTGGTGCAGAACAATCTCGCAACCGGCGTGTTCGGTTTCGCCATGGCGCGGCGCGATGCCGGCGTGGCCATGTTCGGCGCGCAGTTGCAGCCAGGCATGAGCGAAGACAAGGCTCTGGAAGCGCTGACCGACGTGCTGGAGTCGCAGGGCAAGCGGGTGATGTCGCAACAGGACCTGGACCGTGCCCGCAACCAGTGGCTGACCGATTGGGAACGAACCTTCGGCGATGCGCAAAGCCTGGGCATTGCGCTGACGGAAGCCATTGCCGCCGGCGACTGGCGCCTGTTCTTCCTGCAGCGCGACTGGGTGCGCAATGCCGGGCTGGACGAAGTGGAATCGGTGTCGCGCAGTTATCTGGTGCGCAGCAACCGTACCTCGGGCCGGTACGTACCCACGGACAAGCCGGTGCGTGCGCCCGAACTGGCGGCACCCGATGTGGCGCAACTGGTGGCTGATTACGCCGGGGATGGCCAGGCGCCTCCCGCAGAAGTCTTTGATACCAGTCCCGCCGCCATTGACGCGGCCACCATGCGCAAGACCTTGACGCTGCCCAACGGCAGCATCGGCATCGCCATGTTGCCCAAGAGTACCCGCAGCCAGCGTGCCGAAGCAGTCTTGAAGCTGTACTTCGGTGATGCGGAGACTCTCAAGGGCCACCGTGTCGAAGAAGAGATCGTGGCCGATATGCTGGGCATGGGCACCAAGACCCGTTCGCGCCAGGAGATCAATGACGAGATCGACAGCCTGCGCGGTACCCTGGGAATTTCTGGCGGCAAGGGGCAGGTGGAGGTAACGTTGTCCGCGCCGCGTGAGAACCTGCCCAGGATGATTGCGCTGGTGTTCGACCTATTGCGCAATCCGGTGTTTCCGCAGGACGAGCTGAAAACCTACCTGGGCCAGGAAAGCAACCGGCTGCGCAATGCCATGAGCGATCCCATGGGGCTGGCGGGCAAGGCACTGGCGCGCCATGACAACCCCTGGGCCAAGGATGACGTGCGCTATCAGCCGACCTTCCAGGAAGAACTCGATGACCTCAAGGCGGTCAAGCGGGAAAAGCTCAAGGCTTTTCACGAGGCGTTCTATGGCGCCGGCCAGCTGACGTTCTCTGCGGTGGGCGATTTCGATGCCGAAGCCGCTGAACAGGCATTGGTGGAAGGTGTTGCCGGTTGGCGCAAGGCGCCCAGCTATACCCGCGTGGATAACGGTTATCGCAAGGTCGACGCCCAGCAGTTCGAAATTGAAACGCCCGACAAGGCCAACGCATTCTATCTGGCTGGCGGTAGCTTCGAGATGCAGGACGACAATCCGGATTACCCGGCGTTGATGCTGTCCAACTTCTTGCTGGGCGCTTCGGAAACCTCGCGCCTCTGGATGAAGATCCGGGAAGAAGCGGGCCTGTCCTATAGCGTGCGCAGCCATGCCACGGTATCGGCCTTCGAACCGGCGGCACGCTGGCGTGTCTATGCCATCTTCGCACCGTCCAACCGCGAACGCCTGGAAACCCTGATCAATGAGACCTTGAGCGAGGCGCTGGAGAAAGGCTTTACGGACAAGGAAGTGGCAGAGGGCATAGAGGCGTTGTTGAATTACCAGCGCCTGTCGCGGACGGTGGATGAAAATCTGGCGCAGCGCTGGTCCAACTACCAGGAAACCGGCCGCAGCTTTGCCTGGGTCGAGGCATTCGAGCAGAAACTGCGCCAGCTTGACGCAGCGGAAGTCAACCGCGTGCTGCGCAAGTACATGCATCCGGACGACTGGAGCCGTGCCATTGCCGGTGACTTTTCCAAGAAGCCATAGCCGGAAAAAGGATGGGAATGGGGCGCGGCCGGCATCTGCCGGTGCGCTGGAATCCGTGCCAGCCGGGAAACCGGTCGCGGGTTCCGGCGCGGCGCTACCCGGTGCAGACCCCTATTGCGCTGTTTCCCTTGGCTTGTCCTCGGTTTGGCCGAAGATGAGAGCTTTTCTTGCTATACTCGTTGGCGCCCTCAGGGCGCCTTTTTTCGGCGTCTTCGGCTCCAGAACCGATGCCGGCCTTGCGTGCTTTTCCCCACGGCGCAAGCCAAGATCCCTTTCTTGTCGTCGAAGCTGATACAGGCCCGCAATAGTGCCAGGGTGCCGTTCGTCCCCACGGTGAACGGCGCTGCATGCATCGTGCCTTGACCGGCCGATGCTGTGCTGCGCGAAGTATCCGCGGTTTCCGTGATTGAGCAAGTTAACGAGAAAAAATGTCTAACACGTCGAAGATCCTCTACACCCATACTGACGAAGCACCCGCGCTGGCTACCCAGTCGCTGCTGCCCATCATTCAGGCCTACACCCGGTCCGCGGGCATCGCGGTCGAGACCCGGGACATTTCGCTGGCCGGTCGCATCATCGCCACCTTCCCCGAATTCCTGACGGACGCGCAGAAAGCGTCGGACGATCTGTCCGAACTGGGCCAGCTTGCGACCCGCCCGGAAGCCAACATCATCAAGCTGCCGAACATCAGCGCCTCGATTCCGCAGCTGAAGGCTGCGATCAAGGAATTGCAGCAGCAAGGCTACGCCCTGCCGGATTACCCGGAAGAGGCCGTCAGCGACGAACAGAAGGCGATCAAGGCCCGTTACGACAAAATCAAGGGCAGCGCCGTGAACCCGGTGCTGCGTGAAGGCAACTCTGACCGCCGCGCTCCGCTGTCGGTCAAGAACTATGCCCGCAAGCATCCGCACAAGATGGGTGCCTGGTCGGCCGATTCCAAGTCGCATGTTTCGCACATGGAAGATGGCGACTTCTACGGCAGCGAAAAGTCCGTGCTGATCGCCGCCGACGGCAATGTGAAGATCACCCTGCATGGCGCTGACGGCAGCGTCAAGGTGCTGAAGGAAAAGACGCCGGTCAAGGCTGATGAAATCCTCGACAGCGCCGTCATGAGCAAGGCTGCCTTGCGTCGTTTCCTGGATGCGCAGATCGAAGACGCCAAGCAAAAGGGCGTGCTGTTCTCGGTGCACCTGAAGGCCACCATGATGAAGGTGTCCGACCCGATCATGTTCGGCCAGGTCGTCGAAGCCTTCTACAGCGACGTGCTGGCCAAGCACGCCGACGTCCTGAAGGAAGCCGGTTTCAATCCCAATAACGGTATTGGCGACCTGTACGCCCGCCTGGCCTCGCTGCCGGCTGACAAGCGTGCCGAGATCGAAGCCGACATCAAGGCCGAATATGCCAAGCGTCCGGCGCTGGCCATGGTGAACTCCGACAAGGGCATTACCAATCTGCACGTGCCCAGCGATGTGATCGTTGACGCCTCCATGCCCGCCATGATTCGCGAGTCCGGCAAAATGTGGGGCGCCGATGGCGGCCTGCACGATGCCAAGGCCGTCATCCCGGACCGCTGCTACGCCGGCGTGTACCAGGTCGTCATCGAGGATTGCAAGCGCAACGGCGCGTTCGATCCGGTCACGATGGGCAGCGTGCCCAACGTCGGCCTGATGGCCCAGGCTGCCGAAGAGTACGGTTCGCACGACAAGACTTTCCAGATCCCATTCGCGGGCGTGGTTCGCGTGACGGACGATGCCGGCAACGTGCTGATGGAACAGAACGTGGAAGCCGGTGATATCTGGCGCGCCTGCCAGGCCAAGGATGCCGCCGTGCGCGACTGGGTCAAGCTGGCTGTGACGCGTGCCCGCGCCAGCGGTGCACCCGCCGTGTTCTGGCTGGACCCCAAGCGTGCCCACGACGCGCAGCTGATCGCCAAGGTCGAGCGCTACCTGAAGGATCACGACACCACCGGCCTGGATATCCGCGTGCTGCCGCCCGAAGAGGCAACCCGCCTGTCGCTGGAGCGCATCCGCGCCGGCAAGGACACCATCTCTGTCACCGGCAACGTGCTGCGCGACTACCTGACCGACCTGTTCCCCATCATGGAATTGGGAACCAGCGCCAAGATGCTGTCCATCGTGCCGCTGATGGCCGGTGGCGGCATGTTCGAAACGGGTGCTGGCGGTTCCGCACCCAAGCACGTCCAGCAATTCCTGGAAGAGGGTTTCCTGCGCTGGGATTCGCTGGGCGAGTTCCTGGCGCTGGCCGCTTCGCTGGAACACCTGGGCGACACCTACGGCAACGCCAAGGCCAAGGTCCTGGCCAAGACGCTGGATCAGGCCACCGGCCGCTTCCTCGACGAAAACCGTTCGCCGGCCCGCAAGGTCGGTGGCCTGGATAATCGTGGCAGCCACTTCTACCTGGCGTTGTACTGGGCCCAGGCGCTGGCCGAGCAGACCGAAGACGCAGGCTTGCAGGCGCAATTCGCACCGCTGGCCAAGGCGCTGACGGCAAATGAAGCCAAGATCGTGGCCGAGCTGGCCGCAGTGCAAGGCAAGCCGGTCGATATCAAGGGCTACTACCGTCCCGACCTGTCGCTGGTGAGCCAGGCCATGCGCCCGAGCACCACCTTCAATGAAACCCTGAAGCAACTGGCCTAAGGGTTCCCGCGCCCGGCTTGCCCAGGCGCGCAGGAAACACGAAGGCCCCTGTCCGGGCAATCCTTTCGAGGGTTGCCGGGCAGGGGCCTTTTTTGTCGCCGGGCCGCCCCAAGACAAAAACGCCCCCTTGGGGGGCAGCAAGCCGAAGGCGCCGCGTGGGGGCCCTTTTTTGTCGCCGGGCCGCCCCAAGACAAAAACGCCCCCTTGGGGGGCAGCAAGCCGAAGGCGCCGCGTGGGGGCCCTTTTTTGTCGCCGGGCCGCCCCAAGACAAAAACGCCCCCTTGGGGGGCAGCAAGCCGAAGGCGCCGCGTGGGGGCCCTTTTTTGTCGCCGGGCCGCCCCAAGACAAAAACGCCCCCTTGGGGGGCAGCAAGCCGAAGGCGCCGCGTGGGGGCCCTTTTTTGTCGCCGGGCCGGGCCTACTTGCTGGCGCGTTGGCGGATCAGTTCGATATATGTGTCGCTGTCCAACGGCGTTCCCAGGCGCTGCGATTCCCAGACCACCTGGCCCAGGCATTCCATGATTTCATGGATGGCGTGGTGGCGGTCGCTGCGGTTGGCCATGCGTTCGAAAGCGGCGCGTATGCCGCGTGGATGGTCGATGGACAACTGCTCCTCGATCGCAAGGTGCATGGAGAGATGCAGGAAGGGGTTGGTGCGGCCTTGTTCCACGGAATAGTCAGTGGCCAGCGCTTCTTCGCTTTCGAGATCCTGATGGTATTCGGGATGCTCGGCCATCCATTCCACGGCCATGGCTTCCAGCGGGGTCTGGACTTCGCCGGCCCGGTGCTTGCGCCATGCTTCGATGAAGAACTGGCGCACCTGATCGCGTGACGGATTGAACATAGTGCGGGCAACCGGAAAGAAAACGCAAAACATCATTTTACGCTGTCGGGGCGTCTGGACTGTGACTGACTGAAATCTAGGAAACGAAGGGACACATCGTTATCGTTTCAGCAAAGTGCTGGCGGCGCTACACTGTCGGTCATGATCCTGCTGTGGTGCAGAAGCCGATAGTCCAGCGATATTCCAGGCATTTCTTGTCTCGATGCTTGGGCTTGTGTTATCCTTTAGGGCTAACTATGCCTGTATGGCTTTTGCCAGACAGGTTTTTCCGGGCTATGGGTTCAGGTTTTCATGGCCCGTACGGTTTCGATTATCAGCGGCGCGGTCGAGCACACTCTGTAAGCGGTCTGTCGCCAGTTCAACAAGGAAAATCCCATGAAAGTGGTTGCTTCGCTCAAGAACGCGAAAGAGCGTCATCGTGACTGTCAAGTCGTGCGCCGTCGCGGCAAGATCTACGTGATCTGCAAAACCAATCCCCGTTTCAAAGCACGCCAGAAGTAATTTGCCTGCCCAGGCTTGCTCTGGGCTGCAGAACCGCTAAACTTCAATAGTCGGGAGTTTCTGCCGGCTGTCCATGGCTGTTCGAGTTCCGGGTACGTGTCGCGTGCCTGGGTGCATCATAAAGTTTCGGCGACGGGGTAGTCGTGCGTTTCTTGGCACTTAGGAAGCGCGTCGGCAGTGTGCGGTCGAATGGTTTCGGTGGCTGGGCGTGGTGTCCGTTGCCGTAAAACCCGAGTTAACCGCGTTCTATCTGGAGAGAACAAGTGGCATCGGATAAGATTGAACTCAAGGATAGTGGGCTTAAGGTAACCTTTCCCCGCCTGAAAATTCTGGATGTGTTTCGCAACAGCGAACAACGTCACCTGACTGCTGAAGATGTCTATCGCCTGTTGATGGCTGATAACATCGAAATCGGCCTGGCGACGGTGTACCGTGTGTTGACCCAGTTTGAACAGGCTGGCCTGCTCAAGCGCAACCAGCTCGGCAGCAACAAGGCTGTGTACGAGTTGAATGACGGCGAGCGCCACCACGGTCACCTGGTGTGCAGCAAGACCGGCGAGGTCAAGGAGTTTCACGATCCCCAGATCGAGAAGCGCTTGCACAAGATTGCCGAGGAAATGGGTTACACCCTGTCCGAGTACACCATCAACGTCTTCGCCACGCCGAAGGCCTGAGTAGTACTTTACTTCTGCCTGTTCCGCAGGCAGGAAGTGAAAAAGCGGCTGATGTCTTCATCAGGCCGCTTTTTTATTGGCAGTGCCCGGAGGAGGCAGCTGCCATCCGGGCACTGCCAGGATGGCAGCTTGGCTATTTATTCGCGCCAGTGCAGCCAGCCGGCATCCAGCCAATCTGTCAGGTATTCACGCACGGCCAGCCCGATACGGCGCTTGCGCCAGTCGGTGCAATGCAGTTCCCTGGCGTCGGCCAGTGCGCGCAGCAATGCGTCTGGCGGGCATTCCAGGCATTCCCCGTTGATGAAGCACTGGCGCTCGCGGTAGAGCATCCGGGTGCGCCGGTCCAGCACCAGCCGGCCATGGGAAGGCAGGCTATCGGGCAGGCTGTCGGCGGTATCGTCGCTGTCTTCCAGACTGGATTCGAATACGGCGTTCGGGTGCGGTTCGCTGAGCCAGCAGCCCAGGAATCGTGTCGCCAGCGCTTCGTCGAAACGCACCTTGGCAACGCTATCCAGTGCATGCTTGACCAGCTTGCCGGGGATTTCCGCTGGTGTGGCGGTGGCCGGCTGGCCCGGATCGCGATAGCGCGCGGACAGGTCGGGGCCGGGCAGGAGCGGCTGGGCATAGGTGCCGCCGCTGCAAGTGGCGCGTTCCATGACCTGATCCATGGCCGCTTCCAGCATGCCGCGCGCCAGCGTCGCCCGGTCCGGCGAGCGAAAACCGATGGAAATCGTCATGCAGTCATTGCCGACCGCAATGCCGTCGTGCGCGGCCTGGGGGGGCAGGTACAGCATATCGCCGGGCTCTAGGTAGTATTCGGCGTCCGGCTGGAAGTTGCTGAGTATCTTCAGAGGCAGGTCCGGGACCAGATCAAGGTCGCGCTGCTGGCCGATGCGCCAGTGGCGGGTACCCTGGGCCTGCAGCAGGAAAACGTCGTAGCTGTCGAAGTGGGGGCCAACGCCGCCACCGTCGCTGGCAACGCTGACCATGACATCGTCCAGGCGAGCGTCGGGAATGAAGCGGAACTGCTGCATCAGGTGCGCGGCAGCATCGTCGTGCTGGTCCAGGCTCTGAACCAGCAGCGTCCATTCACGTTCATCGCGCTTGGGTAGGCGTGCGAACGGCCCGTTTTCCATCTGCCATTCGCCGTCCTCTTTCCAGATCAGCCGTGATTCGACATCATCCTCGCGTGCCAGCTTGCGCAGTCCTGGGATTTTCACGGGAGGCTTGATGCCAGGAACGGCCTGGCGGATCAGCAAGGGCTTGCGCTGCCAGTAGGTGCGCATGAATTCTGCGGGGCTGATGCCGCCCAGCAGGGTCAGCGGAGTATCCAGGTTCATTGCAGCAGGCCTTTCAAGCGGTAGAGGGCATCCAGGGCTTCCCTGGGCGTGAGGCTGTCCGGGTCGATATCGGACAGCGCGGTGACGGCGGGATGGGCTTCGGCCTCGGCAGCAGGGGCGGGGGCGGGGGCGTCGAGGCCCTGGCTGAACAAGCCAAGTTGCGGCGTGGGTTGGCCCTGGCTTTCCAGGCGTTCCAGTTCGCGGCTGGCATGGCGGATGACGGCCGCTGGAATGCCTGCACGTTGCGCGACCTGGATGCCATAGCTGCGGCTGGCGGGGCCTTCTCGCACTTCATGCAGGAACACGATGCCGCTGGCAGATTCCGCCGCTGCCAGATGCACGTTGGCAGCTTGCGGAAACTCCGATGGCATGCGCGTCAGTTCGAAATAGTGGGTGGCGAACAAGGTCAGCGCATGATTGTGGGTGAGCAGGCGGTGAGCGATGGCCCAGGCTAGCGCCAGGCCGTCGTAAGTTGAGGTGCCGCGCCCGATCTCGTCCATCAGAACCAGGCTGTGGCTGGTACTGGCAGACAGGATGGTGGCGGCTTCGGTCATCTCCATCATGAAGGTGGAGCGGCCGCCAGCGAGGTCGTCGGCGGCTCCGATGCGGGTGAAAATGCGGTCCAGGCTGCCGATGCGCGCCTGTGTGGCGGGCACGAAGCTGCCGATGCGGGCCAGCAGGGCGATGAGCGCGACCTGCCGCATATAGGTGGATTTACCCCCCATGTTCGGGCCGGTGACCAACAGCATCAGGCGGGTGGAGTCCAGCTGGCAGTCATTGGGGGTGAAGCGCTCTATGGCGTTCTCCACCACCGGGTGGCGGCCGGCTTCGATGCTGATTTCTGCCTGGTCAGACAATTCCGGGCGTACCCAGGCATGCGTGCGAGCATGGTGGGCCAGGGCACCCAGGCTATCGAGCTCAGCCAGCGCGGCGGCGCACGCCGACAACGCCGGTGCGTGTGGCGCCAGGGCATCCAGCAATTGTTCGTACAACCATTTTTCCCGGGCCAGGGAGCGGTCCTTGGACGAGAGGATCTTGTCTTCCCAGCTTTTCAGCTCAGGCGTAATGTAGCGCTCGGCATTCTTCAGGGTCTGGCGGCGGCGGTATTCCGTCGGGACTTTCTCCGCATGCAGGCGCGACACTTCGATGTAGAAGCCATGCACGCGGTTGTACTCAACCTTGAGGTTGGAAATGCCGGTGCGTTCACGCTCGCGGGTTTCCAGCCGCATCAGGAATTCGCCGTTGTCGCTGGCAAGGCTGCGCAGTTCGTCCAGTTCGCTGTCGTAGCCGGTGGCGATCACGCCGCCATCACGGATGGCAGCTGCGGGTTCAGCGGCAATGGCGCGTGCCAGCAGTTCCCCCAGCCCTGGGTCGATTTCCAGGCTGGCGGCCAAATAGTGCAGGTGCGGGACGGCACTGTCCTGAGGTAATGCCAGGGCCTGGAGGACGCCGGGCAGTGCCAGCAGCGCCTCGCGCAGGCTGGCGAGCTCTCGTGGCCGCAAGGTGCGCAGCGCCAGGCGCGTTGCAATGCGTTCCAGGTCGGGAATCGGGCGCAAGGCGCGTTGCAGTCCGTTGAGCAAGGCTTCCGTCTGCCAGGCCGAGGCGCCGGGAGACGCTGCCAGCAGGGCTTCGATGGATTGCTGGCGGGCCAGCACCGGTGCATTGTCGCGCAGGGGGTGATGCAGCCAGCGCTTGAGCAGGCGGCTGCCCATGGGCGTGTGGCAGTGGTCCAGCAGCGAGAACAGCGTGGGGGTTTCCTCGCCGGAAAGCGTACGCGTCAGTTCAAGATTGCGGCGGGTATAGGGGTCCAGCACCACGTACTGGCCACTGCGGTCCACTTTAAGCGTCTGCACGTGCGTCAGCGTCTGCGCCTGGGTGCGAGTGGCATAGCGCAGCAGGGCGCCCGCGGCGCATTGCGCGGCTTCCAGGTCTTCGGCATCGAAACCGGCCAGGGAGTCCGTGCGGAAATGGGCCAGCAGATGGCTGCGCGCACCTTCGTACTCGAAATGCCAGTCCGGCGTGCGGGCAATGGCACCGTCGAAGGCGACCGGCAATTCAGCCTGGTCGGCGATGATGAGTTCCGCCGGGGCGATCCGGTGCAGCTCGGCTTCGAGTTCGGCAGGATCGCACTCCGACACACGGAAATCGCCGCTGGCGAGGTTCAGCCACGCCAGCCCATGGCGCAGCTTGCGGGGCGCCTTGCCGGTCGTCGACAGGGCGGCCAGGATACGGTCGGATTTGCTGGGCAGCAGGGCATCGTCGGTCAGCGTGCCGGGCGTCACAATGCGGACGATCTTGCGTTCCACGGGCCCCTTGCTGGTGGCAGGGTCGCCGATCTGTTCGCAAATGGCTACGGAAATATTCTGCGCGACGAGTTTGGCGATGTACTGGTCTACCGCGTGCACCGGAATGCCGGCCATGGGAATCGGCGCCCCTGCTGAATTGCCGCGCTTGGTCAGCGTCAGGTTGAGCAGTCGCGCGCCGCGCTCGGCGTCCTCGTAGAACATCTCATAGAAATCCCCCATGCGGTAAAGCAGCAGCAACGGGCCGGCTTCCTGTTTGAGTTCCAGGTATTGCCGCATCATGGGGGTATGGGCGGAAAGATCGTTCTTTTGCATCGAAACTTTGGAAATGGTCAGCCGGCGCCTGCACAAGGCTGCCATGGCGGCCGGTGCCCCGGTGCAGGGATGCGCCGGGGGTGGCAGCGCCTGGAACACCATGCGGGCGTTTGCGGCGGAATAGGGTATTTGACCATGTTAGGCCTGCGTGACGCTACCGTTGCAGGCGCCAGCGGGCATCTCAGGCTGCATCATGCGCAGCGCGCCGGAGCTGCAGCTTTTCCTGCTCCAGCACCAGCGCGCTTTCCGCCCGTTCCAGGGCCAGTTGCGCCTGTTCCCGCGCTGCGGCGTGGAAGTCGGCATTGCCTGTGCGGGCCAAGGCGTGCAGGGTGCGTTGCAGGCGCACCTGCACTTCTATCATGCCGGCGCTGTTGCGCGAAATCAGCGTAAAGGCGTCGGCAAAGAGTTCTGCTGCTGTCAGCGGGGCGACGCGGATGCGGGGATAGAGCGTGGGCTCGGCAACTGGGCTGGCACAGCCGTCGGCCCAGCGTTGCAATAGCCGGGCCATGCGGCCAATGATATCTATCGCGGTACCAGGGTCATTGACGGCGCGAGCCCCGATTTCGCCGATGACGGCCAGGCAGAAGCGCGGGTCCTGGTCGAAGGCGCGCTCCGCGCCCAGGGTGAAGCAGGCGTGGCAGGTTGTCAGGGCGGATTCTGGCAAGGGCTGCCCGTCGGCGCGATGGAGCCAGGCCAGGGGCGTGTCGGTGTAGGCAAAGGTGCCAGGAATGGCCGGTACGTAGGCATCGCAATCGTGCTGTTCGCAGCAACGCGCCAGGGCAACCATATCGAGGAACTGTACATTGCCGATGGCAGCTGCCATGACCGGCACGGCAGTAGCAGGAACCTCCGTTTTGGGAGCATGGAGCGGCAGGCCGCCCAGGTAGGGATGCACGAGCCGGGCGTCCAGGGCTTGCCTGGCCGTGTCTTCAATGCGGCTGGAGGTATCGGTTACGCGTCCGAGGCGGGTAAGGTGGTCGATCCAGCGCAACAACGAAATCACGACCAGGGCGATGACGGCAATGGTGACGACGAACATCACGAACCGGCCGCGTTCGCCGTAAGCGCCGGTTTGCAGGACAATGATGCCGACGATGCTGAAAATGAAAGAGCCGATGAATGCTGACAGGGCGTTCTGGGTAATTCGGTCTTCCATGAGCAGGCGCGTGGCTCGTGGGGTGACATTATTGGTCGAGGCATCGTAGGCCGCGTTCATGATGCTCAATGAGAACGTGGTGACGGCCAGCATGCTGGATGCCATGATCTGCAGCAGGGTGAAGACGGAGTTGTCGCCGATATTGGATGGCACTTCCCAGGGAGGGACGTAGCGCTCCACCAATGCGGCAAGCATGGCCGCCACGACGCCAAGCAGGCCAATGAGGGTGGTGTGCACCCAGAGCCGGCGTGAAAGCTGTCGCAGTACCCAGCGCCAGCCGGAGGGAATGGAAGTGGCGAGGGCGGGGCGACGGCGCTGAGGCATGACAGGCTTCCTTAAAGCGGGATAGGCAACCTACTATGAATTGGAACGACGAGCTATTGCCTCTTATTGAGGTGTGGCTCAAGTATAGGGGCTTTGCCGCTGCAGGGTTGGCTGGAGGTGACGTCAGGCTAGGCAGAAAAAACGCCGCAACCCGGGCGGGTGCGGCGTGCTAGACAGGCTGGCGGCGGGTGTTCAGAGCGAGAAGTACTGCAATGAAGCCTGGATGGAAGGCAGCACGGAACTGGCCAGCAGCAGGGCCATGCTCCAGTTGAACCAGCGCATGCGCCGTGCGTCCGCAGCCAGGTCCTGGAGGCGTGAGCCCATGTAGGCCCAGGCACTGACGGCGGGCAGGCTGACGATGGTGTAGATCAGGCCGAGCGTCAGAAACAGCGTCAGGCTGCCATTGGTATTGCTGGTGTAGGACGTTACGGCGCTCAGCGTGATGATCCAGGATTTCGGGTTGACCCATTGGAACAGCGCGGCGCCAACGAAGCCCAGCGGCCGGCCTCTGGTATTGCTGGAAGACGAGGACGCGCCGGCCGTGGCGATGCGCCAGGACAGATAGAGCAGGTAGAAAATGCCCAGCACGCGGATGGTCTCGAACAGGGCAGGAGAGCTTTTCAGCAGGTTGCCTATGCCCAGCCCGACCACGGCCACCATGACGCCGAAGCCCATGGCCACGCCCAGGATATGGGGAATGCTGCGGCGGAAACCGAAGTTCAGGCCGGAGGCAGTCAGCATGATGTTGTTGGGCCCCGGCGTGATGGCGGTGACCAGTGAATAGACCAGGAATGAATAGAACGTAGCCAATTCCATGATGCGCAGCGAATCAAAACAGATAGTGGGCACGGCAGTTGCCGTGAATCAATAGAGAAAGGAGTTGCGGTTCGCTCGCGGCGGTCCGCCCTGCCCGGGATGGGCCTGGATGCTGGACAAGACGTGGATCGCGGAAAACATGGGTGATGACTTAAAATATTCAGCGTTTCATCTAATTTAACTTATATCGTTCTGTTGTTTGAAGGGGGGTAAAGGCTGTGGAAGAAAAAACGAATCGCATTAGGAAAGGCGCGGGGGGCGGTGCGGCCTTGGATGATGTCGACCGAAGATTGTTAAGCCTGATTGCCGCCGATGCGACACGTAGTTATGCTGCCCTCGGTGAGGCCCTGCACCTGTCGGCGCCAGCCGTGCATGAGCGCGTGAAACGGCTGAAGCAGGATGGTGTGATCAAGGGAACCGTCGCGGTGTTGGACGGCCCCGCGATTGGCCGTCCGCTGCTGGCATTCATTCAGGTCAAGACCCGCAACTGGGCGACGACACTGGAACAGAATGACTTCACCGGCCTGCCGGATATCGAGGAAGTGCATACCATTACCGGGCAGAGCGACGTGCTGCTCAAGGTACGTACCCGCGACACCCAGGCGCTGGAAGAAATCCTGGCGCGTATCCAGGGGTTCGAAGGCATAGATGGCACCCATTGCATCGTGGCCTTGTCCACCTACCTGGAGCGAGGTCCCAGTCCTTGAGTTGGGGGGGGCGCTGCTGTTCCTGATGCTCGGCAAGACCATCGAACGCCGGGAACGGCGCGGCCCGATATTGCGGCTTGGTGATCGAGCCCGCCCAACCGCGCACCAGCAATACATGAAGCGGCAAGCAAACCGCGCAACCCAGTCAAACCGGGCAACGCCAGTCCTGACGCGGCCCTTGGCGGCTTGCCTGAGGGTAATTCCTAGATAGTTCCAGTGCCTGAATTTGGCTACATTGCTTTAAAAGTAAAATATGTATTTATAAAATAATTTCCGGCCGGGCCTGTCCTGGCGGGTGCTCAATCCGAGGTAATCATGGAAGTTTCCGCACACGTCGATACCTTCGCTCGCGATAACCTGCCGCCGCAGGACACCTGGCCTGTCATGCTGGATTCCCCTGACACCGACTATGCCGCCCGCCTGAACTGCGCGGCGGAACTGGTGGATCGCCACGTCAGTGAAGGCCGGGGTGAGCGGATCGCGCTACGCTGGCCGGGGGAAGACGGTGCCGAGGCAACGTTGAGCTATCGCGAACTGCAGGCATTGACCAATCGCATGGCCCGGGTGCTGACCGAAGAAATGGGCCTGGTACCGGGCAACCGCGTCTTGCTGCGCGGCGCCAACCACCCGCTCATGGCGGCGGCCTGGCTGGCGGCGATCAAGGCTGGCATGGTCACTGTACCGACCATGCCGCTGCTGCGTGCCAAGGAACTCAAACAGGTTATCGAAAAAGCGCAGATCAGCGCCATGCTGTGTGATTCGCGCCTGGCCGAAGAAGCCGAATTCTGCCGCACCCCGGGTCATGAACACTTCTGCAGCGACCTGCAGCAGATCCGTTACTTCAACCAGCCGGGCAGCGCATCCCTGGAAGCGCGTGCCGCCGCGCAGCCGGACGACAAGTTCACGGCGTGCGACACCGCAGCCGATGATATTTGCCTGATTGCCTTCACCAGCGGTACCACGGGCATGCCTAAGGGATGCATGCATTTTCATCGTGACGTGCTGGCCATGTGCGACTTGTTCTCGCGCCATATATTGCAGCCCGGCCCGGATGACATATTCTGCGGCACGCCGCCGCTGGCGTTCACCTTCGGCCTGGGCGGCCTGCTGTGCTTCCCGCTGCGCGTTGGCGCAAGCGTGGTGCTGGCCGAAAAACTCACGCCAGCGAGCCTGCTGCAAGCGGTGCAGGATTTTCGCGTCTCCATCGTCTTTACTGCGCCGACCTTCTACCGGCAAATGGCTGCGCTGGCGACCCAATATGACCTGTCCAGCCTGCGCCGCTGCGTGTCGGCCGGCGAAGCGTTGCCTGACGCCACGCGCCAGCTGTGGAAGGATGCCAGCGGCATTGAAATGGTAGATGGCATTGGCGGCACTGAAATGATCCACGTCTTCATCTCCAGTCGTCCGGAAAACGTGAGGCGTGGCGCCATCGGTCAGGTAGTGCCGGGATACGAGGCCTGCGTTGTGGATAAGGACATGCAGCCTGTGCCCGATGGTACGCCGGGGCGCCTGGCGCTGCGTGGCCCTACCGGTTGCCGCTATTTGGCGGACGAACGCCAGAAGGTCTTCGTGCAGCAAGGCTGGAATCTGCCTGGCGATGTCTTTGTACGTGATAGCGATGGCTATTTCTTCTACCAGGCGCGCAACGACGACATGATCGTTTCTGCTGGCTACAACATCGCCGGCCCGGAAGTTGAGGATGCGCTGCTGCGTCATCCGGCCGTTGCGGAATGCGGAGTGGTTGGCTGGCCGGATGATTTACGGGGCCAGGTTGTCAAAGCCTATGTCGTGCTCAAGGCCGGAAACGCGCCGGACGAAGCCATGGTGGAAACGCTGCAACGCTTTGTTAAGGACAGTGTTGCACCCTACAAGTATCCGCGCCTGGTCGAATTCGTCGATAGCCTGCCGCGTACCGAAACCGGCAAGTTGCGCCGTTTCGCGCTGCGCCAGGAAGCCCGCTAGCCGGCGGCAGGCGGCGGTGCCTCGGTGTTTACCCGGGAGGCGAGCCGCGCGCCGCCGAGGGCAAATCAGGACAGCGTAGTATCAAGCAGTGCCAGCCGGCCAGCACGAAAAAAGGCCGGTTTCATAACCATACTGGAGACAACACATGATCAGGAAAACCCTCACTGTCGGCGCGCTGCTGGCAGGGGCTTGCGCCGTGGCGCAGGCCCAGGATCCGGTACGCATCGGTTTCATCACCACGCTCTCCACACCGGCCGGCTACATCGGCGAAGACCTGCGCGATGCCTTCAATCTGGCGATAGAAGAAGGCGGCGGCAAGCTGGGCGGCGTTCCGGTAGAACTGGTGGTGGAGGACGATGCGCTCAAGCCTGCCAATGCCAAGCAGGCGGCCGACCGCATGGTGCAGTCCGGCGTCCCCATCTTCACTGGCGTCATCTTTTCCAATGTGCTGGCGGCCGTGGTGCCCAGCGTGACCAAGGCCGACGACTTCTACATCAGCCTTAATCCCGGCCCGTCGAACTTCGCTGGCCAGCGCTGCGACCCCAATTACTTCGTCGTGTCCTACCAGAATGATGCCTTCTATTCGGCAGGCGGCGTGGCGGCCAACGAACTGGGCTACAAAAAGGTGGCGGTGCTGGCGCCCAACTACCAGGCCGGCCGCGATGCCATCGCCGGCTTCAAGGAAAATTTCCAGGGCGAAATCGCCGCGGAAATCTACACCAAGCTCGACCAGTCCGATTTCTCTGTCGAACTGGCGCGTATCCGCTCCATTGCGCCGGACGCCGTCTACCAGTTCCATCCCGGCGGCACCGGCATCAACTTTGCCAAGCAGTATGCGGCGGCAGGGTTGAACAAGAGTATCCCGATGATCATTCCCAGCTTCTCCATGGATGCACACATGCTCAAGGCGACGGGTGATGCGGCAGAAGGGGTCTATACCACTGGCATCTGGTCGCTGGATACCGACACGCCGCAATCTCGCGCTTTTGTCGAAGCCTTCCAGAAAAAATATGGCCGCGTGCCGACCGATTACGCCATGCAGGCCTACGACACGGCGCAGCTGATGGGTACCGCGCTCAAGGCCGTCGACGGCGACATGTCGCGCAAGGATGAATTCCGCGAAGCCATGCGCAAGGCGGATTTCGAATCACTGCGCGGCAACTTCCGCATGAACGTGAACCAGCACCCTATCGAGGACTACTACCTGATGCAGATCGTCCGCCAGGATTCGGGTGAGCTCGCGCCGCGTACCGTGCGCAAGCTGATGACCGATCACGAGGATAGCTACGCCAAACTCTGCAAGATGCCATCATGACTTTTTTCCTCGAACAGTTGCTCAACGGCTTGCAGTTCGGCGCCATGCTATTCCTGCTGGCAGCCGGGCTGACCCTGATCTTCGGCATCATGGGGGTCGTTAACCTGACGCACGGCTCGTTCTATATGGTGGGGGCCTATTGCGCGGCCTACGCCATTGCCAATACCGGCTCTTTCCTTGCCGGCATCCTGGCGGCACTGCTGGGGGCGGGAATCTACGGGCTGGTCGTCGAAGTGCTGGTGATACGCAGGCTGTACCAGCGTGACCACCTGTACCAGGTGCTGGCAACGTTCGGGTTGCTGTTGTTCACCAACGAGGCGGTCAGCCTGATTTTCGGGCGCCGCCCGCCGCTGGTGAATATCCCTGACATCCTGCAGGGATACGTGACGCTGGGCCCGGGCTTCCAGTATCCGGTCATCCGCCTGGCCTTCATCCTGGTGGGGGCGCTGGTGGCCCTGGGACTATGGCTGCTGGTCAACCGCACCCGGATCGGCATGTTGATCCGGGGCGGTGCTGATGACCACGGCATGGTGGAAGCGCTGGGCGTGGATATCCGCCGCCTCTATACGCTGGTGTTCGGTCTGGGCGCATTGCTGTGCGGCCTGGCCGGCGTCATGGCCGCGCCCTTGCTGGCAGTGGAAATCGGCATGGGCGAGCGCATCCTGATTACGACTTTCGTGGTCATCGTGATCGGTGGGGTCGGTTCTGTGCGCGGCGCGCTGGCCGGCGCGCTGCTGGTAGGCATGGTGGACAGCCTGGGACGCGCCTATCTGCCGACCTTGCTGGGGCATCTGTTTCCCCCGACGATCGCTGATCCGCTGGCGGCAGGCTTTGCCTCGGCCAGCATCTACGTGCTGATGGCCATTGTTCTCATCATCAAGCCTGCTGGCCTGTTCCCGGCGCGGAGCTGAAACATGATTCAAAATTCCTTCAACGCCAGGCGGGCCCTGTTTGGCTGGGGCGGTCTGCTGGTCCTGGCCCTGTTGCCGCTGCTGGCTGAAACCATAGGCTCGCCGTATTGGGTCAACCTGGCAACGCGCTTTCTGATCTACGGTCTGGTGGCCGTCAGTCTGGATCTGGTCATCGGTTATGGCGCCATGATCAGTTTCGGCCATGCCATGTTCTTTGCCATGGGCGGCTACGTCGTCGGCATCATTTCCTTTCATACCTTCGAGGCCGGTCCGCTGTTTGGTTGGGCGGGCAGCAATGAGGCCTTGCTGGTGTGGCCGCTGGCCCTGGCCTGCAGCGCATTGCTGGGCCTGGTGACAGGCTACCTGGCGCTGCGTACGCGGGGCGTGCAGTTCATCATGATCACCCTGGCCTTTGGCCAGATGTTCTACTTCATCCTGGTGTCGCTGCAAGTCTATGGCGGTGACGATGGCTTGCTGCTCAACGAGCGCAACCATCTGCCGGGCGTGGATCTGTCCAGCGACACGCAACTCTATTACGTCTGCCTGGTCCTGTTGGCGCTTTGGACGCTGCTGTGCATACGTATCGTCAATTCGCGTTTCGGCATGGTGCTGCAGGCGCTGCGCCAGAGTGAACGGCGCGCGGTGAACCTCGGCGTGGCGCCGGTACCGCATCGGCTGACGGCGTTCGTGCTGTCGGCGGTGGGCACCGGGCTGGCAGGCGTGCTGTGGGCCAATTACTCCGGGCTGGTCACGCCGGATATGGCGGCCTGGACCAAATCCGGCGAATTCATGGCCATCGTGATCCTCGGGGGCGTAGGCACCTTGTTGGGGCCGATTGGCGGCGCGGCTGTTTTCCTGGGGCTGGAGCAGGCATTGTCGGCAGTGACCGAACACTGGTTGCTCTATATGGGGCCGCTGCTGGTACTGGTAGTGCTGTTGGCGCAGCGCGGGCTGTTCGGACGACTGCTGGAGAAGCGCAATGGCCAATGAGCAGAACAACCACCAGCGGCAGGATGGCGCCGCCCCCTTGCTGTGCATTGCAGGCTTGCACAAGGCTTTTCATGCCGTGAAGGCAACCAACGGCGTGGACCTGACTGTCTTCAAGGGGGAGATCCACGCCATTATCGGCCCCAACGGAGCGGGAAAATCAACGCTGATCACGCAGATCTGCGGCGAAATTCTGCCCGACGCCGGGGTGATCGAACTCGAGGGGCGTGATGTCACGCGCCTGCCGCCTTATCTCAGGGCGCGTCAGGGCTTGGGGCGCTCATTCCAGATCACCGAGCTGTGTCAGGAGTTCAATGCGCTGGAAAACGTGATTCTGTCCGTCATGCTGCTCAAGTCGCGCGGCTTCGGCATGTGGCGCAATCCGCGTAACGATGGCGCCATGCACGAGCGTGCCATGCACTGGCTGGAAAAAGTCGGCCTGGCGGACCGCGCCCTGGCACGTACCGCCGACCTGGCGCATGGTGAGAAACGTCAGCTGGAACTGGCCGTGGCCCTGGCGCGTGAGCCGCGCCTGCTGCTGCTGGACGAACCCATGGCTGGCATGGGCGGGGATGAGTCGGCGCGCATGACCCGGCTGCTGGCGGAAATCAAGCAGGATTACGGCATTCTGCTGGTCGAGCACGACATGGATGCCGTATTTGCGCTGGCTGATCGCGTCAGCGTGCTGGTCTACGGCCGCATCATCCATACGGGTGATCCAGTGTCCGTGCGCCAGCATCCGGATGTTCGCGCTGCTTATCTGGGAGAAGAAACATGCTGACGGTTCAGGATCTCGCAGGGGGATATGGCGGCAGCCAGGTGTTGTTCGGCATGTCTTTCGAGGCTGGCGAGGGCGAGGTGATCGCCCTGATCGGCCGCAACGGCATGGGCAAGACGACTACCGTCAAGACAGTGATGGGCATGCTGCCTGCGCGTGGCGGCCAGGTCAGTTTTCGTGGCAAACCACTGGAGCGCCTGGCACCCAGCGTGGTGGCGCGTCTGGGCGTCGGGCTGGTTCCCGAAGGCAGGCGCGTGTTCGGATCGCTGACGGTGGAAGAAAACCTGCTGGCGACGGCCAGGCGCGAACCGGGGCGTGATAGCTGGGATCTGAAGCGGGTCTATGCGCTGTTTCCTCGCCTGCTGGAACGGCGCAAGCAGTCGGCCCGTACGTTGTCGGGCGGTGAACAGCAGATGCTGGTGGTAGGGCGGGCTCTGATGACCAACCCGCATTTGCTGATTCTCGATGAGGCGACCGAAGGCCTGGCACCGCTGATCCGGCAGGAAATCTGGTCATGCCTGCGTCAGCTCAAGACGGAGGGGCAGACGATTCTGGTGATAGACAAGAACCTGCCGGAAATGGCTACGCTGGTCGACCGCCACTACATCGTAGAGAAGGGCACGGTGGTGTGGTCAGGCAGCCCGGCCGCGCTGCAGCAGGAAGCGGGGCTGGCGAGCCGGTATCTGGGCGTATAGCTTCCGTTCCTGCTTGTTAATGGGCTGAACAAAGGTGGGGGGCGGGTGGACAGGCGTCGCGGGCGCTCTGGCCAATAATGTTTGCTCGAAGGCCGACGCTTCCTGCAGGCTGAGGGAACGGGGTTGTGTGCCTGTCGCGCAGGCAGGGACCGGATGGTCCTTGCCGAATCCAGACTGGACGGGGGGCGTATCAGCGTCCTAGCTCTTTCGCGCTGACGCCTGCGATGCCCCAGTTTTCCTTGGGGACTTCCTGAATCCAGACACGCACATTGGCGACAGGGGCGTCGAGTGCCTCCACCAGTGCCTGGGTGACTTTCTCGATCACCGCCTTTTTCTGTGCTTCGGTGCGGCCTTCGAGAATATGGATTTGTGCAAATGGCATGGCATCTCCTGTCAGAGTGAAAGATCATCTGAGGCCGGTAGCCCCGGGGCGGGCGCAGGCCGGCCCCGGACTGGGGAAAGGGGGCGGGAAGCCTTAGGCAAAGCGCAGCGAGACGCTGCCCATGCCGTGCACACGCAGGCAGACGTGATCGCCGGCGGCGACGGCGACGGCTTCCGTGACGCCACCGGACAGGATCAGGCTGCCCGCAGGGATTTCCTGGCCCTTCTTGCCCAGGTGATTGGCCAGCATGGCGATGGCGGCTGCCGGGTGGCCCAGCACTGCTGCGCCTGCGCCCAGCGCGACCGGTTCGCCATTTTTTTCGAGCACGATGCCGACCGTGCGCAGGTCGGTCTGGTCCGGCCGCAGCGCCTGGCCGCCCACGACGAAGCGTGCTGCCGAGGTGTTGTCGGCCACCACGCTCTTGAGGTCGAACTTGAAATCGCGGTAGCGGCTGTCTATGACTTCAATGCCGGGCAGGACGAATTCGGTGGCGGCCAGTACGGCGCCGATATGGCAGCCCGGCCCCTTGAGCGCATGCTTGAGCACGAAAGCGATTTCCGGCTCGACCTTCGGGTGGATCAGGTCGCTGGTCTTGATTTCGGCGCCTTCCGGCACGCTGTACTCGTCCACCAGGAAGCCGAATACCGGGGTTTCCACGCCCATCTGCTTCATCTTCGCATGAGAGGTCAGGCCGGCTTTCAGGCCGACCACTCGCGCACCCCGGGCCAGCTTGCGGCGCAGGATTTCATCCTGGATGGCGTAGGCGTCATCCCAGTCCATGTCAGGGTGGTCATTGGTGATCTTTGGCGTGTCGCGGGCTTCCAGCTGGCAGGTTTCCAGGTGCTCGGCCAGTTGGGCGATGGTTTCGGGGTTCAGGGCCATGTCGTCTTCCTTCTATGTTCAGAGTGATGGCCTGCCGGAGATCCGGCAGGCAGCCGTAATGCAAGGCAGGGAAAAAGGGGGCGGCAGTATGGGGTGTTCAAACGAAACGGACCGAGCAACCGCCGATGCCGCCGATGGTGACGCGCAGGTTGTCGCCCGCCTGGACCGGCACCATGGCTGCCAGTGAACCGGACAGGATGACCTCGCCGGCCTCCAGGGCGATGCCCAGGCGTCCCAGCGTATTGGCCAGCCAGGCCACGGCATTGGCTGGATGGCCCAGGGCCGCTGCGCCTGCGCCAGTTGCCACGATCTCGCCGTTTTTCTCCAGGACCATGCCGCAGGTATATAGATCCACGTCGCGCACATCGACCAGGCGGTCGCCCAGCACGAATACGCCGCAGGACGCGTTGTCGGCCACTGTGTCCTGGATCTTGATCTTCCAGTCGCGGATACGGGAATCGACAATTTCGAAGCAGGCCATGACGCCTTCGGTCGCAGCCAGCACGTCGGCAGCGGTAATACCCGGCCCCTTTAGGGTTTTCTTCAGCACAAAGGCGATTTCACCTTCCGCCTTGGGCTGGATCAGGCTGGCGGCAGCAATGGGTTCGCCTTCGTTGTAGACCATGCCATCGGTCAACCAACCGAAGTCCGGCTGGTAGACGCCCAGCATGTTCATCACGGCCTGGCTGGTTACGCCGATTTTCTTGCCGACCACGCGCTCGCCGCTGGCCAGGCGCAGGGCCTGCATGGCCTGCTGGACGGCGTAGGCATCTTCGATGCTCATGTCCGGATGATGTTCGGTCAAGGGGGCGATGACCTGGCGCTGGCGCAAGGCCTGGTAGAGTTCGGCGCCGAGAGTCTGGATCTGCTGCTGGTCCATGGCTAAGTTCCTGTTGTTGCTGTCAAGGTTCGAGATTGAGGACAGTGCGAAAGCCCACGTGCATGGTGGACATGGCGGCCTCCTGGGGCTGGCGCGAGGCTGGGCGGTAACGCATGCAAAAATTCGGGGCGCAGAGGAAGGAGCCGCCCTTGATGACGCGTGTGGCAGCCTGGCGGCCAGGCGCGAGGTGGGCTTGGGCCGGGGGTTCTGAGGAAGCCTGCGGGTCGTGGTAGGGGCGCCAGGGGTCGCGGGTCCATTCCCAGACATTGCCGACGGCATCCCACAGGCCATGGCCGTTGGCGGGAAAACAGCCTACGGGCGCGCTGCCGGCATAGCCGTCACGTACCAGGTTCTGCGCCGGGAAATTGCCTTGCCAGGTATTGGCCATCAGGCGGCCTTGCAGTTCCGGCGTATTTCCCCAGGGGTAGGTAGCGCCTTCCAGGCCGCCACGCGCGGCATATTCCCACTGCGCTTCGGTCGGCAGATCGCGCCCCAGCCAGCGGGCATAGGCCTGCGCATCTTCGTAGGCGATGTGAACCACCGGATGGTTTTCCAGCCCTTCGATGCCGGTGTCGGGACCGCCGGGATGGCGCCAGTTTGCACCGGGAACCCAGGCCCACCATTGATAGGCGCCATGCTGCTCGGTTGTTCCATGGTCGTCATGGTCGTGGCCCGCGCCCGCATGCCCGCTTGATGGCCTGGCAGGTGGGACGAAAACCGCTGAACCCGGTTGGCGGTAGGCATCGGGCACCTGGATGCCGTGGGGGAGATCTGGAGCGTGTTCGGCACGGGTGACATAGCCGGTCGCGGCGACGAAGCGGGCAAACTGGGCATTGGTCACTTCATGGCGATCTATGAAAAAACCGGCCACGGCCACCGGATGCACCGGTTTTTCTTCAGGGTAGCCGTCGTCGGCACCCATCAGGAAGCGGCCGCCGGGAATGGCAACCAGGCCGGCACGGTTGGGTGCTTTGTCCGTGGCAGGGCCGAAACCGTCGGGAATGCCGCTGTAGGCCAGGCAATCATGCGCTGGCGCCGGGGCGGGCAGCGGCGTGGCGGCCCCCGCCAGCGGAGGGGCGGCCAGTCCGGCCAGCCCGGCCAGCAGTCCGGCTGCCAGTACGCAGCGCGCCAGCGTGAGGCCATTACCCGGACGCTCAGAGGCTTTCATCGAGGTCCTTGTAGTAATTCAGGCTGTTGCTGTAGCCCGGGCGGGACGCCAGCCCTTCGAAATCCATGACGCCGTTGCGGTTGGCATATTGCTCATACTCCGAAATCATTTCCTTGAGCTTGTCCGGGTGCTCGGCGGCCAGGTCTTTCAGTTCGGCGCGGTCGGCGGCGATATTGAACAGTTCCCAGCGGTCCTTGCCCCAGGGGGCATTGGCGTAAACGATTTTCCAGTCGCCCACGCGCATGGCGCGACGGCCATTCAGCTCCCAGCCCTGGCGGAAGGTATCGTGCACGCTGTCGCTGCGGCCGGCCAGCATATCCACCATGGAGCGTCCTTGCATGGGGACGATATCACGGCCGCGATATTGCTCGCCGGGCTGTTCGACCTGCGCCAGTGCCAGGATGGTGGGCGCCACGTCGGTCACGTGCGCAGGGGCGCGAACGAATTCACCTTGGCGTTTGCCGCCAGGCAGGCGCACGATGCTGGGCACGGAAATGCCGCCTTCATACATGAACGCCTTGTAGAGGTTGAACGGGGTGGAACCAAGCTGCGCCCAGCCTGGCCCGTATTCCACGAAAGAGCCCGGCCTGCCGGTATTCTCGTAGCTGTTGTCGCGATGCTTGTGGGCCCAGGCGCGGGTCGCGCCTTCGTCCAGCACGGTATTCCCGTCCGCACCGTTGTCGGACATGAAAATGACGACTGTATTGTCATACTGGCCGGTTTGCTTCAGATGGTCGATGACCCGTCCGATCTGGGCATCCATGGCTTCGACCATGGCGGCATAGACGGCCATGCGCCGGCTTTCCACGCGTTGCTGCTCCGGGCTCAAGTCTTTCCAGCGCGGCCAGGCCGGGTTACCGACATAGCCTTGCATGTCCTGGGGCACGAGGCCCAGCTTTTTCATGCGTGCCAGGCGTTCCTCGCGCAGCACGTCATAGCCGGCGTCGTAGCGGCCTTCGTATTTGCGGATGTATTCGTCCGGCGCCTGGAGCGGCCAGTGCGGTGCGGTAAAGGCCAGGTAGGCAAAGAAGGGTTGGTCCTTGCGCTGGTCGGCGTCGATATAGGACAGCAGGCGCGATGCGAAGAACTCGCTGGAATAGAAGTCGTCCGGCAGCTGGACTTCCTTGCCGTTCTCCCGGTACAGGGCGACGGGTGCCTTGTCCGCGTCAAACGTGATGATGCCGCTCTGGTCGTAGTGGCTGGCGCCGCCGTGCATCAGGGCATAGGACTGATCAAAGCCGCGTTGCGGCGGTGAAAATTCTTCCTTGACGCCCAAATGCCATTTACCGGCCATGTAGGTGCGGTAGCCGGCGTCCTGCAGCACGACAGGAAAGGGCAGCGCGCGATCGCTCAGGTAGCCTTCGTAGCCTGGCAGGCTACGCTGTTGCGGTGTCAGCAGTTCGGCCATGCTGCCAAAGCCGACCTGGTGATTATCCGCGCCAGACATCAGCATGGCACGGGTGGGAGAACAAAAGGGCGACGCATAGAAGTCGGTCAGCGCCACGCCATCCTGAACCAGCGCATCGAGATTCGGCGTGGCGATTTCCCCGCCGAAGGCACCGATGTCGGAATAACCGAGGTCGTCGGCGACGATCAAAAGGATATTGGGGCGTTGCGGCTGGTCGGCGGCGCTGGCCGCCATGGCACAGGCAGCCAGCGCCAGGCCGAGCAGGCGCGGCATCAGGTAGGGTTTGTGGTGGATCATTGTTGTTATCCCTGATTATGGTTTTGGTGGATTTTTTCTAGGGCCTTGCCATGGGCGAGCAAAAAATGAAACGGTTTGCGCAAAGCGCTGCTTCATGGCTCTGCCGCCACAGCGAGTAAAAACCGGGCCGGCACAGCCAGCCCGGGGTAATTCAGGGTTGCTTACAGCCCTGTTATGCAGGCCGCTCAGGCGGCCTCTTTTGTATCCTGGCGCGTGGCGGTTTGCCGGTCTGCCAATGCCTTGGGCTCGGCCTGTCCCGCTTCGGCGAGGAAATCTCCTACCAGACGGGAAAAGCGCGCTGCATGTTCGATCTGGGTCCAATGGCCGCAGTGCCCGAACACATGCAGTTGAGACCGTGGAATCCATTGCGACAGCGTGAGCGAGTTCTGCAGTGGAATGACCTGGTCTTCTCGGCCGTGAATGATCAGGGTTTCATGCTGCAGGGTGCGAATGTCCTCTTCGTGGCTGGCCAGCGCATCGACCCAACGCTGGCGCGGGGCGGGGAACATGGCACCGAAGGCTTCCTGCACGCCGGGGCGGATGCTGGCCTGGTAGCGCAGTTGGGCCAGTTCATCGCTGACCAGATTGCGGTCGTGGGCGAAGATATCCAGTACCTGGCGCATGCTTTGCGGCGAGGGCGTGTAACCCCAGACGGAATCCAGGCCGGGAGTCAGGGCGAAGGGCACGCCTACGCTGCCCATTAGCACCAGCCGGCGTACCCGCTCCGGGTGGCGGATGGCCAGCGCCAGCGCCAGGGCGCCGCCAAACGAGTTGCCGACGATATCGGCCTGTTCGATGCCCAGGGCATCCAGCACGCCCAGCGCCTGTCGTACCCAGACCCAGGAAAACAGGTCATGGCGTACGCCCGGCAGCGACAGATCCAGCCCTTCGCTATAGCCGAAGCCGGCCATGTCGGGCGCGATGACGCGGGCACGTTGGGCCAGCGTCGGCATGACCGTGCGCCAGTTGGCCCAGGCCGACACGCCGGGGCCGGAGCCGTGGATCAACAGTACCGGCGCACCCGAGCCCATGTCATGAACATTGGTGCGCAGGCCGCTGGCCATGACGCTGCGGCCGATCTCCGGATTGGTATCAGAGCTTGATGCAGACATTTTTCAACTCCGTGTAGAACTCCAGCGAATGCACGCCGCCTTCGCGGCCGATGCCGGAATGCTTGGCGCCGCCAAACGGCGTGCGCAGGTCGCGCAGGAACCAGCTGTTGACCCAGGAAATGCCAACCTTCATACGTTGCGCCACGCGGTGCGCGCGCGCTACGTCGCGCGTCCAGATGGCAGCGGCCAGGCCGTACTCGTTGTCGTTGGCCAGCCTGAGGGCTTCTTCTTCAGTGTCGAAGGGGGCGATATGGCAGCACGGACCGAAAATTTCTTCCTTGATGACCCGGGCCGTTTCCGGCAGCCCGGTCCAGATCGTCGGCTGCACCCAGGCGCCGTCGGCCAGTGCGCCCGCCATGGCCGGTTTGCCACCGCCAGTCACGACCGTTGCGCCTTCTTCGGCCGCCAACTGATAGTAGGACAACACCTTCTGCTGGTGTTCGCGGCTGACGAGCGGCCCCAGTTTGGTGTCCGGGTCTTCGGGCAGGCCGATCTTCCAGCCTTCAATCTGACGCTTGAGTTCGGCGACGAAGCGCTCGAACAGGGGGCGCTCCACGTACACGCGCTCGGTGCCCAGGCAGACCTGGCCGCTATTGACGAAAGCCGAGCGCAGCGTGCCCTCGATGGCGGCGTCGAAGTCGCTGTCGGCAAACACGATGGCGGCGTTCTTGCCGCCCATTTCCATGCTGACCGGACGGGCGCCCTTGGCGGCGGCCTTCATGATGACTTCGCCCGTGCGGGTTTCGCCGGTGAAGGTAATGGCATCCACATGTGGGTGGGTCGTCAGGAATTCGCCCGCTGAATCCGGGCCGAAGCCGTGCACCACGTTATAGACGCCCGGGGGGATGCCGGCTTCGTTCATGACTTCGCCCAGCAGCGCGGCGGTTTGCGGGGTTTCTTCCGAGGGCTTGACCACGACGGTGTTGCCGCAGGCCAGCGCCGGGCCGACTTTCCAGGTCATCAGCAGCAGCGGCAGGTTCCACGGACAGATCACACCGACCACGCCCACCGGACCACGGTAGCCGTAGTTGATCGCGCCACGGCCGTCCGGCGTCTGCATTTCAAAGAACTCGGTCGGCACATTCTTGATGACGTCGGCGAAGATCTTGAAGTTGGCCGCGCCACGAGGGATGTCGATGTGGCTGGCGATGCTGCGCGGCTTGCCGGTATCGGCGCACTCGGCCGCCAGGAACTCGTCGAAGCGGCGGTTGATGCCATCGGCCACGGCATACAGGCGCTCGACGCGCTCGGCCACCGTCATCCTTGCCCAGGGGCCGTCCAGCGCGGCGCGGGCAGCGGCCACGGCGCGGTCGACTTCGGCCTTGCCGGCTTCGTGCACTTGGGCAATGACGCTGTGGTCCAGGGGCGAATGTTTGGCGAAGTGTTTCTGTGTCGCCACGTACTGGCCGTCAATGAAGTTGAGAATCTGTTTCTGGGTCATGGCTGATGTTCCTGTTGCCGAGTTGCTGCGGCCGCGCCGCAGGCGGGGTTAGTATTCCTGGGCCAGTGCTGCGAGCCCGGCCCCGGCGATGATTTCGTCCTGGGCTTCGCTGCCGCCAGAGACGCCGATGCCGCCCAGGCGCTGGCTGTCGATCTCGATGGGCAGGCCGCCGCCGAAGGCCACGAAGCGCGGCCGGCGCAGCAGGCCGTCGCGCACGGCAGGTGAATGCGATTGCAGGGCTTCGGGCCACTGCCCGGTGGCCAGCCCGAAGCTGGCAGAGGTATAGGCCTTGTCAATGGCGATGTCGATGGAGTGCAGGGGAGCGCCGGGCTGGCGGATGAAGCCGACCAGCAGGCCAGCCGCATCGGCGACCGCGATATTGACCTCTATGCCCAGGGCCTCGGCTTGCCGCAGGGCGGCATCGGTCATCACCCAGATGGCGCGGGCGCTCAGCGCGGTGCGCGCCACGGTGAGGCCGGCGCGGGCGGCGGCTTCAGTTGCGAGGCCCGCAATGGGGGGCGTGCTCATGCCAGTCTCCTTGCTGGGGTGTCAATCAGCCTGCCGTACAGCGGCAGGCGGTAGGAAAAGCTGCCTGGCTACGGGCAGCGTCCCGCAGCCAGGCGTGTGGCCGGGGGCGGGATACGGCCCGGCAGATCAGGTATAGACGTCGGTGAACGAAGGCACGAGGTCGCCGGTGTGGTAGAAAATCCCGCTGCCGAGCATGTCTTCGGTCCAGGTGGTCACCGGACGATCTGGCTGGGCCAGGTAGCCCAGGCCCGCAAAGGTTTCATTGCGGTTGCCGCTGGGGTCGAAGAAATAGATCGTCTCGCCGCGCGTGATGCCATGACGCGTGGGCGCCACGTCGATACGCACCTTGTTCTTGGCCATGATGTCGGCCGACTTCAGCACGTCATGCCAGGAATCCAGGAAGTAGGCGATATGGTGCAGGCCGCTGGTCGGGCCGCCCACGAAGGCGATGTCGTGCGGCGTCGTGGTGCAGGCCATCCAGGTCGCGGCCTGGATGCTGTTGTCCGGGCCGGCCAGTACCTGTTCGGTCGTGAAGAAGCCCAGGACTTCCTGCATGAAGCGCGTATTGGCTTCCACCGTGTTGATGCCTGCCTCCGGGTTCAGCTCGCACATCAGCAAACAGTGGTCCAGCCAGTGCACGCCGCAGCCCTTCAGGCCATCGGGCCAGGGGTCGGGGTTCAGCGAGCCTACGCCCGTGCCGGCGAATTCCTTGTCGGCGTACAGGCGCAGGTCGTGGCCGCTGGGCAGGTGGAATTGCAGCTGGCGGCCGGTGAAGGGCAAGGCGCCTGCCGGAATCATGGTCGTGCTCAGGCCCCAGTTCTCGATGCGGGCCTGCAGTTCGTCGAGTACGGCGTCATTGCGGACTTTGTAGGCCAGGTGGTTGAGGCCGCCCTGGTCCGCCTGGGTGAGGATCAGCGAGAACTTGTCCCACTCGTCCCAGCATTTCAGGTACACGTGGCCGGCGTCGTCCTGGTGCACCACTTGCAGGCCCAGTACGTCCTGGTAGTGGTGGATGGCCGCCTGCATATCCATGACTTTCAGGCTGGCGTGGCCGATGCGTAATACGGGGCTGCTCATAGTCTGTCTCCTTGTCTTTCTGGTTGGGTCCGGGGCCGGGCCCCGGTTCACTGCCTGGTCTGGCCGTTCACGGCCATGTCAGGACAACGCCAAAGCGGCGCGGTCCTGCGATTCAATAACGGGGGGAGCTGTCACCTGGGGCTGGCCGGCCGTGGCGGGCGTCGTGGGAGCGGGACCGCCGTCCGCAGGGGGGCACGTTCCCGGCGTCTGGCATGGCGGGCGGCAGAAGGGCTTGCGCAGCAGCGGGCTGACTTCCAGCACCACGGCTTCCAGCGGCGCCACGCGGCAGGCCAGCGTGTAGCCCTGGGCTTCTTCTTCCTGGCTGACATGCGCCCGGCTGACCGGGCCCAGTGCCCGCACGCTGCCTTCTATGATCCTGACCTTGCAGACGCCGCAGCCGCCGCTGACGCAGCCCACCGGAATGCCCTTGCGGCCGAGCTTCAGCATGCCCTTGAGCAGGCTTTCTTCCAGCGAGCATTGGTAGGTCTCGTCCGATTGCACGACGCGGACCGGCACTTTCTGGCAGGGTGTCAGCGGCAACATATGCGTGTCTCCTTCCGTTGCTGCATGGCGCGGTATGTTCCGCGTTTCCATGCATCCCAAGATTCGATATCGGCCTAGATGCGTTTGAACAGCGCGCTGCGGACGTTGTTGGCGTCCGCCGCCGAGAGGAATTTCTCGGTATAGATGTCGCGTTCGAACAGCCGGCCTTTCATCAGGGTGCCGATACAGGCTTCTATCATGGGCGGCGGGCCGCACAGATAGGCCTTGCGTCCGGAAAAATCACCGGCCAGGTGATGCTGCGCAACGTCGTGCACGAAGCCGCGCGGGCCGTCCCAGCCGGAGTCCTCCGGTTCGTCGGACAGCGCGGCCACATATTCGAAGTTGGGATAGCGCTGCGCCAGTTCCCGGAATTCCTGGTCGTAGTACAGCTCGGCCCGGTTGCGCTGGCCATAGACCAGGGTGATGGGATGGTCGCAGCCGCTTTCCAGCAACTCCAGAATCATGGAGCGCGGGCTGGACAGGCCGGATCCGCCCGCCATGAACAGCATCGGCATGGCGGCCGAGCGGCGCACGAAGAAACGTCCGTAGGGGCCGCTGACATCGAGCTGCTGGCCTTCCTCCAGGCTTTCGTGCAGCCAGGTGGTGCCGGCGCCGCCGGGAATACGACGCACGTTGAGCTCGATTTCCGTGGCCTGGCCATCGGCGCCGGGCGGATTGGCGATCGAGAAGGCGCGGGTGCCCTCGATGCCGGGGATGTGAACCTGGACATACTGGCCAGCCTGGAACTCGATCGGTGTATCGAGTTTCAGGTGAATGGCCTTGATGGTGGGCGTGAGGGTTTCGATGCGGGTCACCGTGCCGGCGAAGTCGCGTACCGGGATGATGCGCGCGTCCGGGTCTTCGTCGATGTCCGCCTCGATCACGGCGTCGGATTCCAGGGTCGCGCAGCAGGCCAGGGTTTTGCCTTCGTCGCGCTCGAAGTCCATCAGTGCGAACGGGTTGGCGTTGCCATGATCTATGTCCCCTTCGGCGACTTCGACCTTGCAGGTTCCGCACAGACCGTGTCCGCACGCATGCGGGATGTAGATGCCCTGGCGTAAAGCGGCATCCAGCAAGGTCTGGCCTTCCTCCACGTCGATGGTGGCGCCCAGGGGTTCTATCGTCAGCTGATAGCTCATGTTTGCTTCTCCTGTACTGTCTGCGCGTCGCTTAGCTGTGGCTGCCGGCGATCCCCGTCAGCCCAGGTGTGCGAAAGCGGATCACATCCTTGTGGCCGATGCCGTTGTCGGCCAGGCTGCGCGCGGCGTCCGGCTGCCAGGGCTGGCCGGATTTCAGCCACTCGACCTTGTCCCAGTCGATCAGGGCGAAGTCCGGGTGCTGGCTGTAAATGGTTGGCAGAATGCTGTCGCGCAGCGCCGCGAACGGCGTGTCGGGCGGCACCGGCAGGCAGACCGGCGAGCAGAAGGACAGGTGGCCATCCCAGCCGATGTACAGCAGTGGCGCCGGGAAGCGGTCCTCCGTGTCTCGTGCCGGGAAGTCATACGGGGCGAGCGTGCGCAAAGTCATGGCGTGTCTCCTGTTCAAACGCTGCGGCCAGTCCAGCTGGCAAAGTTCTTCTGGTCGGGCGAACCGTCGAATTCCATGTTGTCCACGCCCGGCTGGATGCCGTACCAATCCAGCACGGCGGCCAGCGGATCGAAGCCTTCGGCGGTTGGATCGACATCGGGCTTGAAGCAATTGCCCTGGTAGATCTGGTGCACCGGCAGCCAGGACTGGATGAATTTCTGCGGTTCGTGGTCGAAGACCTGCTTGCAGCCGTCGCTGCAGAAGTGGAACTTCTGGCCCAGATAGGTGCTTTCGCGATAGCAGATTGCCGTCGGGTCGCCGGGTTCGGTGAAGGCCATCGGAATCTGGCAGGTATTGCACAGCATGGGCAGCGCGTTGTTGTAGAAGCGCTTGCCTTCCTGTTGCAGCTTGCGGTAATGCAGCAGGCGCGGACGGTAGAGCTTGTCGAAAGTATCGGGGTACTTCTGCGACAGCCAGTCCAGTTCCTCGTCTTCGGGCACCCAGGTGTGCATGGCTGCGGCGCCGCAGTAGTTGTAGAAGATATTCCATGCCTGGTGGCTCAGGTGGTCCTTCTCCTCCATGGCCTGCTTCCAGCCCAGCGGTTCGCGGATGCCATAGCGCGCCAGGTCGCGGAACAGCGCGCCGCCGTTGGCTTCGCCGTACATTTCCCAGGCTTCCTTCCAGCTCATGACGCGCTTGGGCAGCATGTAGTCCTGCATCATGGCGACCAGCGTCAGCACGCGGTAGCCGCGCCAGAACCATTTGTCGATCCAGCCCTGCACGATGGGCACGTTGGCCGGGTCCTGCTCCAGCATGAACTTGATGCACTCGATGCCCAGCGTCATGTGGCGGGATTCATCCGATTGCGCCGAGAAGCCGAAGGTCACGGTGGACAGGTCGCCGTTGTGCGCCGCGCCGGACATGAAGGGCACGAACAGCAGATTGGTCAGCACATACTCGAACGAGAAGCTGATGGCGGTCAGGAACTCGAAGGGGCCGGAAGTCAGCGCATCCTCGAAGAAAGACTTGGGCACGGACAGGTACCAGACACGGTCGAACCACTGGTTCGAGTTGTGCATGCCGTTGAAGTACTTGTTGTAGTGCGACAGCGCGTGCGTTTCGGTCTGGAAGTGGCGCAGTTCGTCAATGGCCTGCATCTGCGTGGCCACGCGCGCGCCTTCGCCGGTGAAGTGGCGGCCCAGGTGGGCAAAGCCGCGATAAGCGTAGTACTCCAGCGGCGTCACGCCCTGGATGAACAGCTTGAGCGCATTGATGTAGCGGGCGTCAGAGACGCTCAGCTGGCCGTTGTTCTGGGCAAAGGCCTCGATCACGGCATAGAGCTTCTTTTCCTTTTCGCCCTGGTATTTCCAGTAGGCGTCCATGGTCAGGCGGAAGGGGTCTTCCCATTTGTCCCAGTCGTGGATCTTGATGCCTTCGAACTTGTCATAGGGAAACACCTTGTCCATGGGCTGGTAGCTGGTTTCCCAGCCCAGGCCGCGGGTCATGGTGGCGTAGCGCTCTTTCAGGCCGAGCTTCTTGCGTGTGACTCTGGTATCCATATCTTGTCTCCGTTTCTGTCTGTTCTTGGCAGGGAGGCTCAGGCGCCCCAGCTCAGGGTCAATTGGTCGTCGTCCTCGTCGATGTTGCCCGACAGGGTGACGAGGTTGACGTGCAGCTGCTGCAGGTCGTACGGCTGGCCCGTATGCTCTTCGATCGTGGCGCGCTGGATGCTCAGGCGGCCCGGGGCGTCGATCTTCACCAGGCCGGGCGAGTAGACGGCACTGGCTTGGGGGTTGTCCTGCAGGATGGCATCCACCACCGGGCGGGATTCTTCATTGGCCTGGAAGGCGATGAATACATTGGAGGTCGTGCTGGTCATGGCGGTGATCCCGGGTCAGTTCAGGGCGAGGCCGATCTTGGCCATGCGGGTATGCAGTTCTTCACTGGCGGCGCGCAAGGCGGCGGCTCCATCGTCCTGCATGGCAAGCTGGGCAACCGGCGCCAGGACTTCCTGGGCACGGGCACCGTGGCGGGCCAGCCATTCCTGCAGCTGTGCCTTGTTTTCGGGGGATTCCGCCGCCATGACCTTGAGCAGGGCGTCGGTCCAGCGGGCCGATTCCTTGTGCCATTCGGGCATGAAGACCGTCAGCATGGCCAGCGGCGTACCGCCGCGCTGGGACACATAGCCGTCGATGTACTGGCCGTAGATGAGCGGGTAGAGCAGGCCGTCGAGGACGACGTTCTGCAGTACGAACAGCTCGACCGGGTCCATGACGACGAAGGAATCCTCCAGGAAGCGGCGCAGCGGCTGCCAGGCCGGGGCATCCAGCCAGTCGGCCTTGCCTGCGTCCAGCAGCGTCGTTTCCGCACCCATCAGCAGGCCCAGGCGCGTCAGGTATTGCGCGGCGCCCAGGTGGTCCATGGCGTGCATCAGCACCGGCGCGGAAAACGCTGTGCCATAGCTGCGGCTACAGATGCTGCAATTGTTCATGTTGCCGCCCCAGGCGACGTGGCGCAGCGGCATCAGCGTGGCGGCCACGTTGGCGCGCAGGGCATCAGGCATCATGTCGAGCAGCTCGCGCGATTCCACGAACTGGTAGTTGGCATCCATGGCTTCCTGCTGGCGGGCGCGCGCCATGGTCCAGGTGGCGTAGTAGAACTGCCGGGGGTCGCGCAGCGAATTCCAGTCCGCCATGCGGATCGCCGTGCGGCGCTGGTCGAACAGTTCGTACTCGGGCTCCCAGGTGGCGCGGTAGTGGAAGTTCTCCGTGGGCTGCGTGCTCAGGATGGCTTCCAGGTAACGCGACGCGGGCTTGTCGCCGGTATAGGCTTGCACGCGGTCGAAGGTCTGGCGCAGGGGCTGTATTTCCCGTGCCTGTAAATCAATGTTCATGCCTAGTCTCCTGTTGTTGTCGGTATGGCTGCATGGATGCTTCAGTCTTCGTGTCCGTCCTCGTGCCCTTCTTCGTGCGGCGGCAGCATCTCCACGTGGTTGGCTTCGCAGAAGGCCTTGAAGTCGGGGGGCATCAGGATCAGTTCGACGACCAGTTCCTGCCAGCCCACGGAAAATTCGAATTCGATGAACCCGTTGTCACGCTGGCCAGTGACCCTGACATAGCGTTTGCTCAGGTCAACGGCGGGCAACGGGATGGAGGTGTCGTCTGTCGTCAGGGCACTCATGGCGATTTTTCCTTTTCGGCTGTCTGTACAGGCCTACTTGCAATAAGCGTGCCAGCTCGCAGGAATATCGATAAAACCAGGGAAAGCCCTTAAAAAAACAGAGCCGACCCCCTGTTTTCAGGGGGCGTAAAGAGAATCATATTTATTTGATCGTCGCTGATTTTCGGCTCATTGCACTGCATCATGATGAGATGATGAATTCATCCGGCGGCAATGAACGAATTCCGCATCAGGGAAAACAGCAGGATGCACGGGATCATCAAAACCCGATAATCAGGCGCATAAATATCGATAAAAAACGAGACATGCCCGAATCCAACACCCCTGTTTTCCCATCCGACCGGGACCTGCGCAGGTTGCTGCGCTTTTCCCGCATGGATGGCCGGATCTGGCTGGCCGGCCAGCGCATGCTGTTGATGCATGTGAATACCCTGCGTGCGATGCGCAAGGAAATCATCCAGAGTTTCGGGCTGGAGCAGGCCAGGACCCTGTTGACGCGCGCCGGGTATTCGGCGGGCGAGCAGGACGGCTTGCTCGCCCGCCAGGTGCGCCCCGACCAGAGCGTGTTCGAGGCCTTTGCCATCGGCCCGCAATTGCACATGCTGGAAGGTGCGGTGCAGGTCGAACCCCTGGTATTCGATTACCAACCGCATGCCGATCCGGTGCGGCGCCATTTCCATGCTGTGTTCAATTGGTCGTACAGCTGGGAAGCTGAAGCGCACATGCAGGAATATGGGCAGCAAGATGACCCGGCCTGTTGGATGCAACTGGGGTATGCCTCGGGATACTCGACGGCGTTTTTCCAGCAGCCCGTGCTGTTCAAGGAGGTTCGATGTACGGCCTGCGGGCATGCGCATTGCCAGATCGAAGGCCGTTTCCTGCATGAATGGCCAGCAGCGCAGCGCGACGAACCCGATGCCGGGCCGGTATCGGTTCAGGAAACCGTGACGGCCCTGCGCCAGGAGGTCGAGGCCTTGCGGGGTCAGCTGGACCAGAACCGCCATCGCAGCCAGCTGGTCGGCCAGTCGCCGGCGTTCGAGCGCGCTTTCATGTTGCTGCAACGGGCTGCGCCGACCCAGGTGACGGTGCTGCTGACCGGGCCGACAGGCGTGGGCAAGGAACAGTTTGCCCGCGCGCTGCACGCCATGAGCGACCGTGCCGAGCAGCCATTCGTGGCCATCAATTGCGCCGCCTTGCCTGCCGATCTGATCGAAAGCGAACTGTTCGGTGTTGAAAAGGGGGCCTATACCGGCGCCGTGCAGACCCGGCTCGGGCGTTTCGAGCGGGCCGATGGCGGCACCTTGTTCCTGGATGAACTCGGGGAACTGCCCCTGGCGGCCCAGGCCAAGCTGCTGCGCGTGTTGCAGCAGGGTGAAATCGAGAAACTGGGAGGCACGGAAGTGCGCAAGGTCAACGTGCGCGTGGTTGCGGCCACCAACGTGGACCTGGAAAAGGCGGTGGAGACTGGCACATTCCGCCGGGATCTGCTGTATCGCCTGAATATCTACCCGATACAGATACCTTCGCTGTGCGAACGCCTGGACGACATTCCCCTGCTGGCGCGGCATATGCTGGAGCAGTACTGTACCTTGCACGGCAAGCGCGTGGCGGGCTTTACCGGCCCAGCCATGGCGGCCCTGTGCAACCACGACTGGCCAGGCAATGTGCGGGAGCTGTCCAACCTGATAGAGCGCGGCGTCATCCTGACGCCGCCGGAACAGCCTATCGACGCCGGTACGCTGTTCCCGTCGCTAGATATGCCGCTGACGGATCATTTGGCGGCGTCGGGCCAACTGGCTTCGGCCGACGATGAAACCAGCGAGGGTGACGCTGCGACGCTGTCGCAGCCGGGCAGCCTGCAGAGCGCCAGCGGCGTGTACTACCTGTTGCAGAAGCAGGGCCTGGGCCTGGATGATCTGGAAAGCCTGCTGCTGCAGGAGGCATTGGCGCAGGCAGGCGGCAATATGGCAGCTGCGGCGCGGGCGCTGAAAATGACGCGGCCGCAGCTCAGCTACCGTCTGTCCCGCATTCGCGGCAAGGGAGAGGAATAGCCATGTCGAAGCGATCGTTCATGGCGCAACTGTCCGCTGCGCTGGAATGCGGTGAAGGGGACGATGAGCTGCGCACCCTGACGGAACAGACCTATGCCAGGCTGCGCGCCGATATCATCGAAGGGCACCTGCAGCCGGGCAGCAAGCTGCGCATTGACCACCTGCGCGGCCAGTATGGCGTCAGCGCCGGCACGCTGCGCGAAGCCCTGACTCGCCTGGTCAGCGATGCGCTGGTGACGGCGGAAGGGCAGCGCGGCTTTCGCGTGTCGCCCATCGCGCTGGAAGACCTGGAAGATCTGACCCGCTTGCGTGTTCATATCGAAACCCATGCCTTGCGGCTGGCCATCCGTCACGGCGATATGGCCTGGCGCAAGGCGCTGGAAGCCAGTTTCGAGGCCATGTCGGAATTCGAGCAACCCCTGACCATGGCGCGCCGACGCCAGTGGGAAGTGCTGAATGCGCGCTTTCACGATGCCTTGCTGGCCGGCCATGAGTCTCCCTGGACGCGCCGCGTGTTGCGCCTGCTGACGCGCCATGGCGAGCGCTATCGCTGCTTTGCCATGCAATTGCCGGGCATGACGCGCGACGTGCACCTGGAACACAAGGGGATTTTCGAACTGGCAATGGCCGGCGAGGACGCGCGAGCCGCGTTGGCGCTGGAAGCCCATATCTGCGCGACGCCGTATTCGCTGATCCGTGCGCTGCGCGATGGCAGCATCGTGTTGCCCGGCAGTGTCGATGAACGCAGCGTGGTGGCATGAGCGGCGCAGGCCTTCTGGTGGGATGGGTATCTGGGCGCTGCGTCAGGGACTAAAGGGGCAGCAGAGCTTGAGTGTCTCAGGGCGCCAGGGCTTGCCAGAGCATCTGCGCGCACAGCAAGGCCATGGTGATGCGAAAGCCCAGCCGGAAATAGCGCTCCGGCATGTTGTCGAGCAGGCGCGTGCCGGCATAGGTTCCCAGCACCCCGCTGGCAATCATGCAGGCCAGCAGGAAGGCCCACTGGGCATAGGCGAAGCCGAGGACGCCGAACGCCAGGATTTTCAGTCCGTGCTGGATGCTCAGGCAGGTGGCATGGGTGGCAACCAGGCGTTGCTTGGTCAAGCCGATTGCGGCCAGGAGCGCGGCGACTAGCGGCCCGGTGGCGCCGACGATCATGGTGGCGAAGCTCGTCAGGGCCCCGCCAGCGATCAGATAGGGCTTGCCGGGCGGGCTGGGCGGCGGTTTCTTGCCGAACACGGCCCACAGGATGAACACGGCCAGCAGCAGCTTGGCGCCGCGTTCAGGAATATACGCAGCGACAGGGCTGCCCAACGCGATGCCGATGACACTGCCGATCGAAAACCAGAGCACCAGCGGCCAGATAACGTACTGGCGCTGGATGACTGTGCGGCCCAGGTTGGAGCCCATCTGGACGATGCCGTGTGCCGGCAGTACGCTGCTGACGGGCAGGCCTGCGGCCATGATGGCCAGCATTGCCACGCCACCGCCCAGTCCCATGGCGGAAGTCAGCGCCGAAGTGAAAAAACTGGCGATGACGAGCACGATGGCAAAGGCGTGCGTGACTTCCGGCGGCAGGGTGATGAATTCGAACATGGCCGGGGGCGTTCAGCCCAGCACCGGGTGGCCTGTGAGACGCAGCAGTTCCGCCGTCTCATGCAGCGGCAGACCCATGACGCCGCTGTAGCTGCCGTCCAGCCGTTCGATGAAAACCGATGCCAGGCCCTGGATGCCATAGGCACCCGCCTTGCCTTGTGGTTCGCCGCTGCGGCAATAGGCCTGGATTTCGGTATCGCTCAGGGACTTCATCCAGACCAGCGATACGGATTCGCGTTCATGTGTCTGGCCGTTGGCTGGGTCGTACAGCGCCACCCAGGTACGCACCTCATGGCGCGTGCCGGACAGGCGGTGCAGGATGCGTGCGGCATCGTCGGCGTCGGCTGGCTTGCCGAGTATCTCTTCACCCAGCGCGACAGACGTGTCGGCGCACAGGATCAGGCCTGGGGGCAGGCTTTGCTGCTGCACCCAGTCCACCGCACGCCGGGTTTTTTCCAGCGTGGTACGCCGGGCGTACTCGCGCGCGCTTTCATTGGCGAGCCGGGGTTCGTCTTCGCCAGGTGGCGACGGCACGCGCAGCACGCTGTGGGCCAGGCCGATCTGGCCCAGCAGTTCGGCGCGCCTGGGGCTGGCGGAGGCCAGGTAGAGTGGCAGGCGGGAGGCTGAGGGTGTGGCGGTCATGGCGATGGCCTGGAGCTGGATTTCAGCTGCGGTGATAGGGGTGGTTCTGCAGGATGGTCCAGGCACGGTAGAGCTGTTCGGCCAGCATGACCCGCACGAATGGATGCGGCAAGGTCAGCGACGACAGTCTCAGGGCCAGGTGGCCGCGCTGCTTGAGGCTGGCATCCAGGCCATCCGGCCCGCCGATGATGAAGGCGACGTCACGGCCTTCCTGGCGCCAGTCCTGCATGGCCTGGGACAGCTTCATCGTGGTGTAGTCGCGGCCGTGCTCATCCAGGATGACCAGTGTGCATTGCGGCGGCAGGGCGGCCTCGATGCGGCGCGCTTCTGCTTCCATCATTTGTGCCGGCGTCTTGCCGCCGCTGCGCGGCTCAGGCTTGATTTCCCGCAGCACCAGCGGAAAGTCCGCCGGCATGCGCTTGGCATATTCGTTCCAGCCGGTTTCTATCCAGTCCGGCATGCGCTGGCCTACGGCGAGGATGTGTAGTTTCACGGCGATGGCGTCGCAGCGGCGCGGGCGCTGCGCGAAAAGAGGGGCGCCATTCGCGGATTATCCCGGAACGGCGCTGGTGGCAGGGAAGGGCTCAGGCGTCCTGGTCCAGGCCCGGGCGCTGCTGGATGGGAGCGATGGGTACCGGACGCGTGGATTCCGGCAGCAGTTTGACCTGCACCGGCTTGTCGCCCCAGATTTCTTCCAGGTTGTAGTACTGGCGGATTGCGGGTTGCATGATGTGGACGACGATGTCGCCCAGGTCCACCAGCACCCATTCGCCCGTTTCCAGGCCTTCTTCGGCCAGGACGGGAATGCCGAGTTCCCGGGCGCAGTCGCCGACGCTCTTGGCCAGCGCACGGGTTTGGCGGTTGGAGGAGGCGGAGGTGATGATGACACGGTCGAACAGGCCGGTCAGGTGGGTGGTATTGAATACCTTGATGTCCTGTGCCTTGACGTCTTCCAGCGCGTCAAGCACGGCGCGTTGCAGTTTTTGTATATCCATGCGGGAAATATAGCGCGATCAGATGCAGCGTGGCTGCGGGAAAGAGGCGTTTTACGGGAATTATGCCGGGAAGCTGCGCCTGCCTGCGTGCGGAGCGCCGGCGCTTCAGGCGGAACCGGCGTCCCGGTACAGCCCGTGGGCGTCGATGTAGCTCGCCACGGCAGGTGCGACCAGACCGTGCAGCGAGTCGCCGTGTGCCTGGCGTGCCCGGATATCGGAAGCCGATACCTGGCGGGGTTCGAAGGGGATTTCTTCCAGCTGGCGGCCATGTGCGGTCAGCCATTCGGCCAACGCTGGCGGTGCCTGGAGGCTGGAGCCGGGGCGCTGGGCTACGGCAAGATCGACGCGGGCGACGATCTCCTGCCAGTCGTGCCAGGTGCAGAAGTTGGCAAGCTGATCGGTGCCCAACAGCCACACGTAGCGGCTGTCCTGCGGCAACTGCCGCACGGTATCTATGGTGTAGGTCGGGCCGCCGCGATCCAGCTCGGCGGTATTGATGGAGAGCCGTTCCTGGCCTGCCAGGGCCAGCCGCAGCATGTCCAGCCGCTGGTCGGCGCTGGCCTGGAGCGGCCGGCGCTGCCAGGGCTGCGCCGCCGGAATGAACTGTACGCCGGTCAGCTGCAGGTGCGACAAGGCCGCCTGCGCCAGGGCAATGTGGGCCAGGTGGATGGGGTCGAAACTGCCGCCCAGCAGGCCGATGCGCGGCAGCGGTTCAGAAGGAACGGCGTGAACGGGTGTGATCAAATCCAATCCCTGGGGGTCAGGAACTCGTACAGCCGCGCTTCCGGCGTGCCGGGTTCCGGCTGCCAGTCATAGCGCCACTGGGCCATAGGGGGCATGGACAGCAGGATGGACTCCGTGCGTCCGCCGGATTGCAGGCCGAACAGCGTGCCCCGGTCGAAGACGAGGTTGAATTCCACGTAGCGGCCACGCCGGTAGGCCTGGAAGTCGCGCTCGCGCTGGCCGTATTCCTGGCCGATGCGGCGTTCGACGATGGGCAGGTAGGCCTGCAGGAAACAGTCGCCCACGGAACGTGTCAGCGCAAAGCTGCTGTCGAAGTCGGGCACGTCCAGGTCGTCGAAGAAAATACCGCCGATCCCGCGCGTTTCCTTGCGGTGCTTGAGATAGAAGTATTCATCGCACCAGCCCTTGAAGCGCGGATAGTATTCGTCGCCGAATGGCGCCAGCGCGTCGTGGCAGGTCTGGTGGAAATGCCGGGCGTCTTCTTCGTAGGCGTAGTAGGGCGTGAGGTCCAGCCCGCCGCCGAACCAGTAGCGGTCGCTGTCGTCTATGCCGGGCCGGGCCTTGGCCACGAACAGGCGCACGTTCATGTGCGTGGTCGGCACATAGGGGTTGCGCGGGTGCAGCACCATGGAAATACCCATGGCTTCCCAGGGGCGGCCGGCCAGCTCGCGGCGGTGGGCGCTGGCCGAGGGCGGCAGGGTCGCGCCCTGGACGTGGCTGAACAGCACACCGCCGCGTTCCAGGAACTCCCCGCCCTCGATCAGCCGGGAGATGCCGCCGCCGCCTTCCTCGCGGTCCCAGCGGTCTTCGCGGAATGATTCATTGCTGACTTGTTCCAGGCCTGTGACGATGCGTTGCTGCAGGTCGAGGAAGTATTGCCTGGCTGAGGACAGGGGAATGGACGGCATTGTGCGGCTCCTGCGGGAAGTGGTAGGGGTCAGGCCGCGCCCGATCCGCGCTTGAACGCGCGCCAGCCGATGTCCGTGCGGTATTGGCGTCCGTTGAAATGGACGCGCTCCACGGTGTCATAGGCCAGATCGCGGGCAATGCGCAGCGAATCTCCCAGGGCTGTAACGCACAGTACGCGGCCGCCGTTGGTCAGGACATCCTGGCCGTCGTAGCGAGTTCCGGCATGGAACACCATGACATCGGAATTGTCAGCCGGCAGGCCGGTAACGGCGTCGCCCCGGCGGGGTTCGCCGGGATAGTTGGCCGCTGCCAGCACGACGCCGATAGCCGTGCGCCTATCCCAGGTGATTTCCGCCTGGTCGAGCGTACCTTCCACAGCATTTTCGAGGACATCGACGAAATCGCTTTTGATCCTCATCATGATGGGCTGAGTTTCCGGGTCGCCCATGCGGCAATTGAACTCCAGCACCTTGATCGGGCGGGCCGGATCGTCGCCCGGGGCGATCATCAGGCCGGCATACAGGAAGCCGGTGTAGGGGATGCCGTCGCGCGCCATACCCTGCACGGTGGGCAGGATCACTTCGCGCATGATGCGATGGTGCATTTCCGGTGTTACGACCGGCGCGGGCGAGTAGGCGCCCATGCCGCCCGTATTCGGGCCGGTATCGCCGTCGCCCAGGCGCTTGTGGTCCTGGCTGGTGGCCAGGGCGAGCACGTTGCGGCCATCGACCATGACGATGAAGCTGGCTTCCTCGCCTTGCAGGAATTCCTCGATGACGACGCGGGCGCCGGCCGCGCCCAGCGAACCGTCGCCCAGCATGGCGTCCACGGCTTCGTGGGCCTGTTCCAGGGTTTCCGCCACGACCACGCCCTTGCCCGCCGCCAGGCCGTCGGCCTTGATGACGATGGGTGCGCCCTGGGCCTCAATATAGGCATGCGCCTGGGCCGGGTCGGTGAAGGTCTGGTAGGCCGCCGTCGGAATGTTGTGGCGGAACAGGAAGGCCTTGGCGTAGTCCTTGGAGCTTTCCAGCTGGGCAGCGGCCTTGGTGGCGCCGAAGATCTTCAGCTTGCGGGCGCGGAACACGTCGACCACGCCGGCCGCCAGGGGCGCCTCCGGGCCCACCACCGTCAGCGCGATCTGTTCGCGCTGGGCGAAATCGGCCAACTGCTCGGGATCCGTGATATCCACGTTTTCCAGGTTGCGGGCGAGTGCGGTACCGCCGTTGCCAGGAGCGACATAGACCTTGTGGACGCGTTCAGATTGCGCCAGGCGCCATGCCAGGGCATGTTCGCGGCCGCCCGAGCCGATGACCAAGAGTTTCATTGTTTGAATCAGTAGGGTGGTTGCCACGACCAGCGTGGAGGATGCTGCCAAGGCCTGCGCCCGTTGCCGGGCGCAGGCTGTTTCTTGTTCTGCAGGCGGCCGCATGGGCGGCCGCGCGAGTGGACGGCCTTATTCGGTTTCGTCCAGGACTGCGGTGGTGAAAACTTCCTGGACATCGTCCAGGGCTTCCAGCGCATCCAGCAGTTTTTGCATTTTGACGGCATCTTCGCCGGTCAGCTCGGTTTCGTTGAGGGCTTTCATGATGATGCCGTCGACTTCCGGCGTCAGGCTGGCTGCCAGCAAGGCATCGCGCACGGCAGCGTAGTCGCCTGGGGCGGTGATGACTTCGATCACGCCTTCGTCATCGGTCTGGATGTCCTCGGCGCCGGCTTCCAGTGCAACTTCCATTACCTGGTCTTCAGAGGTGCCGGGCGCGAAGATGAACTGGCCGCAGTGCTTGAACATGAAGGCCACCGAGCCTTCCTGGCCCAGATTGCCACCGTTCTTGGCGAAAGCGTGGCGGACTTCGGCGACCGTACGGGTACGGTTGTCGGTCATGGCGTCTACGATGACGGCCGCGCCGCCGATGCCGTAGCCTTCGTAGCGGATTTCCTCGTAGTTGGCGCCATCGGCGCCGCCAGCCCCGCGCGTGATGGCGCGCTGGATGTTGTCCTTGGGCATGTTGACGTCGGTGGCCTTGTCCCAGGCCAGGCGCAAGCGGGGGTTGGTGGCCGGGTCAGGGCCGCCGGCTCGCGCGGCGACAGTGATTTCACGGATGATCTTGGTCCAGATCTTGCCGCGCTTGGCGTCCTGACGCCCTTTGCGGTGCTGGATGTTAGCCCACTTGCTGTGTCCGGCCATAGTGCTCTGAAATAAAGGAAAAAAACGGAAAGAACCGGGATTTTAGCTTGCTTGACGCCGCAGGGGGAGAATCGCTCCTGCGGCGTCAGGGAAATGCGCCGGGAGACGCCGTCGGGCAGGCAACTGTCCGGCATTGGGCGTGGCTGCCATTACTTCCCGGGCCGGCGCGGTACCGGCCCCGACAGCGAATCGGGGAAGGTCATCTCATCGAGCCGCACGAAGCGGCCGCCCTTGACCAGCCGGTAGCCCAGCCAGATCAGCAGGAACAGCGGCAGGCCAATATAGGTGGCGACCACGCCCAGCCAGTCGATCTGGTCATTGAGGAAGGCTTCATAGTTCTGTCCCAGCGTGATGATCAGGCACAGCACGAAGGCAAAGATAGGGCCGAAGGGGAACAGGCCGGCGCGGTAGGGCAGCAGGTTCAGGTCGCGGCCCTGGTGCATATAGCCCCGCCGGAAGCGGTAGTGGCTGATGGCAATGCCCAGCCAGGCAATGAAGCCGGTCATGCCAGAGGCATTGAGCAGCCAGATATAGATCGCGCTCGGACTGAAAATGGAGGCCAGGAAGCACAGTGCGGCCACGGCGGCGGTGGCCAGCAGTGCGTAGCGCGGGACGCCGTTGACCGACAGGCGGGCGAAGATGCGTGGCGCCTTGCCTTCCAGCGCCAGGTTGTACAGCATCCGGGTGGATGCATACATGCCCGAGTTGCCGGCCGACAGCACGGAAGTCAGGATCACTGCGTTCATGACTGCCGCTGCCGAGAGCAGGCCGGCCTTTTCAAAGACCAGGGTAAAGGGGCTGACGCTGATGTCCGACACTTCGTTGCGCAGCAATTGCGGGTCGGTGTAGGGGATCAGCAGGCTGATGACGAAAATCGCCAGGACGTAGAACAGCAGAATGCGCCAGAAAACCTTGCGCACCGCCCGGGGAATGTTGCGCGCCGGGTCTTCCGATTCGCCGGCGGCGATGCCGATCAGCTCGGTGCCCTGGAAGGAAAACCCGACCACCATGGCCACGCCTATCATGGTGGCGACGCCGCCTGCGAATGGTGCGTCGCCGATTGTCCAGTTGGCCAGACCGCTGTGCTCGCCGCCCTTGAGAATGCCCAGCACCATCAGGAAGCCGGCGCCGATGAAGAACAGCACCGTCACCACCTTGATGGCGGCGAACCAGTACTCGGCTTCAGCAAAGCCGCGCACCGATTGGTAATTGAGGGCGAACAGCAGGCAGAGGAACAGCGCGCTCCAGATGACGCCAGGGACGTCCGGAAACCAATAGGCCATGACCAACTGGGCGGCGACCAGGTCGACGGCAATCGTGACGGCCCAGTTGTACCAGTAGTTCCAGCCCAGCGCGAATCCGAAACCGTCATCGACGTAACGTGCGCCATAGGTGGCGAAGGACCCGGATACCGGCATGCAGGCTGCAAGCTCGCCCAGGCTGGTCATCAGAAAATAGACCATCAGGCCGATCAGCACGTAGGACAGCAGCGCGCCGCCCGGGCCCGCCTGGGAGATCGTCGCGCCTGATGCGACGAACAGGCCGGTGCCGATGGAGCCGCCGATGGCGATCATGGACAGGTGCCGGGCTTTGAGTTCCCTCTTCAGGCCGCCGCTGGGCGGAGAGGATGTCTGGGATGAGGCAGATTGGCTGCTTGTTGTCACGGCTAAACGAGCATTGCCATCCGTCCGGTACCGCTGGGGAGGTACCGGACGGATGGCGGCGCATGAGATGAAAAACCGGCGAATGATAGCAGCGTCCCCGGTTCCGGGTCATTGAAAACCTCGTCGCGCCTGGGCCAGGCATGCGGAAAATGAGTTGCGCCTGTGTCAAAGACGGGAAAGTCGGCTGCGATACGGGTGTGAAAGCCCTAAACTGCGTTTTATTTGCTTCCCGGGAAGAAACCATGAGCGCCGACCCCATTCTCGTTGCCCGCAATGCCGGAACGGACGTCCATCTGCTGCCTGCGCTGGCCAATCGCCATGGCTGCATTACCGGGGCCACCGGTACCGGGAAGACCGTCACCCTGCAAGTGCTTGCCGAGTCCTTCTCGCGGCTGGGCACGCCGGTATTCATGGCCGACGTCAAAGGTGACCTGACCGGCCTGGCTCAGGCCGGGGAGGCCTCGCCCAAGCTGCTGGCGCGCCTGGAAAAGCTGGGTTTGCCGCAGCCCCAATGGGGCGCCTGCCCGGTGGAGCTTTGGGATGTGTTCGGTGAGCAGGGCCATCCCGTGCGCGCCACCATCTCCGATATGGGGCCGATGCTGCTGTCGCGCATGCTCAATCTCAATGCGACCCAGGAAGGCGTGCTGTCGCTGGTGTTCCGGGTGGCCGATGACGAAGGGCTGTTGTTGCTGGACATGAAGGACCTGCGGTCCATGTTGCAGAACGTGGCAGATAGGGCGGCGGAACTGCGTACGCGCTACGGCAATGTGTCCAGCGCGTCGGTGGGGGCGATCCAGCGGGCCCTGCTCACCCTGGAAAGCCAGGGGGCGGACCAGTTTTTCGGCGAGCCCATGCTGGATATCGCGGACCTGATGCGCACGGATGCGCAGGGGCGTGGCGTGGTCAATATCCTGGCCGCAGACCGGCTGATGCAGTCTCCCCGTCTGTATTCCGTCTTCCTGCTGTGGCTGCTGGCCGAACTGTTCGAGCGCTTGCCCGAGGTCGGGGATCTAGACAGGCCGCGGCTGGTGTTCTTTTTTGATGAGGCCCACCTGTTGTTCAACGATGCGCCGGCGGCGCTGCTGGAAAAAATCGAGCAGGTCGTGCGCCTGATCCGCTCCAAGGGCGTCGGGGTGTACTTCGTGACGCAGAACCCGGCCGATATTCCGGAAACGGTACTGGGGCAGTTGGGGAACCGTGTGCAGCATGCCTTGCGCGCTTTCACGCCGCGCGACCAAAAGGCAGTGCGCACGGCGGCCGAGACCATGCGGCCGAATCCCGGCCTGGATATCACCGCTGCGATTACCGAACTGGCCGTGGGCGAGGCCCTGGTATCACTGCTGGATGAGCAGGGCAGTCCAGGCGTGACGCAACGTGCCTGGATATGTGCGCCGGGCTCGCAAATTGGTCCCATTCCTGTGATGCAACGGCAAGCGCTGCGCCAGGCATCGCAAATGGACCTGCGCTACGGTCAGGCGGTTGACCGGGAATCCGCCTACGAGATCCTGGCTGCGCGGGCCGTGACCTCTGTCGCAGGGACGCCGGCGGCGCCAGCGGGCAAGGCGGCCAGCCCGGCTGCCGAGCCGCAGCAGGATGATGGCGGCAATCCCATGCTCAAGGCCGTCAATGAGTTGCTGTTTGGTTCGACGGGGCCGCGTGGCGGCAAGCGCGATGGGGTGGTCCAGAGCGTAGTGAAAAGCACGGCACGTTCCATGGGCAATTCCCTGGTGCGCGGCATTCTGGGTTCGCTGATGGGGTCCAAGCGGCGCTGAAGCCGTGGCAGGGCCGGCATCAAGTCAGGGAGCTGGCGGTGGTTCGGCTGTCTCGGCTGGTGCCGCCGCCTTGTTGCGTGCGGCCAGCACGATGGCGCTGACGATCAGCGCCGCGCCCGCCAGCATCCGCCCCGTAGGTTGGGCGCCAAATAGCCACCAGGCGCCGGCGATGGCATAGACGGGCTCCAGCGCAATAATCATGCCGCTGCCGCGTGCGCTCAGTCCGCGCAGGCTGGCCACGAACAGACCATGCGCGAGCCCGGTGCACAAAATGCCCAGCAAGGCCAGGTTCAGCCAGTCCAGCCCGTCGAGTCGCATCAGTCCCCATGAGGCGAATGGCGCCAGGACCAGCGCTACGGTCGTGTTCTGCCAGAACGCCACCTGTATCGCGGGCAAGCCGTGCACGGCGCGGCGGTTGGCGGCAGCCAGCAGGGCGAACGAGAAACCCGATGCCACGCCCCAGAGCAGGCCGATGGTGCCCTGGTCGGAGGCCTGGAAGGCAGGCGTCACCAGCACCAGACCGGCGCTGACCAGCACCAGCAACAGGCTTTCGCTGCGGCCGATGCGCTCGCGGAAGAGCCAACGGTCCAGCAGCGCGATGAATGCAGGAAAGCTGGCGAAGCCCAGGGTGGCCATGGCGACGCCACCGGTTTTTACGGAGATGAAGAAAGTGATCCAGTGCAGCGCCAGCAAGATTCCTGTGATCATGAGCAGGGCGAACTGGCGGGGGGCCATGCGCTGATGCAGTCCATGGCCACGCCAGCAGGCAAAGGCGGCAAGGGCGAGACAGGCGAACAGTGCGCGCCCGAAGGTAATGGTGACGGCATCCGCATGGATCAGCGCGCCGAAGATTGCACTCAGGCCGAATAGCAGGGCGGCCAGGTGGGCGCACAGCCTGGCGGTTGCAGGGGATGCGGGCCGGAAGACCGGAGAGGCGTGGCGGCGAGAGGTCATGAATGATGCAGGGGAATAGAGGGAGATCGTTCGGGCCGGCCCTAAAATGATTGCACGAAACCAGGGCGGCGCGCGAGCCTGCCAGCGTGGATCATGCTGGCGCCAGCCGCAGGTTTGTTCATCCCCCGACAGGAGCAACGACATGAGTACACAGGCCAAGGCAATGCGCATACGCCGTTACGGCGGTCCGGAAGTGCTGGAATGGGTGGATATCGACGTGCCACCGCCCGCCCCGGGCGAGGTCACTCTGAGGCAGACTGCGGTCGGGCTGAATTTCATAGACATCTATTTTCGTACCGGCCTGTACCAGCAGCCGCTGCCGCATGGCCTGGGCTATGAGGCAGCCGGCGAGGTGATTGCAGTCGGCGAAGGCGTGACCCGCTTGGCGCCGGGCGACAGGGTGGCCTATGGTCAGAGCGAGCTGGGTGCCTATGCAAGCGTACGTAATATGGAGGCCGGTCGCCTGGTCAAGGTACCGGCGGGCGTCAGCGATGAGGAAGCCGCAGCGCTGATGCTCAAGGGACTGACCGTGCAGTATCTGTTCCGCCAGACGTATCGGCTGCAGGCCGGGGAAACCATTTTGTTCCACGCCGCTGCCGGCGGTGTGGGGTTATTGGCCTGCCAGTGGGCCAGGGCGCTCGGGGTCAAGCTGATCGGCACGGTCTCCAGCCCCGAGAAAGCCGAGCGCGCGCTGGCGGCAGGGGCCTGGCAGGTGATCGACTATTCGCGGGAAAACATCGTGCACCGCGTGCTGGAACTGACCGAAGGACGCAAGGTACCGGTGGTGTATGACGGGGTGGGCAAGGATACCTGGGAGGATTCCCTGGATTGCCTGGCGCCGCGTGGCCTGATGGTCAGTTTCGGCAATGCCTCCGGCCCGGTGACGGGTGTCAACCTTGGCATCCTGGCAGCCAAGGGGTCGCTTTATGTGACGCGGCCTACGCTGGCGACGCACATTGCCACGACTGAAGCCCTTCAGGCCGCGGCGGATGAGCTGTTCGAACTGGTTCTGGCTGGCAAGCTCGCGGCGCAGATTTCTCGGCGAGCGCCGTTGGCCGAGGCCGGACGGGCGCAGGATGCCCTGCAGCGGCGCGAAACCACCGGCGCGACGATATTGCTGCCGTGATGTCTGGGCGTAACCGCTCGGCTACGCCCAGACACAATGGAAATAATTTGTTTAGCTCCTGCCAGACTAGAATTCAGCGGATTTTTTGAATACCTGCCCAGGGCGAGGCGCCGTTCCAGGTGGACGGCGTCCGGCCGGGCAGGTTTCTTTTTCCGCAGCTGGCCTTGGCAGCGTGCCCGCAAGGCCGCTGCCGGGGCAGGCATGCTTCCATGGAGCGACACATAATGAATGTTTCCTTGCGCAAGTCGTGGCTTGCGCCGTTTTGTTTGAGCCTGACCCTGGCGGCCTGCGGCGGCGGGGATGATTCAGGCGGCTCGGACGGCGGCAGCACTCCCCCTGAAGACAATACGCCGGCAGCGAGCATCGAAGCACTGGAGCGGGATGGCACCTTGCCCGCGCTGGACCGCAGCGACAGCCTGGCTGGCGTGGATGCCGATGACAATGGCGTGCGTGATGACATCCAGGCCTGGGTGACGCAGCTGCCCGCCAACGAGACGCAGAAACAGGCGCTGATGCAGCTGGCCGCTGCCAATCAGAAGGCTTTGCTGGTTGACGTCGCCGACGAACCTGCGCTGCGCCAGGTGGTGTCCCAGCAGATGGCTGGCGTGAAGTGTGTGGTACGCCGCGAAGCGGATGTGCTGGCAGGCGAAAATACCGTGACCGGCCTGCGCGACCGTACGGCCAACACGGAAACGCGTGCCCGCGCCTATATGCGCTACATGGAAGCCGTCAACGGCTATGTCATGAAATCTCCTGACGGCAATGGGTGCGGCGATGAATAAGCGGTTCGGGTTTGCTCCCTTTCCCCTGGCGCGTTCCTATCGTTCGTTCGCGGCTGGCCTGGCCGCTGCGGCCACGCTTTCGCTGGCGGCCGTGCAGCCCGCACTGGCGCAACAGGAACCCGCCAGCCTGTGCGAAACCAGCGGTTATGTGCTGGGCTTTTTCAACGGTGTCTGGAACGATCCGACCGAAGCCGCGCACGGCATGGAGCGGCTGATGCTGCTGGCCGGCGACAGCCATGATGGCGAGCGCGTGACGTCCGAACTGTTCTACAACACCTCCGGCAAGCTGGCCGATCGCCCGGATGTCACGAGCCTGGAAGATGTTGCAGAAGTTTTCATCCAGCGTTCCGAGGAAATCGACGGGGTGTTCGCGCAACGCTGGGAGTATTTCTGGAGCACACTGAGCGGCGCTGGCGAGTCTTCGCTGTGGGAACGCCTGAAGGATAGCCACCAGGCGTTCGGCGACGCCTACCAGGCCTGGCGCGACACCGTGAAGGCCAAGATGGTCTCGTTGCTGGCCGGCATGGCATCCACGCCGCCCACGGAGGCGGATTACATCCGTCACAACGCGCGCATCCAGGGGCTGGTGACGGAACGCAAGAAGTTGCTGCTGGTGGCCCATTCCCAGGGGAATCTGTTCGTCAACAAGGCCTATGACGAAGCCGTCAGGGTCAGCGGTTCCACGGCCAGCGCCAAGGTGGTGCATATCGCCACGGCGGCGCCGACGCTCAATGGCGAATACACCACGGTGGATATCGACCTGGTCATCGGCGGCTTGCGGGCTGTGGCTGGCAATACGCCTGCCGCCAACCTGAATATTCCGTTTTCCAAGGTAGACGCTTCCGGTCACAAGCTGATCGAAACCTATCTGGACGGCACGCGTGCTGCACGCGGCCAGGTTCAGGCGCAGATGCAAAAGGCACTGGGTGAGCTTCAGACGCCGACGACGGTCGGTGAAACTGGTTTCTTTACCGTGACGCTGACCTGGGATGGCGAAGGTGATGTCGACCTGCACACCTTCGAACCACAAGGCGCGCATGTCTATTATGCCAGCCGGCCCGGCCAGAGCGGTTATCTGGATACCGACAACGTCATTGCCTATGGGCCGGAACACTACTATGCCAGTTGCGATGCGAACGTGTTGCAGGCGGGCGTATACCAGATTGGCATCAATAATTATGCGCGTGCTGCAGGACGTACCGCCACGGTGCAATTGTCCTCTGCCAAGGATGGGGAATTGCTGACGCGTCGCCTGCCGGTGGGCGAAGTCCGCGGAAATAGTGGTAATAATTCACCGATACCGGTCTTCAATGTGAAGGTAGCGCAAAGCGCCGAAGGCGTCTGGAGCGTCACACCACAGTAAGTGCGCCGCTTGAGCTTGCGGTGAACGCCAAACGGCCCGCCCGGTTTCTCATGATCGGGCGGGCCGTTTTCCGCTATGCCTCGTTCAGCCGGATGGGCTGGCCGGGCGAAGGCCGCATGGGGGGGGGCGGGCAAATGCCAACCCGGGGCGGCCGGACGGGATCAGCGTTTTGCTGCGTCCGCTTCCTGGTGGTACTGGCCGACGCGCTCGACTTCATTGCGCGAACCCAGCACCACGCTCACGCGCTGGTGCAGTTGGGTGGGCTGTACATCAAGAATTCGCTGGCGGCCATCAATGGCGGCGCCACCGGCCTGTTCGACCAGGAAGCCCATCGGGTTGGCTTCGTACATCAGGCGCAGCTTGCCGGGCTTGGACGGTTCGCGGGCATCCCAGGGGTACATGAAAATGCCGCCACGCATCAGGATGCGGTGCACATCGGCCACCATGGACGCTACCCAGCGCATATTGAAGTTCTTGCCGCGCACGCCGTTTTCGCCGGCCAGGCACTCGTCGATATAGCGCTTGACGGGGGCATCCCAATGGCGCTGGTTCGACATGTTGATGGCAAATTCCTTGGTGTCTGCCGGGATCTGGATGTTGTCATGCGTCAGTACCCAGGCGCCGATATCGCGGTCCAGCGTGAAACCGACCACGCCATGGCCGAAGGTCAGCACCAGCAGTGTCTGCGGGCCGTAGACAGCGTAGCCGGCGGCGACCTGCTGCTTGCCGGGTTGCAGGAAGTCGGCTTCAGTGGCGTCCTGGCCTGCGTGTTCCGTCTTCAGGATGGAGAAAATGGTGCCGATGGACACGTTGACGTCGATGTTGGACGAACCGTCCAGCGGATCGAACAGCAGCAGGTATTCACCCTTCGGATAATGGCTGGGGATCTTGCGGATCGTATCCATTTCCTCGGATGCCATGGCGGCCAGGCAGCCGCCCCATTCGTTGGCTTCGATCAGGATGTCGTTGGACATGACATCCAGCTTCTTCTGCACTTCGCCCTGGACATTTTCGCTTTCCAGGCTGCCGAGCACGCCGCCCAGCGCACCCTTGCCCACGGAGTGGGCGATGCTCTTGCAGGCGCGGCCGACGGTTTCGACGAGCTGGCGCAGCGCTTCGGGCACGCACTGGTGGTCGCGCTGCTGCTCGATCATGTATTGAGTCAGGGTTTTACGGGACATGTTGTTCCAGAAAATAGTGAAAAAACAGGAAATGGGGATTCAAAGGGCCAGGGCCTTGGCGGTGATCTCGTCGACGTTGCGCGACAACGGCTGGTGCGCGCGCACGCGTTCGATGGCGGCGCGCATCGGGGCGCTGAGCGCCGGGGCATGGGCGGCCCAGTTGTCCAGCGCACGCGCCAGGCGGGCGGCGATTTCCGGGTTGATGGCATCCAGTGCCAGGACTTGCTCGGTCCAGAATGCGTAGCCTGCGCCATCGGCCTGATGCAGGCCGGCCGGGTTGTTCAGGCAGAACTGGAAGACCAGCGAGCGGGCCCGGTTCGGGTTGCGCAGCGTGAAGGCCGGATGAGTCAGCAGGCGCCGGGCGGCGGCGACGTCGGTGGCGCGTGAACTGGCTTGCAGGGCGAACCATTTGTCCACCACCAGCGGGTCATGCTTCCAGGTTTCGTAAAACGCGGCCAGGCGTTGCTCGGTGGCCGCATCCCGGCTGTCATTGACCAGGGCGGTCAGCGCCGCCAGGCCGTCGGTCATGTTGCTGGCGGCATCGTATTGCGCCAGCGCCAGCTCGCGCGCGCCTTCGGCCTGGCCTGCCAGCAGGTAGGCCAGCGCCAGGTTGCGCAGCGCGCGCTTGCCGGCAGAAGGAGCGTCGGGCGAATAGGGGCCGGCGACCTCATTGGCGTCGTAGGCGGCGCGCCACAGCGGCGTCAGGGTGCGGCCCAGTTCGGCGCGCAGGAAGTCGCGTGCGGCAGCGATTGCCGGCGGGTCCATTTTTTCCATACGCTGCGCCAGCGCTTTTTCGGAAGGCAGCGCCAGGGCACGGGCGCGGTAGCCGGCGTCCAGGCCGGGGGCGCTCAATTGGGCGCGCCAGGCGTCGACGAATACCGGGTCTGCGTGCATTGGTTCGCCACCGCGCAGGCGTGCCGCATTGGCCAGCACCTGGCGGGCGGCCAGTTCCTGGCCGGCTTCCCAGCGGGCGAAGGGGTTGCCGTCGTGGGCCGAGAGCAATGCCAGGTCGGCATCCTGCCAGTCGTAATCGACGATGACGGGGGCGGAGAAGTTGCGCAGCAGCGACGGCGTCGGGGCCGAGGCCATGTTCTCGAAGCGCCACTGCTGGCGTGCCTCGGTGAGTTCGAGCAGGAAGGTATCGGCTTGCTGGCCGTTGAGCACGGGTGTCAGCGCCTGGCCGTCGGCCGCGATGAAGCCGATGGCGAACGGAATGTGCAGCGGGGCTTTGATGAAATCCGCGCCGCGTTCCTTTTCCACGCCTACCGGCGGGTTGCTTTGCGACAGCGTGACCACGCACGAGCGCGTGGCGGCGTCGTAATCCAGTTCGACGCGCACACGCGGCGTGCCGGCTTGCTCGTACCAGCGGCGGAAGACGGCGAGGTCCTTGCCGGAGTGCAGGCGCTTGTAGACCGATTCCATTGCATTGACGAAATCGTCGCAGGTGACGGCCTGGCCGTCATGGCGCCGGAAATATTCGCGTATGCCTTCCTGGAAGCCGGCTTCGCCCAGCAGCGTGTGCTGCATGCGGATGACTTCGGCGCCTTTCTCGTAGACGGTGGCGGTATAGAAGTTGCCGATTTCCTGGTAGCTGTCAGGGCGAATGGGGTGCGCCATCGGGCCGGCATCTTCCGGGAACTGCGCGGCACGCAGCACGGTTACGTCGTCGATGCGCTTGATGGTGCGGGCGCTGGCGGCTGCTTCGGCATCCAGGCCGGCAGCCATCATGTCGGCGGTGAATTCCTGGTCGCGGAAGACCGTCAGCCCTTCCTTGAGGCTCAGCTGGAACCAGTCGCGGCAGGTGACGCGGTTGCCTGTCCAGTTGTGGAAGTATTCATGGCCGATGACGGCCTCGATGGCGCGGTAGTTGGCGTCCGTTGCTGTCTGCGGGTCTGCCAGCACATAGGCTGCGTTGAAAACGTTCAGGCCCTTGTTTTCCATGGCGCCCATGTTGAAGTCGCGGGCGGCGACGATCATGAAGCGGTCCAGGTCCAGTTCCAGGCCGAAACGTTGCTCGTCCCAGCGCACGGAACGTTCCAGTGATTCCAGGGCCCAGGCGGTCTGCGTGCCCGAACCGGGGTCGGCATAGACCTGCAGCAGCGCTTCCCGTCCGCTGCGGGTACGCAGCCGGCTTTCACGGCAATCGAATTGACCGGCAACCAGAGCGAACAGATAGCAGGGCTTGGGATGGGGGTCTTCCCAGACGGCCTGGTGCCGTCCGCCATCCAGCGTAGTGGTTTCGATCAGGTTGCCATTGGAAAGCAGCAGCGGATAATCGGCCTGGCTCGCGCGCAGCGTGACGCGATAGCGCGACATGACATCGGGGCGGTCGGCAAACCAGGTAATGCGGCGAAAGCCTTCGGCTTCGCACTGGGTGAACAGGCTGGCACCAGACACGTAAAGACCCATCAGCGTGGTGTTCTGCGCCGGGCGGCACAGGCTGGTGATCTGTACCTGTGCATCGGCGGGCAGGCCGTCGATGCGCAGCGTGCCGCTGGCATCGTCCACCTGGTAGCGGCTGGCGTCGAGCAGTTGGCCGTCGACATGGATGGATTGCAGCGTCAGTGCTTCGCCGTCCAGCACCAAGGCAGCCTGGGCAGGCGCATCTGGCTTGCGCTGCACGTGCAGGCGGGAGATGACCCGGGTGGTTTCAGCTGCCAGGTCGAATTCGAGTTCGATCGACGGAATCTGGAACGGATAGGCTTGATAATCCTGGCGCAGGATTGTGGTCGGACTGGCGTGGCGCATAGCGATGTCATCATGCTCGAGATTGGACGGCTACATTGTAGTCGTCCGCACCGGAGAACTGTGCCGGTTGGACTGAAGCCTGTTCCGGGCTGCGCGCCGGCCCAGCGGCAAGGCGTGCGGAAACCCATGAAAACAGGAACAAAACCGCCGGCACAAAACTTTTCGGGCGCGGGACAGTCTTAGCAATAGAATATTCAGCCAGGCTTACGACTTACGATCGCCAGGAGGTATCTCATGTCCCGGACAACAGGAATCTCGCACAGGGGGCGCTGGCCCGGCTGGCGCTTGGGCCTGGGCCTGACCGTCTTCATGCTGGCAGGCTGCGCGTCCAGCATCTCGGCGCGCGTGACCAGCTTCCAGCAGTGGTCGGACAGCTATGAAGGCCAGACCTACCGGATAGACACACCCGAACAGAGCCGCGGCAACCTCGAATATTCTTCCTATGAAGACATGCTGCGCGCCGCGCTCGGGGCAACGGGTCTGGTCGAGGCCAGAGATGGCGCGCCGGCGCGCTTCCTGGCAGGCTTCAGTTACCAGATCAAGCCGGTGACGGCACTGGTCGAGGAACCGATCTGGTGGGGCATGGGGCCGCCCGGGTTCCGGCCACGTTTCTATGGCTACGGCTATGGTTATTGGGGCGGACCGCCCGAATGGGTGACGCGCCCGGTGGCCGCCAAGGAATACCGCCTGACGGTAACGATCCAGGACCAGGACAACGAAGGCAAAGAAGTGTATCGCTCGACAGCCGAGCATGTGGGGGCCGGGGATTCCGAAAGCCTGGAAGTCGCACCTTATCTCTTCAGGGCGGTCTTCGATCATTTCCCTGGTAATAACGGCCAGGTGCGGCGCGTGAATTATCAATTGAGCGACTGAAGCGCCTGGGTGAAACCTGCTACGATCCTGTCGATGCGCCGGCGTGGATGAACGCTGGCAGCAGGCGGCAGGCATCGTGTGCCTGCCGGCTATCGCGTTATCCAGGGGAAACTGCATGTCGGAACTCGCGGCGCAAGCATTGGCGGCTGATTCAGCCTTGCCGGTGGCAGGCATACAAATGGTGTCCACACCGGACGTACAGGAAAATCTGGCGCAGGCCGAGGCCTTGATTGCCCAGGCGGTCGCTGGCGGCGCGCGGCTGGTGGCCCTGCCGGAATATTTCTGCCTGATCGGCCTGAAGGACGAGGACAAACTCGCCATCATCGAAACGGATGGCGCCGGCCCCTTGCAGGAATTCCTGTCGGCGCAGGCGCGCCGCCATGGCATCTGGCTGGCTGGCGGCACCATTCCGCTGGCAAGCGGTGATGCGGGCCGGCTGTTCAATGCCCAGCTGGTGTACGGGCCGGATGGCCAGCGCGTGCAGCGCTACGACAAAATCCACCTGTTCAGTTTCACTCGCGGCCAGGAGTCTTACGATGAATCCCGCGTGATTCGCGCCGGTAGCGAAGTCCGCACGTTCGATACGCCTTGCGGGCGGGTCGGGCTTTCGACCTGTTACGATCTGCGCTTTCCGGAAATGTACCGGGCCATGGGCAGCGTCAGCCTGTTGCTGGTGCCTGCGGCCTTCACCTATACGACCGGCAAGGCCCACTGGGAGCTGCTGCTGCGCGCGCGCGCCGTCGAGAACCAATGCTATGTGCTGGCGCCGGCGCAGGGCGGACGCCATGCCAGCGGCCGGCGCACCTGGGGGCACGCAATGCTGATCGACCCCTGGGGCGAGATTGTCGACGTACTGGAAGAAGGGCCGGGTGTGGTCAGCGGCGTCGTCGACCCGGCACGCATCGCCAGCATACGCACCGACCTGCCTGCATTGCGCCATCGCGTGCTCTGATTCCGCCGGTGCTGGCTGCCGGGAAACGAGCCGCTGCCCGTGCGGGTGACGGTTCCGGCGGCCCAATTAATTGTTGAAGAGTCTATGAAACGAATTGATCCCGGGCTGGATGCCCTCAATACCGCCAGGGCCGTCCTGCTGGACCCCTGGGGCCTGGACGAAAGCCACCTGGCGCGCGCGCTGGGTGAGATTTTCACGCACCGCGTCGATTATGCCGACCTGTACTTCCAGCACACCCGCAGCGAGGGCTGGAGCCTGGAAGAAGGCGTGGTCAAGAGCGGCAGCTTCTCCATCGAGCAAGGTGTGGGCGTACGCGCCATCGCGGGTGAGAAGACCGCATTTGCCTATTCCGATCACCTGTCGGCCGAGGCCTTGCTGGCGTCGGCGCGCACGGTCCGCGGCATTGCCCGCCGTGGAGCGGGACGGCAGCAGGTGCTTGCCGGTGATGCGCCGGTGGGTCGGGCGCTGTATCCGTCTTTGGACCCTTTGCTGACCCTGGATGCACCGGACAAGGTGGCGCTGCTGGAACGCGTCGAGCGCATGGCCCGCAGCCGCGATCCGCGCGTCATACAGGTCATGGCAAGCCTGGGGGCGGAACATGATGTGATCCTGGTGGCCGGCAGCGATGGCCGGCTGGTGGCCGACGTCCGGCCGCTGGTGCGTCTGTCCGTCAGCGTGATTGCCGAACAGAACGGCCGCCGGGAAATGGGCCATGGTGGCGGCGGTGGCCGCGCCGGCCTGTCCTACTTCACCGATGCCATCCTGCAGGGCTATGTGGAACGCGCGGTGCATGAGGCGCTGGTCAACCTTGAGGCGCGGCCCGCGCCCGCCGGGGAAATGACTGTGGTCATGGGGCCGGGCTGGCCCGGTATCCTGCTGCACGAGGCAGTCGGCCATGGCCTGGAAGGTGACTTCAACCGCAAGGGTTCCAGCGTCTTTGCCGGCCGCGTCGGCGAGCGCGTTGCCTCAAAGGGCGTGACAGTCGTGGATGACGGTACGCTTGAAGGGCGGCGTGGTTCGCTCAATGTTGATGACGAAGGCAACGCCACGCAGCACAATGTGCTGATCGAGGATGGCATCCTGCGCGGCTATATGCAGGATTCGCTCAATGCGCGATTGATGGATGTGCCGCTTACCGGCAACGGCAGGCGGGAATCCTATGCCTATCTGCCCATGCCGCGCATGACCAATACTTACATGCTGGGCGGACAGACGCCGCCCGAGGAAATCATCGCTTCGGTGAAGAAAGGCCTGTATGCGGTCAATTTCGGCGGCGGGCAGGTGGATATCACCAGCGGGAAATTTGTCTTTTCCGCGTCCGAGGCCTACATGATCGAAGACGGCAAGGTGACGTATCCGGTCAAGGGCGCGACGCTGATCGGCAACGGCCCGGATGCCATGAACCGTATCAGTCTGATCGGCAACGACATGGCGCTCGATGGTGGTGTGGGAACCTGTGGCAAGGAAGGGCAGAGCGTGCCGGTCGGCGTGGGCATGCCGACCTTGCGCATGGATGGCCTGACCGTGGGCGGCACCGCCTGAACCTTGCCTGCAGCGGTGTGGCTGGCACCCGCATATGACAAACATGGCGGCCAGGCCGCCGTGTTTGTATTTTCGCCACGTTTAAAGAAAACTAATGCATAGCCTGAAAATGAGGCGTGACGGCGGAATTTTTTGTGCTACCATGAATTACATGAACATCCTCAATGCACGATTTTATTTTGCGTACTATTTTCCGATGCCGCTGGCGGAGGAAGGGACGCGTCGTACCTGAGGTTTTCTACCCGTTTCCCTGAAAAAGCCGCCAGCACTGTCTGGCGGCTTTTTTTCGTATGTCGTCGGGCGCAGTTGGCGCAGAAATTATCTAAAACAGGAGTGTCTCCGTGTCTCACAATACCGATGACCTGCGGATCAAAGAAATCATGGAACTGGCTACACCAGCTGAGGTAATCAGCGAATTGCCGTGTTCGGCAAGAGCTTCCACTGTTGTTCATGATGCCCGCCAGGCGGTGCACCGGATTCTGCATGGCGAGGACGACCGGCTGGTGGTCGTGATTGGCCCGTGTTCCATTCATGATCCCGCTGCCGCCCTGGAATATGCCCGCCGCCTGCAGCCCATCCGCGAACAGCTGTCCGACCGCCTGGAAATCATCATGCGGGTGTACTTCGAGAAGCCGCGTACCACCGTAGGCTGGAAGGGACTGATCAATGACCCCGGCCTGGACGGCAGTTTCAATATCAACGCCGGCCTGCGCCTGGCGCGCCGCCTGCTGCTGGAAATCAATGAGCTGGGCATGCCTGCCGGTTGTGAGTTCCTCGACATGATCACGCCGCAGTACATCGCCGACCTGGTGGCTTGGGGTGCCATCGGCGCTCGTACCACGGAGAGCCAGGTGCACCGCGAACTGTCGTCCGGGTTGTCTTGCCCGGTGGGTTTCAAGAACGGCACGGATGGCAACGTCAAGATTGCGCTGGATGCCATCCGTGCGGCGTCGCAGCCCCACCATTTCCTGTCGGTGACCAAAGGTGGGCGTTCTGCCATCGTACGCACGGCTGGCAACGAGGATTGCCATGTCATTCTGCGTGGCGGCAAGCAGCCCAACTACGACCATGCCAGCGTCGAAGCTGCCAGTGCGCTGATGCTGGCCAATGGTCTGGACCCGCGCATCATGATAGATGCGAGTCATGCCAACAGCAGCAAAAAACCGGAAAACCAGCCGCTGGTCGTGGCGGATATTGCATCGCAAGTCGGTGCAGGCGATGGACGGCTGGTCGGTGTGATGGTCGAGAGTCACCTGGTGGCCGGCCGCCAGGACCTGGTGGAAGGCAAGCCGCTGGTCTACGGGCAGAGCATTACCGACGGCTGCATCGGCTGGGATGAGTCTGTTGCGGTGCTGGAGCAGCTGGCCGCAGCGGTGCATGACCGCCGCGAAGTGTTGGTATAAAAATGCTATCCTAAACGCAGCCTGTCCTCGCGGGAAGATTCCTGCGGAACGGGCCCGTTTCCTGCGGGGAGGCGCAGGCGCTGGACGAGATCCTGCGCGTGGCGCCTCCCCGCGCTGCTTTTCAGGCGTCTGCCGTGCGCAGGCCCGTGGGCGGCCGGAATGCGGGCGCGGCGGGCAGTGCGGCTGCGCGGCCTGGGCCGCGTCTCTATTGATAATAAACGGCGCTGAAATCCGGCCCTGAGGGTGACGGCGATTTACGCGCCAGGAAGACAAACCATCATGAATGCCCATATCGAATCCATCCAGGCGCCTCGTGCCATCCCTGCCGTTTTCATGGAACGCCTGCGTGAACGCTTCGGCAGTCGCTGTTCGGAAGCGGCTGCGGTGCGTGAACACCATGGCCGCGACGAATCTCCTTATCCCGTCATGCCGCCGGATGCCGTCGTGTTTGCGGAATCGACGGAAGAAGTCGTGTTCGTCGCCAGGCTCTGTAATGAATTTGGCGTGCCGTTGATTCCCTATGGCGCAGGCTCGTCGCTGGAAGGACACGTATTGGCGGCGCAAGGTGGCGTGGTGCTGAACCTGCAGGCCATGAACCGCATCCTGTCGGTGGATGCAGGCGACCTGACCGCTACCGTGCAGCCTGGCGTCCTGCGGCGCCAGCTCAACGAGGAGTTGCGCGATACCGGCCTGTTCTTCCCCATCGACCCGGGAGCCGACGCCAGTATTGGTGGCATGACGGCAACCCGTGCCTCGGGCACCAATGCCGTGCGCTATGGCACCATGCGCGAAAACGTGGTGTCGTTGACGGTCGTAACGGCCGATGGCAGGGTGGTGCGTACGGCAGGCCGGGCGCGCAAGTCTTCCGCTGGTTACGACCTGACCCGCGTTTTCGTGGGCAGCGAAGGGACGTTGGGTATCATCGTCGAAGTGACGGTGCGCCTGTACCCGTTGCCGGAAGCGGTGTCGGCGGCAATCTGCAACTTCAGCACACTGGACGACGCCGTACGCTGCGTGATCGACACGGTGCAGATGGGTGTGCCAGTGGCACGCGTGGAATTCCTGGATGCAGCCTCGGTGCGTGCGGTCAACCAGCATAGCAAGCTGACGTTGCGCGAAACGCCGCTGTTGGCTTTCGAATTCCATGGCAGCCCTGAGGGCGTGCGCGAGCAGGCTGAAATCGTGCAGGAACTGGCGCGTGAACATGGCGGCGAGAACTTCGAGTGGGCGGAACGCCCGGAAGACCGTAACCGCCTGTGGTCGGCGCGCCACAATGCGTACTTTGCATCGGTGCAGCTGCGTCCGGGTTGCCTGGCAAGCACGACTGACGTGTGCGTGCCCATTTCCCGCCTGGCGGAGAACGTCACGGCAGCGGCGGAAGATCTGGCCAAGGCTAGCTTTCCGTCCACCATTCTGGGCCACGTCGGTGACGGCAACTTCCACGTGCTGATGATGCTGGACCCGGAAAGCAAGGAAGAATGGGAAGAGTCCGAGGCCATCAACCACCGCATCGTGCGCCGCGCAATCGACGCCGACGGCACTTGCACTGGCGAACATGGCGTGGGCTTGCATAAAATGCAGTTCCTGACCGAAGAGCATGGCGAGGATGCGATTGCACTGATGCGCTCGCTCAAGCATGCCTTCGATCCCAACAATATCCTGAACCCGGGCAAGATCATCGCCTGGTAAGGCCTTGCCTGACCTGGGCATTTCACTGTCATAGACGGCGGCGTGGCCTGTCGCGCCGCCGCATTGCGAATTCCATGACTGCTTCTTCTTCCGCTCCTTCCCGCGGCCGTGTCGTGATCGGCATGTCCGGCGGCGTCGATTCCTCCGTTTCCGCCTGGCTGCTCAAGCAGCAGGGCTATGAGGTCGTCGGCCTGTTCATGAAGAACTGGGAAGATGACGACGATTCCGAGTACTGCTCCAGCCGGCAAGACTGGTTGGATGCCGCCAGCGTTGCCGATCTGGTGGGTGTGGATATCGAAGCGGTGAATTTCGCTGCGGAATACAAGGATCGGGTGTTTGCGGAATTCCTGAGGGAGTATTCCGCCGGCCGCACGCCCAATCCTGACGTGCTTTGCAACGCGGAAATCAAGTTCCGCGCTTTCCTGGATCATGCCATGAGCCTGGGCGCGGACTGGATTGCCACCGGTCACTATGCCCGGGTGCGTCGCGTGCCCTCAGGCCATGGCGTGCGCAGCGAATTGCTCAAGGCGCTCGACGGCAGCAAGGACCAGAGCTATTTCCTGCACCGGCTGAGCCAGGAGCAGTTGTCACGCGTGTTGTTTCCGCTGGGCGAAATTCCCAAGACTGAAGTGCGCCGTATCGCGGCGGAACTGCAGTTGCCCAATGCCACGAAGAAAGATTCCACCGGCATCTGTTTCATCGGGGAGCGGCCTTTCCGTGAGTTCCTCAACCGTTATCTGCCGACCCAGCCCGGCCCCATCCTGACGCCGGAAGGTGAACGGCTGGGCACCCACCAGGGCCTGGCCTTCCATACGCTGGGCCAGCGCAAGGGCCTGGGCATAGGCGGGGTCAAGGGACATCAGAACGAGGATGGCACCGCTCAGGCCTGGTATGCGGCGCGCAAGGATCTGAAGAAAAATGTTCTCTACGCCGTGCAGGGGCACGACCATCCGTGGCTGCTCAGCCACACGCTGACGGCGCAGGATGCCAGTTGGGTGGCTGGCGAACCGCCGGCGCCAGGGCGCTATGCCGCCAAGACCCGCTATCGTCAACAGGATGCGGCCTGCACCTTGACGGCGGACGGGCAGGGTGGTTTCACACTGACCTTCGATGAACCGCAATGGGCAGTGACGCCCGGACAATCGGCGGTGCTGTACCAGGGCGAAGTATGCCTGGGCGGCGGGATCATTCTCTGACGCAGAGCCGCGCCTGATAGGTGGGCAAGTAAAACAGCGTCCTGGCCGGAGAGCCAGGACGCTGTTTTTTCATGGAGGCTCTGCAGGCCAAATGCAACGGTGCGAAGGCTGGCACTGCCGGCAGCCTGTGGTCGGCTGGAGGCGCCGACCGGGTCGCTTTACTGCTGGGCGCTTTGCTGCAGGTTCTCGGCAAACGAAGGGCGGGCCAGCAGCTTTTCGTGCAGGCGCAACAGGTTGGCGTGGCTCGCACGCCAGTCCAGCTCGGGGAATTCCTGGTCCAGATGGCACAGCGCGCAGCCCACGGCGATATCGGCCAGGCTGAAATTCACGCCCATGCAGAAGGTCTGCTCGCCCAGTTGCTGGTTCATGACTTCGAGGGCCGCGTGCACGGTTTCGATTTGCCTGGCGACGATGTCCTCGCTGCGCAGGGCTTCGGGGCGGGCGCGTTCTTCCTGGATGGTACGGCAGGCATCGAGCAGGCCGTCCGCCAGTGCTTCCCAGCCCTTGGCGGCGGCGCGTTCGCGCCCCGAAGGCGGAATCAGGCGGCCGACAGGCGAGAGGGTATCGAGGTATTCGACAATGACGCGCGAATCGAAGAGGGCGGCGTCATCCTCCATGACCAGGCAGGGCGTCTTGCCCAGCGGGTTGTAGGTTCGTACCGATATTGAGCCGGTCGGGGCATCCTCGACGTCCAGCTGGACGTTGAGTTTCTTCTCGGCGAGGACGATCCGTACTTTACGTACGAAGGGGTTGTTCAGCGAACCTAACAGTTTCATGAAAGCGACGTGATCAGGCAAATGCGGTGGCAGTATATCCCAGTGCGGTAAATCACCAGACGTACCCTGCCAAGACATCATGTGTCCGGAGCGGGGGGCCATGTTTCCATGGCGGCGGGCAGCATGCCGGCTTGAGCGGCAGTTAACTGCGTGCTATCCGGAACAAAGCGTGATGTTCCCGGAGCTGGCCGGATGCGGCAAGCAGCCGATGCGGCGAAATCATGCCATAGAGCGGCTCCACGGGAGTGTAGCCCGGCCGTGCACGGTTTCCGGATGCTAGAATCCAAGACTTCGCAAATTGTTGTTTTTTTGTCAGAAATCATGCAAATCGCCGATCAGATCAGTTCCCTCAATGCCCTGTCGCCGCTTGACGGGCGCTACGCCGGCCGGGGCGATGCCCTGCGTGGCCTGTTGTCCGAAGCTGGCTTCATGGCCCATCGGGTGGAAGTTGAGATCGCCTGGCTGATCGGTCTGTCCGAAGCCGGCCTGCCCGAGCTGCCACGCTTTTCCGATCGTGCCCGCCAGCGCCTGCTGGCCTTGGTGGAAAACTTCAGCGAAGCCGATGCCGCGCGCATCAAGGCTATCGAACGCACCACGAATCACGACGTGAAGGCGGTGGAATACTGGCTGAAGGAACAAGTGGCCGGGGATGAGGAACTGGACCGTGCCGCAGAGTTCATTCACTTCGCTTGTACGTCCGAAGACATCAACAACACCTCGCACGCGCTGATGCTGACCCGCGCCCGCGAGCAGGTGTTGCTGCCTGCCCTGGAAAAGGTCTACGCCAAGCTGGCGGCCCTGGCTGCCACGCACGCGGAACAACCGCTGCTGGCCCGTACCCACGGCCAGCCTGCCAGCCCTACGACACTGGGCAAGGAGTTTGCCAACGTCGCGGCCCGTCTGCGTCGTGCCATCGACAATGTCGCCAAGGTGCAGCCCTTGGCCAAGCTCAATGGCGCTACCGGCAATTACAACGCCCATTACTCGGCCTATCCCGAAATCGAATGGCCTGCCTTCAGCGCACGCGTGCTGGGCGACCTGGGCCTGACGCAGAACCGCCACACGATCCAGATCGAGCCGCATGACTGGATGGCCGAACTGTTCGACGCCGTGGCCCGTGCCAACACCATCATCCTCGACCTGGACCGCGACATCTGGGGCTATGTTTCGCTGGGTTATTTCAAGCAGCGCCTGAAGGAAGGCGAAGTCGGTTCCTCGACGATGCCGCACAAGGTCAATCCCATCGACTTCGAGAATTCCGAAGGCAACATCGGCCTGGCCAATGCCATGCTGCGCCACCTGTCGGAAAAGCTGCCGGTGTCGCGCTGGCAGCGTGACCTGACGGACTCTACCGTGCTGCGCAACCTGGGCGTGGCCTTCGGTTATGCATTGGTGGCCTATGACGCCTGCCTGCGCGGCCTGGACAAGCTGGAAGTCAATTCTGCCGCCATCGACGCCGATATCGACGCCTGCTGGGAAGTGCTGGCCGAGCCGGTGCAGACCGTGATGCGCCGCTATGGCCTGCCGCAGCCCTATGAGCAGCTCAAGGCGCTGACGCGTGGCAAGGGCATTACCCAGGAAGCGTTGCGTGAATTCATCTCCGGCCTGGCCCTGCCTGACGAACCCAAGGCCCGCTTGCTCGACATGACGCCCCGCAGCTACCTGGGTATGGCCGTCAGCTTGGCACGCGACCTGTGATAATTTTTTCTCGCAGGCCACTTGTGCTGTGTTTGAATTTACGTGCTATAATTTAATTCTTATCGCAGTACAGGTTTCGCCGGTGTAGCTCAGTTGGTAGAGCAGCGCATTCGTAATGCGAAGGTCGGGAGTTCGACTCTTCTCACCGGCACCAAAATGAAAAGGCCCAGTTCAATGAACTGGGCCTTTTTTCGTTCGCTGCTGTTGGAGCGGAGCCGCGCAGACTGCTCAGTGTTGATGTCCTGGTGCTGCAAGGCTTGATTGCGTCCTGCGCGTTTTTCTCCTTCCAGTATTCCCCTTGTGCGCTTGCGTGTTCAGCGCTGGCCGTAGCTGGTTTGTAGCGCGGGGATGCCAGCATGCCTTTCCCAGGTATGGCTCGGACGTTTTGAAGCCAAGGCTACGGCAGCCATCTGTTTGTGAGGACGGGCTGTGCCTGGCCGCTAGTTACCGGATAATGCCTGACGGTTTCTTCATTTTGATCAATAAGTGATCATTTTCTTCTATCTATTTGATTTTTATGGCACTTATTGATGTGTTCAAAGAGTGCCAACAGGCTTATTCACAGTTGCTGTGGGTAAATGGAAAAAAAGGACTAGGCGGCGGGTGTGGCAGGCCTTTGTGGCGGCGATAGTCTGTTGCAGGGGGAGATTGCCTGTGGAAAGCCTGGCTTTGCTGGTCCGGGAAGCGGAAAACAGGCCGGAAAACACTATCTGGTCAATGATTGATCAATGTGTTTCATCTCATTGTAATCATTGGGAGTTTTTGCCCTGTCCCACAAGTGCCAACATGCTTATTCACATTTGTTGTGGGTAACTGTCCCCAAGCTGGCGCTTCGGATGGATGGGCGAGGCGGCACACAGCTGGCTTGGGCAGGAACATTGCCCATCGGGGTTTGCGCCGGTCCGGTCTTGTCTCAGGCAGCTTTGCGCAAGGTGAAGTTCAGGCGCTGGGCGCCTAGCAGCGGGTGTGGGTCGCCCTTGAGCGGCAAAATGCCGTGATAGCGCATCCGGTCGGGGCCGCCCCAGACCACCACATCGCCGTGCAGCAGGGTGATACGAGCGGTGGGATCGGAGCGGAGCAGGCCGCCGAACAGAAAGGTAGCGCTCATGCCCAGAGATACCGAAACGATGGGTGCGCTGGCGTCGCGTTCGTTCTTGTCCTGGTGCAAGGCCAGGCGCGCGCCGGGAACATAACGGTTGACCAGGCAGGCATCCGGCTGGAAACCAGGGAAGCCGGCTTCGGTGGCTGCTTCGTGCGCCAGCTTGGAGAAACTGGCAGGCATGGAAGGCCACTCACGGCCATTGGCCGGGTCGGTGCGTGTGTAACGGTATCCCTGGCGATCGCTGGTCCAGCCGTAGCGGCCGCAGTTGGTGAGCGCCACCGACATGGTAAATCCGCCAGGCGTTTCCATATGGCGGAAGGCGGCTTGTTGCTCGATGGCGACCAGGTCGGCGAGCAGGGTTTCAGCCCGTGCCAGCGCATAGCCGCGCAACACGATGGCACCCGGCCCCAGGCGGTCGCGCTGGCCGACGTGCAGGTCGGGAAAAAGGTCTGCGGTCATGGCGTTATGCTAGCGTGGATGGATTGTCCAAGGGGTTGCAGCAGGCTGGCAGGGCTGCAAAATTGCACTGTTTCTGACCAAAGAATGACAAGGCTTTGTAAGAATTAGTGTTTTCCCGTATATCCCCCATCTGCCAACAGGTTTATTCACAGTGATTGTGGGTAACTTGCAAACTGTGTATAACTTTGAAGGTGTTTGTAACTGGGTGGAACAGGGCGGGCCGTATAATCGAAGCCTTATGATGTCTTGCTGTTCAGGGAATGCCGTTCGCCATGCCAAAAACTACCGATGACCGCCCCCGCAAGCGCGTCAGGTTGTCGCCTGCCGTGCGGATCGAGCAAATTCTCGACGCCGCGCTGGTGGAGTTTTCCGACCACGGCTTTGGGGCGGCGCGCATGGAAAACATTGCCAAGCGCGTAGGCATGTCCAAGGCGGGGCTATATGCTCACTTCTCGGGCAAGGAAGCCATCTTCGAAGCGCTGCTGGAAAAAATCCTGGCTCCTGACTTTCCCAATGAGGTCTGGCTGCGTCAGGATGGCCGCACGCTGGAACAGGTGGTCGACGAGTACATGGATGAAATCTACTGCACGATTGGCGACCCCAAGGCCCTGGCGGTGTTGCGTCTGGTGGTATCCGAAAGCGGGCGGGTGCCGCAGCTGATGCAGAAATGGCGGACGGACCTGCTGCGCCATATTGAAGAGCAGCAGTGCATCATCAACCAGTGCACGTCCGATGGCAGTCTGCGCACCAGCGCATTGACCGATTGTTTTGCCATTGCCTTCTCGCCGGCGATCTATTGCGCCATATGGCAATTGATCCATGCGGATACCGATTGCACGGAATCGCTGGATGCAGTTCGCAAGGCCCACAAACAATTGATGCTGGACAGCCTGCGTCCCAAACAGGCGCCCGGAGCGGAAAAAGCCTAGGTGGCTTTGCCTGTGTTCAGACGACGGGCGTCTGCAGGACGGTTTCCTCCGCCCAGGGCTGGATCAGCACTGTCTGCGGAACGAATTGATACCAGGCCAGAAATGCCGTGGCACATACCATCCACAGCAACAGGGCGCGTCGGATTTTGCCGGCAAACAGCCAGACCACACACAGGGTTGCGCAGATAGCGATCACCATCGCCGCCAGTTCGCTCCAGCCTGCCGTTTGGTAGAGCAGCGTGCGGATACTCCAGGCGCTGGAGGCAGTCAGCAGCATGACAAACACCGCCGCCTGCATGAGATGCATGAGGCAGATCCTGGCGGTGCACTGACGGTCTGTAGCGGGAGTCGTCGTCGTAGACATGGCGGAATGGCACGAAAAGAAAACGGAAAGCCTGCGTAGCTTCAGTATTCAGGGCTCATGGAAGAGGCGGCTGCCATGGGAGTCATATGGCCGGACGATGGATATCGCACTGGCTACAGCAACCGTCAGCATGCGGTGATTTTATACCGACTTTTCAGTCGGTAAGGGTTTTTGTGCAGAGAAATTTTTTGTCGCCGGGCCGTTCAAGACAAAAACACTCCTTGGGGGCAGTTCAGCCGAAGGTGCAGCGTGGGGACTCATTTTTATCTGTCGCAAAATGTCATCCTCGCGCGCGGGGCAGGGAGGATGAGCAAGGGCGCGGGGAGCGTGGCGGGTGTTCCTGGCAGCGGCAAAACGGTTTACCATATAGCATAAGTTTTTTCTGTTATTACCATAGGTAATTAAGAGGTCGTTCATGAAAGACGCGCTCATCGAATCCTTCTATGACGCAGACACCGCGACGGTGACGCATATCGTCGCGGATCCGGATACAGGTCAGGCGGCGGTCATCGACAGCGTGCTGAATTTCGATGCCGCAGCTGGAAGGATTTCACACCAGAGCGCCGACCGCATACTGGCGCTACTGCGGTCTCGCGGCTGGCGCTTGCAGTGGCTGCTTGAGACCCACGCGCATGCGGATCATCTGTCGGCTGCCCCCTACCTGAAGGCCCATGCTGGCGGCGAGATCGGTATAGGCAGCCATATCCAGGACGTGCAGCACGTTTTCAAGGGGATTTATCACCTGAGCGATCTTTCGACGGACGGCAGGGAGTTCGATCGTCTCTTTGACGATGACGAAGCTTTTTCGCTGGGCCGGCTGACGGTGCGCGTCATGCATACGCCCGGCCATACGCCGGCATGCCTGACCTATATCATCGGCCGTGATGCTTTTGTGGGCGATACGCTGTTCATGCCGGACTACGGCACTGCGCGCTGCGATTTTCCCGGCGGCGATGCCGCCACGCTGTACCGATCCATCCGCCGGGTGCTTTCCTTGCCGCCCGAAACACGCCTGCACCTGTGCCACGATTACCCGGCAGAGGGCGTCGAGCCGCGCTGGGTGACGACGGTGGCAGAACAGCGGACAGGCAATATTCACGTGCACGATGGCATCAGTGAAGCAGATTTTGTGCGCATGCGTACCGACCGCGACCGCACCCTGCCCATGCCCAGGCTGATACTGCCCTCCGTTCAGGTCAATGTCCGTGCCGGCCGCTTGCCGGAACCTGAGGAAAATGGCGTGCGCTACCTGAAGTTGCCGCTGGACCAGTTCTGAGCCAGGTGGCCAGGCGGGGAGAGCGGCCGGTGTTGCACCGTCTGGGCAAGGCTGGAAACATCTGGCATTGCGCCATAGGTCAGTTTGCAGATACGATCTAGAATCCCGGTTGGAATAAGTTCCATTTTCATCAACCAGGATGCACCATGAACCAACCGGACGCGGCACAGGCCGGCGCCATCGCTATTCCAGACAAGCGCCTGGTGCGCTTGACCATTTTCCTGAGCGTCAGCCTGTCGACGCTGGGCGTGACGATCATCCTGCCCATCCTGGCGCCCCTGATCCGCGAGTTGGGACTGAGTGAAAGCCAGGGGGGCTGGATGGTGTCGGTTGGGTCAGTCGTCATGGCGCTGTGTGGTGCATGGTGGGGGCGGCGCAGTGATGCGCTGGGCCGCAAGGCCGTGATTCTGGCTGGGTTTGCGGGCCTGTGCGGCAGCTACCTCGTCTATACCGTCATCATCGGTCTGGGGCTATATGGCGTCGTCGGTGGCATGGCGCTGTTTATCCTGTTGCTGGCAGGGCGGGCCTTCGTAGGCGCTTTCCTGCCTGCTGTGCCGACCGGCGCGCAGGCGTATATGGCTGACATCACCACGCCCGAGGAGCGCAGCAGCGGTATGGCCGTGATCGGGGCCGCCAATGGCGTGGGCATGGTTCTCGGACCGGCATTGGCGGGTACGCTGGCAATTTTTGGCCTGATCTGGCCCATGGTGCTGGCAACCGTGCTGCCGCTGTTTGCCTGGTTCGTCGTGCGCCGGGTGTTGCCTGCTGCACCGCCGCGCAGCCATGTGGACGGCCCTCGTCTGAGCCCGCTGGACGCCCGCATCCTGCCCTGGCTGCTGGTTGGCCTGATCAACATGCTCTGCATCGTGAGTTTGCAGATCACTGCCGGTTTCTATTTCCAGGACCATCTCGGGCTGAGCGCGGGCAGTACTGCGCGTGTTCTGGCCGGGGCGCTGACGCTGGTGGGTGTGGTATTGATGCTTACCCAGTTTGTTCAGATACGTTTTCTGCAGTGGCAGCCGCGCCGGCTGGTCGCTGTGGGGGCGCCGCTGGTGGCGGTGGGCCTGCTGGTGCTGCTGCTGACCCGCAGCATGCAGGCCTATTACCTGGCCTATGCCTTCATTGGCTGCGGGGCTGGCATGATTTTTCCGGGTTTCATGTCTGGTGCGTCTGTCAGTGTCGACCGGCAGCACCAAGGGGCAGTCGCTGGTCTGGTGGCCGCCACGCAAGGGACGGCGGCCATCATCGCCCCGATCGCCAGCACGACGCTGTATGAAATGTCCTCGACCTGGCCATTTTCCGTCTTGGTCTGCCTGATGGCGGGAGCATGGCTGATCGCATTGTTCTGGTTGCGCCGGACGGGCGCAGGAGCTGCGGCCTGAGACGGCATGGGGGGCCCGGCAGTCCTCGCGCCTTTTGTGACTTTTATGCCTCTGGTGCTTCTTGCACCCTGCATAGCGGCCCGCCGGGCTAGGGCCGCTGAGCTGCGTTGGCGGGGCCGCGCATAGTTCCGGTATTCACAGGCAAATCCGGCTGCACGGTAAGTTGCCCGGAAGCCGGCAGGCTGGTGCGGCCCAAGCGCAGCGCACGATAGCGGTACGCGCAGGCCAGCAGGCCATGCGCGGCCAGCGGCACGGATAGCGCCAGCCATGTCAGTGTCTTGCCTGGCAGTACGGCACCTGCCAGCGCTGCGGGAACCAGCAGGCAGATGAGGGGCCAGCAACGCCAGCCCCAGCGGCGTCCCTCGGACATTCCACCCAGGGCGATCGTGCCGCAGGCCAGCAGCAGGAACAGCGCGGCCTGGCTCCACCACGAGGGCCACTGCCCCTCGGACCAGACATAGGCCACCACCACGCAGAACAGGATGATGCCGCCGCTGGCGACCAGCCACGCCGGGGCAGTGCTGCGCGGGGATGGCGCATTGGCGGGTTTCAGGCCCAGGTAGCGCAGCACGGGGTCATTGCTGGCGCGAAAGGGGTTTTCTGAAGGCGCCATGCCAGTGACGCCATAGCTCAGCGGGGCATCTGTATGAACGCGTTCGAACGTGCCAAACAGCTTGTCCCAGAAAATGAAGCTGCCGCCGAAGTTTTTGTCGATGTAGCGCTCGTGGGTGCCATGGTGCACGCGATGGTGATTGGGCGTTACCAGCAGATATTCCAGCCAGCCCAGCCGTGGCGTGACGGCATTGTGGTTAAAGAGCTGGATGGAGTAGTGCAGCGTTGAAATAGCCACGAACATTTCCACCGGCATGCCCAGCAATGCCAGGATCAGGAAGAACGGGATGGAGGTCAGCGAGGAATACCAGGAGTTGCGCACGCCCAGGGACAGGTTGAATTTTTCACCCTGATGATGCACGACATGGACAGCCCAGAGCAGGCGGTAGCGGTGGTGCAGCCGGTGCAGCCAGTAGAAGCAGAAATCCCAGGCCAGGATGCCTGCCGTCCATTGCAGTGCCACGGGCATGCGGGTGAACCAGTCCAGGCTGGCATGGCTGGCAATCCAGCCGAACAGTGCGACTTCCATGCCGCGGAACAGCCAGAGCACGATGTGCCCGGAATTGAGGTTGAAGATCGTATCGCGCCAGTCATGGTCGGCGCTGCGGCGCCAATGCAGCCAGCAGGCTTCCGCCAGCACAATAAAGAGCATGAAGGCGATGGGCAGGGCCAATGCGTTCATTGCAGTGTCTCCCGTTGGGCAGGATGATTGGCGGAGCGGCAGGGGGCAGTCCGGCGCGCTGCTGCAGCCGGCAGCGCGCGCTTGCCAGCCAGGCCGCAATACATTGCTGCGGCCTGGCCCAGCAACAGCCCGGCGATCAGGTCAATGAAAAGATGGCGGCGCAGGACGATGATGGATAGGGCAATCAGCCCGCCCCATAGCCAGAGCGCGAGATTGTAGGCGCGTGTACGCGTCTGCGAGCCATCCCGGTGCAGCGCGTGCACGCACAGCAGCGTCAGTGCGGCATGTAGCGAAGGCAGGCAATTCTGGGGGGAGTCCACTTGCATCAGGCCGTGCAGCAGCCAGCCTGATATCGTGCCCGGGTCTGGCGCAGGGTAGGCGGCCAGTGTGGTGGGGAACAACATAAAGCACAGCCAGGCGGCAGCGGCGCAGCATTGCATGGCCGCCGCCAGCGCATATTGCCGTTGCGGCGGGCAGCGCAGGTAGGCCAGCGGCACCAGGATGAACATTGAAAGGTAAGGCCAGACTGCCAACGGATGGAAGGGCAGCAGACGATCCGGCAGCAGCTCCGGCAGCGAGCGCCCGGCACCTTGCAGCCAGTGGGCACTGCCGTAGGCCAGGCCGATGGCCCCCCAGCCGATCAGCATCAGCCACAGGCGCTGCGGCAGCCAGCCGGGGCCGCAGCCACGCAGCAGGGGCAGGAACCGGAAAGTGCGGGCGCCCGGGCGGGTTTCATGGCCAACGTCCTGAACCGGTTCTGTCATGGCGACTCCCGTTGCGCCGCAGGCGTGTCCTCATGCCGTAAGCGGCGGATGCGGCGGCGTTTCTCGTGTGCGGCCTGTGCTGGTACTGCATCGGCCAGCGTCCATTGCAGGCTGGTCGTGTCTACGCCATGGCGTTCAAACAAACCGGTCAGCGCGGCCTGGCAGCGTTGCAACTCGGCGGGCGAGCAACCGGCCGCATGCAGGGCCAGGGCGGTGTCCCCGTGCTGCCACAGGCGATAGTCTGCCTCCAACGGCAGGGACAGGGCCAGTACGCGGCTGCAGACATCGGCAAACAGCGTGACATGTCCGCCCTTCAGGGCTGGCAAGCGCAATTGGTCGTCGCGTCGGCCTTCGATGGCTTCCAGCGCCAGGGTCGGGCGGCCGCATGGGCAGGGCGTGGCGCGCAGCGTCAGGATGTCATCCAGGCGGTAGCGCACGATAGGCTGTGTCCGCCGGGTGAAATCGGTAATGATGGGCTGGAATCTCCGTTCATCCAGCCATTCCGGTTCGATATGGATGAACTCTTCGTTCAGGTGCAGGCTGCCATGTTCGCAGGTCGCGCCCAGGAAACCCTCGGTTGCCTGGTAGACCTCGGCCACTCGGGGAAACCGTTGCTGCAGGGTTTCCCGTTCCTGGTGTTCCAGCACTTCGGCGACGGAAATTACCATGGGCGGCGGAATGTCGATCCGGCCTTGCTCCAGCGCCTGGGCGAGCGCGCCCAGTACTTGCGCCGGCGCGACGATGATGCTCGGGCGATAGGTTTCCAGGCGGGCATATTGCCCGTCCAGCGGCTGGAACAGGTCGAAGAACTCCAGCGTCAGCCAGCGGCTGTTCACGCCTTGGTACAGCGAATTGTCGGCGCGCAGGAACAGCGCGACGCGTTCACCGGCGAACAGGCCGCGCGGCAGCAGGCGGGCAAGGATGGTGCCTGCCCATTGGTTGCGCTCTGACGGGCTGGCCACAAACAGGCCGCGGCGTCCGGAGGTGCCGGAAGACAGGCCGGGGCTGTAGGCGCCAGCCATTTGGGAGAAATCTCGGCTGCGTTCGGCATTCAGCGCGCATGCCAGCAGTTCGTCACGCCGCAGGCTTGCGGTATTCATGCGATCGAACTCGGCCATCATCAGCGCCTTGTCCATGAGTGGCCATTGCGCCAATGGCAGGCCGATGAAGGGCTTGAAGTAAGGACTATGGCGCAGCACTTCATGCTGGAAGCGCTGCAACTGGCGTTCCTGGTGCGCCAGCAAGGCGGTGCGACTGGAAAACCGCAGGCGCCGCGCGCGCTGGTAGTGCCACAGTGTTGCCAGGGTATCCCGCAAGCGGCCCATGTCAGATATCCCCCTCGTGGCTGAGCAGGATGCGTACCTGGCCACCATGATGCAGTTCGCCCAGGCGTCTCAAGGTATCGTAGTAGGCGGGCACGTCATGCAGGACGAGATGGGCCAGTCGCGAGGGGGGCGTGCCGTCGCGGTAGCTGGCCGGTGCCCAGGCAGCGTCGCTGGCCAGCAGGGTCCAGCCGCCCGTAGTCTGCACGAATGCGCCCAGGTGCCCGGCGGCGTGGCCGGGCAGCGCGACGATGAAGACTTCATCCTCCGCGCCGGGCAGCGTCCACCCCTGTTCGAACGGTTGCAGGGCGGCCGGCAGGCGCACGGCGGGCAGTTGTTCCACTGCACGCATGCGCGTTTCGAAATCCTCGGGAATCAGGCCTGGAACGTAGGCCTGGCGCAATGCAGCCCAGCCGCGCAAAGGGCGGGTGGCAGTCCAGCCGGTGCCGGAGCAGTAAATCGGAACGCCGGGGAAATCGCGTAGCCCGGCAATATGGTCGCCATGAAAATGCGACAGCAGAATGCCATCCAGCTCGCCAGGAGTGACGCCGTCGGCCCGAAGCTGGCGCACCAGCGCTTCTTCCTCATCAAAATGAACGGGCGTGACACGCCGGTACAAGCTGATCAGCCCACGCCGCGTCTGGGTATGGAAATGGCTGGCATAGCCGGTATCCCAGATCCATTGGCGCTGGCGTGTGCGTATCAGCCACGCGCGTGCAGGAAAACGGCAGATGCGCAATCCGGCACCGCGCAGGGCCATGCAGGCCGGATGTGTGCAGTAGCCGGCGATGTAGGTTTGCAGCTCAGCCACCGATGCCTCCGTCGGCATCAGCGCCGCGCAGCCAGGCGGCTGTCAATGCGACAGCCGCCTGCAGACCGACGGGGGGCTGATAGCCCAGTTCGTTGCGGGCGCGCGCCTGGCTCAGCGTCATATCGAAATTCACGGCGCCAACGCTGTAGCGCGTCAGCATGGGTTCGCGTCCGCTGATCCTGGCGGCGGCTTCCATTGCCGCCGCAGCGGCATGGAGCAGTCCATAGGGAACGGATTGAATGGAGATGGGGAGCTTCAGTTCGACTGCCAGCAACTGGTGCAGAATGTCGGCAAGCCGCACGGGCTCGTGGTTGCTGATGTTGTAGGCGCGCCCATTGGGCAGCGAGGCTTGTGCAGTCGCCAGCGCCATGGCGTGCACCACGTTGCCGGCATAGGTCATGTCCAGCAAAGCGGTGCCGCCCCTGGGCAGCTTGAGCGTGCCGCCGGCTGCCCCTTTCAGTTGCGCGAGCAGGCGCGGCAACAGGACGCGGTCGTGCGGCCCGAAAATCGCGCGCGGACGCAGCAGGGTAAAGCGGGTAGGGCTGTCCGCTGTTGCCAACGCGGCGAGCGCCACTTCGGCCTCATGCTTGCTGCGGGCGTATTCGTTGGCGAAACGGGCAGCGCGGAAATCTTCGTCGACATCGTAGCGGTGCTGGAAATCGAAGTAGAGCGACGGTGTGGATATATGGATGAAGCGCGGTACGCCGGCGCGCATGGCGGCGCGGGCCAGCGCCATGGTGGCGTCGACATTGATGCGCCGGAAGTCGCGAGCAGGGCCCCAGGGCGAGGAGAGCGCGGCGCAGTGCCAGATGGCTTCGACGCCAGCGACCAGCGTATCCAGTTCCGCGGCGCCCGCGTCAGCCAGGTCGCAGCGCTGGAACGGGATACCCTGTGCCGCCAGGGTGGCGCCCGCAACGGGGTCGCGGCCAGTACCCCGGACGGCATGTCCGTGCTGGCACAGCCACTGGACGGCATTGCGCCCCAGGCCGCTGGTTGCGCCTGTCACGAGAATGCGCGCGCCGGGACGTAGCGCGGGCGACGCAGGGGAGGCCGTATTCATAGTTGCCAGACCAGGCCGGCCAGCGTTAACCCGGCGCCGGTGCCGATCAGCGCAGCTGGTGCGCCCCGAGGCAACCGACCGCTGCCATGGGCCTCGTGCAGTGCCGTGGGCAGGGACGCAGCAACCTGGTTGCCGTGCGTGGCATAGATATCGACCAGCTTGTCGTTGTCGATGCCCAGGCGCTCGCGCATGTGCGACATGCCCAGGTGGCTGGCCTGGTGGGGAATCACCCGCTCAATATCTGCCAGTGTCAGGTGCGCGGCGGACAGCAGGCCATCCAGCATGGCCTGCATCAATGGCGCAGTCTGCCGGAACAACCGAGTTCCCTGCATCTGGAACAGGAAATCGGAGTCTTCCATGCCGCTGCGCGGATTGCGGCGCGTGCCGCCTGCTCGGATTTCGCAAAGCGCGGCATGGCTGGGATGGGTGTGCTGGCGGAAGCCCAGCAGGCGTTGCATCCCGTTACCTTTTTCGACAATGGCGCACGCGGCACCGTCACCAAAGATCAGGGATGACTTCGGATTCTGCCAGTCGACGCCACGCGATGCCAGGTCGGCGCAGACAATGGCAATCCGCCGGTAGGCGCCGCTATTGAGCAAGGCTGCCGCCGTGTGCAGGGCAGTGATGAAGCCGACACAACTGGCGTTGATGTCGAAACCCGGCGTGCCGTCAGGCAAGCCCGCCTGTGCCAGCACATGGGCGGCCGAACATGGCAGCGCCTGCACCGGAATGGCGCTGGCGCTGATCAGCAGGTCTATGGAGGCCGGGGCGATATCGCCCTGGCGCAGGGCGTCGTGCAAGGCCTGTGCCGCCAGCACGGCCTGGTCGTCCCCGGGATCGGCCAGGTGGCGCGACTGGATGCCGGATTGGGCTAGGCTGTAGCCCTGCGGGCGTCCCAGCCTGAGATCGAGCTCCGCGGCAGTGATGCGCTGGCCGGGGAGGGCCTTGCCGGTGGCGATCAACGTCATTGGCAAGGGGGTAATGAATGAAGATTGGTCTGGCATGCCTGCTTTCTAATCCTGCTGTCGCCGCAAGGCAAGAAAAGCGGGCAGCGGGACCGATCTCAATTATCTCAAATTGTATGTCCGGCGCCCAAGATTCCGTGCATGCAGCTGCCTGTGGATTGCGCAATGTTTGCTCACGGCCTGGAAAGCCGCATGTTTGCTCATTGTTCACGGAATGCCCAAAGGATGTTCCCAGGGTTGTTCACAATGTGTGTGTGTAAACTGGATTTGGCTGCGCACAGGCCTGACGGCATCCATGCAGGCACTGCAAGATATCCACAGTCTCATGGGAAGGCTTGCAGGAACTGTTCGCATGAACAGTGTTTTTTCCACAATTTGTGCATTGCAAGAAAAAAAGACACGGTCCGGAGCCGGACTGTGTCTTTTTTGAGCAGGGAATTCCAGATGCTTGAAATAACAGCGTTTTTTTTCATCATCTGAGGTCTGCCAACAGGGTTATTCACAGAAGTTGTGGAAACTCTGGCTGTGACGCCTCCTGGGCGATCTATCCACAAGGAAGGCCGTGCCCGACCGCCTTCCTTGCGAAGCAGAAGGACTTACTTGCCCCAGTTCCAACCTGTCAGCGGGACATAGACCTGCACGCCATACTGAACCGGCTGCGAGATTTCCGTGCTGGAGAACGAGAAGTTGAAGTCGTAGGTATCGAAGTTGCGGTCACTGTCCCAGAATGCCGGTTTTTCTGCGCGTTGCGGTGGCATCGGGGGCAGGACCATCTTGAAGACGACTGATTCTCCGGCCTTGATGACATTGGGCAGGCCTTCGAAGCGTGGCTGGTAGTTCGCAGCATTTTCGAAGTCACTGCTGTAGTGGGCGGGCGTCTTGCCATCGCTGGGCATGAACTGCTTGACGCTCGTCGAGACATCGCTGATGGGGAAGTCCTTGCCGACAGCCGTCAGACGGTAGTACTTCACGGTGCCGCCGTTCTTGAAGTCGTTGTAGAACGCCTGCCTGCCCGCCATGTCGTTGGGGGAGGTGCCAAGGCCCAGCGAAGATGTGCGGCCATCGAGACGGCTCACCGTATTGAAGCTGTTGGGGTCCTGTTCGCCGACGACTTCCTCGTAGCCGGATGCGCCTTCCACACGCAGGGATTCCAGTGTGAGGGCAGAGGCATCCGCCGGTGCTGGTTCGACGCGTACCACCAAGCGCTGAACCTCGGTCAGTTCCGAGCCATCGGACACCTGCAGGGTGAATTTATAGTCTCCCGGAACGTCTATATTGCAGATCTTCAGCGACATGCGGTTGAACTCGACCGGATTGCTGAACGACGGCTGGATATTGCTGCCAGACGGTTGTTCGACGGAAAGGCGGTAGTAGAGCTGATCGCCATCGGGGTCTAGCGCCGTCGCCTGGATGATCAGGTTTTCGACGTCACCCATCTTGAGGGTATTGCCCCAGCCCAGCTTGGTGGATGCCAGGTTGCCGAAGTCGCAAGCCAGACCATCCTGCGCCTTGGTGCCGTTGGTAATCAGGGTGTAGCGGTAGATGCCTGCCTCTTCATCCAGCGTACCAGGCGTGGTTCCGATGAAACGCGCCACAGGGGGATTGTTCCTGGCCTTGACCATCACTTTGCCGACCTTCGGATAATCCGTCCATTCCGAGGCGCGGCTGGGCGTGCCCGTACTGTCGTAGACGATCAACTCCGCTTCATAGGCGCCAGCGACGTCTGGCACGAAACTGGCGCGCGCTTCATTGGCGTGCTTGAGTTCCGCCTGGCTGCTGGCCGGTTTCATGGCCCAGCGCCATTGGTATTTCATGCCATAGGTGCCGTCGTCCGGGTCGGAGCTCTTGGTGCCGTCGAACCATGCTTCGATGCCGGTCATGACACTGCTGGTATCGGTACTGACCACAGCTTGCGGACGGCGGTTGGCGCCACTGCGTACGTGAACGGTCTGGGAGGTGCGTTGGCTGTCCACCTGACCGTCATTGACGGTCAGGTACATGGTGTAGTAGCCCTCGACCGGGCTGCCCGTTGCGTCGCCAGTGGTGGTCGGACGGAAGCTCAGGGTGTTGCGGCCGGTGTAGCCGCTGACGTCGGGACGGGTGAAGCCAGCCGGCGTATCACCCCATTCCCATTTGTAGGTCAGACTATTGCCATCCTTGTCATAGGAATCGCTGAAAAAGTAGATGTAGGCAGAACTGGTTTTGCTGGCGCTCAACAGCTCCGCTTCATTCAGCGGATAGTAGTCGCGCAGCACGGCGACGGGCGGAGTGTTGGCGGCGCCTTCAGGACTGCTCACGGTGACGGTGGCACGTGCGGGCGAGCTGAGGCTCGTTCCATCGAAGGCGTACAGGTCCAGGTTGTAGGAGCCAGCAATATCTGCCGAGAAGGTCGGGGTGGCCGTGTCGGCGTTTTTCAGCTGGACATTCGCGTAGGCGGTCTGGGGGCCATTGGCGAGATAGGGCGATAAGCGCCAGCTGTATTGCAGGGTATCGCCGTCCGCATCATAGCTGTTCGAGGCGTCCAGCTTGATGGCTTGGCCCGTGCTGCCCGTATAGGGGCCGCCTGCCAAGGCGACCGGCTGTGTATTGGCCTGAGAAGCGTGAATGGAAATCACGAACTCGTTGCTGCTCTTGCGGCCGTAGGTGACGACCAGCCGTGCCAGGTACACGCCGGGGATGTCCGGGGTGAAACCGGGCTTGGCTGAATAGGCGTCGAAAAGCTGTACGGCTTTGCCGTTGGGATCGGTGACACTCCAGTTGTAGCTCATGCCCTGTACGTCGCCCCCTGCCGGCGGCGTGCTGTCGCTGCCGTCTAGTTGCGCCCAGCCATTGACCAGGGCATTGACGGTATCGGTGGGGCCTGCGGCGATAGGCTCCGTACTGCCAGCGGTAACGAGCACGCGGCTATGGTTGCTGCTGCCGGATGCGTTGCTGACCACCAGGTCCAGCTCATAGCGGCCGGCGAGGTCGGCGACGAAGCTCGGCGTGGCGCTGTCTGCCTTGCTCAGGACGGCATTGCTGCCTTCGGGCTTGCTCACCAGCGTCCAGGTGTAGCTGGTTGCGGCAGTGCTGCCGCCGCCATTGAGCGTCACGGTTGCGCCAACCTGCACGGATTGCGCTGTGCCGGCATTGGCGACCGGCGTGGTGGCACTCGTGTCGCTGCCGGTCCAGTCGTCGGACGCGCCGTTGCCGCCGCCGCAGGCGGCCAGAACCAGCGCGGCACCGAGGCTCAACGCAAGATTGCGGATAGTGGGTTTCATTGAAGGTTCCTCGGGGTCGGAATCAGAATTGCAGGGTGACGCCCAGCCTGGCGGTACGGCCGGGCGCGGGGACCAGGCCCAGGCTCAGTGCATCCAGGTAATAGCGATCGGTGATGTTGTCGATGTTGAAGTCCACGCTCATGTTGTCGTTGACGCGATAGGTGGCGAACACGTCGAAGATCCGGTACGAATGCCAGGGCACGGGGCGCAGGAAACCATTGCGCGTGTCGTCGAAGGCGGTGGGCATGTTGCGCTGGCCCATGAACGTGCCGCGCACACCCAGCATCAGGCGGCGGTCGAACAGCCGGGTGCCGATGCGCGACGAGGCATGCCAGCGCGGCGGAATCATGTTCGTGACGTAGCTGTTGGCCAGGCCGTAGTCGGTGCAGTCATAGCGCCGGTAGGAAGCATGCTCGCAGACCGCGATATGGTTGTAGCGGGTGCCTGCGGCTTCGAAGAAGAACACGCCGGCGTCGTATTCCACCGACAATTCGGCGCCGCGCACGCTGACCTTGTCGATGTTGCGCATGCGGAAGACGTTGCGGCTGTCGGTATCTTCCCAGCCGTAGCTGACGGTACGGGTGAGGTAGTCCGAGGTGGTGTTGCTGAAATAGGCCAGCTTGACGCGCAGCTTATCGGTGTCGGTGAACACCGCGTCGCGCAGCAGGTTCATGCCGATTTCACGGTTGTAGGCATGCTCGGGCTTGAGGTCTGCGCCGATGGTCGGAGCGACGGAGAAGCCGCTGGTATTTTCGAACAGGCTGGGCATGCGGATTGCTTCGGCGTAGCGCAGATACACTTGCAAGCCATCCGTAGGTTCCCAGGTCAGGCTGGCCAGCGGCGTGGAGCCGCTGTTGCGGCTGCTGTAGAACACCGGCAGGCATTTTCCGAACGCATCAACGGCTTCGCACCAGGCACTGTCGGCGGCCGGCGTCTGGGCCTTGTGATCTTCGGACTTGTAGCGGCTGTAGCGCAGGCCGGCATCCAGCGTCAGGGAAGGCAGTACTTCCCATTTGATGGCGGTGAACAGGTTGTACTCGCGCCGTTCGCCGGCACGGGCATCGCCGTCTGTGCCGAAGATGTCCGTGCCATTGCCGGCCTTGCCGTCCGGGCCCACGGTTTCGCGCTGCAGCGAGAAGCCGTAGCGCCATTCCGGCATGCCCCAGACGTCGAAGCGCGAGGTGTTGCTGATATCGAAGCCGGTGCGCTTGTAGCGCTCGGTGACGTTGCTGGATTCCGTCGTGATGCCGCTGGCGAAATCGCCGGAGACGGCATAAAGATCGTTATTGCTCTTGGTGTTGGTATGCCACAGGTTGGCCTTCACATCGAAGAAGGCATTGTCCGCAGGCGTCCAGCGGTAGCGGCTGGTATAGGTATTGGCCGTGACATGACTGTTGTTGGTCTGGGCAATATCATTGGTCCACAGCAATTGCGACGGCATTAATTCGCCGTAGCTGCTGTCATAGCGCAGCCAGCTCAGTTCCAGGTCGTGGTCGGCGGGCAGCAGGAACCTTGCCTTGACCAGGGTCGATTCGCTTTCGAAATTGGTATTGGCAATGCGTTCGCCGCCACGGAAACGCGTGGCCCCCTGCAGTTCGGGACGGACTTCCGTATAGAAAGGCAGTTTGCGCTGGTCGGAAAAATCGACGTACGGCGTAGGGCCGTGCGTACCGGCGTAATAGTTGCCCTGTTCGCGGCGTGCATAGGCCGCCACCAGGTCCACCGCCGCGAAGCGCTGCGCCAGCGCAATGCTGCCCGCCCAGCTCTTGGGCTTGTACCAGTCCGGTCGGTCCATCCCTTCGTCGGAGGCAAAGCGGCGCGGCATGGCATGGGTACCGCCGCCGGGCCTGGCTTCATTGCAGATTTCCGGGCTGGAGCAGTTGATGCGCCAGGCGCCGTTGTCCACGCCGCCGCCGCGCAGGAAGTAGCCGGAGGGCGTGCCGGGTTCCGGCGCCGACCCGCTGTTATTGCCTATCATCTGCCCGCGCACGCGCACGCCGAAGGTCTGCCCGTCGCGCAGGATGTCATCTGCACCTATGGTACGGGCGCTGACCAGGCCGCCGGTGGCGCCTTCGCCGCCCGCCGACATGGTGGGGCCTTTTTCGATCAGGATGCCGCCGATCAGGTCGGGGTCGATATAGCTGCGCGAGGACACGCCGGAATAGCCGCGATAGACCGTGGTTTCCTGGCGGGCACCATCGACCAGCACGGGGACGCGGCCCTGGCCCTGCATGCCCCGGATATTCACGTCCAGGCCGCCGGAGTTGCGGTTTTCACCGATCAGCACGCCGGGAATGCCCTGGAAAATATCGCCCACGGACGTCCCGCGGAACAGTTCGATGTCATCGCGAGACAGGACTTTCATCGAACTGGCGCTGCGAAACGGCAAATCCTTGTCTGTGTCGTCAGGCGCGGCCCCCTGGACTTCGATATCGCTGAACTGGAAGATGCCATCGCGCGTGGCGGGAGCGGCTTCCAGCGTATAGCCGGTGGCGCCGGCTCGTGCGCTCAGTCCGCTGCCGTTGAGCAGTTGCTCCAGGCCGGCGCGGACGGTATAGCTGCCTTCCAGGCCGCGTGAGCTCAGGCCCTGCACCTGCTCGGGCGTGAACGAAAGATTCAGGCCGGACTGACGCGCGAACTGGTTCAGGCGGTCGGCAAGCGGGCCAGGAGCGATGTGATAGGTCTGGACGCTATTGGCGCTGTTTTGTCCCTGAGCCTGTACCGGCTGCTGCGGATAGGCCAATACCAGTGCCGCTGCCAGCGCCAGCGGCGGGCAAAGACTGAAGGCGCGGGAGCGCGCACCGGGCGCGGTGCGGAGTGTAGGGGCTGACTGTCGGCCAGGAGGATGGAGGGGCATGACGGCAAGATCCGGAAGTGTCTTTCCTTCTATGCCGTACGAAAATGCAAAACCCGACAAAAATTTCTACGCGATTCATTTCCATTCCTATTCCGGCGATAGCCGGACGGCAATGGCAACGCGCGCCGACAGGTTTCAGGCCTGGGCCCTTACTATCGTCCAGTAACGTGTGCGCTGGCCGATTTCCACCGGCAGGACGCGTGGCAGCAAGGCCAGCAGGCTGTCAGTATCGCGCAATTGATACGTTCCGGAAATACGCAGCGAGGCGATCTCCTGCGTCCAGTCCAGGCGTCCGTGGCGGTAGCGTCCGACTTCCGCCAGGAAGTCCGACAGCAGCATGTTCTGTGCGACCAGCTGGCCTTCGGTCCAGGCCAGCATGTCCATGCCCGGATTGGCGATGGGCCGGGCCGCAGCGGCAGTCAGTAGGTAGTCGCCGGGGGCGGGCGCCAGCGTCGGGGCCGGCATGTGCCGTCCTTGCGCCGGGACCGTTCCGGTTTCTACATGCAACTGGCTGCCGTTAGCCAGCTGGCGCACGGAAAAGTGGCTGGCCCTGGCGTCCAGCCTGCCGTCACGGGTTTCCACGCGCAAGGGCATGAACGGCGTGTCGTGCCGGGCCGTGACGCTGTTCAGACTGATCTCGCCGCGATCCAGCAGAATCAGGCGTTCGTCCGGGCCGAAACGCAGGCGTATCGCGCTATCGGTATTGAGGTGCAGGCGCGAGCCGTCGTCCAGTGTGAGCAGGGCGCGCTGGCCGATGCTGGTGGCGTGGTCGGCGCGCAGGCGCTGCCAAGGGGTGTATTCGTGTGCGATCCAGCCTGCGGGAACGGCCAGCGCCAGCAGGCTGCCGAATTGTCCCAACGCACGGCGGCGTGACAGGCGGTTGGTCGATCGGTGCAGCAGCGTGGACGGGCTGACCGGCAATCCGGAGGGAACCTGCTGCACGTGCTGGCGTAATTGGCTGTAGGAAGACTGTACCGCCTGCCAGGCATGCTCATGGGCGGGATGGCGCTGGCGCCAGTTCATACAGGCTTGCTGCAGGCTGGCATCGCCGGGCTGGGATTGCAGGCGTACCAGCCAGAGAATCGCCTGTTTTTCCAGTTTCTCGTTGCCCGTGGACATGGCGATAGTCATGACGAATGCTGCATCAACTGGTGGCAGTGGAACAGTGCGTCTGCCATATAGCGTTCCACCGTGCGCACGGAAATACCCATCTGGCCGGCAATTTCGGTGTAGCTCATGCCGTCGAGCTGGGCCATCAGGAAGGCGGTGCGGGCCTTGGGCTTCATGGCTTCGATCAGCCTGGCGAGCTGCTGCAGGGTTTCGAGAATCAGGGTGTGCTCTTCGGGAGACAGCGCCATTGGTTCGGGCTGTTGCGCCAGGGCATCCAGATACGCCTGCTCCAGCGATTGGCGGCGCCAGAAGTCGATGACCAGGCCATTGGCAATGGTCTTCAGGTAGGCGCGTGGTTCCTTGAGTGTCTGGCCGTCCAGCGGTTGGACCTGGTTGCGAGAAAGCATGCGCACGAATGTGTCTTGTGCGAGGTCGGTCGCCTGGCTGGGGTTGCCCAGTTTGCGCGCCAGCCAGCGGAATAGCTCGCCATAATGCGCACGGTAAAGGCATTCAATAGTGCTGTGGTCGGCGGAGGCCTGGCGCGACATGGTCTGGCAGTGGCGTAAGGAGCAGTTCGGTGGAACGATGGAGCGGCAAGGACAAGCCGTATGAATCAGGTAGGCTTGCCTGGCGATTGGAGATGCGTGCTGTCCAATTCTTTATGCTATAGAAAATGAAACTTATTATCAATAGTGGTCTGGAAAATACAACAAATGGCGCGGCGTTTTTCCTCACACCGCGGCGACGGCGTCCTTCTCCGGCAACGCGGGCGTCAGCTATGATCGGCAACAGCAGTCATGCGGCCTGCACAAGGAAAAATAGAATGAAGACCATAGACCTCAACAGCGATCTGGGCGAGAGCCTGGGCGCATGGAAAATGGGTGACGACGCTGCCATGCTAGACATTGTCAGTAGTGCGAATGTCGCCTGTGGCTATCATGCTGGCGACCCGGCCGGCATTCTGGCAACCCTGGAGGCAGCGCGCCGGCGTGGCGTGACTGTGGGCGCGCATGTCGCCTATCCTGACCTGCTCGGATTCGGCCGGCGCAATATGGATATCGCCAGTGCCGACCTGACGGCAGGCGTGATTTACCAGATCGGGGCGCTGCAGGGGCTGGCCCGGGCTGCTGGCTTGGCGGTGCGCTACGTCAAGCCGCACGGCGCGCTCTACAACACCATTGCGCATGACAAGCGCCAGGCCATGGCGGTGATCGCAGCCATCCGGGCCATAGACGCCAGCCTGACGCTGGTGGTGCTGGCTGGTTCGCCGCTGGCAGCGTGGGCGGCCGATGCAGGCCTGCGCACAATGGCAGAAGCCTTTGCCGACCGTGCCTACACGCCCCAGGGAACCTTGTTGTCACGCCGCGAGCCGGGCGCCGTGTTGCATGATCCGGGATTGGTGGCCAGGCGCATGCTGCGTCTGGCTGAGGAAGGCGTGATCGAGGCCGTGGACGGCAGCCTGGCGCCGGTGGTGGCGGATTCCATCTGTGTGCATGGTGACAGCCCGGATGCCGTGGCCATGGCGCGCGCGGTACGCGATACCTTGCAACAAGCAGGGGTGGCGGTGCGCGCTTTCGCCTGATGGCGAAGGCGATCTTCTCATGCCATGCTATGTCGGCCGAGCCGAGCCGAGCATGAGCGGTCATGATCGCCGAGCCGCGACGGGTTTCCCTGGTCGTTGCCGGCCTGTTTGTCCTTGATTGAGACTGGAGTGTTGCCCTTGCGTTTTCTTCCTGTCAATTCGCATGCCATGCTGGTCGAGCTTGAAGATCTGGCGCAGGTACTGGCCTTGTTCGAGGCGCTGCAGGCCGAGCCTCTTCCGGGTGTCGAGGAACTGGTGCCGGCAGCGCGTACCGTGCTGGTGCGTTTCCAGCCCGCATTGATCTGCCGCGAGGTGTTGGCCGGGCACATTGCGGCGTTGCGTACGCAGACTGGCGCGCAACAGCCAGGCGAACTGGTGGAAATTCCGGTGCGCTATGACGGCGAAGACCTCGACGAGGTGGCCCAATTACTGGGGCTGAGCCGGGAAGAAGTGATACGGCGTCACACAGGCAGCGCATATAGCGTGGCCTTTACGGGCTTTGCGCCAGGTTTCGCCTATCTGGCCGGTGGCGATCCGGTATTCGACGTACCGCGCCGAACAAGCCCGCGCACTCGAATTCCGGCGGGAGCCGTCGGCCTGGCAGGCCGGTTCAGCGGTGTTTATCCGCAGGCCAGTCCAGGCGGTTGGCAGATTATTGGCGTGACCGATGTGCCCATGTGGGATGCCACGCGCGCCGTACCGGCCCTGCTGCAACCGGGAATGCGGGTGCGCTTCATCGAGCAACGCGGGCCTGTCGGGGCGCCGGTCTTCAGTCGCTCCGGCCAGCATCAGCCGCACTCCCGTCCCCAGGCCCGCTTGCCGGCCGTCGGGTCCGTAACGGCTGCGGCTGCCACCGGCATGTCCGCTTGCGTGATGCGTCAGCCGGGGTTGCTGGCGCTGTTCCAGGACCAGGGGCGGCCAGGGCTGGCGAGCCAGGGCGTCAGCGCTTCGGGCGCGCTGGACCAGGCGGCGCTGCGCGAGGCCAACAGGCTGGTCGGCAACGCGGCAGGCACTGCCTGCATCGAGTTCGTGCCCGGTGGTTTTGAAATCGAATGCCAGGGCGATGTGGTCATTGCTGTGACCGGCGCGGACGCGCCGCTGATACTGCGCGACCGTGAGGGGCGCCATGCCGGCCTGCCCAGCCATCGCCCGCTGGCATTGACCGATGGCGAACGTTTTCAGGCCGGTCCGGCCCGGGCCGGCAGCCGGGCCTATCTCGCAGTGCGTGGCGGCTTTGCCGTTGAGACATTCCTGGGCAGCGCCTCGAGCGATACCCTGGCCCATATCGGCCCTGACGCCTTGCGGGCCGGAGACAGGCTACCTGTGCTGCCCGCCCGCCACGGCTGCGTGGGCGAACCGGCTGTGTCCCGTCCGGATATGCCCGCGCCTGGCGAGACTGTCTGGCTGGATATTACGCTGGGGCCGCGCGCCGATTGGTTTACGGATGCAGCGCTGGCCCTATTGCTGCAGCAAGCCTGGCAGGTGACCCCGCAATCGAATCGCGTGGGGATACGGCTGCAGGGGGCGGTACCGCTGGCCCGCAGCCTCACGGCCGAATTGCCCAGTGAAGGAACGGTTGCAGGCGCACTGCAAGTGCCTCCCAGCGGCCAGCCGGTGCTGTTTCTTGCTGACCGCCCCTTGACTGGTGGCTATCCTGTCATTGCTTGCGTGGCGCCCCACGACCTGGACCGTGCCGGGCAGATACCGGTAGGCGCATTGGTACGCCTGCGTGTGCTGGAGCCGTTCCAGCCCATCATTCCTGAGCGCCGGCCGATTGCTGGCGACGTGTCGGCAGCCGCTCCGGCTTCATCTCCTTCCATCCTGCCATTGCCATGAAAAAAATCCTCATCGCCAATCGTGGTGAAATTGCCGTGCGCATCGCCCGGGCCTGCGCCGATTACGGTGTGGCCTCGGTAGCGGTCTATGCTGACGCCGATTTCGATGCGCTGCACGTGCGCATGGCCGACGAAGCCTATGCGCTGCATGGCGAGCGTTCCGTCGACACCTATCTGGATATCGGCAAGCTGCTGGAGGTGGCTCGTCGCAGCGGGGCCGATGCAGTGCATCCCGGGTATGGCTTCTTGTCCGAAAACGCGGCGTTCGCGCGGGCGGTTATCGACGCGGGCCTGATATGGATAGGCCCGCCGCCTGCCGCCATCGAACAACTGGGCGATAAGGTGCAGGCGCGCAAGCTGGCCATGAAGGTTGGCGCACCCTTGGTGCAAGGCACCAGTGATCCGGTGCGCAATGCTGGAGAAGTCGTGGTGTTCGCACGGCAACACGGCTTGCCGGTTGCGATCAAGGCGGCTTTCGGTGGGGGCGGGCGCGGCCTGAAAGTCGCCCGGAAACTGGAAGAAATCGAAGAAATGTATGCATCCGCAGTGCGTGAGGCCTCAGCCGCCTTTGGCCGAGGCGAATGCTTCGTCGAGCAGTTCCTGGACCGGCCCAGGCACGTAGAAGCCCAGGTGCTGGCCGACCAGCATGGCAACGTCGTGGTTGTGGGCACGCGCGATTGCTCGCTGCAGCGGCGCAACCAGAAATTGGTAGAGGAAGCGCCGGCGCCATTCCTGAGCGATGAACAGCGTGAACGCATCCACGGTGCCGCGCGCGATATCTGTCTGGCGGCTGGCTACGTCGGGGCCGGAACGGTGGAGTTCCTGCTTAGCGCCAATGGCGCCATCTCGTTTCTGGAGGTTAATACGCGCTTGCAGGTCGAACATCCCGTGACCGAAGAAACAGCGGGTGTGGATTTGGTGCTGGAACAGCTGCGTATTGCGGACGGCGAAATGCTGTCGTTCCGTGACACGCCGGCGCCTCGTGGCCATGCTTTTGAATTCCGCATCAATGCCGAGGATGTCGGGCGCGGATTCCTGCCTTGCCCTGGACCGGTACGGCGCTTTGACCCGCCATCCGGACCCGGCGTGCGTGTGGACAGCGGTGTGACGGCAGGGTCGGAGGTATCCGGCCATTTTGATTCCCTGCTGGCCAAGCTGATCGTGACGGGCGCGACGCGGGCCCAGGCAATCGCCCGGGCCCGTCGCGCGCTGGCCGAGTTCCGGGTCGAAGGCCTGGCGACCGTCTTGCCCTTTCACCGTGCCGTCATGGCGCATGAGGATTTCACCGGGGCCGAGCCGTTCAGGGTGCACACGCGCTGGATAGAAACGGATTTTGCCAATACCTTGCCGGCCGAAACGCCTGCCCGGCAGGCGCTGGCGCCCGCCTTGCAGCGCCTGGATATCGAGTGGGACGGGCGACGGGTAGCATTGGGCCTGCCGCTCACCTTGTTGCAAGGCCTGGCGGGCCTGCCTGCTCAGGCCGCAGGACGGCATTCAGGTGCTGCGCCGGACATTGCGGCCACGCCTTTGGAACAGCCGCCCGCAGTGCTGGCCCCGATTGCCGGTATGTTGCAGCGCTGGAAAGTGGAAGATGGCGCTCAGGTCGAAGAGGGTGACTTGCTGGCCATCATGGAGGCCATGAAAATGGAGATGAACATCGTGGCGCCGCGGGCTGGACGTATTGTGCTTTTGGCTGCCGAGGGCAGCCAGCTGGAGGCTGCGGCCGCACTGGCGGACATCACCTGATTCCCGCCGCCATGCCGGGTGTTGCCGCCGGAATCCGATGGCGCGCATGCGGGTTGGCAACACGGCAAGGGCAGGCGGAAGATGGATGGTGGAAGGACGAAAACACAGATCAGGGCAATGTCTGGTCTTTTTGCGCAAAAAATATAAATAAAGCGAAAAATTAATAAGTTTTGATTAAATTAGTATGTATCGGATAATGCGATTCAAATCCGTGGCTCATCTTGCCCGCGCAGCGGTTTGCCGAGCGGTGGCATTGCGCTTGGGGAACCCAGGGATATACTGCCGGTCAATAACATAGCAATAACCAGATAAGCCAGCCTCCGACTGCTGGTGGCGTGCAGTGGCAGGCATGCCGTGGCGGAAGGCCCCCATTGCGGCTGGCGTAGGAATAAGTACCATGGCTGACGCATCCGAAACCTCCAAGGAACCGCAGATCTTCGATCCGCAGGCTCAACCATGGACGCCAATCCCTGTCGAAGCACGCCTGCCGGCGGAATTGCTGACTGGCGACGCGATCCAGGCGCGGCTGGGCCAGTTGGGACCGGCGCCGGGGTCTGTACTAGGCGGCGATATCGGCTTGAGCCTGCGTGCCTTGCCTGCCGCCATGCGGCCCGTGCCTGCGGCGGTACTGATGCCTATCGTTATGCGGGGCGATGGCGCGGGCATGCTGCTGACGCAACGCAGCGCCAACCTCAGCCATCATGCAGGACAGATCAGTTTCCCCGGTGGACGCGCCGAACACAGCGACGCTGGCCCGGTGGCGACGGCATTGCGCGAAAGCCACGAAGAAATCGGTTTGCGGCCTGAGCAGGTGCGGGTGCTGGGCACCTTGCCGCAATACCTGACCGTCACCGGTTTTGCCGTCACGCCGATTGCGGCCTGGGTGGAGGGCAACCCCTCGCTGGAACCGGCGGCGCGGGAAGTTGCCGAAATTTTCGAGGCGCCGCTGGAATACCTGCTGGACCCGGCCAACTATCGTATCCATTCCGCGCAATTGCCCGATGGCGCCAGCCGCCGCTACTACTCGGTTTCCTGGGACAAATATTTCATCTGGGGCGCCACGGCGGCGATGCTGCGCAATCTCTACCTGGCGCTGCGCCCGGCTAAATAAGGGTAGGGCTATTCCCGCTCGGACAGGGCGAGCTGTTGGTGTGCGGGCACGTGTCTCAATAACGTTGCCCGGCTTCCAGTTCGTCTAGCAGGCGCAGGTATAGTGCATAGCGTCCCGTGTCGATGGCGCCGCTTTCCAGCGCTGCCAGCACGCCACAGCCGGGTTCGCGCCTATGGGTGCAGTTATAGAAGCGGCAGGACGGGATATGCGAGGCGAATTCGGGAAAACCGCGTTCGATATCGCCGGCCGACAGATGCTGCAGGCCGAAAGCCTGGAATCCCGGTGAGTCGATGAGGTCACCGCCGGGTGCCGGCAGGTGGTACAGCCGGGTGCTGGTGGTGGTGTGCCTGCCGGTATCCAGCGCCGTCGAATGCTCGCGGGTGGCGGCGCCAGCCTCGGGGGCCAGGGCGTTGAGCAGGGTGGATTTGCCCATGCCGCTTTGCCCCAGCAGCAGGCTGGTGCGGCCCGCCAGCTCGGGGGCCAGGCGCGCGCGGGTGGCTTCGTTATCATGGGCGCTCAAGCGCAGCACGGGCACACCCAGCCGCTCATACGGGGCCAGGCGGGTTTCCGCCAGGTCCAGTCCTTCGGCCAGGTCGGTCTTGTTCAGCAATATCAGCGGTTCGATGCCTACCGACCAGGCACCAGCCAGCGCCCGTCCCAGCAGGTCATCGGAAAAGGTGGGTTGTACCGCAACCACGATCAGCAGCCTGTCGACATTGGCGGCGAATTGCTTGGTGCGCATGGCGTCCGAGCGGTACAGCAGGTTGCTGCGCTCGCGCACGGCAGCAATACTGCCGCCGTCCAGTCCTTCCGGGGCGATCGTCACATAATCCCCCACGGCCGCGGCTGCGGCCTTCTTGCCGCGCGGATAGCACTGGCGCAGGCTGCCGTCCTCCAGTTCCACTTCATAGTGCCGGCCATGGGCGGCAATGACGCGGCCTTCCAGCGTGCTGCTCATGCTGCCTGCTCCAGCTGGTTGAGATGGGCGATACGCAGCGCGGCGGGCGGGTGGGTGTCGTAGAACGCGGAATGCACGGGGTCGGGAGTCAAGGTGGCGGCGTTATCGTTATAGAGTTTGAGCAGGGCCGCGACCAGGAATGCAGGCTGGCTCTGTGCGGCGGCATAGGCATCGGCCTGGTATTCATGGCGGCGCGACAGCCAGCTGCGCACGGGCGTCAGGAAAAAGGTGAAGACCGGGCTGACCAGGAAAAACAGCAGCAGGGCCATGGCGGGCTGGCTGGATGCGTTGGCCGGGACAGCGTTGAACGCGGTGTAGAAGCCTGGCTGGGCGGCCAGCCAGGCCAGTATGCCCAGGGTCACGAGCGACAGGAATTGCGCCAGCAGCAGGCGCTGGCGGATATGGCCGTGCCTGAAGTGTCCCAGCTCGTGGGCCAGCACGGCTTCGATTTCATCATGGTTCAGTTTGGCCAGCAAGGTATCGAAGAAGACGATGCGGCGCATTTTGCCCATGCCGGTGAAATAGGCATTGCCGTGCGCCGAACGGCGCGAGCCATCCATGACGTACAGGCCATTGAGGGCAAAGCCGCAGCGTTGGGCCAGCGCGTGGATGCGCGCGCCGAGCGCATCGTCGTTGAGCGGCGAGAAGCGGTTGAACAGTGGCGCGATCCAGGCGGGGAACACCAACATGATGAACAGGCTGAAGGCTGACCAGAGCAGCCACGCGTAGAGCCACCAATAGGGGCCCGATGCCATCAGCGCGAGCACCGCGGCGGACAGCGGGGCGCCCAGCAGAATGCTCAGCAGCGTGCCCTTGATCGTGTCGGCGACAAACAGGCGCTGGGTCATGCGATTGAAGCCGAAACGCGCCTCCAGCCGGAAATGGCGCCACCAATTGAAAACCAGGTCGATCGGCGCCATGACCAGCAAGGCCAGGCCTAACAGGGCCAATTGATGCGCCAGCGGCGGCCATTGCCAGGCAGCGATCCAACTGTCCAGCGCCGCCAGCCCGCCGCCCAGTGTCAGTATCAGCAGGACCACGGCGTCGGCGCAGGTGTTCAGCCAGCCCAGCCGCAGGCGCGCGACCGTATAGTTTGCCGCGCGCTGGTGACTGAACAGGCCGATATGGCCGGCAAATGCTTCCGGTACGCGGTCGCGGTGAGTCTGCACATGGCGCGCATGGCGCCCGCCCAGCAGCCGCTTGACCAGCAGGTTCAGCACCAGGGCGGCAAGGAACAGCCAGGTCAGGGAGGAAGGAAAGGCGTCGGGCAGGAGCATGGAGGCTGGCGGTATGAGAAAATGTCGTGTTTTAAAGGCAGATTATATGGCTCGGAACGAAAATCGCCTGGTCTGGCTGGACATGGAAATGACTGGCCTGGACCCGGAAAAAGAACGCATCATTGAAGTGGCTGTTGTTGTAACGGAACCTGATCTCAGCGTCGTGGCAGAAGGCCCGGTGCTGGCGATCCACCAGGACGACAGCCTGCTCAACGCGATGGACAAATGGAATACCGCCACGCATGGCCGCAGCGGCCTGACCGAACGGGTGCGTGCATCGACGACGACGGAAGCCCAGGCAGAGGATATCCTGCTGGCGTTCCTGGCGCAGCATGTGCCGGCGGGAAAATCGCCGCTGTGCGGCAATACCATCAGCCAGGACCGCCGCTTCATGTTCCGTTACATGCCGCGTCTGGAACAGTTCTTCCATTACCGTAACCTGGACGTGAGCACGCTCAAGGAGCTGGCGCGGCGCTGGAAGCCCGAGGTCTATAAAGGCTTCGAGAAAAAATCGCGCCACGAAGCCCTGGCGGATATCTACGAATCCATTGATGAACTGAAATACTACCGCGAGCATTTCCTCAAGGTTTAAGGCGTGCCAGGGCAGGGATGACTTGTCCAGGATGCCGCGACCAGGCCGGCCAGGCTAGCGTGCCCGGGCCGGCTTTTTCATCCCTGGGCGGGCTGGCTCAGCGGTTGTCCTGCAGGGACTGGCGCGAGACGCGCCGGTACCAGCTGTGCAGCAGGGCCGCCGAGAGCGCCAGGCCCACCGATGCCATGAGCCACATGGTACCCGCGCCTTGCGGCGATCCCGGAATCAGTGCTTCGCGCACACCATCCAGCAGGCCGCGGCCCGGGCCCAGGCCCAGATACCAGCCGCCGGCCAGGCCGACGCCGCCCAGCGCCAGGCCTTGCAGCAGCATGGGCACGAAGGCCACTTTGTGGGCTCGTAGTAGATAGGAATTGATGCACTGCATGCAATCGACGATATGGAACAGCACCAGCAGTGGCATCAGCGTCAGCACCACGGCGGCCACATGTGGCTCGTCGGTGTAGGCGCGCACGATCAGCGGCCGTCCCAGCACCAGGATACAGACCGTGACCACGGCGCCGCATAGCGCCAGCACGATACCGGCGCTGCTGATGCGGCGCGACAGCATGGGGTCGCGGGCGCCCAGCGCGCGGGCGGACAGCGCTGCGGTAGCTACGCCGATGGCCATGGGCATCATGAAGCAGAGGGCTGCCAGGTTGGAAATGATCTGCTGCGCGCCGATGACATAGGTGCCTTCGCGGGCGACCAGTAGGGCCATGAATGTGAAGGCGGACACTTCGATCAGGTAGGAGCCGCCCATGGGCAGGCCCAGGCGCAGCAGGGTTTTCTGGTCGCTCCAGCGAATTCGGCCCATGCGCAGTGCGAACTGGCGGAAGAACGTGTCGTGTCGCAGCACCAGGATGCCGGCGGTCAGTGAAATGACATAGACCAGAGCCGTGGACAGGCCGGCGCCCTGTGCGCCCAGCGCCGGCAGGCCAAGGTTGCCGTAGATCAGCAGCCAGTTGAAAAATGCCTTGAAGCCGATGCCGGCCAGATTGATGGCCATCACGATTTTCGGGCGCGATACGGCGTTGCCCAGGGCATAGATGGTCCGGAAAACCAGTGCGAAGGGCAGGGCCAGCGCCAGCGCCCTCAGGTAGGCGGCGATGCTGGCTCGCACTTCCGGCGCGACGTCGCCTGACAGACTCAGCCACATGTCGGGGAACAGCATTAGTACCGCACCGATGACGGACAGGGCCAGCGCCAGCCAGACACCCTGGCCCCAGGTGCGGCCCAGCTCATGGTATTGCTTGGCGCCGAATTGCTGGGAAAGGATGGGAATCAGCGCATGCAGCACGCCCATCAGGCCGACGAACACCGTGACGTAGATCGAGACAGATAAGCCCATGGCCGCCAGGTCCGTGGGAGAGGCGTGGCCCGTCATGGCCGTGTCGAGTACGCCGAAGGCAACGCCGGCCCACTGGCTGATCAGGACGGGCCAGGCGTTGCGGGCGATCAGGGTCAGGTTGTGCCGCAGCCCGGGTAGTGCAGCGGCACTCATGGTGCGGCGCGCCTGACCAGGAAGAACACCTCGTGACGGTCCGCGGTACGGCCGCCGCGCCACAGTATCTGCCCTTCGCGTGCCAGAGAGGGCAGGCCAGCGCTTTCCAGCCTGCGATTGGTCGTTTGCAGCAGTACCAGATTGCAGTTGCCCGAGAAATCGAAATTCAGGTTGGAGAACACCTGGAAGGCGGCGCGCTGCGCCAGGCCCAGGCCGGCGCTGCGTACGCATTCACCGGGCCGGATATTGGCCGCGATGGCCTGCGACAATTCCTCCGAGGTGGCACGGTAGCTGCGCGCGTAGTCAATGGCAGGCAGCCACAGCAGGGCCAGCAGGGCCCAGGTGGCCGTCAGGCCGCAGGCGGACAGAATGGTGCCGCGCCATAGGGCCGTGGGCTGGGTGCGCAGCCGCCAGCTCACCAGCGCAGCCCACAGACCGGTGGTGACCAGGGCCAGCAACGTGGCCAGGAGATTGATGTGGGGTTCGAACCCGGTGGTCTGGCGGGCAATATTGCCCGCAATCTTGGTAGGCCAGCCGAAATGCAACGCTACCCACCCCAGCCAGACGGAGGCCACGGTGAGTGAAAAACACATGATGGCGAACCAGTCCAGCGTATTGATCACGCCACGGCGCAGGGTGGGAAGCGCGAAAGCTGCCAGTACGGCGAAAGGCAGCACCAGCATGGCGAATTCGGGTTCGAAAGGTTCGCCCATGGCCAGCAGGCAGAGCACGGCGCCGGCTGCCAGGGAGGCAGGCAGGCGGATGTGTGGTGCGGCAGTCCATTGGCGCCAGCGCCACAGCGCCAGCAGCGCCAGGGGCCAGGTCGGCCACAGGAACCAGGACAGGTCGCGCAGGGTGCGCAGGATGACCGTGGCCTTGGGCGCACCGAACTGCCCCAGGTTCCAGCCCAACCATTGGTCTACCCAGTAGGGGTTGGCTGCGCGTGCAGGCATATACCAGGCCAGGAACAGCAGCGCGGCCAGCGCCAGCGCGGCGACCAGCCACTGGCGCGGCAGGCTGACGTGGCGCGGTGCGGGCAGCAGCAGGATGAGCATGGCCAGCAGAATCGGCAGCGCGCCCGGCAGGCCGCGCGTCAGCATGGCGCCGGCCAGCGCCAGCCCCAGCGTGGCAGCGCCGCTCAACGGCTTGTCCAACATGCGAGCCATGCCGTAGTAAGCCAGCGCCAGGCAGGCCAGCATGGCGGGCATGGATGAGCTTTCATGCACGCGCAGCAGGATGCCGACGGTCGCCAGCACTAGCAGCAGGGCGGTATCGGCCAGCATGCGGCCGTAATCGCGCGCCTTCGGCTCGCCGCCGAAGGGCAGTGCCAGGGGTTGCGCTTCCGGACGGCGGCCCAGCAGGTAAGTACCGTACCAGGTGGCGCTGGCCATGATGCCGAACCAGATCAGATTGGGCAGCCGAGCGGCGGCGAAATCGCCCATGATCGGGCCGGCGAGCCAGATGGTGATGGCGCCCGCCCAGGTGGGCAGCGGGCCGCCCTGGGCGTAGGCATAGTTGCCGATCTGTGGCAGCAGCCAGCCCAGCGGGCCTTCGCGCAGCGCGGTCAGCATGGTGGCCACGCCGATGATATCGTCGCTTTTCCATGGGTCGCGGAAAAACAGGCCGGCCAGGATATAGACGGCAGCCAGGCACAGCAGCGCCATGCGGGGCAGTTTCCGGGTGGCAGTGGCGGTCAGGCGTGAAGGTGTCGCGGTATGTTGGGGGTGCACGAGGAGGCAGGATCGGAAAAGGAAACGCCTCCCTTGCGGGAAGCACGGCTATGGATACGAAGTGTATAGCTGAAAAAAAGGCAGCCGTCACGGCTGCCTTTTCTATCTGCGCCTGTGGCGCGGAAGGAACGAGTCGGATTACGACGCGTTGGCAGCCTTCTTGGCGCCGGCGGTGCGGGCGAAGCGGGCGCGGAACTTCTCGACGCGGCCGGTTTCGACAACGCGGGTTTGCGCGCCGGTGTAGAAGGGGTGCGATTCGGAGGTCACGTCGCACTTGAACAGCGGGTAGGTCTTGCCGTCCAGTTCGATGGTTTCACGCGTTTGCACGGTGGAACGGGTCACGAACTTGGTGCCAGTGATCAGGTCCTGGAACACGACTTCGCGGTAGTCGGGGTGAATGCCTTCTTTCATGGAAATATCCTGTGTGTATGTCGGGTCGCCAGCAGGTTTCCATGCGCAGTGCCGCCCATTGCGACCGCCAAAGTGCGCCAGGCGCATCTATTAGGCGAAAACAGAAGACAGAAACCGGACGAACCGGCCGCAGGAAACCAGCCACGTTCCCTGGCTGGTCGGTAAAAGCAACTCGCGATTCTAGCATGATTATGCCAATCGGGTCGGATGCTTGCGGCGGTTTTTACACTCAGGTCGCTGCCCAGCCGCGTAGTTGGTAAACCGCCAATCCGATGTATTCCTTGATGATGGAACGGCTGGCATCAAAGGCGCGCCGATTTGGCATCCAGGCCCACAGCGCGCCGCGGTCTTCGGGCTGGAGGATCTGTGGTGCGGCAGGGGCAGGGATGACGGTCACGCCCTGTTTGTCGAAAGTGGCGACAGAACGCGGCATATGCAGCGCGGACGTCACAAGCAGCACGCTTTTCAGATTGTGCTGATGCAGCACGCGCGTTGTCAGGTGCGCGTTCTCGTAGGTGTTGCGGCTGGCTGTTTCCAGCAGCAGCGCTTCCCGGGGGACGCCTTGCTGGCGCAACATCTGCGCCATGCCTTCGGCCTCGCTCACCGTGCCTTCAGCCGCTCCGCCTGAGGGCAGGACGTAGGGCGCGCGCCCTGCCAGGTAGATTTCAGCCGCCCTGGCAGTGCGGCTGGGCTTTTGCCTGGGTAGCTCGGGCAGGAACCAGTTGGGCCGGCCGTTGGCGGTCTGGCCGCCCAGCACCACGATGACATCGGCTGCCGGCAGTTCGGCGGCGGGCTGGTACGGATAGGCGCTTTCCAGCATACCGCCTGCCCAGATCGACGTGACGGGCAGCGACCAGGCCAGCGACCAGACCAGCGCTACGGCCACCAGCAGGTTACGCAGGCGGCGCCAGCGCAACAGGCCGACCACCAGCGCGCAGGCCAGCAGGAAAAGCGAAAGGTGCAGCGGATAGACCAGGGACGAGAGAAGTTCGACGGGCGATGTCATGGTGATGTCAGGCCGGATCGGCGAGCAGGCTGGAAATGCGGTTCAGGACTTGATCCAGGCTAGGCCAGTTGTGCTGGTCGCCCATATAGTTGGCAAATGGCGACCACGGGCGGCTGTCGTCCGGGTCGGACACGCCGAACAGGGTGAGCTGGCGCGCGGAAGCCGCAGCGGCAATATGGGATACCCCGGAATCGTTGCATACCACCAGCGCTGCGCGCGTCGTCAGGGCGGCGAAGGCGCGCAGGGGCATGGGAGGCAGCAGCAGGGCGCTGGGCGCGTTCTGCCGGGCAATCTCTGTTTCATCAGGGGGCGGCGCCATGACGACTGCCCAGCCTTTGGCCTGCAAGGCCCGGGTCAGAGCTTCATAGTGTGGCCAGACTTTGACCTTGCCGCGATGCAGGCCGGTAGCCGTGGGCGCGATCATGATGAACGGCTGATCCTGCAGCCCGGCCTGTTCCAGGCATTCGCGGGCCTGCTGGTGGTCTTCCTGGCCCAGGCGCAGCGGGGACTTGGGCGGCGGTGTGACGGAACCGTGCGGCAAACCCCAGAGGCGCAAGGCCTGACGGGTTACTTCGTACCAGGATTCAACTGCGTGCATGGCCTGGGGCGGTTTCTGGATCGGCCAGCGCAGCAGAAAGCTGCGGCCATCGTCGCGGTAGCCGGCGCAGGGCAGGCCGGCCAGCCGGAAACTGAGCGCGCTGGAAAGGGAGTCGGGCAGCAACAGCCCCACGCTGCGTCCGCCAGGCTGGGGGTGGGCCTTCATGTGGGCCTGCACCACTTGCCGGTTCTGCAGGATCTTTCGCCCGAAGGGCAGATAGTCCTCAAGCGGCATGTGCGCCAGCAGGTTGGCGCCCCAGGCGCGCCCGCACGCCACGACAGGGATGCCGGTCTGGTTGAGAAGCTCCAGCGAGGGCAGTGCCATGCAGGTATCTCCGACCCAGTTTGGCAGGCGGAGATAGATTCTGGTCGGTTTCGGAAAAGTGCGCATCAGGAAAAACAGGTGGTGACGGTACAATCTTCCAACATTGTATTCAGCCTTGGAAGCGAGTCTGCATTGAAATCGAAAGAAAAACCCGCGCGTGCCGGTAAAACCGTGTCTCAAGAGCGCATGTTATGGGGACGGATCTACGCGAGGGTCGGCCAATACTGGAAGGGGCTGGCGCTGGCGATCGCGCTGATGACAGGCGCAGCGCTGACGCAGCCGGCGCTGGCGCTCATCATGAAACCTTTGCTCGACGACGGTTTCAGTGGTGGCAATCCTGACTATATCTGGATTTTCCCTCTGCTGGTCATTGCGATGATCGCCGTGCGCGGGGTGCTCAGCTTCTTCAGCGACTATTTGCTGGCCTGGGTGGCCAATAACGTGCTGCTGGGGCTGCGGCGCGACATGTTCGAGCGTCTGCTGGGCTTGCCGGACGAAGCTTTCCGCGCAGGCGAGAACGGCCGTCTGCTCAACCGTTTCACGATCGACGCCGGCAACGTCACGGGCTATGCCACCAGTGTCATGACAGTGTTGATCCGCGAATCGCTGATCGTGCTGTCCATGATAGGTGTGCTGTTCTACATGTCCTGGCAGTTGTCGCTGATCGTGCTGGTCATGTTGCCGGTAGCCGTGCAGGTGTCGCGTGCCTTCATCCGCCGCCTGCGCCATATCAACCGCGATACCGTCAACATGAATGCCGAGCTGACCCATGTGGTCAGCGAAACCATTGCCGGCCAGCGTGTCGTCAAGCTGTTTGATGGCTATGAGCGCGCCCGCCAGGGCTTCGGTTATGTGAATGGCCGCCTGCGCCGTTTTGCGATGCGTTCGGCAACCGCAGACAGCGCCATGACCCCGGTCACGCAGATGTGCGTGGCGGTTGCCGTGGCTGGGGCGATAGCCGTGGCGCTGCACCAGGCCAACCAGGGCACTTTGACTGTCGGTAGCTTTGCCGCCTTCATCACGGCCCTGGCCCAGATTTTCGATCCGGTGCGCCGGCTGACGCGTGTCTCTGGCGGTATGCAGAAAATGCTGGCCTCGGCGGAAAGCGTATTCCAGATGATCGACGAACCGGTCGAGCAGGACCAGGGCAAGAAAGTCATGGAACAGGCGCGCGGCCGGGTTGAATTCCGTGGCGTGTCGCACCGGTTCTCCGATACCGATCGTGAAACCCTGCAGGATATTTCCTTTGTGGCCGAGCCCGGCAAGACCATTGCGCTGGTCGGCCGTTCCGGTAGCGGCAAGACTACCCTGGTGAACATGCTGCCGCGCTTTATCGAACCCACTGGCGGCAGCGTCCTGCTCGATGGCGAGGAAATCCACGACCTGACGCTGGCCAGCCTGCGGCGCCAGATTTCCCTGGTCAGCCAGGATGTGGTGCTGTTCGATGGCAGCATTGCCGAGAACGTGGCCTACGGTGCAGTGGCATCTTCCAGTACCGATGAAACCGTGCGCGAAGCCTTGCGATCGGCCAGCCTGCTGGACTTTGTCGAGCGCCTGCCCAATGGCATCCATACCCAGGTTGGCGTCAATGCGGTACGGTTGTCTGGCGGCCAGCGCCAGCGTCTGGCAATTGCGCGCGCCTTGATCAAGGATGCGCCCATCCTCATCCTGGACGAAGCAACCTCGGCGCTGGACAACGAAGCAGAACGCCAGGTGCAGGCGTCGCTGGAGCGCTTGATGCGCAACCGCACCACGCTGGTGATCGCACACCGGCTGTCAACTGTCCAGAACGCCGACATCATCCTGGTCCTGGATGAAGGCCGTATTGTCGAGCGCGGCAGCCACGACGAGCTGATGCGCAGCCCGGACGGCCTGTACCACGCGCTGTACCAGATGCAGTTCAGGGGGAGCTGATAGAAATGGGCGGCCGGGCGCAGCATGGCCCGGCTTGTCCGGCAAGCAGCTGTTGCACCGAGACTCCCAAAAGAACGGGCCGGGCAGTGAATCACTGCCCGGCCCGTTCTTATTGCCGGTAAGGAGATACGCTGGCCTTACTTGCCACTTTTCCAGCGGCCGCCCAGTTGCGCGCAGCTGGCAGGCAGGGAAGCCAGGTCGTCGGCGGCGCGCTCATAGTAATAGGCGCCGCGTTTCAGTCCGGCCAGGTCCTGGCAGATGCCTTGCGCGGGCGTCGGGCACTGTTCCAGATAGGTGATTTTTCCTGCCTCGCCGCCCATGGCGGCCGATGTGTTGGCCAGTTGCTCGCAAGAGGTCTTGAATGCCGCTTCGTCTTCTGCCGGGTCCGACTGCACGCAGTCCTTGGATTTGATGACCTGGCCCAGGAGGTTGAAAGAACCCTCGATCATGCAGGCGCCATCCCTGGCCATCACAGGCGCGGTCAGCAGCAGGCAGGCGAGGCCGGATGCGGCCAGCAAGGTTGATTTCATGTGGGATTCCTTTGGTTGGTGCGCCGGATTATAGGAACGGACCATTTCCGAATTGCGATGAAGTGATTCCGTGGATTTCAAAAAATCACCGGCATCACTTTGCTCCGGGTGGATATCCGGACGGCGGGCAGCCAGGTTGTTCCGGGTGGATGGTGGGCTAGGCTGTACGACGGTTCATGCACGCTTCCTGCCGCCGCTGTGTTGGGGGCGGCAGGGCAGCGGCGGCAGCTGCTTGGCCGCCGGTCGCGTCAGAGCAGGATGATGTCGTACTTTTCCTGGGGGTAGATGGGTTCGACCTCCATGGAGATCGGCTTGGTGACAAAATCACCCAGCATAGCCATGTGCTGGCTCTCTTCTTCCAGCAGCAGGTCGATCACGGCCTGTGAGGCCACGATGCGGAATTCCTTGGGGTTGAATTGGCGCGCCTCGCGCAGGATCTCACGCAGGATTTCATAGCAGATGGTGCGGGCCGTCCGCACGGACCCCCGGGCTTCGCAAACCGGGCAGGGTTCGCAGAGCTGGTGCGCAAGCGAGTCGCGCGTGCGCTTGCGGGTCATTTCCACCAGGCCCAGTTGGGTATAGCCGTTGATGGTCATGCGAGTGCGGTCGCGCGACAAGGCTTTTTGCAGTTCCTGCAGCACCATGTCACGGTGCGAAGGATCATCCATGTCGATGAAGTCGATGATGATGATGCCGCCCAGGTTGCGCAGCCGCAATTGCCGGGCAATGGCGCGTGCGGCTTCCAGGTTGGTCTTGAATACCGTGTCGTCGAAGTTCCGGCCGCCGATGAAGCTGCCGGTATTGACGTCCACCGTGGTCAGTGCCTCGGTCTGGTCGATGATCAGGTAGCCGCCGGACTTCAGGTCTACCCGGCGCGAAAGCGCCCTGGCGATTTCTTCATCGACATTGGCGGTATCGAACAGGGGGCGTTCACCGCTGTAATGCTGGATGCGGTCGGTCAGCGCGGGCGTGTAGACCTGCGCCCAGTCGGTCATCGCTGCCTTGGTGCTGCGGGAGTCCACCAGAATCTTGCCGGTATTTGGGGTAACGATATCGCGCAGTACCCGCTCAGCCAGTGTCAGGTCCTGGTGCAACAGCGAAGGCACGCCCTGCTTGCGGGCCGATTGCTGGATGCCTTGCCAGAGCTTCAACAGGTATTCCACGTCGGCGGCCAGTTCTTCATCGGTTGCCCCTTCGGCCTGTGTGCGCAGAATGAAACCGCCATGGGGGTCTTCGGGCAGCAGCGCCGTCAGTTGCTGCTTGAGGCGCTTGCGTTCCTCCTGTGATTCGATTTTCTGGGAAATGCCAATGTGCGGATCATGCGGCAGGTGCACCAGCATGCGGCCGGCCAGGCTGATCTGAGAGGACAGCCTGGCGCCCTTGGTTCCCAGCGGGTCCTTGATGACCTGGACCATGATGGTCTGGCCCTCGAACAGGATTTTCTCTATGGGGGTGATGGTCTGGCCCTGGGTGCGTTCCTGGCGGTTCTCGCGCAGGTCCGCAATATGCAGGAAGGCAGCGCGCTCCAGTCCGATGTCCACGAATGCGCTTTGCATGCCCGGCAGGACGCGGTTGACCCGCCCCAGGTAAATATTGCCGACATGGCCGCGCTGGATACTGCGTTCGACGTGCAGTTCTTGCACGGCACCTTGTTCGACGATGGCAACTCGGGTTTCGAAAGGCGTAACGTTGATAAGAATGTCTTCAGTCATGGGCAAGCTCGGGTGTGGCCTGGGGCTGCGCGGTGGGAAATCCCGGCGCCGCTGGTGAGGCGGCTCCGGCGATGCCGAACGGCGGGCGCCTGCATATATATAGAGAAGGCAGGCAGTGCATGGGGCGTGGCGCTGACCATATCCGCCGCATCATTGTCCTGTCCTTGTTCCTGGCGGGCGCGCCCGCCAGGACTGCCTTCTATATATAGAGATGCCGGACGCCGGGTTCAATCCACGGCGAGGCCTGCGATCCTGATGGTTCAATAACAATGGATGCAAGCATTCTATGCCCGATGGCGGATTTGCGTATGTATGGCCGGGCAGGAGGGCGTGGTGTCGCGACGCCGGTGGCTACGGTTGGAACGAGGGTAAGCCCTTGTCCGGTGTCTTTGGGTTTTCTCGCATGGTTCTCGAACAAGCACATGCGCATAATGAAGTCGTGGCCAGTGTTGGCCGCAGAGGATGCTCGACCGTCTGAGTCTCGGCGTAAAGCTCCGGAATCCAGGGCGCGACGGGCTGGCGAGCCGCTCTTGGTAGATATAAACGCAGAGATTTTCCCGTTTTCAGCGGGAGGAGAAAGATTTTCTTCGAAAAGTTTTACACGGTGATGAAAAGCGTGCTATATTTCGTTTTCTGTTGAGCGACGCAACAAATTCTTCGGAAAGCGAAGCGGAGTTCGACGGGGGCGGAAACGGAGTTTGTTTTCAGGCGCTGAGGTTTGATCCTTGAGGACGGCCAGGCGGTGCGGGAAGCAGGTTCGGCAGGGTTTTGAAGAAGGGTTCAGCAAGTGTTGACAAGCTTCAAAACTTCATGTTAAAGTTTCTAGCTCGGTTGCTTAGTAACTCAGGGTTAACCCTAGCGGGTGGTTCTGATAAGCGGCCGGAAACGAGGTCTGGTGGGTTTACCCAGGCGGCGTTTTTCAAGTGGGGATTCAGTGGATAGCCGTTAAGTGGCAAACGAAACTGAGTTGACAAACCTGAAAAACTGCTTCATAATCTCGTTTCTCTGCTGATGCAAATCAGCGAAACGCGAAAGCGATGCAGTAGGAAGTTCAGTAGTTCAGTACCGAATTTGCAGTAACTGCTCTTTAACAACTTAACAGCCGATAAGTGTGGGCGCTTGGAATGAGTGTGCGATCCCAGCAATGGGAATGCCAAAATTATCAAGTGCCTACGAAAGAAGTAAGGTTTTATACCTCACTTCCTTTGAAAGCAAAGCGACATATTTCCGTCCCGGAAACGGGAAGGTATATGTAAACAACAGAGATTGAACTGAAGAGTTTGATCCTGGCTCAGATTGAACGCTAGCGGGATGCTTTACACATGCAAGTCGAACGGCAGCACGAGGAGCTTGCTCCTTGGTGGCGAGTGGCGAACGGGTGAGTAATATATCGGAACATGCCCAGTAGCGGGGGATAACTACTCGAAAGAGTGGCTAATACCGCATACGTCCTACGGGAGAAAGCAGGGGACCTTCGGGCCTTGCACTATTGGAGTGGCCGATATCGGATTAGCTAGTTGGTGGGGTAAAGGCCTACCAAGGCGACGATCCGTAGCTGGTTTGAGAGGACGACCAGCCACACTGGGACTGAGACACGGCCCAGACTCCTACGGGAGGCAGCAGTGGGGAATTTTGGACAATGGGGGAAACCCTGATCCAGCCATCCCGCGTGTGCGATGAAGGCCTTCGGGTTGTAAAGCACTTTTGTCAGGAAAGAAATCGCCCGGGATAATACCTCGGGTGGATGACGGTACCTGAAGAATAAGCACCGGCTAACTACGTGCCAGCAGCCGCGGTAATACGTAGGGTGCAAGCGTTAATCGGAATTACTGGGCGTAAAGCGTGCGCAGGCGGTTCGGAAAGAAAGATGTGAAATCCCAGGGCTTAACCTTGGAACTGCATTTTTAACTACCGGGCTAGAGTGTGTCAGAGGGGGGTGGAATTCCGCGTGTAGCAGTGAAATGCGTAGATATGCGGAGGAACACCGATGGCGAAGGCAGCCCCCTGGGATAACACTGACGCTCATGCACGAAAGCGTGGGGAGCAAACAGGATTAGATACCCTGGTAGTCCACGCCCTAAACGATGTCAACTAGCTGTTGGGGCCTTCGGGCCTTAGTAGCGCAGCTAACGCGTGAAGTTGACCGCCTGGGGAGTACGGTCGCAAGATTAAAACTCAAAGGAATTGACGGGGACCCGCACAAGCGGTGGATGATGTGGATTAATTCGATGCAACGCGAAAAACCTTACCTACCCTTGACATGTCTGGAATCCCGAAGAGATTTGGGAGTGCTCGCAAGAGAACCGGAACACAGGTGCTGCATGGCTGTCGTCAGCTCGTGTCGTGAGATGTTGGGTTAAGTCCCGCAACGAGCGCAACCCTTGTCATTAGTTGCTACGAAAGGGCACTCTAATGAGACTGCCGGTGACAAACCGGAGGAAGGTGGGGATGACGTCAAGTCCTCATGGCCCTTATGGGTAGGGCTTCACACGTCATACAATGGTCGGGACAGAGGGTTGCCAAACCGCGAGGTGGAGCTAATCTCAGAAACCCGATCGTAGTCCGGATTGTAGTCTGCAACTCGACTACATGAAGTCGGAATCGCTAGTAATCGCGGATCAGAATGTCGCGGTGAATACGTTCCCGGGTCTTGTACACACCGCCCGTCACACCATGGGAGTGGGTTCTACCAGAAGTAGTTAGCCTAACCGCAAGGAGGGCGATTACCACGGTAGGATTCATGACTGGGGTGAAGTCGTAACAAGGTAGCCGTATCGGAAGGTGCGGCTGGATCACCTCCTTTAAGAGCATATGTACACGAAGCGAAAGCGTCCACGCTTATCGGTTGTTGTTTAGGATGAGTCGGTAGCAGGAGAGGAATGGGAAGTCACCTTCCTGGTTCTGCTCCGGTACAGACTCTAAGGTTTAGGGTCTGTAGCTCAGTCGGTTAGAGCACCGTCTTGATAAGGCGGGGGTCGTTGGTTCGAATCCAACCAGACCCACCAACGGTTTTGCAGTATGAAGATGCTGTGGATTGGGGGATTAGCTCAGCTGGGAGAGCACCTGCTTTGCAAGCAGGGGGTCGTCGGTTCGATCCCGTCATCCTCCACCAAACCTTGGTTTGCCCTGGAAACAACAAACTTATCGGATTTGAGTTCAACGGTGAGCGCACGCGAGTGTGTTGATCGTTGGGTTTAGACCTGACGGCTGTTTTGTTCTTTAACAATTTGGAAGAAGCACAACGAGAAGTGTTTAACATGGAATCGCGCAAGCGATGAAATTTTAGATACGGGTTGTGATTGCAAAATCGAAAAGTTCAATTCTCAAGACTTCGAGAAATCGAAGTTGCTTTGAATGAACGGCACAATCGCATACAGCATAGCCTATAGCCGACATGGTTATAGGATCAAGCGACTAAGTGCACATGGTGGATGCCTTGGCGATTACAGGCGATGAAGGACGTGGTAGCCTGCGAAAAGCTACGGGGAGCTGGCAAACAAGCATTGATCCGTAGATGTCCGAATGGGGAAACCCACTCCGCAAGGAGTATCCTGCACTGAATACATAGGTGCAGAGAAGCGAACCGGGTGAACTGAAACATCTCAGTAGCTCGAGGAAAAGAAATCAACCGAGATTCCGAAAGTAGCGGCGAGCGAAATCGGAAGAGCCTGTACGATTTAGCGGTAATGATAGTGGAATGGATTGGAAACTCCAGCCGTAGCAGGTGATAGCCCTGTACACGAAATCAATACTGTGGAACTAAGCGTACGACAAGTAGGGCGGGACACGTGAAATCCTGTCTGAAGATGGGGGGACCATCCTCCAAGGCTAAATACTCGTAATCGACCGATAGTGAACCAGTACCGTGAGGGAAAGGCGAAAAGAACCCCGGAAGGGGAGTGAAATAGATCCTGAAACCGTGTGCATACAAACAGTAGGAGCCTCCTTGTGGGGTGACTGCGTACCTTTTGTATAATGGGTCAGCGACTTACATTCAGTGGCAAGCTTAACCGAATAGGGGAGGCGTAGCGAAAGCGAGTCCGAATAGGGCGTTCAGTCGCTGGGTGTAGACCCGAAACCAAGTGATCTATCCATGGCCAGGTTGAAGGTACCGTAACAGGTACTGGAGGACCGAACCCACTAATGTTGAAAAATTAGGGGATGAGCTGTGGATAGGGGTGAAAGGCTAAACAAACTTGGAAATAGCTGGTTCTCTCCGAAAACTATTTAGGTAGTGCCTCGCGTATTACTGCCGGGGGTAGAGCACTGTTATGGCTAGGGGGTCATGGCGACTTACCAAACCATGGCAAACTCCGAATACCGGCAAGTACAGCGCGGGAGACAGAGCACCGGGTGCTAACGTCCGGACTCAAGAGGGAAACAACCCAGACCGCCAGCTAAGGTCCCGAATTATTGCTAAGTGGGAAACGAAGTGGGAAGGCATAGACAGTCAGGAGGTTGGCTTAGAAGCAGCCACCCTTTAAAGAAAGCGTAATAGCTCACTGATCGAGTCGTCCTGCGCGGAAGATGTAACGGGGCTAAGCAATAAACCGAAGCTGCGGGTGTATATCTTAGATATACGCGGTAGGAGAGCGTTCTGTAAGCCTGCGAAGGTGGCTTGTAAAGGCTGCTGGAGGTATCAGAAGTGCGAATGCTGACATGAGTAGCGATAAAGGGGGTGAAAAGCCCCCTCGCCGTAAGTCCAAGGTTTCCTGCGCAACGTTCATCGGCGCAGGGTGAGTCGGCCCCTAAGGCGAGGCAGAGATGCGTAGCTGATGGGAAACTGGTTAATATTCCAGTACCGTCGTATAGTGCGATGGGGGGACGGATCGCGGAAGGTCATCAGGGTGTTGGAAGTCCCTGTTTCTGCATCGAAGAAGGCGCTTAGGCAAATCCGGGCGCGTAATTCAAGGGTGTGGATCGAGTGAAACTTGTTTCACGAAGTGATTGGAAGTGGTTCCAAGAAAAGCCTCTAAGCTTCAGCTATACGAGACCGTACCGCAAACCGACACAGGTGGACGGGATGAATATTCCAAGGCGCTTGAGAGAACTCGGGATAAGGAACTCGGCAAATTGATACCGTAACTTCGGGAGAAGGTATGCCCTTGTAGCGTGATGCACCTGCGTGCAAAGCGTGAAGGGGTCTCAGAGAATCGGTGGCTGCGACTGTTTATTAAAAACACAGCACTCTGCAAACACGAAAGTGGACGTATAGGGTGTGACGCCTGCCCGGTGCCGGAAGGTTAAGTGATGGGGTGCAAGCTCTTGATCGAAGCCCCGGTAAACGGCGGCCGTAACTATAACGGTCCTAAGGTAGCGAAATTCCTTGTCGGGTAAGTTCCGACCTGCACGAATGGCGTAACGATGGCCACACTGTCTCATCCCGAGACTCAGCGAAGTTGAAGTGGTTGTGATGATGCAATCTACCCGCGGCTAGACGGAAAGACCCCATGAACCTTTACTGTAGCTTTGCATTGGACTGTGAACAAATCTGTGTAGGATAGGTGGGAGGCGTTGAAAGCGAGTCGCCAGATTCGCCGGAGCCAACCTTGAAATACCACCCTGGTTTGTTTGCGGTTCTAACCTTGGCCCGTTATCCGGGTCGGGGACAGTGCATGGTGGGCAGTTTGACTGGGGCGGTCTCCTCCCAAAGTGTAACGGAGGAGTTCGAAGGTACGCTAGAGACGGTCGGAAATCGTCTTGATAGTGCAATGGCATAAGCGTGCTTAACTGCGAGACTGACAAGTCGAGCAGGTGCGAAAGCAGGACATAGTGATCCGGTGGTTCTGAATGGAAGGGCCATCGCTCAACGGATAAAAGGTACTCTGGGGATAACAGGCTGATACCGCCCAAGAGTTCATATCGACGGCGGTGTTTGGCACCTCGATGTCGGCTCATCACATCCTGGGGCTGTAGCCGGTCCCAAGGGTATGGCTGTTCGCCATTTAAAGTGGTACGTGAGCTGGGTTTAAAACGTCGTGAGACAGTTTGGTCCCTATCTGCCGTGGGCGTTGGATACTTGACGGAGCCTGCTCCTAGTACGAGAGGACCGGAGTGGACGTACCTCTGGTGTACCGGTTGTCATGCCAATGGCATTGCCGGGTAGCTAAGTACGGAAGAGATAACCGCTGAAAGCATCTAAGCGGGAAACTCGTCTGAAGATAAGGTATCCCGGGGGCTTGACCCCCCTGAAGGGTCGTTCGAGACCAGGACGTTGATAGGCTGGGTGTGGAAGTGCAGTAATGCATTAAGCTAACCAGTACTAATTGCCCGTGCGGCTTGATCCTATAACGATGGCGGTTAATAAACCTGCTAACGTCTGTATGACAAGTGCCGTTCAAAACTCAAAACCTGGCTGCTCCGTCAGCAGCCAGGCCAACGAAATAAATTACAACCTCAAGTGTGCGATGAGTTATACTCTCGCACCGTGTGTTTCTTCCGAATTGGGCCAGGATGGCTAAACCCCATCCCAGCCAAACAGTTACGCTTGACGACCATAGCAAGGTGGTACCACTCCTTCCCATCCCGAACAGGACAGTGAAACGCCTTCGCGCCGATGATAGTGGACGGACGTCTGTGAAAGTAGGTCATCGTCAAGCTCTTATCCTCAGAACCCCTCTCTGCACACGCAGAGAGGGGTTTTGTCTTTGGGGAACCGGAATTCTCCATCGCAGCGAACATCGGGTGGCGTGTGTCTCCAGAGTAGCCGTCCGGCGAACCCACCTTGTGCCGGCGGAGCAGTATGCACTCTGCGGAACAGATCGGGGCTGGCCCGAGACGCCGTCGGCGGTACACGGCGGAATACAAAAGTGACTTGGCGATACAGTGTCTGCAGTCGCATGTGTCGATTGCCTCGATCGCGTTGGCCCACGGATTGAACGCCAATCTGCTACGACGTTGGGTCGGGGAATACATAAAGACAGCCTGAATGCAGCGCCCACGTCATCGGGGCGCCTGCCTGCCTCAGCCTGCGGGCTTCAGCACCAGAATGTGATCCTCGGCTTCATCGGTGCCGCCGTCATGCACCCAGCCCAGATGACGGTAAAAACCGTAGGAACGTACCTTGGGATCACTGGAACAGGACAGGAACAGGGTTTGCCTGCCCAGGTGCCGCAAGGCCTCCACGACCTGACTCAGCAGCAAACGACCCAGGCCATGGCCTTCGTCTTCCGGTAGCAAAGCCAGTACCATGATTTCGCCTGTGCTTCTGTCAGCAAAGCAGTAACCGGCCATGCGTGTGCCAGCCCAGGCGATCAGGCCAATCAGTTCTCCGCTTTCGACACCTGCCCGCCAACTTGCTTCCGTGATGCCCTGCATGTCACTTACGGTTTTCCGGAGCGTCCCACTGATAGCCAGGCCCTGAGGGCGGGTTCGATCAATGAATTCAATGCCTGTTTGGATGCGCCATCACGTGCCTGGAATGAAATGGCCTGCATTACGCCGTGCAGAAACATTGCCATTTGCTCTGTGTCGGTATCGGGGTCAAGCTCGCCTTCTGCCTGGCCACGTTTGAGCCGGGTGTTGATGAGTTCGCGGGTTTGGCGGCGTGCGTCTAACAGGTGCTGTCTGGCGATAGTATTGTCCGGCAGATCATCGACGGCGCCGAGGACAAGCAGATAGCCACCAGGCCGCCGGGAAAGGGCAACTTCTATACTGCCCTCGAGCATGCCCTGGAGTCCCAGGCGCAAATCCGGTGCGTTTTCCAGGGCCAGCATGGGGGGATTTGCCCACAGTGGTCGACGGCTTCGCAGAATGCGGCGGCTTTCGAGCCGAATGCCGCGTAGAAGCTGGGCGGTGCGATGCCGGCGGCTGCCGTCAGTTCCACCAGTGTGGCAGCCTTCTATGCGCAACTGCGCACCCAGATCAGTTCCGAGCGTTTCGAGCTGAAAGACACCCTGGCGCAGGGGACGCGGGTGCTGGGCATTGGTGAGTTGGCGTCCCGAGTGAAGCGCACAGGAAAACTGATCGAGTCGGAATTCATTTTCGATTTCACGGTCGAGCGTGGCCTCATTACGCGCGTGCGTCTCTTTGAGGATAGCCATGCAGTCGCGCAGGCATGCCGCTGATTCCTGTTGTGTGACGTAGCGCTTGTACGCTGCCGAACGCTGGACGGGCAAAGAAAAAGCCCTTTGCAGTGGCTGCAAAGGGCTTTTCGAATTTGGCTCCCCGACCTGGGCTCGAACCAGGGACCTGCGGATTAACAGTCCGTCGCTCTACCGACTGAGCTATCGGGGAATTGAAGAAAACGATATTAGCACGACTCTCGTTTTTTTGCCAGGTGTGAGCCGTTTTTTTTGATCCCATCCATCTGATGGTACGCCATTGCTGGCGGGGAGGGCACGGCGTGGTGGGCGATGCCTTGCCCTCCGCTGAATGGTGCCGCGTTTCTCATTGATAGGGGGCAAAGAAAAAGCCCTTTGCAGTGGCTGCAAAGGGCTTTTCGAATTTGGCTCCCCGACCTGGGCTCGAACCAGGGACCTGCGGATTAACAGTCCGTCGCTCTACCGACTGAGCTATCGGGGAATTGAGAAAAAGATAATAGCATGCTTTTTTTATAAAGTGCAAGTCGCGTTCGCCCCAACAGTAGAAAATTCGTGCTGGTGACATAATGGAAGCCCTTTATGCTGCAATGCAGCGAAGCGTGGGCGACTATGTACCAGCTATATATTGCCAACAAAAATTATTCCTCCTGGTCTCTGCGGCCGTGGCTGCTGATGCGCGAGTTGCGCATCCCGTTCGAAGAGCGGCAGGCGCCGTTTTCCGGCGTTCACAGCTATGATGCGTTCCGCGTTTTTTCACCGACGGGGAAGGTGCCCTGCCTGGTGGATGACGATCTGGTTGTTTGGGATTCGATGGGGATTATTGAATTCCTGGCGGAGCGCCATCCGGATGTCTGGCCGCATGGGCTGGAAGCTCGCACCTGGGCCCGCTGCGCCGCTGCCGAGATGCACGCGGAGTTCGTTGCAATGAAGGAAGCCTGCCCGTTCAATTGCGGCATCAAAGTGCGTTTGGGGCAGATGGGCGAAGGCCTGGAGCAGGATCTGGCGCGTATCACAGAGTTGTGGTGCGAGGGCTTGGACCGCTTTGGGGGGCCGTTCCTGGCCGGGCCCCGCTTCGGTGCGGTGGATGCCTGCTATGCACCGCTGGCATTCAGCCTGCAGACTTACGGATTGAGCCTGCGTTCGGCACGGGCGGATGAGTATGCGGCCCGTTTGCGGGCGCTGGCGTCGATGCGGATCTGGTATGTGGAGGCGCTTTCCGAGACCTTGAGGGAGTCCGCCCACGAAGAGCGCGCCCGTCAGGCGGGCGAATGGCTGTCGGATCAGCGTGCCACGCGCAGCTTGCTGGCACCGGGCTGATGTTTGCCGCCGCTTGCCTTGGGGCAGCCCTGCCAACGGCTGATTTGCCAGTCATGCAGGCAGACGTTCTGATTAGTACGCAGCACGCGCATGAATGGCCTGGCGTTTCCGGTTCTCGCTTGAATGAGACACGATTTTTGACGCTTCTTGATTCGGGCTGGGCGAGTGTGGTGGGTTCAAGCGGCTACGATGGGTCTATCGCCGTGCTTTCTGGCGTACTGGATGTGGCCGGCAGGGTTCTGTCTGTCGCATTGTCCTGGCATTCAAGGAGAAATCAGCATGAAAAAATCATTCCGTCTGGCCCTGGGTCTGGCTGCCGCGCTGGCATTCGCATCGGGTGCCGCGCAGGCGCAATTGCTCGATAGCGTGAAGGGCGCCTTGGGTGGTTCTTCGTCCGGCTCCGCGCAAGAGGCGCCGGCGGCGTCTTCCGGTGGCAGCGGGCTGTCCGGGCTGGGCAATCTGGGGTCCGTCGGCAATCTGGCCGGAGATGCTGCCGGTTTGGGCCTGCCTTCGCTGGCGTCTGCCGGTACGGGCAATGTGGCCGGCCTGCTGCAGTTCTGCGTCAAGAATAACTATCTGTCCGGCAATGCCGTCGAAAATGTCCAGGAGAAACTGCTGGGTTCGCTTGGGGGGCAGAAGAAAGCCGAGAGCAATCCGGATTTCCTGAGCGGCCTGCAAGGCAAGGTGCTGGGTAGTGATGGCAGCGTTGATCTTAGCGGTGGCGGTTTCAAGGAAGAGCTGACCCGAAAGGCGTGCGATCAGGTGCTGGAACATGCTGGTTCGCTGATCTGAAACACGTATTCTGGCGTTTTCATGGTGCCAGAATACAGAGTTTCGGTTTCAAGTCTTTGGTGCCGATGGCATAAGGCTTGAAACCGTACGCGAGACACGCGCGAAGCGGGTTATCGCAGGAACAATCCAAGAATCCTGTCTCCCGTGGTAGGCCCCTATGCCGCTTGGGCCGACGCCGCCAAAAGGCAGGTCTTCCTGCGCGTAGTGCGTGAGCGATCCATTGACCGTGACATTGCCAGAGGTCGTGCGCGACAGTACTTTGCGCCGATCGTCGTCGTCATGGCCAAAGTAATAGAGGGCAAGAGGGCGCGGATGTGAATTGACATAAGCGATTGCCTCATCGAGCGAATGGTAGGTCTTGATTGGCAGGACCGGTCCGAATATCTCTTCCTGCATGATTTTCATGTCATCGGTCACGTTCAGAATGAGGGTCGGTGCTAGCGTGTGTGCGCGCAAGGATGCATCTTTTGGCTTGGCTCCGATTTCGAGGATACGAGCGCCTTGGGCGCGCGCATCCTCGATTAGCCCGGTCAGGCGAGCATGATGCCTCTCGTTGATGATCGAGGTGTAATCCGCACTGGTGGGGCCGTCCGGGTATAGCGCGTGGACGGCTTTGTCGAAGGCGCCGATGAAGCGATCCAGTGCTTTTTCGGGAACCAGGGCATAGTCCGGTGCGATGCAGGTCTGGCCTGCATTCGCGAGCTTGCCATAGGCCGTGCCTATTGCTGCCCGGTCCAGATCGAAGTTGCTGGCGACGATGACTGGCGATTTGCCGCCCAATTCCAGAGTGACGGGCACGAGGTGTGCGCTGGCTGCTTTCATGACTGCGCGGCCAACTGCCGTGCTGCCGGTAAACACCAGGTGATCGAATGGCAGCGCCGAAAAGGCAGCGCCCGTTCGTGCATCGCCTTGTATCACTGCCACCTGCTCTTCCGGAAAAATGTCGGCCAGTAGCCTGGCCAGCAGGGCGCTGGTGGCTGGTGTGAATTCGGAAGGTTTGATCAGTGCCCGGTTGCCTGCGGCGATGGCTGTTGCCAGTGGCATCACAGCCAGCGAGAACGGGTAGTTCCACGGTGCCATGATGCCTATTACGCCGAGTGGCTGATACTCGATGCGGGCGCTGCCCAGGCGCATGGCCAGCGCCACGCGGCGGCGCGTCGGTCGCATGAAGCGGCGCAGGTGCTTGTGTAGATAGTCGATTCCCATGATGAGCGTCATCAACTCCATGATGGCAGTCTCGTGTCGAGAGCGATGCCCGAAGTCGCTGCTGATCGCTGTGGCGATCTCGTCCTTGTTGGCCAGGATGGCGCTGCGCAGCTTTGTCAGGTCGGCTCGGCGACGTTCCAGTGATGGGGCATGGTCACGCAGGAAGGCTGTGCGCTGCCGCATGAGGGTACGTTCGAGCTGAAGGGCATCGTCATTTTCATTCATGGCGGATTCTTATGTTGACAGTGACAACATTGTGGGGCCTAAGCGCTTGAAAGTGACTTGTGTCAACATCGAGTTGTCAGGAGATAGTCATCAAGGAAACCATGTCGAATATTGTCGATCGTCCTTATCACCACGGAGATCTGAAGCGTGCGCTGATTGACACCGCCATGACGATGTTGCATGAGGACAAAAATTGGCAATTCATCCTGCGTGAGGTGGCGCGTCGAGCGCAAGTCAGTCATGCCGCGCCCTACAAGCATTTTGCGGATAAAGCCGCGTTGCTGAAAGAGGTCTCGCTCATCGGTTTCGATCAGTTGCGGGCGGCCCTGGCTCGTGCGACCGATGCCGGAGAGGCCTCTTTGCGTGCAGCGATTTTCGCGATGGCACAAGGCTATATTTGTTTTGCCACCACTAACCCAGGCCTGTACCGTCTGATGTTCAGTGCGGATGCCGGCTCCGGGACGGAGATTCATTTGAGCGAGCGGGCGCTTTCCACGCTGGGCGTTTTGGTGGATTTACTGGAGCGCGGCCAGGCCGACGGGCAATTGCGTCCAGGCGACGTACGCGCCCAGGTGGCGGCATGCTGGGCGATGGTGCATGGCTTGGCCTTGCTCAGTATGGATGGGCTGCTTTTGCCTGAGAAAGTTGGACCCCATGCGCTGGAAGGTGCGCTGACGGTCCTGTTTGATGGGCTGGGGAATGTCTAGGCCAGTCATGCCTGCAGTGCCCTGGGGCGTGGCAGGCCGCAGGCAGAAGCCGGAGCGTGTTGCGCCGCCGCCGTCCATGCAGGAGCATGCACGGCGGTAGGTGGGTTCAGTGCCAGCGGCGCGCGCGGTAATGATTGGCGAGCATGAGCAGCAGCACTCCGCCTACCAGCGGAAAGACCAGCAGGTTGAGGCTGTCCCATCCGGAGGTACTGAGCAACTGGCCGGACGAGAACGACGCAATGGCGACCACGCCGAACATAATGAAGTCGTTGGCGGCCTGGACTTTGGCGCGTTCCGCATGGGTATGCGTGGCGGTGATCATGTCGGTGGCGCCGATGAAACTGAAATTCCAGCCTACGCCCAGCAGTACCAGCGCCAGCCAGAAGTGAGACACGCTCATGCCGTTGAGGGCCGTGGCTGCAGAAGCGCCAATCAGGATCAGCCCCAGTGCGGCGATGTTGACGCTGCCGAAGCGCTGTATCAATTTACCTGTGAAGAAGCTGGGGCCAAACATGGCCAGGATATGCCACTGGATGCCCAGCGAAGCATCTTTCAGGGAATGGTCGTGACCGACCATCGCCATGGGCGCGGCCGTCATCAGGAAGCTCATCAGGCCGTAGGAGGCGACACCTGTGGCGATGGCAGTAATGAATGGCAGCGAGCTGGCGATTTCGCGCAGCGGCCTGGCGGCTGGCGCGTCCTCGGTCGGGTGGATTTTGTTTTTTTCCGGGGCCCGCAATATGGCGAGCAGGGGCAGCGCCAACAGGGCCAATACCGATTGGCCGATGAAGCTGGCGGCAAAAGGGGTGTCAGGCCAGATGTCACGGGTCAGGATGACGATCTGCGGGCCGATGATGGCCGCGGCCAGGCCGCCTACCATGATCCATGAAATGGCGCGCGGACGTTGGATGGCATCGAGTCCGTCGGTGGCGGCAAAACGGTAGCTTTGCACGTAGGCGCTATAGAGTCCGGCAATGATGGTGCCCAGGCAGAATAGCGCGAACCAGCCGGACAGAATGGCATAGGCGGCAAGCAGTCCGCTGATGATGCCCATGCAGGCGCCGATGAGGTAGGCATTCCTGCGGCCCAATCGGTGCATCAGGTAGGCGGCGGGCAATGTGCCGAGCGCCAGTCCCGCCTGGAAAGTGCTGACGGGCAGCGTGGCGAGCGCCGGGTTGGCGGAGAGGTTCTGGCCGACTAATCCTCCCAGTGAAATGATGATGGCGGGGCTGGCGGCGCCCAGCGCCTGGGCGCCGGTAAGCACGGCGACATTGCGCTGACGAGTCGGAGAAAGTGTGGCGGGCATGGGAAATGGGATGGGATAAGTTTATAAATAAATTATATATTGAAGTATATATTGTTATGGGTTTGCTTATGTGCCATCCGATGAAAGATAGCCGATTTGCGTGCGCGGCAGGAAGCCATGGAATACGCGTGGCGTACTGGTTTGGGTGGGAGCGGATGGGGCGCGTGGGAGGCGTTGCCAGGCTAGGTGGCAGCGTTGGGCGGGGCGGTGCTCGCGGCCGGCATGTGGCGGACGTCCGAGCTATGCCTGAAGAGAAAGGCCTGGCATGTGGATGGCAGGCATGCTGCAGCTCAGGGGCAGGCGCCGAGACGCCGCCCTCTGGTGTCCCGCAGCAGAGTTGCTGCGGGCGATGGTGAGTCGCATATCCCGATAGATGTGGGCTGCGATAGTGGGTCTTAAGTGATGGGACTCAGAGGATGCGGGCGGCTTCGTCGAAGGGCAAGCGGGGGCCGCGCGGGAAGCCCGCACCAGGAGCGGCATAGCCGAGGTTGACCAGGAAGTTGCTTTTCCATTTGCCGTCGGGGAAGAATTCGGCGTCCAGCTTGGCTGCATCGAAGCCGCTCATGGCGCCGACCGACAGGCCCAGGGCGCGGGCGGCGATGATCAGATAGGCGCCTTGCAGCGAGCTGTTGCGGAAAGCCGTCGGGTCGAGCAGGCCGGGATTGTTGATGAACAGGCTGCGCGCGTCGTAGCCGGGGAACTGGGTCGGCAGTTGTTCGTGGAACGCGGAGTCCTGGGCGATGATGACGGTGACCGGTGCGGCCAGCGTCTTGTCCAGGTTGCCTGCGGCCAGCGCTGGCGCGAGACGTTGCTTGGCTTCCTGGCTGCGTACGAAGACATAGCGGCCGGGCTGCGCGTTGAACGCGGTGGGGCCCCACTTCAGCAGTTCATAAAGCTGGTGCAGGGTGTCGTCAGTGACGGGCTGGCTGGTGAACTGATGGATGCTGTGCGCATCAGTGAACAATTGCGCGATGGCATCCTGCGGCAGAGGTGTGCTCATGGAGAGTGTGTCCTGTCTCGATCTGTGTGATGAGGAAATGCGTTTTTATTGTATCTGGGCGGTGTGTTTCCGATAGGGTGTTAGCTTATTACCGCAAGGGAAATAGAAACGGTTTTGAAGGCGCCTGCAACAGCTGTTGGGCGTTGGATGAATGGGTTGCACACAGCTTGAGGCATTGCCGTTATAATTCGCCCATAGAAAGCAGGGTTTCTGTATGCGCCGCTTGCCGGTAGCTGCGTCCATCGGACGCCGCCGGCGGTGTATCCATGCATCGTCCTGCTGTTTTCCAGGCGCCGCCCCTGAGCAGTTTCAGCAGGGTTCTTGACGGGTCTGAATTCCGGTAATTGAAAGTAGCAACTACTCCGACATCTGCCTTAACGGCAGAATGGAAGTGGTCTGCACCTGCCGATAGATAAAGTTTTGCGTCCAGGTTTGTGCCGTTCTTCCCCGTCCTGCGGGGAGGTTGCGACGGTACATGCGTTGCCTTACGCATTGGGATTTCATGAACGACGACGAGGCTGTAGTAGTGCTCGAGGCGGCGCTGTTATGCGCAGAGGCGCCTATGTCGCTTGCTGAATTGCGCAAGCTATTCGGTGCGCCATTGGTCGAGAGTGCCCAGGTGCGTGCCTGGCTGGAGCATTTGCAGGTGCGTTGGGAGGGGCGGGGTCTGGTCCTGACGGAGCTGGCTTCGGGTTGGCGCTTCCAGTCCACGCCGGCGATGCAGCCTTTCCTTGAGCGGCTGAACCCCGAGCGTTCGCCCCGGTACTCGCGGGCCGTGATGGAAACCCTGGCCATCATTGCATGGCGCCAGCCAGTCACCCGGGGTGATATTGAAGATATTCGCGGCGTGACGGTGTCGACGCAGATTATCCGGGTGCTGGAAGAACGCGGCTGGATAGAGGTCGTGGGTCATCGTGAGGCGCCGGGGCGGCCAGCACTGCTGGCGACCACGCGGCAGTTTCTGGACGATCTTGGCCTGCGTGCGCTGGACGAATTGCCGGATCTGCGTGCGCTGGATGATGCCGAACTGGCTGCCATAGGGCAAGGTTTGCTGGACGCGGCGCCGGAAGCGGCGGGCAGCGTGGAAATGGCTGAAGCAGGACAGCAGGACGATGTGCCCAGCCAGGCTGTTGGCGCATCGGAAACCGGAGATCCCGGTTTGCCGGCAGGAATCAATTCTGCGCATCAGGCAGAAGCTGATGGCATGAGCCGTGCGCAAGCTGCCGGCCAGTTGCCCCTGCAGCACGAAATGGAAATGCATGAGGCGCCCGAAGCAACGGGCGTCGCCGAAGCGGATGGCGCTGCAACAGCAGCCGATGCTGCCGGGGCTGACAATAAACAAGATAATTGAAATACGGAGTTTGGGTCGATATGGACAATGACTTGCAGCAGGACGGCGTGGTAGCCGAAGCCGGGTCTGGCGATGCGCCCGAAGGCGTGGCGCGTACTCGGGGGCGAAAATTGCGCACGCCGTTCCGCCGTCGCCGCACGGATAAGGGGGCGTCCTCGCAGCCTGGTGAGGGTGCCGAAAGTGCTGAGGGCGGCGTGACTGCAGTTGCTCAGGACGGCACGGCTGCGCCCGCTGCAGAGGGGGGGGCTCCTGCTGCCCCGCGCCGCCAGCCTCGGGCCCGCTCGGCGGGCAAGGGTGGGGCAGCCCGCTCGAAGGCGGGGGCTCAGGCGGCGCCGGCGGAAGGCAAGGCAGTGGTTGCCGGCACTGAAAAAGAAGCCCAGGAAGCGCTGGCCTATCTGGAGAGCTCTGCGCAGACGGCTCAACGGCTGGGCAAGTTCATGTCCAGCGATGCCGTGATGCCCAAGCTGCACAAGGTGCTGGCGGATGCGGGCATCGGTTCTCGCCGCGACATGGAAGAGTTGATCGTTGCCGGCCGTGTGTCCGTCAATGGCGAGCCGGCGCACATCGGCCAGCGCGTCAAGCCTGATGACCTGGTGCGTGTGAATGGCAAGCTGATCACGCGCCCCAACGCCAAGAAGCCGCCGCGCGTCATCCTGTATCACAAGCCCGCAGGGGAAATCGTCAGTCATGATGATCCGGCTGGCCGCGCCAATGTGTTCGCGCGCCTGCCCAAAATGAAGGTCGGCAAATGGCTGTCCGTTGGTCGCCTGGACCTGAATACCGAAGGGCTGCTGATTCTGACGACTTCCGGCGATATGGCCAATCGCCTGATGCACCCCCGCTATGGTGCGGAACGTGAATATGCGGTGCGTGTCCTTGGTGATCTGGGCGACGATCAGCGCCAGGCGCTGCTTGATGGGGTTGAGCTCGAGGATGGGCGTGCCGCATTCAACAGCCTTGAATTCATCGGTGGAGAAGGCAGCAATCGCTGGTATCGCGTCACCCTCAACGAGGGCCGTAATCGCGAAGTGCGGCGCATGTTCGAGCAGGCCGGCGTGACCGTCAGCCGGCTGATCCGCACCCGCTTCGGTGATGTCGTGCTCCCGCGCAATCTGAAGCGTGGTCGCTGGGAAGAGCTGGATGCGCAGGTCGTGACGGCCTTGCTGGTCAGTATGGGGCTGCTGCGCGATGAAGAAGGAACGGGCAAGGGGCGGCGCCCCGCCCAGCCTCTGTCGCATGACAGTGCGCTGCCGCCGGGATTCGGCACGATGGAGCGCAATGGCATGAGCGGCGCACGGGTAGGCAAGCGCGGCAAGTTGCAGGGTGGCCGCAAGGATGGCAGCCTGGATCCGTTTACGTCGGGTTTGATGATTTCCGGTGGTTATGCCAATGGGCATCCGCTGGCCGGGCAATCTCAAGGTGCTGGCAAGCCCAAGGGGGGGGGCGGTCGCGTGGCCAAGCCGGGTGGCCGGGCCGGCAAGCCGGCGCAGGGGCAAGGTCAGGGGCGTGGCCCGCGTGCTGCCGCTGAGGGGGATGCCGTGGCGACCCAGTCTCAGCAACCGCGTCGCCGCGCAGGTGCCGGCGGCAAGCCGGCCGCCAAACAGGCAGCCAAGTCGGGGACAGGCGCCGCACCGCGCCAGCAGAAGGCCGCCAAGCCGCAGTCCCAGGGCCGCAAGCCGCAAGGCCGCGCCCGCGACAAGGGTGATGATTGGCAGCCCAAGGGGCCGGCGGCGCACGAGTCGCGCCTGGGCTTCCTGTCCGGCGGCCGCGAAGGGCGCTAAGCATTTCCGCGGCCCGTGGCGGGAGTGCCTGATGATGTTGCAGGCGCCTGCCCATGGCAGGCAGGTGTCTTGCGGCGGGCCGTAGCGTTCATGCTTTCGCGGTGGATGGCATCTTGCTGCTGCAGGCCGCCGGATTCTGTGGTTTTGGTACATCGAACGCCTACTTTAGGCGTTCAGTGGCGATTTCTGCTAAAATCCACTGTTTTCATGGTCTTGTCGGATTTTGTCTGCGCTGCATTGGTTGGCGTGGCAGACGGCAGGCGCCATGCGCAGGAGCAGCGCCGGTCGTCGGCGTGCTCCGGCCTTCAGGCTGGCGCGCCGCTGCCGGCTCCAGGTAATTCCTGGTCGCTCTCAACGGCAATGATGGTGCCTGGCACAGGCGCAACATATGGGCTGGGCGATCACAGCCCATTTTTTTTGAATATGGCAGATTTATACGCATTGACGGAAGCTGCCCTGGCGGGCATGGGTGTCGAATTGGTCGACGTCGAACGTGCCGCCCAGGGGTTGCTGCGAGTAACCATTGACCGCGAAGGCGGTGTGACCCTGGAAGACTGCGAGCAGGTATCCAGGCAGCTTTCGCGCGTTTTCGAGGTCGAGAACATCGACTACCAGCGGCTGGAGGTCAGTTCTCCCGGCGTCGACCGGCCGTTGCGCCGTGAGGCGGATTTCGTCCGTTTTGCGGGCGAGCGGGTCGAAATCAAACTGCGCGAGCCGCTGGAGAACCGCAAGGTGTTTTCTGGCGTGTTGCGAGTGGCCGAAGCCGAGGGCGGCGACGCCGCCGGGTTTGAGCTGGAATTTGAGGCAAAGAAGGGCGAGGTTCAGGTCTTGAAGTTCGTGTTCGACGACGTCGAGCGCGCCAAGCTGGATCCGCTTCTGAATTTCAAGGGCAAAAAGCGATGAGTCGCGAAATTCTTTTGTTGGTCGATGCGCTGGCGCGTGAAAAGAACGTGGCCCGTGAAGTGGTCTTCGAAGCCGTCGAGGGCGCCTTGGCCTCGGCCATGAAGAAACGTTTCAAGGACGACGCGGACATCCGCGTGTCGATTGATCGTACGACGGGCGAGCACGAAGGCTTCCGCCGGTGGCTGGTTGTGCCCGACGAGGCCGGCCTGCAGGCACCGGATCGCGAAGAACTGCTGTCCGACGCGGAAGAGGCCGTGCCTGGCATTCAGGTGGGCGAGTACATCGAAGAGCCGCTCGAGCCGGTCGAGTTCGGGCGCATCGGCGCCCAGGCAGCCAAGCAGGCTATTCTGCAGAAGATCCGCGACGCAGAGCGCGAACAGGTGCTCAATGACTTCCTAGAGCGCGGTGAAAGCATCGTGTCCGGCGCGGTCAAGCGTATGGACAAGGGTGATTGCATCATCGACCTGGGCCGTATTGAGGCGCGCCTGCCGCGCTCCGAGATGATCCCCAAGGAAAACCTGCGCATCGGCGACCGCGTGCGTGCCTATGTGAAGACGGTGGATCATGCTGCACGTGGCCAGCAGGTCATTCTGTCGCGCACGTCGCCCGAATTCATCAAGGAACTGTTCGAGAATGAAGTGCCCGAAATCGAACAGGGCCTGCTGGAAATCAAGGCGGCCGCGCGTGACGCCGGCATGCGTGCCAAGATTGCGGTGGTCGCCTATGACAAGCGCATCGACCCCATCGGTACCTGCGTTGGCATGCGCGGTTCGCGCGTGACCGCCGTGCGCAACGAGCTGGGCGGAGAACAGGTCGACATCGTGTTGTGGTCGGAAGATCCGGCGCAGTTCGTCATCGGTGCCCTGGCGCCGGCCAATGTCGAATCCATCGTGGTCGATGAAGACCGCCATGCCATGGATGTCGTGGTGGACGAAGAAAACCTGCCCAAGGCCATCGGCGCCAAGGGCCAGAACGTGCGTCTGGCCTCCGAGCTGACCGGCTGGCAGATCAATATCATGACGCCGCAGGAAAGCCAGGACCGTGCCGAGACCGAACGTGCGGCCTGGCGTGAGATCTTCATGGGCAAGCTGGATGTGGATGAGGAAATCGCCAACATCCTGATCGACGAAGGCTTTACCGGCCTCGAGGAAGTGGCCTATGTGCCCATCCACGAGCTGCTGGAAATTGAGGCCTTCGACGAAGATACCGTCAACGAATTGCGTGCCCGTGCCCGCAATGCGCTGCAAGAAGAAGCCGAGCGCAACGCCAGCCAGGAGCCGGATCTGGCCCTGGACACGCTGGAAGGCGTGACGCCGGAACTGTTGGCAGTTCTGGATGCGCATGGTGTGAAGGACCGCGATGATCTTGCGGAACTGGCGACCGACGAATTGGCCGAACTGGCCGGTATCGACGCCGAGACCGCCAGCGAGCTGATCATGCGCGCCCGGGCCCACTGGTTCAATGATGAGGGCAGCGCGTCTGCTGATTGACGCGTGTCTGCTGTCATGAGCCATAGATAGAATAGAAGTCATCAGGTTGAGAGAGAGCCGAATGTCGAGTAATACCGTCGCCCAGTTCGCTAGTGAGCTGAAAATATCTGCAACTGTGCTGCTTGAGCAGTTCAGGGGAGCAGGTGTTGACCTCAAATCGGTAGACGATGCCGTCACTGATAGCGATAAGGCGAAGCGGTCGGATTGGATGCGCCGCAAGGAAGGTTCTGCGGAGGGGGGGCGGAAAATCACGCTGACCCGTCGGCAGACTTCCGAAATCCGCCAGGCCGATGCCAGCGGACGTTCGCGCACGATTTCCGTGGAAGTCCGCAAGAAGCGGGTTTTCGTGAAGCGCGATACGCTGGATACGTCGGCGGCGCCTGCCGAAGCGGCAGTTGCTCCCACACCGGTAGTCGCGCCAGAATCGGCTGCTCCCGCACCTGTCGTGGCGGCCAAGCCTGACGCTGCTCCGGTCCAGGCCGCACCGGTTGATACGCCGGTGGCTGAGTCCGTGGCTCAACCTGAAGTCCAGACGCCGGCGCAGGCGCCCGAACCCGTTGCGGTGGAAGCCGCACCGGCGGCGCCCGAAGTCGTCAAGCAACCCGAGGTGCTGGCCGAGCCCGCGCCCGTGGTTGAAAGTGCCGCTGCCGAGCCCGCAGCGGTAGTTCCAGAAGAGAAACAGGAACCGGAAGCTCCTTTGAATAAGATTGTTGCGCCGTCCGTCGCGGATCGCGGCGAGACCCAGTCGTCCAGGCAAGATCATGAAGCCGGCCGCGCTGCTGCGCCCCAGGCACGGCAGGAAAACAAGAAACCTGCAGCGGCTGCACAGCCTGCTGCGGGCCGTCCTGCCGCGCCTGCGGCAGGCGCTCCGGCCGGTGCCCGCAAGCCCGCGCTCAGCCCGTTGCGCAATCTGCGCCGTGGCGAGCCGCCTGCTTCCGCACCGCGTGCCGCTGCAACTGAAAACGAAGGTGGCAATTCCGATCGCGAAGCGGCTCGCCGCCGCGCCGAAGCGGAAGCTGCCGCCCTGCGCGAGATGCTGAACCGTCCGCGCAAGGTGTTGCGTGCGCCGGAACCGGAAACGAAGCCGGCGACGACGCTGCACAAGCCTGCTGCTGGCAAGGGCAAGGAAAAGGACAAGGCCGCCAAGGAAGAAACCGGTGGCAAGAAGGTCGTCAAGGCAGCCGAGCTGTCTTCGTCCTGGTCCGATGAAAGCGCCCGCAAGAAGCCGGCCGACAAGGCCGCTCCCGGCGCCCGCGAAGGCTGGCGTGCCGGTGGCAAGGCAGGCAAGGGCGGCAAGGGTGGCAAGGGCGGCCGTCGTGGTCAGGGTGACCGCAATTCGGCGCAGCAGCCCGCTCAGGCAGAATTCATTTCGCGTGAAGTCCACGTGCCGGAAACCATCACTGTGGCCGACCTGGCCCACAAGATGGCCGTGAAGGCAGCCGAGGTCATCAAGCAATTGATGAAGCTGGGCCAGATGGTGACGATCAACCAGGTGCTGGATCAGGAAACCGCGATGATCGTGGTCGAAGAGCTCGGCCACAAGGCAATCGCCGCCAAGCTGGATGATCCGGAAGCCTTCCTGATCGACCAGGAAGCGGAACAATCCGAAGTGATCGAGCTGCCGCGTGCGCCGGTCGTGACCGTCATGGGCCACGTCGACCACGGCAAGACCTCGCTGCTGGATTACATCCGCCGCACCAAGGTTGCCACTGGCGAAGCCGGCGGCATCACCCAGCATATCGGCGCGTACAGCGTGGATACGGAACGTGGCATGGTGACCTTCCTGGACACCCCGGGCCACGAAGCCTTTACCGCAATGCGTGCCCGTGGCGCCAAGGCCACTGACATCGTCATCCTGGTGGTGGCGGCGGACGACGGCGTGATGCCGCAGACCCGCGAAGCCATTCACCACGCCAAGGCGGCGGGCGTGCCCATCGTCGTGGCGATCAACAAGGTCGACAAACCCGAAGCCAACCCCGAGCGCGTCAAGCAGGAGTTGGTGGCAGAGGAAGTCGTGCCGGAAGAATACGGCGGCGATATCCCGTTCGTGCCTGTGTCTGCCAAGACCGGCCAGGGCATCGACGACCTGCTGGAAAACGTGCTGCTGCAGGCAGAAATGCTGGAGCTCAAGGCGCCGGTCGATGCACCGGCCAAGGGCCTGGTCATCGAAGCCCGCCTGGACAAGGGCCGTGGCGCCGTGGCAACCATCCTGGTGCTGAGCGGCACCCTGCATCGTGGTGACGCCGTGTTGGCAGGTGCCAGCTACGGCCGTGTCCGCGCCATGCTCGATGATACGGGCAAGCCGACCAACTCGGCCGGTCCCGCCATCCCGGTGGAAATCCAGGGCCTGACCGAAGTTCCTGCCGCTGGCGATGAACTGATGGTGCTGAACGACGAGCGCAAGGCGCGTGAAATCGCGCTGTTCCGCCAAGGCAAGTTCCGTGACGTCAAACTGGCGCGTCAGCAGGCTGCCAAGCTGGAATCCATGTTCGACAACATGCGCGAAGGCACGCAGACTCTGTCGCTCATCATCAAGACCGACGTGCAGGGTTCGCAGGAAGCACTGGCGCAGTCGCTGCTCAAGCTGGCAACCGACGAGGTCCGAGTGCAGGTGGTCCACGCCGGCGTGGGTGGCATCAGCGAAAGCGACATCAACCTGGCCATCGCCTCCGGCGCCGTCGTCATCGGCTTCAATGTCCGTGCCGACCAGAGCGCCAAGAAGCTGGCCGAAAGCAACGATGTGGACGTGCGCTACTACAACATCATCTACGACGCCGTGGATGAGGTGAAGGCTGCCATGTCCGGCATGCTGGCACCGGAAAAGCGCGAAGAGATCATCGGCCTGGTCGAGATCCGCGAGATCTTCAGTGTGTCGCGAGTGGGCAACATCGCCGGTTGTATGGTGCTGGAAGGCCTGGTGCGCCGCGATTCGCAAGTGCGCCTGTTGCGCCGCAACGTGGTTCAATGGACCGGCCAGCTGGATTCGCTGCGCCGCTTCAAGGACGACGTCAAGGAAGTCAAGTCTGGCTTCGATTGCGGTCTGACGCTGCGTGGTTACAACGATATTGAAGTGGGCGACCAGCTCGAAGTCTTCGAGATCAAGGAAATTGCCCGGACGCTGTAAGAACGAATGAGCCGACATAAAAGCAAGTCCATCCCAGGCCGCAACCTCAGGCTGGCCGAACAGATCCAGAAGGATCTGGCCGGCCTGATCCAGCGCGAGTTCGACGTATCTCGCGTCGGCCTGATCACGCTGTCCGGTGTCGAGCTGACGCCGGACTACGCCCATGCCAAGGTGTATTTCACCGTGCTGGGCGCCGAACCCGACGCCACCCAGGTCCTGCTCAACGAGAAGGCTGGCTGGCTGCACTCGCAGCTGTATCGCATGCTGCACATCCACACCGTGCCGACGCTGCATTTCCTGCATGACGACCAGATCGTCCGCGGCCTGGAAATGTCCCAGCTGATCGACCGTGCCATGCGCTCGGGTCCCGACAGCGGCGTGCCTGACGAGCCTGACGACAAGGCCTGAGCGGCCGTCGTTTGCATTTCCAAACTTTCCGGACAAACAAGATGGCCAGACGACGCGGGCAGATGCTCGATGGAGTGCTGTTGCTGGACAAACCCGTGGGCCTGTCCAGCAACCACGCCTTGCAGCGCGCCAAGCGTGCGCTGGATGCGGCCAAGGCCGGTCATACCGGCACGCTGGATCCCTTTGCCACGGGCTTGTTGATCTGCTGCATGGGCAAGGCGACCAAAATTGCCGGTGCCATGCTGGATGCCGACAAGACCTATGTGGCAACCCTCGCTTTTGGCGAGGAAACCGACAGTGGCGACCTGACTGGCAATATCGTCAGCCAGGCGCCCGAGTCGTTCAGCGGTGTTGAAGCGGCGGCGCTGGACGAAGTGTTGTCACGATTCCGTGGCACATTGCAGCAAATACCGCCTATGTATTCCGCCCTGAAGAAGGACGGCAAGCCGTTGTATGAGTATGCGCGTGCGGGGGTTGAAATTGAACGTCCTCCGCGCACCGTCACGATTCACCGGCTGGAGTTGCTGGAATTCGACGGTCGCAGCGCCGTCATCGAGGTGGCCTGCAGCAAGGGCACCTATATCCGCACACTGGCCCAGGATATCGGCCGGGAGTTGGGCTGCGGCGCTCACCTGACGGCATTGCGCCGGACCCAGGCGGGGCCTTTCACACTGGATCGTGCCGTGGAACTGGAAGCATTGCAGTCCATGGACGATCCCAAGCAGGCCCTGATCGGCCTGGAAGAATTACCCGCGGGCCTATCCCCCGCGTCTCGAACCTAAAGGACTTTCTATGACCCGCGCATTGCGTAATGTTGCCATCATCGCTCACGTCGATCACGGCAAGACCACGCTCGTCGATCAACTGTTGCGCCAATCGGGCACGTTCCGTGAGAACCAGCACCTCGATGAGCGTGTGATGGACTCCGGCGATATCGAAAAAGAACGTGGCATCACGATTCTGGCCAAGAACTGTGCGGTGGAGTACGAAGGGACGCATATCAACATCGTCGACACCCCGGGGCACGCGGACTTCGGTGGCGAAGTCGAACGCGTGCTGTCCATGGTCGATGGCGTGCTGCTGCTGGTGGACGCGGTCGAAGGCCCCATGCCGCAAACCCGTTTCGTGACGCGCAAGGCGCTGGAACTGGGCCTGAAGCCCATCGTGGTGGTCAACAAGATCGACCGTCCGGGCGCGCGTCCGGATTTCGCCATCAACGCAACGTTCGACCTGTTCGACAAGCTGGGCGCGACCGAAGAGCAGCTGGACTTCCCGGTGATCTACGCATCGGGCCTGTCGGGCTATGCCGGCCTGACCGAAGACGTGCGCGACGGCGACATGCGTCCGCTGTACGACGCCATCCTAAAGTACGTGCCGCAACGTAACGATGACCCCAACGGCCCGCTGCAACTGCAGATCGTGTCGCTGGACTACAGCAGCTACGTCGGCAAGATCGGCGTGGGCCGCATCAATCGCGGCCGCGTGCGTCCCGGGATGGATGTGGTTTATCGTTTCGGCCCCGACGGCGAAACGGGCAAGGGCCGTATCAACCAGGTGCTGAAGTTCCGTGGTCTGGACCGCGTGCTGGTGGATGAGGCCGAAGCTGGCGACATCGTACTGATCAACGGTATCGAAGAGCTGGGTATCGGCTGCACGGTCGTGGACCCGCTGAACCAGGAACCGCTGCCGCTGCTGCGCATCGACGAGCCGACGCTGGTCATGAACTTCATGGTCAATACCTCGCCGCTGGCAGGTCGCGAAGGCAAGTTCGTCACCAGCCGCCAGATCCGCGAGCGCCTGGACCGCGAACTGAAGTCCAACGTCGCGCTGCGCGTGCGTGATACCGACGACGATACCGTGTTCGAAGTGGCGGGCCGGGGCGAATTGCACCTGACCATTCTGCTGGAAAACATGCGCCGCGAAGGTTACGAGCTGGCGGTTTCGCGCCCGCGTGTGGTGTTCAAGGAAATCGACGGCGTGCGTCACGAGCCGTTCGAAATGCTGACGGTGGACCTGGAAGACGGCCATCAGGGCAGCGTCATGGAAGAGCTTGGCCGCCGCAAGGGTGACCTGCAGAACATGGTGCCGGACGGCCGTGGCCGTACGCGCCTGGAATACCGTATTCCGGCCCGTGGCCTGATCGGCTTCCAGAGCGAGTTCCTGACCCTGACCCGCGGCACCGGCCTGATGAGCCACATTTTCGACAGCTATGACGTCGTGCGCGAAGGTAGCGTGGGTGAGCGTCGCAATGGCGTGCTGATCAGCCAGGACGATGGCGAGGCCGTGGCCTACGCCCTCTGGAAGCTGCAGGATCGCGGTCGTATGTTCGTGAACCCGGGCGATCCCCTGTATGAAGGCATGATCATCGGTATCCATAGCCGAGAGAATGACCTGGTGGTCAACCCCGTGCGCGAAAAGAAGCTCACCAACGTGCGTGCTTCCGGTAAGGACGAACACATCGACCTGGTGCCGACGATCAAGCTGACGCTGGAATATGCAGTCGAGTTCATCGACGACGACGAGCTGGTGGAAGTGACGCCGAAGTCGATCCGTCTGCGCAAGCGTTACCTGCAAGAGCATGAGCGTCGCCGCATGGCGCGCGAAGGCGCGAATTAAGCGGCCGCGAGTTAAGCTGCCGTTACGCGCGCAGTCGCGCTGAGCTCATGCCAGGACAGTCCCGTCAGGGACGTCCGGCAGCCGTATCCGAAACCGGGCGCCCGTACAGGCGCCCGGTTTCGTTTTCTTCGCCAGTCCCTGCGGCTGGCGTGGTTTTTCCTGTCGCCGGGCACTATCCTGGGGCAAGCTGTCGGCACGGCCGGACAGCCGGTTCCAACAGGGCGCGGTCTTTTTTAGCGGGGTTACATGTTTCGATGGTTCGAGAAGAAGCTGCCGCCTTTCAGTGCGGCGGAATCCGCTGCGGCGCAGGCCAGTGGCCGGCCCTTGCCAACCGGCGTGATGTCGTTCATATGGGCTTGCACGGCAGGTGCGCGGGGCTGGCTGTTGTTGATGGTGCTGTTCACGGCGCTTTGCGGCGCCTTCGAAGCTGCACTGTATGCAATGCTCGGCAATCTGGTGGACTGGATCGCCAAGGTCCAGCCCGACCGGCTCTGGCCTGACGAGGGCGGGACACTGCTGTTGCTGGGGGCGGTGATCCTCGGCAGCATTGTGCTGATCGCCTTGCAGACGGTCATCAAGCATCAGGTGTTGGCCGGCAATTTCCCCATGATGCTGCGCTGGCGCTTCCATCGCTGGCTGCTGGACCAGAGCCTGGCATTCTTCCAGGACGAATTCGCCGGACGAGTGTCGGCCAAGGTCATGCAAACGGCGCTGGCCGTGCGGGATATCTGCATCATCATCGGCGACGTGCTGGTGTTCATGTTGATCACCGCCACGACCATGGCCTATGTGATCGGCGGCTTCGATGCGATATTGCTGTTGCCCTTCGGGCTATGGGCGCTGCTGTATCTCAGTTGCATCGTGTGGTTCGTGCCGCGGCTGGCGCGCACGGCGTCGGCGCAGGCCAGCGCCCGTTCGCTGATGACGGGCCGGATTACCGATGCCTATACCAATATTGCGACGGTCAAGCTGTTTTCCCACGCCGGTCGCGAGGCGGGATATGCGCGTTCGGCAATGACGGAGTTCCTGTCTACGGTGTACCGGCAGATGCGCCTGGTCAGCGGTTTCGAGATCGTCAATCACTCGCTGATGGTGCTGCTGATCCTGTCTACCGCCGGCATGGCGTTGTGGCTGTGGGTGCAGGGTCAGGTCGGCCCGGGGGCAGTGGCGGCGGCCACGGCGATGGCCTTGCGCCTGATCGGCCTGTCGCACTGGATTCTGTGGGAAGTGGCGGCCTTGTTCGAACACCTGGGAACGGTGCAGGATGGTCTGAATACCATTGCCAGGGAGCAAAGCATCCGCGATGCCAAAGACGCCCAGCCACTGCGCATCGCACGCGGGCACGTGCAGATCGAGTCCGTGTCCTTCGCCTATGATGCCCGGCATGATCACGAGTCTGGCAAGAAGCAGGGCGGTGAGCCCTATTCGGGCCGCCTGGTGCTGGACGATCTCAGCCTGGATATCCGGCCCGGTGAAAAAATCGGCCTGGTCGGCCGTTCCGGGGCAGGCAAGTCGACGCTGGTGAATCTGTTGCTGCGCTTTCACGATGTCAGCGCGGGCCGCATTCTGATCGACGGCCAGGATATTGCGTCCGTTACCCAGGAAAGCCTGCGGGCGCAGATCGGTATGGTGACGCAGGATACGTCCTTGCTGCATCGCAGTATCCGCGAAAACATCCTGTATGGCCGTCCGCATGCCAGCGACGAGGAAATGATGGCTGCGGCGCGCCAGGCCGAGGCCCATGATTTCATCATGACGCTGCGCGATGCGCAGGGCCGCACCGGCTACGATGTGCAAGTGGGGGAACGCGGCGTGAAGCTGTCCGGTGGGCAGCGCCAGCGTATTGCCATTGCGCGTGTCATGCTGAAGAACGCGCCGATTCTCCTGCTGGACGAAGCCACCAGCGCGCTGGATTCTGAGGTGGAGCAGGCGATCCAGTCCAGCCTGGATACCCTGATGGAAGGCAAGACGGTGATTGCAATTGCCCACCGCCTGTCGACCATCGCTGCCATGGACCGGCTGATCGTGCTGGAGCGTGGCAGGATCGTGGAAATGGGATCACATGCTGAATTGCTGGTCCAGGGCGGCATCTATGCCCGGCTGTGGAAGCACCAGAGCGGCGGCTTCCTGACCGAGGAACAGGCCGAGGTGTAATGAGGGCAGCAGGCGCCGCCACGGCAGCGGACTGCTGCCGTGGCGGCGGCAGGGCCTCTCAGGTGGGCATGGTCGGGGCGTAGTCGACGCTGGAAGGCAGGCAGTTGCAGCATTCGGTGATGTGCTTGACTACCTGTTCCGGGTCGTCGGCCAAGAACAGCAGATCGGCTTCTTCCTGGCGGATGGTGCCGGTTTCCACCATCTTGGTGCGGACCCATTCGATCATGCCGGCCCAGTATTCGCTGCCCATCAGCACGATCGGGCCCTTGGGGATCTTGTTGGTCTGGATCAGCGTCAGGGCCTCGAACAATTCGTCAAGCGTGCCAAAGCCGCCGGGCAGCGTGATATATGCGGCGCTATGCATGAAAAACGTGGCCTTGCGCGAGTTGAAATACTCGAAGGTCAGCGCGATGGTCTGGTAGCCGTTGTGATGCTGCTCATGCGGCAGCACGATGTTCAGGCCGATACTGGTGCCATTGGCTTCGATGGCGCCTTTGTTTGCGGCTTCCATGATGCCGGGGCCGCCACCGGCGATAATGGCGAAACCCGCCTTGGCCAGCCGCTGGCTGATATCTTCGGCCATGGCATAGTAGGAGGAGTCCCGGTGAATGCGGGCACTGCCAAAAATGCTGACAGCCGGCCCTACGTGGGCCAGGGCTTCAGCTGCTGTTTCTATCTCTGACATAATGCCGGGTGTTTGCCGGCCGACCGGTGTAGCCGTCTGTTTTTTTTGAGTGGTCATGAATAAAACCTTGTTGCTGGTCGATGGATCGAGCTATCTCTACCGCGCCTATCACGCCATGCCGGATCTGCGCAACGCCCAGGGCGAGCCCACAGGGGCATTGTATGGGGTGATCAATATGCTGCGGCGGTTGACTCAGGATTATCAGGCGGATTATGCGGCTTGTATATTCGATGCGAAAGGAAAAACCTTCCGCGACGACCTTTATCCCGAGTACAAGGCGCAGCGTCCTTCCATGCCGGAGGACCTCGCCGCCCAGATCGAGGCGATTCACGAAACCGTGCGGGCGCTGGGCTGGCCGGTGCTCAGCATAGGGGGCGTCGAAGCCGATGACGTGATCGGCACGCTGGCCTTGCAGGGTGAGCAGGCCGGCATGGATGTGGTGGTTTCAACTGGTGACAAAGACCTGGCGCAGTTGGTGACGCCCAAGGTCACGCTGGTCAACACCATGAGCGGCGAAGTGCTGGACCCGGAAGGCGTGAAGCAGAAGTTCGGCGTCGATCCAGACCACATCGTCGATTACCTGATGCTGATCGGCGATACCGTCGACAACGTGCCGGGCGTGACCAAGGTCGGGCCCAAGACGGCCGTGAAGTGGCTGGACGCGCATGGCGACATCGCCGGGCTGGTTGCAGCGGCGGCCACGATCAAAGGCGTGGCCGGCGAGAACCTGCGGCAGGCCATCGACCAGTTCGGCATGACCCGAGAACTGCTGACGGTGAAAACGGATTGTGCGCTGGACCCGGCCATCGCCAGCCTGGACGCGCTGAAAATGCGTGCGCCGGATACCGACAAGCTGATCTCCCTGTATGACCGCTACGGGTTCCGTACCTGGCTGCGCGACCTCAGCGGCGACCAGGCACGCATTCCGGAGGGTGATAGCCGCATTGCCGTTGAATCGGTGGCCCCGTCCGCCGTGCAGGCCGAGTACGAAACCGTGACGACGCCCGAGCAGTTGCAGGCCTGGGTGGACCGCATCAACCAGGCGGAACTGGTGGCCCTGGACACGGAAACCACCTCGCTGGATGCGATGCAGGCCCGGCTGGTTGGTCTTTCGCTGGCGGTGCGGCCGGGCCAGGCTTGCTACATTCCGGTGGCGCACCGAGGCCCTGACCAACCTGAACAATTGCCGTTGGCACAGGTGCTCGGTGCTCTGCGTCCCTGGCTGGAAGACCCGTCCAAGGCCAAGCTGCTGCACCATGCCAAGTACGATACCCATGTGCTGGCCAATGAAGGCGTCCGCTTGCTGGGCGTCAGGCACGACACCATGCTGCAGGCCTATGCGCTGGAATCACATCGCAGCGTCGGCATGAACGAGCTGGCGCAGCGCTGGCTGGGACGTTCGGGCGTGGCCTACGAAGACCTGTGCGGCAAAGGTGCCAAGCAGATCGGTTTCGACGAGGTGCCGCTGGAACAGGCCGCGCACTATGCCAGCGAAGATGCGGATTTCACTTACGCCCTGCATGAAGCGCTGTATCCGAAGGTGTGCGAGCAGAAGGGCCTGTTGGCCATCTACGAACTGGAAATGCTGGTGTTCCACGTGTTGTGGCAGGTGGAGCGCAACGGTGTGCTGATAGACGCCGCCGAACTGGGGCGCCAGAGCCACGAAATCGGCCAGCAACTGGTGACGCTCGAGCAGCGGGCCTATGAAATTGCCGGCCAGCCGTTCAACCTCAACTCACCCAAGCAACTGGGGGAAATCCTGTTTGGCCGCATGCAACTGCCCGTGGTGCGCAAGACGGCAGGCGGCGCCCCGTCGACGGACGAAGAAGTGCTGACCAAGCTGGCGCAGGACTATCCGCTGCCGCAAGTGCTGCTGGAATACCGTGGCCTGGCCAAGCTGAAATCCACCTACACCGACAAGTTGCCGCGCATGATCAACCCGGCCACCGGGCGTGTGCATACCAACTATGCCCAGGCTGCCGTCATCACAGGCAGGTTGGCCTCGTCCGACCCCAACCTGCAGAATATTCCCGTGCGTACCGAAGCCGGACGGCGGGTGCGGCGGGCGTTCATCGCGCCGGCCGGGCGCGTCATTCTGTCGGCTGACTATTCACAGATCGAATTGCGCGTCATGGCGCATATTTCTGGCGACAAGAACCTGCAGCAGGCGTTTGCCGACGGCAAGGACATTCACCGTGCCACGGCCTCGGAAGTGTTCGGGGTGCCGCTCGAAGCGGTGTCGGCCGAGCAGCGGCGCGCCGCCAAGGCGATCAATTTTGGCCTGATCTATGGCATGAGCGCCTTCGGGCTGGCGGGCAACCTGGGTATTACCCGCGACGCCGCGCAATCGTATATCGACCGCTATTTCCATCGCTATCCCGGTGTCGCCCGCTACATGGACGAAATCCGCCAGCAGGCGCGTGAACAGGGTTATGTGGAAACGGTGTTCGGCCGCCGTCTTTGGCTGCCGGAAATTCGTGGCGGCTCTGGTCCACGTCGTCAGGCTGCCGAACGGGCGGCCATCAATGCGCCCATGCAAGGCACTGCGGCAGACCTGATCAAGAAGGCGATGGTTGCGGTACAGGATTGGCTGGTTCAGGAAAAGCTCGACAGCCTGCTGATCATGCAGGTGCATGACGAACTGGTGCTGGAAGTGCCTGAGGCCGAACTGGAGCGGGTGCGCCAGCAATTGCCGGGCCTGATGTGCGATGTGGCGACGCTGGCCGTGCCGCTGGTGGCCGAAGTGGGCGCCGGGCAGGATTGGGAACACGCGCACTGAGTCTTCGTGCCTGGGGCCAGGCGTGTGTCTGGCCTTGTCGTGCCTGCTCATCGCCTGGCCGCTGCATATGAAAAAGCCGGGTCCCCAAAAAAGCGGGGAACCGGCTTTTTTGCAAGTTCTGGCGCCAGGACAGTTGCGTCAGGGTTGGTTGTTTTGTTGCAGGGCCTCGATCCGCTCGGGGATGGGCGGGTGGGTGGCGAACAGGGCAGCGATGCCCTTGCCGCCAGTGATACCCGAAGCTTCGAAGTTCTTGGGCAATTCACCAGCCTCGACGCCGCCCAGGCGGCGCAGCGCACGAATCATGGGTTCGCGTCCGCCCAGCAGGCGGGCGGAACCAGCGTCGGCACGGAATTCGCGTTGGCGCGAGAACCAGGCCACGATGATAGAGGCCAGGATGCCGAACAGGATCTCACAGACGATGGTGGTGGCGAAATAACCGATGCCGCCACCCTCTCGGTCATTCTTCAGCAACACGCGGTCCACGAAATAGGCCACGATGCGGGCGAAGAAAACCACGAAAGTATTGACCACGCCCTGAATCAGGGTCAGCGTCACCATGTCGCCATTGGCAATATGCGCGACTTCATGGGCCAGCACGGCCGCGACTTCTTCTTCCGTCATGCTTTGCAGCAGGCCGGTGGATACGGCGACCAGGGAGTCGTTGCGGAATGCGCCAGTGGCGAAGGCATTCGGTGCGCCCTCGTAGATGGCGACCTCGGGGCGGCCGATGCCGGCTCGGTCAGCCAGTTGGTGCACGGTTTCGACCAGCCATGCCTCGCGGCCGTTGGCAGGGGCCATCGGGTCGATGACGCGCGCGCCAGTGCTGAATTTGGCCATGGGCTTGCTGATCAGCAGCGAAATGATGGCGCCGGTGAAGCCGACAACCAGCGAAAAGACCAGCAGCGCGCCGAAATCCAGGCCTTGCTGAGTCATGTAGCGGTCTACGCCCAGCAAGCGCAAGGTGATGCTGAGCACGACGATGACCGCCAGGTTGGTCAGGAGGAATAGAGCGATTCGTTTCATGGCATGTTTTCTGTTTTGCTTGAGTCGGACAGGTTCCCGCGTTGGACCTGTTACGGCTGGAGGTGTTCCGTGGCGTGGCGGTAGGGCATCTGTGGCGCGATGGCAGCCATGCGCCGTTTCCTGGATCGGAGTGCTTCACGCTCGACACGGAGCAAGAGTATAGTAGGGTCGTTATGCCATTTTGCAATGGTCATATGTCGCATTTTTAGGGCCGCTGCCCCTCATTTTTCTGGATTACGCCGCAATATGCAGGCCTTGTGGATGCTGCTGGCCTCGGCCATGTTTGCCCTGATGGGGGCGTTCGTCAAACTGTCCTCGGAACATGGCGCATCACTGGCCCAGGTTGTGCTGCTGCGTGGGCTGCCCTCGGTGGTCTTTCTGTTGATCTGGGCCAACATCAATCACTACAGCATTGCTCCCAAGCGCTGGAAGCCGCATATCCTGCGCAATCTCGCCGGGGTGACCTCCATGTGGTTGGGGTTCTATGCGCTGTCGCAATTGCCATTGGCCACGGCGACCAGCCTCAGCTACACCGCACCGCTGTTCATTGCCGTATTCCTGATGGTATCGGATGGCAAGAGCCGCGACTGGATGCGGATAGTGGCAGTGCTGCTGGGCTTCGTGGGCGTCTTGGCGGTGTTGCGCCCCAGCATCGGGCCACAACAGTTGGTGGCCGCTGGCGCCGGCATGGCCTCTGGTGCACTGGCGGCCATCGCCATGTTGCAGATCCGCCAGTTGGGCCGGGAAGGGGAGGCTGAATGGCGTACTGTGCTGTTTTTTTCCTGTGCGGTGTGCCTGAGCAGCGTAGTCGGGTTCTGGATCACCGGCTGGGGTGAAACCGACTGGAAGGGCTGGTTGATGCTGCTGGGGGTCGGCAGCAGCGGACTGGTCGGGCAATTGGCCATGACGCGCGCCTTCGGCGCGGGCGCTGCATTGCTGACGGCAGCCCTGCAATACACCACGATCATTTTTTCCGCCTTGACTGGCATGGCGCTGTGGCATGACGTTCCGGATGCCATGGCCTGGGCCGGTATGCTGGGCATCATTGCCGCCGGCTTGCTGTCGGCTTGGCGCACCATGGTGGAAAGCAAGCGGGCCCTGGCCCGGGCCGATGCCGAAGCCGAGGCCTCCGCTGCCGCAGCGCTGGCGGCGGAGGTCGTGGAAACGTCCACGGTGTCGATTGCCGAGGCAGAGCCGGGCGCACCGGCGGCGCGAGTGTCCGCGCCTTAAACTGGCTGGCTTGCTGGCTGGGTGCTGGCTTGGGCCGCTGCGCCGGGCAACAGGCAGACGGATCGCCGGCCTTGCCTGGCGTCCGTCCTGTCACCGCCTGCTGTTATTCCCCGGCATGGCCCATGGCGGGATCGCTGATGGCATCCTTGCCCGTTTCCACCCGGCCGGCAAAACGTCGCGTCCAGCCTTCCAGGCCTTCCACGGTGACGCTGAAGTCATACCAGTGGCCACAGCCTGACAAGTCCCAGTGCAGTTGCGCGGGTGTGTCCCCGGCGGGAACGTCGATTTCCCGCGTGGCTTCGTCTCCGAGATAGGCATTGGCGCGCACGGTTGCGCGATACGGTTCACTGCCCCGGTTGAGCAATTCCAGGTAGACGTCGCCGCTGGCGATGTCGTAGCAGACACGAATCTCCGGCGCCGCCACGCCGGGCAGCATCTGCTGGTTGGTATTGCCCTGGAAATGGCGGTGGAAGCCGTTGGGGCCCAGTACCCAGAGGTCGTAGCGGCCGTTGTCCTGGTCCACGGTATTCCAGAAACCGTTGAGCTGCCGGTTTGCGCCCACGGTATAGCGGCGCGGCACGCGATCCAGGTGCAGCTTGTCATAAACGTGGAAGACGCCGGCCTGGGTACCGGTATTGGAGAACAGCAGCCAGATGCCGCCGGCGGCAGGTTCAGCCCTGGCGCTGGTATGCATTTCATAGGGCAGCGCGCGCGATGGCCGGATGGCCAGCGGTTGTACCGGTGCCGACTGCGCACTGACCGATGGCACGGGAACCGGCAGTTTTAGCGCCTGCGACAGGCGAATGCGGTCGGCTGCTTCTTTTTCCAGTTTCACCAGTTCCGGCAGGGGGCCGGTATTGGGGCTGCTGAAATCAAAGCAGCCGCTCAGGTCGCCCATGACGGCGCGGCGCCACGGGCTGATGTTGCTTTCGGCAACGCCGAAGCGTGCTTCCAGGAAGCGCAGCACGGAAGTGTGGTCGAAGGCCTGAGAGTTTACCCAGCCACCACGGCTCCAGGGCGATACGACATACATGGGTACGCGCGGGCCTGGGCCGTAGACTTTGCCATCGGCCTTGTCGTGCGCGGAGTCGACGCGGTGGTATTCGGCGGAGGTATCTTCAGTCGAGTCGCCGGCCACGCTGCCATCCGGGTTCAATGAGGGCGCGGCGGGGGAAGGCACGTGGTCGAAGAAACCGTCGTTCTCGTCGAAGTTGATGATCAGGACGGTCTTGCTCCATACCTCAGGGTTGGCGGTCAGGGCATCCAGGACTTCAGAGATGTACCAGGCGCCCTGGATCGGACTGGAAGGCAAGGGGTGTTCGGAATAGAACGCGGGGGCGACGATCCACGATACCTGGGGCAGCATGCCGCTGGCGATATCCTCACGCAGGGATTGCAGGAATCCGCCGTCGGGCATGGTGTTGGCCACGCCCTTGTAGAGCGGATTGCCGGCGTCGAAGGCAGGCTGCCAGGCGGGGTAGGGAAGGCCGCCGTTCAGGTTGCCATGGTCCTTGTTGGCCTGGCGGTACTGCTGGAATCCAGCCAGCGGGTTGTCGGTGAAGTTGTCCGGCAGGTTCTGGTAGAGCTTCCAGCTGACACCGGCTTCCTGCAGCCGTTCGGGATAGGTTTTCCAGGTCCAGCCGCTGCGCGGGGAGTCCAGCGAATCGAAACGGTTGCGGGTGGATGGGCCATTGCCCTGGCCGTAGGGGTCGTTGGTGCCGCTCCAGTGAAACAGGCGGTTGGTGTTGGTGCCGCCGTGGAAGGCGCAATGGTAGGCGTCGCAAATTGTGAAGGCGTCGGCCAGGGCAGCCTGGAATTCGACTTCCTGCTCCTGGTAATAGCCCATGGAACGGTCGGTTTTCTCGGCTGGCCATTGCGTCATGCGTCCGCCGTCCCAGGCCTTTTGGGCATCCGGGTAATCGTGCGGTGTGCCCAGTACGCGCTGGGCATTGCCTTTCTCGCTGTCCAGGTGATAGGGCATGACGATGCGCTTGCCGTTGGACTGTTCCCAGACGCTGCGGCCTTCGGGCAGCGGAATGGTGATGCGGTCGGCAAAGCCGCGCACGCCGGGAAGCGTGCCGAAGTAGTGGTCGAAGGAGCGGTTTTCCTGCATCAGGATGACCACGTGCTCGACGTCGCGGATGGTGCCGGTGCGGTTGTTGGCCGGAATGGCCAGCGCCTTGCGGATGGCGGGGGGAAAGGCGGCCAGGGCGGCGCTGCCGCCCGCACCATACAGCGTGTTGCGCAGGAAGCTGCGCTTGTGGCGGGAGAATGCCTGGGATGCTTCGTGTTTCATCGTTTCGTCGCAAAGGTCTGGAGTCAGGGCATATGGTCGGCGTCACGGGTGAAGCAGGCATGACGGCGAAGGCAAAAATCCTGATCGTCTAATCAAGTATTTTTCAATGTGCCAGAATAAAAAAAGCAGGCAGCCAGCCCGGCCAGAGGGGACGGGAGGCTGCCTGCAAAGCCGCCGCCGCCAGTTTGGCGGGTGCCTTTCGGGCGACGGCGGAAGGGGACGAATAAACTTTGAAGGGATGGGCTGGCGGATCAGGCGTGGCCCATGGCCGGGTCGCTGATGGCGTCGCGGCCGGTTTCGACACGGCCGGCGTAGCGGCGGCTCCAGCCGGCGGCGCCATCCACGGTGACCGTGAAGTCATACCAGTGGCCGCAGTCCGACAGGTCCCAATGCTGCTCTGCCAGGCTCAGCGCAGCGACGTCCAGCTCCCACGACGCATCGGCGAAATAGGCATTGGCCTGGATGCGTGCGCGGAAATCGGTGTTGCCGCGGTTGAGGACTTGCAGATAGACATTACCGTTGGCGATGTCGTAGCACACACGGACTTCCGGGTTGACGGCCTCAGGCAGCGCCAGTTCGTTCACATTGCCCTGGAAGTGGCGATGGAAGCCGTTGGGGCCCAGCACCCAGAGGTCGTAGGCGCCACTGTCCTGTTCCACCGTATTCCAGAAGCCGTTGAGCTGTTTGCCCGGTTCCACGGTGTAGCGACGCGGCACGCGATCCAGGTGCAGCTTGTCATAAACGTGGAAGACGCCGGCCTGGGTGCCTGTGTTGGAGAACATCAGCCAGATGCCGCCAGCCGAGACATCGGCGCGGGCGCTGGTGTGCATTTCATAGGGCAGCGCGCGCGACGGGCGGATGGCCAGCGGTTGTACCGGTAGCGATTGGTTGTTGACGCTGGGCACGGGCACCTGGGACAGACTGCCCTGGGCGGCGCGAATTTGATCGACTGCCTGCTTTTCCAGCTTGACCAGTTCCGGTAGCGGGCCGTTGTTGGGAGTGGAGAAATCAAAGCAGCTGCTCAAGTCACCCAGCACGGCGCGACGCCACGGGCTGATATTGGTTTCCGGCACACCGAAGCGTGCTTCCAGGAAGCGCAGCACGGAAGTGTGGTCGAATGCCTGGGAGTTGACCCAGCCGCCGCGGCTCCAGGGCGACACGACATACATGGGCACGCGCGGGCCGGGGCCGTAGACCTTGCCGTCCGGGCCATCCTGGCGCGACGCGACCAGGTGGTGGTCCAGCGTGGAATCCACGGTGGTATCGCCGATCAGGTTGCCGTCGGCATCCATGGAAGGCGCCGCAGGCGGCGGCACGTGGTCGAAGAAGCCATCGTTCTCGTCGAAGTTGATGAGCAGGACGGTCTTGCTCCATACCTCGGGGTTGGCGGTCAGCGCATCCAGGACTTCGGAGATATACCACGCGCCCTGGATCGGGCTGGAAGGCCCGGGGTGTTCGGAATACGTGGCCGGCGCGACGATCCAGGATACCTGCGGCAGCGTGCCGTTGGCGACGTCGTCGCGCAGGGATTGCAGGAAGCCGCCATCGGGCATGGTGTTGGCCACACCCTTGTAGAGCGGGTTGGCCGCGTCGAAGGCGGGTTCCCAGGCGGGGTAGGGGCTGCCGTTGCTCTGGTTGCCGTGCTGCTCATTGGCACGGCGGTACTGGCGGAAACCGGCCAGCGAGTTGTCGGTGAAGTTGTCCGGCAGGTTCTGGTAGAGCTTCCAGCTGACGCCCGCTTCCTGCAGGCGCTCGGGGTAGGTGGTCCAGGTCCAGCCGCTGCTGGATGAACCCAGCGAGTCGTCCTGGTTCTGGGTCGAGGGGCCGCCGTGCGTGCCTTGCGGATCGTTGGTGCCGGTCCACAGGAACAGGCGGTTGGTGTTGGTGCCGCCGTGGGTGGAACAGTGATAGGCATCACAGATCGTGAAGGCATCGGCCAGGGCAACCTGGAACGCAACTTCCTGTTCCTTGAAGTAACCCATGGAGGTGTTGGTCTTGTGACGTGGCCATTGTTCCATGCGGCCGCTGTCCCAGGCCTTCTGGGCATCCGGGTAGTTGTGCGGCGTGCCGCTGACGCGCTGGGCGTTGCCTTGCTCGCTATTCAGGTGATAAGGCAGGACGATGCGGCTGCCATTGGACTGCTCCCAGACGCTGCGGCCTTCGGGCAGCGGAATGGTGATGCGGTCGGCAAAGCCGCGCACGCCGGGAAGCGTGCCGAAGTAGTTGTCGAAAGACCGGTTTTCCTGCATCAGGATGACGACGTATTCGACGTCATTGATGGTGCCGGTGCGGTTGTTGGCCGGAATGGCCAGCGCCTTGCGGATCGCGGGCGGGAAGGCGGCCAGGGCCGCGCTGCCGCCTGCGCCGTACAGGGCGCTGCGCAGGAAGTGCCGCTTGGGAGCGGAAGTGGGGGCGTTGTTCTTTGCCATGGTCATCGTATTCAGCTGTGGCCGCTCGCTCAGGGGGCGCAACGCAGTTCGGGGCGCGGCGTTTCCGGATCGGTGGGGTTGGTGGGCGTTTCGGGGTCGCCGCCGTTGCCATTGCCATTGCCGTTATCGTCGTCGCTGCCGCCACCGCCGCAGGCGGCCAGCAGGGTGATCAGTGCCGCGGAAGCCAGTGCCATGGGAACCCGGCGCAGCCAGGCAGGAGTGTGGGTAGAGAGGGTCATGATCTTTGCTCGCTTTATTGCAGGAGTTCGCGCACGGATTTGCCGGACAGGGCCAGGGAACGGATTTCTTCCTCGCTCAGGGCGCGGCCCCAGAACGTCAGGTCGGAGAAGTCCATGGTGTAGGCGCCTTTTTCATAGCTGCCCAGCACGTTGTAGGTACCCTTGCCGTCTTCGTTCAGGCCGAAGTGGGCGCCCAGGACACCCGCCAGCTTGCTCAGGTCGACCGCGCCGGTGGACGTCGAGCGCACGCTCAGGCCGTTGGTCGGGTCAAAGACCGCTGCCGTCATTTTCTTGCTGGTCTTGTCGATGCTGAACAGCAGGTAAGCCCATTCGTTGGGCGTGAAGTAGAAGCCGTTCAGGTCGGCGCGGCCGCTGCCGCCGATGTTGAAGCGGACTTCATTGCCGTTCCACTGGGCGATGGTGATGCCGGCGTTGCCGCCACTGTTGTAGTCCTTGTTCGCGACGATGGGCTTGTCGTTGGCATCGCCCTTGGAGCGGTACCACAGGCCGATGGTGACGGCATCCAGCGAGTCCAGGCTGCCGGCCGGGTATTCGAGCTTGTAGCCGCCCAGATTGATGTTCTCGCTGCGGCGGTCCTTGCGCTCGGCACGGAAAGCCTTGCCGAAGGGGCCGTCATCCAGGAACACCGGTTGCTGTGAACCATCGAACGGCACGATCTGGGTCTGGCCGCCGATGTCGTTGATGTTCTGGTCGAACGAGTAATGCATCAGCACGCCTACCTTCAGGCTGGGCATGAGCAGCACGGGCTTGGTGTACGGAATCTGCGTGCTGATGGACAGCGAGCTGTCGTCGGCGCGGATTTCGTAGTTCAAGGTATGCAGGCCATCTTCCTCGAAGGCGAAGCTGTCGTCGGTGTACTCGCTGGTGCCGGACTCGAGCGTGGCCAGCACTTCGCCGTCGCGCAGGAGGGTGACATTGCCGGCGGGCTGGCCTACGGTCGTCCAGGAGATGGTGACGCTCTTGTAGTCTTCCGCCGGCGTGGCGCGGGGGCGGCGCAGCGCACCCGGCGCGGCAAGGTTGCTGCCCGACAGGGCAGGCATGCCGCTGGCGGCATCGAGGTGGGCCAGGACGGTAGGCGCGAGGTCGGCTGCCGACGGCAGAGTTTCCCAGGCGTTGTCCCAGGCGGCATTCAGGTCCACGGCCTGCTGGTCAGCACCCAGGATGGTGGGCAGGCTGGTGGCGTAGAAGGTGGTCTTGCTGCTGGTGCGCGGCAGGCCATCGTAATTGCCGCCGTCCCCCAGGCCGGCAGCCGAGGTCACGATGACTTGCCAGTCTTCGCCGCTGTGCTGGCGCTGGCGTTCGCGCACGGCGTCCAGCAAGCTGCCCAGCGCCTTGTCGGTCTGCTCGACAGTGGCCTTGTAGGTGGCGCTGCTGGCCGGGCCGCGCAGATTGGCCAGCGGCGCGGCGAACTGGGCCAGCACGACATCGTAGCCGGAGGAAATCATCTGGCCGGCGGCATCGGTAACACAGGCGTCGATCTGCGCGCAGTCCGTGAGTGTATCCAGGTAGCCCGCGCTGCGCTCGGCGCTCAGCAGGCTGGCCAGGCTGGCGCTGTGCACGGCGCTGCCGGTCTTGCTGCCGGGCAGGGTGTTCTTGACCTGTTCGAACAGGGTGGTGGCGCGGCTTTGCTGGTTCTGGGCGTCGGATCGCACCTCATGCACGGTGGCCCAGGAGCCCGTCAGCAGCGTGGCCCAACCCGGGGTGAGCAGCGTGGGTTGCTGCGTGCCGGTTTCCAGGGTGCCACCGGTCCAGGCGCGGCTCAGCGTCAGCGACGCCAGATTGGGCAGGCGATTCTGCTCGATCCCGGCCAGCAAGGCGTCGTAGCGTACGCCGTCCATGCCGATGACCAGGGTCTTGGGCTGGCGCGGCTCTTGCGGCGTTTCCGGGTCGGTAGGCTGGGCGGGGTCCGAATCGTTGCTGGAACCGCAACCCGCCAGCGCGAACGCGGCGACCAGGCAGTAAACCAGCTTCTTCATGTGTGCGAGGGGCATTTCGTCATCTCCAATCACAGACCCGAGAAAGGCCTGTACGGGGAGCAATGCTCGCCCCTGGGGATGAAGCCCCCATGACGGGACAAACAAAAATCCCGATCATCTGATCGGGATTTTGTGGCTATGGCCTCCTGGTGCAGGCCAGGCAGAGGGGAGAGGGCGCTTGCCAGGCCATTGCCGGGCAACTGGCCGTATCATATGACTGTCGTGGAAATGCAACATTTCCAGCTGTCTGAACCGGCAGCGCCGCAGCCTGAGCGCCACGACTGGCGATAGCTGGCCAGTCAGGCTCAGTGATCGGGCAGCGGCGTGACCAGTTCCAGGAAGCGCGCGATGCTCTGCACCTGCATGCGTTCCTTGAGGCAGTACAGGTATTCCTCGGTCTGGATATCGGCATCGGCGATATCCAGACAGACCAGATCCGGATGGGGCGGCGCTTCGTGCGCCGGGATCAGGCAGCAGCCCAGGCCGTGCACGACTGCCTGGATGATGGCTTCGCGATTGGCAATTTCCAGGATCTCCGCCGGCTGCACGCCAGCGCGTTCCAGCAGGCGCTCGGATACCTTGCGTGTCATGGAGCCCGGTTCGCGCTGCAGCAGCGTTTCCGGCGCCATATCGGCCAGATGTACGTTGCCGCGCCGCGCCAGGCGGTGGTCGCGCCGCACGGCCAGGCGCAGGTCGTCGCGCGCCAGGGTGACGCGATGCAGCTCCGGGCCTTCGGCGCGCACGGAGGAACTGGCCAGTTCCAACTGGTAGTCGCGCAGCGCCTGCAGCACCGATTGCGAGTTGGCGACGCTCAGGCTGAGCGAGATGCCGGGAAACTGGGAGCGGTAGCGCGCAATGACGGGCATCAGGTAGTAGGGGCCGGTCAGTCCGAGCCGCAGAGAACCGTGGCTGAGCGCACTGGCGTCACGCAGGTGGAAGGCGATTTCCAGTTCCTTTTGCACCAGTTGCTCGGCCATGGGCAGCAGCCGCCTGCCGTCTTCGCTGAGTTGCAGCGCCCGGCCGCGGCGGTGGAACAATTCCAGTCCGTAGCGTGCTTCCAGCGACTTCAACTGGCCGGTGACCGTCGGCTGGCTGACGCCAAGCTGTTGCGCGGCGCGCGTGACATTGCCGGCGCGGGCGACGGCATAAAAAGACTTGAGTTCCGTAATGAGCATGTCTACAGGCCCTAAGGCGGTGCCAGGGCTGCGGAAATGCAGCCAGTTTGGCCGACAGTGTAGCGCTGGCGCCGCTGATTCCGGCCCGGCTAGCGCCATCGGGCCAGTCCGGCAAGAAAAAATGCGATGGGCTTATCAGCGTATTTCTATTTGGTGTCACATTCTTTACACCTGGGCTGCCCATACTGCACCCTCATGAATACGCCGAAACATTCCCAGAACGAACCGCCGCCGAGCTTTCTTTCGCTGCGGGACATCAGTCTGTCCTATGGACCCACGCGGGTGCTCAACGATGTGTCCCTGGATGTTACGGCAGGTGAAATGCTTTGCCTGCTGGGACCATCCGGTTGCGGCAAAACGACGTTGCTGCGGGTGATCGCCGGTCTGGCGCGCCAGGACCAGGGCAGTCTCAAGCTGGCAGGTAGGGATATTTCCCGCGCCGCGCCCCAGGAACGCAACTACGGCATTGTGTTCCAGTCCTATGCGCTGTTCCCCAACCTGACCGTGGCCGCCAACGTGGCCTATGGGCTCAGCTCGCGCCATGGCGATCGGGATGCCGTGGCGCGCCGTGTCGAGGAAATGCTGGATCTGGTCGGTCTGCCCGGTTCGGGCCGCAAGTATCCCGGCCAGTTGTCCGGCGGCCAGCAACAGCGCGTTGCCCTGGCGCGCGCCCTGGCACCGGCGCCCATGCTGCTGTTGCTCGACGAGCCTATGTCTGCGCTGGATGCCAAGGTGCGCGAACACCTGCGCAGCGAACTGCGCAGCCTGCAGCGCCGCCTGTCGGTGACGACCATCATGGTGACGCACGACCAGGAAGAAGCGATGTCCATGGCCGACCGCATTGCCGTCATGAACCGGGGTAACCTGGAACAGGTCGGCACGCCGCGTGAACTGTACCGGCACCCGGCCTCCAGCTTTATTGCGGGCTTCATCGGCGAAGCCAACTGGTTGCCGTACGAACGGCTGACCGACGGGCGCGTGTCCATCGGCCGCTGGACCGCGCAAACCGCGAATGATCTGGAATTGCCGCGCGGGCGCCTGTTCGCGCGTCCCGAAGCGGTCCGCATCCTGCCGGGCGGCACGCTGCCGTCCGGCGACAACGTGTTCGCCGCCGAGATCCAGGACGGCATTTTCCTGGGGCGCCAGTACCGCTTGAGGCTGGCGCTGGAAGGCGTGCCTGGCGTCGATCTGCATGCCTTCGTCAATGCCGAGCAGGGCGATGCGTTGCTGGCCCGCACGGCGGCGCGCCGTTGCTGGCTGAGTATTGCTCCTTCCGCCTTGCGCGCCTACGAGTCATAGGACATGAGCGTGGGATCTTCCATCATTCAAGCCGGTCCGCAACAGGACGTGGCGCAGCGCCCGGATGCCGCCCCTGCTGCGGCGCCTTCCCCCATTCCATTTGCCCGCCGGCCTTCGTCGCCACGCCTGGAAATGCTGGGCCTGAGCAGCCTGCAACTGGCCTTGCTGGCCTTCATGCTGATTGCGCTCGTGCTGCCGGTCGGCGCTGTGCTGCTGCGAGCCGTGCAGGATACCAACGGCCAGTGGGCCGGCCTGGCGCCGCTGCAACAGGCGCTCGATATTCCCGGCTTTGGCTCGATGCTCTGGCGCAGCATGGCCGTGGCGCTGACCACGACCCTGCTGGCGGTGCCGGCTGCCTATGCCTTTGCCTATGGCCTGGCGCAGACGCGCATGCCGGCCAAGCGCCTGTGGCGTTCGCTCGCTCTCATTCCCTTGCTGGCGCCGTCGCTGCTGCCCGGTATCGCACTGATCTACCTGGCTGGCAATCAGGGTCTGCTGCGTGACTGGCTGGGCGCAGGAACGGTCTATGGCTTCTGGGGCATCGTCATTGGCGAGGCCTTCTATATCTTTCCCCACCTCCTGATGGTGCTGACCAGCAGCCTGGCGCTGTCGGACGGCCGTTTGCATGACGCCGCGCGTGCCATGGGGGCGGGGCCGTGGCGCACGTTCATGACCGTGACTCTGCCCGGAACGCGCCATGCCATCTTCGCTGCCTGCTGCCTGTCCTTCACGCTGGTCATCACTGATTTCGGCGTGCCCAAGGTCGTCGGCGGCGATTACAACGTGCTGGCCGTGGAGGTCTACAAGGCGGTGGTCGGGCAGCAGAATTTTCCGCGCGGCGCGGCATTCGCCATGCTGCTGCTGATTCCCGCCATCCTGACGTTCACGGTGGATACCTGGTTGCGCCGGCGCCAGCATTCCTTCCTGGATGGCCGCATCCAGCCCTACCAGCCGCAGCCGTCCCGGGTGCGCGACAACGCATTCCTGATGCTGGCCGTCGTGATCTGCCTGGGCCTGCTGCTGATTGCCGGTACTGCGGTCTGGGCTTCCTTCATCCGCATGTGGCCATACAACCTGTCGCTGTCGCTGCGTTCCTATGACTTTGCGAATATGGACGGCGGCGGCTGGCTGGCCTGGCGCAACAGCGTGCAACTGGGCTTCTGGACGGCGCTGGCGGGAACCATCACGGTATTCCTGGGCGCATGGCTGACAGAGCGCCTGGCGCCCCTGGGCCGGCTGGCGCGCTCCGGCGTGGCGCTGTTGCATGCCGCGGCGCTGATCCCGATGGCGGTGCCCGGCCTGGTGCTGGGCCTGGGATACATCTTCTTCTTCAACCATCCGGGCAATCCGCTCAATGGCTGGTACGGCACGATGGGCCTGCTGGTGCTGTGCACCGTGGCGCACTTCTATACCAGCGCCCACCTGGCTGCGACTTCCGCGCTGGGGCAGTTGGACCGCGAGTTCGAATCGGTGTCTGCCTCGCTGGGCGTAGCCCGGCTGCGTACCGGGCTCAAGGTCGTGTTCCCGATGAGCCTGCCGACCGCGCTGGACGTGGCCCGCTATCTGTTTGTTTCTGCGATGACGACGGTATCTGCCGTGGTGTTCCTCTACCGCCCCGATACCGTGCTGGCATCCGTGGCCGTTCTCAACATGGATGACGCCGGTTTCCCTGGCGCTGCGGCCGCCATGTGCACCCTGATCATGATTACCTGCGCCGTCGTATCGCTGCTGCTGTACGGCGCCAGCCGCGCCGTGATGGCCCGCACCCAGGCCTGGCGCCGTCCAGCTGGCGATTGATGGCCATGTTTTACCCGTCTTCCTTTTTCCAGCCGCTGCCGGCATCAGGCCGCCACGGCACAACTGCAAGCAAGTCGTATCCGGAGATCCTCATGTCCAAGTTCCGCATTTCCGCCGCGCTGGCGCTGGCCGCTGCCGCTTTCGGTGCCCAGGCCGCACCCGTGACCCTGACGGTCTACACGGCGCTGGAGGCTGACCAATTGCGTGCCTACCAGGCCGCGTTCGAAGAGGCCAACCCCGACATCCGCATCCAGTGGGTGCGTGATTCCACCGGCATCATCACGGCAAAGCTGCTGGCCGAGAAGGATCGTCCCCAGGCCGATGCCATCTGGGGCCTGGCAGGTTCCTCGCTGGGCGTCCTGGCCGGGCAGGGCATGCTGGAACCGTATGCTCCCCAGGGCCTGGAGCAGATTGCTCCCAAGATGCGCGACGGCGCCAACCCGCCCGCCTGGGTCGGCATGGACGGCTTTGCCGCCGCACTGTGTTTCAACACGGTCGAGGCCGCCAAACACAACCTGCCGGTTCCCAAGACCTGGAAGGATTTGACCAAGCCGGTCTATGAAGGCAAGGTCGTGATGCCCAACCCGAATTCCTCGGGCACCGGCTACCTGGATGTCAGCGCCTGGCTGCAGATCTTCGGTGAGAAGCAAGGCTGGGAGTTCATGGACGCCCTGCACAAGAATATCGGCACCTACACTCACTCGGGTTCCAAGCCTTGCAACCTGGCGGCTGCCGGCGAATACCCGATCGGCGTGTCCTTTGAATACCGCGCTCTCAAGCTGAAGGATGACGGCGCACCGGTTGAAGTCGTGCTGCCGGAAGAAGGCCTGGGCTGGGAAATCGAAGCCATGGCCATCGTCAAGGGCACGAAGAACCTGGACGCCGCCAAGAAGCTGGCCGACTTCTCGGCCTCGCGCGAAGCCAACGAGCTTTACAAGAAGGGCTTTGCTGTGCTGGCTATCCCTGATGTCAAGGCAGAACTGCCGGGCCTGCCCGCTGACTTCCAGGAGCGCCTGATCGACAACGACTTCACCTGGGCCGCTGAAAACCGCGAGCGCATCCTGGCCGAATGGGCCCGCCGCTACGACGGCAAGTCGGAAGCCAAGAAGTAAGCACCGTATCCTGTTGCCAGCCTGGCTTGGCAAGCGGGCGGTAGCATGAATGAAAACGCGCAGCCAGCCAGCTGCGCGTTTTTCTTTGGCGGTATGCGCGTATGGGGCAGTAGGGGATGCGGGGCCGGAACCGGGACAACCTGCGGATCTCGCCATGCAGGTATGGCAAACAAGCCATCGCCCATGCCGGACGGTGTGAATCCGGCATAGCAGAGTTGCCTGAACGCCATGTCCAGCCTTACATACGCCCGGATAGATGGCGCCGAAGGAATGGCCCTGTGACTGATTCCGGTGCGTTCATCATGGCAGAGGGCGGGCCTGCGAAAATAATTCTTCCGCCTCGTTTTCCTGCGCCAGGCCCCATCTCGATCAGCCAGTCGGCATGGGCCATGACATCCAGGTTGTGCTCGACCACGATGACGGTCGCGCCTCGCTGTGTGAGGCTATCGAAAATGGCAAGCAGCCGGTCGACATCGGACATATGCAAGCCAGATGTCGGTTCATCGAAAACATACAACTGGCCTTCCTCGGCCAATCTGGATGCCAATTTCAAGCGCTGGCGCTCGCCGCCGGACAATGTGCTCAAGCGCTGTCCTAGCGATAGATAGCCCAATCCCACCTTGGCGAGCCTATCCAATGGCCTGGCGATGGCCGGGCAGGGCAGGAAGTGGCGCTGCGCTTGTTCCACCGAGAGGGCCAGCGCCTGGGCAATATTGCAGCCCATCCAGGTGATCCCTCGCGCCGTCTTGTTGAATCCCGTGGCGCCGCAGGCATCGCAGGGCGTCTCCACGCTGTCCATGAAGGCCAGATCGGTTTGGATGGCTCCCAGTCCCTTGCAGGCTGGGCAAGCCCCCTGGGCGTTGCTGCTGAACAGACTGGCCGGCTCGTTGCTGGCCTTTGCAAAGCCCGCGCGAATCTCGTCCAGTACGCCGATATAGCTTGCGACGGACGAACGCCGTGTTCCTCCCAGACCTTTCTGGTCGATCAGGATGGCGTGCGGGCAGTGGCGGGGCAGCAGGCGGTTGACCAGTGTGCTTTTACCGGAACCGGCGACGCCCGTCACGACGGTCAGTACGCCTGTCGGTATGCTGACGCTGATATTGTGCAGGTTGTGCAGCGAAAGGCCTTGCAAGGTGATCTGCCCTATCGCGGGGCGTGGCTCGCGCCGTATGGGCACTGCTCGCCGCAGGCAGCGTCCCGTCAAGCTGTCGGCCTGCTGCAGGCCGGCCACATCGCCCTGGTACACCACATGACCGCCGTCCGTCCCGGCGCCCGGCCCCATGTCCACGACATGATCGGCAATGCCTATGACGTCCGGGTCGTGCTCCACCACCAGCACGGTGTTGCCCTTGTCGCGCAGTTCACGCAGCAAGGTGTTGAGCTGGTGGACGTCGCGCGGATGCAGCCCCACGCTGGGCTCGTCGAAGATATAGGCAATGTCGGCCAGGCTGCTGCCCAGATGGCGGACCATCTTCACGCGCTGGGATTCGCCGCCCGACAGGCTGGCGGTCTCGCGGCCCAGGTTAAGGTAATCCAAGCCGATGGCACGCATCTGCTCCAGCCTTTCGATGATGGCGGCCAGCACTGTTGCGACGGGTTCGGCGCGGATTGCCCAAATAAATTCCAGGAGCTCGGAAATCTCCAGGCTGGCAGAATCGGCGATGGAGAGCCCGTTGATCTTGCAGGACAGGATGCCTGGGTTGAGGCGTGCGCCGCCACAATCCGGGCACCGCTGGCGCGTGATGACGCGGGCGAGCCCGTCGCGTTCGGCCTGGGTCAGGCGACTGGGTTCATGATCCAGATAGGCGCGCCGAAAGCGCGGCACGACACCTTGAAATCGCGCCGATGCCGGCCATCCGGGCAGGGGGTTGGTCACGGTCAGATCGTCTGCATATAACAAGGTCTGCCATTCGTCCGGGCTGTAGTCGGCCAAGGGCTTGTCGCAATCGAACAGGCCGGAGCAGGCGTAGCGCTTCCAGCGGAACGTGTCGCGAGCAAATGTGGGGAACAGGATCGCTCCTTGGTTCAGGGATTTGCTGCGGTCAAACAGGAGATCAAGGTCCAGCTCGTCCACCACGCCCAGCCCTTGGCATTTGGGGCACATGCCTTGCGGGTGATTGAAGGAGAACACATTGGAATAACCTACGAATGGCGCGCCGATACGGGAGAACAGCAATCGCAGCAAAGGCTGGATGTCGGTCGCCGTTCCAACCGTTGAACGGACATTGCCGCCCAGGGGCTTTTGATCGACAACGATGGATGCTGGCAGATTGCGCAAGGCGTCGGCCTGCGGCTGGCCGTAATGCGGCAGCCGGTGCCGGACAAAGGCACTGTGGCTTTCATTGAGCTGGCGCTGGGATTCGGCGGCGATCGTGTCGAATACCAATGATGACTTGCCTGAACCCGACACGCCGGTGAACACCGTGATGCAATGCTTGGGAATCCTCAAGGTGACGTTGCGCAGATTGTTGTTACGCGCCCCGATGATCTCCATGTCGCGGTACGGGGAATGTGAGGGGGGCATGAGCATCTCTCTTATTCGGCGTCATGCGCGCCCAATGCCGCGCTGACCTTCTCGCAGAGTTCGGTGAACATGGCCTGTTCGCCGGGCGTCAGCGTGGCCATGACGCACTGTGCAGCATCACGCCTGCCTGTGGCCGCACGCACAAGGAAATCCCGCCCTTGGCGCGTCAGCGTGGTGACCTGTGCGCGGCGATCGCCATCGCCCTGTATCTGCTCCACCAGGTTGAGGTCCTTGAGCACGCGCAGCGACTTGGAGATGCCCGTGCGCGCTGCACCCAGTCTTTCACCCAGCAGGGACGGCGTCATGGGGCCTTGCAAGCGCAGGAGTTCAAGAATGTCGTACTGGGCCCAGCTCACCGCCTCCGGGGTATAGCGGGTGCGCCGCGCGACAAGGATGCATTGGAGGTGTGAGAGCGCATTCTCCAATGCTCCGGGTTCTTCGGTGGATTGAGTTAGGGTGGGCATGGCGCTTATAGATTTCTTGAAGGCAATCTTATTCGGTTAAATATGCCTTTATTCTACATATTTAATTTCTTTTGGGAAATCAATTTTGGCTCGGAGGCAAAGCGGGATTTCTGGCGGACAGGCGCCTCGACCTTCCACCTTAGTCCAGCAACTGCGCCTGTCAGCGAGGCTGCCGTCGTTGCCGCGATGCATACGGCCTAGCCATTGGAAAGCGCGGCAGCGACCGCGGGCAAGGCAACGCATCTGCATGGCGCAGTTGCACAGGGCCGGCGCGCACGATGCCAGCGGAGTGGTTTGTTCCTCTGCGCTCAGGGCGTTAACACGGATATAATCAGAAGCTGAGGACGACCTCGGCCTGCGGGCTTCCCTGCCGTCCGGGACGACCCGGCTCTTTTGATACAGGAGAGCCATATGGCTTGGATTTATCTGGTCGTCGCGGGTCTGCTCGAGGTCATCTGGGCCTATACGATGAAGCTGTCGGACGGCTTCACCCGCCTCAATTACTCATTCATCACCCTTGTTGCCATGATTGCCAGCTTCGGTCTGCTGGCGGTGGCGATGAAATCCCTTCCCCTGGGCACGGCCTATACCATCTGGACAGGCATCGGCGCTGTCGGCGCCTTTGTCGTCGGCATTCTCATGCTGGGCGAAGTGGCCAGCCCGATGCGCATTCTGGCGGCAGGGCTGATCGTGGGCGGCCTGGTGCTGATGAAACTGTCCTCGTAAACACATGCCAGCGGCGTGCCAGCCTTTATCGGAGACGACGCATAGGGGCGGCGTCGCCGTGTGCGGCATGGCGTTGCCCACGCGTGCGGGGGGCGGTCCGATCCCGGCGCACCTTGGCGCAGGACGGATGCTTGCAGCGCTGGCGTCATTGCGAAAAAAGCCCCGCCAGGCTGAGCCGGCGGGGCTGTTGGGCTTGCAAGCCGTGCGCCGTTTATTCGGGCGCCGGTTCGCCCATGATGCGGCGATACCATTCGTGGAAGTGTTTCATGCCATCTTCCATCGGTGACTGATAGGGGCCCGCCTCGCTGACACCGCGTTCCATCAGGGCGCGGCGACCGGCATCCATACGTTCGGCGATTTCATCGTCCTCAATGGCGGTTTCCATGTAGGCGGCCTGCTGGGCTTCGACAAATTCGCGTTCGAACGCTGCGATTTCTTCCGGGTAGTAGAACTCGACGATGTTGACCGTGCGCTGCGGTGAAACCGGGTAGAGCGTGGACAGCACCAGCACGTGCGGGTAGATCTCGATCATGTGGGTCGGGAAGTAAGTGACCCAGATGGCGCCGAAATCCGGGGCCTGGCCCTCGCGGAACTGCATCAGGTTGTCATGCCACTGGCGGTACACATCGGAACCGGGCTGCGCCAGCGCCTGGTGTACGCCGACGCGCTGAAGGCTGAACCAGTCGGAGAATTCCCAGTTCAGGTCGTCGCAGGTGACGAAGTGTCCCAGGCCCGGGTGGAAGGGGCCAACGTGGTAATCCTCCAGATAGACCTCGATGAAGGTCTTCCAGTTGTAGTTGCACTCATGGACTTCCACGTGATCCAGGACATAATCCGAGAAATCGAATTCAGGGCGCTGGAACAGGGCGCCGAGATCGTCCGCCGGATTGCGCGGCCCTTCGAACAGCAGGCCGTTGCATGGCTTCAGCGGAAAGCGCTGCAGATTCATACAGGGTGTGGTTTCGAACTGCGGCGCGCCGATGAGCGTGCCCTGGTCGTCGTAGGTCCAGCGGTGCAGCGGGCATACCAGATTGCCGCCGGTCTGCTTGAGATTGCCCTCGCGTGGTTCTCCGGTGGTGACGTTGCCCGCCGAGCCGCCCAGGATGAGGGCCTGGCGGTGGCGGCAGACGTTCGACAGCAATGACACGGCACCGCCCCGGTCGCGCAGCAGGATGCGGCCACCGCGTTCCTGCGCCAGTGCGCGCCAGTCGCCGGGTTCGGGGACGAGCTTTTCGTGGCCCACGTAGATGGCGGAGTTCTTGAAGATGGCGGCCTGCTCGCGAGCGAAGCGGGCCTCGTCGAAGTAGGCGCTGACGGACAGCTGGCTGCGTTCGGCGGCCAGAAGTAGGGTTTGGCTCATATTGCGGATTCCTGTCGCCCTGGCGACGGCGCTGCGTCGGCGTCCGGGAGTTCCGGCCATATCATGCGGCAGGAGCGCATGGGCAGGCGGGTGTGTTGGCTGGCAGCCATGGTTCCCTCCGCGCGGACAAGAGCGCCGGGCCTGTGGGCGGCGCGACGAAGAAAAAACCGGCGCTCCTGCGATAGCATCATCGTGGCGTGCCGGCAGGCAATGGACGCGTCCGCGCACTGCGCGCGCGTCTGTAATCCAGTCGAAGGATTGATTGTAGCCCGCCCCGAGCCTCTGGGGAAATGCCTGATGGGGGTCAGTTCCCGTACAATGCGCCCTTGGACCTATTGTGCAATGGTTGTTCCCCCTATGACTAGAAAACTTGGCCCCGATTCGGCCGATGCCGCCGCCAGCGCTGCGCAGGAAGCCACTGGCCTGCCGCAGGATTTTGAATCCGCGCTGGCAGAGCTCGAAGCCCTGGTGTCTGCCATGGAAAATGCGTCGCTGCCGCTGGAGCAGTCCCTGGCTTCGTATCAGCGTGGCGTGGCGTTGTCGCGCATCTGCCAGCAGCGCCTGGCTGCGGCCGAGCAGCAGATTCAGGTGCTGGAAGGCGAGTTGCTGCGGCCCCTGGATGCTTCGACCCTGGGAGAGGATCAGCGATGAAGGCGCGCACTGCCATGGATTTTCCCGCCTGGATGCGGACCTGTGCGGAACAGGTGGAGCGGCGCCTGGGGGCGTTGCTGCCCCAGGATGATGAAGCCCCGGCCCATTTGCACGGCGCCATGCGCTATGCGGTGCTTGGAGGGGGCAAGCGCGTGCGTGCGCTGCTGGTGCTGGCTGCGGGCCATGCCTGCCAGCCGGCGGGCAAGCCGGTGGCCATTGTCACGGCGCTGGAAAGTGCCGCGGCCGCAGTGGAAATGATCCATGGCTATTCGCTGGTGCATGACGACCTGCCTTGCATGGATAATGACACCCTGCGTCGTGGCAAGCCGACGACGCACGTAGCCTATGGCGAGGCTGCCGCCCTGCTGGCGGGCGATGCGCTGCAACCCCTGGCTTTCGAGACCCTGGCAGGCATGCCCATTGCGCCGGCCCTGATCGTGCAGTCCGTGCAGGTGTTGGCGCGCGCATCCGGCAGCCTGGGCATGGCGGGAGGGCAGTTCATCGACCTCGATAGCACGGGCCATGGCCTCAGCCTGGACCAGTTGCGCGGCATGCACACCATGAAGACCGGCGCGCTGTTGGCGGCTAGCGTGACCCTTGGCGGTGTTGTGGCGGGGGCCAGTTCGCCGCAGCGCCAGGCGCTGGAAAAATATGCGGCGGCGATCGGCCTGGCGTTCCAGGTCGTGGATGATATCCTCGATGTCACGGCGGACAGTGCCAGCCTGGGCAAGACAGCTGGGAAAGACGCGCAGGACAACAAGCCGACCTATGTATCGCTAATGGGGGTCGATGCGGCTCGCGAACTGGCCGCGCAGTTGCGCGACGACGCGCATCAGGCGTTGCGACCCCTGGGCGAGGCTGGTGCTTATCTGGCTGCGATGGCGGATTTCATCGTCGCGCGGGAATATTGATCCGGCGCACTGAACCGTGCATCGCGGAATGAATGCAATGAATACTACTGATCTACTCGACCGCATTGAATCTCCTGCCGACGTGAAGCGTCTGGAACGACGCGAGCTTAAGCGTCTGGCGGAAGAGTTGCGCGGTTTCCTGCTGGACAGCGTGTCGCGCACAGGCGGGCACTTGTCATCCAACCTGGGCACGGTGGAACTCACCATCGCGTTGCATCATGTGTTCGATCTGCCGCATGACCGCCTGATCTGGGATGTGGGCCATCAGTCCTATGCCCACAAAATCCTGACGGGCAGGCGCACGGGCATGCCCCGCCTGCGCCAGCAGGGCGGCATTTCCGGCTTTCCGCGCCGCAGCGAGTCCGAGTACGACGCCTTCGGCACGGCACACTCGTCCACGTCCATTTCCGCCGCGTTGGGCATGGCGGTGGCATCGCGCAACGCAGGCATCATGCGCCAGCATATCGCCGTCATCGGTGACGGCGCGATGAGCGCGGGCATGGCCTTCGAGGCGATGAATAATGCCGGCGTGACGCCGGATATCAATCTGCTGGTGGTGCTCAACGACAACGACATGTCGATTTCGCCGCCGGTCGGGGCGCTCAACCGTTATCTGGCGCGCCTGATGTCGGGGCGCTTCTATGCCACCGCGCGCAACGTGGGCAAGGCCGTGCTGCAGCACGTACCGCCCATGCTGGAGATGGCGCGGCGCTTCGAGGGCCATGCCAAGGGGCTGGTGACGCCGGCGACGTTGTTCGAGGAACTGGGATTCAATTATGTCGGGCCGATCGACGGCCATGACATGGATGCCCTGGTGCCCACCTTGCAGAACCTGCGTTCGCTCAAGGGCTTGCAGTTTCTGCACGTCGTAACCAAGAAAGGGCAGGGCTACAAGCTGGCGGAAGCCGATCCGGTGCTGTACCACGGGCCGGGCAAATTCGATCCTGCCGTTGGCATCCAGAAAAGCAGCGTGCCGTCGCGCCAGACCTTCACCCAGGTGTTCGGTCAATGGCTGTGCGACATGGCGCAGGCCGACGAGCGCCTGCAGGGCATCACGCCTGCGATGCGCGAGGGCAGCGGCATGGTGGCGTTCGAACAACGCTTCCCGCGCCGTTATTTCGACGTGGGCATTGCCGAGCAGCATGCGGTGACCTTTGCCGCTGGCATTGCCTGCGAAGGGCTCAAGCCCGTCGTGGCGATTTATTCCACGTTCCTGCAGCGCGGCTACGATCAGTTGATTCATGACGTCGCGCTGCAGAACCTGGACGTGACTTTCGCGCTGGATCGCGCCGGCCTGGTTGGCGCCGATGGCGCCACGCACGCCGGCAATTACGACATCGCCTATCTGCGTTGCATTCCGAACATGGTCGTGGCGACGCCTTCCGATGAAAATGAAACCCGCCTGCTGCTGACTACCTGTTATCGCCATGCAGGTCCGGCCTCGGTACGTTACCCGCGCGGCTCGGGCGTTGGCGCGGAAATGACGGCAGGGCTGGACGAGGTGCCGCTGGGCAAGGGCCGCCTGGTTCGTGAAGGCAGTCGCATCGCAGTCCTGAATTTCGGCACCTTGCTGCCTGCTGCACTGCAGGCGGCCGAACAACTGGGGCTGACGGTCGCGGACATGCGTTTCGTCAAACCCCTGGACCTGGATCTCGTGCGCCAGCTGGCGCAGGACCACGAGGCGCTGGTCACCCTGGAAGAAGGCTGCATCATGGGTGGCGCGGGCAGTGCCGTCAGCGAAGCCCTGCACGAGGCCGGTATGGATGTGCCCGTGCTGCAACTGGGCTTGCCGGATCGTTTCATCGACCACGGCGACCAGGCTGCATTGCTGGCGCAACAGGGACTGGATGGCGCCGGCGTGGAAACTTCCATCCGCAAGCGTTTCGCCGGTCTGCTGGAAAGCGGGCGAGCGGCATAAGGCGGCTCGCGGCAGCGCTCATGGTCTTTGCCCATATCCTTATTCATCCATGGGTAAAAGGGTCTTTGGGGCGCGCATGCTACGCTATCGGTAATATTGGCACTTTGATTCTTTTACCGTGCCGTCATTGACGGCGGCACAGCACAGGTTATTGCTCATGACTTCCATCGTTGAATCCGCCGTCGTCATTCCCGACGTACAGAGCTTCGCGGACGTGCGCCAGATTCCCATCCAGCGGGTCGGAATCAGCGGTGTGCGCCATCCCATGGTCGTGGCCGACGGCAGCGGCGCCGCTCATCCTACCGTCGCGGAGTGGACGTTGACCGTCGCACTGCCGGCGGAAGAGAAGGGCACGCACATGTCGCGTTTCGTCGCGCTGCTGGAAAAATACCGTGCAACGCCGCTGACGCCTGCGCTGTTCAGTGCCATGGCTGGCGAAATGCTGCCGCTGCTGCATGCGCAATCCGGTGATATCACAGCGTCCTTCCCATATTTCATCAACAAGACTGCCCCAGTGTCCGGCGTGCGCAGCCTGCTTGATTACGCCGTGGTCTGGACGGCGCGCGCCAATGGCGATGCGGTCGAGTTCGAACTGACGGTGACGGTGCCCGTGACCAGCCTGTGCCCGTGCTCCAAGAGCATCTCCAAGTATGGCGCGCACAACCAGCGCTCGCACGTCACGGTGCGTACCATCGTGACGGACGGGGCCGCTTTCAACCTGGACGATTTCATCAGCCAGATCGAAAAGCAGGGTTCTTGCGAATTGTGGGGCCTGCTCAAGCGTCCCGACGAAAAGTACGTCACCGAACATGCCTACGAGAACCCCAAGTTCGTCGAAGACATCGTGCGTGATGTCGCCGCTACGCTGAATGCGCATGCGGGCATCGCCGGCTACCGCGTAACCGTGGAGAACTTCGAGTCCATCCACAACCATTCGGCCTACGCTGTGGTGGAAGGCCACGGCAAGGGCTGATTCCGATACGTGTCTAGCCCTCCGGGTGCTGTTGCCGGAGGGCGTCATGATCAGAGCCGCATCAGTACGATGCGGCTTTTTTATTGCTTTTTCCAGCAGCAAGTACGACAATAGAAAGCTTTCTTGCCCGATTGCCTTGGCATCGGTGTCCTATGGTGCGCGGAATCCCTGATTCAAGGCGGCCAGCGGCGCTCTGCCAGGTGGCGGGCTGTTCCGCCGATTGGAATTTTCCTGTCGGTGGTCATCCACGGGAGTATCACTCTAATGCGTCACTACGAAATCGTATTTATCGTCCATCCGGACCAAAGCGAGCAAGTGCCTGCAATGGCCGAGCGCTACCAGGCGATCGTCACGGCCCAGGGCGGCAAGGTGCATCGCCATGAAGATTGGGGCCGCCGTCAACTGGCTTACCCGATCCAGAAGCTCGTCAAGGCTCACTATGTTTGCCTGAACATCGAGTGCGGCCAGGAAGCCCTGGACGAACTCGAACATGCGTTCCGCTACAACGATGCCATCCTGCGTCACCTCGTCGTCAAGACCAACGCTGCCCCCGCTGGCGCGTCCGTCATGATGAAGAGCGTCGAGCGCGAAGAGGCTCGCAAGGCCAGCGCCGAAGCCGCCAGCACCGCTAGCGAAGCCGAGGCCGAGTAAATCCGTCAGGATACAGTCGTTATCGCTACCGGCATGGCTGATATGGCCAACCAGGTGCGGCTGGATGCAAACGTTATTGCTTCCGGGCCGCTGCGCTACAGCCCCGCAGGGCTTCCCATCCTCGATATGACGCTTGCGCATCAATCGGAACAGATGGAAGCCGGCAGGATGCGCAGGGTAGAACTGGAAATTGCTGCTGTCGCCATGGGGGATCTGGCATCCGTACTTGCCGATACCCCGTTGGGATGTGCAGTGCGAGTCGAAGGTTTTCTCCTTCCGGCACGCAAGGGTTCCCCTCGTATCGTGCTGCATCTGCAGCGGGTGCAAAGGCTGCTGGCGACGGACACGGTAATGACCGCCTGACAGATTAAACGCATATACGATATCCGCCGGTTCAGGCCGGCAACGAAATAGAAAGAGACTTACTATGGCTCACTTTGGTAAACGCAAGGAAAAGCGCAAGTTCACGCAACAGAATCCTCTGTTCAAGCGCCGCAAGTTCTGCCGCTTCACGGTGGCTGGTGTCGATCAGATCGACTACAAGGATCTGGACACGCTGCGTGACTTCATCCAGGAAAACGGCAAGATCATCCCGGCCCGCCTGACCGGCACCAAGGCGCACTATCAGCGCCAGCTGGACACCGCCATCAAGCGTGCTCGCTTCCTGGCCCTGTTGCCGTACACCGACAACCACAACTAATCCCGGGGGCTTACTGTCATGCAAGTTATTCTGCTCGAAAAAGTCGCGAACCTGGGCAACCTGGGTGACGTCGTGCGTGTCCGCAACGGCTATGCGCGCAACTACCTGATCCCCCAGAAGATCGCCCGTCGCGCTACCGACGCTGCTTTGAAGGAATTCGAAGCCCGTCGCGCCGAACTGGAAAAAATCCAGGCTGAAAAGCTGGCTGCCGCCCAGGCTCTGGGCGAGCGCCTGAACGGTCAGGAAGCGCTGATCTCGCAAAAGGCTGGCGTCGATGGCCGCCTGTTCGGTTCCGTGACCAACGCCGACATCGCTGGCGCCCTGGTTGCTGCCGGTTTTGCTGGCATCGAAAAGGCTCAAGTGCGTCTGCCCAACGGCCCGCTCAAGAGCATCGGTGAATTCGATGTGCAGGTCGCTCTGCACACCGACGTCATCGTCGACATCAAGGTCCGCATCCAGCCCGAACTGGCCTGATTGCTGCCTGTCTGTTGCACGCCCCGGCTTTGTTCGGGGTGCGAGAAAAGCCCTCCTTGCGGAGGGCTTTTTTGCATCTGGCTGATCCGGAATCCGGCAGCCTTCCTGGCGCGGGGTTGGGGCGGACGCATTTGGTCTGGGAGGGCGCGATAACGAAAATAGGGGTTTTCCTGGGGGGCGGTCGGGCATGTCTGAATAGTTTGTAGGGGTGGGCTATACTTTGTTGGTTTTTCACCATGCGGATCGTCTGAAACGTGCGCGGTATGCTTCACGCCAGATTTGGAACAGTAGTCCCTTGTTCATTGCCACGGGCAGGAACGGGGTATTGCTTTTCAATGGCAGCGGAAAGCGGGCTGCCCCGGACGCGCATCAAAGCCGATGGACGCCGAGCCTGCGATGACGCAGTTGCACAGGGCGTTACCGTCGGCTTTTCTGTTTCTGCCGGATCGCGGCATGATGCAAGAATGGTCCCTGACGCCCGGTATTCGCACGCGGACGGCAGGGTAGGATCCACTGACTCTCATACGACCTGACAGGTATCACATGAAAATCCACGAGTATCAAGGCAAGGAACTGCTCAAAAAGTTCGGCGTGCCCGTGCCCCGCGGCATTCCGGCTTTTTCGGTTGACGAGGCTGTTGCAGCCGCCGAAAAGCTGGGCGGCCCGGTCTGGGTGGTGAAGGCCCAGATTCACGCAGGCGGCCGCGGTAAGGGCGGCGGCGTCAAGCTGGCACGTTCGCTGGACGAAGTCCGTCAACTGGCATCGCAGATTCTGGGCATGCAACTGGTCACGCACCAGACTGGTCCGGAAGGCCAGAAGGTTAACCGCCTGTACATCGAGGACGGTGCCGACATCCAGAAGGAATACTACGTTTCCGTCGTGACCGACCGCGGAACGCAGAAAGTCGCTTTCATCGCTTCCAGCGAAGGCGGCATGGATATCGAGGAAGTGGCCCACTCCACGCCCGAGAAGATCGTTACCGAATACATTGACCCGCTGGCCGGCCTGACCGACGAGCAGGCGGCGAAGATCGCCGCCGCCATCGGCCTGGAAGGCGAAGCCGCCAGGCAAGCCGTCGATGTGTTCAAGAAGCTGTATCAGTGCTACATGGAAACCGACGCGTCGCTGGTTGAAATCAACCCGCTGAACCGCGACAGCAAGGGCAACATCATCGCCCTGGACGCCAAGTTCAACTTCGATTCCAACGCACTGTTCCGTCATCCTGAAATCGTCGAATACCGCGACCTGGATGAGGAAGATCCGGCTGAAATCGAAGCCAGCAAGTTCGACCTGGCCTACATCCAGCTCGACGGCAACATCGGCTGCCTGGTGAACGGCGCCGGTCTGGCCATGGCAACCATGGACACCATCAAGCTGTTCGGCGGCGAGCCGGCCAACTTCCTGGACGTCGGCGGTGGCGCCACGGCTGAGAAAGTGACCGAAGCCTTCAAGATCATGCTGAAGAACAAGGATGTGAAGGCCATTCTGGTCAACATCTTCGGCGGCATCATGCGCTGCGACGTGATCGCCGAAGGCGTCATCACCGCTTGCAAGGCCGTGAACCTGAGCGTGCCGCTGGTCGTCCGCATGAAGGGCACCAACGAAGAACTTGGCAAGAAGCTGCTGGCTGAATCCGGCCTGCCCATCATCAGCGCTGACACCATGGCCGAAGCGGCCACCAAGGTTGTCGCTGCTGCTGCCTGAACCCTATTGCCGAGGATTTCAAGAAAATGTCCATCCTGATCAATAAAGACACCAAAGTCATCACCCAGGGCATCACCGGCAAGACCGGTCAGTTCCATACCCGTGCCTGCCGCGAATACGCCAATGGCAAGGAAGCTTTCGTTGCTGGCGTGAACCCCAAGCGCGCCGGTGAAGATTTCGAAGGCGTGCCCATCTTCGCCACCGTCAAGGACGCCAAGGCTGAAACCGGCGCGGAAGTGTCGGTGATCTACGTGCCGCCCGCAGGCGCTGCCGCTGCCATCTGGGAAGCGGTCGAAGCCGACCTGGATCTCGTGGTCTGCATCACCGAAGGCATCCCCGTGCGCGACATGCTGGAAGTGCGCAACAAGATGAAGGCCAAGGAAGCGGCCGGCGGCAAGAAGACGCTGCTGCTGGGCCCCAACTGCCCCGGCCTGATCACCCCGGATGAAATCAAGATCGGCATCATGCCCGGTCACATCCACCGCAAGGGCCGCATCGGTGTGGTCAGCCGCTCCGGCACCCTGACCTATGAAGCCGTGGCGCAAGTTACCGAACTGGGCCTGGGCCAATCCAGCGCCGTCGGTATTGGTGGCGACCCCATCAACGGCCTGAAGCACATCGACGTCCTGAAGCTGTTCAACGACGATCCCGATACCGATGCCGTCATCATGATCGGCGAAATCGGCGGTCCGGATGAAGTCGAAGCCGCGCGCTGGGCCAAGGACAACATGACCAAGCCGGTCGTCGGCTTCATCGCCGGCGTCACGGCACCTCCGGGAAAGCGCATGGGCCACGCCGGCGCGCTGATCTCCGGCGGTGCCGATACGGCCGACGCCAAGCTGGAAGTGATGGAAGCTTGCGGCATCCGCACGACCCGCAACCCGTCGGAAATGGGCAAGTTGCTGAAGTCGGTGCTGTAAAAACCGGCAGTACAGTTCGCATGCCGGCGTTTGCCGGCATGCCGCGCCAGTGTGCAGTGATGCCTTGAAGGCAGGCTGGGCTGGCGCAGACAAGGAAGGCTGGAGAAATCCGGCCTTCCTTTTTTATTGGTGGCTGTGTCGGTTGCGGTGCGGGCGCTTTGTGCTGAGGCGGGTGGGCAGCGTATGATTGGGGCTGCCGTCGGGCGCGCGCTTGTCATGGATCAAGCCGCCAGCCGGGATGGCATGCTCAAATGCCCTGCGGACCTGCTGCGCCGATGGGCAAGCCGGAAGCGTAGGCAACCGGGAGCGTACAGGCGAGATGTCTGGAAACAACGGGAGTTGAAAATGGGTATTACCAAAAAAGACAAATCGACGGACTCGGGCCTTAGCCTGCTGGGCGGCCTGGGTATTTTGGCCATTATCGGTATCGTTGCGGCGATCGTCCTTAAGTCGCTGCTCTGATATGACGGTGGTTTCTTCCCCGGATCGGCTGGTCATTGCAACCCGGGTAAGCCGGCTGGCTCTCTGGCAGGCGCATCATGTGCGGGATTTGTTGCAATTGCAGTATCCCGCCTGTCGCATTGAGCTGCTGGAAATGACGACCCAAGGCGACCGCATCCTGGATCGCAGTCTTTCCAAGATCGGTGGCAAGGGCCTGTTCGTCAAGGAACTGGAGAACGCCCTGCTGGACGGCAGGGCGGATCTGGCAGTGCATTCCCTCAAGGACGTGCCGGTGCTCATGCCGTCCGAATTCAGCCTGACGGCCATTTTGCCCAGGGCGGCGGCCCAGGATGCTTTTGTATCCCCGGAATACCGTCGTCTGGAAGATTTGCCAGCAGGCGCCGTGGTTGGGACGTCCAGCCTGCGCCGTGCGGCGCAGTTGCTGGCGGCCTACCCTCATCTCGAGGTGAGGCCCCTGCGCGGCAATCTCGATACCCGTCTCTCCAAACTGGACCGGGGGGATTACGACGCCATTATCCTGGCGGCAGTCGGCTTGCGGCGCCTGGGCATGGCGACGCGCATCCGCGAAGTCCTGTCCCCGGACATCTCCTTGCCCGCCGTAGGGCAGGGCGCGCTTGGCATAGAAATCCTCGCCGGGCGCGCGGAACTGGCGGCGCAACTGGCGCCGCTCAATTGCGAGCAGAGCTGGCGTCTGGCACAGGCCGAGCGCACCGTGTCTGCCGTGCTTGGCGGTTCCTGCCAGGTGCCGCTGGGTGCCTATGCAGAACAGGATGGCACCAATATCCGGCTGCGCGCGTTGGTCGCCAGCGTGGATGGTACGCGGTTGTGCCGGGCCGACGTATCCGGGCCGGAGACAGACCCGGTTGCGCTGGGGCAGCGGGCTGCCGACGAGCTGATCGCGGGCGGCGCACGCGAATTGCTGGCCGAGTCGCAATCCAGCCAGGACGATGGCGCCTGAGATGCGTTTGTCGGCAGGCCGGGGGGCGGCTTTGGCGCCCCTGGCTGTGCTGACCCGGCCGCAGGGGCGCAACGATACCCTGGACGAGGCGCTGTCCGGCCTTGGTTTTGAGGTTGTGCATCTGCCTGCATTGGAAATCCAGGATGCTCCGTCAGCTGGCATGAGTGTGCCCGACCCGGCTGATTTCGACATGCTGTTATTCGTGAGCGGCGCGGCCGTTCGGGCATACCGGCGCCTGTGCGCGGCCCAAGGCAGGGATAGCTGGCCCGAAGGGGTCTGGGCGGCGGCCGTCGGCCCGGCGACTGTGGCAGCCTGGGAGGAAGACATGGCCGGCCCGGTGGCGCCGCGCTGCTGGCGCATCGCCCCGGCGCCGGATGCCGTCAGCCACGATTCCGAACATCTGCTTCAGGAAATGGATGCGCGCGGCCTGAAGCCCGAACGCGTGCTGCTGGTGCGAGCCGGGCAAGGCCGCGATTGGCTGGCCGAACGCCTGCGCGAACGTGGCGTGCAAGTGACGGCCTATGCGGCCTACGACCGCGTGCCTGCAACCTGGAGTCCGGCGCAGCAGGCGTTCATGCAGGCGGCCGCCGCAGGCCGGCGGACTGCATTCTGGCTTGCAACCAGTGGCGAAGGACTGGATGCCATCCGTGCGCAGGCTCGTGCAGCCGGCATTCTGGCCTGGTGGCAGCGCAGCGCGCATGTCGTGACGCATCCGCGCTTGGCCGAACGCCTGTCTGGTGATGCGACTGGCGCAGTCCCTCGTGCAATGGTAAAAATCTGTTTGCCGCAGGATTCCTCAATTTTGCGAGCATTTACGGCGCTACGCGCAGAATTGGACTAATCCTGCAAGGAAACCGACGGTGCTCTGGCGTCGGCCGCAGCGGGCTCTGGGATTACAATCGCACCATGACTAAAGAATCAATCAACCATGATGCGTCGGTGACGCAGCACCCTGTTCCGGAAAAGAGCGCGGCGGAGCCGTCCAAGGCGCAGGCGGCTGCTGTCCCGCCATCTCCGGTATCGTCATCTTCTGCCGAGTCGGGCAAGTCTGCCGCAGACAAGGTGGTGTCGGCCACCGGCAAGGTGGAGGCCGGTACGCGGCTGGACGGCAAGGGCTCGGCATCATCCGCCGCTCCGGCTGCTCCGGCTGCTCCGGAAGCGGTTCGGCCGAAGTCAGCCGATGTGCCACCACCTCCGCCGGATGGCGGCAAGGCACGCACGGGCGACAAGGGGGGCAGCGGGCGCGGCAAGCGCGGCGGTTTCTCGCTGGGCTGGTTGTTGGCCCTGATTCTGGTGCTGGTCGTACTGGCACTGGGTTATGGCGCCTGGCAGCAAAGCCAGGAATTCGATAGCGCCGGCCGTGAAGTTGCGACGCGCCTGGAAAATCTGGAACGTGAATTGGCCGGCACGCGCCGCGAGGCGCAGGAAGCGCTGGCCCTGGCTCGTGCGCAGGATGCCAAGGTGCGTGCCAACGACGCTGCGCTACAAGAAGCGCGCAGCCAGTACCTGGCGCTGGAGCAGGCCTGGCAGCGCTTCAGCAATGGCACGGATGACCATTACCTGCTGGACGACGTGGCGCGCGCGCTGGAAATCGCCGACCAGCAGTTGCGCCTGGCCGGCAGTGTCAGCAATGCGCTGGTAGCGCTGGAAGCTGCCAGCGCTCGTCTGGCAGACACCGACCGGCCCCGCTTCCAGGCCCTGAAGGCCGCGCTGGACACGGATCTGGAACGCCTGCGTGCCGTGCCTGTGGTGGATGTGCCGGCGATTGCCGCACGCCTGCATCGCCTGCAGGCCCTGCTTGCCACTGCGCCACTGATGGTGCCTGACGAAGCCGCTCCCCGTCCCGTCCAGCTGGACGAAGAACAGGCGCCTATCGCTCGCCACAACAGCAGCGAAACCTTGCCGGAAGATGCGGCCTGGTGGACGCGCTGGCAGGCCGTGGTCAGTGACTGGGCCGGCGACGTGACGGATGCCATCGGTCAAGAACTGCGTGGTTTTGTCAGTATCCAGCGTGTTGGCAACCCGGATGCGCTGCGCTTGTCGCCCGAGCAGGGCGCCTACCTGCGCAATGGCGTGCGCACCCGTCTGCTGACGGCGCAACTGGCGCTGATGATGCGCCAGGCAGAAGTCTGGAAGGGCGAAATCGAAGCCGTTCGCAGCATCGTCGCCGATTACTATGACGGCCGTACGCCGGATGCGGTGGCGGCGCTGCGCAGCCTGGATGAATTGCTGGCGACCAACGTGGCCCAGCCTCTGCCCAGCCTGGATGCCAGCCTGGCGGCGCTGGAAAGCCTGCGCGCCGAGACCCGTAACGCTGCTGGCCTGCAGGAGGATTGATTCCATGGCAACCTGGTTCAAGTCCCTGCTGCTGCTGGCGCTGGCAGTCACGGTCGCGGTACTGTTGCGGCGCTACGAGGGCGATGTTCTGATCCTGCTGCCGGACTGGCGGGTTCAGCTGCCGCTGGCGCGGGCAGTCGCGGTGGTGCTGCTGACATTCGTCCTCTTGTATATCGTGCTGCGCCTGCTGTCCTGGGCGTTGGCCATTCCCGAACGCGTGCGCGGCTGGCGCCAGCGCCGCGTTCAGAAGCGTGACATGGAACTGCTGGAGCAGGGCTGGATCACGCTGCTGGAAGGGCGTTACGCCCAGGCCGAGAAATCGCTGACTGCACTGCTGGATCAGGCCAAGCCCCAGCGCCGCAAGGTACTGGCGGCCCTGTCGGCAGCGCGTGCCGCCGATGAGCTCGGGGAGTTTTCGCGACGCGACAGCCTGCTGGCCTCGGCCGCTGAACAAGCGACCGGCGATGAATCGTTGTCCCAGGCCGTGATGCTGGTGGGCGCTGACATGCTGCTCGACCAGGGCAAGCCGGCGGAAGCGCTTGAACGCCTGGCGCCGCTGCAGGAAAATGCCTCGCGCCATCTGCATGCACAGCGCCTGTTCCTGCGAGCGCACCATGCGTTGGGCCACCATGACCAGTCTTTCGCATTGGCTCGGGCCCTGTCTCGTCGTGGCGTGCTGGGTGTGGCCGAAGCCAACGCTATCCTTGGCGCAGCGGCGGCGGCCCGTTTGCGCGGTAGCCAGGGCGACGATTGGCGCAAAGTCTGGAAGGATCTGAAGTCGGAAGAACGCCTGGTACCCGAGGTGGCGCTGGCGGGGGCCTACTGTTTCGACGCTGCCGGCCAGGCGGACGAGGCCGGCAAGATACTGGAAACGGCGATCAACGACAGTTTCGATCCCCGCTTGATCGAGGCCTATGCCCAGTGTGATGCGGACCAGGTGCCGCGCCGCCTGGAAAAAGCCGAAAAATGGCTGCAACGCAATGCGGACCAGCCGGAACTGCTGCGCGCGCTGGGGGCTTTGTGCCTGCAAGGGCAGTTGTGGGGGCCGGCGGAACGCTATCTGGTGCGTAGCGTGCAGCTCAAGAACGATCCCCGTACCCACGTTCTGCTGGGCAGCCTGTACGATCGCCTGGGCAAGCGTGAGGAGTCGCTGCGTCACTGGCGCCTGGCAAGCAAGGCTCACTTGGGCCGTCTGCCAGAGCTGCAGCAGAAATCCTTCCTGCCGCCGGCAGATACCCAGGCAGACCCCAAGATACGCGACGCTGACGACTCCTTTGGTTCGCTGGCTCGGTATCCGGCTGCTGCCGCTGCGGCGCCCGTAGCCGTTATGCTCGACGAGTTCGAAGCCAATGCCGTCGCTACTCCCCTGGTGGCTACCGATGACGAGCTGGAGGCAGACGCCATGGTAGTGCCGCCTGCCGAGGCGGCCAGTGCCGTCGCGGCCGACGAAAGCACCGATACATTCGCCGCTGGCCGCAGCTACGACGAATCAGCCGATGTGCCGCCTGCCGATGCCGTGGCCGGACATGACGACTTCGAAGAATATTTCGACAGCGCACCTTTGCCTTACCACCCGGTGGACGCACAGGAGGCGGAGGCATCGGACGCTACTGACGCCGCTGATGGCCGCAATGACGTGGTACGCCCGGGCCAGCCAGGCGCCACTCCTCGGCAAGATAACAATTCCTGATTTCTTCAATTCCTACTGATAAACAAGGTTGGTCAATGAGCTTAGATCGTGTCGCCGCCGGCAAGAACCTGCCGGAAGACTTCAATGTCATCATCGAAATTCCGGCCAATGCCGATCCGGTCAAGTACGAAGTCGACAAGGACTCGGGCGCCGTGTTCGTGGATCGCTTCATGCTGGCTGCCATGCACTATCCGTGCAACTACGGCTACATTCCCCAGACGCTGTCGGACGATGGTGACCCGGCCGACGTGCTGGTGATCACCCCGTTCCCGGTGCAGATTGGTTCGGTAGTGCGTTGCCGCGCCATCGGCGTGCTGAAGATGGACGACGAAAGCGGTGGCGATGCCAAGCTGCTGGCCGTGCCGGTCACCAAGCTGTACCCGCCGTATCGCCACATCGAAAAGCCGGAAGACCTGCCGGAAGAAGACCTGGCTCGTATCAAGCATTTCTTCGAGCACTACAAGGACCTGGAGAAGGGCAAGTGGGTCAAGGTTCAGGGCTGGGAAGGTCCGGAAGCTGCTCGCAAGGAAATCGAGGATAGCGTGCGCCGCTATCAGGAAACCGCCAAGGGCTGATTGCCCTGAGATCCTCCCGGGTAGATCTTTCATGTCGCCCGGAAGATAGAAAGCCAGCGGCTGCTGTGTGCAGCCGCTGGCTTTTTTGGTCTGCGCCAGTGTGCAGGTGTGCTGGTGCGTGGTTTCGTGCCAGGGGCCGACAGACGGCCCCGTATGCCTGAGGGCTCAGGCGAAGGCAGCCAGAATGGCGGGAACGGATAGCACGGCGGTGTAGTAGCCCATGAATTGCACGCCGATATTGAAGCTGACGATGCGTTCCAGGAAGCCGCCAAGCATGCCGACCGACAGGATCACCAGCAGCCCGAGCAGGCCACCTTCCCAGATGCCGATGACCAATACCAGCCCGATGAAGGTCGCGATGACCGCTTCATGGCTGACCTTGCGGGCGACGAAGGTTGCGGCCCGGTGGGCATAGTTCATGGCAAACGGATAGGCCACCAGCAAGGCAACGATCACCGCCATCAAGGTAAAGCCGAAGAACTCGGAGATGCTCAGCAAGTTGTGGAGATTGTGGATTTCTCCGGTCCCGGCATCGACCGAGAAGCGCGGTGGTGCGTTGAACAGCGGGGCTGCGGGGCCAGCGGCCACCGGGCTGAGCGGCAGGCCGAATGCGATCAGGGGAATCAGCGCCTCGGCGATGTAGGTGGATTCGGAAATGCCGTTGCGGGCGGTGATGACGGTAGTGACGCGTTCATAGGCATGCTTGATGCGGCCGCCGATGATTTCGCCCAGGACGACGGCCATCGCGACCGGGCTGAACACGAAGGTGGCGCTGGAAACTGCGGCAGAGGCTGCCGTGACACGGGTCTGGCGTCGGCTCATGACCTTTAGCGGATTGGGGAAATAGCCCTCCCAGGCCTTCATGTCCGGTGCCAGGGAGAATACGCGGAACTTGTCCCGGCGCATGTTTTCCCGCGCCTGCGGCGACAGCAGGGTGAACAGAGAGGCGATGAGCGGCGCTACTGCAATGCCGAGAAAATAGCTGACCGACAGTTTGACGCCATATTTCAGGGTCAGGTTCTGCAGCGCCACGATCAGCAGGACGAACGGCACCAGCGCCAGCATGGCTGCCCAGCGACCGGCGGAAAAGAAGGCGATCAGCAGCGCAGCGCACAGGAATACCCAGGGCGCGAACTGCTTGATTGCCTCACCGAAGGGGGCGAGTACCACGGCGAACGCGATGGATACCGGCACGGCGATCAGCGCCGAGAGCGCGCCACCGGACAGCATTTTCCTCAGGGCGATATGCGGCACGCCCAGTCGTCGCAGCTGATTGGCGTCGCCTATCAGAGCAACGGCAGAGGTGTCGCCGGGAATGCCCAGCAATGCCGTGGGCACGGCATGGGTCATGTGCTTGGCGACGGCGCCGGCGATGAAAAAGCTGAGGATGGAAGCCGGGGGCGCACCCAGCAACACGACCAACATGGTCAGGGGCGCCAGGGTGGTGGTTTCATCCGTGCCCGAGACCAGGCCAATGGCGGAAAACAGCACGGCGCCCAGCAGGCCGAAGGCCAGCGCATTGAGGATTTCAGCAAACAGGGGATCCATGTTCAGCCTCCCTTGGTGCCGGCTTGCGGTGCGGCCAGGCTGTCCTTGGCGCTGTGCTGCGCGTCGCTGGCCTGCGCGAACATTTCATACAGGCCCAGTTCCTGCAGTTCCTCGGCAACTTCCGGGGATAGATCATCTATGCTGCCAATATGCCCGTATTGCTTGCGCAGGTCGGCCAGTACCGCCTGGCGGAACTGTTCGTCGACGACTTCTTCGACCACGGTGCGTTTGGGCTTGAAAAGCATGGCGCTGACCACCCCGCCAGCCAGGCAGCCGACGATGCCGCCGAGCATGGAGTATGCATGGACCATATGGGTATCCTCGATGACGAGGTTCAGGCCCCAGCGCGTGAGGACATAGGCGCCCAGGCTGATGGCGGCGCCGATGACGATGGCGCTGGCCAGGTGGCGCGCATCTATGGTGTCGCCCCATACCTCGAACAGGTTGTAGCTCTGCTCGGAAGCCAGGCTGCCTGATCGTAGCAGGGGCGGGGAATGGTGGGTCGTGGAATATTGCACGTTGTCTTCTCCATCTGTTTTTTTCGGTATGAGACATGGACTGCGCTGGTTCAGCGAAAGGCAACTCCTGGGTGGTGGCGGTGCATCCTTCTTGAGGCAGTTATGGTTGGGGTGAAAAGGCAGCGCGGCGTACCGTGGCGTGTGCCACGGTGGTGGCGTGGCCGTCAGTGCGACTGACCTGCAGGGTGAACGTGACGGTGGCGCCATCGACGCCAGTCACGGTGCCGCCGCAGGTCAATGGTTCTTCCAGATAGGCGGCCAGCCGGTTCTGGTAATCGAAGGCGATCAGTTCATCGTCGGGCGCCATGAACTCATAGATCAGCTGGGTAAGCCAGTCCCCCTGCAGCGGGCCGTCCACGACCAGTGCGGGGTGATGTTCGACGTCCTGGGCGTATGGGGCGTCGTAGTGGATGCGGTGTGCATTCCAGATGGCAGCGTTGTAGAGGAAGAGCTGTACCGTCCCGACTCGGTAGACGCGGGAGGGGAGTGCTTGTCCGGGCTGGGCGCAGGCAAGGGAGAAGGCAGTCATCGTGCGATCCTCGTGAGTTTTTCGATCACGACGGGGGAGCCGTCCTGGCGTTCGTAACGGTTTTCCAGTATCAGGAAGATCAACGGGCCGCTGGCGCCTTCCTTTTCATGTATGTCCAGGATGCGCTGCCTGACAGTCAGCGTTTCTCCACCCATGATGCGTCCCAGCACCTGGAATTCGCTGCCCCCGGCCATGATGCGCTTGAGGGGCAGGACAGGGATCAGCGGATTGTCGGGATGGTGTCCGTCCGGCCGCAGTTGTTCGAGCGGCGTGCGAGGGATCATGGCGCTGAACAGGAACAACAGCGGTGCCTCGTCCCCGGAAAGGAAACGGGGGTTGCGCTGGCCGGTGGCGATTGCATATTTACGGATGTCGTTGCGGCTTACCTCGAAGTCGAAGGGGGGCAGGCTGGTGCCGATATGGCGCGTGATGTCAGGGGTCAGCAGGCTCATGTGATTCTCCCGAAGGTGGCGCGACTACAGCACGCCTTGCTGTTGCAGGGCGTCATAGCGTTCGGGGGCCAGTCCGAGCCAGTCGAGATAAATGGCCTGGTTGTGCTGGGCCACAGCCGGTGCGCTGGCACCATGCTCGCGGGTGCCGCCGGACAGTTTGATGGGGTTGCCGAAGACCGAGAATGTCGCGTCGTGGTAGTTCACCGGCACCAGCATGTCGCGGGCCTGCAGATGCGGATCTGCCACTACTTCGTCTATGCCCTTGATCGGCGTGAGGGGGAAACGGTCGCCTGCCATGGCTTCGAGCTCGGCTTTGGTATGGCGGCCGCACCAGCGCCGCACGGCAGGGTCCACCTTGCGCTCGTAGATGTCCTGCTGGAAGCGCTGCGCCATGGTGGCGGTTTCGGGGTCGTTTTCCAGATCCGTATCGCCGAATGTGCGGCAGGCCTCCTGCCAGAATTTATCCGTATAGGCGCCGAAAAAGACGTAGCCGTCCTTGCAGCGGTAGCGTCCGTAGGGCTTGACGAAGGGGTGGCCATTGCCGGCGGGGACGGTCACCTTGCCGGTCTCGGTGTAGGTGACGATCGCGTTTTCGGTCAGGGCCACGATGGAGTCCTGTTGCGATACATCCACCATCTGCCCCTGGCCGCTGCGTTCGGCCTGCCGCAGCGCGGCCAGGATGCCGGTCGCGGCAAACATGCCGGCGGACAGGTCGCCCAGCACGGTGCCCACGCGCATGGGTTCTTCTTCCAGGCCGTTCATGGACCATAGGCCGCCAGCGGCCTGCGCTGTGCTGTCGTAGGCTGGACGGCGGCTGTTCGGGCCGGTCTGGCCAAAGCCGCTGATGGCGGCATAGACGATTGCCGGGTTGTGCGCCTTCAGCACCTCATAGCCCAGGCCCAGCCGTTCCATGGTGCCGGGCCGGAAATTCTCGATGACGATATGGGCCTGCGCCACCATGTCGAGGAACAAGGCCTTGCCTTCCGGATGCTTGAGATCCAGGCTGACGGCCAGCTTGTTGCGGTTGTACTGGGCAAAAAAGCCGCTGGCCGGATCGGCTGGGCCTGTATTCTGGCGCATCGGCGGGAATTCCCGAGTGAGATCCGGGTCCCTGGGGTGTTCGATCTTGATCGCGGTTGCGCCAAGATCGGCCAGCATCATGGCGCAGTAGGGGCCGGCCACGACGCGCGTCAGGTCGAGGATGATGACGCCGCTCAGGGCGCCTTGCTGCGTAACGCCTGATGGAAAGGGAAGCCGGTTTTGCATGTCTTTGTCTCCTTTTATATCTGCCAGCATGTTCTGGCGGCCCATATTGTCCTGCGTAATCCCGGCGTGGGGCCGGGCCGCGTGCTCAAACGCGCACGGTACGTGCCGCCAGCCTGGCGCGCGCGACTCTGGAAGCGGTCTGGCGTTCCAGCACGGTATCTATCCAGGCGCCGGCATCGACCAGGCTATCCAGGTCGATGCCGGTAGGCAGGCCCAGGCCTTCGAGCAGGTAGACCAGGTCCTCGGTGGCGAGGTTGCCGCTGGCGCCTGGAGAGTACGGGCAGCCGCCCAGGCCGGATACCGATGCATCGAAAACGGTGATGCCCGCTTCCAGCGCCGCCAGGACATTGGCGACCGCCATGCCATAGGTATCGTGGAAATGGCCGGCCAGCATGGCGAGCGGAACAGCGGCGGCGCAGGCATCGACGAGCTGGCGGATCTGGCGCGGCGTGCCGGCTCCGGTGGTATCGCCCAGGCTGATTTCGTCGCAGCCGAGCTGCTGCAGTTTCAGGCAGAGGTCGGCCACGCGTCCGGGGGCGATTGCACCTTCATAGGGACAATCGACCACGCAGGAAATGTAGCCTCGCAAGCTGACGCCGTGTTCGCGGGCGAGCGCCGCGACCGGCTCGAAACGCACCAGGCTTTCGTCGATGGAGCAATTTGTGTTGCGTTGCGAAAAGGTTTCCGAGGCGGCGGCGAAAACCGCGACTTCGCGGCAGCCGCAGGCCAGCGCGCTGCGCATGCCCTGTTCATTGGGCACCAGTGCGCTGAGGTGCAGGCCGGGCTGCTCGAGAAGCAGCCACAGGACTTCATCACTGCCGCGCATCTGCGGTACCCAGCGCGGCGAAACGAAGGCGCCCGCCTCGATGTGGCGCAGGCCGGCCTGCGCCAGCATCTGTACCAGCTGCGCCCGTGTGGCCGGCGGCAGGATGCGAGCTTCGTTCTGCAGGCCGTCGCGGGGCCCGACCTCGACGATCCGTACCGGACGCATGGCGTGTTTCAAGGCTTCTTGCATGGCTATTGCCCACGCAGTTCCGCAAGCAGGGCGCTGGCCCGGTCGGCACGCACATCCTTGTTCCGTACCATGGCATCGACCACCTGCCCGATTTCATCGCCGGTCGCGCCTGCCAGCATGGCGATGTTGCGGGCGTGCAAGGCCATGTGACCGCGTTGTATGCCTTCTGTAGCCAGCGCGCGCAGCGCGCCCAGGTTCTGCGCCAGCCCGACGGCGACTGCGATTTCCGCGAGTTCCTGGGCGCTGCCCACCCCGAGAATGCGCAAGGATAGCTGTGCCAGCGGATGGGTCTTGGTGGCGCCGCCTACCAGGCCGAGCGCCATGGGCATTTCAATGGTGCCGACCAGGTGGCCCTGCTTGTCTTTTTCCCAGGTCGTGAGCGAACCGTAGTGCCCCTGGCGGGCAGCATAGGCATGCGCTCCGGCTTCTATGGCGCGCCAGTCGTTGCCGGTTGCCACGACCAGCGGATCTATGCCGTTCATGATCCCCTTGTTGTGGGTGGCGGCGCGGTAGGGGTCGATCGCGGCAAAGGTATAGGCTTCGATGATGCCGTCGATAACCTCGCTGCCCCGGTACTGGGCGCTTTCAAACACTTCCGGTGCAAAGCGGGCCTGGGCCCGTGCCAGGCGGAGGTCTGCCAGATTCGACAGGATGCGCAGGCGGACCTTGCCGCCAGTGGTTTTCTCGACCAGGGGGGCGACTGCTTCAGCCATGGTGTTTACCGTATTGGCGCCCATGGCGTCGCGCACGTCGACGATCAGGTGCAGCACGACCATCGGGCCCACAGGGCTGCTCTCGAAGGTATGGATTTCAATTTCCCGGCAGCCGCCGCCCAGTTTCTGCAGCAGTGCGTCGCGGCTGTTGGCCAGCGCCAGGATGTCGTCGCGCTTGCGCAGCAGGGCATGGCGCGCGCCATGCGGGTCGCTCACGCCGGTCAGCTGGATCTGCGCACGCATCAGCGGCGCGCTGCTGGAGGTCTGGAAGCCGCCGCCGGGCCGGGCCAGTTTGGCCATGTACGAGGCGGCGGCAACGATGGAGGGCTCCTCGACGACCAACGGCACCAGGACATCGCGTCCATTGACCTGGAAGTTGGAGGCAACGGCGTAGGGCAACTCGAATTTCCCCAGCACGTTTTCGATCATTCCGTCGGCGATATCCAGTGGCAGTGCGCCGGGTTGCGTCAGCAGGGCAGTGTCTTCAGCGTTCAGGTGCAGCAGGCCGGCGATGTGATCGACACGTTCGGCGGGGCTCAGGTCACGGAAATTTTTCAGGCGTGAATCGAGGGGCATTTGTCTCTTCCTGGTTGATTGTGGAATTCATACTACCTGCCACTGTCACCATAAAAAAGGTACAGTTGGAGCCAGACAGTCCACTTCCAGACCCTTGGTAAACCCCCATGGCAAAACCTACACTGACCGAGCAGATCGCAGCGGAAATCACCCGGCAAATCCATGAAGGACTGCTGAAGGCAGGGGACCGGTTGCCGTCCCTGAGGCAGTCGATGAAACTGCACGGACACTCCAAAAACACGGTGGTGACGGCCTACGAAATGCTGGCTTCGCAGGGGCTGGTGGAGGCACGTCACGGCCAGGGCTTTTTTGTGCTCGACGTGGTGCCGCCGGCGGGGGATGACAACGATCTGCAACCGTACGACCGGGCGCTGGATACCATCTGGATGATGCGCCAGCAGTTCGTGCGCGACCCGGGGCATTCGCATCTGGGGGAAGGCTTCCCGCCGGTGGCGTGGCTGTCTGGCCTGCGGCTGGATCGCTATCACCGGCAGGTCGTTCGCGACGCCGGACTGACGCTCTACCGCTATGGCTCGCGGCTGGGTAACATGGGCTTGCGGCAGCGCCTGGCACGCCGGCTGGCGGATCATGCGATCCAATGCACGCCGCGCCAGGTACTGACGACTTTCGGCGCCAATCATGCGCTGGACATCATTATCCGGCGCTATCTCAAGCCGGGCGATCCTGTACTGGTCGACGACCCGGGCTATTACCCGCTGTTCGGCAAGTTGCTGATGCACGGCGCCCGGATGCTGGGCGTGCCGCGCCAGCCGGACGGGCCTGACCTGGGCGTGCTGGAGCAGCTGGCGCGCACGCATCGGCCCCGCGTGTTTTTCGTACAGACCTCGGCACACAATCCTACGGGCTCGGATATTTCCCGGGCCAGGGCGGAACAGATCCTGCGGATCGCCAGCAAGTACGGCGTGCTGGTGGTGGAAAACGATGCCCTGGCCGACTACAAGCCAGCGTCCACCGTACGCTTGTCGGCACTGGATCAACTGCGCAATACCCTGTATGTCGGTACGTTTTCCAAGTCGGTGTCGGCGGCACTGAGGGTAGGTTATATCGCTGGCAGCCTGGAACGGGTGGAAGAACTGGCGGACATCAAAATGCTGGTGCACACCACCGGTTCGGAGTACGCCGAAAGAGTGCTGGACGCCTTGCTCACGAGCGGCCAGTTTCCGCGCCAGGCCCAGCGCCTGCAGGCCCGCTTGCGGTTGGCGACCCGGCGCGGCCTGGAAACATTGGACCGCCTGGGGGCGGAAGTGTTCTGCCGGCCGGAGCAAAGCCTTTATCTGTGGGCGCGCTTCCCAATGCTGGAAGATGCGAACCAGCTGACGGAACATTGTTTGCGGCAGGGCGTGGTGCTGGCGCCCGGCCCCATTTTTTTCGTTGACCGGAGCGTTCCGCAACCCTGGACCCGCCTGAATGTGGGCTACCTGGACGACCCTGCGTTTGCCGCCAGCATCCGCCATGCGGTGCAGGCGGCGCGGCGTCCTTGAGCGCGACCGGCAGCGCGGGCTTTTTCATCTCGCAGCGGCGAGGTTCAATAGAATAGATATTTTGGGAGAAATGACATGGTTGATTATGTGATCGCGCCACCGGCCGTTCCCACCTTGCCCGTCGTCGGGGAAAGCGGGCGTTTCCCGGTGCGCAGGATTTACTGTGTGGGCCGCAATTACGCAGCCCATGCCAGGGAAATGGGCTTTACCGGCAGGGAAGATCCGTTTTTCTTCTGCAAGCCTGGCGATGCGTTACTGGCAGTGCCGCAGGACAGCGTGGGCGAAATGGCCTATCCGCCGCAAAGCCGCCATGTGGACCATGAAATCGAATTGGTGCTGGCGTTGGGCAAGGGCGGGCGTGATATCCCGGCCGAACAGGCGCTGGAGCATGTATGGGGCTATGCCATCGGCCTGGATATGACGCGGCGCGACCTGCAATCCCAGGCCAAGGAGGTGGGCCGTCCCTGGGAATTGGGCAAGACCTTCGAGCACAGCGCGACGGTTGGCGCCCTGCAGCCTCGCAGTGTTTGCGGCGACCTGGAAGCTGGCGCTATCTGGCTGGATGTGAATGGCCAGCGCCGCCAGTCGGGCGATTTGTCACAGCGCATCTGGACGCCGGCGGAAACCATTGCCTTCCTTTCGCGTTATTTCACGCTCGAAGCCGGTGACCTGATTTTCACCGGTACGCCGGAGGGTGTGGGCCGGGTGGAACGAGGCGACCACCTGTTGGGGCATGTCGATGGTCTGGGCGACCTGGAAGTGCGCGTCGTCTGAGTTTCCCCAGACCTGTCGCCTGCCTGCGCTGCTGTGCGGGGCCGGCGGCAGGCGCTGCTGCGTCTGAGTGCCTTGGCGCGGGCTTGCTGCCTGGCGCTGTGGGCTGGGGGGCGGTTTAAGGCCGGGGCATTCAACCGGTGCGGGCTCCTGCGCCCGCAATGGGTACAAACCGCCGGCCGGTAAGTCCGCCTAGGCCGCGCACGGCTGCCGGAACAGAATCCTTCTGTCGAACACAGGAGGATGAAATGTCCAAAGTCAGGCAGGCCGGCCAGGCCATGACCGAATATGTGATTATCGTCGCCCTGGTGGCGGTGGCTGCCATTGCCGTGTATCAGCTGTTCGGACAGGTTATCCGTGCCCAGACCGCTGCCATGGCCAGAGAATTGGCTGGCGAGGATGGTTCCGCCGAATCCGCGGCTGCGCAGCAGGCTGCCGATGGGGCAGCCGCCCAGGCGGCCGCACGCACGCTCAAGTCGTTTACCGGCAACGCCGGACAGGCGGGACAGCCATGAAGCCGGTCGTTCGCGCAAGAGGCCAGGCTTTGCCGCTGGGCGTCCTGCTGCTGGCAGCCCTGGCATTGGCCTGGGTGCATGGCTACGGCTTGAGGCAAGTTGCCGGCGCCAGGGCACGGCTGTCTCATGTCGCTGATGCCGTCGCCTACAGCGGGGCCTTGTCCCAGGCCCGCAGCCTGAATCTGCTGGCCTGGATCAGCCGGACGCAGCTCGCCCACCAGATGGCCATGGCGCATGTCGCCACCCTGGCAGCCTGGGCCGATTTCGGCAGCCGACAGGCCACGCAGCAGGGGCGGGGAAATCCGCCTGCCCACCTGATCACCAGTCTGTTCGGCGCTCGCCATGGTGCGGCCTACCGCGCTGCTTCAGCCTTGGCCGGGCAGCGGCAAGGGGCCGGCTGGGCGCAGGCTTATGCCCGCCATGACAGCCTGATCCATGACGTGCTGGAGCAGGTGCGCCAGGCCACGCTGGCCGATCTCGTGCAGACGCGCCAGGATGCCATGGCCTGGGTACTGGCGCGCAATCTGGAGGGTGATTTTTCCGGCCTGGCCGGCCGGTCTGCCGCCGCCGGCAGCCGGTTGGTGCTGTATGACGACACCCTGGCCGATGGCATCCGCCTGAGCGCCGCCGGTGCCGGGCGCGGCAGCTATGACTGGCTGGCGCACCAGGCCGCCGCGACCCCGTTCCTGGCACCACGCAACGGGACGGCGCGCAATCAATACCTGGTGTCGCCTCGTTGTCCGCATCTGCGCCATGAACTGCGGCGCAGGGGGGAAACGGCACTGGATGCCGCCGGCCATTGGCAGGCGCTGGATACCTTGTCCTTCAAGGCCTTGCGCAGCAATCGCTGGGTGGGCTGCTATTTCCGGCCTTATCCCATGGGGTGGGCCTGGGCGGCGCCGGCGGACAGGCGGCCCGGCGAGGCTCATGTGGACGGCGCTCCCGCCAGCTTCGGCGATGCCGCTTTCTGGCGCTGGCTGCAGACCCACACCGACTGGCCCCTGACTGGCAGCGCAGGCAATCCTCTGGCAACGTCCTATGCCGTAGCGGAACCTCTGGCCTTGCGCGGGCGCGGCCTGGTCGCGGATATCTCCATCGGTGTTGCAAACCCGGCTTTTTCCATCGGCCTGGCGGTACCCGCAGGGGCTTTGCTGACCACCGGTGGCGCCAGTCGCGTTGCCATGACGGGCGCCTGGCGTTTCGGCGCATTGCCCGTCGACGGCTGGTTGCGTGCGGATAGTGCCGCTGCAGTTGAATACGTTAGGCCTCACGCCAGGTCGGGCCGGCCACTGGAAGCGGCCAACCTCTATTTGCCTTACTGGCAGGCACGGCTGACGCCAGTACCGGTGCATACCAGCAGGGCAGGGGGACAGCGATGAAAACCTCGCTGGCAACCCATGGCCGCTGGCTGCAGGCCGGGCAGGCCTTGTTCGAATGCCTGCTGTTGGCGAGTTGCCTCATCCTGCTGTGGTTGGCCGGGCAGTGGCTGGGGCTGGCGCAACAGCGCGCGTTCAGGGCGGGAACGGAGGCACGCCGGATGGTTTTTCAACTGGCGGCAGGGATGGCAGCGCAGAACTTGTTGCGGCCGCAGGAGATGGCGCTGTCGGTGCACGAACCACAGGCAGGGCCGGTGGGCAGCGCAGCAGGTTTGCCCCAGGTCGGCGGTGCGGCAGCCGAGGCAGCCGCCTTGCGGCAGGAATTCGGTGTGCAAGCCGGGATCGCATCGGTGTATGCCCAACTACCGGCGCCGCCTCTGCCGCATTGGTTGAATATTGCGGATGTGCGGCAGCTGCCAGCCTTGCCTGGCGCATTGACGCTGCTGTCTGGTGCGGGCAGTGGTGCCGGTGATGCCGCCGTACAGCAGGATATTGCGGCGGCTGCCAGTGCGTGGCGTGCCGCGGCACATGTTTCCCTGGCCCGCGCCCAGGCGCTGGATCATGTCATGCACAGGGTGGATGCGCCCTGGCGGCCGGCTCATGACCCCGCTGCCTGGCTGCAGCATTGGGCTGGCGCAGTTCCCGAGCCAGCCGGGGTCGGCCGGAGGCCGCAATGATCCGGCGCCGACATGGGGGTCGCGTAGTGGTGTGCCTGTGCATGGCCCTGACTGGTCATGCGGCAGCCGGATGGCCGGCATCTGCGCACGCGGCGCTGTCTGGGGGGCTGGTGTCCGGCGGCGGGCTGACCGTCGCTGGGCAAGATGGCCCGGTCTCGAACACAAGCGCTGCGCGATGGCTGGCGGCTTTTCCCTGGCCGCCGGGCGTGCACTCGCAGCATGTATTACGCGGTGCTCGCTGGCAGGGATGCCCGCTGGATGCCGTGTTGTTTACCAGTGCTGCGGCACCGCAACAACTGGCGCGTCAGCTGGCAGGCGTCCTGAATACGCGGCCAGGTTTGCTGCTGGAGCCCGAGACCTTGCGCATGCATTGGTATGACACAGGCAGGCATCAGGTACTGACCCTGGCGGCCCAGCCCGGCGGTGGCAGTATCGGCAGCTTGTCGAGCCTGATGCTGGACGGGTGCGGCGGGGCAGCAGGCCAGGCAACGGTTGATATCGTGGCTGCGCTGCGCACGGCTGATGCTGCCTCAGGTGCCGCCACCCGCCAGGCGCAGGAAGAGCTCGGGCCTCGCCAGGCGCAGGACACGGCCCGGGTGCTGCTTGATATCTCCGACCAGGTGGCCGAAATCCGGGTGCGCCAACGCCTGTATCTGCACGATGGCTTGCCGGGTGAAATCTGGCAGGCATGGGTGGACGGATTGAGGAGCGCCGGCTGGCAGGCGGCCGCGACAGAGCCGGAGGCCGGCAGCCTGGGCCAGCGACAGGCCGGCATCTGGACCAGGGACAGGCGGCGCCTGGTGTTGCGTCTCCTGCCTGCCGGAGATGCGACGGTGGCCTGGCGTCTGGATGAGGAGACCGCGCCATGAGCCGCATCGGGAGTTGGCTGGCAGGAAGCCCGCGCGTCCGGGACCGGCTGCTGCGTTTGCGTCCGGCATGGTCCTGGATGCTGGCGTTTCTGGCAGCAGGGTGTGCGGCCTGGGCGGCGCAGCGTTACCTGGACCAGCAGACAGAACGGCTGCGTCTGGCAGGCCGCAGCGTTATGGTGGAGCGTCTGGTCGCGGGCCAGCGGCTGGATGCCGGCGTGACGCTGCATCCGGCCCATCTGGCACTGCGACAGATGCCGGTGGAGTGGATGGCCAGCCATGGGTTGGTGCCGGGAGATGTGGCGCGGGTGACGGGAAAAACCTTGCGTTGGGGCCTGCAGGCGGGCGAGGCGTTGACGGAAATGCATCTGGCGGAGCCATCTCCGGTACGCCTGTCAGAGCGGCTGGCGCCGGGCCGGCGAGCCTTGACCATTACAGTCACCCAGGCCAGCACGCAATCGGGCTTGTTGCAGCCCGGGGACCGCATCGACCTCTTCGTGGCACTGCCCCGGCAGGGGCGTCGATCCACGACGTCCTTGCTGCAGGATGTCGTGGTGCTGGCTACCGGTGCGGAAATGGACGGAGACGGGCTGGCCGGCAGCGGCGCGGCGCGTGCTTACCGTACCGTGACACTGGACGTATCCCAGGATGATGCCTTGCTGCTGCTGGCGGCAAGGCAGGAAGGCGATATGGTGGCCATCCTGAGAGCCAGCGGGGACAGCGGTGCTGGCCAGCTGCGCCGCAGCGTTTCCCTGGATCAGTTGCTGGGGATCGCCGCGGCACCCGCGCCAGCGGAGCCTGCCGTGCTTTATGGCAATCACCGCACCTTGCATGTACCGCCGCTCGACGGCCTGGAACCGGGAGAACAGGAGTGATCCATTGCATCGGCGCCAATCGCAGGCCTTTGGCGAGGCCGGAGCCAGGGCGGGGGCGCAGGGGAAGGATGGCCCGGCGGGCAGGTACGGGCTTGTTGCTCCTGCACCTGGCCGCCGGGGCAGCCGGCGGCGCGTCAGAAGATGGGACGCTGAGCCTGGAGGCCGGCCAGACGCATGTATTGGACGTTCCTGACCTGGGCCGCGTTGCAGTCGGTGACGGCGCCATTGTGCAGGCGGTTGCCGCCGATGGTCGCGAAGTCCTGATATTCGCCCGCCGCCAGGGTATGACCACCTTGCATGTCTGGACGCGTGCTGGCGAGCGCCAGGCCTACCGGATCGAGGTTGGGGCGGCGGGGGCGCAGCGCATGGAGCAGGAAGTGGCTGCCTTGCTGGCGCGTATCCCGAACGCGCGCAGCAGTAGGGTGGGCGGACGTCTGTTGATCGAAGGCGAGGACCTGTCGGATGCTGATCAGGAGCGTATCGGCGCGCTGGTACAGCGATATCCGGCGCTGCTGGATTTTACTGGCCAGGTGGGCTGGGACCGCATGGTTTTGCTGGATGTCCAGGTCATAGAAGTGCCGCGTTCGGAGTTGCTGGAGTATGGCATACGCTGGGATGGCAGTACGCAGGGCGGTTTCGTGGGTGGTGTGGCATGGGACCTGGCCAGCGGCCGGGCGCTGGCTGCCCGTCCAGGCAGCGAATTGCCGCTGGACCTGCCCTTGCCGGTGCGTTCGGCGCAATCCTATTTCGGCTTGAATGCCATGCTGGCGTCCCGCATACACGCACTGGCGCAGCAAGGCGAGGCCGTCATGCTTGCCCAGCCGCAATTGCTGGCGCGCAGTGGCGCCACGGCCACGTTCCTGGCTGGCGGGGAGGTGCCGTACGTAACGGTGGATGCCAACGGCAATTCCACCACGATATTCAAGCCCTATGGCGTATCGCTGGCGATCACGCCCAGGGTGGAGCGCAATGGCGCGGTCCGTTCCCGGATAGAGGTGGAGGTCAGTGCCGTCGATGCCAGTGTGTCGGCTAATGGCGGTCCGGCCATGAAAACCCGGCGCGCCGCGACTGAATTCAACGTGCGGTCCGGGCAGACGCTGGTGCTGGGCGGCTTCATTTCGCGGGAGCAACTACGCGACAAGGATGCGTTGCCGGGGTTGGGCAGCTTGCCCATTATCGGTGCCCTGTTTGGTTCCCGGCGTTTCCAGCAGCGTGAAACCGAATTGGCGATTCTGGTGACGCCGGTGGTGGTGTCCCAGGACGACCCCGGCCTACAGCGGCGTGTCTATGCGGCACGGCAGGCCGTAGATGTGGTATTTCCAGATGGCCCGGCGATCAACATGCCGGTCATGCCTGGTGTGCCGGAGGGGCGGCGCTGGGACCCCTATGCCGGTGACGGTTCGCAATGGCAGCAGGAAGCCGCAGTCACTGCACCGGGCAATGTCTATGACTTCGATGAGTGAGATGCGCATGGTGGAAATCGAGATCATCCAGGATGACGGTCCGGTCGAACGCCGGGTGCTGGCCCTGCCTGTCCTGATCGGCCGCGGCGAGCAGTGCGATCTGCGTCTGCGCTCCTGGCGAGTGGCGCGCATGCACGCCAGGCTGAGCGCCCATGCGGGCGATCTCTTGCTGGAGGATCTGGGTTCCTGGCACGGGACCTGGGTTAACCAGCGAAGGATTGCCCGTTATGGCCCTTTGATGCCGGAAGACCTGGTTGTCATCGGCGCCTGCCGCCTGCAGGTGCGACGCATTGCGCCGCAAGTGGATGGGCAGGGTGATGGCGGAAGTGGTGCGGCGGCGCAGCTTGGCATGCCGGCTTTCCCGGCAGGCCAGCCGGCTCAGGGGCTGACCACTGCAGGCGATGCTGCTGGTCCTGCCGCAGCCGAGGCTATTCCCCTGGCAATGCCGCTGTCGCAACGCCAGCCGGCAGTGGATAGCGGCCTGGTGCGCCGCTTGCATGGCGTGCTGCTGCAGGAACTGGATCTGCGCCGCCGCAATGTCGAAGACATGAACGATGCCGCGCTGCGCAGCCAGGCGCACGAGGTTCTGTCCGCGTGGTTGTCGCAGCATGGCCGGCTGGACGTAGAGGAGGGGCCGCATGGCGTGCCCGAAGGCGGACGTCTTCCTGCAGATGCTGCGGGGCAGCGGGCATTGCTGGAGCGGGTGCTGGACGAGGCGCTGGGCTATGGCCCCTTGCAGCCCCTGATGGCAGAAGACAGTATTACCGAGATCATGGTCAATGGACATGAGGAAATCTATGTCGAACGCCAGGGATGCTTGCAGCGCCACGATGCCGTGTTCAGCAGCGAAGCGGCGCTGCTGGCGGTGATGGAACGCATGGTGGCGCCCGTGGGGCGACGGCTGGATGAGAACATGCCGCTGGCTGATGCGCGCCTGCCGGATGGCTCCCGGGTGCATGCGGTCATCCGGCCGATTGCGGTGCAGGGCCCCAGCCTGACGATACGGCGCTTTCCCCGGCGCCGTCCGGGGCTGGACGAACTGGTCAGCCTGGGAGCGCTGGATCAGGGCATGTCGTCGTTTCTGGCGCAATGCGTGCGCTTGCGCTGCAATATCATTGTTGCCGGCGGCACCGGGTCGGGCAAGACCACCTTGCTCAATGCCTTGTCGCATTGCATTGCGCCGCATGAGCGCGTGATTACCATTGAGGACGCTGCCGAATTGCGCCTGCAACATGCGCATAAGGTGGTACTGGAAGCCCGCCCGCCGAACCAGGAAGGCAAGGGCGCCATCAGCATTCGTGAACTGGTGCGCAATGCCTTGCGCATGCGACCGGACCGCATTGTCGTGGGTGAGTGCCGCGGGGCCGAAGCCCTGGACATGCTGGCGGCCATGAACACCGGGCACGAGGGGTCGCTGACCACCCTGCACGCCAATTCCCCGCGTGATGCCCTGGCTCGGCTGGAAACCATGGTGCTGATGGCGGGCATGGCGCTGCCACTGGCGGCCGTGCGCGAGCAAATTGCCGCCAGCGTGGATTTGCTGGTGCAACTCGTGCGTTTGCCGGATGGCCGCCGTGTCATTGCCGAAGTCACCGAACTGTGCGGCATCGAAAGCCAGTGCCTGCAGACTTTGCCGCTGTTCAGTTTTGATCGCCGTTCAGGCAGCCATCGTCGCGGTGCGTCCGTTCCCACGTTTTTTGAAAGCTGGCGCAAGCAGGGCATTGATTTCGATCCCACATCCTTCCCGGGGCCGGGCTACGACACGACGGCAGAGAACGGCTGGCACGACAATACAGTCGGCCTGGCGCCGACACCGCCAGGCATGCTGTTGCCGGCATCTTCCTGGGCGGATGATGGGCCGGGCCGGAGGGCCACGCCATGAATCCGGGCTGGGTCGTTCTGGCGGCTGCGCTGGCGGCGGCGGGCCTGGCCTGGGCGCTGGCGCAGGGGATGGCCGGCTGGCTGCAGCGTTATCGCGATGCCTTTGCTGCGGGAGCGCGCTATCGGATGGATGCCTTCTTTCTGTCCATGGACTTGTCGCGGTTCTGGTTGCCGGCCTTGCTGGCCGCCTTGGGCGCTGGCCTGGCGGGGTATGCCTGGAGCGGTTCCTGGCTGCTGTGTTTTACCCTGGCTGGCATTCTGATGCTCCTGCCGCGCGGACTGGCCCGTTGGGGGTGGCAGCGGCGCGGGCGCCAGCTGGATGCGCAGTTGCCGGAAATATTGCTGGCGCTGGCATGGGCCATGCGTGGTGGCGCCAGCCTGCATGGGGCCTTGCGTGCTGTCGTGGTTGAAGCCGAGGCGCCGGCAAGGCAGGAGTTTGGCCTGCTGCTGCGGGAGCAGCGCATGGGTGTGAATTTCGAGCAGGCCCTGGGCAACCTGTATCGCCGTGTCCAGACACAGGAGCTGGCATTGCTGGTAGCGGTCCTGGGCATTGCCGCGCAGTCTGGCGGGAATCTGGCCGACGCCCTGCAGGGCTTGGCTGAAACGCTGTCCGAGCGTTTGCGCATTCAGCGCCGTTTGCGGGCCATGACGGCGCAGGGCGTCCTGCAGGCGTGGATCATGGGTGCCTTGCCGGTGTTTCTGCTGGCCGTGCTGCAATGGCTGGAACCAGAGGCCATGCACGGTCTCTGGCATACACCTGTCGGCTGGGCAACGCTGGGTGTACTGACCGTGCTGCTGGCGGTCGGAGGCTGGTTCATCCGGCGTATCGTGAGCATTGCGCCATGAACCCGGCCTTGCCGGAAGGTGGCGTTGCCTGGATGCTGCTCTGCATGGCGTGTACCGCGCTTGCCGTGGGCATTGCCATCCGGCAGGGACGGGGCAAGCGCCTGGGCGGCGAGGCGTCGGGGAGGCGGCTGGCAAGCGCTGGGGGCGGCTTGCCATGGGTATGGCGCCTGACCTTACCCGGGCTGCGCCGCATGTCGTGGTGTGCGCGGCCGGTTCTGGGGTGGCATAGCCGGCCTCGCCTTGAGGCATTGCTGCAAAGCGCAGGTCTGGCGTCAGTGCTGGACCCGCTGGTACTGAGGACGGCGCAATGCCTGCTGACAGCGCTGGCGATGCTGGCGGGTATCGCTGCCATGCTTTTGCAAGAGGCCGCTGCGGCGTCCGCCTGGTACTGGCTGGGCGTGGCGGCGGGGGCGCTGGCAGCCTGGCACTGGCCCTGCCTCAGGCTGGTTGCCAGGGCGCGTGAGCGGCGGCGGCAGATGTCCGCCGATCTGCCCCTGGTACTGGAAATGCTGGCCCTGTGCCTGGCTGGCGGCCAGCACTTCAATGGCGCCATGCAGCAGATTGCCAGGCATGCCCCGCGTGGCGCCTTGCACCAGGAGTTCCTGCTGGCCCTGGCAGAGATATCCCAGGGCCGTTCTAGAGTGGATGCGATCCGGTTGCTGGCACGCCGTACCGGCTTGCCGGCGTTGCGGCGCTTTGCTGCCGTGCTGGCGCAGGCGGATGGCCTGGGCATGGCGCTGGGCCCCTTGTTGAGGGCGCAGGCCAGGCAAATGCAGGATGAACGATTCCAAAGGGCGGAAAAACAGGCCATGGAAGCGCCGGTGAAGATGCTGTTGCCCTTGATGACTTGCATCTTTCCCTGCACTTTCTTGGTCCTGGCCTATCCCATCATGCATTATTTGCAGCCCGGGGCCATAGGATGACACACAAGGTGGATGCTTGCACAGGTGCCGGCCAGGTAGCTGCCGACGCCTTCAGCGCCGGCGGCAGGCCTGCACGGATGATAGTGGCAGCAACCTGGTGGCAGCGCTTGCGCGGCTGGTTCTGGCGTGATTCGCAAGCCGGCACTGCCGCCCTGTTGTTGCTGCCCTGTCGCGCGGTGCACAGCTGCTTCATGCGACGAGCGCTGGATGTGTATTTTTTTGATGTCCGCGGACGTTGCGTCAGGCGTGTGCGGACGATGCGGCCGTGGCGTTGCGCCTGGCATCCGTCTGCGGTGGCGGTGCTGGAGTTGCGCGCGGGGCAGTCCTGGCCAGGTGGCTGGCGCGAGTTGCGGCAGGTGGTCCGGCGCGAGCTGCGCCGGTGGTGGGCGCCTGAACCGCTGGTTCAGGCGCCGAGGGTGGCATCAGGCGCCCGGGCCGTCGGCCATATTGGCCTGTGCACGGCTGGCAGCACCGAATACCGTGGCGTAGTTCACATAGGCGCTGCAGGACCAGACGGCGGCAGCGAACAGATTGACCGCCATGGCCAGCGCAGCCACCACGGAACTGAGGCCGGGCATGGCAAACGCCAGCATGTTGGCGATGAAATGCACTGCATAGAGCATGATGCCCCAGGTGGCGGCATAGAGCAGGAACGCCCATTTATTGCGCCAGCAAGCGACCAGGGAGAAGAAAATGGCTCGCGTGACTGGTAACTGGTGCCAGGCGACCAGCAGGGGCGTGAACCAGAACAATGCCGAAACGCCCGCATACAGCACGCCGAAAATGATGGCAGGCATGCGCATGGCATCCAGGAAGGGGGCGATGTTTTCTTCCTGCATGGCGCGTTCCAGCTCCATGGTCAGCGTGTCGGAGAACGGCATGAACGCCAGCATGGCGGCCAGCAGGATCAGGCCGAATTGCAGGCCGCCCACCACCAGCAGGCGGGCGGGCACGCCGGGCTCGCGCAATGGCTGCACCCAGGCGGCAGGGTGGGCGGGCTGGCCGCTGGCGAGCGCCCGGCAGCCGCTGAGCGTCATGACGGTGATGAAGGGCACGAAGAACTGGGCCAGCAGGGGGCCTATGGGCGCCAGGTTCATCGCCAGCATGCCCAGCATGGTGATGAACATCATCCATGTGAAGAGTGGCAGGGGTTGGCGTCGGAATAGCCGGTACCCCTGACTGATCCAATACCAGCCCGCGGAGGCAGGCAGCGTGGAGGCTTGCATGTTGCTTGGGTCCTTTATGCGTTGGCGTCAGGGCAGGGGGACCAGGGCATCACCCTGGCGTTGCAGCAGAACGCGCTCGAAGTGCGTCGGGTCGTGCGGCTTGAGGGTCTGTGCCGGGCGCGGCAGGAAGAAGTCGTAGAGGCGCGAGAGCCAGAAACGCAAGGCTGCGCCGCGCAGCATGGCGGGCCAGATGTCGCGCTCTGCTGCCGTGAAAGGCCGTTCGCTGGCGTAGGCTTGCAGCCAGGCGCTGGCCAGCGCCGGGTCCAGTTGGCCGCTGGTCCTGTCTATGCACCAATCGTTGACGGAAACGGCAACGTCGAACAGCCAGGTGTCGCAACCGGCGAAATAGAAGTCGATGATGCCCCCCATGATGGGGACCTCATAGGTGCCGGCGAACAGGACATTGTCACGGAACAGGTCGCAGTGCGCCGGGCCGGACGGCAGACTGGCGTAGGCGGCGCCAGCAGCCAACGCTTCCTGCTCGGCCAGCGTGCGGTCCAGTAGTTCAGCCTGCCGGGTGTCCAGGAACGGGCGCACGGTGGGAGCGGTCTGGCGCCACCAGGGCAGCCCGCGCAGATTGGGCTGATGCAGGGCGAAATCCTGCGCAGCCAGGTGGGCGCGAGCCAGCGTCTTGCCGATCAGGGCGCCGTGGGCGGCGCTGGGGGCAGGTTCATAGCCGCCGGGCAGACGGCTCACGATGGCGCAGGGCTTGCCATTGAACGAACAGAGCCGCTCGCCGGTCTTCAGCGTCTGCGGCTCCGGCACGGGGATGCCGCGCTGCGCCAGGTGGTGCATCAGTTCGATATAGAACGGCAGTTGTTCCAGCGTGAGGACTTCGAACAGCGTCAGGACGAATTCGCCGCGGGTCGTGCTCAGGAAAAAGTTGGAATTCTCTATGCCGGCGGTAATGCCGCGCATGGATACCAGTTCGCCCAGGTCGTAGCGTTCGAGCAATTCGCGCGCTTGTTGGTCGGAGACAGGAGTAAAAACGGCCATAGCGTGAATGCGGCGCGGCACGGATGCCGAAAGAAAATGGTCAGGGAACTCCCTCAGGACAGCATGTTCTGGCAGCCGAAAGGGCGGCCAGTGCAGCGGCGGGAGCAGGCGTAACTGGACATTTTAGTGCATACGGCGGGTCCGCTGGACGCGTCTTTGCCGCAAGCCGGGCGCGGTACTGGCGGGACGCCTGCGTTTTCAGGTCTAATACTCGCCTGGCTCGCGCGTTGCCATGCCGTTCCCGTTCCGCATGAGCAGCGGCCATGCAGGCCAGGCCGCTGCCGGCAGGCTGGTTCGGCCCTTCCCGCGGGCGGGTATTTCCGGGAAGCTTTTCCCTGGGCAAGGAATTTTCATGACCTCACCATCACACGCAGATCTGCCGTCCTCGCAAACAGGCGCTCTTCCGGATGCGTCCGAAACCGGCGGCGACCGCCTGGCCCAGGCGCTGGCGCGTATCCAGGAGCTTGAAATCCGTTCGACGCTGGCCGACGACATGCTGGAGCAGCTCAACCAGGAGGTGTTCCGCATGCAACGCCAGTTGGAAGCCGTGCAGCGCCAGCTGGCCGACCTGCGCGACCAGATTCCTGCGGACAGCACGACATTCCGCAGCCTGCGCGACGAACTGCCGCCGCATTACTGATTGCTCTGCCGGCTGCCAGCCGCGTCCGGGCACGCGGCCCTACAATGGCGGTCTTTTCCCGTCTTCAAGAGAATGTTCCGTATGTCCTGGGTCTCCCCGGAATCCTGGCGCCTGTGCGTGGCGCCGATGATAGATGTGACGGATCGCCACTGCCGTTTTTTCCACCGCTTGCTGGCTCCGCGTGCGCTGCTTTATACCGAGATGATCACCACCGGCGCGCTGCTGCATGGCGATGCCGGGAGACACCTGGAATATGATGCGGCCGAGCATCCCGTGGCCTTGCAGCTGGGGGGCAGCGAACCGGATGCGCTGGCGCGGGCCGCCAGACTGGGCGAGCAGGCTGGCTATGACGAAATCAACCTGAACTGCGGTTGTCCTTCGGAACGGGTGCAGCAGGGCGCTTTTGGCGCCTGCCTGATGGCGGAGCCCCGGCTGGTGGCCGATTGCATTCAGGCCATGCGTGAAGTCGTGCAGGTGCCTGTGACGATAAAGCATCGCCTGGGCCTGGACGACGAGCAGAGCTATGGCTTTGTCCGGGATTTTGTCGGCGTCCAGTACGAAGCCGGCTGCCGGGTGTTCGTCGTGCATGCGCGCAATGCCGTCCTGAAAGGCCTGTCACCCAAGGAAAATCGCCAGATTCCGCCGCTGCGTTATGCATTCGCGCGGCAACTGAAACAGGATTTCCCTGATTGCGTCATCGTGCTCAATGGCGGGCTGGCGACTGCCGAGCAGGCCGAGGCTGAAGGGCAGGGGCTCGACGGCGTGATGCTCGGGCGCGCAGCCTGGCACCAGCCGGAAGTGTTGCGTGAGTTGTCGCAGCGTTTCTGGCCCGGCGACGCCAGTCTGGACGATACCGATGTATTGCAGCGCTATGCCGCCTACACGGAACGCATGGTCGCCCAGGGGGTGCCCATGCGCATTCTGGTCCGGCCGCTGCTGGGCTGGGGCAATGGCCGCAAGGGGGCGCGGCGCTGGCGTCAGATGCTCTCCGACCATCGGCTGCTGGGGCAGGAAGACCCCGGGCTGCTGTTGCGCGCCTGGGAACAGGTGGCCTGAGCCACTGGGGCGTTCAGGGGGGGCGCCGGGTTTTCCTCGGCAGCCAATGAAAAACGCCTGGCCGGCAGGGCCGGGCAGGCGTTTTCAGGCAAGGCAGGCGCTTATTGCTCGTCTGCCGGTGCTGGGTCTTCGTTGGGCCAGGCGCGGATATAGGCCTTGAGCATCTTGTTTTCGAATTGCTGTGCCGAAACGACGGCCTGGGCCATGTCGAAGAAAGAGATCACGCCCTGCAGCGTAGGGCCATCCATTACGGGGACATAACGCGTGCGGTTTTCCAGCATGAGTCGCTGGACTTCGTCGGCGCTGGTGTTGGGCGATACGCTGATGGGGGCGTCGTCCATGATGGAGCGGATGGTCGTATCGCCGACATCGCCCGCCCGCTCGTTCAAGAGCCGGATGATTTCACGGAAGGTCAGCATCCCGGCCAGGGTGCCATGCTCCATGATGACCAGCGAACCGATATCGTGTTCGCTCATGGTGGTGATGGCCTGCGCCACAGGCGTGTCCGGGGTTGCGGTGTAGAGCGTGTCGCCTTTGACACGCAGGATTTCACTGACTTTTAGCATGATGGGACTCCTCGCTGTTTATCGAGGGACGGGATAGGAAAGCGGAGATCGGGGGGGCATCCTGGTCATGCCTCAGGCCCGCGGCAAGCGTGTCTGCGAGGTCGCCGGACAACAGTTCGTCCAGGGTGGCTTCAGGCCCGTATTGGCCCAGTGCGTTCGCGGTGGCCTGTATCAGCTGGGCGCCGTCTTGCTGGGCAAGTGCGGTCGTGCGGGTCAGCAGCAGGCGGTCGATCAGCGGGCCGATGGTGGTGCGGCGCGGGTCGCTGCTCAGTACCCAGCGTTCCTTTCCGCGTATGCGGGCGGGGGCTGCCAGGCCGAGATCCTGCAGCGCCGCCAGGGCAATATCCAGGTCTTCGGGTTGCATGGCGAGCGTGGCGCAGGATTCCCGCTGGCTGATGCCCTGGCCTTGCTGGCTCCAGTCTGCATATAGCGCCTGCAATACAGTAATGGTATCGAGGTAGGCTGCGCCGGCAGGCCGGGTGTCGGTGGTCAGGCCATACAGGCGGATGCCGGGCAGTGATGCCGTCAGCACTGCGCCGGCCACGACCGTCAGCCAGGATAGATAAATCCACAGCAGGAAGACGGGGACGGCGGCGAAAGCGCCATAAATGACGGTATAGCTGGGGAACTGGCTGATGTAATAGGCAAAGCCCGCCTTCATTGTTTCCAGCACGATGGCGGTCGCAAAGCCGCCGATGGCGGCGTCGCGCCAGCTGACGGTGCGATTTGGCACGACCACGAACAGGGCGGTGAAGGCCAGGCCGGTCAGCAGGACGGGCAACACGGAAAGCCCGATGTTGACCAGTGGCGAGAGGTCGCCAGCCAGCCCCATGGAGGTGCGTGCCAGGATCGACGTGGCCCAGAGGCTGGCCCCCATGACCAGCGGCCCCAGGCTGATCACGGCCCAGTAGACCAGGATGCGCTGGTGCAGGGGGCGCTGGCGCGACACGTGCCAGATGTCATTGAGCGCGGAATCTATGGTCATGATGAGCATGACCGAGGTGACGATCAGGGCCATACTGCCGATGGCCGTCAACCGTGAGGCCTGCTGCGCGAACTGGTTGAGGTACTCCATGATGTCGGCCGACACTTCGGCGGGCATCAGGTTGCTGGCCAGGTAGTCTTCCAGCGCCTGCCTGAAATCGGAAAAAAGGGGGAAGGCGGTGAACAGCGACAGCACCACAGCCAGCAGCGGCACGATGGCGAGCACTGTGGTGAATGTCAGGCTGGACGCGACCTGTGTCAGTCGCTCGCCGGCAATGCGGTCAACGGCAAAACTCAGCACGCGTCCGACCCTGCCCAATGGGCCGGGGCTGGGGGACTGGGGGCTGACGATAGGTTGGTCAGTGGCGCTCATTCGAAGATAATAGCAGCATGAATGCTCAACTCAAGCCCCAGGCGGGCACTGCCGCATCCCTTGAACATTTGACGGTGCGCAACAGCTACGCCGCCTTGCCCGAGGATTTCTATTCCCGGGTGCGGCCCATGCCCTTGCAGACCGCCAGAATGCTGCATGTGAATCCGGAAGGCTGCGCCTTGCTCGGGTTGACGCCGGAGGCGTTGCGCACTGATGCTGCCTTGCAGGTCTTGTCCGGCGCTGCGCCGTTTCCGGGCGGGGAGAGTGTCGCCGCAGTTTATAGCGGCCACCAGTTCGGGGTCTGGGCAGGGCAGTTGGGCGACGGGCGTGCGCACCTGATTGCGGAAGTGCAGGGCCCGCAGGGTAGCTGGGAAGTCCAGCTGAAAGGGTCGGGGCGCACCCCGTATTCGCGCATGGGTGACGGGCGTGCGGTATTGCGTTCATCGGTGCGCGAATACCTGGCCGCGGAAGCCATGCATGGCCTGGGCATCCCGACCACGCGTTCGCTTGCATTGGTGGCCTCGGATGACCCGGTGCGCCGCGAAACCATGGAAACGGCGGCGATCGTCACCCGGCTCGCGCCCAGCTTCGTGCGCTTCGGTTCATTCGAGCATTGGTATGCGCAACGCCGTGCTGGCCTCCTGCAGCGCCTGTGCGACGACATCATCGACCGTTTCTACCCGGAGTGCCGCGCCGCAGGCGGTACTGGCGATGTTGTCATCGCCCGCTGGCTGGCGGCAGTAACCGACCGTACTGCCGCGCTGATGGCCGATTGGCTGGCCGTCGGCTTCTGCCATGGCGTCATGAATACCGACAACATGTCCATCCTGGGCCTGACGATGGACTACGGCCCCTATGCCTTCATGGACGGCTTCAAGGCCAACCATATCTGCAATCATTCCGACCACGAAGGGCGCTACGCCTGGAATGCGCAGCCCGCCGTGGCGCATTGGAATCTGTTTCGGCTGGCCGAGGCCTTGCAGCCGCTGGTGCCGGACGTGGAAATGCTGCGGGATGCCGTGCGTGGCTTCGAGGCGGCATTCATGACGCATTGGCGCGAACGCCAGCGCCGCAAGCTGGGGCTGGCGCAATGGCGCGACGAAGAAGACGATACCCTGATGGATGGCCTGTGGCGTCAGATGCACACTTCAGGGGCGGATTTCACCCTGACCTTCCGGGCGCTGGCTGGTGTGGCGGCGGGGGATACCGGGGCGTTCCTCGATCAGTTTGCCGATCGCGCCGGGGCGGCGCAGTGGCTGCAAACCTACCAGGCGCGGCTGGCGCAGGATGGGCTGCCGCCGGAGGCCGTGGCGGCGGGCATGAATCGCGCCAATCCTCTCTATGTATTGCGCAATCACCTGGCCGAATTGGCCATACGCGCGGCCGAGCAAGGCGATGCCAGCGAGATTGAAAACCTGCTGGAATGCCTGCGCAATCCGTGGGAATCCCGGCCAGGCTTCGAGCACTATGCACGGCAGGCGCCAGATTGGTCCGCCGGGCTGGTCATCAGTTGTTCGTCCTGAAAATGTCATAATGCGGGCGTTGCGCGCACTGCCGCCAGGCGGGGCTGCGGCGTTCTCCTGCCTGCCGGACTCAACCCTGTCCGGCCTTTGTCTTCTTTGGCGTCCGTCTTGCATCGGCGCCTTGCGTCCTTAGAGTCCTGCTTATGTCCGGTAACACCCTAGGAAAACTGTTTTGCGTGACAAACTTCGGCGAGTCCCACGGCCCGGCCATCGGCTGTGTGGTCGACGGCTGCCCACCGGGGCTGCCCCTGTCGGTCGAGGATATCCAGTTCCAGCTGGACCGCCGGCGCCCAGGCACGTCGCGGCATGTCACGCAGCGCCAGGAAGCAGATCAGGTCGAGATCCTGTCAGGTGTCTATGAGGGCGTCACCACAGGCACGCCCATCGGGTTGTTGATACGCAACACCGACGCGCGCAGCAAGGATTACGGCAACATCCTGGATACCTTCCGGCCCGGCCATGCGGATTATGCCTACTGGAAAAAATACGGCGTGCGCGATCCGCGCGGCGGCGGTCGTTCGTCGGCCCGCCTGACCGCGCCCACCGTGGCGGCTGGCGCCATTGCCCGCAAATGGCTGGAAGCCAGTCATGGCGTGCGCGTTCGCGGTTACATGAGCCAGCTCGGCCCTATCCGGATTCCCTTCGAGTCGTGGGATGAGGTCGGCAACAACCCCTTCTACGCGCCGAATGCCGGCATCGTGGCGGAACTGGAAGCCTATATGGATCAGTTGCGGCGTGATGGCGACTCCATCGGCGCGCGCATCGAGGTCGTGGCTGAAGGCGTGCCGGCGGGCTGGGGGGAACCCATCTATGACCGCCTGGACGCGGACATCGCCCACGCCATGATGGGCCTGAACGCCGTCAAGGGTGTTGCCATCGGCGCAGGCTTTGAATCCATTGCCCAGCGCGGTTCCGAACATGGCGATGAAATCACGCCGGACGGCTTCCTGAGTAATCATGCGGGCGGCATCCTGGGCGGTATTTCCTCAGGGCAGTCCGTGACGGTGTCTCTGGCCATCAAGCCCACGTCCAGCATCCGGGTGATGCGCCAGTCGGTCAACCGGGCGGGCGAACCCGTGGAAGTGCAGACCCTGGGGCGCCATGACCCATGCGTGGGCATACGCGCTACGCCGATAGCCGAGGCTCTGCTGGCGCTGGTGCTGGCGGATCATGCGCTGCGCCAGCGCGGCCAGGCAGGCGAACCGGTCCGGGGCTGAGGCCCTTCGGATACAGGTGGCCGGCAGCCGCCTGTACGCCCAGGCATTTGTTTTCGCAGTAGAATTTTCCTGCGACGAACGGCCCCCAGCATGACACTCTGTGTCATGCTGGGGGCCGTTCTGCTTTCCATGCTTGGCATAATGATTTCATGGCCTCACCGGATGGCCGCCGGCGCGATCCGCGGCAGCCGTCCTCCACGAAGCGAGTGAAAACATGGCATTGACCCTTTATGACAAGCTCTGGCGCGACCATCTGGTGCACCAGGAATCCGACGGCTCCTGTCTGATCTATATCGACCGGCAATTGCTGCACGAAGTCACCAGCCCGCAGGCCTTCGAAGGCCTGGCGCTGGCTGGCCGCAAGCCGTGGCGCGTCAGTGCCAACCTGGCTGTGGCCGACCATAATGTGCCGACCAAGAACCGCAGCGCTGGCATCGAGGATCCGATCTCCAAATTGCAGGTCGATACCCTGGACAGCAACTGTGCGACCTATGGCATTACCGAATTTCCCATGAGCGACGTGCGGCAGGGCATTGTCCACGTGGTCGGCCCGGAGCAGGGGGCAACCTTGCCCGGCATGACCGTGGTGTGCGGGGATTCCCACACCAGCACGCACGGCGCCGTAGCGGCCCTGGCTTTCGGTATTGGCACTTCCGAGGTCGAGCATGCGTTGGCGACCCAGACCCTGACCATGAAAAAGAGCCGCAACATGCTCGTCAAGGTCGAGGGCAAGCTGCCTTTCGGCTGCACTGCCAAGGACGTCGTTCTGCATGTGATCGGCATTATCGGTACGGCGGGCGGCACGGGCCACGCCATCGAATTCGCCGGCAGCACGATTCGCGAACTGTCGGTCGAAGGCCGCATGACCATCTGCAACATGGCCATCGAGGCCGGTGCGCGTTCGGGTCTGGTGGCTGTCGATGACAAGACTGTCGACTATTTCCGTGGCCGTCCCTTCGCGCCCAGTGGCGTGCTGTGGGATCAGGCCGTGGCCTACTGGCGCACACTGCATTCCGACCCCGGCGCGCATTTCGATCGTGTCGTGGAAGTCGACGCGCGCGAAATCAAGCCGCAGGTCAGCTGGGGCACCTCTCCGGAAATGGTGTTGCCGGTGGACAGCCGCGTGCCGGATCCTGACCGTGAGCGCGATGACGTGCGCCGCAGTGGCATGGAGCGGGCGCTGGAGTATATGGGCCTGACGCCGAACACGCCGCTGGTGGATATCCGCATCGACCGTGTATTTATCGGTTCCTGCACCAATTCGCGTATCGAGGACTTGCGTGCCGCTGCGGAAGTGGCGCGTGGCAAGCGTGTGGCCCGCAATGTGAAGCAGGCCATGGTCGTGCCGGGTTCCGGATTGGTGAAGCTGCAGGCCGAGCGCGAAGGCCTGGACCGCATCTTTATCGACGCGGGTTTCGAATGGCGTGAACCGGGCTGCTCGATGTGCCTGGCCATGAATGCCGACCGGCTGGAGCCGGGCGAGCGTTGCGCATCCACGTCGAACCGTAATTTCGAGGGCCGCCAGGGCATGGGTGGACGTACCCATCTGGTCAGTCCCGCCATGGCCGCCGCCGCAGCCATTGCCGGCCATTTTGTCGATGTCAGGAATTTCAGGTAAACCAACATGCAAGCATTCACCGTACACGAAGGCCTCGTTGCCCCCCTGGACCGGGAAAACGTCGATACCGACCTGATCATCCCCAAGCAGTTCCTGAAGTCGATCAAGCGTACCGGCTTTGGCCCCAACCTGTTCGACGAACTGCGCTACCTGGACCACGGCGAACCGGGCATGGATAACAGCAAGCGTCCGCTGAACCCGGATTTCGTGCTGAACCAGCCGCGCTACGCCGGGGCCTCCATCCTGTTGGCGCGCAAGAACTTCGGCTGTGGCTCCAGTCGCGAACACGCGCCCTGGGCGCTGAGCCAGTATGGTTTCCGTGCCATCATTGCGCCGTCGTTCGCTGATATCTTCTTCAACAACAGCTTCAAGAACGGCCTGCTGCCCATCATCCTGTCGGAACTCGATGTGGCCCGCCTGTTTGATGAAGTGAAGGCCTTCCCGGGCCACAAGTTGACGGTGGATCTGGCGCGCCAGGTGGTCGTCAAGCCCGAAGGCGGCGAGTTGCCGTTCGATATCGACGAGTTCCGCAAGCATCGGTTGCTCAACGGGCTGGACGACATCGGCCTGACCCTGCAGAAGTCCGACATGATCCGCCAGTTCGAAGCAGAACGCCTGGCGCGTCATCCCTGGCTCGAAAGTCGCCAGTTGCGCTGAGTCTGGCCGGTCCGGTTGCCGGTGCTGCCAGGCGCTGGCAGCCGGACCGGATCGCAACGGGGGCGGCTCTTACCATAGTTGAATGCATATAATTTTCCATTAACTTCTCGCAAAACGATCTCTCATGGCTCACAAAATCGCAGTGCTCCCCGGTGATGGCATCGGCCCCGAAATCGTCGCCCAGGCGGTTCGCGTCCTGCAGGCGTTGAATCTGCCGCTCGAAATCGCGCAAGCACCGGTCGGTGGCGCTGCCTATGACTTGCACGGCCATCCGCTGCCTCCTGGCACGCTGTCGCTGGCGCAGGAATCGGATGCCATCCTGTTTGGCGCCGTGGGGGATTGGAAGTACGACAAACTGGCACGTGAACTGCGTCCGGAACAAGCCATTCTGGGCCTGCGCAAGGCCCTGGGCCTGTTCGCCAACCTGCGTCCGGCTATCCTCTACCCGGAGCTGGCTGCGGCATCGACGCTCAAGCCGGAAGTGGTGTCCGGGCTGGATATCCTGATCCTGCGCGAACTGACCGGCGACATCTATTTCGGTACGCCGCGTGGCGTGCGTACGGCCGAAGATGGCGCGTTCCAGGGCCAGCGTGAAGGTTTCGATACTATGCGCTATGCCGAAAGCGAAGTGCGCCGCATTGCCCACCTGGGCTTCCAGTCGGCACAGAAGCGCAATCGCAAGCTGTGCAGCGTGGACAAGGCCAACGTGCTGGAAACCTCGCAGTTCTGGCGCGACATCGTGATCGACGTGGCGCGTGATTATCCGGATGTGGAACTGAGCCACATGTATGTGGACAACGCCGCGATGCAGCTGGTGCGTGCACCGCGCCAGTTCGACGTGATCGTGACCGGCAACCTGTTCGGCGATATCCTGTCCGACGAAGCCGCCATGCTGACCGGTTCCATCGGCATGCTGCCTTCGGCCTCGCTGAACGAAAAGCGCCAGGGCCTGTACGAACCCAGCCATGGTTCGGCACCCGACATCGCTGGCCAGAATCTGGCCAATCCGCTGGCCACCATTCTGTCGGCTGCCATGCTGTTGCGCTATTCGCTGGATCTTGGCGAACAGGCAGACCGCGTCGAAGCTGCTGTCCGCAAGGTGCTGGCCGATGGCCTGCGTACCGCCGATATCTATGAAGAGGGCACGCGCAAGGTCGGCACCAGCGAGATGGGTGACGCCGTTCTGGCCGCACTGTAAGCCGCCGTCACCGGGCCCCTGGGCGGGCCCGGTGGTGCGGGTTCCATGACGAGGCAGGCCAGCCGGCCCTTACCGGCGGCCTGCCTTGTTTGCCTGGCGCTCGCAGGCGGGAGCCAGACGGCACCTGGAGATTGTTGCGTCCGCTTTACGTCACCCTCGAAAATGGCGCATTATTTCGCGGAAAATCCAGGTAAACCCTGGCAATTCTGATACATTCTTATACCTAAGGGCCATAACGTCAGGAGAGGGCGGGATGGCTTGTTCTTCACACATAAAACAGAGCGAATACAGATGACTCAAGCCGTCGGTCTGGTCGGCTGGCGCGGCATGGTGGGATCCGTCCTCATGCAGCGCATGCGCGACGAAAACGATTTTTCCCTGATTGAACCCGTGTTCTTCACGACCAGCCAGGTGGGTGCAGCTGCGCCGTCCTGGGCGACTGGCGCGGGTCCGTTGCAGGATGCCTACGATATTGATGCATTGGCGAAACTGCCGATCATTGTGACGGCGCAGGGCGGCGACTACACCAAGGCTGTGCACGGCAAGTTGCGTGCCTCTGGCTGGAAGGGCATCTGGATCGACGCAGCCAGCTCGCTGCGCATGAATGATGATTCCATCATCGTGCTGGACCCGGTGAACCGCAATGTCATCGACGCGGCGCTGAATCGCGGCGTGCGTGATTTCATCGGCGGCAATTGCACGGTCAGCTGCATGCTGATGGGCCTGTCCGGCCTGTTCCAGCACGACCTGGTCGAGTGGATGACCAGCATGACCTATCAGGCGGCTTCCGGCGGCGGCGCGCAGCACATGCGCGAACTGCTGACCCAGTTCGGCCTGGTCAATGAATCCGTCCGCCCCCTGCTCGACGACCCGGCTTCCGCCATCCTGGAAATCGACCGTGGCGTGCTCGACCTGCAACGCAGCGGCAAACTGCCGACCGAGCGTTTCGGCGTGCCGCTGGCCGGCAATCTGATTCCCTGGATCGACTCCGACCTGGGTAATGGCGTTTCCCGCGAAGAATGGAAGGCCGAGGCCGAAACCAACAAGATCCTGGGCCGTGGCCCGGCCTTCGGTGGCGAACCGACGCCCATTGACGGCTTCTGCGTGCGCATTGGCGCCATGCGCTGCCACAGCCAGGCACTGACAATCAAGCTCAAGCGCGATGTGCCGCTCGATGAAATCACCGACATCATTGCGCAAGGCACGGACTGGGCCAAGGTCATCCCGAATGACAAGGAATCCACGGTCCACGGCCTGACGCCGGTTGCTGTCACGGGCACGCTGGATATTCCGGTGGGCCGTCTGCGCAAGCTGTCCATGGGCAAGGATTACCTGGGTGCCTTCACCGTGGGCGATCAGTTGTTGTGGGGCGCCGCCGAGCCGCTGCGCCGCATGCTGCGCATCGCCATCGGCGAGCTGTAATCGAAGCAGGAGTCAGGGAAGGCCTGCAAGGGCCTTCCCGGAAGGGAGTGAGCTTTGGACGCGCAATTTGGGCAGGGCTATGGCCTGGTGTTGGGCACCGTCCTGCTGGCAGTAGTGGCATTCTGGGTGGCTTTCCTGATGCGCCGTGCCGGCGCCAGGCAAGACACCGAAGACAGCGGTCATGCCGATCATGGCAGTGAAAATACCGATGTTGATGATGGCGCGGACGACGCTTCGGAAGATGATGCCGTGGCCCCGGAAGCCGCGGCAGCGTTCCCCAGCGATGGTATCCAGGCGCAACGCATGGAACAGGCGCGCCAGAAGTTCGAGCAGCAGCTATCTGCCATCGACCTGGACCTGGATGCGCCGCCGGCCGAGGCGGACGTTCCCGCTGCAGGCCGCTCCGGCAAATCCGGAGAGCGGCGCTGATGGCGCGCCGCAGGGTGGCGCTGGGACTGTCCTATGAAGGCTCTCCCTGGCTGGGCTGGCAGACACAGCCCGGCGGTAACACGGTACAGGATGAACTGGAAAAGGCCTTGATGGCCTTTACCGGCACGCATGTGCCGACGATCTGTGCGGGCCGCACCGATACCGGGGTACACGCATGTCTGCAGGTGGTGCATCTGGATACCGATCTGCAACGACGCGATGTGGCCTGGATTCGTGGCCTGAATGCTCATTTGCCGGAAAGCATTGCGGTGCAGTGGGCTCGGGAAGTCCCTGAGGATTTTCATGCGCGCTTTTCTGCCCAGGCGCGTACCTACGTGTATCTGCTGTGGAATCGTCCTTACCGTTCGCCCTTGTGGGCCAGGCGCGCAGGCTGGTGCTTCCGTCCGCTGGATGTGGAGGCCATGCGTGCCGGTGCCGCGTATTTGCTGGGCGAGCATGATTTCAGCAGCTTTCGCTCTTCGCAATGCCAGGCGGCCCATCCCGTGCGTGTCATGCAGCGCCTGGATATCCAGCGTCATGGCGACATGATCGTATTCGTGCTCAAGGCGAATGCTTTTTTGCACCACATGGTGCGCAATATCATTGGTTCGCTGGTCTACGTGGGGCAGGGACGCTATACCGTCGAGCGCATGCGGGAGTTGCTGCTGGAACGGGACAGGCGCCGCGCCGCACCGACGTATTCGGCTGCCGGACTGTATCTGTGTGCGGTCGATTATCCGGCCCTTTACGGCTTGCCTTACCAGGACGGCCTGGAAATCATGCCTGGCCTGGCACTGTCGCCCGGTGGCGAGCTGATTGCCGCAGCCGGTCATCTAGGGTTGGCCGGTGCCGGGCAGAGCAAGGAAAATCATGACAAGAATCAAGATTTGCGGCCTGACTCGGCCTGAGGATGTGCTGGCGGTCGTGGATGGCGGCGCCGACGCGCTGGGTTTCGTGTTCTATCCGCCCAGCAAGCGCTACGTGACACCCGAGCAGGCTGGCGCCCTGCGCGCCCTGGTGCCGCCCTTCGTGACGGTGGTGGCCTTGTTCGTCAACCCTGTCCGTACGGAAGTCGAGGCGGTTTTGCGCGAGGTACGTCCGCACCTGCTGCAGTTCCACGGAGATGAAAGCGCACAGGAGTGCATGTCCTACGGGCATCCCTGGCTCAAGGCGCTGCGCGTGCCCAAGGAGGGCGGCGTGACGGGCGAGTCCCTGGCGCGGCAGATGCAGGACTATGCCCGGGCCGATGGCTGCCTGCTGGATACGGACAGCCCGGGTTATGGCGGCAGCGGCACGGTATTCGACCACGGCCTGCTGGATGGCTGGAAAGAGGAGAACCGCAGGCGCCTGATTCTGTCCGGCGGTCTGAATGAAGGCAATATCGGGGCGGCAATTCAACGCGTGCGTCCGGTTGCCGTTGATGTCAGCAGTGGCGTCGAGGATGCGCCTGGCATCAAGAATGCACTGAAAATCCGCCGTTTCATCGAGGCCGTGCGCGCGGCACAGGCCTGATGCTGGGCAGCCCGAGCGAGGCCGCAGATGGCAGGGATGGCCCGCCGTCTCGAGCGTGCTTGGGCAGCCTGCTTGCCTGGGCGGGCTGCCCAGGGCTGATCAGATGGAATCGCCTTCTTCGCCTTCTTCCGATGCCGAGCCCTTGGCTTCTTCCACTGCCTGGTGGAAAGTCGACAGGCTGGCGCGGATGGCCGAAATGTTGCGGTTCATGGTGGCGCGCAGCAGGTCCGGGTCCGGGGATTGGTCGGCCGGCGCAATGAAGCATTCGATCTGGGCGCTGACGTTCCAGGTGTTGTCGCTGTTCATGTAGCTGACGGTGAGCTTGGCGGCCTTGTTCTTGATGTTGACTTCGTTGGCCAGTTCCAGCAGTTGTTCGCGTGACAGGCCGGTGCGCTCGTCGTCCGCGAAGTTCGGGAATACGAGACGCAGGAATTCCGGGTCGCCTTCCGCGTCGATGGAAATGTAGAACACACCCATTTCCGGGTGGCGGAAGCGCACATCGCCGTCGTCGTCGATGTCCGATTTGTAGTCAAGAACCTCTTGGTACAGCTTTTGCAGGTCTTCAGTCTTGGAGCTCATGAGAGGGGTTCCTTTTCAAGGTTGCGGAAATGGCGGGCTGCCCTGCACGTGCTCGGCGCATGCAGGGCAGCCCGGGTATGACGGAGATGGCGGCGTTGTTCATGCGGCGCCGTTTTTTTGCTCTTCGATGAGCTTGAGCACAGCCTGGCCGTCCAGTGTTTCGTCCTGCAGCAGTTGCTCGGCCAGCTTGGCGATGACTGCCCAGTGGTTTTCCACCAGTTTTTCGGTGCGTTCCCGGGCCTGCTGCAGCCAGATGTCCACACGGGTCTGGGCGCGCTCCATCCAGGCCGGCGGCAGCGGGTTGTCGAAGGGGGCCAGAGAGAGCCAGCCGAAGCTTTCGTCCAGGCCCCACTGGGTGATGGCCAGCCACGCCATTTCGGTGGCCTTGGCCAGGTCGCTGGCGGCGCCGTTGTCACTGCCGCCGGACGATTCGGACACGGGGAATTGCCGCAGCTGGGCTACCCGTCCAGCCAGCTTGACGCAAAGATCGTTCATGGCCTCGTTGCGGTTCATGGGGCGGAGGGCATGTTCGTCGTCGCGGGAAAGGGCGACAAAGCCGTGTGCATCCCCGCGCCCGGCAATGGTGACCTGCTCCAGCGGGCGTTCGGGATGCAGCAGCGCAGCCAGCACGGCGTGTCCGGCTTCATGGTAGGCAACGGCGGCGAGGTATTCCTGCAGCGGTTTGCGACGGCTGCGCTCGCCGTATTTCACGGTATTGATCTGTTCCAGCAACTGCTCGTAGCTGACGTGGCCATCTTTGCCGTCCTGGCTTTGTTGCTGGGATAGCAGCAGTTCGCGATAGACCTTTTCAAAGTCGGCGCCGCTCATGCCGGCCGTCATGGCCACCAGTGCGTCGATGTTCCAGGCTGCGGCGGCGCCGGCCTGCGGGTGGGGCAGCGAGCACAGCCGCGACTCGATGAAGTGGCGGCGCGCTTCGCGGTCCAGCAGTGGCACTTCCATGAGCAGGTCCAGGCGCCCGGAACGCAGCAGCGCCGGGTCGACATTGGCCAGGAAGTTGGTGGCGGCGATGATGAAGACGGGATGTTCCGAACGCGAGCCAAAACCGTCGATCTCGGCCAACAATTGATTGATGGCCGGTTCCATGCCGCGCATCCCGCGTATGCCCAGGGCGTCGATTTCGTCGATGAAGACGATGCTGGGGGCATAACGCCGCGCCCGGCTGAAAATCGAGCGGGTCAGGGCGGGGTTGAACAGTTGCGGGCCGGCGACGGAAATGAACGGCACGCCGGCTTCCGCCGCCAGTGCCTTGGCCAGCATCGTCTTGCCGGTGCCGGGGCGGCCGTGCAGCAGCATGCCCTTCGGGGGCGGCGTTTGCTGGGCGTCTGCGGCCGACGTGGCCATGGCCGGGGCATTGAACAGCTGAATGATTTGTTGCAGCCTTTCCTTGGCTCGCGTATGCCCCTTGATGTCGCTGAAACGCAGGTCTGGAATCTCAATGGCAAAGCCATCATCGGCGCCATAATCCTTGCGGCCCTGTATGCGTTCCAGGCGTACAGCGCTGATGACCAGCTTCAGCACGCCGTCCTGGCGCTGCGGGCTGAGGTCGTAGCGCAACACCTCCCGGCGGCGAAACTGGTTGCGATGCAGGGCGTCCAGCGGATGTTCTGCGAACCAGTCGGTCACTTCCTGGGCAACGCTGACTTCAACGCGCTCCGGCAGTTGGCTGCTGGCGGCAGTGTCTGCAAAGCAGGCTTCGGTAAGCCAGTGCGTGCCGGCTTCTGCCAGGTCCAGCGGTGCGATGTCGGGCCCGAAGGACAGCGTGATGATTGACGAGATCAGGTCGAGGTTGTCGAACTCGACCGGAATGGCCTGCTTGCTGAATAGCTCGGCAAAGTTCGCCAGGGATTTTCTGGCGATACGGGTCAGCGAGTCTATCGTCAGTTCTGCGAACGGCAGAATAGTGGCGTTGGCAAGGTAGCCTGCCAGATAGGCGGAGATGCTGCCGTTTTCGCGGCTGCTATCCAGGCTGTCATCGCTGTCCCGGCGGGCCAGCATGTCTTCGGCGAGCAGGGTGGCTGCCTGTGCCGGATTTTCCCGGATCAACGTGGAAAGCGTATTATCTTCGGCTAGTTCCGGGCTGGGACGCAGCGTGAAAATCAACTGGGCCGATTTGAAGGATACCCGTCGGCTTTCCGCGCGCGAGCGTTCCTTTTCATTGCCGAACCCGTACTCATCTTCGAGATAACCGTCGCTGAGCAGATTGGCCAGAATGTTCTGGACGTTGGGGTGGGCGCGGTCTACATCGTCAAAGACCACCACCGCGCGCGGATGCCGGCGCACGAATCCTGTCAGTCGGCCGGGGCCGGCGTTGCTGTAGCCTTCGCGTAGGCCGGTCAGTCCGAAGCCTTCGTTGTGGCTCTGGAAGCTGGCCATGTTCAGTACCAGACCTTTGCCGTCGTTGGCGTCGGCCAGCTTGCGTGCCAGCAATGACTTGCCGGTGCCGGAGGGGCCGACGCAAACCAGCAGGCGAGGCTTGCCCGGCGTATTCAAACCCAGCGCGCGTGCCAGCAGTTCCGTGCGCAGGCGGGCCAGGGCGGCAGGCTGGCCGATGATCGTGGCTTCCAGCTCTTGCAGTTGCTCATCCACCTGTTTCAGCGCGGCGGGAACGCGTTCCTCTCGGGAGATGGTGGTGCTGCCGTCCTCTGCTGCCTGCGCTTCCTGCTCTTTGCCTGTGCCAGGAGCGGGTTCGCCGCTGGCGGGGCTGTGTCCGGGATGGTTGCGACGGTCGTGCTTGTTGCTGGTTTCGCTGGACTTCGTTGCTCTGGGCGGCGCGCCAGATGCGGGCAGCCGCAGCGTCAGGGTCTCGTCCTTGAATTGTTCAAGAAGTGCCGCGACTTCGTTGCTCAGAGGCAGGGGTGGTTCGGCGGGCGCGCCGGCCAGGCAGGTGATGCCATCGGTACGCGCCGCAGGCTTGCCCGTGATGCCCAGCAAGGCCGCGTGATGCAGCCCCACGCCGCTGGTATCTACATACAGCGCCAATGCTTCGCGCAAGGAGCTGACGGAAATCGTGTCGCGGCCGCTGGCAGTGGCCTGTTGCCCCGCCAGTACCAGGCATTCCTGCAGCGTGACCTCGCGCCCTTGGGCAGATTCTTCCGGGGTTATGCCGGGCACGGTCCCGGATGCATTGTCCGAGCAGATAGCGGGATCGGCGGGGGGGAGGGGGGCGTTGTTGGTGATGTCGTCGGCCACGTCCGGGGGAGCGGTATTCGTGTCCTGTTCCGGCAGGAACAGCCCGGCGACAGGATTGGCGCCATATTCGTTACGCAGCGAAGAAACGTCGGCAGTGAGCGAGACGGATGGTTTGGCCGGGGACTCGGCCAAACGCTGGATGCCATCCTTGCGTTTGGGGGCCTTCTTGTCCTTGGGGTCCAGGCCGAACTTCCAGGCGACTTCGTCAGGGAGATCCGTCGTGTCGACAAAAGTCTTCAGTGTCTCGCTGACGATATCCATGTTGATGCGCATAAGACCATGTTGCAGCGCGGTGACTTTGGATAGCTTGAGGATGTCTAGGAAGGTGATCGGCTTGATAGGGGGCATGCTTGAGGGAAATGCTGGGGGTGTATGGCATGACCTTGAAGTATAGGCATTCCGCCGGCTTGTTGCCTGACGTGCAGTGCTTCCAGTTGTGAGTGAATTCTTGTTTTCGTTGTCACACTTGTGCCATTCTGTGTGAGTTGTAAATGTTCATGCGCATCACCTGAACGAGCCATTTCCGCCGTCGGAACAAGCGCAACTGCCGGGTGTGCGCCGGCGAACGAATTTGTAACCGCAGGCCCTTTGGCGGTGAGGCAACAGTCCGGGTTTTGAATCTCCCACGTAACGTGATAGAATCCGACGATTAAGTATGCACCTCATTCCATCCATTTTTTAACTGCGTAATAGAATTCATGCCTATTGTTCGCCTGAAAGAAAACGAGCCGTTTGAAGCCGCTCTGCGCCGCTTCAAGCGCACCATCGAAAAGACGGGTCTGCTGACCGAACTGCGTTCGCGCGAGTTCTACGAAAAGCCCACCGCTGAGCGCAAGCGCAAGCATGCTGCCGCCGTGAAGCGTCATTACAAGCGTATCCGCAGCCAACAACTGCCTCCGCGCCTCTACTGATCTGTTCAGTGAGTGATTCCTGATTCTTTCATCCAGGAACTTCTCGCCCGGGTCGATATTACGGATGTCGTCGGGCGTTATGTGCAGCTGCGCAAGGGTGGGGCGAACCTTTTAGGTCTCTGCCCCTTCCATAACGAAAAATCCCCTTCCTTTACTGTCAGCCCCACCAAACAGTTCTACCACTGCTTTGGTTGCGGAGCGCATGGCAGCGCGATTACCTTCCTGATGGAGCACACCGGGGCCAGTTTCCCGGAAGCTGTGCGTTCGCTTGCCGCTTCGGCAGGCATGAACGTGCCGGAAGAGCCGCGCAGCCCGCGCCAGCAGGCCGAGGCCGCCAGGCGCAAGGAAGAGGTATCGCGGCATACGCAGGCACTGGAAAAAGCCCAGGAATACTATCTGGCGCAGTTGCGCCAGTCCGCCCAGGCGCGCCGCTATCTGCAGGGGCGCGGGCTGACTGGCGAGATCGCCAAGCGCTACGGCCTGGGCTGGACCGGCGACGATCGCCGGGGCTTGTCCAATGTCTTCGAGCGTTACGATGATCCCGTGCTGGTTGAGGTCGGGTTGGTCGTGGAAGCGGACGACGGGCGCCGTTATGACCGCTTCCGCGAGCGCGTCACCTTTCCCATTCGGAACGCCCGCGGCGCGCTGATAGGCTTTGGCGGCCGCATCATCGGCAAAGGCGAGCCCAAGTACCTGAATTCCCCGGAAACTCCTTTGTTTTCCAAGGGGCAGGAATTGTATGGCCTGTGGGAAGCGCGCCAGGCGATCCGGGCCGCCGGCCAGGTACTGGTGGTGGAAGGCTACATGGATGTGGTTGGCCTTGCGCAACTGGGCGTGGAGCATGCCGTGGCTACGCTGGGCACGGCAACGACGCCTCAGCATGTGCAGAAGCTGCTGCGCGCCAGCGAGAACGTGGTGTTCTCCTTCGATGGCGACAAGGCGGGGCGTCGTGCGGCCTGGCGGGCGCTCAATACCTGCTTGGCCTTGCTGCGCGATGACATTTCCATCCGCTTCCTGTTCCTGCCGGAAGATCACGATCCGGATTCCTACGTTCGCGCCTTCGGGGCCGAAGCATTCCGTGCCACGTTGGCCGAAGCCCAGCCGTTGTCGCGTTTCCTGCTCGATGAGCTTGCTGCGCGCCATGTCCTTGACGAAGTTGAAGGGCGCGCTGCCTGCATCCACGAAGCCCGGCCGCTGTTTGCCGAGATTCCGGATTGCGCGCTGAAGGTCCAGCTGCACAATGAATTCGCGCGGCAGGTGCGGCTTACCCCTGAGGAGCTGCATGCCATGTTCCGCGCGGGCGAGGCCCAGGCGCCGGGGCGGCACGCCGCGCCGGCAGCTGGTGCAGCCGAGGCTCACGCCGGCGGTAGTCACGCAGACGGGCGCCATGGCGTGGCGGAAGCGCCGCCACCCTGGATGGTCGCGCCAGATGATGTGGTTCCCGATGACATCGGTTTCCAGGGCGGCATGGATCACGAAGGCGGCTATTGGCCGGCACAGGAAACCTTCCAGGCGCCGCCGCAGCCGGGCACCGGCCGCCGGACATGGAATGGCAGTGGCAGGGATGGGGATCGGGGTAAGCGGCGCAAGGACGGCGGGCGCTGGAATGAAGGACGGAACCGGGGAGTGCCGCCCTTGAGCGGCGGCCAGCAAGTGGCCAGCCTGCCACGTAAATTATTGCGGTTGCTGGTGAGCCATCCCGGGCTGGTCGACGAAATGGGCGAGCAGCAGCTTGAAGTTCTAGATGGCAGCCCCCATATGCGTATGGTCAGGGAGTTGGTGACGCTGCTTCAGGATTCGGGAGCGAGGCATATCGGCGCCATGATGGAAGCCGTGCCTGCTGAATCCGAGTTGGCGGGCATCCTGCATGACCTGTCGCGCGACGTGCTTGGCAGCGAAGAGCTGCCCGACCCGCAACTGGAGTGGGAAGGGGGCTTGCGCAATGTCGAGCGCGAGGCGCTGAAGTTGGAACTGGATGCCCTGGTGGCGTCCGGCCTGACGGATGATGAGTCGAAAAAGTTATACCAGGATCTGACGCGCCGCCTGAGGGCCTTGGGGAACGCTTAGTGTAGTGTTCCCGCAAATAAGTTAAGATTCAGGGGTTTGCGATGTCTGCCCCGAACCTTTTCTCGGAGTTGCGGTCGGATGATGCTGCGGGTCTTAGCCCGCCTGATGCCGGAAGTCTTGTTACTTCCGGCTTTTCGGCGCTTGATGCCGAGTTGTTCTCGCTCTTTTTTGTCCTGTTCACTGTTTGGGCTGTCGGCAGAATCAGACAGCCCTCCCGTTTTGTGGCGGCAACTTCGCTACGGAAACCATTATGACCCAATCCAAAACCGCAAAAAGTTCGAAGGCAGACCAACAGACGCATATCGACGTGCCGGATACAGGCAGTGCGGCAACGACTGGCGCCCGCAAGGTGACGCGCGCCGCTGCCAAGACGCCGGCCAAGGCTGCGGTCAAGGTGGCAGCAGCAGGCGCGGCCAAGACGACGAAGACGGCAGCCAAGAGCGCGACCAAGACGGCAGCCAAGAAGGCTGCCGAGCCCAAGGCAGCGGCTGCGCCCAAGGTTGCCGGTACCGGCCGTCGCCCCGGCCGTCCTGCCAAGAGCGCTAACGTCAGCGCGGATTTCGATGACGACATGGATCAAGACGGCGAAATCGTTCCTGATTTCAAGCCGGCCAAGCGCGGCAAGCGCGGCAAGGCGGATCCCAAGGATCTGATCGCGCGCGGCCCCGTGTCGCCCGAGGAATACGAAGCTCGCCGCAACCGCCTGAAGCAGCTCATCAAGCTGGGCAAGGATCGCGGCTACCTGACCTACGGCGAAATCAACGATCATCTGCCGGATGATCTGGTGGACGCCGAAGCCATCGACGGCATCATCAGCACGTTCAGCGACATGGGCATCGCAGTCTATGACCAGGCGCCCGACGCTGAAACGCTGCTGATGAGCGAAAACGCGCCGGTGGCATCCAATGACGACGATGTTGAGGATGAAGCGGAAGCTGCGCTCACGACGGTGGATTCCGACTTCGGCCGTACGACCGACCCGGTGCGCATGTACATGCGCGAAATGGGTTCTGTCGAACTGCTGACGCGCGAAGGCGAAATCGAAATTGCCAAGCGTATCGAAGATGGCCTGAAGCACATGGTCATGGCCATTTCCGCGTGTCCGACCACCATCTTGGAAATCCTGGCGCACGTTGCCAAGGTACGCGATGGTTCCAGCCAGGTTGACGAAATCGTCGACGGCCTGCTGGACCAGGACGGTGAAGAGTATGCAGGCGCCGGTGTGACTGACAGCGGTGACGACGGCCCCGCAGGCGGCATGAGCAGCAAGCAGCTGGAAACGCTACGTGTTGAAACGCTGGAAAAATTCGATCGCGTCGAAAAATGGTTCGGCGTGATGCGTGAATGCTACGAGACCGGCGGCTACCGTTCGGCCCGTTACCTTGAGGCGCAGGAAGGTATCCAGGAGGAGTTCCTGGGCATCCGCTTCACGGCCAAGATGGTCGAGCGTCTGGCTGACACCTTGCGTTCGCAGGTGGAAGAAGTACGCCAGCTGGAGCGTGCAGTGCTGTCGGTTTGTGTGGATCGCGCCGGCATGCCGCGCAGCCACTTCATCAAGGTCTTCCCGGGCCAGGAAACCAATCTGGAATGGGTGCAAAAGGAAGTGGATGCCGGCTATCCGTATTCGGAAACCCTGGCACGCCATATTCCTGACGTGCAGGAGCTGCAGAACAAGCTCATTGAGTTGCAGGACCGCGTCGTGCTGCCGCTCAAGGATCTCAAGGACGTCAACAAACGCATGGCAACCGGCGAGGCCAAGGCCCGCAAGGCCAAGCGCGAGATGATAGAGGCCAACCTGCGTTTGGTGATCTCCATTGCCAAGAAGTACACCAACCGCGGCCTGCAATTCCTGGATCTGATCCAGGAAGGCAACATCGGTCTGATGAAGGCGGTGGACAAGTTCGAATACCGCCGTGGCTACAAGTTCTCGACCTACGCCACATGGTGGATCCGCCAGGCCATCACGCGCTCCATTGCCGATCAGGCGCGCACCATCCGTATTCCGGTCCACATGATCGAAACGATCAACAAGATGAACCGGATCAATCGTCAGATCCTGCAGGAAACCGGCGCCGAGCCGGATCCCGCAACCCTGGCGGCCAAGATGGACATGCCGGAAGACAAGATCCGCAAGATCCTGAAGATCGCCAAGGAGCCCATCTCCATGGAAACGCCGATCGGTGACGACGACGATTCCCACCTGGGCGATTTCATCGAGGACACGGCCAATCTGGCACCTGCCGAAGCCGCGCTGCATGGCTCCATGCGCGACGTGGTCAAGGAAGTGCTGGATTCGCTGACGCCGCGTGAGGCCAAGGTGCTGCGCATGCGTTTTGGTATCGAAATGAGCACCGACCAGACGCTGGAAGAGGTCGGCAAACAATTCGACGTCACCCGCGAGCGCATCCGCCAAATAGAAGCCAAGGCCTTGCGCAAGCTGCGCCACCCCAGCCGTGCGGACAAACTGAAGAGCTTCCTGGAAGGGCAGTAATGGAAGCCTTCCTGCAATGAGCTGGGCGGATCCGACGATACTGTTGTTGCTGGCGTTTGCCGTTCTCGGCTACGTCAGCCACAACATGGCGGTATCCATCGCCATGCTGGTGCTGTTGTTTGTACGGCTGACGCCGCTGCAGGCGCATTTTCCCTGGGTGCAGAAATACGGCCTCAGCGTGGGCATCATCATCCTGATGGTAGGCGTGATGACACCCATTGCCAGCGGCCGCATCAGTGTCAGCGACCTGCTGCACTCCTTCGTGGAATGGCGTTCTTTCCTGGCGGTGCTGGTTGGTATCGGCGTGGCCTGGCTGGGCGGGCGGGGCGTGGTCCTGATGGGCAACAGCCCGCAGATCGTGGCTGGCCTGCTGATGGGAACCCTGATCGGTGTGGCATTCTTCCGTGGCGTACCGGTGGGGCCGCTGATTGCAGCGGGCCTGCTGTCTCTGTTGATAGGGAAATCCTGACCCGGCCACGGGTGGCGGGTAACAGATTTCCAGGGGATTTCCAGGGCGCTACTGTTTTGCAATGGCCACCAAGCATGTCATAATAATGAGCTTGGGGGCCGTTAGCTCAGTTGGTTAGAGCAGAGGACTCATAATCCTTTGGTCGCTGGTTCAAGTCCAGCACGGCCTACCAGTATTGATGCGGCTCACAGCGATGTGGGCCGTATTTTTTTGTCCTTCAATTGCATAGGTTCGTGCATGCTGGCCGCCGCCCGGCGTGAAGCAGCGGTCGGGCGGCATCCAGGAAGTCTGCTGAAAGTGCTGTTGCGCTTATTTAGGTTGGCACTGGTTGGTGGGAGCGCGGCCCTGGAATCTGGCTTCGGCCCAGTCCGGGAAGCGCTTGGCGGCTTCTGGTACCACGGCGCTGTGGTCGTGGTCGGCGAAGGTCAGGAATTCTGCGGCAGCACCGGCTTCACAGATGGCGTCCCGCTCCCGAAGCGTCAGTTCGATAGGCGTGTCCTTGTCCGCATCTCCCTGGAAGATGATGAAGGGCATGTGGCCGCTGGGTTTGAAGTTATCCACCGCCGACATGGCTTGCCACCATGGTGATCCTTCCACCAGTGCATCGGGTTGATAGGGGGCGCTCACGTTTGCTGCAGCGCTCCAGACATCGAAGCAGCCATCGGCCATGGCAGGAAATTGTTCCAGGCCTTCCGTCGTGAGGAAGTCGCGGTAGCGCAGCTCAGGGAAATATGCCTTGATGCCAGGCAGGGTGGATATGACATACCCGGCCAGCGATGTGTTTTTCATCGAGTTGAGCGTGAGGTCCTTGATTCTTACGCCCGGGGCAATCAGTGCGGCACCCAACCCGGTGAAGTCCGGTACGTACTGCTGGGCGATGGATTCGGCCCACATGGTGGTCTGCCCACCTTGCGACCAGCCATACATGACATAGCGCTTGGATGCCTTGATGTCAGGAATCTGTTGCGCAACCCTCAGCATGTCGAGCGAGGCCCGCGCATTGGGCTGGCCGGCCATGTAATAGGCCGGGCCGGGCAAGCCCTGTCCGGGGTAGTCGCTCATGACCACGATATAGCCCTTGGCCAGCAGTGCCTTGATCGCTGGAATCCGTTCTTCGTCGGTGTCCCGGCGGGATGGCGCGCAGGCATCGGCCACGCCGGTGGTTTCGTGGTTCCACAGGATAACGTCGCGTTCCTGCGCCACGCTTTCCTGGGGAGCATAGATTTCTCCCGACACATAGGCCAGTTTGCCCTGGGCGATTTCCGAGACGTAGATCACGTTCCAACCCTTGGCGCCAGTCGGTGCATCCGTGCGGGCCTGGATGTAAAGGATGTCGCCTGCTTTGGCAGTGGCGGGCGGGCGGCGATAGACATCCCAGAACGCCGATCCCAGCGGGCCGACCTGCAGTTCAGGTGCTGGCGCGGCATGGGCGTCTCCAGAATTGCCGTCGCCACCACATGCGCTCAGGACGACGCTGGATGCCAACGTGGCAATGAGTGCTGCCAGCGTACTCTGGCGATGGTTCGTTTTCATGTATGTTTCTCCTCCAGTATTGGATTTGCATAATATTTATATTTTGTAAGTTATTTTCCAGAAAATCCCTTTTAAGGTCTGGAATTTAATTATTTTATATAAATATAAAATCCGAAAGACATGGTTTCCCCGAGGTCTTGCTCATGATCGCGAGCGGGTGGCCGGGGACGGAGGGGCGTGCGGGCGGGGGCGACGGGGGCGCTTCCGGCCCTAAGCTGTGTCTGCTGGTCACGATGGCGCCGATTTGACACCTGATACCGGGTGAAGTGTTCTACGATTGTCTTGCACCCAACTCTCGCAATCTTCGACAGGAGTTTGTTCATGTCTCGTTTTGATGGAAAAATCGGCATCATCACTGGTGCCGCCAGTGGTATTGGCAAGGAAATCGCAGTGCGTTTCGCGGCGGAGGGTGGTACGTCCGTTATCGCCGACCTGAATTTGCAGGCCGCGCAGGCAACGGCTGAGGAAATTCGCAAGACCGGCGCCGATGCATTTGCCGTCGCGATGAATGTGACGGACGAAGCGCAGGTGGAACAGGGCATTGCAGAAGTGATCGCCAGGTACGGCAAGATTGATGTGCTGGTCAGCAATGCGGGTATCCAGATCGTCAAGCCACTGGTTGATTTTCCTTATGAGGAATGGAAAAAGCTGTTGGCTATCCATCTGGACGGCGCATTCCTGACCACGCGCGCTTGCCTGAAGCATATGTATGCGGCCAACTACGGCCGCGTGGTGTATATGGGGTCGGTGCACTCCAAGGAAGCTTCCAAGCTGAAGGCGCCCTATGTCACGGCCAAACACGGCCTGATCGGTCTGGCCAAGGTGTTGGCCAAAGAGGGTGCAGAACACAATGTGACGGCCAATGTTGTTTGCCCCGGTTTTGTGCGTACGCCGCTGGTCGACAAGCAGATTCCGGAGCAGGCCCAGGAGTTCGGGATCACCGAAGAGCAGGTCGTGAAGACGATCATGCTCAAGGACACTGTCGATGGCGAATTCACGACGACTGCGGATGTCGCCGAGGCCGTGCTGTTTTTTGCCGGTGCCAGCAGCAATGCGCTGACCGGACAGTCGCTGGTCGTCAGCCACGGCTGGTTCATGCAATAGGTATGGCGCAGGTGTGCTGGCCATGTGCGCCGGGTGGCCGGCGCGCACCAGCCGCATGTTGATTCGCACCCTGGCAGCAGTCGCAAGGCCATCAAACCGGGCAAGTCGGGACGGGAAAACGAAGGTTGGCGTTCTTGACTACAATTTCCTTGACGCTTCCGCACGCGGCGGCAGCGGCTGGTCATGTGCACAGGCCAGTTTCATGGTCGATCCGAGCCACTTCCTAGGAGTTTTCGTGCGACGTTCCTATTTCTTTCCCTTGTTCGCCGCTGCCGGCTTGCTGGCAGTTTTTTCCGTGTCGGCGCAGCCGCGTTCCGTGGACGCGCGCGAGTTCGATGTGGCGGGCGTGAAGACGGGCATGGGCCTGGACGCAGTGCGTCAGGTCATGGCCAGGCATTTCAATATTGCCGCCGATGCGGTGAAGTCTGACCCTTATCCGTCGGTGAATCCGGTGACTGGCACCAAGTTGCCATCCTATCTGGTGTATGAAGCCGGCAATGAAAAGCTTCTGGTGCATTTCGAACCCAGGGTGCCCGTCAATGCTGCCGATCCGCTGGCCGTGTCGCAGATCATCTATGAAATTCCCTGGACGCAAAGCAATGAGGCTGCGATGGCGCAGCGTGCGGTGACCCGCTATGGCGAGCCATCCAATGCGCCCAATTCGATGAAGCAGGAATGGTGCGAATCACCCAGCGATAATCCCGGCATGGGATGCTCGATGAGGCAGCAGGCCGTTCTGTCGGTGTCGGGCACCAAGTTGCAATTGCATGATCCGGCCTGGAGCCAGGCGCGCATCGAGTTCCTGCGCAACCAGCAGTCGGCGAGCCCGGGTTTCTGAGGCTGCCTGGCCGCGTTGGCAAAGCCGGGCCGGTACAGGCTTGGCCTGGCCTCGGTCTGCACCCGTTCCGGCCTCGGGCCCACCCCTCCGCCCCCACTCAGGCAGCTCTGGGGCATGCGGTGCGCCAGCCATGCAGCGAGGCTTTATTCGCTGCGTCATCATGAAGCAGGAAAACGGTATGACGCCTTCCAAGCACTGGTCCAGGGTCGAGTATCTGCACGAGAGCGTACGGAACCCGAATATCCACATCCGCGGCACCCATAGCTACTACAGCGACGCCTGGAGCGGTTCTTTCGAGCAAAGCGTGGTGCGCTACCTGTATGGCGACGAATACAGCCTGCAGGCCTGGGACCCGCTTTGGCCCATAGATCAGCTGTATATCGGCGATTATGTCTGTATCGGCGCGCAAGCGGTGATCCTCATGGGGGGTAACCATACCCATCGCATGGATTGGTTCAGCCTGTACCCTTTTGTTGAAACGCTGGAGCAGGCCTATGTGGGCAAGGGCGATACGACCATCGGCGACGGCGCCTGGATAGGTATGCGGGCCATGATCATGCCGGGCGTGACGATAGGGGAAGGGGCTGTCGTTGCATCCGGGGCGATCGTGACCAAGGACGTGGCTCCCTATACCGTGGTAGCGGGCAACCCGGCTGTGCCCATCCGGCAGCGCTTTGCGGCGGCAACGGTGGAGTCCGTCCTGGCGCTGGGCATCTATCGCTGGAGCGAGGAAAAGTTCGAGGCGCTGCGTCCCTTGCTGTGCGGCAGCGATTTTGGCGCTTTGCTGGCGGCCGCCGAGCATTTCGATGCAAGCAGGACCTCATCGCGATAGTCGTGGCGCGAGTCCTGCGTAATTTTTTGATGTTGCAGTGCGATAATCACGGGGTCGGGCCCGAGAGCAAACGGGCCATCAATTTCCTACCGGAGAAGCCCTGTGAGCAGTCATACCGCCACGCTGCCTGATGCCGCCGTCGAAACCGCGCCGGTGACGCAGGATGCCTTGCGCATCAATGATGTACGCATCAGCGCCGTGCGCCCCCTGATCTCGCCCGCCCTGCTGGAAGACGAATTGCCCGTGCCGGAATCCGCGCACCATTCTGTGCAGCAGGCGCGGGACGCTATTGCCGATGTTCTGCATGGCCGCGATGACCGTCCTGTGGTAGTGGTCGGGCCATGTTCTATCCATGACCATGGGCAGGCCATGGAGTATGCACACCTGCTCAAGGGGGCTGCTGAGCGCTTTCGCGATGACTTGCTGATCGTTATGCGCGTGTACTTCGAAAAGCCGCGTACGACGGTGGGCTGGAAGGGCTACATCAACGATCCGCGCCTGGATGGGAGCTTCTGCATCAATGAAGGCTTGCGCCGTGCGCGTAAACTGCTGCTGGAAATCGCGCAGCTGGGCTTGCCAGTCGGTACTGAATTCCTGGACTTGCTTAGTCCGCAGTTCATTGCCGATCTGATTGCCTGGGGTGCGATCGGTGCCCGGACGACCGAAAGTCAGAGCCATCGCCAGCTGGTGTCGGGCCTGAGCTGCCCCATCGGATTCAAGAATGGCACCGATGGTGGCGTGCAGGTGGCGGCGGACGCGATTGTTGCGGCCAGTTCCAGCCATGCGTTCATTGGTATGACCAAGATGGGTGTGGCGGCGATCTTCGAAACCCGCGGCAATGAGGATGCGCATGTCATTCTGCGTGGTGGCAAGCCGGGCCCGAACTACGATGCTGCCAGTATCGAGGCATGTTGCGCAGTGTTGCGCAAGGCCGGCCTGCGTGAGCAGGTCATGGTGGACTGCTCGCACGCGAATTCGAACAAATCACACCAACGCCAGATCGACGTTGCTGCGGATCTCGCGGCGCAGATCGCCGCTGGCGACCAGCGCATTACTGGCATCATGCTGGAAAGCAATCTGGAGGAAGGGCGGCAAGACCTCAAACCTGGTGTCTCGCTGCAGCGCGGCGTTTCTATTACCGATGCCTGCCTGGGCTGGGGGCAGACGGAAGGGGTGCTGGAAACGCTTGCCGCTGCCGTGCGCCAGCGCCGTGGGCAGATTTGATCACTGTTCATACATGGCGGAGGCCGCAGGACGTACTGCCTGTGTGAGTTTGCCGTGATTTAGGATACAATCTCTTTCTTAGTCGGGGCGTAGCGCAGTCTGGTAGCGCATCTGGTTTGGGACCAGAGGGTCGCATGTTCGAATCATGTCGCCCCGACCACAGAATGACAAGCAACGGGGGTGACGGCATAGGCCGTCACCCCCGTTGCTTTTTGGCGCCAGCGGTGCGCCATTGATTTCGTCTTCGCAATTAAGTGCGATTCACACGCATTTGATAATTCATCTTTTTTGCAATTCAGTTGATTTAAATCAAATGGCTCCTTGCTTTGTCATGGACTATTTTTATTTCAGCAAATACGACTATTTCGTGGTTTTCCCTGAGAATGATTGTGAATCTCTGATGAAAAACGAGGTTATCATTTCTTGACTGGAATAAAACAACGATTGCCAGGCAAACTACGCGTTTGGCCGGTATCTGCAATAAAGATTTACGTTTTGTCGGTTGGGATAAGTTATAGTGAGAAAGATCTGAAACCCCGAGGGCGAACATGATTTACGAAGTCACCACGATTCATATCCACCCTGGTCAGCAAGCCGATTTCGAAGCGGCAATCAAGCAGGGTGCAGATACCATCATTGCCAAGTCCAAGGGGTTTCTGGGCTATAGCGTCCGCCGAGCAATAGAGTCACCCGAACAATATCAATTGCAGATCAAATGGGAGACGCTGGAAGACCACATGGTGGGTTTCCGGGAATCGCCCGCGTTCCCTGCGTGGCGCGCCATCATCAGCCCCTTCTTCGCCTCAGCGCCGACGACGGTGCATGTCGAGGAAGTCAGCCGGGGCTGACACCGTCAGCAGTCCAGATGACGGCGCCGGGTTCTCGAAGGAACGGCGCCAGAAGACTCAATTCATCGGCCCTCGGGCCGAAGCAGAGTATTAAGCGTAATTGCCGATAGTATTTTTGCACAGTCTGGTCGGGTTGTTAAGTCTTGTCCGTAATGAACATTATTGCCTGTGTGAATTTCACATGGGGGTTTCTTTGCGTGTGTCTTCGGTGAATGGCTGTGTGTTTCACAGGCGAAATGCAAACAACCAGCAATGCTGAATTGTCGTTCTGTCATGTTGGCACGCCATCATGATGAGGTTTTTTATTGATTGTTTTCCGGTAATGAGGGCGCCCTTGCGTCCATAAGGAACTGCAGGTTTTTCGGCACCCGGTTTTTTGCCTATTCAGAAACGCAGGAGAGTGTAAGAATGTTGACGCAGATTATTATGGCGGCCTTGGGGCCTATTGTTGTCGGGGGGGCCGTCGGTTGGCTTTCCGGTAAGTATGGCTTCATCAAGCGAGATTATTCGCAGGCATTCGCCGATTTTGTCGTCAAAATCGCGCTGCCTATCGCGCTGTTCCTGGCGGCGTTGAGTTCTTCGCCTTCCTCCATCCTCAATGCAGACTTCGCGCTTGCCATGGCGGCCGGTCTGGTGCTGGCTTATGTCGTGGCCTATGTCGTCGGCAAGGTGGTCTACAAGCACAACCGTGCCGATGCAACGATGCAGGCCCTCTCGGCGTCTTTTCCTGACATGGCCTACTGTGGTCCTCCCATCCTGCTGGCAACCGTGGGTTCGTCCGGCTTGATCGCCATGGTGATCGGCAACCTGATCTATACCGTCATCATCCTGCCCATTGCGCTGATGATGATCGGTGGCGGCAACAAGGGCCAAAGCGCCTGGAAGTCGTTCGGCAAGTCCTTGTCGCAGCCGTTGGTGTTCCTGCCCATCCTGGGTGCTGTGCTGGCAATCGCTGGCGTGGAAGTGCCGGATGTCATCAAGAACTCGCTCAACGAACTGGGCAAGACTGCTGGCGGCGTGGCGCTCTTCTTCCTGGGCCTGTTCCTGTCGGGCATCAAGATGAATCTGCGCTCCGAGATTGTGTTCAACGTCATTATCAAAAATATCCTGCAAGGGGCAGTGATCCTGGGCGTCGGCCTGGCGCTGGGCCTGGAAGGCATGTTGCTGAAGTCGGCCTTCATCATCGGCATCCTGCCGACGGCGACGGCGACGCCGGCGCTGGCTGTGGCCAACAACGTCTACAAGGACGAGGCAGCTTCCACCGTGCTGCTCAGCACGCTGGTATCGCTGGTGACGATGACGCTTGGCATCGTGGTGGTGTCCGAGTGGCTGTAAGGCTGGTGTGAACCTGCGCGTCGCAGCGCTGGCCCCGGTGCGGGCGTGCGGCGCGAGGTGTTCCAGGCCGCCTGTCCTGAAATCGGGGCGGGCGGCGGGCAAGGCAGGCGGGCGCTCAGGCGCCTGCAGCCACGTCTGGCAGCCTGGGCTTGCTCTGTTTTTTCCCATGGTTTGCCGTGCAGGGATGGCATGGGAAAGCGTAGACGCACTCGATAGACACTTTGTTGGCAAGGAGAGATTTTCAATGATCCGTTGTGTTCACCTTTTTACTGGCGCTGACGGCCAGTCGTATTTCGAAGAAGGTTTGATTGATCTGCCCAAGGGCGAGCGCGGCGACACCCTTAGCGCCGTGGCCGGGGCAGTCAGTATTTCGTTTCGTGAAACCAGCGAGGGCGGCAGCTTTGATTGGCATGAAGCGCCGGCGCATCAGTTCGTGCTTACGCTGAGTGGCACGCTGGAATTCGAAACGCGCGGCGGAGAACATTTTCAATTGTCCCCGGGCGATGTGCTCTGGGCTGAAGATACGACGGGCGGCGGGCATCGCTGGCGCCTGATCGGGAACGACCCCTGGCGCCGGGCCTATGTGATTCTGGCCCAGGATGCCAAGGTGCTGTTCGCACCGGCCAAGGCCGGCAACTGACGAGGAATGATAGATATGTCGAATAATGTGAACCTGCCGGAAAGTGCCGATATCGTCATGATCGGCGCCGGCATCATGAGCGCCACGCTGTCCACGGTCCTGAAGGAACTCGAGCCTTCGCTGAAAATCGTGATCGTCGAAGCATTGGGCGATTGCGCTCAGGAAAGTTCTGATGGCTGGAACAATGCGGGCACCGGTCACGCAGCCAATTGCGAAATGAACTACACCCCGGCCCGTGCGGACGGCACAGTGGACATTTCCAAGGCGCTGGAAGTCAATACCGAGTTCGACCTGTCGCGCCAGCTGTGGTCCTACCTGGTGAAGAAGGGGGCTATTCCCGACCCGCAGGCTTTCATCCACCCTTGTCCCCACATGAGTTTCGTCTGGGGCAAGGACAACGTGGCCTACCTGCGTGAGCGTTTCAAGGAAATGTCCGCGCACCATTGCTATCACGGCATGGAGTACAGCGAAGATCCCGAGCAGATCGAAGAATGGGCGCCGCTGATCATGGAAGGCCGCACGGGTGACGATCCGGTTGCCGCTACGCGCATTATCACTGGCTCGGATGTGGATTACGGTGCCTTGACGCACCTGCTGATCAAGCAGTTCAGCGCCCAGCCCGACGCCTCGGTGCACTACTTCAAGCATGTCGACGACCTGAAGCGCGCAGCCGATGGTAGCTGGCGCGTCGATCTGAAGGACACCAAAACGCACGAGCGCCAGAGCCTGACAGCCAAGTTCGTGTTCATCGGTGCCGGTGGTGGTGCGCTGGAACTGCTGCAGAAGTCCGATATTCCCGAAGGCCACGGCTACGGCGGCTTCCCGGTCAGCGGCATCTGGCTGCGTTGCGATGTCGATAGCATCAGCGAACGCCACCACGCCAAGGTCTATGGCAAGGCGCCGCATGGTTCGCCTCCCATGTCCGTACCCCACCTGGATACGCGCGTGATCGGCGGCAAGAAATCCGTGCTGTTCGGGCCTTATGCGGGTTTCTCGACGCGCTTCCTGAAGCATGGTTCGCTGACCGACCTGTTCCGCTCGGTGCGTCCGGGCAACATCCTGCCCATGCTGGACGTGGCCAAGGACAACTGGCAACTCAGTGAATACCTGATTTCCCAAGTGCTGCAAAGCGCCAAGGATCAGTTCGAGATGCTGCGCCAGTTCTATCCCAATGCCAAGACGCCGGACTGGACGACCGCCGTGGCGGGCCAGCGTGTGCAGATCATCAAGCCGGGCACCGAGAAGGAAGGCGTTCTGGAGTTCGGCACCGAGCTGATCGCTTCCGGCGACAAGTCGCTGGCCGCGCTCTTGGGCGCTTCGCCCGGCGCTTCGACCGCCGCCTTCATTGCGTTGGAAGTGCTGCAGAAGTGCTTTGCCGACAAACTGACTGACGATGGCTGGCTGCCCAGGCTGAAGACCATCATCCCGACCTATGGGGTGGATCTGAAGACGGACGCCGATGCTTGCCGCGAAATCCGCAAGTCGACGGCTGCCACGCTTAATCTGGAATTCATCTGAGGGTTGCCATGAGTATCAAGAATGTTGCTGAGTATGTAGTTGGCACGCTGGCGGAAGGCGGCGTCAAGCGTATCTATGGGATCGTTGGCGATAGCCTGAACGGTCTGACCGAAGCGTTGCGCCAGCAGAAAGATGTCGAGTGGGTCGGTGTGCGCCACGAGGAAGTGGCGGCGTTCGCGGCTTCCGGCGAATCCCAGATCACGGGCGAACTGTCGGTTTGTGCCGGCTCTTGCGGTCCTGGCAACCTGCACCTGATCAACGGCCTGTTCGATGCGCATCGCAGCCGCACGCCGGTGCTGGCCATTGCTGCGCATATCCCGTCAGCCGAAATCGGTAGCGGCTATTTCCAGGAAACGCATCCGCAGGAACTGTTCCGCGAGTGCAGTCACTACTGCGAACTGGTGTCCGACGCCAGCCAGATTCCCTATGTGCTGGACAATGCCATCCGCGCGGCCGTCGGCAAGCGCGGGGTTGCCGTGGTGGTGCTGCCGGGCGACGTAGCGCTGCAGGCCTCGCCGCGCAAGAGCGTGACGTCGCGTCGCGGCCTGCTGCCGCCGCAGCCGAAGGTCACGCCCGCCGATGAGGAAATCACCGCGCTGGCAGACCTGCTCAACGATTCGTCCAAGGTGGCGATTTTCGCGGGCCGTGGCTGCGCGGGTGCGCATGCCCAGCTGCTGCTGCTGGCCGATGCGCTCAAAAGCCCCATCGTGCACGCACTGGGCGGCAAGGAGCACGTTGAGTACGACAATCCCTTCGACGTTGGGATGACGGGCTTCATCGGTTTTTCCTCGGGCTATGCCGCCATGCATCATTGCGACACGCTGCTGATGCTGGGCACCGACTTCCCGTACAAGCAGTTCCTGCCTACCGATTGCAAGATCGTCCAGGTGGATATTCGTCCGGAAAGCCTGGGCCGCCGTGCCAAGCTCGACCTGGGCATCGTGGGCGATGTGGCGCTGACCATCGAAGCCGTGCTGCCCAAGCTGAAAGCACGTACCGACCGCAAGTTCCTGGATGCCGCGCTGGCGCACTACAAGGACGCGCGCGCAGGCCTGGACGAACTGGCACAGGGCACCGCCGGCAAGCCGCCCATTCACCCGCAATACCTGGCCAGCCTGCTGAGCCAGCACGCGGATGAAGATGCCGTGTTCACGGCGGACGTCGGCACGGCCACGGTATGGGCGGCACGCTACCTGAAAATGAACGGCAAGCGCCGTCTGATCGGTTCGTTGACGCATGGCTCCATGGCCAATGCGCTGCCGCAGGCCATCGGCATCCAGGCATGCCAGCCGCACCGGCAAGTTGTGACTTTCTCCGGCGACGGCGGTTTTTCCATGCTGATGGGCGACCTCATCACGGTCAAGCACCGCAACCTGCCGGTGAAGATTGTTGTTTTCAATAACGGCGTGCTGGGTTTCGTGGCGCTGGAAATGAAGGCGGCGGGCTTCATCGACACGGAAGTGGATCTCGATAACCCCGATTTCTCTGCCGTGGCGCGTGCCGTGGGCATCCATGCCGTGCGCGTGGAAGATCCGGGCGACCTGGAAGCGGCCGTGAAGGAAGTGCTGGCCCATGACGGCCCGGCGTTGCTGGACGTCGTGACGGCCAAGCAGGAGCTGGTCATGCCGCCCACGATCGGTATCGAACAGGTCAAGGGCTTCAGCCTGTGGGGCTTGCGTGCTGTCATGGATGGCAAGATGAGCAACGTCATTGACCTGGCCAGGACCAATCTGCTGCCCCGGTAATACCGGCAAGCAGAGGTCTTGATCCTAGGCATCCAGGAAGGGCGCGGGCCGGTAATTGGCTCGCGCCTTTTAGGTAAGTACCGGCAGCAGCTTCCGGGCCGGGCCGGTCCCGCCTTTTCCGGGATCCTTTATCACAAGGAGTAAACGTGATGGTAGATGATGCAGTGGTCGATTTGTCGCGGCTTCAGTTCGCGGCAACTGCGCTTTATCACTTCCTGTTCGTCCCCCTGACCCTGGGACTGTCCATTCTCATCGCCGTCATGGAGACGGTGTATGTGGCCACGGGCAAGGAAGTCTATCGCCGCATGACCCAGTTCTGGGCCAAGCTGTTCATGATTAACTTTGCGCTGGGTGTGGCGACCGGCCTGACGATGGAGTTCCAGTTCGGCACGAACTGGTCCTTCTATTCCAGCTTCGTGGGCGATGCCTTTGGCGCGCTGCTGGCCGTGGAAGGGCTGATGGCCTTCTTCATGGAGTCCACTTTCATCGGGCTGATGGTGTTTGGCTGGAACAAGCTGAGCCGGGCGCAGCACTTGGTCGTGACCTATCTGGTCGCATTGGGTTCCAACCTGTCCGCGCTGTGGATTCTGGTGGCCAACAGCTTCATGCAAAGTCCGCAGGGCGCCGCGTTCAACCCGGTGACCATGCGTATGGAGCTGGAAAGCTTCTTCCACCTGTTTTTCAACCCCGATGCGCAGGCCAAGTTCGTGCATACGGTGCTGGCCGGTTACGTGACGGCGGCGATTTTCGTCTGTGGCGTCAGTGCCTTCTATATGCTGCGCAACCGGCATATGGACCTGGCCAAGCGTTCCTTCCGCATTGCATCGCTGTTTGGCGTGCTGGGGACGGCGGGCGTGCTCACGCTGGGCGATGCACTGGGTTTCGTGGGCGCGCATGCGCAGCCGACCAAACTGGTGGCCATGGAAGCCCTGTGGGAAACTGAAGAAGCGCCGATGTCTTTCAACGCCATCGCTTTCCCGTCACAGGAAGAACAGCGCAATCTGTGGGCGCTGAAGATTCCGGCCATGCTGTCCATTCTGGTGACGCACTCGCTCGATGGCACCGTACCCGCGGCCGATGTGCTGGAAGAACGGGCCAAGCTCAGGATCCAGGGCGGGATTCCGGCATTGAAGGCGATGGAACGCCTGAGCGCCGATCCGACGGATGCCGAGGCGCTGGCGCAGTTCGAAGCGCACAAGGCCGACCTGGGCTATGGTTTCCTGGTGCAACGCTATGCCCCTGACGGCGATGTGTCGCGTGTCACGCAAGCCGATATCGACAAGGCGGCCAAGGACACGATTCCCGAGGTCTGGCTGATCTTCTGGTCGTTCCGTGTCATGGTGGCGCTGGGGCTGCTGATGCTGGGCTACTTCCTGCTGGCCATCATTCTGACCCTGGCCAACAAGGTGCATCATTACCGTTGGTTCCTGCGTGGCGCGGTCTGGATGATTCCCGTGCCGTTCCTGGCCTGTGAGATGGGCTGGCTGGTTGCAGAAGTGGGCCGCCAGCCCTGGACGGTCTATGAGGTGCTGCCGACCTGGCTGTCGGCATCCACGCACAGCCTGACCTACATGATCGTCTCCCTGGTGGGCTTTGTCGTGATCTATACGATCTTCGCGGTGATCGAGATCTTCCTCATGCTGAGGTCCATCCGCAAGGGGCCTGACGACCCCGAGCCCGAGACGTCCACCCAGTCCATCGCACCGGCGCCAGCCGTTGCGTCCTGAGATCAAGGAGATTCCGTCATGGAGATGTATCTCGTACTGAAAGTGGTCTGGTGGGTGCTGCTGGGCGTACTCCTGATCGGGCTGGCCGTCATGGTCGGCATGGATATGGGGGTAGGCACGCTGCTGCGCTTTGTCGGACGCACCGATGCCGAACGCCGTGTGGCGCTCAACATCATCGGCCCGCACTGGGACGGCAACCAGGTTTGGTTCATCCTGGGCGGCGGCGCGATCTTCGCTGCCTGGCCGCTGGTCTATGCCACTGCCTTCTCCGGCTTCTATATTGTGATGCTGGTGCTGCTGTGGAGCATGATCGTGCGTCCGCTGGGTTTCGAGTACCGCAGCAAGATGCCGTCCGAACGTTGGCGCAACGCCTGGGACTGGAGCCTGTTCGTGTCCGGTTTCGTGCCCATGCTGATTTTCGGCGCAGCTATCGGCAACGTGTTGCAGGGCGTCCCGTTCCATTTCGATTGGCGCCTGACGTCCTATTACACCGGTAGTTTCCTGGAGTTGCTCAATCCGTTCGCCATCCTTTGCGGCCTGGTATCGGTGTCCATGTCCATCTACATGGGCGGCGCCATGCTGATGAGCGGCAGCGCGGGTGAAGTGGCGGTGCGTGCACGCCGTGCCTCGCTGTGGGGCGGCGTGGTCGCGCTGGTGCTGTTCACCATCGGTGGTTTCTGGGTTTCGGGCATGGATGGTTTCCGCATCGTGCAGAGCCCGGATTTTGCGGCGGCGCAGACGCCTTTGCACCAGACGGTGGAACGCGTGCCTGGCGGCCTGCTGGCCAACTTCAGCCAGTACCCCGTGCTGTGGCTCCTGCCGGCGCTGACCTATATCGGCGTCATACTGGGCCTGCTGGCATTGCGCGCGCGCCGTGACCTGCTGGGCTGGTGGCTGGGGGCCTTGGCCTGGGTTGGCGTGCTGGGCACGGCTGGCGCAGCGATGTTCCCGTTCATGATGCCTTCGTCGACCAATCCGTCGCATAGCCTGACGGTCTGGAACTCCGGTGCGAGTGCTGTCACGCAGGGCTGGATGCTGGGCTTTACCGTGATCTTCATGCCGCTCATCATCTGCTACACGAGCTGGGCGTTCTGGGTGATGCGCGGCAAGGTGGATGCCAAGCAGGTCGAAAACTCTCACCACGCTTTTTAAGGAGGCGGACATGTCGGTACTTGCACGTTTCATCGTGGCCGGAGTTCTCGCAGTGATCGTCATCCTTCTGGCGATCGTGCTGGGCGACTACGGGCCATGGTATTTTTCCTGGCTCCTGGGCACAGGGTTCATGATCCTGGTGGCGGCTCTGGGCGGTGTTCTGTTCGAAGCGCAGGAAGAAGCCGCCGAGAGCGGCGCGTCGGGCAAAGCCAAGGTAGCCAAGGAAACTTCGGGCTATTGAGGTGGTTGGCGCTGGCCAGTCAGGCCAGCGCCCCGAGGCCTAACTGCCAAGGCGTGTTCAATGGTGCGGGGGCCATAAAGCAGGCCTTATGAAGTCGGTTCCATGGGGGCGCTTTCATGAGGCGGCCTTCATCAGACAGACTCAATCAGGCTTGCCACACAGGCAGCAGGTAAAAAAGAAGGCGGTCCGGGCAATAAAAGCCGGATCGCCTTTTTGTTCTATTCTTGCCGCTTGCCGCTTGGGGCCGTAAGCCTGGGGGGGGGGGGAGCCAAAGCGTGTGCCTTGGGCTACGCCATGCCTGGTCGGAAAGTGTTCAGGCAACGTTGCTGCGGATGGGCAGTACCCAGCGCGTCAGCCAGGCCAGGACGACACCGGCAGCAGCGCCTATCGTATCGGCGATCAGGTCGGCCCATTCCCCGGCGCGTCCGAAGCTGGGCTGCACCAGTTCGATCAGGCCGCCGTACGCGACCGCACCGATGAAAGCGCGCAGCGCCCAGGCAGGGCGCGCCACGACAACAGGAAAGACCAGGGCAGCGAAGGCAAGGGCATGATGCACTTTGTCGCCGCCGGCCACGCGCGGCAGGGAACCAGGGGAGGCCAGCGTCAGGAAGCTGATGATGACCAGTAAGGCCAGGGTGGCGGCCAGCGCAAGTCTGTCGAGCGTTGATTGAGCCATGAAAAAGGAAGTCAGTAGCGGAAGCAGGGGACAGTAATAACGAGCCAGGCAGCCTGGGCGCATCGCGTCAGGAACGAGCGAACGGCCAGGCTGCCGGCAGACGGGCCAGCACAGACGGCTGGCCTGTGCCGGATCGTAGCATGAGGCCCGCCCAGGCCAGGGGCGGGATGGAATCTGGTTACAAGCCGGTGGCCGCAGGGCGCTTGCGCTAGAATGCATGTTCTGCGGCTTGGGCTCTCGCCCTCTGTCGCGCTGTTCCTGTTTCGCGCCGCGCCGGACCATTTTCCGGTGGCGGGCTAGGAGTCTCCATCATGTTGCGCGCCCTTTGGCTGGCTGCGTACGTTTGCGCCATTTTGCTGGCCAACGTATTTCTGGATAGCTTCATCGAGCTGCCCTGGTTCGGCCTGTTCAGTATCGGTTCCATTTTTTTCGCTGCAGTCTTCACCTTGCGCGACCGTCTGCATGGCTATGGCTTGCCGACGGTTTACGCGGCCATTGCCATGGCCTTGCTGGTCACGACCGTGTATGGACAGTTCATCGCCCATCTGGCCCCGCGCTTTCTGTTGGCATCCTTTGCCGCCGTGCTGGCTGGGGAGCTGGCGGATACTGCCATGTTCCAGCGCCTGCGTCATCGGCGCTGGCATGCCCGTGTTCTGGCCAGCAATGCCGTCAGCGTGCCGCTGGACAGTACCGCATTCACGCTGCTGGCGTTTGCCGGCGCCATGAGCGCCTATGACATGGCGCAGATCATCTATGCGGATGTCATCGGCAAGTTCCTGATTGCCGCAGCACTGGCCTGGCTGCCTTTCATGCAGATAGGGCGACGCCGCAGTGCGCCAGCCGCCATGCCTGTTTGCCCTGGAGATGCGTCATGAACGATCAAGCCGATGTGCAGGTTGACCATACCCTGGTTCCGTCTTCGCCTGGGGATTACCGGACGCCGGATACCGGCGCCGTGTTGAAGACCATCGCCAATCCTGCGCCCATGCTGCGTACCTGGCAGGAGCATGAACTGGTGCTGCCTGAACTATGCCCGGCTTCGCGCAATCCGGGCGCTGGTTCATGCCTGCGTATCCGCTATCGCAGCCGGACACGCTTTCTGGAGGTGTTCTCGCTGGGCGCTTATATCCGCGCATTCATCGGGCACCGGTTGGTTCGTGATGTGGAAATGCTGACCCAGGTGGTCGCGCGAGACTGCGCGCACGTGCTCGGTCACCAGGTAGAAGTCGAAGGCTGCTTTGTGCTGCCGGCCCTGGGCCAGACCGTGCGCACGCGGGTGCAGGCCGGACGCTTGCCGCGCACCGGAAAACGGCCGGCCTAGCGGGCGAAGCCCGGCCGCAAGGTGGCGCGCGGATGGCGCTCCAGGTAGCGGTAGATGGTGCTGCGATGGATGCCCAGGCGGCGCGCCGCCTGGGTGACGTTGCCGCTGCAGGCCGCCAGGGCCTGCTCGATCATGGTAATGGTGGCCTGGCGCAGGCCGCTGGCGCCGGTGGCCTGCACGTGGGATGCTGCCGCCGTGGCAGGGACGTCGACTTTGTCGGTCGTGGCTGGACCGCCGACCGGGCTGGGATTGAAGCCGGCGGCGGCATGTGGGGGAGCGCTTGGCGTTGCACCAGGGCCTGTCGTAGCGGGGCTGGCAGGCAGGACCGTGCTTTGCAGGAACGCAGAAACATCTTCGGCCCGGATGACGCTGCCCGGCGCACTCATCACGCTCAGGGTACGCAGGAAGGCATGCAGTTCGCGGTAGTTGCCGGGCCAGGCATGGGCGCTCAGGCGGTCCAGGGCGCTGTCATCCAGGGTCAGGGGCATGGCGTCGCCCGCTGTGGCGCGCAGCGCGCTGCACAGGTAGCTGCGCAAGTCCGGGCGTTCCCGCAATGGCGGCAGGTTCACGCGCAGATCGTGCAGGCGGTAGAAAAGGTCGTTGCGGAACTGTTCGGATTGCACCAGTGTGCCGATGTCGCGATGGGTCGCGCTGATCAGACCGAATTCCACCGGCACCAGCCGGTCCGATCCCAGAGGTTGCACGGCGCGTTCCTGCAGGGCGCGCAACAGGCGGGTTTGCAGGCTCAGCGGCATGTCGCCGATTTCATCCAGGAACAAGACACCGCCATCCGCTTCCCGTAGCCGGCCCCGGGCGCCGTTGCGGCGTGCACCAGTAAAGGCCCCGGCTTCGTAGCCGAACAGTTCGGCCTCGATCAGCGATTCAGGCAGGGCGCCGCAGTTCACGGCGACGAACGGGCCGTCGCGCCAGCGGCTCGCGGCATGCAGGCGGCGAGCATAAATTTCCTTGCCCGCACCTGTTTCCCCGTGCAGGAATACACCCAGGCCACCGTCAAAGGCGCGGCGCACTGCATCGAAACGTGACACCAATTGCGGGTCCAGCGCCAGGTCGGCAGACAGGGCCGGATGGCGGCGCGGTGTGACGGCTCGTTCTTCCTTGGCGGCGGGCGCCGCCGGTGTCGGCATTTGCTCCCGCTCGGCAGATGTGCTTTCCGTGCTGGATAAGGCCGCGTCCTGGCCGTATGTCGTTCGCGCCTCCGTGGGGGCGGGCTTGTACTGGCTGCTGTCGCTGCGGCTGCCGGCATTGTGGGCAGCGTTGCCAGCAGCCGGTAAGGTGCTGGCCACCCGTTTGCCGGTGCGAAACAGGCAGGCGTAGAAGCGTTCCCCCAGCGGCGAGCGCAATTCTGCGGCATCCTGCCCCAACTGGCGCCAGTCTCCGACCCACTGTTGCGCCGGTTGGTCGAGCAGGTCCTGCCAGGATGCCCGCAGCAGTGTCAGGGCCAGGTCATTGGCGCCGACGATATGGCCGTCGTCCAGCAGCAGCATGGCGCGTTCGGTGGATTCAAGCAGCGAAGGCTGGCGCTGGAATACCAGCAACTCGCGGCCGGCCAGGCTTTGCTGCATCATGCGGTTGGTGATGAGACGCGAGCACAGCGAGGCCAGCCCCAGTGCGTAGTCATGCAATTGCGATGCGGCGCCGGAAATGTCCAGCACCCCCATGCGGTCACCGCGCGGGGACCACACCGGGGCGCCGTGGCAGCTCAGGATGCGGTTGCAGTGCAGATAGTGTTCGGCGCCATGGACGCGTACCGGCGTGTTTTCCAGCAAGGCCGTTCCGATGGCATTGGTGCCTCGGTGCTGCTCGGCCCAGCTGACGCCGGGTTGCAGGGCCACGCTTTCGGCCTGTTGCAGGAAACTGGCGTTGCCTGCCGTCTGGAGGATGACGCCGGTGGCATCGGCCAGCAGCACAATGCCGGCATGGCGGCCCACCGTGTTGGAGAGCGTGTCGATTTCGGGTTGGGCTGCCTGCAGCAGACTGGCATGCTGGGCCAGGCGCACGTTCAGCTCGCCGCGCACCAGCATCACGGGATCCGGCTGCATATCGGATTCCCGCGCCATGCAGCGCTGCCAGGAACGCAGCACCGGCGCCGACGATGGCTCGGCTTGTGGTGCAGTGGCGAAATGGAACGTCATCTCTACAGCCTCCCCTGAAACAGTGTCGCATTCTGCGACAGTTGTTGTCGCGGAATGTGTTGCAGTGTCGCGGATTGCGGCGTTGCAGCCTGCCTGGGCTGCGGAACGTCATAAGCAAATTATGCCTTAAACCTGCGCATACGCTAGGGCGGAAAACGAGAAGCGTTTTCTGGCACGCTAATTGCTCATGTCTGTACAAGGGCGGCGCCGCATGGTGCGGTTCCGAACCGTTAAAGGAGAAGAGGCATGGATCTGTCAGATTTGAAGAAGCTGGGACTGGATGTCGAATTTCCGTTCAAGAAGAAGTATGAAAACTATATCGGCGGCAAGTGGGTGCCGCCGGTGGCAGGCAATTACTTCGAGGACATTTCGCCCATCACCGGCCAGGCCTTTACCAGTGTGCCGCGTTCCGACGCGCAGGACATCGAACTGGCGCTGGACGCCGCCCATGCGGCACGTGCGGCCTGGGGCCGGACGTCCGCTGCGGAACGTTCCAATATCCTGCTGCGCATTGCCGACCGCATCGAGCAGAACCTCGAGCGCCTGGCGGTCGCCGAAACCATAGACAACGGCAAGCCGCTGCGCGAAACCCTGGCGGCGGACCTTCCGCTGGCCGTCGATCACTTCCGCTATTTCGCGGGTTGCCTGCGCGCCGAGGAGGGCGCCATTTCCGAGATTGACAGCACCACGGTCGCCTATCACTTCAAGGAGCCCATCGGCGTTGTCGGCCAGATCATTCCTTGGAATTTCCCGCTTCTGATGGCTGCATGGAAACTGGCGCCGGCCCTGGCCGCTGGTTGCCCGGTGGTGCTCAAACCGGCAGAACAGACGCCGGCCTCCATCCTGGTGCTGGTGGAACTGATCGGTGAGCTGTTGCCCGCCGGCGTGCTGAATATCGTCAATGGCTATGGCAAGGAAGCCGGCGAGGCACTGGCCACCAGCAAGCGCATCGCCAAGGTGGCTTTCACCGGCTCCACGCCGGTCGGTCGCCACATCCTGCACGCTGCGGCGGAGAACCTGATTCCGGCGACAGTGGAACTGGGCGGCAAGTCTCCCAATATCTTCTTTGCCGACGTGCTCGACAAGGACGATGCTTTCCTGGACAAGGCGCTGGAGGGCCTGTCGATGTTCGCCCTGAACCAGGGGGAAATCTGCACGTGCCCGTCGCGCATCCTGATCCAGGAGTCCATCTACGAACGCTTCATCGAAAAGGCCATTGCCCGCGTGAAATCCATCAAGACCGGCAACCCGCTGGACCGCCAGACCATGGTGGGTGCACAGGTTTCCAAGGTGCAGATGGACAAGATCCTGTCGTACATCGACATCGGCCGCAACGAAGGGGCGGAATGCCTGATCGGCGGCGCGCGCAACGCGCTGCATGGCGGGCTGGAAGAGGGCTATTACATCAGCCCGACGCTGCTGCTGGGCAAGAACGATATGCGCATCTTCCAGGAGGAAATCTTCGGGCCGGTGGCTGCCGTCACCACTTTCAAGGACGAGGACGAAGCCATTGCCATTGCCAATGACACGTCCTTCGGTTTGGGGGCTGGCGTTTGGACACGCGATGGCTCGCAGGCCTACCGCGTGGGGCGCGGCGTGCAGGCAGGCCGCGTCTGGACCAATTGCTATCACCTCTATCCGGCGCATGCCGCCTTCGGAGGCTACAAGGAATCCGGCATTGGCCGCGAAACCCACAAAGTCGCTTTGTCGAACTATCAGCAGACCAAATGCCTGCTGGTGAGCTACAGCCCGAACGCACTGGGCTTCTATTAAGGCATGACAGCAGGCAAGGGTTCCCGGGGTTGCGGCCCCGGGGGCGCCCGCCTGCACGTGGTTTGCGGCATTGGAAAGCGCCGCAAATGACTGTGGCGGACGGCATGACGGGGATCAATGCGCCCCGTCGGGCTTTTGTCCATGATGGAGTCTGGTTTGTTCAAGGAGCTTATCCATGCAACGCACAATGAAAGCGGCAGTCCTGCGCACTTTCGGCCAACCCCTGCAGATTGAAGAAGTGGAAGTGCCGCGCCCGGGCCCGGGCGACATCCTCGTCAAGATTGAGGCTTGCGGCGTATGCCATACCGACTTGCACGCCGTCGAGGGCGATTGGCCGGTAAAGCCCAATCCGCCCTTCATTCCTGGCCATGAGGGCGTTGGCCACGTGGTGGCTGTGGGCCAGGGCGTGACGCACGTGAAGGAAGGCGACCGTGTCGGTATCCCGTGGCTGTATTCCGCCTGCGGTTATTGTGAACACTGCCTGGGCGGCTGGGAAACACTGTGTGAAAAGCAGCAGAATGCGGGCTACTCGGTCAATGGCGGATTTGCCGAGTATGCGCTGGCCAATGCGTCCTATGTCGGCCTGCTGCCGAAGAATGTCGACTTCATCGAAATCGCGCCCATCCTGTGCGCGGGTGTGACGGTCTACAAAGGCCTAAAGATGACCGACACCAAGGCCGGGCAATGGGTGGCGATTTCCGGCATTGGCGGCCTGGGGCATGTGGCCGTGCAGTATGCGCGGGCCATGGGCTTGAATGTCGCGGCAGTCGACGTCGATGATGAAAAGCTGGAACTGGCGCGCAAGCTCGGCGCCACGGTCACGGTCAATGCGCGCAATACCGACCCGGCAGCCTATCTGAAGCGTGAAGTGGGCGGCGTGCACGGCGCGTTGGTCACGGCAGTGTCGCCGATTGCATTCCAGCAGGCCATGGGGATGACGCGCCGTGGCGGCACGATCGCGCTGAATGGCCTGCCGCCGGGTGAATTTTCGCTCTCCATTTTCGACATGGTGCTCAACGGCACAACGGTACGCGGTTCCATCGTAGGGACCCGCCTGGACCTGCAGGAAGCCCTGGACTTCGCAGGCGAAGGCAAGGTCAAGGCCACCGTGGCCTCCGACCGCCTGGAAAACGTCAACGATGTGTTCGACCGCATGCGCAACGGGAAGATCAACGGCCGGGTCGTCCTTGACCTGGCTGCCTGACGGACGTCTATCCCCGGCGAGCGCTGGCGCAAGGCTAGTCGGCGCATCGGCGCTATGAGGCAAATGCCCCCGGCTATCCTGCACGGGGGCATTTTCATGATTTTTTCAGTGGATGTGCTGCACGGTGTGGTGGCGTGTATGGCGCCTTTGCTACCGCCTCGGGCAGCACGAAAGGGGCGGTGCCAAGTGCTTGGTGCCACGCCAGGTGATGGCTGAGACAGAGATGGCGATTGCCGGGCGGGATGCCCGGCATTGGCCTGTCTCAGGCGTCGCTGCTCTCGGTCGCGTCTATCGACTGCGCCACGAAGCCGCCGCTCTGGCGTTCCCACAGGCGCGCGTACAGGCCACCCTGGGCCAGCAACTCCGCATGCGTGCCGCTTTCGACGATATGCCCCTGGTTCAGCACGACCAGCCGGTCCATGCGGGCAATCGTGGACAGGCGGTGCGCGATTGCAATGACCGTCTTGCCGCGCATCAGTACGTCCAGGCTGTCCTGGATGGCCGCTTCCACCTCGGAGTCCAGCGCCGAGGTGGCTTCGTCCAGCACCAGGATGGGGGCATTCTTCAGCAGTACCCGGGCGATGGCGATGCGCTGGCGCTGTCCACCGGAAAGTTTCACGCCGCGTTCGCCAACATAGGCGTCCAGGCCCTGGCGTCCGTCGCCATCGCTCAGCTTGGGTACGAAGTCGGCCGCGCTGGCCTGTGCAAGTGCCTGGAGCAATTCTGCGTCGCTGGCGCCGGGGCGGCCATACAGCAGGTTTTCGCGGATGGATCGGTGCAGCAGCGAAGGCTCCTGGGTCACGATGCCGATCTGTTCCCGCAGACTGTCCTGCTGCACTAGCGCAATATCCTGATGGTCGACCAGAATGCGGCCGCCTTGCACGTCATAGAGCCTCAGCAGCAGGTTGACCAGTGTGGACTTGCCGACACCGGACGGACCGATCAGGCCGATTTTCTCGCCTGGCTTGATGTGCAGATCCACGCCTTGCAATACCGGGTGGCGTGCATCGTAATGGAACTGGACATGGTCGAAACGGATATCGCCCTGGGTCACCGTAAGCGGTTTGGCATCCGGGACGTCCACGACCGAGCGTGGCTGGGCGATGGTGCGCAGGCCATCCTGCACCACGCCGAAGTTCTCGAAAATACCGCTGACGACCCACATGATCCAGCCGGACATGGTATTGATGCGGATGACCAGCCCGGTTGACAGCGCAATGACCCCCAGCGAAGCCTGGCCGGTGTGCCAGAGCCAGATGGCAAGCCCCGCCGTCCCGGCGATCAAGATGCCGCTGAGGCTGGTAATCGCGAAATCCATGGCGGTGATCACGCGGCCGGACATTTGCGCCTTGGCGGTCTGTTCGGCCATGGCGCTCTGGGCATGCTGTTCTTCCAGGCGCGTATGGGCAAAGAGCTTCAGGGTGCTGATGTTCGTGTAACTGTCGACGATACGGCCCAGCAGCTTGGCGCGCGCGGCTGCGGAGGCGGCCGAACGGCGTCGCGCAAGCGGCACGAAATAGGACAGCATGCCGATGTAGCAGGCCAGCCAGAACAGCAGCGGCAGGGTCAGCAGCCAGTCTGCCTGAGCGAACAGATAGATGGCGCTGCCGGAATACACCACCATGCGCCACAGCGCGTCCACCATCTGCACCGAGGAATCGCGTAGCGCCAATGACGTTTGCATGATGCGGCTGGCAGTCCTGCCGGCCAAGTCATTCTGGAAGAAGGCCAGGCTTTGCCCCAGGACATAGCGGTGGTTCTGCCAGCGGATCATCGTGGTGAAGTTCGGATTGATGGTCTGGTGCACGATGAGGTTGTGCAGGCCGGATAGCACCGGGCGCACCAACAGCGCAATGATTGCCATGGTCAGCAGGGCAGGACCGTGTACCGAGAAGAAGTCTTCCTTGGGGGTGGACTGCGCCATGTCGACGATCTGGCCGATGAAGCTGAACAGCGCGACTTCTACCAGCGAACCGGCCAGGCCTACCACCAGCAACAGGGCGAACCAGTGCCAGACCTGTTTCAGGTAGAAGCGGTAGAACGCGCCGACGGAATCAGGCGGAGCGATATCGGGCGCGGGCCGGAACGGATTGATCAGGTCTTCGAAGCGTTTGAACAGGGACGGCTTGGTCTGTTTTGGCATGCGGTGCTCGGAAATGGGAAAACGGTTTGCGGCATGGCGGCGGCCATGCATGGCCCGCGACGGCCAGGGTTGCGAGTGACGCGCTCAGGGGCGCGATTCGGCTTGCGGTACGGCGGGCGGTTCTGGTTCGGCGGCGCTGTCAGGCGCCGCTGGCCCGGGGTGTTCGGGGTGCGGGTGGTAATGACGCACGCGCCAGCGCACGCGCAAGTCGCTCCAGAGCGGAGGCATGGCGAGCACCAGCAGGAAAAAAGCCAGCGGCAGCGTCATGGAGTAGCCCCAGGCCTGGAAGCCGAATGCGCCGGTCATGGCGCCGACCAGGAAGGATAGCAGCAGCTTGCTGTGCAGGACCAGTTTGGTCCGGTTGGCGACCACACGGCCCTGGCCGCGACCGGTGGCCTTGGGGCTATTGATATAGAACAGTTTGCCCAGCTCGATGCCGATGTCGGTCACCATGCCTGTCACGTGGGTGGTGCGGATGACGGCATTGGAGATTTTGGTGATGAGCGCGTTCTGCAGGCCCATCATGTAGCACAGCAAAACGACGGTGGGCGGTTGCAGGAAACTGACCTGGCGGGCGATCTGCGCGCCGATCAGGCCGAACAGCAAGAGCAGCCCGGCTTCCAGCAGCATGGGAATGGAATATTGCGAATGCAGGCGCCGCCGCCTGGCATAGTTGACCAGGATGGAAGTGGTGATGGCGCCGGCCAGGAAGGCGCAGATGGCGATGACGCAGGCCAGTGCCAGTTCCAGGTTGCGGGCGCTGAGGTGGTCGGCGATGCCCGACACCATGCCCGACATATGCGAGGTGTACTGCCCGACAGCCAGGAAGCCGCCAGCATTCGCCGCGCCAGCTACGAAAGCCAGGCACGCGCCCAGGCGCGCGTCGTTCTGTGGCGTACGACGCGTGTCGGTCCAGTGTGTGTAGCGCAACGACATGACCCATCCAAAAGCGGAGAGCAACGGGAACGGGAGCGTATTGCCTCGGCGGGGCCGTGGCGACGCGCTGCGACAGTTCGGTTTTCGCTTGTCATTATAGGAGCGCACTGCCTGCAGTGCAGCATTCCGGGCCGGCTGCCGCTGTTTGTGGCGCGACAATCGCGATGCGGCTTGTCCGGCGTGTTTGTTCCTTGCCGGTATGAGGTCTGGCCGCCATGCAGGCATCGGCCTGGAGCGCCCTGTCGGCGGCAGGCCTTCAGGCTGGAAGAAGGGGATGGCCTGCAGGGGCAGGAATGCCGGGGCGTGGTGCTATCATCATTTGCCTGAAGACGGTGCGAGCGCCCGACCTGGCGTTGTTTCCGCGATTCCCTTACCCTCGCCATGGCGTTTTTACAGGCCGAGCCGGCATGCGTTCCAAGAAAACTTCCTCCCGTACTTCATCTGATACCCGGCCCAGGCGGCAGATTCCGCGTGCCGGTGGCGCGTCGCTGGTTGCGCTCCTGTTGGCTTTTCTGGCCTGGTGCGTGGGTGGGGATTGGCAGGGGCTGGTACAACGGGTAGTGGACGTCGTGCAGCCGGATGCCGGGCCGGACAGGCGTCCGGCCGTGGCAGACGGGTCCTGGCCTGCATTGCCCCAGGGACAGTACCGTTATGACTTGCAGGGCCAGGTCGTCCATGTCGCGGACGGCGATACGCTGACCTTGCGGCCGGCTGGCGAGCCCCAGCGGCGTATCCGCCTGGCAAATATCGACGCACCGGAAACAGGAGACGGCGCCGCACGTCCCGGCCAGCCGCATGGCGTTGCCGCCCGGCGCGAACTGGACCGCCTGGTGGCCGGCAGGAACCTGAAGCTGCGCTGTTACGAAGAAGATCAGTACGGGCGCGATGTCTGCGATGTCATGCTGGGCGAAAACGATAGCGCCAATCGCCGTATGGTGGCGGCGGGTTATGCCTGGGCCAACCAGCAAGGCAAGGGCAAGCACCTGCGCGACCGGCATGTACTGGTGCTGGAGCAGCAGGCGCAGCGCGATGGCCTGGGCATCTGGGCAGACAGCGGAGCGATACGCCCCTGGGTATGGCGCTATGATTGCTGGCAACAGGGGAAATGCTGAGCGGCAGGCATTGTTCGGCCGGCTAGGGCCTGCAGGATAAAAACAGGGCGTGACAGTCTGTTCTAGGGGGAAGGGGATGGGAGCATCGTGGGCGCGGTGGGGGGCGGCGCTGGCGGCCGTGGCTGGGCTGGCGGGGTGCGATCACGCGCCGGTGAACAGTCCGTATGCCGATGGCGCCATGGAGCAGAATACGCTCTACACCACTTTTATTTCCCGTTCTCCCAAGTCGCTGGACCCGGCGAAATCCTACGCCACGGATGAAACCCCCTATACCTACAACATCTATGAGCCGCTTTACGGGTATCACTATCTGAAGCGTCCCTATGAGCTGATTCCGCGTGCCGCCGAGGCCATCAGCGAACCCGTTTATTACGATGCGGACGGCCAGCGCCTGCCGCCGGATGCGCCGGGCGATCGCATCGCCGAAAGTGTTTATGACATCCGCCTGCGTCCGGGCATCCTGTTTCAGCCGCATCCGGCTTTTGCCCGCACCGAAGATGGCGCCTACCGTTATTGGCCGGTTGCCCTGGAAGACCTGAAAACGGTCACGGGTGTGCCTGATTTTCCGGAAACCGGCACGCGCGAATTGACTGCGCATGATTATGTCTATGCTTTCCGGCGGCTGGCCCATCCCCGGTTGGCGTCACCGATTTTCTCTGTCATGGCGGAGCACGTCGAAGGCATGGAAGATTACGGCGCCCGCCTGAAGCAGGTTTATGCACAGCTGCTGGCGGATTTTCGCCAGCAGCAACCCGCCGCCGACCGGCGCGAACAGCCCTGGCTGGATTTGCGTCAGTACGGTTTTTCCGGGGTGGAGGCGCTGGATGACCATACCCTGCGCGTACGAGTCAAAGGCAAGTATCCACAGTTCAAGTACTGGCTGGCCATGACTTTCCTGGCGCCTGTCCCCTGGGAGGCTGACCGCTTTTATCATCAGCCGGGCATGGCCGAGCGTGACCTGTCGCTGGATAGCTGGCCGGTGGGCACCGGGCCATACTACCTGGCTGAATCCTTGCGCAACCGGCGCCATGTCTTGCAGCGCAATCCGAATTTCCGGGGTGAACCCTATCCGTGCGAAGGCGAGCCCGGTGACCAGGAAGCCGGGCTGCTTGATGACTGCGGCAAGATGACGCCGTTTGTGGACCGAGCGGTGTTCAGCATGGAAAAGGAAGCGATCCCGCTGACAGGCAAGTTCATGCAGGGCTATTACGACCTGCCGCAGATCGAGCGCGGCGAGCTGGGGGTTGCCATGCGCGTGGCGGCTGGCGATTCGGCCGACAAGGCTGCGCGTTACGCCGAACGCGGCATCCAGTTGCCCAGCACGGTGGAGACGACGATCTGGTACATAGGCTTCAACTGGAACGATCCGGTGGTGGGCAAGGGGGACACCCCGGAACAGGCCGAGCGTAACCGCAAGCTGCGCCAGGCCATCAGCATCGCCTTCGACTGGGAAGAATACGTGGCCCTGTTCGAGAACAGCCAGGCATTGGTGGCGCAGGGGCCGGTGCCGCCGGGCGTGCTTGGGTATGACGACGGCCCGGACGGTATCAATACGCAGGTCTACGATATCGTCGATGGCAAGCCGGTGCGCAAGTCGCTCGAAGAGGCCAGGCGCCTGCTGGCCGAAGCCGGCTACCCGGATGGCCGGGATGCCGAAACCGGCAGGCCGCTGGTGCTGTTCTACGATTCCATGACGGGCGTGGGTTCCAATCCGGCCGAAGACTGGTACCGCCGCCAGCTTGCCAAGCTGGGAGTGCAACTGGAGGTGCGAGCCACCGACTTCAACCGCTTCCAGGAAAAAATGCGCAATGGCAGCGCGCAGATATTCATGTGGGGTTGGGTGGCGGATTATCCGGATGCCGAGAATTTTCTCTTCATGCTGTACGGTCCCAACGGCAAGGCGGCCTTTGGCGGTGAGAACGCCGTCAACTATGCCAGCCCGGAATTCGATGCCCTGTTCGAACAGATGCGTTTCCTTGATGATGGCCCGGAGAAAAAAGCGTTGATCGACCGCATGGTCGTGATTCTTCAGCGTGATGCACCCTGGATGTTCGGTTACTTCCCGATGTCCGGCGGCGCCTATCACCAGTGGTTGCACAACGCCAAGCCCACCCAGATGGTGCGCAACAACCTGCCGTATCTCCGGGTGGACGTGGCGCAGCGCGTGGAGCACGTGGCGCGCTGGAATGCGCCCTCATGGTGGCCGCTATGGCTGGCCGGTGTATTGGTGGCGTTGGGGGCGTTGCTGGCCGTGTGGGCGCTGCGTCGCCGTGATCATCAGGCGGCTCGGCCCGCCGGAGGCAAGCAATCATGATGGCCTATACCTTGCGCCGGCTGCTGCATGGCGTGCTCATCCTGATCGGGGTCAACCTGCTGACCTTCCTGCTGTTCTTCTGGGTCAACAGCACCGATGACATGGCGCGCATGGCCATAGGCGGACAGCGCATCAGCCAGCAGGCGGTCGAACAGTGGAAGACGGCGCATGGCTATGACAAGCCATTGTTCTACAACACCGAGGCGCAGGGGAGCGCCAAGCTGACTGACACTATTTTCTACACGCGTTCGGCTCCCTTGCTGGTCATGGACTTCGGCCAGTCGGATGCCGGGCGGGATATCGGCCGGGAAATCCGGGATCGCATCGGCCCGAGCCTGGCCCTGGCCATACCCAGTTTCATCCTCGGCATGGCGGCGAGTATCGTCTTTGCGCTGCTGCTGGTGTTCTTCCGGGCGACGCGGCTGGATTTCTGGGGTGTGGTGCTGTGCGTGGTGCTGTTGTCGATTTCCAGCCTGTTCTACATCATTGCCGGGCAGTGGCTGTTTGCCAAGGTTTGGCAGTTGGTGCCTTATTCGGGCTATCAGCCGGGCGCCGACATGATCCGCTTCCTGGCGTTGCCGGTACTGGTGGCCGTTATCGCACGCCTGGGGCCGGAAGCGCGTTTCTATCGCACCCTGTTCCTGGAAGAAATCGGCAAGGACTACGTGCGTACGGCGCGTTCCAAGGGCCTGTCTGAAACCGTGGTGCTGTTCCGCCATGTCCTGCGCAATGCCTTGCTGCCTATCTTGACCGGGGCGGTATCGGCCATTCCCCTGCTGTTCATGGGCAGCCTGGTGGCCGAGGCCTTTTTTGGCATTCCGGGCCTGGGCAGCTACACCATCGACGCCATCAATGCCCAGGATTTTGCCGTCGTGCGCGCCATGGTGTTTTTGGGGGCAGCGCTGTACATCGTGGGCGTACTGCTTGCGGACATCTCATATACCTTGGCCGATCCCCGGGTCCGTTTTCAATAGGCGCCACGCATGCCCAAGTTCGTTCTGCTCTGGACCGATGCCGCGCTGTTCCTGGTGCTGGCCTTCATTCTGATCTACAGCTGGCGGGCCCGCCGCCTGCCGGCGCTGCGTGCCAGCTGGCGTGCCGTCTTTCGCCGGGCGCCGGCAGCCTGCTCGGCGCTGGTGCTGGTGGTGTTCGGCAGCATTGCCTTGCTCGATAGCATCCATTTCCGCCCGCAATTGCCGCCAGCGCCGGGCGCGGCTGCGGGGGCCGCGCCCAATTACGCGCCGGTGGTGCGTTCTGCGCTGGACCTGCTGCTGGACGGTACGGCGTTGGCCGCAACGGAAAAAACCTATTCCGCGCCTCTGGCAGCCTACCAGTTCACCAAGGAATCCTTGCTGCTTGATGGCGTGACGGTACGGGACTTTCCGCGGCTGCGCCATGGCGGCGCGCATCTGGAGGATCCGCCTGCGCAGCGGGGCGGCGATATTGCCAGACGGTTGGCAATCGGCGCCGGGGCAGGCATTCTGGCCGCTGTGGCGCTGGCCGTGGCGGGGCTGCTGGTGCTGGGCCGGCGTGCCGGCGGCTGGCGCCAGGCCGGGGCGGACGTGTTGGCAAGACGCACGGCCTACCCCTGGCTGGCGCTATGGTGCACGGCCGGCGTGCTGCTGGTGCTGGTGGCGCTGGCCGTCAGCCTGGCCGGGGGCTACCATGTCCTGGGAACGGACCGGACCGGCAACGATGTGCTTTGGCAGGCATTGAAGAGCCTGCGCACGGCCCTGGTCATCGGGTTCCTGACCCTGATGGCCATGTTGCCGCCAGCCTTGTTCTTTGGTATTGCAGCCGGCTACTTCAAAGGCCGGGTCGATACCGTCATCCAGTATCTCTACACCATTCTGACGTCCATTCCGGGAGTGCTGCTGATCGCGGCCTGCGTACTGCTGATGCAGGGCTTCATCGACCGACACCCGGAACTGTATGGCACGGCTGCCGAGCGCGCTGACCTGCGCCTGTTCCTGCTGTGCATGGTGCTGGGGCTGACGGGCTGGGCCGGGCTGTGCCGCCTGTTGCGGGCTGAGGCGCTCAAGTTGCGTGAGCTGGAATACGTGCAGGCGGCGCGCGCCTTTGGCGTTTCGCATTGGCGCATCATGCTGCGCCATCTTCTGCCCAATGTGACGCATATTGTCCTGATTACTGCCGTCCTGGAGTTTTCCGGGCTGGTGCTCTATGAAGCCGTGTTGTCCTACCTGGGCATAGGCGTGGATGCCACCACGCGTTCCTTTGGTTCGATGATAGACATGGCGCGGCTGGAAATGTCGCGTGATCCGATGGTGTGGTGGAACCTGTTGACCGCATTCGGCTTCATGCTGGCACTGGTGCTGGCTGCCAATCTGTTTGCCGATGCGGTACGCGATGCTTTCGACCCGAATGGCAGCCATGTCAGCCCGCGCCGCCAGCGGATGCGCCGGGCACTGGCACGCCAGCGGGCTGCGCGCGCGGTGCAAGGGGAATAATCATGAGTCAGAAAAAAACAGGCGCGGCTGCGTCGGGGTTGCTGGAAGTCAGCGGCCTGGATGTCGATGTGGACAACGGACTGGATGATGTCAGGGTCGTCCGCGACCTGGCCTTCAGCATCGCCAGGGGCGAGACCTTCGCGCTGGTGGGAGAATCCGGCAGCGGCAAGAGTATGACGGCGCTGGCGCTTATGCGCCTCCTGCCTGCGGCCGCGCAATTGAGCGGCGGTACGGTGCGGCTGGATGGCGAGGAAATCTCCGGGGTGTCGGAGCAGGCCATGCGGCGGGTACGCGGCGGGCGCATTGGCATGATCTTCCAGGAACCTGCCACCAGCCTGAATCCGGTCATGCGGGTCGGCGACCAGATCATGGAAACCTTGCAGGCACACACCGAACTGCGCGGTGCGGCCTTGCGCGAGCGGGCGATACGCTGGCTCGATAGGGTCGGCATCGCGGAGGCGGCCAGCCGGATAGACGATTACCCCTTCCAGTTTTCCGGAGGGCAGAAGCAGCGCATCATGATTGCCATTGCCCTGGCCGCCGAGCCTGCGCTGCTGATTGCCGATGAGCCGACCACGGCGCTGGATGTGACGGTACAGGCGCAGATTCTCGATCTGCTGGCCGATATCCAACGTGAGCTGGACATGGCGGTACTGCTGATCAGTCATGACCTGGCGGTGGTGCAGCGCGTGGCGGACCACGTGGCGGTCATGCGGCATGGCGAGTTGCTGGTCAGCGCACCGGCTGCCGTCTTTTTCCGGCAGGCAGGCCATCCGTATGTGCAGCAGCTTTTCGACGCCATTCCTTCCTATGACAAACGTGGGCGGCCGCTGAGCAGCGGCGCTGGGGCGGTAGCGCCTGCTGTGCCGGCAAGGTCGGCGGCAGCGGCAGAATCAGCCGCAGCAGCAATCCCGGCAGCAGTGGCGGCAGGGCCTGCAGCGGGTGACGAGGCCAGGCATCAGGCGCCAGGCGCCATGCCGGCGCTATCGGTCCGGGACCTGACGGTGTCTTACCCGAGCGGCAACGGCAGCTGGTTGCGGCGGCGTGCGCGCAAGCGCGTCGTCGACGGGCTGTCGTTCGAGCTTCAGGCGGGTGAAACGCTGGCCCTGCTGGGGGAATCCGGGTGCGGCAAGACCACCACGGGCAAGGCCTTGCTGCGCCTGCTGGATGCGCAGGCGGAAGTGGGGGGCGACGTTCGCTTGCAGGGGGTGGACGTGTTCCGGGCAGACCGCCGCGCAATGCGCCGCTTGCGGCGAGGCATACAGATCGTGTTCCAGGACCCGTATGGGTCGCTGGACCCGCGCATGCGGGTCGGGCAGGCTATCGAGGAAGGGCTGGCGTCCTTGCGTCCGGAATGGGATAAAACGGAACGCCAGCGGCGTATCTCCAGCCTTCTGCACAGGGTGGGACTGCCGGAAGATGCGGCCTTGCGCTGGCCTCATGAGTTTTCCGGCGGTCAGCGCCAACGCATCGCCATTGCGCGGGCGCTGGCGGTCGAGCCTGCCGTACTGGTGCTGGACGAGCCGACCTCGGCGCTGGATGTCTCCATCCAGGCGCAAATCCTGGACCTGCTGCGCGAATTGCAGGCTGAAACCGGTATGGCCTATCTCTTCATTACCCATAACTTCGGCGTAGTGGAATACATGGCCGATCGCATCGCAGTCATGGAGGCTGGCAGGATCGCCGAAATCGGCGCCGCGCATGAGGTGCTGGGCCAGCCGCAGTCCGAAGCTGCCAGGCGCTTGCTGGCAGCGGTGCCGAGGTTGGCGCTGGGCGAACAGGTGGGGGCGTGAGCCGGTGGTTCCTGGCGGTGTTGCAGCGTTTCAGTAGGGGTCGGCAGGGCGTGCAGGCCGCATTTGCCCGCAGGCCTGGCGCAGCGCGGCCGCGAAGCGTCGGCAGGTTTCCCTGGTGCGGCTGTCCCGGCGCGTAAACAGCGCAATCGGCGGCAATTGCCAGCCCAGGGTGTAGGGCACGATGGCAACACCGGCTACGCGCACCAATTCATTGGCGATGTCGGCGGGAACGATGGAGATGGACTGTTCGCTGCTGGCGATCAGCGCGCCGATCAGTTCTGCCGAATGGCTTTCGGTGATGGGCAAGGGCGGCACGATGCCGGCTTGCAGGAACAGGCCGGCCACCTGTTCGCGCATGGGGGTGCCGGGGGCGCCCAATATCCAGTCCAGTTCAGCCAGTGCCTGCCAGTCCAGCGGGCGGCGGCTCAGTTGCGCGGCCAGCCGGCGGTTGGCGATCAGACGCGGCGGCTGTGGGTAAAGCGGTTCGAAATCCAGGCCTTCCAGGTTCAGGGCCGGGTCGGCCCGGCCGATGGCGGCATCCAGGCTGTGGTCGCGTAGCTGGGCCAGCAATTGCGCGCTGCTGCCTTGGTGCATGCGTACGGCCAGGCGTGGCGGCTCCTGCTGAAGCAGGGCGAGGGCATCGGCAACGATACGGCTGGAAACGAAAGGTGTTACCCCGATCTGCAGGCGCGCCGCCAGCCCCGCGCCCGAGGCCTGCACGTCATGCACCAGATGGCCGAGGTCATTGATGATTACCGATGCCCGCGCCAGCACCACTTCGCCCAGGGCGGTAGGCGCCATGCCGCGCGACGAGCGGTTGAACAGCTGGGCCCCAAACAGGGATTCCAGTTCGCCCAGTGTATTGGTGATGGCGGGTTGGCTGGTGGACAGGTGTTCGGCCACGCGTGTCAGAGAGCCATGCTGCTGGATCAGAAGCAGCAATTGCAGGTGCCGCATTTTCAGGCGGGCGGACAGACGCCGCGCCATGAGCTGCGGGTCGTGCGGCGCATCCTGCGCCGTCACTGCGCCAGCTGTTGGGTCGGCGGGGCCCGTCAGGGAGGGGAGCGTGGGCTGCGGTTCAGTCATGACGAAGGAGGGACGCGAAGCAGTGGCGGATCAGGCGTGAGGCAGGTCGTCCACGGTCTTGCTCATCGCCATAATGAAATGGTTATGGAGTAATCATATAACAGAATAATTTTATTATGCGGCAGGCCTAGAATTGCTTCATCGGAATGAAGGAGCAGGAAAATGGGCAATAAAGACCGCGAAGCCGCATTGCATTACCACGAGTTTCCCGTGCCGGGGAAATTGTCCGTCGTCTCCAGCAAGCCCCTGGTTACCCAGCGGGATCTGGGCCTGGCCTATACGCCGGGCGTGGCTGCCGTGTGCGAGGAAATCGCGGCAGATCCCGCCAACGCTGCCCGTTACACAGGGCGCGGCAACCTGGTGGGCGTCATCACCAACGGTACTGCAGTGCTGGGCCTGGGCCATATCGGTGCACTGGCTTCCAAGCCGGTGATGGAAGGCAAAGCCGTGCTCTTCAAGCAATTCGCAGGTATCGACGTGTTCGATATCGAGATCAACGAAACTGATCCTGACAAGCTGGTGGACATCATTGCCAGCCTGGAATCGACGTTCGGCGGCATCAATCTGGAAGACATCAAGGCACCGGAGTGCTTTACCGTGGAACGCAAATTGCGCGAACGCATGAGCATCCCGGTGTTCCACGATGACCAGCACGGCACGGCTATTTGTGTGGCGGCAGCGTTCATCAACGGCCTGAAGGTCGTGCAAAAGGACATCGCCGCAGTCAAGGTCGTGGTCTCCGGCGCAGGCGCGGCGGCACTGGCCTGCCTGGAATTGCTTGTGGACCTGGGCTTGCCGCGCGAGCACATCTGGGTGACGGATCTTGAAGGCGTCGTCTTCGAAGGCCGCACCGTCCTGATGGACGAAACCAAGGCGCAATATGCACAGGCGACAGACGCGCGTACCCTGGCGGAAGTCATTGAGGGCGCAGACGTGTTCCTGGGCCTGTCTGCCGGAGGCGTGCTCAAGGCCGATATGCTGCGTGGCATGAATGCCCGTCCGCTGATTCTGGCGCTGGCCAACCCAACACCGGAAATCACGCCGGAGCTGGCCCATGCCACGCGGGGCGATGTGGTCATGGCGACAGGCCGGTCGGACTATCCCAACCAGGTCAACAATGTTCTGTGCTTCCCGTACATTTTCCGTGGCGCCCTGGATGTCGGAGCTCGCACCATCACTCGCGCCATGGAAAAGGCAGCAGTTCGCGCGATCGCCGGGCTGGCGCAGGAAGAGCAGAGCGACGTGGTGGCGGCAGCCTATGGCGGCAGCGATGCGCGCTTTGGCCCGGAGTACCTGATTCCCAAGCCCTTTGATCCGCGTTTGCTGGCACGTGTGGCGCCGGCGGTGGCGCAGGCGGCCATGGATGATGGCGTGGCCACCCGTCCGATTGTCGACATGGATGCCTATGTCGAGCAATTGCGCCAGTTCGTCTACCATTCCGGCGCATTCATGAAGCCGGTCTTTGCGGCGGCCAAGCAGCAGGTCCGCCAGGGCGGCAAGGCGCGCATTGTCTTTACCGAAGGTGAGGACGAGCGTGTGTTGCGTGCAGTACAGGTCATCGTCGATGAAAAACTGGCTCGGCCTATCCTGGTTGGCCGGCCCCAGGTGCTGCTGGCGCGTATCGAGAAGTTCGGCTTGCGCTTGCGCCTGGGGCAGGATGTGGAAGTTACCAATCCCGAGTACGACGAACGTTTCCATCAGTACTGGACCAATTATTGGGAAATGCGTTGCCGTGATGGCGTGACCAAGGAAATGGCGCGTGTGGAAATGCGCCGGCGGCTGACCTTGATTGGCTCCATGATGGTCAAGCTGGGCGACGCCGACGGCATGATCTGCGGAACGGTCGGGGCATACCATGACCACCTGCGTTTCATCGACCAGGTCATCGGCAAGAAACCGGGCGCAAAAACGTATGGCGCCATGAATATCCTGCTGCTGGGCGAACGCACGCTGGCTCTGGTCGATACCCACGTCAACGACGACCCGACCGCCGAGCAGATCGCCGAATTCACCATTGCCGCAGCAGAGCGTATGGCGCATCTGGATTTGCAGCCCAAGATCGCCTTGCTGTCGCGCTCCAATTTCGGTTCGGGCAGTTCTGCTTCCGGCGTGAAAATGCGCCAGGCGCTGGAGCTGGTGCGCAAGGCCGCGCCGCATCTGGAGGTGGATGGGGAAATGCATGGCGACAGCGCGCTGGACGAAGCATTGCGCCTGCGGCAATTGCCTGGCTCGCCGCTCAAGGGCGCGGCTAACCTGTTGGTCTGCCCCAACGTGGATGCCGGCAACATCGCCTACAACCTGCTGAAGACGGCGGCCGGGCGCAATGTTGCGGTCGGGCCGTTCCTGCTGGGTGCTGCGGCCCCGGTGCATATCCTGACATCCAGTTCCACGGTGCGCCGCATCGTGAACATGGCCGCGCTGGCCGTGCTGGATGCCAACCACGAAGAAGCCCAGGCCTGAACGGACTGCGCCAGCGCTGCGGGCCGCCGCCCGGATATCTCCAGGGATGTCCGGGCAGTTGGCAGCGCGGTGGCATTTTCGGTACCGGTCGACCAGGCACGGACGCCAGGCCGAACGTGGGCGACAAAAGACGCGGCAGGCAAGCGCGCCACAAGTAAAAAAGCCTGGACTCGCACATTGCGGGTCCAGGCTTTTTGGTGATCCGCCAGCCAGGCTGGCAAATCCACAGGGGGCATGGGTTGCTGTTGCAACCCGTCCCGGGGCAGGCGCAGCGCGCCTTGCCGAGGAAAATTACATCACGCGGCTGCGGTATTCGCCGGTGCGGGTGTCGATTTCAATCTTGTCGCCGATTTCGCAGAACAGCGGCACATTGATATCGTAGCCCGTGGTGATCTTGGCGGGCTTGAGAACCTTGCCGGAGGTGTCGCCACGGACAGCCGGTTCGGTGTAGCTGATTTCACGCACGACGATGGTGGGCAGTTCCACGGAGATGGCGCGGCCATCATAGAACACCACTTCGACCTGCATGCCTTCTTCCAGGTAGTGCAGGGCGTCGCCCATGCTGTCGGCTTCGACTTCATACTGGTTGTACTCTTCATCCATGAAGACGTACATCGGGTCGGCGAAGTAGGAGTACGTGCAGTCCTTGCGTTCCAGCAGGACGACTTCGAACTTTTCGTCGGCCTTGTAGACCAGTTCGCTGCCCGAGCCGGTGAGCAGGTTCTTGAACTTCAGCTTCACGACCGCGGCGTTGCGGCCAGACTTGTTGTATTCGGCTTTCTGGACCACGAGGGGCTCGCTGCCCACCATGACCACGTTGCCCACGCGCAGTTCCTGTGCGGTCTTCATGATTTAAAACTCCGGGTATTTTCAGCAAAGGTGCTGGCCGGTCGCGCTCGGAAGGCCGGGACGGGACACGAACAGGCGCGACTTGACAAAGCTCGCCATTCTATCATGGATCCCATATTCTGCTGGTAACGGCACGCAGGAAAGCCGTCTCCGGTGCTCAAGGCGAGGGGAGTTTTCCCTGGCAGAAAGCCACCAGTTGCTGGCCCAAGTCAGGTTGCCGCGCCTGTGTGTCGCTGTCGTGGCGCGCGTGCTGCTTCCAGGCCTGCCATGCCGGGCCGTTTAGCAGGTTGGCCCATGAATGCATGGCATCCGGGTTGGCTGCCGGCTGGGGGGGCGTGTCCTGGTTCCAGGCCATGAAGGCTTCCTGCACGGCAGGCGGCAGGCTGCCGCAGGCCAGCCAGGCCTGCAGCTTTTCCAGGTGTGCGGCATCGTCCTGCGGGTAGATGTGCCAAAGCAGGGGACGGCCGGCCCAGACGGCGCGCACCAGCGAATCTTCGCCGCGCACCAGGTTCAGGTCGGCGCTCCACAACAGACGGTCGAATTCGGCATGACGCACGAATGCATGGCGTGCCACATGCAGCCGGCCTTGCCGGCCTGTCGGCAAGGCAGGTGCAACGCCTTCGGGAACCAGCAGCAGGGTCGGGCGTGTGTCGCGGGCCAGGGCACTGGTCAATGCTGGCAGCGGAGCATGGGGGTAGCAGAACAGATTGATCAGGCGGCAGTCTGCCAGACGCCATTGCGCCAGCGCTGCCTCTTCCAGGCCCAGTGATTCCAGGAGCGCGGTGGCGTGCTTGCGGTCGGCCTGCCAGTGGGTGCGTTCGACCAGCAGGTCCGGTTCGCGCAGCAGCCCGCCCGTGCCAGGCAGGAAACCTGGGAAGAAAAAGTATTTTGGAACGCCATTGGCCTGCTGCGATGGCAGCAGGTGGCAGCCCGTGACCCAAGGCTCGGCGCTCAGGTACTCGAGGTTCAGCCAGAGATTGCGGTCTGGCGACAGCCTGGCCAGATAGGCCGCAGGCGGGTCGCAGGCGAACGCTTCAATGCAGATATCCAGCGGCGGCAGGTCTGGCGGCGACGCGTTCCAGTGCACCAGTTCGATGCCCTCCAGCCAGCCCCGTCCGTCATTCAGTGTGGCAGAGGGTTCCAGCCGTGCCAGGGCTTCTGGAACATCCACCCATAGCCTGATCTGCCAGCCGTGGTCGCGCGACAGGTTGCGAGCCAGGCGCAGGCAGACGCCGATGTCGCCATAATTGTCGATGACGCGGCAGAACAGATCGGCGGAAAGAGCGGAAGCGGCTGGAGTCATATGGATGCGGGAGCGGGCGGCGCCAGGCGGGGCAGGCGCCGCCCGCTCCGGGCCTCAGTGGAAGGTGCCAGGGTTGATGTCGAGGTCTTCCGGCAGTTCGGCGTGCACCATTTCGCCGACCGCGTTGGGGAATAGCGGGCCGCCGCAGTCGTCGCAGGTATCGGGCGGGAACACACCGGGCAGGCGCCGGATTTCATGCACGCCCAGGCTGTTGAGGTGCGAGGATATTTGCTCGAGGATGGCCTGGTAAATATCCGTAGTATCGCTGTCGAGTTCTTCGTCACGGCCGAAAATGGGCCAGATGCAGCCGTAATAGACGTCGTTGCTGTCACGTACGCCCAGACTGATGCGGAACTCTTCCGGGCCGCCGGCGCTGCAATGGCAAATGACCGCGCGCAATTGTCCGGTTTCCAGGCCGACGGACGTATGCAGCCAGTTGACGGCGGCGGTCAGTGCCAGCGGGCGGATACGTTTGTCCGAATCGCGGTTGCTGACGTAATAGGCGTCCGGCAACATGACCTCCACCGCGCAGCCGGGCAGCATGGCGGCAAAGCTGGGTGCGGCCTGTTCAGCCCAGGCTGCCAGGCTGCTTTCGCGCGTTGCCGGTGTTTCATTTGCGGTTTCCTGCCAGGCGAACAGCGCCTCGCCTTCGGGAACCGCAATGGCGCCGACCAGGTAACGTGTGTCTGCCAGCATGGGCGGAACTTCCACGTCTGGTCGCGTGAGGTGGCGGCTGGTGCGCTTGCCCAGCGCCTGGTTGCCCAGGGCCTGCAGCCATTGCCAGGTTTCGGAAAAGCTGCGCGGCAACTGGTCGACCCCGATCAGGTGCGGGAACAATGCCAGCCTGGCATTGCCCGCCAGGACATGCCCGCTCATCTGAGCTGCCAGGGCTTCGAGCTGGCGCGCGGGGATGGCGCCGTGTGGAATCTGGAAGCGCGTCCAGGCCAGCACCGGCGCGGTCACGAGGACGACGTCATAGCGCTGCTCATCGACAGTGATCGTCGCGGATTCAGACAGGGTTTCGATAAGTTCGACCAACAGGCCGTAGGCGTTCTGGTCATTTTGCAGCAGATGCTCCAGCGCGTTTTCCAGCGCAGCATCATTGCCGGTGCGCAGCAGCCGCACCAGGATCGCTTCCAACTGTTTTTCCCAGTAGCGGTCTTCCGTGCGGCAGCCAGACTGGCCCAGCGCAGTCGCCAGGGAAACAAGGCGTGCGGCATCGCGGGACGGGCGTTGGGAGGAGCGTTGGGTTTGGAACATGTGTGAGGAATGAGGCCGTTAATCTGCGTGTGACCACGCGCCAAAGCGCAAGCCCCATCGTTTTACCGAAGGGGCCTGGCGGGAGTTCATGACGTGGAGCCGGAGGCTCCCCCGAAAGGGTCGGACGGTTGCCAGCCTGCAGTTCACCCTGAAGGTAAAACCGGGGCCACACACCCGGGTACGGCGGTCAGACCGCACCAACCCTGGGATGCATCATGCGTTCAGGCATGGTGCATCCCAACAGGGGATTGTAGCGGGACTGGGCTCGGCGCGGGCGGCCAGCCCCGTGGTGCGGGTTAGCGCAGCAGCTCGCGCAGCACGAAGGGCAGAATGCCGCCGTGGTTGTAGTAATCCACTTCGATTGGCGTATCTATGCGCAGCAGCACGGGCACACGGTCCGTGCTGCCGTCTTCGCGGTGGATGACCAGCGTGACATCCTGTTGCGGCTGGATACCGTTTTCCAGGCCTTCGATATCATAGGTTTCGCGGCCTGTGATCCCCAGCGATTGCACGCTGTCGCTGCCCTTGAATTGCAGCGGCAGCACGCCCATGCCCACCAGGTTGCTACGGTGGATACGTTCGAACGAACGGGCAATGACGGCCTTGACCCCCAGGAGCTGGGTGCCCTTGGCGGCCCAGTCGCGCGAGGAACCCGTACCGTATTCCTCGCCGCCGAAGACCACCGTGGACGTACCTTCGCTGATGTAGCGCATGGCCGCATCGTAGATGGACAGTTGTTCGCCGCCCGGCTGGAATAGCGTTTCACCGCCTTCGAAGCGGGTGCCGTCAGGGCGCGGTGGAATCATCAGGTTCTTGATGCGCACGTTGGCGAACGTACCGCGCATCATGATTTCATGATTCCCCCGGCGCGAACCGTAGCTATTGAAATCGCCCTTGCTGACGCCATGGGCCAGCAGCCATTTACCGGCCGGCGAGGTTTCCTTGATCGAGCCGGCAGGCGAAATGTGGTCGGTGGTGACGGAATCGCCGAAGATGCCCAGTGCGCGCGCATGACGGACTTGCGGCATGGGAGCGGGCGTCATGCCGAAGTTCTCGAAGAAGGGCGGCTGCGCGATGTAGGTAGAGCTCGGCCAGTCGTAGACATCACCGGCCGCGCCTTCGATGCGCTGCCAGAGCTCGCCGGGGTTGCTGCGGATTTGCGAGTAGTTGGCGCGGAAGGCGTCCGGATTCAGCGCGAAGCGCAGCAGGGCATTGATTTCTTCGCTGCTGGGCCAGAGGTCCCGCAGGTAGACCGCTTGCCCCGTGCTGCTGGTGCCCAGCGGTTGCGTGGCGAGGTCGGTAGTCATATTGCCAGCCAGCGCATAGGCTACGACCAAAGGCGGCGACGCCAGGAAGTTGGCCTTGATGTTCGGGTGAATGCGCGCTTCGAAATTGCGGTTGCCGGAGAGCACGGCAGCACAGACGAGATCATTGGCGATGATGGCCTCGTTGATATCGGAGGTCAGGTCGCCGGCGTTGCCGATACAGGTGGTACAGCCGTAGGCCGCCACGTTGAAGCCCAGTTTTTCCAGGTAGGGCAGCAGGCCGGTTTTCTCCAGGTATCCGGTGACCACGCGCGAACCAGGGGCCAGAGAGGTCTTGATGTGCGGCGCGACTTTCAGGCCGGCTTCGACGGCTTTTTTCGCCAGCAGGCCTGCGGCCAGCAGGACGCTGGGATTGGATGTGTTCGTACAGGACGTAATGGCGGCAATCAGGACGTCGCCGTTACGGATCGTGGTGCCTGTGCTGGTCGTGAATGGCAGATCCAGTTTGTCGGCAGGCTGCGAAAAACCGTTTTCGGCTACCGGTTTGGAGAACAGGTCGGTGAAGGTCGAGGCTACCTTGGGCAATTCGATGCGGTCCTGCGGCCGCTTGGGGCCTGCCAGGGAGGGAACGACGCTGCTCAGGTCCAGTGTCAGCAGCTTGCTGTAGGTGATATCGCTGGCGGCGGGCACGCCATACATTTCCTGGGCCTGGAAATAGGCCTTGAGCGCCGCAATTTCCTCGTCCGTGCGGCCGGTGCCGACGAAGTAGTCGATGGTGCGGTCGTCCACCGGGAAAAATCCCATGGTGGCGCCGTATTCCGGCGCCATGTTGCCGATGGTGGCCCGGTCGGGCACGGCCAGGCTGGCCGTGCCCTCGCCACAGAACTCGACGAATTTGCCCACGACCTTTTCGCGCCGCAGCATTTCCGTGATGGTCAGCACCAGATCGGTAGCTGTCACGCCTTCGCGCAGCTTGCCCTTGAGCTCGACGCCCACGACATCCGGGGTCAGGAAGTACATGGGCTGGCCCAGCATGCCGGCTTCTGCCTCGATGCCGCCCACGCCCCAGCCGACCACGCCAATGCCGTTGATCATCGTGGTGTGGCTGTCGGTGCCGACCAGGGTGTCGGGGTAGTAGACATCATCGGCCGAGCGGTGCACGCCGCGGGCCAGGTATTCCAGGTTGACCTGGTGCACAATGCCGAAGCCCGGTGGCACGACGCCGAAGGTATCGAACGCCTGCATGCCCCACTTCATGAACTGGTAGCGTTCCTTGTTGCGGTGGAACTCCAGCTTCATGTTCAGGTCCAGCGCATCCTGCGTGCCGTAGTAGTCGATCATGACCGAGTGGTCAACCACGAGATCCACCGGCACCAGCGGTTCGATGCGTTTGGGATTGGCGCCCATGGACTTGGCAACATCACGCATGGCGGCCAGATCGGCCAGCAGCGGCACACCGGTGAAATCCTGCAGGACCACACGCGCCAGCACGAACGGGATTTCGTCTTCCCGTTTGGCATTGGGCTGCCAGTTCGCCAGTTGTCGGACATGTTCTTCGGTGATTTTCTGGCCGTCGCAATTGCGCAGAACGGATTCCAGCACGATGCGAATGGAAACGGGCAGGCGCTTGATATCAATACCCAGTGCCTGGCCCAGTGCGGGCAGCGAGTAGAACTTGCCGCGGCGATCGCCGGCGGTGAATTCATGCAGGGTATTGAACGTGTTGTGCGGCATGTTGGACTCCTTGGTTCGAACTTCCATTCTCGGCTGCCGCAGGTAACGAAACCCGCGGCGTTGAACTGCGGATAAGGCCAGTCTAGCGCAGACAGCTGCCTTCGTCATCGGGTATTGCAGGCGCTTGAAATGGGTATAAGCCGATCTTTTTGCGACTGATTCGCAGTGCCATGATGGTGCCATTCCAACAGCCCATGCGATGGAGCCGGATCACTCATGAGAACGCGAAGAACAACGCGGTGCCTTTCTTCTGGCCTGCCTGCCATATTGGTTCCGTTCTGCCTGGGCGCCTGCGCGCTGCCCAAGCCGGCGGTGACGCCTCCTGCCTGGCCGGGGGCCGTGACCGCCGGGCGTTATGACTTCGCCTGGCGCCTGTCGGGGCAGCGCGAACTGGCTCCGTTGCAGGTGTTCGATGATGGCCGTGATACCTGGTTGCAGTTTCCTCCCGGCCAGACCCTGCCCGCCATTTTTGTCGCGGACGGCCAGGGCGAGCGTCTGGCTGCCCATGAAACTGCGGGCCCCTATTTACGGGTCGCTGGGGTATGGCCGGCGCTGTTGTTCCGGGGCGGAAGCCGGCAGGCCATGGCGCAGTACACCGGGGCGCAGCGAGGCCAGCCACTGATGCTGGCGCAGGCCGCAGCCACGGCACATGGGGCTGAAGTGGTTGCTGGTGCAGCCAATGCCGTACCGGACATCCTACCGACCACACTTGCCATGGATGAGCGCTCCTCCATATCGACGGCCGATGGCAGCAATGCGGCTGCAGGCGACGACGCCAATTATTCTGTCGCGACCAGCGATGGCAACATGCGGCGGGTGCTGGCGCAGTGGGCCAGGCGTGCCGGTTGGACATTCGATACCTGGCACTGGGATGTAGATATGGACATTCCCTTGGCCGGCAATGCCGTTTTCGGCGGCGATTTCATGCAGGCGGTGCGTCAGTTGCTGGCATCCACGGAATTGTCCGGCAGGCCGCTGCAGCCGTGCTTCTACAGCAATCAAGTATTGCGCGTGGTGGCATGGACCCAGCCATGCGACCGCCACCCCGGTCATGGCGAGGATGCGGCATGAACAGGAGACAGCACAGAGCGTGGCCGGCCGCAGGGCATGGCATCAGACAGTTGGCCCTGTTGTTGCCGCTGGCCGGCGCCGTGACGGGGTGCTCGATGACGCCGGCATTGCAGCAGGTCGACGCCAGCGTGGCGGCTGGCGAAGCGGTGCAGACGCGCCACGCGCAAGCCTTCCGTGAGTCCTTCGATCCGGCAGCGCGGCAGGCGGCGCAACTGGTGGGCAAGCCCTGGCTGGCGGGGCCGGCGCAGCCTCTTGCGCGTGATGCCATCTTGCCGCCTGCGCTGCGTGGCGATATCGACACGACCTTGTTGTTCACGCCTGAGCGCGGCAGCCTGACCTTGCTCGGGGAGCGCATCTATCGGGCCACAGGCATTCCCGTCCGGATTGCGCCCGAAGCCCTGTTGCCTGCAGCGTCCTTTCTGCCGCGCCTGGCCGTCGATGGCGGGCCGCAGGCCGATGCCGAGCTGGCGCCGGAACTGCCCAGCGGGCCGCGGCCCCTGCCGCAGTTGCTTGATGCATTGGCCCACAGGCTCAACCTGTCCTGGCGCTATGCGGATGGCGCCATCATTTTCTTCCGAACGGAAAGCCGGGTCTTTGACGTGCGATTGCTGACACTGGACGCCAGCACCGATGTCAGGTTGGGCCGTTCTTCCAGCAGCGAAACCGACGGCTTCAAAAGTGAAGCGGAAACCACCCTGGCGCTGCGAGGAGAGGATGCCATGGCTGCATTGAAGGCGCGCCTCGAGCCCATGTTGACAAGGGCTGGCGTGCTGGCGGCAGTACCGGGCGGCGGGCAGTCCGTTGTCGTCACGGACACGCCTGAGGCACTGGATCGGGTGGCGCGTTTCCTGGAGCAGGAAAATCGGGCGCTGACACGCAGGATCAAGCTGGTGTTCGAGGAAATCACGGTTGAACTGGATGACGAGCACCGCCAGGGGCTGGACTGGAGTCTGCTTTATGCCGGTGGCGGAGCGCTGCTGCATGCGGCAATGCCTGGCGGGCTTGCTGCAACGGATGCCGGCGGCCAGACCGGCGCCAGTTTGCAGCGTGGCGGCCTCCAGGGTTCCCGCGCCATTCTGGATGCGGTCAAGCGTGCAGGCAAGGTGGTGCGCCATACCCGGGTGCCCATCTATACCTTGAACCGCCGTCCGGTGACGCATGCCGTGCGTCGCACTTTCTCGTATATCGACGAAGTGCAGACCACGGCAGTGGCTGCGGCAGGCAGCGGTGGCACGGCAGTGTCGCTGCCGTCGGTTTCCATCAGCCAGAAGGAAGCGACAGTGGGCGTATTCCTGACACTGCTGCCGGATGCCCAGGCCAATGGCCAGATCCTGTTGTCGGTTGCCTATGACAACAGCGTGGCGCAACCCCTGCAAAGCGTCACCTTTGGCGAAGCCGGGCAGCAGGTGCAGATTCAGCAGATTACCGTCGATGGCAATGGCGCGGTACAGCAGGTGGCACTGCGGCCCGGGCAGGTGATGGTGATCTCCGGCTTCGAGCGCAACGAGGACGAATCGTCATCGCGCCGCGTGGCGCCTGGGTGGCCCCTGGCGGCAGGTGGGCAGGACCAGGCGGCGCAGCGTCGGCGGACAACCTTGCTGCTGGTGTCGGCGCAGCAGGAAGAGGGCTTCTGACATGGCCGGAGAACACTGGCGGGACGAGTATCCGGCAGGGCCAGGCCATGCGGCGGGCAATGCGCCTGCTTCCTTGTCGCAGCCTGGGCATTTTGGTGCGAATCCGGAAGCCGGGCCTGAACCGGAGCAGCCAGCCCCGCATGCCATGGCCGGGCTGCACTGGGTAGACCTGGGCCCGGATCTCGCTGCGCTCGAAGTGGGCGAGGATGCCGCTGGCCAGGCCTGGCTGCTGTTCGGCCTGGATTGGCGGCCCCTATTGGGTAACCAGATTCCGCGCCAGGCATTGCAACGGGCGCGCAGCCTGCGGGCGACGCACTACGCCTGGCGCGGCGATCTGGCTGCCAGTGTTGCCTGCGTGCGCTTGCAATGGAGGGGGCTGCGTGCACGGCCCCTGTATGCGGCAGCGCTGCTGGTGGCGCAACGCTGCGGTCATGGAACTTTCGCCATCCGGCTGCATGGCGGGACACGGGGCGTGTGGTTGGTGGCCGTGCATGACGGTGTCGTCATCTCGGGCTCCGACCGTTGGTATCCATCCCCGGAAGAAGCCGCCGAGGCACTGCGATCCTTGCAGCAGCGCTACCCGGCTTTGCTTGAAACCGATCTTGGCCTGGCCATTGGCGACCTGTTGCCCAAGGACGGGCAGGCAGGTGGAGCGACGCTTGCGCAGGATTGGACAGCGGCGCGCCTGGTGCGCGTGCCGACGGGCATGCACTGGTCATGGTGGGGGCTGGTCGCCACCATCGGCGTTGCCGGCTGGTTGCTGGCGCCCCAGTTGTCCCGCGCCCCTGCGGTACCGCCTGACGACAGTTCGGAGCAGCTGGCTGTCCAGGCCTGGCAGGGCGTGTATGACGACTATGCCGCGCCGCGCCGGGTGCATGACGGTGCGGCACTGAGAGGCTTGTTACAGGGCGTGGCTGCCTTGCCGCTACGTCGCCAGGGCTGGTTGCTGGAGCAGATTGAATGCCGGGTGAATCTCGTTGGCTGGCGTTGCGCCGGCCGTTATCGCAGGGCGGTCGGGGTGGCTGACAACAACGGCTTGCTGCACCGCTGGCCCGGGGAGTGGCAGGTGGCTTATGACGGCTTTGATCAGGCTCGGGTGGTATGGCAGGTCTCGGGCGGGCGGCTCATGGATTGGCGCCGCCTGCCCGCCGAGGCCAGCCTGCTGGCGGGGCCGGTGGCCGTGCTGCAGCGTCAGGCACCGGTGTTTGAGCGGATCACCCTGGGAGACAGCCAGCCGGTCAGTCTGCCCGAGCCGGTGGGGCCGGATGGCATGCCATTGGCGCCGTTGCCAGGCATGCCCGTACTGAAAGAACGGGCCGTGGCGATATCAGGGACGTTGCGCGGGCTGCCGCTCTTGCAGGATGTGCATTGGCCGGTGTCGTGGGAAAGACTCATGGTGGAGGTCCGTCCGCCTTCCATGGTGCCGGAAGAAACGGAATCGCGCCTGGTGGCGCACTTGCAAGGAGTGGTCTATGGCCGCGATTGAATGGGCGTCGCGTTATCAGTGGCGCCGCGCCAGGGCGTTTGTTCTGTGCGCGGTTCAGTGGTCGGCACCGGCATTGATGCTGGCGGACGCGGCGCATGGCGCGGACCTGCCAGGCGAAGGCGTTGCGCCAGCCAGCGGGCAGGGCTGGCTGGATGGGGCGCCATTGCGGGATTGGCTGGACCGGGAAAGCACGCGAGCGTGGCAGGCCGAGGCCCTGCAGCCGGATGTCAGGCAATTGCCAGCGCCAGGGACAGGCCGCGAGAGCAGGGCTGGTCAGGTATCCACCGCCGGCGAGGCGGTCGCAGAGCCGTCAGTGCCGCGCGTGCGCGCCATCTACGGCAACGGCAGGTTCAGGGCGGCGGAACTCGACATTGCGGGGGAACGACACATCCTTTCCACCGATTCCTCAGGCCGCTTGCGTCCACAGAGCGTGGCGGGATTCCGGCTGATTTCTTTTCATGGCAATTGCGTCGGCCTGCGCCGCGCAGGCGTTCGTACGGATGTGTGCTGGCATGCCGACGCCCGGGAGGATCGCTGACATGAATGCGCTTGCCTGGTTGTACAGAGGGTTGCGATGGCGATTGCCGCCATGGCATGGGATGTGGGGCCGCGCGGTGATGCGTCAGCGTGGCGTGTCCGGTATCAAGGTAGCAACGGCCGCCGTGTCCGGAACGGCTGCGTCTGGTTTCAAGGCGCCTGACGCCAGGTTGCGGGAACAACGGGAGCATGTCTGCCACGAGCTTGTTTCCGGGGCAGGTGTTGCCAGTCTGGAACGTCCCGCCGTCGATACGACATCAGCACCCGGGCCTTTGCAGGCCGCGCTGGACAGCCAGGATGAATTGGCGCGCCTGCAACCGGCGTTTCGCAAGGTGTTGGCCGCGGAAGTGGGGGCGGGTGCGCTGGCGGCGCGCTTATGTCCGGTGCAGTTCGAAGACGGCAGCGTGGCGGTATTTGCCTGCGCCGACGAAGCGGGTGGCGACAGTGTTGCGGAATGCCTGCGGCAACTCCAGGCGCGCGGCTATCGGTTGCAGCGGCAGCCCGTCCGGGTGCTGTCCTTGCCGCTGCTGCTGGCACTGGTGCGCGGCCAGATAGACGCCGGGGCGTTATCACGGCGGCGGCATGTGCTTGGCGACCCCCGGAAATCCGGCCTGGTGGCCGTGTTCCACCAGATGGTGGCCTGGGCACTGGTCCACGATGCCAGCGATATTCACATCAATGTCGAGGCACAGCGTCCGGTGTCATCCGTGTACTTCACGGTCACTGGACGCTATGTCTCGCCCAGGGCCTATCGCCAATTATCCAGCGCATTGCTGCTGGACATGTTGTCGGTGGCATGGATGGATGTACGTGGCGGCAATGGCGCCGTATTCGACCCGACTGCCGAGCAGCAGGGCAGCATATGGCACGAAGTCGGCGGCGCGGCAGTGATGCTGCGCTGGGCTTCGCTGGCAACCGATGCCGGGCCGTCGGTTTGCCTGCGGCTGCTGCGGCTGGATTCGAGCGAGCCCTTGCCCGGCCTGGCTGCGCTGGGGTACTTGCCCGGGCAGGTGGAATTGCTGGAACGCGCCCGGCTGGCGCAAGGGGGCGCCATGGTGTTTGCCGGCGTTGTCGGTTCGGGTAAATCCACGACGCTTGCCAGCCTGATCCGTTCGCTGCCGGCGGGGCGCAAGATCGTCACGCTGGAAGACCCCGTGGAATACCTGATTCCCAATGCCTTGCAGAATACGCTGGGGCGCAGGCTGGATGGTGAAGACCACGGTGTATTCGGAGTCAAGTTGCGTACCCTGAAGCGCAGCGCCATGAATGATCTGATGATAGGCGAAGTGCGCGATGCCGAGACGGGCCGGGCCTTCATGGATCTGGCGGGTTCCGGGATGAGCCTCTACACCACTGTCCACGCGGGCAGCGCGGCCCTTATTCCCGAACGCCTGGCATCCGATTTCATCCGCGTTTCCCGGGATTTCCTGGCAGCCCCAGGCGTACTGAAACTGCTGGTCTACCAGAGCCTGCTGCCGCGCCTGTGTCCGCATTGCGCCAAGCCGCTGGCGCAGTTGCTGGCGGGAGGAGAGGCTGCCGATGGCTGCTGGCGGGACGGCGCGTATTGGTCGGACTGGTTGGCGCAGCTGGCACAGTTGTATGGCGTCGGAGCCGATGCTGTTGCGCAGACGCTGAAGATACGTTGCAGCGCGGGCTGCGAGGCTTGCCGCAGGCCGGAATTGCCCCAGCTGAATGGCTGGTCGGGACGCACGGTTGCAGCGGAAATCATTGAGCCCGAGCGCACACCGGGTTTCCTCGAAGCCTTGCGCCGCAGGGATGTGCAGGCGGCCATGCAGGCATGGCATGCCGGCTGCCGCAGTCCCCTGAATAGCGCCGATATGCGCGGCAAGAGCGCCATGGAATGCGCCATGTACAAAGCCTGGATGGGCTGGGTGGATCCCAGGGATATCGAGCCGGCCTTCCAGCCGTTTGCCAGCCGGAGCCAAAGCGGGGTGGCGCATGCCTGAGCCATTGCAACGCGGTGATATGCCGGGTATGTGGCGTGTATTCAGCGACGGGGCGCAGCGGCTTTGGCAGCGCGTCGCTGCCGCAGAAATGCGCCGCCGGCGTGCTGGCTATTACGGCTATCTGGCAGGCCGTCTGGCGCAGGACCAGGGGCGTACCCTGCGCACATTGTTCGAGAGCGACGCCAGGCGATATGGCCGATGGGAAGCACGTGGCTGGTTGAGCGGTCAATGGGCGCAACGCTGCACCCAGCAGGGGGGCGATCTTGAACAATTGTGGCAAGGCGTGTTTCCTGCCACCGAGCTGCGTTTGCTGCACGTGGCGCAGCAGGCGGGGGGCGAGGCTTTGCGCCAGACCTTGCGGGACATGGCCCAGGCGGTTGCCTTGATCCTGAAAATACGCGCGGGCGTGCGGCAGACCTTGGCGGTTGCGTTACTGGCCTGCCTGATCCTGTTTGCAACACTGCTGGCAGTGCCGGTCTGGACGGCGCCGCACATGGCGGCCATGTTTGGCGACATGCCGACGGCCTATTACGGGCAGGCCGCTCGTGCGCTGTTTGCCTTTGCCAACGGGTTGGAACAGGTCTGGCCATGGCTGGCGGCCCCAGGGGTAATTCTGTTGTTTCTGCTGCCTGCCAGCTTTACCCATGCACGTGGCCGGTTGCGGCAAGTGTTGGACTATCTGGCGCCCTGGCGCCTGCATCGGGATTTCCATGCCGTGCGGTTCCTGGCCTTGCTGCAGGTGCTGCTGCGGCCCAGGGCCGGCATGGTGATGCCCTTGCGCGAGCAACTGGACCTGCTGTGGGATGCTTTGCCGCCCTGGTTGCAATGGCATGTCGAACGCATGAGCGAAGCACTGGCACGCGGCGGGCAGGTACGGGAGATGTTCGCCACGGGCCTGTTTGAACGTGAGACGCGCTGGATGCTGGACGACATGCTGGAAGCAGACGGCCTGGACGGCGGCATGGCGCAAATCCAGGCGCAGCTGGAAGCACAGGCGGCAGCCGGCGTCCTGGGACGGGCCAAATTCTGGCGCTGGTGCCTGTTGTTGCTTGCGGCGGCTGGGGTGCTCGCATTGCTGTTCTGGCATTACATGGTGATCGACGATCTGCGCCATGCGCTGGCCAATTACCAGGCGGCGGGAGCGAGCTGATGCCATACCCCAACCAGACGCCGTACGTTTGCGGGGCGGTGTCCTGTAAGTGCTTTCTTGATCCATCACAGCAACCGGGAGCCCTCATGCAAACAGTTATTCAATCGCTGCCGCGCCATCTGGCCACCAGCCGTTCGCGTCCCCTGCCCGAAAGACAGGCATTGCAAGGCCGGCATGGGTTTCCAGACCAGCCACTGCCCTGGCGGCAAGGCGGCTTTTCCTTGATAGAGATATCTATCGTCGGAGCCATCATCCTGCTGATTTCCATGGTCGCCGTGCCCATGATCGGCAACTACATCACGGAAAACAAAGTGCCCAAGGTGGGGGATGAACTGTTGCGCTTCATGGTGCGTATGCGCGTGGGGGCGAATGGCGCAGGAGATTTGCCGTACGCCGGAGTGAACAACGGTGTGCTGGTCAATGCCATGAAGGATTCCAGCGTATTGCGCGTGGCGGGAGAGGGGGCCACGGGTATCGTCAAACATGGCCTGGGTGGCGGTGCGGGCAGCACCAGCGGCACGGTGACGCTGGCTCCTGCCAGTGCCGCTGGTGCTGGTAACGGCAGCGCGTTCCGGCTCAGCCTCATCAATGTCAGCCACGCAGCTTGCCCTGGGCTGGCGTCCATCCTGCAGCAGGTCGCCAGCGTGATCAGTATTTCCGGCGGAAAAACCAGTGGCGAGGTAAAGAATTCGGCCGCCAGCCCGGCCCTTGCCTATAACCCCTTGAAGGCGGAATCCTATTGCCAGAACGGGGATGTCAACAGCTTTGTCTTTACTGTGCAATGAGCTCGCACCGGTATGTGTTCCACGTGCCGTCCCGCCAGGTAAACCGGGCAGCGCAGCGCGGCGTTGCCTTGCTCGAACTGATGGTCGCGGCGGCCGTCGCTGTGTTGCTGGCCGCCTGGGGAGCGGGTTACTGGGTGGACCGTGCCGAGTCGGTACGCAGTGCGGCTGTCGGCGCCTGGCTCGGTGAGGTCGGCAAGGCAATATCGCAGATGCTGGAAGACGAATTTGCCGGGCTGGCCGACCCGCTGGCGTCGCTCAAGCATCGCTATGCCAATCGCCTGGCGCCCACGATTGCGGAGCTCAAACAATCTGGCTATCTGCCCGCAGCCTTTCCGGAACAGTCCGCCTGGGGGGTGGGGGCAGACATACGGATATGGCGCCAGGGAAGTTGTCCTGACACGGCTGGGTGCATGTTGCAGGCCATGGCCTACCTGCCGCTGGCGGCTTCCCGCCCGCCTGTCGACATGACCCGTCGTGCCGACGCACTGGCGCAGTTGCAGGGGCGCGGCGGCATGACATGGCCGCACAGGCCGGAGCGCATGCGTGGCGCCCTGTTCGATGTGCCCAATCCACTGCCGGATGGTACGCGCCTGCCTGCCGGGACGGTGGGTGTGTACTACGCGCTGGATGCCACCCGCCTGGGGGAATTCGTCCGCATGCGCGATACGCGCGATCCGTCCTTGCAGGGTAATCTGTCCGTTGCCGGCCGGACGGCTGTGATGGGTACGTTGCGAGCCGCTGGGCGAGTTGAAGCCGACGAATATCTGAAGCTCGGCGGGCAGGCGGGCCAGGGCGGCGCTTGCGCCGAGGCCGGCTTGCTGGCCCGCGACGTGCAGGGCGGCGGACTGTTGCTTTGCGCCAACGGTCGCTGGCAGCATTCTGCTGCGGGCGGTTTCGGCGGGATGTACTCGCTGAGCGATCGCTTTGGTTGCCGGGGGACCTTGCTCAATCCCATGACAGGCCAATGCAGTTGTCCGGCCGGCTTTCGTGCCATCCACGTGAGCGTGCTGAAGCCGAACAATGATCGGGGTGAGGAAGTCTCTGTCTATCTGTGCCAGCGGTAGGGCGGGATACCTGACAGCGCCTATAATGATCAATTCGCCAAATTCATGCCTCGGGCAGCAATGAAAGCTTCAGAAATCCGCCAGAAATTCCTGCAGTTCTTCCAGTCCAAGGGACACACGATTGTTCCTTCGTCGTCGCTGGTGCCTGCCAATGATCCTACCCTGCTGTTTACCAATGCGGGGATGGTCCAGTTCAAAGACGTGTTCACCGGGCGGGATGCCCGTCCCTATACGCGGGCTACCTCTTCGCAGCGCTGCGTGCGTGCGGGGGGCAAGCACAATGACCTGGAAAATGTGGGTTACACCGCGCGCCACCATACGTTCTTCGAAATGCTGGGCAATTTCAGCTTCGGAGACTACTTCAAGCGTGACGCGATCCACTATGCCTGGGAATTGCTGACCAAGGTGTATGGCCTGCCGGCGGACAAGCTGTGGGTCACGGTCTACCAAGAGGATGATGAAGCCCACGACATCTGGGCCAAGGAAGTCGGCGTGCCGGTGGAACGCATCATCCGCATCGGCGACAACAAGGGTGCGCGTTATGCGTCCGACAACTTCTGGCAGATGGCCGATACTGGTCCTTGTGGCCCGTGTTCCGAGATTTTCTATGATCACGGTCCGGACGTCTGGGGCGGCCCTCCGGGGTCCCCGGAAGAGGATGGCGATCGCTACATCGAGGTCTGGAACCTCGTGTTCATGCAGTTTGATCGCGATGCTTCGGGAACGCTCAATCCCCTGCCCAAGCCTTGTGTGGATACGGGTATGGGCCTGGAGCGCATCGCCGCAGTCCTGCAGCACGTGCATTCCAACTATGAAATCGACTTGTTCCAGGCGCTGATCGCTGCAGCCGCTCGCGAAACCGGCGTGACCGACCTGGGCAACAATTCGCTCAAGGTGATTGCCGACCATATCCGAGCCTGCTCGTTCCTGATCGTCGACGGTGTCATTCCCGGCAATGAAGGCCGTGGCTATGTCCTGCGCCGCATTATTCGCCGGGCGCTGCGCCATGGCTACAAGCTTGGCCAGAACCGTCCGTTCTTCCACAAATTGGTGCCTGACCTGGTCGCGCAAATGGGCGATGCCTACCCCGAACTGGCCCAGGCGGCCGAACGGGTGGCGCAAGTATTGCGCCAGGAAGAAGAGCGTTTCGGTGAAACGCTGGAAAACGGCATGCGTATCCTGGAAGTCGCCTTGGCGGCGGTGCCAGCAGGCAGCCCCCTGGATGGCACGACGCTGTTCACGCTGTACGACACCTATGGATTCCCGGTCGATCTCACGGCGGATATCTGCCGTGAGCGTCATGTCGAAGTCGATCTGGAAGGCTTCGAGAAAGCGATGGCGCGCCAGCGCGAGCAAGCCCGCGCGGCGGGCAAGTTCAAGGCGACCGAAGGCCTGGTCTATGACGGCGGGCAGACGCGTTTCGACGGTTATGGCCAGCTTCGTACCGAAGGCGCTGAAATCGTGGCACTGTACGTGGACGGTACATCTGTGGAACAGGTGCAGGCCGGGCAGGCTGCCGTTGTGGTGCTGGATGCCACGCCGTTCTATGCCGAAGCCGGTGGCCAGGTCGGGGATGCTGGTGAGCTGACGGCGCAGGGTGTCCGCTTCTCGGTGGAAGATACCTTGCGTATCCAGGCGGGCGTGTCCGGCCATCATGGCACGCTTGAAGAAGGCGTCCTGAAAGTTGGTGACCACGTAGATGCCCAGGTAGAAGCCGGCCGTCGCGTGCGTATCGCCCGCAATCACTCCGTGACTCACCTGATGCACAAGGCCTTGCGCGACGTGCTGGGCGGCCACGTGCAACAGCGCGGTTCGCTGGTCGACCCCCATAAGACGCGGTTCGATTTCGCCCATGACGCGCCGATGACGGCAGAGCAGGTGACGCAGGTTGAAAAACTGGTCAACGAGCAAATCTTGCTCAATGAACCGGTTGAAACCCGCATCATGGCCTATGACGATGCGGTGCAGAGTGGCGCGATGGCACTGTTCGGCGAAAAATACGGGGATACGGTGCGTGTCGTCGATATTGGTTTCTCCCGCGAATTGTGCGGTGGCACGCATGTCCGCAGCACTGGTGAAATCGGCTTCTTCAAGCTGGTCGCCGAAGGCGGCGTGGCTGCTGGCGTGCGCCGTGTCGAGGCCGTCACCGGCAGCAATGCGCTGGCTTGGGTGCAGGACCTTGATGGCAAGGTGCAGCAGGCCGCTGCGGTGCTCAAGACCCAGCCGGCGGAACTGCCTGCGCGCATCGCCCAGCTGCAGGATCAGCTGCGCAGCCTGGAAAAATCGCTGCAGCAGGCCAAGGACAAGTTGGCGGCCAGTGCAGGCAATGACCTGGCCGGCAAGGCGAAGGACATCGGCGGCGTCAAGGTGCTGGTGGAATCGCTGGGAGCCGTGGATGCCCGTTCCTTGCGCGGCACGGTGGATCAGTTGAAGAACAAGCTCGGTTCGGCCGTCGTGCTGCTGGCAGCCCAGGATGACCAGGGCAAGATCAGCCTTGTGGCCGGGGTGACGCCGGACCTCACCAGCCGCATCAAGGCGGGCGACCTGGTGGGAGAACTGGCTGGCCGCATCGGGGGCAAGGGTGGTGGCCGTCCCGATATGGCCATGGGCGGTGGCAGTGATGTCGCTGCGCTGCCTGAGGCGATCAAGGCCGCAGCTGCCTGGGTGGAAGCGAAGCTGTAAGGCGGGAACGACTGATCATGAGCGCTGTTGATCCTGAGTTCGTGCAAGAAGTGGACGCCAGCGGGCTGAAGTGCCCGCTGCCCATCCTGCGTGCCAAGAAAGCGCTGGCGCAAATGCAGGCGGATGAAGTGTTGCGGGTGGTGACCACCGATCCTGGCGCCGTTCGCGACTTCGACGCTTTCGCCAGGCAGACGGGCAATACCTTGCTGCTGCAACGCGACGAAGGGGCTCGTTGCGTGCATTACCTCAAGCGCCGCAGCGCTTGATCTGCTTCTACGCTTTGCAGCCTGGCTCATGCCGGGCTGCAGGTAAGCTGGCAGTAGCCTGGCTTGTGTAGTAGGGGTACTTGCTACCCAGATGCGGGCAGCTCCCACACATGGGGGCCTTGCTTGCCTGCCTGTTGATGGCACGGCTTCGCATCAGGCAACCCGAATGTGGAAATACGTCCGTGAAAGCGTTTCATGGATGCCATATTTGACATGGACGTCCGATGGGGCGGGTCTAGGGCTGGTGAGCGAACATCACCGTTATCCGGCCAAATCTTGCCAGCCGGGGGCCAGTATTTTCAGCTTGCTTCGATGGTTTCGGGCTGCGCGACGATGGGCAGCGCAATATGGAAGACGGCGCCGCCATCTGCGGCATTGCTGGCCCAGGCTGTGCCATGGTGCCGTTGGGCGACTGTCAGCACGAAGGCCAGGCCCAGCCCCGTACCAGGGTTGCGGATAGCCGTTCCCGTGGCGTTCTGGGTAAAGGCTTCGAACAGCGTCAGCAGGTCTTCCGGCGGCACGCCAGGCCCGCGGTCGCGGATCGTGATGACCCAGCGATGTCCGTCAGCCTCCCAGTTCAGGCCGCAATCTATGGTGGTATCCGCCGGACTGAACTTGATGGCGTTGTGCAGCAGGTTGCCGATTGCCCGGCGCAGCATGGTTGCGTCCACGCTCAGCCAGGCCGCCTGTTCCGGGGGGGGCGTCATGTTGATGCGCAACTGGCTGGCCTGGGCCAGGCTGAAAAAGTTGTCGCAGCACTCGCACAGCATGTCGTACAGGTCGGTATCGTGTGGATTCAGCGGCGCGGATTCTGCACGGGTCAGTTGCACGAAACCGTCGACCAGTTCCAGGGTCTGGCGCGCATGATTGGAGATACGCTTCAGCGTCCTGGCTTCGTCGGGGCCGGGGGATTCCTGTTGCCGCAGCTCGATCTGGGCCAGAATGGAGTTCTGCGGCGCACGCATGTCGTGGGATAGAAAGCTCAGGCTTTGCTCGCGGCGACGCTCGATATTGCGGATCACGGAAATATCGTTCATGGCGATGACGATACCCGTGGTCTCCTGCTCTGGGGTCAGCAGCCAGGCATGTTGCAGCAGCCAGTCGGTGCCGGCGCTATCCTGGCTTTCCAGCGTATGCTCCGCTGTTTCGGGGCCTGCTTCGTTTTCATGCCCGGCGAGCCAGTTCTCCAGGCGCTCGGCCGGTAATCGTGGGAACACCGTTTGCAGCAACGGCAGGATGGGCAGGCCGAGTGCCAATGATTGTTCTCCGGGCAGGCGTTGCCAATACTGGGCGGCTGCGCGGTTGAAATAACGCAGGGTGCCGTCCGGGTTGCAGATCAGTGTCGGGTCCGGTGTGGATTCCAGGCTGTTGGAAAGGAAAGCGCGCAGGTTACGCACGCGTTCCAGCGCCAGCCCGAGTTCATTGATACGTGTGTCGAGCACATGCTGGCTGACGCGCCGCTGGCGTTGCAGAATTTCGGGGAAATTCTGGTCCTCCTGGCGCAGCATGGCCAGGGTGCTGTCCAGGCTGCGCAGTGCCATTTCCTGGCTGCGCCAGCTCCAGAGTGGATAGCTGATGACAATCACCACCAATGCTGCGCCGGGTGGCACCCATATCTGGCCGTAGCGCAGCAGCAGCCAGCTACCCAGCAGGGTGGCGCCGAACGCCAGCCCGACGGCATATAAGCCATGCCGGGGTGACAGGCGGCGCAGCGCCAGGTAGAGCAGCAGGACGGGCAACAGGCCAATCAGGAAAATGCCCCAGACCGGCCAGGCTTGAATTTCCAGGCCCATCTGGCGCGACTGCACGATATTGGCCAGGATCTCCATTCCTGCCATATCCACGCCAGTCCGCGACATCGGCGTGGCAAAGTTGTCGCCCAGGCCGGTCGCCCAAGCGCCCACGATGACCAGCTTGTTCTTCCAGAAGGACGGCGGCACCTTGCCGTGCAGCACAGCGGCATAGGGCAGCATGGTGTACTGGCCGGAGGGGCCGGCATAGCGTAGCAACGCCGACTGTCCTGGCGGCGTATGATGCCTCGGCGGCTGGCCGGCTACCGTCAGCAGCACGTCTGCCAGGTGGGGGGCGTCATCCAGGCTACGCGGCATGAAGCGGCGTGCCACCCCGTCGGTATCGGGCTGCATGTTGATGTAGCCGATGCCGGTGGCAGCATCCGCCAGCTTTTGGGTGGGGGGGATGATCTGGCCGGATCTGGCATCCAGGATGCCGGGCAGCACGACATGGCCATGGCGTCGCATGGCTGCCGCCAGTTGCGTATCTTCCAGCCCGCCGTAGCGGTCCGCTTCGCTGAAAATGACGTCGAAGGCCACGGCGCTGGCGCCGGCGATGCGGTCCAGCAACTGGGCGTGGGTGGTGCGCGGCCAGGGCCAGTTGCCGAGTTGCTCCAGGCTGCCGTCGTCGATGGCAATCAACACGATCTCCGGCGACGCATCGTGTTCGATGGTGCGCAGCAGATTGTCGTAGATCAGGTAGTCAATGCGCCCCAGGCCATTGAGCAGGCTGAGCCCGCCCAGCAGCAGGCTCAGGAAAAGTGCCAGTCCCCATCCGGGCAGGGCACGGCGCGAGAAGCGTGGGGCGCGTTCAGGCATGGCGCTTATGGCAGGGTTTCAGGGGAAGGCGCGAGCCGGGATGGCATGCGTCACCGGCGGCCGTGTGTCCGGGTGCCGGTGATGCTGCCAGCTGTGTCAGTGATAGGCCTGCAGCACAACCACTGCACCGGTGCCCGACAGTACCGGGGCGCCATCGGAGCTGATCAGCGCGTTATTGAAACCCGTCAGGGCAACGGCACGGCTGGCCGGGCTGCGCAAACCCTGCGCATCGACGGCAATGATGCTGGCGTAGTAGCGCGGTTCGGTCAGGCGAGCCTGCAAAGGGGGCGCTGCCAGTGTCTGGCGTTCGATGATCTGGCTGCCTTGGACGTCGTGGCTGTATTGCACCAGATAGGAAACAGCACCGGGCACCGGGGCAAAGTCCACCGTCCATTGGCCGCCTTCGGACTGGCTGCTCAGGATGGCCGGGGCGGCCGGCAGGGCAACAATGGGATGCGAGCTGCCATCGGCACTGACGCGCGTGCCATACCCCGCGGCCACGCGTCGGGAGGTGTCGGCCTGTGTGGTGGAGGGGCCTGAGGCCAGTTGTACCTGGCCGTCCAGTACTTCGTTGATGGTGCCGCTTTCATCGACGCGCACCCGAAAGCGCGTGCCGCGTACGCCTGTAATGGTTACCGGTGTGCGTACTTCGAAGCGTCCGACGCCTTCGTGCTGCGGTGATACCTCGGTTTCAAGGTCGCCCTGTTCCAAGGCGACGACGGAATCAATCAGCCCTGTGCCAGCGAATTGCTGCAGCAGTTCAACGTTGAGCTGGCTATCCTCGGGAAGCGCAACGAAACCGCCGTCCGGCAGGCGGATGGCGGCGGCGCTGCCAGCCGAGGTTTCCAGCCGTTGGCCGGTTGCCAGCGCCTGCCCATTGCTGGCAGGGGCGCCATTGACCAGCACCGTTCCCTGCACGTACTCCAGCACGGCAGTGGCTGGGAGACGCGGAATCCAGGACAACGGGATGCGCAACTGCTTGCCTATGGGCAGGCGGAATTCGTCGGCGATACGGTTGAACTCCGCAAGGGCCTTCCAGCGGCCGACATCCAGCAGATACGTGCTGGCCAGATCGCCCAGCGTGTCGTCCTTGCGTACGTAATACAGGAAATCTTCCTTGTCGGTACCTGCCGGCTGGGCCAGGGCCACGGACGGAAGGATCGCGCAGCCCAACAGCACAAACCCGGCGGCGAGTTTCTGGCGCAAGGACAAAGCACCGGCTTGCGCCTGGTGACGAGGAAGAAAGGAGTCGGTCATGATGGAGATTCAGGATTCCGTAATGATTTCCAGGCGATAGCCCAGTGCGTAGGATGACGTCAGCCGCACGCCGTTTTCCGGCCGGAGCTGGAGTTTCTGGCGGATGTTGGACAGGTGGGTGTCCAGTGTGCGCGAAGTCGGGGGAATTTCCCGGTTCCAGACGGCATCTGCGAGCATGGCACGCGACAGCAGCTGGTCCGCCTGGCGGAAGAACAGCAGCGCCAGCTCGTATTCCTTGGGTGTCAGCACGGCAGGCGTGCCGTCCAGGGAAATCGTGCGGCTGCCGGTATCTATCGTGTAGCGGCCAAAGGTCAGCAGACCCTGTTCCGGTTCCTCGGGGTAGACGCGTCGCAGCAGGGCGCGGATGCGCGCCAGCAACTCCACCTTGCGCCAGGGCTTGGTAATGTAGTCGTCCGCACCGGATTGCAGGCCCCGGGCCAGATCGTTCTCATCCGTGCGGCTGGTCACGAAAATGATGGGCAGCGCTACGCCATGGCGGCTGCGGATCTTTTTAAGGACCTCTTCGCCATCCATATTGGGAAGGTTCCAATCCAGGATAAGCAGATCGAAGCTCTGGCTGCGCACCGCGGCCAGCATGCTGGAGCCGTCGCGGAAAAGCGTACAACGGAAGCCTGCCTGGAGTAGTGTTTGCTGCATTTGGGCGCCCTGGCTGGGATCGTCCTCGAGCACCGCGATGTGTGGTTCGCGCATGGTATCTGTTATGTTTCCTGCTGGGATAAGGGTAGGGCGGTCGGGCCTGTCAACGCTTTGCCATTGCCTTTGATGGCGCGCATAAAACGTGGGCGCACGTCGAAGGCAACCGTCTTGGGCACGAGCGGGTGCCTTCTACCGGTGAAGTGAAAAAGAATACGACTTTTCGGGCGCGCGGGCGTTACTTGGGCGTTACTTATCTATTATCCAATATTTTCGATTGTTTAGTTCTATCTGAGGCCATGTTTGTGTCTGATGCCTGAATTCCCGTAGGGCAGGCTTTTGGATCACTATATGCGACGGAAAGTTCCAAAAATTGCATCATTGATCGTTTTTTTGACGAAATTGTGCATGTTTTGACGCTTTCATGCCAGGGTGGCACAGTGTGTTTTTGTCCCTTAAGCAACACCGGGGGGGACAGCTGGGCCACATGAGCGTATAATCTTGCTTTGCGCCCGGAGTATCCTCATGCGTTTAATTCAAAAAGCGCTCACTTTCGACGATGTGCTGCTGGTGCCGGCATATTCGGAAGTGCTGCCCAGGGACACCTCCCTGACCACCCGCCTCACCCGCAACATTTCCCTCAATATCCCCTTCGTCTCGGCCGCCATGGATACCGTGACCGAAGCGCGCTTGGCCATTGCCATGGCGCAAGAGGGCGGGATTGGCATCATTCACAAGAATCTATCCATCGAAGAGCAGGCGCGTGAAGTCTCGCGTGTGAAGCGTCACGAGTTCGGTATTGTCATCGACCCCGTGACCGTCACGCCCGACATGCGTGTGCGTGATGCTGTCGCTCTGCAGGAGCAGCACGGCATTTCCGGCCTGCCGGTGGTGCAGGGCAAGGCCCTGGTCGGCATCGTCACGAACCGTGACCTGCGCTTCGAAGACCGCCTGGACCTGCCGCTGCGCGAGATCATGACGCCCAAGGAGCGTCTGGTCACCATGAACGAAGGTGCCACGCTGGATGAAGCGCAGGCCCTGATGCACAAGCATCGACTGGAACGCGTGCTCATCGTCAACGACGCATTCGAGCTGCGCGGCCTGGCGACGGTCAAGGACATCGTCAAGAACACGGCCCATCCCTTCGCTTGCAAGGACGCCCAGGGCCAGCTGCGCGTTGGCGCTGCGGTCGGCGTCGGCGGCGATTCGCAGGAACGCGTGGCCCGGCTGGTCGCGGCTGGCGTAGACGTGCTCATCGTTGACACCGCGCACGGCCACTCGGCAGGCGTGATTGAAGGCGTACGTTGGGTCAAACAGAACTTCCCGCATGTTGACGTCATCGGCGGCAACATTGCCACCGGTGCAGCAGCGCTGGCGCTGGCCGAGGCCGGTGCGGACGGCGTCAAGGTCGGTATCGGCCCGGGTTCCATCTGCACCACGCGTATCGTCGCCGGTGTCGGCGTGCCCCAGATCACGGCGATTGCCAATGTTGCCAAGGCACTCGAAGGCACGGGCGTACCGCTCATCGCCGATGGCGGTGTGCGCTACTCGGGCGACGTCTCCAAGGCACTGGCGGCTGGCGCCTCCAGCGTCATGATGGGCGGCATGTTTGCCGGCACCGAAGAGTCGCCGGGTGAAGTCGTGCTGTTCCAGGGACGTTCCTACAAGTCCTATCGCGGCATGGGCAGCCTGGGCGCGATGAGCAAAGGCTCGGCGGACCGCTACTTCCAGGATCCCGCCAACAACGTCGACAAGCTCGTACCGGAAGGCATTGAAGGCCGCGTTCCCTACAAGGGCAGCGTCCTGGCCATCATCTACCAACTGGTGGGTGGTGTGCGTGCCTCCATGGGCTACTGCGGTTGCGCGACCATCGAGGACCTCCGCACCAAGGCCGAGTTCGTCGAGATCACGGCAGCCGGTGTGCGCGAATCCCACGTGCACGACGTGCAGATCACCAAGGAAGCCCCGAACTACCGGGCTGACTGATGTGACATGACGGCCTCCTTGAAGGAGGCTGTTTTTCTTTTCGGCGTGCGCCGCCCGGCTTGGGCGGCGGCCCGGAGCGCCAGGGAAATCCTCTTCACTGGCACAACCGACCAGACTAATTACCCTCTCTTCTTCCATGCACCAACGCATTCTGATCCTAGACTACGGTTCGCAGGTCACCCAACTGATCGCCCGCCGCGTGCGCGAGGCTGGCGTGTATTGCGAAATCCATCCTGGCGACGTCAGCAACGAATTCCTGCGCGAGCAGCAAGGCCTGGGCCTCAAGGGCATCATCCTGTCGGGCAGCCATGCCTCGGCCTATGGTGCGGATGCAATCAAGGCGCCGGATTCGGTCTTTGAGCTGGGTGTGCCGGTGCTGGGCATCTGCTACGGCATGCAGGTCATGGCGCAGCAACTGGGCGGCCAGGTCAGCTTCTCCGACCATCGTGAATTCGGCTATGCCGAAGTCCGTGCCCAGGGCCACACCAAGTTGCTCGAAGGCATCGAAGACTTCCGCGACGACGCCGGCCACGGCATGCTCAAAGTCTGGATGAGCCACGGCGACAAGGTCGTCGCGTTGCCGTCGGGCTTCGTCCTGATGGCCTCCACGCCGTCGTGCCCCATCGCGGGCATGGCTGATGAAGCGCGTGGATTCTATGCCGTGCAGTTCCATCCGGAAGTCACCCACACGGTACAGGGCCAGGCCATGTTGACGCGCTTCGTGCGCGACATCTGCGGTTGCGACGCCGACTGGAACATGCCCGACTACGTCGAGGAAGCCGTGGCCCGCATTCGCGAACAGGTCGGCAGCGACGAAGTCATCCTGGGCCTCTCCGGCGGCGTGGACTCTTCCGTCGCGGCGGCGCTGATTCACCGCGCCATCGGCGACCAGCTCACCTGCGTCTTCGTCGACCACGGTTTGCTGCGGCTGGACGAAGGCAAACAAGTCATGGACACCTTTGCGCGCAACATGGGCGTCAAGGTTGTGCACATCGACGCCAGCGATCGTTTCCTGGGCAAACTGGCCGGTGTCTCTGATCCCGAAGCCAAGCGCAAAATCATCGGCCGTGAATTCGTCGAAGTCTTCCAGGAAGAGGCCGGCAAGCTCACCAACGCCCGTTGGCTGGCCCAAGGCACCATCTACCCGGACGTCATCGAATCGGCCGCCAGCAAAACCGGCAAGGCCGTTGCCATCAAATCGCACCACAACGTAGGTGGCCTGCCCGACACGCTGCACCTCCAGCTGCTCGAGCCGCTGCGCGAACTCTTCAAGGACGAAGTGCGCAAACTCGGCGTCGCGCTGGGCCTGCCGCATGAAATGGTCTATCGCCACCCGTTCCCCGGCCCCGGCCTGGGCGTGCGCATCCTGGGTGAAGTCAAACGCGAATATGCAGACCTGTTGCGCCGCGCCGACGCCATCTTCATCGAAGAACTGCGCAACACCATCGACAAGGAAACCGGCAAAAGCTGGTACGACCTGACCTCGCAGGCCTTCACCGTCTTCCTGCCGGTGAAATCCGTAGGCGTCATGGGCGACGGCCGCACCTACGAATACGTCGTCTCCCTGCGGGCAGTGCAGACCTCCGACTTCATGACCGCAGACTGGGCAGAACTGCCGTACTCGCTGTTGAAGAAGGTATCGGGTCGCATCATCAATGAAGTGCGCGGCATCAACCGCGTGGCCTACGATGTATCGAGCAAGCCACCTGCGACGATTGAGTGGGAGTGATTCTACGTCTGGTACGGCCAGGCACCTGATGGCATAAAAAGCCGATAAGCCCGCGTAATTGCGGGCTTTTTTCTTTTTTGGTGTGGCATTGTCTGGCACCGCTTGGCAGTGCCAGGCATGTATTTTTTGTGGCATCAAACTTGGTATCATGGGTGCTAGATACCATGAGTTTCTTGGATACCATGATGGCTAAATCAAGCAGGGTATGGTATTGAAAATAGATGATATGTTGTTTTAAATGAATGTTTTTTGGCCATTTGCTAGGTTTTTAATCATGGTATTTCTATAGGCCTGGAGCCTCCCTGATTCTGGCCGATCTAAGCTGCGCAACCTCAAACCCCAGGACAATCTGTATAAGGTGAATGACTGTGATGCTCTCTATGCTGCATCACGCCTGCCGGCGCGATCTCGTTTCGCTACAACTACAGCATCCTCGGCAGGTAGGAGAGGATCACGTTTGGACGGTCACGGCTTTGGTGGCATCAGATTGGCCGAGGTGCGTGAGCAACTTGGCGAAGTCAAAAAGATGAGCGCGGCAGACAAGTTTCCGGCTAAAGAGAAAGCCCGTGACAAGGCTCGCGTCAAAGATGCTGATACCTTCGATGCCCAGGCTCAGAAGTGGTTACGCGGCTATCAGATCGCTGGTTAGTCTGAGTAGTGCAGTACGTGTCTTAACGAAACCATGGCGCGTTCGGTGTAGCGAAAGCACAGCCTGCTGCTCGATTTTTTTAATCGGCACGTATTGCATCGTCGGTCTGGCCACCGCTTCGCAGATTGCCTACGCATCGGCAACATCGGTTTTATTGCTCTGTACATAAAGCTTGAAAAACTGTGGTGCGATGAGCCGCACGGTGTTGCCTAGTGCTTGCAACTTCCGAGCCCAATGGTGTGCACTGCCGCATGCTTCTATTCCAATCAACTACGTCGGAAGGTTCGCGAAAAATACCTCCACTTGCTCACGCCGTAACTGCTTACGCAACACCGTTTTCCCTCGCGCGTCAGCTCCATGAATTTGAAATACGGTTTTTGCCAAATCAACGTCAATCGTCGTAATCTGCATGATGGATACCTCTACCGGATTCAGTGGTTGATGACAACTCCACTTTGGTATATTTATGCCGTGTTTCGGGTAGAGGCTTCTATTCGATTGCTTGCGTTGTTATATAAAGGGATACTCTTCCGGTGCTCTTCCTGATCGCAGGTTGATTGCATAATAAAAGATAAAAATGATATAAACTATAGTAAACACATGTAGCTTGGAATTCGTGGGCTGTTTGTTCGTCTGCGTCGAGTATTGGGGATAGGAGGCATTTGTGGAGGGTGGCGCTATAAAAATATTGCCATATAATATTCGCCGCATTGGGGAAAATTGGCTGGCAATTAGTTCTTCCGGTGATCATCTGTTCTTGGACGATGGTCAGGTACAAGCTTTGGGTAGTGGGCGTGTCCAAGATTTACCTCTGGAGGAGCAAGCAAGGCTAAAATCCCATTTTTTCATCGGGCCTCGTAATCAGATTGGTAGTCAGCGCTTATTGGTGTCGCGTAGATCTGCGCGTCATGAGACTGTGCGGTCTGGTCCCAGCCTACACATTATTGTGCCGACCTTGTTATGCGCGCACTCCTGTCAATACTGTCAGGTCAGCCGATCTCTAAGCGATACCGGACATACGATGTCCAAGGAAGATCTGCTCGCAGTTTGCGAGGCAATTTTCCAAAGTTCCTCTCTATCATTGACAGTAGAGTTTCAGGGCGGAGACCCTTTGTTGCGGTTCGATCTTGTGCAAGAAGCGATCCTACGCATTGAAGAGCTGAATCGTTTTCATAAAAGAAAAATAAATTTTGTCATTGCGTCAACGCTCCACCAACTTGATGAATCTCTGTGTAGTTTCCTACGAGAGCATAGCGTTTTGTTATCCACAAGCATTGACGGGCCAGCTTTTTTGCACAACCGGAACCGTCCCATCCCTGGTCGTAACGCGTACGAGCGAACTTTAATTGGAATCGACTTGGCACGAAATGTCCTAGGCCATGATGCTGTTTCAGCGCTCATGACGACCACAAAAGCATCGCTGGCGTTTCCAGAGGCTATCGTAGATGAGTACGTTAAGCTGGGCTTTCATGACATATTCTTGCGTCCCTTAAGCAGTTATGGTTTTGCAAAACGAAATCAAGCGTTGCTTGGATATCAACCTGCACAGTTCGAAGATTTTTATCGCAAAGCGTTTGCTCGGGTACTTCATTGGAACCGAGAAGGAGTGGCGCTGCGTGAGGTCTATGCATCAATTGTTTTGAACAAGATCCTTTCCCCATTCGACGGGGGCTATGTGGATCTTCAAAGCCCAACAGGTGCGGGACAAAGTGTACTGGCCTACAACTATGATGGCTATGTCTATCCTAGTGATGAGGCACGCATGCTTGCAGAGTCAGGCGATGTTTCCTTGCGACTTGGGCGGATCGGAACGCCATTGGATGCGCTGCAATCGTCGTCGGTTCAACGAGCGCTGGTCTCAGCAAGTACAGTCGCTGATATTGACGGTTGCCGTACCTGTGCTTTCCAGTCTTTTTGTGCCCCTAACCCGGTTGATGCTCAGGCGCAGTTCGGTCGGTTTGATGCGCCAGTGTTGGCAACGGAGCATTGCCTGAGGCATCAATGGCTATTCGATTTTTTCTTTGAAAAAATACGTACCGCCGATGATGATCTGATGGACTTGTTCTATGCTTGGGCCCGCCCTACGATAAAAGAGGAGGGTGTATGCGTCGAATAAAAGCCAAGTTTGGAGATTCTGTCGGTGGCGGTGTTTGGCGTCTGGTTAGCGATAATCATCTGGCGGCACAATGGCAGCCTGATTTGAGAATATTGGTAATTGTTTGCTCTGATGAAGAACGGGCATGTGTGGAGCAACTCAAGGCGGCTGGTTTGCTCAATGTCGATTGGATTGAGTCGAGTGGTGTTCATGCGGGGGACGTTGTAGTCCGGTTGAGTAACCGCGACGAAGTAGCTGTTCTACATCGCCCTTCGGATATGCACCATAGTTTGCAACTAACCAATCGCTGCAATAGCTATTGCCTCATGTGCTCGCAACCTCCGACTCAAATTGATGACGAGTGGATGGTGCAAGAAGCGTTGGATGTCGTGCGACATATGGCGGACTCGCCCGTCGTTATCGGCTTAAGTGGTGGTGAGCCATTGTTGCTCGGAACGAAATTGCGCGACGTTTTGGATCGCATTGGAGATGACCATCCGAGAACAAGAGTTGAAGTTTTGACTAATGGCCGATTGCTTGCCAGAGAGGAGCTGAGCCGATCCATTTTGTCCGATTTGCGTACTTCTACCACCTGGTTGGTGCCCTTATATGGCCATGCAGATTTTCTTCACGATTTCGTGGTGCAAGCGCCTGGGGCATATGAGCAAACGATTGAAGGGTTACTCAATTTACAGCTTTACCGTCAACCCATTCAGCTTCGTATCGTTCTCATTAGACCCGTTCTAGAAATTCTTCCAGAGCTATGTGCTTTCATTGGTCGAAATTTGCCTTTTGTGAAAGAAGTTGCGTTGATGGCCTGTGAGCCGATAGGATTTGCGTTGGCCAACCGGGATCTGTGTGAAGTCGATCTTGTGGATTGGCATGAAACGTTACGACGTTCAGCGCGCCATTTGACGCGTTACGCGATACCATTTCTTTTCATGAACACGCCACTATGTGCGCTTCCGGTAGATCTTCATCAGTATGCACATCGCAGTATTTCAGATTGGAAGGCCGTCTATACGCCGGAATGTGAGGCCTGTGATGTGAAGCCCGATTGCTCAGGTTTGTTTGCGTGGTATGAGCGTGGCTGGAAGCCCTCAAAAAAGGTACATTTCATCAAGGAGCATGCGGTATGAGCCGTTTCGTCAAGAACCTAAGGCTTTTCCTTGCTGGTATTACACCGTTTTCTGGTAATTCGGCCGATGCAGCCGGCACTGTTTCTGATCTCACTTTTGATGCACTCAATGAGCCTCAAGCGGTGCCTTTGCGTCCTTTGAACTTCGATTACGATAATCTATTTGCCGGGCATCGCTCGCATTCGAGTCATAGGTCACATTCTAGCCACAGATCGCACTATTCTGGTTCTAGTGGTAGAGTCTATTCCGCTCCAACACCAGTACGCACAGCACCTTTGCCTAGTCCGTCGCAGTCAGTGGCACCTTCGTCCCCGTCTTCTCCGAGTGCTGTACCGAATCTAGATTCAGGTTCGCTTCCGCGCAATGTTGCCCCCTTGAGGGGAGCGCCTACTGATCGAGTTACGACTAGTCCTCCAGCTGGTGCTGCTAAAGTAGAAATGACTCGTAGTGAGAAGCTCAAGCTTCAGGTTATGCGGGTGCAGATCCAGCTGACATCTATTGGGCTATATACAGGTGTTATTGACGGTGTGATGGGACCGCAGACGGTACAAGCTTTGCGGCAGTTTCAAATGATTAAGGCTCTTCCAACTACTGGGACAATGACGACTGATACGCTGAATGCTCTGGGTATTCCTGCTGTGAACTGATGAGATATAAAGATGACCACCCATATTTGGGTGTATGTGGTCGACTAGTGATCGACCGCCAGAAGCGTGGTTTTGCCTGGCATCAAACTAGGTGCTAAGGGTTGTCAATCTCATGAGTTACGCTGATGCTGAACTGCTCATCTCAAGCGGGAAGACAAGCGGTGCAGGGTGAATGGTAGGGGGGGGCTTTAGCGGCCGTCACGTTACTGTTATCAGCTCGTTCTGCTGCAACGACAGCACCTACGGCTGCCAGGGGAGAAATCGTTTTGGGGTGATATGGCCAGGGCGGTGTTACACAGGCGGACTCGCGAGCCAACCGGTCAAAGCCAGGCAAGCCCCAGCACCAAGAAAAAACGCTCAACCAAGCACGCATCAAAGGTGTGGAAACCTTTGATGTATGGGCACAAAAATGGCTAGATGACCATCGGAGTGGGGGCCGCCTGCAACCTGCCCCAGCAGATCTATAGGTGGGAGCGATTGCTGAAATTTGGCCAGATAAAGCCAGGCTGCTCAACCACGAAGACTGTGGGTGCTAGCCGGGGGGGCTGGCTTACTGCAATCCCTTCATCTTTTTCTCTCGTTCCTTCTCTTCCGCTTTTTCTTTTCTTGCTCCATCACGATGAGATTTGATGGCGAAGAAACAGCATGTGCCCAGCACGATGAACTTTATCGTACCTAAGGCTAAAGGGACCCAAGCATCCATCATTTCCTCGAAACGCTGCTTCAGCAGCCTTATTTACTCGTTGTGGGCCAGGCAAAGAAACGGACGATGGCCGTTCATTTTCCTGGAGATTTCTTGCCAATTGGAATTGGCAGCGCAGGCCATGGCGTTTTTAATCGCTGTCCCGCCTCTCTACGAACTGCCGCATTAGCAGGCAACTCGTGTGGGAATGAGACTTAGCCGCAGTTTGCGGCATTGTCCATCCTTGGTGATGTCTTGCGCTTCGTGACGATTCCATTGAGAGGCGTTCATCCCGCACCTTCATTGGATCATTCATTGGTACCGCTCGGCCAGGGCCTTCCTGGTTCGATCAGTACCATTGCCAGCGGTTCATCCGCCGTTCATCGCAATCACCGGGTACTGTTGGCCTTCGGAGCGGGAGCGCAGCACAGATATTTTGGCGCGCAGCGCAGGCAGGTCGACCAGTTGATTATATCAATGACCCGCTTGGCCCGGACGCTGCTGGACCAGGCAGTTTTGCGCGTATTCCTTGACTGGGGTCAAGAACGGCAGCGTATGATCGTTGGTGCAGCGATAGTGCCCCAGTGAAAACCGGTTCAGAGGAGCAATGTTTTGGCCGTCAAACGCATCGTCGCCAATATCAGTGCGGGCAGGGCTGAGCTTGCGAGGGCCTTCTATGGCGAGATCCTCGGTATGGATCTGGTGATGGACCACGGCTGGATCGTCACTTATGAGGCGGATGGCCTGATGAAGCCCCAGGTGAGTGTTGCCTGCGAAGGGGGATCTGGCACATCTGTGCCTGACCTCTCAATTGAAGTCGACAATCTCGATGAGGTTTACCGTCTTGTGTCTGCTGCCGGGTTTACCGTTGAATACGGACCTAAGACGGAGCCTTGGGGCGTTCGCCGCTTTTACGTGCGCGACCCGTTCGGGAGGCTGGTCAATATTCTCAGCCACGACTAGAAGGGATTCTTGTCAGACGGCGACAGAACAGCCGTGTGCGAATAGGTAGGTTGGCTTTGGTCCAGCTGTTGGGAATGCCCAATCCTTTTCGATCAGACATTCCCTTGCACGAGGCGCTATGCCTTCAGGTGCAACTGAAACCGGTCAAAGTAATTTTTTATCGCTTTGGTATCCCGGCCCCAGCTTGTGTCATCTGTCACGCGCCGAGTTCGCGCCGGACGATCTCTGCGCCAGCACTCAAGGCATGCAGCTTGCCCCTGGCCACGTGGCGGGGCAGGGGGGCCATGCCGCAGTTGGTCGAGGGGTAGAGTTTGTCGGCATCCACGAATTGCAACGCTTTGCGCAGGGTGTTGGCGACTTGTTCGGGCGTTTCGACGGTATTGGTTGCCACGTCGATGGCGCCTACCATGACTTTCTTGCCGCGGATGAGCTCGATCAGGTCCATCGGGACGTGCGAGTTCTGGCACTCCAGGGAGATGATGTCAATGCCGGATTTTTGCAGCTTGGGGAAAGATTCCTCGTACTGCAGCCATTCCGAACCCAGGGTTTTTTTCCAGTCGGTGTTGGCCTTGATGCCGTAGCCGTAGCAGATGTGTACGGCGGTTTCGCATTTCAGCCCTTCGATGGCCCTTTCCAGGGTGGCGACACCCCAATCATTCACTTCTTCAAAGAAGACGTTGAATGCAGGTTCGTCGAACTGGATGATGTCCACACCAGCGGCTTCCAGTTCCCTGGCTTCCTGGTTGAGGATCTTGGCGAATTCCCAGGCCAGTTTTTCGCGGCTCTTGTAGTGGCTGTCGTACAGCGTGTCGATCATCGTCATGGGACCAGGCAATGCCCATTTGATGGGTTGCTTGGTTTGCTGGCGCAGGAATTTTGCGTCTTCGACAAAAACGGGTTTTTGCCGCGATACTGCGCCAACGACTGTCGGTACGCTCGCGTCATAACGGTCGCGGATACGGACAGTTTCACGCTTTTCGAAATCGACGCCGCTGAGGTGTTCGATGAATGTCGTGACGAAGTGCTGGCGTGTTTGTTCGCCGTCGCTGACGATATCTATGCCCGCCTGCAGTTGCTCTTGCAGGGAGACGCGCAGGGCGTCCTGCTTGCCTTCGACCAGTTCTTCACCCTGCAGCTTCCACGGCGACCAGAGGGTCTCCGGCTGTGCCAGCCAGGAGGGTTTGGGCAGGCTTCCGGCGGTGGAAGTGGGTAGCAATTTTTTCATGATGAATGACCTTTTTTGAATCAAAGAGCGTAGTTGGCTTCGGACCACTGTTCGAGGACCGCCTGGTGGGGTTTGATGAAGTGTTCTTCAACAAACTTGCCCTGCTGGATAGCCAGCCTGCTACGTTCTTCCCGATCATAAACAATTCGAGTCAGCGAGAAATCCTGGTGCTTCAGGCTGGGCTGATAGGATTTCCCGGCCGGGGAGTTCGCATTGTAGATCTCGGGGCGATAGATTTTCTGGAAGGTATCCATCGTGCTGATGGTGCTGATCAGCTCAAGGTTGGTGTAGTCGTTCAGCAGATCGCCGGAGAAATAGAACGCCAGGGGAGCGACACTGCCGGCCGGCATGAAGTAGCGGACCTGCAGGCCCATCTTGCTGAAGTATTCGTCGGTGAGGGAGTACTCATCCTGCTGGTATTCGACGCCCAGCACAGGGTGATGGTTTTCGGTCCGGCGATAGGTCTTGCTGCTCGATACGCTCAGGCAGATGACCGGCTGCTTCTTGAAGTGCTCTTGGTAGGTGCTTGAACTGACGAAATGCTTGAACAGCTTTCCATGCAGTTCGCCGAAATTGTCCGGCGTGCTGAATTCGGGCTGGTTCTTGTTGTGTTCCAAGAGCAATACGCTGAAATCATAATCGCGCACGTAGGAGGAAAAGCTATTTCCCACAATGCCATCAATGCGCGTATTGGTTTTGGTGTCGAGAATATTGATTTTCAATATTTCAATCAGGGGCAGACCGCTGCCGGCGCTGGTTTCGTCAATATTCATTTCTATGGAAATGATATCGAGCTCGACCGTGTAGCGATCCCCTTTGGGATTGTCCCAGTGCGCCAGGGAATTGAAGCGATTGTTGATCATCCTTAAGGTGTTGCGCAGGTTTTCCTGGCGGCTGCTTCCCCGGGCCAAATTGGCAAAGTTGGTCGTGAGGCGCGTGTTGTCTGCCGGGTGATAATCTTCGTCGAAACGAATGCTCTTAAGGGTGAATGTAAAATCGTTGTTCATTGAAACCTGGTATCCTAAATCCTGAGATAAAACTAGAATCTATTGCTTGCTGGCCGGAGTTTTTGCTTTTTTTCCAGCTGTCGGCGCTGTGTTCTTTATTTAGTCTTTGACTAAAATCAAGAGGCATTTTATGCTGACTTGTTGCTTGAGCAAAAGCGAATTAATTTCACCTTAGTATTAGTTATATTCATAGTTTGTCTCGCAGGCGTGTCGGTTCCCAGCCCGGCGTCCTTGTTCCTGCTGCGTTTTTCTGCGTGTTCCTGCTTTTTTTCCTTCTCATCCCTTTCAGAATGTCCGCTGAAATCCTGAGCCGTTGCGTGCTCAGACGCATTCTTGTTGTCGGTGCGGACATCGCAGGGGTTGCCGCGGCTAAGCGGGCCTATCCGTGCGTGATGTACCCGGGTGTCACGCTCGCAGCCGTGGTGGAGCGGCTGCTGTAGTCGTACACCTTCTCTTGGAGGTTACTGCCTTGCCAGCGTCGCCAGGTGGCTTTCCAGCCCGCCGGTGTCGCTGGCTGCATTGACGTGATCGAAGTAGTCATACCATCCGCTGGCTTTGATGCCGGCCAGCAGTATGTCCCTGGCCTGTAGTGTGGGGAAGCGCCAGATGCCAAGGAAACGGTGTGTGCTGGCCTGGTCGACGGAACAATCCGTATCGCCCAGGGCCAGCACTTCAATTCCCATTTGCGCCAGTCCGGACATGGCGGTTCGGATGCCTGCCAGGAATGTTGTGCGCTGGCTTTCAGGCAGGGCCTGCCAGGTGGCGTTGGGTGTGTAGAGTTCGACGAGGTAGTGTGGCATGGCTAAGAGGGTGACCTTTATTTGAGGTTGCGCAGCGCGCGTTGGCAGATACGGCGGGTGGCGTCGCCAGGCCGGTTTTGTTGCCATTGATGGCAAAGCTGGCGTACCCAGTCGGGTTGATCCTTGGCAGCATCATTGAGCCAGTTGGCGACCGAGTCCTGAACGTAGGGGCTGGGGTCTGCATGCAAGGCTTCGAGGATGGGCAGGGCGTGCTCGGGGTGCTGTTTTAGGGCCGTGATATGGGCGCACCATACCCCCCTGGGGCGCAGGGCTTCGCAGGCAAAGCGCCGCAGGTAGGGGGAGGGTTGGGCGGTCCAGGGAGTCAACAATTTGACGGCGTGGTGCAGTTGCTGCACCAGGTGCGGGCGTATGGCCATCCAGGCCCATTCACGTACGCCAAAGTGAGGGTCGTCGGCCAGGGGCCGGATGGCGGCCAGGCGTTGCGGGAGTTCACGCGTGGGATGTGCTCCTGTCATGAAACACGCCCAGCCACGCACGGTGTCAGAAGGGTGAGTCAGGCAGCGGGTGGTGCCAGCGTCACCGTAGGTTTCGAACAGTATGGCGCCGATGCCCGCCATGCGTTTCAGTATGCCGAGCTGGCAGACGCTGGCTGCGGCAGCCTGGGCGAGTGGCGGCAGATCAGGGAATACCGTGCGCAGCAGCACTGCCTGGTCAAGCGCCAGGCCTTCCGCCAGCGTGGCGCTTTGCAGGGTGCCGTGGGATAAGGCATCCAGGATATCGACCGGGATGTCTGCGGTGCGGGTGGCTCCTTTGCGTGGTGCGGCTGTATTCATGGTTTTTGTCCTTGCGTGGTGTGCCCGACATTACTGGAGACTTTCTCCAGTAATGTCGCCAGTTGTGTGCGTTCCGTTGCCGATAAATGACCGAATAGCCCGGCGATCCATTGGCCGTGCTGCCTGAAAACGGTCTGGGCAAGTGTCTTGCCTTTCTGGGTAAGCCGGATGCGCAAGGCCCGGCGATCCCGGGTGTCGGCATGGCGTTCGATCAGCGCGGCACGTTCCAGTCCGTCCAGCAGGCCGGTGACGGTGGCGCGGGTGACGCCTGCCTGCTCGGCCAGCGCATTGGGTGCCAGCCCTGCATCTACGGCATCCAGCAGGAATAGCAGGATGAATCGGCCTTCCGACAGTTCGTGCGGCGCGAGCAAGGCCGCGCAATCACGGTCGATGGCGCCAGCGAGGGAAAGGGTTTGAAAACAAAGCCGGATGCTGTCGATATCCGGCAGTTGCCGGCGCTGTGCTTCGTTCAGCAGGGCTTGATATTTTTGCTCAAGGTTCATTTGGTGTCGCCATATTGTATGGTGGCTAATTATATGCGCAAAGCGTTGCTGGATAAACCTGCAAAACTTGCTGGACGGCAGTGGCTTGATGCCTGCAATCTGTCGACCACGACCGGAGATAGGGGCCCGGACGCATGGCGGAGCGTCTGGGCACACCACATCAGCCGGTGGAACTGTCCAGCGTTTCCAGGACGAAATCGGCGCGCTGGGCGACGCTCATGCGTGGCAGTTGCACCAAGGTATAGCCTGTCGCGGGGTAAGCCCGCTGCAGGCGTTCGAATTCTTCCTGCGCGGCGTTCATGTCATGGCGACGCTCTGCATCCTGCCGGTAAATTTCCGGCCAGGGTGGCGTAAGGAAGACACGGTGGTGATACAGGCAGCCGGTCGTTGATTCCTCGACTGGCGTGCCGGTGCTGGCCTGTAAGGCCGCGGCGAGGTCAATGACGCTGCGATCGAAGAATACCCATTGCGTACTGTCGCGGGGCGCCGTGCGGTGATCCTCGTGGGCAAGGGCAATGGCCCGGTGCAGGAACGCCGCCATATCAATCCAGGGCAGCGCCTGTCCGCCAGCCTGCATTTCTTCCTGGACGATACGCCGTCCTGCTTCGGGAACGACGGGGTAGCCACGTTGTTTCAGTTCATCGAGCAAGGTGGATTTGCCACCGCCGGAGCAGCCGGAAATAATGACGAAATGGTTCATGGAATGATGGTACCGTTTGAGTTAAGGCGTGAGGATGCCAGCGTGACAGATCCGTCCGCCGGGGTGCCTGTGGGGGCGTTTCCGGCAGGTACGTCCGGGCCTGTGCCGGGCATTGCATGTCGTGTTTGTCGTGAAAACCGATCAATAGGAGACAGTCATGAGCAAAACTACCTTGTATGCAACGTCGGCGACGTCGTCGGGCGATGGCCGCAATGGGCACGTACGCAGTGAAGATGGGCTGCTGGAGTTGGATCTGGCCTTTCCCAAGGAGCTGGGCGGTGCCGGCGGGAAAACGAATCCCGAGCAACTGTTCGGCGCGGGCTATGCCGCGTGCTTCCATTCCGCGCTGAAGCTGGTGGCGTCCAAGGAAAAAGTGGCGCTGGGCGCTTCCACGGTGACGGCGAATGTCAGCCTGCACCCGACGCCGGAGGGCGGGTTCCAGCTGGGCGTGGTGCTGGAAGTCGAAATCGCAGGGGTCAGTCAGGCGGAAGCCGAGGCCCTGGTGGCGAAGGCGCACCAGATTTGCCCGTACTCCAATGCTGTGCGCGGCAATATCGACGTAGCGCTGGAAGTCCGGGCGTCCTGAGACGTCGGCCAGCGGGTTGTGGCCAGTGCATCACGGACAGCGTACCTGCTGTTGACGGCCCGCATCATGCGGGCCGTTTTTCCTGTGTTGGCACCATACCCAGGCGCCTGCCGGAATCAGTGAGGCATCAGTCCGGTATCAGACCAGTGCTCCCAGGACGGAACGGTCGAAATCGTGCAGTTCGTCCGACCGTTCTTCCTTGATCTTCACGACCCACTGCGGGTCGGCCAGGAGTGCCCGGCCGACCGCGATCAGGTCGAATTCGTCACGCTCGAGGCGGCGCAGCAATTCGTCTAGGCCGACGGCGTGGGAGCGTTCTCCCTTGAAGGCCGCCAGGAACTCCCCGGACAGGCCGACCGAGCCGACGGAAATCGTGGGCACGCCGGTCAGCTTTTTGGCCCAGCCGGCAAAGTTCAGCCCCTGTTCGCCATCGACCTCCGGAAATTCGGCTTCCCAGAAGCGTCGTTGCGAGCAGTGCAAGATATCGGCCCCCGCCGCAACCAGCGGCTCCAGCCATTGGGCCATTTCGTCCGGGGTGCGGGCCAACTTGCAGGCGTAGTCTTGTTGCTTCCATTGGCTCAGGCGCAGCAGGATGGGAAAGTCCGGGCCTACGGATTGGCGCACTGCAGCCAGGATATCCGCGGCAAAGCGGGTGCGCTCGCGCAGCGTCGCGCCGCCGTAGCTGTCGCTGCGCTGGTTGGTGGCCTGCCAGAAGAACTGGTCAATCAGATAGCCATGCGCGCCGTGGATTTCCGCGACATCGAAGCCCAGGCGCTTGGCGTCGGCCGCAGCACGGGCAAAAGCGGCAATGGTGTCGGCAATGTCTTCATCGCTCATGGCCACGCCGTTGGGGTCATCCGGGCCATTGAGGCCGGACGGGCTTTCCACCGGCGCATCTGCCTGCCAGCCGCTGTTGCCGCGGGTGGCGCCCGTGTGCCAGAGTTGCGGCCCCATGCGTCCGCCGGCGGCATGCACGGCGTTGATAACGGCCTGCCACCCGGCCAGCGCCCTGGCACCATGGAAGAACGGAATGCGTGGCTCATTGCGCGAAGCTGGCCGCTCGATGACCGTTCCTTCGGAAAGGATCAGGCCGACGCCGCCTTCGGCACGGCGCTGGTAGTATGCCGCGACATCCGGGCCGGGAACACCTTCGGGCGAGAAGTTGCGTGTCATGGGGGCCATGACGATGCGGTTGGGGAGTTGCAGGGATTTGTACTGGAAGGGGCGGAACAGAACGTCTAAGGCGTGCTTCGACATGGAACGACGACTCCAGATAAAGGGGCTGATGACTCTCCGCCGGACGGTTGGCCGACGGACAGGGATGATCCAGTATATATTTGCTACCTGATTTCGAAAACGCACCAATATTCGCCCAAGTATCCTTATGGAAACTCCTGCCCGTCTGCCTGCGAAAGTTTTTTCTTCCTCTTGCGCAACCCGTGTGCTGTTTGATCAGTTGGCCGATAAGTGGTCGATGATGATATTGACGGTCCTGCATGACGGGCCGCATCGTTTCAATGCAATCATGCGACGCATCGAAGGTATCACGCAGAAAGCCTTGACTCACTGCCTGCGGCGCCTGGAACGCAACGGCATGGTGGAACGGCGGGTGTTGCCGACCTCTCCGGTAGGCGTGGAATACCATCTGACCCCGCTGGGGGATTCCTTGTTGAAGCCGGTGCGTGCGTTGTATGGCTGGATGCTGAACCACCTGGATGAGGTCGAGGCTGCACGTGTGGCGTATGAGGCTCGCACAGCTGTTGTGGCGTCGGGGGGACCCCAGTCGCCCGAGCCGCAGGAAGCCTAGGCGGCGTCTAGGGCCGTGCCGGATGATCCGCCGGGGATCAGGGCCGGCGTCGTCCGGCGACTTCCCACAGCCCAGGCAGAAAGCACTCCGCGACCAGCAGTGGTTCCTGCTGCACTCGGAAGACGGACCGTCGGGCCAGCAGCAGGCCTACCTGGCCAGCGAGTTCAGCCAACGGGTGCCCCTGGCCTGGCCGTGCATATTCGAAGGGCGTGCGGGTAATGCGGGGGTCTTCGTAGAGCAATACGCCCAGGGGCGTGTCGCTGAGCGTGCGGATGTCGCGCCAGGCGTGGGCATCAGGGATATCTGGCGTCAGGCTGCGGCCGATGACGGCGTGCGTACCATCGACACTCATCAGCACTTCACGCAACCAGCATTGGCTGTCTGTGCCTATGCCCAGCGCTTGCGCCTCATCTGGATTCGGGTGGGCGCAGCCTTCATGCAGAACCTCCAGATGGAATGCACCCAGGGCGCGCAAGGCTCGGGTCAGCGAGCCCGGTAAAGGCAGCCATTGCGCCTGCAGGTCGGAGAGAGGAAAGGGAAGGCAGGTGTTCCACACGGAAGAATGAGTGTTTGTTCTTGCGCCCAGGTGAGCCTGGAAGTGGCCGGCGCGTGATGAGTGCAAGATTTGTCACCAAGAGGGTTCAAGGACGCAGGCGATTGTACTAGCATGAGCGCAATAGCCCGGCTGGCTGTGACTGCCCGCGCGCCGGTGGCAACGCCGGTTTTCATGCTGCTTGCTTTTCACGCTGGTTTCATTTGTCGCTGACTCGAACAGGAATCCTCATGTTGCTCGACGCCCAACATTCCCAGGTAGTGCTGGTGGATTATCAGCAGAAGCTGATGCCCGTGCTTTTCGAAGCAGATTTCGTGGTGGCCAATGCCTTGCGCCTGGCGAAAATCGCGCAGTTGCTGCAAGTGCCTGTTTGGGGCACGGAGCAGATCCCGGCCAAGTTGGGCCACAACGAGCCGGAGTTGCGCGAGCTGTGCCTGCATACGCTTGAAAAGACCCATTTCAGTGGTGTACCGGATGGCTTGCTGGATGTTCTGCGCGGCGAACCGGCAGCGTGCGGGCGTAGCGGCAAGGCATCCGCGAACCAGGCCTTGCCGGAACGCTCCAGCATTGTCGTGGCAGGTTGCGAAACCCATATCTGCCTCATGCAAACAGCCCTGGACCTGTTGTCCGCCGGGTTGGAGGTCTGGGTGGTGACGGATGCCTGCAGTTCACGTACGGAGCGCAACCGTGATGCTGCATTTGATCGGCTGGCCGCAGCCGGTGCCGAGCTGACGACAACGGAAATGGTTGCGTTTGAATGGATGCGGGACAGTGCCCATCCTGCTTTCCGCAACGTGCAGCGCCTGATCAAGTGATGGTGCCTGCCGGCGAGCTTCAGTATCTGCAAAGGCTGCGCAGGGCCTGAACCGGCGTGACCATCCAAATTTTTCCCGAGGCCAGCGATGACGACATCGGTGCACACCGTCAACATTTCCATTAATTCATCCGATTGGCGTGGCCAGGCCCTTTCCAATTTCGGTCTGTCGCCATTCATTTTCCAAGGCAAGCTTTTTGCATCCATCGAGGGTTTCATTCAGGGGATCAAGTTTCCCGAATCAGACGCGCGCCGGGAGCAGGCGTTTCGCCTGAGCGGATGGGAAGCAAAGCAATTGGGGGATACCGCCGATCGTAGCGGCGCATATTGGAACGGCGGCTGCCTTGCCTATGGCTCCAGCGGGCATCATCAGCTGATCGGTGACGCCATCAGGGCACGTATCGAACAGTCGCCTGGTTTGCAGGAAGTGCTGCGCTCCACTGCGGGTGCGGAGCTTGTGCACGTGACCGGGCATGTGGAGTCGCCGACCACGTCTCTGCCGGCAACGGTTTTCCTGCAAATCCTCAATGAGCTCCGGGCAGGCCTGTTGCGGCGGTGATGCGCAGCGTGGGGATGCTCGTCGCCGACGTGCGTGATTGGGTGTTGTAGGGCGTGGCGGCTTAGCCGGCGCTGTGTGCTTGCTGCCGGGCCTCCTGTCGAGCGCAGGAAACACGGATGCCCTCATGCAATAGCCCCAGCGTGTTGCGGAACACCTGGGCTGGGTCTATGTGGCTTAGTCGCGGTGCAATTTGCTGTGTCAGCGGATAGCGTTCCGCTGGCAGCCCGGCAATGTCCGTGAGCTCTTCCGGTGTGGCACTGCGCGTCAGGCCGCCGATTTCCGCCATGGCCAGGCCGTAGACGGTCGAATACCAGCCCAGGCAGACGTCCGGCAGGCGTATGTCGGCCACACCAGCCTGCTTCAAGGCGCGGTAGACCATTTCGATATGAATGAAGTCGGAGATACCGGTCTGCAGGAAACGCTGCAGCAGGGCAAAAGTGTTCGGGTAGGCCAGGGCCAATTGCCGGTACTGCAGGGCCAGGTGCAGCAGGCGTTCTTGCCAGGGCAGGGTTTCGTTGGTTGATTGCAATTGCGCCGTCAGCCATTCCGCCATGGCTCGTTGCAGGCCTTCCTTGGATTTGAAATGGTAGAGCAGCGCCATCGGGTCGCAATTGGCCTGCTCACCCAGCTTGCGCAGGGAAAAGCCGCTTTCCTGCGCATTTTCCATCAGGCGGACGGCGGCCTCGACCAGCGCCTTCTTATCCAGCCCGCGGGGCCCGGTGGTGGCGCGCGGTTTCGTGACCTTAGACATGTCGCCATTCTTCCAAAAGTATTGTCATGCAGCAAGCTGGAGTCAATCCTGGTTGGTGAAGCCAGAAGTCGAAGTTGGGAATTGACCGCATGCTTTCCCACGTAAGTTCTACGATGTAGAATTTACGCCATGCGCTGATTGCCGGTGACTGGCCTGTTGCCTGGGTATGGTCGGCACGACAGACGATTGAATGTGGCGGGATTGGGAACAATATGTTGAGCTGGGTATTCCTGTTGATTTCCAGTGGGTTGGAAGTCACGTGGGCGGCAGGGCTGAAGTACGCGGAAACGCCATTGGAATGGGTGCTGACCATTCTGTGCATGGCCGGCAGTTTCGCTTTTATCATGCTGGCGTCGCGGCGCATGGGGGCGGCGCTGGCATATGTGTTTTTCGTAACCTTTGGCGCGGTGGGTACCTATGTGCTGGATGTTGCCTTTTTTGGCAAGGAACCCAAGTGGCTGGCCGTGGCTGCGATTGCGGTCATCCTTTTCTCGGTTGCCCGTCTGCATCGGGTGAAATGAGATGAACTGGTTCTATCTGCTGCTGGCGGGGTTGTTGGAGATATTCGTGGTTGCCGGCATACGGGATATGTCGATGAAGCGTTATGCGCGGGGCATGGTGGTGTATGCCCTGGGCATTTCCACATCACTGTCGTTTCTCTATCTGGCCATGCGCAGCATCGACGTGTCGGTAGCGTATACGGCCTATACCGGTATCGGGGTCATAGGCACGGTGCTGGCCGGCATCCTGTTCTGGGGGGACAGCGCCGGGCTGCGCAAGTTTTTCTATCTGACGTTGATTGTGGCGTCTATCGTGGTGCTGAAGCTGGCAGGCTGAGATCCTCTGGGTGAGCTGCCGGATTCAGCAAGTCCAGGTAGGCGCCTTGTACCAATTGGTGGGCGGCTATCCCCAGTATTTCCATCAGGCGCCGGGCTTCGGCAATGCCGTCAAGTTCATTTTCCTGTTCGCCCAGCACGACTTCCAGCTCCAGGAAATCACCAAGCGCATCGACGTGGTCGAGATGAATGCGGGTGCGGCCCGCAAGCAGCAGGATGCGCTCTTTTACCACGCGTCCCAGAACGCCATGCGCCGCACTCAGCACCTGGCGCAGGGACTGTGGTTCCGAGGTTGGGGTAATCAGATAGAACGAGGCTTTCGGGCCGGCTTGGTCGGCACGCTGGTAGAAGATCAATTCCCCGTGTCCGTCAGCGAACTCCCGTAGTTTCAGCCGGCCGTTCCGGCAATGAAAAAACGTGTCGTCCTGATGGATCAGGCTGGGCTTGGTGGTGGCCACTGAACGTGCCAGTGGCAGCACGTCGGCCACGCTGATAATGCGGGCCTTGATTTCGATATTGCGTGCCATGAGGTAGGGCCTTTATGGCGTTAGACAATATCGTCGACGACGCCGCCATCCACGCGCAGGGCGGCACCCGAGGTGGCACTTGCCTGCACGGAGCAAACGTAAACGACCATGTTGGCGACTTCCTCAACCGTGGCTGCACGCTGGATGATGGAGCTGGGGCGGTGCGTCATGACGAATTCGCGGGCCAGGACTTCCAGCGGCTTGCCGGTGCGCGCCACTTCGTCCTTCATCATTTCCGCAAAGCCGTCGGAAAGCGTGGGCCCGGGCAATACGCTGTTCACGGTAACACCGGTGCCTGCCATGCGTTTGGCCAAGCCGCGTGCAAGAGACAGCTGGGCAGTCTTGGAAACGCCGTAGTGCACCATGTCCGCCGGGATATTGCGGGCGGATTCCGAGGCAATGAACACCACGCGTCCCCAGCTTTTTTCTGCCATGGCAGGCAAGAGTGCGCGCGATAGGCGCACGCCGCTCATTACATTGGTCTGCCAGTATTCTTCCCAGATATCATCACCGGTTTCGAAAAAGTCGCGCGGTCCGTAAATGCCGGCGTTGTTGACCAGGATGTCCACATGCGAAGGCAGGCCATCCAGCAAGGTCTGGACGCCGGCGGCATCCCCCAAGTCGGCGGCGACGCCATGCAGGCGAGCCTGGGGCAGGGAGGCCTGCAGGCGTTCACGGGCGCGGGAAACACTGGTGGCGCTGCGGCCATTGATGATGACGCTGGCGCCGCTGGCTGCCAGCCCGTGGGCGATGGCGAAGCCGATGCCGCCGGTAGATGCGGTAATCAGGGCGGTTTTGCCGGAAAGGTCAATATTCATTTGCAGTGTGGCTCCGAGCGTGCAGGATGGGATGGAGGCCTGCCATGCCAAGCGGGCACTGGTACACCGCGGAATGCGGCGGGAACGTGTCTAGGCCGGCAAGGGGGCGCGCTGCCACCAGGCTTGCGGGCAGGCCTGGCGGCAGGTGGAATCAGGGTTCAGCATAGCAGCTTGAAGCCTATTCCGAATCGTGTCGTAACGGGTATCGGTGCGGCCAGGCAACGAGCCCGCTTGTTTCAATCGTCAGTCTTTTTCATACCTCCGTTTGTCTCTATCAACTGTCGCAGCGCTTCATGCTTCACCTGCAGGATGTCGAACAGCCCCAGCGCTTGCAATGCAGGCAGGGCAGCAATCATGTCGCGCTGCGCTTCGGCGCGTTCGGCGGCAGGCTTATTCGGGTCCAGCCAGAGCTTGGCATTGACGAGAAACGCACCGACACTGCCTTTGCGGATAATCACGCCACCACGCTCGACCTGGTTCTGATGATCGGGAAGAATATCTTCGGCTCGCATGTTCTGCTCCTGTAAAAACAACAAAGCGATACCGGCATCTTAGGCATGATGAGCAACATCAAATACGCTATAACTGACCAAAGATATTCTTTTTTGGCCAATATCCTTTGACAATGATTCGTTTGCCGCCGCCCGTTACGACAGGCCTGCCCTTGGTTGCAGTACAGATGGCTGATGCCCCTGCCGGTCCCTTGCTGGTCGCGGGGGCACAACATGCTGGCGTTGGCCGTGCCACGCCTTGGCACCGGCATGCGCGTGGCCAATTGCTGGGGGCCACGCAAGGCCTGTTGGCTTTGGAAACCGGGCAGGGGAAATGGGTGGTGCCTGCGAATGGCGCGATATGGATTCCGCCGGGCATGCCGCATGGCCTGCAGTCGCACGGGCCGTTTGCCGGCTGGAGTGTCTATGTGCGTCCGGACGCATGCCTGGGCTTGCCCGCGCAGGTTGGTATGTTTCGGGCATCCGGCTTGCTGCGAGAAGCGATCTTGCGTGCCGCGCAGTGGTCCCTGCCTGCCGGCCCGGAAAGTGTGCTGGATGCCGTTCAACAGCGCCTGGCAGCGGTCATTCTGGATGAAATGGTGGGGTTGCCTGCTGCGCCATTGGGTTTGCCCATGCCGCAGCAGGCAACCTTGCTGAACATTGCCCGGGCGTTGTTGGCGCAGCCGGGGGATGAGCGCAGCATGGCGCAATGGGCCCAATGGGCAGGCATTGCGCCGCGCTCGCTGACGCGGCATTTCACTCGGGAAACCGGCTACAGTTTTGCCGCATGGCGCCAGCGCCTGCGGCTTTTGTGTGCCCTGGAAATGCTGGCTGCGGGCCGGGGCGTCACCGCCATTGCGTCGGAACTAGGCTATGCCAGCACCAGCACTTTTATTGCCGTGTTCAAACGCAGCTTCGGTACGACACCCGGGCGCTATCTGGAAGCCGCGCCCACCTGAAGCGGGAGGCTGTGGCGTTCCTCTGCACGCAGGGTCAATACCTGTACGCCGGTGCTTGTCACCGCAACGGTATGTTCGAACTGCGCCGATAACTTGCCGTCAGTGGTCACGACCGTCCAGCCATCTTCCTCGGTACGGACATTGCGTCGGCCTTCGTTGATCATCGGTTCGATCGTAAACACCATTCCCTCGCGCAGCAGCAGGCCGGTGCGTGGCTGCCCCCAATGCAGCACCTGGGGAGGTTCATGCATCTTGCGTCCGATGCCATGGCCGCAGTAATCCCGCACCACACTGTAGCCATGGCGGCGTGCGTGCTGGCTGATCGCATGACCGACATCGCCCAACCGCGCTCCGGGGCGCACTGCGGCAATTCCCTTCCACATCGCTTCGTAGCTCACCTGCACCAGGCGCCTGGCGGCGGGGGCAACCTCGCCTATGCAATACATCTTGCTGGAATCGGCAATGAAACCGTTTTTTTCCAGCGTGATATCGAAATTCACGATATCGCCATCCTGCAGCAAGTCCGTCATGGCAGGAACACCGTGGCACACCACCTGGTTGCGTGAAGCGTTCAGCGCATAGGCATAACCGTACTGCCCCTTGCTGGCCGGCCGGGCCTGTAGGTCGCTGACAATGAAACGGTCCACCATATTATTGACCTGCATGGTAGACATGCCGCGCAGGGGCAGGGTATCCAGGTAGCCGAACACTTGGGCCAGCAAGCGGCCGGACTCGGCCATCAGTGCAATTTCCTCGGGTGATTTACTCATGTCAGGGGTTCCTGGAATGTCGGGTATTCCTGAATGGATTGGAGGCAGGTGTGAACCGGTGGGAAAGTTACAGGTGCCCAAATTCCCGGCGTCGCTATGCCGGTTTGCAGGAAGGGTTTATATGAAACGTATATGAATCATATCATTCTGTTTGGCGGAGGGGGAAGGAGAGCAAACTGCGCTGCTGGTGAGGAAACACGGTCTATGGGACAGGACGGGCGTGGGAAGGCTGCGCCAGATTTATCGCAGCTCATGTATCGGCGGTTTCCGTGGGAGGTAACCGTCCGGCGAACCCACCTTGAATGGTTGCCAGAGATCGAAGAGCATACGTGTCCACTTAAACAGGTGGACACGTATGCTCTTAAAGTTAGAAGAAAGCCCAGGCCGTCGGCGTCGCCGTCGGTACACGGACGAATACAAGGCGGAATTGGTCGCGCAATGTCAGCAGCCACATGTCTCGGTAGCGGCGATAGCGCAGGCGCATGGCGTCAATGCCAATCTGCTGCGCAAGTGGATACGGGAGCCATATCTGGCAGTAGCATCAGCATCGAGACTGGACGTCACAATGATCCGCCCGGCGCCTGACTTCATCGAGTTGAAACCTGCCACGATGACGGATCCATCGCTCGCCCCTATGCATGCCTCCTCAGTCCGGGGGCAGATCACAGTAGAACTGCCGTCGAGCAAAGGCCCTGTTCGCCTTCACTGGCCCGCCGAGTACGCCGACCGCTTGGCAGTGTGTCTGAAGGTGTTGCTGACATGATTCGCATCGACCACATCTGGCTGGGCGTGGAGCCGGTGGACATGCGCAGCGGCATGGACAGGTTGCTGATGCAGGTGGTGGCGGTGTTCGGTCGAGCGCAGCCGCATCACGCGTACCTGTTCGCCAACCGTCGTGGTACACGCATGAAAGTGCTGATCCACGATGGCTTCGGTATCTGGATGGCGGTACGCCGCCTGCACCAGGGCCAGTTCGCATGGCCGACGCTGGGCAGTCACGTGAACCTGTCGGTGGAACAGGCATGCGCCCTGGTGGTGGGTCTGCCGTGGCAGCGCATGAATGCGGATGGCAGCCTGAGCGTGCTGTAGCCACAGCGCGCAATCGGGGGCATCGGCAATGGCGTGATGGCATGCTGCATGGCATCATTGGCGCCATGTCTCAATTGCCCGTTCCCGACCTGACCCAACTGGATAACGCTGCCTTGCAAGCGTTGGTGCAGCAGTTGACGGGCCAGGTCGAACGGCTGAACCAGGACAATCTCTACAAAGAAACGCGCATCGGGCAACTGACGCACGAGCTGGCGATCCTCAAGCGTTACCGCTACGGCAAGAAGAGTGAGCGCCTGGCGGGCGAACAAGGCAGTCTGCTGGATGATGCGGTGGATGCTGATCTGGCGGCGATAGAACAGGAGCTGTTGCAGCTGAGCAGCACGCGACCGTCGGCTCCAACAGCTACAGCACCCAAGCGCCAGGCGTTGCCGCCGGCGCTGCCGCGCACCGAGATCCGCCACGAGCCGGACAACACAACCTGCCAGTGCGGCTGCCAGTTGCAACGCATTGGCGAAGACGTGACCGAGAAGCTGGACTATGTACCGGGCACTTTTACGGTCGAGCGTCACATCCGTGGCAAGTGGGCCTGCCGCCAGTGCGAGACGATCACCCAGGCGCCGGTGCCCGCGCAGGTGATCGACAAAGGTCTGGCAACAACGGGCCTGTTGGCCCAGGTGCTGGTCGCCAAATACGCGGATCACCTGCCGCTGTACCGTCAGGAAACGATCTATGCACGGGCTGGCGTCAAACTGGCGCGCTCCACACTGGCAGAATGGGTGGGCGTCTGCGGGGTGCGGCTGCAACCGCTGGTTGATGCCCTGCGTGCCGAGGTGCTAGCGCAGCCCGTACTGCATGCCGACGAAACGCCGGTACAAGTGCTGCAGCCTGGCAGCAAGGCCACGCATCGCGGCTACCTCTGGGCCTATGCGCCAGGCGTGTTCCAGGACTTGCGAGCGGTGGTGTATGACTTTACCGAGGGCCGGTCCGGGTCTCATGCCCGTGCGTTCCTGGGCGACTGGCAAGGCAGCCTGATCTGTGATGACTACGCGGGCTACAAAGCCAGCTTCGGCCTAGGCGTGACGGAAGTGGGTTGCATGGCACATGCCCGGCGCAAGTTCCACGAACTGCACCAGGCGAATAAAAGCCAGATCGCCGAACAGGCGCTGGCCTCGATCCAGGCGCTGTATGCCATCGAGGCCCAGGCCAAAACCTTGACGCCGGAAGCACGGCAGCGATTACGGCAACAACAAGCGCGGCCCCTGGCTGATGCGCTGCACGCCTGGCTGCTGGCGCATCGGGAAAAGGTGCCGGGCAATAGCGGCATCAGCCGTGCCCTGGACTACAGCCTAAAACGCTGGGCAGCGCTGACGCGCTACCTGGATGATGGGCGCTTGCCCATCGACAACAACTGGATCGAGAACCAGATCCGGCCGGTGGCGCTTGGGCGCAAGAACTGGTTGTTCGCAGGATCGCTGCGGGCGGGACGGCGGGCGGCTGCCGTGATGAGCCTGATCCAGTCGGCCAAGCTCAATGGGCATGATCCGTATGCTTATCTGAAGGATGTGCTCACGCGCTTGCCGACGCAGCCCAACAGTCGGATCGAGGAGTTGCTGCCGCATCGGTGGCAACCTGACACGACAAGCTAAAAGATAACGGCCGCTAACGCGGCCGTTCGTCAATGTGCGTTGACCGGACGGTTACCGTGGGAGGCTTTGTCGCAGACAACAAAAAAGCCACCGCGTCGGGTGGCTTCAATATCCTGATTTAACAGGGAAAATTCTGGTGGCGCATCCCTGATTCGAACAGGGGACCTGCGGATTATGATTCAGTTTGATGGCAAAGCATTGATGGTGCTTTATCTTTGCAATCAAATGGTTAAGACATTCATCAACCGCTATGCATATGCTATTTTTTGCTATGCGGTTGACGCTTTGTTGACACTGAGCTGCTATGCAAAGTAAGTGCAGTTCAAGTAAACAGAATCCGCATAACGCAGTAACTTTAGTCTAAGAATTTTAATCCTTCTTCGGTGGCTTTGGAGGCTGCAGAGGTCGAGCATACTGTGGTGGTGGATTTACATTTGCCTGCTCCTTACGTTCAGGAGAACGAATAACAGGCGGTTTTATATTGGGTTTTTTAACTGGCTTCTGCATTTTCTTTCTCCGGTTCTTTCAAAAATTCAACTGATGAAACATCTTTAACATCAATCAATATTCCTTCCAGCATAGTCAAATTTTGATCCTCCTCACCATAAGATCTAACTACTTCTTTCATGAAAAAGTGACCTTTTTCATATTCGGATGGCCACACTGCTGGCCATCCATAAATAAGCGTTCCGTCTTTTAAGTGGAGAACCACGAATCTAGGATATTTGGAAAATATTCCAAACCACTCACAAGGATGTGCACTGCGTGTGGAAATTCCATGCTTCCTAATCCATTCATGGAAAGAGTCATTGTTTGTCATTTTCGACAAAACCACCCCCAAGACAAGAGCTGTAACTAAAGATGCAACGACATCAGAATTTGCAGTCCATGCCCCAAGAGTAAAATATTTACCAATCCATAAAGAAAAAGCTCTTTCGATAAATACGACTGCCTGTATTACAACAGTAAATATGAGAGCCTGAACTATTCTTTCAAACTGGGACTGTTTTATCTGGGATGTCAACCCATAATAAACCCAAGCCAATACAAATCCAGGCGCGAGATATTGCAGCAGAGAAATAACATCTTTAGATATTTCTGGCATGGCTGAGGTAATCCTATTATTGATATTAAATTATATAAAACTTCAGCGCCACCAATGAACTATCATGACTCATGCATAGTTACGAGGCTGCTCCTAAAGCTCTATTGTATCAAGCCTCCCTCTACGCCTTACGCTCGCCGCTAGGCAGGGTTTCAGGGTCAAAAGCCCCTGCAACCCTACCAACAGCGTGTCTTATCCGTAGTGTGTCAAGGATTCGCTGCGCCGGGTACTCACCCGGTCCCGGCAAGCCGGGCTGCGGCTTCCGTGCCCGTCCTTGACATGGCACACGCTGTCTAGGTAAGTTGCTCTGTTATGTTCTCTCCGACGACAGACAATGCATGACACGATACGCCTGCGCCGCTTCAACCTGAATACTCAGGGACGAGACTTCGCAGTTGGCGACATTCACGGCTGTTTCAGCAAGCTGGATACTGCGCTGCGCAAGGTGCGTTTTTCAGCAGAGCGTGATCGGCTGTTCGCCGTTGGCGATCTGGTAGACCGAGGGCCAGAGTCAGCCCAAGTGCTGGAATGGCTTGCGAAACCTTGGTTTCATTCCGTCTGTGGCAATCACGACCTGATGACATGGCGCCGGGCGTCGGGTGATCCACTGCCAGATATTGACCATGCCGCGCACGGCGGGGAATGGCTCGACAGTCTGGATGAACTGACGCACCAACGCATTGCACAAAGCCTGCGTGAGCTGCCGTTAGCGATTGAAGTGGACGGTAATCCCCCCATTTTTAGCGATAGCCAGAAGTAGGCAAGCTACGCGGCCATGGCCAGCCGCTGTTTTGGGGTGATGCCGCCCAAGGCCATATTTGGGCGTTCATTATTGTAGGACCACATCCACTCTGTCGCTGTGCGCTGGACCTGATCCAGATCTTGCCAGTGATATTGGGACAACCACTCATAGCGCACAGTCCGATTGAACCGTTCGATGTAGGCGTTCTGTTGCGGCTTGCCTGGTTGGATGTATTCCAGCTTGATGCTCCATCGGCGTGTCCACTCTGTGATCGCTGAACTCAGGTATTTCGGGCCATTATCACATCGAATGGTCAACGGCTTGCCGCGCCAGGCAATAATCTGCTTTAACGCACGGATGACCCGCTCCGAGGGCAAGGAGAAGTCGATCTCAATGCCCAACGCTTCGCGGTTGAAGTCATCAATCACGTTGAATAACCGGATACTGCGCCCATCGGCCAGTTGATCATGCATGAAGTCCATTGACCAGACGTGATTCGTGGCGGTGGGCACCATCAACGGCTCGGGCGCCTGGCGCACCAGGCGTTTGCGCGGTTTGATTCGCAGGTTCAGCTCCAACGCTCGATAGATGCGGTAAATCCGTTTGTGGTTCCAACCGAAGCCCTTCACGTTGCGCAGATACAGGTAGCACAGGCCAAATCCCCAGTTGCGATGGTTGTCCGTCAGGCGCAGCAGCCAGTCGGCGATTTCGTCGTTCTCCGCCTTGTGCTTGCCCTCATAGCGATAGCACGTCTGGCTGATGCCAAACGTCTCGCAGGCCAACCTGACCGATATCCCGCGCTCCTGCACGACACGTTGAGCCATCTCGCGGCGGCGAGATGGCTTCACCACTTTTTTTCGAGAGCCTCCGCGCGCAGCTCGGCCTTGAGCTTTTCTTCAACGTACATCTTGCGCAGACGTGCGTTCTCGGCCTCCAGCTCCTTCATCCGCGACATCATCGGCACGTCCATACCGCCGTACTTGGCACGCCACTTGTAGAACGTCGCTGAGCTGATGCCCAGTTCACGGCACATCTCGGGCACCGTGACGCCGGCCTCTACACGTTTGATTGCGTCCAGAATTTGGCTGTCTGTGAATCGTGACTTCTTCATGCTGTAGAACTCCTCAATGAGAAAATTCTACTTCTGATCTCACCACTCTAACGGGGGGATTACCACCGGCTGTACTGGCGCGTTCAAGGAGGCCATTGAGCGCGCTGGTATTCAGTTGCCGATGGGGCAGCTTACCCATGTTCTGCGTCACACCTTTGCCAGCCATTTCATGGTCAATGGCGGCAATATTCTGACTTTGCAGCGCATCCTGGGGCATCAGGATTTGAAGACAACGATGCGGTATGCGCATCTTGCACCCGATCATTTGGACTCTGCTCGTCAACTCAATCCGCTAGTATTTTGATTCTGTGCAGAAGGCTGACTGTCCGTATTCGACCCATAGCGGTCAGCGAATGAGCTGCTCGAAAATCATCCATATCTAACGAATGAATTAAGCCGCGCCGCGAAGCGGAGTCGGCTTGAATGAATTGTTATGCCGCAACCATCTTGCCGGCAGCCAGTGAAGCTTTCAGATCAATCAGGGCCTCCATTGATCCAACCTTGTACGTGTATGACATTGGTTGGCCTCTGGCTGTATCAATGAGATCAATCAGAGACTCGGTCGCTCTCAGGACTTCTTTCGGAAGTCCCTGGGGCTCGTAGCTACTGAGGACGCCCGGCTTCATATGCGCTATCCGCTCGTGTCGCATCTTTACGACAGGCTCTGCAAGAGTGGCGAACTTCTCTGCAGCGGCTTTCACGGTAGATTGTGACCCGGAAAAGGAGCCGTGCTTTAACAGCATTGAGACGGATCTCGCGTCCTTTCGCTTGTCAACGAGTCGAGCAACCCGAACGACCAACATTTCCAATAGTGCAGTGAGCGCAATGAATTGGTTTGCGAGATCGAATCGTGTGGCGCTGCTCGTGAGGCCCTCTATTAACCGCTGGTGTGTGTAGATGGCGACCAGGATGTGCCATGCCTCAACTTCAAATTCTTCAAGTATCGTCACGAGTGATCTCTTGCGGCATAACGTAGAGCTAACCGGCGCTGCGCGGCTTTATCGCGCAGCGTCCAGCGACCGAAGGGAGCGAGGTTGAGCGCCGGGTTAGAAATCATTTTTCCAGCTTGCCCTTGCAAAGGCGAACAAACTCTTCGTACTTTGGGACAAACAACGACGACTTTTCGTTGAGAACCTTGGCATCTTCGATGACAGATGCCGGTCTGGGTTGCCCTGTGGCCCTTTGTTGATCGGAGAAAACAGAGATCAGATCCCCGCTCCTGAGCGGTACTGTACGGCTGGCAATTTCGTTGGCTAGTTCTGATGCCAGCGAATAGATGGCTTTCCTTTTTTCTTCCAATTCTTCGTCAAGAAACTCTTTGTCCACACTGTCCCACGTCTCCACAAATGAATACAGCGGAGCCACATCGGACTTTAAGAACGAACCTCCGAAGTCATGCTCTTTGAAAAATCTGGTGGTCTGATTCGGCGGGAGCAAATCTGTAAACGCCTGAAAAAGCTCTTTGTCATGCACGGATGCGGTTTTTTCAGGGGCGACAAGTCGGGCGCGTAGAGGGTCTTTCGCGAGTACGACACCCAACGCCGCGAGAAAAGCCAAAGCTGGTTCAAAGTCGGGTTGGTCGGCAAAGTAGCCTTTGAGAAACCAGGCTTCAGTTCCGACTAGAACAGCCAAAGCAAAAAAGTCTTCGATGAATTTGCGCATGTTTCAGTTTGATTTCTAATTATAAATAGACGACAAGCCGCTGGAGAGGATTGATCGCCTAAACAAATTGAATCTAGTCGAACTCATTGGTGAAAAATATTCCGCTGCATTTTAGACAAACCTAGAAATCTACGGATGGAAGAACTGTGCGCTCTTGGCCGATAGCAGCCATTGTAAGAGTATTTTTCAGCGCGTACTACTGATAGCGCAAATGATGCGTTCTCCAAACCCACGCTCGCCGCTTGGCAGGGTTGCAGGGCAAAAGCACCCTGCAACCCAACCAATAGCGTGTGCGATCAGTGGTGTGTCAAGGATTCGCTTCGCCGGGTACTCACCCGGTCCCGGCAAGCCGGGCTGCGGCTTCCGTGCCCGTCCTTGACATGGCAGGCACTGTCTCAAGATGGCAATGGTGACAATCGGCACTTGGCCAGGTCAATGACGTGTCGCCAAGACAATTTCAGCGCGTGCCACACATGAAGCAGAAACGCGCAAGCCAGAGGTGATGGGAGACAAGAGAGGGCCAGCATCAGCAGCCGTCGTCCTCAATCCTGCGTTGACACTTGGTTGACACCCAAGCCGCAGACAACAAAAAAGCCACCGCATCGGGTGGCTTCAATGTCCTGATTGAACAGGGGAAATTCTGGTGGCGCATCCCTGATTCGAACAGGGGACCTGCGGATTATGATTCCGTCGCTCTAACCGGCTGAGCTAATGCGCCTTTCCGTCACTGCCGTGCTTATTCATTACGGTAGTGGAAAACAGACGCGCATTCTAGCACGGAATTTTTATCCTTGTGCAAGCCCCGTTTTTTTTCAGGGAGCGGGGCGCTGTCGGACTCAGGCAGCGTCCATGCCGTGACGCTGTTTGGTGGCGCGCGTTGCGTCCGAGGCCAGGTAGTCCAGCAGCTGGCGGCAGGCCTCGGCTTGCCGGGAACTGGCAGCGATGCCTCCAGAGAAGGTGGTGACAATGGCAATGTCGTCCGGCAGCACGCCAAGGATGTCTATGCCTTCCAGCGGCAGGAGTTCGCTCAGTTGCTGGAAGCCGAGCTCGACTTCGCCTTTGGCGACCAGGCTGCCCACTGGCACGCCCGGAGGTGCCTGAACGATGCGGTCCTTGATGACGTCGGCGATGCCCCATTGTTCGAAGCGCTTTGCCAGTTGCACGCCGCTGGGACCAGTGGAATAGCTCAGGCTGCCTGCGGCCAGGACGGCTGCGCGTACGGCGGCTTCGCTGCTGATATCCGGATGGTTGGCGCCGGCACGGACGGCGACGGCGGTGCTGGAGCGCACGAGGTCGGTACGGGTACCAGCCACGATGTGTTGCTTGCCTATCAGTTTGTCGATGGCATCGGCGGCCAGGACGACCACGTCGAAGCTTTCTCCGGCTTCCACGCGTTGTGCAGCGGTAACGCCGCCCACGGATTCGACTCGCACGGCGATGCCGGTTTGTCGTTCAAAGTCCGCGGCCAGATCCTGCAGGATGGATTTGGTCGCCATGGAGGAAATCAGATGCAGGGATGTCGCCATGGTGATGTCTGTTTGTCTCTTGGGTGATGGTCTGCGCGGCTGCCAGTCCTGCCGCAGGGGGAGGGCAACAGCATAGCGCAACTTGAATCGGATTCCACGAAAAAGGGCCGGCTTTGCGGCACGGCCCTTGCGGCTGAACAGGCTTGGGTTCCTGTCAGGGTTTGGTTTCGGTTTGGGGGATGGGCACCAGGTGGCCATCGGCCGAGATGCGTATGGATCGGCCCGCGCACCAGCCGGCGTAGATCAGGGTGGCGCTCAAGGCGCAGCAGACCAGCAGCGGCATGCTCCAGTTGCCGGAGGCATCATGGATGCTGCCCAGCAGGCTGGGGCCGGTGCAGGCCAGCAGATAGCCGGCGCTTTGCGCCATGCCCGAGAGTGACGCCGCCTGGCCGGCGGTGCTGACGCGGGTGCCCATGAAGGAGAGCGCCAGGATGAAGACACCGCCGTTGCCCATGCCGAAGAGGGTGGCCCAGAAGGTGCTCCACGATGGGAATAGCCACAATCCGGCCAGGCTGAACAATGACAGGCTGCTGATGGCGACGGCCAGCTTGCGCTGGTCCGAGCTGCGGCGCACGATGGGCATCATCAGCAGGCCGATGATGGAAGCGCCGAATTGCATGATGCCGTGGGCCGCGCCGGCTGCGGCCGGAGTGTAGCCGGCATCGTGCATGATCGCGGGCAGCCAGCTCATGACGGAATAGAACAGGAAGGAGTTCATGCCCAGGAAGAATGTGACCTGCCAGCTGATGGCATGGCGCCAGACCGGCGTGCGTACCTGATTGGTGGCGGGGCCGGCAGCGGCTTGCTCGCGGGGGCGGCGTGCCAATGGCAGCCAGCCGATCAGGCTGATGGCAGGGATCAGCCCGGTGCACAGCAAGGCGAAGCGCCAGCCCAGGCCGGTGATGTCTGCCAGGGGGATGGCGATGCTGGAACTGAAGGCAGCCACTGTGCCCATGGTCAGCGCATAGACAGAGGTGAGGACGGCGATCTGGCCGGGGAAGTCTCGCTTGAGCAGGCTGGGCAGAAGTACGTTGCCGATGGCGATGCCGATGCCGATGGCGCTGGTGCCGGCAAACAGCAAGGGCAGCGGGCCGGCGGAACGGACTACCACGCCCAGCAGGATCAGGAAGAGAGCGCCGACCAGTGCGCGCTCCAGGCCGACGCGCCGCGCCAGCAAGGGAGCCAGGGGCGAGACGATACCGAAGACCAGCAGCGGGATGGCGGTAATGGTGCCAGCGGTGGCGGCATTCAGGCCAAAGCTTTCCTGGATCTGTGTCAGTAGCGGCGCCAGCGCCGTCATGGGGGCGCGCAGGTTGCAGGCAAACAGCAGGATGCAGATGACGAGCAGCAGGCGGCCGCGCGAATCCGGGTCCTGGCTGCTGGAGAACTGGGCAAAAAGGCGCCGTATGCGGCTTGAGGATTGCAGCGATTCAGGCGTAGTAGACATGGAACAGTATTCACAAAAGAAGGGGGATCAGCTTGTGGAATACTCTACCTTGTATTCTGCTGCCTGGATTTCGATAAAATGACTTTCAATATCTAAAAACTGCCATATCGGCGGTGGCCTGAACCGTTATCTGGCGGCAGGCGGCTGTGCCTATGGTTTGGTGTTCCTGATCAGGGGATCTTCCTGGTGGGATCTTCGGCAGGGGCCAAGGATGGGAAATGTATTGTCCACGATATTTCGATCCCGATGATGCATCTGGCGCGTTGAGCGCCTTGCGCCTGGACGTCGATGGCCAAGAGCAGGAGTTGCCTTTGCACCGCCACCGCAAGGGGCAACTGGTGCTGGCGCTGAAGGGAGCGGTGGTTTGCCGCGAGCCCCGCGGGTTCTGGATGCTGCCTGCCAATAGCGCCATGTGGATTCCAGGCGGCGTGGCGCACAGCAATCGCGCGCTCGGCGAGACGCAGGTCTATTTCCTGTTTGTCGAACCGTGCGCCGTGCCCATGCCGGCGCACTGCTGCATGCTGGGCATGACGCCGCTGGCGCGCGAGATGGTGCTTTACCTGGCCGATGGCCGAGCTGGCGAACCGGATAGCGCGGTGCGCCAGAGTTTCGTGCAGGTGTTGCTGGACCAGCTTTCCCGTCTGCCGGTGCAATCTCTGTATTGTCCGGTTTCTGACGATGGGCGTTTGCAGTATATTGCGCGATCTTTGCTGGCCGATCCCGGGGATCGGAGTACGCTGCCACAATGGGCGGCCCGGGTGGCGATGAGCGAGCGCACGCTGGCGCGGCGCACGCGGGAGCTGACGGGCATGACCTTTGGCCGCTGGCGCCAGCAATTGCAATTGCTGCACGCGGTGCAGCGTTTGTCGGTGGGGGCTTCGGTGCAGGCTGTGGCAGCAGAGCTGGGCTATGAGTCCGTTCACGCCTTCATTACCATGTTCAAGGGGCGTATCGGCCAGTCGCCAGGACGTTTCAGCCTTGACCGGCGGATGGGAGACGCAGCATGAGTTTCAAGGTTTTCGATCTGGAGTGCAACCAGGGCCACGTTTTCGAGGGCTGGTTCCGTTCGCATGATGACTACGCCGCGCAGCAGGAGAAGGGCATGGTGCAATGCCCGGTCTGTCAGAGCACGGCGGTCAGTCGCCGGCTGTCTGCCCCCAGTGTGCACACGGCCAAGCGTACCGGCGCTTCATTGCCTGCGGCCGGTGCCAATGAATCCGAGCAGCAGCGCATGGCCAGGGAAATCTTTGCACGCGTGCGTGATCACTTGCGCCAGGTTGAAAATGTGGGTGACGATTTTGTCAGCGAAGCGCGCCGAATTCATGCGGGAGAGGCGGCGGAGCGCCCGATACGTGGAACGGCGACGGCAGCCGAGCGCCAGGAATTGGCCGAGGAAGGGATAGAAGCGCTGGCGGTGCCGTTCCCCCTTGATGACGACGCCTTGCACTGAGGCACCGCGTAACAGGTGTACAGGCGAGGCAGCAAGGCAAAGGAAACGCCAGGATGGCCTCCTGGTCGGAGGCCGTATCCTGGCGCAAGAAGGGTCTGAAACCTTGGCGGCCCGGTTTGTTGCGGGCTTGGGCTTCAGGTTTCGGATTTAGTCTTCGTGGGTGTCGTGGGTGGCAGTCTTGCCGGGTTTCCAGTAGCCGGAAGCGCGTATCCACTTGGCAGATGCGGCGCGCTCGCTGACGAGGTACTGGCGCAGGGTCTTGGCCGTTGCGCTTTCGCAAGCGACCCAGGCGTAGTAGTCGCCAGCGGGGAAGTCCAGCGATTGCAGGCTGCGCAGCAAGGCGTCACTTTGGCCGGCCGGCGCACCGCGGCGGAAGGCCCAATGCACTTCGGCCTGGGCTCCTGCATGCAGCGGCAACTGATGTTCTTCCGAATCGACCTCGATGACCGCAATCGCGCGGGCGCCGGCGGGCAATTCTTCCAGGCGGCGGGAAATGGCTGGGATGGCGGTTTCGTCACCGACCAGCAGGTGCCAGTCGAAATTCACCGGAACGATGAAGGAACCACGCGGGCCGGCAATGCCCAGCAAGTCGCCGGGTTCGGCCTTGCGTGCCCAGTCGGTAGCAACGCCTTCTTCATGCAGCGCGAAATCAATGGTCAGCAGGCGCTTGTTGGCGTCAAAACTGCGTGGCGTGTAGTCACGTGCCAGCGGACGTTTGCCTTCCGGCCAGGAAATGCCTTCTTCGGTGACGGTCGGGCGTGGGATCTCGCCGGTTTCAGGGTCCGGAAAGATCAGCTTGGCGTGGTCGTCGAAACCCGGGCTGGAGAAGCCTTGCAGTTCATCGCCGGTAAAGGTCAGTCGCAGCATGCTGGGCGTCAGCAGTTCACGGCTGGCGACCTCGACCAGCCGGAAGCGCAGCGGATGGCGCTGACGTTGGGGTTTGCGGTCGTCGGTGTTGGGAGTTGCAGTGATGGAATTCGTCACGTGATTGCCTTGTGTGAAATAGCAGGACAAAACAATAAAGAAAGGGATTCAGGCGGGGCGCCGCATGTGCGAAGCAGGAGCGTTGGAGCCGGATGATGGCCGGCTGGTGCCTGATCTGCGGGCCTGATGCTCCGCCTGCTTGCCGCCGTGGCGGAAGGCGCGGCGCGAGACGCGTGCCGCGCCTGCAGGGGCAATGCATAACACTAACAGTTATTCTTATTCTCGTCCCCATTAACCCATACATGCGAGGGGTGCGGAGTTATTTCGCTGCGTATCAAGCGGGCGTGTTCCGGTTCAGCGTTTTGGCAGCAGCGAGCGGGGGTCCACGACCCGCCCGTCCTGACGCACTTCGAAATACAGCGAGGGCTGGGTGGTTTCGGTTTGTCCCATTTCAGCGATGGCTTGGCCCTGACGGACCGTGGCGCCTTCGCGCACCAGCAGCTTGCGGTTGTGCGCATAGACGCTCAGGAAACCATTGGCGTGCCTGATGATCAGCATGTTGCCGTAGCCGCGCAGGGTGTTGCCGGCATAGGCAACGGTGCCGGCAGCGGCGGCCACGATGGGCGTGCCTGCGGTATTGGCAATGGTGATGCCGTTGGAACGCGCCTGGCCGAATTGTCGGATGATGTTGCCGGGAGCGGGCCAGACCAGGGAGATTTTCTTGGTCGGGGCGGTGGACGCCGAGCTGCCGCTGGGACGGCTGGTGTTGCTGGTTGCTGGTGCCGTGGCGGTGCCTGATGTTTTGCCGCCGGTACTGGCGCCGCCTGCACTGCCAGCAGGAGCCGTGACGCGCAGCACCTGGCCGACATGGATCTGATTCGGGTTGGACAGATTGTTCCAGCGCACCAGGCTGGAAACACTTTGCTTGTTGGCGCGCGCGATCTTGTTGAGCGTGTCGCCGGGCTGGACGCGATAATGCCCGGCAGGCACCGGGCCGCTGGCTGTATTCGAGCCGGTCGTGCCGCAAGCCGCCAGCACGGCGGTGGCGAGCAAGGCTGCCATCAGCTTGGGGCGGAGCAAGCGCAGGCGGGACAGGAATACAGGGGAAGTCCAGAATGTCATGGCGCAGCCAGCGACGGCATGGTTGAGTAACCCGTACAAGAGTAACAAGGCCCACCATACTCGTGCAATGTATGGCGGGCCGGGCTGTTTTCCAGGTGTTACCGTCAGGCCGCCGCGGGTTGCGGTGGGTGGTTCGGATGCCCTGGGCCGTCGGGGTCGTTGTCGGCCTCCGGGCGTCCGCGCAATGGTGCCAGGCCGAGTGCCAGCCGCAATCGCTGGCAATCCGGGTTGGGGCTGCCGTCTGCCTCCCAGAGGCTGAATTCGCGGCAGGGGCTGGGGCGCTGGGAGTAGATGGCACAGGATATGCCTGGTTCGCCCACGGTGCCCTGCAAGGCCACGCAGCGTACGGGGGCGTGCTCGGTACCTTTCATGCAGACGCGATGCGGCGTGACGGGCGTGGTCAGTTCAGCCGGTACCCAGCCGCCGTTGGGGCCGTCGAGTTCGCCGAAGTAGAAAGAGACGCGGAAATGGGAGCAGCAGGCGCCGCAGTGCAGGCAGGGGTTGCTGTCGGGGTTGTCGTCGCGGAATTCCGATGGAGCGAGATCGGGCAGCGGTAGCGGCGTGTAGGTGAAGCGATTGCTCATGATCGGTAAGGCGCCAGCCCTGCAACTGCCCGTGCGCCTGGGGTAGACGGGAGCAGATTTTATTGCGAGGCGCCTTGCCGGAAAATATTTTTCTGCATCGCCGCCCGGGAGATGTGTGCGGTCGCCGCAACACTCCCTGGCGGAGCGGCCTGGCGCCTGGGCGCCAGCCGAATTCAGGCGGTATTTAGATCAGGCCGAGCCAGCGCCAGTAGGTCATGCCGAACAGCAGCATCAGCAGGTAACCGACGATGGTGATGATGATCCCTACCTTGGCGAACTGACGGGCATTGAAGGTATCGGTGCCCAGGCACACCATGTTCTGCGGCGCGTTGATGGGCAGGATGAAGCCGTAGCTCACGACAAAGCCCAGCAGCATTGCCATGCCCAGGCGGTTGAATTCGCCAGGCAGGGTTTGCAGCACGGTGATGAGGATGGGCAGCATCGCGGATGTCAGTGCGGTGGCGCTGGCGAAGCCCAGGTGGATGACGATCAGGAAGGCCGCCAGAATGGCGAAGATCGCCAGCGGGCCAATCTGGTCCAGGCCGGTGTGGTTCACCACTTGGGCGCCCAGCCACTGGCCGGCTTGTGTGCTGAGCAGGGCCGTGCCCAGGCTGATGCCCACACCGAACACGATGACCGTGCCCCAGGGAATGCGGGATTGCACATCCTTCCATGTCATGATGCCCACCCGCGGCAGCATCAGCAGGACCAGGCCGGCGTATGTCGTGGTGGTGGTGTCCAGGTTGTGCAGCTTGTTTTCCGTGGCCCAGGCCAGCAGCAGCAGGATGGAAACACCCATCAGGCGCTTTTGCGCACTGGTGGTCGGGCCCAGCGCTCGCAGCGAATCCTGCACTGCCTTGTCGCCGCCGGGTACCTGATCGGTTTCGGGCGGCAGCAGCTTGAGCACTACGACCAGCAAAACCAGCGACATCAGCACTGACCACGGCGCGCCAGCGATAAGCCAGTCGCCCCAACTGACGCGTTCGCCGAGGATTTGCTGCATGAAGCCGGCCGTCAGCAGGTTCTGTGCCGCTGCCGTCTGGATGCCGACGTTCCAGATGCTGGTGGCCTGGGCGACCACGATCATGATGCCGGCTGCGATATTGGAACGCTTGTCGACGCCAAAGGCCGCGATGACGCCCATCATGATGGGAACCACGCAGGCGCTGCGCGCGGTCGCGCTGGGCACGACCAGGCTGAGGATGATGGTGACTGCGATGGCACCGATCAGAATGCGGCGGGTGCTGGTGCCTATGCGCGACAGCGTCACGAGCGCGATGCGGCGATCCAGCCCGGTATGGGTCATGGCGGCAGCAATGAAAAGGGCACCAGCCACCAGCGCCAGCGCACTGTTGGAAAAGCCCTGCAGCGCCATATTGATGGCCGACGATGTGCCGATCAGCGTATCCGGATCATTGATTTTCGGCGCAGTGCCCAGCAGCACCGCCATGAGCGCCGTGATCATGATGGCGCTGGCTTCGTACGACACCGCTTCGGTGATCCAGACCACCACTGCAAACACGAGGATGGCCAGCATGCGGTGCCCGGCAATGGGCAGGTCTGCCGGGGTCGGCAGCAACAGTACCGCGATCATCGCGATGATGCCGCCGATGAAGGCAATAGGCATGGGTTTGGGAGGGGCTTGGCCGGCGGTGGCGGCCGGGGGAGGGGCTGACGAGACGCTCATGCGACGGCTCCTTTTGCAACAGGGAAATGGGAATGAGTCCGGGGCAAGTGTACGCCGGGGCGGGGGCAGCGTCGCGTGCCGGATGTGACAGACATTTGGCCTGGATCATGGCGGATGGAGTTTCCTGCCGCCGTGTGCAGCCGTTTGTCGTGCCCGGCACAGGGCGTGGCAGGGCGCAGCGGAGGGCGGGCCTTGGGCAAGGCGGGGGAATCGCTCTACAATGTCTCTCTTGTGCATCATGGCGGCCAGCGGTCGCAGGCGCGCCGCGGCATGTTCGCCAGCGAGCATATTCCTGCTTCTTCCTGCTATCGGCCGCCTTGCTGTTCCGGCTGTTTTTTCTACTTCTGACTGCTTTCCTGCACCATGGCAACCATCCTTCAGCATATTCCCGTCGGCCAGAAGGTCGGCATCGCTTTCTCCGGCGGACTGGACACCAGCGCGGCACTGCACTGGATGCGCGCCAAGGGCGCCGTTCCTTACGCTTATACGGCCAACCTGGGCCAGCCCGATGAAACCGATTACGAAGACATCCCGCGCCGCGCGATGCAGTACGGCGCCGAGGCTGCCCGCCTGATCGACTGCCGTGCCCAGCTGGCCGCCGAGGGCGTGGCTGCACTGCAAGCCGGTGCTTTCCATATTTCGTCTGCCGGTGCTACGTATTTCAATACCACCCCCATCGGCCGCGCTGTGACCGGTACGATGCTGGTTGCCGCGATGAAGGAAGATGGCGTCAATATCTGGGGTGACGGCAGCACCTTCAAGGGCAACGATATCGAGCGTTTCTACCGTTATGGCCTGCTGACCAACCCGGCGCTGAAGATCTACAAGCCCTGGCTGGACCAGGACTTCATCGACGAGCTGGGCGGCCGCGCGGAAATGTCCGAGTACATGAATCAGGCTGGCTTCGCCTACAAGATGAGCGCCGAAAAGGCCTATTCGACCGATTCGAACATGTTGGGTGCTACCCACGAAGCCAAGGACCTGGAGCACCTGGATACCGGTATCCATATCGTCCAGCCGATCATGGGCGTGGCGTTCTGGCGCGACGAAGTCGTGATCAAGCGTGAGGAAGTGACGATCCGCTTTGAGGAAGGTGTGCCGGTGGCGATCAACGGCGAAACCTTCGGCGACCTGGTGGAACTGATCCTGGAAGCCAACCGCATCGGCGGCCGCCATGGCCTGGGCATGAGCGACCAGATCGAGAACCGCATCATCGAAGCCAAGAGCCGCGGCATCTACGAGGCACCGGGGCTGGCGCTGCTGTTCATCGCCTATGAGCGCCTGGTGAACGGTATTCACAACGAAGACACCATCGAACAGTACCGTGAAAACGGCCGTCGCTTGGGTCGTTTGCTGTACCAGGGCCGTTGGTTCGACCCGCAGGCCATCATGCTGCGCGAAGCCAGCCAACGCTGGGTGGCACGCGCCGTGACCGGTGAAGTGACGCTGGAACTGCGCCGTGGCAATGACTATTCCATCCTCAATACGGTCTCGCCCAACCTGACGTATCAGCCCGAGCGCCTGAGCATGGAAAAAGTGGAAGATGCGCCGTTCTCGCCGGCCGACCGTATCGGTCAACTGACGATGCGCAACCTGGACATCGTTGATACCCGCGACAAGCTCATGATCTACACGCAGTCCGGTCTGCTGCTGCCTGCCGGCGCCGGCGTGCCGCAACTGAAGGATGGCCGCGAGGAGTAACTTCCTGCGCTATCCATGCCGGATGCCCCGCTATGTAGTGGGGGCCGGCAGCGGTTGGGCTGAATGCCAAAAGCCTGCTTCTTTGTGGAAGCAGGCTTTTTTGTTGGGCGGCCGAACAGGGGAAATGGGGCCGGTTCCCGGCGTGGCAAGGTGGCGGAAAGTGGGGGGGCTTGCTGGTGGGAGCGGGCGACGGGGGGCGTTGTCCACTCATTGGCCGGTTAACGATGGGTGTAGTGATAGGCGAGTGGGCGTACGCATTTAACGACGCCGCAGGCCGTTTGGCAGGCGTGCTGTTTTTGTCACCTCATGGCTGTGTTTTTATACAGTGATTGCCTATGATGGTGAGGTTGCCAGATCAGCAATTGCCATATTTTCTGATATGTCCAGTTGGCAATGATGAATGGAATTTCCCTGAAGTTCTCAGGTACTTGCGCTTTATCTACAGAATTTTCACAGGATCGCCATGTATTTTCCTTCCCTCTTGCCAAGCGTTTCGTGTTTTTTTCTGAAATCACCGGATCGGCCTTATCGGGCGACAGGATGGCGGGTAGATTGCAGCCATCAACGGCCTTTCCCCGCAGATGTGATGCACACGATTCTCATTATAGAAAAACTGCCTGTCGTGCGTCTTGGCGTGCGCAACCTCCTGGTCAATAGCGGCTTCCCGCACGAGATTATCGAGTCGGTCAGTCTCCAGGCGGTGCCTGCAGAGCTCAGCAACCCGGTGTCCCTGATCATCATTGATCCCGCACAGGCCAGCGAAAGCGGCGACCGCCTGGTTTACCGCATTCGGCGCCGTTTCCCCGGCGTGCCGGTGCTGTTTTTCTGCGGTCGGGATATCGACATCTATTCCCCGCTCGCTGTCCGGCTGGGAATCAGCGGCTTCATTGCCAAGGACGGTGATGAAGCCACGGTTGCCGCAGCGGTACGCATGGTCCTGGCCGGCATGCAGTGTTTCCCGGTACTGGACCCTGCGGCAGTTGAGCGGCCGCGCTACCACGACCTGTCCCGCTTGTCGGTGCGCGAGCTGGCGGTGCTGCGGCTGTTGCGCCAGGGAATGCGCAACAAGGAAGTATCGGGTCGGCTCTGCCTCAGCGAGAAAACCGTGAGCGCGCACAAGCAGAACTTGTTTCGCAAGCTGGGCGTGCGTTCCGTCCTGCAGATATCCATCGCGCCAGAAGAAGAAAACAACCAGCCCCTGCGTCTGGAAAACGTGGCGTCCGAACCCGCAGGGACACCGCAATCCTGAGAGCAGGCGGAGTTGAGGGCTGGCGTGCGATCGGGATGGACGGAAGCAGGCAGATGGACAACAGGCAGGCAGTGGGCAGTAGACCATACGCCAGGCAACTGTTAGGCGTCATACAGATAGGCAGCCAGGCCGTTGGCCAGACTGCTGCAGAGGCGTTCGGCAAGGCGTGGCAAGGGCTGTTCCGCGACAGGAACGCAGTCATTGCAATGATTTTTCTAATTTTTTTGTGTGGTGATCGCGACCGGCAAGGCAGCATGCATAATCAGTACCGGTCGCAAGCGGTGCCTATGACGCAAGCGGCCCGGCACTCGTATGGGTGCCGTTTTTTTGCCTGAAGTTTTTCCAGAAAGTCGGTCGCAATACGTAAATTCAGAGGGAAACGCCAGAAAAACGGCCAGGAAACCGCTTCGTTTTGGGTTGGTACGATGCTCTTTCTAGTTTCCGGTAAAATGCTCTGCTAAGCTTTCCGCTTTCACTTCATACTTCAGAAAAATAGGTTTTTCATGCAGCCTGTGGTTGAAACCCTCTCCGGCCTCGAGCGCCGTATTGATCTGGCCGTTACTGTGGCCGATATCGAAAAGGAAGTGCAGGCGCAAATCAAGCGTCTTGCCCGCACGGCCAAGCTGCCGGGCTTCCGTCCTGGCAAAGTGCCCCTGAACCTGCTTGAGCGCAGCCACGGCCCCAGCATCCGCTACGATGCCATCAATGCCGAAGTTGGCCGTGCATTCGAACAAGCCGTCCGCGCCGCTGAACTGCGCGTGGCTGGCCAGCCCACCCTCGAGCCCAAGGCCGAAGGTGAAGGCCAGGAAGGCGTGCTGGCGTTCAGCGCCACCTTCGAGGTCTATCCCGAAGTCAAGATTCCCGAGCTGGGTGCGCTGGAAATCAAGCGCACGCTGGCAGAAGTCGGCGACGCCGAAGTCGACCGCACCATTGAAGTGCTGCGCAAGCAGCGCGCGACCTACGAAGCTCGTGAAGACCGCGCTGCGGCTGACGACGACCGTGTCACGCTGGACTTCAGCGGCAGCATCGACGGCGAACTGTTCGAAGGCGGCCAAGCGACCGACTTCCCCTTCGTGCTGGGCCAGGGCCGCATGCTGCCCGAGTTCGAAACCGCCGTGCGCGGCCTGAAGGCTGGCGAAACCAAGACCTTCCCGCTGGCCTTCCCGGAAGACTACCCGGGCAAGGAAGTGGCAGGCAAGACGGCAGAATTCACCATCACGGTGAAGGAAGTGGCTGAGCCCGTACTGCCGGAACTGAACGCCGAGTTCGCGACATCGCTGGGCCAGGCTGAAGGCGACGTCGCCAAGCTGCGCGAAGACATCCGCGTCAACCTGGAACGTGAAGTCAAGCTGCGCGCCCAGGGCCGCACCAAGTCCAGCGTGATGGACGCCCTGGTCGCTGCCGCCGAATTCGACGTGCCGAAGTCTCTGGTCAACCAGGATGCCCAAGGCCGTGTACAAGCTGCTCGCGAAGACCTGAAGCAACGAGGCGTGCCCAATGCTGATTCGCTCAACATTCCGGTCGAAGCGTTTGCCGACGAATCTGCACGCCGTGTCCGTCTGGGCCTGCTGGTGTCCGAACTGGTGAAGCAGGTTGGCCTGCAAGCCAAGCCGGAGCAGGTTCGTGCCCGCATCGAAGAGTTCGCCCAGAACTACGAGCAGCCTGCCCAGGTCGTTGCCTACTACCTGGCCGACAAGCAGCGCCGTGGTGAAATCGAAGCGGTGGTGGTCGAGGACAACGTGGTTGAACACATCCTGTCCCAAGCCAAGGTTACCGACGAAAACGTGTCTTTCGAGCAATTGATGGGAACAGCCTGACATGCAGCGATTTACCGATTTCTATGCGTCCATGTACGGCGGCTCGTCCGTCACGCCCACCGGGCTGGGCTACATCCCCATGGTCGTCGAGCAGTCCGGGCGCGGCGAGCGTTCGTACGACATTTATTCGCGCCTGCTGAAGGAGCGTCTGGTGTTTCTTGTCGGTCCCGTGAACGACAACAGCGCCAACCTGATCGTCGCCCAGTTGCTGTTCCTGGAATCGGAAAATCCTGACAAGGACATCTCCCTCTACATCAACTCGCCTGGCGGGTCGGTGTATGCCGGCATGGCCATCTTTGACACCATGCAGTTCGTCAAGCCTGATGTCTCCACGCTGTGCACTGGCCTGGCGGCCAGCATGGGTGCGTTCCTGCTGGCAGCGGGCAAGCGCGGCAAGCGCTTCTCGCTGCCCAATTCGCGCATCATGATCCACCAGCCCTCTGGTGGCGCGCAAGGCCAGGCTACCGATATCCAGATCCAGGCGCGTGAAATCCTCGACCTGCGTGGTCGCCTGAACCGCATTCTGGCTGACAACACGGGGCAACCCGTGGAGCGTATCGAGGTCGATACCGAGCGCGATAACTTCATGTCCGCAGAAGATGCTGCGGCCTATGGCTTGATCGACAAGGTATTGAGTACGCGGGAATGATTCTCGTCGTCCCGGTTGCCTGATGGCGGCCGGGACGCGGGCTGTGCCATGAAGGGCAGCCCGTCGCGAGACATGTTTAATATGGAGCCGAAGGCTCCCCCCGAGTGGTGTCGGAGAACGTCTGGCCATCGGGCCGGAGTTCTTCACTACCGATACAGAGTCCATGACTGATAAAAAAGACCTGCTTGATGCGCGCGCTCCGCGTTGCTCGTTCTGCAACAAGAGCCAGCATGAAGTCAAGAAGCTGATCAAGGGTGAGGGTTCGGTTTACATCTGCAACGAATGTATAGACCTTTCGCGTGACATCATCCGCGAGGAGTTGCAGCAGGAAGCCCGCCAGAATCAGCGCGATGAATTGCCGACGCCAGCGGAAATCAAGACATTCATGGACCAATATGTCATTGGCCAGGATGCGCCCAAGCGCATGCTGGCAGTGGCGGTCTATAACCACTACAAGCGCATTCGTCACCGCGACCATCTTGAAGATGGCGGCGTGGAACTGGCGAAGAGCAATATTTTGCTGATCGGCCCGACCGGCTCGGGCAAGACCTTGCTGGCGCAGACGCTGGCACGTCAGCTCAATGTGCCGTTCGTGATGGCGGATGCCACCACGCTGACGGAAGCCGGCTATGTCGGGGAAGATGTCGAAAACATCATCCAGAAGCTGCTGCAGAGCTGCGACTACGATGTCGAAAAGGCGCAGCGTGCGATCGTCTATATCGACGAAATCGACAAGATTTCGCGCAAGGCCGATAACCCATCCATTACCCGCGACGTGTCGGGCGAAGGGGTGCAGCAGGCCTTGCTGAAATTGATCGAAGGCACCGTGGCTTCCGTGCCGCCGCAAGGTGGACGCAAGCATCCCAACCAGGATTTCGTGCAGGTCGACACCACCAATATCCTGTTCATCGTCGGCGGTGCCTTCGATGGCCTGGAAAAGGTGATCCGCAATCGCACCGAGAAGTCGGGCATCGGCTTCTCGGCGGACGTCAAACAGAAGTCCGAGCGTTCGGTGGGCGAAGTGTTCACTGAGGTGGAACCGGAAGACCTCGTCAAGTTCGGCCTGATTCCTGAATTGGTCGGCCGCCTGCCGGTGGTTGCCACGCTGCAGGAACTGGACGAAACGGCGCTGGTACGCATTCTGACCGAGCCGCGCAATGCCATCGTGAAACAGTTCCAGAAGCTCTTCGAGATGGAAGAGGTCGAGCTGGAGCTTTCCCCTGAGGCCGTGCATGCGGTGGCGCGCAAGGCGCTCAAGCGCAAGACGGGTGCTCGTGGCCTGCGCTCCATCCTGGAATCGGCATTGCTGGACACCATGTACCAGCTGCCCAGCGACCCCAGCATTCACAAGGTTTTCGTGGATGCCGACGTCATCGAAAAAGGGGCCGAGCCCCGTTTCTTCCGCGAGGAAGGAAATCTGCGCCGTTCGGTTGGAAACGCCGCCTGAGAGTGTCGATAGGGCATGAAAACCCTCTACTTCGGAGGGTTTTCATGAAAATTCAGGCCACCGGGCTTGTATTTTCCGATATCGTCTCCATCTCTGACTCATCACAGGAAGCAGGCGGCAGCGCGCCGTCGTCCCATACGCTTCCCGAACTACAGTTTCTCTCCGAGGAAGCCTAATCATGTCAGTCAGCCGGGCCTTGCCTTCAGAACCCGTTGAATTGCCGCTGCTGCCTCTGCGCGACGTCGTGGTTTTCCCACACATGGTCATTCCATTGTTTGTGGGGCGCCCGCGCTCGATACAGGCGTTGGAAGCGGCAATGGAATCCGGAAAGAGCATCATGCTGGTGGCGCAGAAATCTGCCAGCAAGGATGACCCTACGCCGGAAGATGTCTATGAAATCGGATGTATTGCGAGCATTCTGCAGATGCTGAAGCTGCCGGACGGCACCGTCAAGGTGCTGGTGGAAGGCACGCAGCGCGCTCGCATCGCCCAGATCACTGATGGTGAAGCCCACTTCACCTGCTCGGTCACGCCCATTGAGCCGGACACCCAGGCCAATGCGGAAACCGAAGCGCTGCGGCGTGCCGTTGTCAGCCAGTTCGAGCAGTACGTCAAGCTCAACAAGAAAATTCCGCCGGAAATCCTGACCTCGCTGTCGGGGATCGACGAAGCGGGTCGGCTGGCGGATACCATTGCCGCCCACCTGCCGCTCAAGCTTGAGGAAAAGCAGCGCATGCTGGAGGTGTTCGGCACCACCGAGCGCCTGGAAACCCTGCTGAGCCAGCTGGAAACGGAAATCGACATTCTCCAGGTGGAGAAGCGTATCCGTGGCCGGGTCAAGAAGCAGATGGAAAAGAGCCAGCGCGACTACTATCTGAATGAGCAGGTCAAGGCCATTCAGAAGGAGCTGGGCGAGGGCGAGGAAGGCGCTGATCTCGAAGAACTCGAGAAAAAGATCGCCGCCGCGCAAATGCCCAAGGAAGCGCGCAAGAAAGCCGATGCCGAGCTCAAGAAACTCAAACTGATGTCGCCCATGTCGGCAGAAGCCACGGTGGTGCGCACCTATATCGACACGCTGATCGGCTTGCCGTGGCGCAAGAAGAGCCGCGTCAACAACTCGCTGGACAACGCCGAGCGCGTGCTCGACGGCGACCACTACGGCCTGGAGAAGGTCAAGGAACGCATCCTGGAGCACCTGGCGGTGCAACAGCGCGTGGACAAGGTCAAGGCGCCCATCCTGTGCCTGGTCGGTCCTCCCGGGGTGGGTAAAACGTCGTTGGGCCAGTCCATTGCCAAGGCAACGAACCGCAAGTTCGTGCGCATGGCCCTGGGTGGCGTGCGCGACGAGGCCGAGATTCGGGGCCACCGCCGTACCTACATCGGCTCCATGCCTGGCAAGATCCTGCAGAACATGGGCAAGGTCGGCGTGCGCAATCCACTGTTCCTGCTCGACGAAATCGACAAGCTCGGCATGGATTTCCGTGGCGACCCTGCGTCGGCCCTGCTGGAAGTGCTGGACCCGGAACAGAACCATACCTTCCAGGACCACTACGTTGAGGTCGACTTCGATTTGTCGGATGTGATGTTCGTTGCCACCAGCAACACGCTGAACATACCGCCTGCGCTGCTGGACCGCATGGAAGTGATCCGCCTCTCTGGCTATACCGAAGAGGAAAAGATCCGTATCGCCCGCGAGCATCTGCTGCCCAAGCTGATGAAGAACAATGGCGTGCGCGATGGCGAATTGCAGGTCGAGGATGATGCGCTGCGCGACATCGTGCGCTATTACACGCGTGAAGCCGGTGTTCGGTCACTCGAGCGCGAAGTCGGCAAGATCTGCCGCAAGGTGATCCGCCAGCTGATCAAGCGAGTCGAAGACAAGGCTCCGGATGCACCCAAGGTTGTTGTGGTCGATAGTTCGAATCTGGCCGATTACCTGGGCGTGCGCCGTTACAGCTTTGGCGTCGCGGAAAAGGAAAACCAGATCGGTCAGGTGACCGGGCTGGCCTGGACGGAAGTGGGGGGCGACCTGCTCACCATCGAAGTTGCCGACATGCCGGGCAAGGGCGTCATCCAGCGCACGGGTTCGCTGGGCGATGTGATGAAGGAGTCGGTGGAGGCTGCCCGTAGCGTGGTACGTTCGCGCGCTCGCCGCCTGGGCTTTGCCGATACCGTGTTCGAGAAGCGTGACATGCACGTGCACGTTCCTGAAGGCGCCACGCCCAAGGATGGCCCGTCTGCAGGTATCGCCATCACCACGGCTATCGTGTCGGCCTTGTCGCACATTCCGGTGCGTGCCGATGTGGCCATGACGGGTGAAATCACTCTGCGTGGCGAAGTCCTGGCAATCGGCGGTCTGAAGGAAAAACTGCTGGCAGCCCATCGCGGCGGAATCAAGAAAGTCTTGATTCCCGAGGAAAACGTGAAGGATCTCACCGAGATTCCGGACAACGTGAAGAACCAGCTGGAGATTGTTCCGGTGCGTTGGATCGACGCGGTGCTGGAACATGCGCTCGAGCGCTTGCCGACACCTCTGCCCGAGGAAGAAGCCAAGCCGGAAGAGCCGGTGGTGGCCTCCGGTTCCAAACCGGGTGAACCTGGTGCGGTATTGAAGCACTGATGCAGGAAGGCAGGCGCATCACGCGCCTGACCGACAACCCCTGGATGCCTTGGCGGCGCCCAGGGGTTTTTTATTGCTGCACCGTCTTCGGGCAGGCTACCTGGCGATTGTCGATCAGGCAGGGATCAGGCCGGCAGCAGGGAATTTGTCGACGATGCGCGCTTGCCGCAGGCTATTGTTGTTGTAGGCAACCCTTGTTGCCTGTCCTTGGCGCTAACGGTGGCCATGCCGTAGCACAGTGGCTTTGGCGCCTCAGTGTTTGATTGCCTCGAAGGTAATGATGACATCGGCGTCCGTGGGCCAGCGGCCGTGTGCATAGCCGCCTGAGACCGTGATGTCGCTGAAGCCGGCTGCCCGCAGCGCAGCCAGCATTTCGCGTACGCCCCACCAGCGCAGGCTGAAGGATTCCAGCTCGGTGGCCTGCAGCACGCCATCGTCCCAAGCTTCGTAGCGCAGCAGGTCTATGGAAACCTGGTTGATATGATCGGTGCTGAGACGGTCGCAGGTCAGTGTGAGCTGTTGCCTGGGCGCTGGTTGCCAGGCCCGCAACGAATGGCCACCGGCCTGGATGGCATGAGCCGGATCCAAGTCGAGAATCAGGCGTCCCCGGGTTTGAAGGTGCTGGAAGCAGCGCGCCAGCACGGCAGAGGCTGCGTCGTAATCGGTGATGAGCTGGAATGAACCGGCTGGGATGACGATGGCTGCGAAGGATTGCTCGTACTGGAAGTGTTCGAAGGTCTGGCAGCTGACCGGGGCCGCCAGGCCGCGCAGCGCACATTCCGATTGGCACAGGGCCAGCATCTCTGCGGATGCGTCGAAGCCGTGCACATCCAGCCCGGCTTGCAATAGCGGAATGAGGATGCGGCCATTGCCGGCAGCAGGTTCGAGGATGGGGCCGGGGCAATGTTGCAGGCGTTCCAGGTAGAACTCGACATCGCCGAAAGAATGGCCGATGGGTTTGTCCAGGTGGTAAACCTGCGAGGCCAGGCGGCCATAGCGGTTATTTTGTTCAGGCATGGATGAATGTGGCTTGCACGTTGATGGCGTTGAGAAGACGGAATATATCAGCTTGATGCCAGCGATGTTGCGCCAGCCCGGCGCTGCAGCAATGCGAAAAGCAGGGTTATGCAGGAAAGCCATGGCAATGTCTGGCAATATCGGCGGATTTCTGTCTTCATTGCCGGGGAGGTTTCATGGGTGTGCGCGCAGGGTCGGTATCCGCGTGGGTGGCGGGTTTTCTGGCGGTACTGATTTCATATGCAGGGCCGTTGCTGATTTTCATACAGGCCGCGCATGTCGGGAATATCCCGCCGGATATGCTGGCATCCTGGATATGGGCCATTTCGATAGGCGCCGGTGTCAGTGGCTTGCTGTTGAGCTGGTGGCTGAAGATTCCGGTGATCACGGCATGGTCGGCGCCAGGCACGGCTTTGCTGATTACCCTGTTTCCCGAGATATCCATGGCCCAGGTTGTCGGCGCATATATTCTGGCCGCGTTGCTGGTGCTGCTGGTCGGCGTGACGGGGTACTTCGACAAATTGGTACGCGCCATTCCCCGAGGCATTGCCGCTGGCATGATGGCAGGGATCCTGTTTCAGTTCGGTACCCAGGCATTTGCTGCTGCGGGCAGAATGCCAGCGCTGGTGTTTGCCATGCTGGGAGCCTATTTCGTCTGTCGTCGACTGTGCCCGCGCTACACGGTGGTGGCTGTTGCCTTGACAGGCTTCGCCATGGCGCTGGTGCAGCAGCTGACTGATTTCTCAGGCCTGGCGCTGTCCTGGACCCAGCCGATTTTCGTGATGCCGCAGTTTGACTGGGTGTCGTTTTTCAGCCTGGCCTTGCCGCTGACGATCGTAAGCCTGACGGGCCAGTTTCTGCCAGGCATGGCGGTGATGCAGCTGTCGGGCTATCAGATGCCCGCGCGGCCAGTCATTATGGTGACAGGCCTGGCATCGTTTGCGACGGCTTTCTTTGGCGGCGTGACGATCGTCCTGTCGGCCATCACCGCTGCGCTGTGTACCGGCAAGGACGCCCATCCGGAGAAGGACAAGCGTTATATCGCCGGGATTGCCAATGGCGTCTTCTACCTGGTCGGCGGAACCTTCGCTGGCACAATCGTTCTGCTGTTCAAGGCGGTTCCGGCCGAGTTGGTCGCCATTCTGGCCGGCTTGGCGCTGATTGGCGCCATTGTTTCCAATATGACCCTGGTGGTGGAGGATGCTGCCCACCGTGAAGCCTCAACCATTACTTTCCTGGCGACAGCCTCGGGCATGGCGCTATGGGGTTTCGGCTCGGCTTTCTGGGGGATCGTGATCGGTATGCTGGCCCATGGCCTCATGAGCTGGCGCAAGCATGCGAACGCGTGAAGAGGCAACGGCGGCGCCAGGTCTTTGCCGGGCAGATGCCGCCTCCTGCTGAAGCCTGGCGGTTGAACGGCATGGCTTCAGTGCCAGGGTATTCGTGCCAGGGTGTCAGCGCGACAGGGTCAGTGCAGCGCCTGGGCGCGGATCAGGCCGATGGCGATGCCTTCCAGGGCGAAGTGCTGGCCAGGCTTGATTTCGATGACCGGGTAATCCGGATTTTCCGGCAGCAGGCGCAAGCCCTGGCGATCCTGGCTGAGCCGCTTGACGGTGACTTCATCGTCGATACGCGCGACGACGATTTGCCCGTTGCGGGCTTCGCTGGCCTTGCGTACGGCCAACAGGTCGCCTTCCAGGATACCGGCATCGCGCATGCTCATGCCGCGCACCTTGAGGAAATAATCCGGCCGCGCGCTGAACAGCGCGGTATCCACGCGTACCTCACGCTCAATGTGTTCCGCCGCCAGGATAGGGCTGCCGGCGGCGACCCGGCCAACCAGCGGTACCAGCGCGGATTCGAAATCCGTATGCTGCGCCTGCAGGGCGGGCGATTCTTCGGCCTGCGACAGGCGGATGCCGCGCGAGGTGCCAGGCGTCAGGATGATGGCCCCTTTGCGGGCCAGTGCTTTCAGGTGGTCTTCCGCGGCATTGGGCGAGCGGAATCCTAGTGCCTGCGCAATTTCGGCGCGCGTGGGCGGGAAGCCCGTGCCTTCCAGCGACTGGCGGATGAAATCGAGGATCTGTTGCTGGCGCGCGGTGAGCTTGATGGTCATGATTTTGGCTGTATGGACATACAGGGCCAATTTTGTCGGACTTGCGTCCGGAAATCAAGCATTGGTGAGGCTTTGCGGCCTTTTTTTGGTGTTTTGAAGCGTTTTCCCGGGTTTTCCCGGCGGCATGCGGTTTTGTCGATGCGGTGGGCTGGCCTGCCAGCTTGCCGGAAAGGCCAGCCCACCGCCGGTCAAGCGGCTCAGCGCATGTCCGGCTCAGCCAGGATGAGGTAGTCATGGCCGTGCCGCAGTCCTTGTTCTTGCGAGCATAGCGCATGCGCCCTGGCGCGCAGATCCTGCACATGCTCCATCAGCGACAGCGCCAGCTGGCGGTCCCGCAGACGCCCCAGGCGCTGGGTGCACATATCGAGCTGGCTGTCGATGAAGCGGGGGCCGTAGCGTATCGGATAGCGCCGCACATCCAGCGTACGGAAGCCCGAACTGCGCAATTGGCGCAAGACCCATTCCAGCGGATATTCCCGATAGGGGGTTTCTCCGGCAAGCAACAGGCAGGCATCGCGCAGACGGCCGATTGCAGTGACGATGGCGCCTGCCGGGTCATCGGGGAAACGGCTGACATAGGGTTCCAGGCCAATGACATAAAGCCGCCGCCTGACTAGCGGGCGCAGTCTTGCGAAGAGCCTGTCTTGCCAATAGGGGGCAAATCCTTCTATCGCGCCCAGCAGATAGTCGGCCAAGACGGTGTCATAGCGCTCTCCATGCAGCAGCTCGGCGTCCATCCAGTTGCCCAAAACCAGGCGGTCCTGGGCGCGCAGCCGGTCCCCGGCATGCTGGCGTACCGTTTCCAGCATGGCCGGAGAGCCGGTCACCGCGGTCCAGGCCTCGGTTTCCTGGCCCAATAGCCAGGATAGCGAAGCGCGGCCGGTCCCTGCATCGAGGAAGTGGCCCCAGGGTTGTCCTGCCTGCAACTGCGCGACTTCCTCGTAGAGCGAGGCGCTGCCCGCTCCGGCAGGGGCGGGCGTGGCGGATGCCTGGCTCAAAATTCGACCCCGACCCCGGCTATGACGCTGCGGCCTTGAATCGGCGCGGCGCGTGAGATGAACGAGACATGGTTGTAGGCGACCCGGTCCAGCAGGTTGTTGCCCTGCAGGTAGAGCCGGTAGCGCGCACCGTCGAGCTTGCCGCTGTATGACAGGCCGGCGTTGACCATGTTGTACCCCGGCGTATCTTCCTCATAGCTGGCGATCTTGTTCTGGCTGAAGACCCGGTAGTATTCAAGGAAGCCATGCCATTGCTGCCAGGCGGTGTTGGCCCGCAGCCCCAGCCGGGCAGCGGGGATACGCGGCAGGTTGGCGTGCGGGTCGCGCAGTTTGCCGCGAACGTAGTCGCCAAAGATCGTGGTGCTGAAGGCCTTGCTGTATTGATAGGTGGCTTCAGCTTCCAGACCGGTGAAGCTGGCATCGCGCTGGGTATATTCGATCAGGCGGAAGTCTTCGAACTGATCCAGGGTTTCGGCATAGATGTAACCATCGACCCGGCTATGATAGGCGTTCAGCGCAAAGCTCAGGTCGCCTTCGTCCTTGCGCAAGCCCAGTTCCACGGTATTGGCGGTTTCCCGGCCGAGATCGGTATTGCCGCGCTCATAGGTGTTGGTGGCCAGGTGCACGCCCTTGGCGTAGGTTTCCTGTGCGTTGGCCAGGCGCTGCGAGCGCGAGAACGAGACAGTGGCGGCGTAGCCGGGGGTGAAGTCCCAGATGGCTGCGGCCGACAGCGAGTTCGCATGCCCGCTCTTGCGCGGCTGGGTGCCGGCGGTGGGGGTCATGCGCTGCCATTCCTGGCGGGCACCCACTTCGAAGCGCCAGTCTTCATGGCGATATTCTTCCAGTAGGAACAGGCCGGTGCTGCTGGTGCGGGTACGCGGTACGAAGCTTTCCAGGCCGCTGGATTCGAAATGCGATCTGGCGGTCTGCAGGCCGACAACACCATGCCAGCGGCCCAGGGGTTGATGCTGCAATTCGAGTCGCAGGTCGCGCCCGTGGTTGGTGAAGGTTGTCGCAACCTCACCCGCATCGCGTTCATCATGGCGATAGTCGGTGTGACTGGCTCTCAGGCGCAAGCGGTCGAAGCCAGGCAGCGGGTCCCTTAATTCGCCGCGCAGGTCGACACGTTCGCTGCGCAGGTGCGCAGTGGCGGAATGGCCGCCTTCGCCGTGGTCGTGCGAGTGCTCATGATCGTGATCGTTGTCGTGGCTGTGGCTGCCGCAATGCAGGGTGGAACCGTGAGGATGGCAGCTTTCGTACTCGTGGCTGTGCCCGGGCAGGCCGTAGTCATCTTCGCGGTAGGAATAGGCCAGGCCCAGATAGCCGCGGTCACCGATGAATGAGAACCCCAGGCTGCCTTGCGTACTGTCGGTGTTGGAATCGGCCACTTTGCTGAAATCCTGGCCGGGTACCCGGTAGTCGTCCGAGCGCAGACGAGAGCCTTCCACATGCAGGGCCACATTGCCTTCACCTGCCGTGACGGCAAAGGCGCCGGCACGCTCGTTCGAGCCGGTCGCACCGCGTAGCTGCAACTGGCCGCTCAGGCCGTTGTCGGGAATGCGGGTAGGGATCTTGTCGTCCACGACATTGACAACGCCGCCGATGGCGCTGCCGCCGTAGAGCAGGGCGGCTGGGCCGCGCAGGACTTCCACGCGCCGCGCCAGCAGCGGGTCTACCGTAACAATATGGTCGGGCGACACCGATGAGGCATCGAAGATGTCCGCGCCGTCCGACAGCACTTTGACGCGTGGCGCGGTTTGCCCGCGTATCACCGGCCGGGTGGCGCCGTTGCCGAAGCTGTCTGAATTGATGCCGGGCAGATGGTCCAGGGTCAGGCCCAGCGTGCCGCGGCGGTGCCAGGCCAGGTCTTCGTCCTGCAGGACGGTGCTGGTCTGGGCCAGATTGCCCTGTTCGCGTTGCAGGGCATCGGTGGTAATGACGACGGGGGCGAGTTGGGTGACATCTGCGGTTGCAGCTTGCGCATGCAGGATGGCAGGGCTGCCGAATAATACGGCTGCCAGTGCGGTATGCAGGGGGCGTGGCCGGAGAAACATGGGAGGGGCTTTCCTTGTGTTGAAAATAGGGACGTAAAACAGCAATTATTAAATGATATAACATTGCAAATATATTTGGGAAACTGGCAAGTGCATGATTTTGCGCGGCAGGGGCGGCTGGCTATGGGCGCCACGCCTGGCATGCGGCGGCAGGATAAGGGAGCAGGGGGGGCGGACGCACAGGCGGTGGCAACTGTGGCAAGTGTGGCAAGCCTGCATCATGCTTGTGAAGGATAGTTGTTTTCATTATCATCGCTGCTTTTGGCGGATGCGGCTTGTGCTGATTCAGCGGGCCGCCTCCTGACATCATTTGCCGCCGGCTTGCCCCGGCCCCGGATCCCCATGCCAAGCCTGGCGCAGGTCGTCGAAGAATTGACGGGCGCCTACACTGAACTGAAGCGTTATCTCGGCTGGAAGCTGAACGATTCGCACAAGGCCGCGGATATTGCCCAGGAAAGTTTCGAGCGCGTCTACCACCATGCCCTGAAGGGCAAGGTGGCGCGTCCTCGCGCCTTGCTGTTCAGCGCAGCGCGCAACCTGATCATTGACCAAGGGCGCAGCGAACAGCGGGATCAGTGCCTGCTCGACGAGCTCGGGCAGCAAACCGCTGCCGATTCGGAGGTAGCCAGTGTGGAGCAACAGGTATTGCACCGTAGGCAGCTGGAACGGGTGGCAGCGCGCCTGCAGCGCCTGCCTCGCAAGCGCAGGGAAGTATTCGTCCTGGCGCGCATATACGGTTACAGTTACGCCGAAATTGCTGCGCGCATGGATATTTCCATTGACGCGGTGGAGAAACATATTGCGCGGGCAGCGCTGGATTGCTCCGATCTGATCGAGCAGGAAGGCGCGGCGTGCGCGCCACGCAAATGATGGATCACTGACCATGCATCGTTCCCATGTCGAATACGCTTTGACTTTGCTGGCCCGTACATCGGGCGGCATGGGCGAGCGTGCGCGCCTGGCTGAGCAGGAGCTGACGGGATGGCGCCAGGCGGCGCCGGAGCATGAATCGGCCTTTCAGGAAGCCTGGCGGCGTTGGCAGGCGCTGGAGTCCATGGCCGGAGATTTGCGCCACCTGATTGCGGAACCGCGTGCGGGCAAGTGCCGTTGGCGTGCGTCGTGGCGCCTGCCTGTTTTCGGCGCTGCTTTTGCCAGTCTGCTGCTGGCCTGTGCCGGGTGGTATTACCTGGTGCCGGTTTACGCCCAGGATTTTGCGACGGCGCTGGCGCAGACCGGGCGTTATGAGCTGGCCGATGGCAGTACGCTGGAAATGAATGCAGCCAGTAGCGTACAAGTCCGCTATTACCGTAATCGCCGCGAAGTGGACCTGCTGGCGGGGGAAGCGCGTTTTCACGTGCAATCCCAGGCCGGCAAGCCTTTCAGCGTGGCTGGCGGTAAGGTGCGTGCGACGGTGCTTGGCACCGTGTTTACGGTCGGCCATCGCGGGGCGGCCGCACAGGTGCAGGTCGAGGAAGGTATCGTGCGTGTCGATGAACGGCGCGCCTGGTGGCAGCCGGACCAGGCCGGCCCGGTCCTGCATGCAGGCCAGCAGGTACGCGGCGATGCCAGTGGACTGGCGCCGGTGCAGGCGCTTTCGGAAACCCAGGCAGCCGCGTGGCGGCGGGGGCTGGCCGTCTTTGACGATACGACCCTGGCGGACGCCGTTGCGCAGTTGCAGCCCTGGTCGGCCGTGCCCTTGCTGCTGGCCGACGAACAGGCTGGCGAGCAGCGCATCACCGGCACGTTTCACCTGAATGATGTGGCAGGCATCATCGCCCTGTTGCCTCGCATCGCAGCGGTAGCGGTGGAACATCGTCAGTCCGGCGTGACGATTCGCAGTTTGCCGGGCCGCTGAGCCGTCGCGGGGGATCTCCGCCTGTTTATCGTCCCCCGAATCCCTTGTTTGACATCCTCCGGGGGAATGAGTGCGGGGCGGGTGCCAGCCTGTCGATGGCGCCGGGAAATGCGCGAGTCGCAAATAAAAATAATTGTCGGGTTTATTTGTCCTGGTTCGTCTTCATCGTGATCGCCGTAATCACATAAGAAGTTACCGAGGACGATATGACCATGCGCACCCGCGCAAAAGGGCCTTGCACAGGCCCGCGCCAGCAGGATTCTTTCAGAAGCGAACAGAATGTTCTGACCATGCGTGCCAGCGTCGCTGCCGTTTTGGCCGCATGCATGCTATTTGCCCCCCTGGACCAGTCGCATGCCCAGTCAGGTGCAGCGCCAACACAGCTCGATCTGCCGGCACAACAATTGAGCGAAGCCATCAATGCGCTGGCCTCGCATAGCGGTGTGCAGATCGCCGCGCCTGCCGGGCTGTTGCGGCAACGCCAGGCGCCTGCGCTGTCCGGGCGCTATACCGTGCGCCAGGCGCTGGATGCCTTGCTGTCGGGCAGCGATCTGGAAGTCGAAGAGATAGGCGGGCGCTATGTGATCCGCCAGCGTGGTGCCAGGGTGAAGGCCCAGGATGTGACAACGCTGGAAAGCGTGGAAGTGACGGGCCAGGTGCCGGAGCGCATGGCGGTCTATGACACGCCCGATTCCGTGGCTGTGGTGACGCGAGAAGAAATCGACCGCCTGCCGCCGCGCAACGTCTCCGATGTGCTGGCTGATATTCCCGGCGTGGCAACGTCGCAAAGCCGTCAGAACCCCGGCGTGGCGGTCAACATCCGGGGCCTGCAGGGCTTCGGGCGCGTCAACGTGATGATCGACGGCGCGCGCCAGAACTATCAGCAAAGCGGCCACGGAGACAGTGGTTCGGTCTATCTGGATGCCGATCTGCTGGCGCGGGTTGAAGTGACCAAAGGGCCGGTAGCGGCGGCCGGCGGCGCAGGCATGATCGGCGGCATGGTCAATTTTCGTACGCTGACCATCGACGATGTCGTGGAATCGGGTGAACAGGTCGGCGGGCGCGTGAACCTGGTGACTGGCAGCAATGCCTATCACTTTTCCGGCAGCGCGGCCTTTGGCTGGCGCCTGAGCGATGAATTCGACCTGACGGCGGCAGTCTCCCGCAAAAGCGTAGGCTCTTTTCGCAAGGGGACCCGCAACACCTCGAAAAACTACGGCGACGCGGTCGTGACCGGTGGCGGAGACTGGAACGAGCAATATCACAACGAATTGATGCAGGCCCAGATGCAAGGCGTGAGCGGCATGACGGACCAGCGTCAGCTGTCAGGGCTGGCCAAGCTGGGCTGGCGCCCGAATGCCGATCATCGTTTCACGCTGGGCTATGTCGGTTTCAAGGCGGATTATGACGAAGGCGCGCTGGATGACGACATCAAATCGGCCCCTATCAATGCCAGCAACAAGCTGACTTCGGAAACGATCACTTTGCAGCATGAGTGGCAGCCGCTGAACCGCTGGTTCGATTGGCGCGCCAGCATGTACTTCACTACGACGGAAAATGATGCGGAACGCCAGGCCCAGCCTGCGATGAATGTCGGTTGGAGTCTCATGCATTTCGAGACCAATACCTTCGGCATGACGGCCGAGAACCGGGCACGTTTCGGGCTTGGCGGCATGGATGTGACCTGGGCTGTAGGTGGCGAGTTCTACCGTGACTGGACGCGCCCGGGCGCCATTTCCCAGGAGACCGGCGCCAACCGGAGCGACCCGGAAATCATGGTCGGCGGCACGCCGCGCGGCCAGCGCACGGTGACCAGCGGCTTTACCAACCTGACGCTGGAACACGGCGACTGGCTGGAAGTCGGTGGCGGATTGCGCTACGACTGGTTCGGTCTCAAGGGCGATGGCCTGATGCGCGTCGACACGCTTTACAACGGCAACGGTTCGCGTCCGGAGTATTCCGCGCTTTATACGGAATTCGTCACCAGTCGCCATGACGGTGAGTTCGCGCCCAGCCTGCGCCTGGCCGTCAAACCGGTCGAGCGCGTGCAACTCTTCGCCAATTACGGCAGGGGGATACGGCCGCCTTCGATTACTGAATCGTTTCGCTATGGCGCCCACCCTGGTGCCGTGTCGTTTCCCTACTACCCCAATCCCAACCTGAACGCGGAGCGCTCGCGGAACTGGGAGCTGGGCGCCAACATCAAGCTGGATGGCCTGCTGGTGGACGAGGATATGTTCCGCATCAAGGCGGCATGGTTCAACACCAAGGTGGATAACTACATGGTGCTGGCCAGCATCATGTCGCCGAGTTCGCTCAGTGCGCAAAGCGGGGCGAATGCGCCCATGTCCTTCATCAACCTGATGGATCCCTTCCGTACCCGTGGTCTGGAATTGCAAGCCGATTACGACGCCGGGCTGGTGTTTGCCTCGGCAGGTTTCACCCATTCTCTGATAGATACCGGCGATGGCCGCTATGACCCCTATCCGCTGGGCAGCCTGGTGGGCTTCCCATCGACGACGCTGGGCAAGGGCGGTGGTGCGGATATCTGGTATCTGCTGCCGCCCAGCAAGAAGTTCACGTTCAGCGGTGGTGTACGCCTGTTCGGCCAGCGCCTGACACTGGGCGCACGCATGCGCCACGAAACCCCGGCGAACAATACCAGCGCATTTTCCAGCAATGCGTACTCGCGCTCTTTCAATGTCTATGACGCCTGGGCGAGCTATGAAATCAGCAAGAACCTGACGGCCCGGGTGTCGGCAGAGAACCTGCTGAACGAAAACTATGCCGAGATGAATGGCATCAGCTACTGGATCGCTCCTGGCCGCACGGTCATGGGCTCGGTCAACTGGCGCTTCTGACCTGCGTCCCGCCTTCTACCGATTCGACGTGAAACCCATGAAAGCTAAACAAAAAAATATTCTGGCTCATTACCGCCTCTCGGCGCTTGCCTCTTTCTGCCTGAGCGCATGGGCGGTTTCCGCCGGTGCGGCAGGCCTGCCTGCCGGAGATGCCTCCGCCGCGTCCAAGGTGCAGGTGACGGAAATGACTTCCTTCCACTACACCGGCGCCAGCGAAACGGGCACCGAGGGCGCCAAGGGCTGGCCCAGCGTCAAGGACCCGTCTTCTCCACCGCTGTTTCTCAAACACCCTTTGTCGCAGCGCCCCTTTCTGTTTGGCGGTTCATTCGGGCAGGCCTTGCGCGCCATCGGCAGTGTAGGGCTGTGGTGGATGCAGGCTTCGCCTGGTCACTACGAGCGCTTGGAAGTCGATGAGAACCGTGTTTACGGCCTGATTCCCGGAACGCCGGTACGCACCAGCGACGGCAGCATCATGGGCGTCATCGTCAGCATGTTTGCCGAGCAATACGATGCCAGTACCACGGTCGAGACGGCTCAGTATTCCCTGGCCGTGCGCAAGGGGACCGTGTTCCGCACCGAATTCGATGGTACGCACCTGGTTCCTATCTCCAGTACGCAGGGCAAGCTGAACATGCCCAATGGCGCGCTGGTGGTGGACCCGCAGGACAATCTGTATGGCGCGGACATGGGCGAGCAGGGCCATGGCCGGATTTTCAAGGTCGACGCCAATGACAAGTTCTCGACCCTCTATGAGTTCCAGGCCGGGCCCAACGGCATGCGCCAGGTGCTCAACGACATCATCCTGGGCTCGGACGGCTGGATCTATGGCGTAACCGGCTACGATCGCGGCCTGCCCAATGCGCCGACAACGCCGACTGCGCAGGATACCCCGACGGGGACCTTGTTCAAGCTCGACCCGGCCAATCCGGCGGGCAGCTTCCGCGTGTTGCACACCTTCCGCCTGAAGGAAGGCGAGATCAACGTGCAGTCCCACTCAGGCAATGAACGACTGCGTTATTACCCCAGTGGCGATCTGTATGTGCCGGGTACGGCTGGGGATGTGACGATCAGCACCAATGGCGTGCAGGCCATGGTGGGCCTGTCGTCGCTGGTGGAGGGCAAGGATGGCCACATTTATGGCACGACCTCCATCAACCGCTGCCAGGTCTATGCCAAGTGGAAGGCGATCCTGACTGCCTATACCACGGTGTCTGCCGATAGCCCGTTGTGCGGTTACCGCTATCCAGGCAAGAACGTGCTGCCGGCGGAATCTTTCCCGCACTATGACGGCCAGGTGGCGCATGGCGCGGTCTATCGTATTCCGATGGATGCCAGCGATGAGGACGGCCGCTTCCAGATCCTGCATGAGTTCTCTGGCGACGATGGCAGCACGCCGCGTGGCCCGCTGGCGCTGGGCAAGGATGGCAACATCTATGGCACGACGCTCAGCGGCGGCAGTAATCGCCTGTGGTCCTTTGCCACGGGCCTGCTGGACCATGCGCCAACCTGCGAAGACCTGGGCGTCGAAATCGACCGGGCCAAGTGCCGCGCCGTGGGCGCAGAAGAATTCGCGGCAGGGACTGGCTATAAAACGGTTGCCTGGGCCGACCAGGGCCTGACCAATGGCACCCTGTTCCGCATCGTGACCAGCGCGCTGGCTACGGATGCGAATGGCAAGGCCACCGCCAGTGGCTTCCAGAGCCTGCATTCTTTCAAATACGACGTTGATGGGTTCCGTCCGCTGGGCGTGCGTGCCGGCGAAGACGGCCGCCTGTATGGCGTGACCAGCCGTGGCGGTTCTGCATACACCAACAACCGTGGCGAGCAGAAGGACTATGACGACAATGGCGCCGTGTTCGTGGCGGACCTGGACGGCGACCTGCCTTCGGCTTCCATCACGTTGACGGTGAGCCCGCAGGAAATCGCCTCAGGCGCAAGCGCAACGCTGACCTGGACGTCCTGGCAGACGCGCGATTGTCTGGCCAGTTCATCTCAGGGCGACTGGACCGGTCCGCAGGAAACGTCGGGCAGCCTGGAACTGACGCCAGGCAACGGTACGCTGTACTACACCCTGCAATGCACCGATAGCGTCAAGGGAACGGCCGTATCCGCAGTCGTGCCGCTCTACGTCAATTCGCCCATCATCGGCAAGGACGGCAACAAGAACGAATTCGGCAATGGCGGCGGCAGCCTGCCTGCCGGTGTTCTGCTCTTGCTGGCGATTGCCGGCCTGGCCCGTCGCCGTCCCTGATGTGATGTCGCCGCTGGCTGCCTGCTGTCCAGGCAGCCAGCGGACCACTTGCACAGATGCAATTCCTTATCTGCAGGAACACCAAGATGTCCACATTTTCCTTTCCCCGCCGCGCGTTGAACACTCATGTGGCCACGGTGCTGGCCTTGTTGCTGTCGTCTGGCGCTGCTCAGGCATTCACGGAACAGGCGCAATTCGCGCCTAAGCCTTTGCTGGTCTTTTCTGGCCCGGCGAGCAATGGCGGCAATTTTCCAGGGGCAACACCCTTTACGCCTCCAATCTACATCGCAAGCCAGAATCGTTATGTCGGCATGACACAGGAAGGCGGCGAGGATAAGTGGACGGGAAAGTTTGGCGGTCAGTTCTATAGCGGAGCTTTCTTCCAGGTCGGTGTCGATGGCAAGGGCTACCAGTACGAGATACTGACGCCGCGTTTCGGCGTGCAGATTACACCCTTGCTTCACGATATCAGGACAGGAGACATCTATGGCGGTTCGGAGTCCGCGCTGGACGAGAATGGCCTGAATCCTGGTGGTACCCTGTTTGTGATTCGTGAGGGGCAAGTGCGGCTGCTGGTCAACCATGGCGATGAGTTGTTGGCCACGGACTTCCAGCCACGTGGCCAGATGACGCAGGATGGTCAGGGCCGTCTGTTTCTGAATGGGGCCGGTGGCCTGGCAAATTGCACACCGACCCACGTCAGCCGCAACAGCAAGAACATCCTTTACCATTTTGTGCCTGGTTCGGGTCAATTGCTGCAGCCGTCGGCCAATCTGTGCGACTTTGCCGAGTCGATTGAGCGTCCGGGGGGCCGGCGCCCCGTCATTACTATTCGTCAGCACAAGGGAGCGGTGCCGCTGATGCAGGTTTGGAGTGAGGCCGACCAGGCGCTCTACGTGTTGGCGAGCAATAGCGGCAGTGAAAAGAATGTTGAGGGCGTCCCTGCCACCGATGACGAAGGCAAGCCCATCGGTACGTTGTTCCGTATCAAGGCTCAAGACCTGGCTCAGCGGCTGCAGCCTGATGAAGGCGACAAGATTGAGGTGCTGCACAATTTTGCCAAGGCCAGTGAAGGTGAAGTGCGCGCAGGCATGGATTATGTTTCCAGCATGATCGAAGTCGGTGACTGGCTTTACGGTACGGCCTATTCATCGACCTCTGAAAAATCGACCTCCTTATCGGGCGGAACCTTGTGGCGGATTCACAAGCAGCGCGGCAGCGGCAGCTTCGAGGTCATACATCGCTTCGCTGACGGCGACAACAAGGTCGAGGGTGATGGCTCCAATCCCGCAGGGCCGCTGGTGCGTGCGGCAGATGGCAATATCTATGGCACGACGACTTCCGACACGCGGGTGGTCAGCGGTAGCGACAAGCAAATTACGGCCTTGGGTGCGGGTATGCTGTTTCGTATTACGACCCCGGAAGGGGATGCACCGGCCTATGAGCCGCTGGCATACTTCGATGTGGCGTCCACGGGGGCACGACCGGCAGGGCTGAGCCTTGGCCCCATCAAAACGGACAGCGATGGCAAGCGGCACCAGACGCTGATTGGTGTGTCACGGTATGGCGGCAACGAGGGGGATACCATCACGACCCGTGAATCGGTGGATGGTTTTGGCACCTTGTTCCAGCTGGATGTCCCGGTGACGGACGCACTGCTGACGCGATTCGTGAGCAACGCCAGCTCGGCCCGGCCCGGTACTCGCCCGACGCTGCAATGGAGCAGTGAAGGCACGGAGCGTTGCGTGGCTGGCGGCGACTGGGAAGGAACGTATGGCGCCAGCGGTTCCTATCGCCTGCCTGCGCTCAACGAACTGCGTGACTATGTGTTTACGCTGCAATGCAGCGGCTACACCGGCCAGACAGAAACCAAACGCCTGACGGTGAAGGTCATCGACGGCTCCGGCACCGGGGAAAGCGGCAATGGCGGTGGCGGTGCGCTGGCTGGTGGCCTGCTGGTAGCACTGGCGGCCTGGGCCGCGAGGCGCCAGGCCCGGCCGGCGGTTTAAAACAAGGTAAACCCGCGGCACCGCGACCGGCATCAGGATTTACACTAGGATTTCTTTCTGTGCTGGCAAGCTGGTGTTTGCCGGCCTTGTGGGCAGGATGGCAGTGGGGTCTCGACACTGGCCGCCATCCTGGCCGCCCTGGCGTAGAGCCATCGTGTTATTGATGCCGAGATCGGAGGTATTTTCATGAGCTTGCTGGATTCCTTGGGTTCCCTGGTCGGCGGCAGCAAGTCCGGCCCCGCCGCGCTGCTGCCGGTGTTGCTGGAACAACTGAAAAAATATCCGGGTGGCCTGGCCGGCCTGGTCGATAGTTTTCGCAAGGGCGGCCTGGGCGAGATCGTCGCGTCGTGGATAGGCAAGGGTAACAACCTGCCTGTTTCCATCGACCAGTTGCGCAATGTCTTGCCAGCATCACTGGTGGGTAGCCTGGCGCAGGAGTCCGGCCAGGACGACAATACCGTGCTGAGCCTGTTGAGCACGCTTTTGCCGGAAGTGGTCGACAAGGCGACGCCCGAGGGCGAAGTGAAGGAAGGCCAGGGCTTTGATGCCGCCGGCCTGCTGGGTTCTTTGTCTGGCTTGCTGGGCAAGTTCGGCTGATCCCGGGTTTCCGCCTGTATTGTGTCCGGCCAGCCTGTGCTGGCCACATGGTTCCTTCTATCAAAACCCTGGCCTTCGGTGGCATGCCGATGGTCAGGGTTTTGTGTTTTCAGGCAGTGCCCGGTTGCAGGCCGGATGGCGCCTGTATGGACCGCTGACAGGACTGTCGGCAGCGGCGCTGCCAGCGACAGCCTGGCATGGCGACGCGGGGCGTTACAGCATTAGCTTATGCACGGCGCTGTTGCCGCAACATCGTCTGTTCCGTTTTACTATGCCGGGTAGTCAGCCTTCGGATCCTGGCCGTGAGCGGTGCAGGGCAGGGGGTTTTTCTGGCAGTTTCTTCATTCAGGAACACGACAAGAGATGAAATACCGCAAACTTGGACGCACCGATATCGACGTCAGCCTGATCGGTCTGGGTACCATGACCTGGGGCGAGCAGAACTCCGAGCAGGAAGCGCACGAACAGCTTGACTACGCACTGTCGCAGGGTGTCAATCTGATCGACGCTGCGGAAATGTATCCGGTGCCGCCCAAGCCGGAAACCCAGGGTCGAACTGAGGCGTACATCGGTTCCTGGTTGAAGCGCAGCGGCAAGCGTAGCGAAGTGGTGCTGGCGACCAAGGTGGTCGGCCCCTTGCGCCAGGCTCACCAAAAGGGCCATATCCGCGATGGCAAGACTTCCCTGGACCGAGCCAATATCACAGCTGCCATTGATGCCAGCCTGAAGCGCCTGCAGACGGACTATGTGGACCTCTACCAATTGCACTGGCCGGATCGCAGCACGGCCACTTTCGGCCGTCTGGGCTATCCGTGGATCGAAGACGAATCGACCGTGCCTATCGAAGAAACGCTCTCCGTCCTGGCCGATCTGGTCAAGGCGGGCAAGGTACGTCATATCGGTGTTTCCAATGAAACCCCGTGGGGCGTGGCGCAATTCCTGCGTGCCTCGGAAAAGCTGGGCCTGCCGCGCATCGTCAGCATCCAGAATCCCTACAGCCTGTTGAACCGCACGTTTGAAACGGGGCTGTCCGAGTTCTCACATTACGAGCAGATCGGCTTGCTGGCTTATTCGCCGCTGGCGTTCGGGGTGCTGACCGGCAAGTATCTGAATGGCGCGCGTCCGGCAGACGGCCGTATCAGCCTGTACGAGCGGTTTGCGCGCTACAGCAACGAGCAGGCCCAGGCTGCAACGCGTGATTATGTCCATGCCGCGCGCCGCCGTGGCTTGTCACCCGCGCAAGTTGCGCTGGCGTTCATCAATAGCCGTCCGTTCGTGACCAGCAATCTGGTGGGGGCGACCAAGCTGGAACAGCTCAAGGAAAATATCGCGTCGGTGGACCTGGAGCTGGATGACGAACTGCTGGCTGAAATCGAACATATCCATCAACGCCAGCCCAATCCCGCGCCTTGACCACGGGCCTAAGCGCAAGCCTCGGCCTTCAGGCCGAGGTCAAGCGAGGCATTATCCATACGGCGCCGCAGGCGCCCCCGTATGGTGGCGGAGAAGCTCCGGCCCTCGGGCCGGAGTTCTTCACCGAATATTGGCCGTAGTCGATACACTGTTAGGGTAGAAATTGCGGTAACGGCAGTGTTACGGACTGCAATAAGAAAAGCCAGGCAACGTTATGTTGCCTGGCTTTTCTTGCTTGTGGCGTTGATATCAGCGTACGCGCAGTACCCGCATGGCACGCTGCTTGCCCGCGCCATCCAGCACGCGTACCGTCACCTGGCGGGCCTGGAAGCCGGCAGGCAGAGCGGCATTGCTGAGCAGGGTCTGGTAGCGCGTCATATCGACTGCCGGGCCTTCCACGCGCAATACGTCCGTGCGTCCATTGCCGTAGCGGCCTTCCACCAGCAGTTCGACCGTTCCCTTGAAGCTGGCGGCATTATTGCCGGGTTGCAGCAGCACGACCTGGTAATCCAGGCCTTCGTCTTTCTGCGTAAAACGGGCGCCGCTGATGCCTGGAGTGTAGCCGCGCGGGTCGGGCGGCAGCAGGTCGATCAGGGCGTCGATTTCCTGTTGCAGCGGGCCGGACAGCGCTTCGGCGCGGTTCGCGCGCGCCTGCCACTGTTCGGCGTCGGTGCGCACGCTGCTGTGCTCACTGTTTAGTGCATCCAGTTCGTCGCGCAAGCGCTGGGCTTCCAGACGCGCGGCATTGAGTTCCTGGGTCAGCTGCTGCGATTCGGTGACGGTCAGGCGCTTCGGCCCGTAGCTGTTCTGCAGGAAATACCAGCCAGCAGCGCCGATGATTGCACCAAACAGCATTTGCGCCAGCCAGCGCGGCATGCGGTGCCGGCGCTTGCCGGTTTCATAGGGGGAGGGTTTGAAAACGGGACGTTTGGAAGAACTGAACAGTGCCATGCGTTGAAATCCTAGCTGGTGTAAGCGGCCCGCATGTGAGGCCGGCAGTTGCAAGCGGGTTCGACGGGTCTGGTCGTCGAGATGCCGGGATCGCTGCGTCGCCGGCAGGCGACAGTGTATAACTCTTGGTCGCTGCGGGAGAATGCAAGACGTTTCCGGTAGTTAGGGGTTGGTACGGTTTTGTTTCAGATATTCGTCAAGTTCAGACAATCGCTGCGGGGTACCTACGTCTGTCCAGCGCCCTTCATGGTGTTCCCCGGTGATGCTGTGCCGTGCCATCGCCTGTCGCAGCAGCGGCGCCAGCGGCGAGGGCAGGCTGCCCGAGACAGCGTCGAACAGTGCCGGATGAAAAACGCCTATCCCCGCGTACGTCAGCGCGCCGGGGCGGTCTCCGCGTGGGCTGAGCAGGCCGTTTTCGGCCAGGAGAAAGTCGCCATTCGGGTGGTGTTCGGGATTGGACACCAGCAGCAGCCAGGCCTGCCGGGCCGCGCCATCGAGCCCGGCTGCAATGGCGCGGGCAGCTTCGGGCCGCCAGTCGCACCAGACATCGCCATTCATGACCAGGAAAGGCTCGTTGCCCAACAGTGGCAGGGCGCGCGCAATGCCGCCTGCCGTTTCCAGGCCGCGCTCGCCTTCGGCGGAATAATGGATGGTCAGGCCCCAGCGTGAGCCGTCGCCCAGCGCATCCACCAGGCGCTGTCCCAGCCAGGCATGGTTGATGACGACGTCCTTGAAGCCGGCCCGCGCCAGCGCCTGCAGGTGCCAGACGATCAAAGGCAGGCCGCCGGCGGCAAGCATGGGCTTGGGCAGGGTGTCGGTCAGCGGACGCATGCGTTCGCCGCGGCCAGCGGCCAGGATCATCGCACGCATCAGAAGGTGTAGCCCGCGGCCGGTGTGATCTGGTCGACGCGATCCAGGATGCGCAGCAAGGGGGTGAACTGGCGGTAGCGTCCGCAGACCTGGCGCACATAGCCATTGAGACGCGGCAGGTGGGCCAGGTACCAGGCCTTGCCGTCACGATGGTTCAGGCGTGCAAAGACGCCCAGGATGCGCAGGTTGCGCTGCAGCCCCATCCATTCGTAATCCTGGTGCAGCACCGCGAAATCATCGGGGACGGGCAGACCGGCGCGGCGCGCCTGTTCCCAGTAACGGATGGCCCAGTCCAGTTGCCGGGCTTCTTCCCAGGTGGTCCGCGCGTCCAGCAGCAGCGAGGCCAGGTCATAGGAAATGGGCCCCAGGCGGGCATCCTGGAAGTCAATGACGCCAGGCTGGTTGCTGTTGCCGGTGGGCACCATCAGGTTGGGCGAGTGGTAGTCGCGGTGTACCAGCACTTGTGTCTGGTCAGCGTTATGCGCTGTCAAGGTTTCAAAAATTTGTGACAGGCAATTGCGTTCGGTGTCGGACAGTGTCACGCCGTGATGGCGGTTCAGGTACCACTCTTCGAAAACCGAAAGCTCGGCCAGCAGCGTGGCCTGATCGAACAGCGGCAGGCCGGCGGCCGGCGCCTGTTGCACGCGGATCAGGGATTCAATGGCACCCTGGTACAGGGTTTCGATTTCTGCTTCGGCGGGTTGTTGCTGCAGGCGCTCGAAGTAGGTCTGGGCGCCCAGATCGCTCAGCAGCAGCAAGCCTTGTTCCGGGTTTTCGGCCAGCAGGGCCGGGACGTGTACGCCACTGCTTTGCAGACGCTTGCAGATGTCGATGAAGGGGCGGCAGTCTTCCTGGGGCGGCGGCGCGTCCATGACGATGAGCGTGCCGTGCACGCCGCTGTCCAGGCGGAAGTAGCGCCGGAAGCTGGCATCGCTGGAAGCAGGGCGCAGGCTGTCGGTGGCCAGCGTCAGGCTGGCGGGCAGGGAGGCGAGCCAGTTGCGCAGCAAAGCGAGCCTGGCATCAGGGTGAATCGTGGCGTTCAAAGCGGGTTCCGAAAGGCGTTCAGCAGGGCGGGAGGGCATGGCAGGGGACAGCCGGAAGGAATTTGGAAAGGAAATCCACAAACATGCCCATAGAACAGATGTTCTATATCTCTATAATACCGGCACGATATTCTATGGCGGTTTCCTTTTCGTGCGTTTGTTCTTATCCGTCGCCCTGCTTGCCGCAGGCTGTCTGCCTGTCGTCCAGGCCCAGGAGGGCGTGGCCGGCGATGCGTCGCGCCCGCAGCAGGCATTGCGCGAATCTTCCCTGTTGATTGACCGCACCCGGCTCAACGAAGACGATATGCCCGTGTTCGCCAACAGTGTGCGGACCGAAGGCCAGCTCGATTCACGCGTCATCCTGGAGGGTGATGCGGTGCTGCGCCGCTACGATTCCGTACTCAAGGGCAACTACATCGACTACAACGGTGCCAGCGGGCAAGTCGAGGCACGTGGCGACGTGCGCCTGATGCGTGACGGCGGCCGTATCGAAGGCCCCGGCCTGCGCTACAACTTCGAGACCGATATCGGCGAGATCGAGCAGCCGTCGTTCCGCATCGGGCCATCCGGTGGCTCAGGCAAGGCGGCGCACGCCGAAATCTACGGGCGCAACAACATGCGTCTGGAAGACGTTATCTACAGTGGTTGCCCGTGTCCGGACCCTGCATGGTTCATCGAGGCCGAGCGAGTGGATATCGACTACGAGGCCAATGACGGCGAAGCGCGCAATGCGGTGCTGTACTTCAAGGGCGTGCCCCTGCTGGCCTCGCCTTACCTGACTTTCCCGGTACGCAAGGAGCGCAAGAGCGGACTGCTGTTGCCGACCTACGGCACCACGACCAAGGGCGGCATCGACATTTCCGTGCCGTATTACCTGAATCTGGCGCCGAACTACGACCTGACCCTGACCCCGCGCCTGCTGACCAAGCGCGGCATGATGCTGGGTGGGGAGTTCCGCTACCTGGGCGAGTCCTTCGAGGGCGAAATGACCGGGGCCTATCTGCCCAATGACAGGGTGACGCATTCGGACCGCTGGCTGTACGGCTGGAAGCACTATCACGACCTCGGCAACGGCTTCAGCGCGGACTGGGATATCAATCGCGCCTCCGATGACAACTATTTCCGCGACATTTCCGCTGTCGGCCTGAGCGAGGCCAGCCGCACCTATCTGCCGCGCAATGGCCGGGTCGGTTGGGGCGATGGCTACTGGAGCGCTGGCGTGGCGGTGGAGTCCTACCAGACGTTGCAGGATCCGGATGCACCGCTGATCCCGCCCTACGACAAATTGCCGGAACTGACCTTCAAGGGCGTGCGCTACAACTGGCGCGGCCTGGATCTTGCCTGGGATAACACCGCGACCTGGTTCCAGCGCCCGATCTACGATGGCCAGCGCACCGGCCCGCAAGGCCAGCGCTTCGTGTCCTATGCCACGATGGCCTACCCGATCGAGCGCGCAGGCTGGTACATCACGCCCAAGGCAGGGATGCACGTCACGCGTTACGACACCCGCTGGGGCGACCAGAACTGGTACAGCCTGCCCGGCGGCATGTCTTCCTACCGCACCGTGGCCACTCGTGCGCTGCCCATCCTGTCGCTGGACAGCGGCATGGTGTTCGAGCGCAATACCACGCTGTTCGGCAAGCCTGCCCAGCAGACCCTGGAACCGCGCCTGTACTATCTCTACGTACCGTACCGCTACCAGGATGACCTGCCGACCTACGACACCGCGCTGGCCTCCTTCAACATGGCCCAGGCATTTGATGAAAACCTGTATACCGGCGGCTGGGACCGCATTGCCAATGCGAACCAGGTCACGCTGGGCCTGACGTCGCGCTGGATGGATGCCAGTAACGGTTTCGAGCGTGTCAGCCTGTCGGTGGCGCAGCGCCTGTATTTCGAAGACCAGCGCGTGGCCCTGCCGGGCGAGGCGCCGCGCCAGAATCGGCGCTCCGACTTGCTGATGGGCGCAACGACAGCCTGGACCGACACATTCAGCACACAGGCCGTGCTGCAGTATGATCCGCACCAGGAACGCTGGATGCGTTCCACCCTAAGTGCGCGCTGGCGTCCTCAACGCCTGGCTTCCATTACGCTGGCCTATCGCTACCAGCGTGACCCGGCAGTCGATGCCCAGTACCAGCTGCAAGGGCGCGAACAGGTCAGTTTTGCCGGCCAGTGGCCGCTGAGCAAGCGCTGGTATGGTGTTGGCCGTATCGACTACTCCATGCTGGATAGCCGGGTGACGCAATCCATTGCGGGCCTGGAATACAAGGGTGATTGCTGCTGGGCGGCGCGTGCGGTTTTCCAGCGCTATGCCGTGGCCGCCAACGACACCAATACGACTTTCTTCCTGCAACTCGAGCTGACCGGACTCGGCTCGCTGGGAACGGATCCCCTGGGATTGTTGTCCAGAAGCATACCGGGCTATGAGTCCGTGAATCCGAGTGTGCCGCAGGGCACGCGCTTTGATAGGTACGAATAAACACATGCTTAACGTGAGACTCAAGCAGTTGCCGTTGCTGGCCGCGCTGGCTTTGGCCAGCCTGGGCGCGGCACAGGCGCAATCCACCCAGGCCGTTGTCGAGCAGCCCAAGTCGAGCTCGGAGGCGGTGGTCGATGGCATTGCCGCCATCGTCAACAATGACGTGATCACGCTGCGCGAATTGAATCAGCGCACCCTGCAGGCGCAGGGTGAACTTAGCGCGCAGGGTGTGGCGTTGCCCGATGCCGCCGTGCTGCAGCGCCAGGTGCTCGAGCGCATGATCAGCGAGCGCCTGGAAGACCAGGAAGCTCAACGGCTCAACCTCAGCGTGAGCAATGCCGAACTGAATTCGGCGGTGGGGACCATCGCCCAGCGCAATGGCTTCACGGAAGAGCAGATGCGCCAGCAGGTAACGGCGTCCGGGTTGACCTGGCAGGGCTATCTGGAAGTCCTGCGGCGCGACATCCTGATGGATCGCCTGCGTCAGCGGGTCGTTGATTCAAGCATCATGATCCCGGATTCCGAAGTCGATGCCTTTATTCGCGATGAGCGTACCAAGAGCCAGAGCGGCAACGGTTTCGCGGCCGCGAACTCGGGCCCGGTGGCACTGGCGCAGATTCTGATCCGCGTGCCGGAGAACAGCTCCCGCGAAGAAGAGGCTGCGGCGCGTGCGCGTGCCGAAGCCGTGCTGGCGCGGGTACGCGGCGGCGAGGATTTCGCGGCCGTGGCGGCGGCCGAGTCCCAGGGGGCTGAAGCGCTGCAGGGCGGCCTGATGGGCGAACGTCCGATGTCCAGCTGGCCGGATCTGTTCGTGCGCGCTGTGGCATCCGTGCCGCAGGGCCAGGTTAGTGAGTTGGTGCGCAGTGGCCTGGGTTATCACATTCTCAAGGTTGTCTCGCGCAGCGACAGCGCTGCGGCTCAACAGCGTTCGGCTTCCGACCATGGCGTGGACTTCAATTCACAGGCGCCCATGCCGGTCACGCAGACCAAGGCGCGCCATATCCTGATCCGGACCAGCGCTGTCATGAGCGATGAGCGTGCCAAGCAGCAGCTGGACCAGCTGCGCCTGCGCATCCTGCAGGGCGGGGAGTCGTTCGAGGACCTGGCACGGCGCTATTCCAAGGATTCCAGCGCGCCCCAGGGCGGCGATCTTGGCTGGCTGTCGCCGGGCGAGACGGTGCCGCAATTCGAGCAGGCGATGGATGCCTTGTCCGAAGGCAGCGTGAGCCAGCCCATCAAGTCGCCGTTCGGCTGGCACCTGATCAAGGTTGATTCGCGCCGTACGCAGGACATGGCCGAGGCCTATCAGCGCATGCAGGCGCGCCAGATTCTGTTTGAACGCCGCGCCTTGCCTGCCTTCGAGGAGTGGCTGGAGCAGTTGCGTGAACGCGCCTATATCGACAATCGCCTGGAACGCCGTCAGCGGCTGGAACAGGAGTAAGCAGGAATGGCAGCACATCAGGCGCGCAAGCGCTTTGGCCAGCACTTCCTGAGCGACCTGGCAGTCGTCGATGAAATCGTGCGGTCGATCTCGCCCGAGCGCAGTGATCTGATGGTGGAAATCGGGCCGGGCCTGTCGGCCCTGACCCGGCCGCTGCTGGATCGGCTGGACCATCTCCACGCGGTGGAAATCGACCGGGACCTGGCCCAACGCTTGCGGCGCCAATACCCGGCAGAACGGCTGACTGTACACGAAGCCGACGCGCTGACGGTGGATTTTTCCACCTTCGGGACTGGCGTTCGTATCGTGGGCAATTTGCCGTACAACATTTCCAGCCCCTTGCTGTTCCATTTGATGGCGGTGGCCGATCAGGTGCGCGACCAGCATTTCATGCTGCAGCGTGAAGTCATAGACCGCATGGTGGCCAAGCCCGGCAGCGCAGATTATGGCCGCTTGTCGGTCATGCTGCAGTCGCGCTACCGCATGATCAACCTGTTCGACGTTCCGCCCGAAGCATTCGATCCGCCGCCGCGTGTGATGTCGGCGATTGTGCGCATGCGTCCCTTGCCGGCGGACCGCCTGCGCCCGCGCAGCGAAGCCGCGTTTTCCACGGTTGTGGCGCGCGCCTTTTCCCAGCGCCGCAAGATGCTGCGCCGCGTGCTGGCCGATTGGGCTGAAGATATTCCCTGGGAAGCCCTGGGCATTGAACCTACCGATCGCGCCGAGAGCGTGACGGTGGCGCAGTATATCGGCCTGTCCGATGCGCTGCTGGCAGCAGGTCGGGTAGCGGATACCGGCAGCGCCGCTGAAACGGGCAATGACCAGGGCAAGGCCAAGGGTAAAGGCGAACCGCAAGCGGATTGATGCCAGCGGAGCCAATGGCGGCTGTGCAGTTCGCGCGTCGCCGGGCAAGGTAGCCCGCGAGCGCCGGCAGTCTGCCTGATGCAAGCCAGGCCCCTGAACCGGGGCCTGGCTTTTCCTTTCAGCCGAAGAACCAATAGCAGACGGTGATGGCGGCGATCACGCCGGCCAGGTCGGCGACCAGCGCGCATCCCACGGCGTGGCGGGCGCGCTGGATGCCGACTGATCCGAAATAGACGGCCAGCACGTAGAACGTGGTTTCCGTGCTGCCCTGCACCGTGGCTGCCAGTAGCGCCTGGAAACTGTCCACGCCGAAGTGCTGCATGGTTTCCAGCATCATGGCGCGTGCGGCACTGCCTGAAAAAGGTTTGGTCAGTGCCGTCGGCAGCGCGTCCACGAAGCGGGTATCCATGCCGGCTGCGGCAACCAGGTAGCGTATGCCATCGAGCAGATAATCCAGGGCGCCGGAGGCGCGCAGCACGCCGATGGCACACAGCATGGCGACCAGATAGGGCAGGAGGTTGCGGGCGACCTCGAAGCCTTCCTTGGCGCCATCGACGAAGGCATCGTAGACCGGGACCTTGCGCCAGGCGCCTACAGCGACAAACATCACGATCACGCCGAATAGTGTCAGGTTGCCCGCCAGCGAGGACAGGGCCGCAAGCGCGGTTGCCGACAGGGTCAGCGAAAAGGCCATGATGCCGCCCAGAATGATGCCTATGGCGGCGAACCAGAGCAGCACGACCGGGTCATGCAGCTTCAGGCGCTGCATCCATGCCACCGATAGCAGCGCCGCCAGTGTCGAGGCGCTGGTCGCCAGCAAAATGGGCAGGAAAATCAGGGTAGGGTCGGGCGCGCCCTGCTGTGCACGGAACATGAACAGCGTGACGGGCAGCAGCGTCAGCGAGGAAGCATTCAACGTCAGGAACAGGATCTGCGCGTTGGTGGCGGTATCCGGACGCGGGTTGAGCGTCTGCAGCTCGCGCATGGCTTTCAGACCGATGGGAGTGGCGGCATTGTCCAGGCCCAGGCCATTGGCAGCGAAGTTCATCGTGATCAAGCCGATGGCGGGATGGCCGCGTGGCACATCCGGCATCAGCCGGGCGAACAGCGGGCCCAGCAGCACGGCCAGTTTTTTGATCAGCCCGGCGCGCTCGGCAATGCGCAGGAAGCCCATCCATAGCGTCAGCGTGCCGAACAGCACGATCATGATGCTGACCGAGGTTTCCGCCATCGTGAACAGGCTTTTGACCAGTGCGGAAAAAACTTCCGCATCCCCGTAGGCCAGCCAGCGTATCCCGGCGGCCAGGGCGGCGATGAGGAAGAAGGCTAACCAGAGGATGTTCAGCATGGCGGCAAGGGGCGGGGGCGGGCCCGGCTACAGAACCGGGATGTCGCCAGGATGATGGGAGCGCAGCGCGGCGCGGGCTTGCTCATAGTCGGGAATGATGCGGCCGACTTCGTTCCAGAAGTCAGGGCCGTGGTTCATCTCCCGCAAGTGTGCCAGTTCGTGTGCGATGACGTAGTCAATGATGGCAGGCGAAAAATGGATCAGGCGCCAGTTCAGCATGATGCGCCCGTCGCTGGTGCAGGAGCCCCAGCGCGTGCGCGCTGCGGAAAGGCGCAGGCTGCGCACCGTCAGGCCATGCTGCGTGGCCATGTGTTGCAGCCGCTGCTGGAACTGCAGCGCAGCCTGTCGTTGCAGCCAGGCTTCGGTGATTTCACGGATACGCGAGCTTTCGGCATCCATCGGCAGGCTGAGATGCAGGATATCGCCAGCCTCGGGGCAACAGGGGTCGCCCTGGTAGGATTGCTGGCCCTGGGCACCCACGCTGGGCGCGGCCCCCAGTGCCAGGCGTATGCCGACACCAAGAAACGGGAACTCGCCACCATGCTGCCAGCGGGTATGGGCCATGGAAAGCTGTGTGCGCCTGTTCTGCCATGCTTCCAGCTTGGTCACGATCCAGCGGGTCTTCTGACGCACGGCATCGTCTATCTGGGCTTGGCTGGCCCAGGCGGGCGCCGTCACGCGCAAGCCATCGTCGCTGATGAGAAAGCCGATGGTACGCCGGCGTGAACGCATCAGGGTATAGCCCAGGCGTTGCATGCCGGACAGCGTTTCACGCCATTGGGCGCCCGGTGGCAGTTGCGCGGGACGATCCATGACGAGGCGGCCGGGCTGCTGCTGCAGGAAGCCGCCGGTGGCAGCCGGCGGCAAGGCCTGCTGCCCGGCAGGCACGACGGGTGCGGCTGGGGTCGCGCCATGCGTCGGGATGGACTGGGTAGGCGCGAACAAATCGCCTTGGAGAGGTGACGAACGAGGCATGACCAGGAGTGTATTTCACGCGGCCTGGGATGAGCCAGGGTAACGCTGCGGACTGATGCGGCGCATTTCCGCTTCGATCCAGGCCTCGACACGGGCGTTGAGTTCGGCGCTGTCCAGGCCTGTGGATTCAATGACGGGCCCGATGGATACCGTCACCAGTCCGGGAGACTTGAGAAACGAATTGCGCGGCCAGCATTCGCCGGCATTGAGTGCGACCGGAATCACCGGGACGCCGGCTTCCACGGCCAGCCTGGCGCCGCCCATCTTGTAGCGGCGGCGCTGGCCCGGCGGCACGCGCGTACCTTCCGGGAACAGCAGCGGCCAGCGGCCTTCGGCCAGGCGTTCGCGGCCCACGCTCAGCACCTGGCTGAAGGCGTCCTGGCCTTGCTTGCGGTCGATGGGAATCATGCGCAGCAGTGCCAGGCCCCAGCCGAAGAAAGGAACGAAATGCAGTTCTTTCTTGTAGACGTAGCAAACCTGCCGCGGCATCTTGGACGGAAAGAACAGGGTTTCCCAGGCGGACTGATGCTTGGAAAGAATCACTGCCGGGCCGTCAGGCAGGTTTTCCTGGCCCTGGATTTGCCAGCGGATGCCGCAGATGGCACGCGCACCCCAGAGCGCCAGGCTCGCCCAACCGACCGTCAGGCGGTAGCGCAATCCACGCGGGAGCGGCGACCAGAGCAGGCAGGCAAAGGCATAGGGAATAACAGTGACAGTCAGGAAGACTGCATAGATCAAGGAGCGTAGCCAGATCATGGAGTGTCTTGTTCGGCAAGCAAGGTATCGACGATAGCAGCCAGATTATCGCCAATGCGGGTTCCCGGTGGCAGCAGGTTGCTGCCACCGGCGGTGGCAGCGCCGTTGCCGGTGCGTGCCAGCCAGGGCTGGGCGTCCACTGCCGCAGCGGCCTGCAGGTCGCGCAAGGAATCACCGACGACCGGCACGCCTGCCAGCGGGATGTCGAAGCGGCGGCCGATATCCTGCAGCAGGCCCGGTGCGGGCTTGCGGCAGCGGCAGCCGTCTTCGGGACCGTGGGGGCAGACGAAAATGGCATCCACCGAGCCGCCCAGCGCTGCCAGGGCACGCCGCATCTTGGCGTGCATGGCGTTGAGGGTTTCCATGTCGAACAGGCCGCGTGCCAGCCCGGACTGGTTGGTTGCGATGGCGATGCGCCAGCCTGATTGCGACAGGCGCGCCATGGCTTCGAGGCTGCCGGGCAGCGGCAGCCATTCGTCTGGCGATTTGACGAAGGCCTTGCTGTCCTGGTTGATGACGCCGTCGCGGTCGAGGATGATCAGTTTCACTGTGCCAGCCGGGAAAGGTCGGCCACCTGGTTCATGAGATTGTGCAGACGCGCCAGCAGCGCGAGCCGGTTGGCGCGCACGGCAGGATCATCGGCCATGACCATGATGTCGTTGAAGAAAGTATCGACGGCAGCACGGGCCTGGGCCAGCGTGCTCAGCGCAGCGGCGAAGTCACCCGCGGCGAACTGCTTGGCCACCGGATCCGAAAGGGCGTCGATGGTGCTGGCCAGCGCCTGTTCGGCAGGTTCGGTCAGCAGCGCCGGGTTCAGCGGCGTGTCGGCGCGTTCTGCCTTCTTCAGCAGGTTGCCGATGCGCTTGTTGGCGGCAGCCAGGCTGGCGGCTTCCGGCAGTTGCGTGAACTGGGCAACGGCGGCAACCCGGGCGCCGACCTGGTGCAGGGGCGGATGCGTCGCCAGGACGGCATCCACGACACTGCGGTCATGTTCCTGGGTGAGCTGGTTGCGCAGGCGCTCGTAGACGAAGGTTTCGATCTCGGGCAGCACGCTGGCCGGAATACGGTCGGCCGGGAAACTTTCCAGACTCTGGCGCAGCAGGGCGCCCAGGGTCAGCGCGCCGCTTTCGCGCACCGACAGCCAGCCACCGGCAGTCAGTTGTTCGAAGGCGCTGATCAGGCCTTGTGCGGCGCGGCGCAGACCGAAGGGGTCGCGTTCGCCGGTTGGTGCCAGGCCTATGCCCCAGATGCCGACCAGGGTTTCGACCCGATCCGCGATGAACAGGATGGCAGCGGCAACATTGTCTGCCGATACCGGCTGTTCCAGGCGGATGCGGTACTGTTCGCGCAGTGCACGCGCCACGGTGGCCGGTTCGCCGTCGCCTTCGGCATAGTAGGCGCCCATCACGCCTTGCAGTTCCGGGAATTCGCCCACCATGTTGGTGGTGAGGTCGGCCTTGGCGAGCAGGGCGGCGCGGTCGGCGTCTGCCACCGGTGCACCCAGGGTTTCGGCCAGCCAGCGGGACAGCGTCCGCACGCGCTCGACGCGTTCAAGCTGGGTGCCCAGCTTGTTGTGATAGACGATACTTTCCAGTTGCGGAACGCGCGCGGCCAGCGGCGTCTTGCGGTCGGTCTGGAAGAAGAACTCGGCGTCTGCCAGGCGCGGCCGCACTACGCGCTGGTTGCCTTCGACGATGTGGCGCGGGTCCTGCGTCAGCATGTTGCTGACAATCAGGAAGCGGTGCGTCAGCTTGCCGCTTTCGGGGTGGAAGAGCGGGAAGTATTTCTGGTTCAGGCGCATGGTGAGGATCAGGCATTCCTGCGGTACGGCCAGGAAGCGTTCCTCGAATTCACCGACATAAACCACCGGATACTCCACCAGCGCAGTGACTTCCTCTAGCAGCGCGGCCACTTCGGGGTCCTCGTCGCCCAGCGAGGCATTCAGGCGTGCCGCCTGATCCCGCAGCTGGCCGTCGATCAGGGCGCGGCGTTCATCGAAGGACACCAGCACCTTGCCGTTTTCCGCCATCAGCGCAACATAATCGCCCGCAGCAGGCAGATCGAAAGGTTCAGGTGCCAGGAAACGATGGCCGTGCAATTGGCGGCCAGCTTGCAGGCCCAGCGCCTGTACCGGCACGATGTCGCTGCCATGCAGGGCTACCAGGCCATGGGCCGGACGGACGAACTTGACGGAAGTGACTCCATCGGCCAACTGGTAACGCATGACCTTGGGAATCGGCAGGTGCGTCAGCGCGGCATCCAGCGCCTGCTGCAGGCCATGGGCGAGCGCGGCACCGGCTGCCTTGCCATTGGCAACCAGGTATTCCTGCTTGCCGTCGGATTCACGCGCCAGGGCGGCGACGTCCAGGTGTTCCAGGCCCTTGGCCGCCAGCTTTTTCAGCAGCGCCGGGGTCGCGGCGCCATTGGCGTCCAGGCCGATTTTCACCGGCATCAGTTTTTCGGAAAACTCGCGGTCGGGCGCTTGCGCCAGCACGGCGGGCAGGAACGCACCCAGGCGGCGGGGCGTGGCATAGGGCGTGGCGGCCGCGTCGCCGGCGACCAGGCCGGCTTGCCGGAGTTCGGCTTCGAGACGCTCGGCAAAGGCAATGCCCAGTCGGCGCAAGGCCTTGGGTGGTAGTTCCTCGGTGAAGAGTTCGACCAGCAGCGGTGCGGTATTGGCCTGGCTCATGCCTGCACCTCCTTGTTGGCCAGCATCGGGAAGCCGAGCTTTTCGCGGGATTCGTAGTAGGCCTGGGCCACGCTGCGCGACAGGTTGCGGATGCGGCCGATATAGGCGGCGCGTTCGGTCACGCTGATGGCGCCACGGGCGTCGAGCATGTTGAAAGTGTGCGCCGCCTTCAGCACGTTTTCGTAGGCGGGCAGCGCCAGGGGCACGGCGATCATGCGCTTGGCCTCGTTTTCGTAGTCGTTGAAATGCGCGAACAGCATGTCGGTGCTGGCGTGTTCGAAGTTGTAGGTGGATTGCTCCACTTCATTCTGGTGGAAGACGTCACGGTAGAGCACGCGGCCGCCGCCGGCGCCGCCTTCGGTCCAGACCAGGTCATAGACGCTTTCCACGCCTTGCAGGTACATGGCCAGGCGTTCCAGGCCGTAGGTGATTTCACCGGTGGCCGGCGTGCAGTCGATGCCGCCTACTTGCTGGAAGTAGGTGAACTGGGTGACTTCCATGCCGTTGAGCCAGACTTCCCAGCCCAGGCCCCAGGCGCCCAGCGTGGGGTTTTCCCAGTCGTCTTCGACGAAGCGGATGTCATGCACGGTTGGGTCGATGCCCAGCGTCTTGAGAGAACCGATATACAGGTCGAGGATATCGGGTGGCGCGGGCTTGAGCACGACTTGGTACTGGTAGTAATGCTGCAGGCGGTTGGGGTTTTCGCCATAGCGGCCATCCTTGGGCCGGCGCGAAGGCTGCACATAGGCAGCGCGCCAGGGCTCCGGGCCGATGGCGCGCAGGAAGGTCGCGGTGTGCGAGGTGCCTGCGCCGACTTCCATGTCGTACGGCTGCAGCAGCGCGCAGCCTTGTTTGTCCCAGTATTCCTGGAGCCTGAGGATGATTTGCTGGAAAGTGAGCATGTGTAATGAAGGTCGGACAGAGGCGCCGCCAGCCCCGTTGGCGCGGCGCGGTAATCGTTGATTTTAACTGTTGTGGCGGTTTGCTGCGGGCTGGCGCAGGCTCAGGGCTGATATCCCACGCATGCGTCCGCTCATGAGGCCGTATCCGGCTCGTTTGCCGGCGGTGCTGCATCCGTGGCAACACGCTCGATCCGCTGGTCGCCACAGGCATCCCGCCAGGCCTGCAGGGCCGCCAGGGAAACCGCGCCGGGAACGGCGGTAGAGGACGCATCCGCCAGGAACACGTCCAGCAAGGGCGTGAGCGCGAAAGCGCGCTGGTGCATGCGCGGGTGCGGCAGCGTCAGGCGTGGATGGGACAGCGGCTGGTTGTCATACAGCAATATGTCCAGGTCCAGCGTGCGGGGCGCATTGCGATAGGGCCGTTCGCGGCCGTGCTTATTTTCCAGCGCCTGCAGAACATCCAGCAATGCCAGCGGCGCCAGCCGGGTGTGCAGGCGGACGGCGGCATTGACGAAGTCCGGGCCGCCGGCATCGACTGGGGCAGTGCGGTAGAACGGCGAAACTTCCAGTGCGGCGATATCGGGATGGGCTGCCAGCTCCGCCAGCGTCAGGCGCAGGGTTGCCTGGGCATCCCCCAGGTTGGCGCCCAGGCCGACATAGGCACAATGCAAGGTATCCATGCGATCTCGGCCTAGGCGGCGTTATCGGGTGGATTGCTGGAAGGGCGGGCATTGCTGGGACGGCGGCGGCGCCGGCGCGGCTTGCGCGCGGCTGGAGCATCGCCGTCGGTATCGCGCGGCAGTTGCGCGAGGCCGTCTATCATTTCCGCACGCAGGCTGTCATCGGCGTTGGCCAGGTCCATCCACCATTGTGCGTCTACGCTGTCGATCTCGCCGGCCGCAGCGCGCAGTTGCAGGAAGTCGCAGGCAGCGCGGAAGCGGGGTTGTTCGACCAGGCGCCAGACGGCGCGGCCCGGACGGCGTACCAGGCGCGGCTGCATGAACCAGATGTCGCGCATGTCGGCCGTGAAGCGACGCTGGATGGCCAGCTTGCCGGTTTGCTCTTCCAGGACGGAATCCGCGGCCTGGACCAGCGCTGGAATGCGATGTTCGCCGCGCGTTTCCAGTTCATGCCAGCGCGAAGCCACCTGCTGCCACAGCAGGGCGGCAAAGAGGAAACTGGGGCTGACGGTCTTGCCGGTGCGTACCCGAGCGTCGGTGCGTTCCAGCGCCAGGGTCACGAAGCGCTTGCCGTCGGGCTGTTCCAGCACCACGTCCAGCAGCGGCAGCAAACCCTTGTGCAGGCCGGCGCTGCGCAGTTGCTGCAGGCAGTCCATGGCGTGGCCGCAGGTCAGCAGTTTGAGCATTTCGTCGAACAGTCGCGATGCCGGGACGTTCTCGATCAGTGCGGCCAGGCCGGAGATCGGCGCCTGGGTGGCGTCGTCTATCCTGCCGCTGATCTTGGCGGCGAAGCGCACTGCGCGCAGCATGCGCACGGGGTCTTCGCGGTAGCGCGTGGCCGGGTCGCCGATCATGCGGATGACGCGCTGCTTCAGGTCTTCGACACCATTGTGGTAGTCGATGACGGTCTGCGTCAGCGGGTCGTAGTACAGCGCGTTCATGGTGAAGTCGCGCCGCACGGCATCCTGTTCCTGGTTGCCGAACACGTTGTCGCGCAGGATGCGGCCGTGCTCGTCGGTTTCCTGTTCGCCGCTGGACGGCGCGCGGAAGGTCGAGGTTTCGATGATTTCGCGGCCGAAGACGACGTGGACCAGCTGGAACCGGCGGCCGATGATGCGGGCGCGGCGGAACAGCGGGCGGATCTGCTCGGGCGTGGCGTTGGTAGCCACATCGAAATCCTTGGGCTCCAGCCCGAGGATCAGGTCGCGGACGGCACCACCCACGATATAGGCGTCATAGCCTTGATGGCGCAGCGTTTCGCAGACCTTGACGGCGTTGCGCGAGACGTGGCGCGGGTCTATGCCGTGTCGTTCCACCGGGATGCGGGCTGGCCCGGTTGGGCGGCGCAGCCGGCTCACGAAGCGTTTGATGGTTTCTGTGATCATGCGTTTATCAGGATTTCTGGTCCGCCAATTGCGAGAACAGGTCGATGATGCGCCACTTGCGATCGGTGGCGATACGGCGCAGTTCGTCGCTGGGGTTGGCGGCGACAGGATGAGAAACAACTTCCAGCAGCGGCAGGTCGTTCATCGAGTCGCTGTAGAACCAGGTTTCCGGATAGTCTGCCAGGCTTTGGCCGAGCGTGGCCAGCCATTGCTGGACACGGGTGATCTTGCCTTCGCGGAAGCTCGGGGTGCCGAGGATGCGGCCGGTATAGCGTCCGCCGATGTATTCGGCTTCGGTCGCCACCAGGTGCTGCACGCCCAGGGCGCGGGCGATGGGGGCGGTCACGAAGCTGTTGGTGGCGGTGACGATAGCAACCAGGTCGCCGGCTTCCAGGTGGCCGCGCACCAGCGCCAGCGCATTGGGCTGGATCGCGGGCCAGATCATTTCGCGCATGAAGTCTTCATGCCAGCGGGCCAGGTCGGTGGGGTTGTGCGGGGACAGCAGTCCCAGCATGAATTCGGCCGATTGCTCGGCCGTCAGGTTGCCCTCGTTGTAGCGCACCATCAGGTCCTCGTTGCGCTGGCGGGCGATCTCGGGATCGCCGGCGCGCCCGGTGCGTGCCAGGAATTCGGCCCATTGGTAGTCGCTGTCGAGCGGCAGCAGGGTGTGGTCCAGGTCGAACAGGGCAAGGCGTGTCGGTGAGTTGGGCTTCATTGTCGGTTGGTGTTCGGGTCTGCGAGCATGGTCCGCAGCAATGGAATGGTGATGGGCCGGCGTGCAGACAGTGAGTAGCGATCAAGCTCGTCAATCAGGCGGGAGAGTTTCCGCATGTCGCGCTCGAGGTGCGTCAGTATCCAGTTGAGCACTTCCGGTGTCAGGTTGACGCCGCGGCTTTCCGCCTGCAATTGCAGGGCGGCGAGCTTGTCGGCGTCGGAAAGCGGTTCCAGGCGAAAGACCAGATCCCAGCCCAGGCGGGTACGCAAATCTTCGCGTAACGGCATGGACAGCGGCGCACGGTCACCCGCGAGTACCAGCGAGAATGCATGCGGGGACGCGGCGGATTCGCGCCAGCGATTGTACAGGGCGAATACGACAGCCTGCGCAGCCTCGTCGAGTTGCTGCACGTCGTCGATGGCGATCAGGTCCGCGTGCCTGCCGTCGCTGTCGGCAAGCTGGCGCAGGATATCGGTCGAACCGGCGGCAGGAAAATAATGGCGTAGTCCCGGCAGGGACGTCAGGCCGCGCAGCAGGTGGCTGCGCCCCGAACCGTCCGCGCCCCACAGGTACAGGGCACGGCCCGGGGCAAGGTCGTTGGCGGCCTGCAGCGCCTCGATATTTGGCCCGGGAATATAGTTTTCCAGGGACGGAGCAGGCGCCGGCAGCACGTCCAGCAGGAGCTGACGGCTCATGCCAGCGATCCTTTCTTGACGGAATTCAGGGTCATTGCGCGGCGCAAGTGGCGGTTCATCGTAAAATCAACTTCTTATTCAGCGAAACGCTGCGATTTTTACATATTCGACGGTTTTTTCCATGGCCCAGACAAACAAGTCCTCCCTGACCTATCGCGACGCAGGCGTCGATATCGACGCCGGAGATGCGCTGGTTGATCGCATCAAACCCTTGGCAGCGCGCACCATGCGCGCTGGCGTGTTGGGAGGCATAGGGGGCTTCGGCGCCCTGTTCCAGGTTCCCGGCAAGTATCGCGAGCCAGTGCTCGTTTCGGGAACCGATGGCGTAGGCACCAAGCTGCGCCTGGCTTTTGAATGGAACCGCCATGATACGGTAGGCATCGACCTCGTGGCCATGAGCGTCAACGATATCCTGGTGCAAGGCGCCGAACCGTTGTTCTTTCTTGACTATTTCGCCTGCGGCAAGTTGTCCGTGGACACGGCGGCTGCCGTGGTCGGCGGCATCGCCAAGGGCTGCGAGGAGTCCGGCTGCGCGCTGATCGGTGGCGAAACGGCGGAAATGCCGGGCATGTACCCCGACGGCGAATACGATCTGGCCGGCTTTGCCGTCGGCGCTGTCGAGAAATCCAAGATCATCGACGGCAAGTCCATCACCTCGGGCGATGTCGTGCTGGGCCTGGCGTCCAGCGGCGCGCATTCCAACGGCTATTCGCTGGTCCGCAAGATCATCGAACGCGCCGGTGCCCGCCCCGAAGACGATTTCCATGGCAAGCCCTTCGGCGATGCCGTGATGGCGCCGACGCGCCTCTACGTGAAGTCGGTGCTGGCGGCCCTCGAAGCGCATGGCGAGTCCATCAAGGGCCTGGCTCACATTACTGGCGGTGGTCTGCTTGAAAACGTGCCGCGTATCCTGCAGCCGCAATGGCAGGCTCGCCTGCATGCGGACGCCTGGCAGCGTCCGGCGCTGTTCGACTGGCTGCAACGTGAGGGCGGCGTGGATCACCAGGAAATGCACCGTGTTTTCAACTGCGGCATCGGCATGGTGATCGTGGTCGCCGCCGATCAGGCGGAAACGGTGGCTGGCACGCTGGCTGCGAATGGCGAACAGGTCTTCCGCATTGGCGAGATCGTTCCGCGTGCCGAAGGTGCGCCGGGTACCGTCGTCCTCTGATCTTTCCTGCCTGGGCAGAAGTGCAGGGCGGCCCGCTGTTCGCGGACGGCCCTGCCTTCTGGTCCGGTTTGGGCTGACGCGCTGCTGGCGCGGGCGCTGCCGGCGGGCCGGATTCACATACAGCTGCTATGTTGCGAATTCGTCGATTCTGGCGCTACGTTACGGATAACATTGTTGCGCCGACCCAGCCAACGGCGGGCCAGCTCATGTCGCTGGCGTCTCCCCTGGGGCTGCCGCTGTCGATACGGAGGCATGCGGCCTCTGTGATTGCGGCGCGCATTCAGTTGCTCTCCGTCCTTTTTTTCGTGCTGGTGCCTTTGTGCGGCGTGATCGACCTGGTGGTCTTTCCCTGGCCGCAGGCGCTGGCGCTGCTGGTGTTGCGTCTGGCTGCCGGTGTCGTCTTCTTCCAGATGGCCAAGCCGCGTCCACTGACAGGCAGCCATCCATACAAGCGCGCCCTGGGCATGCTGGCCTGCATGCTGGTGGTGCCCTGTCTGTTCTACCTGGCGGCCCTGCGCCTGACCGGCGGCCTGGTGCTGACCGATGCGCAGTTTCTGATGATGCAGATCTATGCGTTGATGCCGACTGTGGTGTTGGGCGGCCTGGCGATATTTCCGTTGTCTGCGCTGGAAGTCCTGCTGTTTGCGCTGCCCGCGCTGGTCACGGCGCTCATGGGTATGACCATGGGCGATGCCCAGCAGCTTTCCTGGGCCCAGCATGGTGCGACACTCTGGTTCATGGCGCTGATGACAGGCATTGCCATGTTTTCCAGCATGAGTCAGTTGCATTACATGAAGAGCCTGGTTCACCGGGCCAATACCGATCCGCTGACGGATGCGCTGACGCGCCGCTCAGGGGTGGAAAGCCTGGAACGCCTGTTCATGCAATCGGCCAATTCCGAGACGCCGTTGGCACTGGCTTTCATAGATATCGACCACTTCAAGGCCATCAATGACCGTTTCGGGCACGATGCCGGCGACCGCGCCTTGTGCAGCCTGGTGCGCAGTCTGCGCGGCTATCTGCGCAGTAGCGATGTCTTGGTGCGCTGGGGTGGGGAAGAGTTCGTGATCATCCTGCCGAACATGTCGGTGTCGCAGCTGCCTTACTTCATCGAGCGCCTGCGCCAGGGCGGCCTGGGGCGGACCGAGGACGGTACCGCCATCATGGCCTCCGTCGGCGTGGCCGAGCGCATGCATGACGAAGTCCTGGATTGGCCCACACTGATCGAACTGGCCGATCAGCGCATGTACCGTGCCAAGAACGAAGGCCGGGCGCGTGTCATTTTGCCGGACGATACGACGGTGTCGCTGGCCCGGCCTGTCAGCACGCCAGTGGCCGTTGCGTCCAGCAGGGTCGATGGTGTGCCGGGCGGTGCGGGCGAACACGGCCAGTAGCCTGGCTGAATTCGCCGTTTGCGGCGGGTGCTGCCTGGCGGGGAAGGGCCGGCCTCAGGGGCGGTAAGCGCGGGCCAGGGCATCCAGCCACGGCGCCGCAGCGTCCACCGCCTGGGCCTGGGCATCTCTGGTCAGGCAGTCGACAGCCTGTCGTTCCGGCTGGGCCCGCAGCCAGGTGATTTGCCGCTTGGCCAGCTGGCGGGTGGCGGCAATGGCCTGCTCGCGCGCCAGCGGCAGGGCAATCTCGCCGTCCAGCCAGGACCACATCTGGCGATAGCCGACACAGCGTACCGACGGCAGGCCGGGGTGCAGATCGCCACGTTGGTGCAACTGGCGGACTTCTTCGGCAAAACCCTGTTCCAGCATCTGGTCGAAACGCAGGGCGATTCGCTGGTGCAGGGCCAGGCGGTCGGAAGGTTCCAGGCTGATGGTATGGAAGGTGTAGGGGCGCGCGGCCTGTCCCGCCGATCCGTTGCCATCGTCTTTGCGTCCCAGCAGCGCAGACATGGGCTGTCCGCTCAGCAGGCAGACTTCCAGTGCGCGCTGGATGCGCTGGCTGTCGTTCGGTGCCAGGCGAGCAGCCGTTACCGGGTCCAGGCGCGCCAGTTCGGCGTGCAGCGCAGGCCAGCCGCTGGCGGCTGCGCGTGCTTCCAGTTCCGCGCGCAGGCCGGGGTCGGCTTCGGGTAGATCATCCAGGCCTTCGCGCAAGGCCTTGTAATACATCATGGTGCCGCCGGCCAGCAGGGGCAGGCGGCCGCGCTGCAGAATGGCGTTGATCAGGGCCAGGGCATCATTGCGGAAGGCGGCGGCAGAGTAGCTGTCAGCAGGATCAAGGATATCCAGCATGTGCTGGGGCACTTGTTGGCGCTCTGCGACATTCGGCTTGGCCGTGCCGATATCCATGCCGCGATAGATGGTGGCGGAATCGACATTGATGATTTCCAGCGGCCAGCGCTGTGCCAGGGCCAGCGTGGCGGCGCTTTTCCCGGCGGCGGTGGGGCCGGCCAGGCAAAGAATGGGAAGGGAAGGTGCGTTCATGAAATTGCGTTATTGCCCGCGCAGGAACAGGCGGTCCAGTTCTGGCAGGTTCCACTGCACCCAGGTCGGGCGGCCATGGTTGCATTGGCCGGCGCGTTCCGTGGCTTCCATGGCTCGCAGCAGCGCGTTCATTTCCTCGCGGGTCAGCTTGCGGTTGGCGCGCACGGAGCCGTGGCAGGCCATGGTGGAGAGCAGTTCGTTGCGCTTTTCCGTCAGGTGGCGCGACATGCCGACGCTGGCGAGGTCGGCAAGTACGGCACGGGCGAGGGATTCGATATCGCCATCGGCAAGCGGCGCGGGCACGCTGCGCACGGTGACGGCGCTGGGGCCGGCCGGCCGCATCTCGAAGCCGAATTCTGTCAGCAGGGCATCATATTCTTCCAGCAGCGCCACGTCTTTTTCCGGCGCACTGAAGACCACCGGTACCAGGAGATCCTGGCGCGGCAGGCCATTCTGGTCTATGGCATTTTTCAGGTGTTCATAGACGATGCGTTCATGCGCGGCGTGCATGTCCACCAGGATCAGCCCGTGGCGGTTCTCCGCCAGGATATAGATGCCATGCAGTTGCGCCAGTGCCATGCCCAGCGGCAGGTCGTCGCCGGTCGCAGGCAGTGGCTGAGAGGCCGGGTCGGCCTGTGCCGCAGTGGCGGGTGCGAAGGCGGGCAGGCTGGCAGGCGTGGCGCCAGCCATGGCCGGAGCGAAGGGCGTATGGGCTGATGTTCCAACGCCCGTGGCGGGGGCTGCCGTGGTGTTGCTGGGCGCGTCGGCTTCCAGGGGGCGGTAATGTCGTTGCCAGTCGAATGAGCCGGCCTCATAGCGTCGCTGCGGTTCGGCCAGGTACAGCGGCGATTGCTGGGTATATTGGGCCGGCGCGGGGTGTTGCGTACTGTCGGGAGCTGCCGCGCCAGGGGGGATGTCAGCTTGCCCGGGCATGGCGGGCATCACGGACGGCTGGACGTTCGGCTCGACGCTGTGAGACGGCTCGGTGGCGGTGGTGTTGCCCAGTTGTCCGGCGCCGTGGGCCAGGGCCTGGCTGACCTGCTGCATGACGAAACGGTACACCGCACCGCTGTCGCGAAAACGGATTTCGCTCTTGGCCGGATGCACATTGACGTCCACGCTGGTGGGATCAACAGTCAGGAACAACACGTATGCAGGTTGCCGATCTCCATGCAGAACATCGGCGTACGCACTGCGTATGGCATGGGAAACGGTGCGATCGCGCACGAAACGGCCGTTTACGTATAAATATTGGCGGTCTGCGCGGGCACGCGACGCAGTGGGTTCCAGGACGATGCCCGACAGGGCGGCTGCCCCGATGTCCGCATGCAATGCGAGCCCCTGGCGGGCGAACTCCTCGCCCAGTACGTCGCGGATGCGTTGCAGGGGATCGGTCTGGGGCCATTGGCGTACGGCGCGGTCATTGTGGAACAACTGGAAGGCAATATGCGGGTGCGCCAGGGCAATGCGTTCGAAGGCATCGACGCAATGGCCGAATTCGGTTTGTTCGCTGCGCAGGAACTTCCGCCTGGCAGGCACGTTGTCGAACAGCTGGCGCACGTCGACAGTCGTGCCGCCAGGGCCGGCGGCGGGTTCGGCATGGCCTTGCAGGCCTTGGATCTGGTAGGCGTGGCTGGCGTGGGCAGTCCGGGAGGTCAACGTCAGGTAGGCCACGGAAGCGATGGATGCGAGAGCCTCCCCGCGAAAGCCCATGGATGCCACGGATTCCAGGTCGGCCAGCGAGCCGATTTTACTGGTAGCGTGGCGCGTAAGGGCCAGCGGCAATTCTTCGGGAGGAATGCCACAGCCGTCGTCGGTCACGGCGATACGGCGTATGCCGCCGCCGTCCAGGCGCACAGTAATGGCGCTGGCGCCCGCATCTATGGCGTTTTCCAGCAGTTCCTTGAGGACGGAGGCGGGTCGTTCAATGACCTCGCCTGCCGCGATCTGGCTGATGAGCAGATCGGGCAGGGCATGGATGATTCTGCGTTCTTGCATGAACGCATTTTTAACTGATTTCGCGATCCAGCGCTGCAATGTGCGGGTTGGCGGCGTAGAAGCCCTGGATACCGGTATGAATGGCGGCCGCGATCTTCTGCTGGTGGGCAGCGGTACGCAGCAGGCGTTCTTCGCCCGGGTTGCTGATGAACGCGGTTTCCACGAGCACCGAAGGAATGTCCGGGGCCTTCAGCACGGCAAAGCCGGCTTGTTCCACGTTCTTCTTGTGCAGCGTGTTGATCTTTTCCAGTTCGCGCAGCAGCGTGCTGCCAAAGCGCAGCGAATCGTTGATCTGCGCGGTCGTGGAGAGTTCAAGCAGAACCTTGGCGACGTTGGCGTCCTGGCTGCCAAGGTTGACCCCGCCAATCAGGTCGGCGGCATTTTCCTTGTTGGCCAGCAGACGCGCCATGGTACTGCTGGCGCCGCGTTCCGACAGGGCAAATACGGACGTTCCGCGTGCGGTTGGCCGGGTCCAGGCATCAGCGTGTATGGAGATGAACAGATCGGCGCGGGCGCGGCGAGCCTTCTGTACGCGTACATGCAGCGGCACGAAGAAATCCGCATCGCGGGTCATGAAGGCGCGCATGCCGGGCGTGGAGTCGATCCGTCGCTTCAGCATGTGGGCAATACTGAGCACGACGTCCTTTTCCCGTGTGCCGCCAGGGCCGGTTGCGCCGGGGTCTTCACCGCCATGCCCAGGGTCGAGCGCGATCGTCAGCGGCCGGCGGCGGTTCGAGGTATGGACCGCCGGGGCGCGTCCGCCTGCCGGTGCGGCGGGTTCGGGGCGCGATGGGGCCGTGGCAATCTGGCCACCGGTCTGAGGAGCGGCAGGTTGCGGTTGCTGCGCCGGCGTGCCGCCAGGGCGGTTCGAGAGGTCTTCGAGAATCCGGGCCAGCGGGTCTTCCTCGGCGGGCAGGTTCTTGCTGTTCATCATGGCCAGCAAGGGGTCCTGCGCGACCTTCGGATACAGATCGAGTACCAGGCGATACTGGTATTCGGCGACCGGCTTGAGCGTGAAGACCTGAGGCGCGATGGCCTGCTTCAGGTCGAAGACGATACGCACGATTTCCGGGCGGTTCTGGGCCACTCGAGCGCTGGCGATGTAGGGATCGTCAGGCTTGATCTTGGAAACCAGTTCGTTGAGCGCCTGGTCTAGGGTCAGCCCTTCGATGTCGACGACGAGTCGGTGGGGATTTTCCAGCGTGAAGTGCTCGGCCTTCAGGGCGCTGTCGAGTTCCAGCGTGATGCGGGTGTAGTCATCCGCGGGCCACGTACGGACGGCCAGAATGCTGGCCGCGCGGGCGGTGCGCGGGATCACGGGAACGAGCAGCAGCGTCATGGCGCTGCCAAGCAAGCGGCGACGCGTCGCGTCTGCCGGTATCAGGGGCCGGGTGAGAGGATTGCGTTCAGCCATTTAAGCCCTCTTTCGGTATGGGCCGACAGATCCGCGCGGCGTCCATCGTCCAGGTATTCCAGCGAAATTTCTAGATCTGGCGGGCTCAGGAGATCGCCGGCACGTTCTGGCCATTCGATCAAAACAAGGGCATCTTCACGCAGGATTTCCCTGAATCCGGCGTCCAGCCATTCCCTGGATTCGCTAAATCTATAAAAATCAAGATGATACAAGTATAAGTTAAAAACTTTATAAGATTCAAGCAACGCGTAGCTTGGGCTCTTGATTCGGCCGCTTATGCCGCATGCGCGCAACAGTGCGCGGGCAAAGCTGGTTTTTCCGGCCCCCAGGTCGCCGCGCAGGTGGATCCGGCCGCCCGCGCCCGGGCCGGGCGCTGCGGATGCATCGGGACGGTCGCATACCAGCGGCGCCAGGCGGCGCGCCAGGGCTTCGGTGGCAGTTTCGTCAGGCAGATACAGCGTGTGCTGGGCAGGCGGGGGCATGTCGGCTCCGGAGGTGATGCGGGCAAGGCGGCCATTATAGGGACGAGAACGAGGCGCGCGCCCGGCTTGCGTGGCGGGAAGGGGCGGGAAAGAGGGGAAAGAGGGGAAAGAGCGCGCAGGCAGGATGGACGGCGGCAGGCGTCGTGCCGGAATCGGTGGTTGGAATGGCGTTCCGGTGATATGGGCTGTCCGGTTCTGCTATCCTAGCGGGCGTTTAGTTCATCAGTCGTTCCATTCTCATTCTCAATGAAATCGGCCCGGAATTGATGCCTGGCCGTATCCAGTGGAGTCAAGCAATCAAATGAGCACCCGCATCGAAAAAGATACCTTCGGTCCCATCGAAGTGCCCGCCGAGCACCTGTGGGGCGCGCAGACCCAGCGTTCGCTGCATTTCTTCTCGATTTCCACCGAAAAGATGCCGGTTGCACTGGTTGAAGCGCTGGCCCGCGTCAAGCGCGCCGCCGCTCACGTCAATGCCGAACTGAAGCAGATCGACGCTGGCCAGGCCGATGCCATCATCAAGGCTGCCGATGAAGTCATCGCCGGCAAGTGGCCCAACGAATTCCCGCTGTCCGTGTGGCAGACCGGTTCGGGCACGCAAAGCAACATGAACATGAACGAAGTGCTGGCCAACCGCGCTTCGGAACTGCTGGGCGGCGAACGCGGCGAAGCCCGCAAGGTGCACCCCAATGACCACGTGAACCGTGGCCAGTCGTCCAACGACGTGTTCCCCACCGCCATGCACGTGGCTGCCGCCGTCGAGGTCGAGCGCCACCTGCTGCCGGCGCTGGCCAAGCTGAAGGCCGTCCTGCAAGCCAAGAGCGAGGCCTTCCGCGATATCGTCAAGATCGGCCGTACCCACCTGCAGGACGCCACGCCGCTGACGCTGGGCCAGGAAATTTCCGGCTGGGTTGCCCAGCTGGAAATCGCCGAAAGCCAGATTCGCGCCACGCTGCCCGTGTTGCACGAGCTGGCCATTGGCGGCACGGCAGTCGGTACCGGTCTGAACGCCCACCCGGAATTCAGCAAGCGCGTTGCCGACGAACTGGCACGCGATACCAAGGTGGCTTTCGTTTCCGCGCCCAACAAGTTCCAGGCGCTGGCGGGTCATGAAGGCATCCTGTTTGCCCACGGCGCGCTCAAGACCCTGGCTGCCGGCCTGATCAAGATTGCCAACGACGTGCGCTGGCTGTCCAGCGGCCCGCGTTCCGGCCTGGGTGAAATCAGCATTCCGGAAAACGAACCGGGTTCCTCGATCATGCCGGGCAAGGTCAACCCGACCCAGTGCGAAGCGCTGACCATGCTGGGCGCGCAGGTGCTGGGCAATGACGTCGCCATCAACATCGGTGGCGCCAGCGGCAACTTCGAGCTGAACGTCTTCAAGCCGCTGGTGATCCACAACTTCCTGCAATCGGTGCGTTTGCTGGCTGACGGCATGGCGAGCTTCGGTGAGCACTGCGCGGTCGGTATCGAACCCAACCGCGACCGCATCACCGAACTGGTCAACCGCTCGCTGATGCTGGTGACGGCACTGAACCCGCACATCGGTTACGACAAGGCTGCCCAGATCGCCAAGAAGGCCCACAAGGAAAACCTGTCGCTGCGTGAATCGGCACTGGCATTGGGCTTCCTGACGGCCGAGCAGTTCGACGAGTGGGTGGTGCCGTCGCACATGACCAACCAGAAATAATCATCCGCCCCGTGCGGAGATTCATCGCGTTGGACGCCGTTCTCGGCAGAATGGCACGATGATGAAGGCATACGCAGCGTTATCGCTGGGTATGCCTTTTTTGTCGCCGGGCCGCCCCAAGACAAAAACGCCCCCTTGGGGGGCAGCAAGCCGAAGGCGCGGCGTGGGGGCCCTTTTTGTCGCCGGGCCGCCCCAAGACAAAAACGCCCCCTTGGGGGGCAGCAAGCCGAAGGCGCAGTGTGGGGGCCCTTTTTGTCGCCGGGCCGCCCCAAGACAAAAACGCCCCCTTGGGGGGCAGCAAGCCGAAGGCGCAGCGTGGGGGCCCTTATTTATCGCCGGGCCGCCGGTAGGTAACAAGGGGTGCAAGTGCTTGGGAGCAAACATGGATGAAGCAATGCAGGACGATGGCCTGGACAGGGAGGCCTGCCGGCAGGCACAGGTCGAGGCCGGGGCGTTGGTGCGGCTGGGCGAAGCGATCCGCACCGACATCCGGGCAGGCCGGATGTATGGTGCTTCCGTGGCGGTGGCGCGTGGCGGCAGGCTGCTGTACCACGCTGCCATCGGCGAGGCGGCGCCTGGCCGTCCGGCCAGGACGGACGACATTTATTTATTGATGTCGCTGTCGAAGTCTTTTACCGCCGTGCTGGTTCTGCAAGCGATCGAGCGTGGCTGGTTCGGCCTGGACGACAGGGTGGCCGATTGGTGGCCAGCGTTCGGAGCCGCAGGCAAGCAGGACATCAGTGTGCGTCAATTGTTGACGCATTGCGCCGGCATGCCTACCGGGCTGATGCCGCCGGTGGATGTGCCGCCCGCGCAGATAGGTGACCTGGCGTTGTTTGCCGGTGCATTGGCAACCTTGCCGCCGCTGTATCCGCCGGGTTCGCAGGTGTTCTACAGCCCGACGGCGGCCTATGCGGTGCTGGGACAATTGCTGGTGCTGACCGATCCCCAGGGGCGCGCCTTTCGGGATATCGCCAGGCAGCAGTTGTTCGAACCACTGGGAATGAGGGATACCTCCTTCGGCATGCGGCCTGATGCCGCGCGCCGGGTGCCCATGTCCTATACCCCTGCCATGTCGACGCTGGAAGGTCAGGCTGTCGCCGGCTTGCTGAACCATGTGCTCGGTGAACGAGCCGAACTGCCGGCTGGTGGAGCGCTGAGCACGCTGGACGATGTGCTGCGTTTCGCTGAGGCCATGCGTCAGGAGGGCAGGCTGGGAGATGTCCGCGTGTTGTCTGCAGAGGTTCTGCGCGAGGCGTGCCGCAGTCATACCGGATCGGCACGCAATATGGGGTGGGAAGGTTACCGGCAGGAGTACGGCCTGGCGGAAACGCCTGCACACTATTCCTTGCTGGGTGGACAGGTGCGGGGAGAGGGCCAACATTTGAGCGCTGCGGGACGTTTCGCCAGTGCGGGGGCTTTTTATTCGGTAGGACGTGGCAGCACGCTGTGGATGGTGGACCCCGAGCGCGAACTGAGCTTTGTATTTCTCGGTGCCGGTGTCATTGAAGGCCTGGCACATACTGAACGCTTGTCACGGCTGAGTGACCTGGTGACGGCAGCTTGCCAGTAAAAAAAACCGGAAACGAGAGGTTTCCGGTTTTCTCCTGGCCTGAGTGCTATCAGTAGCTGTAGCTCACCGAGAGCTGAACATTGCGGCCCGCTTCGGTATACATATCCAGGCCGGCGCTGGTGCTGCTGATGTCCTGGACGTTGATGCTGCGCCAGTACTTTTTATCGAAGAGGTTGAACACCCCGGCTTGCAGTCTCAGGCCCTTGGCTTCCGGCGGCGTGACCCAGCCGATCAGGTCCAGGGTGCCGTAGCCGGGAGCCTTGAACGTGGTGTCGTCCTTGACTTTGTCACGCTTGCGGGCCAGCGTGAGGATGCTTTCCGCACCCCAGTTTTCCTGGCTATAGCGCAGCCCCAGTACGGTTTTCAGTGGCGAAATGGAGTTCAGGTACGAGTTGTCTTCGCGATTGCGGCCTTGCGACCAGGCCAGCGAGCCCCAGACGTCCCAGTTGCGGGCGAACTGCCATTGCCCTTGCGCTTCGGCACCATAGATACGCACCCGGTTCACGTTCTGGAACTGGTAGTGGGTGAAGGCGGGATTGGCGTCGTCGGGCCAGCCTTCCATATTGATGAAGTTCTTGTAGCGGGTATCGAAGAAGGTCAGGCTGGCGCTGGCCTGGCTGCTGTTCCAGCGTGCCCCGAGTTCATACCCGGAGCTGGTTTCCGGCTTCAGGTCAGGGTTGGGGTGCAAGGTATAGCCGTAGTACGGGCTGCTCGTATTGCTGAACTGGCCATTGACCTCCACCAGGTTGGGGGCACGGAAGCCCTGGGCGTATTGCACGAACAGGGTGACGTTATCGGTTGCGTACCAGGTGGCCAGCAGCTTGGGCGAGAAGCGGGAATCCCGTTGTTTGACGGCAGTGCCGTTCTGCTGTTCCAGCGTCGTGTCCGACAGCGGATTCTGCTCGTAATGGTCGTAGCGGATTCCCGGCGTCAGTGACACCTGGTCGTGCAGGAAGCCGATTTCATCTTCCATGAACAGGCCGAACTGCGTGATCTTGGCCTTGGGAACGGTGCGCAGGTTGATTGTGCTGCTTTCAGGGTATCCTGCCGCGAACTCCTCGGTACGTGACTGCCACCACTCGCCGCCTGCGCTGATGCGATTGCTGACGGTGCCGGTCAGTTGCTTGGAGGCCAGGGCAGACAGGCCATACAAGGATTGCCGATACTGGCCGTTGCGTTCATACCTGGGAGCATTGCTGCGCACCTGGTGGTCAAATTGATCGCTATCCAGGCGCGAGTAATAGACGCGGGCGGAGGCCAGGTCGATGAGCTTGTCCTGATCCGGAGCCTTGTAGTCATACTCCATCGACAGGCGGTAGCGTTTTTCGCTGTCGTCCGTGTGGCTGGACAGGATTTGGGTCGCCGTGCCCATGACGGAGCCCAGTGCATTCAGGCGATCCGAGTGATAGTTGGTCTTGCGGTATTCGCCGGTCAGCCCCAGCTTGTGGCCGCCGACGAAGTCGTGCTGCAGTTTGCCCAGCACGTTGCTACGGCTGTTTTTCTGCGGGTTGGGCTTGGTCCTCGATGCGCCAGTGGAGTCGTCCTTGCCCTGGTTCTCGTACTCGTGACCTTTCCGGCCGCCAGCCTGAATCAGCCAGGCCGTGTTGTCATTGTCGAACAGGCCGGCGAGCGCGACATTCAGGCCGCGGCTGCCATCGTCGCTGCGGTAGTCCATCACGCCACGGGCACCGAACGATTCGCCTGGGCGGATGACGTCGGAAGGGTCCAAGGTACGCAGGCCGACGATGCCGGCGAGGGCGGAAGAACCATATAGCGTCGACCCTGGGCCGCGCACGATATCCACCGATTTCAGTGAAGTGAAATCCACCATGTCCTGGCCGATGCTGTCCCGGCCCGTGAACTCGAAAACATCCGGCAGGCGAATGCCGTCCACAAGGGTCAGAACGCGGGCGCCCTGCAGGCCGCGAATATTGATTTGAGTGTTGCCGTTGCGCAGGCTACGGCCTGCTTCGATGCCCGGTTCGGCGCGCTGGCCGAGATCCTGGAAATTGTGGATGAAACGCTCGTCCAGGGTTTCGCGCGAGGTCGTCGTGGCCGAGGGCGGAATGCCTGCTGCGTCTTGCTCGAAGCGGGTCGCGGTGATGACGGTAGGCGTCAGCAGCCTGACGGGGCTTTCCTGAACGGTATTGACCTGGCTGGTGTTTGCGTCGTCTGTGGCGGTGTTATCTGCAGCGATGGCGAGATTGGTGCCGGTCAGAGCCGTTGCGATCAAGCTACTCAGTAGCGTTGGACGAAGCGTGCGCATCAGTAAATCCACGGAGCTTGCAAGCGGAACCCGAGGCACGAGGCTGAAAGTGGCTGCATGTTGGGTAACGCTGTGCGGATGATTCGGAAATGGGTGGCGGATAGGCGGCAATGAGTGGTTTTGCCACCAGAGTGAGAGAACTTAAATGATTAGAATTCTTATGTCTATGTTAGAAAGTCTTTATTTTTATGGGTATATATCCCGAGAAATCTCTAAAACCTTAGTTTTCCTGGGCCTTTTCTATTCAAGTCCATAGAAAAATACGTGTTTCATCAGATTGGGTTGTTGTATTTTTCCGTCACGTTTGGCGGTTCGGGGGCAGGCGCGAGGGCGTTGGCATGCGGCCACTCGACAGCGTGGGGGTGCAGGCTCGCATGGCGGCAGATGATGTGGATCAGCCCAAGGCGCGGGCGCGCACGGACGGCAGGGGGTGCGGGATCTATCGCCGACGGAAAAACGATGGCTCGCCGGTGTCTGCCTTTCAGGGAAGGTTAGAGCCCTGGCACCGTCTTGAAGCCGCCGAAGAAAGCGCATTGGCCGGGAAAGCCCGGGCGGCCATCGCAGGCCTTCAGGCAGCCTGGCTTGTCTCCTGCAAAGTGCGCTGCCACTGACATTTCAAACCCGTAAGTGGGCGTGGTGACGTCGAAACGGCTTTCGCAGACGGTGTCGAGGCTATAGAAGAAGGTCATGGCCTCGTTGCGGCCATTGATGGAGAAGGCGACCTGGAAGCTGTCCAGGCTGCGCCATCCGGCGCGAGGCAACACCAGGAAACGGTAGCGTTTCTCGTCCAGGCGTTCGCCGAATACCTTCAGCTTGGCTGTGGAAGAATCCGTTTTTGGCGACGGATATGGCAGCGCCAGCAAGGCGCGTGGATCGCCCAGCACGCCCAGGTCGAAACCGATACCTTTCTGATAGAAAGGAATTTCGATATTGGGATAGCCAGAGATTGCCAGGTGTTTGTTGGGCGCCAGGCCTTGCCTGGACTGCGGCGCGTAGTCTGGCGCGCGGGCAAACGTCACTTCCAGTGTCAATACGGCTTCGGCGGGGTTGGCTTCTTCGCTGCGTATGTCGTCCAGGCGGTTGGGGCCGTGGCTGGCGCAGCCCGCCAGCAGCAGTGCCGGCAACGCCAGCGGTACCAGGCCTGCGCGGCGCGCAAAGCATCTCAAGCTCATGTCACTGCTCCTGCCGGACCGGGAGGACGTTCAGGCCTTGCCCGCGGAACTGCCATCCGTCTTTGGTTTCCTGCCAGCGGAAGTTTCGGTTGATCCACTCGGCTTTCATGTTCTCGTACAGGCGGCGTTGGTCGATCGGCTTGCCGGCTTCGCGCTGTTGCCTGGCGATCACGTAGGTTTCGTCCCATATTGGCTGGAAGGCTTTGTTTTGCAGCGCCTTGGTGAACGGTACACGGGCGTAGACCCCGTCGTTCGTTGCGCTGAGGCGGATTTCGTTGTCCAACAGCAAAGCGGCGCTGCGGTTGTCCGGCGCAACCGATACCAGGCGTGAGAACGGTGTTCCATTCTGCCCGGGAAGGCGGTCTTCGAACCACAGCACCTGCCCTGTGGAAGTGTCCAGCGCGCGCGAACCTGCGATGAACAGCAGTAGATCCTTGCGGCCCGGTTGCGCCAGGCCCAGGTCCGGGTCCCGCGTGTCGATGACCGGGCTGAGCACCCGAGCCAATGGCGTGTCGTTCTGTACTGAAATCAGGATCGTGCCCACTCCCATGAGGTCGTTCGATACTGCCAGCAATACCGGCTGGCCGCCGATCTCGGGCCCCAGGGCCTGGACATGAATGAATTCCACTGCGTTCAGGGGGCGATAAGTCTGGCCGTGATAGCTGATGGTGCGCAGGTAAGACCCGCTGCGCGAGTCCAGCCGGAAGGCGCCAAGCTCTTCGCTGACGCGGCTGTCGGCCCCCGGCTGTGCCGGGGTTGCCGTTTGCGCATTGGCGGCCATGGGCGCCAGCGTTACCGCCAGGGTCAGGCTGATCCTGGTCAGAATGGCAGGCCAAGAAATGAAATTGGTTCGAGAGAACTGCGCCACGGCTTCCCCAGTCATCCCTGCTTAAGTCGGAACTGATGGATTCTATCGTATGCGGTTCGTTGCCGATGCCGCCTGGTGGCTCATCCTGTCCGATCTTGTGCAACAAGGTCATTCAGCACATGCCAGCGATATCCTCCAGGATAGCAAGGGCGGCAAGGCTGTCGGCGCGTGCGCGCGTGCAGCAACCGAGTGCGCAATTCAACGGCGGCCACTGTCGTTCTTGACGGCTCACGGCCATTGATCCAGAATCAAGCGCTTCAATTTTTAGCAGGGCCGGAGGCCTTACGCGCGATGGCTCCAGGCAAGCAGGCAGCAGGCGACACGCCGCTGATAGACCCTTTCATTGACGCTTTGTGGCTGGAAGACGGGCTGGCGGCCAATACGCTGGCGGCTTACCGGCGCGATTTGCGCGGCTGGTCGGCGTGGTTGCAGGAAACCAGGGGCATGGCGCTGGCCGATGCCAGCGCGGCCGACGTGTCGGCGTGGTTTGCGGCCAGCCATGCCGATACCCGCCCGAGCACGGCGAACCGCCGCCTGGCAACCTTGCGGCGTTTCTATGCCTGGGCCTTGCGGCAGGGGCATGTCCGCGCCGACCCCTGCCTGAATATTCCCAGTGCGCGGCAGGCCGAGCGCTTTCCCAAGACCTTGTCCGAAGGACAGGTGGAAGCCCTGCTGGCGGCACCGGATTTGCGCCAGCCAGCGGGCTTGCGCGACCGTGCCATGCTGGAAACCCTTTATGCCACCGGCTTGCGGGTGTCGGAACTGGTGTCCTTGACGGTGCTGGATGTCAGCCTGAACGAAGGCGTGGTGCGGGTGCGCCATGGCAAGGGGGACAAGGCCAGGCTGGTGCCGCTGGGCGGGGTTGCGGCGGATTGGCTGCAGGATTACCTGGATCAGGCCCGCGGCGTGATCCTGGCGGGCAAGGTAACGGATGCCTTGTTCGTGACCCGCCTGGGAGCGGGTATGACGCGTCAGGCGTTCTGGCAGCTGGTGCGCAAGTACGCCATGTTGGCAGATATCCACGCGCCGCTGTCGCCGCACGTACTGCGTCACGCCTTCGCCACACACCTGCTCAACCACGGTGCGGACCTGCGCGTGGTGCAGATGCTGCTGGGGCATGCCGATATTTCCACCACGCAGATTTATACTCACGTTGCCCGCGAGCGCCTGAAAACGCTGCACGCACAACATCATCCCAGAGGTTAGCAAGTGAAGTCCCGCCACGTATCGGAAACGCCCGCGACACAGTTCCTCAAGCGCCATGGCGTTGCCTTCGAGGAGCGTGTCTATGATTATGTCGAGCATGGCGGTACGGCCGAGGCATCGCGGCAGCTGGGCATGGACCCGCATTCTGTCATCAAGACACTGGTCTTCGAGGACGAAAAGGCTCAGCCCCTGATTGTGCTGATGCATGGCGATTGCGAGGTGTCGGCGAAGAATCTGGCGCGTCAGACCGGCGCACGCAAAACGGCGCCATGCGCGCCAGAAGTGGCGCAGCGCCATTCGGGTTATTTTGTCGGAGGGACGTCGCCATTCGGTACCCGAAAACGCATGCCGATCTGGGTGCAGCAGAGCATCCTGGAACTGCCTCGTATCCTGATCAACGGCGGCCGGCGCGGTTATCTGCTGGAAATCGACCCCCAGGCGCTGGTGACTGTGCTGGGCGCCAAGCCGGTCGATGCCGCCCTGAACCACGACGAAAGCTAGGGTGGCGCAGGTCGGTTCCGGCAGCCGGGACAGGTGTGCAAGCGCCCGCTTCCGCCACCCGGCGATCTGGCCGCCGGGAGCCCGGACAGTCTGGTAAAGTAGCGTCCTCGCCCTGCGGCTTGCCTGGCGGACCTGGTGCCCGGCTGCATAGACACAGGCTGTCTGGTGAACCAGGGGCAGGCACGGCAAGCAGCGGTCTGCGCCCCTCTCGGGGTACCTGGCGCATCCCCAGCGAATCATAAAGCCTTGCCGGCACAGGCTCCTTCAAAGAGCTTGCCGCCAGGCGTCAGCAACAGGCAAGACGGAAGAATTTATGGCAGTTTCCGGCGATGCCGCACCCAGCGGCCGCTATCAGCGGGTTTCCGGAGAAAAAGCCGGTGGCGCAACCTATACGCCGGGCGTTCTCTCGGATTTCGTCGCCGCACGCATGGTGGAAGTCCTGGCGCAATTGCCACAGGGCAGGCGCCTGCGCGTGCTCGACCCCGGCGTGGGCGAGGGTGAGCTGTTGCTTAGTCTCTTGTCGGAACTGCAGCGGCGCGGCGTCACCGATGTAGACGTTCATGCCTTCGAAACCGATGCGGCAGCCCTGGCCGTGACCCGGCAGCGCCTGGAAGCCGTATTTCCGCAGGCGACACTGCATATGATCCATGGCAGCTTCCTGGATTATGCGCTGGCGCAGCCGGATGATCAGGCCGGGCAGGGCAGCGCCTATTTTGATCTGGTGATCGCCAATCCGCCTTATATCCGTACCCAGGTGCTGGGCGCCGTGCAGGCGCGCTGGCTTGCCAGCCAGTTTGGGCTCAAGGGCCGGGTAGATATGTATCACGCCTTTGTGGCGGGTATTGCGCGAGTGTTGCACGTGGGGGGCATGGCTGGCCTGATTGTCTCCAATCGCTTCATGAGCACGCGCTCGGGCGCGGTGGTGCGGGCCATGTTGCGGCGCCATTTCCGTATTCGTCATGTCTGGGACTTGGGCGATACCCGCTTGTTCGATACTGCGGTGCTGCCCGCCGTACTGCTGCTTGAGCGCGGATCACCAGAGGCTGGCGCTGCGACTGCCGGTTTTGTGTCGGCCTATGAGGCAGTCGGGGAGCCGGGCGAAAAAAGCCGGCGCGTACCCGATGCGATCGCGGCGCTGACGCGACCGGGGCTGGCGGCGCTGCCTGATGGTCGCCAGTTGCGCGTGACCCATGGCAAGTTGGATGCCGGGATTCGTCCACAGGACAACTGGCGCATTGCGACCGGTGCCGGGGATGATTGGCTGCGTACGGTCGCTGCCCACACCTGGAAGCATTTTGGCAACCTGGGCAAGATCCGCGTGGGGGTCAAGACCTGTGCCGACAAGGTATTCATCCGCCAGGATTGGCAACAGGCGGTGCCGGGAGGCTTGCCCGAACTGTTGCGGCCCTTGACCACGCACCATATCGCCCGGCGCTTTCGTGCCGAAGCACCGGCGCGGCAGATTCTTTATCCCCATGGTTCGCTGGAAGGACGGCGCATTGCGCTGGACCTGGAGCAATTCCCGCGCAGCGCCGCCTACCTGGAACAGCATCGGGCCACGCTGGCGGCACGCAGCTACGTGACGGAAGGCGGACGCCACTGGTATGAAATCTGGGTGCCGCAGGACCCGGCGCGCTGGGCCTTGCCCAAGCTGGTATTCCGCGATATTGCCGAAGCGCCAACCTTCTGGGTTGACCTGGAAGGCAGCGTTGTCAATGGCGACTGCTATTGGCTGGCGGCGGAAACCCCCGAAGCGGAAGCCCTGTTGTGGCTGGCGGCCGCAGTGGCCAATTCCTCGTTCATCGAGCGTTTCTATGACGAGAACTTCCAGAACAAGCTGTATGCCGGGCGGCGCCGTTTCATTACCCAGTATGTCGAGCGTTTCCCCTTGCCGGACCCGGACTTGCCGCTGAGCCAGGAGATCGCGGCGGCGGCCCGGCGCATCCATGAACTGGCCGGTACTCCCGAGGCCGAAGTGATGGAACGTGAACTAGATCAGCAGGTCTGGCGCGTGTTCGGCGTCGGCTCGAAAAAAGCCGGCCGGTAAGGGAATCTGCAGTTTCTTGTTCAGGCCTTTGCCCTGGAATTGGGTAAAGCGGGTAAAAAAGTCTTCCCCCGTGCTGACGATCAGATGCGTCAGCGTCACCATGCGGCCATCGGTACGGGCATAGAACACGGCATAGCGGACATCGCAATGGCGCGGCTGGTAGCCGTCGAGCTGCGGCACATCCAGCAGGTCCGGCCCGGAGGGCAAGGCCAGGCCCAGGTCTATCGTTGGGCTGGTCTGCAGCTTGACTTCCAGCAGTTGCTGCCGCACATCGGGAAACTGGCCGTCATCCAGGTAATGCTGGTAGCCCAACTGGCGGCAAACAAGTGCGTGCAGGCCGGCGCCACGATTGCGTTCCTGGTCTGCGCCCAGGTCGGGGAAGCTGCTGCCTACCAGTGGCGCCAGCCGCTGGTATATCTCGGCGACAGGCAGCAGGGCGCCAGCGGTTGGGTAGGATACCGGCGTGACCGTGGATAGCTGCAGGCCTGGCCGGGTCAGGGGCTGAATGGCAGTGGTGTCCTGCAGGGAGACCAGTTCGGCAGTTTCGTCGCCGACCAGGCAGCGCGCCTGGTATTTCTGGGTCAATGTGCCAGTGGTGTCCAGTTGTGCCAGCGTATCTCCCGTGACCACGCGCACCTGGCTGATGCAATCGGCGGCGTTGACGCGGATCAGCACGTAGCGGCGCGATGGGGAAAGTTCTTCGTTCCAGACCTGAAGATTATTGGCTTTTTGTACATAAGTATCGAATAGCTGACCGGGAAAACGCGGCTGCACCTTGCGAAACGATGGCGGCAGGGGATAGCCCAGGGCGGTGCAGACATATTGCTTGGCGACCTTGGAACGGGTGCGCAGCGGCAATCCGGCCAGCGATTGGCCGCGCAGCGCGTCATCCAGCAGCTTTTCCAGATCCGGGGTGGGAATCCAGAACGCGGGATCGCCGACGGCGATAGGATCGTAGATGCTCAGGCCGGCGGCACGGATGTTTTCGACGTAGGGAATGGCAGGGGGTGTAGCGGCGGTCACTGGCATGGGGGAAACATTCATGAAACAGCGGGGCGGGCAGGGCTGGCAAGCAGGCGCAGCCCGTTAATCCCCGGCATTGTAGGACAGCATCAAGCTGCATTGCCCGAGGCAGGCCAGACCGGTGCCGCTGCTCAGGCAAGCGGCTGCCGTTCAACCCGGGCGGCTGATTCATATGCTCATGCTTGTGTGGCCGGAACGGAAAGCGATAATCTAGGCGATTGGTTACGCGCAGCTGCCATTCAGGTCCGGCCTTGGTCCTGTGCCGTGCCTATTTATTTGATTCATCGGGATATCGACATGAGCAAGCAAAAAGTGGTTTTCATTACCGGGGCGACCTCGGGCTTCGGCCGTGCCACGGCACGCCGCTTCGCCGACGCAGGCTGGGCCCTGGTGCTGTCAGGACGGCGTTACGAGCGCCTGGAAGCGCTCAAGCAGGAATTGCAGGGCAAGGTGCCGGTGCATATCGCTGCCCTGGATGTCCGCGATGCCGAGGCGGTCAGCGCCATGGTTGCCGCCGTACCGGAGGCGTTCCGCCCGATCACCACGCTGGTCAACAACGCCGGCCTGGCGCTGGCGCCGGAACCCGCGCAGAAGGTGGCGCTGGAGGACTGGCACACCATGATTGATACCAACGTCAAGGGCCTGGTCAATGTGACGCACGCCCTGCTGCCGCAACTGCTGGAAACCGGTGCGGGGGCGAGCATCGTCAACCTGGGGTCCGTGGCAGGCCAATGGCCGTATCCCGGCAGCCATGTCTACGGGGCGTCCAAGGCCTTCGTCAAGCAATTTTCCTACAACCTGCGCTGTGACCTGATCTCCACCGGCGTGCGCGTGACCGACCTGGCGCCGGGCATGGCCGAAACGGAGTTCACGTTGGTGCGTACCCGGGGCGACCAGGGGGCGTCGGAAAAGCTTTACCGTGGGACGCATCCGCTGTCGGCCGAAGATATCGCCGAGCAGATCTTCTATATTGCGACGCTGCCGCCGCACATCAATATCAATCGCCTGGAGATCATGCCCAGCCGCCAGGCCTGGGCGCCGTTTGCGGTGGACCGCGACCCGGCTTGAGTCCGGGGGCAGGGTGATATCGCCAGTCTTATCGGGTGCGGGTGCGCCGGGGTTCTGCCGGCGCGCATGGCCGTTGCCTTCTACGCTGGCGCAAGTCGGTGCCGGTCGTTATGATGGCCTGCTGGCCGCCGCCAGGTGGCGGCATGTCCTTCCTGCCAACTGGAGATAGACGGCATGAAACTCTACTATATGCCCGGCGCCTGCGCGCTGGCGCCTCATATTGTTGCCAACGAACTGGGTATCAAGCTGGACCTGGTCCGCGTCAGCATGTCCACCAAGAAAACCGAGCACGGTGACGACTATCTGGCCATCAACCCGAATGGCTACGTTCCGGCGTTGGTGCTGGACGATGGCCAGGTGCTGCTGGAGGTTGCGGCGCTGGTGCAATACCTGGCGGACCAGAAACCCGGGAGCGGGCTGTTCCCGCCTGTCGGCGAAATGAGCCGCTATCGCGTGCTGGAAGCCCTGTCTTTTGCCGGCAGTGAACTGCACAAGGGGTTTGTGCCGTTCTTCAAGCCCGGTACGCCCGAAGAAACCAAGGAAGCCAGCCGCCAGCAGCTGCAAAAACGCATCGGCTACGTGGACAGCCTGCTGGCCCGGCAAGCCTATATTGCCGGTGATGCCTATACGATTGGCGATGTGTATCTCTGGGTGGTGTTGAGCTGGGCGCGTATCGTCAAGTTCGACCTGTCGCCCTACGCCAACGTGCAGCGCTGGCAGGCGGCGGTAGCGGCACGGCCGGCCGTCCAGCTCAGCCTCAAGGAAGAAGGACTGGCCTGAGCGGTGCCTGGGGCGCGGCTGGTGTCACCGGACTGCGCCCGATGGGAAAATCCAACTATGTCGGGAAATTCAGGCAAGGTTAGAATAATCAAAAATTTGTGATGATATGACCACTTGCCGATGTGCGATGCCGGCTGCGGGCCGAGTTCGGGCAAGGCAGTGTTCATATGGTGCCGGGAAGACTCCCGCAGGAAGGAAACCAAACCGGCGATCGCGGGTCTGATTTCCCTGAATGCGCGAGTTGACCAGTCCGACGCGTGCCATGCTTATCTTGCCTGCCTCATGCCAGATCCCGTCAGCATTTTTATCGTCACTATCGTTTCCGCCCTGATGAGCCTCGGGGTACTGGGTTCCATGTTGCGCACCCGGGTTTCCGGCGTGCGCGACTGGCTCGTGGGCTGTTCACTCTCCATTTTTTCCCTGCTGCTGATTTGCATGCAAAGCTATGGCTGGCCCAAGGCGATATCGGTGCTTTTGGCCAATCAGTTGCTGATGCTGGGCTTGCTGATCATTCTGCAGGGGTGCCGGAAATTCGCCGGAACCAAGCCAGTCAAGAGCGGTGAATACGTGGCCTGGCTGCTCATCCTGGCCGGGCTGGCGTACTGGACCTACCAGTACGATAACGTCAACGCCCGCATCGCCCTGGTGTCCGCCTTCCATGCCTATATCTACTTTTCGGTGGCGTGGATCAGCTACCGCATCCGCCCGGACGGCCATTTTTCCTATGCCTACCGTTTTGTCTGCGTTGCCGCTGCGATAGGCGGCCTGGCGCACGCGGCACGCGGCCTGGCCTATGGGCTGGGTTGGCTGCACCAGACCAGCGTGCTGGAATCCTCGGTCGCCACCACGCTGTTCCTGGGGCTGGCAATCGTGGCCCTGCCTTGCCTGGCGGCGGGTATGGTCATGTTGGTGCATGATCGGCTGGTGCGCCGGCTGGAGCATATGGCCAGTGTCGATGAACTGACTGGCGCGTTGATGCGGCGTACCTGCCTGCAACAAGCGGAACGGGCCCTGCGCACGGCCGTGCGCACCGGCCGGCCGCTGTCGCTGGCGATGATAGACCTGGATCGTTTCAAGGCCATCAACGATAGCCGCGGCCACGCCGTAGGCGATCGTGTGCTCAAGCATTTCGGCGGTCTGGTTGGCGGTAGCCTGCGGGCCAGCGATATTTTCGGGCGGATGGGGGGCGAAGAGTTCATCGTCATCAGTCCGGAAACCTCACAGGCCGAGGGCGTCAAGATGCTGGAGCGCATGCAGCGGCTGATCCAGACGGTGCCATGCATGGTGGATGGGGCAGAACTGCCCTATACCTTCAGCGCTGGGGTGGGGGTCTACAAGCCGGGCGAAACGCTGGCAGAACTGATGGCCAGGGTGGATGAAACCCTGTATGTCGCGAAATCCAGGGGGCGCGACTGCATCGTTGAAGCGCCACCCGAATGGCGCATCGAGAAACCCGTGGCGGTGGGAGTGCAAGCGCGCTCGCCGCTCGCCGGACAACAGGCGGAAGGCAAGGCCTGCCCCTGAGCCTGGTGCCCGCAGCAATTTCTCGCAAACGTTGCAGATGTGTTACGACACCACGGTGCCGCGTGCGTGGGCAGATCGTGCCAGGATGGCATACTGCCGTCGTCGTGGCGCTGGCCGTAGGCTCGCGCCGGTTTCGAATGTCTATCTTCAAGCAGCGTATGAGCCTGGCAAATCCCGTTTATCAGAGACGTTTTCAATTAGGTACGGCTGGCGTACTTATGGGCCTGTTGTGCTGGTGGCTGTTTACCTTGCTGAACCAGGCCGAGGACAAGGCCACTTGGGTAATTTTGCTGGTAGCGGCGGGAACCTTGGGTTTTGCTGCCCTGTCGTTGCTGCCCAGGTTGCCGCTGCTGCGAGCGCTGAGCGCAGCGGGGGGGCTGGCGTTGCTGAGTGGCGTATTGGTGTTGATCGGCATGGGAGGCTATGCCGAAGTGGAGCAGTTCCTCCAGGCGCCGCAAATGTGGGTGGGCATGGCACTGCTGCCCGTGATTGCCGTGCCCTTTCTTGCGGCAGGGTTGTCGCAGCCGGGCGGCTGGCGCGACTACCGGCTCTTGTTCGCCCATAGCTGGGATATTGTTTGCGCCTGGGCGGCTGCCTTCGTTTTTTCGGGCATCGCCTGGGTGGTGTTGATCGCCAGCAGCGAGCTGCTGGGTTTTGTCGGCATCGACATCGTGCGGGACGTACTGACCCATGCCCCGGTAACCGTCATGGTGACGGGCTGCCTGCTCGGTTTGGGCCTGGCGGTTTCGTCCGAGCTGGGCAGCTATGTCTCTCCGGTCCTGCTGCTGCGTTTGTTGCGCCTGCTGACCCCGGTGCTTTTCGTCGTCATGGTGGTCTTCATCGTGGCTTTGCCGTTCCGGGGCACGATAGGCCTGTCGCTGGCAGCATTGTGTGTTTGCGCGGTGTTCGGTGCCTCGACCCTGATTTCCGCGGTGATCGCCGAAGATGATGAAAATGCCAGCCCATCGCCACTGCTGCGCGCTGCCTCGCGAGGCCTGGGACTGGTCATGCCGCTGTTTGCCGGCGTGGCGGTATGGGCCGTCTGGCTGCGTATCGACCAGCACGGCTTGACGCCGCAGCGGGTATGCGCCCTGACCGCAGTCCTGGTGGCGGCGGGCTACGCAATCTGCTACTTCTGGGCAGTGTTGCGGCGCCAGGCCTGGATGGCAAGGGTGCGCCAGGCGAATATCGTCATGGCGCTGGCAATGGCGCTGCTGGCGGTATTGTGGCTGGCGCGCTTGTTGTCTCCGGAGGCGCTGTCGGTCTGGTCGCAGGTATCGCGTTTCGAGGCGGGCCTTCTGCCGCCGGAACAGGTGCCGCTGTCGGAAATGCAATCTTCCTGGGGTAAGCCAGGCCAGCGTGCGCTGGAACGGCTGACCGGGGCGGGCGGGCCGTTGGAAGGCCGTCTGGACCAAGCGTTAAATCAGGAAGAAGACGATCGCAGCGAAGAGAAAATGCGGCAGTTGCTGGTGACTCTCTTGCCCAGCCTGCCGGCAGACCACGCATTGCGCGAAGACCTGGCCGGCAATTATCCAGGCTGGGACGTGGAGCAAGTGCTGCGTTCTTGCCGTGTGCTGACGCCTGCGGGGCATCCGAGCTGCCTGGTGGTGTTTGCTCGCCTGGACCCAGCCTTGCCGGGCGAACTGGCCATCGTATTTGCCAATGAGTCCGTGGAAGGCATCAGCGTGTTTTCGCAAAGCGGCGAGGATGGCGCCTGGCGGCGTGAGCGGGACTGGGGGCAGGGGGTGAACCGGCTGGATGCTGCCGCCTTGATCGACCGCCTGTATGCAGATGGCCTGCAGATCGTTACCCCGCCGTTCCAGGTGCTGCAGCTGGGGGACGGATACATAGGCGTGTTGCCTGATCGGTGATCGAAATGCCGGCTTGCCGGCACCAGTTTGCAGCGGGCCGGGCAGGGGCGTTCAGGCCAGCAGCCCGCGTTCGCGCAGAATGCCGAACATGGTCAGCACGCCCGGTACCTGTACGGGTTGCTGCCGGTATTCGGCAAAAGAAAAATAGCGGGCATCACCGATTTCCTGGCTGGCAATGAAGCGGTCGTCCCGGGCGTCATAGAGAAAGCAGTCCTGTTCCATCACCACGTTGGGCGCCTCGCCATAGGCGGGGGCGGAAACATGGCAGAGAAACTGCAAGCGCCCGGTATCCAGCACCAGGTCCAGTTCTTCTTCGATTTCGCGCAGCAGCGCCTGCTGCGCATTTTCTCCCGCATCTATTTTGCCGCCGGGCAGGTACCAGGCTTGTTTGTTGTTGCTGAAGGCCAGCAACAGGGATTGCTCCTTGAGCACCACCAGCGCGGCGGTTGCAAGGGCAACGGTGGGGCCTGCGGGGGCGGTGGCAACCGGGCTATCGGCGGAAGACGGCTGGTTTTTTGCGGTCATGCGTGCGGGAAAGAAAACGAGTCGGGAATGCGGCCATGAATAGCGCCATGAATGCGGTCATTCTAGCCCGCCGCTTCAGGCCGGTCGGGACTGGGTATGTACGTATGAAGGCAAGTCCAGGCTCATCAGCCAGTTGACGAAGGTGCTGACGGCCTGCACGTTACTGCGTTCCTTGCGCACGCACAGGAAGTAACCCTGGCGCGCCAGTTCCGGTGTGGGAACGGGTTCGATCAGTTCCTGGCTGCGCAGGGGCTGCGTGACCAGGCAGCGCGGCACCAGGCCCACGCCCATGCCCAGCTTGGCCGCAGCGATGATCATGTCGTACTGGCCGAAATTGGGGCCAAGATGCGCTGTGGAAACCGGCAGTTTGCGTTCACGGAACCACTGTACCCAGGCATGCGGCACGTTGAAGTGCTGCAGCAGCGTGGCATCCGGGAAACGGGAGACATCCTGCAGCCCGCACGCCTGTGCATAGGCTGGCGAACACACCACGGCTTGTTTCTTGCCGACCAGATAGCTGGAAATCATCGCGGGCCAGGCGCCTTCGCCGAACTGTATGGCAACGTCGATATGTTCGTTGGCCAGGAAATTCTGCTGGTGATCGTGCGGGGTGAAGTTTAGCCGTATGGATGGATGCTCACGGTAGAAGTCCACCAGCAGTGGCATCAGCAGGTAGGTGGCCAGTGTGGGGGGCACGGAGATCGTGACGTATTGACGCTGCCCGCGCCCGGAGACGATGTGGTTGCTGGCGTCCACCAGAATGCGCAGTGCTTCCTGCGCCTGTTCCAGCAGGAATTCGCCAGCCTCGGTGAGTAGCAGGCGATTGTTCTGGCGCATGAACAGCGGGGTGCCCAGATAAGTTTCCAGGTTGGCGACCTGCCGGCTGATGGCTCCCTGGGTAACGAACAGTTCGCTGGCGGCCTTGGTGAAACTGGAATGCCGGGCGGCGGCTTCAAAAGCCTGCAGCTCGGTGATGGAGGGACATATTTTTTTCATTGGTCGAAAGTGCCATTCCCAAATGTCATGCGTGCATCAGATTTTTTGGTTTGCCGGGTCTCGGGGCTGTTCTTATCCTTGGCACATAAGGTAACAACAAAAACACAATACAGGACTGTCGAGGAGGTGGTTGGGTATGGAAACCGGAGACATCGGGCGTGTGTCCTTCAAGCATTGCACGATTCTGCACCCGGAAACGGGGCTGCTGGAATCGGGCCGCAGTATCGAGGTGCGTGATGGCCGCATTGCGGCCATCACGGAGGACGCAGCAGCGCCGGCCGATGCGATAGACGTCGGCGGGTTGACTGTCATGCCGGGCATGATCGACTGCCACGTGCATGCCATTGCGTCCGACATGAATCTGGGCCGCAATGCCATGGTGCCCAATATTCTCATCAGTTTCCGTGCCATTCCCATTCTGGAGGGGATGCTGCAACGTGGCTTCACGACAGTGCGCGATGCCGGGGGGGCGGATTTTTCGCTGGCCCAGGCAACCGCAACCGGGCTGGTGGCCGGACCGCGCATTTTCCCATCGGGCAGGGCCTTGTCGCAGACAGGGGGGCACGGTGATTTCCGCGCCCGCAACGATGTGATCGAGCCGTGCGCCTGTAGCCACCGGCTGGGTGCAATCGCTCGTGTCGTCGATGGTGTGGATAATGTCCGGCTGGCCGTTCGCGAGGAGATCCAGAAAGGCGCAACGCAGATCAAGGTCATGGCCTCTGGCGGTGTGGCTTCGCCCAACGACCCGATTCATTTCCTGGGCTATTCCGAAGCCGAATTGCGCGCCATCGTTGAAGAAGCCGCCAATGCCGGCACCTACGTGATGGCGCACGCGTACACGCCCCGGGCGATCGAGCGTGCAGTCCAGTGCGGTGTGCGCACCATTGAGCATGGCAACCTGCTTGATGATGCCAGCGCGGCGGTCATGGCGCGCCATGGCGCGTATCTGGTGCCGACCAATATCACCTACGACGCGCTGTTTCGCGACGGGCCGCGCTATGGCTTTCCGGATGAACTGCGGCCAAAAATCGACGATGTGCGCGAAGCCGGGTTGAGGGCGCTGGCAGTGGCCGCCCGCGCAGGCGTGAAAATCGCGTTCGGTTCGGACCTGCTGGGCGCGACCCATGAGCAGCAGGCCAGGGAGCTGGCGCTGCATGCGGATGTTCTAGGCAATTTGTCCGCCATCCGTTCGGCGACGACGGTGGCCGCCGAGGTGCTGCAGCAGGAAGGACTGCTGGGCACCATCCGTCCGGGCGCACATGCCGACCTGTTGTTCGTGGATGGCAACCCGCTGGAAGATATCAATGTACTGCTGGACCAGGGCGCGCGCCTGCGCGGCATCATGAAGCAGGGGACGTGGATGAAAAATACCTTGCGCCGTTGATACGGCGCCGCGTGCCCGGACCGGGGGAGGAGGGCCGGGCGCGCATGGCGGTTTCACGCGGGTACCAGCGACGAGCGCGGACCTACAACAATAAAAGCATCAGGAGAAGACAAATGAAAAAGCAGACCTTCAAGCGCCGCGACATGATCAAGGCAACAGGGGCGCTGGCAGTGGCGTTGGCCCTGTCGGCGGGTGTGCAGGCGCAGTCCGGTGGTGAATTGTTGATCGGCGGGCTGGTGCCTGTCACCGGGGCCGGCGCGCCTTACGGCGGCAATATGCTCAAGGCCATGGAGATCGGCGTCAAGGAAGTGAATGACGCGGGCGGCATGGCGGGGCGTTCCCTGCGCCTGATCGCCGAAGACAGCCAGACCCAGCCGCAAGCTGCCGTGCTCGCCGCCAAGAAACTCATCGAAATCAACAAGGTGCAGGCCATCCTGGGTACCTGGGCGTCGGGCGTGACGCTGGCCGTGCTGCCGCTGACCGACGCCGCCAACATTATCCAGATGAATGTGTCTGGAGCGCCCGCAATTTCAGAAATCGACAAAAAAGACCTGGTCTGGCGCTTCCAGGCGACCAATGACCGCTTTGGCCGCGCCTTTGCGGAAATTGCAGCCAAGAATGGCTACAAGAAGCCAGCGACCATGGCTTTCAACAATGCCTCGGGGCGCGGCAATACTGATGGCTTCATCAAGGCCTGGGAGGCCAAGGGGGGAAAGGTACTGGCCAATGTGGTGTATGAGCCCAACCGGAGCAGCTACCGCTCGGAATTGCAGAAGGTGCTGGCAACCGATCCGGACGTGATCGTCATGGGTTCCTACCTGCCAGATACCACCATCATCCTGCGCGAGTGGTTCCATTCCGGCGCCGAGAATGCTTGGATCATTCCCGGCTGGGCCGCCAATACCGAACTGGTCCAGGCGCTGGGCCAGGAAGTGACCGATGGCATCATTTCCGTCGATACGGTTTCCAACTCCGATGCCGACAGCTACAAGGACCTGAACCAGCGCTATCGCCAGGCAACCGGCGCAGACCTGGCCGATAACGTCTATGCGGCCATGACCTACGACATGGTGATCAGCCTGGCGCTGGCTGCGCACAAGGCGGGCGCCGACGCCACGCCGCAGCAGATCAGCGACCAGATCCGAGCAGTCTCCAATCCGGACGGAGAAAAGGTCTATTCCTATGCGCAGGGCAAGGCACTGCTGGATGCAGGCAAGGACATCGACTACGAAGGGGCGTCCAGCCGCCTGAATTTCGACGAATACGGCGATTCCAACCCGGATTTCGGCGTCTATGCGATCAGGGACGGCAAGTTCGAGCGCGTCGACACGATTTCGCTGGACTGATTGCCCGGGCGACCGGTTCTGTTTCATTGCTGGAGCGTCGTCGGATATGTCCGGTACTTTCTTCATCAACCTGATCCTCAATGGTCTCATCGAGGGCATGGTCATCGCGCTGCCGGCGCTGGCCCTGACCCTGGTGCTGGACATTTCGAAGTTCCCCAACGTTGCGGTGGGTGACACCATGACAGTGGGGGCTTATGCCGCACTGGCATTCCAGTCGGTCGGACTGCCTTATTTCGCGCTTTCGGTCGGCGGCGCGATGGCCGTGTGCATGGTGCTCAGCCTGGCGACCTGGCATTTTGTCTTCCGGCGCCTGAGCAAGGCGTCCATGGTGGTCAATCTGCTGGCGGCCGTCGGGTTGGCCTTCATGATGCGCAGCGTGCTGCAACTGCTGGTCAGCAGCCAGCCCCAGGTGTACGACTTTCCCCTGGTGCGCGCCTGGAATTTCCACGGCGTTCGGCTGCTGCCCGCTGACCTCTGGGTGCTGTTGACCAGCGTCGCCACGTTGCTGGTGGTGTTCGGCATCTTCCGCTACACGGACCTGGGCCGCCGGCTGCGGGCCATTGCTGACAACCCGGAGCTGGCGCGCGCCAGTGCGATAAGGTCGCGCTGGCCGGTCTGGTTCCTCTGGGCCCTGTTCGGCGCATTGTCCGCGCTGGGCGGGGTGCTGATCGCATCCAAAAGCGTGTTGCTGCCGGAGTTCGGCTGGGAATTCGTGATTCCTGCGTTTTCTGCCGTCATCCTGGGTGGCATCGGCAATCCGGTCGGCGCGGTGCTGGGCGCTGTGTTGATGGGCGTGGCGCAGGAGCTGTCAGTCGCATTCGTCGGCCCCAGCTACAAGATCGTCGTCTCCTTCGCCGTGCTGATACTGGTTCTGATGCTGCGCCCCTCGGGCCTGCTCGGCACCGTTGAAAAGTCTCGTTGAACCAAGGGATAGCCATGGAAGCGTATCTGCTATCTATCTGCATCATCGGGGCCATCTATGCCCTGTTGGCCATCGGCCTGAACATCCAGTACGGCGAGACGGGCCTGATCAATTTCGGGCACGTGGCCTACTTTGCCATTGGCGCCTACGCGACGGCGATTCTGTCGCAGCGCGGCGTGCCCATTGTCTTGTCCATGGTGCTGGCCGGCCTGATCGCGGCGCTGGCGGCCATTCCCATCGGCATGGCCGCCCTGCGGCTCAAGGAGGACTACTTCGCCATCGTGACGCTGGGCTTTGCCGAAACTGTGCGCATCGTCGTCCAGCAGGAGGATTGGCTGACCAATGGGGTTCAGGGCATTGCCTCCATTCCGCCGCTTACGGCCTGGGCGGGCGCCAGCCAGAATCGCATGTTCGCGCTGATCATCATCGCGACGGTATTGCTGGCCATGCTGGCGGTCTATCTGTTGCAGCACAGCAGTTTCGGCCGCGTGCTGCGCGCCATCCGTGACAACGAAGTGGCAGTGGTAGCACTGGGAAAGAAAACCTCGGTCTTCAAGATCAAGGTCTTGATGTTCGGCTCGTTCCTGGGCGGATTGGCCGGGGCGTTCTATGCACATTTCATCAGCTATATCTCGCCCGAGCAGTTCATCTCGCTGGTGACTTTCTACGTGTGGATGTCCATCATCCTGGGGGGCGTCGGCACCATGCGCGGCGCCTTGCTGGGCAGCCTGGTGCTGGTGCTGATCCTGGAAGGGTCGCGTTTCCTGGGGGATTTCCTGCCGGGTATTTCCGACGTGCAATTGGCGCATATCCGCCTGGGTGTCATCGGCTGCGTGCTGGTGGCGTTCAGCCTGTTTCGGCCGCAAGGCATCTTCGGCAAAGCACAGTAAGGGGGCGGTATGCTGGTTGTTGAAAACGTAACCGTGACCTATGGTCCGTTCAAGGCGGTGGACCAGGCCAGCCTGCGTGTCGATGCGGGTGAAACCATCGGCCTGGCAGGAACCAACGGCGCAGGCAAGACCACGCTGTTTGCTGCCATCGCTGGCCAGTTGCCCGCCACCACGGGCAGCATCCTGTTCCAGGGTCGGCAGATCCTGGGGCAACCGACCTATCGGCGTGCGGGGCAGGGGCTGTGCCGCACTTTTCAGGTGCCGCGTGAGTTCGGGCGCCTGACCGTGCTGGAAAACCTGTTGGTGGCAGCGCAGGACGAGCGCCAGGAAAACATGCTGACTGCATGGCTGGGGCGGCGAGGCATGCGGGAAACCGTTGCCAGCCGTACCCGGCAGGCAGACGGCATACTGGATATGCTGGGCATCAGCCATGTGCGGGACTTGCTGGCGTCGCAATTGTCCGGCGGCCAGAAGAAGTTGCTGGAACTGGCGCGGGTACTGATGCAAAAGCCTTCCATCATCCTGCTCGACGAGCCTTTTGCCGGGGTCAATCCGGTACGCATCGGTGAAATGATGGAAATATTCACCCGCCTGAAGGCGCAGGGCATTGCACTCCTCATCGTGGAGCATCACCTGCAGGCGCTCAGGAGCCTGTCCTCGCGGCTGTATGTCATGGACCAGGGCAAGGTGATTGCCGAGGGCGATCCGGCCACTGTCCTCAATTCGAAAATCGTGCAGGATGCCTATATGGGGGGCGTGATATGAGCGCAGGACTATCTGTCGGAACACCCGCTGGCGTCGATGCACTGACCATCGAGCAACTGGCTGGCGGCTATACCGATGTCAATATCATTCACGGCATAGACCTGAGGGTAGGGCCGGAAGAAATCGTGACCATCGCCGGGACCAATGGCGCAGGCAAGTCTACCTTTTTGAAGGCCCTGCTGGGTCTGCTGCCGCGCACCTCGGGCAGCGTGCAACTGCTGGGCGAGGACATCAGCGGCCTGGCGACGGAAGCGCGTATCGAGCGCGGGCTGGCCTACGTGCCGCAGGTCACGAACGTTTTTCGCACGTTGACGGTACAGGAAAACCTGCTGGTGGCGGACAAGCGTGTCAGCCGCCGGCAGATCGACGACATGCTGGCCATCTTTCCGGCGCTCAAGCCCCGGCTGGGCCAGCGTGCCGGCACGCTGTCGGGGGGCGAACGCCAGCAACTGGCCTTTGCTCGCGCCCTGATACGCGCGCCCCAGGTCATCATCCTGGATGAACCGACGGCGGCGTTGGCCCCCGGCCTGGTGCAATCCATCTTCGACGTGATCCGCCGCCTGAAGGAATTGAAGGTTGCGGTGCTGATGGTGGAGCAGCGCGCCCGCCAGGCGCTGGAAATCAGCGATCGCGGCTATATCCTGGACCAGGGCAAGGTGGTGCTTTCCGGGGCGGCGGCAGGCTTGCTTGCCGACCCGGAAATGACGGAACTGTATCTGGGCACGGCCACGCACACCTGAGCACGCAAGCCTGTCGGCGGTGCCGTCAGCGAGACCCGGCTTCGTTGATTCCGACCCGGTAATAGGTGGGTGGGGGCGTGCCGTTGACGGCGAAGTCGCCTACCAGGCGCTCGCGGTAGACACGCGGGTTATGGGAGGAAATCGTGCGTGCGTTGCGCCAGTAGCGGTCCAGCCCGGCCTGGCGCAGCGTGGCCGAGGCGCCCAGGGCATCGAACAATTCCGTGCTGGCTTCCAGCACGACCCGGGTCAGCACGGAAACGGCCTGGTCCACTTCCACGTGAGCAATGGCGGCCGCCTGTTCGTGCGCATCGCTGTCTGCCGTGCGCTGCAGGTGCGCATCATGGCTGCGTTGCACGGCCTGGGCGGCGTGCAGCGTCAGCGCGCCCGCCGTGTAGGCGGCTGCATGGGTGCGCCCCACCACTTGCAGAAGCTGGGGGTCCTGAGCGGCGCTGGCGCTGTTGCCGTGGCTGTAGACCCGGTCGCGCTGGCGCAGCCGCTGGGCGACATCGCCCGCCAGGGCACGCCCGATACCGGCCAGCGAGGCCAGGTGCACCAGCTGATAGAAGGGCACGGCGTAAGGAAATCGTGTCGCGCCTGGTTTGATCCAGATATCGTCTATCGCTACGTTGGTGAAGATTGCCGTCCCGCTGGCGGTCAGCGCCTGCCCGAAACCATCCCAGTCGTCCACGACTTCCACGCCAGCCGCCCGGCGCGGCACTTGCAGGTAGTGCGTGTCACCGCTGTCGTCCTGGGCGGCAACGGAGATCCAGTCGGCGAACAGCGAACCGGTGGTGTAGAACTTGCGGCCATCCAGGCGCAGGCCGTCAGGGCCGGCCGCCAGGCGTGTGGCAAAGCTGCCTACCTTGGCCGGGCCGGCTTCGGAAAGCCCGGCGCCTATCAGGTCACCCTGGGCCAGGCGGTCCAGCCAGAAGTCGCGCCAGGCGGACGGGTCGGCGCTCAGGACTTCTTCGGTGAAGCCCAGGTGGGCGCGCAGGGCATTCACGACATTGGTATCGGCAGCGCCCAGTTCCACCAGCAATCCGAAGAGTTCAGGCAGCGTTGCGTCATGCCCGCCTTGTGCCGCCGGCAGGCGCAGGCGTGTGAATCCTGCTTCCCGCAGCCAGCCGATTTCCGCGTGTGGCAGGCGGTGTTGCAGGTCGCGTTCGACCGCGCTGGCGCGAATGCGGGCAAAGACCGGCCGCCAGGTTTGCGCGAGCGTTTCATAACGTTCGCTGGGGTTGGCACCCCAGGCGGCGTGAATGGCCTGGGATGTATCAGGCGCTGGCGCTTGTGTGGCGGAGGATGGGGGGGCGGTGTGTTCCAGAAGCTCGGACATGGCAGTCTCGCGAAGAAGGAAAGAAGGGCGGGCAGAGGCGGCAGGCCGCCAGGAGCGGCCGCCGTTGCGCTCAGGCGTAAGCCGGATAGGCAGCGGGATGGGCCGGGCGCTTGAGCCCCAGGTGTTCGCGCAGCGTGTTGCCTTCGTAGGCGGTGCGAAACAGTTTGCGGCGCTGTAATTCGGGTACGACATGGGCAATGAAATCGTTCAACCCGCCAGGCAGCCACGGCGCCATGATGTTGAAGCCATCGGCTGCGCCGTTTTCGAACCAGTGCTGCAGGAAGTCCGCTACCTGGCTGGGCGTGCCGACGACCTGCTGGTGGCCGCGTGCGCCGGCAATGCGCAGATAGAGTTGGCGGACATTCAGGCCGTCACGGCGCGCCAGGTCCAGCAGCAACTGCTGGCGGCTTTTCGGGCCATTGGTTTCCGGCAGCGTGGGGACCGGGTCGTCGGGCGCCAACCCGGACAGGTCGACGTTGCCTAGCGTGCTTGAGAGCAGGGCGATGCCGACAGCAGGGTCGACCAGTTCCTGCAATTGCTCGAATTTTTCCTCGGCTTCCGCCAGGCTGGCGCCAATGACCGGGAAAATGCCGGGCATGATCTTGACGTCATCGGGCTGCCGTTCCTGCGCAGGCAAGCGGTTCTTGATATCGGCATAGAACGCCTGGGCTTCTTCCAGTGTCTGGTGCGCGACAAAAATGACTTCTGCTGTACGGGCGGCCAGTGCACGGCCTGCTTCCGACGCGCCCGCCTGCACGATCACCGGGCGGCCCTGGGGCGAACGCGCGACATTGAGCGGCCCGCGAATGCGGAAATGCTTGCCGCGATGATCAGGCAGATGCAGCTTGGTCGTGTCCAAGTAGATGCCGCTGGCCTTGTCTCGCGGGAAGGCGTCGTCTTCCCAGCTGTCCCAGAGCCGCAGCACGGCGTCATGGAACTCGGTGGCGCGCTCGTAGCGCAGCGCGTGCTCATCGAGTTCGTCACGATTGAAGTTCTGGGCTTCGGTACGTCCGCTGGACGTGACCAGGTTCCAGCCGGCGCGCCCGCCGGAAATATGATCCAGGGACGCAAACTTGCGTGCGACGTTATAGGGCTCGTGAAACGAGGTTGAGACCGTGGCGATCAGCCCGATCTTCTGCGTGACGGCGGCCAGTGCCGACAGCAGGGTGACGGGTTCGAAGAAATCGCTGCGGGCGGTGCGTGCCAGCGATGCCTGGTCTGTGCCACGGATACCGGAAGAATCCGACAGGAAAATGGCATCGAAATGGGCTGCCTCGGCTTGCCGGGCCAGTGCAACATAGTGCTGGAAATTGCTGCCAGCATCGGCCTGCGCGCCCGGATGGCGCCAGCCGGCAATGTGGTGGCCGGTCTGCATCAGGAATGCACCCAGGCGGATTTGACGAGGTATGTGAGACATGGAATTCCTAGTACATGCGAAAAGGGATGGAATGGTCCTAGCGCCGCTGCGGGAGAGCGGCAGCAGGCATCAGGCGGCGCTGGCGGTATGGCTTGTCGTGACAGTCTGTGTCTGCGGAACGGGCAGCCCCAGGTGCTGGCGCAGGGTGCGGCCTGCGTAGTCCTGGCGGAACAGGCCGCGTTGCTGCAACAAGGGCACGACCTGCTCGACGAAATCCTGCAGGCCGCTGGGCAGCAGCCCCGGCATGAGGTTGAAACCGTCAGCGGCACCATGGCGGAACCAATGCTCGATGTCGTCGGCCACTTGTTCGGGCGTGCCGACGATCTCCCGATGGCCGCCGCCGGCAGCAAACTCCCCCAGAAATTCCCGCAATGTGAGGCCACTCTGCTGTGAGCGCGCCAGGATGGCGCGAAAAAAGGTATGGCCGCCATTGCCGTTGTTGGGCAGTGGCAAGTCTTGCGGTAGGGGTTCGTCCAGTTTGAGTTGCTCCGGTGCCACGCCCAGCCTGCCGGCCAGCCGGTTCAGGCTGTGTTCGACGGGCACGAGATTGATGAGCTCCTGGTGGCGCTGGCGGGCTTCGGCCTGGGTGCCGCCGAGGAATACGCCAAGGCCGGGCAGGACCTTGACGCCGTCGGGGCTGCGACCCAGCGCCCGGGCGTGGCGGCGCAGCCCCTGGGCATAGGCCAGCGCTTCCTCGAAGGATTGCGACGCGGAGAACACGGCTTCGGCATGGCGCGCAGCCAGGGCCTGGCCATCAGCCGATCCGCCTGCCTGGAAAATCACGGGATGCCCCTGTGGCGAACGTGGCTGGTTGAGCACGCCCTCGACCTGGAAAAACTCGCCCGCATGATGCACGGTGTTGAGCCTGGCGGTATCCACGAAGCGGCCGCTGGCGGCATCGCCCAGCAGCGCGTCATCCTCCCAGCTGTTCCACAGCGCCTTGACCACCGTGGCGAACTCATCGGCGCGGCGGTAGCGGTCGGTGTGGGCCAGCACGTCTTTCTGGCCGAACTTGCGCGCCGATGATGCATCAGCCGTGGTGACGACATTCCAGCCTGCGCGTCCGCCGCTGATGAGGTCCAGCGAGGCCAGACGCCGCGCCAGGTTGTACGGGTCGTTGTAGGTGGTGGAAGCCGTGGCGACCAGGCCCAGGTGCGTGGTCGCCATGGCAATGGCTGTCAGGACCAGGGTGGGTTCCAGTGCAGTAACCGGCCCTGTCGCGAGCCCGTCGGTCGTGACGGAATCTGCCAGGAAAATGGCGTCGAACTTACCTTTCTCGGCCCATTGGGCAATGCGTATATAGTGTTGTACGTCGATGAAGCCGAGCGGGTCGTTTTCCGGCACGCGCCAGGCGGAAGGGACAAATCCCTGAAGCCAAGCGTTGACGTTCAGATGCAATTGGCGCGGGGTAGCGGTGCTCATGCGGTAGCCTTTTCTGATCGGTAGGGCGGGGCGGCGGGGAGCGTGCGGTTCAGGGTTGCAGGCGCTGCTGGTCGGGCACCACGAAGCCTCGATAGTTGTCGTTGATGAAGGCTGCGACCTGCTCCCCCACCAAGTAGTCCACGAGCCGCTGGAGGCGCGGGTCGGACGTTAGTTCCGTGCGCGTGGTCAGTACGTTGGCATAGGGGTTGTTGTGCTTGTCCTCCAGGGCCAGGGCGCTTTGCGGGTCGATGTCGTGGGTCAGGGCGATGTCGCCATTGATGAACGAGGCCTCCACGTCCGGCAGCGATTTGGCGCGCAGCCGGGTTTCCGTTGGAATGAACTTGAAGTGCCGAGGGTTGGCGGTGATGTTTTTCTCGTCTATGGCCAGAGCTGCCGTAGATCCATCGGACTGCGGGTGGCTCAGTTCCAGCAGGCCTTGCTGCTGCAGGATGAACAATGCGCGCGGCAGATTGGTCTGTTCATTGGGAACCAGCAGGGACGCGCCATCCGGGATGTCCTTGATGGACGTATAGCGCGACGAATACAGGCCGAACACATTGACCAGCAGTGTGGCGACATTGACCAGTTTGCCCTGGGCCTCGGGGTGCGCAGCGACCCAGGAATCGAAGAAAGGCCGGTGCTGCAGCAAGGTGGCATCGACATCGCCCTTGTAGAGCAACTGGTTGGCGTCCAGGCCCTGGCTGCTTTCGATGATCTTGAGCTTGAGGCCACTGCCGTCGGCATCGGCCAGCTTCTGCACATAGCGCAAGATATCGCCTTGCGGCGTTGGGGTGACGTAAACCTTCAGCGGCTCGTTGGAAACCGTGGCAGCGGCGTGGGCCGGTGCGGTGACGCTGCCCAGCAGCCCGGTGAGTGTCACGGAAGCCAGGGCCAGGAGAGTACGCAGCGCGTTGCGTTTGGCAGGGCGAAAGGAAGGGCGGTGCATCGTGTGGTTCCTTGTGTGAAAGCGGAAGGGAATCGCAGCGCAGCGGGGGGCGTGGAGGCCGGTGCTAGCGTTTGTGCTTGCGCAGCCGGATCCAGGCGTCCCCGCTCAATTGGATGGTCTGCACGATGAGCACCATGGCAATCACCGCGATGAAAATCAGTTCGACGAACCAGCGTTGATAGCCGTAGGTCAGCGCGAAGTCGCCCACGCCGCCTGCGCCGATGGCGCCTGCGACAGCGGTGCCTTCCACCAGGCCGACCAGGATGATGGTGGCCGACGCGATGATGCCGGAGAGGGATTCGGGCAGCAGAATGCGGAAGATGAATTGCGGTGTGGTGACGCCGATGACGCGGGCGGCTTCGATCCGGCCCTGGTCCAGCTCGCGCAGATTGGCTTCTATCAATCTGGAAAAGAATGGCGTGAAGCCGAAAGTCAACGGCACCAGCGCCGCGACCGGGCCCAGCGGCGTGCCCACGATCCAGCGAGTCACCGGGATCAGGATCACGATCATGATGATGAAGGGAATGGATCTGCCGGTATTCACGATGGTATTGAGCGTGTGATAGACCAGCGGCCGAGGGCACCAGGAATTGGGGGCAGTGAGGTAGAGCGCCAGGCCGGCGGCCACCCCCAGCCCGATGACCAGCACCCCGGAAAAGAATGTCATATAGAGGGTCTGGCCCAGGGCTTCCCAGAAATCAGGCAGGTAAATCGTCCAGTCACGGGCATTCATGTTTCCGTTACCTTTCCCAGCACAATGCTTTTTTCACGCAGGATGGAAGAAAGCGAGTGCATCAGGCTTGAGGGCTTGTCGCGAAAATCGAAATCCACTTTGAAGCGGGCAGCATCGACACCGCCCAGGCGTTCCACACCGCCGGAGACCACGGCAGAGGCCAGATCCAGGCGTTGTGCGGCATCGGACAGGAACGACCCCTGGGCACGGATATCCGGCAGGATCAGGTCGTAGCGCACCCAGCCGGGGCGGGGGGCGTGCCCCAGGTCGGGGGCAGGCAGCAGTTGCCGGCCCAGGTAGGAATCCGCGTCATGCAGCAGATCGCGTACCTTGCCCGCTTCGACGATCCGGCCGGACTGGATCAGCGTGACGGAATCGGCCGCATAGCGCACGACATCCCAGGAGTGGGTGATCAGGACAATGGTCAGGTTGAGTTGCTGTTTGAGCTGCAGCAGCAAATCCAGAATGACGAGCGTCGTTTCGGAATCCAGCGCGCTGGTGGCTTCGTCGCATAGCAGGACTTCGGCATCTGCCACCAGCGCCCGGGCAATCCCCACGCGTTGCTTCTGGCCACCGGACAACTGCGAGGGATAGGCCTTTTCCTTGCCCTGCAGGCCGACCAGTTCCAGCAACTCCAGGGCTTTGCGACGGCGCGCCGTGCGCCCCACACCACGCACGGACAGGGGAAACTCGATGTTTTCCAGCACCGTCTGGCTGTGAAAAAGATTGAAGTGCTGGAAAATCGTGGCAACCCGGCTCAGGTATCGGCGCAATGCCGCGCCACGCAGATTGGCCAGGGGCTGATCCTGGAAATAAATATCGCCGCTATCCGGACGCTCCAGCAGATTCAATAACCGCAGTAAGGTGCTCTTACCGGCGCCGGAAGTGCCGACAATGCCGAAAAAGGAATTGCTGGGTATTTCCAGGGAAATATCGGAAAGCGCTGGCAATGTTTCCTTGCCACGGCTAAATGACTTGGAGACATGTTCCAGGCGAAATGCATGAGCCATCGTCGGAAACCATGAAAAGACAGGGCGGGAATGCCGCCGAAAAATGCATTATTGAATTGCAGGGGATAGGCACCAACGACCGAATTTCTATATTGATATTGGGCGGCCGGGGAATGTGCTTATGGATTCAATGTATGTATTGCGCCGGAACAGAATGGCCGGACGGATGTCGGCCCGTGCATGGCAGGCATGGCGTATGCCGGGAGGGCGGGTAAGCAGGACAGCCTGATGTCAGCAGTACGGTGGGATAATTGCCCGTTTGGCGATGTCGGCCCGGAGAGAAGGACAAAGTGTGCCCGGGAGACGTTTGTGGCAATGCAGCAGGAGTATTCTTGAGTCACGGCGGCGCGGCACTGTTTTCCGCTCGTCTGCCATTTGCCCAGGCGCCCCAGGCGGCGCGCCATCACTGGGGCTTTTCCTACAACTGGGCTATCACGTATTACGCCATGGACATTGACATCATCGCCATCCTGACGGCCGTCGCATTCTGTGCCGGATTTTTCGACGCCATTGCTGGTGGCGGCGGGTTGATTACCGTGCCTGCGCTTTTCCTGGCAGGCATGGATCCGGTGGCTGCGCTGGCTACCAATAAATTCCAGGCCTCGGCCGGTTCGGTCTCGGCGACCGTGGCATTTGCCCGCAAGGGCCTGGTGGAATGGAAAACCGGCCGCGTCCTGGCGGCTTTTTCCATGATGGGCGGCATCCTGGGCGCACTTTTTGTCAGCTATATGGACAAGAACTGGTTGGAAGCCAGCATACCCGTCCTGTTGTTGCTGGTGGCAGGTTACTTTGCCTTTGCGCCCAGGCTGGACGACGATAAACGTAAAAAGCGCATGACACTGCTGATGTTCGCCATCCTGGTGGCGCCCTTGATCGGCTTTTACGATGGCGTTTTCGGCCCGGGCACGGGTTCCTTTTTCATGGTCGGCCTGACACTGCTGTGTGGCCTGCCTGTCATGCGCGCCGTCAGCTTTACCAAACTGGCCAACGCTGCCTGCAATCTGGGGGCGCTGTTCATCTTCCTGTTGAAGGGGGCCATTTTCTGGCCGCTGGCCATTTCCATGGCATTCGGGGCATTTGCTGGTGCCCAGCTGGGGGCGCGTTGCGCCGTCAAGGTTGGCACGCGGCTGGTCAGACCCATGGTGGTGGTCGTCTGTTGCGCCCTGGCCATCAAGCTGCTGAGTTCCGCCGAGAACCCTTTGCGCATGGCCATCAGCACACTGTTCTGATACCTATGATTGAAAAGGACGGCAAGCAATGAATTCCGAATTGATCCCGCTGACTGGCGATGCGGCGCTGGCGGAAAAACTTGCCACTTACTTTCAGCAAGTATCCGGCTGGGAAGAAGGGTGCCAGGCGCTGGGCCTGTTCACCTCGCCGGACGCCATTGCGCAGACGGAACAATTCCGCAGTTTCCATCCCTTGGTTCAGGTGCTGCAAGGCATCATCGTTGACGACCCGGGCACCAGCAGCCACCACTTCGTCATTGGATGCGCAGCCTTGCGGGGTGCCGTGCTCTACTTGACGCACGATGGCGACAGCCGCATCGTCTATGCGGATATCGACGCTTTTCTGGCGGCAGCCAGGCAGGCCTGCGCTGCCGGGGGCATGCTGGAAGATGTCGCGCCCGGCGAGGCTTGGCAGGCAACCGACCAGGCGGCATTGCAACAGTTCTGCCAGCATTTTCTGGCGACGCAGGACGCAGAGGATGTGCTGCCGGCGCTCATTCCTTCAATGGATCTCTCCGATGTGCCGGCCTTGGCCTTGCTGGTGCGCGATGAAGACCTGTATGTGCCGGAAGCCATTTGCCGTCAGATCGCTGCGCGTCCGGCCCGGCAGTTGATGCCATTGGTGGAGCGCTGCGAAACTCATCCTCATGTCATGGTGCAACAGGCGGCAGCCAGGGCAAAAAAACGAATCGAAAGCCTGTAATGGGTCAATTCAAACCAGGAAAATCCCGTATTCCTGAGGCTGTTATAAATAGCAAATCCATTGGCCTCGCCTGGCTTGACGATCAAGGCCGGCTAGTAAAGGACTGACCATCGGTAATTGGCAGCAGGGAGCTGGAATGAATACACGTTTTTCATTGATGAAACCTTCCTGTCGATTGCCTCGCATCCAGAACGTCTGAGAATACGAGGCATTCTTTTCTTGCACTGTCGTTTTTTCTTTCTTTTTGATGGTTATGCCGATTGCCGGCACCAATGTCGTGAAAAGAATCGCGGCGACAGCTATATTGAAATGATTGGGCATGAATAATGCCGGTTCAGGTTTCATTTCAAAAAAGGATGTGGCTATGATTCGTCAGTTCTCGCGCTGTGTCACGGCGGTGCTGTTGTTGGCTGTACTGCCTGCCGTCCATGCGGAAAATGCGGCGCCGGCAGCAGTCGTCGCCGATCCCTTGCCTTCCTGGAACGAGGGCACGACCAAACGCAACATCCTGGAATTCGTCAAGGACACGACCACCGAGGGCTCCAAGGATTTTGTCATCCAGAAAGATCGCATTGCCACATTCGACCAGGATGGCACGCTGTGGGTGGAACACCCGCTGTATTCCCAGTATCTGTACATACTGAGCAAGACCAACGAGCTCGTCAGCAAGAACCCTTCATACGCCGACCAGGAACCGTTCAAAACGGTCCTGAGCGGTGACATGAAGAAAATCAGTGTGCTATCGACCGCAGAAATCTTCCGCATCGCCGTTCTTGCGCAGGACGGCCTCAGCGTCGAGGAATACCAGGCCGACGTCGAAAAATGGCTGGCCACCGCACGCGACCCGCGCTGGGGACGGCCCTATACCGACCTGATCTACCAGCCCATGCTGGAATTGATGGAATACCTGCGCGCCAATGGCTACAAGACCTATATCGTCACCGGTGGAGGCCAGGACTTCGTTCGTACCTACAGCGACTCGGTCTATGGCATCCCCGTCGAACAAATTGCCGGCACCTCGTTCGGCACCCAATTCAAGTACGACCAGGACGGCAAGGCATTCCTGGCGTTGCAACCGTCGCTGTTCTTCAATGACGACTTTGGTGGCAAGGCCAGGGGCATCGGCCTGTTCATCGGCAAGCGGCCGCATTTCTCCGCCGGCAACTCCACGGGTGACCGAGAAATGCTGGAATACACCACCAGCGGCCCCGGCCGCCGCATGGGCATGCTGGTGTTCCATGACGATGCCAAGCGCGAATACGCCTATGGCCCGGCCCAGGGCCTGCCCGACACGCAGGTCGGCACCTTCACTCAGAACCTGTATGACGAAGCCGTCAGCAAGAACTGGTCCATCATCAGCATGAAAAACGACTGGAAGAAAATCTTCAAGTTCGAATAACTTTCCAGGTACTTGAACCCCGGTGAGCGGTTTGCTGACTGGGGACGCTGACATCCGAAGGTCGGTACTGCGCATCTTTGCAGATGGGGCCTGGGCGGAAATAAGCAATCGGGCCTGAAAAGCAGAAAAGGCACCACATTCGAAAATGTGGTGCCTTTTTAACTGGGAATTTTGGTGGAGCGGAGGAGGATCGAACTCCCGACCTTCGCATTGCGAACGCGACGCTCTCCCAGCTGAGCTACCGCCCCAATGAAGAGATAAATTATATGCCTGCCATTTCAGCTTGGCAAGCATCGGCGCGGAGAATTTTGCGCCGATGTCTGGCTGTCTTCAGGTTCAGATTTTCAGTTCGGCCACGACAGGGGCGTGGTCCGAGGGTTGTTCGTTGGCGCGCGGTGCCTTGTCGATCAGGCTGGCGATGCAGCGGTCCTTCAGGGCATCGGAGATCAGGACGTGGTCGATGCGCAGGCCGGCATTGCGGCGGAAGGCGCCCTGGCGGTAGTCCCACCAGCTGAAGCTTTTTTCCGGTTGCTCAAAGAGGCGGAAGGAGTCGCTCAACCCAAGGTCCAGCAGCTGTGTCCAGGCGGCGCGCTCCGGCGGCGATACCAGTACCTGGCCTTCCCATTTGGCGGGATCGTGGACGTCGCGATCGTCCGGGGCGATGTTGTAGTCGCCAAGGATGGCCAGTTTGGGATAGCGGCTCAGTTCTTCGCGCAGCCATTCGTGCAGGGCGGCAAACCAGCTCAGTTTGTAGGGATATTTTTCGCTGTCCAGTGCCTGGCCGTTCGGGCAGTAGACGCTGACGACACGGATTTCCCCGCCAGCCGGGTCGGGCAGGGTGGCGGCGACCAGGCGGCGTTGGGGGTCTTCAAAGCCGGGGATGTTGCGTACGATATCGGCACCGGGCTGGCGCGAGATAAGGGCCACGCCATTGTAGGTTTTCTGGCCGGCCCAGGCGGCGTGGTAACCCAGTTCGGTGAAGGCGGCGAGCGGGAACTTGTCGTCCTCCAGCTTGAGCTCCTGCAGGCACAGGGCGTCGACCGGGTTTGTGTTGAGCCAGTCGATGACCTGCGGCAGTCGGACTTTCAGGGAATTCACGTTCCAGGCTGCAAGTTTCATGGGAGCGCTTGACCTCTTGATGATGATGGGTGTCGGGAGGGCCGGTCGGCCGGTTTGGGGGCGTCGACCGTGTAAGGGTGCCCGGCAATCCGTAATGGTAACAGCGCGGGCGTGGCGGCTCGGTCCTGGCCGGGCGTATTTGCAGCGCGCCGGGCCAGGCTCCCGTAAAATCCCTGCTTTCATTCAAGTTTTGCTGTCATGCCGTTTGTCACAATGTGCCAGAACGGATGCCGGCTGCGATCTATGCCCCAAATCCAAAGAAAAACCCACCGCGCCTGCGAGGCCTTGTCTACTGCCGCCGCTGCCTATCCCGAAGCCTGGAAGAAGGCCGAGCTGTTCCGCTCGATCAACGGCCAACCCGGCAAGCCGCATTGGCAGGATTGGTGCTATTTGCCCCTGGGCGGCTGGTACGCCATCGTGGCGCGCGCCAAACATGGGGGCAAGGAGATCCATAACCTGGCGTCCTTGCTGGACGTTTCCCGCCTGGCCGCATTGGGCGCCTGGCGCATGACGCAGGGAATCTACCGTTTCCAGCCCGGGCTGCTGGCATCTCTGCAGCAGGCGCCGGCCAGCCTGGAGGTTTCCTGCGAAGCCTTGTTCACCCTGCCGGAGTGGGGCGTCTATATTGAAACGCCGGAATTGGACCAGGGCCTGCATGGCGTGTGGGCGCATCTTGAACATGACATCAATAATGGCGCGTTGGAATTGCGCCTGCTGCTGGACGAGGATACCGGGCTGACGCCCCTGGTGGTTGACCTGGGTGTGCCGACGCTGGCTGCCGCCGTGCAGGGCGCCATTGAGGAGTCGGAACGGGAAAGTCAGGCCAATCAGGCAGGCATGGACGAGGCGGATGCGACACACGGGGCGGAACAGACGGCCCGCGTGCTGCCGGTGGTCGCGGCGCTGCTGCTGCATCTGTGTTCGGCCGACGCCGTATTCCTGCGCAAGGGGGAGCCCGCGCGGCCTGCGAATCCCGTGCCGCGCAAGACCAAGCAGGGCGCACGCCTGTTCCCGGCCGCCGGGCCGACGGATTGGGAAGTCGGCGCCAGGGGCTGAAGCTTTACCAGCGTTGGCTCAAGAAGCGCGCTGGCGTGCCGCCGCGCGCTGGCTGGCCAGATTGTCCTGCAGGCCCAGGAATTCGGCCACGGCATCGTCCACCGGTTGATTGCTGAGCTCCCTGGGGCTGCCCCATTGGCGTAGCGTACCGCCTATCATGATGCCCATGCGATCCGCCATGGCATAGGCTTCGGCCTGGTTGTGCGTGACCAGCAATGCCGTGGCGCCGCTGTCCTTGAGGATGTCCCGGACATCGAAGGCCAGCCGCTCGCGGGTCAGTGTGTCCAGGTTGGAAAAGGGTTCGTCCAGCAGCAGCAGGCTGGGTTCCGGGGCCAGGGCGCGTGCCAGCGCCACGCGTTGCTGCTGGCCACCCGATATTTCATGCGGAAAGGCTGGGCCCAGGCCGGTCAGTCCGACCAGTTCCAGCATTTGGGCGATGCGCCGTTGCTGCTGAACGCGTGGCAGCCGCCGCAGGCCGAAGCCGATGTTGTTTGCCAGAGACAGGTGCGGAAACAGGGCGTAGTCCTGGAACATCATGCCAATCTGGCGCTCTTCGGGAGGGACGTTCCGGCCGTCGCCGGCAAGAAGGCGACCCTCCAGCGTGATGCGGCCGGCATGTACCGGCTCGAAGCCGGCGATGGCGCGCAACACTGTGCTTTTGCCGCAACCGGAGGCGCCCAGCAGGGCGCCCAGGTGTCCGCGTTCCAGCTGCAGGCTGAAGTCCGCAAGGACGGGACGGCCGGGGTAGGCCAGGGTTATCTGTTCCAGCGAAAGATACGGCGTAGTGATCATGGCGCGATGACGGGACGGCTGCCGGCGCGGGCCAGCAGGATGACAGGCAGCAGGCCTGCCGCGACGATGGCCAGCGCAGCGACAGCACCTTCTTCATAGGTGCCGCGAGCGGCTTCTGCATACAGCCAGGTTGCCAGCGTTTCGAAGTTGAGGGGGCGCAGCAGCAGCGTGGCCGGGAGTTCCTTCATGGTGTCGACAAACACCAGTAGCGCAGCGCTGAACAATGCGGGCCGCAGCAATGGCAGATGGACGCGGCGCAGCACACCGGTTTCGTCCTCCCCCAGGCTGCGGGCGGCGCGGTCCAGGGCGGGCGGGATGCGGGCATAGCCGGCTTCAATGCCGCCAGCGGCAATGGCAAGAAAGCGGATGAGATAAGCCAGGACCAGTGCAGCGGTGCTGCCCATCAACCATAGCTGCGGCGTGTCGCCCCAGAAGGCAGTGATGCCATTGATGCCCTGGTCCACCCAGGCCATCGGGGCCAACAGGCCGATCGCCACGATCGTGCCGGGCACGGCATAGCCCAGGCTGCCGATGCGCAACGCCAACAGGCCCAGGCGCTCGTCATGGCGGCCAGGGGCCAGGCGCCGGGCGGCCGCCAGGAGCAGGCCGGCGGCCAGCGTCAGCAGGGTTGCGACTGCCGCCACGCTGATGGTGTTGATGGCGCTGGCCGCCAGTTGCTGCGAGAGCGCGCCATGGCGGTCGAAGTAGCGCAGCGTCTGTTGCAGCAGATAGGCAGCCGGCAAGACGAAACCCAGCAGGACGGGCAGGCTGGCGATGGCGCACAGCAGCCAGCCCCGCCAGCCTGCCACCCGGGTGGGCTGCATGGGGCGCGGCCGCTGGGTGGTGGCGTAGCGTTGGCGGCGGCGCGCGTGCCGTTCCAGCCAGATCAGCAGTACGACCAGCAGCAGCATGGACAGCGCAATCTGCGCGGCACCGGCGAGATCCGAACGGCTGACCCAGGTGTTGTAGACGGCGACGGTCAGGGTCTGGACCCCCAGGAATTCCGAGGCGCCTATGTCATTGAGTGTTTCGAGCAGCGCCAGGCTGGCGCCGACGGCGACGGCCGGCCGGGCCAGTGGCAGGGCTACCCGGAAAAAGGCGCCCCGGCGTGTGGCGCCCAGGGTGCGTGCTGCCTCCAGCAGGCCGGCGGCCTGAGTCTGGAACATCATGCGCGCCGTCAGGTAAACATAGGGATACAGGACGAAGCCCAGCAGCAGAATGGCCCCGCCCAGGGAGCGGATGTCCGGCAGGCGGAATTGTCGGGGGGAATCGTAGCCCAGCAGGTTGCGCAGGGTTTCCTGGATCGGCCCGAGCGGGTGTAGCAGGTCCAGGTAGGCGTATGCCACGATATAGGTGGGCACGGCCAGGGGCAGCAGCAGCGCCCACGAAAGAATCGCCTGGCCAGGGAAGCGATAGGCGCTTACCAGCCAGGCGCAGCCTGCGCCCAGGACCGTCGTCAGAAGCCCGACGCCCGCCAGCAACACGATGGTATTGCTGGCGGCGGCGGGCAGTACGTTGCGTCCCAGGTGTTGCCAGAGGCCTGCGCTGCCCTGGCTGGCTTCCCAGGCCAGCGAAGCCAGGGGTGCCAGGACGCAGGCGGCCAGCAGCGTGGCCAGCCCCAGCAACAACCAGACCGGGCGCCAGCGGCGCCGAAAATGGTGCACGTCGGTCAGGTCCGGCGATGGTTATTGGTCGAAGCCGACCTTGTCCACCAGTTCGCTGGCCTGCTTGCGGTGCTTGGCGATTTCCGGCAGCGAGAGCGTATCGACCTGCAGTTCGCCGAAGCTGGCGACGATCGGGTCCAGCGCGACACCTGCTTTCACGGGATATTCGAAGTTGGCCTGGGCGTATAGGCTCTGGGCATCGTCGGACACCAGGAATTCAAGCAGCTTGACGGCGTTGTCATGGTTGGGCGCGTGCTTGGCCACGGCGGCGCCACTGATATTGACGTGGGTGCCGCCGTTGCTGAAGGTGGGGCGTATGACCTTGATGGCGTCGCCCCATTTGCGGTCGTCCGAGCCTTCCTTGGCGGAGCGCATCTGGCCAACGTAGTAGGCATTGGCAATGCCGATATCGCAAATGCCCCCCAGGATGTCCCGCGCAACGTTGCGGTCACCGCCAGTGGCCTTGCGGGCCAGATTGGATTTGACACCCGAGAGCCATTGCTCCGCAGCTTCCGGGCCGTGGTGGGCAATATAGGCGGCGATCAATGCAACGTTGTAGGGGTGCTGGCCCGAACGGATGCACACCCGGTTTTTCCATTCCGGTTTGGCCAGGTCTTCATAGTTGAAGGATTCCAGCGCGAGGTCTTTGTCGGCGTAGAGGACCCGGTCGCGCAGCGATAGCGTGAACCACTGGCCTTCGGGGCTGCGCAGGTTGGCAGGAATGGCTTCTTCCAGCACGGCGGAGCGGGTTGCCTGTGTCACGCCGTTATCGACCAGATCCAGCAGGTTGCCGACATCCACGGTCATCAGCACGTCGGCGGGCGAGCGCTCGCCCTCGGCTTTCACGCGTTCCGCAAGCCCGTCCTTGACGAATACGGTGTTGACCTTGATGCCGCTTTGTTCGGTGAATTTATCCAGCAAGGGCTGGATCAGGCCGGGTTCGCGCGTGGTGTAAAGGTTGACGTCGCCAGCTGCGCTGGCAAGGACGCTATAGCCCAGCGAGCCCATCAGGACGACGGCTTGGGTCAAGGCAAAGACGGAACGGCGTGACGGCATCGTTGATCTCCATAATAGAGGTGCGGCGGCACAGCCTGTGCCTGGCGCTGTGGTTCCGGCAAACCCGGAAATAAGGTCGTATCCAGGAGGGGCTTCAGACAGATACGGGTTGACGCTTGCGGTCTGCCGCGTTCCTGTATGGATCTGCGCTCTTCGTGACGCTATCCTGGGCTTATATCCAAAATGAGAATCAATATTAAACCAAAAGCTGAATGCTGGCTGAATTTTCAGTGGGTTTTCGCTTGACGGGGAGGAGGGGGCTTTCGCCACTGGCAAAAGGCTGCCCATGGGACGCCTGCGCATGCGGCCCGTTTCCTGCCTGACGGGGCAAGCCGGCAAGAATAAGCTTCTAAGCTGCGTGCATATTCAGGAGAGCTGCCCGGCGGTATGATTCCAGGTTGGCCGCTCAGGCCGGCAAAGAACCTTGATTTCATCCCATGCGAGCTTTTTCCAGAGGGCTGTTCGTCAGCCTTTCCATTGCGGCGGGCTACCTGCCGATCGCTTTTTCATTCGGCCTGGCTGCATTGCAGGCCGGCTTGTCGCCCCTGACGACGCTGATGCTGTCCGTGGTGGTCTATGCAGGCGCCAGCCAGTTCGTGCTGATCCCCTTGCTGGCTTCCGGCGCCGGCCTGTTGACGGCTTTGCCGACTGTGTTGCTGATGAACGCGCGCCATTTGTTCTACGGCCCTTCGCTGTGGGGGAAGTACCGCCGTCCTGCCGATGGCAATCTGCCCACTCCGGTGCTGGCATTCGGGTTGACCGATGAAGTGTTCGCGGCCTCGATGACCCGCATGGCCGATGTGCCAGAAGCGCAGCGTGAACGCTGGTACCTGGGGCTGCAGACCGGCGCCTATGCTTCCTGGGTGCTGGGCACGGTGCTGGGGGTGGCGCTGGGCGGTTATTTCGAGCATCCCCCGGTTGCCTTGCAGGCCGCGCTGTCATTTATCCTGCCGGGCCTGTTTTTTGCCTTGTTGCTGGAAATCGGCGTGCTGAAAAACTGGCGCGTCGTCGTGATCACGGCTTGCGCCTGCGTGTTGTTGTTGCAGTGGCTGCCCGGATACCATGCGCTGGCGCTCGGTATGTTGCTAGGCGCGGCCTCCGGCCTGGTCCCGACGCGGCGCAGCCAGGAGCCGGCATGAGCGAAAGTGATTGGATCGTTATTCTGTGCGGTTTGGGCACATTCCTGATCCGCTGGCTGCCCATGCGTGGCAAGGCAGCCGCGCGCAATACGGCAGCGGCGGACGGCTTGGCCCAGCGTCTGTTGCGCGGCATTGGTCCGGCTGCCATTGCCGCCTTGCTGGCGGTATCGTTCTGGCCCATGGTCGCGCAGCACCCGGATGTCTGGCGTACGCTGGCGGTGCTGTTGTCGCTGGGCGTAATCCTGGTACTTAAGCGCTGTTTCGGGGGCATTGCCGGGCCGACCCTGGCAGGCGCAGCCGTGTTCGGTCTGCTGCATCTCTGTCTGCCGTTGGCGGGGCAGGGCATCTAGGCTTGCTTGCTGTTGTGCTTGCTGATGCCATGCTGGTGGCGCGGCCTGCCTGGCCTGGCGGTAGTTGCCGCTTGCGCCAGGCAAAAGCGGATCTATAGCAAGGCGTCGCGTAACAGGGGGGCGGCCTGGTCCCGGGCCGACAGCACGGGCGGCACGCTGAGGGGCCAGCTGATGGCCAGCGCCGGGTCATTCCAGCGTATGCTGCCTTCTGCCGGGGCATGCCAGTAACTGGTCGTGCGGTACAGGCAATCCGCGCTGCCCGACAGTACCAGGAAGCCATGCGCGTACCCGGGAGGAATCCAGAGCAGGCGGCGGTTGCGTGCAGAAAGAATGGCGCCGGTCCATTGGCCGAATGTTGCTGAATCCCGGCGGATGTCGACCGCGACATCGAAGATTTCTCCTGCCGTGACGCTGATGAGCTTGCCTTGCGCATGAGGGGCGCGCTGGAAATGCAGTCCGCGTAGGACGCCATGCCGGGATTGCGACAGGTTTTCCTGCACGAACGCCAGGTCCGGCAGGGCCAGCGCAGCGCGCAGCTGGCGCAGGTTTACGTTTTCCAGGAAGTAGCCGCGTTCATCGGCATGAAATTCGGGGCTTAGCAGTTTCACCCCTGGCAAGCTGGTGGTTTCGATTTTCATCAGAATATCCGCGCGTCAGGCAGTGCGGCAAGATAGCGGCCGTAGGGGCTGTTGGGCATGGCAGCCGCCAGCCGGTGCAACTGGGCGGCGTCTATGTAGCCCAGGCGGTAGGCGATTTCCTCGGGGCAGGCGACTTTCAGGCCCTGGCGCTTTTCCAGGGTGGCGATGAATTGGCTGGCGTCCAGCAAGGCGTCGTGTGTGCCGGTGTCCAGCCAGGCATAGCCGCGCCCCAGGGTTTCGACGTGCAGTTTACGTTGCGCCAGATAGGACAGGTTGAGGTCGGTGATCTCCAGTTCTCCGCGCGGGGAGGGGCGCAATTCCCTGGCCCTGTCGGGGGCGCTGGCATCATAGAAGTACAGGCCGGTGACGGCGTAGTCCGATTTGGGGTGGCTGGGCTTTTCTTCGATGGAAACCGCCGTGCCATGCGTATCGAATTCCACCACGCCATAGCGCTGGGCATCCTGTACCCGATACGCGAACACGGTGGATTGGTCCGTCTGGCTGCTGCAGCGGCGCAGCAAGGGAGCCAGGTCATGACCATGGAAAATATTGTCACCCAACACCAGGGCGCAAGCACGTCCGCCCAGGAACGAGCGGGCAATGAGCAGGGATTCGGCAATGCCGCGCGGCTCGTCCTGGACGGCGTAGCGGATTGTCAGTCCCCATTGGCTGCCATCACCCAGCAGGCGCTGGAACAAGGGCGTATCGCCTGGCGTGCTGATCAGCAGGATTTCCCGGATGCCTGCCAGCATCAGTGTGGTCAGGGGGTAATAGACCATGGGCTTGTCGTAGACAGGCAGCAGCTGTTTGGAAATGGCCAAGGTCGCAGGATGCAGGCGTGTGCCGGCGCCGCCAGCCAGCAGGATGCCTTTGCGGGGGTGGGTCTGGTCTGTCATGGTGGGGAAGTCAGCCAATCAGGTTCACGGGCAATTTGCTCCAGGGTCTGGCTCAGATCATTGCGCCAATCGGGAAGCAACAGGCCGAACGCTTGCTGGAAACGAGTGTTGTCCAGTTGTGATTGCGGCGGGCGGGGCGCGGGGGCCTTCCATGCGCTGGCGGCGATGGGGTGAATGCGGGCTGCACTCCCTGCGGGCAGCAGTCCCAGTGCGCTGGCTTGCCGGGCGGCGAAGCTGGCATAGTCATACCAACTGGTACGGCCGCTGGCACTCAGATGATAACGTCCGCCGGCAGCGGCCGGTGTTGGCTGCAGGCACAGCGCCAGGGCATCGAGAGCAGCCGAAGCAATGCGTCGGGCGCTGTTTGGCGTGCCATGGACATCGGCCACGACGTTCAGACTGTCTTCGGGATGCTGCCGCAGGCGCCGGAGGATGGTGCCCAGGAAGTTTCCGGGCCCTGCGCTGTAAAGCCAACTGGTACGAAAAACCAGGTGTCGGCAGCCGCTGGCGATAACAGCCTGCTCCCCAGCCAGCTTGCTGCGTCCATAGACGGAAAGCGGGGCAGCCGTATCCGTTTCGCGGTAGGCGGCCGGCTGCGCGCCATCGAAGACATAATCCGTAGAGAAATGCACCATCCAGGCACCGCTGCTGGCGGCAGCCGCCGCCATTGCCGCGACGGCGTGGGCGTTGATGGCATGGGCCAGGTCGGGCTTGGCCTGCGCGAGGTCGACGGCGGTGAAGGCTGCGGCGTTGATGATGGCCCAGGGCTGGCGTTCGCGGATCAGGGCTCCAAGGCGGGTGGCAGAGCGCAAATCGCAGTGCGTCCGGTTGAACGTTTCGAGGGTAAAAACAGGCAGCCCGGAGGGCGGGTCTTGGGCCAGCCGTGCTGCCAGTGCGCGGCCCAGTTGACCCTGGGCGCCGAATAGCAGAATGGGCTTCATGGGCGGGCTGGCCCTGAATCAGCCGGGCTGTTGTTGTTCTGGCGCCAGGCAATGGCGCCTATCTCAGGCACGCGCTCCATCCATTGGCGATGTGCCAGATACCAATCGACGGTCGAAGCCAGGCCGTGCGCCAGGGGCGTGCGGGCCTGCCAGTCCAGCTGGGTACGGATTTTCTTCGTGTCCAGCGCATAGCGTGTGTCATGCCCGGGGCGGTCCGCTACGTGCTGGATCTGCCGGGCGTAAGGCTGGCTGTCAGGACGCGGCAGCCGCTGGTCCAGCAGTGCGCATAAGGTCTGGGCCATGTCCAGATTGCTGCTTTCCTGGCCGCTGCCGATGTTATAGCGCTGCCCGGGCTGGCCTTGTGCCAGCAAAAGGCGCAAGGCGGCGCAATGGTCGGCAACATGCAGCCAGTCCCGCTGCTGCAGGCCGTTGCCGTAAAGCGGCAGCGGCGCGCCAGCCAGTGCCAGGCGCAGGAACAGCGGGATCAGTTTCTCGGGAAACTGGCGCGGCCCGTAATTGTTCGAGCAATGCGAGATCAGTGTGGGCAAACCATATGTCCGGTGCCACGACATGACCAGATGGTCGCTTGCCGCCTTGCTGGCCGAATAGGGGCTGCTGGGCTGGTATGGGTGGTTTTCGGTCGCGGGCGCTGCCGAAGGCGGGAGCGAACCATAGACTTCGTCTGTGGATATGTGCAGGAAACGGAATGCATCGCACTGGGCTGCGGGCAGGCGGCGCCAGTATTGGCGGCAGGATTCCAGCAGTGTGAAGGTGCCATCGACATTGGCTTGCAAAAAGGCGCCGGGGTCGTCGATGGACCGGTCCACGTGGGTTTGGGCGGCAAAGTGCACGATGGCTCTGGGCTGGTAGTCAGCCAGGAGCCGGGCGACAGTGGCACGGTCGCGGATGTCGCCCTGCACGAAAATGTGACGCGGGTCATGGCGGACGGTGGCCAGGTTTTCCAGGTTGCCGGCATAGCCCAGGATATCCAGGTTGACGACCGGTTCTTCGTGCCGGGTCAGCCATTCAAGGATGAAGTTGCTGCCGATGAAGCCGGCGCCGCCAGTTACGAGCAGTGTCATGGGTGCTATTCCGAGAGTGCAGGGCCATAGCCGGGATGCTGTCGGGTTCCCGGTTGTTCCTGAGGCAGGAATTCACATGCTACGCCAGCAGGGGCTGGCATGGCGCCGGGCTGGCGGTGCTGGAGCGTCAGAAAACGCACGCAGTCGCCTACGGACGACAGGGATAAGCGCAACAAAGGATGCACAACAAAAAGGCCAGTCTTTTGCAAGACTGGCCTTTGAAATTTCTGGTGGCGCATCAGGGACTCGAACCCCGGACCTGCGGATTATGATTCCGTCGCTCTAACCAACTGAGCTAATGCGCCCGACTCGCTGTGTTCGCCATCATTGAGCGGGCGATCTTGCAGTCAAGAAATAAACTATAGCATAAAAATCATAGTGTGCAAGCGCCGAGGCGCTGCCCGGTACATTGCTCCGCTTAAGGGGGCATGAAAAACGGCAGCACCGTGGACGGTGCTGCCGTGGCGGGGATGGTCGTGTTCAGCCAGACCATGCGAAGCAGACGAAGGATCAGTCCTTGGTGGCTTCGGTGGCGGCGCTGATGCCGTCCTGGGTGCTGCCGACCTTGTCGGTTTCCGCCTTGTGTTGCTCAGTGGCGCTGCTGATGTTGTTTTGCAGGGCCTCTGCTTTTTCCTTGGCGCTCTGGGTCAGTTGCTGGGCGCCTTCCTTGGTCTGCTCGGTGGCCGAGCTGATAGCGTCCTGGGTCTTTTGCGCAGCTTCGCCAGTTGCTTCCTTGGCCTTTTCAATGCCGTTGCTGACACTGTCCTGCACGCTGCTGCCGGACGCTGCACCCGGTGCCTGGCTGGTTTCAGGTGCCGGGGCCGGGGTGACTTCAGGGGCGGGGGTCACAGGGGCGGGGGCGGGTGCCGGGGCGCTGCTGCTGGGCGCGGGCGCGGGGGTAGGCGCCGGCGAGGAATTGGATTTTTGCTCGCAGGCAGCCAGGGCCAGCAGGGAAGCGGCGATAGCACCGATTGCAATGCGATTCATTTTCGTACTCATTGAGTTTACTCCTGATGGATGGCGGAATGGGCCACAAATACGGCCAAAGGCACGGGCCAAAAGCACTATCAAGGCGGGCCGGGCCGGAAACGCGAGGTCGTTACGCAAAATGCCTGGGGCGACATCCCGCACAGCCCGGCACGGGATTACGGGGAAATGATTTCCATCCGTTACTATATAGGCTAATCCTTTTTTATATGGGCCGTCATTGGGATAGTCATAAAATTCGTGTCAAATATCAACCTGGCATGAAAGAAGTGTCAAATTCTGTCTTCATGGAGTCATGCTTTTCATCTATGGCGACGCCGTGATTTTTCCCGAATGGCGGGGCCGGGAAACAGAAAATGGCGGCGGGTGCCCGCCGTGTTATTTGTTGCATTATTGTGGCGGCCTTGCGGCAGTGCTGCCCGGCGCGGTGGCGGTGGGCCCCGAAGGGGTGATTTGGCGGGTTCGCGGCAGGGGAGTGGCAAGATGCGGTATGGCTGCTTTTTGCGTGATTTTCCGCTGTTTTTTTCGTTATTTCGCAGCGGTTCACAAGACCGGAAATGGCTAAAAAACGCTTGCCATGTTGGGGGTTTTCCCGCACACTTACGCCCCATGATGACCAAGGTACTTTTCATCTGCATGGGCAACATTTGCAGATCGCCCAGTGCGGAGGGTGTTTTCCGGCATTTGATTAATGATGCCGGTCTTTCCCGGCTGATTGGCGTCGATTCCGCCGGCACCCACGACTACCACGTCGGCGAGGCTCCAGATGCGCGCGCTCAAGCCGCGGCGCGCAAGCGTGGCTACGATATTTCCCATCAGCGTGCGCGTCAGGTGACGTCGCAGGATTTCCAGGATTACGACCTGGTGCTGGCCATGGATTGGGAAAACCTCACTGCGCTCAAGCAGGTCTGTCCTCGCGCCTATCAGCACAAGCTGCGTCTGCTGATGAGCTTTGCCAATGAGCATGAAGAAGCAACAGTACCCGACCCCTACTATGGGGGCCCGGAAGGCTTTGGCAAAACGCTGGACTACATTGAAGATGCCTGTCAGGGCATGCTGGATTTCCTGCGCAAGCGGGTGACGCAGTACCAGGCAGCCTGAGTCGTTTCCGGCTGATCTGGCTCCTGTATTGAGAGGCCGCGTCGAACGCGGCTTTTTCTGGCCTGTTAATCCTAGCAAGACACTCGGGAATTCGGTATACTTGAGTTAATCACTCGGGAATAGCGCCGGGCCAGTGCATGCAAACGCGGGTTCGGCTGATCACAGGAGTTTGTCATGCGCTTGACCACCAAGGGTCGTTTTGCCGTGACCGCCATGATAGATCTGGCCTTGCGCCAGCATAGCGGTCCCGTAACGCTGGCCGCCATCAGTCAGCGGCAGAACATCTCGCTTTCCTATCTGGAGCAATTGTTCGGCAAGCTGCGCCGCCATGAATTGGTGGAGAGCATGCGCGGCCCGGGCGGCGGTTACTCGCTGGCTCGCGTGGCGCGCAAGGTCACGGTTGCCGACATCATCTTCGCTGTTGACGAACCGTTGGATGCCACCAGCTGTGGCGGCAAGCGCGACTGCAGCAGCGGCAAGGATGGCCGCTCCGGCAAGTGCATGACGCACGAGCTGTGGTCCACGCTGAACCGGAAAATGGTGGATTACCTTGATTCCGTTTCGCTACAGGATCTGGTTGACCAGCATCGCATGCGCATGCTGCAGGAAGCCAGCCAGGAAGCGGAGCACGGGGTAGCCACTGCGGTCCGGGTCGAGAAATCATCCTGCCGCCCCGCGGCAAACAAGGCTGCCGCAACGCACGCCGTGGCCTGATGTCCAGAATTTCCGGAGCTTTTCATGACTACCAACCGCCTCATCTATCTTGATAACGCTGCAACCACGCCAGTCGATCCGCGTGTGATCGAAAAAATGGTGCCTTACCTGGGCGTGCATTATGGCAATCCCGCTTCCCGTTCCCACGCCTATGGCTGGGAAGCCGAGGAAGCCGTCGAGAATGCCCGTGCAGAAGTTGCCAAGCTGATCAATGCGGACCCGCGTGAAATCATCTGGACGTCCGGCGCAACGGAATCCGACAACCTCGCCATCAAGGGCGCGGCGCATTTCTACGCCGACAAGGGCAAGCACATCATCACGGTCAAGACCGAGCACAAGGCCGTGCTGGATACCTGCCGTGAAATGGAACGCCTGGGTTTCGAAGTGACCTACCTGGACGTCAAGGACGACGGTCTGGTTGATCTGGACGTTTTCAAGGCGGCGCTGCGCCCGGATACCTCGCTGGTTTCCATCATGTATGTGAACAGCGAAATCGGCGTGATCCAGGACATCGAAACCATCGGCGAAATTTGCCGCGAGCGTGGCATCATTTTCCACGTGGATGCCGCCCAGGCAACGGGCAAGGTCAACATCGACATGCAAAAGCTGAAGGTCGACCTGATGTCCTTCTGCGCCCACAAGACTTATGGCCCCAAGGGTATCGGTGCGCTGTACGTGCGCCGCAAGCCGCGTGTGCGCATCCTGGCGCAGATGCATGGCGGTGGCCACGAGCGTGGTTTCCGTTCCGGTACGCTGGCCACGCACCAGATCGTCGGCATGGGCGAATCGTTCCGCCTGGCCCGTGAGGAAATGGCTAGCGACAACGCCCGTATCGGCGCGCTGCGCGACCGCCTGCTCAATGGCCTGCGCGATATTGAAGAAACCTACGTCAATGGCAGCATGGAGCATCGCGTCTGCGCCAACCTCAACATCAGCTTCAACTATGTCGAGGGCGAATCGCTGATCATGGCGCTCAAGGAACTGGCTGTTTCCAGCGGCTCGGCCTGCACTTCCGCCAGCCTGGAGCCTTCCTATGTGCTGCGTGCGCTGGGCCGTAACGATGAGCTGGCGCATAGCTCCATCCGCTTCACGCTGGGCCGCTTCACCACCCAGGAAGAGATCGACACCGCCATTGCCCTGGTCAAGGGCCGCGTGGGCAAGCTGCGCGACATGTCACCGTTGTGGGAAATGGCCAAGGAAGGCATAGATTTGAATTCCGTCCAGTGGGCGGCGCACTGATGGCCTGAAAGGGCCGTCCAAGGAGATCATCATGGCATATAGCGACAAAGTACTGGATCACTACGAAAACCCCCGTAACGTCGGTTCCTTTGACAAGGACGACGACAAGGTGGGTACCGGCATGGTCGGCGCGCCTGCCTGTGGCGACGTCATGAAGTTGCAGATTCGCGTCAACGAAGAAGGCGTGATCGAAGATGCGCGCTTCAAGACCTATGGTTGCGGTTCCGCCATCGCCTCCAGCTCCCTGATCACGGAATGGGTCAAGGGCAAGACGCTGGCCGAGGCAGCAGCCATTCGCAACACCGAGATCGCCCAGGAACTGGCATTGCCGCCGGTTAAAATCCACTGCTCCATTCTTGCAGAGGACGCCATCAAGGCGGCGATCAAGGATTACCAGGACAAACACGCGAGCTGAGCCATGGCTGTTACCCTTACCTCGAAAGCGGCGGAACACATCGACAAGTTCTTGCGGAAACGCGGCAAGGGTGTCGGCCTGCGCCTGGGGGTCCGTACCACCGGCTGCTCCGGCATGGCCTACAAGCTGGAGTATGTCGATGCACCGGAACCGACGGACAATGTGTTCGAGAGTTTCGGCGTGAAGGTGTTCGTCGACCCCAAAAGCTTGTCCTACCTGGATGGCACGGAGTTGGATTACGGCCGTGAAGGTCTGAATGAAGGCTTCAAGTTCAATAACCCCAATGAAAAGGCGACCTGCGGCTGCGGCGAGTCGTTCACGGTGTGACCTTGACTGCGGATAACGATCACTTTGGCCTGTTCGGCTTGCCGCGCCGCTACGAGATTGATCTGGCGGCGCTGGAAAAGGCCTGGCTGGCGGTTTCCTCGCAAGTGCACCCGGACCGTTACGCCACGGCAACGCCGGCGGCCAAACGCGTGGCCATGCAATGGGCGGCGCGTGCCAACGAGGCTTACCGCGTGTTGCGCAATCCGCTGGCGCGGGCTCGTTATCTGTGCGAATCACAAGGGGTCGACCTGCAGGTCGAAACCAACACGGCGATGAGTCCTGCCTTCCTGATGCAGCAGCTTGAGTGGCGTGAGCAGCTCGATGATGCTCGCCAGGGCAAGGATGCCGCGGCGCTGGAGGCGTTGGCGCAGGAGCTGGCGCAGGCACGCGATGCGGCCCAGGTGCGCCTGACGGTATTGCTGGACCAGCAGAATGATGTCGCGGCTGCGGCCAAGGCCGTGCGCGAGTGGATGTTCCTGGAAAAGCTGGAGCAGGAAGTCGAGAGCGTGCGCCACGACAGCGCCTAGAGACGGTATGACGCGGCCCGCTCCATCAGGGCGGGCTGGCTTCGGCGCGTCTGCGCAAATGCGAAGGGTGACGGGGCAGATAGGATAGATATGGCACTTTTGCAGATTTCAGAACCGGGCGAAGCGCCCGCACCACACCAGCGCCGGCTGGCCGTCGGCATAGATCTCGGTACCACCAATTCCATCGTGGCGGCCGTGCGCAGCGGCGTTTGCGATGCACTGCCCGATCACGACGGCAAGCTGCTGCTGCCCTCGGCCGTACGCTATCTGCCCGATGGCAACGTGCTGGTTGGGCGCGAGGCGCTGGCCGCACAAGCGCAGGACCCATTCAATACCCTGGTGTCGTTCAAGCGTTTCATGGGGCGTTCGTTCCAGGAAGCGCGCAGCGGCCGGGCGCCCTACAATTTCGTGGATGCCCCTGGGATGGTGCGCATTCGTACGGTGCAAGGGGACATCTCGCCAGTTGAAGCTTCGGCCAAGGTGCTGTCCGCCTTGCATGAGCGGGCGCGCGAAACCCTGGGCGACGACCTGGTTGGCGCCGTCATCACCGTTCCGGCCTATTTCGACGATGCGCAGCGCCAGGCGACGCGCGACGCCGCCCGCCTGGCGGGCCTCAATGTGTTGCGCCTGCTCAACGAGCCGACTGCGGCGGCGTTGGCCTATGGCCTGGACAACGGCGCTGAAGGCATCTATGCCGTCTACGACCTGGGCGGCGGCACTTTCGATATTTCCATTCTCAAGCTGAGCCGCGGTGTGTTCGAAGTCGTGGCCACGGCCGGGGATACGGCACTGGGCGGTGACGATTTCGATGCATTGATCGTCGATGACTGGCTGGCTGGCATTGCGGACGCCGCAACGCTGGATAAGCAGGATTACCGTAAATTGCTGGTGGCGGCACGCCAGGCGCGCGAAGCCCTGTCGGAAGCTCCGGTGGCGGTACTCGATGCCCACCTGGAAACGCTGGGCCGTCTGTCACGCGAGCTGAGCGCCGAGCGCTTCGCGGCGCTGGCCCAGCCCCTGGTGCAACGTACCTTGGTCTGCGTGCAGCGTACCTTGCGCGATGCTGGACTGGACGCTACCGGCTTGCAAGGGGTGGTGCTGGTCGGTGGTGCCACACGCATGCCGGTGATTCGCGCCGCCGTGCGCGATGCATTCGGGCTGGAACCGCGTGTTGAACTGGACCCGGACCTGGTGGTCGCGATGGGTGCGGCGCAGCAGGCGGATCTGCTGGCGGGCAACAAGCGTGCGGGAGATGATTGGCTGTTGCTGGACGTGCTGCCGCTTTCGTTGGGCCTGGAAACCATGGGCGGCCTGGTCGAGCGCATCGTGCCGCGCAACAGCGCCATTCCAGTGGCGCGCGCGCAGGAGTTTACGACGTTCAAGGATGGCCAGAGCGCGATGAGTTTCCATGTCGTGCAAGGCGAACGTGAACTGGTTTCCGATTGCCGTTCGCTGGCGCATTTCGAGTTGCGCGGCATTCCGCCCATGGTGGCCGGTGCCGCACGCATCCGGGTGACTTTCCAGGTGGATGCCGATGGCTTGCTGAGCGTCACTGCACGCGAAATGAGCCAGGGGGTGGAGGCTTCAGTCGTGGTCAAGCCGTCCTATGGGCTCAGCGACGACGAAGTGGCGCGCATGCTTGCCGATAGCGTTGCGCTGGCTGACGCGGATGCCCAGGCTCGCATGTTGCGCGAGGCACTGGTGGAAGCCCGGCGACTGTACGAGTCGGTGCAGGCAGCCTTGCAGGAAGATGCCGATCTGTTGTCCGCCGAAGAGCGTGCCGCCGTGGATGCCGCCATGGCCGCAGTGGGTGCGCTGGACGACAGCAGGGATGTGGAAGTGGTACGCAAATTGACCCAGGCGCTTTCCGATGCCACCGATGAATTCGCGGCGCGGCGCATGGACCGCAGTATCAGGGCTGCGCTCAAAGGCCGCACCCTGAATGACATAGCTTGAGATGACATGCCGAAGATTACTGTTTTACCCCATCCCGAGGTTTGCCCCGAAGGCGCAGTCATAGAGAACGCGCCTCAGGGAGAGTCCATTTGCCGCATCCTGCTGGACAATCACATCGAGATCGAGCACGCTTGCGAACTGTCGTGCGCGTGCACGACCTGTCATGTGATCGTGCGCGAAGGCTTTGATTCGCTGCCCGAAGCCACGGATACCGAAGAGGATTACCTGGACCGCGCCTGGGGGCTGACGCCTGTGTCGCGCCTGTCCTGCCAGGCCAGGGTCAGTGATGAAGACCTGGTCGTGGAGCTTCCGAAGTATTCGATCAATCATGCCAAGGAAAATCACTGATGAAATGGACCGATAGCCTGGCCATTGCAGAAGCCTTGTACGATGCGCATCCGGATGTGGACCCTCTGACGGTGCGTTTCACCGATATGCACGCCTGGATTCTGGCCCTGCCTGAATTCGAAGATGATCCTGAAGCGTCGAACGAGCGCATTCTGGAAGCAATTCTGGAAGCCTGGATCGACGAAGCACGCTGATTCCTGCGCTAGCCAATACGCCCTGCAAGGGCGTTTTTTTGTCTTGGGCCGCCCCTGAAAAAATGCTTCCTCGGAGGGCAACAAGCCGAAGGCGCAGCGTGGGGGCTTTCTTCAGGCAGGACTTCTTGGGCACAGCTGCATTTTTGCAGGCCGGCTTGCCCAGGCCGCGTGGCCGGTGCCTGTCAATGTCTTACGGACGGCTGGGGGGGCCAGCTGTCGAAGGCGGCCGGGTTGCTACGCACAGGCACCATGGAGCGCTTCAGGACGAAGGTGATGGGTATCGTCAAGGCAGACTCGACAGCTTTGCCGCTCTTGGTTCTGGCCGGGGTGAATTGCCATTGACGGACAGCGGCAATGGCTGCGTCGTCCAGACGTGCATGGCCACTGGTGGCCGCAATGGCAATCCCGTCAGGTTTCCCTTTGTCATCAAGGCGGACCAATATTTCCACGATACCTTCCTGGCCCATGCGTCTCGCGATGGCAGGATAGTCGGGCGTGACCTGGTTGCTGATGGCCGGCTTGCTGACGATAGGGTCTGCAGGGTTGGGGTCATTCCAGTCTTCAGGGTCTGCCAGTGTGGCAAGTACACCGAGCATGGCCTGCTGCTGTGTGCCTATATTTCTCTGGGCATGGCGGCTGCGCGCCTGCATGCAGCTTTGGCGGAGCTTCGTCGCGTTCTCAGGTTTTTTCCGGGTCTGGTATAGCTCTGCCAATTGGCAGGTCAGATCGGCCATTTGTGAAAGATGGGCCTGGGCAGGAGTAGTACCCAGCAAGATGATGGCCTTTCTGAGATAGCCTGCCTGCAGGGTGCTGTGGGTCTGGATGGCAGCCTGATTGTCACTTGCGCCTGCCGCGGCCTCGGCTTCGATCTGAGCCAGTTCGGCGAGCAGGGCAGCATGGACCAGCGGCTCTCGGTATTCAGGTTCCGGTAGAGAGTATCGGCAAAGAGCAAGGCACGTCTGGCGTCGCCGGAGCGGGAGACGTGGTGGTAGGCCGTGCCGAGCGCATGATACAGATCGGCCTTGTGGAGTGAGGGCGCATAGTGGATGTTGGTCTGGTACAGAATGCGTTCGAGCAAGTGGACGGCGTCGTCGTACCGTTCCGCATCCATCAGGGCATTGGCCTCTGCAAGGCTGGAAGATTGTTGTGTATCCGTTTCCTTATCCCTTTCAGCCGCTTGGCGGAAGGTCTGTCCGGCGAGTGTTGGCTGAGTGTCCTGGGCGCAGGCCAGGCCGGAGGCCAGCAAGGGGAAGACAAGCAAAAGCGAGCGCCGGTAAAAACGCAGGGCGACAGGAGGCATCGGCATGGGAGGCGCAAGGGGGCGGGTTGGAGCCTGGCCGTTGGGGCAGGGCCGGATACAACACCGGCGCCTTGAGGGGCGCCGGTGCAGGGAACTGTTGCAGTGAGGGATTAATCTTCCCGCCGCAAATGCGGGAACAGGATCACGTCGCGGATGCTGGGGCTGTCGGTCAGCAGCATCACCAGGCGGTCGATGCCGATACCGCAGCCGCCGGTGGGGGGCATGCCGTATTCCAGGGCGCGGATATAGTCTGCGTCGAAGTACATGGCTTCTTCGTCACCAGCATCTTTGGCTTCGACTTGCGCCCGGAAGCGTTCTGCCTGGTCTTCCGGGTCGTTCAGCTCCGAGAAGCCGTTGGCGATTTCGCGGCCGGTGATGAACAGCTCGAAACGTTCCGTGATGCCGGGCTGGGTATCGGAGGCACGCGCCAGCGGCGAAACCTCTACCGGGTAGTCGATGATGAACGTGGGGTGCCACAGCTGGGCTTCCGCCGTTTCCTCGAACAGGGCCAGTTGCAGGGCGCCCAGGCCTGCGCGTGCCAGCGCCGGGCCCTTGACATCGGCACCCAGGCGGGCCAGTTCCTTGCGCAGATAATCGGCGTCCTGCAGGTCGCTTTCCTGGTAGCTGGGCGCGTATTTCAGAATGGCGCCCACGATGGTCAGGCGGTCGAAGGGCAGGCCCAGGTCAAGGTCGCGGCCCTGGTATTGCAGCTTGGCGCTGCCGGTGGCCGCAATGGCCGCCTGGCGGATCAGGCCTTCAGTGAATTCCATCAGCCAGCGGTAATCCGCATAGGCTGCGTAGAATTCCATCATGGTGAATTCAGGGTTGTGGCGCGGGCTGACACCTTCGTTGCGGAAGTTGCGGTTGACTTCGAAGACCCGCTCGAAGCCGCCCACGATCAGGCGCTTGAGATATAGCTCGGGTGCGATGCGCAGGAACATTTCCATGTCCAGCGCATTATGGTGCGTGACGAAAGGCTTGGCGCTGGCGCCGCCAGGGATGGGGTGCAGCATGGGCGTTTCGACTTCCAGGAAGCCGGCCTCGACCATGGCCTGGCGGATGCCCGCGATGGCCTTGCTGCGCGCCAGGAACGTCCGGCGCGTGTCTTCCGTCATGATCAGGTCGACGTAACGCTGGCGGTAGCGCAGCTCCTGGTCGGAAACGCCGTGGAACTTGTCGGGCAGTGGGCGCAGCGATTTGGCCAGCAGGCGGGCCTCGCTGGCATGGATGGAGAGTTCGCCCTTGCGGGTCTTGAACACGCGGCCCGTGACGGCGACGATGTCACCGATGTCCCATTGCTTGAAGGCGCTGTAGACGTCCTCGCCCAGCACGCCCTTGTCCAGGTAGATCTGGATGCGGCCGCTGCCATCCTGCACGGTGGCGAAACTGGCTTTGCCCATGACCCGTTTGAGCATCATGCGGCCAGCAAGGCGGACGACGACGGGAGCCGCTTGCTCCAGGGCTTCGGCCTCCATGTCGTCGTAGCGCTGGTGCAGGTCGGCCGCATGCGCGTCCGGTTGGAAATCATTGGGGAAAGCTACGCCTTCGGAGCGTAGCCGGGCCAGTTTGCCGCGCCGCTCCGCGATCAGGCGGTTTTCGTCAGTAACGGGAGTGGCAGGCGTGGAAGAGTCAGTCATGTCGGATGAATTGCAGTGGCGTTCTGGGTACGTGGCGGGCTTGGGGGTTCAAAGACCTTGTTTCAGGCTGGCCTGGATGAAGGGATCGAGGTCGCCGTCCAGCACTTTCTGGGTGTTGGAAATTTCCACGTTGGTACGCAGGTCCTTGATGCGGCTGTTGTCCAGCACATAGGAACGGATCTGGTGGCCCCAGCCCACATCGGTCTTGGAGTCTTCCAGCTTCTGCTGTTCGGCCATGCGGTTGCGCATTTCCAGCTCGTAGAGCTTGGATTTCAGCATTTGCATGGCTTCGGCGCGGTTGCGGTGCTGCGAACGGTCATTCTGGCATTGCACCACGATACCGGTGGGCGTGTGGGTGATACGCACGGCCGAATCGGTCTTGTTGATGTGCTGGCCGCCCGCGCCGCTGGCACGATAGGTGTCGACACGCAAGTCTGCCGGGTTGACTTCGACTTCGAAGGAGTCATCGACCTCAGGGTAGACGAAGATACTGGCAAAGGAAGTATGGCGGCCGCCCGAGGAATCGAACGGGCTCTTGCGGACCAGGCGGTGCACGCCGGTTTCAGTGCGCAGGTGGCCGAAGGCATAGTCGCCTTCCACCTTGATGGTGGCAGACTTGATGCCAGCCACTTCACCTTCCGATTCTTCCAGGATTTCTGTCTTGAAATCCTTGCGTTCGCAGTATTTCAGGTACTGGCGCAGCAGCATGGAAGCCCAGTCCTGGGCTTCGGTGCCGCCGGCGCCAGCCTGGATGTCGATGAAGCAGTTCAGCGGATCGGCCGGGTTGGAGAACATGCGGCGGAATTCCAGCGCTTCCAGTTCTTCCTGGTAGCCGCGCGCGTCGTCTTCAATGGACAGCAGCGTGGCTTCATCGTCATCGGCGCTGGCGAGCTCGAACAGTTCGAGCGAATCGCGCACGCCGTTGTGCAGGTGCTCCAGAGTGAGCACGACGGTTTCCAGGCTTTTCTTCTCGCGGCCAAGATCCTGCGCATGCTGGGGGTCGTTCCAGATGGCGGGGTCTTCCAGTTCGGCGTTTACGACTTGCAGGCGTTCAGCTTTGCTATCGTAGTCAAAGATACCTCCGAAGCTGGCCGACACGGTCGGCGTAGTCTTCGAGGCGGGCGGAGATCTGGTTCTGGCGTTCTGCTTCCATCTTTGTTCCTGGTATGCGCTTGCGCCGCGTAGCCGCTGGTGGGAGCGTGCCGGGCAGGGCCAGGCCGTCGCTGGTGCGGGGCAAGTCTGGTGCAAGTCTGTTGCGGTAGATTAATCCGCTATTTTAACGCGCTGGAAGCTGTGGCGTGAAAATCGTGTTCAGACCGATTCGGGCGGATGCGGTTCGATGCGGTTGCGGCCATTGCGCTTGGCTGCGTAGAGCGCCATATCGGCAGTCTTGGTTACGCTTTGCAGGGTGGCGCCGTCGTCCGGATACAGCGCAATGCCGATGGAAACGGTGATCCGTATGTTCTGGGGAAATGCGGTGCGTTCCACCCGCAAGCGCAGGCGCTCCGCCACCCGGTAGGCTACGGCCGCGCTGGTGCCAGGCAGAAACAACGCGAATTCCTCGCCGCCGGTGCGGCAGGGCAGGTCCGGGCCGCGCGAGTTGTCGCGTATCACCGCAGCGATCTTTTGCAACACCTGGTCGCCGATGTCATGGCCATGGCTGTCGTTGATCTGCTTGAAATAGTCCACGTCCAGCAACAGCAGCGCGAACGGTTCGCGGTCACCTATCCAGCGCGTCACCTGTTCTTCCAGGCCGCGCCGGTTGGCCAGGCCGGTCAGCAGGTCGGTGGACGACTCATGCCGTAGCTGGCGCAACTTGTTGTGGATCAGCGCAAGGCTGTGCAGCAGTGATTGCTTGAGCTGCGCTGCTTCGAAGTACCAGGTGCGGATCGCCAGCAATTGGTCGCGCGTGCCTTCCACGTTGTTCATGTGGCGGCTGCGGCGTGCCAGCTGCGACAGCGGCAGCGTGATGTGGCGCGAGATCAGCCAGATGATGACGATCAGTGCCAGCATGACCGGCAGCGTATAGGACAGGGTCTGGAGCAGCAGCATGCCTTCGTTGATGAGCACCCCGCGTATCGGCCTTTGCGCGACGATGCCCCAATTGACGCGCTGCACCACCGCATAGCCGGCCAGTTGTTCCTCGTCATCCTGGGTATGCTGCAGGTTGCCGTCCAGGCCGCGACGCATGGCCTGGGCGATGGGCGTGTCGGCAATATTCACGCCAATGCGGTTGCCGTCGGGATGGTAGATGATAGTGCCCTTGCCATCGAGGACGTACAGGGTGGAGTCGTTGTTGTAGAACTGTTGTCCCAGCAGGCTATGCAGGATGTTGTCTTCCTGGGTGTAGATCGTGCCGCCGATATAACCCTGGTATTGCCCGGCGGTATCGAACAGCGGCCAGGACATCAGCAGTACCAGGCGATTGGATGTGGAACGGTAAATGCCGCTGATATAAGGGGATTGCAGCGCCAGCGAACCACGCACGCCTTCGCTGTCGAGCGTGCGTTTCAGGGCTTCGTGGGGCGCCGTGGCTGCCGATCTTGCCAGCAGCCGCGCCTGCGCGGACACAATGTGCACCGAGTTGAACAGATTGCCCTGGCGGCGCAGCCGGTGGGTTTCCCTTTGCATGGCGGCTTCGTCGCCGAACAGCGGCGGCTGCGGCATGCCATCGCTGGAATCAGGCTCGGTGCCCATCAGCAGGCGTGCGCTGTATTCCAGTTGCGACATGGCATCCTTGAGAAAGGTGTCTGTCGCCTGGGCCAGTTTCTTTGCATAAACGTGATTGGCTTCCAGCGTGGTCTGCAAGAGCATGTCGCGTTGGACACGATTACTGGAATACAAGACGTTGACCAGGGTGACGAGGACGGCAACCAGAGTCAGCGAAAGAATGAGTTGGCGAAGGTTGATCCTGCTCATTGATGCAGCCCCGGTGCTGCCCCATCGAGATCGGGCGATGGGCGGATTCTAGCACCGGCGCGTGGCGGTCATGCGGTCGGCAGGGTTGCTGCGGGCAATTGCCGCCCTGGCCGTGCAGGCAATGCCGCCGGCGGCCGCCGCCTGGTGGCGGGGGCCGTGGCGTCAGCCAGCCGGTCTGGCGTCATGCTGGCTGGGCGTGCTCCAGCAGCAGTTGTATGTTGATGTTGCCATTCCACTCGTTGGTTTCCAGGCGATAGGCGGCGGCGATGAATTCCGGCATGGGTTCGGCATGATTGAACCAGATGGCGTCATAGATCTGGCCATTGCGTTCCAGCCGCAACTTGAGGTGGCGTTCTTTCAGCAGCCGTTGCTGCACTACGCGGAATTCATCCAGGAACAGCGGGGGCGGGAAGCCTGCCCCCCAAACCTGCTGTCCGAGCAGATTGGCCACGGTGGTATTGGCGTAGCCGTCTTCCAGCGAACCGTCCGTTTCTATCAGCGGCTCGAATTCGCTGCGGCCAGTCAGTTCGCGTACGGCTTCTTCGAAGGCCGGGGCAAAACGCGGGAAGTCCGCCTTGGCGATGGTCAGCCCGGCCGCCATGGCGTGGCCGCCGAACTTGCGGATCAGTCCCGGGTAGCGCTTGGACACGATATCCAGCGCGTCGCGCAGGTGCACGTCGGGAATCGAGCGGCCGGAACCACGGATTTCCTCATCATCGGCAGGAGCAAAGGCCAGCGTCGGTCGCCAGTACTTTTCCTTCAGGCGCGAAGCCACCAGCCCGACCACGCCCTGGTGCCAGCTGTCATCGAAGACGCAGACTGTGGCGCCTGGGCTGGCGCTGGCAGCCTCCATGCTGGAGAGCGCCTGTTCGCGCATGACGGTTTCGATGTTGCGGCGTTCGCGGTTCATGCCGTCAAGTTCACGCGCCAGTTCCAGGGCCAGCGCCTCATCGTCGGTCGTCAGGCAGGTAATGCCCAGGCTCATGTCTGCCAGACGGCCGGCCGCATTCAGGCGCGGCCCCAGCGCGAAACCGAGGTCGAAACTGCTGGCATTGCGCGGCTCGCGGCCTGCAACGGCAAACAGGGCGCGCACGCCGGGTTGCATCAGTCCGGCGCGCATGCGTTGCAATCCTTGCGACACCAGCAGGCGGTTGTTGGCGTCCAGTTTGACAACGTCGGCAACCGTGCCCAGCGCCACCAGATCCGCCAGCTCGTGCAGGCGAGGGCCACCATCGAGCGGGTAGACGCCGCGCTTGCGCAGTTCGGCGCGCAAGGCCAGCAAGACGTAGAAGATCACGCCCACGCCCGCCAGGTTCTTGGACGGAAAGCCGCAGCCGGGCTGGTTGGGGTTGACGATGGCCAGCGCATCGGGCAGCGTGTCGCCCGGCAAGTGGTGGTCAGTGACCAGCACGTCTATACCCATTTCGGCGGCAGCCTGCACGCCTTCGACACTGGCAATGCCATTGTCGACAGTCACGATCAGGTCCGGGTGGCCGGAGGGGTGCCGGCAGGCCAGCTCGACCACGGCGGGCGAGAGGCCATAGCCGGTTTCGAAACGGTTGGGTACGAGGAAATCGACATCCGCGCCCATGGCCCGCAGGCCGCGCAAGGCGACAGCACAGGCTGTGGCGCCATCGCAATCGTAATCGGCGACGACCAGCAGTTTGCAGCCAGCGTCAATGGCGTCGGCCAGGATCTCGGCGGCTTCTTCGGCACGCGTGAGGCCGCGCGGGGGAATCAGCGCAGGCCATTTCAATACGGTTTGTGCCGGGTCTTCGACGCCGCGTGCGGCCCACAGGCGCGCCAGAAGAGGGTGGGCGCCAGCATTTTCCAGCAGGCGGGCATGAGCGGGAGAAGCGGGACGTTGCGTCAGGCGGGGAGTTGCCACCAGTTTTTCCATTTATGTTGCGGGACGGGCAGCCAGCGCTGCCACCAGGGGCGGGGCGCCAGGCGCAGTTCGACCAGGCGGTCGCGGCCCGTTAATACCAGGGGTTCGGCAGAGCGCGGCTGGTCCAGCCAGGGAGCCAATCGGGCCTCTACCTGCTTGATGTTTTGCAGCCAGCGGCCCCAGTCTTCGGACAGGGCGGCTTCCTGCAGCTCGGGCCAGAGTACCGGACGGCTGCCGGGCGGACGGGTCCAGGGGCGTGCGCCGCCATAGAGCCAGAGACCGTTGACCGGTGCCAGGCCACGCTCGGCGCGCGCGTCGTTGACGGGGTGATCGTGCCAGGCCATCTGGATTTCGTTGAGGATGCGACGCCAGGGCCGCAGCTCGGGGTCGTGATTCCACCAGCCCAGCAGGCCGTCGCGGGCCACCGTGGCCGGACTGGCGCTGCGGGCCTGGCCCAGCAGCCCCTGTGCATCGCGCAGGGCCCAGCGGCCGGGTATCAGCGGATGCACGGCCAGGCCATGGTGCGCCAGGATGTCGCTGGCGGCCAGGGACAGCTCTGCATCATCACGGTCGCTGACCTGCAGCTCGGTCAACGGCAGCAGATTGACCTGGTCGGTACCCATGGCGATATGGGCAAACTCGGCCAGCCAGACTGGCTGGTCTTCGGCTGCCTCGGGGTACAGCAGTGGCCCCATGCCGCTGGCCCAGGCATGGACGGATGCAGGCTGGAAGCCTTCGGCGCGCAGCCGCCAGACTTCCTCGGGCGTACAGCCGGTCAGGGTTGGCGGCAGCGATTCCAGCGTGGCTTGTGCGCGCCGGAACAACTCCACCAGGCGGGGCGTGCTCTTTTCAAGTTCGGCCGCCAGTGCCGGCGCAATCGCGCTATCGGGCAGGGCACCAGGGATCAGGATAGACATGGAAACGGATTGTAGTGCGAGACCAGCTCCAGGTGGACGCGGCGCTCGGGCGGAAACCGCATAAAATGGCGCGGATGTCGAAACCGCACAAACCCCTCCCGTATGAGATCTGGATAGGCCTGCGCTATGCAGACCTGTCGCGGATCGTGTTCCAGACCTTGCGCCGCACCGGCGTGCTATGGCTATTGGGCCTGTTGTGGCGCCTGTTGCCGGGGCGCCGCAGCGACCCGTTCGCGGCCTGGCGCCAGCAGGCAGGAATAGGCGCCCAGCGAGACGGCTTCGTTTCGTTCGTGGCGGTCAGCGCCATGGCGGGTATTGCCCTGGGGGTGGCGGCATTGATCGTGGTGCTGTCGGTCATGAACGGCTTCCAGTCCCAGGTTCGCGATCGCATGCTGTCAGTGCTGCCGCATATTGAACTGTATGTGCCGCGCGCGGCGTCCGACAGTCCCCTGGACGGCTGGGACTACTGGGCCCGAGAGGCCAGCCAGAACCCTGCCGTCCGTGGCGCGGCGCCTTTCGTTTCCTCGCAGGCCATGCTGGTGCGGGGCAAGACGCTGCGGGGCGTCAAGATCAGCGGCGTGGACCCGGCGGAAGAAGGCAAGGTCTCGGATTTGCCGAAACAGATGGTCAGCGGTTCCCTGGATGACCTCAAGCCCGGCAGCTACGGCCTGGTGCTCGGGGCTGCGCTGGCCGACAGCCTGGGCCTGCAATTGGGGCAGCCCGTCATCCTGATGGCGCCCGAGGGCAGCGTCAGCCCGGCCGGTTTCTCGCCCCGGATGCGGCAATTCCGGCTGGTGGGGGTGTTCGAGTCCGGCCATTATGAATACGACTCCAGCCTGGCTTTTGTGAACGCGGAGGATGCCGCCAAGGTATTCCGCGAGAACGCCGTTTCCGGCGTGCGCCTGCGCATCGCCAATATGGAACAGGCCCCGGAAGTCGCGGCGCAGCTGCAGAACCAATTGCGCGGGCATGTCATTGCCAGCGACTGGTCGCAGAACAACCGGGTTTGGTTCGCCGCCGTCAAGACGGAAAAACGCATGATGTTCCTCATCCTGATGCTGATCATCGCCGTGGCGGCCTTCAATCTGCTGTCGTCCCTGGTCATGGCGGTCAAGGACAAGCGCTCGGAGATTGCCATTCTGCGCACCTATGGTGCGACGCCGCGTGAAATCGCCCGCATCTTCCTGGTGCAGGGCGCCTTGATCGGCACGGCCGGCACGCTGCTGGGCGTGGGGCTGGGCGCCTTGCTGGCCTATAACCTGGAAACCATTGTGCCGGCGATCGAGAATCTGCTGGGTGTGCACTTCATTCCTCAGCAGGTGTATTTCATCAGCTCGCTGCCGTCCCAGCCCCGGGTGGGCGATATCGTGCTGATCGGCGCCTGCTCGCTGGTGCTGTCCCTGTTGGCAACCCTGTACCCCAGTTGGCGCGCGTCGCGCCTGCAACCCGCGGAGGTTCTGCGCAATGAGCATTGATATCCAGGCGAACGCCGCCGCGCAGGCAGTCCGGGACACACGCGAGCCGGTGCTGTCGGCACGCCAGCTCGGCAAGGTCTATACCGATGGCCGCCTGACGGTGCCGGTATTGGAAAACGTCGATTTCGATGTCTATCCGGGAGAAATGGTCGCCATCATCGGCGCATCGGGTTCCGGCAAAAGTACCTTGCTGCACCTGCTGGGCATGCTGGATCTGCCCTCCTCGGGCCAGGTCCAGGTGGGTGGCGTGGATACCGCCGGCCTGAGCGAGGGCGAACGCAGTGCATTGCGCAATCGCAAGCTGGGTTTCGTCTACCAGTTCCATCACTTGCTCTCCGGCTTCACTGCGCTGGACAATGTCGCCATGCCATTGATCGTCAGGCGCGAGTCACGCAAGCTGGCGCGGGAAAAAGCGGCGCTGGCGCTGGCCCAGGTGGGGCTGGCTGCGCGCGCCGAACATTCGCCCGGGCAGCTATCGGGGGGCGAGCGGCAGCGCGTGGCACTGGCGCGTGCGCTGGTCGGTGCGCCGGCTTGCGTGCTGGCTGACGAGCCTACCGGCAATCTCGACCGTCAGACCGCCGATGAAGTCTTCGACGTCCTGGTGCGGGCCTACCGTGAATCCGGCACGGCCTTTGTCATCGTCACGCATGATGCCGAACTGGCCGGGCGCGCCGATCGCCGCCTGATAATGAAGGGCGGCCACCTGGAGGCGCTGTGACCGCCTTGCCGGTTACCGCGTAGCGGCCATGCTCATCGACACCCATTGCCACCTGGATGCGCCCGAACTTCGGCCTGACCGCCGTGAAGTGATAGCGGCAGCCAGAGTGGCGGGGGTGGCCGGCATTGTGATTCCCGCCGTGGCGCGCAGCAACTTCAATGCGGTGCGCCGGCTGGCGTACGCAATGCCCGGCGGCGCCTATGCGCTGGGCATACACCCGCTGTATGTCGGCCAGGCCGGCAAAGACGATCTGCAGCGCTTGCGCCGGGAATTGCTGGCCCGCAAGGATGACCCCCGCCTGGTGGCGATCGGTGAAATCGGACTGGATTTTTTCGTGCCGGGGCTGGCGGAAGGCGAGGCTCGCGAAAGGCAGGAATACTTCTATCAGGTGCAGCTAGACCTGGCGCTGGAAACCGGTTTGCCGGTGTTGCTGCATGTGCGACGGTCACAGGACGTGTTGCTCAAGCATTTGCGCCGCCGGGCTGCCATCGGCGGGATTGCCCACGCCTTCAATGGCAGCGCGCAACAGGCGGAGATGTTTATCCGGCAGGGCTTCGCCCTGGGTATCGGTGGTGCCATGACCTATGCTCGCGCCCTGCAGATCCGCCGGCTGGCGGCCGCCGTTCCGCTTGCTCACCTGGTGTTGGAAACCGATGCCCCGGATATCCCGCCTGCCTGGCTGGTCGCGCCCGAGCGGCGCAACACGCCGGCGCAGGTGGCTCGCATCGCCGCCGAGCTGGCGCAGCTGAGGGGACTGACGGTAGAAGATGTTATTGATGCCACTGGGGCAACTGCCTGCCGGGTGCTGCCGCGCCTGGGACGGCTGCTGTCCGCACCCGGCCAGGCGCTTGCCGGCGTGGACGGCTAACCGCAGGAATATCTAACAGCAAGAGCAGACCCCGAACAGCCGCCGATTGGCGAATCGCTGCGCTGTGCGCCGTCTCGTGCCGACCTGTCTATGTGCTGTTTTCAGCACGCTCTGGCTCGCCTCTGGCGGTGTTGCGCCGGATACTGCAGGGCATGAACGTGGCGGGGAGGGGGCAAGATGCGGGCGTGGATGCTGGCATTCGTGGCAGGCTGCTGCATCGTGCAATGGCTGCCGGCCTTGCCCAGTGCGGCCGAGCGTTGGAAGGCGCTCATAGGCGCGGTGCTGGTGCTTGTGCCGATGGGGCTGCCGTGGTTAATGCAGCGGCGTTTTGCCCTGGCAGGCAGGGGAAGTGCCATTGTGTGCGGGCGCCTGTTTTTGTTGCTGTGCCTGCTGGGGTCAGGCTGCCTGTTGGGCACGGCCTGGGCGGCATGGCAGGGGCAGTGGCGCCTGGACGATGCGCTGGCGAACCACAACGTGGACGAAGTCAGCCGCGTGCTCATGCGCGTGGCTGGGTTGCCGCAGCGCATCGCGCGTGGCTGGCGCTTTGAAGCGGACGTGCTGTCGTCCATCCCGTCGGGTGTGCCGGAACGTATCCTGGTGTCCTGGCTGGTGCAGGGCGGTTCGCCAGGAGCTGCGGAATTGTCGGGAGAACAACTGGCCGACATGCTGCCGGAACCCGTGCCGGGCGAGGTCTGGCGTGCCGCGCTGGTGTTGCGGCCGCCTGCCGGAACGCGTAATCCGCATCTGTTCGATTATGAAGGCCTGATGTTTTCGCGCGGCATCCGGGCGCTGGGGACCGTGCGCGGCACGCCGGTACGGCTGGAGGGGCAGGCAGCCGGGTTTTCGGTTGGCGTGGCTGTCGAACGCTTGCGCCATCATCTGCGCCAGCGCATGCAGCACGACTTGACCCAGGCCCGCTACGGTGCGGTGATGATTGCATTGGCGCTGGGCGATCAGGCCGGCGTCAGCCCTGAAGACTGGCGCGTTTTCAATGGTTCGGGCATCACGCACCTGGTATCCATCAGCGGCTCACATGTCACCTTGCTGGCAGGCATGGCCGCCTGGCTGGCCATGCGGGCGTGGCGCCGGGGGCGCTGGCGCGGACGCGGTTGGGCCGAACGCTGGCCGGCGCAGCAGGCTGGGGCGCTGGTGGCACTGTTGCTGGCTGGGGCCTATTGCTTGCTGGCCGGTTGGGGCGTTCCCGCCAGAAGGACTTTTTTCATGCTGGCAGTGACATTGGGGGCCTTGATGCTGCGCCTGCCCTTGTCGGGCAGCCATGTGCTGGCCTTGGCGGCCGCGGCGGTGGTGGCGCTGGACCCCTGGGCGGTGTTGTCGGCGGGCTTCTGGCTGTCTTTTGCGGCGGTGACGGTGCTGATGGCTTTAGTCGTGGTGCCGGCGGGGCGCAGCGATGGCCAGTCATGGTGTTTGCGCGCCTGGCACCGGCTGCGGCCAGCTGCCGCATTGCAATGGGCCATCACCCTGGCGCTGCTGCCCGCGCTGGCCCTGATGTTCCAGCAATTGCCGTTGTTATCGCCCTTGGCCAATGCATTGGCAATTCCGGTGGTGGGCGCCCTGGTCACTCCGCTGGTCGTGATGTCTGCCGTGCTCTATCCGTTGCCGGGGCTTGGGTGGCTGGCAACGCTGGGGGTGACGGCGGCGCATGCGCTGTTTGAGGCGATGATGTGGCCGATACAGATCATGGGGCGCCAACCCTGGGCCTTGCTGGATGTCGCCGCGCCGCCGAACGGCTGGTTGTTTTTGGCCGGTGTGGGCGTCTGGTGGGCCCTGCGGCCGCCGGGCTGGCCGCTGCGTGCAGCAGGCTGGCTGCTCATGCTGCCGGCGCTGGGCTGGTCGCCGCCGCGGCCGGCGCAAGGCGAATGGCGCATTAGCGCCATGGATGTCGGGCAGGGCACGGCCATCCTGGTGGAGACGGCCAGTGGCGCCACGCTGTTCGATACCGGCGTGCGCTATGGGCCGCAATCCGATGCCGGCGAACGTATCGTCTGGCCTTATCTGCGCGCGCAGGGCTGGCGCCGGCTGGAAGAACTGGTGGTATCTCATGCGGATATCGACCATGCCGGCGGTGTGCGCAGCGTACTCTCGGCATTGCCGGTCGCGCATGCCTATGCGTCCTTTGATCTGCATGCCTTCCTGCGCCGGGAGGCACGCCTGGGGCTGGGCGAACTGGCCCCGAGGCATTATCCAGGCGAACTTTCCCTGTGCCGGGATGGGCAGGGATGGCAGCGGGACGGGGTGCGCTTCCGTTTCGTCCATCCCCAGGCGCCAGTGGGCAAGCCCTGGTGGCGTGGCGTCAATGCCGACAGTTGTGTCCTGAAAGTGGAAGGGGCATACCACGGCGCTTTGCTGACGGGTGATATCGGCGCGGCCCAGGAGCGCCAACTGCTCGCTCGGGGAGAGGCTGGCGCCGACTGGATCGCCGCGGCGCATCACGGTTCGCGGTCGTCGTCGGACGCCGGGTTTGTGCTGGCCAGTGGCGCTCAGCATGTGGTGGCGCAGATGGGGGCCTGGAACCGCTACCGGCATCCGCATCCGGCCGTTGCCTTGCGCTGGCAGCAGGCCGGGGCTGTATTTTGGCGCTCCGACAGGCATGGTGCTGTCATTGCCCATTCGCGGGCTTCAGGCCTGCAGGTTCATGCCGAGCGGCAGGTCTCACGACGCTATTGGCAATACGACCCGCTGGCTGGCATGCAGTGATCATGGGCCGGCGTGTCACCCTGGGGCTTTTGCGCTATTGTTGGAGTGCGCAGGGATGTAGGGTGGCCGTGGCCATTGTTCAGCAGGCAGCATCCATTAGGCAGCACTCGTTAGCCAGCACTCGTTAGCCAGCGTTAGTTAGTATGTTTTAGTTAGTATTCTTTCCGACAGCAGCAGGCCATCATGGTTGACGGCCAGTCCGTATTTCCGTGCAAGCCACCAACAGGAGCCTTTCATGTCCAATCCTCGTCTGGAAAGTGTTGTCTGTGCCAGTCTGGCCGGTATGCACCGCATGGCCTATTGGGAATGGGGCGATCCCGCCAATACGGATGTCGTGCTGTGTGTGCATGGCCTGACCCGGACGGGCCGGGACTTCGATGCGCTGGCGCGGGCCTTGTCCAACGATTTTCGGGTGGTCTGCCCGGATATTGCTGGCCGTGGGGAATCTGACTGGCTGGCCAATCCGGTGTTCTATTCCGTACCGCAATACGTCGCCGATCTCACAACTCTGTTCGCACGTATCCGGCCCAGGCGGTTGGCCTGGGTGGGTACTTCTATGGGCGGGTTGATCGGCATGGCTTTTGCGGGCGCTCTGGCGGCAGCCCGACGTACGCCGGGCAAGGGTCCGGGGGCGGCCGCCAAGGCAGCGGCGCTGCCGGCGCTCTCGGGCATGGTTCTCAATGATGTCGGGCCGCATGTGGGGGTTGCAGGGCTGATGCGCATTGCTTCCTACGTGGGCAGACGTAAGGTCTTTGCCAGTTTCGAAGATGCCGTGGCGGAAATGAAGGCGGTGGCTGCGCCGTATGGTCCGCATACCGATGCGCAATGGCGCGAACTCGCCCGCCATGCCTATGTGCAGCACGAGGGAGCCTGGGTGCCGAACTATGATCCGGGCATTGCCATGGGGCTGGCGCCGCCGGACGGAATGAGCCAGGCGGCAGCCGAACAGATGCTGTGGCAATGCTACGAGACGCTGGACGGCCCGGTCCTGATCCTGCGGGGAGCGCAGTCCGATATCCTGGTGCCGGCAACGGTCGAGGGTATGCTGGCGGCGCGCCAGGATGCGCGCCTGGTCGAGTTCGAAGGCGTTGGCCATGCGCCGTCCCTGTTGCAGGAAGATCAGATCGCAGCGGTGGCTGCGTTCCTGCGGCAGGCCGTTTTAAAATGGCCATCATGAATACTGACCGTACTGCCGGGATCACGCCTGAGGGCTACCAGTTGCCCGCGGGGCAAACGATCTGCTTCGATCTGCATTGCCACTCGCTGGCTTCAGATGGCGCGCTGGCGCCCGCTGCCGTCGCGCGGCGCGCGGCGGCCAATGGCGTGAAGGTCTGGTCGCTGACCGACCATGATGAACTGCGTGGCCTGGACGAGGCAGAAACCGAGGCAGTGGCCCTGGGCCTGTGCTTCGTCAACGGCGTGGAAATTTCCGTGACCTGGGCGGGGCATACCGTGCACATCGTGGGCCTGGCCTTCGACCGTCGCCATCCTGTGCTGGTGCAGGGGCTGGCAGACATCCGGCGCGACCGCAGCGAGCGCGCGGAGCGTATTGGCCGGCGGTTTGCCGAATTGGGCATAGAAGGCACCTACGAGGGAGCGCTGGCGCTGGCCGGCAATGAAAACCTCCTGAGCCGCACCCATTTCGCGCGTTATCTGCTGCAGGCAGGCCATGTGGAAAACGTGCAGCAGGCCTTCGACCTCTACCTCCAGGATGGCGGGCCGGCGCAAGTGCCCATGAAGTGGGCCACGCTTGAAGATGCAGTTTCCTGGATTCGCGCCGCTGGCGGGGTGGCGGTCATCGCTCACCCCGGACGCTATCGCTACACACCCGTGCAGTTCGATGGCCTGTTTTCGACCTTCCGTGATCTGGGCGGAACGGCCATCGAGGTCGTGACTGGCAGCCATCGCCCGGAACAATATGCCGAGTACGAATCCGTAGCGCGTTATTACGGGTTCAGGGCGTCCTGCGGTTCGGACTTCCATAGCACCACCGAAAGCCGGGCGGATCTGGGCAGCCTGCCGCCGCTGCCTGCCAGCCTCACGCCTGTGTGGCGGGACTGGTTCTGAGCCGGCAGCTTTCCATGAGGATGAGCGAGCCGCACCATCGGCCCGCCGGGTCCAGGGTGGGGCGTCGCAGCAACATAAAAGGTAGGGGAAATGAACAAGGCATTCGTCAAGGAAACCGACAGGGACGATGATGATGAGTTGCCCGAGGCCCAGGCGCTGCCTTCGGGCTCACGCAACTACATGACACCGCAGGGCTTTCAGGCCATGCGAGACGAACTGGCGCACCTGATGACGGTGGAGCGCCCGGAAGTCGTTTCGATTGTTTCCTGGGCGGCATCCAATGGCGACCGTTCCGAGAACGGCGACTACCTGTACGGCAAGAAGCGCCTGCGTGAAATCGACAGGCGCATGCGTTTCCTGACCAAGCGCCTGGAAATTGCAGAGGTTGTCGACCCTGCCTTGCAGCCCAATCGCGACCAGGTTTTCTTTGGGGCTACCGTCACCTATGAAAACCAGGACGGCGAGAGCCATACCGTCACGATCGTCGGCGTGGACGAGGCGGAACCGCTGGCGGGCAAGATCAGCTGGATTTCACCCGTGGCGCGTGCGCTGATCAAGGCGCGCGAAGGCGATACGGTGGTGCTGCGCACACCTGGCGGCATCCAGGAACTCGATATCGTCGAAGTGTCTTATCCGGACTGAGTCCAGGCCCTTGCGCAAGCCTGGGCCTGCAGGTGAAGGCTTGCGGACATTTTTCATGCTGCGCCGCAGGCGCTCCTCGCGGGCGTTCCTTGTTCCTGTATGGTGCTGCAGAACGTCAGTTCCCCAGCCCGATCCCCACAGTCCGTCTTTTCGGCCAGTCCGGCGTGCGGGCAGTGGAGGGCGGCCGGCGTGGTGTTTCTGCCCAGGTTCGGGCAACGGGTGATATCCGGGCAGGACACTGGGTTAAAATCGGGATCTTGATTCATCCTGCCCTGCGGCGCTGATGGGCGCCAAGCCCGAAGCTGGTGCAGGGCAGGCATCCTTGGCCTGCCTGATCCGGCCATTCCCTCCTTCTTTTGCCCGAGCGCGTATTTCCCCGTGTCCTCATCGCTTCTTATCATTCCCGGTTCCTCCGCCCTGTCCGCATTCCGCCGCGAGCGCCTGCTTGCCCAACTGCACAAGGCGGGATTGCCCGTGGCCGATGTCGCCGCGTATTACGAACACTTTGCCTGGGCGGAGACGCCCCTGGACGACGCCTGGCGCGAGCGCCTGGCGCTCGCGCTCAATGGCGGCAAGCCGGTGGGCGGTACCGAAGCCGGCAAGGATGCTCTGGTGCTGCGGGTGATTCCCCGCCTGGGCACGATTTCCCCGTGGGCCAGCAAAGCGACCGATATCCTGCAGAATTGCAGCCTGGAGAACGTACGCCGGGTGGAGCGCGGTGTGCGTTATGTGTTGACGCTGCAACGCGGCTTGCTGGGCACGCGCAAACTCGACGCGCAGCAATTGGCGCAGGCCGCCGCCTGCCTGCACGACCGCATGACGGAAACCGTGGTGGATGCCGATTTCGATGGCAGCGCGTTGTTTGCCGAGCTGCAGGGCAAGCCGCTGGCGACCGTGCCCGTGCTGGAGCAGGGCAGGGTGGCACTTGAACGCGCCAATACGGAACTGGGTCTGGCGCTGTCCGATGACGAGATCGACTATCTGCTGAAGTCCTTCGGCGATCTGGGCCGCAACCCCACCGATGTTGAGCTGATGATGTTCGCGCAGGCCAACAGTGAACATTGCCGCCACAAGATTTTCAATGCCAGCTGGGTCATTGACGGACAGCCGCAGGAACAGACACTGTTCGGCATGATTCGTGCCACCCATGCAGCGCAGCCGCTGGGCACCATCGTTGCCTATTCGGACAATGCCGCCATCATGGAAGGCGGCACGGCGCAGCGTTTCTATCCTGGCGCACAGGCAGAGCTGGGCGAGCGTACCTACGGCCGTCGCGAAGCCACGGTGCATACGCTCATGAAGGTGGAAACCCACAATCACCCGACGGCCATCGCGCCGTTCCCCGGCGCATCTACCGGTGCTGGCGGCGAAATCCGCGACGAAGGCGCGACCGGGCGCGGGTCCAAGCCCAAGGCCGGCCTGACGGGCTTTACGGTGTCGCACCTGCGTTTCGATGATGCGGTCCAGCCCTGGGAAAACGATCATCATGGCCTGCCCGACCGGATCGCATCGCCGCTGGATATCATGATCGAGGGCCCGCTTGGCGGCGCAGCCTTCAATAACGAATTCGGCCGGCCCAACTTGCTGGGCTATTTCCGCACTTACGAGCAGACCACTGAAGACGGTCGCTGGGGGTATCACAAGCCCATCATGATTGCGGGCGGCCTGGGCAGCATCGACGGCGATCAGACCCACAAGCTGGGCATTCCGCCGGGTTCGCTGCTGATCCAGCTGGGCGGTCCCGGCCTGCGCATCGGCATGGGCGGCGGGGCAGCGTCCAGCATGGGTGTCGGTGCCAACAGCGCCGAACTTGATTTCGACTCCGTGCAGCGCGGCAATCCGGAAATCGAACGCCGTGCGCAGGAAGTCATTGATGCCTGCTGGCGTCAGGGTACGGAAAATCCCATCCTGGCCATTCACGACGTGGGCGCAGGCGGTCTGTCCAATGCCTTCCCCGAACTGGTTAATGATGCCGGCCGTGGCGCCATTTTCGATTTGCGCCGGGTGCCGGTGGAAGAATCGGGCATGTCGCCGGCGGAAATCTGGAGCAATGAATCGCAGGAGCGCTACGTGCTGGCCATCCTGCCTGAGGACCTGGCGCGTTTCGATGCCCTGGCCCGGCGCGAGCGCTGCCCTTATGCCGTGGTCGGCATCACTACGGAGGAGCGCCGCCTGAAGGTGGTGGACGGCGCGCGTGGCGCTGATGCCGAATTGTTTGCCGGGCTGCCGTCCCTGCCAGCGGATGTCATGGCTGCTCCGTCGGCCGAGCCGCATCCGGTCGATGTGCCCATGGATGTCATCCTGGGCAAGCCGCCGCGCATGCTGCGCGATGTCCAGCACCGTGCGCCCAAGGGCAGCCCGCTGGACCTGACGCTGATCTCGCTCGACGATGCGGCAGAACGCGTGCTGCGTCATCCTACCGTGGCGAACAAGAGTTTCCTCATCACCATCGGTGACCGTACTGTGGGCGGGCTGTCCAGCCGTGACCAGATGGTCGGTCCGTGGCAAGTGCCGGTGGCGGATTGTGCCGTGACGTTGGCCGATCATGACGGGTTTCGTGGCGAGGCGATGGCGATGGGCGAGCGTACCCCGCTGGCTGTGCTGGACGCCCCGGCCTCGGGCCGCATGGCAGTGGCTGAGGCGCTGACCAATCTGGTGGCAGCTGACGTCGGCCGTCTGGAAGATATCAAGCTATCCGCCAACTGGATGGCGGCCTGCGGTTCTGCCGGACAGGACGCTGCGCTGTTCGACACCGTCTCGGCCGTGAGTGAATTGTGTCAGCAGGTGGGTCTGTCGATCCCGGTGGGCAAGGATTCCCTGTCCATGAAGACCGGCTGGGAAGAAGCGGGCGAGCGGCGTGAAGTGGTGTCGCCGGTGTCGCTGATCGTCACGGCCTTTGCGCCGGTGGCAGACGTGCGCAACAGCCTGACGCCGCAACTGCGCACCGATTTGGGCAATACCGTATTGATCCTGGTGGACCTGGGGCAGGGCAAGCACCGCCTGGGGGCGTCTATCCTGGCGCAGGCCTTCAACCAATTGGGCGAAGCCGTGCCGGATATCGACGATGCGGAATCCCTGCGCGCATTCTTTGCCGCCATTCGTGCGCTGGCCGAAGCGGGCAGCATCCTGGCCTACCATGATCGCTCCGACGGCGGCCTGTACGCTACGGTTTGCGAAATGGCGTTTGCCGGCCATACCGGTGTTTCGGTCAACCTCGACATGCTGACCTTCGATGCCAACGTGGCCGACTGGGGCGACTACAAAATCCGGCCGGAACAGGTTTCCGTGCAGCGCGCTGAAGCGACGCTCAAGGCCTTGTTCGCCGAAGAGGCTGGCGCGGTGATCCAGGTGCGTGCCGAGGATCGCGACGCCGTGCTGCAGGTGTTCCGTGGCGCTGGCCTGTCCGCGCATACGCACGTCATCGGCGCGCCCAACCAGACAGATGAAATCGAGTTCTATCGCGACGGCCACCGCATCTGGAACCGTCCCCGTGCCGAGCTTGGCCGCATCTGGAGCGAAGTGTCCTGGCGCATTGCTTCGCGCCGCGATAATCCGGCATCGGCGCAGGCCGAATACGATACCTGGCTCGACCTTGCCGACCCTGGCATGACGCCGCGTGTGGCGTTCGATCCCCAGGAAGACGTGGCTGCGCCGTACATTGCAACGGGCGTGCGTCCGCGTGTGGCCATTCTGCGTGAGCAGGGTTGCAATAGTCATATCGAAATGGCCTGGGCTTTCGACAAGTCCGGTTTCGAGGCGGTCGACGTGCACATGACCGATCTGCTGTCCGGCCAGGCGTCGCTGGCGTCCATGCAGGGCCTGGTGGCCGTGGGCGGCTTCAGCTACGGCGACGTGCTGGGTGCGGGCGAAGGCTGGGCGCGCACGATCCAGCTCAATGACAAGCTGGCACAGCAGTTCGCGGCGTACTTTGCCCGTCCCGATACCTTCGGCCTGGGGGTGTGCAATGGTTGCCAGATGATGGCGGCGCTTGCTTCCATGATTCCCGGTGCGGAAAACTGGCCGCGTTTCACCCGCAACCAGTCCGAGAAATACGAAGCGCGTGTTTCCATGGTCGAAGTGCAGTCCTCTCCGTCGTTGTTCTTCAGCGGTATGGAAGGGGCACGCATACCGGTGGCCGTGGCGCACGGCGAGGGCTATGCCGATTTCTCGTTGCAGGGCAATCGCGACAAGGTATTGGCGGCAGCGCGCTTTGTCGATAACCGCGGCGAGGCTACCGAAGCCTATCCGTTCAATCCCAACGGCAGCCCGGATGGGCTGACGGCCGTGACCACCGCAGACGGCCGCTTTACGGTCATGATGCCGCACCCGGAGCGGGTGACCCGCAACGCCATGATGTCGTGGGCGCCGGCGCGCTGGGGTGCTGCCGACCAGGGTGGCGATTACTCCCCTTGGCTGCGATTCTTCCGCAATGCGCGGGTGTGGCTGAAGTAAGGAAATCGGCTGGCCGGCTGCCGCGATGTGTCCGAGTGGCTGTTGCGGCGGCTGGCAGACTGATTGCGGCTCGGCAGAGGGGCGGTGCAGGGGTGGGTTGCAGGCTGTACCATACGCCGCGCAACGCCCAAGCCGGCTTTTTCTGGGGCGCCGGTTGCGATGCGGAAAAGATGGGCCGGGAGGCAGGTTGTCGGATGATTTGCCTGCTTCCGGGTCTTTCGTTTTTGCTTTATACTAAAGAGCTTTTCATAAACTTTTTCAAGGAACTGCCCTCATGGTGGTGATTCGTCTGGCCCGTGGTGGCTCCAAAAAACGTCCTTTCTACAACGTGGTTGCTGCTGATTCGCGCAACCGTCGTGACGGCCGCTTCGTTGAGCGCGTAGGCTTCTACAACCCCGTTGCCCGTGAAAACGAAGAAGGCCTGCGCCTGTCGCTGGAGCGCGTGCAATACTGGGTCAGCAACGGCGCCCAGCTGTCGCCCGTCGTCGCTCGCCTGGTCAAGGAATACTCGGCCAAGGTTTCGGCCGCAGCCTGATAGATGTCTGAAGCGCCGCGCAGCCAGGCTGGTGCCAGCGCGCCAGCCAATCTGATTGAGCTGGGCCGCATCGTTTCTGCCTATGGCCTGAGGGGCTGGATCAAGATCCAGCCCCATTCTGCACGTTCGGAAGCCTTGCTGTCGGCCAAGCGTTGGTGGCTGGTGCCGTCGTCGCGGGCGACCGGGCCCGTCCTGGCGGAAGCCAGGGCCTGGAAGGTCAAGCTGTCTCGTACCCAGGGCTCCACCATTGTGGGCGCGCTGGATGGCATCTCCGACCGCAATGATGCCGAGCCGCTCAAGGGCATGCTCGTCATGGTTGACCGCAGTGATTTCCCGGAAACTGATGATGGGGAATACTACTGGGTCGATCTGATGGATTGCCAGGTGTGGGGGTTGGACGACAGTGGTGCTCATGTCGTCATGGGCGTGGTGGCCGATGTCTCCGACAATGGTGCGCATGCCGTGTTGTCGGTGCGCCGCCAGCGTGAGCAGGATGGTGCCTGGGTGGATGTGCTGGATGAAAAAGATCGTCCCGTCACTGCACTTGTGCCCTTCGTCGACGCGCACCTGCAGGAAGTCGATCTCCCGGGCCGGCGCATCGTCACGAACTGGCCGTTGGATTTCTAGATGCTCGAAACGCCGGGTTGCCGCCAGGTGGCACGGAAGGTTTCTTCAGGTTGATATCTGCCGCAGTGAACACTCTGTGGTAATTTCCGAAAAGCTGGCTCAGGCCGGCTTTTTGCATTTATGCCGCTGCCTGCATGGGGTTCTGGCCCTGCCGGTTTTTGCTGTTCATGCGGGTGTTGTGCGGTCTTGCCGTCTTTGTGTTTCGTCTCTCTTGAAGAAGGCTTGCGCCTGCCATGCGTTTTGACGCTATTACCCTGTTTCCCGAAGTTTTTGCCGGCATCACCGCACATGGCGTGACCAGTCGTGCGCTGTCGCAGGGCTTGTGGTCATTCAAGGCCTGGAATCCCCGTGATTACACGCAGGACGTGCACCGTACCGTGGATGACCGTCCCTACGGAGGTGGCCCGGGCATGGTCATGCTGGCGGCTCCGCTCGAGGCGGCATTGCGCGACGCGCAGGCGGATCGCGAGCGCCTGGGGCAGCCCAGGGGGCAGGTGGTTCTGTTGTCGCCAACAGGGCGGCACTTCGACCAGGCAGCGGCCGCGCAATGGGTGGCCGGGCCTGGCAAGATACTGGTGTGCGGTCGCTACGAAGGCGTGGACCAGCGCTTTGTCGACCGTTGCGTGGATGAAGAGTGGTCCTTGGGCGATTTCGTCCTGTCTGGCGGGGAGCTGGCTGCCGTCCCCATGATGGACGCCTGCGTACGGTTGTTGCCCGGGGTGTTGAATGACGATCAGTCCGCTTTGCAGGATTCCTTTCATGTGAACCTGGACGGCCTGCTGGACAGCCCGCATTACACCCGACCTGAGGTCTATGACGGCGAGCCTGTTCCGGAGGCGCTGCTGTCCGGGCATCACGCACGCATTGCGCGCTGGCGGCGTGATCAGTCTTTGCGCTTGACCTTGGCGCGGCGGCCGGAGCTGATCGAGGCGGCCCGGCGAGAGGGGCGGCTGGACAAGGCAGACGAGAAATTCCTACTGAGCTTGCAGTCCTGAAAAACAGAAAGCCCGACATGGCCGCGATTTCGGCCATGTCGGGCTTTTGGCGGCCGTGCGCAGAAGGAAGCGCGAAGGCTGCTCGGGTGGTGCCTTTGTCTGTTGTCTGGTCTGTCTCAGGCGGCCGGTGCAGGGGCTGGGGTCGGCACAAAGGACTTCAAGGCAACACCGGCATCCGCCACGGCTTCAGGCGCAGGACTGATGCCCAATTCCAGCAACTTGCGGCTGGTGACGTGATCCAGCGGCGCATTGACCGATTCCACGCAAACCAGTTTGTCATCCACGTAGTGGAATAGCGAAAACGATTCCGGCTTGGCACCCTGGCGGCGCACGATTAGTTGCCCGGCCGTGCCGGCGGCGGGCGGCAGGCCTGCCATCTGCAGACGCATGCTGCCTTGCTCCGACCAGAACCACGGCAGCGCCCGGTGTGGCGCGGGCGTGCCGGTCAGCGTGGCGCAGGCGGTCTTGGCCTGGTCGTTGGCGTTCTGGACCGACTCCAGGCGCAACTGGCGGCCGGTGTAGGCTTCGTCGAAGCGCGTGCAGTCGCCGATTGCAAGAATGTCGGCGTCGCTGGTGCGCATGTAGGCGTCAACGATGACACCGTCTTTGCAGGCCAGCCCCGCGGCTTCTGCCAGCGTGGTTTCCGGTACCGCGCCTATGCCCAGGACCAGCAGGTCCAGCGGCAGGCGTTCGCCGCCGGCAATGAGGGCGGTGACCTTGCCGTCCTGAGTCTCGAAGCCGCTGGCCGAAAGGCCGGTGCGCACATCCAGGCCGTTGTTGCGGTGGCTGTGCAGCACGTGTTCGGAAAGCTCGGGCGAAGCCGCGCGTCCCATCAGGCGCGGGGCGGCTTCGAGGACAATGACCTGCTTGCCCTGGGCGTGCGCGGTAGCGGCAATTTCCAGGCCGATGAAGCCGCCGCCCAGAATCACCACCCGCTGTGCATCCGCCAGCAGGGCGCGCAGGCGTTCCGCGTCTGCGGCATGGCGCAGGCTGGTAACGTTGCTCAGCGTTGTGTCCAGCTCGGGCAGGGTGCGGGCGCGGGTGCCGGTTGCCAGCACCAGGCGGCTCCAGGGCAGTTCCCGTCCGCTCTGCAGGCGCACGTGCTTTTGTGTGCGGTCAATGGCGGCAACGCCATCGCCTGTGAGTACCTGGATGCCGGCCTGTTCATACCAGTCTGCCGGGCGGTGCGGCATGGGTTGCTCTTCGGCAGCCTTGAGAAAGGCCTTGGAAAGCGGTGGCCGATGGTAGGGCAGCAGGGGTTCTTCGCAGATCAGGGTGGTCTGGCTGGCGAGGCCGGCCTGGGACAGGCTGGCGCACAGTTGGGCGGCGGCATGGCCGCCGCCGACGATGATGATGGTTTCGTTTGCTGGGGTATTCATGCCGTTCGCGTCCTTCAGCCGCGCAGGCGGGCGTATTGGCCGCGTACTTTTTCGAGGGTTTCGCGGAATTGGGCGACACGCTGCTTTTCCTGGTCGACGACGGCAGCCGGCGCGCGAGCCACGAAATTCTCGTTGGACAGCTTGCTTTCGGCCTTCGTGATTTCGCCTTCCAGGCGCGCGATTTCCTTTTCCAGGCGCGCTTTTTCAGCGGCCACGTCGATTTCCACGTGCAGCATCAGGCGGGCGTCGCCCACCACCTGGACCGGGGCACCAAGGTCGGGCAGGGCAGAGACGATCTCCACGCCGCTCAGCTTGGCGAGCGAAGCCAGGTAGGGGCGCTGGATTTCCAGTGTGGCAGCATCGCCTTCCGCCAGCAGCGGCACACGCTGCGCGGGCGACAGGTTCATTTCGCCTCGCAGGGCGCGTACGGCTTCGATACGGGCCTTGAGTGCTTCGATGGCGGCTTCGGCCTCGGCGTCCTGCAGGCTGGCGTCGGCCAGCGGGTGAGCCTGGATGCTGATGCTGGTTTCCTCGCCTTCGGCGCGCACGCCGGCGGCGACGGAAACGCGTTGCCACAGCTCTTCGGTGATGAAGGGCATGATGGGGTGGGTGATGCGCAGCAGGCTGTCGAGCACATGCAACAGGGTGTCGCGGGTGGCCTGGGCCTGCTCCGGCGTGCCTTGCTGGATCTGGACTTTCGAGAGCTCCAGATACCAGTCGCAGTACTCATTCCAGGCGAACTGGTAGATGGCGTTGGCAATATTGTCGAAGCGATAGCCGGCATAGCCTTTTTCGACTTCGGCGGCCAGGGTTTGCAGGCGGCTCAGGATCCAGCGGTCGGCAATGCTGAGTGCGGCGCGATTCGCGGGCGCCCCGGCCTGCGCGACCTGATGGCCTTCGGTCTGCATCAGTACGAAGCGCGTGGCGTTCCACAGCTTGTTGCAGAAGTTGCGGTAGCCTTCGCAGCGTTTCAGATCGAAGTTGATATTGCGGCCCAGCGTGGCATAGGCGGCCATGGTGAAGCGCAGCGCATCGGCACCGTAGGCGGGAATGCCGTCAGGGAACTGCTTGCGCGTTTTCTTTTCGATGTCGCCGGCCTGCTTGGGGTTCATCAGGCCGAAGGTGCGTTTCTTGACCAGGCCTTCAAGGTCGATGCCGTCGATCAGGTCGACCGGGTCCAGGGTGTTGCCTTTGGACTTGCTCATCTTCTGACCGTCCGCGTCGCGGATCAGGCCGTGGACATAGACATCATTGAAAGGCACCTTGCCGGTCAGGTGGGTGCTCATGATGACCATGCGCGCCACCCAGAAGAAAATGATGTCGAAGCCGGTGACCAGCACGCTGGAGGGCAGGTAGCGTTGGATGTCTGGCGTGTCTTCGGGCCAGCCGAAGGCAGTGAAGGGCACCAGGGCGGAAGAGAACCAGGTGTCCAGAACGTCCTGGTCGCGCTTCAGCTCACCTTGCACGCCGGCGGCGCGAGCCTGGGCGTAGGCTTCCTCTTCGCTGTGCGCCACGAACAACTGGCCATCTTCGGCGTACCAGGCGGGAATCTGGTGGCCCCACCACAGTTGCCGGGAAATGCACCAGTCCTGGATGTTTTCCAGCCACTGGTAATAGGTGTTGGTCCAGTTGTCCTGGAAGAATTTGATATCGCCGTTGCGCACCACATCCAGTGCGACTTCGGTAATGCTCTTGCCTTCGTGGCTGGAGCCTGCGCCGGCAGGCTTGCTCATGGCGACAAACCACTGGTCGGTCAGCATGGGTTCCAGGACCACACCGGTACGGTCGCCCTTGGGCTGCATCATCTTGTGGCTGTCGATACGAACCAGCAGACCCTCGGTTTCCAGCGCCTTGACGATGGCATCGCGGGCGTCGTAGCGATCCATGTCGCGGAAAGCCGCAGGTGCGTTGTCGTTGATGCGGGCGTCGGGGGTGAGGATGGAAATCAGCGGCAGGCCGTGGCGTTGGGCGCAGGCGTAGTCGTTGAAGTCATGCGCGCCGGTGATCTTCACGCAGCCGGTGCCGAACTCGCGATCGACGAAATCGTCCGCGATGATGGGAATCTGGCGCCCGGTCAGCGGCAGGTTCAGCATTTTGCCGACCAGATGGCGGTAGCGCTCGTCTTCCGGGTGGACGGCCACCGCGTTGTCGCCCAGCATGGTTTCCGGGCGCGTCGTGGCGACGGTCAGGCCGGTCAATGTCACGCTGTTGCCCTCTTTGTCAGTGATGGTTTGCGGGCCATCGGCAAAGGGGTAGAGAATGTGCCACAGGTGGCCATCGGTTTCCTCGGAAACCACTTCCAGGTCGGAAACTGCAGTCAGCAGCTTGGGATCCCAGTTCACCAGGCGTTTGCCGCGGTAGATCAGGCCTTCGCGATACAGACGCACAAAGGTTTCCAGTACGCCCTTGGACATCTGCTCGTCCATGGTGAAATACTCGCGCTCCCAATCGGCCGAGGCACCCAGGCGGCGCACCTGATTGGTAATGGTCGTACCGGACTGGTGCTTCCATTCCCACACTTTTTCCAGGAATTTTTCGCGGCCCAGGTCATGACGTGACACTTTCTGGGCGTCGAGCTGGCGTTCCACGACGATCTGCGTCGCAATGCCGGCGTGATCGGTGCCGGGGATGAAGGCGGTGTCATAGCCGCGCATGCGATGGTAGCGCACCAGGCCATCCATGATGGTCTGGTTGAAGGCGTGCCCCATGTGCAGCGTGCCCGTTACGTTGGGCGGCGGGAAGTGGATCACGTAAGGTTTGCCGGTCGCTTGCGGTCCGTGGACGTGCTGGCCGGAACGGAAGAGATCCAGGCGGCTCCAGGTGTCATACCAGCGGGCTTCGATGTCAGCGGGTTCGAAGCTCTTGGGCAGTTCGTTTTGGGAAGCAGTGTCGGGAGTGGAAGAATCGGTCATACCAGTTTCAGCGTTGCGCCTTGTCGTGCGGCGCGATAAGGAAGGTGTCTGTGCCGGCGCCGGATCGTTGCGGGCCGGCGTCGGCCAGAAAACAGTGTGTTCGTGCGGTGGCTCGGCATTCCGGGCGGCCCTGGACGATATCGTGTTAGATGATAACGGTTGGGGCGGCTGCCCGTCTTGGGGGCGGTGTCCGCCGACACCGTCAGGCCCAGGGGAACCCATTTATGCCCTTGCAATCTAACATTTTAAGGTGTATCCCGCCATGGCTGCATGTTAGAATGCCGGGTTGCTGTAAAAAGCCCGGAATATCTATGCCTGCCGTGTTGCTGCCTGGATGGCCGAGGTCTTCGGCGCCAGTTCTGGCGTTTGCAGCAGCAGACGGCCGCCCTGGCCAGGAGTCCGGGGTTCGGGCGCGCTGTTGATTCCCTTTCCGATTTTTCAATACGCCTTCCCCCTGGAGTATCCTGATGGCTATCGAACGCACCCTGTCGATTATCAAGCCCGACGCAGTGGCCAAGAATGTGATCGGCCAGATCATTGCCCGCTTTGAACAAGCTGGTCTGAAGATCGTGGCTGGCCGCCTGGCCCAACTGTCGCGCGCCGACGCCGAGCGTTTCTACGCAGTGCACAAAGAGCGTCCTTTCTTCAAGGATCTGGTTGATTTCATGATCTCCGGTCCCGTGTTCGTGCAAGTTCTGGAAGGCGAAGGCGCCATCCTGAAGAACCGTGAACTGATGGGTGCAACCGATCCCAAGAAGGCAGAAGCCGGCACCATCCGCGCCGATTTCGCCGAAAGCATCGACGCCAACGCCGTGCACGGTTCCGACGCACCGGAAACCGCTGCCGTCGAAGTGGCTTTCTTCTTCCCCGAAATCAACATTCACAGCCGTTGATTTCAATGGCTCGCTGGCGCCGGTGCAGTACCCGACGCCTGCGGGCGCAGACCGGCACGAGGCGAACATGATTACCAGCCCAGGCACTAGCCGCATTCCATCCGAAACGCCGGAAGTTTCCGGCGCGCAACGTCCGCAGGCCAGCGGCCAGGCGGAGCGCGTTGCGCAGTCCGCGGCTGGCGCGCAGGCAGTGGACGCCGGGCGGGTCAATTTGCTGGGCTTGCAGCCCCGGGACCTGACTGCTCAGGTCGAGCAGTGGGGGGGTAAGCCGTTTCGTGCCAAGCAACTGCTGCGCTGGGTACACCAGCGCGGCGTTGGCGAATTTTCCGCCATGAGCGATCTGGCGAAGGATTTCCGCCAACAGCTCGACGCCCGTTGCGATATCGCAGCGCCTGGCGTCGTGACAGAACAACGTTCCTCCGACGGCACCCGCAAGTGGTTGTTCGATGTGGGCAACAATAATGCCGTCGAGACAGTCTTCATCCCCGAAGATGACCGGGGCACCCTGTGCATTTCGAGCCAGGCCGGCTGTACGGTGGCCTGTCCGTTCTGTTCCACGGGGTATCAGGGTTTCAATCGCAATCTTTCCACTGCGGAAATCATCGGTCAGCTCTGGCATGTGCGCCGCGTGCTGGATGCCGATCGCGGCACGGCCCGCCTGGGCGAGGGCGCAGCAGAAATAGATCCCACCCGCGTGGTCAGCAATGTCGTCATGATGGGCATGGGCGAACCCTTGCTCAACTACGATCAGGTGGTCGGCGCCTTGCGGCTCATGCTTGATGACAATGCCTATGGCCTGTCGCGGCGCCGCGTGACGGTCTCGACCTCCGGCGTGGTGCCGATGATGGACCGGCTGTCGCAGGATTGCCCGGTGGCGCTGGCGGTCTCCCTGCATGCGCCCAACGATGCGCTGCGCGATCGCCTGGTGCCCCTGAACAAGAAATATCCGCTGGCGGAATTGCTGGACGCGTGCAATCGCTATCTGGAGTTTGCGCCACGCGATTTCGTGACCTTCGAGTATGTCATGCTCGATGGCGTCAACGATACCGACGATAATGCGCGTGAGCTGATACGGGTGGCGCGCCAGGTGAAGTGCAAGCTGAATCTGATTCCTTTCAATCCTTTCCCGCAATCGGGCCTGAAGCGTTCTTCGGCTGCGCGGGTGAAGGCATTCGCCCAGCGCCTGATGGACGCTGGCGTCATTGTGACCGTGCGCAAGACGCGCGGCGACGATATCGACGCCGCCTGCGGTCAGCTGGCAGGGGATGTGAAAGACCGTACCCGCCTGAAGGAGCGCCGTGTGCGCCAGGGCGACATCGCCATTCCCATCGTGGAGATGCGTGCATGAGTGCCGCAGTCCTGGACGAACTCGCCGGTATGCCGGGCGCTGTATTGCGGCGTGCGCGCGAGGCGCAAGGGCTGTCTCTGGAAGAAGTGTCGGCGCATATCCGTTTTTCCGTTGCGCAGTTGCGGGCGCTGGAGTCCGGGCAGTGGAATGCGCTGCCCAAGGGGCTGCCGCTGCGTGGTATGGTCAAGGCTTATGCGCGCCAGGTAGGCTTGCGTGAGCACGAACTGCTCAATGGCCTGGCGCCTGGCGAGCGGCCGGGCGTAGGGCTGGCAAGAGCGTTTTCGGCGGCCGATCCCCTGGTGGCCGATCCTGCCCGCCGTGGCGGTTCGACGCTGCTTTGGCTACTGGCGCTGGTTGTCGTGGCGCTGGCGGCAGCATTGCTGGCCTACTGGCAGGGCTGGCTGGTTTTTGAATGAGTTGGCGCTGGATGCAGCGAGAAACAATGCAAACAGACGAAACGTCCCTGATGTCCGAGCATCCCTATCCCATGGGGCCGGGCGTGCGCCGTGCGACACGTCAGGTCAGGGTGTCCTGGCTCGGCCATGAAGTCCTGGTCGGTGGCGGCGCGCCGGTCGTGGTGCAATCCATGACCAATACCGACACCGCCAATCCCATAGAAACGGCCATCCAGGTCAAGGCGCTGGCGCAGGCCGGTTCCGAAATGGTGCGGATTACCGTCAATACGCCGGATGCCGCCAAGGAAGTGCCCGCGATCCGCGAACAGCTCGACCGCATGGGCGTCAATGTGCCGCTGGTGGGCGACTTCCATTACAACGGTCACAAGTTGCTGACCCAGTATCCTGAGTGCGCCCAGGCGTTGTCCAAGTACCGCATCAATCCCGGAAACATGGGTGGTGGTAAAAAGCGCGATGACAACTTCGTGCAGATGATCGAGGTCGCCTGCAAGTACGACAAGCCCGTACGCATCGGTGTGAACTGGGGTAGCCTGGACCATGAACTCATGGCCCGCATGATGGACGAGAACAACCGCCGCGCCACGCCCTGGGAAGCCCAGGCGGTCATGCGTGATGCGCTGGTGATCTCCGCCATCAGCAATGCCAGGCGCGCAGAAGAAATCGGCCTGCCGGGCAACCGCATCATTCTTTCCTGCAAGGTCAGTCATGTGCAGGACCTGATCGCCGTATACCGCGACCTGTCGGCGCGTTGCGACTATCCGCTGCACCTGGGGCTGACCGAAGCCGGCATGGGCAGCAAGGGGATCGTCGCTTCAACGGCGGCGCTGTCCGTGCTGTTGCAGGAAGGCATAGGCGATACCATCCGGATTTCGCTTACGCCTGAACCGGGTGGCGATCGGGCCCGTGAGGTCATCGTGGCCCAGGAAATATTGCAGAGCATGGGCCTGCGTGCCTTCACGCCCATGGTTGTGGCTTGCCCGGGTTGCGGCCGCACCAGCAGTACCTTCTTCCAGGAACTGGCTGACAGCATCCAGAGTTATCTGCGCAACCAGATGCCCATCTGGCGCGCCCGCTATCCCGGCGTGGAAACCATGAACGTCGCGGTCATGGGCTGTGTGGTGAATGGCCCGGGCGAAAGCCGCCATGCAGATATCGGCATCAGCTTGCCAGGCACCGGCGAAGTGCCGTCGGCCCCGGTATTCGTGGACGGCGAACGTACGGTGACGCTCAAGGGCGATACGATTGCCGAGGAATTCCAGGCGATCGTCGAGGATTATGTCGAGCGCCGCTACGGCCTGGCCGCCACGTCTTCCGAAAACAAGTAAACTGGCCGCCGTATTCCGGTATTCCAGCCTGCGGGCTGGGCGGAATGCGTGAAACCTCTAGAAAAACGATATGACCCAGGCATTTCAGAAAGTCTCCGCAATACGCGGCATGAATGATTTGCTTCCGGACGCAAGCGGGCGCTGGGAAGCTTTGGAAGAGATAGTCAGGCATTGGTTGCATGCCTATGGTTACCGCAATATGCGCACGCCGATCTTGGAGCAGACGCGGTTGTTCACGCGCGGCATCGGTGAAGTGACCGATATCGTCGAGAAGGAAATGTATACCTTCACCGACGGCCTGAATGGCGACTCCCTGACACTGCGCCCCGAAATGACGGCTGGCGTCGTGCGGGCGGCGATCGAGCACAACCTGCTGTATGACCGTCCGCAGCGAGTCTATTCGCTGGGGCCGGTATTTCGCCATGAGCGGCCGCAGCGCGGCCGCTATCGCCAGTTCCATCAGATCGACGTCGAGGCCCTGGGCTTTGCCGGCCCGGATGTCGATGCCGAACTGATCGTCATGCTGGCACGGCTGTGGAAAATCCTGGGCCTGCAGGGCATGCGCCTGGAACTGAATTCGTTGGGAGCGCCGGCGGAGCGCGCTGCGCACCGTGATGCGCTGATCAAGCACCTGGAGCAGCACAAGGACATTCTCGACGAAGATGGCTTGCGTCGCATGTACACCAACCCGTTGCGGGTGCTCGATACCAAGAATCCGGCCATGCAGGAAATGGCCAATGCGGCGCCCAAACTGTTTGATTTCCTGGGTGAGGAATCCCGCGCCCATTTCGACGGTGTGGTGGCCCGCCTGGAAGACGCAGGCATTGCCTATACCTTGAACCCGCGCATGGTGCGGGGCCTGGATTATTACAACGGTACGGTATTCGAATGGATTACCGACCAGCTTGGCGCCCAGGGCACGGTGTGCGGCGGTGGCCGTTATGATGGCCTGATCAGCCTGTTGGGCGGCAAGCCCACGCCAGCCATCGGCTTTGCCATCGGCATGGAACGCCTGCTCGATCTGTGGGGGCAGGGCGGGCTGGCGCCCCAGCCCGAGTGCGACATCTATGTCGTGCACCAGGGAGACGAGGCGCAACGGTCCGCAGCACGCATCGCGGAAACTTTACGTGATGCCGGGCTGTCTGTGATTGTGCATGCTGGTGCTGCGGGCTTTAAAGCGCAGTTCAAGCGTGCGGATGCCAGCGGCGCTCGCGCTGCCGTTATCCTGGGTGAAGAAGAGGTTTCGGGCCGCGTCGCCAGCGTCAAATGGTTGCGTGCCGACGAACAGGGCAATACGGCGCCGCAGCAGCAGGTGGCTTGGGAACAATTGTCGCAATATCTGGTAAGCAAGGCTTAAAGGCATCATGGCATACGATCTGGACGAACAGGAACAAATTGACTCGCTCAAGGCTTGGTGGTCGCGCTATGGCGTGATGGTGCTGGCGGTGGTCTTCATCGCTGCCGCCGCCTTCGCCGGTTTCCGTGGCTGGCAGTGGTATCAGCACAGCAAGGTCACCCAGGCCATGGGCTATTTCGAAGCCCTGGAGCTGGCCGTCCAGAACCCCGGCCCGGATTCGGCGGCGCGCATTGCCGCCGCCAGCGAAAGCCTGCGTACCGAATTCGCCGGCACGGGCTATGCTGCACGCGGCAGTCTGGTTGCTGCCGATGGCCTGGTTGCGCTGCAGGACCAGGATGGTGCGCGCCGCGAGCTGGAGTGGGTCATCAACAGCAGCGGTGACAAGGCGCTGGCGCCGGTCGCCCGCCTGCGTCTGGCCGGCTTGCTGCTGGACCAGGCCAAGTATGACGAGGCGCTGGCCCAGCTGGCCAATCCGCCCGAGGCCTTTGTCGCCATGTTCGAGGATCGCCGCGGCGATATCCTGTTCGCGCAAGGCAAGGTTGAAGAAGCGGGCAAGGCCTGGAACCAGGCTCGTGCAGGTCTGAAGGAAGATGATCCGCTGATCGGTTATCTGAAACTGAAAATTGACGCCTTGTCCGGAGGGCAATCCTGATGCTGCCGCGTAAATTCCGTCGTCTGCCCTTCGCTGCCGCGCTGGCTGCCAGCCTGCTGCTTGGCGCCTGCGCTTCTTCCGATGACCGCTATGAACCTGCCAAGCTGACGTCCTACACGCCGGGCGCCACGATCTCCACTGTCTGGAGCGTGGATATCGGTAGCGGCGGCGGCAGCGGCTTCGTGCCCGCCGTCAGCGGCGATGCCGTGTATGCGGCCACGCCTGGCGGCACTGTTTCCAAGGTGGATCTCTCTTCCGGCCGTGTGATCTGGAGCAACCGGGTGGCGCGCAAGCTGTCTGCCGGGGTGGGCACCGACGGCAATCTCGTGGTGGTCGTGACGCCTGCGGGCGAGATCATCGCGCTGGATGGCGACGGCCAGGAAAAGTGGCGTGCCAAGGCCACCAGCGAAGTTCTGATTCCACCTGTCGTTGATGACGGCTATGTCGTGGTGCGCAGTGGCGACTACCGTATCCAGGCTTTCAATGCAGACACCGGTGCGCGCCTGTGGAGCGTGCAGCGTCCGGGCCCTGCGCTGGCGCTGCGGGCCCCCACCCAGATGATTCTGGTGGACGGGTTGCTGATCACCGGCATGCCGGGCGGCAAGATGCTGGTCATCAATGTGGCGACCGGCAACGTCCAGTGGGAAGGGACCGTGGCGACGCCCAAGGGCGCGACCGACCTGGAACGCGTGACCGACGTTGTCGGCCAGCCGCAGGTGGTTGGCGCCTTGCTCTGCGCGGCCGCCTACCAGGGCCGCGTGCTGTGCTTCGATGTGTCGCAGGGCGGCCGCATCGTCTGGAGCAAGGATTTCTCCAGTTCCTCGGGTATTTCCGTGGATGACCGCCTGCTGTTCGCCAGCAGCCAGAACAGCGAAGTGTTCGGCTTCATGCTCGAAGACGGCACGACCCTGTGGCACCAGGATGCCCTGCGCAACCGCAGCCTGACTGCGCCGCAGGTGAAGGGTGGTGTCGTGGCGGTAGGCGACTACGATGGCTATGTGCATTTCCTCGACCGCGCCGATGGTCACCTGCTGGGCCGTGTCAGCCTGGGTGGCGGCGCGATTGTTTCTCCTTTGCAGGCCAGCTACGCCGGCGTGCTGGTGCAAACCGGCAATGGCAAGCTGTCTCTGCTTTCAGTGAATTGATATAACGTGTCGTTCAAACCTGTCGTAGCCCTGGTCGGGCGCCCCAATGTAGGCAAATCGACCCTTTTCAACCGTCTGACGCGCTCGCGCGCCGCGTTGGTGGCCGATTTTTCCGGGCTGACCCGTGATCGCCACTACGGCGAAGGCCGCGTCGGGGACATTCCGTTCCTGGTGGTGGATACTGGCGGTTTCGAGCCTGTTGCCAAGGATGGGATCCTGCGCGAAATGGCGCAGCAGACCCGCCAGGCGATCGCCGAGGCCGACGTGGTCGTGTTCCTGGTGGATGCGCGGGCAGGTTTGAATGCCCATGACCAGGATATCGCTCGCCTGCTGCGTACCTGCACCCAGCATATCGTGCTGGCAGTGAACAAGGCCGAAGGCATGTCGGAAAATGCTGCCATCGCCGAGTTTCATGAACTCGGCCTGGGGCAGCCGCACGCGATTTCCTCGGCTCATGGCGATGGGGTGGTCGATCTCATCACCCAGGCGCTCGAGCCCTTCCGCGACACTGCCGAAGAAGAAGCCCAGCAGGAAGCCGAGGCCCAGGCGGCGGAGGACGGCGAGGTGCTGGCACACCGCATCAAGCTGGCTATCGTCGGCCGCCCCAACGTGGGCAAGTCCACGCTGATCAATACGCTGCTGGGCGAAGACCGCGTCATCGCCTTCGACATGCCGGGCACTACCCGTGATGCCATCGAAATTGAATTTTCGCAGGGCGGCAAGGACTACACGCTGATAGACACCGCCGGACTGCGCAAGCGCGGCAAGGTCTTCGAAGCCATCGAAAAATTCTCCGTCATCAAGACCCTGCAGGCAATCGAAGCCAGCAATGTCGTGGTGCTGATGATAGATGGCCAGCAGGAAGTCTCGGAGCAGGATGCACACATCGCCGGTTTCGTCCTGGAAACAGGGCGGGCGCTGGTGGTTGCCATCAACAAGTGGGATAGCATGGACGAAGACCAGCGCGAGCGTATCCAGCGCGAGTTCGAACGCAAGCTGCGCTTCCTGGCCTTTGCCCGTATGCACACGATTTCGGCCTTGAAGGGGCAGGGCGTCAAAGCGTTGTTGAAGTCCGTCAATGCTGCACACGCAGCTGCCTTCGCCAAGCTGTCCACGCCCAAGCTGACGCGCGAATTGCACGCAGCAGTCGAGCAGCAGCAGCCGCCGCGCAAGGGTATTTTCCGGCCCAAGATGCGCTACGCCCACCAGGGCGGCCAGAATCCGCCGCTGATCGTGGTGCACGGAAGCGCACTGGACGCGATTCCGGATTCCTACCGGCGCTACCTGGAGGCCCGTTTCCGTACGGCCTTCGATCTGGCCGGCACGCCGTTGCGCATTGAGTTCAAGTCTTCCCACAATCCTTATGTCGAAGGCAAGCAATGAGTCGTTTCTGGAGCAGCAAGACGCGTGAACTGAAGCCCTATGTGCCGGGTGAACAGCCGCGTGAGCAGCGCCTCATCAAGCTCAATACCAATGAGTTGCCATACGGGCCGTCGCCCCGGGCGCTCGCCGCCATGCGCGACGCGTGTGACGACAGCCTGCGCCTGTATCCTGACCCCACCGGCCTGGCGTTGCGGCAATCCATTGCCCGGACCTATGGTCTGGATGTCAGCCAGGTGTTTGTCGGCAACGGATCGGACGAAGTGTTGGCCCATGCCTTTCAGGCGCTGCTGCAACAGTCGGCGCCGCTGCGCTTCCCCGATATCACCTACAGCTTCTATCCGGTCTATTGCGGCCTGTACGGCATTGAAAGCGTGCGGGTGCCTCTGACGCAGGACCTGCGCTTGCAGCCGGAGGACTACCAGGACAATGCCGGCCCCATCATTTTTGCCAATCCCAATGCGCCGACCGGCACGGCATTGCCGCTCTCCGAGGTAGAGGCGATCGTGGCAGCCAATCCGGACCACGTGATCGTCATAGACGAAGCCTACGTGGATTTCGGCGGCGAATCCGCTGTTCCGCTGATTGCTCGCTACGACAACCTGTTGGTCGTACACACGCTTTCCAAGTCGCGCGGCCTGGCCGGTCTGCGTGTCGGCTATGCGCTGGGGCATGCCGACCTGATCGAAGGTCTGGTGCGTGTAAAGGATAGTTTCAATTCTTATCCGCTGGATCGTCTCGCTTTGGCAGGCGCCCAGGCGGCCATTGAAGATACGGCTTACTTGGCCGAGTGCTGCGCCCGAGTGGCGCTGACGCGTGCGAACACGGTCGCCGCATTGCGCCAACTGGGCTTTGAAGTCCTGCCTTCCGCGGCGAATTTCATCTTCGCGCGCCATCCTGGCCGTCATGCGGCGGAGTTGGCGGGGGCCTTGCGGCAGCGCCACATCATCGTGCGTCATTTCCAGCAAGCTCGTATCGAACAATACCTGCGTATCTCGATCGGCACGGATGCTGAAATGGCTGCACTGTGTGACGCGCTCTCAGGCATACTGGCAGATCAAGGCGGTTGCTGATTGAAGGTGCTGGAAACATTCGGGAAAACCCTGTAGAGTGCTATGTTTAATCCACGCGTCTTCCTGCGCCGGCGCCTGCCGTCTCTGGAAGCACTGAGGCAGGCATCGCGGGCGCTTGTCTCACCCCTGGCCCATGGTGCCAACTGCCTGGGTCAACGCCACTAAAACCAATAACATCAAGGAGCCTGGCCAATGAGCAACAAAGGGCAAACACTGCAAGATCCGTTTCTGAACGCACTGCGCAAAGAGCACGTGCCGGTATCCATCTATCTCGTCAACGGCATCAAGCTGCAAGGCCAGATCGAATCCTTCGACCAGTATGTCGTGCTGTTGCGCAATACGGTTACGCAGATGGTCTACAAGCATGCCATCTCCACGGTCGTTCCGGCGCGTGCGGTCTCTTTCCAGGTCGCTGAACAGGGTGCTGCCTGATTACGGCCGGATATTCAATTTCATATAGGCCGGCAGCTGCTGCGCACATGTGTGGCGGCCGCACGGCTGACCGGCGGGCCAGCCGGAAAGGAGGCCGATGCGCGCATTGATCATCAGCGTGGACCTCGGGTCACCGGATCACATCGCTCACGCGGAAGAATTCAAAATGCTGGCCGAAGGGGCCGGCGCCGAGATCGTGGATGTCATCACGGTCAAGCGTCAGCGCCCGGATGCGGCCTATTTCATCGGTACCGGCAAATTGGAAGAGGCGGTCGCACTGTCCAAGGCGCACGAGGCCGAAGTCATCCTGTTCGATCAGCCGCTGTCGCCGGCACAGCAACGCAACCTGGAACGCCAGATCGGTCTGCGAGTGGTGGATCGGGTGGCCCTCATCCTCGATATCTTCGCGCTCAGGGCCCAGAGCCACGAAGGCAAGCTGCAGGTAGAGCTGGCCCAGTTGCAGCACTTGTCCACGCGCCTGACGCGGCTTTGGACTCACCTTGAACGCCAGCGTGGCGGGATAGGCATGCGCGGCCCGGGCGAATCGCAGCTGGAAATGGATCGTCGCATGATAGGCGACAAGGTCAAGGGCCTGCGCGAGCGCCTGGCCAAGGTAGAGCGGCAGCGCCGGACACAACGTCGTTCACGCAATCGTGGCGTACACATGTCGGTCTCGCTGGTCGGCTATACCAACGCCGGCAAGTCTACCTTGTTCAATGCCCTGACACGGGCCGGCGCTTATGCCGCCGACCAGTTGTTCGCAACCCTGGATACGACGACACGCCGCATCTGGATAGAAGGCGCCGGACAGGTAACGATTTCCGACACAGTGGGTTTCATCCGCGATCTTCCGCCTACACTAATTGCGGCTTTCCGCGCTACGCTCGAAGAAACCGTGCACGCGGATCTATTGCTGCACGTCGTGGATGCGTCCAGTCCGCAGCGCGACGAGCAAATACTGGAAGTCGAAAAGGTATTGCAGGATATTGGCGCAGGAGACATACCCCGTATCCAGGTCTATAACAAAATCGACCTCGCAGGCCTGGCCCCGCGTGTCGATTATGATGTGCATGGTACGATTGCGCGAGTATTTGTCAGCGCCGCAGAGCGCATCGGTCTGGACGCGTTGCGCGGGGCAATAGCGCAGGCCGCCATTAATGCAGGGAACAATGTCAGCACTTTCCAAACTGTTCAATCTGAATGATCCCGGCTGGGGCCGGAACAACAAGCCAGGCGACAAACGGCCGGGGCGCAATCAGGATGGTCCGCCAGATCTCGACGAGGTCTGGAAGGATTTCAACCAGCGTCTGGGCGGCATGTTCGGCCGCAAGCGTTCCGGTGGTGGCCAGGGGGGCGGCAACGGCTCGGCCGGTGGCCCGTCTTCGCGCGGCTTCCGGGTCGGCGCAGGTGTTGTCGCACTGGTGGCGGCCGGCCTGTGGGCGGCCAGCGGCTTCTATATCGTGCAGGAAGGCCAGGTGGCCGTCGTGACGCAGTTCGGCAAGTACAAGTCGACCTCGCCTCCCGGCTTCCAGTGGCGCCTGCCGTATCCGTTCCAGAACCATGAACTGGTCAATGTTTCCCAGTTGCGTACCTTTGAGGTGGGCTTCCGGGGCAATGCGCGCAACAAGGTGCTGCAGGAATCCCTGATCCTGACGGACGACGAAAATATCGTCGACGTCCAGTTCGTGGTGCAGTACCGCCTGCGTGGCAACGGCGCGCCGGATTATCTCTTCAAGATGCGTGATCCGGACGAAGCCGTGCGCCAGGCGTCTGAAGCCGCCATGCGCGAGATCGTTGGCCGCAAGCCCATGGACTTCGTGCTCTACGAGGGCCGTACCGAAGTTGCCGGTGAAGTGCAGACGCTGATGCAGCAGATCCTGGACCGCTACCATACCGGTATCCAGGTCAGCACCGTGGCCATCCAGAACGTGCAGCCGCCGGAGCAGGTCCAGGCCGCGTTCGACGACGCCGTCAAGGCGGGCCAGGACCGCGAGCGCCAGATCAACGAAGGCCAGGCCTATGCCAACAAGGTCGTGCCGCTGGCCCGTGGTACGGCGTCGCGCATGATCGAACAGGCCGAGGGCTATCGGGCCAAGGTGACGGGCGATGCCGAGGGTGATGCCTCGCGCTTCCTCAGTATCCTGGACGAGTACCGCAAGGCGCCGGATGTCATGCGTGATCGCATGTACCTGGAAACGATGCAATCCATCTATGGCAATTCCAGCAAGGTGCTGGTTGATACCAAGGATGGCAGCAACATGATCTACCTGCCGCTCGACAAGCTGGTTTCGTCGGGTGCCGCCAACAAGGCGGACAACAACGCAGCCCAGGCGGGCGGCGCAGCGGTCCAGGCCCAGCAGGGCAGGGATGTTCCGGCAACCGGCTCGGCGCCCAGCGCGGGCAGTGCCTCTGGCTCAGGCCAGGGCGCACAGCCCTATTCGCTGACCCGCGACCGTCCCGTCCGCTAAGGAGCACCCAGTATCATGAAACGTTTCGCCGTTCCCTTTCTCATCGTCATCATGGCAGTCATCGCGCTGCTGTCGTCCTGCCTGTTCATCGTGCGCGAGCGCGATTACGCCATGGTATTCGCGCTGGGTGAAATCAAGCGCGTCATCAGCGAACCGGGCCTGTACTTCAAGCTGCCGCCGCCGTTCCAGAACGTGGTAACGCTGGACAAGCGCATTCTGACGATCGAAACCTCGGATTCCGAGCGTATCCAGACTTCTGAAAAGAAGAACCTGCTGCTGAGTTCCTACGTCAAGTGGAAGATTGCTGATCCTTTCCAGTACTACGTGACCTTCGGTGGCAACGAGCGTGCTGCCCAGGAACGCCTGCAGGCTCAGATTCGTGACGCCCTCAACGCTTCCGTGAACATCCGCACCGTCAAGGATGTGGTGTCCAAGGAACGTGACAAAATCATGGACGAAGTGCGTACCAACGTGGCGCGCCGCGCCGAGCCGCTGGGCGTGGAAATCATTGATGTGCGCCTGAAGCGCCTGGAGTTTGCTCCGGAAATTTCCGAATCGGTCTATCGCCGTATGGAAGCCGAGCGTACCCGTGCCGCCAATGAACTGCGCTCCATCGGTGCTGCCGAAAGCGAGAAGATCCGCGCCGAGGCTGACCGCACTCACGAGGAAATCGTGGCCAAGGCTTATGCGCAGGCTCAGGGCATCAAGGGCGAAGGTGATGCAGCTGCCTCCAGCATCTATGCTTCCGCGTATACCAAGGACCCGGATTTCTACCGTTTCTACAAGAGCCTGGATGGTTACCGCTCCGCCTTCTCCGGCCCGAACGATGTCATGGTGGTCGATCCTTCCTCGGATTTCTTCCGCTTCATGAAGGATTCCAAGGGCAAGTAAACCAGGGAGAGCGCCGGGGCCTCTTTGGAACCCGCTCCCTGTCCAGCAGAAAACGCGTGCTCAGGCACGCGTTTTTTTTGTCGCCGGGCCGCCCCAAGACAAAAATGCCCCCCTGGGGGGCAGCAAGCCGAAGGCGCAGCGTGGGGGTCTTTTTTGTCGCCGGGCCGCAAGGTGTTCATGCTCCAGTACCCCACCAACGCTGGCGAGCGCCGCAAGCCCGCCCTGGGGCAGTACGGGGAACTGACGGTCGATCAGGCACGAACGATGGCGCAGGAGTGGCTGGCCGAGGTGCGTAAAGGCGGTGACTCCAGCGCGGCCAAGAACGCCGCCCGCAAGGCACCGACCATGAAGGAGTTTTGATGGAAGGGCTTGGGTCGTCCAGCGCTTCTTGCCTCAGGAGGCCTGACCTGAACTGGGCACTTTGAGTTCGCGCAGTTCCTTGCTGAGCTCGGGGCTGGCCAAGTTCTCCAGCCGACGCAGCGCGCCCTGCACATACTCGGTCTCCAGCGCGGTTGCCCCGTACTTCTCGAACTTCTCTAGATATGCCCGCGACGCAGTCCACACCTGGTGGATGGCTTGCACCGCGTTTGTTCGTGAGGAATGAAACGCTGACCAGCGAGACAGGGCATTGTCCAAGCTGGCTTCGCGCCCCATCTCTCCCACCCCCAGGTGCAGATGCCGGGTGAACGCAGCGGTGTTCATGGGCAGCACGTCGTACAGAGGGCTTAGACGCCAACCCTTGGCTGCAACGTCGTACACAAAGGCGTGATTTCGCAGGTGGTCGTCGTTGTTGTTCACGATGATGTTGAACACCATCCGCGCGAACATCTCTTGGACGTCTGACTTGATGAAGCCCGGTGCCCCGTATTGACGAATCGCCTTGGCAATGTCCTCGTAGGAGCTGCGCTGGGCGTCGTATTCGTCAACACCCATCAAGGTCATGGCGGAGCACACCGCGATGCGCCCCTCTGTGCGCTTGATTCCGTTATGGGTGATGCCCGGGTCTGAGAGCCAGCTCTCTTGGCCTGCTGCCAGCAGTTCACCGGGCTCTGCCCAGAAACGGTCAAAGCGCCGGATGAACAGCACCTTTTGGTCGCCGATGGTCTTTACATAGACAGGTGGCACACGAAGCCCTGCTTCCCGGGCGAGGTCAAGGGTGCCCGCTTCAAGAACAGCGTTGCAGGCCTTGTCATCCTTAGAAGGGAACTTGGCCAGGTAGAGCACTCCGGTATCGTCGCGCACCGTCGCCTTTGGGCGTGCGCCGCCAGCCGAGCTCAAGCCGTTAAAATAGGGCAGCAGATGCTGCGGTACCGTCTCTTGGTTTTCGATAAGGGTTGCGATATCCAGCAGCCTTCCCAGCTCAATCACGCTGTGGGCATGGGTTGTGCCTTTAGAGTCAATGTCAACTCGCACATCGAGCGCGCCCACCCGGTCGCTTCCCGCTTCGAGCAGGTAGGCGACCTCAGGAAGCGTGCCGGTGCGCACACCCAGCATGTTTTCGATGACCCGCCGTCCCCAGGCGTCCGGCGCAGAGTCACGGATTCCTCCAAATTCTGTCAGGCCAGGCAACACAAAGCGCGTGGTGCCACCCCGCTCACCCGCTAAGGGGAGTGCTCGGGGGTCTACCTCTATCGCGTTTGGACGGCCCACGTACTTAGTGCCGTAGGTGAACGTTGGGCTAAGGTTTTCTCCAATGTTCTCAAGCCGTCCCGCGGGCACAAAGTTATTATGGGCGGGGTCAGGGGCACCCACCAGATGAGCGAAGACCGCAACCCGCGTTGGGGGCTTGAAGTATTTGTTGTGTTCAGAAGTCATAGTCACTCAATTTCTTCTCTTTGGCCACAGTTTTTGCGAGGCGCAGGCGTTCTGCTTCGGCCTCCTCACGAGTACGATTTTTAAGTGCATCGAACCTACCTGGGACCTCGCCTCGCTTGAGGCTGACGTGGCTGGTGTGAATATGAGTGGGGCCTGTGTTCCCCACCCGCGCAGGAATTACATGTTCGCGGAAATTCTTGACGGCGGGGATATCGTCAGTCAGCAATGCCAAAAGGCTGTATCCCGGCGCCAGCACCTCCAGGTACCTCAGAATCTGCGCCAGCGTGCGGCTCGCGTCCCCCGATTCGATGAGCACAGCGGTAGACCGAGATACACCCGCGCGCTCAGCCGCATGGGCCTGCGTCACGCCCAAGGCTTTGCGAAGCAGCGCCAGCTTGAGGCCGAGTTGGCGGGCCTCCTGAAGCCGTGCTTCCGTCATGCGGGTTGTTTCGTCATATTTCATCGGGGTACTCCTCCATGGCCGCAATTACAGTCATACGGACCCAATATGACTGATATTACAGACATTGTATGGGTTGGCGTAAAAACTGCACCGTCTAGGCTCATATTACCGAAATTATGTCCGTAATAACAGTCCTATCTATTATTAGGGAATGATATTACGGACATTTAACTTTGCTAAGAGCTGCCGTTCAGAGCGAAACGGCGTCTTTTGCGCGAATATCGTTCAGCGTAGCGCCACTGACTTGCTACTTGCGGCGGCAGACAGGGGGGGTACTTCGCGGCACGCTCAAATTCAGCTTTGCCATGTCTCTTGGCTTGCAAGAGGTCGGAGGCCTTCGCGACGACCACGCCGAGCGACAGCTCAATAGCTGCGACGTCATTCAGCGGGCGTTTTTCCTTGCCCAAGGCGCAGACCCAGATTTGAAGGAAAAAAACGGGTCTAACCCCGCTTCATTGGGCCGCGAGCCACGGAAATCTTGCAACCGCGAAGGCCCTAATTGCAGGAGGTGCCACGCCCAATGTCGCAAACTCGTATGGTCAAACCGCCGCAGTACTGGCACGAGCTCATCGAAAATGGGAAATTGCGCAATTTTTGAATGCTCTTTAACGGCTATCTTCTTTCACCGCCACAGTGCGACGTGGCTTGCTTTCTCAAGGCTCTCATGTGGCTCCCAGCCCACAACGCTGCATCCTCTGCAAGCGGCATGAAACAGAGCTAACCTATTGCCCCATATATGGTTTCAAGCCCCTCGTGCTTTCCACGGAAGGCTTGATATAGGCCCTTTTTTGTCGCCGGGCCGCCCCAAGACAAAAATGCCCCCTGAGGGGCCGCAAGCCAAAGGCGCAGCGCGGGGGGGCCTATTTGCCTGGCGGATCGTGTTTCCTGCTGAACAGGGAAGAGTGGCGGTGTTAATGCAGGAGATGTTGAGTTTGGCGAGGATGGGCTGATTTGAGAGCAGTCTGCGTCGGATGTGTGCAGGATGCTGACATTTCGAGAAAATTTCTCAAAAAATGTTTTTTGCGTTGCAGCATTCGCTTGGCAGGCTGGGTGATCGCCTCAGGCCGCGTCTTGCCGAGAGATTCCAAGGGGCAGAACGGAAGCCAGGCCGACTGCACTTTCCTTATCGGGTTATGGATGTTGCAGGTGCACATTTTTTTGTGTAACAAGCGTGTGACTGATGGGGGTAGAATGCTTTTTCAATTGTTGTCCATACGTTTTTTCCCGGCGCCGCGGGGGCCACACCAGGAGAAGAAAACTGTCCAAACAGCATGATGCAAGGTCCGTCGCGGTGCGGGCCTGTCGAGGTGGATACACTGAATTCCGTGTCCGGCAAGTGTTGCCGAAGGCGCCAGGGGGGCTGGCGTCATGAGGTTGTTGCTGCTGCTGATCCTGCCGTTCGTGGCGAGCCTGGTGGTTGCCAGGCTGCCGCGCGACGGCCGTAGCCGCGAGTCCTGGGCCGCAGGCCTGGTGGCCGCGGCCGGACTGTTGTTGACGCTGTCGCTGTATCCCAGTGTCACCGACGGCGGCGTGGTGCATTTCACGCTGGCGTGGGCGCCTACCCTGGGCCTGGACTTCTCGCTGCGCATGGATGGCCTGGCGTGGATGTTCGCGCTGATGGTCACCGGCATCGGTGTGCTGGTGACGATGTACGCGCGCTACTACATGTCGCCCCAGGACCCGGTACCACGCTTTTTTGCGTTCCTGCTGGTCTTCATGGGTGCCATGCTCGGGGTGGTGCTGTCAGGCAACCTGATCCAGCTCGCGCTGTTCTGGGAATTGACCAGCCTGGCGTCTTTCTTCCTGATTTCCTACTGGTACCACCGCAGTGATGCACGCCAGGGCGCGCGCATGGCGCTGACGGTGACTGCCACGGGTGGCCTGTGCCTGCTGGCCGGTGTGCTGTTGCTCGGTCATATTGTCGGCAGCTACGACCTGGATACGGTGCTGGCTTCCGGTGCACTCATCCGCCAGAGTCCGCTCTATCTGCCGGCGCTGATCCTCGTGGCATTGGGCGCCCTGACCAAAAGCGCGCAGTTCCCGTTCCACTTCTGGCTGCCCCATGCCATGTCGGCGCCGACCCCTGTGTCGGCCTATCTCCACTCGGCCACCATGGTGAAGGCCGGGGTATTCCTGCTGCTGCGCCTGTCTCCGGCGCTGGCCGGCACTGACGCCTGGTTCTGGTTGATCGGCGGCGCGGGGATGGTCACGCTGGTGCTGGGCGCCTATGCGGCCATTTTCCAGACCGACATGAAGGGCGTGCTGGCCTATTCCACCATCAGTCACTTGGGCTTGATCACCCTGATGCTGGGGATGGACAGCCCGCTGGCGACGGTCGCGGCGATTTTCCACATTTTGAACCATGCGACCTTCAAGGCGTCGCTGTTCATGGCGGTGGGGATCGTCGATCACGAAACCGGCACGCGCGACATCCGGCGCCTGAACGGCTTGCGGCATTGCATGCCGATTACCGCCACGCTCGCAACCGTGGCGGCCGCAGCCATGGCAGGGGTGCCGCTGCTCAACGGCTTCCTGTCCAAGGAAATGTTCTTCTCGGAGACCCTGTTCCTGGAGCGTGCCGGACTGTTTCATGTGGCCCTGCCGGTGGCTGCCACCGTTGCAGCGATGGGCAGCGTGATCTATTCGCTGCGTATGATTCACCAGGTTTTCTTCGGCCCGCTGGCCACGGACTTGCCGCGCACGCCGCACGAGGCGCCGCGCTGGATGCGCTTCCCGATCGAGATGCTGGTGCTGGCCTGCCTGATCGTAGGCATCGTGCCGGCCTGGGCGGTCGGCCCCATGCTGCAATCGGCCGCCATCTCGGTGCTGGGCGACCATCTGCCGGCATATAGCCTGGCGATCTGGCACGGGTTCAACATGCCGCTGATCATGAGCATCCTGGCGCTCGCAGGCGGCGTGGCCGTGTACGTTGTCATGAACCGCCACCTCAAGGTGGGCGAAATCGACGGTACGCCGCTGATCTACGGTTTCGATGGCAAGCGCACCTATGAACACCTCAAGGCGCGCTTCACCGACGGCGCGGCCTGGCTGCTGCGCTATGTCAGCACGGACCGCCTGCAGCAGCAGATTCTCTGCATCCTGCTGGTGGCCTTGCTTGCCGGCGTGACCCCCTTCATGAAGGGGGAGCGCGTCGGTGCCTTGCCGGGTTGGCATGAATTCGATCCGCTGTTCGCGCTGATGTGGCTATTCGGCGCGGCCTGCGCCGTGGGCGTGGCCTTCCAGGCCAAGTACCACCGCCTGGCAGCCCTGATCATGCTGAGCGGGACCGGCCTGGTGACGGTCATGACCTTCGCCTGGCTGTCTGCCCCCGACCTGGCCCTGACGCAGTTGGGCGTAGAGATCGTCACTACGGTATTGATCCTGCTGGGCCTGCGCTGGCTGCCCATGCGCGTCGAGCAGGCGGGGGAGACCCAGCCTAACCAGGTCAAGGAACTGTTGACCAGCCTGCGGCGCCTGCGTGATCTGGCGATCGCTGTCCTGGTGGGCCTGGGCATGGCCGGCCTGGCGTATATCGTCATGACGCACAACCAGGGCTACAACCTGTCGAATTTCTTCCTGCAGGCTGCCCGTCCGCTGGGCCACGGCAATAACGTCGTGAATGTGATCCTGGTCGACTTCCGCGGCTTCGATACGCTGGGTGAGATCACTGTGCTGTGCGCCGTGGCGCTGACGGTCTATGCCTTGCTGCGCCGCTTCCGCCCGGCGATGGAAAGCCTGGGGCGCACGCGCCAGCAGGTCGATCCCTACGCCTACGGCAATCTGGACGCTCGTGACGGTGATCTGCCGCTGGACTACCTGATGGTGCCGGCGGTGGTCGTGCGCCTGCTGCTGCCCATGGCCGGCATGGTGTCCATTTATCTGCTGCTGCGTGGTCACAACCTGCCGGGTGGCGGCTTTGTCGGCGGCCTGGTCATGGCGATGGCCATCCTGTTGCAGTACATGGTGGGGGGGACGGCCTGGGTCGAGTCGCGCATGCGCCTGCGGCCCCAGCACTGGATTGGCGGCGGCCTGCTGCTGGCCGCGCTGACCGGTGCGCTTTCGTGGCTGGCCGGCAGTCCCTACATGGATTCCATGTTGCTGGAATTTTCCTTGCCCTTGTTCGGCAAGATCGCGCTGGGCACGGTATTGCTGTTCGACATCGGCGTCTACATGCTGGTGGTCGGCTCGACCGTGTTGATGCTGGTGGCGCTGGCGCACCAATCGGCACGCAGCCAGCGGGCCCGCGCCGCCATGGCGGAGAATGCAGCCGAGGAGGGCGCTTGATATGGAATTGATAGTCGCGTTGGCAATCGGCGTACTGACAGGCGCCGGTGTCTGGCTGCTGCTGCGGCCCCGTACCTTCCAGACCATCATGGGGCTGTCGCTGCTGTCCTATGCGGTGAACCTGTTCATCTTCGGCACTGGCAGCCTCAGCGTGGGCAAGCCGCCTGTGCTGGATGGCGAAAAGGTCGCCGATATTTCCAATTATGCAGACCCGCTGCCGCAGGCGCTGGTCTTGACGGCGATCGTCATCGGCTTTGCGATGACGGCACTGTTCCTGGTCGTCCTGTTGGCGGCCCGGGGGCTGAGTGGCACCGATCACGTGGATGGCAAGGAGAGTGATTCGTGAGCGGTCTGGTGTCTCATCTGGTCATCCTGCCCATCGTGCTGCCCATGGTGGCCGGTGCGGCAATGCTGTTGCTGAATGATACGCGCAAGGAAGAGCGGCGCCGTATCAGCCTGATATCTACGGCCCTGGTGCTGCTGGTCGCTGTCGTCATGCTGGGACTGGCGGCCTTCCAGGACCAGAGCTGGGTGCTGACTTACCGTCCGGCGAACTGGGCGCCGCCTTTCGGCATCGTGTTGGTCGCAGACCGCCTGTCGGTGCTCATGCTGGTGGTGACGGCAGCGTTGGCGCTGGCTTCCATGCTGGCTGCGCTGCAACGCTGGGACAAGGCAGGGGTGCACTTCCACCCCTTGTTCCAGTTCCAGCTGATGGGTCTGAACGGCGCCTTCCTGACGGGCGATATCTTCAATCTGTTCGTGTTCTTCGAAATCCTGCTGGCGGCGTCCTACGGTTTGCTGCTGCACGGTTCGGGGCAGGCGCGGGTCAAGGCGGGGCTGCACTATATCGCCATCAATCTGGTGGGGTCATCGTTGTTCCTGATCGGTGCGACGCTGATCTATGGCAGCGTCGGGACGCTGAACATGGCGGAACTGGCAACACTTGCCGGCAAGCTGGACGACAAGGCGCTGGCCATGTTCCAGTCCGGCGCAGCCATCCTGGGTTGTGCATTCCTGATCAAGGCAGCCGCCTGGCCGATGAATTTCTGGCTGGTGCCGGCTTATATCGCCGCAGTGCCGCCGGTAGGCGCCCTGTTTGCCATCATGACCAAAGTGGGCGCCTATGCGGTGCTGCGTCTGACATCATTGCTGGCTTCACAGGAAAACCAGCAGGATTTCACATCCTTCGCCAGCACCGAGGTCTTTGCCGTCGGCATCCTGACCATTGTTGTGGCCGGGGCGGGCCTGCTGGTCTCGCAGGATATGCGGCGCCAGGCGGCCTATAGCGTCATCGTATCGGCAGGAACCTTGCTGGCCTGCATTGGCTTTGGGAACATGCAGATCATTGCGCCGGCTTTGTATTATCTGATCAGTTCGACCTTCGCCGTCGGTGCAATGTTCCTGCTGGTCGACCTGATCGAACGCAACCGGCCGTTCGGCGCGGATGTGCTGGCGCTGAGCCTGGAGGCCTTCGGCGTGCCGGATTCGTCCCAGGGGGATACCGAGCAGGCCGATACGGTCGTCGGCATCACCGTGCCGGCAGCCCTGGCCGTTCTGGGCGGCTGTTTCGTGTTCTGCGCGCTGATCGTCGCCGGATTGCCGCCCTTGTCGGGCTTCATTGCCAAGTTCGGCATGTTCGCCGCGGCACTGGGAGATTCCGGTACCAATGAGCCGGTGACGGGCCGTGCCTGGGTCTTCCTCACTGTCGTCTTGCTGTCAGGGCTGGCGGCCATCGTGTCGCTGTCGCGTGTCGGCATCCGTACGTTCTGGGTGGTGGAACGCCAGCGGGTCCGCCTTAGCCTGGCGGATATCGCACCGGTGCTGTGGCTGCTGGGGCTGTGCGTGCTGATGGTGGTGTTTGCCGGGCCGCTGCTGTCCTATCTGGAGCAGACCGTGCAATACCTCTCGGTGCCCACGGGCTATACCGATGCCGTGCTGGGTGTGGCGGCTGGAGGTGCGCAATGAAAAAATGGTTCCCTTCCTGGCCGGTCACGGTGGTGTTGTTCCTGATCTGGATTCTTCTCAACCAGAGCCTGGACCCTTCGACCCTGCTGATCGCTGCAATACTGAGCTGGTTTGGCCCGTACATCACGCAGCGCCTGCGGCCGTTGCAGGCCAAGGCGAAGCTGGTGCCGGTGATCGTGCCCTTGGCGCTGCACATCCTCTGGGATATCGTCATTTCGAATCTGGCGGTCGCCGTCGTGATTCTCGGCGGACAGGCGCGCCGCGAGCGATCCGGCTTCATTCATATTCCACTGGACCTGCAGGACCCTCATGGCCAGGCGGTGCTGGCCGGGATCGTGACGGCCATTCCCGGCACCGTGTGCGCGGGCTTCAGCGAGAACCGCCGCATGATGACGTTGCACGTCCTGGATTTGCGTGATGAAGGCGCATGGATACGCACCATCAAGGCACGCTACGAGCGTCCTCTCATGGAGATCTACGAATCATGAACCCGATACTGCATTGGGCATCTGCATTTGCCTTACTCTGTTTCGCCGCCGGCATGGGGCTGTGCATGATCCGCATGATGCGTGGCCCCACCGCCCAGGACCGGGTCCTGGCGCTGGATGCCGCGTACATCAACGGCATGCTTATCCTGCTGGTACAGGGGCTGCGTGCGGGCAGCAGCACCTATTTCGAGATCGCCTTGCTGATTGCGTTGTTTGGGTTTGTCAGCTCTGTGGCGATCGCCAAGTTCCTGTTGCGCGGCGAGGTGATAGAACCATGACGGAATCAGCCATTGGTACTGCCGCATCCCTGCTGATCGCCTTCCTGCTGGTCGCTGGCGGCCTGCTGGCCCTGATCGGGTCCATCGGTCTGTTGCGGCTGCGCAATTTCTACCAGCGTCTGCACGCTCCGACCCTGGGCAATACCCTGGGCTGCGGTTGCATCCTGGTGGCCAGCATTCTGTATTTCAGCCTGGCGGAAGGGCGGATCGCCTTTCATGAGGTGCTGATCACGCTGTTCATCGTCATGACGGCTCCCCTGAGCGCCATGCTGCTGAGCAAGGTGGCGCTGTATCGTGACGGCCGCGAAGCGCGCCTGCGCCAGCCTGAGCAAAGCGAACCGACCCGCGAAGCCGATTGAGCCGGCGGCCAGCACGTCTCAGCACAGCCCGCGAGCTGCCAGCGAGCAACTGCCATTGCCGGCGATGATCAAATGATCCACCAGGCGGATATCGACCAGCGCCAGGGCATCCTTGAGCCTGCGTGTCAGTGTGATATCGGCCTGGCTGGGCTCGCGATTGCCGGAAGGGTGGTTGTGGGCGAAGATCATCGCACTGGCATGCTGCGCCAGCGCGGCACGCACGATTTCACCGATGAACACGGATGCCTGGTTGGTCGTGCCCTGGGCCAGGGTATGGCAGGACAACAGCCGCAAGCGGTTATCGAGATACAGGGCGATGCAGTGCTCGACCCGAAGATGCGCCAGACGGGCGGCGCAGTATTGCAGGACGGCATCGGGCTGGTTCATGACGTTGCCCTCCTGCAACGCTTCGGCATAGGCCCGGCGCGCCAGTTCCATGGTGGCGATGAGCTGGCATGACTTGGCTGGCCCCAGGCCAGGAATGGCAGCGAGCGCAGCGCGGTCGGCCGCCAGCAGTTGCCTGAGGCCGCCAAAGCCTTGCAGCAGCTGCCTGGACAGGCCCAGCACTGGCGTGCCGGATGTTCCGGTGCGCAGCATGATGGCGAGCAGTTCCGCGTCTTCCAGCGCACTGGCGCCGTGGCGCATAAGACGTTCGCGAGGCTGCAGCGGGGCATGGGTTTGGGTTTCTGGCATAAGTCACTCTAAAATGAGGGATTGATATCCAACTCGCTACGGTGGCAGACTTTGAGCGCGACAGCTGAACCAGTGAATGCTTTGATCCATGAGCATTCCTACCTCACCCTGAATTACCGTATCGTGCTGGCCTCCGGGCCGGCACAGGGCTCGGTGTTCGCGGATACGTTCGATGGTCGTCCTGCGACGCTGCAAATGGGCATGGGCCAATGGGCGCCGGGCCTGGAACAAGCCTTGCTGGGGCACCGTGAAGGCGATGAATTCAGTTTCACGGTGGCGCCGGCACAGGCCTATGGCGACCGTAATCCGGAGCTTGTGCAGGCCGTGACGCGGGTGATGCTCGACGAACATGCGGGCCCCGATGCCAGCTTCACGCCGGGCGACATGGTGGAATTCACCGCGCCCAATGGCTTGCGCTATTCCGGCGTCCTGAAGTCCGTGAACGACGACCACGCCGTCTTCGATTTCAACCACCCGCTGGCAGGGATTGCATTGACGGTGGACGTGGCGATTCTTGGAGTGCTTTGATGACGAGCCTAGAAACCCCGATCAGCGCGGGCGAGATCGTCCTGGCCCAGCCCAGGGGATTCTGTGCCGGCGTCGATCGTGCCATCGACATTGTGGAACGGGCGCTGGAGCTGCACGGCGCGCCGATTTATGTACGTCATGAAATCGTGCATAACCGTTATGTCGTATCGACGCTGCGCGACAAAGGCGCAGTTTTCATCGACGACCTGGACCAGGCGCCCAAGGGGGCCATCGTGGTCTTTTCGGCCCACGGCGTTTCCCAGGCTGTCCGCAAGGAAGCCGAGGACCGGGGCCTGAATGTCTTTGACGCCACCTGCCCGCTGGTGACCAAGGTGCATATCGAGGTCAAGCGCATGCGTGCAGCCGGGCGCGAGGTCATCATGATTGGCCATCGCGGCCACCCGGAGGTCGAGGGCACGCTGGGGCAGGCGGATGATGGTATCTACCTGGTGGAAACCGCCGAGGATGTGGCGGCGCTGCACGTTTCCGATCCGGGCAACCTGGCCTACGTGACGCAGACGACATTGTCGGTTGATGATGCGGCCGTGGTGGCGCAGGCCTTGCGTGGCCGGTTCCCGGATATCGTCGAGCCGAAAAAGAGCGATATCTGCTACGCGACGCAGAACCGCCAGGACGCGGTCAAGTTCATGGCGCCCGATTGCGACCTGGTGCTGGTCGTTGGCAGTGTTAACAGCTCGAATTCCAATCGCTTGCGGGAAGTCGCAGAGCGGCTGGGCACAGATGCCCACTTGATCGACCGCGCCGATGCCATCGACCCGGCATGGCTGGAAGGGCGCCAGCGTATTGGTATCACCGCAGGTGCCTCTGCGCCAGAAGTGTTGGTGCGGGAAGTGATTGACCGCCTGAAGGAACTGGGTGCGCTGTCGGTCCGTACGCTGCCAGGCGAAGAAGAAAACGTGGCGTTCCCGCTGCCCAAGGCCTTGTCGCGCAAACTGGTGCCTGAGGTCGGGCCGGAGTCCTCGGCCAACAACGCAGGCTGAGTCAACCGCTGGACGCTGCCGTCGTGAAGCGGCTGGTGCAAAAAAGGGCGTGTCCTTCTACTGGACACGCCCTTTTTTTATCTTGGGCCGCGCCACGGTAAACCGAGGGGGGCGCCGCTCAGCCGCAGCGAGGGGGGGCACCGGGCAATGTCGGATGGATGGCGAGCCCGCCGATTATGCCTGTTCTGGATGGAATTTGGTTTCAACAGAGATGAAAGTGATTCCAACTGGTGTCTGGACGCTTGCGTGATTATTTCATTCTATTTCAATAGGTAATCTGCGATTTATTTATTTCATATTTCCATATATGGAAAAATCATTTGCGGATATGTGCTTTTTCATATTAGGGATTCTACGCATACTGTCGTCACTGTCATCGCTTTGACATGTTCCCGCGAATGAACCAGAACGCGGGAATCAGATAGACGAAACCGTAGGAGTTGCAGAAATGAAAGCACTGAAAAATACCCTGTCGTTCGCCCTGGTTGCCGTGTCTGTGGCGGGTGCCGCCACGGTGCATGCTGCGACTGATAACCCCAATGCGTTGCCGCCGTTGAACGTCGGTACGCCCTTGAGCTCGCAGCAGGTTCAGGCTGAACTGGCCGAAGCCCGCGCTGCCGGCTTGACCGATGTGCGCCCGAATGACCTGCCGCGCCTGCAAGTGGGTGCACCGCTGAGCAGTGCTCAGGTACAGCAGGAGTTGCTGCGCGCTCGCGCCGCGGGTGAAATCGAGCAGGTCATCAACTAAGCATCATGCATGCTTGAGCCCCGGTTGCGGCAGTGTGTCCGCAGAGCAGGGCAAATGAAAAGTGCCTGGATACCTTGCTGGTATCCAGGCACTTTTGCATGGGTTGCCGCCGTTGCCCGCAGCTATGTGGGCAGAGGGTGGCAGCGCCCCTGGCCGGGCTGGCATGCCCGGCAGCGGTTTACAGGTCGATGGCCTGGATCTTGGAGCCTTGCAACGACACGCCGGCAGCCAGGCCGGCATTGTTCAGCACGAAGCCGACCACAGGCTGATTGACGGTGTTGCTGTCGATCGAGCCATTGGCGCCCAGCGTGGCGAGCGCGACATTGGCGTCTGCGCCGACGGACCAGCCGTTGCTGTTGATGAAGGAATCCAGGGCTTGTTGCGTCGTAAAGACCAGGACGATGGCGCGTGATTGTGCGCCGGCCTGGAAGCCGATGGAGCCGCCGCCCAGGCTGTAATAGCCCTTGGTGACGCCGTTGACGCGCAGTGCGCCCTTGCCGTATTCGCCGCCAACGATGAAGCTGGCGCCCATGACGGAGGGGAATACCAGCACGCCCTTGGCTTGCTGGATCAGTGTCTGCGAACCGGGGGCCGAACTGTAAAGGCGGCTCAATGTAGAGTTGACGCCAGCGTTGATCTGGCTGCGTTGTTCAGCAGCGGTGGCCTTGTCGTCGGGGGTTGTGGTGGTGCAGGCGGCGAACGTCAGGCTGGCGAAGGCCATGGCGCATGCTGCCAGAGTACGGCGAGAGGAAAAATAGCCTTGCTTGCGCATCATCTGTCTCCATTGTGCTGAAAAAGCCTGGCGCACGGCGCCGTGGCGGAATAGGACATATCAGCGTGCAACCGCTGGGGCTGGCGCGCACCGACGTATACCAGTGAGCTTACTGTGTTCGGATAGTTGCGTAAACGCTGGAATGCGACAAACCGTAAGTGTTGGCTGAGCTGCATCAAGTTTCCAACGAAAAACGCCGGCACGGGGCCGGCGTTCAGCAGTATTGCGGCCGTTTTCACCACAGCCAGTTCAGGCACTGGCTTGCGCGCCGGTCCCTGTGGGGGATCATTCCTTGATGCCCGCAGCCTGTTTGCGGCGGCGCACGAAAATATAGGAAATCCCCAGGAAAACGAACCACAGCGGCGTGTAGACCAGCGCGATGGCCGTATCGGGTTTCTGCGCCAGCGCCCACAGGACGAAGGCAAAGAAGGCATAGACCAGGATGGCTGCCGGGATGCCGCCGGGCATCTTGAAGCTGGACGCGGCATGCAGGGCGGCGCGCTTGCGGCGGTACTGGATGTACGAGGCCAGAATGATGGACCAGACGAAGATGAACAGCAGCGCCGAAATGGTCGTCATCAGCGTGAAGGCTTCCATGACGCTCTGGCCTGCGTACAGCAGTACGACGCCGGACAGCAGGAAAATGCAGGAGAAGAACAGTGCATTCACCGGCACGCGGCGACGGTTCAGGCGGCTCAGGCTGGTAGGCGCATCACCGCTGGAAGCCAGGCCGAAAATCATGCGCGAAGTGGAGTAGATGCCCGAGTTGGCGCTGGATGCCGCCGAAGTGAGCACCACAAAATTCACGACGTGCGCCGCGATGGCCAGGCCGGCCAGCGAGAACATGGCCACGAAGGGGCTGTTGTCCGGGCTGATCTTGTCCCAGGGTGTGACCGTCATGATGACGAACAGGGCGCCCAGATAGAACAGGACGATGCGGATGGGGATGGAATTGATGGCCTTGGGCAGGTTGCGGCGCGGATTTTCGGTTTCTGCGGCGGCCGTGCCTACCAGTTCGATGCCCACGAAAGCAAAGACGGCAATCTGGAAGCCGGCCACGAAGCCGCCAAAGCCATTCGGGAAGAACCCTCCGTGCTCCCAGAGATTGGAGACTCTCGCTGGCGTGCCATCGGGCAGCTGGAAGTGGTTCAGCAGCATGATCATGCCGGTGATGATGAGCGCGCTGATGGCGATGATCTTGATCAGCGCAAACCAGAATTCGATTTCCCCGAAGTTGCGCACCGAGGGCAGGTTCAGCACCAGCAGCACGACGATCAGGCCCAGCGCCGGGATCCAGATGGGAAGCTCGGGAAACCAGAAGGCCACGTAGCCTGCGACGGCCACCACGTCGGCCACGCCGGTGACGATCCAGCAGAGCCAGTAGGTCCAGCCGGTGAAGTACTTGGCCCAGGGCCCCAGCAGATCGCCCGCGAAATCGGCGAACGAACGGTACTCGAGGTTGGACAGCAACACTTCGCCCAGCGCGCGCATCACGAAGAAAAGCATGATGCCGATAATGGCGTACACCAGCAGGATGGACGGGCCGGCCAGAGAAATGGTCTTGCCGGACCCCATGAACAGGCCAGTGCCTATGGCGCCGCCGATGGCGATCAGTTGCAGGTGGCGGTTGGATAGATTGCGTGCCAGGTGGCCGCCTTCTGTTTCGGAAACAGCACCGGATTGCCCGGGTTCCGTGGAGCTGGACATTGCTGGTATCTCCTGGTTCGTGCCGCCGGGGGATGGCTTCGCCTGTCGGGCAGGCCGCCATTCAGCTTGCGGCTGTGTTTATCATGATGCACTGCGGCATCCGCAGCGGCAAGCTACGCAGTTTACGGCAATCGGGGCGGAGTTGTGGCAGCAGTAGTGATAGCCCTTATATGGATATGGCGGGCGCGGGTACGGCTGGCGGCAAACGGCCCCAGGGCCTGGTAATGCCCTGGGGCCGGGGTGACGCGTTGCCGGCTGTTGCGATGCAAAATGCCGGCCGGGCGGCCGGGATGCGGGGGGGGCTCAGTAGCCGACGGTGAAGCGCTGGCGCGAGTGGGCCGGGTGTTCCAGTTCATCGACCAGTGCGATGGCGAAATCCTCGAATGAGATGCGGCTGCCCTGGTCGTTGCTCAGCAGCGTATCCTTGCCCAGGCGGAACTTGCCAGTGCGTTCGCCCGGGACAAACTCCGCCGACGGCGACAGGAAGGTCCAGTCAAGCACGGTTTCCTGGCGCAGCAGGTCCAGGAATTCCGCGCCCTTGGTGGCTTCGGCCAGGTAGGCGGCAGGAAAGTCGGGCAGGTCCAGCACGCGCTTGCCGGGCGCCACTTCCAGGCTGCCGGCGCCACCCACGACCAGATAGCGCGGTACGCCGGATTCCTTGACGGCAGCCAGCAGCAAGGCGGTGTCGCTGGCCGTGAAGTGGACGGCGCTGATGACGGCGTCGTGGCCGCGCAGCGCGTCGACCAGCGCGGCCTTGTCATAGACATCCGCCTGGCGCGTGGTGACGCCGGTGAGGGCGGCGATCTTTTCCGGGCGGCGGGCGATGGCGGTGACCTGATGGCCGCGTTCGGACAATTCCTTGAGAATACGCGAGCCGGCTTGTCCGGATGCACCAATGAGGGCGATATGTGCCATGTGTGGCTCCTTGCTTGTGTCTGTGAGAGCGTAAGGGGGACTGAATGTGTGGTCTAATTATTAGACCAATGGATGCATCCTAGGAGCTTTCCAGGCGTTGCGCAAGAAGTCATGCCGTGCTGATCTGGTCACTGCGCGCTGACTTTTGGCCTGCGATATGGGTGCCAGCCGGATTGGGCAGCGCCGCTTCCAGCAGTGCCAGAACGAGCAGGCATGCGCCTTGCACGCCTTGCAATCTTGTGAAAGGCACCGCGCTGGCGAATGCGCCACCGGATATTCAGGCAATAAACAAATAACGGGAAAGAAGATGGTTGTCGAGCATGTGAATGGCTGGGAAGACGCGGCCGCGGGACGTTCGTCCGGGCGCAGACCCGGCGGCCTGGCGCTGCCGCCCTGGCAGCACTGTCCGATCCGCGATGTACTGGACCGGATCGGGGATCAATGGAGCCTGTTGATCCTGGAAGCGCTGGGCCGGGAGTCCGTCATGCGTTTCAATGAGCTGAGCCGGGAAGTGGAAGGTATCTCACGGCAGATGCTGTCGCGCACGCTCAAACGCCTGGAGCAGGACGGTTTCGTGGGTCGCACGGTTTATGCGGAAGTGCCGCCCAGGGTGGAATACGCGCTGACGGAGCTGGGGCATTCATTCCTGGGGCCGATGCGGGCGCTGGTGGCCTGGGCGGACGGTCATCATGACCAGATTCGCGATGCCCGCACCGCCTACGTGGCGCGTGAAGGCAGTTAGCCGGGACGGGGATATCCCAGGGGATGCCGGCGTAGTGCAGCCTTATGGCTGACCACCGAAGGTATCGCAGTCCCGCAGGCGGCCGTTGTCGTAGCCGCGCTGGAACCATTCCATGCGTTGTGCCGATGTGCCGTGGGTAAAGGAGTCAGGCACGACATTGCCGCCCTGGCGGCGTTGCAGCGTGTCGTCGCCGACAGCACTGGCGGCCCCCAGCCCGCTTTCAATGTCGCCGGATTCCAGAATATTGCGTTCGGCCTGGGCATGATGGGCCCAGATCCCGGCATAGCAGTCGGCCTGGAGCTCCAGTCGCACCGACAGGCGGTTGGCTTCGGCACGGGAGACGCGCTGCTGCATTTCCTGCACGCGGCGCAGCGTGCCCAGCTGGTTCTGGACATGATGGCCGATTTCATGGGCCATGACATACGCGCGTGCAAATTCGCCAGGAGCGCCCAGTTTGTGTTCCATCTCGTCGAAAAAGGCCAGGTCCAGGTACACGCGTGTATCCAGCGGGCAGTAGAACGGCCCCATGGCTGCCTGCCCGGTACCGCAGGCGGTCGGTGTGGCACCGCGGTACAGGACCAGGACGGCATCCTGGTAGCTTCCATTGGTCTGTGAGTTGAAGATGCCGCGCCAGGTGTCTTCCGTCTCCCCGAGCACCCGGGCGACGAATTGTCCCTGGGCGTCTTCCGGGGTGCCGGTACTGGCCTGTTGGTTCGATTGGGCCGGGCCGCCATCGCCGGCAAGTTGCAGCACCACGGCGGGGTCCACACCGAAATACATGGCTACCAGCGCCAGGACGATCGTGCCGACACCGATACTGCCGCGGCCGACACGCGGTCCGCTGCTGCGGCGATCTTCGACGTTCTGGCTGGCTCGGGAGCGTCCCAGGCGCATGATGGTATTCCTGTTTCTTGGGGGGATGAGGGCAATGGCTTGCGGCATGGGCCGCAGGGGAAAAGCTTACCCCGGTTTCAGGCCGGGATGAAGGTGATGCCGCTTGCAGTGACGATTTTTGACCGCGCCGATGGCCGGCCAGTCCGTGACACACGTCTGTGCGGCCGGGCACCGAATCCGGACTCGGCACCAGGAGGGATCAGGCAGGCTGGGGAGACGGCTTCCACAGGCGAATCCAGTAGATGGATTCAGCGGGCGAGCTTTTCCCCGTGTACTCAGCGGCGGGAGACGGCAGCGGGCGGTACGGGCAGGGTTGCCGTCGCGTTCAGCTTCCAGCTGTCGTCGGCCGGGTCGCGGCGCCACAGGTCGTAGGTCTGGGTGGCGCCGGTACGCCGCGCGGCCAGGTGCAGGGCGCCGTTGTGGCGCTGCAGCGCGGGGGCGGAACCGGCAGCTGGCATCAGGCGTACGGGCGCTTCATCTTCGTCCAGCACCCAGACCGGGCCGCCGGCGCGTTCCAGTGCGGCGACGACAACGTCGCCGTCTTCATCCAGGCCGACTGCCGGCTGGCCGATGTAGTGCAGGGCCAGCGATTCCGCAGGCTGCCAGGGCGCGTCCGCCCCGGGACGGACGATGTGGTACAGCTCGCCATTTTTTCCGCGCAGGAAGACTTCCAGCGCTTCATCATGTGCCAGCGCTGCCAGCCCGCCGTTGCTGGCCGGCGCGGCCAGGGGCTGCCAGGCCTGCCATGCCGGACTGCCGGGCTGCTCCTGGCTGCTGCGATACAGCTGGCCGGCAAGATCCAGGGCAAAGGCTTGCAAGCGGCCCTGCCTGTCCTGCAGCAAGGCAGCATGAATACTGGCGCCCGGCAATGGCGGCAGAGCTTGCCATTCCTGCCATTGCCAGTCCGCAGGCAGGCCCGCTGCTGCCGGGCGTGCCTGGCTCCAGTACAGTTGGCCGTCGTTGCCCAGGGCAAGAGCGCCATTGCCTTGCGCTGCGAGTGCCGGGGCATGGCGGAAGCGCATGCCGTGCAGCGCCTGCCAGCGTTGCCAGTGGCCGCTGGCCGGGTCCTGCCGGCTGCTCCACAGGGTGCCCAGCGCATCGCGCAGCAACAGCCCGGCAGCCCCGTCCGGCCAGGTGAAGGCTTGCGGCGCTTCAGCGCTGGGCTTGCCCAGGGGCTGCCAGCGTTCCTGCTGTGCCGTCCAGGTTGTCGGCTGGTTGCTCCATTCGCTGGTCGTGGCCAGCACCAGGCTGCCCTGGCTGCCTTCGGCCAGGGCGGGCGGCGTGTCGTGGCGGCTCAGGTAGTAGCTGCGCTCGACCCAGGCGGCAGTCGGGCCATAGGGCTGACGGCATTGCTGTCCCTGGGCGCAGTAGCGCCGGTCCAGCCAGGCGTAGCGCAGGAAGGATTCCGTCTTGAGCCGGATGTCTTCAGGTGCCAGGTTCGCTTCCCGTTCCTGGCTGGGGTAATCCACGTAACCGACGGCGGGATAGACATCGGGCAGCTGCCGCATGGCTTCGCGCACCAGCCTGGCGCTGGCGATATGGTCGGGGTGGCCGTGGCCGGCGCAACGCCAGCACAGCGAGGTATAGGGAATGGTGCTGGTGTCGTCGAGATGCCGGATGGTTGTCGGCTGATAGGCCTGTATGACGGCGGCAAGCGTCCTGACGAGCTCTTCACGGTCATAGCGTTCCTGGAAGTCGCCCAGGGTTTCCACGGCATGCCCGCCCACGGATTCAAGTTGACTCAAGGGCGTCAGGCTGCCCCAGCCTGGCCCCAGCCAGGGGTCGCGCAGGCGCATGTGCAAGAGTTGCAAGCCAGGTTGGCCTTGCAGGCGCTGGCGGGCAAACACATGGCCAGACACGAGCACGCGGTCTTCCGTCCACAGGTCGTCCTGACCTGCCATATAAGCATGGGCAGCGCGGACGGCACGTTCGCGTGACAGCATGTAGGCGACGCCTTCGTCGCGCTCGCTGGCCGTCAGGTAGACCACGGTGAGGCAGGCGCCAGCGCGGCTCACCGCCTGCAGGTCCGGATTCATGAACAGCAGATCATCGTCCATGTGGGCAACAAAGGCCAGATCACGGATGCCGTGGCAATTCGTGTCCCCGGCACCTGTCCAGGCTGCCGGCAAGCTGGCGGGCGGGGTCGGTGCTGTGACGGCCGGGTCAGGCAGGGCAGCCTGTGCGCAACTGATAATGCCCAGGGCCAGGAGCAGGGCGGCGGCAGGCCGGTGCGTCAGGCGGGGGAGAAAGCGGCAGAGAGAGGGCGGCATGGTGGGCGCAGCAAAGGAGAGTGATGCTGTCCTGTCTGCCTGGCGGCGGATGCGGGGGCAACAGTTGCCGCGGCAACCACTGCCGGCCGGGGCCGGTACCTGTGCGAGATCCGGCGCAGCAGGCAGGACCGGCGGAAATTATGCGCCTGAAATATGTCAATACGCCAGCACTTGTTGAGTGCTGGCGCAGCGGGCCGCCATCACGATTTTTTAGTGGCCGGGGTTTTCCCGGCAAGCCGTTTGCGTCGATAATCCCGGTGCTGCCATGATGGCGCGGCAAATTGCCGGATGGATGGACGGATGGGGATGACGGATTTGGGCAATTGCAGATATCGGCTGGCCAGGAGCGTCGCATGAGCCTGCGGCCAGGGCAGCCCGACACCCAGCCAGTGAAGCAGCAGGTCGTCAGTTTTGGCGCGGGGCCGTTCGTCACATTGCGCCGTTTTGTCCAGCATGGACGCCTGATCGTCTGGAATTCGCGCCAGAACCGCAAGGGCTTGATGCGTGCAGCCCGGAATCAGGAGCATGCCGCGCTGCCTGCATGGCAGACAGCTGGCTATAACCGCATTGTTGGCGCCTTGTTTGCTATCGGCTCCCTGCTGTTTATGCTGGGCGCGTCGCTGTCGCTGTTGCCGGGCAGCCTGGGTTTGTCCAGCCCGCAGGTCGGCCTGGTGTATTTCCTGGGTTCCATCCCGTTTACGATGGCAGCCTATATGCAGCATTTCCAGTCTGCCAATGCGCCGGCTTTTTCGGTGCAGCAACAGCCAGCTGCGCCACCGGCGCGCATTCGTCTCATCGGCTGGCAGCCGCGCAGCGCCGGCTGGATCAGCACCCTGGCACAGTTCATCGGTACCGTCGCCTTTAACGTCAATACCTATGACGGGATTGGCACGCCTGCCAACTGGTATCTGCAGGATACGCTGGTGTGGGCGCCGGACATGATCGGGTCCGTGCTGTTCCTGGTTTCGGGATATCTGGCGATGCTGGAGACCAGCCATGCCTACTGGAGCTGGCGTCCGCGCGAACTGGCGTGGCAGATCGCCTTCATCAATCTGTGGGGCTGCATTTTCTTCATGACAGCCGCCGTGCTGGCCTATGTGCCGCAGCGCCAGGAAGCCGCCTGGATTGGCGTGCTTGCCAATGCGCACCTGTGGCTGGGCGCGTTCTGCTTCATGGTGGGCGGCCTGTTGCTGATGAAGGAAAGCCGGCAGGCTGACCAGCGTTCCTAGAGAGGCCTATAAGGTTAATCAGGCCAATAAGGCCAAGGCCAATAGCCCCTGGGTTCCTGGCCGTGGCCTGCGGTGATGGGCCGCCGCAGGCTGGGGCGTTAGGGCTTGCGTGCCGTGTCTATGGCCTGGCGCGCGACGGTCCAGCTGGTGGCATTCGGGCGCATGTCATCCAGCGGCGGCGGGGCGTCGTATTGCGGATAGTGGTCCTGAATGGCCTGGCGCAGTACATCAGGCAGGGCGTCGATACCATCCACCGCCTGGCCCATGGCATTGAAAACCATCAGTCCAGGACGACTGCCCATGCGCATGAAGGGCAGCCAGGGGGCAATGCGGACCCAGGCCAGTGCGGCGTTGGCGGTATCGGTATCGCGGCTGAGCAAGGCATGGCGATCGGCGACGAAATCGAAAATTTCCATCGCATGATAGTGATTGCCGACGTAATCCTGATACTCCCCGCCCAGGGGGTTGGGATAGAACAGCGGGATCTCAGCCGGCGCAAAGACCCTTTCGCCCTGCACACGGAATGGAATCCTCAGGGGGCGTCCCTGGGGATCGCGTTCGAAGAAGGGACGCTGGTTTACCGGGTCGTTGGCGACGTGCATGACATCCACGTCCTGGTCCGTCCAGGGGTTGCGCCAGGTGCGCAGAGGTTCGCCGCTGGTAGGGTCCAGGTACAGCATGAGTTCGCGCGACACCAGGCGGAAGCCCTGGCCGCGCTCTGGATCCTGCAAGGTGCCAGCCTGGCGGATGTTCATGCCTTCAACGCGGAACAACAGGCGATCAGGTTCGCCTTCCCTGCGTGCCCAGGCATGGCCGGACCAGTGGAAGACGACGGGCTTGCCGTCAGTGGCCGAGGCGTGCAATTTGCGCAGCGCCTGGAGTGTGTCCTGCGGGTTGGCAAGATCCAGCATGGGGCTGGATGATCGTGTGGCGTGGCCTGCCGTGGCCGGTGGGGTATTCATGATGTGCGCTTCCTGGTGGGACGGCATCATCTGCTATCTGGTGGGCGGATCACGGCGCCGGGCCAGCGATGATGAACAAAGCGGCAGCATAACGGTATTTCGGTTGGCCCCCAAGTGCAGGGGAACGGCGGTGTGTGATCGGGCTGCCGGGCAGGGTAGCCGACGCTTTACGCTGCAACCATGCGTACCGTATTCCGCGAGGGCTCCACATGGTGAACGTCTTGGGGGCGGAAGCGGAAGCGTGTGCGGCCGGCGGCGGCGCGGCTGGTGTAGGTCGGGCTGCCGAAGAGGTCGACGATCATTTCGACAGTGCTGGTGACCGGGCGTTGGCTGCCAGCCAGCACCAGTATGACCTGGTCGCCGATCTTGATGTCGCGGGCATTGCCGATGGTGGATTTGTCGTTGGGGATCAGTTGATCCGGATAAATATTCTGCAACATAGTGGTTTTCCTTGTTGTTGTTATGGACAGGCACGCGTCACCCTGGCCCGAATGTCGGGCTGGGCGGATGCCTGAAAATGGATAAGGCGGGCTCTCCGGAATCTGGCCAGACAAAAATCCGGGGCAGGGGAGTCGGAAAGCGATAATCGGGAATCCACGTGACCAGGCGGCATGGGCCGGCAACAGATCCGAATGGACCTGTTTTGAGGACTGCGTGGATTCGATGGAGGCCAGCCTTGTTGGGTCAAGGTGGCTGCATGCCGGCGAACGATGTCTATAATCGGGCCGGAAAATGAAAACGGCCTGTATTTTTACAGGCCGTTCGAAATCTGGTGGGTTGTGTAGGGTTCGAACCTACGACCTACGGATTAAGAGTCCGCTGCTCTACCAACTGAGCTAACAACCCATGTTCTTGTTCGACTTGCTTCGAATAATTTCGTTGTGTGTCGAGCGAAGAATTGAATTATACGACGTTTTTTCTGTCTGTCAAAGTTTTTTTCGGTGTTTGGCGAAAAATTTTTTGTCGACAGATTCCCGGTCAATGCGCTGCTGCCAGCGAGGCAGCCCCTTAATCAGGGAAGTCGAGCATTATGCCTGCACTGAAAAATTTTTGCAAGTCAGGCGCGACGTATGAAAATGCGGCAGGCGGCGGCGTCAGAAAGAGTCGTCGTCGGTACGGAACCAGCCGGTCAGCGACCACCGCGTGCGTGCGCAGGGCAGGACGGCATGGGGGATGGTATCGGAACGAAATAGCGCCAGCCGGCCCATTAGCGGGGGAATGCGGGCAATTTCCCGCTCCGGCGTAGCGGGGTTGTAAATGCAAAGCTCGCCGCCGTCCCCGGTCTGCCAGTTTTCATTCAGGTACAGCACCATGGAAATCTTTCGGTCGCTGGTGTCCCGATGCTGGTCTATGTGCCTTGCGTATCCGGCGCCAGAATCGTAGCGGGCGTAATGGCATTCCAAGCGCTTCAGTCCAAGGTAGAAATAGCGGTTCAACGTGCTTTGCAGTGCCGTGAACCAAAGTCTGAAGTCGATGCTGGCGGGGTGCGGGTCGGTGTCGTCGAGCCAGCAGATCGTGTCGCCACGTATGCCGGCGATGCGTTGCTGGGAAAGGGAGCGTCCGATCTGGGCGGCGTGGAAAAAACCTTCTTCCCAGCGATGGTGCCCTTCAGCAAGCAGACGATGTGCCAATTCTGCTGGAATGATGTCGTCTGACACTGTCCAGCCTTGATGTTCCAGGTCGTGCAGCAGCCTATCGGGGATGGTGTGCACGATGCGCGGCTACCGCAGGGAACGCGTGAACTGGGACAAGGAATGCGATCGCAGTCTCCCGGACGAGGGGGTAAAATGGCGGAGGCAAATTTTATCGGAAAGAAGCGGGAAAGAGAATCGTTCTTTCACTTTTCTTCTGCTGGGGCAGCGCCTGGTTGCGGACGCCATGGCTGAATCAGTCCGTCTTATCCCCGGGGCGTTGCAATGGATGGCACGGCGGCAGCGATGGCAGGTATTGCGGGTGCGGTGCCGTGATGGAGGCCTGCTGCTTGTCTTCAGGTGGGGGTGTTGCTCTGGGAGATGGCCTGTTGCGCTACCTTGTGCAACAGTTCGCGTAGCATGGCGCGTTCCGCATCGCTGAGATGACGCAACAAATGGCGTTCCATTTTCAGCGAAATGTCGCGGCTTTGCTGCGCCAGCTCCTGCCCGGATTCCGTCAGGACGATGTGCACCGAACGGCGGTCGGTGGCATTCGGTTCCCGGGTCAGGAGCCCGCGCTGGGTCATGCGGTCCAACATGGTTGTGACATTCGGGGCGGGCATGGCCAGTGCCTGGCTCAGCTGTTTTTGCGTGACATTGAGATTGTGTGCAATCAGCAGCAGCATCGAGAACTCGGCCGGCCGCAAATCCAGCGGTTTGCCAATGTGCTTGAAAAACGTTTTGCGAGTCGGCACATCCGCCAGTGCAAGCTGGTGGCCGAGAACGTGTTGCAGGCAGCCGAGGTCCAGGCAGGTTTCCTGATCCTCGGCGGCGGTTTGGGCTAGGGTATCCATGGCCGTCATGATAATGGAGCCGGACGGCGTTTCCGTCAGCAAACCGGCAGCCATGGCAGTGCGGCCTGGCTGGCGCCGACCAGGCGCAGACGCAGGTCGAGTTCCGGCATCAGCCATTCCAGACCATAGCGGCAAGTATCGAGCTTCGCTGCATACCAGGGGTCTGCCTGTTCGGTTGCGGGCAGGCCAAGCACCGTGCGCATGCTGCGCAGCCAGGCCCAGCCCATCAACAACAGGCCAGCGGCATGCAGGTAATCGTCGGCAACGCGCAGCGGCCATTCCGGGTCTTGCGCGGCACCCCTGGCCAGTGCCTGCGTGGCGTCTTCGAAGGCTTGGACATGATCTTCCAATTGCGCGCCCAGGGCCGCCAGCGCAGGCAGGGTTGCCGCCTGGGCGGCTTCGTTGCGGATTTCGGCCAGCAGCGCCAGCAGCGCCGGGGCGGGTGCGCCGTCCGGGCCCAGCGCCTTGCGTTGCAGCAGGTCGATAGCCTGGATCTCATTGGTGCCTTCGTAGATCATGGCAATGCGGCTGTCGCGCACGCTCTGTTCTATACCGTATTCATGCACATAGCCATGTCCGCCCCAGACCTGCAGTGCGGCGTTGGCGCCATGGTGACCATGATGGGTCAGGTAGGCCTTGACGATGGGGGTGAGCAGGGCGACGCGGGCGCCCGCGGCGCGGCGGTGATCGGCGTCGGGATGCTGTTCCGATTCGTCCAGCAGCACGCCGGTCCAGTAGGACAATACTCGCAGCCCTTCGGCCATGGCCTTGAGCGCAAGTAGCGTACGGCGTACCGCCGGTTGCAGCGCAATGGCGTCGGCTGGGCCGGCAGGCGCGTCCGCGGGCCGGATGCGGGCGCGCGATTGCAAGCGTTCCCGCGCATAACGCAGCGCGTTCTGGCTGGACAGCTCCAGGTGGCCCAGGCCCTGCATGCCGACTTGCAGGCGGGCCGCATTCATCATCACGAACATGGCGTTCAGGCCGCGATTGGGCTCGCCGATCAACCAGCCTGTCGCACCCTCGAAGGAAAGCACGCAGGTCGCGCTGCCCTTGATGCCCATTTTCTTTTCTATGCCATCGCAGCGGACGGCATTGCGGCTGCCGTCCGGCATCCGGTGCGGCACCAGAAACAGGCTCAGGCCTTTGCTGCCGGCCGGGGCGTCCGGCAGCCGTGCCAGGACGAGATGCACGATGTTGTCCGTGAGATCCTGCTCGCCGCCGGAAATGAATATCTTGTTGCCCGTGATGCGGACTTCCGCGCCTGGGCCGGTGTCGCCGACCGGTTGGGCGCGGGTGCGCAGCAGGCCCAGGTCGCTGCCGGCATGGGATTCCGTCAGCCCCATCGTGGCGAGGTACTCGCCGCTGACGATCTTGCGCAGGTAGGCATCCTGCAGGGCCGGCGTGGCATGCGCCTTCAGGCATTCGTAGGCGCCGTGGGCCAGGCCGGGGTACATGGCCCAGGCATGGTTGCAGCCAGCCAGCATTTCGTAGAACGCGGCATTGAGCAGTTGCGGCAGGCCTTGCCCGTCCCAGGCGGGGTCGCAGGCAAGGGCCGGCCAGCCACCTGCGCAAAAGGCGGCATAGGCTTCACGGTAGCCGTCGGGTGTGCTGACTGTGCCATCCTGCCAGCGGCAGCCTTGCAGATCCGCAGGGCTGTTGATGGGCAGCAGGATTTCCTTGGCAAAACGCCCGGCTTCCTGGAGGACCTGGGACGCTGTGTCGGCGTCCAGGTCGGCAAAGGCCGGGATCGTTGCCCAGGAGGCAGGCGCCTGGAGGACCTGGTCGATGACGAAACGCATGTCGCGCAAGGGCGGATCATATTCCCACATGAAATTCTTCCTAACAGGGCGGCCGGCACTGGCCGGCGCAACAAGATTGAATGTCCGGCGGCCAGCGGGTCAGTGATGGGCGGTGCCCAGATAGGTTTCCGCCACGCGCGGGTCGTCGGCCAGTTCGGCGGCCGGACCGTGCAGGGCGACGTCGCCGGTTTCCAGTACATAGCCGTAATCGGCGATTTCCAGTGCAGCGCGGGCGTTCTGTTCGACCAGCAGGATGCTGACGCCGGTGGCCCGGAGTTGCTCGATGATGCGGAAAATTTCCTTGACGATCAGCGGCGCGAGCCCCAGGCTGGGTTCATCGAGCATCAGCAGGCGCGGTTCGCCCATCAATGCGCGGCCGATCGCGAGCATCTGGCGCTCGCCGCCGGACAGGGTGCCGGACAACTGGTGCTGGCGTTCCCGCAGGCGCGGGAACAGATCGAAGACTTGTTCCAGGCCCTGGGTGGCTGGGCGAGGGCGCAGCATGGAGCCGCGCAGCCGGTAGCCGCCCAGCACCAGGTTGTCGCGCACGCTCATGGTGCTGAACAGAGCACGGGTTTCCGGCACCAGGGCCAGCCCGCGCTGCACCCGGGCTTCCAACCGGCTGTGGATGATTTCCCGGTCCAGGTAGCGGATGCTGCCTTGCGCCGGCAGCACGCCCATCAGCGCATTGAGCAGGGTGGACTTCCCGGCACCATTGGGCCCGATGATGGTGACAACGCTGCCGGCAGGGACGTGGAAATCCAGCTGGTGCAGCACTTCCGCGCGGCCATAGCCGGCCGTGAGGCCACGGACTTCCAGAAGAGGCGTTTGACTCATATCAGTGCTCCGTACCCAGATAGGCAGCGCGTACCGCCGGGCTGGCCTGGACTTCGGCCGGTGTGCCTTCGATCAGGCGGGTGCCGAATTCCATGACCACAATGCGGTCGGTCAGGTTCATGACGAAATCCATATCGTGTTCCACCAGCAGCAGGCTCATGCCTTCGGCCTTGAGTTGGCGCAGGACGCCGGCCAGGGCCTGTTTTTCCTTGTGGCGCAGGCCGGCTGCCGGTTCGTCGAGCAGCAGCAGGGCCGGGTCGGTGCACAGCGCACGGGCAATTTCCATCAGCCGTTGCGGGCCCAGCGCGAGATTGCCGGCCAGCTCATGCATCTGTCCGGCCATGCCGATGCGTTGCAACTGGCGTTCGGCCTCCGCGAACAGCTGGCGTTCTTCCTCGCGGTTGAGTTTCAGCATGGCGCTCAGCGCGCCGGAACGGCTGCGCAGGTAGCCGCCCAGTGCGACGTTTTCCAGCACCGTCATGTCGGGCATCATCTTGACGTGCTGGAAGGTGCGCGACATGCCGCGCCGGGCAATCTCACGTGAACCCAGGCGGGAAATATCCTCGCCCCGGAAACGCACCGTGCCGGAAGTCTTACGTAGCACGCCGGAGACCAGGTTGAAGGTGGTGGATTTGCCTGCCCCGTTGGGGCCGATCAGGCCGATGATTTCCCCAGCACGGATGCTGAAGCTCACATCGTTGACGGCGACCAGGCCGCCGAATTGCTTGCGGATGGCATCGACCTCCAGCAGCATCGAACCGGGCTCGGGTTGCGGGCGGCGAGGCAGGGCGGCAGCATTGCCCCAGTCGCGCGTGCGCTGACGGCGCGGCAGCCGGCTGACGAATGTGGGAAACAACCCCTGCGGCATGTACTTGAGGATCAGGACCAGCATGATGCCGAACACCACGATCTCGAAGCTGCCAGTCGCGCCGATGATCTTGGGCAGCAGGACCTGCAACTGATCTTCTACCAGCTTGACCACTGCCGCACCGGTAAAGGCGCCCCATATGCTGCCCACGCCACCGGCGACGGCCATGAAAAGATATTCGATGCCGAATTTGATGCCGAACGGGGAAGGATTGACCGAGCGCTGGAAGTGCGCGAACAGCCAGCCGGAAGCGGCGGCGAACAGTGCGGCGATCAGGAAGATCTGAACTTTGTAGCGGAAGGTGGAAATGCCCATGGCTTCAGCCATGGTGACGCCGCCCTTGAGGGAACGGATGGCGCGGCCGGTGCGGGAGTCAAGCAGGTTGACCAGGGCGGCAGCGCCAAGCAGGGCGAAGCCCCAGATCAGATAGTAGATATTGCGGTCCAGCGTCATGTCCAGGCCGAACAGCGGAATGGCAGGCACGCCTGCGATACCGTCGAACTTGCCCAGCCACTCCATGTTGGCCATGACATAGTTCAGGGCCAGGCACCAGGCGATGGTGGCCAGCGGCAGGTAGTGGCCGCTCATGCGCAGGGTGATCCAGCCCAGGATCAGGGCGCAGGCAGCGGTCAGTAGCAGGCCCACGAACAAATTGAGCCAGGGTGACAGCCCCATCTGGGTGGAAAGATAGGCCGTGGTATAGGCGCCGATGCCCACAAAGGCGGCCTGCCCAAAGGACGTGAAGCCGCCGATGCCAGTCAGCAGCACCAGGCCCATGGCGGGCAATGCGTACAGGCCGATATAGTTCAACTGGGTGATCCAGAAGGCCGGCAGCGGTAGCTGGGGCAGGAGGGCAACCAGCAGGACGAACGCCACCAATGCCCAGTTGCGCTTGGGCGCGTTGCGGGGAATCAGGGTGTGGAGTGAGGTTTCTGTGCTCATGATCAGTCTTCCTCGGTATGCGGATCGCGCAAAGAGCGCCACAGCAGCACGGGCAGGATGAATGTGAAGACGATGGCTTCCTTGAATGCGCTGGCCCAGAAGGAGCTGAAGGCTTCGATGATGCCGACCAGCATGGCGCCCAGCAGGGCCATCGGGTAGCTGGACAGGCCGGCGAAGACGGCGCTGATGAATCCCTTCAGGCCGATCAGGAAACCGCTGTCGTAGAAGATCGTCGTGGTCGGCCCGATCAACAGGCCGGACAGCGCGCCGATGAAGGCCGCGACGGTGAAGGACTGCTTGCCGGCCGATTCGGTGGAAATGCCCATCAGTCTGGCGCCCAGCTGGTTGACGGCGGTGGCGCGCAGCGCCTTGCCGCGCAGCGTGTGCTCGAAGAACAGCCACAGCAGGACAATCAGTGCAACGGTGATAAGGAAAATGATGATGGTCTGGCCCGAAAGCAGCAGACTACCCAGGCTCATCTGCTCATCCCAGAGGGCAGGGGTGCGGAAGCCTTCCGCGCCGAAGAAGTACAGGCCCAGGCCCGTCAGCGCAAAATGCACACCTACGGAGACGATCAACAGCACCAGGACGCTGGCGTTGGCCAGGCTCTGGTAGGCCAGGCGGTAGATCAGTGGGCCGAAGGGGGTGACCAGCGCCAGCGTCAGCAGCATCTGGGTCAGCAGCGAGGGCTGGCGCGGCGCAATCCAGATGGTCAGCGCGGAGATCGCCACGGGAAAGGCCAGGGTGCGCAACAGACGGCCGGCAACCTGCGCAGCTGGCTGGCGCTGGCGCAGGTCGGCGACCAGGTCCAGCAACGCGGCACAGCCCGCCATCAGCAGCAGGAACCAGACTGTGCCCGGTACCTGGCCAAGCTGGAGCATGCCCAGGGTAAGCGCGCCAAAGGCGACATATTCACCCTGGGGAAGATAAATGACTCGGGTGACGGCGAAAACCAGGACGGTCGTCATGCCCAGCAGGGCATAGATCGCGCCATTGGTCAGGCCGTCGACGAGCAGGATGCTGGCGATGGAGAAGTCCATGAGCTATATCGGCGGTAGGAATGGGCAGGCCCGCCGGCGAGGCGCCAGCGGGGCCGTGACAGGAAGGATGGACGGGGTCAGTCGGTTTCCAGCACCCAGTCGCCATCCACGATTTTCATGACGACCGGGCTTTCGGGGGTGAAGCCCCAGTGGTCGCTGCCGGTGAAGTCGATCACTCCCTGGGAAACGGGAATGGCGGGCAGGTTTTCCAGCGCGTCGCGCAGCGCCGCACGGAAGGCCGGTGTGCCGGGCTCGGCCTGTTTCAAGGCTTCGGGCACGGCTTGTTGCAGCAGCAACAGGATGTCGTAGACGTGGGCGCTGAACTGGTTGCGGGTGCCTGCGCCGAATGTTTGCTCGTAGTTCTGCACGAAGTCGCTGGCTGCAGCCTTGGATGGGTGGCTGGCTGGCAGTTGCTCGGCAATGACGGCCGGGCCGGACAGGACGTAGGCGCCTTCGACGGCTTTGCCGCCGACGCGGATCAGGTCGCGGGAAGCGGCGGCGTGCGTCTGGTAAATCTTGCCCTTGTAGCCGCGTTCGACCAGCGCGCGGTGCGGCATGGCGGCGCCCGAGCCGGATGCCACGACCAGAATGGCGTCCGGCTTGGCGGCCAGTAGCTTGAGCGTTTGGCCGGTCACGCTGGTATCGGTGCGCTGGAAGCGTTCCGTGGCGACCAGCTTGATGCCGTAAGCATCCGCCAGTTCCTGCATGTCCTTGAGCCAGGTTTCGCCGTAGGCATCGGTATAGCCCAGGAAGCCCAGGGTTTTGATGCCTTGTTTGGCCATGTGTGCGAGCGCGGCATTGGCCATCACCGTGGATGAGTGCGCCAGGCGGAATGTCCAGGTGTCGCGGCCTGCAGGAACCGGTACCGGAGACAGGGCCAGTTGCGGGGTTCGGGTTTCCAGGGCGAGGTCGACGATGGCCAGTGCCGAGGGGGTTGCGACCGATCCCACCAGCATGTCCACCTTCTCCTCGGTCACCAGGCGGCGTGCATTGCGTGTGGCGGTGGTCGGGTCGGTAGCGTCGTCCAGGATGGTGACGTTGACTTTTTCCCCGGCGATCTCCGCAGGCCAGAGCTTGAAGCCGTTGTTGCTGGGGATGCCGAGTGCGGAAGTGGCGCCGGTCAGGGGCAGGACGGCGCCGATATTGATGTCGGCCTGGGCCGGAAAGGCAGCGGCGATGGCCAGCGCGGCAGTGAGTTTCAGGATGGTGCGGGGGCGGTTCATGTTGTCTCCTGTTTTGTTCTGCATTTAGTTATTAATCATAATTAAAAATGCAGTGCATCAGCATAGGGGAAACCCGGTATATTGATGTTTTTATGGGTTTCCCCTTTTTGTATATATGTACTTTTATTAATTGTTTTTGGCGGAAAGCGAGGCGCGCAGTCCGCCCCATTCAGCCTGGAACAGGCTGGCATCCATGAGGCGGGGTTCGCGGATGATGGGCCGGAAGGACATATGGGCCAGGATGTCACGCTCGAGATCCACGCCGGGAGCGATTTCGATCAGCGCCAGCCCGTCCAGCCCGAGCTGGAAGATGGCCCGTTCCGTTACGAAAAGCACGTCTTGCTGTCGTTGCGCCGCATCGTGGCCGTTGAAGGTGATCTGCTCGACGTGATCGACGAACTTGCTGCTGCGGCCTTCCTGTTCGATATGCAGGGCGCCGTCGGCAATGGCGACTTTCAGGCCGCCGGCGGTAAAGGTGCCGCAGAACACCAGTTTGCGGGTTGAGCGGGTGATGTTGATGAAGCCGCCGCAGCCGACAGGCCGGCCATTGAATTTGCTGACGTTGACGTTGCCGTGGCGATCCACCTGGGCCAGCCCGAGGAAACTGGCGTCCAGGCCACCGCCGTCGTAGAAGTCGAACTGGGAGGTCTGCTCGATGATGGCCTGGGCGTTATAGGCCAGCGCGAAATCGCCGCCTTGGGCCGGGATGCCACCGGTCACGCCGCTTTCCACACTTAGTGTCAGCAGGTCGGCCACGCCTTCCTCGGCCGCAACGGAAGGGATGCCGGCCGGGATGCCTATACCGAGGTTGGTGACGGCGCCGGAGCGAAGTTCCAGCGCTGCCCGGCGCGCAATGACCTTGCGCTCGTCCAGCGGCATGGGCGGCAGGCTGCCCAGCGGGATGCGCACATCGCCGCACAGCGCGGGGTCGAATTGCGTGGTAATGGTCTGCATATGGTTTTCCGGCCGGGCGACCACGACATAGTCGACCATGATGCCGGGAATCTTGACCTGCTTGGGATGCAGGCTGCCGGTCTGGACGATGCGTTCCACCTGAGCGATAACAATGCCGCCGCAGGCGCGCGCCGCCTGGGCGATGGCCAGTTGTTCCAGCAGGACGCCTTCCTTGTCCAGCGTCAGGTTGCCGGCTTCGTCTGCCAGCGTTGCACGGATGATGGCGACATCAATCTTCGGACTGGGGTAATAAAGCCATTCCTCGCCCTGAAACTCAACCAATTGCACGAGGTCTGCGCTGCAGGTGCGGTTGAGTTTGCCGCCTTCCTGGCGCGGGTCTACGAACGTGCCCAGGCCTACCTTGGTCAGCAGGCCTGGCGAGCGGCTGGCGATGTGGCGCGTGAGTTGCGACAGCGAGCCTTGCGGGAAGTTGTAGGCTTCGACCTTGCCGTCGTAGACCATCTTCATCATTTCCGCACCGGTCTGGCCGAAGTGGCCGGCGATGGTACGGCGAATCATGCCCTCATGGGCGAAGTGCTTCATGCCGCCGTTGCCGCTGTTGCCCACGGCGCCGCAGGCCCAGGTGGTCAACTGGCGCGGATGGCCGGTTTCCAGGTAATGCTGTTCTATTCCCTGCAGGATTTCCTCGGGCAGGCTGGACATCGCGAGGCCGCCCAGGAACAGGGTGGCGTCGTCGCGGATCAGGGCGCCGGCTTGCGTGGCGGTGATGAGTTTCATGCTGATGACCTTTCTAGAGTGATGGCGTCAGGCGCGGCATCGGTCCGGTAGGCGCCGGGCCTTGCCATGCTGGGGAAGGGGAGGTTCAGCGGCGGCTGTCGCTCACGCGGATGACAGTGGCCAGACCGGTATCGCCTGCGGCGCAGCCGGTGAACAGCCCGGTGCCGCCGCCGCGCAGGACCAATTCTTCGATCAGTTCGATGATGGCGCGCAAGGCGGTAGGCGCCTGCGGGTGTCCCCAGATGATCGGGCTGCCGTAGTTGTTCATCTTTTCCCAGGGGAAGCCGGTGTCGCGTGCCAAGGCGATGTCATTGACCGCGAATGGGTTGTGGGTCTTGATGGCGTGGATATCGGCCATGCTGGTACCGCTGGCCTGGAGGGCGCGAAAGGTGGCCGGTGACGGGGCCATGGGCATGTGCGCCGGTTCCACTCGGGCCATGCCGAACCCGAGGATCTCGATGTCGATTTCCGGGCGCGTGGACAAGGCGCGGGCCCGGTCGCGGGTCGTGACGATGGTGCCGGCATTGCCGTCGGCGGGATGGGTCTGGCCGCCGAAAGTGATGCTGCCGCCCGCTCGTACCGGCTTCAGCTTGGCCAGGCCTTCCACCGTCGTGGGGAAGATGCCTTCGTCAGCCTGCAAGACGCCCAGTTGCTTGCGTCCGCCGGGAGGCGTCAGCGGCGCATCCACCATGTAGCGTTTCTGGAAGGCGCGTTCATTGGCCAGCGCTTCCAGGTATTGCTGATAGCGATGCAGCTTGAGCGCATGCTGTTCGGCGGTGTCTATGCCGTAGCGGCGTGCCACGTTTTCCCCGGTTTCCAGCATGGGTTGGCCGGCATAGGGGTCGCGCGCCATGTTGTCCGGTACCCAGCGCTCGGGAATGCCATAGCCGCCCGGGCCACCAGGGTCGGGGTAATAGACCAGTGGCCCGTTGGACTGCTTGTCGGCCATCAGCAGCAGGGCGCAGCTGGCGCTTCCCATGGCGACTTCCTGACTGGCCATCAGCAACGCGCGCACGCTGGTGGCGCAGGCCTGCTGTACGGATGGCCCGGCCACGCGGTCCAACCCCATGAGTCCGGTGACATAGGGCAGGCCGTAGAAGCTGCCGGGATAGGGGTTGGTGGTGCCGAGGATGGCAAGGTCGATCTGCGACAGATCAACATTCCGTTCAGTCAGCGTGTCTTTCGCCACCTGGGCTACCAGGGGTAGAGGGTTGAGCGCGGACAGGCTGCCCTGCCATTTGGCGAAGGGCGTGGACCAGTAAATGCCGTAAGGAATATGGGCGTGCATACGAGAGTCTCCAGTCTGGGCTTTTGGTTCTAATAAGGAACTATTTTTTTTGTTCTATTTGATGTGAAAAAACCTTTTATTAAGGGTTTTCACTATGAGTAATGCTTGTTTATGAATGAAATTATTTATAAACTATAATCAAATAAACAGCAAGAAGGCCTACCTCAATGAAGAATTTCGAGCAGTATTCCAATCTGACGGTGGAGCGTGACGGCGCTATCGTGCTGATCGGTTTGAACCGCGTGGAAAAGCGCAATGCGCTCAATGACGGGCTTATGCTGGCCTTGCGCAATGTCTTCGAGTCCTTGCCGGCCGATATCAAGGCGGCGGTTCTTTATGGTCAGGGAGAGCACTTCTGCGCCGGCCTGGATCTCAGCGAGCTGCGTGAGCGGGATGCGGAGCAGGGAATGCACCATTCGCGCATGTGGCACCGGGCGCTGGAGTCGATCCAGTTTGGCCGTATTCCGGTGGTATCGGCGCTGCAGGGGGCAGTGGTCGGCGGTGGCCTGGAGCTGGCTTGTGCCACGCACATCCGCGTGGCTGACAGTTCCGCGTTCTACGCGCTGCCGGAAGGCGCACGCGGCATTTTTGTCGGTGGCGGCGGTTCGGTGCGCGTGCCGCGTCTGATTGGCGAAGCGCGCATGGCAGACATGATGCTGACCGGCCGGGTTTACGGCGCCGAGGAAGGCGAGCGTGTGGGCTTCGCACAGTATCTCGTGCCGGCTGGACAGGCGCTGGCCAAGGCGCGTGAGCTGGCCACGCGGATCGCGGGTAATGCGCCCATGACCAACTATGCCCTGATGCACGTGCTGCCGCGCATTGCCGAAGCGCCCGCCGACAACGGCCTGTTGATGGAGTCGCTGGTTTCTGCCATCGCGCAGTCTGCGCCCGAAGCCAAGACGCGTGTGGCGGAGTTTCTGGAGGGGCGCGCTGCCAAACTGCGTGCCGGTTCCTAAGGGCTGGCGACCGGACGTGAATAGAGCCTGTGCAAGGCCGTCATGTCCGCCTGATTGATTTTCAGAGGGATCGAGGAGACATAAGGTGACTTCTGAAGTGAAAACTGCGGCCGCTGCTGCGCCGCGCTATCGTGCCATGCGCTATGGCGTAGACGGCGTGTCGGTTGAGCGCCGGGACAATGGCATCTGTTATCTGCGGGCGGATGCCGCGTTGCAACCGTTTGCCCCCAGCATGGGCAGTCGCCTGGCTTATTGGGCCGGGCAGCGGCCGGCGCATACGCTGTTTGCGCGGCGCGAGCGCCTTGCTGACGGCAGTCTGGGCGACTGGGTGCACCTGAGCTATGCGCAGGCGCTGGAACAGGCGCGCAAGGTCGGCCAGGCCCTGCTTGACCGAGGGCTGGATACCGAGCGGCCCGTCGTCATCCTGGGGGAAAACAGCCTGGAACATGCGGTGCTGGCGCTGGCTTGCCTGTATGTTGGCATTCCGTACTGCACGGTGTCGGCGGCATACTCTACGCTGGCCACCGATTATGCGAAGCTGCGTCGGGTGCTTGAAACCCTGACGCCTGGCCTGGTGTTGGCCGTGGACGGTGCCCAGTATGGCCGAGCGATTGATGCGGAAGTGGCCGAGGATTGCGAAGTCTGGCTGGAGCGTGATGATGGCTGGCGCAGGCGTGCCGGTCGCCAGGCCTTGTGGCACGACATCCTGGCCACCGAAGCCGGCCCGGCAGTGGAGGCTGCGGCGGCTGCCGTCACGCCCGAGCGCATTGCCAAGTTCCTGTTCACGTCGGGTTCGACCAAGCTGCCGGCCGCGGTAATCAACACGCATGGCATGTGGTGTTCCAACCAGCAGCAACTGGCGCAGTCCATTCCGCTGGTGCAGGATGAAGACCTCACCATGGTCGATTGGTTGCCGTGGAGCCATACGTTTGGCGGCAATCACAACTTCGGCATTGCGCTCTATAACGGCGGCTCGCTGTATATCAATGATGGTCGGCCCACGCCGGGTCTGATCCATGAAACTCTGCGCAATCTGCGCGAGATCGCACCGACGGTGTATTTCGATGTGCCAACGGGCTTCGAGGCCATTGCCGCCGCCATGCGTACCGATGAGCAATTGCGCCGCAATCTGCTGTCGCGCGTGAAGCTGTTCTATTACGCTGCCGCCGGCCTGGCGCAACCGATCTGGGATGCGCTACACGCATGCCAGGAACAGGAGCTGGGCGAGCGCATCGTGATGGGAACCGGCCTGGGCATGACGGAATCCAGTCCTTTCGCCCTGTTCGTGAATCACCCTGACGTGCGCGCCGGTGACCTGGGTGTACCTGCGCCCGGCCTGAGCATCAAGCTGGTGCCCAATGGCGACAAGCTGGAGGTGCGCTACAAAGGGCCGAATATTACGCCGGGCTACTGGCGCGACCCTGACGCCACGCGTGCTGCTTTCGATGAAGAAGGCTTTCTTTGCACGGGCGATGCCGTGGCCTGGATAGATGCGGCACGGCCGGAACGCGGCCTGCGCTTCGATGGCCGTATTTCCGAGGATTTCAAGCTTTCCACCGGCACCTTTGTCAGCGTCGGCCCCTTGCGTACCCGTGTCGTTACCCAGGGCAGTCCGTATGTCGGTGATGTGGTGCTGACCGGGCTGAACCAGAAAGACGTCGGAGCCATGGTGTTCGTTTCCCCAGCGGCACGTGCGCTGGCTGGTGCTGGCCCTGAGGTGCCGCAGGCCGAAGTCAATGCGCATCCCGCTGTACGCGCAGCATTCCAGGGCATTCTGGATGACCTGGCCGCGAGCGCCACGGGGAGTGCCAATCGCATCGCACGCATGGTGCTACTGGAGCAGCCGCCGCAGTCGTCGGTGGGTGAAATCACCGATAAGGGTTCCATCAACCAGCGCGCCGTGCTGCGCCACCGGGCTGCCCTGGTGGAGGCATTGCACGAGGGAACGGCGCCCGGCATTCTTTACCCCTCAGCCAAGAAAAAGGACTGACAGATCATGGATATTCAAGGTGTAGCAGCACTGGTGACCGGCGGCGCTTCCGGTCTGGGCGAGGCCACTGCGCGGGAGTTGGCGCGGCGAGGGGCCAGGGTGGCCATCCTGGACCGCAATGGCGAGGCTGCGGCGCGGGTTGCCGGCGAAATCGGCGGATTGGGACTGGCTTGCGATATTACCGATACCGGCAGCGTGGAGCAGGCGCTGGCCGACGCGGCGCTGGCGCACGGTCCGGCTCGCATTCTGATGAATGTAGCCGGCATAGGCACGGCCAAGCGTATCGTGCAGCGTGATGGCAGCGCCGCGCCGCTGGAAGACTTCACCCGCGTGGTGCAGATCAACCTGATCGGCGCCTACAATGTCAGTCGTCTGTTCGCGGCTGCCTGCGCGGCCCTGCCTGCGCTGGAGGATGGTGCGCGTGGTGTGTTGTTGTTTACGGCCTCGGTGGCGGCATTTGATGGCCAGATCGGGCAGCAGGCGTACAGCGCTTCCAAGGGTGGGCTGGTCAGCATGACCTTGCCGATGGCGCGTGATCTGGCGCGTCACGGCATCCGGGTGGCGACAATCGCGCCGGGGCTATTCAAAACCCCCCTGATGAATGAATTGCCGGAAGACGTGCAGCAAACGCTGGCTGCGTCGATTCCGTTTCCGCAGCGTCTGGGCAAGCCTGAAGAGTTTGCCGCGCTGGCTTGTCATTTCGTCGAGAACGACCACCTTAACGGCGAGGTGATCCGCCTGGACGGCGCTTTGCGCATGGCGCCGCGCTGACGGCTTGCAAGATCATTCCGGCCTGCGCCGGAAAAAGAACGGTTGGGGAGTATAAGTGGTGCAACGCGAATCCATGGAATATGACGTGGTGATCGTCGGCGGGGGGCCGGCGGGCCTGTCGGCGGCGATCCGGCTCAAGCAGCTGGCGGCGGCGTCCGGCAGCGAGCTGGGCGTGTGCGTGCTGGAGAAGGGCGCGGAACTGGGCGCGCACACGTTGTCGGGCGCGATCATGGACCCGCGTGCGTTAGATGAGCTGCTGCCGGACTGGCGCGAACGCGGCGCACCGCTGGACGTGCCGGTCACGCAGGACCGCTTCCTGTTTCTCACGCAGGAGAAGGCGCTGCGCACGCCGGACTGGCTGCTGCCGTCCTGTTTTCACAATGAAGGCAACTACATCGTGCGCCTGGGGCACGTGGTGCGCTGGCTGGGCGAGCAGGCCGAGGCGCTGGGCGTGGACATCTTTCCCGGCTTTGCCGCCGTGGAGGTGCTGTACGACGCACAGGGCGCGGTGCGCGGCGTGGCCACCGGCGACATGGGCGTGGCGCGCGACGGCAGCCACACGGCGAACTACCAGCCCGGCATGGAGCTGCTGGCGCGCTATACGGTGTTTGCCGAGGGCGCGCGCGGCCAGCTCGGGCGCGAACTGATCGCGCGCTTCGGGCTGGACGCGGGGCGCGACCCGCAGAGCTATGGCATAGGCATCAAGGAACTCTGGGAGATAGACCCGGCGCAATCGCAGCCTGGCCTGGCGATCCACACCAGCGGCTGGCCGCTGGACAGCAAGACCTACGGCGGCACCTTCCTGTATCACCTCAATGACAATCAGGTGGCGCTGGGCATGGTAGTGGGGCTGGACTATGCCAACCCCTGGCTGTCGCCCTTCGAGGAATTCCAGCGCTTCAAGACGCACCCGGCCATCCGCCCCATGCTCGAAGGCGGCAAGCGCCTGGCTTATGGCGCACGCGCCATCACGGCCGGCGGCCTGTTGTCGCTGCCCAGGCTGGATTTCCCGGGCGGCGTGCTGGTGGGTTGCGAGGCCGGTTTCATGAATGCCTCGCGCATCAAGGGCAGCCATGCCGCCATCAAGTCCGGCATGCTGGCGGCGCAGGCCATTCATGCGGCGCTGGCCCAGGGGCGTGGCCAGGATGCGCTGGACGGCTATGGCCAGGCCTTCCAGTCTTCCTGGCTGCACGAGGAACTGAACCGGGCGCGCAACTTCAAGCAGTGGTTCAAGAAGGGGCTGCCGGTGGCAAGCTTCATGACGTTCGTGGAGCAGGGCCTGCTCAAGGGGCGGATGCCCTGGACACTGCACCGCAAGCAGCCCGACCACGCCTGTCTGCGGCCGGCGGCGGAGTACGAGCGCATCGACTACCCAAAGCCGGATGGCAAGATCACTTTCGACCGCCTGAGTTCGGTCTTCATCTCGAACACCAACCACGATGAAGACGAGCCGGTGCACCTGACCCTCAAGGACCCGGCCGTGCCGGTGCAGGTGAACCTGGCCATCTATGCGGGGCCGGAGGCGCGCTATTGCCCGGCCGGGGTGTACGAGTTCGTCAAGGACGAAGCCGGCGCCGACGCGCTGCGCATCAATGCGCAGAACTGCGTGCATTGCAAGACCTGTGACATCAAGGACCCGACGCAGAATATCGTCTGGGTCGCGCCCCAGGGCGGCGAAGGGCCGGTCTATAACGGCCTGTGATGCCGGCCGGAGCGTTGCTCCGGCTGCCGGTTCGTGCCGCCAGAGGGAGCTTGGCGGGTCGGCTCAGGGGCTGCCGGCCGGTTGCCACGCCAGTTGCCATTTGCCTTCCCAGGCATTTTGCAACCAGAGCGCGCAAGCCAGCGTTTTGGCATCAGTCACCAGGCCGGTGCGGCAGGCATCAAGGAAATCCGGAATGGCGCAGCGCGCCACGTCCAGGAATTCGCCTTCATCCAGCTGGCGTTCGCCGCCCTGCAGGCCGCGTGCGAAGAAAATATGGATGACTTCATCGGAGTAACCGATCGCCAGATGCAATTTTCCGGCATAGGCCCATTCGCTGGCCCGGTAGCCGGTTTCTTCCAGCAGTTCCCGCTGGCCGCAGACCAATGGGGCTTCGCCTGCATCAAGCTTGCCCGCGGGAAACTCGACAATTACCTGGTCTACCGGATAGCGGAACTGCCGTTCCAGCAGCACGTGGTCGTCATCGAACAGCGGGATCACCACTGTTGCGCCCGGGTGCACCACATATTCCCGACGTGTCAGCTTGCCATCGGGCAGGCGCACGGTATCCTCGCGCAGTCGCAGCAGCCTGCCCTGGTAGATTTCCTTGCGTTCATGAAGGGTTTCACGCAGATGTGCGTCGCTCAGGGCCTGGGCATCGAGTTTCAGCAAGGGGGGCAGCGCGCCGCCGGCAGTGGTGTGGTTCATGAAGTGGCTGGGGTAAGGGAAGAAGAGAGGGGCTCTGCGCCTGTTGTTTGTTGCCGCTGCGCCTGGGCCCAGAACAGCTGGCGCAGCAGGAAGAGGCGCTCGCGCCGCAGGGCATCGGCGATGGGTTCGGGCGTGCCGCCCAGATCGCTGGCATCCTGCGCCATGCCTTCCAGCGCCGCCAGCAAAGCACTGGGGGCGGCATGCCAGAAACGCGCCAGCAGCGTATCCGGAGACACCGCCTGCAGGCCCAGGCGGCGCAGCTCGGAACGGTTGAAATCGCGCAGATTCCAGGTAGCAATGGCAATGCTGGCTTCGGGGGAGCGGGCCTGGGCATCGCGGGCGGCGGCAATCACGTGCCAGTCCTTGGGGTCGCTATAGCGCAACCCGGCTTTCCATTCCTGCAGATTGCCGGCGCAGGCTGTGGGGAATGCGGTCTGCATGTCATGCCATTCCTGCTGCAGGCGTTCGGCTGGAATGGACCAGATGCGGGCGGCATTGCGTCGCCATTCATCGCCGATATATTCGCTCCATATCGGTTCGTACAGCCCCATGCCAGCCAGGCGCAGCCAGAGGCGGCGCAGGATGCCGGACATCAGTACACAGGCATCCAGCACCACATGGCTGGGCGGCGGCAACGTGGCAGTGGTATTCATGCGTTTCAGCCAGCGCTGTCAGTTAAAGTGAGAGGGCAGAGCGATGCCGGGCAGGCGCAGGCTGTAGAGCACGGATTGCTGCACGGCAGGCGATGCGCAGAAAATGACGGCCACATCACCGTCATTCATATTGTCGAGCACGTCGGAGAGCTGCTCTGGCGCCTGCTCGGGCATATCCAGGCCGCAGACATGCACCTCGCCACTTTCCTCGAATACTTCGGCGGGCAGGATTTCCGTGACGGCATCCAGATCGGCTTCGCCGATGACGACATAGATACGGAAGCGGAGGCCGTCCTGGGTGGTTTCCAGGATGACGCCGCGCAGACAGGTGCCGGTTTGTTTACTCAGGACAGACATGAAAATCCCGCAATTCGCTCAACTGCCAGTTTAACGCCGAACCAGGCTGTTATCCGCAGGCACCCATTTCAGGGGGCGGGGCGCCCGAGTCCTTGCCGGGGACGCGTCGAAGTCTGCTAGAATCCCGTCTCTTGAAATGTTGCAGTGCTGCCAGGGCCCGTTCCGGCAGTCGCTGCAGCAGAGCGGGAAGCGTGGCAGAGTGGTCGATTGCACCGGTCTTGAAAACCGGCAACGGGCAACCGTTCGTGAGTTCGAATCTCACCGCTTCCGCCAGAATAATACCCAGCCCGCTGATTCCATTGCCCGGATCAGCGGGTTTTTGATTTCCGGTCCGGCAGTTCCCGGTTTGCCGCGCTCGCGCCTGCGGTCATGCAAGCACCGGGTCATTGCCCTACATCTATATTGGAGAACATCATGGCAGATCAGGACGCGCTTGAATCCAGGCTCCTGGAATTGGAAGAACGGGTCAGGGGTATGCAAATCGGATTGCAGAATCTGGTTGTGGCCATTTGCGCGAACGGTTCCATTGATGTCTCCAAGGTGGCGACGTCCTACAACCGGCTCAATGACACCATCCGTGAGCGCGTCGCCAGCGAAGACGGGCCGTGCCGGAATGCCATGGATCATATTGGCAAAGTGCTGGAAGCCGCCGGCTCTGTGATTGAGCAAGGCCTGCAGGAAGCCCGTGAAGCCGGAAACAAGGCGCATTGACCTGGGAGGTGTTTCTGGGCATGTTGCGCTCCCGCGTGAAGTGCCAGACCCTGGCGTAAACCCAGCCCAAATGCTGAATCTCCTTTCGACTGACGGAATCGGTGAGCTTTCTGTCATGGATTTGCTTGCCTGCTATGCAAGGATCTGTGACCAGCTGCGCCAACGGGGTGTGTTGCGCAGTGGAAATAATCCGACCGGTGATTTGGCTGAGTATTTATTCTGCCGGGCATTTGGCTGGCAGCAGGCAAAGAATTCCGTGCGCGGATATGACGCGACGGATGCAGATGGGGTGCGTTATCAGATCAAGGCGCGCCGCATAATGGGCAGGGGATCGTCGCGCGAGCTGTCTGCTATTCGGGACATTAAGGATGGGCACTTTGATGTCTTGGCGGGGCTATTGTTCGATAGCGAATTCAAGGTGCAACGGGCAGCTTTGATCCCAATCTCCTGTGTGATCGAGCGATCAAGCTTCAGTGCTCATACCAAGAGCAGCAAATTTATGCTGAGAGACGAGGTCTGGCGTCTGCCGGAGGTCCGAGACGTGACGATGGAACTCAGATCCGTGCGGGTTTGATTGGTGCGCGTCTGTCGGTGTGGCTGCGTGTTTTGGTTGAAGGGCTATAACAGCTTGAATCCGGCCCAGCCGGGCAGCAGCAAGGTGCAGGTCCATAAAAACGCGGACAGCCAGTTGGCAACGTGAAAGCGCTGTTGTGGCATTTTGAAGATGCCAGCGACCAGCGGCACCGTCGCCCGCAGCGGCCCGAAGAAGCGGCAGAGCACAATGCTGGCCCAGTCCCAGCGGTCGAAGAAGCGTTTGGTCCTGACGTAGAGCGTCTGTCGGCACTGAATCCAGCGGGAGTTCAGGATCACAGGGCCGTAGCGCTGCCCCAATGAGTACGAGATCCAGTCGCCCAGCCCGGCGCCCAGTGATATGGCCAGCCAGATCGGAATAAATGGAATGTCGCCTGCGCCCAGCAGTGCGCCGATCGAGAGCAGCAAGGCCGTGCCTGGAATGACCAGGGCGACAAAAGGCAGGGATTTGAGCAGCGCCAGCACAAAGCTGATGCAGGCCAGCCAATTGCTGTGCTTGGCGCCAAGCGCCAGGATGCTGCTGGACATATCCTGCAAGAGGGGCAATAGGGAAGCGAACATGGCCGTACTGCAGTCCTGGATGGGGCTCGAGCCGCTGACGGGGCGGCGCCGCCTGTATCGCGCCGCCGGGATCATGGTGCCAGGGCCGGCTATTCCGCCGGCGCCATGGCCATGCCATAAGCATACGTGAGATTTGCACCGGAAGTTTCCGATGCCGGTGTCATTGTGTCGCCCGGCACAGGGGCTGTTGCTGGCTGAATGGGGTGTCGAGCCTGGGGGGCGTGAGGGTTGCGCTATCGGCAGGCTGTCATGGCAAGTGGCAGGTTTTGCGGTAGCATTCCTGGCAGCCGGCCTTGCAGGCCAGCGAGCGACCTGGCGTGTGGTCAGGACAATCTAGGCAAGGAGAGATGGATGGCAGAGCAGGTATCCCCGCATCATCAGGAAGCGGCGAAGGCACTCGTGAAGGCAGTGCAGGATCTGGGGCATGACATGGACCAAGTGGTGGACCGTGCTCGCGCCAACCTGATGGGCAACCCTGACACGGGCGAGGTGCGCCATCCGTACATGACGCAGATCATCACCCTGATCGAAGAGTTGGTGGCTGATACCAAGTAGGATGCGGCTTGTTTGAATCATTGGCCGGAAGCGGGGCGGTGCCGTGTTTCCGGGCCAGCCTGGCTGAGGTGTTGGATGAGGAGGCGCGCGTGGGCCTGCTTGCCTGGACTGGATAAGGGAAGGCCGGGGTAGATAAAGCCATGCTGGCAGGCTTCGGACGCAAAAAAGCCACCAATGAACGGTGGCTTGCTTGGCAGGAATTCTGGTAGGCGGTATTGGATTCGAACCAACGACCTCCACGATGTCAACGTGGCGCTCTAACCAACTGAGCTAACCGCCTGTAAAGAAAAATGATTCTACAACCATTTTTTTACTGCTGTCAACAAGAATTTCGTTTCGGGAGAAATTTTTCGTCCCTGGCGATTTGCCTGTTGCCTTCTGCCGCACCGCGTTTGTGGGGGTGAACCGAAGAAGCGGAATTATATACATATTTTTGGGTTTGTGTAAATTTCAGCTGATTTTTTCAGCTGATTTTTTCAGCTGATTTTTTTAGGCGGCCATGGGGTTTTGATGGATTGCGCGAATGGCGTGTCAACGGGACATCAGGCCTAGCAGTTTGAACCAGCCGTAGTCGAGCGGTAGCAATACCAGGAAGGTGACTGCCGCCAGCGCCAGGCAGAGTCGTATGCCATCCCAGGTCTTCACATGGGCCATGCCCATGGCGACAACGATGGGGGATGCCTGGTAAGGCAACAACGGCGTGGCATAGCCTATGACCTGTACCATCAGAATGGTCAGTAGAGGCAGGCCGGAGGCCTCGGCCATGGACTTTGCGAGCGGGGTGAACAGCGCTGGCACGCCATTGGCCGTAACAGTGAAGTTCAATGCGCTGCTCAGGGCTATCAATGCCCCGAAACTGCGTGCCGGGCTGGCTGGATCGAGTGGCAGCAGGTGCAGCAGCCAGTTGCCCATGGCTGTCCCCAGCCCGGAATGGTTCACCAGCGCGGTCAGCCCCAGGATGCCGGCAACGTAAATACAGGTGCGAATATTGACGCCAGTGGCGAATTCATCACCGGTCAGGAAGCCAATACGAGGCAGCAGGCAAATGCAGGCTGCGCTCAGGCCGATCCAGGCGGGCGAGATGCCGTGCACGGCATCCGTCATCCATAGCGCCAGCGTTGCGAGCAGCAATGCGCCCAAGCGCTTTTCGGCTGGGCTCAAGGGCTCGCCAGGTTCTATTCGCAAGACGGTACAGGGTTTCGCCGGGAGCAGCAGACACAGGCATGCTGTCAGCGCCAGCCCCTTGAGCAGTCCGAGAACGGGGGCGTGCAGTACCAGGTAGGGCAAATATGAAAGATGGATGCCATAGGCGCTTTCGGCGGCGCCTGACATGACCAGGTTGGGCACGTTGGCAGGCAGGATGCTGGCGGAAAGCTGGAAGGTTCCGAGTCCGACCGCCAGGGCCAGGGCTGTACGGCCACGGCTGCCCTCGGCCAGCCCGGCGCGATCGGCCAGCGCCAGAACAATAGGCATCAGCAAGGCGATACGCCCCATGTTGGACGGCATGACGAAAGCCAGTGCATAGGTCAGCAGCACCACGCCCCCAACCATGCGGGGCCAAGAGCCAGTCAACCGGCCTGCCAGGCTACGGGCGAAGCGATCCGCCAGGCCGACCTTGCGGATCGCAACGCCGAGGATAAAGCCGCTGAGTACCAGCCAGAATGCCGCCGAGGCAAAACCTGAAAACAGAACGTCGGGCGGGGCGAGGTTCAAGACGGCTGCGGCGGCAAAAAACAATAAGGCAACGAGGTACTCCGGCAGCCTTCCTGTCGCCCACAGCCCGATCGTTACGACGATGATGCCCGCGCTCGTCCATGTCTCTGCCGTCATGGGGTTTCCTGGTTGTTATATATTTGCGAAGGATATCCGAACAGGAATGCCATATGAATCCGCAAATTTTCATGGATTCCTTTCAATAAAACGAAGGATTGCGATGGCCAAACTTGATCTCTCCGATCTCAGCCTGTTTCGCCACATCGCTGAGGCCGGCAGCATCACGGGCGGGGCGGTGCGCGCACATACGGCATTGGCCGCCGCCAGCACGCGTGTGCGCGGCATGGAAGCCATCCTAGGCACCAGCCTGCTGGAATGCAGCCGCCAGGGCGTAACGCTGACGCCCGCCGGCCATGCCTTGCTGGCCCACGCACGCAACCTGCTGGCACAGGCCGATCTGATGCACGAGGAGTTGGGGGCATTTTCGGGTGGCGCAAGCTCGCACATTCGGTTGCTGTCCAATACGAATGCACTGACTGAGTTCCTGCCTGAGGTGCTGGGCCGCTTCCTGGTGGATTACCCGGGCATCGCAGTCGATTTGCAGGAGCGTGTCAGTGACGAAATTGTCGTGCGGGTCGCGGAAGGCGCGGCGGATCTCGGCATTGTGGCGGGTACGGTCGATACCGGCGCCTTGTTGACGCTGCCGTTCAGGTCTGACCGTTTCGTGATTGTCGCCCCTGTGGCCGACCCCATCGCCGGTGCGGCGAACGCCAGTTTTGCCGAGGTATTGGATCGCGACTTCATCGGCCTGGATCGTGAAAGCGCCTTGCAGCGGTTTCTGGCCGATCGGGCCTTGCGCGAAGGCCGCCGGCTGCATTTGCGCGTACAGCTGCGCAGTTTCGATGCCATCTGCCTGATGGTGCAGGCAGGCGTCGGCATCGGCATCGTGCCTGAAACGACGGCCAGGCGGGCGCAGCACAGCATGCGCATTTCAGTCATACCGCTGCGCAATGATTGGGCGCAGCGCGACTTGCGTGTGTGCCTGCGGCGGCGTGAGGCGAGCAATGCCGCGCTCTGGCGCCTGGTGGATTATCTGTGCCCGGGTTCTGAGTCGGCGGGGCGTGGTGGCGGTGGCGTGGTCTCTGGTAGTGGGGTCTCTTTATGAGGCCGGGCCTGTGTCTGGCGTGCCGTAGGCCTTGTGCTTGTGCGCTTGCCGGTTTTTTCAGGCGGTCCGTATCGGCCGGTGGTTGGCGAACCTGATAGAGGCTGGAGCGGCGGTCGGCGGGAGGGCTATGATGCAGGGGGCAGCGAGGGGTCAGCGCCAAGGATGGCAGAGAAATGAGCGATAAAGTCAGGCTGGATAAATGGTTGTGGGCCGCGCGTTTCTACAAGACGCGCAGCCTGGCGGTGGAAGATATAGGCAAGGGCAGGGTCGAGGTCAATGGCCAGGCCGCCAAGCCCGCCCGGGAGATCGGTCCGGGGGACCGCTTGCGCATACGCAAGGAAGATCCGCCCATCGAGGTTGTGGTTCGGGTGCCCGGGGCGGTGCGCGGCCCGGCGACGGTTGCCCGTACCTTGTATGAGGAAACAGCCGAAAGCGTGGCGGCGCGCGAGCGCGCGGCCGAGATGCGGCGTCTGGCGCCGGAACCGTCGCTGGAGATTGCTGCGGGCCGGCCGACCAAGCGCGACCGTCGTCTGATCGGGAAACTGCGCGGCAAGTAACGGCGTTTGCTCGCCAGTGTGCGGCAGGCAGTTGGGGGTGTTTGCTAATATGGTTCTGGTGTTTGCAAGCCTTCTATTGTCGTTGGTTCGATTTTCCCTTGAGAGGTGCTGCCATGCGTATTCCGAATTGCCGTATATCCTCCTTCGTTCTTTCCGCCGTGATCGGTGCTGCCGCCGCAGTGGCCATGATGACCGCGCCTGCGCCTGTTGCCGCGCAGTACGTGGGGCCGGGCGTCGCGGCCACGCCGGATGTGCGCGCTATCCTGGCGCAGCCCCAGGACGACCAGTGGGTCATCCTGAAGGGCCATTTGCTGCGCAAGACGGGTAAGGAGCGCTACGTGTTCTCGGATGGCACCGGTGAAATCCAGGTGGAAATCGACGACAAGGATTTTCCGCGTGAGCCTGTAGACGAGAAAACGCTGGTGGAAATATCGGGCGAGGTTGATACCGGCCTGACGCGTCCGCCCGAGATCGACGTCGACGTGGTGCGCATCATTCGGGAGTGACGCCGGGTTTGCCTGACTGGCGGACCTGTGTGACACAGGCGCAGGTTTGTGGCGCCGGCGGGGCTGCCGGGCTGCCTGTCGGCCCGCCGTAATGCTACAATCGGCATAAGTGATAGGGGTGGCATGTCCATCCGTCCGCCGGCATCCCCGGTCCGTGTTCGCACGGGCCAGGACATGAAAGCGTATTCCCAATCCTGCGATGCAGGTTATCAGCGTGTACTGACATGGCGTTCTCGACGACACGAACTACTACCTATTCTCCGCGTGCAGCCGTGTGCACGCCGGGAGAGTCGTGGTCGCGCTGAAAAGCCGGGATCTACAGGCAATCCACGAACAAGACGCGGCCCACTGGCCGCGTTTTTTATTGCTCAATCAGGAAGATGAAATGGTGCAGATAGTTTTGCCAGACGGCTCACAGCGTGACTTCCCCGCTCCGGTGACGGTCGCGGAAGTTGCGCAATCCATCGGCTCGGGCCTGGCGCGTGCCGCGCTGGCCGGGCGTGTTTCCTATGATGGCAAGCCTTCCACTCTGGTCGATACTTCGCATTTGATCGAGCGTGATGCCCATCTCGCCATCGTGACCGGCAAGGACCCCGATGGCCTGGAGATCCTGCGCCACTCTACTGCCCACTTGATGGCTTATGCCCTCCAGGACCTGTTCCCCGAAGCGCAGGTCACGATCGGCCCGGTCATCGAAAACGGTTTCTACTACGACTTTGCGTACGAGCGCCCGTTCACGCCGGAAGATCTCGAAGCCATCGAGAAGCGCATGATGGAACTCGCTCGCAAGGACGAGGTCGTCACGCGTGAAGTCTGGAGCCGTAACGAGGCCCGTGATTTCTTCCTGAGCGTCGGTGAAAAGTACAAGGCCGAGATCATTGATTCGATCCCGGAAAACGAAACGCTGACCATGTATCGCGAAGGCAGCTTCATCGACCTTTGCCGTGGCCCCCACGTGCCGTCGACGGGCAAGCTCAAGGTGTTCAAGCTGATGAAAGTGGCCGGCGCTTACTGGCGCGGCGACAGCAAGAACGAAATGCTGCAGCGCATTTATGGTACGGCCTGGAATTCCAAGGAAGAGCAGGACGCCTACCTGAAAATGCTCGAAGAGGCCGAGAAGCGCGACCACCGACGCATCGGTCGCGAGCTGGATCTCTTCCACTTCCAGGAAGAAGGTCCGGGTCTGGTGTTCTGGCACCCCAAGGGCTGGACGCTGTGGCAGCAGGTTGAGCAGTACATGCGCCAGGTGTTTCGTGACAACGGCTACCAGGAAGTGAAGGCGCCGCAGATTCTCGACCTGTCGCTCTGGAAGAAAACGGGGCACTGGGACAACTACCGCGAGAACATGTTCACGACGGAGTCCGAGAACCGCGTCTATGGCCTGAAGCCGATGAACTGCCCGGGCCACGTGCAGATCTTCAATTCCAGCCTGCATTCCTACCGCGATCTGCCGCTGCGCTACGGTGAGTTCGGCCAGTGCCATCGTAATGAGCCTTCCGGTTCGCTGCACGGCATGATGCGTGTGCGCGGCTTCACGCAGGATGACGGCCATATTTTCTGTACCGAAGACCAGCTGCAGGATGAATGCGCTGCCTTCACGGCCTTGCTGAAAAAGGTCTATGCCGATTTCGGTTTCGACAATGTGCTCTACAAGGTGGCCACGCGCCCGGAAAAGCGCATCGGCGACGACGAAGTCTGGGACAAGGCCGAGCACGCGCTGATGGAAAGCCTGCGCCGCACCGGTTGCGAGTTCGAAATCTCGCCGGGGGAAGGGGCGTTCTATGGTCCGAAAATCGAATACACGCTCAAGGATGCCATCGGCCGCCACTGGCAGTGCGGCACCATCCAGGTGGACTTCTCCATGCCGGTACGCCTGGGGGCCGAGTATGTCGACGCCAATGACCAGCGCCGCACGCCGGTCATGCTGCACCGTGCCATCCTGGGCTCGTTGGAGCGTTTCATCGGCATGCTGATCGAAAACCACGCCGGTGCATTGCCTGCCTGGCTGGCGCCGGTTCAGGCGGTTGTGTGTTGTATTTCCGCATCTTCGTCCCCATATGCTGATGAAATTGCTCAATCCTTGAAAAAACAAGGATTTAGGGTTGAGTCGGATTTGCGTGGGGAAAAGATCACTTATAAAATCCGCGAACACAGTTTGCAGAAGGTACCGTACATCCTGGTTGTGGGCGATAAAGAAAGCCAGGCCGGGACAGTCGCGGTCCGTGCGCGCGGGGGCAAAGACCTTGGCGTCATGCCGTTGGCAGAATTTTCTGCCCGGTTGGCCGAAGAGGTTGCCACCCGCCGCGATGACATTCGTACCCAGCAGGAAACTGCTTAATTTTTCTAGGAGTCTTCAACATCGCCACCGAAAAGCCCAATCGCATCAATGGTGAAATTCGTGTTCCCGAGGTGCGTCTGATAGGTCTCGACGGAGAGCAGCTCGGCATTGTTCGCATTGCCGAAGCATTCCGCCTGTCCGAAGAGCAAGATGTGGATCTGGTCGAGATCGCGCCCAATGCGTCTCCGCCTGTTTGCCGCCTGATGGATTATGGCAAGTTCCGTTATCAGGAACAGAAACGCCAGGCCGAGGCGCGCGCCAAGCAGAAGGTCATCCAGGTCAAGGAAGTGAAATTCCGTCCTGGTACCGATGAAGGCGATTACCAGGTGAAGCTGCGCAATCTGCGCCGTTTCATCGAGGATGGCGACAAGGCCAAGGTGACCTTGCGCTTCCGTGGCCGCGAAATGGCGCACCAGGAATTGGGCATGCGGGTGCTGGAACGCATTCGCGAAGACATGGGGGAACTCTGCCAGGTCGAAGCCATGCCCAAGCTCGAAGGGCGCCAGATGGTGATGGTGCTGGCCCCCCGCAAGAAAGCCGCCAAGCCCGGCGAGTGATGCGGGATGGCGGGCGCGCCCCTGGTGGGTGTGCCTCGCCGCCAGTGTTTCAAGATGCTGCGCGCCCCTGACCGGTAGCGTGGTTGTATCCTGCGGCTGCCATCAGGCATGGGGCGTGAGCCAGCGCGAATGGACGTGCCGGCCGTGGGTGGCTTTCCAGGAATGTCCATGCGCATTTTGTTCATCGTCGATCCCTTGCCCGGCCTGAAGGCCTACAAGGATAGTTCCGTGGCCATGATGCGTGCGCTCAGCGCACGCGGCCATGAGATCAGCGTTGCCCTGCAGGGTGATCTGTTCATCGAAGGTGGCGCCGTTCTGGCGCGCACCGAGCCTGTTCAGCTCTTGGCCGATGCCGATCTGCACGGGCAGGACTGGTGGCGCGCCTCGGGTGCGCCAGCCGTCATCGCCCTGAGCGATTTCGGTGCTGTCGTCATGCGCAAGGATCCGCCCTTCGATATGGAGTATGTCTACTCCACCCATTTGCTCGACTTTGCCCAGGCTGCCGGCGCCCGGGTCTTCAATCAGGGGGCGGCGATCCGCAACCATCCTGAGAAGCTGTCGATTACCGAATTTTCCGCCTTTACTGCGCCTACCCTGGTGACGCGCGACATGGCGCGGCTGCGCGCCTTCCATGCGGAACATGGCGATGTGGTCGTCAAGCCGCTGGACGGCATGGGCGGCATGGGTATCTTCCGCGTTGCGCGGCAAGACCCCAATCTTGGCGCCATTCTTGAAACCCTCACGGATAACGGTACGCGCAGCATCATGGCGCAGCGCTATATCCCCGAGATCGTCAAGGGCGATAAGCGCATCCTCATCATTGATGGCGAGCCGGTGCCTTACGCTCTGGCGCGCATCCCGCTGGCGGGCGAGTCGCGCGGCAACCTGGCGGCCGGCGGCCGTGGCGTGGCGCAGCCGCTGTCGCCCCGAGACCTTGAAATTGCCCAGGCCATCGGCCCGGTCCTGGCCCGGCGCGGCCTGCTGCTGGTCGGGCTGGACGTGATCGGCGACTACGTGACGGAGATCAATGTCACCAGTCCGACCTGCTTTGTCGAGATCACGGAACAAACCGGCTTCGATGTCGCGGCGCGCTTTGCGCAGGCGCTCGAGGCTGCCGTGCAACGCCAGCAGGGAGCTGCCTGAGTGGTGGGCGTCGTGCTCGTGGCGCATGCGCCGCTGGCAACGGCCCTGGCTGCCTGTGCCCGGCATGTGCTGGGAGACGTGGCGCTGGCGTGCGTCGATGTCGAGGCCGACGCTTCCCCCGAAGCCTTGTTCGAGGACATCCTGGGATGCATTGCGGCCGAAGACCACGGCGACGGGGTGCTGGTGCTGGCGGACCTCGTCGGCGCGACCCCTTTCAACGTGGCGCTGCGAGCGGCACAGGCTGCCGTCGAGGCCGGGCGGCGCTGCGAAATCCTGGCAGGTGCCAACGTCCCGATGCTTTTGCGAGTTCTGAACTATCGCACCCGGCCGCTGTCCGATCTGGCGGAGTGCGGCGCAGCCGGCGCGACACACGGCGTCGCCGTCTTCAAGCCCTGAGTGGCCCAGGCCTGGCGTTTTTCTGATTACCTTTCACAGTCATTCGAGTTCATGCCTTCCGTAGATATCGTTATCAGCAACCGACTGGGCCTGCATGCGCGGGCGGCAGCCAAGCTCACGCAGTTAGCAGGTAGTTTCAAGAGTGAAATATATATCGCGCGCGAGCAGCGACGCGTCAACGCCAAGAGTATTATGGGCGTCATGATGCTGGCGGCTGGCAAAGGGATAACCGTGACGATAGATGCCGAAGGCGAAGATGCCGACAAGGCGCTGGCAGATATCAAGGCATTGTTCGATGACAAGTTCGGTGAAGAGCAGTAGGCCGGAGGGCCTGCACGGAGACAGTGTTTTCACCTTGCATGGCCTGGCTGCTGCACGCGGCTACGCCATCGGCAGGGCCGTTGTCATGGGCGCCGCCACGCTTGAGGTGGCGCACTACCGGATTGCACCGGAAGACGTGGACGGCGAGTGCCGCCGCCTGGAACAGGCCTTGCATGCCGTCCGGGAAGAGCTGGAAGGCCTGATCCGCAGCCTGCCCGATGACGCCCCCAAGGAACTGGCGGCGTTGCTGAATGTGCACGTGTTGCTGGTCAGCGACCGTATGTTGTCCGAGCATACCTGCGCCCTGATTGCCGAGCGCCACTACAACGCCGAGTGGGCGTTGACGGTGCAGGGGCAGATTTTCAATGATCAGTTTGCCGCCATGCAGGATGAATACCTGCGTGAGCGCGGTGCGGACATCCGCCAGGTCATCGAGCGCGTCATTCGCGTGCTGTCCGGCTGGCCAGCATTGTTCCCGCTGGATGAGGGCAGGGCCGACGCCGAGCCGCTGGTTGTCTTCGCCAACGATATTTCCCCGGCGGACATGATCCGCCTGCGTGGCGGGCGTTTCGCTGCATTCGTGACGGATCTCGGCGGCGCCACCTCGCATACTGCCATCGTCGCGCGTAGCCTGGGCGTGCCTGCGGTCGTGGCGGCCAGCCGCGCCAGCGAACTGGTGCGCGATGGCGATTCCGTGATTGTCGATGGCGCCGACGGCGTCATCATCGTCAATCCGACTGACGCCATCGAGGACGAATACCGGGCGCTGCAGCAACGCCATGCTGAGCAGCGTGCCGCGCTCAGTCTGTTGCTGGACGAATCCGCCGTGACGCTGGACGGTGTTTCCGTTGTGCTCAACGCCAATCTGGAATTGCCCGACGAAGCGCAGCAGGCCCTGGCCGCCGGCGCGGACGGCATAGGCCTGTTCCGCAGCGAGTTCCTTTTCATGGGCCGTTCCGAACTGCCCAACGAAGAAGAACAGTACGAGGCCTATGCATCCGTCGCGCGCATGATGGACGGGCGGCCTGTCACCATTCGCACCCTGGACCTGGGGGCGGATAAGGAGTTGGATGGCGAGCATAGCGTGGCGCTGAATCCGGCGCTGGGGCGGCGTGCCATCCGCTATTGCCTGGCGCGCCCGGATATGTTCGCGACACAATTGCGCGCCATCCTGCGGGCTTCGGCGCATGGCAATGTGCGCATCATGATTCCCATGGTGTCCAACCTGGCCGAAGTGCGGGCGGTCAAGCTTGCCCTCAATGAAGTGCGGGCCGAATTGCGCGAGCGCGGCCAGGCCTTCAGCGACGATATCCCGTTGGGCGCCATGGTAGAAGTGCCTGCCATGGCCCTGGCGCTGGAGCCATTCGCGGACGAACTGGATTTCTTCTCCATCGGCACCAATGATCTGATCCAGTACACGCTGGCGATAGATCGCGGTGATAATGACGTCGCCAATTTGTATGACCCGCTGCACCCGGCTGTCCTGCGCCTGATCGCGCAGGTCATCAATGCGGCCGACCGCTTTGGCAAGCCGGTAGCGGTGTGCGGTGAAATGGCCGGAGATCCCGCATTGACGCGCCTGCTGCTGGGGCTGGGGCTGCGTGAATTCTCGATGGACCCGCAACGTCTGCTGGAGGTCAAGCGTGAAATCCGCAATGCCCATACGCAGGCCTTGCGCGTGCAGGTAGCGGCGGTGCTGAACCGAGCCGCCACTATCGACCTGGAAGCCTTGCGTCAGAACCACGTTTCGGTCACTGCGCGCACCCGAAAATAATCGGTGTCAGGATCAAGGCAGGGGCGCGTCGTCCGCGGGCGAGCCCCTTGCATACTACTGCGTGGCACGTGCAAATCTCAGGTACCCGCGTTCGCCACCTTCACTCCGTACCGCTTTTACTCTTTCCGGATAGGCCGGGCTCGCCGGGGCCTGGCGGTCTGAGCCTATGCCGCTGTCTCGTGTTGCCGCTCAGTCCGCCGGAGGCGGCGTGGATGACTGCGAGTGGCCGGGCGTGGCGCTGGCAGCGCCTTCCTTCAGGAAATCCGAGGGCGCTTGCCCCAGTTTGCGGCGGAACATCGTGGAAAAGGCGCTGGGGCTGTCATAGCCGAGGTCCAGTGCAATGCGGGTGACCGACGCCCCAGCGACAGATAGCCGCGCCAGGGCGGCCATCAGGCAGGCCTGCTGACGCCATTGGCTGAAGGATATGCCGGTTTGCTGGCGGAACAGACGGGTAAAGGTGCGCGGGCTTTTATTGAGACTGGCGGCCCAGTCTTCCGGCGGGCTGCGCAGGCTGGGGCGGCGCAGAAAGGCCTTGCACAGCCTGGCCAGCGCCGGATCTTTGGGCATGGGGGCGAAAAGCGGCATGGTTGGCGCCGCGCGGACTTCATGCAGGATCAGTTGCACCAGGGCGCCGTCCCGGCCCTGTTCGTCATACTGCGCGGGCAGGTCGGCGGAGGCCAGCAGCAATTGATGCAGCAGGGGTGTGATGACCAGCACCTCGCAGTGCTGGGCGTGGCGCGGCGCTGCTTCAGGGGCAATGTACAGGCTGCGGGTGCTGACGCCCTGCATGAGCACCTGGTGTGGCTGGCCCGCCGGTATCCAGACGCCGCTGTAGGGCGGGATGACCCAGTTGCCGTCTGCCGTTTCCACTTCCATCAGGCCGGTCATGCCATAGAGCAACTGCGCGCGGCGGTGCGCATGCGTGGGCAGCAGGGTGCCTGGCGGATAGTCTGTGCCTATGGCCAGCACGATGCGCGGCGTGGCATCGACAGTACTCAGGGGAATGTTGCGCATGGGGAACGCGTACGGGTGGCGGTGCCGGACAAAGGGTGGCTGGAATTCAAGCATAGTTGTCTTTTGCTCGAAAGTCAGCCAATAGATGTCAGCCTATCCTGATGTTTTTCAGGAATGGTTCCAGCCATGGTCTATCTGCTTTTGTTGGGTTTCGGGGTGCTGGCCGGCTGCACGACGGTACTGTTCGGCTTTGGCGGCGGCTTTGTGGCGGTGCCCGTGCTGTATTCGGTGCTGCTGGCGGCGCATGGGCCGGACAGCGCGATCGGACAGGCGGCCATGCATATTGCGGTGGCCAGCTCTACCTGCGCCATGATTTTCGGTGCTTCCCTGGCGACCTTGCGGCATCGCAAGGCTGGCACCCTGCGATGGGAGCATGTACGGCCCTTGATGGTCTACATCGCCGTTGGTGCGGCCTTCGGCGCGGCGGCTGCCATCCAGCTGGGCGGGGCGTGGTTGCGCTGGGCCTTCATCGCCTACCTGGGGCTGACCATCCTGGATTGCCTGTTGCGCGATGGCTTCCGCCAGGCGGGGCGCGCCAGCATGCAGCCGATGGGGCCGGGGCAGACGGCGGGCGCCGGGCTGGTGATCGGGGCGATTGCCGCCTTCCTGGGGGTGGGCGGCAGTGTCATGACAGTGCCGTTGATGCGCCGGCGCGGCGCCAGCATGACGGAAGCCACGGCCATGGCCAATCCGTTGTCGCTGCCGATGGCTGTCGCCGGCACGCTGACCTACATCGTGTTGGCCTGGCACGGCGCAGCAGGGCTGGGCGCCGGGTATGCCGGTTTTGTCGATTTGCGAGCCTGCGCGGCGCTGGTTGCGGGCTCATGGGTGGGCATACGCCTGTCTTCGCCCTGGATCGGCCGGATATCCGATCGCGCCCATGCCAACGCCTTTATTGCGCTGCTGTGCCTGGTGCTTGGGGTGATGCTGCTGAGCTGAAGGCAGTTGCCGCCATGGGCTGCCGATGCGTGGACAAATTCAGGCTTCCATGGCCTTGATGATCTGGTAAAGCGTCTGGTTGACGGGGGTAGCCACGCCATAGCGCTGACCGAGTTCAATGATGGTACCGGCAAAAAGATCGACTTCGGTTGGTCGGCCGGCTTCGATGTCCTGCAGCATGGAGGTCTTGGCGGTGGGCGTCAGGGAGTCCATGATGCGAACGAAGTTCTGGATGTCTTCCGGCCCCAGGCCGATGCCTGCGTGGCGGGACAGCGTGACGACTTCTTCGGCGGCGGCGATCATCAGGGCCCGGGCATGTGGATTGACCTGGAAGGTGCCGTAGGGAGCGCGCAGCACGGCCGACGCCTGGTTGATGCCGGCATTGAGCATGAATTTGGCCCAGTGGGCCCGCATCATGTCAGCGGGAACCACGCAGGGAATGCCGGCGCGCTGGAACAGCGCCTCGATGGCATCGACCCTTGCGCAGCGGATGCTGTTGTCCTTCTCGCCAAAGACGATGCGGCCGATGTCATGGTAGGTGACAGCATTGCCGCTGCGCACGGCGTCCATGTAGACGTTGGCATACAGCACATGCTCCGGGCCGATGGCGGCGCCTATCTGTTCTTCGCTGCTGATGCCATTCATGAGCGAGACCACGCAGGTATCGGGGCCGACGAAGCCGCGCAGGTCGTCAATCGCCTGCGGCAATTGCCCGGCCTTGACGGCAACGAAAATCAGGTCGGCAGGTGGCGCCGCCTGGCCAGGTTCGACGAACTTGAAGTCGTAGCGTTTGCCGTTGACGGTGGGCGGGGTGGCGCGCAAGGCAGCGATGCGTGCGGCAGATGCAATCACCGTGACCAGGCTGGGGTCCAGGTCGTGCAGGCGGGCCGCGTACTTCAGGCCGATGGCGCCCAGGCCGATGAAATAGACACGTTGGATACGGTATGGCGTGGCGGAATGAGTCATCAGGAATGGAATGGGGAGGCGCTCGCTTGGCTGGGTAGCGAGAAATGAGTGGAAAAAGGATCGCATCTCGTGCCGCAGCGCCAGGCAGGGCAATCAATGGCATCGGTCCTGCTGGAGCTGCGGTATGCCTGATTGGCATGGTGTGCGTATGCAGCGTATGCGTGATGATATCGCGCTGGCGGGCGCGTTGGTGCTGATCTGGAAAGGCGGCCAGGGGGTAAAAAAGAACCCCGCCGGCCAGAGGCCGCGCGGGGCAAAGGGATGGACGACTGGAGGGTTTACTTGCGGTAGGCCGATTCCCCGTGGGCGGAGATATCCAGGCCGGCGCGTTCATCTTCCTCGGAGACGCGGAAGCTGCCGCACAGGACCTTGGCCACGTAATAGGCGACGATGGCGACCACGCCGGACCAGACGATGGTTAGCAGCACGCCTTCCACCTGGGTCCAGATTTGCGCCGGGATTTCCGCACTGGTGATGCCAGGGCCGCCCAGGGATTGGGCATTGAAGATGCCGGTCAGGATGGCGCCGATGATGCCGCCGATGCCGTGGATGCAGAACACGTCCAGCGCGTCGTCGATGCGCAGCCAATGCTTCACGTAGGTCACCGACCAGGCGCAGGCCACACCGGCGATGAGCCCGATGATCAGCGCACCCACCGGGCCGACCAGGCCAGCTGCCGGGGTGATGCCGACCAGGCCGGCGATGGCACCCGAGGCCGCGCCCAGCAGCGAGGAACGGCCCTTGAGCAGTTTTTCCGTGGCCGACCAGGCCAGGACGGCAATGGCGGTGGCGATCAGCGTGTTCATGAAGGCCAGCACGGCGGTGTTGTTGGCGGCCAGCGCCGAACCCGCGTTGAAGCCGAACCAGCCCACCCACAGCACGGCGGCGCCGATATAGGTCATGGGCAGGTTGTGCGGTTGCAGCGCTTCCTTGCCATAACCCAGGCGTTTGCCGACCAGTGCAGCGGCCGTCAGCGCGGCAATACCGGAGTTGATGTGCACCACAGTGCCGCCGGCGAAGTCCAGCGCACCCGCTGCAAACAACAGGCCGGGAACATCGCCGCCGTACCAGACCATGTGGGCGATCGGTACGTAGGCCAGCGTGAACCAGACCACGGTGAAGACCAGCACGGCCGAGAAGCGGGCGCGTTCGGCAAAGCCGCCGATGATCAGCGCGCAGGTGATGCCGGCGAATGTCGCCTGGAAGGCGGCAAATAGCAGTTCGGGCACGCTGCCTGATTCCGCGAAGCCGTCAGGGGCGTTGAACAGGCCGGACAGGAACAGTTTTGAGAAGCCGCCGAAGAATGCGTTGCCATCGGTGAAGGCCAGGGAATAGCCGTAGACGAACCACAGGACGACTGCCAGGCAGAATACCGAAGTGGTCTGCATCAGTACGGAGAGCACGTTCTTGGAGCGGACCATGCCGCCGTAGAACAGCGCCAGGCCGGGAACTACCATCATGAGAACGAGCAGGGTCGAGACGCTCAACCAGGCGATGTCTGCGTTTTCCATTTTCAGTTTCCTTTATGCGGGATGGAAAGAGGCTCAGAGAGCGGACTCGTCGGATTCACCAGTACGTATGCGCACGGCGCGTTCCACGGGAACGACGAACAGCTTGCCGTCGCCGATCTTGCCGGTGTAGGCCGCGCTTTCGATGGCTTCCAGGGTGGTGTCAAGCTGGGCATCCGGCACCACGACCTCAATGCGCAGCTTGGGCAGGAAGTCCACGGCATATTCGGCGCCGCGATACAGTTCGGTATGGCCTTTCTGGCGGCCGAAGCCGTTGACTTCGCTGACGGTCATGCCTTGCACGCCAGCGGTCGAAAGTGCCACGCGCACCTCGTCCAGCTTGAACGGCTTGATGATGGCGATGATGAGTTTCATATGGGCTCCTTGCGGGTTTGGGCTGTCCTGAACCGAGCTAAGCAAGATGCGTGCCAATCTGCGCCGGCAGGCGGGAAGCGGCATGCGCAATCGCTGCCTGCCTGCGGTGCGTGCGGGCAAATGCGCCAGCCCGGCAGGGTGCGGACGGCAGCGTGTGTGGCGGTTTGCACGCAGATGGTGCGCGGATTGGGTCAGCTGCACGGCGCAACGCACTGAAATGGTGCGGCTGCTGGCCGCCAGTGCGGCAAGGGACGCTGGAAAGCGGCAAGTAGCTTAAACTTCCGTCATTGGATCCTTTCTCTGGAACGAGCATGAACCGCAACGATTTCCTCGCAGACCTGCAGCAAAAATTCTCCGATCTGATCGCCCGCACGCCGGCAGCCGATATCGAGCGCAATGCCAAGGCTTTTCTCAGCCAGGCCTTCAGCCGCGTTGATCTGATCACGCGTGAAGAGTTCGATATCCAGGCGGACCTGCTGGCTGCCACGCGTTCGCGGGTGCGTGAACTGGAAGCCCGGCTGGAAGCGCTGGAGGGCCGCATTGCCGCGCTGGAGCAGCCCCAGGCGTCGGGCACGCAGCAGAACTGAGTCCTTGTCCTGATGGGCGCTGCGTCGGGGCAATAGGAGCGCAGCGTGACATTTCCAGCACGCCTGGCCTGTTCCCGACGGTAGTCGCAGGCCATACTCCGGACATACTTGTACCGGAGGAAATTCATGTCGTTAGCCGTACTGGGAAGCCGGGCGTTGGTGGGCCTGGATGCGCCTGCGGTATGGGTGGAGGTGCACCTGGCTCCAGGCTTGCCGGCGTTCCAGATCGTCGGGCTGCCCGACGCTGAAGTGCGTGAAAGCAGGGAGCGGGTGCGTGCTGCGCTGCAAAGCAGCGGCTATGAATTTCCTGCGGGTCGCCTGACGGCCAATCTGTCGCCGGCAGACTTGCCCAAGGAGTCTGGCCGCTTCGATCTTCCCATTGCGCTGGGCGTGCTGCTGGCATCGGGCCAATTGCAGTTGCAGGGCGGCGCGGCAGCCCAGGAAGCGCTGGTGCGCGATATCTTCGCCGGCGAACTTTCGTTGAGCGGCATGCTGGTGCCGGTAGCCGGCGCCCTGGGCCTGGCTCTGGCAGCCGCCGATGCCGGCGCCAGGCTTTATATGCCTCTGCAAAGCGCGCGTATCGCTGCCAACGTACCTGGCCTGGATGTGCTTGGCGCCACTAGCCTGCGGGCGCTGGCCTTGCACCTGGGCGGCCAGGAAAGCCTGGCGCCAGTGAAGGCCGCGCCGCTGGAGGCGGCAGAACCTGTGCCGTGTCTGTCGGATGTGCGCGGCCAGGCGGCGGCGCGTCGGGCGCTGGAAGTCGCGGCAGCAGGCGAGCACGGCCTGCTGATGATAGGGCCGCCGGGTGCAGGGAAAAGCATGCTGGCGCAGCGCTTGCCTGGCATTCTTCCGCCGTTGGCGCCGCGCCAGGCGCTGGAGGCAGCAGCCCTGGCGGGTTTGCTGCGCACTCGTCCAGTCTTGAGCGGGCAGCCGCCATTCCGCGCGCCTCACCATTCGGTATCCACGGCTGCCCTGGTAGGGGGCGGCAGCCGTCCCCGTCCAGGGGAAATCACGCTGGCGCATCATGGCGTGCTGTTTCTCGATGAATTGCCGGAGTTCAGCCGGGTGGCGCTGGAGGCCTTGCGCGAGCCGCTGGAAACCGGCGCGGTCGCCATCGCCCGGGCGGCGGGCAGGGTGGTGTATCCCGCCAGGTTTCAGCTTGTGGCCGCCATGAATCCCTGCCCGTGCGGCTGGCTTGGGCATCCGGTGCGCAGTTGTCGCTGCAGCCCGGAGGCACGCGAGCGCTACCGAATGAAGCTGTCCGGTCCTTTGCTGGACCGCATTGACCTGCAACTGGAGTTGCCCGCCACCGAGGCGGGATGGCTGGACATGCCGCCGGGCGAGACGAGCGAGGCCGTGCGCCAGCGTGTGGCCGCTGCCAGGCAGCGCCAGTTGGCGCGCCAGGGGTGCAGCAATGCCCGTCTGGCGCCGGCCATGCTGCGCGAGGCCTGCCGTTTGGCGGACGAGGCGCAGCGCATGCTGGACGCAGCCATGACGCGGTTGGGCTGGTCGGCCAGGGCAGCGCACCGCGTGCTGAGTGTCGCGCGCACCGTTGCCGATCTCGACGCGGCTGATGCTGTGCTGGCGGTGCATCTGGCACAGGCTGTGCAATACCGGCGTCCGCTGGGGTAGCATGGCGTTTTTTTCGACAGATCACACGCTAAAAAAGGGGCGCCACGTGCTGTATATCGTTCGTTTCTATGACAATCCAGCCATGGCGCATGTACGCCAGGCGCAAATGGAGCCGCATCTGGAATGGCTCAAGGCCAACAGCGAACTGGTGCGCATCGGCGGTGCGCTGCGCGAACAGGAAGACGGTCCTTCCGTGGGGGCGTTGTGGATTCTCGAATCGCCGGACCGCGCCACGGCGGAACGCCTGTTGCGCGAAGATCCGTTCTGGGTCCATGGCCTGCGCGAGCGCTATGAGCTCTACTCCTGGCACAAGGGCATTCCGGACCAGGTGCTGATCTGAGCTTTCGACCTGTGGGGACAAGGGGGTGCCCGGCGCGGCAGGAACGCTACAGGCCCAGCGTTAAAGCAAAAAACGCGATATAATCAAAGGCTTTCCTGAGTCTATTGCGGTTGTTAGCCGCAAGGGAGCAGGGAATCCGGGCGGTTTGCAGTCGCCTTGGCCGGGGTCTAGCGTCCGTGCCAGGGGTTCAGGAACAGCCCATCCAGTGATGTCGGGTTTCAAGTCTGCCTGTCCGGTTTCCGGTCGTGTGGCACCCGCCGTCTTATTGTTCAAACAGCAGGAATTCAGCAGGAATTTTCATGCCTAAGATGAAAACCAAGAAAAGCGCTGCAAAGCGCTTTGTGGTTCGCGGCAGCGGATCCATCAAGCGGGGCCAGGCCTTCAAGCGCCACATCCTCACCAAGAAGACGACCAAGAACAAGCGCCAGCTGCGCGGCTCCACCGCCGTTCACAGCGCTGACGTGGCATCGGTGAAAGCCATGCTGCCTTTCGCCTGATAGGAGAGATATAAGATGCCTCGCGTAAAACGTGGTGTAACGGCACGTGCCCGTCACAAAAAAGTCCTGAAGGCTGCCAAGGGTTACCGCGGTCGCCGCGGTAATGTATTCCGGATCGCCAAACAGGCGGTCATGAAGGCCGGGCAATATGCCTACCGTGACCGTCGTGCCAAGAAGCGCACTTTCCGCGCCCTGTGGATCACCCGTATCAACGCCGCCGTGCGTGAACATGGCGTGACCTACAGCGCCTTCATCGCTGGCCTGAAGAAGGCTTCGATCGACCTGGACCGCAAGGTTCTGGCTGATCTGGCCGTGCGTGACAAGGCTGGCTTTGCTGCTGTGGTACAACAAGCCAAGGCGGCACTGGCTGCCTGATAGTGCGGTGCAGCTGATGTAGTGGCAAACGGGGCCGTAGCGGTCCCGTTTGCGTTTTGAAGGCCGTCGTCCCGCCAGGGAGACGGCCCTTGCTGCAAATCGGGGAGCTTTCCGGCTCCTGTTGAATATCGCCTTGCCAGACCTTGCGCAGAGACGCGCAGATTGTGCTCAGGCACGTGTTCAAAGGTTTATTTCCATGACGACGATGGTCGAAGACCTGATTGCCCAGGCGCGTGAATTGTTCGCGCAGGCCGCCGATGCGGCAGCGCTGGAAAACGCCAAGGCCCGCTTTCTCGGCAAACAGGGCGCCTTGACGGCGCAGATGAAGGCTCTGGCGCAATTGACGCCGGAACAGAAGCGCGAAGCGGGTGCCCGCATCAACCAGGCCAAGCAGACCATTGAGCAACTGCTCAATGAGCGCCGCGATGCATTGGCCGAAGCCGAGCTGGCCCAGCGACTGGCATCGCAGACCATCGACGTGACATTGCCCGGCCGTGGCCGGGGCGTGGGTGGCATTCATCCGGTGATCCGCACCTGGCGCCGGGTGGAAGAGATTTTCCGTTCCATCGGTTTTGACGTGGCCGACGGCCCCGAAATCGAGAACGACTGGACCAATTTCACGGCGTTGAACAATCCAGAGAACCATCCCGCGCGTTCCATGCAGGATACGTTCTACGTCGACATGCAGGATTCGGGCGGATTGCCGCTGGTGCTGCGCACGCACACCAGCCCCATGCAGGTGCGCTACGCTCGTATGAACAAGCCGCCCATCAAGGTGATTGCGCCGGGACGCACCTACCGCGTCGACAGCGATGCGACCCACTCGCCCATGTTCCACCAGGTGGAAGGCCTATGGATCGCCGAAGACATCTCCTTTGCCGACCTCAAGGGTGTCTATACCGATTTCCTGCGCCGTTTCTTCGAAACCGATGACCTGGTGCTGCGTTTCCGCCCGTCGTTCTTCCCATTCACGGAACCATCGGCCGAAATCGACATGATGTTCACCTCAGGCCCCAATCGTGGCCGCTGGCTGGAAATTTCTGGCTCGGGACAGGTGCATCCGCAGGTGGTGCGCAATTTCGGGCTGGATCCGGAGCGCTATATCGGCTTTGCCTTCGGCTCCGGCCTGGAGCGCCTGACCATGCTGCGCTATGGCGTCAACGACCTGCGTCAGTTCTTCGAAGGCGACCTGCGTTTCCTGCGCCAGTTCAACGATTGAGGACGGTATTTCACCATGCAAATTTCAGAATCCTGGCTGCGCACGCTGGTCGATCCCGATCTCTCCAGTGAAGCGCTGGCGCACAAATTGACCATGGCGGGTCTGGAAGTCGAAGAAACCGAGACAGCCGCCCCTGCTTTTTCTGGCGTGGTGGCCGCAAGAATCACGGCCATTGCCCCCCATCCCGATGCCGACCGCCTGCGCGTCTGCCAGGTCGATGACGGCTCGGGCGAATTGCTGCAGATCGTTTGCGGCGCACCCAATGCCGCTGCCGGTCTGCTGGTGCCGCTGGCCCGTGTTGGCGCGGTGCTGCCTGGCGGCATGAAGATCAAGACTGCGAAGATGCGCGGCGTCGCGTCGGCCGGCATGCTGTGCTCGGCGCGTGAGCTGGGCCTGTCGCAGGAACACGATGGCCTGATGCTGCTGCCCGAAGGGCTGCAAGCCGGGCAGGACTTGCGCGCCGCGCTGGACCTCGACGATACGCTGATCACCCTGAAACTGACGCCCAACCGCGCCGATTGCCTCTCTATCCTTGGGGTTGCACGCGAAGTGGCGGCGCTGACTGGCGCCGCGCTGAAGGTGCCGGGCGCCGATCCAGTGCCGGTGAGCATTGCCGACCGCCTGCCGGTCAGCATTGAGGCGCCGGACCTCTGCGGCCGTTTTGCCGGCCGTGTCGTGCGTGGCGTGAATGCAGCGGCGCAGACGCCCGACTGGATGAAAACGCGCCTTGAGCGCGCCGGCCAGCGCAGCGTGTCGGTGCTGGTCGACATCTCCAACTACGTGATGCTCGAGCTTGGGCGTCCGTCGCACATTTTCGATCTGGACAAGGTGCCCGGCAACGACACCGGACTGGTCGTGCGCTGGGCCCGCGAAGGTGAAACCCTGGAACTGCTCAACGGCCAGACCGTGACGCTGCAGGCCGATATCGGCGTGGTTGCCGCAGCCGGCCAGCCGGAAAGCATGGCGGGCATCATGGGGGGCGAGGCGACGTCGGTCAGCACCGCCACCACGAATATCTATATCGAGTCGGCCTTCTGGTGGCCGGACGCGATTGCCGGCAAGGCACGCCGCTACCGCTTTTCCTCGGAAGCCAGTCATCGCTACGAGCGCGGCGTGGATTTTCAGGGCATTCCGGAAGGCCTGGAATACATCACCCGCCTGGTACTGGATATCTGCGGCGGGCAGGCTGGCCCGGTGGATGACAATATTGCTGCCTTGCCGGAGCGCCAGCCTGTGCGCCTGCGTGCGGCTCGTTGCCGCAAGGTGCTGGGCCTGGATATCGCCAGTGAGCAGATCGGCGCGATTTTCCGCCAGCTGGGCCTGCCGTTCGAGCAGGACGGTGACGATTTCATCGTGACGCCGCCTTCCTTCCGCTTCGATATCGAGATTGAAGAGGACCTGATTGAAGAGGTTGCTCGCATCTACGGTTTTGAAAATATTCCCGACCTGCCGCCGGTCGCGCGTGCTGCAATGCGCGCCCAGCCGGAAGGGCAGCACAGCCCGCATGCTGTGCGCGAGCTGTTGGCCAGCCGTGATTACCAGGAAGTCGTGAATTTCAGCTTCGTGGAAAACGACTGGGAGCGTGACTATGCTGGCAACACGGACCCTATCCGACTGCTCAATCCGATCGCCAGCCATCTGTCGGTCATGCGTTCCAGCCTGATCGCGGGCCTGGTTGCCAATATCCGCTACAACGCCAATCGCCAGCAAAGCCGTGTGCGTGTCTTTGAGCTGGGCCGCGTGTTCCGGCGCGACGCAGCAGTTGCCGATGGCGGCCTGGATGTGGCTGGCATTGCCCAGCCTTTGCACCTGGCTGCCGCAGCCTGGGGCCCGGCAGATGCCGAGCAGTGGGGCCTGCCTGTGCGCCAGGTTGACTTCTATGACGTGAAACGCGACCTGGAAGTGCTGTTCGGCCAGCGTGCCGCGAGCCTGCGTTTTGTCGCGGCGTCCTATCCGGCGCTGCATCCTGGCCGCAGCGCACGCATTGAACTCGATGGCGTGGCGGTGGGCTGGGTGGGCGAGGTCCATCCGCGCCTGGTGCAACAGGCGGATCTGCGCCAGGCGCCAGTGGTGTTCGAAGTGACGCTGGATTCGGTATTGCCGGCATCGGTGCCCGAGGCCGTGGAAGCCTCCCGCCAGCCTATGGTGATCCGTGACCTGGCCCTGCTGGCGCCTGCCGCATTGAGCGCGCAGGACCTGCAGGATATCGTTGCGGCCCAGCGCCAGTCCGATGCCAGCCTGGCCATCCTCAAGGATGTTCGCCTGTTCGACGTCTGGCGTGACCCAGCAGCGCCGGCGGATGCGGAGAAGAGCCTGGCGTTCCGTTTCTGGTTGCAGGACAATACCGAAACCCTGTCCGACGAACGTGTCGATGCCTGCATGAACAGCCTGATTGGCGCCTTGCAGGCACGTGGCGTCCGTCTGCGCGCCTGAATCCCGCTAGGAGTGATCGGATATGACGACAGAAACCCGTACGCTGACCAAGGCTGAATTGGCTGACATGCTGTTCGAACGTGTCGGCCTGAACAAGCGCGAAGCCAAGGATCTCGTCGATACATTTTTTGACGAAATTCGTGAGGCGCTGGCCAAGGGCGATATGGTCAAGCTTTCGGGCTTTGGCAACTTCCAGGTCCGGCAGAAGCCGCCGCGTCCCGGGCGCAATCCCAAGACTGGCGAGGCGATCCCCATCGCTGCGCGCCGCGTCGTGACTTTCCATGCCAGCCAGAAGCTCAAGAGCGCGGTCGAGTCCACCGGTTTGACCCCGGAAGACCAGTCCGTTTAAGCTAGGGGATGACCGGCGGGGCAGGGCGCTGCAGTAATGGGCGCGGCGCCGCCGGCTATCTTCCCGATTAGCGGCCGAGCCGCGCCAGCCTCGGGCCGGCGCCAGACCGCAGCCGGCGTTGCCGGCCTTACATGATGCAGCCTGAACGTTCAGACATGACACGCACTGAAGAACAAAGCAGCACGGCGGCCTTGCCGCCTATTCCGGCCAAGCGTTATTTCACCATCGGTGAAGTCAGCGATCTGTGTGGCGTCAAACCCCATGTGCTGCGCTACTGGGAACAGGAATTCACGCAGCTCAAGCCGGTCAAGCGGCGTGGCAACCGGCGTTATTACCAGCATCATGAAGTGCTGCTGATCCGTCGTATCCGCTCCCTGTTGTACGAAGAGGGCTTCACCATCAGCGGCGCCCGCAATCGCCTGGGTGATGCCAGGGATGCTGCCGCCCACGATCCGGAAGCAGCAGTGCGCCTGAGCGGCGCCGAATTGCAGGCGCTGCGTACGGAATTGCAGGATATTTCGGCCTTGCTGGCATCGGTGCCCCGTTAGGTTCAGCTGGCCGTGCGGGGTGGTGCCCCTGTCTGGTTCGGGTGTCATCCAAATTATTTCGGGATTTTTTCTCGAAACACTTGCAAAGATCAAAATCACTGCTATAATTTAATTCTTGTTTCGGAGCGTAGCGCAGCCTGGTAGCGCACTTGCATGGGGTGCAAGGGGTCGCGAGTTCGAATCCCGCCGCTCCGACCATTATTACCAAAAGCCCACAGTGGAAACACTGTGGGCTTTTGTCTTTTCCGCGGCCTGTTCCAGCCGCGCAGGGCATGGTCGCTGTTTAGCCTGGGACCAGAAAGCCTGCCGAAGTTAGCGCATGTCCTGTCCGTTCGGTGCAGAACCCTGATTTTCCAGGGCTGGGCGAAAGGAGATGGAATAGGGGGAGGGCAGCCCTTTCTGGCTGGCCAGATTGGGGCGCAGGCCTGGAGTCCCGAACCGCTCCCCGAGCCTCCTTCCCCTTTCCTTTTATGCCCTTTGGCGCTTTTATTGACGTGCGACCTGCTGCCCGAACAGGCTGCCGTTGACCAGCGGGAAGCCTGCTTCGGGCTTGTAGCGGACCTGCCAGTTGGTGGTGTCGCGTATGCGGGCTGCCAGCGCCACGGGATCTTGGGCATCCAGGGCGCCGCCGTAGATGGCACTGGTCTGGTTGGCTGGCTGGACTACAAAACGCAGCGCGGTGCCTGCCGCATCCAGTGAGGCCGGAATGACGTTGTCCTTGTCGCCTCCGAGGGTGATGCTGGCGACGAAGGTGCCGACGCTGCGGATTTCTCCCGCCGTGCCATCGCCCAGGTCGTCGATGACGGCGCCGGTCATGGCGTAGATGGTTTCTTCCTTGCCCAGGCCGCCAGGCGCACCGAGGGTGAAGCCGACGTCGGTTTCTGGATTGCCGGTGACATCGGTGGCGATGGTCACGATGGTGCCTGCAGGCAGATAGCGGTCCGCGGTCCAGTCCATTGCCGTCTCGTTGGTCAGGCCTTCGAATTCCTGGATGCCTTTTTTGCCGCGGTCACGGTCAGTGAACTGAATGCGGGTGCCGCCGTCCACTGCCTTGAGCAGCATGAAGGCAAAGGCATCGGGTGCCTCGGCATTGGCGCCGACGAACATGACGTCGCCCGGCTGCAGCGGCGTCGGCGCGCCGGCAGTGCGGAAATCCAGCGCAGTGCTGCCCTGCAGACCGGCGTAGGGCAAGCCGGCATGGCCAAGAATGGCGTCGGTGTCGATTTCTATGTAGTAGCCAGTGTTGAAGTCCAGCGTGGCGGCAGGTTGGATGCTGACCTGGTTGTATTCAGCCTTGACGCGTCCGGGCGTGCCGCCTGCAGAGAAGCTTTCCACCAGCGAGCCATCGGCGCGGCGCAGATGGATCTTGCCCTGGCCCAGGGCAATGCCCTGGTCGAAGCGGAACTGCAGGCGGGTATCGACATTGACGCCCTGGCGGTCATCTGCCGGCGTGCTGGCCGACAGCTGCGGGCCGCTGTCGGCGGCACGCCAGTCGGCCAGGTCGAAGCTGACGCCCAGAAAGCGTTGCTGGTCTTCCGGAAGATCCTTGGCAGCTGAACTGGTGCCAGGGAACACGGTGTCGCCATTGTCCATCAGAAGCTGGACGCGGGTACCGGTAGCGACCGGGCCGGCCACCTCCACGATGCTTTCCAGGCTGCCGCCGCTGCTCAAGCGCATGGCTTCCAGGTTGTTGGCGATCTCGCGCGGACTATCGCTGGCCGCGCCGTTCCAGGCATAGAGCGCGAAATTGCGCGCGGCATGGCTGCTGGCGGCGCCTGCCGGTCCTGCCAGGATCAGGTATTGACCGTCGCTGCCCTGAGCCATGGCGCGTATGCCGCGTCCGCCGAGATTGAGTTCGATGGGATTGCCGAAACAGGCCTGGCTGGCCGTGCCGGCGATCAATTCCTGCGGGTTCCGCACCGGGACGATAAGCGCGCGATGGCGGACATCCTGATCCATTTGCGGCGCGCGGAATCCCAGCCAAAGGGTTTTTCCATCCGGGGCGGTGGCGGCGCCTTCGATGGCGAAACCATCGACGCGCTCGGGCGCCAGGCCCGCAGCGCTGGAACGCGCAAAGCCGAAGTGGCCTGCGCCCAGGCCGTGCTGGTTGCCGCTATCCCAGGCCACCAGCTGTTGCTCAAGTTGCGAGAACATGCCGGCATAGGCGAAGCGCGTGTCGGCACCGGTGCCGTTGATCTTCACGGCAAACAGGTGGCCCCGGGTATCGACGGCATCACCGCCGTCCTTGCTGTTGCCATGAGAGCCCAGGAAGAAGGCAAGATCTCCGATAAGCGTGCTGGATTCGACGTCCAGTTCCTTTGCCAGCGCCGGGCCTTCGGCCGAGAAGTCCCATTCCAGCACGGCGGCGCCGCCTTGGCGGGGGTAGACGCGCAGCACGTTAGCCTCGTCGTCCGCGACAACCATCCAGTCGGCATCCAGGGCGATGGCGGTCGATGCGTCGGCCGAGCCATACTGGGTGCCAGGGTTGGGGCGGAAGGTATGCTCCGCGACCGGGGTGTCGGTCACGGGAGGCGTACCGGGATCGGGATTGCCGCCATTATCATGCTTGTTGCTGCCACCACAGGCGGCCAGCAGGCTGGCGGCCAGGACAGCAGCCAGGGCGGTGCGGGGGAAGTGACGGCGAACGCGGACGGCTTGGAGGGAATAAGGCATTGCTGGCAGGGCTCCTGTTGAAGAACCATGCACGATAGGAGGGGAATATGACCTGCCTGTGAATATGGCCGGCTGCGTCCGCAGCCGCCAGGGCAGTGCAGACGCTGCTCCGGCTGACGGCGGCTAGTGCTGCGGCTACACTGTCACGGCAAGTGTTGGCCGCTGGCAGGCCCATTGCTGTCTGGATGATCTGACGGGAGCAACCATGAAGTCCTTGCGAGTATTCCATATCCGCCCGGGAAAGTCGGTCGAGGAATTGGCCATGCCGCCGGACGAACCGCCAAGGGAAGGGTATCTCTGGCTGGCATGCTCGCATGATGATTTCGTGGCCGAAACGGAAGCCGTGCAGACGTTCTGCCTGCGCCTGGGCGGGATACGGATTCTGGACCTGCATGTGTCCGATCTGTCCAACCTGCAACTGCCGTCGCACCTGGATTACACCTCGGATTACGACGTGTTGGTGTTCCGCAGGCTGGCCTTGCACGATGGCCTGCAGAACGAGGCCGCCAGTACGCGTGAGCAGGGAGCGCCGCGCCGGCTCAAGGAAGTGGCCGTGGCCCTGGGAGTGGAAACCGTGCCGGTGGGCTTCGTGCTGTTCGACCGGCTGCTGCTTAGCGTACATCCTGAGCCCTGCGTGGTCCACGAAGCCTATATTCGCCGCTTGCTGTCCCTGGCGCGCGGGGAGCCGCGCCAGCCCGGCAGCCTGGCGCGCCTGCCGGCTTCTCCGGCGGAATTGATGTTGCGTGTCACCAGCCTGATGGTTGACGGCTTTCTGGACCTGCGCAAGCATCTGACGCGCCAGCTCGAACACTGGCAGCAACGCCTGATGCGGCCGCGCAAGAACTTCGACCGCTGGGATGCCCTGCTGCGATCCAGGCAGGTGCTGCACTACCTGGACGAATGCTGCGAGGATCAGAGCAATGCGCTGGCCAGCTGGATGGACACCCTGGATGACTGGCCGGTGCCCGGCACCAAGGAAAGCCGCCATGAGCGTGAGCAATTGCTGGTGCGGGGCCGTGATGTGCTCGAGCACATCGAACGGGTGGCCCACCATGTGCGGCGGCTGGAACAGAGCGCCGAAACGGCGGTGCAGATACATTTCAGCATCCAGAGCAATCGTACCAATGACGTCATGCGCGCACTCACGGCAGTGACGGCGGTCTTTCTGCCGCTGAACCTGATTGCAGGGATCTTCGGCATGAATTTCGATTCCGTGCCATGGCTGCATGGCGCGCACAGCTTCTGGATCACCATGGGCATCATGCTGCTGATTGCATTCGGGCTGCTGGGGTATTTCGTCCGCAAGAATTATCTGTCTTCGACCGAGGATGACTGAGCTGCGGCGCTGTTGTCAGGGTCGGCCAGCAGGGTGATGACGCGCTGGCGCAGCCAGACGGTGCCGGGGTCGGTATCGAAGCGTGGATGCCAGTGGACGGTGACTTGCAGCGGGGGCAGGGCGACCGGTACGGGCAGGATGTCGAAGGCCTCATTGCGATTCAGCCAGAGGGCGGCACGATAGGGCAGCGTCAGGATCAGGTCCGTGCGCCGGGCAATTTCCGCGGCGGCGGAAAAATGCGGCAGGGTCAGCGCAGGCCGGCGCGGGACGCCCGCTTCGGCCAGGATGCCGTCGAGCGCGCGGTGCGAACTGCCACGCGAATCGACCAGAATGTGATCCAGCTTGCGGTATTGCGCACGGGTCAGCTTACCTCTGGCCAGCAGCGGGTGCCCGCGCCGCCCCATACAGCAATAGTGTTCATGGAACAGATGGGCATGGCAGGTCTGTTGCCTGAGACCGGCCAGATTGCCGATGGCCAGGTCTATCTCGCCGTCCCGCAGCGCCTGGAGCAAATCCTCCAGCGGTACATCACGGATTTCCAGTTGCAGCCGGGGGGCTTCGGTGTGCAATTGCTCCATCAATTCAGGCAGGAACACCATGACGCCGATGTCCGACATGGCCATGCGGAAACGCCGGCTGCTGCGTTGCGGGTCAAAGGCCTGGCGCAGGCTGATGGCTTCGGCAAAGCTGTTGAGCCCGCGTTCTATGGGTTCGGCCAGCGCCAGCGCCACAGGTGTGGGCTGCATGCCATTGGGGGTGCGCAGGAACAAGGGGTCGTCGAATTGCTCGCGCAAGCGATTCAGCGCATAGCTGACAGCGGGCTGCGTCAGGCCCAGGCGCTGGGCGGCGCGAGTCACGCTGCCTTCGTCCATCACCATCAGGAAAACCCGCATGAGATTCAGGTCAAATTCCATGTTTGCCCTTGATATAAATTTGACTTATTCAATACATAATAGCCATAAATTTGACGGATATATAGTTGACTCCTAGACTAATTTCCATGCGATCCAGGCAGTCACAGGCCGGAGCGAGATCGCGGAATAACAGGAGGAGTCTTATGCGTGTTTCATCCACGCAGCAGGGGGCAGCAGTACTTGAGCGCGAGCACCCGGTTTGCGCTGCCCAGGCGGGCGCTGAAGGGCAGCAATGCCAGGGGAACGTGACCGTGCCGCAATTGCTGTGCCGGCAGGCGCGGCAATACGGCGAGCGGCCATGGCTGCAGGCGCCGGGCGGCCAGCTTAGTTTCGGGGAGGCTCCGGCCTTTGCTGCACGGTGGGCCGCGCTGCTGGCGCATCAGGGCGTGGCGCGTGGCGACCGGGTCGTGCTGATGATGGGCAACCGGATGGAGTTCCTGGGCGCGGTGCTGGGATGCGCCTGGCTGGGTGCTGTCGCCGTCCCGGTAAATACGGCATCGCGCGGCATGCAGCTGCAGCATATCCTGTCCAATAGTGCGGCCAGGCTGGCGCTGGCCGATGCGGCGGCGTGCGGCGTGCTGTCTGCCGTGCAAGACACGCCGCTGGCATGCATTCTGCTGGTTGGTGGCGGGCTCGACGCCGACGCGCCGGCGCAGGTGCAGCCTTTGCCGGACTTGCCGCAGGCGGGTCTGGAAGCGGCGGATCTGCAAGCCGGCGATACCCTGGCAATCCTTTATACCTCGGGGACTTCGGGGCTTTCCAAAGGTGTTTGCTGCCCGCACGCGCAGTTCTACTGGTGGGGCGTGCTGACGGCGCGCAACCTGGAAATAGGCACCGAGGATGTGCTCTATACCTGCCTGCCGCTATTTCATACCAACGCGCTCAATGCCTGCTTCCAGGCGCTGGTGACGGGCGCGGCGATCGTCTGCGACGAGCGCTTCTCCGTCAGCCGCTATTTCGAGCGCCTGTGCGCCACCGGAGCGACCGTTACCTATCTGCTGGGCGCCATGGTGCCCATGCTGCTGTCGCGCGAGGTCACGGCGGACGAGCGCGGGCACCGCGCCCGTATCGCTCTGGCGCCGGGCGTGCCCGCGCGCTTCCATCAGGTTTTCCAGGCGCGCACCGGTATTGCCTTGCTGGAGGGCTATGGGTCGACCGAAACCAATTTTGCCATCGGCGGCACGCTGGCGCAGCAACGTGCGGACAGCATGGGGCGCGTGATGCCGGAGTTCGAGGCCTGCGTGGCGGACGACAATGACCAGCCCTTGCCTGATGGTGAGCCGGGAGAACTGCTGCTGCGTCCGCGCCTGCCATTCCTGGTGGCGACCGGCTATTTCGGCATGCCCGACAAAACCGTGGAGGCCTGGCGCAATCTGTGGTTCCACACCGGGGACCGCGTGGTACGCGATGCCGACGGCCATTTCCGTTTTCTCGACCGCATGAAGGATGCGATTCGGCGCCGTGGCGAGAATATTTCTTCATTCGAGGTTGAACAGGTGCTGCAGGCCCACCCGGCCGTGGAGGCTGCTGCGGTCTATGCGGTGCGCTCCGAGCTGGCTGAAGACGAAGTCATGGCGGCGCTGGTGTTCAAGCCCGGCCAGCAGGCCAGCCCCGAGGCGCTGCTGGACCATTGCCAGCCGCGCATGCCGTATTTCTCGGTGCCGCGTTATCTGCGCATCATGACGGCCCTGCCACGTACCGAGAACGGCAAGATCCGCAAGTTCGGCCTGCGCGACGAGGGTGTAACCGCAGATACCTGGGACAGGGAAAGCGTGGGCTATCAGGTGCTGCGCTGAGCAGCATCTGGCAGGGAGTACCGGGTTGTTCCCGGCAACAGAACAGACAAAAAAATCCATCAAGGAAGAAGGAGAGGAGACATGAACAAGACAGCACGGGCCGGCAAGACCGGACAGGGCGCAGGGAGACGGCTATGAGCGGCGTGGCGACACAGGGCAGGCAGGCCGCCGGCGCAGCGGCGGCGCTGGAAGACGACGCAGCACGCAAGAAGCGCACGCGCCGCGTGGTCATGGCATCGGTCGCGGGCAACGCGATGGAATGGTATGACTTCTTCATCTACGGCACGGCGGCCGCGCTGGTGTTCGGTAGCCTGTTCTTTCCAAAGGGAACAGACCCGCTGTTGGGGACCATGGGTGCGTTTGCCGGGTTTGCCGTGGGTTTCCTGGCGCGGCCGCTGGGCGGCGTGATCTTCGGCCATATCGGCGACCGCTATGGGCGCAAGCTGGCGCTGGAATGGACGCTGGGTATCATGGGGGCAGCCACCTTCCTGATCGGGTTGCTGCCGACTTACGAGCAGGCCGGTATCTGGGCCCCGATTGCCATGGTGGCGCTGCGCATTCTGCAAGGGATGGCGGCTGGCGGCGAGTGGGGCGGCGGTGTCCTGCTCATCAGCGAAGCCGTGGGCGGCAAGCGGCGTGGGTACTTTTCCTCGTTCAGCCAATTGGGGGTGGCGGGCGGCTTCGTGCTGTCCTCGGGGGTTTTCATGCTGGCGCAGCAATTGCCGGATGAGGCATTCATGAGCTGGGGCTGGCGCCTGCCGTTCCTGCTGAGCATCATCATCTTTGGCGTCGGGCTGTATATCCGCAAGCGCATCCCCGAGAGCGAAGAGTTTGTGCAGGCCAAGAAAACCGCCAAGCGCGGCATGCCGGCGGTCGAAGTCTTCCGCCGCTATCCGCGTCAGGTGTTCACGGCCATGGGCTTGCGCATGGCGGAGAATGGCGGTTCGTACATGTTCCTGGCGTTTGCGCTGGCCTATGGGAAATTCCTGGAAATTCCCAATGACATCATGCTGGGGGGCGTGCTGCTGTCCATGTTCATCGAGCTGGGCACACTGGTCTGGTTTGGCCACCTGTCAGACCGCATCGGGCGGCGGACCGTCTATCTGATTGGCTCGGTCGGCCTGATGCTGGTTGCATTCCCGTTCTTCTGGCTGGTGCAGACCAAGGAGCCGCTGTGGATCTTCCTGGCCTTCTTCCTGGGCAATACCATTTGCCACGCGGCCATGATAGGAACGCAACCCGCGTATTTCGCCGAGCTGTTTCCGGCGGAAGTCCGATATACCGGGCTGGCGCTGGGGCATGAACTGGCATCGGTGCTGGCGGGTGGGCTGTCGCCGCTGATCGCCATGGCTTTGCTGCGCAGTTATGAATCGGCTACCCCGGTAGCGATCTATCTGTTGTGCCTGGCGGGCATCACCGTAGTGACGCTATTGTTGACCAAAGAGCCGGAAAGACAGGAGTGACCATGGATCCAATGTATGCGCCGGGCATCGTCGGCACGGGGGAAACGGCCTTTATGCTCCATCCCGATCCGGCTTGCAGCACAGCCGGCCTGCTGGCCGAGGCGGCGGAGCTGGCCCTGGCCGATGCGGGCCTGGCGCTGGCGGATGTGGATGGCCTGGGCGTGGCGTCTTTCACGCTGCGCCCGGACCGCGCCATCGACCTGGCCTGGCAGATGGGGCTGGGACTGCGCTGGTGCATGCAGGATGAGATGGGGGGCGCCAGCGCTGTCAACCTGTTGCGCCAGGCCTGGCTGGCGTTGCAGGCGGGTCAGGCGCGCACTATCGTGCTGGTAGCCGGCGACCATTTCGCCGGGGCGGATTTCGTGTCGCTGGTGCAGGCCTATAACGTCAGCGCCAGGGATTATCTCAGCCCGCTGGGCTGTCTGGGACCCAACCCCTTGTTCGCCATGCTGACCCAGCGGCAGATGGCTGCGCACGGACTGGACCGCGAGGATTATGGCGCCCTGTGCATGGCGCTGCGCCGCCATGCCGCGGCCAACCCGCGTGCGGCCTACCGGCAGCCGATGACACTGCAGGACTACCTGGATGCGCCCCTGGTGGCGCCGCCGCTGGGCCGGCTGGACTGCGTGCCGGTGGTGAGCGGTGCGACAGCGCTGGTGCTGCAGGCGCAACCGCAGGGCGTGCATGTTCGCCTGCTGGCGGGGGGAGCGTCCTACAACCAGGACAGGCACGAAGGCGATGGATTGGCGACGGGCATAGCCGGCTTCGCATCGGATCTCTGGGCCGAAGCCGGCTGCCAGCCGGCGCAGATGGACGTGGTCGGAGTCTATGACGACTATCCGGTGATGTTGCTGGCCCAGATGCTGGACCTGGGGCTGGCGCCTGCCGACGGGCTGAAGAATTTCATCCATCAGCGGCTGGCCAGCGGGGCGTTGCCTTTCAATACCGCAGGCGGACAGTTGTCTGCCGGGCAAACGGGGGCGGGGGGCGGCATGCACATCCTGGCGGAAGTGGCGCGGCAGTTGCTGGGCCGCGCCGGCCAGGGCCAGGTGCCTCAGGCCCGGCTGGGGGTGGCCAGCGGCTATGGCATGGTGCAGCAGCGCTACTGCATGTGCGCTAACGCGGTGGTGTTGCGCAGGGAGGAGATTTGATGGAAACCCGGGCTTTGCAGGTTTTTGAATGCAGCGCTTGCGGCCACCGGGTTTATCCGGCACGGCTGCGCTGCCCGGCTTGCGGTGCGGCCGGCTGGCGCCATGTGGCTGTGGCTGAAGGGCAGATCCTTGCCTGGACCCAGCTGGCGCAGCCGGACGGCGACCTGGCCACGATCGCGACCGTGCGAATTTTGCCTGCCGGGCCGGATCTGGTCGCGCGCCTCGTGCAGCCGCCCCGGCAGGCGGGGCAGAGGGTAGCGCTGGCGGCGCGGACCACCGGCGGCCGCCTGCTGCCCTGGGGCGCCTGGGACGATTGTGCCGCCGAACCGGAGGCCTAACCGGACAGTGCGGCCTCGCGCATTTGCGTGGGCGTGAGTGCGTGGCGTGCGCGGAAGGTGCGGGCGAAATGCGCCGGGCTGGAGAAGCCGCAGCGCCAGGAAATTTCCGCGATGCTGTAGCGTTGCATGTCGCGGCGTCGCAGCAGGCTGGCGGCGCGGTCCAGGCGCCGTTCCAGGATCAATTGCGATACGGTGCGTCCTTCCGGTTCCAGCAGCCGGTTCAGGTGGCGCAGCGTGATGCCGGCCGCCCCCGCCACCCGTTCCGCATCCAGGGTGTGATCGTCCAACTGGCTGTCGATATGGCTGCGCGCCGCCTGCAGATAGGTGGCGCGCAGCGCGCTGCTGTTGCCGGTGTCGCCAGCCAGCAGGCTGCGCAGCAGTTCTCCGGCCTGCTGGTGCATCTGGTCTGCACTGGTGCTGGCAGGCTCGGCGAAGGTGCCGGCGGCCAGGCGGCGCAGCGCCGCATTGAGCACGCGTCCGGGCCCGCTGCCGCCCGGGACGTGCAGCGGCCGCGTGAGGCTGGAGTGGCTACAGGACTGATAGAACCAGTCTGCGGGCGTATCCAGCAGGAACTGGCGCATGCTGCCGGTGAAGCCGAACAGGTAGGCATGGCGTGTGTCGTACAGGATCAGGTCGCCCGGTTCCAGTTGCGTGCAGCTGCTGCCCTGGTAGAAAAAGGCGTTGCTCTCCAGGATCAGCGAAGCGAAGACCGAATCCTTGGGATGGCGGCGCACCATCTGCGGCGTGCGCTCGATCACGTGTTCATTGGCCTGGATTTCCGCCAGACGGATGTCGCCCATCATCAGGTTGCGCTGGGTGGCCAGCAGGCCATCATCCGAAAAGGCCGAACATTTCAGGCCGACCAGCATGGAGGCGTTATAGGACTCCCAATAGTCCAGCCTCTGGCTGGGCGGCAGGGTATTGGTTGATATCTGGCTGACGGGGTGGGCGGCAGTTGGCTGCATGAATGTCTCCGTGCGGCTGGCAGTGGTGTCCGGCACCTGGTGGGCAGGCGCGGCGCAAGTCTGGCCTTTTCTTCTGGTTGTCGTGGGCCGGCCGGTGGCCGCAACGGCTAGTGTACGCAGCCGCAGCGCGCAGAGAGATCCTGATCTTCCCTTATCTTCCGGCTGTGTCCGCCCGGGGCAACCGACGTGTCCGTTCTGGACAAATGGCGGCGGGAGGCGCTTGCTACATTGGCCTGTCGTTTCAACAAGAACAGGAGACTTCCATGCCCGAGCTGCCTTCCAATGAATTCTGGCGCGGCCTCAAGCCCATTCCCAACTGTTTTCAGCCGGATGCCAAGCCCGAGGTCTATATCTCGAACGCCCCCACCGAAGACGAGCGCATGTACGTGCCGTTCACGGATACCGTCTCCTCCCGCCCGCTGTGGATTTCCCCGTCGGAAAATCGCTGGTGCGACATCCTGATGGCCAAGGAAGCTGGCCTGGTGAACCGTCACTATCATCCGCACGAGGTGTTCGCCTACACGATCTCGGGCAAGTGGGGCTATCTGGAGCATGACTGGACGGCGCATGCCGGCGATTTTGTCTACGAAACGCCGGGCGAGGGCCATACGCTGGTTGCCTATGAGCATGAAGAACCCATGCGCGCCTTTTTCATCGTTAAGGGGCCGCTGATCTGGCTGGACGAGAACGGCGAGCCGGAAGGCTATTTCGATGTACACAGCTACATCGACATGTGCCGCAAGCATTACGACAAGGTCGGCATAGGCGCCGATTACGTCGATACCCTGTTCCGCTAGGCAGGGTGCTGCGCCGGCCTGCCAGACCATGCTGGGCCGGCGTGCTTTTTCTCCAAACAAGAATAAGGTGAGCGCCCGCAGGATTGCGCAGGCCCGCCAGCTGGAGCGAGACATGAGACTATTCAAAGAGGCATCCTACGAAAACAGGTTGTTGGCGGTGCTGTTCCTGGCCTTCGGCTTCGTTTTCTTCGACAGGCTGGCCCTGTCCTATCTTTTTCCCTTTGTGTCGGCCGAACTGGGCCTGAGCAATACCGAGCTGGGCATGTTGTCGTCGGTGCTGGCACTGGCCTGGGCGGTGTCGGGGGCGTTCATGGGGGCCTATACGGACAGGCGCGGTCGGCGCAAGACCATCCTGATCGTATCGGTCGTGCTGTTCTCTGTTTTTTCCGCGCTGTCCGGCCTGGTGACGGGCTTTGTCAGCCTGCTGTTGTTCCGCGCCTGCATGGGGCTGACCGAAGGCCCGGTGCTGCCCCTGTCGCAGACCATGATGGCGCAGGCGTCCTCGCCCCATCGGCGCGGCCTGAATATGGGCTTGCTGCAAGGCTCATCCGCCGGCCTGATGGGCGCGGTGATCGCTCCGCCGGTCATGGTGGCGCTGGCGGAAAACTTCGGCTGGCGCACGGCGTTCTACCTGACCTGCATTCCCGGCCTGATCGTGGCCTGGCTCATCTGGCGCTATGTGCAGGAGCCGGCCCCGGCCCGGCCAGACGAGGCGGGCGCCACGACAGATGCGGCGCAAGACCGAGCGGCGCTGCCGGCAGGGCCGCAATGGGGAGTGCTGCGTGAACGCAATGTCATTCTCTGCATCCTGATCAGCTGCTTTTTCCTGACCTGGTTCATCAACATCATTTCCTTCGCGCCCACTTTCCTGGTGAACGTGCGGCAGTTCAGCCCCGGCACCATGAGTGCATTGATGAGCTGCCTGGGCCTGGCCTGGGTGATCTGGGGGTTCGCCGTGCCGGGTATCTCCGACCGTATCGGCCGGCGTCCGACGCTGTTCATCTTCTCGCTGGTGGCCGCCTGCTGCCCGCTGGCATTCCTGTATGCGCCGACGGCAGTGGCGCTGGGCGCGCTGCTGTTGCTGACCTATACCGGCCTGGGTTGCTTCACGCTGTTCATGGCCACGATTCCGGCAGAGACAGTGCCGCGCGGGGCCATGGCGACGGCGCTGGGCCTGATCATGGGCATAGGGGAACTGATAGGCGGGTTCCTGGCCCCGGTGGCGGCTGGCCGGGCGGCCGACCTGTACGGCCTGCCGGTGGTGATGTGGATTTCGATGGCAGGCGCGCTGATCGCGGGGTTGCTGGCGCTGGGCCTGCGTGAAACGGCACCGGCGGTGCTGGCGCGCCAGGTTTCGGGAAACATGACCCAAGGGAGGCAGGCATGAAGGCATGGTTCTGGCATGGGGCGCGTGACCTGCGCCTGCAGGAAACGGCGCTGCGGCCATTGCAGCGCGGGGAAGTGCGCATCGAAGTCGCCTATTGCGGTATTTGTGGCAGCGACCTGCACGAGTACGCCGACGGCCCGCATTCCATTCCGGTGGTGCAGCCTCATCCCTTGTCCGGTCGCCAGGCGCCGCTCATTATCGGCCACGAGTTCTGCGGCACGGTATTGGAAACCGCGGCCGACGTGACCACGCTGCGCCCCGGCGCACGGGTGACGATAGAGCCGGAGTACCGTTGCGGGCATTGCACGCATTGCCTGGCGGGCGACTACAACCTGTGCGTGTCCATGGGGTTTGCAGGATTGATGGGCGATGGCGGCATGGCCCAGCAGGCGGTCGTGCCAGCCTATATGGCGCATGAGTTGCCGAACGAGGTACCGTTCGAGCAGGCCGCAGTGGCGGAACCCGCTGCCGTGGCGCTGCATGCCGTCAGGCGCAGCCGTCTGCGGCCTGGGGATACCTGCGTGATCTTCGGGCTGGGTGCCATCGGCCAGTTGCTGGTGATGATGGCGCGCCTGCAGGGGGCCGGGCAAATCATTGCCGTCGATGTCGTGCCCGCTCGCCTGGCGTTGGCAAGGCAGTTGGGCGCCGACCTGACCCTGGATGCCCGCCATGACGATGTGCTCACTGTGGCGCTGGCGCACACCGATGGCGCCGGGGCACCGGTCAGTTTCGAGGCGGCAGGCAGCCAGGCGACCTTCGACGGTGCGTTGCAGGTGCTGTGCAAGGGCGGGGAAATGGTGCTGGTGGGGCTGGTGCCCCAGGTGAGGCTGGACAGTTTTGATCTGGTCAACCGGGAGTTGAGCATTACCAGCAGCGTTGGCTATCGCGGGGTCTATCCGGACCTGCTGGCCTGGATTGCAGAAGGCCGCCTGGATCTTTCTCAGGTCGTGACTCGTATTGTGGCATTGGAAGATGCCGTGACAGATGGCTTTGAAGCGCAGTTGCAAAGCCGCGACGAGATCAAGATTCTGGTGCGGCCTTGTGGTTGAAGCTGTGTCGTGTGGCCTGGTGCTTTCCGGGCCGCACGGCGCGTGGTGTGGCGGCTAGCGGGGCGTTCGGTCAAGCACCCGTGCGGCAATAGCCTGGCCGACTTCGGCGGTATTGGCCTGGCCGCCCAGGTCGCGCGTGCGCGGGCCGGCGCGCAAGCAGTCTTCGATGGCGGCCAGGATGTCGTCATGTGCTGCCTGGTGGCCCAGGAATTGCAGCATGAGCGCTCCCGACCAGATCATGGCAATGGGGTTGGCAATGCCCAGGCCGTAGATGTCCGGGGCAGATCCGTGCACCGGTTCGAACAGCGAGGGAAAAGCACGCTCCGGATTCAGGTTGGCGGACGGCGCCAGGCCGATCGTGCCGGTGCAGGCCGGGCCGAGGTCGGAGAGGATATCGCCGAACAGGTTTGATGCCACCACGACATCGAAGCGCTGCGGCTGCAGGACGAAGCGGGCGCAAAGGATGTCGATGTGTTGCTTGTCCACGGCGATATCCGGATATTCCGTGCCGATGGCTTCGGCGCGGCTGTCCCACCAAGGCATGCTGATGGCGATACCATTGCTTTTGGTGGCGACGGTCAGGCTGCGCCGGGCGCGCGAACGTGCCAGCTCGAAGGCGTAGCGCAGGACGCGGTCGGTGCCCTTGCGGGTGAAGACCGATTCCTGGATAACCAGTTCGCGGTCCGTCCCTTCGAACAGACGGCCGCCCAGATTGGTGTATTCGCCTTCCGTGTTTTCGCGCACGACGAAGAAGTCGATGTCTCCGGCCTGGCGGCCTGCCAGCGGGCACGGCACGCCTTCGAACAGGCGTACCGGCCGCAGGTTGATGTACTGGTCGAATTCACGCCGGAACTTCAGCAGCGAACCCCAGAGGGAAACGTGGTCGGGCACACGCTCGGGCCAGCCGACGGCGCCGAAGTAGATGGCGTCATAGCCCTGCAGCTGGCTTTTCCAGTCGTCGGGCATCATGGCGCCGGTGCGTTCGTAGTAGTCGCAGCTGGCCCATTCGAAATGATCGAACTGCAGGGTCAGGCCATGGCGGCGGGCGGCAGCTTCCAGGACGCGCAGGCCTTCGGGCATCACTTCCTTGCCAATGCCGTCGCCAGCCAGCACGGCGATTTTATGAGTGGGTTCCATGGGGTGTCTCCTTCCTGTTTTGCGAGGGATGCCAGGTATGCTACAAGCGCTTTGGCTTCGGATAATCCCACCGAAAGAGAAAACCTTGTGCATGAATCATGAACAATGATCCCAGCCCCGAAGATTTGCGGGTGTTTTGCGCCATTGTGCGCAAGGCGAGCTTCACCAGCGCAGCGCAAGAGCTGGGCGTGTCGCGTTCCTATGTGACCAAGCGGGTGCAGGTGCTGGAAGCGCGGTTGGGCACACGCCTGTTCCATCGCACGACCCGGCGTATTGTGGTGACGGGGGAGGGCGAGCGGGTCTACCACTGGGCGCTGCGCATCCTCAATGATATGGACCATCTGGTCGAGGAAATCGGCGTGACGCGGCAGACGCCGCGAGGTTCATTGCGCATCTGCAGCAGTTTCGGTTTCGGCCGGCGGGTGGTCGCGCCGGCCCTGTCCGCCTTGCTGGCGCGCTATCCGGCTTTGCAGGTGCGCTTCGAGGTGTTCGACCGGCTGGTGGATATTGCCTCGGAAGGGTTCGACCTGGATATCCGCGTGGGCGACGAGATTGCACCGCATCTGATCGCACGGCACCTGGCAGACAATCATCGGGTGCTGTGTGCTGCGCCGGCCTACCTGGCACGCCGGGGCGTGCCGCGGACGCTGGCGGATCTGGCGGCGCATGATTGCCTGGTGATCAAGGAGCGAGATCATCCGTTCGGGGTGTGGCGCCTGGATAACGGGCGCGAGACGCAGTCGATCAAGGTGCGCGGGCCGCTATCGTCCAACAATGGCGAGATCGTGATGCAGTGGGCGCTGGATGGCTGTGGCATCGCGTTGCGGTCGGCTTGGGACGCAGGGCCTTTGCTGCAGGCGGGGCAGCTGGTTCAGGTGTTGCCGGAGTATCGCCAGCAGGCCGCTGTGTGGGCGGTGTATCCGTCGCGGCTGGAAACGTCAGCACGCCTGCGGGTTTGCGTGGAGTTCCTGCAAGCGTATTTGCGGGGCCGGGACGTACAGGCCATGAACAGGCCAGAAGACAGGCCCGCTGGTTAAATCATCTATGATCTGTTATCGAATGATTTAATTTCCGGAGGCGGGCATGGGCCTGGTCAAGATTTCCGATTCCCTGCATGAGCAGCTGCGTACCGCCAGCAGCGCATTCAGCCGCTCCATCAATCAGCAGGCCGAATACTGGATGCGGGTGGGGATGCTGGCGGAGCTGTATCCGCATTTGAATTACGCGGAACTGTCGCGCCTGCTGCTGGAGGCCGAGCGGGTGTCCGGCGACCTGCACGAGATGGTGGCAGCGCTGGATGAACAACAGGCCGGACGGGAGCCTGATAAGCGTCAGGTCGCCTGAGCGGCAGCGGGTTCAGACAACAGGCGCCAGGCAGGCGGATTGCCTGGGCGTGTTGCCAGGATGGCTATCGGTTGAGGGGCAGCCGATAGCCATTTGTCATTGTGGCCGCGTTGTTTTACAGCGCCTTGCCGGCGTCCGGGCCGGAGCGCAGCGTGTAGATGGCGTCGAGATGGACCAGGACGGCGAATTTGGGCGTCTTCATGCCGTTCTGGCTGGCGAATGCCACGGCGTCGTCGAAAGGCTGGCCTTCGCTGAAGACTTCCGGCGTGCCAACGAAGCGGTAGCCGTCCAGGGCTTCGCGGTCGATGACGGCAATGGCCATTTTCGAGCCGTCGAGGATATTGCGCAGCGTCTGGCCGCCGGTATTTTCGTTGTAGATCAAGGTCTGGTCGTCATAGGCACGCAGTGAACGCTTGGGGCCGATATCCGGCAGGCCATCCTTGCTGACGGTGGACTGGATCGGAAGCTGTTTGGCCAGCATGGCTTTCATGGCGTCATTGAGGACTTGCATGGATGGGACTCCTGTTTGAAACGTAGGGAAAACGGGGACGCGGGCAGCTCAGGTGGTGCTGCCGATAGAGAATATATAATTTGTTATTGAATTATATATATATTGTATATTTTCTGCTGTCCCGTGTATGGCATGCGCGGCGGGGCGGCTCGGGGATGGCGCAAGCGCTTCCACGCTGCGCCTTCGGCTTGCTGTACCCCCGGAGGGCATTTTTGTCTTGGGGCGGCCCCAAGACAAAAATGCCAGGGGTTTGATATGGATCTGCCATCCCCCTTGTGTGTCATGAGGCTTCGTGCTGGAATGAAAACTCAGTTCCTCACCACGTTTCCTCACTACAGGATGGGCATCATGAGTCAATTCCGCATTGCTGTTGTCGTGGGTAGTTTGCGCAAGGATTCGTTCAACCGGCAACTGGCCAACGCGCTGGCGCGCCTGGCACCGCCGGACCTGGTTTTCGAACAGGTGGAAATCGGCAATCTGCCGCTCTACAACCAGGATGACGACGCCAACACGCCGGAAGTGGTCTTGAAATTCAAGGAAAAGATACAGTCGGCCCAGGGCGTGCTGTTCGTTACGCCGGAATACAACCGTTCCATTCCTGGGGTGCTGAAAAATGCACTGGACCAGGGGTCGCGTCCTTATGGCACGAATGCCTGGGCTGGCAAGCCTGCCGGCGTGATCGGCATTTCCATCGGCGCCATCGGCACCGCACTGGCCCAGCAGCATCTGCGCAATGTGCTGGTGTTCCTGGATATGCCTACTCTGCAGCAGCCTGAGGCCTTCCTGCATGCGAAGGAAGGCTTCTTCGATGCCGATGGCGGCATCGGCGCGGGCAGCAAGGATTTCCTGCAGAATTGGGTCAATCGCTACGCTGCCTGGGTCAGGAAGAACCAGTAAATCCGAACGCCCCTGGGCAGGCCACCCTGGCTTGCCCGGTTGGCCCGCAGCCATTCCGCCGGCAGGCCAGGCTTGCCGGCGTTCGTGCCGCATGGCTGTGCTGGCGAGCCGCATCCGGGCTATCCGGCATATCCGGGCTGTCCCGAATGGGGCCAGCGTTGTCGGCAGCAGGAGGCTGCCGGTGCATGCCTTCAGGTCGGGGACAGGGAGCTGATCACACCGATCAGGATGACGATGCCGGCGGCAAAAATGACTTCAAAACGCGTATTCTTCGCTATGGCCTGCAAGGCCTGCGGCTGGTTGCGCATGCGCGGCACGAGGACATAGCGGTTGAACAGCGCCAGCGCCACCATGGCAGCCACGGCCAGGAACTTGGTTTCCATCAGGCGCATATAGAGTGTCGCCCAATTCCAGGGCCATGGCCCCAGGATGAGGAAGAGATTGCCCAGGCCGCTCAGGATGGCAATGGCCACGGCCCAGTGCCCCAGGCGGGAGTAGCGCACCAGGGTCTGGATGATGGCGCCATCGGGATGATGCGCCAGGCGGCGCAACTGCACCAGAACCCAGGGCAGGCCGCCGGCCCAGTAGGCAATGGCCCAGAGATGCAGCGTCTGGTTGCCGCGATGCAGCCAGCCCAGGGCACCGTCCATGGCAGCGGCATGGCCGGTGGCGGCCAGTGCTGCCAGCATGGCGCCGCTGGCCAGGGCCATGGCGCGATGATGCTGCCGGTCTTGCCTGCGATACAGCCAGGCCAGCAACAGGACGGGCAGCAGGAAAAACTGCCATTGCCAGGCCTCTCCGTAGCGCGTGGCCAGCAGGACGGCTTGCCAGGTATCTGGCGACAGAATGTCTGCCATGCTGCCGGCCATGCGTCCGGCCTGCAGGGGAATCATGAGCAGGGTCCCGGCACAGGCCAGGAGCGTACAGGCCGCATAGACGCGGCGCGCCGGGCGTGATAGTTCAAGCGCCAGCGAGGGCGCTGTCAGGAAGCCGAGATAGATACCTGTGCCGCAGCACAGCAGCAGGCCTGCGACATGCAGCTGGCGCAGCAGGATGGGTAACAGTTCCAGCACGACGAGGCGCGCTCAGGGCTGCAGCGTGAAGTCGTATTGTCCCGAAACCTTGTGCGAATCGGCAGACGTGACGTTCCATTCGACCTGATAGCGGCCGGGGGCCAGTGTCGTGGGCAGGGGGAGAGTCAGGCTTTTGCGGTCATCGGAGGCATAGGACAGCTTCCCGGTTTCCAGGGACTGGCCGTCCGGGCCGGTGACGGTGATGGTGCTGAAAGGCAGTTCGACACGGCCGTCGAAGACGATGGCAACGGCGGCAGGCGTATTGCTGACGGTACTGCCGGGGGCGGGGGTCTGTTCGATGGCGTGCGAGTGGGCCTGGGCGAGGCCATGAACACCGGCCAGCAGGCTGGTGGCCAGCATGGCTGCGGCCAGGCGGCTGCGGGATTTGGACATGATGAGGGCGGATCTTTGTATTGCGGAAAACCCGATAGTAATACATCTCAGTCTCGCACATGGATTGCGGCCTTGGCATGCCGATCTGAACGGAACGACTGACGCAGGATAAAATACTGTTTATTTATACAGTAAAATAGAGCGTCAGCCATTCAGATATTCCTGCCATCCATCATGTCATCGCCGTGCCCTGATTCCGTTTCGGTGTACCCCCTTGTTTCCGGTGCCGGACAAGAACCCCTGCCGCCTGCCATGCTGCCGCATCCTGATGTGTGGCGTGGTGGACAGGGGTTGGCGCGCGAGCCAGCCTGCGTGGCAACCGGCTGGCCGGAACTCTCGGCGCAGTTGCCGGGAGGCGGCTGGCCGCGTGGCGCCCTGGTGGAAATCCTGTTGCCGCACACGGGATGCGGGGAATGGCAATTGCTGCAGCCCGCCTTGCTGCCGGGAGAACGGCCGGTGGCGCTGGTGCGCCCGCCGCATATACCCCAGGCCGCCGCCTGGGAGCAGGGCGGTGGAGACATCGCGCGCCTGATGTGGGTCAAGGCCAGCCAGGACGGCGATGCCCTGTGGGCGGCGGAACAGATCCTGCGCAGCAGTGCGCTGGATGCGCTGCTGTTGTGGCAAGGGGCCGCCGAATACCGCCAACTGCATCGCCTGCACCTGGCGGCGCAAGGCTGCCATTCGCTGTTTTTCATGCTGCGGCCGCAGTCCATGGCCTGCCAGCCGTCGCCGGCTGCCTTGCGCCTGGCCTTGATGCCCCTGCAGGGCGGCAGCTTTCAGGTCAGCATACTCAAGCGGCGCGGCGGGTGGGCCTCACAGGCGGTCAGGCTGCCAATGGCAGGCCAGGCGGGCATGCCATTGGCATCATTGTTGGAGAAAGAATCCCATGCAGGTCTGGCTAGGCGTGCATCTGGTCCGTCCCGGACTGGATGCCTATCGCCACAGCATGTCTGATCCGCAGCTGATAGTGCTGCATCAGGGCAAGGTGTGGGCCTGTGGCGGGCAGGCCTGGCAGGCTGGCGTGCGCCCGGGCATGCGCCAGGCGGGCGCGCGAGCGCTGGCCCCCGAGGCCTGTTTCATGAATCGCGACCTGGCCAGCGAAAAGCAGTTGCGCGAGGAACTGGAACTGGCCTTGCTGCCGTACACGCCCATGCTGGCCTGGAAGCGCGACGATGCGCTGGTGCTGGATATTTCGGCCAGCCTGGCCTTGTTCGGCGGATTGCGGCGCCTGTACGCCCAGGTGCGTGACAGTCTGCGGCAATTGGGCGTTGCCGTGCGCCTGGCACTTGCGCCCAGTGCCAGCGGCGCCTGGCTGCTGGCGCGGGCCGGGCAGGCAGCCAGGCGCCGTATCCTGCGGCCATCCCGCTTGGCCATGGGCCTGGATGGCTTGCCGCTGGCCTTGCTCGATGGCGCCGGCCCCCATCTGTCCTGGCTGGAAAGCCTGGGTTGCCGGACGCTAGGGGCGGTGCGCCGCCTGCCGCGCGATGGCCTGCGCCAGCGTCAGGCCGATACCTTGCTGGCGCAGCTGGACCAGGCCTATGGCGTGCAGGGGGAATGGCATGAGTGGGTCCGGCCGCCGGAACATTTCCGCAGCCAGGTCCTCAGCCTGTTCGCGGTGGAGCGGCATGATGCCTTGTGCTGGCTGGCCCGGCGGTTGCTGGTGCAATTGCAGGCCTGGCTGGATGTGCGCCAGCAGGCAGTAACGGAATTGCGCTGGAGCCTGCATCATGAAAGACGCCAGCAGGCCGGCCCGCGCACGCATTTCGACCTGAAACTGGCGCAGCCGGCCTGGGAGCCCGAACACCTGCTGCGTCTGCTGGCCGAGCGCCTGGCACGCAGCCAGCTGGCTGCGCCGGTCAATGCGGTGACGCTGGAGGTGCTGGCCTGTCAGGCGCGTCCGGGCGGGACCGGCAATCTGCTGGCGGAGCCAGGCGCGGCAGGAGATGCGGCGGCGCTACAGGACGTGCTGGCGGCCCGTCTGGGGGCCGGAAATATCCTGCGGGCCAGCCCGGTGGCGGATCACCGTCCGGAGCGGGCCTGCCGCTGGCTGCCCTGCCAGGGGCAGGTGGGCGGGCCGCCAGCGGGTTCAGGGGCGGATGGCGGGCTGGCGGCCGGGGCGGCAATGTTGCCGGACCGTGCGCAGCGGCCTTTCTGGCTGCTGGAAACCGCACAATTGCTACCCATGGCGGGCGAGCAGCCCGTTCATGCCGGCGCCGTGCTGCGCCTGCTGGCGGGGCCGGAACGTATCGAGGACGGCTGGTGGGATGGCGGTGTGGCTCGGGATTATTTCATTGCCGAGCATGAAGCCAGCGGCGTGCGCTACTGGGTATACCGGCAACGGCAGGCGGGCCTGCCCGGCATGGACATGGCCTGGTTCCTGCACGGCGTCTACGCATGAGCGACGCCGCTGGCTTATCCGCCTTGCCTGCCTACGCGGAATTGTGCTGCCTGAGCAATTACAGCTTCCTGCGCGGCGCCTCGCACCCGGAGGAACTGGTGGCGCGGGCGGCGGAACTGGGGTACGCCGGGCTGGCGCTGACGGATGAGTGCTCCGTGGCGGGTATCGTGAAGGCACATGTCGAAGCCGGGCGGCAGGGCCTGCCGCTGCTGGTGGGGGCGTCCTTTGTGCTGAGCCGGGCCGATGGCACGCGCCGGCTGGCGTTCGTTGCCCTGGCTGAGTCCCTGGCAGGCTATGGCAACCTGTGCGAACTGATTACCCTGGCGCGGCAGCGTGGCGCCAAGGGCAGCTACAGGCTCTATGATTCGGACCTGGACCCGGATGAACCAGCAGTGCTGGCTGTAGCGGCCGCACAGGATGCCGGGGCGGAGGGCGCGTTGCCGGATGCCGCAGCCGCGCATCCGCTGCCATGGCGGCACCTGCTGGGCCTGCCAGGGTGCCTTACCCTGCTGCTGCCTGAATACGCGGCGCCGTTGCCGGAAGTGCAGGCGCAGGCCGCCTGGATGGCACGGGTATTTGCCGGGCGCGCCTGGGCCGGCATAGCCTTGCACAGGCGTGGTCGGGATGCCGCGCACGCGCAATGTGTTGCCGCTGCTGCGGCGGCAGCCGGCCTGCCCGTGGTGGCCATCGGCCAGGCGGAAATGCATGTGCGCTCCCGCAAGCCGCTGCACGATACCTTGCTGGCGATCCGCACCGGGCAGACGGTGGAGGCGTGCGGCCTGGCGCGGCTGTCCAATGCCGAGCGCCATCTGCGCAGCCGCCTGCAGCTGGCAGCCCTGTATCGGCCGGAATGGCTGGCTGAAACCGGGCGCCTGGCGGCACGTTGCCGTTTCCGCATGGATGAAGTGCGCTACGCCTACCCGGAGGAAATCTGCCCGCCCGGCCATACGCCAGGCACGTATCTGCGGCAGGAGGCCATGGCAGGCGCCCGGCGGCGCTTTCCAGACGGCGTGCCGGAAAAAGTGCTGGCCCTGGTGGAAAAAGAGCTGGGCCTGATCGTGGAGATGGGTTACGAGGCCTATTTCCTGACGGTCTATGACATTGTCCGCTATGCGCGCCGGCAGGGCATTCTTTGCCAGGGGCGCGGTTCTGCCGCCAACAGCGCCGTGTGCTTCTGCCTGGGCATCACCGAAGTTGATCCGGTGAACGGCAATTTGCTGTTTGCCCGCTTCATCAGCAAGGAGCGCGGCGAACCGCCAGACATCGACGTGGACTTCGAACATCAGCGGCGCGAGGAAGTCATCCAGTACATCTACGAACGCTATGGACGGGACCGCGCTGCGCTGGCGGCTGTGGTCATCACCTACCGCATGCGCAGCGCGCTGCGCGATACTGGCCGGGCGCTGGGCGTGGACCCTGGCATCATCGACCAGGTGTGCGCGGTCTATCGCCATTGGGACGGGCGCGCCCGCCTGGCTGAACGCATGCAGGATGCCGGCTTGCAGGCGGATGCGCCGGTCGCGCGCCAGTGGCGCGTGCTGGTCGAAACCCTGCTGGGGTTTCCCCGGCATCTTTCGCAGCACCCAGGCGGCTTCGTGATTGCGCGCGACCGTCTGGTGCGCCTGGTGCCGGTGGAAAATGCAGCCATGGCAGGCCGCAGCGTGGTGCAGTGGGACAAGGACGATCTGGACGCGCTGGGGCTGCTCAAGGTGGATGTCCTGGCGCTGGGGATGCTGAGCGTCCTGCGCCGCGCGCTGGAGTGGGTGGGGTGGCGTCGTGGCCGGCACTGGAGCATGCAGGATATCCTGCCGGAAGACGCGGCCACCTATGACATGATCTGCGCGGCCGATACCGTGGGTGTGTTCCAGATCGAATCGCGGGCGCAGATGAGCATGCTGCCGCGCTTGCGGCCCAGGACCTACTACGATCTGGTGATACAGGTTGCGATTGTCCGGCCCGGGCCGATCCAGGGCGGCATGGTTCATCCTTATCTGCGGCGCCGCCAGAAGCTGGAGGACAGCAGCAGCCCCGGCCCGGAGGTCGAACAGGCCTTGCTGCGCACACTGGGCGTGCCTATCTTCCAGGAACAGGTGATGCAGATTGCCATGCTGGCGGCCGGTTTCACCGATGGCGAGGCCGACAATCTGCGGCGTTCCATGGCGGCCTGGCGTCGGCGTGGCGGCCTGGGCGGTTTTCATGAAAAGATACTGACCGGCATGACGGCGCGTGGCTATAGCGCTGAATTCGCGGAGCAGATTTTCCGGCAGATGCAGGGCTTCGGCGAATATGGTTTTCCGGAAAGCCACGCCGCCAGCTTTGCGTTGCTGGCCTATGCCAGCGCCTGGCTCAAGTGCCATGAGCCCGAGGCTTTTCTGGCAGCCTTGTTGAACAGCCAGCCCATGGGGTTCTACTCCCCGTCCATCCTGGTGCAGGATGCGCGCCGGCATGGCGTGCAGGTATGGCCGGTATCGGTGTGCGATAGCGCCTGGGAAACGGTGCTGACGCCAGCCGGCGAGCGTCCGGCCGTGCGCCTGGGGCTGTCGCGGGTCAAGGGGCTATCACAGGAGGCGGCGCAGCGGCTGCTGGCAGCGCGAGCGCAGCGGCCATTCACGGATATCCAGGATGTCGCGCAGCGGGCGCTGCTGGGGCGGGCGGAATTGCAGGCGCTGGCCGCATGCGGCGCTCTGGCGGCATGGCACGGCAACCGCCGCACTGCGCTTTGGGAAGCCGGTGGCGCCAGGGTGGAAACCGGCCTGCTGGCCGGTGTGCCACGGCAGGCTGAGCAATTGCCCTTGTTTGCGCCCATGAGTGCGGGGGCGGAGGTGCTGGCGGATTATCGCCACCTGGGCCTGAGCCTGGGGCCGCATCCCCTGCGCCTGTTGCGAGCCGAATTGCAGGCCAGGCGACTGATGACGGCTGCCCAGTTGCGCGGGTTGGAACATGGCCGCCTGGTGCGGGCTTGCGGCATCGTGGTGGGCCGGCAGCGTCCAGGGACGGCCAAGGGCGTGATGTTCGTGACGCTGGAAGATGAAACCGGCAGCGTCAATGTCATCGTGCGGCCGGAATGGCTGGAACGCCAGCGGGCCATCCTGCTCGGCGCGCAATTATTGGCCGTGCATGGCGTCTGGCAGTCGCACGAAGGGGTCTGCCATCTGGTCCTGGGACGTGCGGAGGACCTGAGCCCCTTGCTGGGCGGGCTGGAAACCCGTAGCCGTGACTTCCAGTAAGGGCCTGGCCCTGCGGTAGCCGGCTCAGGGGCCTTCGGTCGCCTTGAGGCTGTCCGGGCGGCAATTGGTTTGCGAACCGTCCGCGGCGATATCGCAGGTGACGCCGGGCAGATCTTCCAGCTCTTTGACGAGTTGCTTTTCCTGGGTCGTACAGGCGGCCAGCATGGCAGTGCCCAGGGCGAGGAACAGGGGGAGTCGGTTCAGATTCATGGATGGGAAAGGGCTGGCCCGCCACAGCCATCCTGGCAGGGCGGGAAATTGGGCGCCGGACGGCAGGGCTATTATCGGCGATTTCCCTGGCCTGCCAAGGCTCAGGCGTGCATGAAGTCTGTCATGGTTTGATAAATGCGCTCGCAGGCTTCGGGCACCAGTTCATGCAGATTGAGGCAGGCATGGATCATGTCTGGCAAATGCAGGTGCTGGCATGGGATGCCGTGTTGCCGCAGCTGCTGCAGGTAGGCCAGGCCTTCGTCGCGCAGCGGGCACAGGCCTGCGGTGATGACCAGCGTGGGCGGCAGGCCATCCATGCCCATGTAGAGCGGCGAAGCCTGGCGGCGGTCTTCGCCTTGCTGGAAATAGTGATCGAAGTACCAGCGTATCTTGCTGGTTTCCAGCAAATAGCCGGTGCCGTTTTCCTGTAGTGAAGGGTAGGCCGGCAGGGTGTAATCCAGGCTCGGATAAACCAGCAGCAGGCGGTCCAGCCGCAGGCTCTGATGCCTGCGCAGCAGTGACGCCAGGGTGGCGGCCAGCGCGCCGCCGCCGGAGTCGCCCGCCAGGGACAGATGGCCGTTTGTGAGGCAGCCCGCCGCGTCCAGCGCCTCCTGCAGGTGTACGAGCACGCCCAGGCAGTCGGTCAGTCCGTCCGGGTAGGGATATTCGGGCGCCAGCCGGTAGTCCACCGCAGCCACCAGGCAATTGCCGGCGGCGGCAAGGCGGCGACAGATCGGGTCGTAGACCGCCACGCTGCCCGCCATATGGCCGCCGCCATGCAGGTAGACGCAGACCGGCTTGGGCAGGTCGGGAACCGGGTCGTAGAGTCGCACCGGCGTGTTTTCCGGGCCTGCTGTGATGTCGCGTTCCCAGGCCATGGCCGGGCCCGTGCCGCAAAAACGGCGGGTCATGGAAGCCAGGCCGTCACGGGCCGCCTGAGGGCTGTCGGGCAGGCCGCGTTCACGCGCCTGCGCCGCCGCCCGGTTGGCCTGCGCCAGCCAGGTGGCCAGAGCGGGGGGCGGCGCGCTCCGCAAGTCGGTTTCAGGACGAATGAGGTCGGCGATGACTGGAGGCAGATGGGTCATTGGCGGAACAGGACGAGCGCTTCGCCGTGGCATATCAGGCGTCCCTCGGCGCCGGTGCAGCGGGTGCGCAGATTGACGAGCGCCTTGTCGGCGCGCAGGCGGCTGATTTCGACACTGGCCGTCAGCAGTTCGCCGGCCTGGGCCGGCGCCAGGAATTGCAGCGACTGTTTCAGGTAATTGGTGCCATGGCCGGGCAGTTCTTCACCCAGCAGGCAGGAAAAGAGCGCTGGGATCAATGGTTCGGGCAGCGTGGCAGGCAAGCCGGGATAGTCCGCGAGCGCGGCCCAACTGGCGATATCTGCCTGGGTGTAGCGGCGTTCCAGGCTGGCTCGGTCGCCCAGACGCAAGTCCAGGTAGCGCGACAGGCCGGCAGCGGGCGTGGGCGCCGCGCCCGATGGATTGGGCTGCCGGGCCGGCAGGGGCGCGCTGCTGCCGGCTGGCGAGGCCGGCGCGGTGTTTGCATCCGCCATGGCGTGCAAGGTACAGGTGCCGCTCAAGCCCAGGCGGCCATCAGCCTTGCGAACCTCCGCCTGCAGCACAATGGCTGAGGCAAACACCGCGCCGTCCGGCCGGGGGGCAGGCGTCAGGGCCAGGGTCAGCGGTTCGTCGGCATAGCAGGGCGCAGGAAACATCAGGGTCTGGCTTGCCAGCGTCAGGCCGGGATAGTGCCGGGCCAGCAGGCCGCGCAGGCGGCTGAACAACAGCATGCCATGCGAGACTGTACCGCCGAAGGGCGTGCCGGCAGAGAACACCGGGTCCACGTGGATAGGATTATGGTCACCGCTCAGGGCAGCGAAACGGTTGAAATCCTGCTGCGTCAGGACAAAGGGATGGACGATGGTGGCAAGGTCAGTGACGGGCGGCATCGCGCAGCTCCTGTTTGATAACTTTGCCCATTGCGTTGCGGGGCAGTGCTTCGCGGACCTGGAAGACTTTCGGCACTTTGTAGCCGGCCAGGCGTTCGCGGCAAAACCGCCGTAGCGCTTCGGCGTCCGGCGTGTCGGCGCCGTCGGCGATAACGACGCTGGCATGGCCGACCTCGCCCCAGCGTTCGTCGGCCATGCCGACAACGGCCACTTCGGCGACGGCAGGATGCTGCAGCAGCACGGCTTCGACTTCGGCGGGGTACACGTTCTCACCGCCGGAAATGAACATGTCTTTCCAGCGGTCGACAATGGTGTAGTCGCCGTCTTCGTCGCAGCGCGCCACGTCGCCCGTACGCAGCCAGCCGCCTTCCAGCATGGTTTCCGCCGTGGCATCGGGCCGTTGCCAGTAACCGGGCGTGACGCCGGGGCCGCGCACCAGCAGTTCGCCGGCCTCGCCCGGCTCGACATCGCGGCCGTTACGGTCGACGATGCGCACTTCGGTGACCAGTTGCGGTCTGCCCGCTGCGCCGGGTTTGCGCAGGACCTGATCTTCATCCAGCAGGAAGACGGTCGGTCCTGCTTCGGTCATGCCCATGCCGGTACGCACCAGAATGCCCGCGTCGGCATAGCGTTGCGAGACGGCAGCCGGCATGGCCGCGCCACCGCAGCTCCAGGAGCGCACACGCTGCAGGCGCGTGCCGTCGAAACCAGGATGGGCCAGCAGGGCCTGGTAAATGGCGGGGACCCCGAAGAACAGGGTGGCGCGCTGGCTCAGTATCTCCAGGGCCTGCTCGGCATCAAAGCTGCGCTGTACCAGGACTGTGCCGCCCAGCATCAGCACGCCGGAGGAATACAGGTTGATGCCGGCTGTATGGAAGACCGGCAGCACGTTCAGCAGGATGTCATCCGCGCTCAGGCGCACGGCCAGCCCGATATTCAGGTAATTGGCCATCATCATGCGGAAGGTCTGGATCACGCCCTTGGGACGGCTGGTGGTGCCCGAGGTATAGAGCAGGTACCAGGGGCTATCGGCATCGCGGTCGGCATGGGGGTGCGGGTCCGGGGTGACGGCGGCCAGGTCGGCGGCGTAGTCGCGGGCATTGGCGGCGGTATGGGCGGCAGTATGGGCGGCGCCAGCAGCACCATCCAGGCTGACCAGGCGCAGCGGCGCCGGGTGGCGCGTCGCCAGCTCGATGGCGACGGCAGTGAATTCGCCGCCATGGATCAGCACTTCCGGTTGGCAATCCGTCAGCAGGACTTCCAGCTCTGGCACGGCCAGCCGCCAGTTGAGCGGCACCAGGATAAGACCGGCCTTGGCGCAGCCGAACAGCATGGCAAAAAACTCGGCGCGGTTATGGCCCAGCCAGGCTACGCGTGCGCCCGGCGCCAGGCCCCAGTGCTCCACGGCGGCAGCCGCAAAACGGGCGGCACGTTCATCGAGTTCTCGATAGGTGTAGCGCGTGCCGTCGGCCAGATCTTCCAGCGCCAGCCGGTCCGGTCCCAGGCGGGCGCGCCTGGCAGTCAAGTCGAACATGTTCATGCGTATTCCGGGGAATGGATGAAGGAGCCTGGCGGCCTGCATGGCGCAGTCACCGCCACGTGTTCAAGGCTGCAGTTCGCTCCAGTCGAAGCGCGTGATGCGATTGCTGATCAGGGAGAACACATAAACGGCGTCGCCGCCCGAGGTGACCAGTTCGGTATCGAACATGCCGCCGGGGCGGGTGCCCAGTGCGGGGTTGAGCCAGTGGCCCAGGTAGGCGGGCGAGATCTGGCCGTTGCCGTCGGGCGAGACGCCGTCCGGGTTGTGCCAGGCGCGGGCCACCATATTGAAGCCGTCTGCCACGAGCAAGGCGTCGCGGGTGGCATCGTGGGCCAGTCCGGCAGGCAGGAAGAAGCGTTGCGGATCCAGGCCGGCGGGATGGTCATAGGTGCCGCCGCCGATGCCGACCTGCCCGATGAGCGCGCCGGTGGCGGGGGCCAGCGCCTGTATGCGCTGGTTGCGGCGGTCGGTCACATAGACGCGGTCACCAAGAGCCAGCACGCTGCCAATCTGGTCGAAGCTGCCAGGCTGGCCCTGCTCGTAGAACGCCGGGCCCAGGCTCCAGCTCGCGCCCAGGTCGTTGCCCTTGGCGCTGTCGGCGCCGCCGCTGTGCCAGATGCGCGTCAGGCTGCCGCTGGAGGCGTTGTAATCGAAACGCCAGACCAGATTGGAAAAGCTGCTGATGTAAATGGCGTGCTGGCGGCCGGTGGCCGTCTGTGGCCTGACGGAGACCGAGACCGGGTAATTGCCGTTGCTCAGGCCGATGGCCGGGACGCCCAGTCCGGTTGTGCGGGTATTGAGGTTGAAAATATGGCGCAGGGAGCCGCCGGCGTCGTAGATGCGCAGGCTGCTGTTGCCGCTGTAGGGCCAGGGCAGGGTGAGGTCGGCGCCGACCAGCACCGCCACGGCATCGCCAAAGACCGGGTCGCGGAAGCTGCCGATGCCGGTAACGCCCAGGCTGATATCGGTGCCAGTGAAACGGCCCTGGTAGACCCCGGCGGCGTTATAGATGTTGATGCGTGAGTTCGGCGTATCGCTGACCAGCAGGCGCTGGCTGGACGGCAGCCAGGCCATGCCGCTGGCGGAATGAAGCTGGCCGGGCAGGGTGCGCGGATAGCCCCAGAATTCGTTATCCGCCACCGTGCCCACGCCACGCGAGACCGAGCAGCGCAGCAGGCTGGTGCCGGCATCATTGGTCCAGCATTTCTTGATCCGGTTATTGCCGCTGTCGCTGACCAGGTGCACGCGTGCATTGGTGTACAGCATGCCCCAGGACCAGATGTTTTCGCGCTGGATGCTGCCATCGGGACGGACCAGCGGCACGAGATCATTGGGCAGCTGGAAAGCTGCGTCTTCGTTGGCGGCGGTGCTTGGGCTGCGCATTTCCACCTGGTGAATGCCCAGGTGGCCATATACCCAGGTGGCGCGGGCATCGTCGGCGCCGCTGGCACGGTAGCGCACGGCATGGGCCTCGCCGGGCTGGGCCAGGTTCGGCAGCCGCAGGACGCGGCCATTGTAGGTATCGGCGATATACAGGTTGCCTTGGGCATCCGTACGCACGCCGCGAGGCCGTTTCAGGTGATCAACCGTATTGTTGGCGTCGCGCAGCCGGCCAATCATGTCCAGCAGCGTCAGCTGGCCGCTGGCCGCGTCCATGTGATAAATCTTGATGCGGTTGTTGCCGTTGTCCGCCACGTAGATGTAGGTGGCGCCGGACGGGGCGCGGTAATAGGTCAGCCCTTGTGGAATGCGGAACCCGTCGCGCTTTTCCGGCGCAGCGGCGTAGTCGTCGTAATTGGACGACGGCGTGCCGTAGTCGCGGTCCGTGCCCCGGATGATGGGGCCTGCGCCAGCCGGGTGGCCGTTGGCATCCTGCCAGCCCAGCGTTTGCACCAGGGTGGCCTGGTACCCCTGGTCTGGGTCGAGCCGGAAGACCTTGATGCGATGGTTGAACTCGTCGGAAACCACCATATAGCCTTGCGGCGTGATCACCACGTTGCGCGGCATCTGCAGGGCATCGCCAGCGCCGCTGCCCGGTGTGCCGAACGAGGCGACATAGCGGAAGGCGTCGGCGTCGTCGGCAACCGTACGGAAAAAGAGGATCTGGTGGCGGCCCACGTCATTGACGTACAGGCCAGCCAGGCGCTCGTCCTCGGCTTCGCTGCGCGACAGGAAGGCAATGCCCAGCGGCGCCTGTATGCCGGGCACGCTGCTGGCAGGGCTGTCGCCGGCCACCAGGGTATCGGCGTCGTCCAGCATGCCGATGCTGCGTCCGCTCAGGTCCAGCACCTGAACGCGGTGGTTGCCCATGTCCGCCACGTAGATGCGCGCCTCGGCCGGGTTGCTGCCCAGCGTGTCGGGGTCGTAGGTGACGGTGGTCGGGGTATTGAACTGATAGCGCTGATGCGCGGTTTCGCTGAGCAGATCGGCATTGCGGTCTTCATCAGCGAAAGTCTGGAAGGCGTGGGCCGGCAGGCCGGGCAGCAGCAGGGCGCCGAATATCAGGACGCGCCAGCGGTACAGTCGCACACGTTTTTTCCACAGCATGGGGTTGTCTCCTCGTTTTGCAGGACGGGCCGGATGCTTTGCCTGGCGGCTCAGCGGCGCTTCAGGCCCAGGAATTCCTGCATGCCGCGTGCGGCTTCATCGGTATCAATCTGTTCCAGGAAATGCTGCAGCTCGCGCGCCAGGCCGGCGGCGACGGTTTGCGGATCCGGGCGCACCTGTTCGAGCGTGTGGCGCACGCTGCCGGGCCGGCCGGCAGCCATGCGTGTGGCGATCTGGTGCGCCAGCGGCAGTACGCTGTCGGTATCCGGCGCTAGCTGGTGCAGCAGGCCCAGCCTGGCGGCTTCCGGCGCTTCCAGGCGCTCGTTGAGCAACTGTACGGAGAGGGCGCGGGCACGGCCGATGCGCTCGGGCATCAAGGTGGTCCAGCCGCCATCCGGGCTGAAACCCACGGCCGTGTACCAGGGGGCGAAAGAGGTGTCGGGCCCGCCCACCGCGAGGTCGCAAGCCAGCACCAGGCCGGCGGAACCACCGGTGACCAGGCCTTGTACCGCCGCGATGGTGGGGCAGGGCAGTTGCAACAGCGTCAGGATGACCTCATTGAGCGCGCCCACGACATGCCGCGCATAGGCGCGGCGCTCCGGTCGGGGCACGCTGCTGAAGCCGGCCACATCGCCCCCGCTGGAAAACGAACGGCCCTGGGCCGCCAGCACGACGGCGCGCGGCTCGTCGGCGCGCACATCGTCCAGGGCCTTCAGTAAGGCATCCAGCAGCGCGGGCACCAGCGCATTGTGTCGGTTGGGACGATTCAGCCGGATCTCAGCGATGCCGGCATGGATTCTGGTCAGTACCAGTTCCTGGCTCATGGTTTCTCCTTGCGGTCCAGCGCGAGTCCGTAGCGGAACATGCCACTCATGGTTTCTACAATGGCTTCAAATGGCATGTCCTGCTTCCAGATGGAATATCGCAAGCCGAGGAAATGGGCCATGCCCATCAGCGCCCAGACCCGTATTTCGTCGTTGCCGGGGCGGATTTCTCCCTTGCGTGTGGCATCGGACAGTAGCCGGACATAGCCGCGGCCGAAGGATTCGTAATATTCGCGATAGATGGATTCGTCGACGGATTGCGCCTCCTGCAGCACCCGGTATAGCGAAGGGTGTTCCATCAGGTATTTCAGGAAGGCATGCAGGCCTTTTTCCTCGGCTTCCAGGCGATCCCTGGCATGCAGTGTCTCGGCGGCAAGATGGGCGCGAACTTCGCGGCCCATATCGCGCACCAGTTCCCGCAGGATTTCTTCCTTGCCGGAGAAATAGCAGTACAGCGTTCCTTGCGCCACGCCGGCGGCGCGGGTGATATCGCTGATGCCGGCGCGGTGATAGCCCAGCGTGCCTATGGTCGCTTCCGCGGCGCGCAGGATCTGTGCACGGGTGCGCGCACCACGTGCTGTTTTCGGGGTGCCGGGGGATTCTCGCACCGTGGAAGCTGCCTGGGTATCCTCAGGCTGGGGGGATGATTCGGCCATGTATCGGTCTTTAAATATGAAACATGAATCGGTAGTCATAAAAGCTAAAGCTTGTTCAATCAGGAGTCAAGCTGTGTTCATATGGCAAAACATTGGCGTTTTCCCTTGTAGATTAAGTCGCTCTTTGCGTGATGGAATGCAAAAAAGATAAGTCATTCAAAATAAACATGACTAATTATTCATGTTTTTCTTGTTTGCCGCAGGCTGGGCAGAATTGTCAGCCGGCACCGGATAGTCCACCGAGGAGATTCGCCATGAAACGCCTGTCCTGTCGTGCCGCGCTACTGCTGGGGGCTTTCGTTCTGAACGGCAGTGCCTGGGCCGCCGATCCCTTTCGCGTGGTCCATGTTACTGACTTTACCGGCCCATTATCGGCTTATGCCCAACAACTCAGCACCGGCATGAAGATGGGCTTCGAGTATGCCACGCAGGGCAGCATGGAAACGGCTGGCCGGCAGATTGTCCTCAGCAGCAAGGATAGCCAGGGCGACCCGGCGCGTGCCCGTACGCTGGTGGAGGAGGCCTATGCCGAGGATGACGCCCATATTGTCGTCGGCCCCGTGGCCTCCGGTGTGGCACTGGCGACCCTTCCCATCGCTGAAGAATATGAACGGGTGATCATGCCCGAAGGGGTCGCCGATGCCATTACCGGGGCGGCCTGGAACCGTTATGTGGTCCGTGTCGGGCGCAATTCTTCGCAGGATGCTGTCTCCAACGCCGTGGCGTTGGGCAAGCCTGGCGTTTGTGTGGCTACCATCGCCCAGGATTATGCGTTTGGCAGGGACGGAGTGGCTGCGTACCGCGAAGCCCTGGAACCTACCGGCGGCAAATTGGTGCATGAGGAATACCTGCCGACTGACGCGACCGATTTTACTGCTGCGGCGCAACGTTTGTTCGGGGCCCTGCGTGATCGCACGGATTGCAGCGCAGGAAAATTCATCTTCGCCATCTGGGCCGGCGCGACCAGCCCGCTGGCCCGCATCCAGGATCTGCAACCGGAGCGCCATGGCATCCGGCTGGCGGCCGGCGGCAACATCCTGCCGGCATTGGTGTCGTATGCCGACCTGGAAGGCATGGAAGGCGCGGGTTTCTATTACTTTGAATCTCCCGACAACCCGATCAACGATTGGTTTGTCGCCGAGCACTTCAAGCGCTACCAGACCGCACCGGACTTCTTTACGACGCAGGGTTTCGCTCAGGCCATGGCGATTGTTGCCGCCTTGCAGAAAAGTGGGGGTTCCAGTGATACCGAGGATCTCTTGAAGGCCTTTTCGGGACTGCGCTTCGATACGCCCAAAGGCGAGATGCTGATCCGTCCGGAAGACCATCAGGCGCTGCAATCCATGTATCACTTCCGCATCCAGCGCGAAGAACGCAAGGACTGGTTTGCCGACCGTGCGGTAACGGCCGGGGTGCCGGTGCTGATACGTGAGATTCCGCTGGAGGAAATGAAGATTCCGGTGCGCAACGCTCGCTGATTTGGTATTCAGGGGAGCTTCAACATGACCCGCAGTCACGGCGCAAGCCCAGCAGTTCCCGTTCTGGAAACCCGTGGCCTGACCATCCGCTTCGGTGGCCATACGGCCGTGGACCACGTGTCCTGTGCATTTCATGGGGGCACTCTGACAGCCATTGTCGGTCCGAATGGCGCAGGCAAAACGACCTGGTTCAACCTGATTTCCGGCCAGTTGCGCGCCACCAGCGGCAGCGTGCTGGTACAGGGCGAAGATGTGACCGCGCTGGGCGCACCGGCGCGCGCCGACCGGGGGCTGGGCCGGGCGTTCCAGCTGACCAATCTCTTTCCCAGCCTGTCGGCGCAGGAAAACGTGCGCCTGGCCGTGGCGTCGCGTTACCGCATCGGCCATGTGTTCTGGCAGATGACGGCACGGCGGCGCGATATCAGCGAGCGTGCCGCGGCGTATCTGGCACAGGTCAATCTGGCCCATCGCGCGGATACGCCGGTCGCCGGCCTGTCGCATGGCGACCAGCGCAAGCTGGAAGTGGCGCTGATGCTGGCGCTGGAACCGGAGGTTTTCATGTTCGACGAGCCGACCGCCGGCATGAGCGTGGACGAGGTGCCGGTGATCCTTGATTTGATTGCCGAGATCAAGCGGAGTCAGAACAAGGTGATCCTGCTGGTGGAGCACAAGATGGACGTAGTGCGCGCGCTGGCGGACCGGATTGTGGTGCTGCACAACGGCCAACTGGTTGCCGACGGCGAGCCGGGCACGGTGATCGCCTCGCCGTTGGTCCAGGAAGCCTATCTGGGCGCCAGCGCGGAGGCGGCATGAGCACGATGCCGATTGACCACAGGCAGTCAGCCCCGTCGCAGCGACAGGGTGGCGCAGGGGCGCCCATCCTGAGCCTGGCCGGAGTGCATGCCGATATCGGTCAGTACCACATACTGCATGGTGTCGACCTGCTCGTGCCCAAGGGCGAGTTGACGGTGCTGCTGGGGCGCAATGGCGCGGGTAAAAGCACGACGCTGCGCACCATCATGGGCCTCACGACGGTCACGCAAGGCGAGCTGCATTTCCAGGGGCAAAGCCTCAAAGGGGTCGCGACACCGGCCATTGCACGGCGGGGTATTGCCTTCGTCCCGGAGAACATGGGCATTTTTGGCATGCTGACCGTGCGTGAAAACCTGGTGCTGGCAGCCATCGGCGGCGCCATGGATGCGGACCGCCTGGACTGGATACTGGGCGTGTTTCCGCCACTGAAAAAGTTTTGGGACCGGCCCGCAGGCAATCTGTCGGGCGGGCAGAAACAGATGCTGGCGATTGCGCGGGCCGTGATCGAACCGCGCGAACTGCTGCTGGTGGATGAACCGACCAAAGGCCTGGCGCCGGCCATTATCAATGATCTGGCCGAGGCCTTCGAGCAGCTCAAGGCACAGCAGGTTTCCATCCTGCTGGTTGAACAGAATTTCAATTTCTCGCGCCGCCTGGGGCAGTCCGTTGCCGTCATGAATGACGGCCGCATCGTGCATACCGGCAGCATGGCAGCGCTGGCCAGCGACGAGGCCCTGCAGCATGAATTGCTGGGCCTTGGGCTGGGGGCGCATCAATAGCGATAGGGGCAAAGCATGCCTGTACCCGATACCCGTGGCGCAATCCCAGCGGCCCAGGCCGGGCCGGATGGCCCGGACCGCGCGTCCTGGCGCCAGCTGCTGCAATTGCCGGCAGCCCATCCTCCGGTTTTCCTGTTGGGCCTGATGCTGCTGGTTCCCCTGGCCTTGATGCCTTGGCATACCTGGGTAGTGCTGACCATCAGCGGCCTGGCGATGGGGGCCATGGTCTTCCTGATGGCCTCGGGCATGAGCCTTACGTTCGGCCTGATGAATGTACTCAACCTGGCCCATGGCGCCTTTATTTCCGTCGGGGCGTTCGCGGGAATGACGGTGCTGGGCATGTGGCTGGCCGATGCGGCGCGCAGCACCTCGGCGGCGGCCAATCTGCTGGCCGTGCTGGCTGCGCTGGGGTTTGCCGCGTTGCTGTCCGGGCTGCTGGGCCTGGTATTCGAACGGCTGGTTATCCGGCCGGTCTATGGCGACCACCTGAAGCAGATTCTGATGACCGTGGGTGGCGCCATCATCGTTTTTGAATTGATAGAAGTGATCTGGGGCCATAGGGAAATTCCGGTGCCGCGCCCGGAAGTGCTGCGTGGCGCCGTGGTGATCGGCGGGATGGCATTGGAAAAATACCGGTTGGCCGCCGTGGTGGTTGGTCTGGCGGTATACGCCGGGCTGCGCTGGGTCATAGAGCGCACGCGGCTGGGCATCCTGATCAGGGCCGGGGTGGAAAGCCGTGAAATGGTGGAAATCCATGGCTATCGCATCCGCTTGCTGTTCCTGGGCGTGTTCATCGCCGGTTCGGCGCTGGCCGGCCTGGGAGGCGCCATGTGGGCCATGTATCGCGAAATCATCTTTCCGCAAATGGGTGATGAACTGATGATTTCCGTGATCGTGGTCATCATCCTGGGCGGGTTGGGTTCGATACGGGGCTGCTTTTACGGCGCAATCATGGTGGGGCTGATCAATCTTTATGTCGGCTACCTCGAACCCCGGCTGGCGGCGGTGGCAACGGTCGGGCTCATGGTGGCCGTGCTGATGTGGCGGCCGCAGGGGCTGATTCCGGTCATCAAGGTTTAGCCAGGCCTGGCGCGCACCGGTCTGTGGTTATGGGGGGTATATGCTGCAAAACCTGTTGTCTGCCGATTTTCCGCGTAGCCGCGCACTGGTCGCGCTGCTGCTTCTGATCCTGTGCTGCCTGGCATTCGGCCCCTTTCTGTTTGATGGCACGCGGGCCTTCACCATGATGGGGATGATCTGCATCTTCATCATCGTGGTGGCGTCCTACGACTTGATGCTGGGCTATACCCATATCGTTTCATTCGCCCATACCATGTTCTTCGGCATAGGCGCCTATGGCGTGGCCATGGCCCTGGGGGCCCATGGCAGCAACTTCGGCGCTGTGTTCACCGGCTTGGCACTGGCTTTATTGCTGACGCTGGTGCTGTCGCTGCTGCTTGGTTTGCTGTCCTTGCGCGTGAAGGCCATCTTCTTCGCCCTGGTCACGTTGGCCGTGGCATTTGCCTTCCTGAGCTTGGTCAACCAGCTTTATGCTGTCACTGGCGGCGAAGATGGCCTGCGCGTGCAGGTGCCTCGCGAACTGGGGCCGGCCTGGCGCGTCAGTGACGCAGTGCTGTATGGCTGGAGCCCCGGACGCTTCCTGGGCGCCTGGCTGGCAGGCGATGCAGGCTGGGTCGATGCCGTGCGCAATGCCGTGTTCCAGGTGCGGCTGACGGGCAGGGTCATGATGTATTACATCGTCTTCGGCGCCAGTGTCATCGTGTTCCTGGGCTTGCTGCGCATGGTCAATTCCCCGTTCGGCAGCGTATTGCAGGCCATTCGGGAAAATGAATTCCGGGCTCAGGCGCTGGGTTACCGCACCGTCCTCTACCGCACGGCGACCGTGTGTTTCGCCTCTTTGCTTGCCTGTCTGGCGGGGGCCTTGTTCGCCTTGTTCAACCGCTACGTCAACCCCGAAAATACGCTGAATTTCGAGTTGATGGTTTTTATCCTGCTGATGTGTGTCATCGGCGGCATGGGCACCCTGTATGGCTCGGTCGTTGGCGTCGTGGCGTTCCTGCTGGCGCAGAATTATTTGCAGGACGTGCTCAGGGCGATCGCTGCGGCCTTGCCCGCAGACTCCTTTGTGGCGGCCCTGGCTGCGCCGGAACGCTGGCTGCTCTGGTTCGGCGTACTGTTCGTGCTGAGCGTGTATTTCTTTCCCGCCGGTATTGCCGGGCAGTTGCGCTTGCGGGCGGCCCGCCGCCGCAGCCGGCGCACGGACAGCGATAGCGGCAGCCAGCGGTAAGGCGCCAGGGCATGGCAGGCATGGCCTTTGCCGCCCTGGCGTGATACAGAAAAATCATGAAGGTTTGCTTGCCGCAATGGCAGGCGCTGTGGCGTGCGACAACCCGAAAGCATGGGGCCATACTCCGCCATCAGCGAACCGTTGGCATTGACCCGTTAGCCCTGTGGCGCGGGCAGGTTCTGCGGCTGAGCAGCGGCGGTGGCCTGAGTAGTGACTTGTGTTGTGGCCTGCCGGGCCGCAGCCGTGGCCTGTTGGTAGGCTGCCTGTTTTTCGGCCAGTTGTCTTTTCTTCTGCCTGTCGTTCAGGTTGTGGATGACGGTGGTGATGTAGGCGGTGAAGATGGGGAAGGTCGTCATGCCCACCACGGCCAGCGTGGCGGTACAGATTTTTCCTATGGTAGTGGCCGGGATAATGTTGGAGCCGACGGTGGTGACGGTCATCGAGGCCCACCAGAGTGCATCGGGGTAGGATTTCACCAAGGGATTGATACCGGCTTCGAAGACGTAGAAGATCAGCGTTTCGAAATAGGTAATGGAAAAGAAAATTGCCAGATAGGTAATGAAAAGCCCCGATACCCGATTGCTGACCACCATCTGCACCAGGATGATGAGTGCCGCACCGCCGCGGATGATGGGCAGGAAGCGCAACAGGTAGAGCACCTCGCTGGAGAAATCCAGCGAGAATCGCGTGATGAGATAAGAATAGGGGACGGAAAGAATGATCAGGACAAAATTCTTGAAAAAGAATTTCAGCCGGTCCCGGGCGATGATAAATAGCAGGAGAAAATCCAGCAGGAAATAAAGGCAAACACCCAATTGAATCTTGGTGTAAATGGTGTCGCCGGTAAATGCGGAATTGGAAAATGCTTCGAAGGAAATACTGACGATCAGGACGAGAGAGGCCAGCACACCGAGCAAATTCAGTGTGCGGGCCATCAGATACTTCCAGCGGGATTCAGTGTTATTCATTCTGCCAACAATGGTTCTAGCGGCCGGCGGGAGGGAAAGCCGCCCCAGGCGAGGCTGGTAATGCGCAAAAGTAACGGATATTCGCTGCCATCGCCAGTCTGTTGCATTACCGGCGGGCCGCTGGTTCGCGTCGTGCTGGCGCGGCCGCCTCAGGGCGGATTCAGGGCGGGTAGGCAGCCCTTGCGTGGCATGAGAGTAGCCAGAATGGCCGGGGACGGGGAAAATGGCGGATTGACTCGGGAAGATGCTGGATTGATGCGAATGAAAGTTAAATACACTTTGCTGGTTCTGGGCATGGTGGCAGGGTTGGGCGGATGTGCGGCCATGTCTGAGGAGGAGTGTCTGACAGCCGATTGGCATGAACAGGGAATGCGCGAGGCCGTCAATGGCAAGCCACGCTCCAACTTCATCAAGGATCGCGAAGCCTGCGAGAAAATCGGTGTCGAAGCCGATGAAAAACAATACATGGCTGGTTACGATGCCGGCATCCTGCTGTTCTGCACGCCGGAAAATGGCAAGCGTTGGGGGCGTGAAGGCCGTTATTACGCCCAGACCTGCCCGGTGAAGCAATCCATGGCATTCGAGACCAACTACCGGGCGGGGTACTCGGTGTACCAGGCGGAGGAAGCCATCGTTTCCCTGCATACAGAGCAAGACAGGCTGGAAAGCAAGCTGGACAAGGCGGATGACGACAAAGAGCGTCAGCGCCTGCGGCGTGAACTGCGCCGCCTGGATGAGCGTCTGCGTGATGCCCGCAACGATCTGGCCAGGCTGGAGCAGCGTTTGCGGGATTGAGGCGGCGCCTGCCAGACGCCGTATCCATAGATAGGCCGGCAGTGGCCGGCTGAAGCGCCGGACGCGCTTGCCGGCGCATGCTTACTGAATGTTTGGACCAAGATATGCCTGGTGGCGATGGGGAACGTTATCGCTGCATGGGCATCCATGAATCATGACTGAATATGCATCCTGGGCTGCAGCCCATCCCTATTATTGGCTTTTTTTCATGCCGGCCGGTGTGGCCGTGCTGGCAGCGCTATCCTGGCGTTGCCTGGCGGGTTTGCAGCCAGGGTGGCGCCGTACGGCGCTATATGGCGGTTTCGCGCTGGCCATGACAGCGCTGTTCCTGCTGCTGGCGGCTGCCGTCGCCCAGCCCGGGGGAATGGTGGCCTTCGATAACGCGCTGGCGCAGGCCCTGGGCGAGCAGATGCCAGGCAGCCTGCTGGCCGGCCTGTCATGGTTTACCTTTCTGGGCGACCGCTATTTCCTGCTGCTGTTGTCTGTGCTCATGCTGGCTTTGCTGGCATGGCGCCAGCGGTGGTTGTTGTTGGGAACGGCGGTGCTGGCAACGGCTGGTGGCGGGGCGCTGAACTGGGTGCTCAAGCATATTTTCCAGCGGGTCCGTCCGGAGCACAGCCATGGCTACATCGAAGCCACGGGTTTCAGTTTCCCCAGCGGCCATGCGTCCGCATCCTTGATCGTTTATGGCTTCGGCTGCTATCTGTTGCTGCGCTTGTTGCCCGAGCGCTGGCACATGGCCTGCGTCGCCGTGTCGGCCGGTCTGGTGGCAGCCATCGGTGCCAGCCGCATTCTGTTGCATGTCCACTTTTTCAGCGATGTGGTGGCAGGTTTCGCGGTGAGCGCGCTCTGGCTGGCCTTATGCGTATTCCTGGCAGAACGCTGCTTTGCGCGCCAGTGGGCGAGCCCAACCATCGGCCGAGGGATCGGCCAGTCCAGCGGCCAATCAGGTAACTAGTCCTGTTTTTCCGGGTGGGCTGCCGCGTTTTTTTCCGGCATTGCCTGGCCCGCCAGGCGCAGGGTTCTGGCCAGCAGGACTTCATAGATAGGCTTGCCACCCAGGCCGGCTGCGACCAGATGCGCTGTGATGGCGGTCAGGAGCGAAGGGATGGCAAGGGCGTAGGTGCCTGTCAGTTCCAGCACGAGCACGATGCCGACCAGCGGGGAGCGTACCGTGCTGGAGAATAATCCGGCCATGCCGGCTGCCGCAAAGGCAACCATGGCGCCTGGCGGCAGTGTGACGACATGGCCCAGCAAGGTTCCGAAAAGAATGCTGCTGGTTGTGGCCAAGGCCAGGATGGGCGCAAAAATGCCGGCCGGGGCGCCGGTGGAGTAGCTCGCTGCCGTCATGAAAAAACGCAGCAGGATCACCAGACCCAGCAGTCCGATGGGCAAGGGGTTGCTGACCAGCGCGACGGCCAGGGATTCGCCGCCTCCGGTGGCTTCGGGAAACAGGACCAGCATGGGGCCGATAATAAGGCCCAGCAGCGCCGGGATCAGGTAGGGTGAAGCTTTCAGCCCGACGTGCCGGGCAATTTCCAGGCCAGCGATGATGGTGCGGTTGAACAGGACCCCCAGGACGCCCAGCACCAGGCCCAGCCCGACGAAGGCCGGCAGGAAATATGTGGGTATTTGATCGGCGCTCATGGCCATGTAGGGCGTGGCACCTGTCAGGGCGGTAGTGGTCAGTGCGCTGAAGCCACAGGCAATGATGACCGCGCCATAGGTATTGATCCGGTACGGGAATGCGTCGCGTGCTTCTTCGATGATGAAGGCAATGGAAGCCAGGGGCGCATTGAAAGCGGCGGTCAGGCCTGCGGCGCCGCCAGCGCCCCAGAGCGCGCGAGCCTGTTCGGCGGCCAGGGAGAAACGCGAAGTCATGGCCTTGGCGATGGACGCCCCCATATGGATGGTCGGCCCTTCCCGGCCGCCGACCAGCCCGGCGCCCAGCGCCATGGTGCCGCCAATGAATTTGACGGGCAGGACGCGCTGCCAGCGGATGTCCCGCAGCCCCTGCATGGCGCCTTCTATTTCCTGTACGCCGGAGCCGCTCGCTTCAGGGGCGAAACGCCGCACCAGCGCAACGGCGCCACAGAACATCAAAGCCGAGAACACGCCCATGACGACATAAAGCGCCGGGCCGGAGAGTTGCAAGGCCGTGGGCAACTGGCGGCTCCATGCCAGGGCATGGTCGACGAGGCTGTGGAAGGCGCTGCCCAGCAAGCCAGTCAGGGTGCCAATGAGGGCGGCGAGAAAATAGTAGGTCCGGTCGCTGATCTGGCGCGGCATAGGTCTTGGGTGCAAGCGAGTCTGGGGGAACCGTCGGGCCGCGTGGGCATGGCCGCCTGGCGCTGGGAAAACTCTTATTCCCTCATTCTAAAGGGGTTTATCGAAGTCCCAAAACTGTGCTGCTTTTTTTCGTTTGCTTTGTGAAGAATTGCAAAAAAGCTGTTGAAGCTCAGGGAATATCCGCTTGATTTTTGCCATGCATGGTTAAGGGTGCCCGGAAAAATGTGGGATTAATGACGACGCGAAAAAAACGTTAAATAAATTCAGGCTGCAAAATTATGCCGATAGCGGCATTGTTGTGGGTGGGATTCAATCTTGGTATTCCTGGTCAAAAAACGAATGCTGGTATTTTTCCGGCGCCGGGATGGTGTGGCCGGAAATATATGTGCGCCGGGCTTGCGCTGTATCAAACAGGGCGGGTAGAGATTCCGGCGACGCTTCCTATAATGGAATTGAAAGATTGACGCTTCGGTTGGGGAATCGAAATTCCTGCTCCGGGACGAAATGGTTTTTGAATGGGAGCCCAAGGCTCCCCAATCCTGGCGGTGCCAAGCCGGCATGGCTCCGGCGTGCCGCCATTAACGGGAGAACGCAATTGATCAAGGAAGTGACTGGCGATATTCTGCTGACCAAGGCTGACCTGCTGGCGCACGGTATTGCGGCCAATGATCCTTTTGACAGCGGCCTGGCGCTTGCGCTGCGCGAGCGTTGGCCTTCGCTGGTGCGTGATTACCGTCACGACACGCGTTCCAAGGCGATCGAGCCGGGCGAGGTATGGGCCTGGGCAGGTGTGGATGAGCAGGGTGGCACGCGCCGCATCGTCAACCTCGTCACGCAAAACAGCGTGGGCGAAGGCCCGACGGCCAAGCCTGGCAAGGCAACGCTGGAAAATGTGCGCCACGCCTTGCAGAACCTGGTGCGACTGGTGCAGAAAGAAGGCATCACCAGTCTGGCACTGCCGCGCCTGGCGACGGGTGTTGGCGGTCTGGAATGGGATGAAGTGCAACCCCTGGTGCAGCAATATCTGGGCGAACTTTCGATTCCGGTGGTGGTTTATACCGTGTACCAGAAGGGCCAGCAGGCTGACGAAGGCCTGTAAACGATAAAAAAATGCATTACCTCTTGCCAGTTCGGCAGGAGTTTTGCAGCCACACCCCGCGAGGCGGACGCGCAGTCCGGTTTGCGGGGTGTTTTCATGTCCGCAGCTGCGGCAGGGCGGGCCGCCAGCAGGGTTGCTGGGTCTGGGCTCAGTTGAACCAGCGCTTCCAAAAATTTTTTCGCGCCGGGCTGGCAGGGACATCCTGCTCTGGGGCCGTCTGGGGCGAGGCGCCAGACGGCGTCTGGCGGGGCGGCTCGGCGGTGGAAGGCGAGGCCAAGGCCGGCGCAGCGGGGGGCAGGGGGGCGATGGCGGGCGGTCGTGTGTTCTGCGTTTGCGCTGGCACGGAGGTGGCTGGCAGGGGTTCTCCTGCATGGGTCAGCGTATCCAGGCGGGCGGCATGGATGCGCTCACCTTGTTGGCGCCACTGCTCGAAGCGGGCCAGCCGCTGGCGCAGTTCGTCGAGTTCGCAGGAGATTTCCTGTAACTGGGCCTGCAAGGGCGCCAGGCTGGGGAAGAAGCTCGCCTCGAAGCTTTCGCTTTCGATGCTGGCGACGAGGTTGCGGCTTTCTTCAGCCATCTGTTCGCATAGCTTGTCGACGGCAGCGCGGAACATGCGTTTGCGCTGTTCCTGTTGCCAGGTGTCCCAGACTTCCAGCGCCAGACCCAGGATGGAGAGCATGCCATTGATGCCCTTGGCGAGATTGACCGCACCGAAGGACTTGAATACCAGGTACTTGCCGATATCCATGCCCATGGTTTTGGCGATGCTGCTCAGGCCGTCACGCGCGGCCAGGATGTTTTGCGTGCTGATCAGGTTGCTGCCCGTCAGGTAGTGCAGCCCGTGTTTGCCCAGTGTCGCTGCCGTACTGTTGAAGTGTGAGATCCCGGATTCCAGCGTGATCTGTATGCGGTTCAGGTCTTCGGTAATACTGCTGACTTCTTCGACAAAGTATTCCTTGAGGCGCTGGCGCACCAGGCTGGCTTCCGAGCCGATCTCACGGTGATAGAAATCGGTGAAGGTATCGGGGGTCGTGCCCTGGGCCTGAAGAATCAGTTCTTCGAAATAACGCACAATCTTGCCGCTCAGGCGAACGCGGGCCTGGGCGATTTTCTGCTGTACCAGATGGATTTCACCTTGCTGGCCCCGGCGTATGGCGTCCAGTTGCCTGCTTTCTTGCAGCAGATCGGCCGCGCTGCGGCGCGCCAGCGGCAACTGTCGTTCAAGCAGATCGGAGACGATGCTGTGCCGCATGGCCTGGGCCAGCGCCAGCGGGCCGCCACTCTGGCTGATGCGCTGTTGTGTGGCGGTCTGCAGTGCGCCGATGTGGGATAGCTGCCGAAATTGTTCCAGGTGCTGCAACCAGTGCGCCGTGCCCAGGCCGAAAGGATTGGCAGCAACCGCGACGATGCTGAGGGCCGCGCGTTCCTGGGCGGAAAGCGCCAGGATGGCATCCAGGCGCTCCGTGACGCTGTGTTGCTTGATGGCGAGTTTTTCCTGGTATTCCTCTTCGTCCTCGAGGTCGGCCACCTCGTCGAAGCGGCCCAGCACGAACAAGGTGCGAGGCAGGAGGCCCAGGGTACGGAACAGCCATTGAAGCTCTTCCTCATGGCTGGCCTTTACCGGATTGGTGGCATTCATGACATACAGCACCAGATGCGCTTCGCTGACATATTGGCGGGTGATGTCGCGGTACTTCTCAATGGCGCGGCTATCCGGGTTGAATTGTTCCTTGAAGCCGAACAGTCCCGGCGTATCAACCAGTTCGAGCATGTCGCCGATGTCGTAGCGTTGCACCTCGTTGGAGGATTCACGCTGGCTGATATGCATGGTGCTTTCGTCCAGGCGCTCCAGCCAGGCGGCCGCCAGTGCCGTTTTGCCTTCCGAGAATCCACCCACCAGGGCGATGCGCAATTTTTCCTGGCCGATGTCCTGCCTGGCTTTGTCCAGCTTGCCTGCCAGCGCAGCGGGCAGTTCCACACCCAGTTCCCGGCCCTGCTGCAGGAAGCTGGCAAGTTCGTTCAGCAAAGCCAGGGCTTGCTGTTTCTGGCGGTTGAAGGTGTCCAGCGTCTGGCTCATGTTGCTATCCGTGAAAAGGTCAGGGCAGGCGTCTGCGCAGGCCGGCAATACCGTCGTGGGCCTGCTGCATGGCGTTGCGTATCAGGCGCACGGATTGCACAGGCGCGTCCAGGCGGCTGCGCACGGGTTCCGAGGCCTGCCGGATCTCCTGGGCAAGTGTTTCCATCTGCTCATCCAGGCTTTCCGTCAATGTACCGAACATGCGGCTGATATTGTCATCGGCTGCCTGGCGTTGTTGTGCCTGCCTGTGACTGGTGCTGAGGAAGCCTCGTACTGAGTTGTAGAGACTGAGCGCCAGCGTTGCCGCGCCAATGGCGGCCAGGATCCAGCCTGCCGGGTTCCAGGCCAGCAGGGCGGCGCCACCCAGGGTGGAAGCGAGGCTGACAGTCGAAATATTGCGGCGCAAGTGGAATTTGAGATCCACGGGCGGCAAGGCAGGATGAAAGCGCTGGGGCAGGGCCTGGACCAGCATGTGTTCGGTCTGCATGGCCGAGCGTTGCGCCAGTTGTTCCAATTGCTGCTGGTACGCCGCGAGTATCGGGGTAACCGCGGCCGTCAGCGCCTGGGCGAGCGCTGCACCGCTGTCTTCGGTATGGCGGCGCAGCTTGCGCTTGAAGGCATCGTTGCCGATGTTCTGGTCGATATCGTCATGGATGCGGCGCCGCAGCTGTATGCGTTCGTTCTCCAACACGTCATGGCTGGCGGTGCACAGGTGCTTTTCCGTACTGGTGCAGATGGCATCCAGTTCCCGCCTGTCATTGGCGGCCTGTTTGGCCAGGCCGGATGCCGCTTGCGCCAACTGGTTGCTGATATCCTGCAGCAATTGTTGGCCGCGCAGCAGGGCCGCGTTGATTTTGCCGGTATTGGCCTGGCGGATTTTCTCGCGATAGCCCTGACAAAGGTCGATGCTGATGAAGCGGCAGAAAGCATGCATATTGCTTTTTTCCAGCAGCTGTTCCGGCGTCATGGCAGCCCGGAACTTGGCGCGTGCGCGGTAGGCGGAACTGCCTGGCAGCAGGCAGTCGGCTACGGCATAGAATGCGGGCAGCGCACTGATGCTGATGGTATCGCGGTAGCTGCTGCCCAGTTGCGCGCGCAACTGCGTTTCGAGTTCCAGCAGGCCCCGTGCTTCATCCGGGTCGGTGAGCGCCGCGCCCTGCAAGGCCAGTGGGTTGGTGATCCGCTTGTTGAAAACGGACCAGACTTCGGCCTGGTCGGACAAATGGTCGGCGATTTTTTCCAGCGTGCCAGGGGCGTCGCCATCGCCCTGGTTGGGCGGTGCAGCCTTGGGGGTGATATACAGCACCGCGTGAGCCTGGCGGATGGCATCCTGGATGTTTGCCAGGACCTCGGCTTCCTTGCCTTCTATGCCGGGTACATCTATCAGTGCGAACTTTTGCCCATTGGCTGCGAATTCGTACCGCCTGGCGGCGCGAGTGAAATCGGCATGGCCCTGGCCGATGATGGCGCCATCCTGCAGTTCGGCCAGCGCGGCGTGGCGTGACAGCGAATCGCGTTGGTGTGCGACTGCGGCTGCCAGGCGGAGATCCAGCGCAGCGATCTCGGCCGTTTCCCGTTCCTCGGCCTGGGCTTGCGTGCTCAGTAGCGCTTCCAGGTTCCGCGTAGCCTGGGCCAGGCCAAGCGCTTCGGGCAAGGGACGGAACCATCGCATGATCTTCTGCCACCACCCGAGGGCTTGCTGCCTGGCCTGCCATTGTTGTTGCAGGCTGGCCAGTTCCTGGCGTGCTACGGTCCGTGCTTCGGCGCGTTGTTGCTGCGCCGCATCCTGGGCGGCGCGGGCCTGCTGTATATCCCGGGCCAGTTGCTCCGAGGCCTGTTCCTGGCTCTCAAGCGCAGGCTCGTCCAGGCGAGTGTCCTGCGCCAGCGCCTGAAAACGGGCGCGTTCTTCCTGCTTGCCGGGTTCGCCCAGCAGGATGCGCAGGGTTTCGATAATGGTCGACTTGCCGGCGTTGGTTTCACCGTAGAGCGCGATGGTAAAGACATCCCATTCGGCTGCGTTTTCCAGGTTCTTCAGTTCGCGGTCCAGCTGTGCCCGATAGGCGTTCAGCTGATCCAGGGCTGCAGCATGGGCGGCGCGCGCGGTCTGGCTGGCCCCTGCGCCGGCATGGGCTGGCGCAGGGGCGCTGGCGCCGATCTGCGCGATCAGTGCATCAAGTTGCCGCCTGACTTCGGCATGCAGCGCGGCGGAATGCCGAGGGGCGATGGCGGGTTGGGACGTCATGGCTCACCTGTAAAGGCCGTGCGGTTGATGAATGCACGGCAACGCCTCAGGGTAGAATTCCCTGGCCTGGCAGGCCCCCCTGGGCAAATGGAATAACGGTGCAAGCGGCGGGCGCAGCGGCACCCTGCAGGCAGATGGTATCAATATGCTTGCGGGCTGGAACTTAAATGATGGTCATGAAGCAAAAATTCAAGTCCCGGGCCCTGCTCCTGGGCACGATCCTGCTGGCAGGTACGGCCACAGCGCAGGCTGATGAAGGCCGGCAATTGCGGTTCGATACGGCGGCAAGGCCCTCCTGGGCCTTGCAAATCACGCCCTATCTTTGGGCGGCAAGCCTGGATGGTTCGGTGTCGCCGTTTCGGCGCAGCCCCACGCTGACTGTCGACAAACCCTTTTCCGAGATTTTTGATGATCTCAATTTCGGCGGCTTCATTGATGTCTGGGGCCGCCGCGGCGATTACGTCTTTTCCGCCAACCTGGCCTATACCGATATTACCGATAGCCGCACAAGTGGGCCGTTGCCGGTGCTTGATGGTACGCAAGGGGTGGACGGCAAGGCGGATACCCGGCAATTCACTGCATCCATGAAAGCGGGCTATCGGGTGCATGAGGGCGAGCGGGAAGTGCTGGAACTGGTGGGGGGACTGCGTTATTGGCATATTTCCAATGACGTAAACGTGCACTACGGAAATATCAGCCGGTCTTATGGCGAAAGCTTTTCCTGGGTAGACCCTGTTCTGGGCGGGCGCTTCCGCTATCGCTGGAATGACCGCTGGCAGGTGCAGGTGCAGGCCGATATCGGCGGCCTGGGGGCCGGGGCCCGGTTCACCTGGGAACTGCTGAGTGTTGTCAGCTACAACGTTTCCGAGCATTTCTCTGCATCGGCGGGTTACAAGGCGCTGGGCGTGGACTATCGCTCGGGCGGGCATGTTTTCGATACCACCATGCGTGGCCCGGTGCTGGGCCTGACCTACCGATTCTGACCTATCTGACGCGGCAGGTGCTCTTGGTCTGCTGGACGTCTTGCGCTGTGCGGTAGCGGCGGCGCAACGGCCAGGCGGGCCTATTTTTCGTTTGTTTGCAATTTAATTATTCTGTCCGCCTGCTCAGGGTTTTCTCGGGTTGCAGCGGGATCATTCCGCTTTTTTTTAATAGTTTTCGTTGTTTGTTGCCAGAATGACAGGGCTATTACTAATTTAATTAATATCTGTTGAGTCCATTAAAAGATGGAATGAATTGGCTCGGCATTTAACTGTTCACATTTTTTTGAATATCAAAAAACAGCAATTTTATTGTTGCTAGAATTTTTCCTGGAATGGCTTGCCATAGGTTGAAGAAACCATGATGCCCGTATGGAAACAGCGTTTATACGTTGTGCCGGGCGAGCGGAAACAACTCGGCAAGCGCAGTGATGACGCGGCCTGCAAAGGCGGCGGTTGCGCATTTTCGCTAGTCGAACCCCCGGTGATCCGTCAGCCCTTGCTGGCCCGGTGGTTCTGCGCCAGGTAAAAATTTATTCAATTAAAGGTGATGAGTATGCCGACTGTTGCAGATGAAATCGGGAATTTCCCTGGCAGCAATATATCCCTGGTAGAGCCCAGCATCGTCAAGTTGCCGATTTCGCCGGAGCTGGTGACGGCATACGAAAAATCTGGCAATAACCTGATATTGAAACTGGAGAACGGAAAAAATGTTTCCGTTCTTGATTTTTTCAAGGTTGCCGAAGACGGCACGCGTAGCGAACTGGTGCTGGAAGCCGCGGACGGAACGCAATACTGGGGGCAGTACGAACAGCCCTGGTCTGAGTTTTCGTTCACGCAGATTGATGAAACCGAACGCAATGCGTTGGCCGAAGCCGAAGCAGAAGCGGCTGCGCGTGGGGATAGCGCAGCGCCGGTGGAATTGACGGGCGGGGCCGCTGAACATGATTTCAACTGGCTGGTTGGTGCATTCGCCGTTCTGGCCGGAGCCGGGATCGCGATCTTCCGCGACAGCCTGTCTTCCTCCGGCAGCTCCGGTGAGCCCTCAGACAACGAGGCGCCGGGTGCTCCGACCGACGTTGGCTTTGCCGACGATGGCAAAACTCTGGTTGGCAAGGGCGAGCCGGGTGCGACGGTCAACGTCAAGGATCAGGACGGCAACCCGGTGCTGGATGCCAACGGCGATCCGATTACCGGCAAGGTGGATGATGACGGTAATTTTTCCGTCGTGATCGAGCCGCCGCCCGCAGCGGGGACGGAATTCGACGTAACGCTGACCGATGGCGCGGGCAACGAGTCTGACCCGACGAAGGTCGTGGCCCCTGGCGAACCGACCAACCCGGATACGGAAGCCCCGGCGGCCCCGACGGACGTGGCCTTTGCCGAAGACGGCAAGACGCTGACGGGCAAGGGCGAAGCGGGCGCCACGGTGGTGCTCAAGGACAAGGATGGCAACCCGGTGCTGGGTGCCGATGGCCAACCGGTGACGGGCCAGGTGGGTGCTGATGGCAGCTTCTCGGTGGTGGTCGAACCCGCACCAGCGGCTGGTACGGAAATCCAGGTCAGCCTGAAAGACGCGGCAGGCAATGAGTCTGACGCCACGACGGTGACGGCCCCCGGTACGCCGACCAACCCGGATACGGAAGCTCCGGCGGCCCCGACGGACGTGGCCTTTGCCGAAGACGGCAAGACGCTGACGGGCAAGGGCGAAGCGGGCGCCACGGTGGTGCTCAAGGACAAGGATGGCAACCCGGTGCTGGGTGCCGATGGCCAACCGGTGACGGGCCAGGTGGGTGCTGATGGCAGCTTCTCGGTGGTGGTCGAGCCCGCACCGGCGGCCGGCACGGAAATCCAGGTCAGCCTGAAAGACGCGGCAGGCAATGAGTCTGACGCCACGACGGTGACGGCCCCCGGTACGCCGACCAATCCCGATACGGAAGCGCCTGACGCCCCGACGGATGTGGCCTTTGCCGAAGATGGCAAGACGCTGACGGGCAAGGGCGAAGCGGGCGCCACGGTGGTGCTCAAGGACAAGGATGGCAACCCGGTGCTGGGTGCCGATGGCCAACCGGTGACGGGCCAGGTGGGTGCTGATGGCAGCTTCTCGGTGGTGGTCGAACCCGCACCAGCGGCCGGCACGGAAATCCAGGTCAGCCTGAAGGACGCGGCAGGCAATGAGTCTGACGCCACGACGGTGACGGCCCCCGGTACGCCGACCAATCCCGATACGGAAGCGCCTGACGCCCCGACGGACGTGGCCTTTGCCGAAGATGGCAAGACGCTGACGGGCACGGGCGAAGCGGGCGCCACGGTGGTGCTCAAGGACAAGGATGGCAACCCGGTGCTGGGCGCTGATGGCCAACCGGTGACGGGCCAGGTGGGCGCCGATGGCAGCTTCTCGGTGGTGGTCGAGCCCGCACCAGCGGCCGGCACGGAAATCCAGGTCAGCCTGAAGGACGCGGCAGGCAATGAGTCCGATGCCACGACGGTGACGGCTCCTGGTACCCCGACCAACCCCGATACGGAAGCCCCGGCGGCCCCGACGGACGTGGCCTTTGCCGAAGATGGCAAGACGCTGACGGGCAAGGGTGAAGCGGGTGCCACGGTGGTGCTCAAGGACAAGGACGGCAACCCGGTGCTGGGTGCCGATGGCCAACCGGTGACGGGCCAGGTGGGCGCTGATGGCAGCTTCTCGGTGGTGGTCGAACCCGCACCAGCGGCCGGCACGGAAATCCAGGTCAGCCTGAAGGACGCGGCAGGCAATGAGTCCGACGCCACGACGGTGACGGCCCCCGGTACCCCGACCAACCCCGACACGGAAGCGCCGGAAGCCCCGACAGACGTGGCCTTTGCCGAAGATGGCAAGACGCTGACGGGCAAGGGTGAAGCAGGTGCCACGGTGGTGCTCAAGGACAAGGACGGCAACCCGGTGCTGGGTGCCGATGGTCAACCGGTGACGGGCCAGGTGGGTGCCGATGGCAGCTTCTCGGTGGTGGTCGAGCCCGCGCCGGTGGCCGGCACGGAAATCCAGGTCAGCCTGAAGGACGCGGCAGGCAATGAGTCCGACGCCACGACAGTGACGGCCCCCGGTACCCCGACCAACCCCGATACGGAAGCGCCGGAAGCCCCGACAGACGTGGCCTTTGCCGAAGACGGCAAGACGCTGACGGGCAAGGGCGAAGCGGGCGCTACGGTGGTGCTCAAGGACAAGGACGGCAACCCGGTGCTGGGTGCCGATGGTCAGCCGGTGACGGGCCAGGTGGGCGCCGATGGCAGCTTTTCGGTGGTGGTCGAGCCCGCACCAGCGGCCGGCACGGAAATTCAGGTCAGCCTGAAAGACGCGGCAGGCAATGAGTCCGATGCCACGACGGTGACGGCCCCTGGTACCCCGACCAACCCCGATACGGAAGCACCCGAAGCCCCGACAGACGTGGCCTTTGCCGAAGACGGCAAGACGCTGACGGGCAAGGGCGAAGCGGGCGCCACGGTGGTGCTCAAGGACAAGGATGGGAATCTCGTCAAGGATGCCAACGGTCAGGTGGTAACGGCGCAGGTTGGTGCCAATGGCGAATTTGCTGTCGTGTTCGAACCTGCGCCTGCCGCTGGCACCGAATTCCATGTCAGCCTGAAGGATGCGGCGGGCAACGAGTCTGATCCGGCCTCTGTCACAGCGCCGGGCACTCCGACCAATCCGGATACCGAGGCCCCGGACGCGCCTACCGATGTTGCCTTCCTGCCGGATGGCAAGACTTTGACCGGCAAGGGCGAAGCGGGGGCGACTGTCATCCTGAAGGATAAGGATGGCAATGCCGTGCAGGATGGCAATGGGCACGATCTGACCGGCAAGGTGGATGCCGACGGCAATTTCGTCGTGGTGTTCAATACTCCGCCGGCGGCCGGCACCGAATTCAAGGTGAGCCTGCAGGATGAGGCTGGCAATGAGTCTGACCCGGCTTCTGCGGTTGCACCGGGTGAGCCGGCGCGCATTCAGGCGAACGATGACGCGCAGGATGCCAGCATGGCGATTGCGGTCGGCCCGAAGAACGTCAGTTCCGACTCGGCCTATGCCAAGTCCGATCTCAGCCTGAACCTGTTGAAGGTTGGCTTGAACAAGGTGCTGGGCGTTGACCTGCTGGACCTGAACCTGTTGACTGGAACGTCTTCCTTCGACATCAATGTCGGTTCGGGGCAGACCCATACTGTCGGCTTCAAGGTCAAGGCAGGCGGCGTGCTGGGATTGCTGACCACCGTGAGCGTCCATATCTACTACGAACTGCCCGATGGCCAGTGGGCGCCGTATCAGAGCTTCAAGGACAAGTTCATCGGCATCAATCTGCTTGGCCTGAGCCCGAGCGTCAAGATTGATGGCGTGGTGCTGCCCGAGGGCAAATACAAGGTGCTGGTCGAGGAAACCAGCGGCATCAGCCTGCTGGAGACCATCAAGGTATCGACTACCAGCTATCTGGTGACGGACATCAATACCGCTGGTCCGGACGACATCACGGTTGAGGCCGTGTCGGGCAACGTGATGCAGGACGACGCAACCTACGATTCGACGCGCCTGAATACGGTCAACGGCAAGGCGGTTGCTGCGGAGGGTTCGACCGAAATCGAGGGGCAGTATGGCGTTTTGACCGTGCATGCGGATGGCAGCTATTCATACCAGGCGTTTGCGGACACAGCCAACGTAGGCAAGAGTGATGTCTTCGTGTACGAAATTTATGATGCCGACCGCAACCAGAGTTCGCAGGCCAAACTGACGATCGACATCAAGGGCGAGGTCGTCGAGCCTGCTGCCGCCAAGGCTGCGGTGCTCGAGCATGACGTGACCGACGACGCGGGCGCGGCCGATGCCGTGGCGGACCAGGCAGATGATTCCGACGAGGGCCATGAAGGCGACTCGCAGGATGCTGCCAGCCAGGGCGAGGACGGTTCCCTGATGCTGGACCTGCTGCAGTCGGCAGAAACGCAGCATACGGATACACCGGCAGCTGATGCTGGCACGCCGTTGCTGTCCGATTCCGGTATCGACCTCGATGGCCTGTTGCAGGATACGCCGGCCGCAGCCGGTGGCGTCGTGGATGGTGTCGAAGAGGCTTTTGCCGCTCCGGTTGCTGCTACCGCCACGCCGGAAAGCGGTATCGACGATGCCATCGCAGCTGGCCCGGCCAGTGTTTCCCTGGACGACTTGCTGCAGCAAAATGCATTGGTCTATTGAGGCAGGGCCATACGGCTCAAGCGTCCGCCGGCGCGGCGGACGCTGGTGTGCCAGGGCATTGGCCCTGGCTTGTGCGGGGGCATGGATGTTGCATGCCCCCGATGGCGTTGTGCAGGCACAGGAACTGGGCGCCCATCGGCGCCTTTTGCCCGTTGATAGCCTGCCGCTGGTTGTTCCGGACCTGACGGTCTGGCAAAGCGCGGCCGACGGGGCGGCCGGAGCGACGCCAGCGCAAGCGCTACCGTTGGAAACGGTGCCGGATATCGAGGTGTCAGGGCCAGACTCGCCGACGGCGGCGGATCTGGCTGCAAGGGAAGACATGCAACAGGCAGCCGAGCCGGTCGTTAATGATATGCCTCGGCAGGCTCCAGAAGAGCCGGACGAAACCCCGACAGGGTTCGCGGAAAATACCGGTGCCGGAATCAACGAGGTGCCGCAGGCCGAAGTGGAGGCTGAGGATACGCTGCCCGTTGCCGCTTTGCCGCCGCCGATTCCGCCCGCACCAGCGTCGCTGGCCGAGTTGTTCAAAGTACGCCAGGAAACGCTGGCGCAGCACGAAGGCGCGCAAGTGCCTGCGGGTCCCTTGCCACTGGAAGAGCTGGTGGGCATGGCCGTGGACTGGCATCCTGCCATCAACCAGGAACTGGGCCGCATTCTGCAGGAGGGCGAACAGATCCGGGTGGCCAAGGCAGGCTATCTGCCGCAGATCCAGGGGGGTGTCAGCACTCAGTTCAATTCCAATACTGACAGTGGCTCCACGCGCCGGCATGTGCAGACGCTGAATTTCTCGGTATCGCAGATGTTGTATGACTTCGGCAAGGTTTCAGCGTCGGTCGGGATCGCTCAGGCCGGAGAACTGGTGGCCCAGGCCGGGTTGCTGTCCATGGTGGACGAGGTCGCACGCGATACTGCCGGGTCTGTGGTTGAGGCCTTGCGATATGCGCAATTGCTGCGCGTGGCGCGTGAGCAAGTCGATGGCGTCTCGGCGATTGCCAACCTGGCGCGGCGGCGCAATGAACTGGGCGCCAGCAATCAGTCGGATACGGTGCAAGCCCAGGCACGCCTGTCTGCCGCGCGCGCGACGGTGTTGTCAATGGAGACAGAGCGGGCGCGCTGGCTGAGCAATCTCCAGTCGCTGACCGGCCTGCGCGAGCCGCCGGAGATGGATGAGGAATTGCCGCTGGCCCTGGGGCGTTCCTGCATGACGGCCAAGCCGCAATGGGACAACATACCGGCGATGCTGGAAGCGCGGGCCGAACGCATGCGGGCCCAGTCGGAACAGGAGCAGGCGCGCGCCAACGGGCTGCCAACCCTTTCGATCAAGGGGCAATCCAGCAAGGCGCTCAATTCCATGCCTTCCTCGTATACGGGCGATGGCGTGACCGTCGCGCTGGAAGTCAGCGCACCGATCTACCAGGGTGGCGCGACAGTGGCGCAGCGCCGGGCTGCAAGCTACGCCACCGGAGCAGCTGATGCCGCCATGGAAAAGGTCAGGGTCAAGACTGAGCGCAGCCTGTACGAGACGGTAACGCGGGCGCTGAGCGGCAACGAGCGCGAGGATATCCTGCTCGAACGCGAGCGCAGCACGCGCCAGACACGTGACCTGTATCGCAAGCAGTACCTGGATCTGGGAACGCGCAGCTTGCTGGACCTGCTCAATGCGGAGCAGGAATTGCACCAGGCGCGCATGGAAACCATCAACCATCGTTTCGATACCAGCCTGTTGCAGCTCGATTGCCTGCAATTGTCGGGCGGTTTGCGCCGTTTCATGGGCCTGGGCGGTGGACGGAGCATGAATTGGGAGGCAGTGGATGACGGAAACTGATGCAGGATGGCAGCGCGACGCGGTGCGCGAGCGCTGGATGGAGGCCCTGCTGCAGCTGGCTCGTCATTACCGCCTTGAGGTTTCGCCAGAGCATATCCGGGTATCGGCGGTGTGGTCACAGAACGGTGACGAGCGCGAGATGGTACGCCAGATGGCGCGCCAGGCCGGGATGGATTTGCGTTATGCCACCCCGGATTTTTCACGCCTGACCCCTTGGCTGCTGCCTGTGATCGTGCTCATGCAGGACGGCCAGCTGGCCGTCCTGCATGAATATGCCGAAAACACGCAGGAGTGCGTGCTGGGCTTCGCGGGCGACCAGGGCATGTTGACACGTGTGGCCATGGATGAGCTGCGTGAGCAGGCGCAGGCGCTGGTGCTGTGCCGCCCGCGGCATTTGCCGGGCGACAGCCGGGTGGCGGAAATGGCGGCGGATGTGGACGAGAGCTGGTTCCGCCGTCTGGCACTGCCCGATCTGCGGCCATATGGCTACATCATGCTGGCCTCGCTGGTGGCCAACCTGTTGGCCTTGGCTGGCGTCCTGTTTTCCATGCAGGTATACGACCGAGTCATTCCATCGGGCTCCATGCCCACGCTCTACGTGCTGTTTGGTGGCGTACTGCTGGCTTTGGCCTGTGATTTTGCCTTGCGGCGCGCTCGCATGACGATCACTGACTGGATGGGCAAGCAGGCCGACCTGCGAATTTCGGATGCCGTCTTCGGGCATGCCTTGCGCGTGCGTACCGCCGCCAAGCCCAAGGCCACCGGGACTTTCCTGTCGCAGCTGCGCGAGCTCGAGGGCGTGCGCGAGATGTTCACGTCCACCACATTGACTGCTGTGGCAGACATGCCTTTCTTTGTGCTGTTCTGCATCGTCTTTGCCGCGATTGCCGGCGGCATGGTGTGGATTCCCCTGGTCGCGGCTGTTTTGCTGGTATTGCCGGGGCTGCTGATGCAAAAACGCCTGCGCCGCCTGGCAGCCGCCGCGATCAAGGAATCGTCATTGCGCCACGCCGTGATGGTTGAAGCCGTGCAGGGCAGCGAGGACATCAAGCTGTTGCAGGCCGAGCAGCGTTTCCAGAATCAATGGAACCACTATAACGAGGTGACTGCCGAGAGCAATCTGGAACTGCGTCACTTGACGCATACCCTGACGGTCTGGATCCAGGCAGTGCAGGCGTCGGTCTTTGCCTTCGTGGTCTTTTTCGGCGCCCCGATGGTGATGGATGGCGAGATGACGACGGGCGTGCTGGTGGCTGCGTCCATTCTGTCTTCACGCATGATCTCGCCCATGGCCCAGCTGGGCCAGGTTCTGAACCGCTGGCAACAGGCCAAGGTTGCCAAGGAAGGGCTGGACCAGATCATGAAACTGCCGCTGGACCAGGCGGGCGAACGCAAGGTGCATCGTCCGGCCATCCAGGGAAACTACGAGTTCCGCGACACGGTATTCGGCTACGAGCCCGAGACTCCGGTGCTGCAGGTTGGCGCCTTGAAGATCGCTGCGGGCGAGCGCATAGCCGTGCTGGGCAAGAATGGCTCCGGGAAATCCACGCTCTTGCGCGCGTTGGCGGGCCTGACGGAAACCGGCAATGGTGCCGTGCTGCTCGATGGCATCAATATGGGCCACCTGGATGCGGCTGACGTCCGGCGTGATGTTGCGCTGGTAAGTCAGCAAGCAAGGCTGTTCCACGGCACGCTGAGGGAAAACCTCTGGCTGGCTTCGCCCGGTGCGAGCGACGAACAACTGATCGCCGCCATGCGTCTGGCGGGTGCCTGGGGGTTCGTGCAGACCTTGCCAATGGGGTTGGACCACCTGGTGCGTGAAGGTGGCGCCGGGCTGTCGGGTGGCCAGTGTCAAAGCCTGCTGTTGGCACGGGCGCTGCTGCGTGAACCGTCCGTGCTGTTGCTCGACGAGCCGACCTCGGCGCTGGATGAGGCGACCGAGAAGCAGGTGATCGAAGCCTTGGGCCAGTATTGCGCTGGCCGTACCCTGATCGTGGCCACGCACCGTACCAGTGTACTGGCGCTGGTGGACCGGGTGCTGGTTCTGGATCGCGGCCGTATCGCCATTGATTCGCGCAAGGAAGACCTGGTGCGGCAAATGAAAGGCGGCGATGGCGGCAATCGACGTCAGCCAGCGGCAGGCAGGACGGAGACTCAATAATGAATTTGCCTCAATCCCGGCAACCGGCCGCGGGCCAGGGGGCCGTTGTTTCCCGTGGGCAGCCCGGGCGTACGGCATCTGCAGGCAATGGCCTGGCCGCCTTGCACGATGAGCTGGCGCAGCGGGAAATGCCGTTGCGGCGCGCACGGCGGCTGGTACAGGCGCTGGTGCTGATCCTCCTGTTGTTCCTGGTGTGGGCCTGGTGGTTCGAGGTCGATGAAGTTTCCTCAGGCAGCGGCCGGGTGGTCCCGATCTCGCGCGAGCAGGTCGTGCAATCGCTGGAAGGCGGCATCGTTACCGAACTGCTGGTGGCAGAGGGCGATATTGTCGAAAAAGGACAGGTGCTGGCGCGCCTGGACCCGACTCAATCTGCTTCCAATGTGGAAGAAAGCGCTGCCCGGTACCGTGCGGCGCTGGCCAGCTCCGCACGCCTGCAGGCCGAAGTTTCCGGTGCCGGAGAGATCCGTTTTCCGCCGGAACTGAAGGACTGGCAAACGCTGCGCAATGCGGAAACCCGTTTGTTCCGGTCCCGGCGTGAAGGCTTGCGGCAGTCGGTGAACGGCCTGAAGCGCTCCCTTGAACTGGTGAACCGGGAGCTGGGTATTACTTCCCGGCTGGTTGAAGAGGGGGCAGCCAGCAATGTCGAGCTGATCCGGCTGCAACGGCAGCGCGCGGAACTGCAGCTCAAGCTGGACGAAGCTGAATCCAGCTACATGGTGCAGGCACGGGAAGAACTGGCGCGGGCCAATGCCGAGGTCGAAGCCCTGTCGTCGGTCGTCAAGGGGCGCTCGGACGTGCTGGAACGCCTGACGCATCGCTCCCCGGTGCGCGGCGTGGTCAAGGATGTGGAAGTCACCACCATCGGCGGCGTCGTGCCGCCCAACGGCCGCCTGATGGAAATCGTGCCGCTGGGCGAGCAACTGCTGGTCGAGGCCCGGATCGCGCCGCGCGATATCGCGTTCATCCATCCCGGCCAGGCTGCCATGGTGAAGATCACGGCCTACGACTACGCCATCTACGGCGGCCTGCCCGGCAAGGTCGTCACGATTTCGCCGGACACCATACGCGACGAAGTCAAACCCGAAGTTTTCTATTACCGCGTGTTCATCCTGACCGACAGCGATGCGTTGGTGAACAAGGCCGGGACGCAGTTCCCCATCGTGCCAGGCATGATCGCGAGTGTCGATATCCGCACCGGCAGCAAAAGTATTCTGGATTATCTGATCAAGCCCTTGAACAGGGCCAGGGAGGCATTGCGTGAACGTTGAGCATGGGCCGGGCGTCCAGGGTGTACTGGACGTACCGGGCAGGTGGGCGCTTGGAAGCGCAATGGTGTTGGCGTGGATGGTAGCTGCCAGTGCGGGCGCCCAGTCATTGCGAGGCAATCCCGTGGATGCCGTGCCGGAGTTGCGCCAGCCGGCCGTGCCACAGCCGTCCGGCAGTGTCGCGCCTGGCAGTCAGCGGCCCGGTGCGACGGAAACGGCTGCCGTGCTGGCGCAGCGGCTGGTACCGCGCAGCTTTGTCGTCGAAGGGGTAACGGCGGTGCCCTTTGATGAAGTGGTGGCCTTGCTGGAGCCTCTGGCGGGCAAGGAGACGACGGTTGCCGGCCTGGCCGGGGAAGTCAACGCCATTACTCAACTCTACCAGCAGCGCGGTTTTGCCCTGTCCTACGCTTTGCTGCAGAACCAGAACTTCAATGATGGCATCGTGAAGGTCACGGTGGTGGAAGGGTATGTGGCGCAGGTAGTGTTTACCGGGGATGTCGGCCCGGTGCAGGAGCGCCTGGATCGCCTGGCGAAGAAGCTGACCGAAGAACGGCCGCTGCGGCGCGAAACGCTGGATGGCGTACTCAATCTGATGCGTACCACGCCCGGCATCAGCATCGTACCCAGGCTGGATTGGCCCAGGCGTGCCGATGGCGCTACGGCAATGGTGATAGAAGCCAGCCGTGAAGGCATTACGGCGACGGCGACCCTCAGTGATATGGGTACCGGCAATCAGCCCCTGGTGGGCGCCACGCTGAACAGTTCGACTGCGCTCGGAGAAAAAATCTCGGTCGCTGCGTCAGTGCCGCTGGAACACGAGGATGTGCGCTATGTCCGAGGCGCCATAGAACTGCCCTTGAACGATGCCGGCCTCAGTTGGGAAGGCGAGGGCTATCACTATGAGGCCCGTCCGCTGGAAGAAGGTGCTCTGACGTTTCAGCGCCGTATCAAGAACCAGCGCCTGGCGACCGGTTTACGCTATGACGCCGCCGGCCCCTCCGGCCATTTCTGGCAGTGGCGTGCCGGGATGCAGGCCATGGATAGCAACGAACGCTGGCAGCTGCGCGACATCCTTCCCGGCCAGCTGGCCATCGACCAGCGGACGCGCAGTCGCGCGGCTTATGCGGAAATGACCTATTCTGGTAACGGTCCGTGGCGTTCGCAACATCGTTTTACCCTGGGGCTCACCAAAGGCTGGAAGGGCATGGGGGCCCGCACCGACTACTCGTTTTCGCCATTGCTGGCGGCCTTGCTCGGGCCGGCTGCGACGCAGAACATGTATCGGGAGGTCGCCGCGCAGGCTGCCGAACTGGACTATCTGAACATCAAGCTCAATGCCAGCGAAACGCTGCCGCTGGCGCCGCGCACCCAGTTGCGCCTGGGCGCATTGTTGCAATACAGCAGTCAGCGCCTGCCAACCACCGAGCAGGTGTCGTTCGGGAAATGGCGTTATGGCATGGGCTATGAACAAGGCGCCATCGGCGGAGACAAGGGGCTGGGTCTGGAAGCGGAGCTCAGCCACAGATTGCAGACAGGCTGGAGCGGCCTGTCCGATGTGATCCCTTATATAGGCGTGGATTACGCGGCAGCCTGGTACAACGGTTTGCGCGGCGAACTTATCGGCCGACAGGCCATTGCATCAGCCTGGGTGGGCGTGCGCGTAACGGATCAGCGGCGATATTTGCTGAATTTCAACCTGGCGCGGCCGTTGCGCGATGTGAGTCCCACCGTTGCGGAAGACAGTTGGCGCTTCAATGCCAGCTATTCCCTGTTTTACCGGGGATGGTGAGAATCGTTAGAAAAACGTTACGTCTGTAACGTAACAACGGGAACATAAACCCGGAAACGTTACCTTCGATCCAGTCAAAAAACGACCGGCGACCTGTGTTCAGCACAGGTCGCCGGTTTCATTTGTGACATGGGTTTTGCTCATCTTGTTGTTTTAAAAGAAAAAAAACGATTTCTAAAATTTTTCAATACTTTTCAAACGTATTTATCTGAAATTTGGCACGGTTTTTGCTTAATAACCGTCATCGAATGGCTGAAGCCATCGAGCCGCCTCCGCTCGACAGGGGGCTCGCGGGAATCCGCAAGCGTCGTCGGAAGCACGGCAGGTAACTTTTTGATGACCTGAATTAGGAGAAAAACATGCAGAACCAACCCCTGGCAGCCAAGCGCGTGCGCTTCAGCCGCCACATCGGCAGCCGCCTGACGCTGGCGGCCATGCTGCTGATGGCGGCAGCGCAAGCCCAGGCTGTCAGCAGCCAGTTGACCCTGACCACGCAAATGGACTTGACGCCGGGTAACCAGGCGGTTCTGGAAACCGCCTTGAGCAACACTGGCGCCGCTGTCGATAACCTGGCCAATCTTGGCCTGGCGCCGACGCTCGGTGGCGTGGGTCAGTCGCTGGATGGTGTCGCCGCACCGGTGGTGTCGCAAGTCACCGGCGTGACCCAGCAAGTGGGTGCGGCAACCGGCCTGGGCGGCGCAGTCAGCGGCCTGACCGGCAATCTGGGGGAAACGGTTACTGCACTAGGCGATCGCGTGCAGGAAGTCAATCTGCCGCTGGGCCTGGGTCAAGGAGTGGGCGGTCTGGTCAGCGAGACCGGCCGCGCTGTTGGTAGCGCCGGCGGTCTGCTGGATGCCAAGACCGCCAATGGTGGCCAGCCGGTGGGGCAGGTACTGAATCACGCCACGCAGGGTGTCGGTGAATTGACTGGCAGCTTGGGGTCGGGTGGTTTGCTGAATCTGGGCGGCCTGCCTGGCGGCAATGCCGAAGGCGGCCTGTTGGCACCGGTGACTGGCCTGGTTGGCGGCTTGCTGGGCGGTGAGGGTGGTGGCCTGCTGGGCGGTCTGGGTGGCGGCGACGGTGGCCTGCTCGCGCCGGTAACCGGCCTGGTTGGCGGTTTGCTGGGCGGTGGCGGTGAAGGTGGCCTGCTTGGCGGTCTGCTGGGTGGCGATGGCGGTCTGCTGGGCGGTATCGGCGGCGGCGAAGCGGCTCCTATCCTCGTGACTGCGCTGGGCAATACCGGGCAGGCGCTCGACAACGTCCTGCCGCTGGGTCTGTCACCCACGCTGGCAAGCGTTGGCGAAACCCTGGATGGCGTGGTCAGCCCGGTGCTGGGCACGGTGACCGGCCTGACGCAGCAACTGGGCGGTGCGACCGGCCTGGGTGCGACGGTGGACGGCGTGACGACACAGCTGGGTGGCGTGGTCAGCAGCCTGGGTGACCAACTGGGCGGCACGCTGCCCATCGCTGGTGTGGGTGGCCTGGTCAGCGGCCTGGGTGACACGGTTTCCAGCGTGGGTGCCTTGCTCAATCCGAATCATCCCGATGCCGGCAACCCGCTGGGTGCCATCCTGGGCAATGCCACGGGCGCCGTGGCTTCCCTGACGGAAGGCCTGGGTCTGGGCGATCTCGGCTTGGGTGGCGGCGAAGGTGGCGGCGGCTTGCTGTCGCCTGTGACCGGCCTGGTCGGCGGTCTGCTGGGCGGCCTGGGTGGCCAGGCTGGCAATGGTGAAGCTGGTCAGCAAAACGGTGGCCTGTTGGCGCCGGTGACTGGTTTGGTCGGTGGTTTGCTGGGCGGCCTGACTGGCGGCCTGGGTGGCGCTCGCTAAGTCGCGGGCAACTCGGTGCATGGCGTCCGAGGGACGCCATGCTATCTCGGTAAAAAACAGGTGCCTTGCCATTGTGCCGGGCCCGGAAGCAGGAAGTTGACTATGTATGCGGTGAATGAATCTATTTCGATGGAGCGGGCCAACGTTACCGGTGGCGAGCGCTTTCTCAGACATTCTTCCAACGGCGTCATGCGCTCGGTGATGCCGGCGCAAACGCAGGATACGGACTTCCTGCTTGGCATGACGGCTGCACTTGCCATGCAGATGGGCGTGTATGGCCGTGCAGCCCAGGCAGCGCAGGCAGAGCGTGCCGGGCTGCCCCAGGCAGATTTCTCGGCCCTGGAATACATCGTTGCCTTTGATGGCCTGGCGGCTGGCCAGTTGGCCCAGCTGATGGGCATCAGCTACGGCGGCGCGGCTGCCATGGCGGACCGCCTGGAACGCACTGGCTACATCACTCGCGCCCGTCATCCGCTGGATCGCCGCGTGGTGTTGCTCATGCCGGTCATGACGCGCTGCTCCGAAGTATTGAAAAACCGTTCCCGCGCCGTGGCGGAACTGAACCGCCGCCTGTTGGACAACTACGGTGAAGGGGCAGTGCGCATGATGCAAAGCATGTTGCGCGACAGCATGGAAGCCCTGAAGCAGGATGCTGCCCAATGGCTGAACATTCCGGATATGGAATAGGAGTATTCCTAGGCTGGTTATTGTTAATTCAGTGAAATTCGAAGCTATTTGATTTTTCTGATGTTTTCCTGTCGTTTTGACCGCTAAATGAATGTTTTCTTGCAAGCGCTTTAAATATTGGTTGCGATTCTAATATTTGCGTTGCGATATAGATATTCAAAAATTTTGGAATATCCGAAAACTTGCTACATATGCGCTGGGAAATATCGCAAAATCCTCATGTGAACGGCATGCGGGTGTATGCGTGTACGCAGATACCGCAATTTCATTGTTGCTGAAGTGGTTATTTCGCCGCGATGAGATTGGAACCGTTCATGCCTGAGTCCATCCCTAAAACGGGTGGGTGCATGTGTATTTTTATGCTTTTCAATTGGAGCAAACTATGAAAGAGCAAATCGTTCGTTTCCTGAAAGATGAAGATGGCGCAACGGCTATCGAGTATGGCTTGATTGCGGGGTTGATTGCGGTGGTGATTATTGCTTCGCTGACACTGCTGGGCGACCAGTTGAAAGTTTCGTTCGAGAAGATCGGTACTGCAATTACTGATGCAAATAAGAAGGCTAAGTAAGTCATAATTAGGCTGACTGAAGGCATTTGCTGTTAAAAAGAGGGTTGTAGGCTAAGACTAATGACTGAACTCTGGATTGGTTTTGTTTTTGTATTTTTGGCATTGGTTGTTGTTTCTGATTTATATGCCAGAAAGGTAAAAAACATAGTTCTGGTTGTTGCCTTCCTTATTCAGAGTGGTTTTTTTGTAGGCTGGTATTTGGATAAGGCTGCGTTTGCAACCCTCTACTTCTTTCCGACGTTTGTATCGGCATTTGCCGCCTTTTTTGTGGGGGCACTGTTTTTCTTCCCTCTCTGGGTGAAACGTATTGTTGGGGCGGGGGACGTTAAATTTATTTCCATTTTGGGATTTGTCGTTGGGCTGGCCTCAGTTGCTCAAGTTGTATTGATGGCCGGGTTGTTTGCTGGACTGCATGCCTTAATACAGGCATTGCAAGTTAGGAAGGACGGGCCTGACAAGAAAATCGAACGCCGGGGCGTTCCCTACGCAGGCTATATCGCGTTAACAGCCATCATTTGGCTGATCTGGAAGTTATTGGAATAAAGGTAATTAAACATGCGGCAGTATTCGATGTCGTCAGTCCGGCAGTCCTGTCAAGCAGGTAAGCAAGTCGGGCGTGCATTGGCGGCAGCGGGAGAACCAGGCGCCGACTGCTGCCCGAGGTCCTGCTTGCCGGGGAGCGGTGCAAGAAAACAATGCGGCGCCTATGCCGTGGAATTTGCATTCACGTTCGTGATTTTCTTCATGGTGCTGTACGGCATCATTGTGTATGGCTTGATTTACGTTACCCAGCAGAGCCTGAACCTGGCAGCCCAGGATGTCGCACGCTATGCCTTGCGCTGGCCGGGCACCGTGGCAGGCAACGAGCTGCAGGCGCGCGCGCAGAATGCGCTGGCCATGCTGGATTCCGCCGAAACGCTGGCCTGGCTGCAAGAGCGCGGCACCGGGGCCGACGATCCGCTGAATATCGCTATCTGCGGGCTGGTGCCGGGCGGTGCGGGGCAATTGCAAAAACTGGCAGGCACCGCCCATGGCAGCTGCCCGCAATCAACAGTGCTCCAACCCAGCCAGCTCGAGGTCGTGGTTTCCTATGACTGGAAAAAATCGCCGCTGGCGCCCGACTTGAGCATGGGGTTGATCGCATTGGTTGCGCCTGAGCGGCTGGCGGGCTATGCCAGCACGCGGGTGCAGCTGGACGGCCAGAAGGCAGGGGGCTGACATGAGGACGCACTGTTCAGGCATGCGCACGCTGCATGACGCCATGGCCCGCGCTTCGCTCAAAGGGCGCAGCCGCCAGCGCGGCGTGGCAGCCATCGAGTTTGCGCTGGTCATTACCCTGTTCCTGGTGATTCTGTTCGCCGTCATTTCCTATGGCTCGATGTTCTGGGTGCAACAGCGCCTGTCCCAGGCGGCAGGCGAAGGCGCGCGGGTGGCGATCGAGTTGGCGCAGGAAGAATGGCCTTATACCGACGAGCATGGCGCCGCACTGGCGTCCAGCTACGTGGCGGACGTCAAGGCCGCAGTGCTCAAGTCGGTTCAGGGCTGGTCCCTGCAGAGCAATGACGTCACCCTGGCTCACGCCGGTTCGACGGGCTGCCCGGGCGCAGCGGCAGATTGCCTGACGGTGTCGCTCACCTATGCCTCGCGGGAGTGGCCGCTGATTGGCTTGCTGGAGTCCCTGTCGGGCGTGTTCGGCGGCCAGGATGACTGCCAGGCTGCCAGCAGCGGCCAGGCTGCCGGCAATTGCTGGATCCCAGAAACCTTGCGTGCCAGCGCCACTGTGCGCTTGCGGCGCAGCTGAATGGCAATGGCTTGCCGGACAGCACCAGAACCCCATGAAAAATTCATACAAAACCATCGCTCAGGAGCGTTATTCCCATGAGTAACCTAAGCAAGATTGCGGCAGTCGTGCTGATTGCGCTGGCCGTAATATTGGGCATCTTTGCCTTCAAGCTGTCGCGTGAAAGCGCACCGGCGCAACCTGTCAGCGCCCCGTTGGCGGCAGCGCCTGCGGAACAGGCGCCGCCGCCGCCGCAGTATCCGGTGGTCGTGGCGCAGCGTCCGCTGGTCGCGGGCCAGCCCTTGCGTCTGGAAGACCTGGTGGTCGAACAGTGGCAGGCACAACCGGCAGCGTCCTTCGACACGCCGGACGCCGTCCTGGGCGAACTGCTGCGTTTCGATATCGCCCCGGGCGAGCCTGTCACCAGCCAGGCGCTGATGCGTGGACTGGCGCGTTACCTCAAGGAAGGTGAACGTGCGGTGACCTTGCCGGTCGACGAGCAATCCGGCCCAGCCGCACATATCGTGCCCGGCGATCTGGTCGATATTTTCCTGACTTTCAACAAGAGCGGTGAAATCGGTGGCACGCAGTCGCGTCTGCTGCAATCGCGTCAGCGCGTCCTGGCCTATGGCATTGATTCTGTCGACGGTCCGCCGCAGCGCGAACCCCTGCCGGATGAAAAGGAAGGCGGCAAGGGCCAGCGTGGCAAGCCGGCGCCCAGCAGCCGCCCGCCGCGTAACAGCGTGGAAAATGCTGCGCCGCGCACGGCGGTGCTGGCTGTGCCGGTGGACCAGGTCAATGAGCTGCTGCTGGCAAGCCGCAATGGCAAATTGCAGCTGGTTCTGCGTTCTCCCGAGGACGAGGCGCGTCCGGACCCAGCCTTGTTCCCCGAGCGCCAGTTGCTGCTGGCAGGCCGCCCCGACCTGAAACCGGAAGAAAAGGAATTGCTCAAGCAGGGTGCCAACCGTGCTTATGCGGGTGAAAGTCTGTTGCAACTGTCCGGCCCGGAACCCGAGAAGATCGAAAAGCCGGAAGAGAAAAAGAAACAGCAGGTGCGCGCGGCACGCGCTGCGCAGGCGCCGGTGCGCAGCATCGAAGTCGTGCGCGGCAGCCAGCGGGAACAGGTGCGTTATTGAGGCAGGGCCTAACCCAGCTCATGAATCCTTCAGATACAGGCGGAAAACAGAGATGAATTCATTGGAAATGGCCACCGGGCTGCGCATGCCTCAGGCGCGCAATATGGTTGCTGGTCCCCTAAACACGGCGTTGAGTGCTGCATGGGGCGGCGGATGGCGGCTGATTGCCGCAGCGTCCCTGCTGGCCTTGTCTTGCGCGGGGACAGCCCAGGCGCAAGCCCAGCAGGCGCAGCGTCCGGTGGCGGTCGCCGCCCAGGGCCAGGAAATCGTGATGGCCGAACGCTCCCAGCTGATGTTGCCGGTGGCTGGCGTGCCGGTGCGCGTGCTGATTGACGACCCGTCGGTGGCGGATGTGCAGATCCTGTCGGCCAACAAGCGTGCCGACGTTTTCGTGCAGGGCCTGCAACCGGGCCGCACGACGGTTCAGGTCTGGTCTCGTGGCCAACAGCAGCCGCAACGCTGGCCTGTGCGCGTGGTCAGTGACGTGCATGCGAGCCTGCTGACCCGGCAACAACCGGTGCAGGCGCAGGTCGATGTTTCCGGCGGCAGCGCCGTCGTCAGCGGCCACTCCGATACCTTGGTGACGCATCACAATGCCGCCGCAGTGGCGGCTGCGGGCGCGGCGCCGGATCGCATTGTCGATACTTCCACGGTCGGCCCGAATCAGGTGGTGCAGGTCGAAGTCAAGGTGGTCGAAGTCAACACCAGCGTGCTCAAGGAAGTGGGCATCAACTGGCGTGGCGGGCGCATCGGTGCAGTCAAGGGCAAAGAGCCAACAAGCTGGCAAGGCGGTAACAAGGCAGGTAAGGCCGATGTTATTGGTGATGGTTTTTCTCTTCTCTACAGTGCAACAAACTTCGGCGCCTCGTTGGACCTGCTGCAACAAAATGGCATGGCGCGCATTCTGGCCGAACCCACCTTGGTGGCTTTGTCGGGTCACAGCGCCAGCTTTCTGGCGGGCGGTGAAATTCCTGTGCCCGCATCGGGCTCCCTGGGCACCCAGAATGTCGAATTCAAATCCTACGGGATAGGTTTGAGTGTTGCACCGACGGTGCTGTCTGCCGACCGCATCGCGCTGAAAATCGCGCCGGAAGCGAGCGAGCTGGATCCCACCAACAGCATTGTCGTGGGGGATTCCGTGATCCCGGCCATCCGCACGCGCCGTGCCGACACCATGGTGGAACTGGCTGACGGCGAAAGTTTCGTGATCAGCGGCCTGGTGTCGCGCGAGACCACAGCCAATGTCGATAAATTCCCATTCCTGGGTGATCTGCCCATCATCGGCACCTTCTTCCGCAACATGAAGTACGAGCAGAAAGAACGCGAACTGGTCATCGTGGTGACCCCGCGCCTGGTGCGCCCGATTGCCAGGGGCGTGGCGCTGCCGCTGCCGGGCGAGTCCCAGGAGCAGGGCGACAAAGCCATCAATGGCTGGTCCTATTTCCTGCTGGGCCCCGCGACCGGCCAGGGTTTGCCGGGTTTCTCGCGCTAACGGAATGAACATGATCGGGGTTGCTGAACGGGATCATTCTGCCGACGCGTTGCCTGCCTTGCTGCTTTGCTCGGCAGATGTCGGCCTGGCGCACGAGCTGGAAATGCTGCTGGCCGGCCTGGGCACCGTGCATCAGGTCGCACCTGAGGCGGCCGCGCTGGAAGCGGCTTTGCAAGCGGTGCCGCCGCAGCTGCTGTTTCTGGATTTCCTGGCGGCGCAGCAGGAGGGCGCGGCGGCAGCGTTGGCGCAGTTGGCCGGCAGCCGCTGGCCAGGGGTACCGCGTGTGGCGTTGGGCAGTGTTGACGCGCCCGGCAGTGCCATTGCCGCCTTGCGCGCCGGTGTCAGTGATTTCGTTGATCCCGGCAATGCCGTCGAGTTGCGGCAGGTGACCGAGCGCCTGCTCAAGCAGGTCAGCTTTCAGCGCCAGGAGACGGCGCTCATGCCCCGCAGCGGCCGTTTGCTGCTGGTCTTGGGCAGCCGGCCTGGCGTGGGGAGTTCCACGGTGGCGGTGCATTGGGCGGGCCTGTTGCAGCAAAAGCTGTGGCGCGAGGCCTGTGCAGCCAAAGGGACGGGGAAAGCCGGTGCGATTACCCAGGACCAGGTCCTGGCCTTGCCGACCGCACAACGCGTGGCCTTGCTCGATATGGGCTGGCCCTTGAATGATGCATTGCTGTATGCCGGCCAGCACAGCAGCTTTGATTTTGCCGAGGCGGCCAGCAACCTGCGCCGTCTGGATCGCACCTTGCTGGATTCGGCGCTGGCGCTGGACAGGCGCGGTGTTGCCTTGTTGCCGCTGCCGCGCAAGCCGGAACGCATGGCCCATGTATCGGCGGAAGAGTCCCTGGCGCTGGTCCGGCGCCTGATGGAGCTGTTCGGTTGCCTGGTGGTGGACGCCGGGGGTCTGGGTAATCTGGATTTCCTGGCCGAGCTGATACACCTGGCGGATGAGGTCTGCATCATGGCTGATCAGGGCGTCAGTGCGCTGGTTGCCCTGCATGATCTCCTGGCCGATCTGGAACAGCGCAATGTCCCTGTGACTGAGAGGATGAGTTTGCTGCTGAATCGCTATGGCGAGCGTAATGGCTTGGAAGCGGAGCACATTGCCAAACGCTTCCGCTTGCGCCTGAGCGGCGTTTTGCCGGAACGCACGGCGCCGTTGATGCTGGCGCAGGGGCAAGGCCTGTTGCTGGACGAGACGGATGCCAGGGACCCGTGGATGCAGGCGTTCCGCAAGGCGTTGTTGCCGCAGGACGAGGTGGCCCAACGGGACGGAACAGGAATTTGGCAGCGTTTGTCCGGCTGGAAAGCCGGCATGCGCGGCAAGGATACGGCCCGGCCCAAAGGGACGGGAAACATGGGTAGAGCAGAGTCATGATGACAATGAAGAATGCGCTGTTCGATCCGGCGAGCACGAATGTATCGGCGATGCCGCGCTTGCAGGATCTGAAGAATGGTGCCTATGAGCATCTGTTGGGTCGGATTGAGGAACTGGGCGCCGAATTCGGACGCTGGTCGCGGGAGGCCATACAGGAGTTCGTCAATCTGGAATTGGCCAGTTACGCGCGGCTCAAGCGCCTGCCGGTCAACGAGGGTGAGTTGCGCCAGATGGTCGAGGCGCTGACCAAGGAATTGGCGGGTCTCGGGCCCTTGGAAGATCTGCTGGCAGATCCGGCCGTGGAAGATATCCTGATCAACGGGTACGACAATGTGTTCGTATCCCGTGGCGGCCGCCTGGAACGCGAGCCCATGACGTTTACCGATGATGCGCACGTGCTGCGCATCGTCCGGCGCATCCTGGCGCCGCTGGGGCGGCGTCTGGATGAATCCAGCCCGATGGTGGATGCGCGCCTGCCCGACGGCGGGCGGCTCAATGTCGTCATCGAGCCGCTGGCCGTGGACGGCCCCATGGTTTCCATCCGCAAATTCCGCAAGGACCCGTTGCGTCCGTCCGACTTGCAGGCGCTGGGGACTTTCGACGAGGCCATTCATAACCTGCTGCAGGCCGCCGTGCACCAGCGCTGCAATATCCTGATCTCCGGCGGGACAAGTTCCGGCAAGACCTCCTTGCTGAATGCGCTGGCATTCTTCATCCCGCCGCAGGAACGGGTCATCACGGTGGAAGATACTGCCGAGCTGTCGCTCAACCACCCCCATGTCGGCCGGCTGGAGGCCCGTCAGGGCGGTTTTGACGGCAAGGGCGAAGTCAGCATCCGCGACCTGATCCGCAACAGCTTGCGGATGCGGCCAGACCGCGTGGTGGTGGGGGAGGTGCGTGGCGCCGAAGTCATAGACATGTTGCAGGCGATGAATACCGGTCACGAAGGTTCCATGGCCACGATTCACGCAAACTCCCCGCGTGAATGCCTGTACCGGATCGAAATGCTGGCTGGTTTCGCGGGCTTCCAGGGCAGTGAGGACAGCTTGCGCCGCCAGATCGCCGGTGCGCTCGATTTCATTATCCAGATTGGCCGGCTGCCCAGCGGCAAGCGGCGTGTGCTGTCGATTACGGAAGTTACCGGCATGGGCGACAACGTGATTGCCACCCAGGAACTGTACCGCCACGAAACGGTATTGGGGCCGGACGGCTCGGAACTGGACCGCTGGGTGGGCCTGGGTATTCATCCGCATACCCCGAAACTGTCGGGCTATCGCGAAGAACAGCGGCAACGCCAGCAGGCCAGCCTGCCTGCCGCCGATACGCCGCCGAGCGGCGGGTTCTGGGGCAGGAGGCGCTGATGCTGGTTCAAGGATTGATTATCGGAGGCTTGGCTCTCCTGCTGCTGGCTGCCGCACTGTGGCTCTGGCAGCGTGGCACGCGGAACCAGGCGCAGGCCCAGTTGTCCTCGCACGTAGAGCAGGCCTTGCGCCAGCGCCAGGCAGGCAGCCTGGCTGACGGGCCCGTGGGCGCGGCAGTGGCGCGTCAATGGCGTGGTGACGGCGACCTCAGCAGTGTGTTGCTGCGGGCCGGCATCAACGGCGGCCCGGGGTTTGTCCTGCTCGCAATCGGCCTGCCGCTGCTACTGGCGCTGCTGGCGTGGCTGCTGATCGGTGCAGTTGCCGCAGTCGGCATCCTGATCCTGTCTGGCGTGCTGCTCAGCTTTTCCATCTGGTGGCGCATAGAAAAACGGCGCAAACGCATGGTGGCGCAATTGCCGGGCTTCCTGGAAGGCATGGTCAGGCTGATCACTATCGGCAACAGCATGGGGGCAGCGTTCCAGTCGTCGGCGGCCAATGTCGAGATGCCTTTGCGCGAAGCCCTGGATCGTGTGGCTGCCTTGTCGCGCTCGGGCAAGGACCTGGACGAAGCCATGCGCCAGGTGGCGCGCCAGTTCGACCTGCACGAGTTCTACCTGGCCGCCTCGGTGGTCGGGGTGGCCTTGCGCTTCGGGGGCCGCAGCGACCAGGTGCTCGAACGCCTGGCCGCTTTCATGCGGGATCTGGAGCAGGCGCGCATGGAAATGACGGCCATGTCGGCGGAGCTGCGCCTGTCGGCGTGGATTCTCGGGCTGCTGCCGATTGCCCTGGCTAGCTTCATTCTGTTCATGAACAACGACCTGTTCATGAATATGTGGGAAGACCCGCTGGGCTTCAAGATGCTGATAGGCGCCGCAATCATGCAGACGGTGGGCGTGTTCTGGCTATATCGCCTGGCGAAATCGGTCTGATGGAGTAAGCAAAAGTGCTGGAAAAAATTCAAGCCGTTAATCCCAATCTGCTGCTGGCCATTGCTGTCTTGCTGGTGGCGCTGGCCCTGCTGACGCTGGGCCTGGGGCTGGCCGGGCGTGCCCTGCGCGCCCGCAAGCGAGCCCAGGAAGTCGAACGCGTCATGGCCCTGCATGCCGGGCAGGTCTCCGATGGTGCGCGCCCCCAACTGGAAGAACGCCTGCAGCATGTCGTGCAGGAGGCCGCTGCACTGGGCGAGCGCTGGGAACAGGGCAAATTTGGCGATTCCTTGCTGGCCGCCGAAGACAAGGCCTTGATCGACCTCTGCGGCTTTGCCAATCCGGGCCGTGCCAGGGCCTTGTTCGTCTTCGGGCGGACCTTGCTGGCCCTGGCGCTGCCTTTGCTGGGCTGGCTGTTCATTGGCACGCCTGCCGTGCTGGGCAACCCGTTGCTGGGCGGCGTGCTGATTGTGTTTTTCGGTTTTGGCCTGGGCTGGATGCTGCCCAAATGGTGGTTGTCGGGCCGGGCGCAGGCCCGCAAGCTGGCTGCCGGCGATGAATTATCCCTGTTGGTGGATTTACTGCGCTTGCTGCAGGGCGTCGGCCTGTCCATAGACCAAAGCCTGTATGTGATTGTCAATGATTTCCGTGAGGTCATGCCGGTACTGAGCCATGAATTGCAGCTGGCCACCGAGCAATATGCACACGGACGCACGCGTGAGCAGTCTTTCCAGCGCCTGGCCAAGGGCTTCGGGAACGATGACCTGGCCGCAATCTGCGCGCTGATCGACCAGGTGGACCGTCATGGCGGCGCAGTGCAGGAACCGCTGACCCAGTTTGCCGATCGCCTGCGTGAGAAGCGCCGCCTGGGATTGAAGGAAAAGGTTGGCAAGCTGACAGTGAAGATGACCGGCGTGATGGTGCTGACCTTGCTGCCTGCCTTGTTGATCGTGACGGGTGGAGCAGGGTTCCTGGCAGTACTGCGCGGCCTGTCGCGCATGGGAGGCGCATGATGGCGCGGCGTGAATCCTGGCGTCGGTGGTGTGTGCTGGGCTGCCTGCCCGTGCTGGCCGCCTGCGCGGGCAATGGAGACCAGAGCGCCTGGCGCGTGATGCAGGAGCAGCAAAACCAGCAGGCCCAGCTGCGTGCGCGGGAAGAAGCCGAACTCAATGCACAGGCTGCCAATGAGCCGGGCATGTTGCGGACCCTGGCACAGCAGAATTACAGCCAGCAACGCTATTTTGCCGCGCTGGCCTACGTGGACGACTATCGCCGCCGTTTCGGGAATATCGACGGCCTGGAAGCGATACGCGCCGATGCCTTGATGAAAACGGGGCAACCGGATGCAAGCCGCCAGGAATATGAAGCCATGCTGCGTACCGCCAACCGGGCGCAGGGCTTGCATGGCCTGGGTTTGCTGGCGGGAGAGGCGGGTGACTATGTCCTGGCGGAACGGCATTTCCGCGAAGCTGCGGCCCTGGCGCCGACACAGCCCGAAATCCTCAATGACCTGGCCTATGCGCGCATCAACCTGGGCGATTATGCCGGGGCCCGTATTCCGCTGGGGCAGGCGCTGGAACTGGGCCGCGAGGAATCCACGGTGTTGGCCAACATGGCTTTGCTGCTGATGCTCGAAGGCCGCATGGCCGACGCGCGGCAACTGATGAACGGGGCAGGCTTGTCCGAAGAAAGCCAGGCAGGCATTGCGGTGCAGGCCGCCAGGATACGGGCGCAAGGGGTGCAAGGTGCGGCCTGGCAGTCAGCGGCATCTTCCGATGTGGTGCAGGCAACCGCAGTGCCGGCTACCGCAGCGGTGGCCGGGGCCGCTGGCGCGCCAGTGGTGACACGCGCCGCGGCAGCACCCGGAAGCGTTGCGGTCGTGTCCGGCGCCCAGGCGCCGGCAGCCGAAGCAGCGGAAGCTGGTGCGGCATTGGACAGCGGCCGCGTGGCCATTGTGCCCTTGAGCGCTGCAGGCAGTGATGGCAGCCGCAGGGCAGCGCAAGCGCCTCAAGCTGCGGGACGGGATGAAATGGATGCGGGCTTGCTGCGCCGCGTGCTGGAACGTTTTAGATGAGATCCGCCGGACACCCGGCAGATCGGCGTGGCAGCTGTCCGTACGGCCGCTACGTCAACTGATTGACGCATTTGCAGGATTGACTGGATTCACTGGAGGCAACTCATGAAACAACCTTATCGCTATTTGCTGTTGGCGGCTTGCTTGGCCGCTACGGCAGCGCAGGCGCAGAATCGTCCGTTGACCGGCGAGATGGCGCATACCCCGGCAGCACTCGGCCAACGTGGCCTGGTGGTTGTGCCGGCGCAGCCCAGCACGGTGACCGTGCAGGCAGTCGACGATGGCAGCGCGTCCGATGTCGCTGGCGCGCGCGCCAGCATGGAGGCCATACACCGTGGCGGCGAAACAACGCAGCCTGCCGTGGTGCAAGCGCCTGCCGCGCCACGCAACGCTGTCCAGGTCGCGCCTGTCGTGCATCCCCAGGTGGTCAGCACCGGCCAGGTGACACGCAGTTTGCTGGCCGCCCAGGCGTCGGGAACCCTGAACGGGCGCAACGTTGCGGGCCAGGCATTGCCTGCCCTGGGCGCCACTGCCGGATTGACCTGGCAGCGCTATGTGGACAGTTTCACTCACCCGATTCCGGAATGGTTTGAGGAAAAGGTCGAAGACAACAGTAGCAACTAATGTTTTCGGACGATTGATTTCCTCCGTAGCGTGCAATCTGGAGTGGTTTGCCTGCTGCGGGGGAAGTGCGGTGTTTTTGGGGATTGTTTCATGTGGATGCAGAGAGGCCGGCTGCCGGGGCGCCAGCGCGGTTCAATTATTTTGCCAGCGGCGGCAGCATTGATCGTATGCATGATCCTGTTGGCGTCGGCCAATCTGGGCTATCTGTTCTATGCGAAACGGGAAATTCAGAACGCGGCCGATTTGGCGGCCTTGAGCGGGGTTCAGTACATCCATGCCGATAGCTCGCCGGCGGCCAGCTGCGATTATGCAAAGCAGGAGGCTTTGCTGTCACTGCAGGATTATCTGGGCGGCAGCAAGATTGTGAAACTGGATGCGGCGGATATTACGCTGCAGTGCGGTACCTGGAGCCGGGCCTATCCCGCGCCGGAATATTTCGACCCCAATCCGGTGGAGGGGAATTTCAACGCACTGAAGGTCATCATTGACCGGGGCGTTGCGCCCATGATGCCGTTTGCGGATAAGCAGGATGTTCATGCGTCGGCGATTGCGAAATCGGCAGTGCCGGTGGCGGCATTCCAGGTAGGGGCGGAATTGCTGCGCTTTGAAAACAATTCCGTGCTGGGGCTGGTATTGAAAGCGGTAGGCCTGGATATCCGCACGCTGAAAGTGCTGGATTCCGATGGCCTGGCAACGGCGAAAATAACGCCGGCAGGATTGCTGGACTTGCTGGGTGTCGACCTGGGGATAGACCACCTGGGCGTGCTGACGCCGGGAGGGCTGGCCAATATCGAAGACATCAGCTTGCTGCGCTTGCTGGATGTGTCCCTGTCGCTGATCACGGATTCGACGCTGTATGCGCAGCTGGATGCCTTGAGGCATGAGCTCCTGCGGGTGGGGATAGGAGCGATCAAGATTCCCCTGCTGGGGACCAAGGACCAGCCGGGTCTGCTGGCGTTGCTGCAGCTGGGGCGCCAGGACGAATTCGACGCGGCGCTGGACCTAGAGCTTGGCCTGGGAGATTTGCTGGGGGCCGCCGTGGCGCTTGGGGTCAACGGCCATGCGGCGGACATCAATCTGCCGTCAGTGCTGGGCGCAGTCAAGGCCAAGGTAACCGTGGTCGAACCGCCCACCATCGCCATCGGCCCGGTGGGCACCCAGGGCTATAGCTCGCAGATCCGCGTCTCCCTGGATGTGGATACGCGCAATCTGCTGGGCGGGCTCTTGAATGTCCTGGTGGAGAACATCCTGGGCATCCGGGTGCACCTGCCCATCGCGGTGGATGTTGCCGATGCCGTCGGTACTTTGGAAGCCTTGAACTGCGGTGTACCGCGCACCATGGATCTTTCGGTGCGAGCCAATGTTGCCAACGTCTGCGTGGGCCGCATGGCTGAGGACAATATCATGTCGCATACTGCCCGTTGCGATGTCTATCTGGGCGAAGAGCAATTACTCAAATTACTGCATATTCCTATTCTGTCTGGCAAGATGCATTTGCCTGCACTGGAATATGAAGACCATGTTTCCGGTCTGGGCATGGAAGTCGGAGAAATGCGGACGACGGAACCCAATCCCCTGGCTTTGGGAAATACCGTGGATCGTCTCGTGACTGAATTGCTGAATCTATTGGGTGGGTTGTTCCGTGAACCGGACCCATCGCCCTGGTTGGATGCTGATTACGATTCCGATGCCACCCGCAAGCACATGATTCAGCAATTGGTGCAGAGCTATCTTGATGTGCCGGAATTGGATAGTCAACTCAGGGTAACGAAAGGCGGGGCCTATCGTGTTTCCGGAATTACTGATCTGGTTTTGAATGGCGCAACGTTCCAGCGGGATGGCGAAACCATCAGGCTGGATCCGTTGTTGGATTCCAATTTTGAATTTGATAATGCCATTGCCAAGACTTGCGTGCTGTTTGCCTGCCCATCAAGGACATGGAATCGTGGCAGTTTTTCCGACGCATTTCATTCCTACACCAGCGTACCTAGCGATTTGCTGGGCGCCTTGGGGATTTCCACTTTTGATAATGGCTATCGCAGTTGCGCCGGCTTGCTGAGTTCCATTCTTAATTGGAATGGCTGTGTTCAACATAATCTGACAAAACTATTGCAGGATCATCCTTCACATGTCGGAATGGATGATGCCACCATGCAGGATATGGTGAATCAGGTTAAAGATCCCTATGCCAATGAAGTCGCTTGTCGCGGCGTATTGTGCATGCTCCTGAAACCGGTGCTGAATGTATTGAAGCCCATACTCAATGGTGTGGGGGGATTGCTGAGCGGGGTACTGGATCGCGGATTAGGCTTGCAACTGGGCCGGACAGAAATCAAGGCGCTGGATATACAATGCGAGCCAGCCAGGTTGGTTTATTAAATTCATAGTTGCTTTATTTGTCATTACTTAATTTGGGCGAATTTTTGCACTGAAAGAGAAACGACGTATGAAACCTTCACATGCATGCTCTTTTCTGATAGGGTGCTTCGTCCCTTTGGAGTCTCCTGATGGAAAATAGTGCGGAGATTCCGGAATTCGAGCTTTATGTCTGGGAGGGCAGCGCTGATATCGTTGCCCGCATAGAGCGAGTGTTTGCGGATTTGCCAGCCACTATCATTCCGGCCGAGCAGCCCGGCGTCAATCTGGCGCGGGACGAGTTGTGTCCCGCTGTCGCGCTGGTGTCTGTCTCGGTGATGGCCAATCATCGTTTTCAAGCCCTCGAATGGTTGAGTGCCCAGGCCATTCCCGTCATATGGGTCGCGGCGACCACATCCTACCGTTCCCAGCACCAGCAGTTTTTCCCGCCTGAGCATTCCCACACCTTGCCGGCTGAATTCAGCCATGCAGAGGTGCGCAACATGGTGTTGAAGCTGGTCAGCGCCATTCAGCCGGTGGCGGCTCCGCCCAGTGTCACGCCACGTGAGGAAATCATTGCTGTTTCGCTGGAAATGCGCGAATTGCTGGGCGAGGCACGCATGGTCGCAGGTTGTCATTCCAATGTGCTGATCTACGGCGAAACAGGTGTAGGCAAGGAGCGGGTGGCACGATACGTGCACGAGCACTCGGAACGCCAGGATGGACCGTTCGTGGCGGTCAACTGCGGTGCAATTCCCGAAACCCTGTTCGAAGCTGAATTCTTCGGTCATGTCAAAGGGGCATTTACCGGTGCCATGGCGACCCGCAAAGGCTATTTCGAACAGGCCAGCGGGGGAACCCTGTTCCTTGATGAAATCGGAGAGTTGCCGCTGCAGCAGCAGGTCAAGCTGCTCCGGGTATTGGAATCACGCCGTGCCATGCGGGTTGGTTCTTCTCAGGAAATCGAACTGGATTTCCGGCTGGTGGCCGCAACCAACCGGGACCTGGTGGAGCAAGTGCGCCTGGGCGCTTTTCGGGCCGATCTTTATTACCGGCTCGCTGTCATTGAGCTTTACATTCCTTCGCTGGATGAGCGTGGACCGGCAGAAAAAATCGCCTTGTTCCGCGCCTTGATGGCACGCTACCTGCATGCTGTCGGAATAGATGACCCCATTCCGCCAGACTGGATGCTGGACCGCGTGGCTGCCATGTGCTTTCCAGGGAATGTGCGTGAAATGCTGAACTTGGTGGAGCGGCTGGGGCTGTTGCGCCTGGTCCTGGGGAACTGGAACCCCGGACGTTCGGAGCAGGTCTTCAGCCGCATGCGCAGCCTGAGTTTCCTGCACGTGCCGGTGGCGCCGGCGGACGAGGCCGTGATCAGCCAGACGCTCAGCGAAGCTGACCGGGCAGAGCGGATGAGGATTATCGCGGCTTTGGAAAAACATGCCTGGCGGCGTCAGGAGACAGCCGCGGCCTTGGGCATCAGCCGCAAAGCGCTGTGGGAAAAAATGCGCAAGCTGCAGATCCAGGCTGGCAGTGACGGCAGCGTTGCCTTGGGCGGTATTTATTCCTCGGCATAATCAGCCAGGCTCGCGTATCATGCCAGGCTTCTGTAATGGTCTTTGGGTCTTTATGAGATTGCGAAAGGCTGGCGGTAAAAAATCAGAATGAATCAGGTAAAAGGTTGAACAGTATGTTGACTCGAAAGGATTTTCAACCCACGCGCATCGTGCTGTACGGCTTGGCGCTGGCAAGCCTGGCGGCTTGTGCCAGCACGCAGCCGGATACCGGCAGCGCTGCCATGTCCCGGCCCGTGGTGACCCAGGCGACTGTCCAGGCCGCGCCGGCGCCGGCAGCCGCCAGTGCGGAAGTTCGTCCGCCTGCGGAACTGGCGCCGCCTTCGCTGGTGGCCCAGAGCTCGGCCGTGGAGCTGGAGCAGTTGATCCAGGACCGCAAGGTCAGCGAGTTGAGAACAACCTATAACGGCAGTTACGGTGCCAGCCTGCTGTTCAAGGCGGACGAGCTGCTGTATTACGTGGCGTTGTTCCAGCAAAAAGACTTCTGGCGCGTTTTCCGGACCAAGGATGAACGATTGGCCGAGGAGACTTACCGCGGCTTCAGCCAGCAAACCTATGAGTTGGCCGAGGCGGATGTCCGTCGCATCAAGTTGCAGGCCGAGCACGCGCACCTGGAGAAGGAGCTGATGCAGCGCGCCAACCGCCTGAATGCGCTGCAGACCGACCTGGCACTGCAACGCCAGCAGGAAGACCGCGTGGCTGCCCGGCAGCAACAGGCGCAGCAGGATGCGGCGCAGCTGGCAGCCCAGCAAGAGGACGCGCAGAAGCAGTTGCGCAGCCTGCAACGGCAGATCGAGCGCCTCGAAGCCGAGCAAGGCAAGGCAATTCAAGGTGCCGGTGCTGCCGTGCGGCGCTGATCACATACGTATAGCGGTAAAACACCCCGGCCAGAGCAAAGCCATTTGCTCTGGCCGGGGTGTTTTTATTGCGTCATCGACAAGGCTGCATCCCTGATATCAGTGATTGTCGTGGGTCTGGGAAAGACCTTTAATCATCAAGGCTTACACCTGCTGATCGTGTTTTCCTGATTGGCCAGGTTTCTTCCAGACACTCTTCCCAAGGCCGATGATGCGTCCAATCAACACTCCGCCGTCCCCGACTGATACCAGCGTGCCATCTGATGAGCGCAGTTCTTTGGAGCCGGGCTCTCCGGCTGTGTTTGCCACGACGTTGCCGGGCCGTCGCGCAGGCGGGCAAGATGATGGTTTTGATGCATTCGGGCCTGATGCAGGCCCTTGGGTCCTGGAAGGGCAGGCCTCATATGCCGATGATGTTGCGGAAGTGCCATGTGGCGACGCTTATGAGTTGGACCTGGATCCGGACCGTGTGGTCGACGCGAAAATCTTCGGGCAGGTCGAACACGACGGCGCTTATCCTGTGTCGGTGGCGGCCTACACCCATGGCGGCCAGTTGATCGGACAGGCCATCAGCGATGCCGATGGCCATTTTGTGATACCGGGGGTGGCGCGATCCGGCATGCGCCTGGTGGCGCAAACCTCAGGGGCGGCGCTGTCCGCGTATGACATCGGGCGGGAGATCCTGGCTGACGAACCATGGCATATCAATGTGCTGACCAGCCTGGTTGACCGTTTGCGGATCGCGACAGCTTGGCGCCATACCCAGGCCGAGCAGCGTATGCAGGATTTTCTGGGTATTGCCCGCCATGATGCCGTATAGATATCCGGGCCATTCCATCCGGGTTTCTCGCTGAAGGCCTTCATGGCTGCACAGCAGCAGACAGGGCTGGATCTGGATGGTTATATATCAATCAGGTGGTGTCGGCAGCCCGGCAGGAACCCCACGCCACTGGCGCACTGAGCTTTGCGCGTGAGGCACAGTCTTTCGAGGAAGCTGGCCGGCCTGACCGTCGGGCGGGACAGGTGCTGGCTGCGGGAGTTGATCCGCAGGAGGCCGCCAAATTCTTTCTGAGCAAGATCCTCAGCTTGCTCGATGGTGCGCTCAGCGATGAGGAAAAAGAGGAACTGTTTGGCGGCTTGCTGGTGAAGCTGGGTATTTTTTCCACGACCTCGCCCATGGAAAAAATGATTGCCCAGCTGGCCGAACAGGTCGCGGTCATTGTTGGCGACGTCAATGCCTTGCTGAAGAAGCTGAACAATGCGGAATTGAACCGGATGGTCAGCCCGGTCAATGACATTATCCGCGCATGCTTCAGTATCAGTAATGACCTGAAAGCCTTGCAGGGATATACCAGCGAGGCTGACTATGCCATTCGCTCTGCAGTGATCCGTGAGCAGATCCAAAGCAAGCTGGGTGATACGCCGTATACCATCACGCAGCTTTTCATTGGCTATCCCGGGCAGTTGGGTGTTGGCAATACCGTGATGGATGCGTTGATGCAGACAATTCAGTGCAGCGAAGTGACGCATTTTTATGGTTGCCCGGCACAAGCGGTTTTCCAGCGTTATATGGCATCGCTGCGGGCATTCCAGGCATATATCCTCACCTTGAAGGTGATGCGCATGCTGTCGCTCAAATACCAGGAACGAGAGCAGATTGACGAAACCTATCTATTGGAGCTTTGCCGCGCCGCCGTGCAGTATGACAAGGTATTCGAACAAATCAGTGTGACTGCACTGCCGCATGACAAGCTTTATATCGACTTGCGTACCGGGTATGGCTGGTGGGCCGACGCCTCATTGGCGAAATACTATGGCACCTGGCGTGATAAGGATGACCTCCAGCATGCTGAATCGAGATTGCCCGAGGCGGTAAGGCAGTTTGGCAGCCGCCCGTGGGAAGTACCGCAGCGTGCTGATATTGAAACTCCCTTCTTCAAGGAGTCGCAGCGGCGGGCGCTTAGCTTCAAGAGCTATATCATCGGTTTTGGCGGGCCTGCAGATGGTTTTTATGATGTGTCCGAAATCGAATCGGCGCCGAAGTTCAATTTCTGGCTGGACGACACGTTCCAGTCTCATACCGTTATCAATCCGGATCAGCGGCGGCCGCCGATAACAGTGCTGTCCTCACAGCGCGCCTATGCGCGGCCCAGCACCAATGAGCGTGATTTCAGGAAGACCAACGGGAGCAACTGCATCATCGGCCAGGGAAGCTGCGGCTGGGAGCAGGATTTTGGCAACTATGGGGGAGCCGGGAACTACTTCTATCCGGTGAACAAGCACGTCGTCAAACCGGAACAGTACTATCCCTGGGTGACATTTGCCGCGGTGCGTGAAAAATATAAAAACTTTGATCACGTCACCATCATGACGGCATCCTGATAGGGCAGGGTCTGGCGGCAGCCTGTGCCTGTTGATGTAGCCAGGTGTGTTGCCTGGTTGCGTTTCAGGTAGCGAAGAACAAAAAAAGCAGGCTGCATGCAGCCTGCTTTTTTGATTCCACGATGATGAAATCAGCCCGAAGGCTGTATCACAGGGCGCTTCAACCAGCAGAGGACGGGAAGCACGCCTGTGTCATCAATCAGGCCATCGCCTTGATGGCGGAGGCCAGGCGGCTCTTGTGGCGAGCGGCCTTGTTCTTGTGGATGATGTTCTTGTCGGCGATGCGGTCGATCGTGCTGGACGCCTTTTGGAAAATCTCAGAAGCAGCAGCCTTGTCGCCAGCAGCGATGGCCGCGCGCACACGCTTGATTGCCGTGCGCAGAGCGGAACGCAGGCTGGAGTTGTGCTTGTTGCGGGCCACCGATTGGCGGGCGCGCTTGCGGGCTTGTGCGGAATTGGCCATGTTGGTTGATTATTTATAGAAAAGAATTCTGGAAAGCCTATTATTCTATCAGCATTCCAGCATTATGCAAGCCCTGGCTCGTTCCAGATCCTGGCGGGCCACGACATGCGGGAATTGCCGCCAGCCTCGGGGAGGCTGGCGGCTCGTGTCAGGTCGCGAATCGGGACGTTCGGGATGCCTGTGAACCGATGGTTGCCAAAGATGCCTGGGCATCAAGAGCGATCAGTTCCTTGCTGGCGTACCCATGGCGGGATCACTGATGGAATCCTTGCCGGTTTCCACACGACCGGCAAACCGCCTGAGCCAGGCTGGCATGCGGCCGTTTTCGATACGGACAGTGAAATCATACCAGTGTCCGCTTGAGGATAGGTCCCAGAATGTTGTTTCCGCGCTGCCGGCAGGGACATTCAGCTCCCATTGCTCCCCGTTGCCGAAATAGGCATTGGCTGCAATGTGGAATACGCAGGCTTCATTGGTCGGATTCAGGGCATCCAGGTAGACATTGCCATTGGCGATGTCGTAGCAGACACGGATTTCCGGTTCCTGGGTGCCGCGCGGCTGGAGCTCGTTGAGATTTCCGGTGAAATGGCGATGGAAGCCGTTGGGCCCAAGCACCCAAAGGTCATAGCGTCCGTTGTTTTCGGCAACCGCTTGCCATTGGTCGGTCAATTGCAGGCCCGGGCCTACGACGTAACGCCTGGGGGTACGGTCCAGGTGCAGCTTGTCGTAGACATGGAACAAGCAGGTGCTGCTGCCGGTATTGGAGAAGACCAGCTCCATGGTGCCGTCGCTGGTATTGGCACGGCCGCTGACGTGGGGCTCGTAGGGCAGGGCGCGCGAGGGCCGGATGCCGGTGGCCTGCTGCGGCAGGGTCTGCACATACTCGTTGGGCAGGGGAACCTGCGCCAGTTGCTCCTGCGCCTTGCGCAGCGCGTCGGCAGCATTCTTTTCCAGTTTCAGCAGGTCCGGCGCCTTGTCCAGATTCGGATTCACGAAATCGAAGGCTGAAGTCAGGTCACCGAATACTGCGCGGCGGTAGGGGCTGATATTGCTTTCCTTGACGCCGAAGCGGGCTTCCAGGAAGCGCAGTACCGAGGTGTGATCGAAGTTTTCCGAATTCACCCAGCCGCCGCGACTCCAGGGCGAAATGACATACATCGGAACGCGCGGTCCGGGGCCATAGCAGTCCTTGTCCGGCAGGGGCATGAAGGTGCCCAGCACACGGTTGTGCTGGAAGTATTCGTAGGACAGGTCCTCGTCGACCAGCGTGGCGCGGCCGCTCATCTTGCCATTCTTGTCCAGCGAGGGCGCACAGGGCGGCGGCACGTGGTCAAAGAATCCGTCATTCTCATCAAAGTTGACGATCAGTACGGTTTTGCTCCAGACCTCAGGATTGGCGGTCAGTGCATCCAGAACTTCCTGCGTATACCAGGCGCCCTGTATCGGCGATGACGAGCCGGGGTGCTCCGAATATTCGGCTGGCGCCACCACCCAGGAAACCTGTGGCAGCGTGCCGGCGGCGATGTCGCGCCGGAAGGTTTCCAGGAAGCCCCCGTCGGGCATGGTATTGGCGATCCCCTTGTAGAGCGGGTTGCCGGCGTTGTCGGTGGCAGGGTCGTATGCCGGGTTGCTTTTGCGGTCATGGTAGACCGGTTTGCCCGAATCGCGGTTGGCCTTGCGATACTGCTTGAAACCCACCAGCGGGTTGTCGGTGAAGTTGTTGGGCATGTTCTGGTAGACCATCCAGGACACGCCTGCCTGTTCCAGCCGCTCCGGATAAGTGGTCCATTCGTAGCCCATGCGCAGAATATCGTCGGCGACGTTGATGGAGTCCCAGGCGTTGTTCACGACCACGCGCTGGTCTTCGGTCGTGGCGCCGTTGGTGCCGGTCCAAAGGAACATGCGATTGGTGTTGGTGCCGCCATGCAGCGAACAGAAATAGGCGTCGCAGATCGTGAATGCATTGGCCAGCGCAAACTGGAACGGCAGCTCCTGTTCCTTGTAGTACCCCATGGACTGGGATTCCTTGTGCTTCGGCCATTCCGTCATGCGGCCCTTGTCCCAGGCATCGCGCGCATCGTTCCAGCTGTGTGGCGTGCCGCTGACACGCTGCGCATTACCGTTGGTCTGGTCCAGGTGATACGGCAGGATGGGGCGTTTGCCGTCCGTCTGCTGCCAGACGCTGCGGCCATCGGGCAACGGGATCGTGATACGGTCGCCGAAGCCGCGCACGCCGTGCAGGGTGCCGAAGTAGTGATCGAAGGAACGGTTTTCCTGCATCAGGATCACGACGTGCTCGACATCCTTGATGGTGCCGGTGCGATTGTTGGCCGGGATCGCCAGGGCTTTGCGGATGCTGGGCGGGAACAGCCCCAGGCCGGCCGCGCCACCTGCGCCATACATGGCCTGCATCAGGAATTGACGCTTGCGATTCGAAAAGGACGGGTCAGACATACCTTGTATCCGGAAAGAGTGGGCAACGGTCTTCCCGGCATGAGAACGTCGGGCAGCCATGAGTCGAAGGCGGGCGATCATGGCGGCAGCGGTAGCTCAAGTTGAGTGTCTTGGGCTGCGGTAGGCGGATGCGCCAGGTGGCATGCCATGGTGGCTCCTGCTTCTGCTGGCATCTTCAGCGGTACGTATGAAATCCCGATGAAGCAAGCGGTAATTCGGCTGATGGATTGATCAGAAAAATGATCGCCAGGTAACAAGCCGCTTCAGGATTGCCAGGGCGCGCGCAACCCCGCAGGCCTGAAGAGCCGGTGGGAATGTGGGGCGGGCAGGGCTCACGCGCGCCGGATGGCCGGCGGGCGGGATGAAGCCGGTGTGGCGGAGACTAGCGCCGGAAGTCGGACGGGCGCATACCGCTCAGGAACAGCACGGCAAAGTAGCTGAAGGCGGCGGCACCTGCGACGCCTGCGAGCAGCAGCACACGCATCCAGGGAGTGGTTTGCAGCGCGATCCAGTCGATGTGCTGGTTGGCGCTATACAGGATGGCGGCCATGGCGGCCAGGCCCAGGGGCATGCGCCAGGCGTAGCGCGTCCAGCTGGCGCCGGGGCGGTAGATGCCGCGCTTGAGCAAACCGCGCAGCAGGGCAATGGCATTGATGCACGCGCCCAGGCCGATGGACAGCGCCAGGCCGGCATGGCTGAGCAGTGGTACCAGCGCCAGGTTGAACACCTGCGTGATGATGAGCACGAAAATGGCGATCTTCACCGGGGTGCGGATATCCTGCTTGGCATAGAAACCCGGGGCGAGGATCTTGACCGACAGGATGCCGATCAGACCGACGGAGTAGGCTGCGGCGGCAGTCTGCGTCTGGCTGACGTCGATGGCCTTGAATTCACCGTAGTGGAACAGGGTGGCAACCATGCCTTCGGAGAGCATGGCCAGCGCCAGCGCGGCCGGCAGGCCCAGCAGCAGGGTCAGGCGCATGCCCCAGTCCAGCAGGCGGCTGTAGGTGTCTATGTCCTGGCTGGCATGCGCGCGCGACAGGCTGGGGAGTAGTACCGTGCCCAGCGCGATGCCCAGCAGTGCCGTGGGAAATTCCATCAGGCGGTCGGCAAACGACAGCCAGGTAACGCTGCCGGAAGGCAGCCAGCTGGCGATATTGGTATTGATAAGCAGGGAAATCTGGGCTACGGAAACACCCAGGATAGCCGGGAGCATCTGTTTGCCAATGCGGCGGACGGTTGGGTCCTGCCAGGCCTGGCGCACAGAGCTGCGGCGCCAGCTGGGCAAGACGCCCAGGCGCGCCAGCGCCAGCCACTGCACGGCCAGCTGCGCCACGCCGCCCGCCATGACGCCAATGGCCAGCGAATAGATGGCGGGTTCTATGCGCGGCGCGAGCCACAGTGAAGCTGATATCATCGCCACGTTCAACAGTACGGGCGTGAATGCGGGAATGGCGAAACGGCGCCAGGTATTGAGCACGCCCGAGGCGAAAGCGACCAGCGACATGCACAGGATGTACGGGAACATGATGCGCGTCATGGTGACGGCCGCATCATAGCCGTTGCTGCCGCCGGCTTCGTTCAGGCCGCTGGCAATGAGATAGACGATCCACGGCGCGGCCAGGACGCCCACGGCCGTGACGGCCATGAGGATCAGGGTCAGAATCATGGCGACCCGGTCCAACAGTTCCTGCACTCGCTCTTCGCCGTTTTCTGTCTTGACCGCGCCCAGAATGGGAACGAAGGCCTGGGAAAAGGCGCCTTCGGCAAAAAGGCGGCGCAGCAGATTGGGGATGCGGAATGCGATCCAGAAGGCGTCGGTCAGGGCGCCGGCCCCGTAGGCGCGGGCAATGAGAACATCGCGCACCAGTCCGGTAATGCGGGAGAGCAGCGTCAGGCTGCTGACGGTGGCGGCGGAACGAAGCAGGCTCATGGGGCGGTGAAAAAAGACGTGGCGGGAGTCACTGGCACGGTGGGCGATGCAAGGACAGCGGGCGCAGGTCCGGCAGCATGGTCACGGCCCGTTGCCGATAAAAAACAGGGTCCGAAAACCAAACCGCCAGGCACTGGGCCTGGCGGAGGACAAAGGGCTGGCCTGGAACGGCTGCCGGTCAGCTCTTCAGGGCGGCTTCGATGCGGGCCTGGATGGCTTCGACTTCCCCCACGCCGGCGACCTTGCGGTAGCGCGGCGCGGCCTGGTCGCCGCTGTCGGCCCACTGGGAATAGTAGTCCACCAGCGGGCGGGTCTGTTCCTGGTAGACCGCCAGGCGTTTGCGAACCGTGGCTTCGCTGTCATCGTCACGCTGGATCAGGTCCTCGCCGGTTTCGTCATCCTTGCCGGCGACTTTGGGCGGGTTGTAGCGCACGTGGTAGCTGCGGCCGCTGGCCGGGTGTACGCGGCGGCCGCTGATGCGGTCGATGATGTCGTCTTCCGGGACGTCGATCTCGATGACGTAGTCCAGCGCAACACCGGCGTCCTTGAGTGCGTCAGCCTGGGGGATGGTGCGCGGGAAACCGTCGAGCAGATAGCCTTTCTCGCAGTCCGGCTGTTGCAGGCGATCACGCACCAGGCCGATGATGATTTCATCGGAGACAAGTTTCCCTGCATCCATGATTTTCTTGGCTTCCAGGCCGAGAGGCGTGCCGGCCTTGACAGCGGCGCGCAACATGTCGCCGGTCGATATCTGGGGGATACCGTACTGGCGTGTGATGTAGGCGGCCTGGGTACCCTTGCCCGCACCGGGGGGGCCAAGCAGAATGAGACGCATGGGAACTCCTGTGGTTGTTATGTCTTGCTGGCGGAGATGAATTGCCTTGTCGCGTTGCGATGAGTGCCCAAACACTGGCGGTCAATAGTGTTGAGCCACTACCGGCGTGCTTTTATTGTGCACTGCGCATATAACGCGGAAGGCATTTTTATAACCGATTTGCGCTTGCTTCGTATTGCGTGGATATGGGGATTTCCCCTGTACCCTGGAAAAATGCTTGCCTTTCCCGGAAGGGCCTGTCAGTCGTTCGGCCGGCAGGTTGGGGATCAGTGCTGCGCGGCGTTGTCCTGAGATTCCAGCTTGCGGGCTTGCTCCACCAGCATGACGGGGATACCGTCACGGATGGGAAAGGCCAAGCCGGCGCCGCGCGAAATCAACTCGCCGCGCTGTGCGTCGTATTCGAGACGGCCCTTGGTCAGGGGGCAGACAAGGACCTCAAGTAAGCGGGTGTTCATGTTTCGATTTTATCCCTTTTTTTACCCGTTTCCATCCTGGCCGGGCGCATTCATTGCATGTGCCTGCTCATTGGCGGGCAAGGGCAGGCGCGCCAGCCAGTCCGCAGGCTGGAAGGATGGTGCGGCATGTACCACCCACAGGCGGTCGTCCGTCAGTGCACGGCATTTGGTGGCGTCCTTGGCGGTAATCAGGATGCGTTCGGCTTGCAGGCGGGCGAAGGGATTGTCGTCATACGCATGATGGTCTGGCAGCGGCAGGGTTGTATCGAGGTGCAGCCCCTGCTGGCGCAGCATGGCAAAGTAGCGGGCAGGGTTGCCGATCCCGGCTGCCGCAGCCAGCGGCAGCCCGGCCGCTTCAGCGGTGAACATCGCGGGCGACAGGCTGCGTCCACTGGACAGGTGTTCGTAGCGTTCGGGCTGCAGGCTCATGCTGACAGTCATGGGCCGCAGGGCTGTCGTGGTAGTCGCTTTGGCGGCAGGAGCGGGCAGCGCCTGGCGATTGGTGATGATGATGTCGACATCCTGCAGGCGTTCCACAGGCTCGCGCAACGGGCCGGCGGGCAGCAGGCGGCCGTTGCCGGTGCCGCGTTCGTCTTGCACGACGATTTCGATGTCGCGTTGCAGGGCAAGGTGCTGCAGGCCATCGTCGCAAATCAGGATGTCGATATCCGGCCAGCGGGCCAGCAGGGTCTGGGCTGCCAGTGGCCGCTTGGGGTGTACGCCGACCGGCACGCCGGTGGCGGCGGCAATCAGCGCGGGTTCATCGCCATAAAGCGTGGCGTCCAGCGGTGCCATGCCGCAGCGCGGCGCGGCGCCGATGTCAGCGCCATAGCCACGGCTGATCACGCCAGGACGCCAGCCCTGCGCACGCAGCGCGTTGACGGTGGCGATGGTCACGGGCGTCTTGCCGGTGCCGCCGACATAAATATTGCCGATGACAATGACGGGTACCGGCGCGCGCCAGGACGGTTTGCGGCCGGTGGCATAGGCTGAGCGCTTGTTGCGCACGTGCCAGGCGGCGAGCGCACCCAGCGGGCGCAGCAAAGTGGAGAGCCAGCCGCCTTGCTGCCACTGATGCTGCACGAAACGGGTCAGGCTTGCACGTAATGGGGAGGGCATGCGGCGAAAGGCGGCAGGGTGTCGGAAGAAGGGGCGCAAGCGCGGACGCGGGGCCCGGTCCGTGGGCCGCATGACAGGTGCTGCGCTGCCGCAATGCGGCCAAACGACTATGCTAACGCATCAGAACGCAATCGGGGAGGGGCTGGCTCGCGCACGGCAGATCCATTCCTGGGGTGCTGTGTATCTTTATGGCTGCTGAGTGCAGGCGCTGGTGGGACGCCCAAGCTATCCACAGAATCTGTGGATAATTCTGTGGGTAAGAGTGTGGAAGGCAGCGTCATTGCTGGCTGTAAGCTGGGCTGCTCAAAATTTGACTTATTGTGGAAATAATTAAAAATTCAATAAAAACAATAAGTTGCGGGCTTAATTTGAAGCGGATACTGATCTTGAGCCATTTCTGGCACTCAAGGTATGATGGCGGCCCGGCTTGACTTTTCTGTGGACAGTTGTTCCTGATATATGACTTTTTCTCCTCGCCGCCGCTTCGAATCTCCTGCCTGTGTCGTCCCCGCCGAAGAGGATATCCATCGGGAAACAAAGGGTTTTCCCGATGTGGGCGATCCGCAGGATGAGGCGTTTCCGCCTGCAGGCGGCCGTAGTCGGCCACCCGTTTTGAGCGTCTGGCAATTGAACCAGCAGGTCAGTGACATTCTGGAAGCAGGTTTACCGCAACAATGGGTGGGCGGAGAGGTTTCCAATTTCACCCGGGCGGCGTCAGGGCACTGGTATTTCACTCTCAAGGATGCGCGGGCCAGCGTGCGGGCCGTCATGTTCCGTGGGCGCGCCCAGGCCGTCGGCTTCGAGCCGCGCCAGGGGGACAAGATCGAAGTCCTGGCACGCGTGTCAGTCTATGCGCCTCGTGGTGAATATCAATTGCAAGTCGAGGGCATGCGCCGCGCGGGTCTGGGCGACCTATATGAAGCGTTTTTGCGCTTGAAGGAAAAACTGGCGGCGCTGGGCCTGCTTGATGCGGAACGCAAGCGTCCCATTCCTGTTCTGCCTCGCGCGATCGGTGTGGTGACCTCCCTGCAGGCCGCAGCGCTGCGCGACGTGTTGTCGGCACTGGCGCGTCGTGCGCCCAATGTTCCGGTCATTATCTATCCCGCGCCGGTGCAGGGCGACGATTCCGCCGCGCGCTTGCGAGAGGCTGTGCTGACGGCAGGGCGCCGGGCGGAAACCGATGTTCTGCTGGTCGTGCGGGGGGGCGGCAGTATCGAATCGCTGTGGAGTTTCAATGATGAAGGCCTGGCGCTGGCCATCGCCAACAGTCCGGTGCCGGTGATCAGCGGTGTGGGGCATGAAACGGATTTCACCATTGCCGATTTCGTGGCAGACCTGCGGGCCCCCACGCCGACGGCAGCCGCCGAATTGGCGTGCGTGCCCAGGGCAGACTGGCTGGCACGCCTGGCGACATTGGGGCGCGGCTTGGCGCGCGCCCAACGGCGGCGCCTGGAATTATGGGCGCAACGGCTGGATTACGCCCAGGCCCGCATGGTGTCGCCGGCGCAGCAATGGGCGCAGCGTCGCGAACGCCTGCAGGCCCGGCTGGCTTCCATGCAGGCCAGTGTCCGGCACCAGCAGTCCAGGCGCAGCAGCCAATTAGCCTTGTTACAGGCAAGGCTCGCCCACGCTGTGCCGGATCCCGAACGGCATGGACAGCGCCTGGCGCAACTGCGGCGTGACTTGGTCCAGCGTGCGCAAGGTGCGCAGGAGCGTCGCCAGCGCAAACTGGAAAATCTGGTGGCTCGCCTGCGCACGCTGAATCCCGAAAATACCCTGGCGCGTGGTTATGCCATCGCCTGGAGCGAGGCTGGCCATGTCGTGACCGATGCTACTGCACTGGCAGCCGGCCAGCCGCTGACCTTGCAGTTGGCGCAGGGTAGCAAGCAGGTGGCAGTCATGGGTGCGGATGGCGCCGGCCGCAGCCAGGAAAAACCTGCGGCCCAGAGGCGTACGCCAACAAAGGCGCAGCCGCGTGCGGCAGCTCGGCGTCCAGCCGGACAGGACGCAGACACGGATAATCAGGGCAATCTGCCTTTGTAAGGATAGCGGCATGGGGTGCCCGCTATGCTGCGCCCGCCATTACCTCGATGGCGAGCGGGCGTTGCGTGCGACCTTAAATACGGAATTACTGATTTTGGGACTATTCCCAGTGTGCCTCTGAGGCAAATTATTTCGCCGCGCAATCCCATATTGATGGCATGGGATCTATCTCGCATCCAAATTGCCCATTAGCTTATGGAATTTCCTAATTGGCAAATGTGCCTGGCAAGGCGAGGATCGGCTCTTGTACTGGTGCATCGTGCCTTCAGGCCCCCAAGACGCCCGACCTCAGGCCGGGCGTCTTGGTGTACTCAGGGCTGGACCGGTGCCGGCAGCCCGCGCAATACGGCACCTGCGGCAAAGCCGCGCTCGGCAAACCAGCCTTGCGGCATTTCCAGCGCCTGGCTGACCGGTTCTTCCGAGCAGTGAGGCGTGTCGTCCTGGGGTTGCATGTCGGCAATATTGACAATGCCGCCCTGGTTGTCCAGGAAAGCGATGCTCAGGGGGATATAGGTGTTGCGCATCCAGAAACACTGGACGTCAGGCGCTTCGAAGACGAAAAGCATGCCGGCGTTGGCGGCCAGTTCACGGCGGAACATCAGCCCGGTCTGGCGTGTTTCAGGGGTATTGGCGACCTCGGCATGGATCAGATGCATGCCTGCCTGAATTGTGATGACAGGTAAAGGTGCGGCAGGGTTGCCCTGGACGGGCAGGGCGGCATTGGCCAGTAACAGGGCTGACGCCCAGGCGAAGGCGCCAGCACGGCGCTTGAACAGGGAAGCAATGGACATGTTGCAGCAGGGCAGCAGGTGCGGTGGAAAGGGTTGGGAAGCCGGTACGGACACAATGCCTGAATGATAACGGTGTCGTGGGCCTGGCGGAAACGGCTGGCGCTGCAATGGGCGAGGACGCCGGGGCGGCTATGCCGACGCGCAGGGAAGCTGGGCGTGCCGGCCGGTGCACTGCCTGGGCGGCAGCAGTCTGGCTGACGGAAAAGTGTGGGTTGGGAGGGGCGGCAGATATCCGGCGATGCTGCCTTCTGGCAAAGGGGGAGCGCAAGGCGGCGCAGGGTGGAACCAGCCGGTGCAGGCACTGGGAAGCCAGCCCTTCCTGAGTGGAAGGGCTGGTTAATCGGCCACGGAAGCTTAGGCGGAAGTAATATTCAGGGCTTGTTTGCCCTTCGGGCCCTGGATGATGTCGAAGGAAACCTTCTGGCCTTCCTTCAGGGTTTTGAATCCTTCCATCTGGATGGAGGAGAAGTGAGCGAACAAGTCCTCGTCGCCGTTGTCGGGCGTGATGAAGCCAAAGCCCTTGGCGTCATTGAACCACTTGACGGTACCCGTGGATTTTTCAGTGGACTCGGTTTGAGTGGAAGCAGTAGTGTCGGACATGCAAACAGCCTCATGAATCGAGTGAAACGGTCCGGCATGTACGGCTGCCGGTTCTCCGATATTGATAATGCTTGGGCTGTCGGGTCACCGTCAAGTGTTGCAAACCCTTAAAATGTAGCCAATGACATAAATACATTGTTTTAAATCACGTTTTGGGCCGATTTCGGGCTTGAGGCGGGGTTACTGATTGTTGCTTGTGTCGGGCGTGCCGGGACGGGGATGATGACAATTTCCTCCCCGATGCGGCGCCCGCATTGTTCTTTGGCGCATCGGGCGCCGGTCAAATATCCTACAATACAAGAATGATTAGCATTAATCTTGCCGCCCAGAGCGGTGTCGAAACTACCGTCGTGGCCCCGCCCGCACCAGCGGAGCAGAAGGTCGGGCCGCCGCCGCTGTACCAGGTCATCCTGCTCAACGATGACTACACGCCGATGGAATTTGTCGTCGAGGTGCTGCAGAAATTTTTCGGCAAGGGCATGGAGGAAGCGACTCGCATCATGCTGCAGGTGCATCATGAAGGTCGGGCGGTCTGTGCGATCTATCCGCGTGATATCGCCGCCACGCGTGTGGCGCAGGTGTCCCGGTATGCGCGTACGCATCAGCATCCTTTGCAATGCGTTATGGAATCTACCTGATTTCCGTGTTTTGCCTCTCGGGAATGGTGCGCAGCACGGATCAGCATAGAATATAAACCTGTCTCATCGTCCGCCTCGAACGATAATGGAGGGAGCGTCGTGATTTCCCAAGAGCTTGAAGTCAGTCTGCACATGGCGTTCGTCGAGGCGCGCGCCGCCCGTCACGAATTCATCACCGTTGAGCACTTGCTGCTGTCGCTGCTGGATAACGTTTCGGCGGCTGAAGTACTGCGCGCCTGCAACGTCGATCTTGAATTGCTGCGCAGCAATTTGCGCCAGTTCGTGGCCGAGAATACGCCCGTGGCGGCAGAGGGTGCCGAAGTCGACACCCAGCCGACCCTGGGGTTCCAGCGCGTGATCCAGCGCGCCATCATGCATGTGTCGTCCAGTGGCGGTACCGCGCGCAAGCCGGTCAGCGGCGCCAATGTCCTGGTCGCCATCTTTGGCGAAAAGGATTCGCATGCTGCCTACTACCTGCAACAACAAGGGTTGACACGGCTGGCTGTCGTCAACTACCTGTCGCATGGCATTGCGCCCAAGGCGACTGAAGAGGCGCCGGAATCGCCTGCGCCCCAGCAGCCCCGCACGCCGCAATCCGAAACGGGCGACAACCGCCAGCAATCGCCGCTGGAACAGTATGCGCACAACCTGAACGCTGCCGCGCTGGCGGGCCGCATCGACCCGCTCATCGGGCGCGAAGAGGAAGTCGAACGCGTCATCCAGATTCTCTGCCGCCGGCGCAAGAACAACCCCTTGCTGGTGGGTGAGGCCGGTGTCGGCAAGACTGCCATCGCTGAAGGCCTGGCCTGGCGCGTAACGCGTGGCGACGTGCCGGAGATTCTGTGCGAAACCCAGGTTTACGCACTGGATATCGGTGCCTTGCTGGCCGGGACCAAATACCGTGGCGACTTCGAGCAGCGCCTGAAGGCGGTGCTCAAGCAGCTCAAGGGCAACCCGAACGCGGTGCTGTTCATCGACGAGATCCACACCTTGATCGGTGCCGGTTCTGCGTCTGGCGGTACGCTGGATGCTTCCAACCTGCTCAAGCCTGCCTTGTCCTCGGGCCAGCTCAAGTGCATGGGCGCGACCACCTATACCGAGTACCGCGGCATTTTCGAGAAGGATTCGGCGCTTTCGCGGCGTTTCCAGAAGGTGGACGTTGCCGAGCCGACAGTGGCCCAGACCGTACAGATTCTGCGCGGCCTGAAAAGCCGCTTCGAATCCCACCACGGCGTGCGCTACGCCAATACGGCGCTGGTGGCCGCAGCGGAATTGTCCGCACGCCATATCAGCGACCGGCATCTGCCGGACAAGGCCATCGACGTCATTGACGAAGCTGGCGCGGCACAGCGCCTGCTGCCCAAGTCCAAGCAGAAGAAGGTGATCAGCCGGACCGACATCGAGGCCATCGTTGCACGCATGGCCCGCATTCCGCCGCAGTCCGTTTCGACAGACGACCGCAATCGCCTGGCCAGCCTGGAACGCGACCTGCAAGCAGTGGTCTTCGGCCAGGACCCCGCCATCGAAGCGTTGGCGGCGGCGATCAAGATGTCGCGCTCGGGCCTGGGCAAGACGGACAAGCCCATCGGTTCTTTCCTGTTCTCCGGTCCAACGGGGGTAGGCAAGACCGAAGTGGCGCGCCAGCTGGCGTTCACGCTCGGGGTCGAGCTGCTGCGTTTCGATATGTCCGAGTACATGGAACGCCATGCGGTGTCGCGCCTGATCGGCGCGCCGCCGGGATATGTCGGCTTTGATCAGGGCGGTTTGCTGACGGAGGCTGTCAGCAAGCATCCGCATTGCGTGCTGCTGCTCGACGAAATCGAGAAGGCGCATCCTGACGTGTTCAATATCCTGTTGCAGGTGATGGATCATGGCGCGCTGACGGACAACAACGGCCGCAAGGCAGACCTGCGCAACGTGATTCTGATCATGACCACCAATGCCGGTGCGGAAAGCCTGAGCAAGCGTTCGATCGGCTTTGCCCAGAGCGAAACGCGTGGCGATGAAATGGCGGAAATCAAGCGCCTGTTCTCGCCGGAGTTCCGCAACCGGCTGGACGCCATCGTGTCGTTTGCCCCCTTGTCGCGCGACATCATCCTGCGCGTGGTGGACAAGTTCCTGCTGCAACTGGAACAGCAGCTGCACGAAAAGCGTGTCGAGGCGACTTTCACCGATACGCTGCGCGAGCATCTGGCAGCGGAAGGTTTCGATCCGCTGATGGGTGCGCGTCCGATGCAACGCCTGATCCAGGACACGATACGCAAAGCGCTGGCTGACGAACTCCTGTTCGGCAAGCTGACGCAGGGCGGTTCCGTGGTGGTGGATCTTGATGGCAATGGCAATGTCGTTCTGAACTTTCCGAAACAGGACGATGCCCAGGCCAGTGGTGCAGGCAGCGACCGCCCCGAAGAAGCTTTGGCGGATTGAACCACTGCCTGTAAATGCCCGACTGATGGCAGCCATTGCGGGCTGCCATGAAGAAACCCGGCCAGTTCACATTCTGGCCGGGTTTTTTATTCGCGTGGCAGGGCTCAGCGGGTGCCGGTGCTGCCGAATCCACCGGTACCGCGGTCGCTGCTTTCAAAATCTTCCACGACTTCGAATGCCGCCTGGACGACGGGAACAATGATCATCTGGGCGATGCGCTCCATGGGTTCGATGACGAAGGCTTGCTGGCTGCGGTTCCAGACCGAAACCTGCAGCTGGCCCTGGTAGTCCGAGTCGATCAGGCCCACCAGATTGCCCAGTACGATGCCGTGCTTATGGCCCAGGCCGGAGCGGGGCAGGAACATGGCGGCGTAGCCGGGGTCGCCGATGTGGATGGCCAGGCCGGTGGGAATCAGGGCCGTAGCGCCCGGCGCCAGTTCCAGCGGCGCATCCAGGCAGGCGCGCAGGTCCAGTCCGGCGGAGCCTGGCGTGGCATAGGCGGGCAGCGATGCCGCCATGCGCGGGTCCAGGATTTTCAGGGCGATGGTTTTCATGACTTGTGTCCTGTCTTGTATCAAAAAGCTTGGGTCTTGAAGTGGCTGGCGATGCGGTGCGAATACCGGGCGCGTGGGGCCGGCCTGTAGTCGGGCCGGGACTCAGTGTCCGGTGTTCGGATAATCGTCGTCTTTTTTGATGGCAGGGCGTTTCTTGCCCTTGTCCGGCTCATTGCCGGATTTGATCGAGTGGCGGATGGAAAAGATGACGAACACCGCCACGATGATGAAAAACAAGCCTTCCGGCCTGGGGTTGTTCAACATGTCCCCGACAATATTGAAGAGGGGCACGAAAACCAGTATGGCAATGAGCAAAGGCCAGTTGGAGCGTTTCTTCTTGCTTGCTGCTTCCGGCTTTTCCTGGGGCGAGTCGGCTGCGTTAGGCGCCGTTGACTCGGGAACATTGCCATAGTTGCCGTAGTTGGCGGAGTTGCCCGTTGAGACCGACTGCGATGACGGTTTCTGGGCCTGCCATGCGCTACCCAGCCCCAGGCTGTCGGATGCGGCGGGAACAGAGGCGGCCGTGGACTGCCTGGGCGTTGCGTTGCCTTGGGATGTCCGGGACGTCTGGGAGGCTGGTCGCGAGTTTGCCGTTGCACCGGCAGCCGAAGCCTGTGCTGCTTTCCGCTTGGTCTCCTGCAATGCTTTTTGCGCGGCTAGCTGGATGGCTCGTGCTGCCGCCGGCTTGCGAGTGCTGCCCGCATTGCCTGCGTCTGCCTCGGGCAGTCCGGAGGTGCCGGCCTGGCTGCGTTGCGTCAGCTTTTCGATATAGGCGGCGTAATCGCCTTTGGGGGGCGTATCGTCATGCAAGGGCATGCGCTTCTCCTGGGGCCCTGGGCTTTCCTGGCCGCCCGGCACGCGCAGATGACGTGCCGGGCGGCCGGGAATCAATCAGGCGCTGTGATGGCGTTGCGGTGCCCGGCGGGCGATTTCGCCTATCAGGCGCCGGGCGGCGCTGAGCTTGTCTGCCGCAGGAAGGTGATGGCAGCCTGCGGCGTCAAACAGGCTCAGGCGGGTGTCGTCGCCATCCATGACATCCTGTGCAAGATTACCGACCAGCAAGTCTATGCCTTTGCGTTGGCGCTTTTCCTCGGCATGCTGAACCAGCTTTTCGGTTTCAGCGGCAAAGCCGACGCACCAGGGGCCATCAGGCAGGGCAGCGACGCTGGCAAGGATATCGGGATTCGGGATGAATTCCAGTACTGGCACGCCACGGCCGTTATCGGTTTTCTTGATCTTGTGCTCGGCAGGATTGGCTACCCGCCAGTCCGCGACGGCGGCGACCGCAATGAAAATATCGGCTTCGCCAGTACGGCTCATGACGGCTTGATGCATTTCCAGGGCAGTGTGCACGGAAATGCGCTCGACGCCATAGGGGGCGGCCAGCGCCGTCGGGCCCGAAACCAGGGTGACGTCGGCCCCGGCCTCGAAGGCGGCGCGTGCCAGGGCATAGCCTGTTTTGCCCGAGGAGCGGTTGCTGATGACGCGTACCGGGTCTATGGGTTCGGAAGTCGGGCCTGCTGTCAGCAGCACCCGTTTGCCCTGCAGCACCTTGGGCTGGAAGAAGGCGATGATTTCCGCCAGGATCTCCGCTGGCTCGAGCATGCGGCCGTCGCCGGTCTCGCCACAGGCCTGGTGGCCGCTGCCGGGGCCGATGATGATGACACCGTCCTCGCGCAGCTGGCGCACGTTGCGTTGCGTGGCAGGGTTGTCCCACATTTCGCGGTTCATGGCGGGTGCCAGGATCAGCGGGCAGGTGCGGGCCAGGCACAGGGTCGCCAGCAGGTCGTCGGCGCGGCCCTGTACCAGGCGCGCCATGAAATCCGCCGATGCGGGGGCGATGACAATGGCATCGGCCCCACGCGACAGATTGATGTGCGGCATGTTGTTGGGCTGGCGGTTGTCCCAGGCATCGGTATGAACCGGCCGGCCGGACAGCGCCTGCATGGTGACGGGCGTGATGAAATGCGTGGCGGCATCGGTCATCACGACATCCACCGTGGCGCCGTGGTCGCCCAGGCGACGCAGCAGTTCGGCGCTTTTGTAGCAGGCGATGCCGCCGGTCAGGCCCAGTACCAGGCGTTTTTTGTGCAGTTCAGGCATGGCAAGAAGACCGCCTTATCAGGAACCGGCGCGGACGCGGCGTGCGCGTGCCAGTTCATCCCAGAGCAGGAGGATGGCACCTACGGTAATGCAGATGTCAGCGAAATTGAACGCAGGGAAATAAGCGTTGTTCCAATAGAACAGCAGGAAGTCCACGACATGGCCGTGCTGCAGGCGGTCGATCACGTTGCCCAGTGCGCCACCGAGGATCAAGGTCAGCGCCAGGGAAAAGCGGCGCTGGGCCGCATGGCGACGCAGCAGGAACAAGATGAGCGCACTGGCCACGAAGCCCAGGGCAGTGAAGAACCAGCGCTGCCAGCCGTCGGCGCCTGCCAGGAAACTGAAGGCAGCGCCTTCGTTGTAGAGCAGGGTGAAGTCGAAGAACGGCAGCAGGTTCATGCGCTGACCATACTGCAGCACCGTATTGAAGTGGTACTTGGTCACCTGGTCCAGGCCAATCAGCAGGACGGCCAGGGCCACCCAGCGCCAGAAATCCGGCGCCGAGAGGCGGTTCGAGGCTTGCTTGCCCTGGTTCATGCGAACCTGCGCTGTTCGCCAGCGCCGAAAAGGTTGCTGACGCAGCGGCCGCACAGTTCGGGATGATCGGCATGGCTGCCGACATCCGCGCGCCAGTGCCAGCAGCGTGCACACTTGAGATGGCTCGAGGCGGACAGCGTTACGCGCAATTCACCTTCGCCTGGCTGCACCGATGCGCGTGAAACGATCAGCACGAACTTCAGGTCGTCTTCCAGGCTGGCGAGATCGGCGTATTCCTGGCCGCTGGCATGCACCGTGACTTCCGCCTGCAGGGAGGAACCGACGCTGCCGGCTGCCCGCAAGGTTTCCAGTTCACGCAGGATCTGCGCACGGACCTGGCGCAGGCGGCTCCATTTTTGCTGCAGCGCTTCGTTGTCGGCGCCCAGGGGCGGTTGATGGTAGGTCTCGGTGAAGATCGTGAGACGGGCGTTTTCTGGCACGGCGCCGGGGGTGGCTTGCGCCAGCACGTTCCAGGCTTCTTCTGCGGTGAAGGACAGGATGGGCGCCATCAGCTTGAGCAGCGTCAGCGTGATGTGCAGCAACGCACTCTGGGCGCTGCGGCGGGCGTGGCTGTCGGTGGCCGAGGTGTAGAGCCTGTCCTTGAGGATATCCAGGTAGAAAGCGCCCAGGTCTTCGGAGCAGAAGGTCTGCAGACGGGCCGTGGCCGGGTGGAATTCATAGCGCTCGTAGGCTGCCAGGATTTCTTCCTGCATGCGTGCGGTCATACCCAGCGCATAGCGGTCAATTTCCAGCATGTCCTCGACGGCTACCAATTGCGTGTTGGCGTCGAAGTCGGCCAGGTTGGCCAGCAGGAAACGCAAGGTATTGCGAATGCGGCGGTAGCCTTCCACGACCCGCTTGAGGATGGTGTCGGAGATCGACAGTTCACCGGAGTAGTCGGTGCTGCCAATCCACAGGCGCAGGATTTCTGCGCCCAGCGAATCCGATACCTTCTGCGGCACGATGACGTTGCCCAGTGACTTGCTCATCTTGCGGCCATCGCCATCCACGGTGAAACCGTGGGTCAGCAGCGCTTTGTAGGGCGCGCGGCCATAGAGCATGGAGCCGGTCAGCAGCGAGGAGTGGAACCAGCCACGGTGCTGGTCGGAACCTTCCAGATAAAGGTCGGCCGGCCAGGCCAGCACGTCGCCGTGCGAGCCGCCATCGGTCACCGGGGAGTCGGGGGTAGGCGCGCCGCCCAGAACGGTGACGTGCGTCGTGCCCGAATCGAACCAGACATCCAGTGTGTCGCGGGTTTTTTCGTATTGGTCGGCCTCATCGCCCAGCAGGTCGCGTGGGTCCAGCGACTGCCAGGCTTCAATGCCTTCCTGTTCGACGCGCTCGGCAACTTGCTCCATCAGTTCAACGGTGCGCGGATGCAGCGCGCCGGTTTCCTTGTGGACGAACAGCGACATGGGTACGCCCCACTGGCGCTGGCGCGACAGCGTCCAGTCAGGCCGGTTGGCGATCATGTTGTGCAGGCGGGCGCGGCCCCAGGAGGGGTAGAACGCGGTGGCTTCGACGGCTTCCAGCGCGGTTTCGCGCAGCGTCGGGCCGTTGCCGGCCGGGATCACGTCCATGCCGGCGAACCACTGGCTGGTGGCGCGGTAGATGACAGGCGTCTTGTGGCGCCAGCAGTGCATGTAGCTGTGCTTGAGCTTTTCCGTGCGCAGCAGGGTGCCGGCATCCTGTAGCGCCTGGACGATCAGCGGATTTGCATCCCAGATCTTGAGCCCGCCGAAAATGGGCAGCGTGGTGGCGTAGCGGCCGTCACCCATCACCGGATTGATGATGTCGGCATCGACCAGGCCGTGGGACTTGCAGCTGATGAAGTCGTCCACGCCGTAGGCGGGCGCCGAGTGCACCACGCCAGTACCGGTGTCCAGCGTGACATAGTCGGCCAGATACACCGGCGAAGTACGCTGGTAGCCGGCGTCGGCCTGGGCCAGCGGATGATGGAAGCGCAGGTTTTCCAATGCCTGGCCAGCCACCGTGGCGACGATTTCGCCGCTCAGGCCCCATTGTTCCAGGCAGGCGGCGACACGCTCGCGTGCGAGCAGCAGCATGGTGCCGGTCTGGCGTGCTTCGGACAGGCGCACCAGGCTGTATTCGAGTTCGGGATGGACGTTGAGCGCCTGATTGGACGGGATGGTCCAGGGCGTCGTGGTCCAGATGACGATGGCGCCGTCTTCCACTGCGCCGTCAGGCAGGCCGAATGCGCGTGCGATGGCCGATTTGTCGGCAAACGGGAAGGCGACGTCGATGGTCGGATCGACGCGGTCAGCATATTCGACTTCCGCTTCCGCCAGCGCCGAACCACAGTCGAAACACCAGTTGACGGGCTTGAGGCCGCGGAACAGGTAGCCGCGTTTGATGATCCCGGCGAGCGCGCGGATTTCGTTGGCTTCGTTGCCGTGGTTCATCGTGAGGTATGGATTATCCCAATCCCCCAGCACACCCAGGCGCTTGAAGTCCTTGCGCTGGCGGTCGATCTGCTCCAGCGCATAGGTGCGGGCGCGCGACTGCACTTCGGCGACAGGCAGGTTCTTGCCGTATTTTTTCTCGATCTGGATTTCGATGGGCATGCCATGGCAATCCCAGCCCGGGACATACGGTGCATCAAAACCGGCCATGTTACGGCTTTTGATGATGATGTCCTTCAGGATCTTGTTGACCGCGTGGCCCAGGTGAATGTCGCCGTTGGCATAGGGAGGGCCGTCATGCAGGACGAACTTGGGGCGGCCCTTGCTGGCCGCGCGAATCGCCTGGTAAATACGGTTTTCTTCCCATTCGGCAACCCACTTGGGTTCACGTTTGGCGAGATCTCCCCGCATGGGGAAGGCGGTATCGGGCAGGTTGAGAGTGTCTTTATAGTCCATGGACGGAAAAATAAGCGCGCGCATCGTCGGCATCTTGGCGGATGGCGGCGGTCAAGGCGTCAAGATCGGAAAATTTCTTTTCATCCCGCAGGTAGTGCAGGAATTCAACGTTGATCAGTTTACCGTAGGCATCGGCACTGGTATCGAGCAGGTGTGTCTCAAGCAGCAGCTTTCCTTCCCCCTCGACGGTCGGCCGCACCCCCAGGCTGGAAACCCCGGCCAGCGGACGGTCGGCCAGGCCATGCACGCGGGTGACATATATGCCGGGGCGCAACGCGCTGCGTTCGGGGACCCCCTGGTTCATGGTCGGGAAGCCCAGGTTGCGGCCTAGCTTGCGGCCGTGACGTACGTGGGCGCAGATCGACGGCCAGCGTCCGAGCAGGTCTCGGGCCAGCACCATATCAGCACTGGCCAGCGCCTCGCGGATGTCGGAACTGGAAATACGGCGGCCACGGGCATCGAGGACGTCATCCAGTGTGTGGACTTCGAAGCCGTGTTCGGCGCCGGCCTGGCGCAGGGTGGCGATATCACCGGAACGGGCCCGGCCATAGCGGAAGTCGCTGCCGACCAGCAGCCAGCGCACATCCAGGCCTTCGACCAGTATATGGCGGACGAAATCGTCGGGGCTCATATTGGCCAGCGTGTGGTCGAAGCGGCGCACGACCAGCTGGCGCATACCGGCCTGGGCCAGTGCCATGCATTGGTCGCGCAGGCTGGAAATCCGGCGTGGCACGAGGTCGGGCAGACCTCGCAGCCGCGCGAAATACTCGCGCGGGTGCGGCGAAAACGTCATGGCAGATGGCAGCAGGCCGCGATTGGCGGCGGCTTCGCAGACACGCGCCAGAATCGCCTGGTGGCCAAGGTGGACGCCATCGAAACTGCCTATCGTCAGCGCGCAAGGCTGGCGATGCTCGGCAGGAGGCAGGGAACGGTAGATATGCAGCGTTGGTTTCACGGGCGACAGTTTACAATCACCAGTTATATTTTTTAATGGAAATACCGCTTTGCCCGATGCGATCAACCGCCAGAGCGCGGATCACGCTCTCCCAAGTGCCGGTGAGGATGCCGGCGCTGCCCCTGCTGGAAAGTCCCCTTGCCGCCTGCTTATCCTGATTTCCGGACGTGGTTCCAATATGCGTACGCTGGTGGAAGCCTGTCGTGCCGAAGGATGGCCGGCGCAGATCGTGGGCGTCATCGCCAACAAACCTGAGGCGGCAGGGCTGGCCTGGGCGCGCGAGCAGGGCCTGGAGACGCTGGCGTTGCCGCACAAGGACTATGCCAGTCGCGAGACATTCGACGCAGCGCTGGCGCAGGCGATAGATACCTTCCAGCCGGATTACATCATTCTGGCAGGGTTCATGCGTGTATTGACCCCTGGGTTCGTGCAGCGCTACACCGGCCGGCTGGTCAATATCCATCCGTCCCTGCTGCCGGCATTTCCTGGGCTGCATACGCACGCGCAGGCGCTCGCCAATGGCGTGCAGGCCCACGGCTGCACCGTACATTTCGTGACGCCGGTGCTGGACCACGGTCCGATCATCGCGCAGAGCGTGGTGCCGGTACTGGCCGACGATACGCCAGATACGCTGGCGGACCGGGTATTGGAAACAGAGCATCGGCTTTTCCCGCAAGCGGTGCGCTGGCTGGCGGAAGGGCGGGTATCACAGGCGGCCGATGGCCGAGTGACGGTCGCCGGCGTGGCGTCGCGTCTTTATGTTTGGCAGGCGGAGGTAAAGCATCATGGCTGATCAGGGTCGCACTAATCGTTATGGCCGTCCGATTCCGGACGGTTCTGCAGGTGGACGCCGCCAGGCCGAAACCTCGCGCGACGGGCAGAAACCGCGTCGAGCCGACGGGCGCAGCGACGCACGTGCCGGCGGGCGATCCGACTCGCAGGAGCGCCGTGGCGGCTTGCAGGCCTGGCGCAGCAGCCGGGATGGACAGGCAACGAAGGACAGCAGTGGCAGCCGTCAGGGCGAACGTTCGGCGTCGGCACGGCAGCCGGATGCACGGCGTTTCGATGCCGGACATGCCGGTGCCGCAGGCCCCGCGTCGCAACGGCCGCGCACGCAGGCGGCACCCGGCCGCGGCGGCAATCGTCGCGACGAAACACAGCAAGAGTATCGCCGTGACGAGCGCGGTACGCCGCGTGGCGGCGAACGTGCTGGTGCGGGATCACGCCATGGCGCGCCCGCGCAAGGGCAGCGCCACCAGGTCGGCGCCAGGGATCGCAGCCAAGACCGGGGGCAAGCCCCCGTGCGTCAGGAGCGGTCGACAGGGCGGCCCCAGGCGGGTGCGGCACAGGCGGACGCAGGTTTCCAGCCGGTCGTCGTGCGTACGCGCCTGCATCCCATGGAATACCGGATGATGCAGCTTGGGCAGGTATTCGATCAGGTGTTCACCTGGGAGTATCCGGCGGATGCCGTACTGTCGCACTGGCTGCGGGCCCATCCGCAAGTGGGAGCGCGTGACCGCGCCCAGCTGGCAGAGGCGGTCTACGATGTATTGCGCCATCTGCGCCGCTATCGCCACTACGCCGAAAGCGGTACGGGGACGGCCAATCGCAGGTTGGCGATCCTGGGGCTGCTGGCCACGCAGGGCAGGGAAGTGCTCGAGCCGGTTCTGAACGACGAAGAGCGGGCCTGGCTGGAACGTCTGGAAGGCATCGAGGCCGATTCCCTGCCGCTGGCTGTGCGCCACAGCTTCCCGGACTGGCTATCGGAACAATTGGCGGTGCTGGCTGACGGTGAGTCCCTGATGGCATCGCTGAATCTTCCGGCGGGGCTGGACCTGCGCGTCAATCCCATGAAAGCGGACCGCGATGAGCTGTTGGCCGCCTTGCGCAAGAGCATGCCTCAGCATGATCCCCAGCCGACGCCGTATTCCCCCTGGGGAATTCGGGTGCAGGGGCGTCCGTCGCTGCAGCGCACCTCGCAATTCGAACACGGCCTGCTGGAAGTGCAGGATGAGGGCAGTCAGCTGCTGGCGCTGCTGGTCGGCCCCAAGCGGGGCGAGATGATCATCGACTTTTGCGCCGGCGCGGGCGGCAAGACCTTGCTGCTGGGGGCGCTGATGCGTTCCACGGGCAGGCTGTATGCCTTTGACGTTTCGGCGGCGCGCCTGGCGCGGGCCAAGCCCCGCCTGGCCCGCAGCGGCCTGTCCAACGTTGCCACCATTGCCCTGGAGCACGAGAACGACGTCAGGGTGAAGCGCCTGGCAGGCAAGGCCCAGCGAGTGCTGGTTGATGCGCCGTGCAGCGGCATGGGCACTTTGCGCCGCAATCCGGACATGAAGTGGCGCCAGTCGCCGCAATCGGTGCGCGAACTCTGCGATGTGCAGGCCCGGGTGCTGGAAAGCGCTGCGCGTTGCGTGGCGCCGGGCGGCCGCCTGGTCTACGCGACCTGCAGCCTGTTGCCGCAGGAGAACGAAGAGCAGGTGCAGGCATTCCTCAAGAAGCATCCGGCGTTCCAGTTGCTGGACGCCGGTGCGATTCTGGAACCCCGTGCGCCTGGTTTGGGGATGCAGGATAGCTATCTGCGCTTGCGCCCGGATCAGCATGGTACGGATGGATTTTTTGCCGCCGCCATGGAAAGGCGTGGCGATACGGCATGATTTTTGTTGCTGAAAAGCCAGTTTTTTAGCGACAGATGCTGTTTTTTGTAGCAAAATTAGGCTATGGCACTTGGACGGGAGCAACCCTGACCGGTTGTTCCTGCAGGCACCTGGCTTTTGCAGCAGGCGCTGGCCCGGACATGAATTCCCCTGACAGGGGTTTGCCGGGCACAGCGTGGCGTCTTTCTTGATCTGCCGCAAAAACCTTTTTGTCACCAGGGTGTCATAGGGTCAGTAGAGATATACACTGGTCCTCACCTTTTGACGCGAGACCCGATATCCACATGGATACTATTATTTCCTTTCTCAGCGGCGGCCTCCTGCAGGCCTCTTGGTGGCAGATCCTGATCGCCACCTTGGTAATGACCCACATTACCATCGTATGCGTAACCGTTTTCCTGCACCGCAGCCAGACGCACCGCGGGCTCGATCTGCATCCTGCGATCGCGCATTTCTTCCGTTTCTGGTTGTGGATGACGACCGGCATGGTGACCAAGGAATGGGTCGCCATCCACCGCAAGCACCATGCGCGCTGCGAGCGCGAAGGTGATCCTCACTCGCCCATGCTGTTCGGTATCTGGAAGGTGTTGTTCCGCGGCGCCGAACTGTATCGCCAGGAATCCGAAAACCAGGAAACCATGGCCAAGTTTGGCCACGGCACGCCCAATGACTGGCTGGAACGCAATGTCTACGCCAAGCACAGCGCGCTGGGCATCCTCATCATGCTGGGGATAGACCTGCTGCTGTTCGGCGTGGTCGGCCTGACGGTCTGGGCCGTGCAGATGGCCTGGATTCCCTTCTGGGCTGCCGGCGTCGTCAACGGCATCGGCCACTATTGGGGCTACCGCAACTTTGCCAGCCCGGATACCAGCACGAACGTGTTCCCCTGGGGCATCATCATCGGTGGCGAAGAACTGCACAACAACCACCACGCCCACGCCAGCTCGGCCAAATTCTCGAGCCAGTGGTACGAATTCGATATCGGCTGGGTCTATATCCGCATGATGCAGGCTGTCGGCCTGGCCAAGGTGCGCAAGGTCGCGCCCAAGCTCAAGCTGGAATCCGATGCCCGTTCGGTGGACCTCAAGACCCTGCATGGCGTGATCACGCACCGGTATGAAATCATGGCGCGCTACGCCGACCTGCTGAAGCAGGCCTGCTCGCAGGAACTGAGCCGCCTGAAGGGCGCCAACAGCGAGAACAGCGCCCAGACGTCGCGCCAGACGCTCAAGCGTGTGCGTAACTGGTTCCACCTGCCGGATACCAATCTGCAGCCCGAGCAACTGGCGCAGATCGACCAGGCAGTGGCGAGCAGCGAATCGCTGTCCACCCTGATGCAGATGCGCAAGGAGCTGGGCCGTCTCTGGGAAAGCTCCAGCGCCAGCAGCGAACAATTGCTGCATGACCTGCAAGCCTGGTGCCAGCGCGCCCAACAAAGCGGTATCGAAGGTCTGGCCGAGTTTGCCAGCCGCCTGCGCCGCTACGCGGCATGATGGATCTGGACCGCCTTAATCCCGAGCAACGCGCTGCTGTTACCCTGGATCCCTGCCATGCCCTGGTTCTTGCCGGGGCTGGCAGCGGCAAGACCAGGGTTTTGACAACCCGCATGGCCTGGCTGGTACAAACCGGCCAGGCCAGTCCTTTTGGGCTGCTCGCCGTCACCTTTACCAACAAGGCTGCCCGCGAAATGCTGGCGCGCCTGACGTCCATGCTGCCGCTGGACCCGCGCGGCCTCTGGATCGGTACCTTTCACGGGTTGTGCAACCGGCTGCTGCGTGCTCATCATCGCGATGCCGGTCTGCCGCAGTCGTTCCAGATTCTCGATAGCGCGGATCAGCTTTCGGCCATCAAGCGCCTGCTCAAGTCGGCGAATATTGATGACGAAAAATATCCGCCGCGCGATGTGCAGCGCTTCATCAATCACGCCAAGGAAGAAGGCCAACGGCCGGATACTGTCGTGACCAGTGACCCGCACAGCCGCCGTCTGGCAGAGATCTACGGGCTCTACCAGGAGCAGTGCGAGCGCGAAGGCGTGGTGGATTTCGCTGAACTGCTGCTGCGCGCCTACGAATTGCTGTCGCGCAATGCGCCGGTGCGCGAACATTACCAGCGTCGCTTCCGCCATATCCTCGTCGACGAGTTCCAGGATACCAATGCCTTGCAGTATCGCTGGCTGAAATTGCTGGCGGGCGGCGGCGCGCATGTGTTCGCAGTGGGGGATGACGACCAGTCCATCTATGCATTCCGGGGTGCGGACGTTGGCAACATGTCTGCCTTTGTGCGTGACTACGCTGGCGACCACGTGATCCGCCTTGAACAGAATTACCGTTCATACGGCCATATCCTGGACGCCGCCAATGCGCTGATCAGCCATAACACCGGCCGCCTGGGCAAGAATCTCTGGACCGCTCAGGGCGAAGGCGAACGCATACGCGTATGCGAACAGCCCAGCGACGGCCTGGAAGCCCAATGGGTGGTGGACGAGCTGAAATCGCTGACGCGCGAAGGCATGGCACGCAGTGAAATCGCTATCCTGTACCGCAGCAACGCGCAATCTCGCGTGCTGGAGCATGCGCTGTTCAGTGCCGGCGTGCCCTATAAGGTCTATGGCGGCCTGCGCTTTTTCGAACGCCAGGAAGTCAAGCATGCGCTGGCCTATCTGCGCTTGCTGGCCAACCCGGATGACGATACCTCGTGGCTGCGGGTCGTGAACTTTCCGGCGCGCGGCATTGGTGCGCGCACGCTGGAATCCCTGGCAGACCAGGCGCGTACCTATGGCACCAGCCTGTATGGTGCGGTGGCGCGCGTGCCTGGCAAGGGAGGCGCGAACCTGGCCCAGTTCGCGGCCTTGATTGGCCGCTTGTGGCAGGAAACGCGCAGCTTGCCGCTGCCGGATATGGTGGCCCATATCATCGAGCATTCCGGTTTGGTCGCTCATTACCAGACGGAACGCGAAGGCGAGGAACGGCTGGAAAACCTGCGTGAACTCGTTGCAGCTGCCGCGGCGTTTGTCGCCGAGGAAAGCTATGAAGGCATGCCGGCAGGCTTTGCTGCCGCGCTGGATGTCCCGGCCATTCCTGAAGACGAGGCCTTTTTCGGCGCGCCACCCGCTGCGGGGATGTCGCCGTTGGCGGCGTTTCTGTCGCATGCCTCGCTGGAAGCTGGGGACAATCAGGCACAGGCCGGTGAAGACGCTGTCCAGATGATGACAGTGCATGCCGCCAAGGGCCTGGAATTCGACGCGGTTTTCATGACAGGCATGGAAGAAGGCTTGTTTCCGCATGAGAACAGCCTGTCGGACCCGGAAGGCCTGGAAGAAGAACGGCGGCTGATGTATGTTGCCATCACACGGGCGCGCAAGCGCCTGTATCTGAGCCTGGCGCAAAGCCGTATGTTGCACGGCCAGACACGCTATGCCATGCGCTCGCGCTTCTTTCAGGAAATTCCCGAGCAGCATTTGAAGTGGCTCACGCCCAAGGCGTCGTCCCACCAGGGGTCGGGTTGGGGAGGGCCGGCGCCGCGTGCGTTGGCAGACGCCTTTGGCCGCCAGCCAACGGGCAGGATAGAGCCGCGCCAGGCCCGCCATGGCAGCAATGTGGTGAAGGTCGGTGATCGCGAATACCGGGTGGGCATGGGCGTCAGCCATGCCCGTTTTGGGGAAGGCACGATCATCGAGCTGTCCGGCAATGGTGACGATGCGCAGGCGCGGATTCATTTCCGCGATGCGGGGCAGAAAACACTGGCCCTGGGCATTGCCAAGCTGGATGTCGTGGCTGGCTGACCCCAGGGCGTAGTCGCCGCTGGGCTGCGCCTGTTCCGGATGGCATGACGCCGAAACCCGTTGCCGGGTTTCGGCGTTTTCGTTTTCCGTGCTGCCAGGCGAAAACCTTGCCCATACTTGAGGCCATAGCCCAAGGCACGATCAAAGCCGATGTGTGCAGTCCAGATCAGCCCAGCGGCAATCAGGCCGGGGACATCGAAAAAAAGCCTGCGGCCAGGCATGGCAAGGCGCCGGCATAGGAGTGTGCGCAGTTATAGAAAACCGCGCCCAGCCTAGGGCCGGCGGCATAGCCGAACAGGGACAGATCCGGCACCAGAAAGCACAAGGCGAAAAGCCCCCAGCCGCTGCTGGTGAAGCTGTGATAGGCCAGGAGGCTGGCCAGCAGGACGCACAACCCTTCCAGTCTCAGCAGGCTCCGCACGCCACCAACGGCAGCATGTGGAACCGTAGGGGTGGCGGAGAGCCGAGATGCTGTGGACGGGGAGGGGGGCAGCATGGGCGTAGCGGGCGTGTGTTTGCGTGTCAGCCTTCGCTGGCATTGATGGTTTCGATGGCTTCCATCAGTTCCAGCCAGCGTTCTTCCTGGGCATCCACGCTTTTGCTCAGTTCGCCGTGTTCAGCGAGAGCCTTGACGCGCTCGTCGCGGCGGGAGTCATCGTAAAAAGCGGGATCGGCGATCAGTGCGTCCAGCGCCTCCAGGCGGCTGCGCTGGCTGTTCATTGCGGTTTCCACCTTGCGCAGTTCCGCTTCCAGCGGTTTGCGCTGCAGGGCCAGACGCTGACGCTGTTCGGCTTCCAGGCGTTTCTGGGCCTTGCGGTCTGGCGCGGGGTCGGCTTGCTGTTGGCGGGCTTCCTGGCGTTCTTCTGCGCGCGCCTGGGCCTGGCGGGCCGCCAACCAGTCGCGGTAGTCTTCCAGGTCGCCGTCGAATTCCTGGACGCCGCCATCGGCAACAATCCAGAAATCATCGACGGTGGTGCGCAACAGATGCCGGTCGTGCGATACCAGCAGCATACTGCCGCCGAATTCGGCCAGCGCGGTGGCCAGGGCTTCGCGGGTATCGACGTCCAGGTGGTTGCTGGGTTCGTCGAGCAGCAGCAGGTTGGGGCGTTGCCATACGACCAGCGCCAGCGCCAGCCGCGCCTTTTCCCCGCCGGACATCGGTGCTACCGGCCCGGTCGCGGCATCGCCGGAAAAACCGAAACCGCCCAGGTAATTGCGCAGTGTCTGTTCACGTTCCTCGGGCGCCAGGCGGGCCAGGTGCGCCAGCGGGGTGCTGTCCAGATCGAGCATGTCCAGCTGATGCTGGGCGAAGTAGCCGATCTTCAGGCCCTTGGACGCCACACGTGTGCCGCCCAGCAGCGGCAATTCGCCACAGAGCGACTTGATCATCGTACTTTTGCCGGCGCCGTTGGCACCCAGCACGCCAATGCGGCTGCCGCCGCGCACCATCAGCGTGACCTGCTGCAGGATGGCGCCATCGCTGGCGTCGTCATTGCCGCTGGCGTAGCCCATGGCTGCATTTTCCAGCGTCAGCAATGGATCGGGCATCTGTTCCGGCGAAGGAATGCGGATGTCGATGCCGGCTTCGGCCTGCAGGGGGGCGAGCACTTCCATGCGCGCCAGCGCCTTCACACGGCTTTGGGCCTGTTTGGCCTTGGTGGCCTTGGCCTTGAAGCGGTCGATGAAGGATTGCAGGCGGGCAGTTTCGCGGGTCTGGCGATCCCAGGCAATCTGGCTTTGGCGCAGGCGCTCGGCACGTTGCACCAGGAAGTCCTGATAGCCGCCACGGTAGCGCACCAGCTTGCCGTGGTCGAAATGCAGGATGGAACGGGCGACGGCATCCAGGAATTCGGTGTCGTGCGAAATCAGCATGACAGTGCCCGGATACGCGCCCAACCAGCGTTCCAGCCACAGCATGGCGTCCAGATCCAGGTGGTTGGTCGGCTCGTCGAGCAGCAATAGATCCGACGGCGCCATCAGCGTGCGTGCAAGCGCCAGGCGCATGCGCCAGCCGCCGGAGAACGACGAAACCGGCTGCATCCATTCGGATGGGGCGAAGCCCAGGCCCGCCAGCAGTTGCTCGGCGCGCGACGCCGCATCCCATACGCCGGCATCGCTCAGGGCGGCCTCGAGTTCGGCAATGCGCATGCCGTCGTCCTGGTCCGACAGGCTGGCGCGTTCGGCCTGCAGCGCGCGCAAATGCACGTCGCCGTCGATGACGAATTCACGCGCCGGGCGTTCGTCGGCAACGATTTCCTGGCGCACGCTGGCGATGTGCCAGCCTTGCGGGACATCCAGGGTGCCGGCGTCGGCATCGCGTTCGCCGCGCAGCAGTGCGAACAGTGTCGACTTGCCAGCGCCATTCTTGCCGACGATGCCGACACGCTCGCCGGGGTGGACAACAAAATCTGCGTCTTCCAGCAGCACTTTGGTGCCGGCGCGCAGGTTCAAACGGGAAGCTCGTATCACGTCGTCAACTGGTCGCGCGTCAGCAGCATGATCGGGTGCAGGCCGCTGGCGGTATCCAGCCAGATGGGTTCCAGACCGGGGAATGCCCGGGCGAAGTGGTCGTGCTCGTGCCCGATTTCCAGGACGAGGATGCCATTGTTGTCGAGGTAGCGGGGAGCCTGGCCGATGATGGTGCGCACGAGATCCATGCCGTCGTCGCCACCCGCCAGGGCGCCGCGCGGCTCATGGCGGAATTCCTGTGGCAGCGCACCCATCGAATCTTCATTCACGTAAGGCGGGTTGCTGATGATGACCTGGTAGCGGGCGTCCTGGGGCAGGGGCTGGTAGAGATCGCCCTGGTAAAGGCTGAGGCGATCCTGCAGGCCGTAATCATCGACATTGGCACGGGCTACTTCCAGCGCGTCGGCCGAGAGGTCTACGGCATCGACATGCGCCTGCGGGAAGGCATGCGCCGCCAGGATGGCCAGGCAGGCAGAACCGGTGCAGAGATCCAGTGCACGCGTCACGCTTTCCGGGTCATCCAGCCAGGGCGTCAGGCCCTGTACCAGCCACTCCGCAATCGGCGAACGGGGCACAATAACCCGTTCATCCACACGGAAGCGATAGCCCTGCAGCAGGGCCTCGCCCGTCAGGTAGGGCGCAGGCAGACGTTCATCAATGCGACGGCGGTAGATATCCAGCACGGCATTGCGTTCCGCTGGCAGCAGGCGGGCATCCAGGAACGGCTCCAGGGTGTCGGCAGGCAGGTTCAGCGTATGCAGCGCCAGATAGGCGGCCTCGTCCCAGGCGTTGTCGCTGCCGTGGCCAAAGACCAGATTGGCGGCACGGAAGCGCGAAACGCCATAGCGCACGAGATCGCGCAGCGTCAGCAGCTCTTGTGCGGCATCCGCAGCGATGGCAGACGTGGCGTTGCCATGGGCGCCGGCTTGGCTGGCGTTGTTTGTCATGTTCATGCTTGGGCAGTAGGGCGCAGCAGGGTTTCCAGCGTGCGCCGATAAATGTTTTTCAGGGGCTCCAGGCTGTCGGCTGGAATGTTTTCGTTGACCTGGTGGATCGTGGCATTGATCGGGCCGAATTCCAGTACCTGAGGGCAAATCCTGGCGATGAAGCGGCCGTCGGAGGTGCCTCCGGTGGTCGAGAGTTCCGCCGTTATGCCGGTTTCCAAGGCGATGGCATCTGTCACCGCCGCGGTGAGGGTACCAGGTTCCGTCAGGAAAGGCTCGCCGCCCAGCTCCCAGGCCAGTTCGTAGTCCAGTCCGTGTCGGTCCAGCAGCGCATGCACCTGGGTTTTCAAGCCTTCGGCAGTGCTGGCGCTGGAAAAACGGAAATTGAATACTACCTGCAGTTCACCAGGCACGACATTGGTGGCGCCGGTGCCGGCATGGATGTTCGAGACCTGGAAGGTCGTGGGCGGGAAAAAAGCATTGCCCTGGTCCCACTCGGTGCCCGCCAGTTCGGCCAGCGCAGCTGCGGCCAGGTGGACCGGGTTGCGGGCCAGGTGCGGGTAGGCAACATGTCCTTGCCTGCCGATCACGCGCAGTCGGCCCGTCAGGGAACCGCGGCGGCCGTTTTTGATGGTGTCACCCAGCGTCTGGCCTGAAGTCGGCTCGCCGACGATGCAGAAATCCAGTTGTTCACCACGGGCCTGCAGATGTTCGCAGACAAGGCGCGTGCCGTGCAAGGCCGGGCCTTCTTCGTCGGAGGTGATCAGCAGCGCGATGGCTCCATCATGGTCGGGGCAGGTCTGGATGAACTCCTCGCAGGCGACGACGAAGGCGGCGATAGCGCTTTTCATGTCGGCAGCGCCGCGTGCGTACAAACGGCCATCCCTCAGCGTGGGAGTAAAGGGCGGGCTGTCCCAGGCGGCTTCGGGGCCGGTAGGCACGACATCGGTATGCCCGGCGAAAACCAGCAGCGGCCGGGCGCTACCACGTCGCGCCCAGAGATTGGTCACGCCGCCGGCGTTGATGGCCTCAATGCTGAAACCCAGCGGCGCCAGCCGGCTGGCCAGCAAAGCCTGGCAGCCAGCATCGTCGGGGGTCACGCTGGCGCGTGCCAGCAATTCGCTGGCCAGCGTCAGGACGGCATTGTCGCCTGGGGCGCTCATACCGACCTCAGCAGCTCGTTGATGCCGGTCTTGGCGCGAGTCTGGGCATCTACGCGTTTGACGATCACCGCGCAGGCCAGGCTGTGGCTGCCATCTGCGGCAGGCAGGCTGCCAGGGACGACCACCGAGCCAGAAGGCACACGGCCATAGATGATTTCGCCCGTGGTGCGGTCATAGATGCGGGTGCTTTGCGACAGATAGACCCCCATCGCCAGCACGGAATTTTCTTCCACGATGACGCCTTCCACCACTTCGGAACGTGCGCCGATGAAGCAGTTGTCCTCAATGATGGTCGGGGCGGCCTGCAGCGGCTCCAGCACGCCGCCGATACCCACGCCGCCGGACAGGTGCACGTTCTTGCCGATTTGTGCGCACGAGCCGACCGTCGCCCAGGTATCGACCATGGTGCCTTCATCCACATAGGCGCCGATATTGACGTAAGAAGGCATCAGCACCACGTTGCGGGCAATGTGCGCGCCATGGCGGGCCACAGCTGGCGGCACCACGCGCACGCCCTCGGCCGCAAAGCGCTCGGCGCTGTAGTTGGCGTATTTCAGGGCAACCTTGTCATAGAACTGCAGCGGGGCGCCGCCCATGGGCTGGTTATCCTGCAGCCGGAAGGACAACAGCACGGCCTGCTTGAGCCACTGATGCACCTGCCATTTACCGTCGATCTTCTCCGCCACGCGCAGCTTGCCGGTATTCAGGCCGTCGAGAATCTCGTCGACTGCGGTTTTCAGGCTGGCGGGGTGATGCGCGGCGTTGATGTTGGCGCGGTCTTCCCAGGCTTGTTCGATGGTGTTCTGCAGTTGTGCTGTCATGCTTTCAGGTCCGGCTGTGTGGAAAAATCTGTGGGGTTTACTTGGGGGTCTGGTAACGCGATTTTACGTGCCGCGCAATACGCTCAGCTGCTTCGACGCATTCCTCCAGCGGCGCAACCAGCGCCAGGCGGATGCGTCCTGCGCCAGGGTTGTAGCCATGTTGCTCGCGCGCCAGGAAACTGCCCGGCAGTACGCCGACACCGGTGGCCGCGTACAGATCGCGGGCGAAATCGGTATCGGCTATCGGCGTGCCCGCCCATAGGTAGAACGAGGCGTCCGGCATCTGCACGTCCAGCACCTCTTTCAGAATGGGGTAGACGGCGGCGAACTTGGCCCGGTATGCCGCACGGTTGGCCAGCACGTGTTCCTCGTCGCTCCAGGCGGCGATGCTGGCCTGGGTAACGATGGGGCTCATCGCGCTGCCGTGATACGTGCGGTAAAGCAGGAACTTGCCAATCAGGCTGGCATCGCCGGCGACAAAACCCGAGCGCAGGCCAGGCAGGTTGGAACGCTTGGACAAGCTGGAAAACACCACCAGCCTGGCATAGTCCGTACGGCCCAGTTGCTGCGCTGCCTGTAGCGCGCCCAAAGGCGGTCGCGCCTCGTCCGGGAAAATTTCGGAATAGCACTCGTCGCTGGCGATCACAAAACCGTAGCGGTCGGACAGGGCAAACAACTCGCGCCACTCGTCCAGGCGGATCACGCTGCCGGCGGGATTGCCGGGTGAGCACACATAAAGCAATTGTGTCCGCTGCCAGACCTCGGCGGGTACCTTGCTCCAATCCGAGGAGAAATTCAGCGAGGCCTCGGCTGGCGCATAGTAGGGCTGTGCCCCGGCCAGCAGCGCGGCGCCTTCATAGATCTGATAGAACGGATTCGGGCATACCACCAAAGGCTCAGGCGCGCTGCTGTCCACTACCACCTGGGCAAAGGCAAACAGCGCTTCGCGAGACCCCAGCACAGGCAGCACCTGGGTGTTGGCATCCGGAGCCGGAATGCCGTAGCGGCGTCCGAGCCAGTCCGCGATGGTCTGGCGCAGGATCGGATCGCCTTTGGTGGGAGGGTAATGGGACAGGCTGTCCAGTGCAGCGGCCATCGCAGTGCGTACACATGCCGGAGCGGCATGGCGAGGTTCGCCGATATGCAAGGGGATGGGCTTGAGCGCCTCCGGTGCCGGGCCGGCTTCGGCCAGCAGCTTGCGGAGCTTCTCGAAAGGGTAGGGATTGAGCAGGTTCAGGCGTGGGTTCATGAAAGTACCCTGGGGGTTGTAGACGTAATTCTACCAAGTCGGCTACAATAATCGGCTTCGTATGTAAAAGCTTACGAGCAGAAAGCAGTAGTCCCCGAGTGCGAGGGTGGCGAAATTGGTAGACGCACCAGGTTTAGGTCCTGACGCCGTAACAGGTGTAGGGGTTCGAGTCCCCTCCCTCGCACCATGAATTATCAATAAAATCAACGGATTATAATTTTCTCGTCGTGATTTTAGGCCTGTTGCAGGTTGGCCGAAAGCATCATAAAGACAACATTTTCATGTTGTCTTTTTTGTTGCCCGTCACTTTGGCAACACGAAGTCTCTGGTACCAGGGAGCATTTCAGGCTTTCGTCCGGATGCCAGGCCAGGTACCGCTGGGTTCCTTGGGAATCTGGCAGCGATTGCTTGACGGTACAGTGAGATCACTCCTCAAGAAAAAAACGGTGCTCTGCACCCGACCCCCCCCAAAAAAAAATGCTAAATCCGTGTCCAACTTTGGCGGGCTGGGGGACGCACGCTGTTCACGTCATTTCGATGATTGGACGGTCGGTGGATTTCGATTTCTTCATGTCATAGAAGCTATAAATAAGAAAACCCTACTTTTTCGGCATCGCTTTTTAAAGTGGCATTACAATCTTTTGTTACAGGAAGTTTGGCAAGCAGGATTGGCGTCATGTTGGCTCTTGAAAAGAGGGTGGTCTTGTTTTGAAGAAATTTCTGGTAGTCGCAGCTTTTCTGGGTTGCAGCACCGGCAGCCTGGCTCAGGCTACTGCGCAGCTGACCGCGTTGGGGCAAGGAGGCGCACCAGCGCAATTCAATCAAGACGTCGCGGTGGGACAAGGCGCATTCCTTGCCAAATACCAGGCCAAGATGGTGGAGTGGGTTCGCCAGGCGGCCGAAGAAGGGCAGGCGGAGGCCCAGTTCAATCTGGGCATCATGCTGGCAAATGGTTTTGGTCTGGCCAAGGATGACGCGCAAGCGGCTATTTGGTGGCGCCGAGCGGCTGAGCAAGGTTATGCGCCGGCGCAATTCAACTTGGGCGCAATGCTCGAGCTAGGAACAGGCGTGGCCCAGGATGAGGCCCAGGCGATTCAATGGTATCGCCGAGCTGCGGAACAGGGGCTGGCGCAGGCACAACATAATCTGGCTGTCCGGCTGGACGAAGGCAAGGATATTGCCCGAGACGAGGTGCAGGCACTCCAGTGGTATCGCCAAGCCGCAGAGCAGGGCTTGGCCCTCGCGCAGTTCAATCTGGGCGTCAAGCTGGAAGAAGGCAAGATTGTTGCCAAAGACGCAGATCAGGCGCTCCAGTGGTATCGCCTGGCTGCCGAGCAAGGCCTTTTGCAAGCGCAGGTCAATCTGGGAATCATGCTGGCAGAAGGCAAAGGCGTTGCCAAAGATGAGGTCCAAGCGATGCAATGGTATCGCCGGGCGGCGGAGCAGGGTGACGTGCAAGCGCTATACAATATAGGCGTTATGCTGATGAGCGGCAGTGGCGTCGCTCAAGACAAGGAGCAAGCGGCGCAGTTGTTTCGTGTGGCCGCTGAGAGCGGCTTTGCCCAAGCTCAATTCAACCTGGGGCTGATGCTGGCGAACGGTGATGGTATCGCCAGAGACTATGCGCAGGCGGTGCAGTGGTATCGGCGGGCCGCTTTGCAGGGCGTGGCAGCAGGGCAATACCAGCTGGGTTTCATGCTGGAAAAAGGGTTGGGTATCGCCAGGGATTATGCGCAGGCGCTCCAGTGGTACCGTCGCGCAGCCGAGCAGGGGGACGCGTTGGCGCAATCCAGTCTGGGCGGAATGCTGACCTTGGGTACCGGCGTTCGTAAAGATTATCCGCAAGCGTATTTCTGGTTGTTGTTGGCAAGCACCGGAGATGATTCTGCAAAAATGATGCGCGATTTTGTTGAAAAGAGCCTCAGCAGCGCCGAGATCAGTCAAGCCCAGGCCAGGGCCAGTGCCTGGCGCCCGACACTTGAAAATCAACCCTGATCCCTTGGGCCGGTCCGTTTTCCCCGTTTCCTCATCATGCAAGCCGATGGCACCAGAATTTCAAAAATCCACCGCGCTTCGTCTATGCTGGCTGGGTACACATTTCTAATGTGCGATTGAGTGCCCGACAGTGCTTCGTGCAGTCGGGAGGGATTGCCATTGCCGCAATGGCTTTCATGCGTGGTTTGTCAACGGGTTTGCCGCTTTCTGTCCTCTGGGATAGGGGTGGATCATGCGAGGAACGCTGCAACATGGAACGCCAGCATCGTCACTTTGTCACGCAGGATGGCACCGTTCGCCCCAATGCCTGGCTGCGGCAGTTGACCCGTTTGAAACCTGCCAGTTGGCCCAGGGCCCGTTGCGTGAGGACGGCATTGGCGATTGCCTTGCCGATTCTGCTGGGCATGGTGGTGGATTCCCCAGCGACGTTCATGATGATGTCATTGGGTGCTCTCGGGCTTTGCCTGGGAGAGCGGGATGGGCCGTATTTCCCCCGCTTCAAGGAAATTCTGATCGTGGCGCCGCTGGGCGCCATTGGTTTTTTTCTGGGGTATCTGGGAGATCTGCCCTGGGGCTGGGTGGTAACCAGCATGACGCTGGCGGCGTTTCTGGCCGGGATCATCAGCAGTTTCGGCTCGGCATGGTCGGCGGGAACGGTGCAAGGCCTGCTGATGGGGTGTATCGCCATTGCGATTCCGGCCATTGCGCCGTTTTGGCAGCCGGCCTTGTTCTTTCTGGCGGGATGCGGCTTTTATGCGCTGCTGCTGGGGATTGAAGCCTTGCTGCGCCGCCAGCGGTCTTTTATCAATGAGGTTGCCAGCCTGCTGGACGATATTGCCAAGCTGGCGTCGGCGCGCGCACGTGGTATTGCCCCGGCCGGGGAGGCGTCCTACCGGCGTGCAGTGACAGACAAATTGTCTGCGGCCTATGGCAGCTTGCTGTCCAGCCGTTACCGGCACCAGGCTGGCCGTTCCCCGTATCTGGATTGGGAAGCGTCGGTGCTGCAAGGAGTGGAGAATCTGTTTTCAGCCACGCTGGCTTCACGGATTCCGGAGAACCTGACAGCCTGTGCGCAGGAGTTGAAGGAAATTTCCCGGCAAGTCCGTTTGGGCAAGTCGTTTACGCTGCCTGCCGCCGGGACGAGTCCGGCGGCTACCATGCTGTTGCCGCGCGTGGTGGCCAGCTTCCGCCAGGTTTTCTGGCAGCATGCATCGTCACGCGGTCTGGCTGAGCGAATATTGGCGGCGCAGGCCCAGCCGCACCGGCGGCTGCGGGACAGGCTGGCGCTCGCGCCCCAGTCGATCAGGACGGCTGCGATTCTGGCCCTGTGCATAGGCCTGGCGTTTGCGACACGCTGGTTCAACGATGGGCCGCATTGGTATTGGACGCCCTTGACGGTCATTATCGTGCTCAAGCCTGACCTGGGGTCGGTTTTTGCACGTACGGTGCTGCGCATGCTCGGGACTATCGCCGGGGTAGCGCTGGGCGCGCTGATTTTTGCCCTGGTGCCCAAGGGCATCGGGATGGTGTGCGTATTGGCGTTGCTGGCGGCGCTGTTGCCCTGGGCCGTACTGCGCTCCTACGGTTTTGCAACGTTCTGCGCCACCATTGTGGTCCTCATTTTGCTCGACGAAATCGCGCCGGGGCTGCGCAATGTCGATTACGGCCTGGCGCGTCTGGTGGATACCGTGTGGGGCGGCGTCATTATTCTGGTGTTTGGCTATTTTTTGTGGCCGCGCCGCCATGCGCAGGCCTTGGCCCAAGGTTTTCAGGATGCGCGATCCTGGTTGTCGCGCTATCTGCTTGCGCTGCGGCCCAGTACGGGCGACGGTGCAGTACCCGCACCGTCGCCCGCCAGCCCGTCGGTGGCACGCCGGCAAGTCTATGTCGCGCTGGCGAAAATGCGGGGGCAATTGCAGAATGCCCTGCAAGAACCGCCACCGGCAGGCCCCGAGGCTGCCGCCTGGTTTCCGCTGGTTACCAGTGCGGAGCAACTGTGTGACGATATCAGTGCATGGGCCATCAAGCATGCCGTTGCGCCGGGCGCACAGGCAGACACCTTGACGCAGCTGGCTGCCTGGGTATCGGGCGAGCCCCATGATGCGGCGAATCTGCTGTATGCGGAGAACACGCCGGACGACGGGCCATTGCCGGCGTTGAGCACGTTGGTGTGCGCTTGGCTGGCGCAGGTCGACAGGTTGACGGAACCCCAGGGGAAAACATGAGCCTGCATGGCAGGTGCGCCGGCTTGTGCGTGCCTGGGCCGCTGTCTAGGCCGATCTCATGCCAGGCGTCTGGTCTGGCCGGCTTGCGACCTGGCCTGTTCTGGCATGATGGGGCGGCAGCGCCCCATGTCGTTGCCTATGCCGCGATTTCGTTTTTCCAGTACAGATGCAGCCCGGTAATGTCGCCCGAGCACAGCAGCGGCATGGCGGCCTTGATATGTGCCAGCGGCCAGTCCCACCATTGCATTTGCAGCAGTAGCACGATTTCTGCATCGGCAAAGCGTTGCTTGATGGGCTTTGCCGGGTTGCCGCCGACGATGGTGTAAGGCGCTACGTCCTTGGTGACCAGCGCACGGCTGCCGACGACCGCGCCATCACCAATTTTCACGCCTGGCAGGATCATGGCTTCGGCGCCTATCCAGACATCGTTGCCGACGACTGTATCGCCTGCGTTGCTGAAGGCATCGCGGGCCTGCGCGAAGGCCGGCTCTTCCTTCATATAGAAGAAAGGAAAGGACGATATCCAGTCGTAGCGGTGGCCCTGGTTGCCTGCCATGATGAAACTGGCGCCCGTACCGATCGAGCAGAAGCTGCCAACGATCAGCTTATCGACGTCGTCCCGGTCGGGAAGCAGGTAGCGGGCGCAGTCGTCGAAGGAATGGCCGTGGTAGTAGCCGGAGTAATAGCTGTAGCGGCCGACCTTGATGTTGGGGTTGGTGACCTGTTCGCTGAGCAGCTTGCCGCGGAATGGGCTGTCGAAGTAGTTGGACATTGGGATTCGTTATCGTGATTGTTGTCGTGATTCAGGCCGTCGGGCCCGCCAGCAGCCGGCAAGGACGGTGTCGAAGTAGCGGTAATGTTGTGATAGGGAGACGCAAATCGTTCCCTTGGTTCCTGGCGTGTTTCAGGCGGGCAGGCTTTGCTTGTAACGTTTGTCGCAGGCGCCAGGAGTGAGCCCCGAAGCGGGTGGACAGGGCGTTGTAGCGCCTCAGACGGGCCTTTGGGGCGGGTTTGCCGTCAGGTATCACAGCGGTATTGGCAGCAGGCCAAAAATTAATTGGTAACAGCACTATCTTTATTTCCCAAGGTCGACGATAGTGGCTGTGGGGTGCTTTTATCCCTCTTACCTAGGAAATTACATTGAAAACTGAAATTGGTGTCGTGAAATGGTTCAACAGCGAAAAGGGCTTTGGATTCATCATGCCGGAGTCTGGCGGTAAAGACCTGTTTGCGCACTACTCCGAGATTGTTGGCAGCGGCCATAAGTCGCTCGAAGAAAACCAACGAGTCTCGTTTGTTGCCGGCGTTGGCCAAAAAGGCCCTTGCGCGACGAAGATCGAAGTCATCTAAGATGACTCCCGCTATTTAGCGGGCAGCTCGAATTCAGGCTAACCCCATGGCATCATCGGGTTAGCCTTTTTATTTGGCTCGTGCTTGCGGCTTGCCGGTCTTGATTGGCCCGATGCTTCGGCAGGCCGGCGTGTTGATCCGCCAGGCTGGTCAATAGCGTGCCAGCGGGGGTGCCAACGGATTCCGGCTCTGTACGGATATGGTGTCCTGCATCTGTACCCTGCATGTTGCCAGCGCCGCATTGTCCAGGCCCGACACCTGCCTAGTCCCATATCTGTCAAGCATTCAGCGGGCAAGGATAGCACAAGGGCGTCGTGCCACATTGTGGACGTCGTGCCGTATTGCTTAGCGCGCTGGAGCATTCGTGCACGGTGCTTCGCATGGCGTGCCCTGGTGGAAGCGAAGCTGCCAACGGCCGTCCAACCAGGACCAAATGGAGCTGCGGTGGGCATGCAGTCTGTTGCCCGACTGGTCGGGCACGCTGCTGTCGTAGGTGACCAGCCAGGTTCCCGGCGCCAGTTTCCTGGCTTGCAGGCAGCTCAGGTGCGCATGGATTGCCGGTCCGTCGGTGATGAGGCAGTCGGCCCGGCTATGGATCTGGCCGGAGCGGCCGAATTCAAGAAAATCTGGCGCAAAGTGTTTTTGCTGGAAGGCGGCATCGTAGCGGGTAGCTTCATGCCACAAGGCATGTTCCAGCGGGAAGAGTTCAGATTCGCTCATGGTGTCGTGCATGGATGAAGGCGGACGTACCGGTAGCCGGTGACGCGGATGGCCTATCCTCGGGCAAGGCGTGGCGCCTGTCAAAAAACGAATAAAAAAGACACGATTCCCCCAGATTTCCTGTGCCGGTCCGCACGGTCGCGACAGTCTTGGGTTAGCCTATGACGGCTTGTCTCATAAATATTCTGACCCTGCGCCAAAGTGCCGGCCGTCGCCGTTTCCGGTGCGTACCGGCAAGTGGGGTTTCCTGCCTGTCGCGCGGGGCCGTGCCCTTCATTTGGGGCCTGCCCGTGGCGCAAGCGGGAATCCTGCATCCATCAAGAAAAACATTGGAGAGCCTGAATGTCCCAAGCTGAAACTTCGTATCCCTCGATTCAATTGTTGATTGCCAACCAGTGGCGCGACGCGACGGATGGTCGCAGCATTGATGTGCGCAACCCGGCGACTGGCCAGGTGATCGGCCAGGTGGCCCATGCCAGCCGCGCGGATCTGGATCTGGCGCTGGCGGCGGCACAGAAAGGGTTCGATGCCTGGCGCCGGACGCCTGCGCAGGAGCGCGCTGCCGTGATGCGTCGCGCCGCCGGCCTGCTGCGTGAGCGTGCGGACCGCATCGCTGCGCTGCTAACGCAGGAGCAGGGTAAGCCGCTGGCCGAAGCACGCGTCGAAACGTTGTCGGCCGTCGGCATCATTGAATGGTTCGCGGAAGAGGGCTGCCGCGTTTATGGCCGTATCGTGCCTTCCCGCAATATTGCTGCCCAGCAGCAGGTGCTCAAAGAGCCGGTCGGTCCGGTGGCGGCATTTACACCATGGAATTTCCCGATCAACCAGGTGGTGCGCAAATTGTGTGGCGCGCTGAGCACGGGTTGCTCGATTCTGGTCAAGGCTCCCGAGGAAACGCCGGCCTCTCCGGCTGAACTGGTGCGCGCGTTTGTCGATGCCGGTGTTCCGGAAGGCGTGGTTGGGCTGGTATTTGGCGATCCGGCGGAAATTTCGTCCTACCTGATTCCGCATCCGGTGATCCGCAAAATTACCTTTACCGGTTCCACCGTGGTGGGCAAGCAGCTGGCGGCGCTGGCCGGTGCGCACATGAAGCGCGCGACCATGGAATTGGGTGGCCATGCGCCGGTGATCGTGGCGGAGGATGCGGACGTCGCCCAGGCCGTGAAAGCCATTGGCAGCGCCAAGTTCCGCAATGCAGGGCAGGTGTGTATTTCGCCCACGCGCTTCCTGGTGCAAAGGAGTATCAAGGAGACCTTCACGCGTGAATTGGTGCGCCACGCCGAGGGCCTGAAGGTCGGCAATGGCCTGGAAGCCGGCACGACCCTGGGCCCCCTGGCCAATCCGCGCCGCCTGGACGCCATGCAGAAGGTGGTGGAAAATGCGGTGGCTGCTGGCGCGACGCTGGCCACTGGCGGCAAGCGTCTGGGCGAGACGGGCAACTTCTTCGCGCCCACTGTGCTGGACGATGTGCCGCTGGCGGCATCGGTGTTCAATGAAGAGCCGTTCGGCCCGGTAGCAGCTGTGCGTGCGTTCGACGACATCGAGGATGCCATCGCCGAAGCCAATCGCTTGCCGTTCGGGTTGGCTGCCTATGCTTTCACGACGTCACTGCGCAACTTGCGGCTGTTGTCGCAGGGCGTGGAGGTCGGCATGCTGTGGGTCAATCAGCCTGCCGCGCCCTGGCCGGAGTTGCCGTTCGGCGGAATCAAGGATTCCGGTTACGGTTCCGAAGGCGGGCCGGAAGCGCTGGAAGCCTATCTGAACACCAAGGTGGTATCGGTACTGTCGTGATAAGCCGGCCTTGACAGGCCGGCTCCAAGAAACAGGCCCTGGCAGGCCTGTCTTGTGTACCCATGCCATGTACCCACGCCATTCGCCATCATCCATGGCGTGGGTTGCAGGTTTTGTCGGGTGGGGCTGGAACCTAGCGTTCCAGCCGGACTTCGAAATAGGCTTCACATTCTCCCAGGTCACGAAAGCCCTCGTTGCGCGCGCGCATGGCTGCCGTGATCCATTTTTTTGCCAGTGCGATATCTTCCGGCCGCATTTCCATTTCCGAGGCTTCTTCCGCCTGCTGCCAGGCACGGTAGGTATCTGCAACAGCGTCGGGGCCGCCCAGGGCACGTTCCAGCGTACGGCGGAACCGGCTTTCGGCGTCTGTGCGGGCGCGTTCCGGAAGTTCAGTCGGGGCGTCCTGCAGGGTGATGATGTATGGCATCGCGAGTCTCCAGAATGGTGCTGTTTATTTATACAGTATTTTCTGGGGTTAAGAAAAGTCCTTTTCGCAGGTGTGTGTCCGGGAGGGCTGCGATGGGGGCGTTTACTTGTCGCCTGGGGCCGCATCGGCAGACAGTCCTGTGCATCAGGACCGGGCCATTATTGGCGGTACGGTGGGTTGCAGCTGGGGGAGCAGCAGCATGAGCCCGATGGCCAGCGTTCCCGCAACCGCTAGCAGCGGCAGGTAATTGATAAGATAAAAATATCAAAGAAGCTAGGAATGGACATGTCTGAGCGTCTGAATCTCAATTCGGTACGGGTATTTGCAGTCGTGCTGGCCGAGGGCAGTTTCTCGACAGCGGTACGCTGACCGTGGCCGCCGCCCGGCGCGGGCTCGGCTATGCCATCCTGGTCAAGAGCGCTTGCCAGACGCTGCTGGATACCGGTGAGCTGGAAGCGCTGGTTCTGAACAAGCCGGCGGCACCCCTGCAACTGTTCGCTACCTATCCCCAACGAAGATACCTGCCACGCAAGGTCAGGGCGCTGGCCGAGCATTTTGCGCAATCCCTGTTACCGATGGGGCAGGGACTGGCCAGATAGCTGTGGCATGATGCCCATGGCGCGTTCCGTGTCCGAGAGCGGAGGAAGCCGGATCAATTTCTGGGAGACAGCAATGACAAAGACGGCCGGTGAGCGGTCATGGTTCACGATTTTGGGCTGGGTTGCGACGGTGACGGCAATGGCCATGTATGTGTCCTACATTCCCCAGATCAGTAATAATCTGCATGGCATGAAAGGAAATTGGCTGCAACCTTTGGTGGCGGCCTGCAATTGCACCCTGTGGGTTGTTTATGGTCTGACCAAGCAACCGAAACGGGACTGGCCGATTGCCATTGCCAATTCGCCTGGCATTGTATTTGGCCTGGCAACTTTCGTGACGGCCTTGTAATCGTACTGTTGTGCGAGATAGCACCGTAGGCAGGCTGGGGCATTGGAACAATGGGTTTCGGACCTTTCCCGCAATATGCCCAGAGGCAAGTTATGGAACATTTATGAGCAAAGTAAAGGTTTGCAGGGCAGGCAATGGTTTCTTTGTGCTCAAGCGGACGGCTGTCATGCTGGTCTCATCCGCTGCCTTGCTGGCGTTGCCGGTGCAGGCGCAAACATCGGACGATGAGATCTGTGACGCGGTAGCGTTCCTGTCGCGGTCCACCATGCATGTGCGCCAGCATGGGGTCAGCCTGGAAGAGCTGCTGGCCGCCCATGCCGCCAGTAGCACCGGTTATGGCGGGCAGCAGGCACTGGTGCAGGCGATCGCCCGTAATGCTTATGAAGAGCCGGAAGCGGTGGACGAGGCTGGCAAAAGCCAGGCAGTCGAAACGTTTGGCGAGAAATGGCGCAAGCTTTGCTTGGCTGACGTTCCGCAACCCTAGCGCCCCTGGCGGACTGCTGCGGATCGGCGTTGGCAGCAGCGTGCAGCTCATGTGGGCGCTTGCGGCAATCAGGCTGGCCTGAGTGGAAAAGCGGGATACCCCTATGAGAGGGCATCCCGCTTTTGATGAGCCGCAGCCGCCAGGGGCGGCAATGACGGGGCGTGGATGTTATTGGCGCCTAGAAGGTGCCGTCGGTGTTGGCGCGCAAGGTTTTTACCGTCAGTTTTGGATCAGCGGTGATTTCTTCCTCGGTGAATCGGATGTCCAGATACTTGCCTTCGCTGAAAAGGCGCGTTTGCTCGGCATGCAGCGGCGAATTGGCATTATCCGACTGGCCTTGCACCTGGATCTGCTTGCCGCGCGGGCCTCGGGGTGTCATTTCCACCCAGTAGATGAAGCTGCTGCCGCTGATGGCTTCCCAGCCGTCCTTGCCCTTGAAGGGGTCTGTATTCATGCGCAGGAAGGCGATGCCGCCAGGCACGGGGATGCGTTCTCCATTGACAGTACGATGCTGGTAGTTGCGCAAGGAAGCGTCCAGCGCAATCCCGTTGCTGACCAGATCATTGACGGCGGCATAGAGGGCCTGGCGCACCTCTTCGGACGGTTGCAGGCCGCGTGGCGTGTTCAGCGGGTCATTGGCGTCGAAGGGGATGGTGTACCAGGCAGGAGTGACCTGACTGTTTTCCAGGAAGCGGCGGAACAGGACCGCGCCCTTGTCGTCCAGCAGATAGGTCCCTTGCCAGGCGGCCAGCACGTCGCAGGCCTGTGGCAGCATGGCCGGCGCGTCCGTACGTGCCGTCAGCGAGTGGCAGAACGACACCAGTTCAGGCTGCCAGATGCGCGCATAGTCGCGGCCGTCAAACAGTTGGCTGATGAATTGTTCCAGCGTGAAACCCTTGCCCGGCAGGCCATCGCGCTGTTCGAGCCGGTCTTCGATGATTTCCAGGCCACCGCGTGAACGGTTGCTCAGTACGGTTTTTTCCTTGCCGTACAGCGACGGGTAGCCTTCCAGCGGCGCGCGCAGATTGGTGATCCAGTAGGAATCATTGGCGTTGTAGACGTAGTCGTCGCGGAACTGGTAGGGAATCTGCGCCGAGGGGAAGACGCCCGGGAAAATGGCGCTGTCATCCTGGATAGGGGCGCACGACATGCGGCTGCCGTCGAGCACGGCGCCAGAGACGGCGCAGTCGCTCATCATGGCGTCCGTTACATAGGGCAGCGGGTTGGGCATCGAACGGTAGGCATGCCCTTGCGAGTCCGCTGCCGTGGAGTTGATCCATGCCACGCCTAGTGTCGCCTTGTCGGCGGCGTGGATGTCCTGCACCGTCCGGGCCTGCGAGTACAGGTGCCACATGTTCAGGCCGGAAACCTTGATCGGGCTGTGTTTCCAGGTGTAGGCATGTTCCACGGTCCAGGGGCGGTCGGTTGAGACGCTGACGGTGCCGAACAGGGTGTCGTAGAAGGTGTGGGTGTAGGGCGCCAGTTTACCGTCCGCACCACGTACCTGGACCGTTACGGTGGTGGGGACCATTTCGTGACGCTTGCCATCGACCAGATAGCTGGTGGGGGAACCCGGTACCAGGTTCAGGCGGTAGCGCACGCCATTGGTGATGGTGGCGCCGGCGGATGTGGCGGCCCAGCCTACCGCGTCATTATGGCCGATGCCGATGACGGGGCTGGCACCGAAGGTCATGCCGTTGACATTGAGTTTTCCGGGAATCGTCAGGTGCGCGGCCACCATGCCATCGGCCTTGTTCCACTCCCAGTGCGGGTTGGAGAACACCATGCCGGTGCCGTCGCGGGTCGCGTCCTTGCCCAGGGCGACCATATTGCTGGCCAGGATCTTGGGCGCAGGCAGCGCGGCACGCTGGGCGGCGCTGATGCGCTGCGCATCGGGCTTCTGGCCCGGGGGGACCGCTGCCAGGAAGCCGTCGAATTCGTTGCGTACGGCGGTCAGCATGTCGGCCCAGAAGGCAGCGTTCAGATACAGATCACGTTCGGTGATGGGGCGGATCCAGTCGGCGCCGGCGCATCGTTCGTCGGGCAGCTTGTAGTCGACTTCCTGCAGATAGCGGTTGTAGCCCGCGACGTAGCCGCGCACCAGTTCGCGGACTTCGGGCAGCACGCCTGCCGGCGACTGGTCGGCCAACAGGTTTTCAAGCCAGCCTTCGTCGATGAGTTTCTGGATATAGAGATCGCTGGCCAGGTTGCCATTGCGCAGATCGAAGGAAAAGTCAGGCCCGTTGGCCCCGAAGCGGGCAGCGGCTTGGGCGCTGGTCGTCAGCCAGCGGCCGGACATGGTGCAGGCATGATCCTCGGCCCAGACGTAGCCCAGGCCATAGCCGGCGCTGGTGTAGTCATTGGCCTTGATATGGGGAACGCCACCGGTGGTGCGGCGGATGTCTACCTGGTAGCCGGCGGATTTTTCCGGTGTGGATTGGGAACTCTTGCCGCTGGACAGGCAGCCGCTCAGTAGCGCGGCCATGGCGCCAGCCCATGCCAGGTTGCGGACCAGTTGCTTGTGACGATATTGCTTCATGGGAATGCTCTCTCCTCCAGAACACTTTCTGTTTTTTGTCGGTTTTTTTGTGGTGGCGGGGCCCGGAAGGGGGCGGGTGTCGCCGATTGTCCCGTGGGGGTAAGGACAGGGTTCCGGGTGCGATGGTGGAAGCGCCTGGAGCGGACAGTCGTTTCTTGTGGACTCAATTGACCGTCCGGTAAGTCAATTTAAGGGACTTGGCGGCTTGGATCAAGGTTGCACCATGTGGGATTAACCCTTGTTTCTACCGAGATGGAGTTAGGGAAAAAACCGTGATTCAGCCAGATGAAAACCGCGCATTTAAGCGGAAAAGTCTGGTTTTTTGATGATTTTTAAATTCCTTGACGTTGAAAAGGGAGGTAATCGTAAGTTTCTGATTCTGCCTGGTCGCTTTCTTCGGTATAACAATCTGTAACGGACTGCATGTTGGAGGTCCGGCCACTCTTCGCGCGGAACACGCCCGGACGGCGGCATTGATAGGGGAAAAATGATGCAAAAGCTGATTCAAGCGACCTTGTGGACTGTTCTTGCCTGTGCCGCATTGCCTGCCCAGGCGGCCAATCCTGGCTGCGAGCGCAAGGCGGCAGAAATCGAGCAGCAGCTCGACTACGCCAAAACCTATGGCAACGTGTACCGTCAGCGCGGCCTGGAGCGGGCGTTGACCGAAGTGCGTACGCACTGCACTGATGCCGGGCTGGTCAGCGAGAAACGTTCGGAAATTGCCGAACAGAATGAAAAAGTGAACGAAATCCAGGCGGAGATCGAAGAAAAGCAGACGGAAGGGCGCTTGGACAAGGTACGCAAGCTGGAGCGCAAGCTTGAGCGCGAGCGCGAGGAGTTGCGTCTGCTGCAGAACGAACTGCGCGAGCTTGAGTCCGGCTTCACCGCCAAATGATGGTTGCCTACGGTGCTTGCGGCAGGTTTTCAGGCCGTGCAGCGGGTTCCAGTGGGTGTTTGATCGTGCCGGATGTCCGCGTTTGCATGCCGCCACGAGTTTTATATAGTAGCATCTGCTGTAATAATAAAAATTCAGGAAAAGAGGCTGGATAGGGACATGCGCGTTTGCCGTTGGGCATGGCCATGACTACCGGCAGGGGTGTGCTGCGCCAGGCCAGGCCTTGAAGAAGGCAGCTGCAAGCAGCTCAGTAGATGGACCAGGCGCGGCCAGCGCAGCGGCACGACCGACATGGCTGCGTGATGGCGAGTGCTCCTCATTGGGCGCGCTCGTCATATATATGGGTGGTTTCGATGAAAGCGGGAGCAAGCCGGTTCGGTGGAATCAGGCGATCGTTCATTGCAGCATCGGTGACAGCGATGCTGGGGGTCCTGAGCATGGGCGCCCTGGGCGGTGTGCTGTACTACGCAGTCTATCCTGTGCTGGGCCCGTGGCATGGCCGTCTTTCCGCTTGGAGCGGCGATTGGATCTGGCCGGCGACGGTCTCTGCTGGCGTGCTGTGGTCCCTGGGGTTCGTCTGTGCGGGCTTGTGTTACGCACGCCTGGAACGCGCCGGCGTGGACGTCGCCATTCGCCGCACCAGCTACGTGGTGGTGCTGTGGTTGTCAGCCGTCTGCGCCTGGTCGCTGGTGCTGCTCGGGTGTTGATGTCTGGCTCAGGCCCCTGCCAGCAATATCCATGCACCGGCCATGAGCATGCAGGCGATGGTGACCGGCAAGCCGGCGCGGGTGAATTCTCCGAACGAGATTTTTATGCCGCAGGCTGCTGCCTGTTCCACGACAATGATGCCCGCCAGGCTGCCAAAGATAAAAAGATTGCTGGAAAAACTTGACCCCATGATCAGGGCGGCACCCATGCTGTTGGCTGTTTCCGCAGTCGGGCGCAGGAAGGGCAACAGCATCATTACGGCCGGATTGGTACCGACCAGCGTGCATAACAGGGCAATGACGAGAAAGAGCGCGATAGGCGAATCCAGGTGAATGCCTGCCGAACGCAGGTCGCCCAGCAGGACTTCGGGCAGGCCGGTGGCGGCGAAGGCGGCATTCACCATGAACAGGCCCATGATGAGCAGCAGCAGGTTGCCATCCACATGCCGGAGCATGTCGCTGGAGGCGATCTGGCGGTTGATCAGCAGCAGGCCTGCCGCGCTCAGCGCCACTAGCTCGCGTGGCCAGTCACTGAAGATGAAGGCCACGATGACGGCCAGGGTGACCAGGCTGGCCTTGATCGTTTCCCACAGATCCAGGGGTTGGACGCCATCGTTGCCGCCCCCGGGCGCGGCGGTTGGTACGACGGTTGGTGCGGGCGTGGCGTCGGACGCGAGCATCCAGCGCCGGCGGTACATAAAGGCGATGATGCCCCAGACCAGCGGCAGGGAAATCAGGGCCGGGATGATGGTGGCGCGCAGCAGGCTCAGGAAGGAAAGGTCCAGCGCCTGGGCGACGATCATGTTCTTGGGGCTGCCGATCAGCGTGCCGGCCGCGCCGGTATTGGCGGCAAAACAGAAGGCCAGCAGAAAGGGGACGGGATTGAGGCCACGCGCCAATGTCAGCGAGACCAATAGCGGGGTCATCGCCACGACTACCACGGCATTGCTCAGCAGGGCTGACAGTATGCCGCCGACGACCACCAGTGCGCCCAGCAAGGCTGGCGGGCTGATACGCAGGGTGGCGACCCGGCGGGCAGTCCAGGCATAGAAGCCCGATTCCACGAATGCCGAGGAAACCACCATCAGGCCAAACAACAGGCAGATGGTCCGGTAGTCGATGGCTTGCCAGGCGGCCTGTGGTGAAATGCTGCCCGCCGCCATCATCGCCAGGGCACCCACGACGGCAGCGCCCGTGCGGTCGACCTTGAAGCCCGGCAACTTGCCAAAGCCCATGGCGACATAGACAATCAGGAAAATCAGAAGGGTCGTATCCATCGGCTTCTTGTGTGGCTGCCGGCACTGGGGTGTCAGTGGCAACAGTGGCTATTGCAGTTGCGTAGTTTAGCGTTGCCTGTGCCAGACCTGTATGCGTCGAGCCATTCTCTGGTATGCAGATGTTTCTTGTGCAGCATCCCGCTGGCACGCGGCTGGGTCATGCCCTATGATGCCCGGGCGAAATTCCTTTTCCGGAGGCAGTCCATGTCCTCGTTTGATTTGCAAAAAGTTATCAGAAGCAGTTTGATTTGTGGTGTCGTCGCAGCCTTGTGCTGGACGGTGGCCGATATGCTGTTGGTCGGTTTCGTGCCCAGACCGCAGGCCTATCCGCTGTTTTCACAGCAATTGGCGGGGCAGCTCGATAGCGAGACGGCCATCCTGATGCTGGATGGCTCGCCGCAGCGCCTCATGTGGGGCATCTACCTGGCAACCTTCAGCGTGGTGCTCTACATGCTGGCCTGCTTTGCCTTGTACCGCCTGTTGCCGCCGGGCAACTTGAGCCGGTTGACGGTATTGCTGCTGCTGGCCGGCTATGCATGGTCGCCGCTGGGGCACGCCGCCTTTGGTTTCGTGGGTCTGCAGGCCCAGAGCATGTTGCATGGCGCGGCCGAAGCCTGGGCCGCGCAGGTGCAGGCTTTCAACCAGTTCCAGCATTTGTTGACCGTGCACTGGGTCGGTTCGGTCGCGGCAAGCACGCTGGGCTGGTTACTGGTGATGGGGCGTGTCATGACAGGGCGTACCCGCCTGCCGCGCTGGACGGCAATCTTCAATCCGGTTGTCGTGGCGATCGTGCTGGCGGGCGTGACCCTGCAATTTCCCGGTAATCTGCTGGCAGCGCTCATCGGCAGCGCCAGCCTGAATCTGGCGCAGTTGGTGTTCTTCGGCAGCGCGCTGGTGCTGTTGTCGGGCGGCAGGCCCAAGGTGTGAATGGGCGAGTGGGTGAGTGGCAGTCGTCCGCAAGGCCGTCGTCAGGCCGCCCCTCAGTGCTCGCGTTGCCGGCCGAGCAATGGGATCAGCCGGATGTAAAGCAACTCGCCCAGCAGCTCGACGATGGTTTGCGTCAGCACCACGGCGGGCAGCAAGGGCAGCGCGCCGGGTATGGCCAGTACCAGCGGCAGGATGACCAAAGAGTTGCGCGTGCCGGCGCTGAAGGCCAGCGCACGGCCTTCGGTGGGCGGCAGGCGCAGCAGGCGCCCGGCCAGCCAACCGAGCGCGGGGGCGCAGAGGGCGAAGGCAATATAGACCGGCACAACCTGGCGCACCGCAGACAGGGACAGGCCCAGTTGCGGCACGACGGCAGCGATCACAATGAAAAGCACCAAGGCCGTAGCCGGTACCGGCAGCAGACCCAACAGCCGGCTGGCTTGTTGTGCTGGCGCTCGCGTTGCGGCGCGGGCCAGGCCGGCCTGCGACATGGCGGCGCACAGCAACGGCACAAGAATGAGCCAGAGGAACGCCTCCAGGAATGGCCCGGCACGCACCAAAAGCGCAGCCTCGCTGCCCAGGAACAGACCCAGGTAGGCGGGCAGCAAGAGCATCTGTACCACCAGCAGCATAGGCGTGGCGGCCAGCAGCAGGCGGGCATCGCCACGGCCCAGGTGCGAGAAGGTCACGACATAATCTATGCAGGGGCAGAGCAGGACCATCAGCACCCCCAGCCGCAGCAAAGGGTCGGGCGGCAGCAAGGGCAACAGGCCGGCCACCAGCGCCGGCACGAGCAGGAAATTCGTCAGCAACAGTGCGGCCAGAAAGCGCAAGCGCCCGAATGCGCGCTTCAGTTCGGTCATCGGAACCTGGAAGAAAGTCAGGTAGAGCATCAGCGCCAGGGCCGGGTTGATGGCTTGTTCCAGGTTTGCCGCCATGGCCGGCTGGGCGATAGCCAGGGCTGCAGCTAGCAGGACGGCACAGAAATAGAGGGGAACTTGATGGCGTTCCAGGAAGTCGCGTAGCGGAAGCATGCAGGCCAGGAGGATGAGCGTAGGCAACCGGGATTGTGCCTGAAAATCTCAGTTAACAGGCCCGACGCTGTCCTGACGGGACGTTCGAGGGAAACGGGCGGCCGCTCAGGGTATTGAGGCAGAATGTGGGTAGTGCCGGGCGGCGCAGGGCCGCCCGTTGGGCGTCAGGACTGCGGCAGGCCCGGCGCATCGACCAGCACCAGTTCGGTATCTTCGATGGCGCGTATGCTCAACCGTTGTTCATCGAATGCAGCGGCGCCGTCGCGAGCGGCGAGCGGTAGGCCATTGACTTCCGCCTTGCCCGTGGCCAGCACGAGATACCCATAGCGCAAGGCCTCATCGAATGTGTATTCGATGGTTTCACCGGCCTTCACTGTAGCCCCGAGCACCCGGGCGCGCGACCGGATCTGCAAGGCGTCTGCGTCGTTCGGCATGCCGCTGGCCAGCGTGATGAAGCGGCCGGCCCGGTCATCGCGGGGGAAGGGGCGGGTTCCCCAGGACGGTTCGCCACCCCGGTTTTCCGGGAAAATCCAGATCTGGAAAATGCGTGTCGTGCCCGGTTCCAGGTTGTATTCGCTATGGCGGATACCCTTGCCCGCGCTCATGACCTGGACATCGCCGGCGACGGTGCGCCCTTTGTTACCCAGGCTGTCCTGGTGCGTAATGGCGCCTTCACGCACGTAGGTGATGATCTCCATATCGGCATGGGGATGTGGCGGAAACCCGGTGCCGGGCTGGATGGTGTCATCGTTCCAGACCCGCAGGGCGCCCCAGTGCACACGATCGGCATCGTGGTATTCGGCAAAGGAAAAATGGTGTCTGGCATTCAGCCAGCCGTGGTCGGCACCGCCAAGACTGGCAAAGGGACGGTGTTCAAGCATGATGTCCTCCTGTGGCTGATTCGTGATTGATGCTGCCAGTCTAAGTCGATGGCTGGCCAGGCGGAATCCCGAAAACGGAAAAGCATCCTTTCCGTTTTGCAGGGCTGCAGGGGATCGTGTGCCGGGCTTGATGGCCGGCATGCGGTTGGCCGTGGTAAATACAGGGATCAGCCCGGCATGGCTGCCGCGAACCCGTGTGGCAAGCCGGGCCGGGCCACGCAGGAGTGCGCATCATGAAGAAATTACCGGATCTTGAAGCCTGGGCCATTTTCGCCAAGGTGGCGCAGACCGGCTCGTTTGCCAGAACGGCTGCCGAGCTGTCGCTGTCGCAGGCAACGGTGTCCAAGGCAGTGGCGCGGCTGGAAGGCCGTATGTATACCATGCTGTTTCACCGCACTTCGCGCCGCATTTCCCTGACTGAAAGCGGCCAGGCGGCACTGGAGCGGGCGGAACGCATCCTGGCCGAGGGCGAGGCAGTGGAAGCGGAAATGGCGGAGCAGTCCTCCGCCTTGCGTGGTCTCATCCGGATTTCCGCGCCCATGTCCTTTGGTATCGAACGCCTGGCGCCCCTGCTGCCGGCATTCATGCTGCAGCATCCGGAAGTGGCGCTGGACATCCAGTTCGACGATCGTCATGTGGACCTGGTGGCGGAAGGGTTCGATATGGCGCTGCGCATCGCGAATCTTGAAGACTCCAGCCTGCTGGCGCGCCATCTGTGCCGCGTGCGCATCTTGCTGGTGGGGGCGCCAGCTTATTTCCAGGCTCATGGCCGTCCCCGGCATCCGCGTGAGCTCGCGGCGCATCAGGCCTTGCAGTACAGCTATGCGCCCGGGGGCGCGAACTGGCGCTTCCGGCACGCGGTGCAAGGAGAATTCACGCAGGCCGTGCCGCTGCGGTTGCGGGTCAATAACGCCGATGCACTGACTCCTGCCTTGCTGGCTGGGCTGGGTGTGGCCTTGCAGCCCGAGTTCCTGGCCTGGCAGCAGTTGCAGTCCGGCCAGCTTGAAACCGTGATGGACGACTGGCTGGTAGCGCCGCTGGCCTTGCATATCGTTGCGCCCCCGGGGCGGCGGCGGCCCGCCCGGGTACAGGCCTTCATGGATTATCTGGCGCAACGCTTCCTGCAGGAACCCTGGGCGCAGCCGCCCGCAAGCCTGGCGACATCGTTGCTTGCGCACCCGGGCATTTAGCGCTTTGCCTGCATGGCGGCCTGGCGGGCACGCCGCGATGACGCTGCACCGCCGCAGGCGTCGGCCAGGCAGGCCAGGATAGCGCAGACGGTGAGCGTCGGGCCCAATGCCTGGGCCTGTCCGGCCAGCCACATGCCTGCACCGATCAGCAGGTAATACAGCAGGCCGAAAAGGGCACCGGCGGTACCCAGGCAGTGGCCGTAAGCATGCAGGGCCGCGCCCAGCAGGTTGGGAATGGCCATGCCATAGGCCAGGACGATCAGCGTCAAAGGCAGCAGGAGCCATACGCTGTCCTGCAGCAGCCAGACCGCGCTGCCCGCAAGCAGCATCAGCATGATGGCGCACCGGACCAGGGTGGTGCCAGGGTGACCAGCCGCGAGCAGGCGGCGATTGACCCAGGCGCCGAGCGCTGCGCCAGCCGCAAGCAGGGCGCCGCTATAGCCATAAAGCGCTTCGGACAAGCCTAGCCGTGCAAACAGGAAAGGGCCGGTAGCGTAGTAGCTGAACATGGCGATATTGAACAGGGCGACCAGCCCGGCCGCCTGCCAGATGTCGCGATCGCGCAGCATCAGTTGCAGCGTGGGCCACAGCGGCGCTGGCCGCGCCTGCCCGAGCCGCGTTTCCGGCAGGCGGCGCGCGGTCCAGCCCAGCAGCAGCAGGGCTGTGGCCATCAAGGCCAGCAGGACGCCCTGGTAGCCTTGCCAGCGTGTCAGCGCCGCGCCGGCAAACAGGCCCAGCGCGGGGCTGAGCGCCAGCGCCATGCCGACCAGCGAGAAGACGCTGCCCAGTGCCGGTCCCTGGAATCGGTCGCGCAGCACGGTCTGGACGCCGATGGAGCAGGTGGCGATGCCCAGTGCCGCCAGGCCCTGGCTGGCCAGCAGCATGCCGAAACTGGTGGCGCCCAAACCGGCGGCCGTGGCGGCCGTGAACAGCAGCAGGCCGGCCATCAGCGCGGGACGGCGGCCAAGAGAATCGCAAAGCCGGCCCCAGAGCACGACGCCCAGGGCGAAGCAGAGGAAATAGACGCTGAGTACTTGCGCTGCCGCGCTGGGCGGAATGCCGAAAGATTGAGAGAAATCCGTGAGTGCGGGGCTGTAGAGGGTTTGCGCCAGTTGGGGGAACATCAGAACGATGACCGCCCAGGCGACGAGATGCCGATGTGGCACGGGCTGGCTCCTGGAATGATGAGGTCTGTCATTCTGATCGCAGCAGCATGTTCCGATTATGCATGTTTGGACATAAAATAACTGAAATCGGACAATCTTGGCGGGGCTGCCCGAATTGGGCATGATCCGTTACCAGAGAAAACACTTGTATGACATGGATTGCCCCCAGCGCGATTTTTGATGCAGACGCCCATGCGGCGCCGGTGGTCGGCATCGCCTCGGAACTGGCCGACCACGACTCCGGCATGCACAGCCACGCACGTGGCCAGCTTTTGTATGCCCGCCAGGGATGTATAAGAATCGTGTTGGACGGCAAACTCTGTCTGATGCCGCCTTCCCGGGCGGTGTGGATTCCACCGCATATCCTGCACCAGGCCATGATGACTCGCATCGTGGATTACCGCTCCCTGTATTTTCGGCCTGATATGGCAGTCCAGATGCCGGCGGACGTGCGGGTCATTGAAGTCAGCGATTTGCTGCGGGCCGTGCTGGAGCCCATGGCGCTGGCGCCGTTCGAGCAGGAATGGGGCCATGGCCGATACGCGCATTTGCTGGCCTTGTGCATGGATGAGATCGGCTGTGCCAGTATCCAGCCCATGTTGCTGCCTATGCCTGCCGATCGCCGTCTTGCCGGGTTGCTCAGGCAATCGGAAAAACTGCCGCCGGCGCTGCACGCGCTGGAGCAACGCGTCGGCGCCAGTGGCAAGACCATCAGCCGCATTTTCCGCAAGGAAACCGGTATGGGCTACCAGCAATGGCGGCAACAATGGCGGCTGATGCGGGCGATGGAATGCCTGGCGACCGGCAAAACCATTGCAGCAACGGCTGCGGAATTGGAATTTTCCAGCGACAGTGTGTTTATCGCCTTTTTCCGCAGTATGGTGGGCCAGACGCCGGGGGAATATTTCCGTGCCTTGCCCACCTCGCCGGCAGAGGCACGCCGCCGGCGTCTGTGACATGCGGCCGGCGGGGCGGCAGGGTCAGGGGATTCAGTCTGCCGTGTAGTCCAGCGGCGGATGTGCCATCTGTTTGCCCAGCACGCCGGCGACCGCCAGCAGGAAACTCAGGCCGCGCCGCACATCTTCGTCGCGTGCCATGCGGACCAGTCCGAACAGCGTGGGGGTTTCCTTCATTTGCGATACCTGGGCATTGGCCATGCGCACGGCATTGCCGGCGGTCCAGAGCGCGCCCGTGGTTTCCTCGTAGGCCTTGGCCAGCTTTTCGATCATGTAGGTGTCGCTCATGTCCACCAGATCGGCGGTGACGGACAGCAGGTCTACGATGCGATTCAGGCGGCGGCCGGCCAGCAGGGGTTCGAGTTTGCCGACGAGTTCGGCCAGGCCCTGCATCGCGGCTTCGTCTTTAAGCAGGCTGTCGACCTGGGGTTGGGCGTGAACTTGTGCTTGAGAGTTGTCAGTGGACGTCATGATGAGGCTCCGTTACGGGAATTAGGGTAGGGTCCTTGGCGGCTTTCAGGCTTACACCAGGCCGCGTGCCACGGACCAGTACAGACCGCGATTGAACCCCTTGCGCATCAGGCCGCCCAGTTTGTTGGGCGGCGTGGGCTTGACGTCCACGTGGTAGTCGTACCAGAGCGGCATGCCGTCTTCCAGGCCCATTTGCGCGATTGCCACGACGCGTCCGTCATAGGCATCGCAAGGATGGCCAAAGCGTATTTCGGATGCGACGTTATTGACCACGACAGGCGACTGGCTGTGGCATGAGCCGCCGGCCTTGCTCACCGGCAGGTCTACCGTATCGCCCAGGACATACACATTCTCCAGGCCATAGACCTGCATGGTTTCATGGTTGGTAGGCAGCCAGCCTTCGCCGTCCAGCGCTTCGGAAATGCCGGTGCGCTGCACGGCGTCCACGGCGCGGATGGGCGGCGTGGCCATCAGGATGTCGAAGTTTTCGTCCTTGCCTTCGGCGGAATAGGCGATTTTCCGGTCCGGGTCCACGTGGTCCAGTGTGAAACCGCGTTGATACTTGATGCCACGTTGTTCGAAGATGGTCGGCAGGACTTCGCAGGTATCTTTCTGCAGGAACAGGCAGTTGCGCAGCAGTTGGGAGACCGTGGGGTAGGTGTAGACGATTTCCACCCTGTCGCGTACGCCGCGCTTGCGCAGCAGGTCGTCGAGCATCAGCGTGGTTTCGATGGGTGCGATGCCGCATTGGTGCGGGACATTGGGCGTTTTGGGGAAGGTGACGGTAATGAAGATACGGCCTTGTTCAATGGTGCTCAGCTTCTCCGCCAATTGACGCGCCGGTGCATGCTGGTAGAAATGGTCGCCGGCTTCCTTGAGCCCCTCGATGCGTTCGGGCGAAGGTATGCACCCGGTGGAGATGATCAGGTGGTCATAGCCCACCAGGCGTCCGCTCTTGCAGCGTACCCGGCTGGCCTTGAACTCGAATTCTTCGGCCTCTTCGATATGGAAGTCCACTTCCGGGCGCAACAGGCTGCGCTGGGGGCGGCGCAGTTCGTCGCGGAAAAAGCTGTTGAACGCGACATACATGAAGGCCGGTTTGTAGTAGTGCCAAGGGGAGTTCGATAGCATTGTGACCTGCACTTTGCCGGAACGGATTTCAGGGTATAGCTTGGTCACCAGGTGGTTGGCGGTCATCGTGCCGCCTATGCCCCCGCCTATGATCAAAATGCGATGTGCCATGGAACGCTCCTCAGGGTGGTAAAGCTCGGAACGGATGTCCGCTCCGATGCCAGGGAAATCAGGTCATCAGCGACTGCCAGGTGTTGTGCCAGAGCTCGTCTATGTAGCGTGCGAGAGGCTCGGCGATCACGCCATCAAGCCGCAGACAGACCATGCGGATGGCTGCGCCGTACATCATGGAAGCTGCCACGATGGGTTCCATGGCGCGGATTTCGCCGGCTTCTATGCCCTGGAAGACGAAATTGCGCATGCGCACGAAAGGCATGGCCGAACAGATCGACGGTTCGCCGGGCAGGAACTCCTGGTGACGTGCATGGACGACGAAGGACATCACGTCAGGCTCGGTTTCGGTCAATTCGAACAGCATGCGTACGACGGCCTGGCAGCGCTCGCGGGCTGTTGCATGCGTGGCTTCTATGTCATCGAGCAGGGCATTCATGCTGGTGATCAGATGCTGGTAGAGCGCATGAGCCAGGCCTTGCTTGTCGGAAAAGTGGTGGTACATGAAGCCCACCGAGACATTCGCTGCGCTGCCGATGTCGTGAATGGACGTACTGAAATAGCCTTTCTCGGTGAAGAGCCGCAGGGCCGCGCGCAGCGTGGCCACATGGCGGGAACCCAGTTCTGGGAAAAGCGTCAGGGAAACGGGAGAGGAAATAGTGCTGTTCATGGCGCGTCGGAAAATCAGAACGAACATTCGTTCTGTCTTGGTTTTAAAATTAGCAAAATAAGTATAAATAGGACAGCTGGGGTTTTCGCTATGAGTATGAGGGCGGCCTTCTGATGCGGGCCGGAGCAGCGAGGGAAGACAGGGAAGGGGTTGCTTGCAGCCGCGGGTGGCACAGCCTGCAAGGAAAGTCAGTGCATCATGCTTTTGCAAAGAATGCGGCGTCGGCTTGTAATTGCGGGGAAATGTGCTCGTCCACCCATTCCAGCCAGACGCGCGTTTTCGCATCGACAAACGAGCGCGACGGCAGCAGGGCGAATACGCCGATATCCGGCGAGCGCCAGTTGGGCAGCACGCGCAGCAGGCGCCCGCTGCGTATGGCGTCGATAACAGTGAAAAGCGGCAGCAGGGTGATGCCAGCGCCGCGCATTGCCATTTCCAGCAGCAGTTCCGGCGTATCGGCAACCAGGGGCCCCTGGGGCTCGAAGGCATGGCTTTCGTCCTGGCTATTGGTCAGTTGCCAATCCGTGGATATGGATGGATTGACCACGCGCAGGCAGTCATGCTCGCGCAGTTCGGTCGGCAGATCGGGCTGGCCGCGCTGCTGGATATAGTGTGGCGAGGCGCACAGGATGGAAAACGTCGTGCCCAGGCGTTTGGCGGTCAGCCCGGAATCCGTCAGGGATTCCGCCAGATACAGGCTGACGTCCACGCCATCGGCCAGCAGGTCGGGAAAATGCTGCGAGGTACTGTAGTTGACGACCAGGCCGGGGTACTGGGCGCAGAACTCAGCCAGCATGGGGGCGACATAATGCAAGCCGAAACTGGCCATGCTCTGCAATCGTAGCCGTCCCTGCGGCTTGGCTGCCGCGCCGGCCGCGCTGGCTTCCGCTTCTTCCACCAACGCGATGATTTCCCGGCAGCGGGCGGCATAGTCGCTGCCCACGTCGGTCAATACCCGGCTACGGGTAGTGCGTTGCAGGAGTTTCGCGCCCAGGCGGCGTTCCAGGTCGGCGACCAGCCGCGATACCTGCGCCGTGGTCAGTTCCATTTGCTCGCCTGCGGCGGTGAAACTGCCACTATCCACGACACGTAAGAATGCGCGCATGGCGTGGATGACGCCGGATTCCAGATTTCTGCTCATTTCGACGATGCCAGTCTGAAAGGAATGGTTTGTTTATTACTAACTTAGGAATTTTTTCCCTGCCGCCAGAATGGACGGTGTTACCGGGAAGCTATGCACAGATGATGCGGATATCCCGGATATTCCGTTTCTGAAGACGGCTATTTTTACATATTATGCAAATATGTTTTTAATGTGACACGGTTGTGAGCCCTTCAAGAATGGACCACAATGCGCGCCATCTGTATGGCTTTGGAACTTCTGCATGACCACGCGCCCAAGCGCAAGCCCCGGCCATCCGCATGGGGACCAGCGAGGCAGTGACCTCTTGACGACGCGGGCATCGTTCCCGGCAGCCCGGCGGCGGGCGCGGCTTCATTTTGATGGCCTTGATTGCAGTCCATCGCTCATGCGCGGCGCACAAAGGTTTGAACACCGTGTTTCCGGCCTCATGTGCCAGTTGGTACTGGTCAGAACACCGGATTCCCCGACCAGGAGCGACTTGTTGCCGACGTTTGCTCCAGTCCAGCGTCCGTTGCGGACGCGACATATGGGTATGGTCATGAATGCCTTGCCAATCGTCGGTTCTTTTGCTGTCTGTCCCTGTAGGGGCGGCATTGCCGATGGCGTTTCCGGGCCTGTGCGCCGGTAATACCAACATCCAATAGCGATCTCCCGCGTACCGAACGCCCAGGGTTCGGCGCATTCGTACAATTAAAGAGAATAGAAGTAACTATTATGAAGATTACCAGACGGAAACTTCTGATTGGCGCGGGCGCCGGTGTGGTTGTCGCTGGCGGTGCCGCAGTGACCCCGATGCTGCTGCGCGATAGCGTGCTGGAAGCAACGACTTCGCGCGCGCTGCCTGTGGCTGGCGACGACACGTTGCCGGCCAGCGCGGACGTGGTAATCGTCGGCGCCGGTATGATCGGCGTGGCCACTGCGTTGTACCTGGCCGAGCGCGGCCTGTCGGTAGTGATTTGCGAAAAGGGCGTGATCGCGGGTGAACAGTCCAGCCGCGCCTATGGCCAGGTTACGAGCTATGGCCTGGACGGCATTACCGAACTGATCCAGCATAGCAAGTACCTCTGGCGCGGCATGAACGAGAAAATCGGTGCCGACACCAGCTACCGTTCTTATGGCCGCGTGCAGGCATGCGCCAACGACGAAGATGTGGCCAAGGTCGAAGCCTGGCTGGCAGAAGCCCGCCACCAGGCGCCGGAACACGCCCCCATCCGCGCGCGCTTCATTGAAGGCGCTGAGCTGGAAGAGCGTCTGCCGGGTGCACGTACGCCGTGGAAAACCGCCTTCCTGCAGGAAGACGACGGCAGTATCGAGCCGGCAATCGGCGCTTCGATGCTGGCCCGCTATGTGCAAACCCAGGGTGTGAAAATCGTCACGAACTGCGCGGTGCGTGGTTTTGAAACTGAAGGTGGCGCCGTGTCGGGCGTCATTACGGAGAAGGGCCCAATCCGCGCCAAGACCGTGGTGGTCGCCGGGGGCTACTGGTCGCGCTTGTTCTGCGGCAACGCCGGCATCAACCTGCCGCTGCTGCCGGTTTATCTGTCGCAACAGCGTATCAGCGATGTCGCGGGCGCGCCGCCTGCTTGCGGCCACGCCGGTATCGTCGTGTGGCGCAAGGAAGTTGATGGCAGCTATTCCAATGGCCCGCGTTACCTGACCGCCCCCATCATCCGCGACAGCTTCGCGCTGGCTGCCGATTTCCTGCCGCACCTGCCCAAGCATCTGGGCGGTCTGCACATGGATCTCGCTCTCAATCGCGACCTGGTGCGCTCCTTCCAGACGCCGCGTTCGTGGAAAATGGATGAAGTCAGCCCCTTCGAACTGGCTCGCGTCACGGCACCCACGCCCAACAACGAATTGCTGGACACCTCCCTGTCCTGGCTGCGTGGCGAATTCCCGGTATTCGAAAACGCCAAGGTCGTCGAGCGCTGGGGCGGTGTGGTCAACGTGGCCAACGATTTGATCCCGGTGATTTCCGACATCGAAAGCGTGCCTGGCCTGTTCGTGTCCTCGGGCTTTGACTTTGGCCTGACCCAGGGGCCGGCAGCCGGTCAGTTGATGGCTGATATGATCACCGGCGAGACGCCTAAGGTCGACCCGAAACCCTTCCACCTCAGCCGTCTGCTGTAAGGATGCGAGGCCTAGCTTTAACCAGGAGATGTTTATGACAGGAATGCTGAAGAAAACCGCCGCTGCCGTTCTGGTAGCGGGTGCTGCGCTTTCCGGCGCAGCGGTTGCTGCTGACAATGTCGTGCGCCATGGCGCTGGCAGTTTCCCGATCTCTTCCGCCGTTGAAGTGCCGGCGGGGAAAACGGTGGTCTACCTGAGCGGTAAAGTGCCCGAAGTGAGCCACCCCGACCAGCCCAAGGATTCCCTGGCTGCCTATGGCAATACCAAGGAACAGACTATCAGCGTGCTGAACCAGACCAAGCAGCATCTGGAAAGCCTGGGGCTGAGCATGGCAGACGTCGTGAAGATGCAGGTGTTCCTGGTCGGTGGCCCGGAAAATGACGGCAAGATGGACTTTGCCGGTTTCATGGAAGGTTACACGCAGTTCTACGGTGATGCGGCCAAGCAACCTGTGCTGCCGGCCCGCTCGGCCTTCCAGGTCGCAGCGCTGGCGCATCCGGCATGGCGCGTTGAAATCGAGGTGACGGCAGTCCGTCCGTAGCTACCCGGGCGGTTTGAGTCAGGCAAGCGGCTTCAGTGCGCGCAGCCAGGGCGATACCGCTCTGGCTGCCAGGCGGGAGCCGTAATCATGGCCGCTGGTGTTTGTCGCACCAGCGGCCATTTTCATGTCTGCAAGAGAGGGGCCTCAGGATGGTGTGCCTGTTCGGCGTGGATGGCACCGACTGATAGCAGGCGCCTTGCTTCCCGGCAGGCTATCGCGGTTCTGATGTGCGCGAGAGTCTGCGCAGGATGGATGGCGAAAGGGAGGCGGGCCTGGCGGGCGGCTGGAACGCGGCAGCGTGCCATCAGCGTGAGTGGGGCAGCGCCGTGGCGGGCGAACGGTAGATGTTGTAGCCCAGGGTGTCGGCAACCGCGGCTATCATCTTTTGTCCGCGCACACTGTTCCCGAACTCGTCCAAGGGCGGAGAAAATGCCGCAATGGCCAGCACGCCGGGAACCACGGCCAAAAGACCGCCGCCAACGCCACTTTTGCCGGGCAGACCGACGGTATATGCCCAATCTCCAGAGCTGTCGTACAGCCCTTCCATGGTCATGTCAGCCAGAATGCGCGGGGTGTTTTCCGCCTGCAGTACCCGTTTGCCGCTGAAGGGATGAAGGCCGCCGCTGGCCAGCGTGGCGCCGATGGTGGCCAGTTCCAGGCAGTCGAGCAAGGTCGAACACTGGCGTGTATAGACATCGCAAGCCTCCATGGGGTCGCAGTACATATAGCCGGCAGAGTGCAGCAGCCAGGCGATGGCGCGATTATGGGCGTTGGTGCTCTGTTCCGACTCATTCAACTCGGCAGACAATGCAATCTCACCCGAACCCAGCTGTTGCTGAATGGCAAGAATGCGCTGCCAGCGTTCTTCCACCGAGCCGGCTTTCACCAGGCTGGCCGTGGCGATGGCGCCCGCGTTGACCAGGGGAGAAAGCGGTTTTCCTGCATGCAGTTCCAGCGCCATGATGGAGTTGAAAGGCAGGCCGGTCGCATCCGCGCCTATTTTTTCCTGCACGGTATCGTGCCCCCAGTCTTCCAGAGCCAATGCCAGGGTGCAGACCTTGGAAATGGATTCAAGGGCAAAACGGTAGCGCACATCGCCAGCGCAATACTGGCTGCCGTCTATGCCGACAACCGCCAGCGCGGAGAGTTTGTCAGGAACTTGTGCCAGAAAAGGGATGTAATCGGCATTGGCGCCGCCGGGCAGTTGTCCGAACGCCTGGAAGGCGTCATCAACGGCACGCTGGATGGAAGGGGGCGTTGGCATAGCGACTGCTCCGGGAAGGGAATATCCAGGGCCACGAGCCGAAAAGCTGCCCGTTTGTCCTGGCTGGCTGGAACAACTGGGCAATGGCGGTTGCCGGGGAGGTCAGCGGGTCAGGAAACCGTCGCCGTTGCGGTCCTGGCGATGGAAATCATTCATGACCGCAATGATGAACTCCTCACGTGAAATTCTGCCGTTTTTGTCTGTATCCACCAGGTCGAATTCACTGGCAGTAAAGACCGGCGCAGCCTCTTCGCGACTCAGGGCCCCATTGCCTTGGGTATTCAGTTTGTCAAAGGCGTGTTCCATGAAAACACGGTACTCCGCTTCGCTGATTTTGCCGTCCTGGTTGGTATCGAGCTGCTTGAATACGCTTTCATCCAGTTGGACAACCGGTGCTTGTGCCAGCGCGACATTGACGGAAAACGGCAGGGCCAGCGCCAGGGACAGGAATAATTTCTTTGCTTTCATGTTGTGCCGCCTCGCTTATTTGCAACCCAATTGATTACCGGCATAGCTGCCCGCGCCTGCGCCCGCGACCGTGGCAATGGTCTTGCCCGTGCCGCCGCCGACCATACTGCCCAGCAGGCCGCCGACCACAGCGCCACCCACCGTGCCGGCAATGCAGTCGAATTCCGACTGCGCCTGCGGGCTGTTCATGCTTTGGCAGCCGCCCAGTGCCAGACTGGTCGAGAACAGTGCCATGGCTAAGAAAGTGCTTCTTTTCATAGATACGTACTCCACGCAATGGATAGCGGACTGCCGGGAAATGAAAACGGTGTCTCGACTAACGCGAATAGATCGTGCCAGGTTCTGTAGGGCCACTGCCTTGAAGCGAATGACTCATTCAAAGCATAGACTGCAGTGCTGTGAAAGAGAAGGCCTATTTGCAAAGGGTTTGATTGTTCGCAGCATTTCCGGAAATTTGTTTGGCAATGCGTTCTTCAGGGTTGCACAGACTTTCCCGATGCCACGCTGGCAATATCAGGAATTGTCAATTTTTTAGATTCGAAGAGAGGGTTCAGATCGCATTGACATGTCTTTGTCAAGCTAAGGGAATCCTGCATGATCGCGCCAATGGTTTAGCGCAAAGTTTTCCGGAAAACCGACCGCTCAGTGAATCAATTGCGCTCGTCATCATGATTGCAGAACAAGCGGCGGACATGATCAAGGCGGATGCGCGCCGTTGAGCCTGCGGCGTTGTACCGATCCAGCGTCTACTGATCAAGGGTGGTGGATTACCATGGCGAACGGGCCAGGCAGTGCGGGGGAAGAAACAGGGCAGGGTGTCCGCAGGCGGGGAATTGGAAATGGTCTAGGCAGCCGCAGGTGCCAGACGTTCAACGGGACGTACGGAAAGCGGAGGGAATGGCGCCCGCCGCTGTGGTGGCAGGCGCCTGTAAGCCTTGATGGTGCGACTGTTTTTCTAGCGAGGCCGGGTGCCCGTGGCGCCGCCTGCAGAGATATGACGATTGCGCCAGAATGCCAGGCCGGCGCAAAGCGCCAGGGCGGCCAGGATGGAGGCAATGGCCATCAGGTTGCTGGTGGCGAGGCTATAGAGGAAACCCAGCATGATCAGCGAGACAATCGCGAGGGTCAGCAGCAGGAATCCTGCGCCCAGATGAATCCTGGCGCGCATGCGCCAGGCAGCGATGAGAACAAAAAAGTAGCTGGCCAGGAACGTGAAGCTGACAACATCGGCCAGCACGCTGACATCGAAGCAGAGCGCCAGGACGGCGATGGCGATACTGATCACGACATTACCGGACGAAGCGTTGCGCCACAGCGGACGATTGAGGGCGGCAGGAATTTCCCGGGACTGGCCCATGCTGTCCAGGGTATTGAACAGTGAAAAAATCGTCGCATTGATGGCTGACGATGTGGCTAGCAATGCGCCGGCCGACACCATCACGAAGCCTGTTGCACCCAGCACGGGATAGGCGGCATAGGCAATTGACGTCTCCGCGTACTGGCGCAGCTGCGCCATGGAGAGGCTGGATGCCAGAATGATGGCAAGGGCGACATACAACAGCATGGTGATGCTGATGGCCAGAATGAAGGCCAGGGGCATGGTGCGTGCAGGATTTTTTACCTTATCCGCCGCATTGGTCATCATATTGAAGCCGGCGTAGGCGAAAAAGGTCAGCCCCAGACTGGAAAAAATCGGATCGGCTCCCGGCAGAGGAGAAGGAATCAGGCTGGTCGGTTTGAGCTGAACCGCGCCCGCAATAATGAAGATGAGCAGAATGCCCAGTTTCAGAATGACCAGCAGCGATTCGGTACGTCCGACAGCGTGATTGCTGTACATATTGAGCAAGGCCAGGAGCACGATGATGCCCAGGGTATAGGCCAGGCCCAGAAGTGCCAGATTGGCATGGCCGGGGTGCAGCCACTGCGCTGCGTACAGGCCGAAGGCGCGTGCGACCAGCGCAATGGTCAGAATCAGCGTGCCGATATAGAGAAAAGACAGGGTAATGACCAATGGCCGAGAAAAAGCAGCCCGGAAATAGTCGATTAAACCTCCGTTGGTCGGGTAATACACTGATAGCCGGGCATAGGCATAGCCGATCAGAAGTGAGACCACACCCGCCAGACCGAAGGAAAACCAGGTAAAGGTATCCATCAATTCCGCGACCTGTCCGATCAGCACGAAAATACCCGCGCCGACCATTGCCCCAATACCAATGGAAATGACGTCAATCAGATTCAGCGTTTGTTTTGATTGATGGGTTGCCACGTGTACCCTGCCAAAAAGTAAAAAGCCCCGGCGGGAGCGAGAGAAAGGGCATACCTTGAGATGGGCATGATCTCAGTGTTGTACTCGACTCGCCCGTGGGAGGCAATGGGCATGAGTCAGTGCATGTTGCCCCAGGCGTATTGGTACTCAAGGCTTGAGGTCCGCCATTTTTTTTCCTGCCGCTTCTAGTCCCCAAGAACTCGCCGTGCCAGGGCTGACGGTGGCGACGCCGGGCCGGCTGCGCCACCGTCAGCTCAGTCAGTCCAGATGGGGATGCTGGTCCACCAGTTTCTGGCGGCGTTTGCGCAGCAGCTCTATCCTTTCTTCCAGTTCGACGATTTCGGCCTCGACATCTTCCACGCTTTGTTCGATGTTTTCATAGGCTTCCTGCAGCAGCACACGGGCTTCCTGGCGGCTGGATGCGTTGGGGGTGTCGCCGCGTAGCGGCCGGTTGGCCGTCTCGGGCAGAAAGAAGGCCGTGATCAGGCCGACGACTGCCGCTGCCATCAGGTAGTAGGCCGGCATCATCAGGTTCTGGGTTTCTTCCACCAGCCAGGCAGCGACAGTCGGGGTCAGGCCTGCAATGATGACGGCCACGTTGAACGAGCTGGCCAGCGCGCTGTAGCGGATGCGCGTGGGGAAGAGCGCGGGCAGTGTCGATGCCATGACACCGGTCAGGCAGTTGAGCAGCGCCGCCAGGCAGAGCAGGCCCAGGAAGATGGTGCCAGTATTGTCGCTGCCTATCATGCGGTAGGCCGGGATGGCGAGCAGCAGCAGACCGAGGCTGCCGATCAGCAGGAAAGGCTTGCGCCCGACCTTGTCGCTGATGAAGCCGACCAGTGGTTGCACGAACAGCATGCCTATCATCACCACGATGATGATGAGCACGCCATGGCCTTCGGAATAGCCCAGGCTGCTCGACAGGTAGGTAGGCATGTAGGTCAGCAGCATGTAGTAGGTGACGTTGGTCACCAGTACCATGCCGACGCAGATCAGCAGCGCCTTGCGGTAGCGCGTGAAAATCTCGCGGAAGGAGATGCTGGGACGCTCCTTGATGGCATCGCGGTCGTCCTTCTCCATGCGTTCGAGCTGTTGCGCGAAGGCCGGGGTTTCTTCTGCTGCATGGCGCAGGTACAGGCCCAGCAGTCCCAGCGGACCGGCGACGAAGAAGGGCACGCGCCAGCCCCATTCGAGGAAGCGCCCGTCGCCCAGGATGGTTTGCAGCAGCACCACCATGCCTGCGCCCAGGACAAAGCCCGCAATCGACCCGAAGTCCAGCCAGCTGCCCAGGAAGCCGCGCCGCCTGTCGGGGGCATATTCCGCCACAAAAATGGCGGCGCCGGTGTATTCGCCGCCGACCGAGAAGCCTTGCGCGACCTTGCACAGCAGCAACAGGACAGGGGCCCACAGGCCGATGCTGTCATAGGAGGGGATCAGGCCGATGCAGAAGGTGCTGATGGCCATGATGATGATGGTCAGCGACAGGACTTTCTGCCGCCCGAAGCGGTCGCCCATGACACCGAAGAACAGGCCGCCCAGCGGACGGAACAGGAACGGGACCGAGAATGTGCCCAGTGCGGCGATGGTTTGCACGGCAGGCGAGGCATCCGGGAAAAATACCTTGCCCAGCGCAAAGGCGACAAAACCGTACACCCCGAAGTCGAACCACTCCATCGCATTGCCCAGCGCGGCAGCGGTCACGGCTTTCTTGAGTTTGCTATCGTCGATGACGGTAATGTCGTTGATGCCCAGAGGGCGCGGCGCGGGTGGGGCAGAGGCTGTTTTGCTCATGTATCTGCTTCCTGTTTCTGTACGCCATATCCGCATATCGGCGGGGTATTGCCGCCAGGCGTTGCCGGCGCGGGCGGGTATGGCGCTTGTTCACACTGCCTCGATGGGGCAGCAAAAACGAGGGGGCGCAGGCCTGGCACGCCACAGCATGCGTTACCACGTCCGAGCTGTCCGGGATGGACTATCCGCGACCGGTTGCCGTCATGAAATCGGGCCTGCTCATTATATAAGAGAGGGGTGAAAGTGACTGTTCCCGCGTGTATCGGCCATCCTGTTACAGCAGATGTAAATTCCCGCCATCAACGCGCCATGGTTATTGATGCTGAACTAATATGACGGCACATGACAAGAACGGAGATCTGCATGTTTGTGCCCAGATTGATGTGCGGCGCCCTGGCATTGCTTGCCCTGGGATGCGTGGTTCCCGCGGCGCAGGCCGCCAGCGAAGGCCTGACTGCCAGAGTGGTCGAGCAGGTGGAGCTCACCGTTCCTGATGCGGAGCAGGCCGCCGCAGCAACAGTTACGCGTCATCACGCAGAGCGGTGCTTTGACAAGGTGAGAGCGGTGCTGGTGGGCCTGGAAAGCCGTGCCAGCGGCCTGAAGCTTGACGAATTCGTTGATGCCGGTCTGGTGCAGCGTGGCTCCGATGAGTGGGAAGTGCTGGAACTCGGCTATCGGCTGGATGTGCCGACGGACCGGAAACTGAAAGACTTCTTCATGACGTGCCTGGACAAACAGGACTGACCTGCCCGGGGGGCTGGCTCCGGCGGCAAGCCGGGATGGCGTGAGCGCGGCCAGGCTGGTCGCGCTCACGCTGTGCGTCATGCCAGGCGCACCAGCTGGTCGCGGAACTGGCGCGCCTTGTGGCGATAGCTGGCGGCGTTATCCAGCAATAGCCCGCGGCTGACCTCATCCAGTTCCCGTACCACCCGTGCGGGAGCACCGACGATCAACCGGCCAGGCTCGAAAGCCCGGCGCTCGGGCACCAGGGCGCCCGCGCCGACCAGGCTTTGAGCGCCTATCACGGCGCCATTGAGGACGACGGCCTGTATGCCGATCAGGCATGCGTCGCCAATGGTGCAACCATGCAGCATGGCCTGGTGGCCGACGGTAACATCACTGCCTATTGTCAGTGGCAGGCCGGGGTCGGCGTGCAGGATGGCGCCATCCTGGATGTTGCTGCCCGCGCCGATCCAGATGCGCGCGTTGTCCGCGCGCAGCACGGCGCCGGGCCATATCGACACGTTTTCCCCGATCACGATATCTCCGATCAGGACGGCATGCTCGGAAACATAGGCGCTGGAGGCAATGTCCGGGCGCAGGTTGCCGAGTTGATAGATCGCCATGGCTTCTCCCGTGTTGATAGGCCGTGCGTTCAGGCCAGGGCTTGCTGGTCTGCCTGGGCCAGCCGGGCCTGCACATCTTTCTTGGCTACCTTGCCATAGGCAGACTTGGGCAGGTTTTCCCAGTACACGAAGCGCCTGGGCCATTTGTATTTGGCCAGGCGGCCATCGAGGAACTGGATCAACTGCGCTTCGGTGACGGCGCAGCCAGGCTTGGGCACGATGACTGCCACGCCCAGTTCGCCCCATTTCGGATCGGGCAGGCCGACTACCGCGACTTCATGCACGGCCGGGTGGGTCAGCAGTGTTTCTTCTATTTCGCGCGGGTAGACGTTGGAGCCGCCGGAAATGTACATGTCGGAAGCGCGTCCGGTAATGTAGAGATAGCCTTCGTCATCAAGATGCCCCAGGTCGCCCGTGTGAAACCAGTCGAACCGGAAGGCCTTCTCGTTGGCTTCGGGATTGTTGTCATAGCCAGCCATGACTGCCTGGCCCCTGACGCAGATTTCCCCGGTCTGGCCCGCTGGCAGCCGCTTGCCCTGGTCGTCCAGGATGACGATATCTATGCCGGTGCGTGCATAGCCGCAGGTGCCGAAACGGGTGAAGTTGGCGTCTTCGGCTTCATGCAGGGCAGGAGGCAGTACGGTAATGTTGCCCGTGACTTCGCCCAGGCCGTAATACTGCACCAGCACCTTGCCCAGTTTCTCCAGGGCGTGCTTCTGGTCTGCGCGGTACATGGGGGCGCCGGCGTAGATCACATAGCGCAGGCTGCTGTGGTCGTAGCGGTCCACGGCATCGTGTTCAGTGAGCATCTTGATGATGGTCGGTACTGTGAACATATTGTCGACGCGGTGCTGCTGCACCAGCTGCCACGCTTCTTCGGCATCCAGCCGTTCGCTGGCAGGCAACACGCTGGCGGCGCCGCGCGCGGTATTGACCAATGCATGGATGCCGGCCCCGTGCGACAGCGGCGCGACGACCAGCGAGCGCGAACGGTGCGTGAGGCCGGGCATCAGGTCAGCCAGGTGGTTGGTGATGACGAATGCCATCTGGCCATGCGTCAGCGTGCCGGCCTTGGGGTGGCCGGTCGTGCCCGAGGTATAGAAGAACCAGAGCGGCGTATCGCGGTCCACGTCGGCGGCAATGAAGGGCTCGGTGCATGGCGTGGCGAGCAGCTCGTCGTAGGCGATTTCGTTGGCGCGTGGCGTCCCCAGGGACAGCACGTGGCGCAGCGCGGGGTTCTCGGCGCGGATGGCGTCCACGTGGGCCTCGAAGCCGGAGTCGTAAATCATGACATTCGCTGCGCTGGATTTTCCCAGGTAGGCGGCTTCAGGCGGGGCGATGCGGTAATTGGTCGGCACCCAGATCGCGCCCAGCTTGAACGCGATATAGGCGCTTTCGAACAGCGGCAGGTTGTTGCGGGAGTGCGCCAGTATCCTGTCTCCGGCCTGGACGCCGGCCTGGCGCAGTTGGGTGCAGATTGTGTCCACACGCTGATTGATCTCATGCCATGTATAGCTGCGGTCCGGGGTGATGAACCCGGGTTCCTGGGCATGGCGGCGGGCGACTTGCGTGAGCATATCGCCCAGATTCATGACTGTGGTGAGCATGATGAGTCTCGGAATCAAGAAAAAATGGGCTGCATGGAAGCGCCGGTGGGCGCAGCGGCAGGTCAGCGGGTGCGTTCCAGGATGCTGAGGTAGTTGGTAACGGCGGCGCCTCCCATATTGAAGACGCCCGCCAGTACCGGTTTGGGCAATTGCATGTCGCCGGCTTCGTGGGCAAGCTGCATGGCGGCCATGACGTGCATGGAGACGCCTGTGGCGCCTACTGGGTGGCCCTTGGCCTTGAGGCCGCCGGACGGGTTGACCGGCAACCTGCCGGTCTTTTCGCTGATGCCTTCGGCAATGACACGTTCACCCTGGCCGGCTGGCGCCAGCCCCATGGCTTCATATTCCATCAACTCGGCGATGGTGAAGCAGTCATGGGTTTCCACGAAAGACAGGTCGTCCAGGCTCAGTCTGGCTTGTTCCAGCCCGCGTGCCCAGGCCTGCCTGGCGCCGCTCAGTTCGGTGATGTCGCGGCGCGAGAGCGGCAGGAAATCCGTCACCTGGACTGCGGCGCGCAAGCCGATTGCCACGCGTGCCGTGGCGGCTACATCTGCGCTCGTCAGGATCAGCGCAGCGGCGCCATCGGAGATGGGCGAGCAATCGGTGCGCTTCAGCGGGCCGGCCACGTAGGGATTTTTCTCGGAAGGGGTGCGGCAGAAGTCGTAGTCGAAATCCTTGTGGAAATGGGCGTAGGGATTGGACAGCGCATTGCGGTGGCTCTTGCTGGCGATCCGGGCCAGGGCATCCGATTTATCGCCGTAGCGCTCGAAATAGGCGCTGGCAATCTGGCCGAAAATGCCGGCGAAACCACCAGGTACATGGGCTTCTTCCCTGGCATACGAGCATTTCTGCAGGATGGCTCCAACTTCCGCAGTCGTCAGTGCTGACATTTTTTCGTAGCCGACAACCAGCGCCACCTTGCTGCGCCCGGAACGAATGGCGTCGATGGCGCTGTACACCGCGGCGGAACCGGTGGCGCAGGCATTTTCGCAACGTACCGTCGCGGCAAAGCGCAGGTCAGGCTGGGAGTTGAGAATCAGCGCAGAAGGGAAGTCCTGGTAGACCAGGCCGCCATTGAAGGTGCCGATATGCACGGAGTCTATGTCGGCCGCCTCGATGCCTGCGTGGTCGATGGCGCCGGCAGCCGCGTCGGCGATCATGGTCTCGATATCCATCTGCAGCTTGCCGAAAGACAGGTGTTTCCAGCCAATAATCTGAGGATTCACTGTGAGGTTCCTTGTGGGAGGGGACGGTGAGGGATGGGCACGATCAGTGCAGGAATCCGATGGAGATCCATGGCACGGCGGCCACGATGAGGGTGCCCAGCGTGATGCAGACCAGATAGCCGACCATGGGGCGCATGCCTTTGTCCGGATCGACCCGGGCAATGGCGCATGCGGTGTAGTAGCCCACCCCGAAAGGCGGCGCGAACAGGCCTATGCCCATGGACAGGATGACGACCATGGCGTAGTGCACTTCGTGTATGCCCAACATGTGGGCGATGGGGAACATCAGCGGCCCCAGCAGCACGATGACGGGAATGCCTTCCAGTACGCTGCCCAGTACGATGAAAACCACGATGGACACCAGCATGAAGGTGAAGGCGCCACCCGGCAGGTCCTGCATGAATTGCGCCAGCGCGCCCGAGAAACCTGATTGGGTGAGAGCCCATGCCATGCCGGTTGCAGTGCCGAGGATCAGCAGGATGGCGCCGGACAGGCAGGCGGTATCGACCAGCATCGGATAGACGCGGCGGATATCGAAGCAACGATAGACCAGGATGCCCACGACGACGGCGTACACGATGCCGATGGTCGAGACCTCGGTCGCAGTGGCAATGCCCTCGACGACGGTAGCCCGGATGATGAAGGGCAGCGCCAGGGCGGGCAGGGCAATGACCAGCGAGGCCCAGATCTGCTTGCGGGTGGCGCGGGGAGCGCACTTTTCCTGGTTGCCGGCGCGGCGGCAACGGTAGCCCACGACCACGCACAGCATCAGGCCCAGCAACAGGCTGGGCAGCAGGCCGCCGGTGAAAAGCGCGCTGATGGAAACCCCGGTGACCGAGCCGATGGTGATCAGCACCAGGCTGGGCGGCACGGTTTCGGTTTGTGCGCCGGTGGCGGAAAGCAGCGCCACCGTTTCGCCTTCATCCGCGCCGCGAGCACGCATCTCCGGCAGGAGCACCGGCGCAATGGCCGCCATGTCAGCCGCCTTGGCGCCCGAGATGCCGGACACCACATACATGGCGCCGATGAGTACATAGGACAGGCCGCCCTTGACGTGTCCCAGCAGATTGGCCAGGAAGGCCACCATGCGATAGGCCATGCCGGTCATTTCTATCAGCATGCCCAGCAGTACGAACAGCGGTACGGCCAGCAGGATGAGGTGTGACATGCCTTCGTCCATGCGTCCGACAACCACCATCAATGGCATGCTGGTTGTCAGACTCAGGTAGCCGAGCGTGGCCAGGCCGAAGGAAAATGCGATGGGAATGCCGCCAAATACGCAGGCGCCCACAATCACCACGAAGAAGATCAGCAGATTGGCATTGCCCAGGGTTTCCAGCACAGGTTGGGCCAACAGCAGCGCGCTGACGATGGCCCCCACGCCTATGGCGGCATACAGCAGAGCGCGCCAGTTGCCGGCGGTGAGCAGGCGGATGATGGAAAAGGCGATCATGAAAGCCGTGCCGACGGGCAGTGCAGCGGCGCGCCAGGCGTCGGAAATCTCCATGGCCGACGAAGTGATGTAGCTTTGCTCGACGGCGTACTCATAGGCCGGACTTTGCAGAATGCACAGGAACACCAGGGCGGCGATGCCTGCTACTGATTCCATCACGGCCCGCCGTCCTGGCGAGGATTTGTTGACGAACAGCGCCATGCGCATGTGTTCGCCGCGCCGCATGGCAATGATGGCCCCCATGACGGCCAGCCACAGAAACAGGGTGGAGGCCAGTTCGTTGGACCAGATCAGGGGGCTGTGCCAGACATAGCGAGCGGCAATGCCGGCGAACAGAATGCAGACTTCGGCCAGCACGAGGATGGCCGCGAAGGTTTCCACGATGAAGCCCAGGGACTTGTCCGCATAGGCCAGCCATACCCATGGGGTATCGCTCCGGCTCACGGTTTCCGGCAGGGGCGGCACAGATTTGGAGGTGGCGGCTGGTTGCATCAGGACAGCCCTCCCGTGGCGGTTTCAAGCATGTCCCACGCCTGATCGCCGAAATTTTTCTTCCAGGTGTCGTAAAAGCCCTTTTCTTTCAGCGCAGCCCGGATCGGAGCGGGGTCGGGCGAATTGAATGCCATCCCTTGTTGTGAGAGCGTTGATTGCAGTTCCTGGTTGAGCATTAACACATCGGCACGCATATCCATGCCGGCGGCATTGATGTTGCGGGCGACGATCTCCTGGATATCCGCCGGCAGCTTTTCCCAGGCGCGGCGATTGCCCAGGAACCAGAAACCGTCCCACATGTGGTTGGTCATGGAGCAGAATTTCTGCACTTCGTAGAATTTGGAGGTTTCAATAATGGCCAGCGGATTTTCCTGGGCATCAACCACCCTGGTTTGCAGCGAGGAATAGGTTTCGTTGAAGTTGATGCTGGTCGGGGCGGCGCCCAGGCTTTGGAACATGGAGGTCCAGAGCGGGCTGATGGGAACCCGGATCTTAATCCCGTCAAAGTCGGCAGGCACGACGATGGGGCGCGTGCTGGACGTGACCTGGCGGAAACCGTTATCCCAGATTTTGTCCATGACATATAGCCCGCGTTGCTGAATCTGTCCGCGGATATAGGCGCCCAATTGGCCGTCCATGGCTTTCCAGACCGTGTCGTAATCCGGAAATGCGAAACCCACGCCGCTGATGGCAGTGGCAGGCACCAGCGTGGAAAGAATCAGGCCCGACAGTGTGAAGAATTCCACGGCGCCAGCGCGTAGTTGGCTCAATGTATCGGTATCGGAACCCAGCTGGCTATTGGGAAAGATGGCCAATTCAAATGCGCCGTCGGTTTCCTTGAAGATTCTTTCGGCCGCTTCCCGCGCCCGAATGTTCATTGGGTGATTCACGGCTAGATTGTTCGCGTACTTGTAGCGGTACTTGGGCGCAGCCGCCCAGGCGCTGCGTAGCGGCGCAGCGGCGACCAGTGCGCTTCCGGCAGTCAAGGAAATGAGTTTGCGTCGGGACAGATTCATATTGCCTCCTTGTTGTGATGTGGTCTTTGCCCGGATAAAGGCCAGCCACGGCCATTGCCGCGATTAACGGTCAATGGATGTCTCCAGAAATTAATTGGTCCATAATACGGACCTGTTTATTTGTTCTTGAATTTATTTAATCACATTGGGTATCATCGGTAAACAAGGAAAACCCGAGTGATATCCATGGCATCTATCAATTGCCAGTAAAATTAATTATGGTCCGTAATATGGACTAATTTTCAATTGATGTGAAATGGAATCGAATTATGTCGGCAATGGAAGAGGCAATGCATATGCGCCAGGAGATGAACAAGGCAGATCGCGTCGATGGCGCGCAGTCGGTATCGCGCGCATTGACGGTATTGCGCGCAGTGGCACGTGCGGGGGCGGAAGGCGTCGGTCTGATGACGCTGACGCGCGAAATCAGCATGAGCAAGCCGACGATCCATCGCCTGCTGAGCGTCCTGGTCACGGAAGGCATGATCGAACAGGAGCCGCAATCGCGCCGTTATTTCCTCGGGCCCGAGTGCCATATCCTGGGCCATATCGCTGCTGAGCGGCATGGCATTCACCGGCTGGCGACGCCGATCGTGCAGAAGCTGGCCTATGACTGCGGCGATAGCGCCTTTTTTTCGATAAGGCGTGGCGTGCTGGCGCTGTGCACCATGCGGGAGGATGGCGATTTCCCTCTGAAAACCTATGTGTTGGCCGCCGGAGATCGCTATCCGCTGGGTATCGGGGCGGGCAGCCTGGCCTTGCTGGTGGCCTTGCCCGATGACGAAGTCGACGAAGCGCTGGCGGTCAATGAGGCCCTGATCAATGAACGCTATCCCACGGCGACCATGGACGAAATCCGGCGCCAGGTCGCCGAAGCGCGGGCGCGCGGCGGCATCGCGATCAACCGGGGATGGGTCATGTCCGGTTCCTGGGGCATAGGGCTGGCTGTGAAGGACGCGGCGGGGCGCTTGCTGGGGGCGCTGAGTATCGCGGCCGTCCAGTCGCGCATGAGCCCGGAACGCCTGGAAGAACTCAGCGTGATGCTGCGCCAGTCGGCCAGGCGTTTGCAGCGTCAGCATGAGGCGGAACAGCCGGCCGCTCAGGGCGCCAAGGAGGCGGGCGTCCGCAAGGCACGACCGGCCGGCGCGAGGGCAGCGAAAGTGAAGGCGAGTGATACCACGGATGATTGAGTCGCGTGGTGGCGCGCGCGGATAGATAGATAACGCTGGCGATGACCGCCACGCCAGGACAAGCGGGCACAGACCCGCCAACAGGCCGCAGCCCCAGGTTGCGGCCAGGCAATTCCATGACAACAAAGGAGACAACACAATGAAGCATGAACAAAACGAGGATGTCACGCTGGTGACTGGCGGCGCTTCCGGCATCGGGCTGGCCCTGACGGAAGGACTGCTGGAAAGCGGTCACCGGGTACTGGTGGCCGACGTGTCGGAGGAAAACCTCGAGGCCCTGAGAAGCAAGGCGCCCGCCACGCAGCTGCGATGCGTACATATGGATGTATCGGACGAGCAGGGCGTGCGTGCGGTGGTGGACGACAGCGAAGCCAGCTTCGGTCCGATCTCCGGGCTGGTGAACAGCGCCGGAATCGGCCGAGATGTGGCCTTTCTGGATACCGACCTGGATTACCTGCAACGGGTATTGCAGGTCAATCTGGTGGGCACTTTTCTGGTAGGCCGGGAAGTCGCACGCTGCATGCGGCAGCGCCGGCGTGGGTCCATTGTCAATATTGCCTCGGTGTCGGGCATCCGTGGCAACGCGGGTCGCGCCGCCTACGGCGCATCCAAAGGCGGGGTCATTACCCTGACCAAAGTCCAGGCCGTCGAACTGGCCAGTGATGGCATCCGGGTCAATGCGGTCGCGCCGGGGCCCATTGAAACGCCGCTGGTCGGGCGCATGCATACGGAGGCCGCCCGCCAGCGCTGGGTATCGGATGTGCCGCAGCGGCGCTATGCCGCCCCGGCGGAACTCAATGGCACGCTGGCCTGGCTGCTTGACGACAAGCTATCGAGTTTCGTGACGGGGCAGGTGGTCAGTGTCGATGGCGGTTTTACTGCCGCCGGCCTGCTCTGAAACGCCACCCGTGTTTCAGGGCGCCATTGCCCATCATCCTTTCATCCCTTTGTTCCGATGTTGCGCTACCCCTTGCAACAAGGAGATCTCTCATGCCATATCCACCCGTCGATCATGGGTCAGGCACCAAGTACAACCCATTGCGCGCCCGCACACTGATTCCGCCCGGCGCGTTCAACCCGGTGCGCATCCAAAGCCGGAGCGCCCGTTCAGGCAGGCATTTCCGCCTTGCCATCCCCGAAGGCATCAGTTTGTTTGACGGCATCAGCCAGGCGCTGGCCCATCACCAGGTTGCCAGTGCATCCATGACATTGCTGGGCAGCCGGTTTTCCTATATTGAATACTGCACCGCGCCGCCAGACCCGCGCCAGCAGACCATCGTCCGCTATACCAGCGCCATTCCGTTGCATCAGGCCTATATGGTGTTCGGCAACGCCACGCTGGGCAAATCGGCCGCGGGCGAGCCGCTCATCCATTGCCACGCAGCCGTGACCGATGAGTACGGTACGCCCTATGGCGGCCATATCCTGACGCAGAATGCGATCGTCGGCCCCGGCGGCGTGTCCATCCTGGTGCTTTCGCTGGATAACTTCGAATTGCGGGTCGCATTCGACCCGGAAACCAACCAGTCTTTGCTGCAGCCGCACGATATCGAGCCGGCCGGCCAGCCCGCCCAAGCGAGGAATGCATGATGACGATGACCCATGTCGAATCCGGCCAGATGGGCCGGGTGGCCTATGCACGCATTGCGCCCAACGAAGACCTGGTCAAGGGTGTGGAGAAGCTGTGCCTGGCTGAAGGCTTTCGCAATGCTTTCGTGCGCGGCGCGCTGGGCAGCCTGATTGATGGCTGCCTGGAACGCGGCGATGGCGATACTCAATTCATTGCCGGGCCGGCGGTGGAAATCGTCAGCCTGGCCGGTGAGGTGCGTAGCCAGTCCGACGGCACCCTGCGCGCCTTCCTGACCGGCGTAGTGGCGGATCCCCAGGGCAGGGTGTATGGCGGACCGTTCGTTGCCGGAGGCAATCCGGTGTGCGTGACGTTCGAGGTGACGCTGGAGGAGTGGTTGCCGGCGCAGGCGTAAGCCGGTACGCCGTATGTTCCGGTGACGGGCCGTTGCCTGCAGGCAGCGGCCTGTTTGGCGGTTGCGGCCGAGGCGGCTTGGCACTTGGCGTGGCGGTTGTTCCGGCGGCTTTCCCAGCCGCCTTATTTATTGCCGCGTGGGGTGGTGCTACGCGTCTGGAAATACTGTCAAGTTGAGGTAATCCAGCATGATTTAAGTGGGCGACAGGGATACAGTCTTAATGCAGACCGGCCGGTCAGTAAATTGCGTGTGGCAAACCCGGGCGCTGGGCAGGCATGAAGATGCCCGGAGGTGTCCAGCCCGTGCCTGTGTCCGCATCAGTGTGTGGGACGGGCGGCCCGCCTCGGCCGGTAAGACAACAACATGGCAAGGATGGAGACACAGGCATGGCAGAGCAACAGCAAGGGATGCACTTCGGGCGGCGACGCTTCATCAAGACGGCAGGCATCGCCAGCGGCACGTTGATGGTGGGCGGTGTTCTTGGCGCCAAAGTGAACGCGGCGGAGGATCGTGATGGCAGCTTTGATTACATCATCGTGGGTGCCGGTTCGGCCGGTTGTGTATTGGCCAATCGCCTGACCGAAGACTCGGACGTCAGGGTTTTGCTGATCGAAGCAGGCGGGCCGGACGATTCCGAAAAAATCTCCACGCCGTTGCGCCTGATCGAACTCTGGCACACCCCCTATGACTGGGCCTACGAAACCGTACCGCAACGTCATGCGCATGACCGCAAGCTGTTCTGGCCCAGGGGCAAGACCCTGGGCGGCAGCAGTTCTTTGAACGGCATGATCTATGTACGCGGCCATGCCTCCGTGTATGACGCCTGGGCGGAACAGGGCAATGCCGGCTGGCGCTACGCTGACGTCCTGCCCTATTTCAAGAAGTCCGAGGATTATGAAGGCGGCGCCAGCGAATATCATGGCAAGGGCGGCCCCCTGCATGTGACGGTCAACTACACGCCACACCCTGTTACCAAGGCAATTGTGGATGCTGCCGTCGAAGCCGGCCATCCCTACAACCCGGACCACAATGGCAAGGAAATCCTGGGGGCCGGGTTCAATCATTTGAATACCCGGGATGGCAAGCGCGCCAGCACTGCCGTGGCCTTCCTGCGCCCTGCGCTGGAGCGGCCCAACCTGAGCCTGATCACCAATGCACGGGTGCAGCGCCTGACACTGGACGGCAAGCGTTGCACCGGCCTGGTCTATGAGCAGCAGGGCAAATTGCACGAAGTGCGTGCCCAGAAAGAAGTGGTGCTCAGTGGCGGCACCATCGAATCCCCACGCGTGCTGATGTTGTCCGGCGTTGGTGACAAGGCGCACCTGGATGAGGTCGGCATACCGGTCGTGCACCACCTGCCTGGCGTTGGCAAGAACCTGCATGACCACATGCTGGTGCCAGTCGTTTATGAAAGCCTCCAGCCCATCCCGGACCTGGGCGGAAATCCCGCCATCACGCCGCTGCACGGCCAGCTATTTGCCAAGACACGGCCCGAGCTGCCCGGGCCCGATATGCAGCCGCTGTTCTTCAACGTGCCTTATTACACGCCTGAGCAAAGCGGCCCGGACAACGCCTTCACGCTGTGCGCGGCCTGCGTCATGCCGACCAGCCGTGGCGAACTGCGCCTGAGCGGCCCCGGTGTTGATGATCCGCTCTTGCTGGACCCGAATGTCCTGGCAACGGCACAGGATATCAACACCCTGGTGGCCAGCGTCAAGATGATGCGCGAGATCGCTTCCCAGCCGGCCTTGGCGCCCTGGCGTGGCCGGGAGGTCTATCCGGGCGCGGAAGTGCAGACTGATGAGGCACTGGCGGACTACTGCCGCAGCGCCATCGTGTCCTACCATCACCAGGTAGGCACCTGCGCCATGGGCCAGGGGCCGCAGGCCGTTGTGGACAGTCGGCTGAAAGTCCATGGCCTGGAAGGCGTGCGGGTCGTGGACGCATCCATCATCCCCATGGTGCCTTCCGGCAATACCAATGCGCCCGTCATCATGATCGCGGAGAAAGCGGCGGACATGATCAAGGCGGATGCGCGCGGCTGAGCAGGCCGGGAACGTGTGGGCCAACCTGGTGCCAGAGGTAACGGGGGGCTCGCCGGTATCGGGTTGCCCGCTTGAACACAAAAAACCCGCATAGCCAGTGCTGATGCGGGTTTCGTGGACTGCTATATTTTGGTGCCCGAGGCCGGAATCGAACCGGCATGCCTGACGGCGAGGGATTTTCTTACCACTTCGGCTTTCGCCGCCGTCATGCATGCGCATGGCGTTCGTGGTCTGGAGCACGCCTTCACCTTGGCCTTGCGGCTGTAGGTGCCCGCCGTCTGCTCTCTACACCTTCCTGGCAGGCGTTAACCTGCTCAGGCTTGGCTCGGCGTTGGCGCGGATGGCTGGCATCCAGGGCGTTCGCCGAGTTTGACGGGCGTCACCTGCCGGGTTTCCCCAGGCAGGGCTCAAATTTTCAAGTCCCTTGTGTCTACCGATTTCACCACTCGGGCAGTGGGGCAGGGCCGGTGGGCCGGTGCCGGTATGTCCAGCCTGGTATGCGGCGCAGGAATGCCGGATGCCATGGCTGAAATAATGAGACGAGATGATAGCCGATTTCTGGCTTGGGGGCGCAGTGCCAGGCGCGGCACAATCCAGGCCTGTTTCAGTTCATGGGAAAACGGCGGCTGAGCAGGCGGAAAACCTGCGGCGCCAGGATGGAAGCCAGCACGGCCGCGATGGGCCAGGCGACGATCCAGCCGGAGAGCCATTGCTTGACCAGGCCGACGCCGGGGGCGCGATGCAACAGCGTCATGATGAATGACATGGACAGGGACATGATGAAGCTCATGCAGAGCGGCATCATTCTCGGGACGGTAAGTCTCATGCGGCAACAGTTCCTGTGTCGTTCCGGTACGGGCGGCAAGTCCCGGCCAGGGACAGGCCGGGGCAATCAGGCACGAATGATACCTGCTTTCGATAGCGGGTTAGTCTGCGCCGCTGGAGATCGGCCGGCATTTGCCTGCCGGCCGGGCCGGAGCGATTGCAGCCAGCCTTACGCGAGACTGCTGCGGTAGACCAGCGTTGCAGCGGTGAGGTCTTCGAGTGCAGAGCCTACCGCCTTGAAGACGGTAATGGCGCTGTCGTTGGTACGTCCGGGACGCTCGCCGCGAGTCAGCTGTTCCAGGTTGGCGCGTATGTCGTTCTGGCTGAATTTGCCGCTGGCGAAGGCATCCAGCAGATCGCCTGCCTTGGTGGGGGCTTCGTCAGTGTCGACGTAGACTTCATTGCCGATGAAACAGTCGGCATCTGTCTCTTTCATCTTGGGCGTGAAGCTGCCGATCAGGTCCAGGTGCACGCCTGGCTGCAGCCAGGCGCCGTGGATCAGAGGCGCCTCGGCCAGCGTGGCACAGCTGATGATGTCGGCCTGACGTGCGGCAGCTTCGAGGTCGGTCACATAGCTGGCGCTGACACCTTCCGCCTGCAATTCCGAGATCAGCACGCGGGCACGTTCTTCGTTCGGGTTCCAGACATCGACATGCTCGATCGCACGCACGGCACGCATGGCGCGCGGCACCAGGCTGCCGACGCGGCCAGCGCCCAGCAGCAGCAGGCGCTTGGCGTCGCGCCGTGCCAGGAAGTCGGCGCCCAGCGCCGCAGCGGCAGCCGTGCGCCGGGAGGTGATTTCGTTGCCGTCGATGAGTGCCAGCGGCACCCCCGTGGTGGCGTCGAACAGGATAAAGGTCGAGTGCAGGCCGGGCAGCCCGCGCTGGCCGTTGCCCGAGAAGATGTTGACGGTTTTCAGGCCATAGTAGCCCTGTTCGCTCCATGCCGGCATGATCAGGGAAATGCCTTGCGCGCCTTGGCACTCGATTGGGTGATTGTGGCGCAGCGGCACCGTGCCGCCTTGTGCAAAGGCCTGGCGCAGGGCGGGCACCAGGGTATCGAAAGAAAGCTGTGCGCGGGTTTGCTGCGCGTCGAAATGTTGCATGCGGAAGCTCCGTGGCCGCCATGCACCACAGGTGCCGGCGGAAGAAGGTTGGGAAAACTGGTGTTATGGGGAACCGGGAAGCCGGGGACGCAACGGTCCGGTGGGGGTTGCGCGGCCCGTGTGGGAGCAGGGGGCGGGTGTGCGGAGAACTCGTGGCGCCAGGCGAATGCCGGCGCGTGGTGGCGCCGGGCTGCAGACGCGGCGGGCGGGCGGATGGCCCGCGCCCGCTTAGAGGATCTGCTGCAGGAAGGCCTTGGCCCGTTCGGTGCTGGGGGATGCGAAGAACGCCAGCGGTGGCGTGTCTTCCAGGATGGCCCCCTGGTCCAGGAACAGCACGCGCTCGGCCATCTGCTTGGCGAAACCCATTTCGTGGGTCACGCACAGCATAGTGATGCCGGTATTGGCCAGCTTGACCATGACGTCCAGCACTTCCTTGACCATTTCCGGGTCCAGTGCGGCGGTGGGCTCATCGAACAGAATGATCTTCGGGTCCATGCACAGCGTGCGTGCGATGGCGACGCGCTGCTGCTGGCCGCCGGAAAGCTGGGTCGGATATTTGTCCGCATGGCTGCCCATGCCAACTTTTTCCAGCAGTTCGCGGGCCTTTTCCTCGGCGCGCTTGCGGTTTTCACCCTTGACGCTGACGGGCGCCAGCGTGCAGTTGTCCAGCACCGACATGTGGGGGAACAGGTTGAAATGCTGGAACACCATGCCGACGTCGCGCAGCGCGAGGGTGGCCTGGGTATCCTGCCGCGTGACATCCGTGCCGTGGATTTCGATGGTGCCTTTTTCGATGCGTTCCAGCTGGTTCACGCAGCGGATCAGCGTCGATTTTCCGGAACCCGAAGGTCCGCACAGGATGATGCGTTCCCCCTGGTGCACGTCGAGGTCGATGTTTTTCAGGGCGTGGTAATTCCCATACCATTTGTTCAGCCCACGGATCTTGACGACCACCGGGCGCTGGTCGCCGTTGCCGGGAGTATTGGGAGTGGGTTGTGAGGCTTGGTTTTGTGACATGGAGGGTGTCTCCGGGTCTTACATGAATCGGTGCGCCGAGTACGGCGCGGGGGATGTGAAGGTCTGCTCGCCAGTCATCATTTCTGCCAGCAGGCGGCCGGAAGCCGGGCCCAGCGTCAGGCCATGGTGCGCATGGCCGAAGTTGAACCAGAGGCCGCGGTGGTGCGGCGCAGCTGAAATGATGGGACGCATGTCCGGAGTGCAGGGACGCCTGCCCATCCAGGGTTCCGCCTCGACGGCGGTGCCCAGCGGCCAGTAGCGCCTGGCGATGCGTTCGGCGCGGTCTAGCTGGATGCGGTTTGGCGGTGCATCGGGCAGCGCCAGCTCGACGCCGGTGGTAAGGCGCACGCCTTGTTCCATGGGCGCCAGGACAAACCCGGCGCGCGAGTCACAAAGCGGATGCTGCGGCGCCGGGGTGTCCGGCCCGGGCCGGAAATGCAGGTGGTAGCCGCGCTTGTGCGCCAGGGGCAGGTCGTAGCCCAGGGAACGGTAGAGCCCGGGGGCATCCGGGCCCAGCGCGATCACGGCTTGAGCGGCTTGCAGCGTGCCATTCGGCGTATCCAGTTGCCAGCCCGCGCTGTTTTCGCGCAGGCCGCGTGCATCGGCATGCACCAGTGCGCCGCCACGTTGGCAGAACAAATCGGCATAGCCTTGCACCAGCTTCCCAGGGGCGCTGACGGTCCATGGGTCGAGCCAGTGGATGCCGCCGGCCATATTCGCCTGGGGCAGGAAGGCAGGTTCGCGCGCTGCCAGGGCCTGGCCATCGAGGATGTCGGCCTGCAGGCCATAGCGGCTGGAAATGGCGCGGGCATCAGCAGCGGCAGCCGCAAAGGCAGCCGGTTCGCGGTAGATGTCTATCCAGCCTTGGGGACGGACCAGGTGCTGCAGGCTGGCTGCCTGGATGAATGCATCGTGTTCCGTGACACAGCGCTCGATCAGAGGCAGCATGTCCTGGGCCGCACGCTCCAGTGGCTGGGGCGCCGATTCGCGCCAATAGCGCCAGAGCCAGCCGGCCATGGCGGGCAGGGCGCGCCATTGGAAATGCACGTCGGTCTGGCGGTTGGCCGCGTAGCGCAACAATGCCAGCGGCGATTGCGGGAACGAATACGGCACGACACTAGCCCGTTCGATCAGCCCGGCGTTGCCGTGGCTGGTGCCCGAGCCCGGCTGTTGCCAGTCCACCAGGCAGACCGATAGGCCGCGTTGCTGCAGGTGCAGTGCCGTACTGGTGCCCACGATGCCTGCGCCCAGCACCAGGACGTCATGCCCTTTGCGTGTGGAGGAAGAAGGCTGATTCATGCTTAGTTCACCACGTGCCGGGACAAGCGGCTTTCGATACGTTTGAGCACGCGGCGGATGATCTCCACGATGATCAGGTACAGCACGGCTGCCCAAAGATACACTTCAAAATTGAAGCTGCGCGAGAAGGCCAGGCGCGCCACGCCCATGACGTCGTATACCGTGACCAGCGATGCAATGGCGCTGGCCTTGATCATCAGGATCAGTTCATTGCCCAGCGGACCGATGGCAACCAGCATGGACTGCGGCAGGATGACGCGCAGCATGGCGGTGGCCGGGCCCAGGCCCAGTGCCTGGCAGGCTTCGTACTGCCCCTTGGGAATGGCCATCAGGCTGCCACGGAAGATTTCCGCCTGATAGGCTGCGGTATTCAGCGTGAAGGCCAGCAACGCGCAATACCAGGCATCGCGGACGAACCACCACAGGCCGATATCCTGCCAGAATGGGCGGAACGAACCCAGGCCGTAGTACAGCAGGAACAGCTGCGCCAGCAGCGGGGAACCGCGGAAGAAGTAGATGTAGGCACGGCAAGGGTATTGGACCCATTTGTTCTTGCTCATGCGCCCGATGGCCAGCAGCAAGCCCAGGGCCATGCCCAGCACGAAGGACACGGCGACCAGCTTGAGCGTGATCACTAGGCCGTCCATCATGCGCGGGCCGTAGCGTTCCAGCAGATCCTGGTCCATGACGTGCGACAGCATGTTCATCACGAATTCATTCATCAGCGTGCCCCTTCATAATGGCGGCCGAAACGGCGTTCAGCGCGGCTGAACACGACGCCGGAAAGCGCCGACAGCAGCAGGTACAGCAGGCAGGCGACGAAATAGAACAACATGGGTTGCTTGGTGGCGGCAACCGCCAGATTGGTCTGGCGCATCAGGTCTACCAGGGAGATGGTGGATACCAGGGAGGAGTCCTTCAGCAGCGTCAACCAGTTGTTGGAAAGCCCGGGCAGGGCGACCCGCATGAGCTGCGGCAGCGTGACACGCAGGAACGTCGTGCGGCGCGACAAGCCCAGGGATTGGGCAGCTTCCTGCTGGCCCTTGGGGATGGTCTTGAAGGCGCCCAGCCAGACTTCGCTGGAAAAAGCGGCCAATACCAGACTGAATGCCACGACGGCGGCCACGAAGGCGTTGATGCGGAATTCACTCTGGTAGCCGATTTTCTGCAGCAGGTGTTCGATGCCGATTTGTGCGCCGTAGTACACCAGCAGCAGGGTCAGCAGTTCGGGCAGGCCTCGGAAAACAGTGGAAAAAACGGTGGATGCGGCGCGGGGCAGGCGGCGCTTGGAGCGCGCCCCCACCGCAACGAGCAGCCCCAGCGGCAGGCCGATGGGCACGCAGCAGAGCGCCAGCGTGATAGTGACAAGCGCGCCCATGAGGAGCGCGCTGCCCCATCCGCCTTGGCCGAAGGAAAGCAGGCTGAGCAGATCAAGCATGTTTTTCTATATCCGGCTGGGGCGTTCAGTAGATGTCGGCGCCGAAATAGTGTTCGGAGATCTTCTGGTAGGTGCCGTCGGCGCGGATATCCTTGATCGCCTTGTTGAAGCGTTCGCGCAGTTCGTTGTCGCCCTTGCGCAGCGCAATGCTGGTGTCGCCTTCGGTACCCGGAATATCACCCAGCAGCTTGCAGCAGCCTTCGCTGTTTTTTTCCAGCCATTCCAGCAGCGGGAACTTGTCGTGCACGATGGCGTCCAGGCGGCCGCTGATCAGGTCGGTGCCGGCTTCGTCGGGCGTGGGGTAGAGGCGCACGTCGGCACCGGCCTTGCCGTAGACATCTTCGGCGTACATGCCTTGCGTGGAGGACGACTGGGCACCGATCACGCTGTCCTTCAGTTCATCGGCAGACGTACCGGTGAGCTTTGAATCGTTAGGGACGGCGACAGCCAGGCGGGTGCGGTAGTAGGGCTCGGTGAAATCGACGCGACGCGAACGCTCTTCGGTGTCCACCATGGAGGAGACGATGGCATCGAATTTGCGTGCCATCAGGGCGGGGATGATACCGTCCCAATCCTGTGCCACCAGCACGCATTGAGCCTGCATTTTTTCGCACAGGGCATTGGCAATGTCGACATCGAAACCATACAGCTTGCCGGAGGCATCAACGGCATTGAACGGAGGATAGGCACCTTCGATGCCGATGCGGATGGTGTCAGCTTGCGCTTGTGCGGAAATTGCGCAGAGCGCCGTGACAGCCAGCATGGATTTCAGCATTTTTTTCATGATGCGCTCCTTGAACGGTTGATAATTGTGAAAAATGGGAACGGCCTGCAGGATACCGTCTTTGAAACAGTCCAGTTTAGGCCGATTCAGGAAAATGCGTCCCGCGCGGATGTGTAGCCGATGAATGCATGGTTGAGTCCGGCGATCTGTTCCAGTCGTTGTTCGGCGGGTTTGCCCAGGCGGACGAAGACTTCATTGACCATCAAGTGCGCGAGTACCTGCATGGGCGCGGTGCATTCCCAGAACAGGTCCAGGCCGGTCGGCACGCGGAAGACTTCGCTGGCGCTGCTGTCGGCCCAATCGCAATACATGTCAGTCACCAGTGTCACCGGCAGGCCGTGATCCCGCGCCTTGCGGCACAGCAGCAGAGCATGGCGCGAATAACGCCGTGCGTCGAACACCACCAGTGCGGTTTCCGCCGGATCGGCCAGCAGCGCATCGCTGTAGTGGCCAGCGGCATTGTCGATCAGGTGCACGCCAGGACGGATGTACTGCAATAGGTGGGCCATGCTGGCCGCGACGCCGCGTTCGGTCTGAAAACCGGCTACCAGTACGGTCTTGCATTCAGCCAGGCGCGCGACCACCGGCTGCCACTGGGGCGCATTGGTCAGCTCGTAGACGGCCACTTGAGCGGCAATGCTCAGTTCCAGGCTGCGGCTGTAGTCCGGGCCGTCATTGGAGCGTCTTTGCAGGAAATCCTGCAGACGCTCCCCCATCAGCCAGGGGCTGTCGCCGAGATCGTCGCGCAGGTTCTGCTTGAGATCCTTGAAATGACGAAAACCCAGGTGCCGGCAAAACCGGCCAACCGTGGTTTCACTCAGGCCCAGCTTGGCTGCCAGGCTGGCCGAAGTCTCGAAGGGCAGGCTGTTCAGGTTGCCCAGCATATAGCTCGCCACGCTGCGCTCCGAGGCCGTGCCTTGGGTGCGGAAACGTTCCAGTCGTTGAATCACACTGGCGGTAGCGGCTGGGTCTGCCATGCTTTCCTGCAAGTTTTCTGTCATTTTTTCAATTTATGGGATAAAGCTGGCATTGGGTACTTGGGGGATTCCCTAGGCAAAGTCGGCGCGGCCTGCCATTTTCTGGTGCATGAAAGGCGTCATTTCGGTGCATTGCCCAGGGAAAGCCGTGATTGGCAATGCGGCAAGCGCTCAGAATTTCAGGCTTTTGAGGTGGATACTGGTTTCGGTGGCCGCAATGCCTTTGATCAGGCGGATGCGTTCCAGGGCTTCGGCCAATTGCGCCATGCTCTGCACCCGCAGTTCCGCCAGCATGTCCCAGCGGCCATTGGTGTCGTGCAGTTCGGCAATGGCCGGTTCGCCGGACAGTGCCTGGACGATGCGTTGCGTTTCGTGTCCTTCGATGGCGATGCTGGTCCAGGCCACGATTTCCTCAGGCTGTGAATCGGGCCGCACGCGGATGCTGTAGCCCAGGATGATGCCGTCGCGCTCCATGCGGTTCAGGCGGTTGTTGACCGTGCCGCGCGAGACATCGAGCTTTTTTGCCAGCGTGGCGACAGAGGTGCGGGCATCGTTGCGCAACAGGGCCAGGATTTGATGATCCAGGCTATCCATTGATGATTTCGTCATTTTATTCTGTCGTTTAGTCAATATATGGACATTTTATAGATATTTTTGCCGCTATGAATTGATCTGACGCTGAGAAACAATAGAAAAAAGCGCCATGGAACGGATTGTTCTCGGCGCCCGATTCATCAAGAGGAGAAAAAACATGACTACCTTCCTGGCAACCGAAGACGTCGTTGCGCTGACCCGTCGATTGGGGATTGAACAGACCCTCAGGCAGATGGAAGCCTACATCAAGGCGGATTTCCTGCGCTGGGAGGCATTCGATAAAACGGCCCGCGTGGCCAGCCATTCCGATATCGGCGTGATCGAACTGATGCCGGCGGCGGATCACGAGCTGTATGCATTCAAGTACGTCAATGGGCACCCCTCCAATCCGCAGGTCGGGCTGCCAACTGTCATGGCTTTTGGCGCACTGGCCGAAGTCTCCACGGGCAAGCCGCTGCTGCTGAGCGAACTCACGCTCACGACCGCCTTGCGCACTGCCGCCACGTCCGCACTGGCCGCCCGGGTGCTGGCCCGTCCGCAAGCGCGGGTCATGGCCTTGATTGGCAATGGATCGCAAAGTGAATTCCAGGCGTTGGCGTTCCATTACTTGCTGGGTATCGACACCATCCGCCTGTACGATGTCGACCCCGGCGCAACGGCCAAGCTGCGCCTCAACCTGGCCCAGGTGCCTGGCCTCACGCTAGTGGCCTGCGCCAGTGCGGCGGAAGCGGCCCAAGGGGCGGATATCGTCACGACGGTCACGGCGGACAAGACCAACGCCATCATCCTGGATGCCAGCATGATCGAACCCGGCATGCATATCAATGCCGTCGGCGGAGATTGCCCCGGGAAAACGGAACTAGCTGCCGATATCCTGCTGGGTGCCACCACTTTCGTGGAGTTCGAGCCGCAATCCCGCATTGAAGGGGAAATCCAGCAGATGCCAGCGGACTACACGGTGCAGCCTTTGTGGGAAGTGCTGGCCGGCAAGCGTGCCGGACGCAGCCGGACCGACGAAATTACCGTGTTCGATTCGGTCGGCTTTGCGCTGGAGGATTATGCCGCGCTGCGTTTCCTGCATGATCAGGCGCAGGCCCATGGCCTGGGCGTCAAGCTGGAAGTGGTGCCCGATCTGGCAGACCCCAAGAACCTGTTCGGTGAAGCGTTGGGTGCCGCCTCTGCTTCGGCAGCGCCTGCAGGTGCATTGGCGGCATAACAGCTTTCTTGCCAGGTGCATGTCAAACTTGGCGATATGACGGTACGGGCGCGGTATCAGCACGTAGAATAAGAGATTCATGCCCTGGCCATTTTCTGGCCGGGGCATTTCTCATTTTCTTCACCGTTTTCTGACTGTGGGCTGAACGTTGGTGGCCAGGCAGAGGCGGCATTCTGTGGAAAACGAACGTGCTATATCTGCTATGGCTGGCGCCGGTGGTTCTGTTGATCGTCTTGATAGGTGTATTCCGGCAACCTGTCATCCGTTCCGCCATGCTGGGCGCGGCGCTGGCCCTGCTGGTTGCGTTCCTCAGCGCGCCACGCGTGTTCGGCTTCCATGAGGCCATACTTGCTGTGGCACGGGGCAGCTGGATCGGACTGACGGTCGTGCCTTATATATTGGGCGGGCTGCTGTTCTGGCGCGTGGCCAGCCTGGTGGGCGAGGGCGGCCGTCAATCCGGAACTTCGGCACCTGCACCCGCACCTGCGGCCAATCCTGCATCCACTTCAGCCGATATCGGCGCAACCGTCTCCGCGACGGCCCCTGCCTCTGCAATGACGACTGTCGCAATAGTCGCACCTGCGTCAGGGCTTCATCCTGTCCCTGTTCAGCCAGCTGTCGGCACGGCCGACGACATTGCCTGTAGCCCCGTGCCGGTTGTGGCCGACAACGCGGCACGGGATGAACCGGCGGCAGCCGCCGGGCAGGCGTCCGCCGATGAACAGAGGGCAACCGAGCCGCCAGAGGCAGCCCAGATACGCGAAGCAACCCTGGAGCCGGGGGCTGTTCCTGCGCAGGAAGCCAGCCCGGCGCAACGGGCTGACCAGGCGCAGGAACCGGGCCGGAAGCAGGTGCCAAGCGATGACGAGGAGTCCGTTGCACCGGCAGGTGGTGCAGCCATTGCGCAAGTCCATGCGGCGGCCGAGGCGGCGCGTGCGGCCCTGGCGCAACGACGCATCCTGTTCAATGCTTGTTTCCTGATCGGTCCCTTTGCCGAATCCGTTACCGGGTTTGGCGTGGGCATGATGGGAACGTTTGCCTTGCTGGCAACCCTGTCGCTGCGGCCGGCCTATCTACTGGCATTTGGTTTCATCGGACAGGCCCTGGGCCCCTGGGGGGGCATGGCCAGCGGCACCTTGATCGCTGCTGCGCTGGCCGGTTCCAATCCTGCGACATTTGCAGTCCTCAGTGGCGGCATGGTCAGCTTGATGCTGCTGGCCTGGTTGCCGCTTTTCTGGCGCCTGGCGGCACATGCCGGTCTGTCGTTTCCACGCGACGAGCGCCGCAAGGATGCCGCCTGGCTCGCCGGCACGCTGCTGCTGTTGCTGCTCATGACCTGGCTGGGCGGCCCGGAAACCGGGCTGATTGCTTCCTTCGGCCCAGTCATCGCCTTGCGCTATTTTCTCAGCCATGATGCGAAGTTCAGCAGTCTGTGGCTGGCGGCGCGCCAGGTATGGCCGTATATCCTGCTGGTCGCCGGGTTGGCGTTGACGCGCCTGATCCCGTCCTGGGCACGGTTTTTGCGCGAAACCGGCAGCATTCGTCCCTTCGAGAACCTGCCGGCTTTCAGCCCGCTGTTTCACTCTGGCGTCTGGCTGCTGGTGCTGGGCTTGTTGGTGGCGGTACTGATCCGCCAACGGCGGCGCGTGGTGCCCATCATGCAGGAGAGCTGGACGAGCGGCAAGGTGGCGATCTTCACCACCGCGCTGTTCTGTATCCTGGCCGAAGTGCTGAGCCTGTCCGGAATAGCCACTTCGCTGGCCGCGGGCATGCTGGACGCGCTGGGACGGACGTCGGTTTTCCTATCCATGCTGCTGGCCGCGCTGTTCGGCCTGGTGACCAACAGCGCCAATGCATCCAATGGCCTGCTGATGAATTCGCAGTTGGCGCTGGCCCATGGAACGGGCTTGAGCGCGCTGGGAGCCGCGGCCCTGCAGCACGCGTCGGCCATTGCCATGAGCACGTTTTCGCCGGTACGTATCATGCTGGCTTGCAGCTTTGCCGGCGTGGTGGTCGGCATGCGTGATGTTTATCGCACGGTGCTGCCTTTCATGGCCGTGGTGGCCGTGATCGTGCTGCTTCTGGCCTGCGTGCTGCTGGCGTATGCCGGGCCGGCGCTGCTGGTGCCGGCTGTAGGCTGATGTGTATGCCGGCTCAATGGCCAGATCAGGCTCCGGGCCGGCATAGGCCTGGCACAGACCCGGCATAGGGCAGGCCTTAGTGGTATTGCTGCGCCTGCATTTCCGCGCGGACGGCGTGGGCTTCTTCCCAGCCGCCATTTTCCAGTGCCAGCGCCAGCAGAATCAGCGCGATGGCGGCCGAAAGCAGGCTGCGCGCGATGTAGCGGGATTGTGTTGCCTCAGGACGCAGGCTGCCGATCGCCAGGCCCAGCGCGAAGCCGGCCAGCAGGCCGCCGATATGCGCCAGCTGGTCGATGCCGGGAATAAGCAGGCCCAGCACGATATTGATGGCCACGACCTGGAACAGCGATTTGAACAGCCGGCTGTTGGCTTCCGGTGTATGGATCTTGCTGGCGAGGGCGCTGGCAAGCAAGCCGCCGCACAGCGCCATGATCGCGCCTGATGCGCCGACACTGACGATCAGGTTGACTACCGTCACGGTTTGCATGCCACCGAAACCGGGGACGGTTTCAAACAGATGGTATGCATTCCAGGCGGCGCTGGAAAAACTGGCCCATAGCCCGCCGATCAGATAGATGACCAGCATGCCCGGGCGGCCCAGGCGCTGTTCCGTCAGCGGACCAACAATCATCAGCATATACATATTGGCGACCAGATGCATCAGGCCGCCATGCAGGAACATATTGGAGAGCAGGCGCCAGTAGTCGCCGGTCAGTGTGAGCACGGACAGGTTGCCACCCCAATCCTGCAGGTGGCGGCTGTCAAAATCAATGAACTCGCCGCCGCTGAGCGCGACCAGCAGGTAAAGCACCACATTGATGGCGATCAGTACGGCCGTGGGCCAGGGGAAGGAAGGGGAGTACGGAGAGCGTGTAGTCTGCATATCGGTCTATGGGTGAAACGGGCGGAGCCTGGGCCGGAAGCAGGTGCGGGCCTGGCAGGAGGCCTGCGCCAACATGGCGCCATGTTACAGCGAGAGGGGAAATGGCGTGCTGGGCGGGCGCGTTAATATGTATGTTTTATGCCCCCATGTAACGGTGCCATTCCATGCGAGTAATAGAGATTTCCCAACCCGGCGGCCCGGAAGTCCTGGTGCAGGCCGAACGTGCCATACCGGTGCCTGCGCCGGGTGAAGTCTTGATCAGGGTTCATGCGGCCGGAATCAATCGCCCGGATCTGTTCCAGCGCCAGGGCAGCTATCCGCCGCCGCCCGGCGCCTCCGATTTGCCCGGCCTGGAAGTGGCCGGCGAGATTGTCGGCGGAGATGTCGAGGCCGGTGGCTGGCGTGTGGGGGACAGGGTTTGCGCGCTGACGGCCGGTGGCGGCTATGCGGAATATTGCGTGGCGCCTGCCGGGCATTGCCTGCCGATTCCGGACGGCTGGAGCATGGTCGAAGCGGCAGGTCTGCCGGAAACGGCGTTTACTGTATGGAGCAATGTTTTTGATCGCGGCCGTCTTTCTGAAGGCGAAACCTTGCTGGTACATGGCGGGGCCAGCGGTATCGGCGTAACCGCCATCCAGGTTGCCACTGCGCTGGGCCATAAGGTCTATGCCACGGTAGGCAGCGACGAACGGGTGCAGGCGGTGCAGGCGCTGGGCGCCGTGCGCGGCATCAATTACCGCAGCGAAGACTTCGTGACGGTCATCAAGGAGGCGACCGAGGGCCGCGGCGTGGATGTGATTCTGGACATGGTGGCCGGTGATTATGTGGCGCGCAACCTGAAATGCCTGGCCGAAGATGGCCGTGCCGTATGCATCGCGGTACTGGGCGGTGCGCGCGCCGAGGTCAATGCCGGCCTGATCATGCAGCGCCGCCTGACATTGACGGGCTCGACCTTGCGCCCGCGCAGCGTGGCCTACAAGGCCGAAGTGGCCCGCCAGTTGCGTGAGCGGGTGTGGCCCCTGTTGGCCGCAGGGCGTATCCGGCCGGTTGTGCATGGTGTGTTTGCATTCGCTGACGCGGCCCGGGCGCATGCCGTCATGGAAGAGGGCGGACATACCGGCAAACTGGTCCTGCAGCTGCAGGACTAAGCTGATCGGCGGGCTGCGCCAGCGCTGGCGCAGCTTTTTTCGCGCACAAGGGCGGCTTCTCTAACCATTGGGCGGGCCGACAGGATACAATCCTGCGTTTATCCCGATTTCGCAATACTGACGCATGAACGCAGAAAATACTCGCAAGCGCCTGGTGCTGGGCAATTGGAAACTGCATGGCAACCTGGCCGATAACGCCACGCTGCTGGCCGCTGTGCGCGCTGGCGCCGTCGGCCAGACGGCTGAAATCGGTGTTTGCGTGCCATTTCCGTATCTTGCTCAGGCGGGCGCTGCCCTGGCAGGCTCCCCGGTTTCCTGGGGGGCGCAAGACGTAAGCACGCATGAAAAAGGCGCCTATACGGGCGAGGTTTCCGCGCCGATGCTGGCAGACCTGGGATGCCGCTGGGCGCTGGTGGGCCACTCGGAACGACGCAGTTACCATGCGGAAAGCAATGATTATGTGGCAGCCAAGGCTGCTGCTGCGCTGAAGGCAGGCATCACGCCGATTGTGTGCGTGGGCGAAACGCTGGAACAGCACGAGGCCGGCAAGACGCTGGACGTCATCGCCGAACAACTGGCGCCGGTGCTGGCGCTGGGTGCCGAGCAAGTGGCGCGTACCGTCATTGCTTACGAGCCCGTCTGGGCCATCGGTACCGGCCTGAGCGCAACGCCGGAGCAGGCCCAGGAAGTGCATGCGGCCATCCGGGCCCAACTGCGTACGCTGGGTGCCGCTGTTGCTGAAGTTCGAATCCTGTACGGCGGCAGCGTCAAGCCTGCCTCCGCTGCCGGGCTGTTTGCCCAGCCTGACATCGACGGCGGCCTGATTGGCGGCGCCGCGCTGGTGGCGGACGATTTCCTGAAGATCGCCGCGGCATAAAAGTTTCTGGAGCTATTACAAGCATGTCTTCGATCTACACGTTGTTGCTGGTCATTCAAATCCTTTCCGCCTTTACGATCATCGGCCTGGTGCTGATGCAGCATGGCAAGGGCGCCGATATGGGCTCTTCTTTCGGCAGCGGTTCCGCCGGCAGCCTGTTTGGCGCATCGGGTGCTGCCAACTTCCTGTCGCGTACCACCAAGTGGGCGGCGGTGCTGTTCTTCGCCGTGACGACCGGCCTGGCCTATTTCAGCTACGCGCCCAACCGCGCCAAGGAAAAGGCCGAAGAAACCGGCGTGATGCAGGGCTATCAGGACTTGTCCGTGCCCCAGCTGGGCGATACCCCGGTGAATAACGCTGGTGGCGCTGCCGCTGTGCCGTTCGCGCCGGTCACGCCTGAAGCGCAAGTGCCTGCCGCGCCGCAGGATGCGCCCGTCGCTCCGGCAGAGAACGTTGTGCCGCAACAGCCCGAAGCAGCCACGCCTGCCGCCGAGCCCGAGGCTGCCCCGGTGGAGCCGCAACAGGCGGAGGCCGTCCAGCCGGAAGCGGTTCCTGCCGAGCAGGCACCGCAAGCCGCATCGGTACAGCCTGCCGAGCAGCAAACTGAACCTGCTGCACAGTAAAGAAAGTACCTTGGGGTGTGATGGCGTGGCTGTCACACCCGAGTTTTTGGCAGGGCATGGGGTGGCCAGTATGCGGAACTGGGAAATTTTTGATTTCCCAGTTTGCAATAAAAAAATCCATGCTATAATTTAATGCTATTCAACGCTGAGCTAGTTAAGGCAGCGGATTGGTGCCAGTGCCGTCGTGGTGGAATTGGTAGACACGCTATCTTGAGGGGGTAGTGGCGAAAGCTGTGCGAGTTCGAGTCTCGCCGACGGCACCAATAAATTTCTTAGTACCGGTCTTGTAGAATAAAAAAATCATCAAGATCAGTGGGTTACCGAGCAGCAAAAAAAACGATTGATCCCAAAAAATCAATGTTGTCCGCTTTCTGGCCCCAGATGGCCCCCGCGCTTGGTTCCTTGCTTCAGTTATGGCAAGTATTCAAAAATTGTTCAATGGACGTTATCGAGCGCAGATCAAACTGCGCCACGCCTTAGGCCAAGCTCCCCTACGGGACAGCGCCACTTTGCACACAAAACGAGAAGCCGTGATCTGGGTAGCCCAGCGTGAACATGCGCTACGGCGGCGGGAAACCTGCGTCCTGGGCGAGCGTTTTACCCTGCGCGATGCCTTGCGACGTTATGCGGATGAGGTGGCGTCGAAGAAAAGAGGCTGGCGTTGGGAATGCGTCAGGCTAAAAGCGTTTGAGTCCTATCGTTTGCCTTTGGATTTGCCCATTGCCAGGGTGCGGGCCCAACACATCGCTTTGTTTCGCGATGCGCGGGCGTCCGTTGACCTGCCCCCGGGTTTAGTACGAGATTGACTTAGAGTCCGGGGTTAAAAATCTTCCTTCGTGGTGTGCCTTGGCGAACTGTTCCGGGGCAAGGTAGCCCAGCGCGCTGTGTGGCCTTTCGGTGTTGTACTCGAGGCGCCATGCCTCGATCAACGATCTGGCCTGACGCAGCGACAGGAACCAATGCTCGTTGAGGCATTCGTCACGGAACTTGCCGTTGAAGCTCTCGATATAGGCATTCTCCACGGGTTTGTCCGGCCGGATGAACGACAGCTTCACACCCGCTTGGTAGGCCCAAGCATCAAGGGCTCTGCCGGCGAACTCCGGCCCGTTGTCCACGGTGATGGACCGGGGCAGGCCGCGCATTTCGGCGAGCCGGTTGGTAATCCCCCCGTTAAAGTGGTGAGATCAGAAGTAGAATTTTCTCATTGAGGAGTTCTACAGCATGAAGAAGTCACGATTCACAGACAGCCAAATTCTGGATGCAATCAAACGTGTAGAGGCCGGCGTCACGGTGCCCGAGATGTGCCGTGAACTGGGCATCAGCTCAGCGACGTTCTACAAGTGGCGTGCCAAGTACGGCGGTATGGACGTGCCGATGATGTCGCGGATGAAGGAGCTGGAGGCCGAGAACGCACGTCTGCGCAAGATGTACGTTGAAGAAAAACTCAAGGCCGAGCTGCGCGCGGAGGCTCTCGAAAAAAAGTGGTGAAGCCATCTCGCCGCCGCGAGATGGCTCAACGTGTCGTGCAGGAGCGCGGGATATCGGTCAGGTTGGCCTGCGAGACGTTTGGCATCAGCCAGACGTGCTATCGCTATGAGGGCAAGCACAAGGCGGAGAACGACGAAATCGCCGACTGGCTGCTGCGCCTGACGGACAACCATCGCAACTGGGGATTTGGCCTGTGCTACCTGTATCTGCGCAACGTGAAGGGCTTCGGTTGGAACCACAAACGGATTTACCGCATCTATCGAGCGTTGGAGCTGAACCTGCGAATCAAACCGCGCAAACGCCTGGTGCGCCAGGCGCCCGAGCCGTTGATGGTGCCCACCGCCACGAATCACGTCTGGTCAATGGACTTCATGCATGATCAACTGGCCGATGGGCGCAGTATCCGGTTATTCAACGTGATTGATGACTTCAACCGCGAAGCGTTGGGCATTGAGATCGACTTCTCCTTGCCCTCGGAGCGGGTCATCCGTGCGTTAAAGCAGATTATTGCCTGGCGCGGCAAGCCGTTGACCATTCGATGTGATAATGGCCCGGAATACCTGAGTTCAGCGATCACAGAGTGGACACGCCGATGGGGCATCAAGCTGGAATACATCCAACCAGGCAAGCCGCAACAGAACGCCTACATCGAACGGTTCAATCGGACTGTGCGCTATGAGTGGTTGTCCCAATATCACTGGCAAGATCTGGATCAGGTCCAGCGCACAGCGACAGAGTGGATGTGGTCCTACAATAATGAACGCCCAAATATGGCCTTGGGCGGCATCACCCCAAAACAGCGGCTGGCCATGGCCGCGTAGCCTGCCTACTTCTGGCAATCGCTAAAAATGGGGGGATTACCACCTTAAACACGCAATCTCTGACAGGCCCCGTATACCAATTTTTATGTTTATTTAAGCCTGTATTAGTGCCCATAACTGACATCCGATCAAAACCGCCAAGAGACTCAACGTGATATACATGAACATGGTAAGCCTGCGCAGGCTTTGTTTTACGTCTACCAAGCGCGATCCCAGTATGGAATTTTTCTCAGCGATGATGGTCATATCTTCGCAGTTCTTCTTGTGTTCTTCTAGGATGTGCTGTCTGAGCTGCCGAGTTTCGTCCACGACATATTCAACGGTGGACTGCAGGGTGTTGAGGTGCGTTATCTGGGCGCTGGCTGCCTGGTTGAAGGCAGCCAGCGTGGCCTCGTGTGTTGCCTTGCAGTAGGTGGTGTGCTGACCGAACGCGTCCACCATAGCCTGCGAATCTGCCTGCTGCTGTGCTTGAAGCGCATGGTATTGCTCTCGTATTCTTTCCTGCCCTTGCTGTGTAACGCCAGTGAGATCGTTGAGTCTTTCCTTTGTACCTTTGAGTCCGGTTGCTAGGGCTTTGAGTTCCGCCTCCACCTGAGTGTGCGCAGTCTGAATTTCGGCAAGGCCATCCTTCATAAAAGCCATATCCTGGTTGCGCAGGCCGGTCAGTAACACCTTCAATTTCAGTAAAGTATCGTTTCCGCTTTCAATCTCCTGGAAAGTGTCGTCCATACACTCAGAAAGACCTTTGAGCGTATTCTTCACACCTTTGATTTCTATGCCTGTCTGCTGCAGCGATTCTGCCACTGGCCTGAGAGGCTCATTGAGAATACGCGCCATCAATTCCGTGAGCGTTTTTTCTTTTTCTTCTATCTGTGAGGGTAGGTTCATTTCAGTGTGAGAGTCTGGTTTTGCTCATTTCCAGGAGCGATGTTCGTTGTTGAACGAGCGCCATGCTGCCCAAGGCAATAGACAGTGCGTCAACGTCGTTCGCCGTTCCAGCAATCTGGTCCAAGGCTTGCTGCAGCTGGATGATGTATTCCTCATCCAGCAACCGTAGATACTGCTGGCACCGTTCCAGGTCTTCTCGCATGGTGATATCAAGATTGATGAGTGCCTGGCGGTGCCGGCTTAGATCCGCTCTGTTAGCGACAAGGAGTTTAATTGTTTGGCCACGCTGTTCCAGTAGACTTCTTAGCTGCAGTTTCAGTTGTTTCAGAGTCTTTTCCTTGTCTAACCTGGTTGCCTTCAATGCATCTTTCCAACTGGAAAGCCAGAGCTGCAGCACGGCCGTCAATGCGACTCTATAAGCCGAGATCACAGCCGCTTTGTCTTTCTGGTAGTTGTCCTTGAATATATATCGGTCGAGGAAGTAGCTATCCAGCTGCTGACGAATCTCCGCAAATGCGTCGTAAACCATTTCTCCTGTTACCGATGGTTCAGGAACCACCAACCTTCCTCTGACCGCTACCCAGAACCCCAATGCAGTCACATCCGGTTCCGGCTCCAAGCGTATTTTGGTTAGCTCAGCATAACTTCGCAGAATCATTCCTTGCAGTACCGTTCGATCTTTATGCTTCCCGTCGTCGGAAGGAGGAATAGCTTGCTGCAGTAGGCTGTCAACTGCTTCCTGAAGCAGTTGACAACCATGAGCCACAGATGGGTTTTTAAGCTCTGCGATGGCCTTCCTGATGTTTCTGGTAGCGCGTCTTATCGCATTGCGCCAGACGCTCATCTCTTCAAGCAGCTCTGATTCCTTGTCGATCAGCTTGCCAATGACGTTCTCCAGAGCCAGTCGTTTTCTTTCATGAAGGCTGCGGATATTCAGATGGGTATCCAGCGTGTTACGAATACGTCCGACCCTACTGGTGCAGACTTCAATCTGCAGGAGCAGTTCTTTACGTAGTTCGTCAATAATCGGCGCCATGCGCTCAAAAAGTTCGGGGTCATTCTTTTGAACACCGTGCCAACTCGTCCCAAACTCCAGCGGGAAGTACAGATTTTTGTCTTTGGCAGCATTACTCAGGCCACCGAATCGTTCTATCTGTTCTATGAGTCGCTTACGACGCTTGGCCGCATCGAACTGCGGGTCTTGTCGGATGAGGTCTCGCACCGACTTGGCAGAATACGAGTAGGTCGTTACAACACGGAAGCGGCGCGGCATGGACTGCCAATCCTCAATGCCCGGAAGCGTGATCACTCCAGGCTGAAGAAAGTTCAAGTCATCCGCTCGCCCAACCAGCAGTATCAGATCCGCGAACGGGAGATAGGTGCGTGCCATGTGTTCCACATGCCGCTGCTCTACATCATTGGCGGGATTGTCGCCCGGCAGATCTAGCACACGTGTGCTAACGGTTTCTTGCGCCTTGGCGAAGAAATATCGGGGGATATGCACCACGCAAGGTGAATTCAGTTGCAGCTGCCCGGATTCCATATCTCGCCTGAGCTGGGCAAGAGCATCCTGCATGGCATCATCGGATTCATACCAGAGCATGTCAGGTTGCCGATGTAGTCCCCAGCGATTGCTTTCGGAGCGGCAATACTCCATGGCTGTGGCGGTTGCTGAACGCCCTGTGTCCTGCTTTCCTCGTAATACCTTCGATACCGCATCCAGGTGTTTAGGTTCTATGCCCATGAGCTCCAGCAAGAGAGAGGTCTTCCCGACCTGCGTCTTGCCGAAGACCGCCACATAAGGCTTTGCCTTTTCATCTGTGGGTCTCAGCCGCTCCCGAACATCCGGGCTGAGACTGTCCAGCAGCCTTCTATAGGCACGAAACGCCCACCCCGGGTCAGCATCCAGTTGCTGAATCAAATGATCAATTAGCGGTTCCGTTCCCATGCTCTTTATAGTGTTCGCCTTTGAACTCTTAGACTCCACTTGAGGACCGTAGTAATTCCGTGTGCATATCCTTGGTCAAGGATTCCACATCGGCAATCGCCTTGGCGAGCCTGTCCTTTCGCATCAGTGACTCGTCCAGGCGATAGCGCGCCCGCAGCCTCTGCCGCAGTCGCTCACGGACCGCGTCCATGGTCTGACTGAACTGACTATTAAAGTGAGCAATATGTTGATCGCGAACACTGGCAAGCATAGTGTGCGCTTGCATACTGGCTTTTCTTTCCAGAACCCGTACGCGCGCAATCGTCTTGGCACTGATATGAGCCGTCGCTACCAGCCCGACCGCAGCAATTGCTACCGGGTGAGGCACTAAAGGCAGTGGGATATTGGTTGTGGACGAGTCTTCTGTGCCTTCTGGTGCTTGTGGTGATTGCTGATTAAATACGCTGGCAAGAATGTCTGATTTTCCGTCGGTCGCTACATCCACGGCCAATAGTGTGGCGATGGAGCGAATAGCGGTCTTGCCGAGTTCGACCCCTGCTTTCAGGGTATTGACACTGTCTACCGCTGCACGATGATTCCCTACCAATATATTGGCTTGGGTTGCAACGACGCCATCGCCGACGATTTCCGGTACGGCGTAGACGAGGCGAGCGTATTCCAAAGCCACTGTGGGTAACAACTCAATGCTTTGAGCGATCTGTACGCTGAACTCATGCTGCGGCTCAGGATGGTCGCCCAACAGCTGTCGAAGATCACTGATTCTCTCAGCATTGAGCTTGTCGTAACGTACCGGCAGATTAGACCCGGCATGGAGGTAGCCCAGCTTCACCAAGCGGCCTGCTTGTGGGTTGTTTGCCATGTCCAGCCTAGGCGTGTCGGTGAGAGCATCGACTCGGCCGAGTTTGTCCAATGTTAGCTGTTTAAGTGCCTCCGCATAATCTGAGTGAAGCGCTTCGGCTGCCTCCGTCCAGCACGATTTGACCAGTTTCTGAACTTTCAGTTTGCTTTCGGTAGTGGAGTCAAAGAGACCTTCCACCCAGTTCTGGAACCCCTCGTGGTCTTCGATTAGCTGCTTGTCTATATTTTCAACGGCTTTGGAGTAAACCGCGCCGATCTGAGCATTCACTATGCCCTGATGCTCCTTGCGTAATATCTCTTCCGCCAATCCAAAGTTCAGCAGATACTCTTCGATCAATTGCGCATCCCCGGCCGCTGCTCCGTGGAAATAAGCATCTGCCTTTCGTCTAATACTGCGCAACACCGGACGCAGTTCACGCTTGAGTATGGTTGCCAGGATCTCGAACTGAAGCTGGCGATTGATGTTGCCGGAGAGGTTCAGATCCTGAATCGCGCGCTCCATCATTGGCATCCATTCAGCCACATATTCGGGGTCGTCCGTTCCAGTAAGAATGATATGAGTGTCAGCGAATTCATCAGCCACCAGGAAGGTGGCCTGCGCACTGGCACGTAGTTCCGCTTGTTTTCCGGTGTTATTCCGGTGGGCTTCTGCCTTGGAAACCACGACGTACGGTTCGCGACCCTTGAGCGCATTCTCAAGCATGTCTTTTACGATCTCAAGCTGCTGCTGGTTTGCAAGCCGGGTTTCATCCGTCACTACCACACAACCGCCTGCGGCTATCATGGCTTGCTGCATCAATGACTGCCACGATTCGTTGTCGCCTTCCTGCTTTTCATAGCCTGGCAGCAAAAGCCAGGCTTGATTCTCTCGCTGGAAATAGCGTTGAGGTACCCTGAGCACGGGGAGAAGATCCTCAACGTTGGGGTCATAGATGGCACGTTCGAATTCGCTGAGTTCCACCTGTACATCTTCCAGGCGGAACTCGCGTTTTTCTGCATGCCGAACCAGTCGCCGCACATATCCTTGGGGAATCGTTCTGCCTTTCTCTTCGGTCATGAGAACCGGCATTTTCTCGCCACGCCCCTCATTTGCTTGAAGCCAGCTTGGCTCCGCGCTACCCAGCTCATATAGGGTAGCCATGAGCGTGGTCTTGCCAGCACCTTGGGAACCACCCACAGCAATGACCCAAGTGTCACTCAAGACTTCTGCAAGCAAGAGCCGACGCATGGCCCGCAGCAGCGTGTGATCGATCTCGTCGTCATCCAGTTCCGTGCAGGCGCCCCGAAGGCGGCGCAAGCCATTGTTGAGCTCAGCAAGTAGAACCTCGGGAGCGTGTAGAAACATAGACATGCGTATTTCCTCATCTGTACCCACCGTCAGGCATGGGAATGGAATAACTGCGATTTGTACACAAATATACGTCAAATGAGATATTTTGTTTCCATCTGCGTAGATGTTTATTGAGTGGGTCATACGCACGGATCTGTTTCAAGATAGGGCGTGTCCCTACGCCTGACGGCTCCGGGCCGGGCTGTCGTGCTTCGCATCCAGCCGCCTGACGGCGTCTTGCCCCTTCGGGCTTCCATCCCTCACGTCTTCGCGCCGGTCGGCGCTGCGCGCTTCGCTTGCCTATGGGCCTGCGGCCCTGATGGAGCCGCGCCGGGCGCGGCTAGGGGCGCTCGCCGCGCGGCTGCCGTGTGGGGCTATCGCTTCGGGCGGGCCGCTGGGCCGTCTTTCGTGAGTTCCGTCGCCAAAAACGCCGACTGTATCACTGCGCTTCTCCCTGCAGGGGGTTCGCTTCACCGGGTACTCACCCGGTCCTTCCGCTGCGCTCCAGGCTGCGGCTTCCGTGCACGCCCCTTTCCAGTCGGCGCTACATGATCCAGATCGGCACGGCGACGGAACTCACGAAAGACGGCGGCAAAGACCGGAGAGCCAGTGTAGACCCCGAACGGCACATCTACGCCCCGGCTCAAGAATCTTCGAATCCGGTCAGCTGAAAACCTCGAACCTCATTTGGGGATCATGACCATGAACACCTATGAAGCGAAGCAGGCAGCGCGTAAAGCAAGGTATGAGGCGCGCGCAGCGCAGGCGCGGCAGCAGTCAGACGCCGCCTACGCGCAGGCGCAGAACAAGGCGCAGGCCATCCCCTTGGGGCAGTCGATTCTGGTCGACCATCATTCCGAAGGCCGCGACCGCCGTTACCAGGAGAGCATCAGCCGCGGTTATGAAAAATCTTTTGAGTTGCAGAAGCAGGCCGAACACTACGCAGGCAAGGCCGTAGCGGTGTGAATTGTCCCGGGATTTGTGGAGGCTCCACTCTTTGAGAAAATGGAGCCACTATGAGCAAGCAAAACAAGTTTTCCCGGAAGTGCGCGAGCGCGCCGTGCGCCTGGTGCAGGAGCACCGTGGCGAGTATCCATCTCTGTGGGAGGCCGTAGAGTCCAGGGCACCGAAAACCGGTTGCGTGCCGGCCACGTTGCTGGACTGGGTCAAGCGCAGCGAGATCGACAGCGGCATGCGTGATGGTATGACCAGCAGCGCGGTATGGAGGCCCAGGAAATTATTCTGCTCAACTCCCACGATGGCAGTCGCAGCTATCAGATGCTGGCCGGGATGTTCCGCTTTGTGTGCAGCAACGGGCTGGTCTGCGGCGATACCGTGGCCGATGTGTGTGTGTGCCGCATAAGGGCGATGTGGCGGGGCAAGTGGTGGCTGGGGCGTACCAGGTATTGCAAGGGTTTGAGCAGGCGCACGCTGCCCGCGAGGCCATGGCGGCGGTCACCTTGGGCGACGACGAGGCCGAGGTGTTTGCACAAGCGGCTTTGGCGCTCAAGTACGATGACCCTGACAAGCCCGCGCCGCTGTCTGCACAGCAGGTTTTGATGCCGCGTCGCCGCGAAGACCGTCACCGCGATCTGTGGCATGTGTTCAATCGCGTGCAGGAAAATCTGATCAAGGGCGGCTTGCTTGGTCGCCACAGCCATGGGCGGCGTCAGCGCACAAGAGCCGTGCAGGGGATTGATGCCGATATTCGGTTGAATCGCGCGTTGTGGCTGCTGGCTGATGGGCTGCGGCGGCTGAAGGGATAATATGCCCCTGGCGACCAGGCGTCGGTGCGTCGCCTGGTCGCCGTCTCACCATCACAGGGACAATCTTCTGACGACCAAAGCCATGACGACAGATGCCGCGACCGCCGTTGTGCTGACCCAGCTTTTGCGCTTGAGTTGTGACGATGAACGGCGCACGAATTTTGTCTGTAATGCGATCAGCGTGTACTTTCGTCGGCTGCTTCGCGCTTCGCCAGACAAGTTGTGCCGTTTTGGCTTTAGCCCAGTGGCCACAGCAGTGCAGGCTGAACTGGCCTTGGCAAGAGTGGCAAATATGGATTTTTCGCCAGCGTTTCTGGTGCGACTCATTGCGGATAGCGAGACGGCCGACCTGGCGCTGCGCGCAGTACGGTTCTATGCAGCGCGTTATGCCGACCTTGATTTTGATGCGGTAACGGCGGAAGTGGGTGACGGGGCTTCGGATGTCATGGCCGCTGCGCGGACGATACATGTCATGTTGACAGTGGAGGATGAACTGGCCGCCGAGGGGCCGTAGCAGGTGAAGCGTGGCAGGGAAGCATCGCGGCGGCAGAAATCTGTCAGTGAACACAGCCCTAAACGGACGCGTGTTAGCAGCAGTGGTTCACTCACAGACGCCGTCAATGCACGCGGCCAGACCCACGGCAGCGAGCCCGAGATGAGGGGCCTGGGTTTGACGGGAGGAAGAAATGCCGCCACAATCACCGCATGAAATACGGTGAATATATCTGGCAATCGCCGCACTGGCCTGATTGGCGCTACGACCTGGCGGTTCTTGCAGAGCCTTTGGCGGCCGTCAGTCGTGCGCAGGGGCTGTTGCTCGGCCGCCTGGCAGATGTGGGCATGGCGCTGCGTGACCAAGCCAGTTTAGCGGCATTGACCGAAGACGTCGTCCAAACCAGCGCCATTGAAGGTGAAACGCTTAACGTCGCCTCAGTGCGGTCTTCCGTCGCACGACGCTTAGGCGTCGATATCGGTGCATTAGCACCCGTAGACCGACATGTAGACGGCATTGTTGATATGATCCTCGACGCCACCAGCAAAGCGACGGCGCCCCTCACTGCCGAGCGCCTCTTCGGTTGGCATGCGGCGCTCTTTCCCACTGGCTATTCAGGCATCAGCGCGATTCAGGTCGGCCAGTGGCGAGATGACAGCACCGGCCCCATGCAGGTCGTCTCCGGCGCGATGGGACGTGAGCGCGTGCATTTCGAAGCGCCTCCCGCCAACCGACTCGCGGCCGAAATGGAACGCTTTCTGGCCTGGCTCAATGACACAGCACCGCAAGAGCCCGCGCTGGTTCACGCCGGCTTAGGCCATCTCTGGTTTGTCACGCTGCACCCCTTCGACGATGGCAACGGCCGCATTGCTCGGGCCATCGGCGACTTGCTGCTCACGCGCGCTGACGGTAGCCCACAACGTTTTTACAGCTTATCCGCGCAGATCCAACGGGAGCGCAGCGCCTATTACGACATGCTTGAACGCACGCAAAAGGGCGACCTGGATGTGACACAGTGGCTAACGTGGTTTCTTGCCATCTTGCTCAAAGCCATCGAACACGCGCATGGTGTCCTCGATCAGGTGTTTATCAAGGCGAACTTTTGGCGATACGCCGCCACCATTCCGATGAATGCGCGCCAGATCAAGGTCATCAATCGGCTCTTGGATGGCTTCGAGGGAAAGTTAACGACTAGCAAATGGGCAGCGCTGGCCAAATGCTCGCAGGACACGGCGTTAAGGGACATCACCGAGTTGCTGCAACAAGGGGTGCTGCAAAAAACCAGCGCCGGTGGCCGCAGCTCGAGCTACGAAATCCGACGGTTGCATCACGAAGCATAAGCAAAGAGGGGATGACGCGCGTGGCGCACTATGCCGAGCTCGGTTGCCGCTCGGTCGCAGCGGTGGGATTACCTTGACATCTCTGACGGAGTGTCGCCAGCCTATCCATGATGGGCCACGCTGATCACCGGTTTTAAACCGCCAGGTATGCACAATGGGCTTGGTGGGGTTGGGCGTGCCGAGATCTTTATTGAGCCCATATTCGCCTTGGAAAGTGGCAGTACACCAGGCGTTAGCGGGTAGGCCTATCCTGGGGACGAAGGACGTCAGGCCTGCTGTCTCTATCCACCCGTCGATCTCTTCACCCTCACAATTCAGGGTAAAGACCTTCGTGCGGAGATAGGCCTTATTCCCGACCCCTATGCTGACTGGCGAGCCGATATACACACCTTGGGCGCGGCCGCGTGGATCGGGATCGGGCAGCTCGCCACCGTTAAAACGCAGGTTGTCCGTGCTGTTGTCCAGTGGATAGACGAAATAGCCGTTGGGGATCGGGACAGGTTCGCATTCACGTTTTCGGCAACCAATTTGAAAGGCAGTGGCATAGTAGCTTCTATCATCTGGGCTGATATGGTCCTCCGTCGTGGCCATCCCAATCAGATAAACGCTATTCGATAAAAACAATTGGCGATGGTAGAGCGTGGCGAGCATGGCCTTGATCTCAAAGGGCCATGAAGAACTAAAACCCTTGCCGAAATACTCATCGAAAGAAAGATGCTCAACGCCGGCGTTCTTGATTTGGTCTTGGGTGCTCAACCCGCCAGGTAAATTGGGATCCTGACCATGGGTCGCTTTCTTGTTGAGCGCCAGGTAATTCGCATGGTGCTGGGCGTAGACGTCCAGGCCGGTATTTTGCTTGAAAGGCACCAGGCCGGCCGCGACACGGATTTCATTGATGTAGTTCAGCCCTTCAAGTCGCCCATCGGTGTAGGTCGGGACGTCCTGGGTTTTGACCTGCTCGGGTGTGAGCGACGAGTAGTCCGGGATCGGATCAAGTTTGTTGCTATCGTCTCCGCCGCCGCAAGCCGCCAGCGTGGCAATCAAAGTGGCAGAGAGTGTCTGACGAACTCGTGTCATGAGTCACCTGCGTGTTTGACAGTTTATGGATACCTTAGAAGTCCTATGAGGTGCGAGCAACAAGGAATATTCCTAAAATCAACAGACGTATGCGATGATTTCAGCCTCGCGAATTTATCGCAGTTCTAGTCTGGGGCTTTTCGCATGTCATTCTCATCAGCAACTAAGCAGCAGTTGGGTTATTACGTCTACGGTCTGGTCGATCCCAGAACGAATGAAATTTTTTATGTCGGCAAGGCTTCCAGCAATAACCGTGCTTACGATCATCTGGCCCAGGCGTCGAATGACAGTGAGAAAAGCCTAAGGATTGAAGAAATCCGGCAAACCGGCATTGATCCCCGAGTTGACATTCTGCGCTATGGCCTGGATGAGCATTCTGTGCTGGATGTCGAGGCGGCGATCATTGATACGCTTGGCCTTGAGAATTTGACCAATGCTGTGCGCGGTCATGGCGTGGAGCGTGGGCGCATGACGGCGGAAGACGTTGAGCGACTGTATGGGGCACCTTCAGTGCCGCTGGAAGATGTGAAAGAAGCCGCGATTTTGTTTTTTATTAAGAACACGTATTCGCCGACCCAAGATCATATCGAGCGCTATGACAGCGTCCGCCAGTTCTGGAAGATTGGTGAGGAGCGTCGGACCCCAGACCCTGCAACCGGAGAGCTGCCGTACAAACTGGCACTGGCGATTGTGGATAGCGTGGTCGTAGGTGCCTACCGCATTGCGGCGTGGTTTCCGGCGGGGACAACGGTATCCACGCGTGCATCCAGCCACCCTGACGAGAGCAACGGGCAGTGGGAGTTTGTCGGGCAAGAGCTGGACCAGCATCCTTTGCTGGGCCGTCGCCTTTACAAAGACGGTAGCAAGCTGAAAGCCGTTCAAGTCGGTTTTACGTACCATCCACACTAACTCTTCATGACGTGACACGGGCTTGCTCCGGAAAGCCAGAGACTGGATGCGGAGCAAGTTGGTGTGATGTGGGGCCAATGCGTGTGCGTCAGCGTTGCCCGGTGCTGGTTTCAAGGCCATGCTGGGCACGGTGTCTGGCGAGCGTGGTTCGAAGCGAGGTTTTATCGCGCTCAGATAGGTGATCCCAAGCAATCCGCAAACCGGGATGGACGCCGAAATATTTGCAGGTGTCGGGTGTCAGCGTGTTGGAGAGGATGATGGCTCCAGCATCATCGAACGAAATCAGCCCACGGTCGAACAGGTTGTCCAGGGGGACAGAGAGCAGTAGACCGTTGTTCACGTCGCCGCGAAGCGCCTCGTCAATGCTCCAGGCGACGATATGTGAGGCACGGAGCTGGTCATTGCATGCGACGCCGTGAACTGAGCACTTGCTCGACCAGCGGCGCTGAAGCTCTCGTCGAAAAGCCGCGTGCTGGGGCCCCCGGACCCACACTTCCCGTAGTATCTCTGATGCAACTGGCCCGCTCGGGCTGCGGTCACCGTTGCTGGACGGTAATGCTCTCATGACCTGTTCTTTTACGGCTTGTGCCTGTTCAGCGTCCTGCTTCAGCTCACGGAGAATGGTCTGGAAGCCATTCTCCTTGTCTGTTGAGTTTTTGGTTCTGTAGTCAACGTAACCTTCGATGGCCCGAATCAGGTTAGGCAAAACGCTCTCTCCACGTTTTGCAATGATTCCGTCGACAAAAAGCCGCAGCCCGTCAGCGCTAAGGTGAGACTTAAAAGGTTTCCCTTCGACTAAATGGCTGAAAATGCTGAAATATGTGTTGGCAGTACCTTTGTTGATGCCATGGATCTCGTGCAAAAACTCAATTTCCTGCGCACGTATGGCGTCTTGCAGATACAGGCGTACCGCTGCATCGCGAATCGCAAGGTATTGGCTCTTAAGGAGGGGCTGGCGGCTAGGGGGCTGTGCCAGAACCGACGGATCGAGCGGATGGGTGCTGGGAATAAGGTTTTCCTCGTACTCTGTCCCAACCCCTGTCAGTGGCACTTGCAACTTGAGCCAAAGCGCAGAGCCGTCGTCCTGGATCTGAATATCTGTAATGTCAAAGACATGGTCTGGCGAGCAGCGATGCGTCTTACCATCTTTCAGGATGGCTGTCATGGGGAAAGGTTGTGGCATGTTGGCAGCGATATGCAGCGCATCCCACAATAGCGGATGGTTCTGAGACACGGGCTTGGCGTTCGGTTTCGCAACGCGGTACCAGTATTCCTCCGTCTCTGGATCTTTTGTGATGCCCCATCGCTCGAAATCCCGCGTGCCGTCGATGCAGTGATAGTTCCAGATCGCCATGCCAAATCGCGTGGCGTTTTTTTTGCGGGCATCAGCGATAGGTACATCGAAAGCGAACCAGCGTTGTCCTGCTTCTAGAACTTGTAGCTTCTCTGTATATGCGCGGTCGGAAGGGAGCGAGTAGATCGTCACGAAGATGCCTCACAAAGTCGTTGAGTTGGGCTGTTTTTCTTGCAATTCTGGCGAGGCCGTCGTGGCATCGTGTATCCAGTGTCTGCGCTGAATTAGGGGAGCGGGTGCGTGCGACGAGACGTCTGCTAGCGCTGCAAAACATAGAAAGCTGGATCTGATTGTATGCGCCTAACAAACCATCAGAGTCGGCAAGATTGCCTCAGAATTGCTTTGCCAGATACTCCGAAGTCATCTAGATGCTCAGCTTTTTCATGTCCTTGGTGTTCTGAGGGCCGGCTTCAGTCATCTCGGCTTCGGCACGGGCTTTGAGGCGTCGATCCAGCATCGGCATTTCCTCACGCTCGATGCGTTCGTACGCTTCACGCACGTCAGGATTGGCCAGTGCCTTGGCTTTCAGTTGATCATGGGTGATCATTTTTGATCTTCCGTAATTGTTTCAGTGGCGACGTTTTGTCTGACCAGCGGCATCAAGCCTTGGTGTCGCAGCAACGGGACCATGCACGCGCGCTACCCGTGCGCCTGATTTTGAAACCGGTGGGAGCGCTCAGATCAACGGTTTAATCAGGTTTTCCGCAGGAATGCCTAGTCCCTTGTGGAGTTTTCTGATCATCGGTAGCGTCAGGGCGCGCTTGCGATTGAGCACTTCATAAACGCGATTGCGCTGGCCAATCATCGGCTCCAGATCCTTGGCGGACAGGCCAGCCTGTTCCATGCGGAATTTGATAGCTTCGACCGGGTCTGGCAAATCCATCGGGAAATTTTTTGCTTCGTAGGCCTGCACCAGCGTTGCCAGCACATCTAGGCGGTCGCCGTCAGGCGTGCCAATATCCGGCTCACTTTCCATGAGCCGGACGATTTCTTTCAGGGCGGCCTTGTGATCGTCGTCATTGCGGATTGGGCGGATGTCCATGATTCACTCCATTTCTACGGTTTCGGCGTCGATCTTGTCGTACTCGGCATGGGTGCCGACGAACTTGATGTAGACGATGCCTAATTTGTAGGCGATGGCAACGATCAGACGATAGTCATTGCCCTTGATATTAAAAACGACACGCCGGTTTTTCAGCACACTGGCGCTGCGATACTAAGCCTTGATGTCTGACGGCTCCGTCCATGTTGCTTGCCGGGCTTCATCAAACCAGGCTTTTAAGGGTTGCTCGGCGTCTGGGTGTTGTGCCCAGAAGGCACGCAGGGTGCTAACGGCGATGACTCTCATGGATAAGATGGTAGTCCCATAGTGGGACTAAAGCAAGATGTGTGGCTTTTAGGCTTGACGCGTGTGTGATCGGTGCCTAGTTAAGCGAGTGACGGGCTGGTGGGCCGGGGTGTCTGGACGCAGTTTCATTTGTGTTGGGCTGGTATCGACATCTGGCGCCTCGGCCCCATTTTGGTCCCAATCAAACACAGTCACATGGCAAATAAGCTATGTTCGAGTCTCGCCGACGGCACCAATAAATTTCTTATCGCTGGTCTTGTAAAATAAAAAATCTTCAAGATCAGTCGGTTACCAAGCCGGAAACAAAGCGGTTGATCCCCTGAAATCAATGTAGTCCGCTTTTTGGCCCCAGATTGCCCCGCGCTTGGTTCCTTGCTTCAATGATGGCAAGTATTCAAAAGTTGTCCAACGGACGCATCGAGTGCAGATCACACTGCGCTACGGCACAGGCCAAGCTCCCATACGGGACAGCGCCGCCTTTCACACAAAACGAGAAACAGTAATCCGGGCAGCCCAGCGTGAGCATTCGCCACGGCGACAGGCGACTTGCGTCCTTGGCGAGGCGCCATACCCTGCGCGATGCGTTGCGTCGTTATGCGAATGACGCGGCATCAAAGAAGCGGGGCTGGCCTTGGGAATGCATCAGACTGAAAGACAACGGCCGCTAACGCGGCCGTGTATTTGTTATGCAAATATTTGACGAATATCTGTATTTCAGATATTTTTCGTTTATCTGTATTTCGAGTAAATATCATGCTGCCTGCTTCTTATCCTTTGGTCACCCCAGGTCAGTTGGGCGCAACGCTGCAAGCCGCTCGTAAAGCAGCGGGTTTGACGCAGTCAGAACTGGCGTCACGCATAGGCTTAAGCCAATCGCGTGTTTCCCACTTGGAGCTTCATGCGCAAGAGTTGAGCGTGGGGCAGCTGCTGGCGTGGTGCGCGACGTTGGGGCTGGAGTTGAGTGTCGGCACACGCGGCAGCGAAGCGTTGTCCGCAGCGTCTGCGATGGATTGGTGAGATGGGGCGTTTATCGCATACGCGGCGTCTGTCTATCTGGACCAATGGTGTCCGGGTCGGGACATGGACGATTCCCACACGCGGTGAGATGAGCGTGCAGTATGACGCGGCTTGGGTCAGCGCGGAGATCGGCCGACCGCTGTCGCTTTCCTTGCCGTTTACGCTGGAGAACCTGCCGATCAAAGGGGCGGCTGTCGCCAACTATTTTGATAATCTACTGCCCGACAGTGATGCGATTCGACGTCGGGTGGCCGAACGTTTCCGGACCGGCTCGGTGCATCCCTTTGATCTGTTGAAGGCGATTGGACGCGACTGTGTGGGCGCGGTGCAGCTGCTCGACGAAGATGAGGCGCCGGCGGGCTTTGACCGTATTGAAGGCGTAGCGATGTCGGAGGAGGACATCGAGCGCCATCTGATCGAGACCGTTACGCCCCGGCCCGTGATGGCCGGACGCGATGCTGACGCCGATTTTCGGATTTCCTTGGCCGGCGCGCAGGAAAAAACCGCTTTCCTCTGGTGGGATGACCAATGGTTAGCACCACGCAACGCGACGCCAAGCAGTCATATTTTCAAGCTACCACTCGGCCTGATGGGCGGACGCCTGGCGGACTTCCGCACATCGGTGGACAACGAATGGCTATGCTTGCGGCTGCTCAAGGCGTATGGCTTGCCAGTGGCTAATGCGCAGATTGCCACGTTTGGCAGCCAACGCGTATTGGTGGTGGAGCGCTTCGACCGACGCGTTGCGCCTAACGGTCAATGGCTGATGCGCTTGCCGCAGGAAGATTTCTGTCAGGTCGAGGCGTGCTCGCCGTTGCGCAAGTACGAAAGCGAGGGCGGTCCGGGTTTGAAGGCATTGTTTGCCACGTTACGCCAATCGGTGCACCCTCAAGCCGACATGCAGACCTTGATGGCGGCGCAAGTGCTGTTTTGGTTGCTGCGCGCGCCTGATGGCCACGCCAAAAACTTCAGCATTCAGTTGTTGCCACGCGGGCGCTTTCAGCTGGCGCCGCTTTACGACGTGATGTCCGTCTATCCGGTGCAGGGCAATGGTCCCAACCAATGGTCTTCCCATGACATCAAGCTTGCCATGGCCTTGCTAGGCAAAAACCGGCATTACGCCATGCAGGGTATCCAGCGCCGGCATTTCAACAGTACGGCGCAGCAAGTCGGTTATGGTGCTACGGCGGAACCTTTGATCGAAGCGCTCTTGGCCAGGACTCCAGCGGTCATTGCAGAGGTGACTGCCGATTTGCCGGCGGATTTTTCACCACACGTCGCCGATACCGTCCTGCGAGGCCTGGAAAAGGCGGCGCGGGTCTTGGGTGCGGCGGCCGCTTAATACGTTGCTCAGGCATGCTCGGACGCCACCCGTCCGGGTAGCGGCACCGGTTTGACAAAACCCGGATGCCGATCGGCAAGGTGTTCGATCTGCAAGAGCACCTTGACGGCCTGTTTCAGGAACTGCCGCCTTGACGGCAACTGTGGTCAAATCAGATCCTGTTGCTACAGGCCTTGCGCCACAGGCGTCGCGCCTGAGTTGCTCCCATGACGAAGCGCTGTTTTCCACATTACTATCCTGCTGGCCGTCCGCCTGGACCTAGGCTGGCTGCCTTGCGCTGGCTGCTGCTGGCCTTGGGCGCCTGCCTGATTGCTGGTTTCTTTGTCTGGGGCTGCCTGGCGCTCTGGTTCCAGGCGGTGCCGGGATGGCGCTGGGTGGTCATGCCTGTGTGGCTGGCACTGGGGCTGGCGGTATTGTGCGTGTTCTGCCGTGGGGCTTGTCGGCGGCGCCGGGCGGCCTGGGTCTATGGCCTGGGGCTCCTGGCGGGCGTGCTCATGCTGGGCTGGTGGGCCAGCCTGCAGCCTTCGCATGACCGAATCTGGGCTGATGATGTCGCCCAGCTGCTGGAGGCAGACATCGACGGTAATCACGTGATCTTGCGCAATGTGCGCAATTTTGAGTGGCGCAGCGAGACGGATTACACGCCGCGCTGGGAAACCCGCGAATACGACCTGGATGAGCTGGTGTCGGGCGATCTGCTGCTGTCCTATTGGATGGGGCCAGCGATTGCGCATACGCTGGTGTCGTTTGGCTTTGCCGATGGCAGGCAATTGGTTTTTTCGCTGGAAATCCGCAAGGAAAGTCATGAGACGTTTTCTGCCATCGCGGGATTTTTCCGGCAATATGAAGCGGTGCTGATTGCTGCGGATGAAAATGATATTGTCCGTGTCCGCACCAATGCGCGCGGCGAAGATGTGCAACTCTATCGGCTGGCATTGACGCCAGCGCAATTGCAGGCGGCGTTTCTTGGCTATGTGCAAGAAGCGCAGTCCATCCGTTCGACGCCCCGTTTCTACAATACCCTGACGAGCAATTGCACGACGATTGTGGTGGATCTGGCGCGGCAGATCGCTGATGGCCTGCCGCTGGATTACCGGGTGTTGCTGTCCGGGTACTTCGATGAGTATGCCTATGAGTTGGGCGGGCTGACGCCGGGGCTGGATTTCCTCACCTTGCGCCAGGCAGGGAATATCACTGCGCGGGCACGTGCTTTTACCGGTACGCCGGCTGAGTTTCCGGCTGCGATACGCCAGGGGATTCCCGCCATGGCCTCTACAGGCGGGGCGGCGCAATGATGGGCAGGCGCCAGGAAGCAAGTTCGTCCATGGTGGCGCGGCGAGGCCGGATGCGGCTGGCAGCCTGCCGTGGCGCGGTGGTCGCCCTGCTGGCAATGCTGGGCGGTTGCGGGGTACTGCGCGAGTTCCAGCCCTCGGTGAGCATTCAGCCGATGACGGCCAAGGAATATATAGCCTTGCAGCGTGGCGATATCCTGACCAGTGGCAAGTTGAGCGGGCTGACGGCGCAGACCATACGCGTGACAGGCCTGGACCAGGAGGCCTGCGCCGATACCATCACCCATACCTGCATTGATGCCGTCAGGCAGGTGCCCGGCATCAGCGACGAACGCCGCATGTCGGCGTTGTCTGAATTATGGTTGCAGATGGCCATGAGCACTGCCGAGGGGGGTTATGGGGAAGGGATGAACGGGCCTGGCGGCCTGACGCCCTGGATGGAGGCCGCGCGCCATGCCTATGCCTACCTGTTCTTTACGCCGCGCACGCCTGGCGAGCGAGCCTTCGAGGACAGACAGACCCAGGTGCGGGATTGGTACAACTACGCGGTACAGGAAGCCGTGGCCCGTATGTTTGCCGGGCACCGGGGGCAGTCGGCTTCGGCCGGTAATGCCATGACCCGCTTCAAGCTGGATGACTGGGTATTGCAGGTCAGGCTGGCGGTGCGTCTGCCCGAGGGCGTGGAGATGGTGAAGGAGCTGGTGCCAGCCTCTTCGCTCGCATTCCAGGGTTTGAGGGGTATCTACAGGCGGGACGGTTTCGGGGCGGAGCTTGTTGCAGTAATGGATGCGCCGCCGGTTGCACCATCGCTTGCATCATTGCAGCCTGGCGAGGCGGCTGCCCTGTGGGATGAAGCGGGTGCGGACGGCGCCAGCAGGCTGCAAGGTTTGGCGCCCGCTGGTGCTCAGGCGACACGCGGCCGGGCTGGGGGCAGCAAGGCGCAGCGCAGGGTACGGCTGGGTGCGCCGGTGCCCGCGATGAAGCCCGACACTGCGCCAGATACTGCGAATACGCCGCAAGCCGGCGCCCAGGGCAGGTATGCCAATGCCTGGAGCGAAATGCCGTCGCCCAATATCACCGTGGTGTTCCGCTATGCAGGCACAACGCTAGACGAGGTGCTGGCCACACATGAAGTGGATATCAGCGTGCATGATCCACTGGTCGAGCGCGAACTGTCATTCAATGGCCAGCATGTGCCGCTGGCGGGCAACTTTACTGCCGGCTACGGTCTCTGGCTGGCACGTTCGGGATTCAGTCGCCAGTCCCTGCGCAATCTGTTCGGGCGGGAGGACGGCATAGACCGGCCGCATCTCTACATGATGCAACCCTATGACCCGGACCGCCGCATTCTCCTGATGCTGCATGGGCTGGCCAGCAGCCCCGAGGCCTGGGTCAATGTCGCCAATGAAATCATTGGCGACGAAGCGCTGCGTAGCGAGTTCCAGGTCTGGCAGGTCTATTATCCGACCAACCTTCCGCTGATCTTCAACCATGCCGCCATCCGTAGCCTGCTGGAGCGGACCTTGCAGCATTTTGACCCGGAAGGCACGACCACTGCATCCAGCGGCCTGGTCCTGGTCGGGCACAGCATGGGCGGAATGATTTCCCGCATGATGATTTCTTCCGCCGACGAACAGTTATGGGACTGGGCGCTGAAGGAACATCCGATGGAGCCGGCACGCCTCGAGCGCCTGCGGCCCAAGGTAGATCGCATGTTGCGTTTTCAGCCTTTCCCCGGGGTGGAACGGGCGGTCTTCATCGCCGCACCGCATCGTGGCACGCCCGTCGCTGCGCACAGGCTGGTGCGCTGGATCGCCAGCTTCATCCGCCTGCCGCTGACCATTCTCGAGAATTTTGATGATGCGCTGCAGGCGCGGGCGTCCAATGGCACGCTGGCGGGCAGCGGCCCGGCAGGCATGCCGACCAGCATAGATCATCTCAATGAGCAGGACACCTTTGTCCGAGCTGCTGCCGCGCTGCCGCTTTCCAATGCTGTGCGCTATCACTCCATCATCGGCCGCCAGCAGGCCGAAGGGCCTTTGGAAGAGACGGACGATGGCGTTGTTCCATATCGGAGCGCCCATCTGCCTGGCGCCGTGTCGGAAAAGGTGATTGTCAGCGGGCACAGCGTGCAGGAGACCGCTGCTGCCATTCTGGAATTGCGGCGCATTTTGCATGAAGATATCCAGGCACGGGAAGCAGGACATAGGGTGCCCGTACGCACGCCTTTGACCGTGCAGGAAAGCCAGGCAGGGGCAGCACACGTGAACCCGGCCAGCACGGGTCCTGCCATGGCTGTGCCTGCATCTGCGCCTGAATCTGCAAGTGAGGTGATCCACATCCGCCTGGGGCCGGACTCACCGTAGGCTCAATATGCTGCCCATATTCCGCACACCCGCCACGCGGGACCTGTGGGACATGCGGAACACCGGGCTCCCATGGACAGTGGGCTGCCGGCGGAAGCTGGCATGACGCCGGCAGCCTGTCCGTCAGTCTGGCGGATTGACGGGCAGTCCGCCGGCTCAGTAGCGTTGCAACCAGTAGCCGTAGGACGGTGGCAGTAGCGATGCCGCATGTTCTTGCCCCAGTTCCCGGGCTGCGGCAAAGGCCCAGTGCGGATTGGCCAGGTGGGCCTTGCCGACCTGAACCAGATCCAGCTGTTTTTGGGCAATGGTGCGTTCCGCCAGGGCCGGGTCGTCCAGCCCCCAGGCGCTGGAGACGGGCAGGCCAGCCTCACGCCGCACGCGTTCGGCGACAGGCACCAGAAAGCCACGGCTCTTCCAGGGAATGTGGGTATCCGGTACGGTGAAGCCGACACTGACGCTCAGCAGATCCAGGCCGGCATCCTTGAATTTCCGGGCAAGCACGATAGCGTCGGCCAGGGTTTGTTCGTCGTGGCCATCGTATTCAATGACGCCGAAACGCGCGGTCAGCGGCAGGTGTTCCGGCCATACGGCCCGCACGGCTTCCAGGGTCTCGAGCAGGAAGCGGTTGCGGTTGTCTGCATTGCCGCCGTACTGGTCCTGACGCTGGTTGCTATGCGGCGAAAAGAAGCTTTGTCCCAGGTAGCCGTGTGCGAAATGCAGTTCCAGCCATTCGAAACCGGCATCACGGGCACGTCGGGCGGCATCGGCGAAATCCTGGCGTACGCGTGCGATGTCATCGGTTGTCATGGCACGTGGCATCTTGGGCAGATGTTCGCCGAAAGGAATCGCCGATGGGGCGATGGTCTGCCAGCCACGGCGGTCGCCTTCAGGAATGTGATCGTCGCCTTCCCAGGGCAGGTTGGCGCTGGCCTTGCGGCCGGCGTGGGCAATCTGAATGCCCGGAACAGCACCGCCAGCCTTGATGGCGGCGGCAATCGGAGCGAGTGCGGCCGCATGGCGGTCGGACCAGATTCCGGTACAGCCCGGGGTGATACGGCCTTCCGGGGACACCGCGCTGGCTTCGACAATCACCAGCCCGGCGCCGCCGCGTCCCAGCCCGGCATAGTGAACCTGGTGCCAGTCATTCACCAGGCCATCCACGGCCTGGTACTGGCACATGGGCGGCACGACAACACGGTTGCGCAAGGTGACGTCTTTGAGTTGAAACGCTTGGAACAGGGCAGACATAGGAGCTCCGGGGCGGAGTAGAGGAAGCCGGAACGCAGGCGGGAAGGTCCGGGCTTCCGGGTTGGGAATGAATCAGGCGCCGGCGGCAACCAGGGCGGGCAATTCGGCCATGTCCCTGAAGATCCTGCTGGCACCGGCATCCAGCAGGTCCTGGGCCGTGCTATGCCCCAGGCCGCCAGGGCTGTAGCCGAAAACGGTAGCGCCTGCGGCCACGCCTGCCTGAGTACCTGTCACCGTATCCTCGACGACGACGCAGCGCGCAGGGTCCGCACCCAGCATCTTGGCGGCGGCCAGATAGACGTCGGGAAAGGGTTTGTTGCGCGGTTGCTCATGGCCGCTGCAAATGCGTTCCTGAAAGTAATCGAACATGCCGGTCTTGCGCAGTTGCAATTCGACCTTGCGGCGGTCCGCGCCGGAGGCAACGGCAATGCGTCCATCGAACGCCTGGTGCAAGGTGCGTACTGCCTGGCCGGCCCCCGTGATTTCCACCAGTTCGTTTTCCAGCGCGACGTTGCGCCGCTGCCAGAATTCAGCCAGCCAGGCATCGGTCACTGGCTTGCCGGTATGGGCGCTGATGCGGGCGGATTCGTCGCGCACCGTCTTGCCCGTGAAAATGCGCGAAGCGTCTTCCAGGCTAATGGCCCAGCCTTGCTCTGCCAGCATTTCAGCCAGTACGCGATGAGTGATGGGTTCGGAATCTACGAGTACGCCATCGCAATCAAACAGGATGGCGTCGAAACAGGAATGACAGGTCATGGTAGCGAACAGGCAGAAGGAAGAAGGCGGGCAGAAAATGAAACTGGAAAAACGGGGGCTGACGCGGCGGCGCGGCCCGCATCCATGTTTCCGGTCTGCCGGCGAGAGGAGAAGATGGATTCAAGAATAGCGCATCTGTCTGGCTGGGCTGGCGAAGTCCCTTGCTGGCGGCAGGGCTTCTGCCGCACGCGCATTAATGCGCCACGTGTTCGTAGACGATGCTCAGGCCGACGAGGATCAGGATCACGCCGCCGGCGCATTCGGCCCAGTGGCCGGCCAGGCGCTTGAGAACACGGCCGAGCATGACGCCTAGCGTAACCATGGTCATGGTGGCCAGCCCGATCATGACCGAGGTGGAGACGATGCTGGCGTCGATGAAGGCCAGGCTGACCCCGACGGCCATGGCATCTATGCTGGTGGCCAGGCCTGCCAGCGCCAGCGCCCAGAAGCTTTGGCGGCCACGCCGCACACAGGCCTCGCTGGTGCTCGGTACGGCGGGATGGAAGCTGCGCCAGATCATGTGCATGCCCAGTGCCAGCAGCAGGGCAAAGGCGACCCAATGGTCCCAGCGTTCGATGTAGGGCGCCGCCGCCCGGCCCAGCAGCCAGCCGATCAGCGGGGTAATGGCTTCGACCACGCCAAATATCAGGCCGACGCGCATGGCTTCGGTCAGGCGGGGTTTATGCAGGGCGGCGCCTTTTCCGACAGCGACGGCAAAGGCGTCGGTGGACATGGCGAGTGCGAGAAGAAGGGTGGAGGCGAAGTTCATTGGGCACCATAGCGTGTGTCGGAAACCAGGACACAACAGACAGGCCCGACGACTTCCCGGCTGTTGTGTTCATGGTCTCGCCGAGCGCTATGGCTGCACGCGCCACGGTGATATCACCGAGTATGTTGACGCGTGCGCTTCCTGGGGCGGAAGTAGGCTACTCCCCATTACTGCGGCGGATATTAGCACGGATCATCGTGCTGGCAAGTGATAGCTGCGCTCCCGGTAGGCCCAACTGGGCCAGACCACATGCCCTCGTGCTATATGTGCGAGTTCGCTGTCGGTGCTGACGGCTTCCTGACCCTCGGGCGTCCAGCGGTATTGCTGGGGGTCGCGGTTGGGCCGCAGCACCAGCAGCTGGTCGCCGCGCAAGTAGCCATAGTTGTCCCCAAACTGCATGATGGCGCGGCCTGGGCTGCGCACCGTCAGGTCGCTGCCTATCATCGGATGTTCGCTGGAAATGCCGATCAGCGACAGCAGCGTAGGCGGCAGGTCGATCTGGCTGATCAGCCTGTCGTCGGTACGCGGTGCGATGCTGCCGCCGAGGATCAGGGCCGGGATGTGGAAGCGTTCTACCGGAATGTCGGTTGCGCCGTAGACGCGGGCATCGTGGTCGGCCACCACGAGGAAAACGGTGTCGTCCCAGTACGGGCGGGTGCGGGCGGTCTCGAAGAAGCGGCCCAGCGCCCAGTCGGCATAACGCACCGTATTTTCCACGGTATCGGGTTCGCCATCGGGGGTGATGCGGCCTTCCGGATATTCCCAGGGCGAATGATTGGAGACCGAGAAGGCCAGGATGAATTCCGGCTTGCCGCGCTGCTGCATCAGCAGGTGGTCCAGTTCCTTGAACATGTCTTCGTCGGACGCGCCCCAGGAGCCAACGAATTCAGGCTTGGTGGAAAAGCGTGGCAGGTCGACGACCTCATCGAAGCCATTGCCCAGGAAAAAGCCGCGCATGTTGTCGAAGTGGGCTTCGCCGCCATACAGGAAACGGGAACCGTAGCCCTGGCGGCCCAGCAGTTCGGCCAGCGTGAAAAAGCCGGTCTGCGCATTGGGCATCTTGACGACGGCTTCGGCCGGAGTGGGCGGGAACCCCGTGGTCAGGGCTTCCAGGCCGCGTACCGAGCGCGTGCCTGTGGCATAGGTACGGGTAAAGAACCAGCCTTCCTGGGCGAGGGCATCGAGCTCAGGCGTCAGGTTCTGGCCGCCCAGGCTGCCGACGAACTGCGCCCCCAGGCTCTCCTCGACGATGAGCACCAGGTTGCGGGGCTTGTCTACGGTGAGGCTGGCTTGCTGCCGGTGCAGCGTGGGAATCGCTGGATTGTCCGGCGTAGCCGGCAGATCAGCGGTGGTGCGTACGATCGCGATGGCCTCTTCGGGCGCCATGTCGCCATAGAGGGATTCCGCCGAGCGCTCATCCTTCATCCGGTAGGCGGCATAGGTCACGCTGTAGAAGGAGTTCAGCGCGAGCGCATTGACCATGGCATCGTTGGCGAAGGCCACCGTGGATGGATTGATGGGGCGGTGCTGTAGCGTGCCTCGAATGGAAATGAAGGCGAGTGCGGCGAACACCACGCTGAGCACGGGACGCCAGCCCCAGGCGCGCCGGGCGTCGGGCAGGGCATTGAGCGGAAACAGCTTGAAGCCTATCCACAACATGGCGGCCACACCGATGATGGCGCCGCCGACACTGAGCTTGTAGCCTGTCCAGAGCATGGACAGCACTTCCTCGGGGTAGACGAGGTAGATGAAGAAGAGGCGATTGGGACGAGTGTCGTATTCAGCCAGGAACTGCGGCGTGGCAGCTTCCATGATGGCCAGCAGCAGCCAGCAGACACGGAACCAGATGGCGGTCCAGCGTGTGGCGCGCGGGCTGTGGCCGAGCCAGGGTGACAGAAACAGGGGCAATGCGGCCAGCATGCCCAGCATCGCCAGGTCGATGCGCAGGCCGCCAAGCCAGATGCGCCAGAAATCCTGGACTGCGCTGACGCGATCCCATTGCCATAGCGCCAGGCCGGTACGGGAAACAAGGAAAAGGATCAGACTGGCGATGAGAAATCGGACGGTCAGTTTCAGCATGAATGCAGGGTCCTGGCTGTTAAGTCGGGAAAGACAGCAAGAGGGGATAGGACACGCCACGCATCACAGAGAATGTGATCGGCATGCAGATACAAACGAAAATAAGAAACAAAAAAATCGCTGGCGGGGATATGTATCGGCCTGGCGAGCGATTTTAGGGTGTTGGATTGTAATGCAGTGAAATAATTCCCGACTTAAGAAAAATATTTTGTCTTTAATCGAAAATAACGATTCAGGCCGTTAAAAATGATGCGTGTGACGAAACGCAACCGGGGCGGTGCAATCGGCGCTTCTAGTGGCCTTGAAAGCCCTGAAAAGCGGGTGCCAACACCTGGGGGACGCCTGCGGGATGCGCTTGCTGGCAGGCAGGTGCGGGGCCGGCGCTGGGTTTGAGCCAGGTCAAGCGATGGCGCCAGCGGCGAGGTATGCTTGCCGTGACAGTCGGCAGCGGCCGACGCCAAGGATAGGTAGGGAATCATGACCAACGGCACTTTGCTGATTATTTTCGTCGCCAGCATCATTCTGTTCATCTTCGGTTTCGGCCTGCGCGACCGCAATGTTGGGCTGGCCCTGCTGGGCATCAGCCTGATGGGCGTGCTGTTCGCCGCTATCTACAAGGCCTACACAACCTTCAACTGACCACGCCCGCTGGCCGGGCGAATCAGGCAGGCTGTCGCGCCAGGCTCAGGCCTGGCTTTTTTGCGCTTGCGGTGCCTGTGTATTGTTGTCCGGGACGCCCGGGCCTTGCCGGTAGTGTCCTGGTGTGTGGCCGGTCCAGCGACGGAAGGAGCGGTAGAACGTATTGGGATCGTCAAAGCCCAGTTCCAGCGCGATATCCGCAATCGGCTTGTCCGTCATGGCGATGCGCTGGATCGCGATATCGCGCCGCAGGCCGTTCTTGATGCCTTGGAAGGTATGACCTTCTTCGCTGAGGCGACGGCAAAGGGTGCGGGAAGACAGCCCCAGCCGCTGGGCCACGATTTCCAACGGGGGCATGTCCGGCAGTGCGGCCGTCAGCACGCGCCTGACTTCCCGGCTGACCAACCCGTGACCCTGGGTCGTATGCAGCCAGTCCAGCGGGGCGCGCGCGAGAAAACTGCGCAGTTCCGGCTTGCGGCGCCGGATGGGCAGCTCCAGGTAGTCGCGTGCAAACGAGAGTTGCGGCCGTTCCTGCTCGAACTGCGGAACCCCATGGAAGAGCTGGATATAGTCCTGCGCGCGTAGCCCGGCGCCAAAAGAGAAATGCAGCAGCGTCAGCGGCAGGTCATCGGCGATCAGCCACGAGGCAATGCCGTGGGTCAGTTTGAGCAGCAGGAACTGGCCGGCCTCGTCCGGCATGCGGTGGCCCTCCGTGGCATGCACACTGATATGCGCCAGGGTGGCGTCGCGCCGCAGGCGCAGGCGGAAATCGTCGAACAGGATGTGAAACAGGTGGGTATAGCGGTGCAGCGCGACCCCCAGGGTTGGCGCGTCCAGCAGGCCCAGCATCAGGAACTTGAGGGTACCGGGCCTGGCCGGGCGCAGGAACAGGCCCAGATGTTCATCCGCCATGTCCGTGGCCAACTGGCGGTAGATCGCGGCCAGCGCCTCGGGCGTCAAGGGGGCTGCCCCGGAAAGATAGGCTTGGGCCATCTCCCGCGCTGCTTCACCCGATAGTGCCGGTGCCTGCAGGAACAGTTGCTCCAGCAGGAAAGGCGAAAGATGAACGGCTAAGGGGTCTGCGCGGTGTGGCATGGAAACGTTGCATGGCGAAGGCTGGTAGCATTGTAGGGCTTTCGAATCATGACCGGCGTCTGGGGCGGGGGGCGCACCAGCCGCTGGTTGTCAGCTAACTGTGCCTGCAAGCTGGCATACGGAAAAATTGCAGGGTAATAGGGCAATGGGGGAAATAGGGGAAATGGGGGAGAAGGCCGGTCAATGGGTAGACGACAGGCGCCGTTATGGCCTGGTCACCAGAATGTTGCATGGCGCCATGGCCTTGCTGTTTGCCTGGCAATTCCTGGGCATGGCGATCAAGCTGTCGCAGGGACGCACCCCGCTGGCGGCTTTTTTTGTCGGCACGCATGCGCCGGTGGGTACCTTGTTGTTGATGCTGCTGGCTGTGCGGCTGATATGGGCGGGTGGCAATCTGCGCCATCGGCCGCCGCAGGGGCAGGGCTGGCAGGCGCTGGCGGCCCGCCTGGGGCACGGCATGCTCTACCTGTTGATGCTGATGGTGCCACTGCTTGCCGGCCTGCGCGCCTATGGTTCAGGCCGGGGGCTGAACGTCTGGGGTTGGCAGGTATTGCCGGCCACGGGCGCGAAGGTTGACTGGATGATGGCGCCGGGCAATGCCCTGCATGGCGTACTGGCCTGGTGTCTGCTGGCATTGATCGGCGGCCATATCGCCATGGCGCTATGGCATCGCGTGGTATTGCGGGACGGCGTGATGGCGCGCATGTTCGGCCCATTGCGCTAGCTCGATCCGAGCAATCGGGTGACGGGGTACACGCCTGAAATTGATTGACGGGGGGGATCTTGCCGACACATGCGTGATTTCGTGATGTTGTGACCTCGACCATCGGGGCGGCATTGAAAGCGTCCCGGTGGTCGATGCCTGGCATCAGCCAGGGGAGCCTGTTGGGCTCAGTTTCCCCAGCCTCCCCCTAGCGCCCGTATCAAACCCACGGTTGCCTGTATCCTTTCGCCATCCAGCAGCATCGTCGTGCGCTGCTGTTGCAGCACCGCGCGGTTCGCTTCGATCACGTCCAGGTAGCTGATGGCGCCTTCCACGTACATGACCTGCGATAGCCTGGCTGCGCGTTCCGCCGCTTGCTGCGCGGCATCCTGTGCTTCGGTCTGGCCATGCAGCAGGCGCAGGCTGGCCAGGTGGTCCTCGACTTCACGAAACGCGTTGAGCACGGTTTGCCGGTAGTTGGCCACGTCTTCTTCATAGATGGCCTGGGCGTGGTCCAGGCTGGCCTGGCGGCGACCGCCATCGAAGATAGGCAGGGAGAGTGCCGTGCCCACCAGTGGCCCCAGCAGGAAAGTACGGCTGGACCATTGCAGCAGGTTGCCCAACTCAGAGGATTCGAAACCCCCGGCTGCCGTGATTTCCAGGCGCGGGAAGAAGGCGGCGCTGGCCACGCCGATACGGGCATTGGCGGCGGCCATGGCGCGTTCGGCAGCAGCGATGTCGGGGCGGCGCTCCAGCAGTGTGGAGGGCAGTCCGGCAGGAATGTCGATGATGGTGCGCGCCAGGGGCTGCGCAGGCATCTCGAATTCTGCAGGCGCCTGGCCCAGCAGAACGGCCAGTGCATGTTCCGCCGTGCTGCGCTGGCGCTCGATGCCCACCGCTTCGGCACGGGTGGATTCCAGTTCGGTGCGCGAGCGCGCCAGGTCCAGTTCGCCGATATCGCCAGCTTCGTAGCGCTGTTTTATCAGGTCCAGCGAGGCGCGGCGTAAATCGACCGTCTCGCGGTAGATGTGCAACTGGCCATCGAGTTCACGCAACCTGAAGTAGCCGGCGGCGACATCGGCCTGCAGGGCCAGCAGGACGGAGCGGTAGAGCGCTGCGCTTTGCTGGGCATCGGCGTTGGCTGCATCCACTTCCGACGCGACGCGCCCGAACAGGTCGGCTTCATACGCGAGAGATGCCTGCGCTCGCCAGAGTGTGCTGGTACTGGCGGCGCCGTCGTCGGCCTGCCCCTGCGAGACAGGGGAGCTACGCTGGCGCATGGGGCCTGCGCCAGCATCCAGGCTGGGGAACAGGCTGGCGTGTGCGTCGCGTACCAAGGCGCGTGCCTGCGCTAGCCTGGCCGCGGCGGCGTGCAGGTTCTGGTTGGCTTGCAAGGCCTGGGTTTCCAGGGCATCCAGCGTGGGGTCGTTGAAGATTTTCCACCATTCGCCACGCAGGGCATCATCGGCCGGGCGGGCAGCCTGCCAGGTGCCGCCGGCGTGGCCGTCCAGGCCGGCGGCACCTGGGGCCGCTTCCTTGTAGGCTGCCGGCGTGCTGATTTCCGGGCGCTGGTATTGCGGGCCTGTCGTGCACGCTGCCAGCGTCAGCAGCAAGGCGAGCATGGCGGAACCATGGGTAATGGAGGGGCGCATGGTCATGGCTGGCCTCCTTGGCTGGCCTGGGAAGGCATGGGGGCTGGCTCCTGGTGATGAATGATGGGGGCGTGCTTGTTGGCGCTGTGCAGCGGGCCTTTGCCGAGCTTGCGCAGCAGGACGTAGAACACGGGGGTGAGGAACAGGCCGAACAGGGTGACACCCAGCATGCCGAAGAACACGGCGATGCCCATGGCCTGGCGCATTTCCGCACCCGCGCCGGTGGAAAGCACCAGAGGCACCACGCCCATGATGAAGGCAATGGACGTCATGAGGATGGGCCGCAGGCGCAGGCGGCTGGCTTCGATGGCGGCTTCTACCGGTGAGCTGCCGCTCATTTCCAGTTCCCGGGCGAACTCCACGATGAGGATGGCGTTCTTGGCCGATAGGCCGACCAGCACCATCAGCCCGATCTGGGTGAAGACGTTGTTGTCGCCGCCAGTCAGCCAGACGCCGGTCAAGGCCGCCAGGACGCTCATGGGCACGATCAGAATGACGGCCAGCGGCAGCGTCAGGCTTTCATACAGCGCGGCGAGTACCAGGAAGACCAGCAGTACGCTGATGGGGAAGACCCACAGGCCTGCGTTGCCAGCCAGCATCTGCTGGTAGGCCAGGTCGGTCCACTCGATCTGGAAGCCGCGCGGCAGGACTTCCGCTGCGATGCGCGCCGCTGCATCCTGGGCCTGGTTGGTCGAGAACCCAGGCGCCGGGCCGCCGTTGATGTCGGCAGCCGCGTAGCCGTTGTAGCGCACCACCATTTCCGGCCCGAAGCTTTGCTTGACGGTGACCAGCGACGACAGGGGCACCATGCCGCCGTCGGTGTTGCGGGTCTTCAACTGCAGGATGTCCTCGGGGTGGGCACGGAAGGGCGCATCGGCCTGGGCGCGTACCTGGAAGACGCGGCCGAAAATGTTGAAGTCGTTGACGTACATCGAGCCCAGATAGACCTGCATGGTGTCGAATACATCAGTGACGGGAACGCCCAACTGGCGCGCCTTGACTCGGTCCAGGTCAACGTCGATCTGCGGGACGGCGACCTGGTAGTTCGAGAACGTCGGGCCCAGTTCTGGCGTTTGCGCCGCCCTGGCGACGAAGGCCTGGGTGGCCTGGTCCAGCGCTTCGTAGCCCTGTGCGCCCCTGTCTTCGATCTGCAGCTTGAATCCGCCCAGCGTACCCAGGCCCAGGATGGGCGGGGGCGGGAAGACTGCAACCACCGATCCCTTGATTTCCCCGAACTGCTGGTTCAGCGTGGCAGCGATGGCGTCGCCCGTCAGATCAGGGCTGCCGCGTTCGTCGAATTCGTCCAGGGTGACGAACACGATGCCGGCGCTGGAGCTGTTGGTGAAGCCGTTGATCGACAGCCCCGGGAAGGCAATGGTGCTTTTGACGCCGGGCTGTGCCAGGGCGATTTCGCTCATGCGACGGATGACGGCTTCTGTACGATCGAGCGAGGCGCCATTGGGCAGTTGCGCGAAGCCGATCAGGTATTGCTTGTCCTGCGCAGGCACGAAACCGCCAGGCACGGCATTGCCGACCAGGATTGTCGCTGCCAGCAGCACGGCGTAGACCGCCATGGAGGCTGATTTGCGGCGGATGACACCAGTGACGCCGTTGGCGTAGCGGTCTGAACTGCGGCCGAAGAAACCGTTGAACCAGCGGAAGAACGGCCCGAACAGGCGGTTCATGATGCGCGTGAGCGCATCCGGGGCGTCATGGTGTCCCTTGAGCAGCAGGGCGGACAGCGCGGGCGACAGCGTGAGCGAGTTGAAGGCCGAGATCACCGTCGAGATGGCGATGGTCATGGCGAATTGCTTGTAGAACTGGCCTGTCAGCCCGGTCATGAACGCCAGCGGTACGAAGACCGCGCACAGCGTCAGTGCGATAGCGATGATGGGGCCGCTGACCTCCTGCATGGCGCGATAGGTTGCGTCCCGGGGTGGCAGTCCTGCGGCGATGTTGCGTTCGACGTTTTCCACCACCACGATGGCATCATCCACCACGATGCCTATCGCCAGCACCATGCCGAATAGCGACAGGGCATTGATCGAATAGCCGAACATCAGAAGCAGGCCGAAGGTGCCGATGATGGAAACCGGCACGGCCAACAGCGGAATGATGGAGGCGCGCCAGGTTTGCAGGAAAATGATGACGACCAGCACGACCAGCGCGATGGCTTCCAGCAGCGTATGCACCACGGCCTTGATGCTGGCGCGCACGAACTGCGTGGGGTCGTACTCGATGCGGTACTCCACCGAGGGCGGGAAGTCCTGCGCCATTTCCTCCATGGCTGCGCGGACCTGGCTGGAGACTTCCAATGCATTTGAACCGGGTGATTGCATGACGCCCATGCCGACGGCAGAGCGGTTGTCCAGCAGCGAGCGCAAGGCGTATTCCTGGGCATCCAGTTCCACCCGCGCCACGTCTGCCAGCCGTGTGACGGCACCGCCAGCCGAGGTTTTGAGGATGATTTCGCCGAACTCGGTTTCGCTTTGCAGGCGGCCGTGCGCATTCACGGAAAACTGCATGGGAACGTTGCCGTCATTGGGCGAAGCGCCGATGGTGCCGGCGGCAACCTGTACGTTCTGTTCGCGTATGGCGTTGATTACATCCATGGCAGTCAGGCCGCGCTGGGCGACCTTCTGCGGGTCGAGCCAGACTCGCATGGCATAGTCGCCCGCGCCCCACACAGCGACTTCGCCCACGCCAGAGATGCGCGCCAGGCGGTCTTTCACGTTGAGAATGGCGTAGTTGCGCAGGTACGTGGCGTCGTACTTCTCGTCCGGGGAAATGAGGTGCACCACCAGCGTCAGGGTGGGCGAGCTTTTCACGGTGGTGACGCCCAGCCTCTGCACGTCCTGCGGCAGCCGGGGCAGGGCCTGCGCGACGCGGTTCTGCACCAGTTGCTGGGCCTTGTCGGGGTCCACGCCCAGACTGAAGAACACCGTCAAGGTGAGGCTGCCGTCGCTGTTGGCCTGCGACTGCATGTACATCATGTCTTCGACGCCATTGATGGATTGCTCCAGCGGCGAAGCCACGGTTTCGGCGATGACTTTCGGGTTGGCGCCGGGGTACTGCGCGCGCACCACGACAGACGGCGGTACGACTTCGGGGTATTCGGAAATCGGCAGCTGGAACATGGCCAGCAGGCCGCCCAGCAGGACCAGGACCGAAAGTACGCCGGCGAAAATGGGCCGGTCGACAAAGAATCGGGAAATATTCATGGAGGTTCCTGGCGGCGCTTACTTCGACGAAGCCGTGGCGGCTTGCGCCGTTTCGTTCAGGGTGGCCGAGGCCGTGAGTACCGCCTCAGGTCCGGCATCCATGGAGATGAGCTTGGGGGCAACCGTGTCGCCAGGGCGTACCCGCTGCAGGCCGTTGACCACGATGCGTTCGCCAGGCGCCAGGCCCTGTTCCACGACGCGCAGCGGGCCGATATTCGCGCCCAGCCTGACTTCGCGGTAGCTGGCCCGGTTGTTGTCATCGACGACCAGCACGAAGCGTCGGTTCTGGTCGGTACCGATGGCGCGCTCTTCGATCAGGGTGGCGTCGTGCGGCGCGCTGCCGCCCAGGCGGATGCGGGCGTAGAGGCCGGGCAGCAGCAGCCCGTCGGGGTTGTCGAACACCGCGCGTACGCGGATGGTGCCTGAACTGGTATCGAGCTGGTTGTCCACGGATTGCACGGTGCCTGAGCGTGAATAGCCGTCTTCGTTTGCAAGGCCCAGTTCTACCGCTACCTCAGCACCGGTGGCGCGGCTGGGGTTCACGTAGCGCAGGAAGGTTTGTTCGTCCACGTCGAAGGCTGCGTAGATGCGTGCCACGGAAACCAGGCTTGTCAGCGGCTGGGCGGTGCCTCCTGCCGAGACCACATTGCCCACGGTGACTTCGGCGCGCGAGACACGGCCATCCATTGGGGCGGTGATGCGTGTGTAGCCCAGGTTGATGCGGGCGGTATCCAGGGCGGCTTGCGCAGCCTGCAGGTTGGCGGCTGCCTCGCGTGCGGCATTTTCCTTTTCTTCGAAGTCGCGCCGTGCGATGGCGTTTTCGGACATCAGGCGCTTGCCGCGCGCCAGTTCTGATGCGGTGTACGACACGCGTGCGCGGGCGGCGGCCAGTTGGGCGGAGGCCCGGTCCACTTCGGCGGCGTAGGGGCGCGGGTCTATGGTGAACAGATCATCGCCTTTCCTGACCAGCGCGCCATCCTTGAAGTGGATGCGGGTGAGCGTGCCCGACACCTGTGGGCGTACTTCGACATGTTCGATGGCTTCGAGCCGGCCGGAATAGCGTTGCCAATCGACGATGGAACGCGTGAACGCGGGCGCGACATCTACCGGTGCACCGGCAGGCGGTGCTGGCTGTGCCTGGGCCGTGCCTGCGCCTGGCGATGGGCCGAATGCAAGGTAGCCGCCAGTGGCAACCAGCGCGGCGGCCAAAACGAGCGCGGCGTAACGGGGACGATGGACCGTCATGGGTTTTCCTTGAGCTTGGATGGAAGAGAAAGGCAGCCCCCCGGCATGCACGCCATGGCAGCGTGTGTCGTTGCTGCGATGCAGCAGCAGGTGGGCTTTTTTCTGGATGGTGGGATTCTGTGCGCTTTACCGTTTCGGATAAACAGTGTGTTTTGGGTAACACTAGTCGGTAAATTCGAACAATCGGCGAATGTTCCAGGTTATGCTGGTGCCAATTCGTTTACCGGGAATGACCATGGACCGCTTCCAGGCCATGCAGGTTTTCGTGGGGGTCGTTGAAACCAACAGCTTTACGCGTGCTGCCGACAGGCTGGCTCTGCCGCGTACCACGGTCACCACCATCATCCAGAACCTTGAGCGCCACCTGGGTGTGCGCCTCCTGAACCGCACGACGCGGCGTATCAGCTTGACGCCGGATGGCGCGGCCTACTATCGGCACAGCACGCGCATCCTGGCGGAAGTGGAGGAAACCGAGGCCTGCCTGCAGGATGCCGCGTCACGTCCGCAGGGGCGTCTGCGGGTGGATGTTCCGCCTTCCATCGGCCACCAGATACTGTTGCCCTCGCTGTGCGAGTTCCATACCCAGTACCCTGATGTCGAGCTGGTGATTGGTCTCGGAGACCGGCATGTCGACCTGGTTCAGGATGCCGTAGATTGCGTGATCCGCTATGGGCAGCTTGAAGACTCCAGCCTGGTGGCACGCCGTATCGGCATCGTGCAAGCGGCCACGTGCGCGGCGCCGGCGTATATCGAACGCCATGGCGTGCCGCAGCGCCTGGAAGATTTGCAGGCTCACCATGCCGTGCACTATTTTTGCGCCTCCGGACGCAACTGCGCGTGGGATTTCATCGTTGAGGGCGAGGAGCGGCAGGTGGATGTGCCAGGCATTGTTTCCGTCAATGATTGGCTGGCGCATCTGAAGTGCGGCGTGCAAGGCTTTGGCCTGATTCAGACACAACGGTTTCTGGCCCTGCCGCACCTGCTGAATGGTGAATTGGTGGAAGTGCTGCCGCAGTGGAAGCCTTCCCCCATTCCTATTTCCCTGCTGTACCTGCAAAGCCGCCAGCTTTCGCCCAAGGTGCGTGCCTTTTCCGATTGGGTGGCTGCGCTATTCGCCCGTTGCCCCCTTCTGAACGGCGGTGACGAAAACGACCCGGCAGTGCAGGCCTGCCATCGCCAACCGGAAGCGGCCATCCTGTCCTCCGAAGCTGACCGCGCCGTGCGCCGCAACACGCCAATGGATGCGCCGGATCTTGTGATGTAGGTGTGCTCACGCGGCGATGCTTTACTTGATTTACCTGCTTGATCAGGAAGATACTTTTCCTAACGCAACCCGCCACACTTGTTGTCTTCGGATAACGTGTTTTCCTTATAAGAAAACAGTGCAAAAGGCGGGTTTTTCACGTCCAGAGCGTACGTAGCGATTATGTCCAATCTGGCGTTGTGACGGTGTTCAGGCCGGCTGGACCGGCCAGACGTGCTCGCCCAGGTTCAGCATCAGGCGGTTGGCCCAGGCGAAGATCGCGATGCTGTGGATGCCATCCAGGATTTCAGCCGCGGTCAGGCCGGCGGCGTAGAGCGCTTGCAGGTCGCTTGCCGCCAGGTGTCCGGGTTGGCGGGTGAGCGTGAGCGCCAGTTGCACGATGGCGCGTTCGCGCGCGTTGGTGCCGGCTGTGTCAGGGTCTTCGAAGACTTGTGCAATAACGTCGTTGCGCTTGGCAAGCTGCTCGAAACGCTGGGCATGCACTGATGCGCAATAGACGCAGCCATTTACGCGTGACACCACGGTGCTGGCCAGTTCCCGCTCCGCGCGTGACATGCCCCCCGGCGCATACATGATGGCATTGAATACCGTGGAGCGTTCCTGCAGGATGCGAGGCTGCTGGATCAGTGCCAGATAGTAGTCGCTGGTTTTGGCGGTGGGATGGCTGGCTTCCAGGATGGCAAGCTGCTCGGGGGTGGCCTGGTCCAGTTGCAGCACGGGCACCCAGGCCTTCCAGTCCAGGCTGGCACTGGTGTAGCCCTTGATGTTCAGCGTTTCCCCAGGCTTGGGCAGATGGGCCGGGTGGACGAAGGGCGCTGTGTCGGCCGGTGGCGTTACAGCATCCGCAGCCGGCGCGCTGCTGTGCTTGAGCGCATCCAGGCCGGCGATGACACGGACCTGGAAGGTAACGAAGGCAATCAATTGCGCCAGCGTGATGATGGCGGGCGCATCCAGGCCGGCCGCCAGCAGGGCGTCGATGGCGGCGCGGTCGCCATCGACCGGACGACGCGTCAGTTTTTCGGCAAAAACCAGGGCAGCACTGCTGATAGCTGCGCTGTCTTGCGTCAGCCCGGGCGTATCCAGGCGGCTGGCATAGTGCTGTTGCAGCGCGCTGCTGTCGCTGAGCGCGGCGACGCGCTCGGCCACCTGCAATCGGGTGCGCAGGCCCAGGCCAGGCAGGGTTGGGTCGAACAGGGCATCGTAACTGCCCTGGCTGGCCGCGACTATCTTGTCACGCCGGTGGCGCAAGGCCAGTGTGTCGGGAAAGGCGTCCAGTTGCGTGAGTTGGTCGATCAGGTCCATGTCGTCTCTGTGGTTCTTCTCGGTAGGTTGTCGCTGGGCCATCAGCCGTGCGAGCGTTCGGCGGCGCGGGCAGCCACGGCACGTTCGAGGAAAGCGCGCACGCGCTGCCAGGAATCGGCATCTGCGCCGGCATTGACGGCGGGCGAGCCACCGGTGGTGCTCAGACGGCCCGAGACCGGGTGGCGATAGATCAATTGCGTGGTGGGTACGTAGGGGAACAGGATGGAGTGCCCGGCATCTTCGTAGTCGTAGCGCTCCACTGGCCACGGGTGGTCGAATTGCTGCAGGCGTTCCTCGACCATGCGGCCGTACAGGCTGGAGGGCCAGGAGCCATCGTCCTGCCCCGACAGCAGCAGTACCGGCCCCTGGATCTGTTCCACGCGGATGCGGGCCCGTTCCACGGCGTCCGCATCCTGCAATCCAGTGAGGATGGCCTGTGTGTGGCGGCGCGGTTCCGGGCCGTTGTCCCAGGGCTCCCAGGTGGCGTTGCGGTTGTTTTCCCACAGATGCGGCAACGGCTGTCCGCGCCACCACCAGGCGGGGCCGTCACGGCCGGTGGCCGGATTGCATGCATTCTGCGCGCAATGCACGACCGCGCCAGGCACGTAGCCAATGACGGCGCTGACCAGCTCCGGCAGCAACGAGCCCAGCAGCAGGACCAGCTCGCCTCCGCGTGATTGGCCGCTCAGGGCAACGAACCCATGCTGCGGGCGTACCCGCTGGTGCAGCCATTGCAGGCCGCGCTCGAAGTATTCCAGGTGGGTGTCGGAAATGTAGTCCGACAATCCCGGCGCCTTGAAGTAGCCGAGGGCGAAGGCGGCATAGCCATGCGACGCATAGAGCGCGGCGCGCGGCTCGTTGATGCCGCCGCCCGAGCCGTTCAGGATCATGACGGCCGGATGCGGGCCGGGCGTGGCCGGGGTATAGAGGGTGCCGACCAGCCCGTCTTCTCGTATGTCTTCACGCTGCACGCCGTCGACGCGCAGGCGCTGCACCAGCGTGCCTCGTGCCGCGATGTCCGCGCCGCGCAGCAATTGCAGTTCGGTCGTCAGCGGGGCGCAGGCTTCAGTGTGGAATACTTCGCGGGGCGAGCCGTCCTGTTCCGGTGATTGCGACCAGATCAGGCCCATCGGCGAAATGCCGGCATAGCTGCCGTCCAGCGGCGCGTCACGGCTCAGGTCCACTGTGCCCCTGGCATCGGCGCGATAGCGCGCCTGGGCATGCCACATCACGCCGGGGCCGCGCACGGTACGGCTGCGCAGGGTGATGACTTCGTCCGGCGCCAGGCCCTGGACGGAGATGCGGCGGGGGACGTCGATCAATGCGTCCCCGGGAGTGATGTCAAGCATGCTCATGGCGTTGCGTAGGCTCCAGTAGGGTGTTGCGGCTTATTGCTGGGTGACCGGGCTGACCTGCAGCGCGGTCGTGCGGTCGCTGAGGAGGGGGACCACCTTCAGGCCCTTTTTGGCCGCCCAGATGTTCTTGTAGTGGAACAGCGGGATCTGGCCGACTTCATCGCTGACGATTTTGGCAGCGCCCTGGAAGATGGCAGCCCGGCGCTCGGCATCGAATTCAGCATTGGCGTCGTCCAGCGCCTTGTCTACTGCAGCGTTGCTGTAGCGGCCCCAATTGCTGATGCCGCGGCCCTGTGCCGGGTCGTTGCTGGCCAGTGTCTGCAGCAGGCCGTAGCCGGCTTCGCCTGTGCCGTTGCCCCAGGCCAGGACGCTGACGGCGAATTCGTTCTTGCCGGCGCGGCTGGCGTAAACCGACCAGGGCACGACTTCGACGTGCGTTTTCACACCGATGCGAGCCCAGAATTGCGCCACGGCCTGTGCGGTTTCAGGCGCTTGCGGATAACGATCGCCGGGGACGTGTATCGTGATCTGGAAACCTTCCGGGAAACCGGCGTCCGCCAGCAATTGCTTGGCGGCAGCGGCGTCATAGGGAATCTCGGGGATTTCCGGGTTGAAGCCGAACGTGTCCTTGGGCATCCACTGATTGGCGGGCGTCACGGTGCCTTGCAGGATGCGGTCGACGATGGCCTGGCGGTTGATGGCCAGCGAAAGCGCCTGGCGCACTCGCACGTCCAGCAAGGGGTTTTCCGGCAGCGGCTTGCCGGCGTTGTCCTTGATGAATTCATTGCTGCCGGGGCGGAAACTCGGTTGCAGCAGCAGGACGCGCAGGCCGGGGTAGGTATAGACCTCGACCGTAGGGGTGTTCTTCAGCTTGGTCACGTCGGTCACCGCTACTTTGTCGATCACATCGACGTCGCCGGCCAGCAGGGCAGCAGTACGGGCGGCGCCATTGTTGATGTAGCGGTAGTTCACGCGCTCCCAGTGCGGGGCCGGGCCACGGTAGTCAGGGTTGCGTTCCATGATGGTGCGGTCGCCCGGCACGTAGGACACGAACTTGTAGGGGCCGGAACCGATGACTGCCTTGCCGGAGTTGTAGTCTTCCGTCGCGCTTTTCTCGCCGACATGCTTGCTGACGACATAGATGGAGGCGATTTCCAGCGGCAGATTGGGCGAGGGGGCCTTGGTCTTGACGATCACGGTGTGCGGATCGGGCGATTCCACCGCTGCCACCGAGCGCAGTGCCCCCGAATAGGAGGCGACGGAACCCGGCACATTGCGGGCACGCTCGAAGGAGAAAAGAATGTCCTCGGCGCTGACAGGCGTGCCATCCTGCCACTTGATCGCCGGGTTCAGCTTGAATTCCCAGGTGGTCGGGTCCAGCGCCTGCCAGCTTTCAGCCAGTGCGGGCAACAGCTTGCCGCCGTCGCGCGATTCCACCAGGGAATCCCAGAAGTGCAGTGCCAGCGAGCGGTCGCCCGCATGATTGTTGAGTTGCGGATCGACTGAAGAGATCGGGTCGGCAAAGCCTATGGTCAGGGTCTGCGCGAAGGTGGTGCCGCTGACCAGCAAGGCTGCGGCGGCCAGCACCGAAAGTTTGATGGGTTTCATGGCCAGGTCCTTATTCCAGGTTGGATGGGGAAAAAATGTGCGGCATGGCATTCAAGCCGCGTCGTTGAGATGACAGGCGCTGTAGTGGCGCACGGCAATCCCCTTGAGTTGCGGGACTTCCTGCCGGCAGCGCGGCATGGCCTGCGGGCAGCGGGGATGGAAGTGGCAGCCCGCAGGCGGCGCCATGGGGCTGGGAATCTCGCCGCGCAGCGGATTGAAATGCACCTTGCGCACGTCGATGCGGGGAATCTCGGCCAGCAGCGCGCGTGTATAAGGGTGCTGCGGGTTGGCAAACAGTTCCTCCACCGGCGCAGTTTCGACGATGCGGCCCAGGTACATCACCGCGACGCGGTCGCACAGGTGGCGCACGACGCCCAGGTCGTGGCTGATGAAGAGGTAGGACAAACCGAGCTCTTCACGCAGGTCCATGAAAAGATTGAGTATCTGCGCCTGGATAGACACATCCAGCGCAGCGACGGCTTCGTCGCACACCAGCATGCGTGGCTGCACCGCCAGTGCCCGGGCGATGCCGATGCGCTGGCGCTGGCCGCCGCTGAACTGGTGCGGGTAGCGAAAGCGCAGGCGTGGATCCAGACCGGCGCGTTCCAGCTGTGCGCAGACGTAGTCATCGGATTCGGCGGCGTTTGTCAGGCCATGCAGGCGTGCCGCCTCGCCGACGATGCGGTTGACGCGCAGGCGCGGGTTCAGGCTGGACAGCGGGTCCTGGAACACCATCTGGATCGCCAGGCGTGCTTGCAGCCGTTGTGCCGCATTCATATTCCGTATGTCGTGGCCCAGCAGCCTGACCTGCCCGGCGCTGGCTTCCAGCATGCCGGCCGCGATCCGGCCCAGCGTGGATTTGCCGCAACCGGATTCACCCACCAGGCCCACCACTTCGCCGGGCTGTACCGTCAGGCTGACGGAATCGAGCGCATGCGTGACGGCCGGGGGATGCTCCAGGTGCAAGCGGCGCATCAACCGGCCCCAGGCGCCCGGCTCGGGGCGAGCGCCGAAGTCCTTGCGGACGGATTGCAGATCGACCAGGGCTGGCAGATTCTCGGCAGTGATGGTCATGGTTGGGCTCCTGCCATATCAGGGGAGCGGCCGGGGAAGTAGCAGCGCACCGTATGAGCTTGGGCACCCGCGTGCGCAGGGGCAGCCGTGACGATAGGCGGCGGGGTGGTACAGGTAGCATTGGCGCGCGGGCAGCGTGGCGCAAAGGCACAGCCGGGCGGCAGGTCCAGCAGGTTGGGCGCCATGCCGCTGATCTGGCGCAAGCGCTCGCCACGCCGGTTGGCGCTGGGCAGGCTGTTGATCAAGCCCTGGGTATATGGATGCTGGGGCTGGTCGAGTACCGCATCGACCGGACCATGCTCGACAATGCGCCCGGCGTACATCACCGCGACATCATCGGCCAGGCCAGCGACCACGGACAGGTCATGGCTGATCCAGATCATTGCTGTACCGGTTTCTCGCACCATTGTCTGGACTTCAGAGAGAATCTGCGCCTGTATAGTGACGTCCAGTGCAGTCGTGGGTTCGTCGGCAATGATCAGGTCCGGGGAATTGAGCAGGCCGATGGCGATGGCCACACGCTGGCGCATGCCGCCGGAAAGCTGGTGCGGATAGGCCTTGAGGCGCTCTTCCGGGCTGGGGATGCCCATGCGCGCCAGCACGTCGCGGCAATGGGCCAGCGCACTGCGCTTGTCCATGCGCTGATGGGCCAGAACGGCTTCCAGCATCTGGCGGTCTATGCGCAACACCGGGTTGAGCGTGGCCATCGGGTCCTGAAAGATCATTGCAATGCGGTTGCCGCGGATAGCACGCATCGCCTTGGGCGAGAGACTGGCCAGGTCCTGGCCCTGGAACAGCACTTCGCCGGCACTGATGCGGCCCTGGGCGTCCAGCAGGCCCATGATGGAGAAGCCGGTGACGGATTTACCGGAACCGGATTCACCGACCAGGCCCAATACCTTGCCGCGTTCCAGCGTGAAGGACACGCCATTGACCACGGGCAGGGTACCGGCACGCGTCTGGAACTGGGTATGCAGGTTGCGCACCTCCAGCGTTGGCGTGCTGGCCGGGGGCATGGGGGAGTGGATGGCTGGATTCATGCGGTCCTCACTTCTGCAGGCGCGGATTGAGCACGTCGCGCATCTGGTCTCCCACCAGGTTGATGGCGACGATGGTCAGCAGCAGCGCGATGCCGGGAAAAAAGCTGATCCAGTATTCGTTCGACAGCAGGTACTGATAGCCATTGGAAATCAGCAGCCCCAGGGACGGCTCGGTAATGGGCACCCCCAGGCCAAGGAAGGACAGCGTGGCTTCCAGCGTGATGGCGCGTGCGACCTGCAGCGCGGCGATCACCAGCAAGGGCGGCAGGCAGTTGGGCAAAATGTGGCCCAGCACGATACGCCACTGCGGAATGCCCTGGCCGCGCGCCGCCTCGACGTATTCACGCCGCGATTCCACCAGGGCCTGACCGCGTACGGTGCGGGCGTAGTAGGCCCATTCCAGCAGCACCAGCGTCAGCATCACATTGCCTATGCCCTTGCCCATATAGGCCAGGATCATCAAGGCCATCAGGATCGTCGGGAAGGAGAGCAGCAGATCGACAATGCGCATGATCAGCGCGTCGATCCGGCCGCCGGCATAGGCGGCGACCAATCCAATGACCGTGCCCAGCACGGCGGCGATGAGCGCCGAGCCGATACCCACGAACAGGCTGATGCGCAGGCCGTAGATGATGGCCGAATACAGGTCTCGGCCCTGGCCATCCGTGCCCAGCCAGTAGGTATAGCCTTGTTCTGTGCTGATGGCGCCCGGCGGCAGGCGGGAATCCATGACATCCAGCTGCATCAGGTCATAGGGGTCCTGGGGCGTGATGAATGGGGCGAACAACGCGGCAGCGATCACCAGCAACAGGAACAGCAGGCCGGCGCAGGCCATGCGCGAGGCGAAGAAATCACCTGCCATCTGGCGCCAGATGGATTGTGCCCGGGTCGCTGGCGTGTGCGGGGCGGCAGGCGTGCTCATGCTTTTGCCTCCAGTCGTACTCGCGGGTCCAGGACACGATAGGCCAGGTCCACCAGCAGGTTAAGCGTCACGAAAATCACGACGACAACCATCAGGTACGCGACGATGACGGGCCGGTCCAGGGTATTGATGCTGTCGAGAATCAACTTGCCTGCACCGGGCCAGGCGAAGATGGATTCCGTGACCACGGCGTAGGCAATGGTGGAACCCAACTCCAGGCCGAGCACGGTCACCAGTGGAATCAGGGTATTGCGCAGCACGTGGACCACCACGATACGAGCGTCGGACAAGCCCTTGGCACGTGCAAATTTGACGAAATCCTGTGGCAGCACTTCACGCACGCCGGCGCGCGTCAGCCGCATGACCAGTGATATTTTGAACAGCGCCAGGTTCAGCGCCGGCAGAATCATATGGCGCAGGCCTTCCAGCGTCAGCCAGGACCACTCTATGCCCAGCAGGCTGCGCGTCGGGCCGCGCCCGCTGGCCGGCAGCCAACCGAGCTGTACGCTGAAGACCATGATGAGCATCAGCCCGACCCAGAAGGCCGGCAGGGAAAAGCCGACGATGCTGCCGCTCATCAACAGCCGGGACAGCGGCGATTCAGGGCGCAGGCCGGCATACAGGCCCAGGGGCACGCCCAGCACGATGGCCAGCAGCAGCGCAGCGACTGCCAGTTCCAGCGTGGCCGGCAGGCGGTCCAGGATCAGATGGATGGCGTCCTCGCCATACACGAAACTCTTGCCCAGGTCGCCCACCAGCGCATTTTGCAGGAATAGCAGGTATTGCCGCCACAGCGGCTGGTCCAGGCCCAGCCTGGCGATGGCAGCCAGGCGTTCTTCCTGGTTCATGTCGTCGCCGATAAGGATATCGACGGGGTTGCCGATCGCATGCAGGCCGACGAACACGATGACGGTCATCGCCAGTATGACCAGGGCAGCCTGGCCGAAGCGGCGCAACAGCCACTGTGTCATGCTGGCGCCCCGGCGTAGGGGGGCAGGGGCGCGGGCGTCCATTCGCTGCCATCCAGTTCAGGCTCGGCGAACTGGACCAGGCGTTCGTAGTGCAGCGCGATGTCCTCGGTATACAGCGCGCCTGCCAGGCCCTGGGCCAGGCGGCGGGCGCCATCACTGATCTGCGGGATGTCGCCCGACACTGTTCCCATGCTGAGCGCAGCCGGATAGCAGAAACAGTGCACGCGTTCCAGCCCTGGACAATGGCCGGGTTCCTTTTGCTGGAACTCGAACAGGCTGCCCAGATAGGGGGAATTCGCCAGCTCCGCATCTTCCTGGCCGGCGGGAACGGGGAACCTGTCCTGCCACAGCTGAACATGGGCGGCGAAAGGGGCGAATTCAGGCCGCAAATGCCAATCCGGCCGGAATCCGGTGCAAAAAATGACGATATCGCCCTGTATCGGGCCTTGGCGCGTTTGCAAGGTCAGGGATTGTTCTCCGGCATGCACTTCTACGCCCTGGATGGCGGCATCCAGGTGGAAATAGGCATTCTCATGGCGCGAGACACGCAGCGTGCTGCCGTGTGGGGGCGGAACCTGCTGCTGCTGGATGTAATGGCGGATGCGCCATTTCCATTCGTCAGGCAGATGCTGATAGCCATGGGTGGCGCCAGGGCTGCCGGACCCCTTGCCCTTATTGACGCGCGGCAGTTCCGGGCGCCGGATCAGCAGGTGTACGCTGCTGGCGCCCGCTTCCAGCGCAGTGGCCGCGCTGTCCATGGCGGATGCCCCGCCGCCGATGACCAGCACGCGCTTGCCGCGCATGATGTCGCCGTCCCAGGTGTCGGAGGAGTGCACCCAGAGCGGGCGTGGCAACTGTTGGCTCCATTCCGGCACCCAGGCGCCGCCCAGGCCGTCGCGTCCGGTCGCCAGCACGACATGGCGTGTCAGCACCTGGTAGGAGCCCCCGCCAGACAGATCGCGCATCTGCAAGGCCACGAGCTGGTCGGCACGAGGCTGGACGGCCGTGACCTGCTGCAGGTTGCGCACGTCAGCGCCGCTTACTTCACGGTACCAGCGCAGGTAATCCATCCATTGCAGGCGCGGGATCTTGTCGAGCGCCTCCCAGGCTGCCTGACCCCATTGGGCTTCGAACCAGGCGCGGAAGGTCAGCGCGGCAAAGCCCAGGGCAGGTCCGGCCAGCTCCTTGGGTGAGCGCAGGGTTTCCATGCGTGCCGTCGTGGCCCAGGGGCCTTCATGGCCGGCCGGCGACTGGTCGAAGTTGCGCGTCTGCAGACCCAGGTGGCGCAATGCCGTCGACAGGGCCAGCCCGGCCATGCCGGCACCGATAATGGCCACGTCCAGGACTTCCTGGCCGTCTGCTTCTTGCACAGGCGTCCAGCGGCGAGCGGGCAGGCACAGCAGGCTGAGGTCGTGCTCATAGCGCTGGCGCAGGGCTTCTAGCCCCGCCTGACAGGAAATGGAGGAAGAAGATGAGGTGGTTGTCATGGCAAAGCAATAAAAAGTGGCTGACGCACGCAGGTGCGGGAAAGCGGGATCAGCTGGCCTGCGCCTGAACCAGGCGAGCATGTTGGTCGGGGGCGTGCAGGACGCAGCCCGGCAGTCCGGCAGCGATCTCGCGCATGGTATCCAGGAGCCCGGTGACCAGGGGCGGCAAGTCCGCGCCTTGCGGGGTCAGGGCACCGAAATAGAACGGCAGGTGAAGATCCAGGGGCCGGTGCACCAGTCCTTGTAGCGGTGCACCGAGCACGGTCAGCGGTTCGAGAATGGCGACACCCAGGCCAGCGCGCACCAGTACCTGGGCATTGGCCGAAGTCGTGGTGGCGATCTCGGGCAGGCGGCCATGCAGGGCCTCATTGAGCCGGTGCTGCAGGCGATGCGGGTTGTCCATGCCGACGAGGGGCCGATCGGCCAGGTCCGCCATGCGTACAACTTGCCTGGCGGCCAGCGGATCATCTGCGCGCAGTACGGCGACGCAGGGCGCTTCCGCGATCCAATGCACCTGCACGCCATAGTGATCCACCGGCAGGCTGCACAGTCCGATGGTGGTAGTGCGGTGCAGCACTTCGTTGACGACGCGCTCGGGGGTCATCGTGCGCAAATGTACCTTGCGCGTTGCCAGCTCCGGCTGGAACCGGGCCAGCGCCTGCGGCATCAGGCCCAGCGCCAGCGAGGAAATCGAAGAAATCAGCAGGGGCTGTTCATGCGCCCGGCCTTCGCGCACCTGTTGCTGGATGCGGCGCACGCTGGAAATGATGCGTTCGGCTTCCTCGTACAGATGCGAGGCCAGCAGGGTCGGCTTGATGCGCGGGCCGTTGCGGTGCAGCAGGTCATAGCCAAGCTCCGCCTCCAGATCCTGGATCTGGCGGGTGATCATGGACTGTGAACGGTTCAGTTGCCGGGCGGCGCCGGTAATACTGCCCGCAGCCATGACGGCGGTAAAGGCTTCGAGTTGTCGGAGTTCCATGATTTATGCGTTTTATGCATTATTCGGCCTCCTGTATGCACAATCAAAATAATTGTTTCGTATATGCATATGGGGAATCAGCCTAAGGCAAGTCCGCCAGTGGGGCTGCGAGGGGAGCGAAAAGAGGGGGAACGATGGCTGGCAGGTACACGGACTGCAGGCTGCAGGCGTGCAGGAACTGCCCCCGTTGGACGGGAGCGCAAACTTCAGTGTCTACCTGCCGGGCAGGCGACGGCAATGTCGGGCGGTGTCAGCCGTGGTCGCGGGTACGGTCTATATGTCCGAGATCCCGGGCCGGGTCCAGGCGGTCGCGCACCAATTGCTTGAGTGTCTTGGCTTCGGGGAAGCCCTGGTCGCGCTTGCGGTCCCAGATCAGTTCATTGTTGTAGTAGATCTGGAAGATGCCGCCGGTGCCTGGCTTGAGCGCAACCTCGCCCAGGTCGGTGCCGAAGGTTGACAGCAGTTCCTGCGCCATCCACCCGGCACGCAGCAGCCACAGGCATTGTGTGCAGTAATGGATGACAATGCGCGGTGGCGTAACTGCCGGAGCGGCGGCGGGCGTATCGGAAAGGGAAAGGGGAAGGGTGTCGGTCTGCATGGTAGCGGGACTCGTCGCAATGGCGGGGAGGCGAAGACACAGGGGCAGCGGAGTCGAGGGGGCGTGTGCCTGCCGGGCAGGCAGGCACGAGCGGGCGGATCAGCCGAACAGCGCGTCCTGGGTATGGGCAACGTGTGCGATCAGTATGAAACAGATCAGCGCCGCTGCATAGGCGAGTGCCTTGCCTTGCCGGGTGCGTGCACGCTTGAGGGCCAGGGAACCCAGCACGATATAGAGCACAACCAGCCCGATCTTGAGCGCCAGCCACGGCGTGCTCAAGGGATTGAGCGCCAGCACGGTAGCCAGCGCAATGGCGCTGATCAGCAGAACCGTGTCTATGGCATAGCTGGCGTAGCGCAGCGCTGGCCGCATCATGCCTTGCTTGCCCAGCAGCATGGCGGCGCCTCGCCCCATGAACAGGCAGCCGCTGAGAACCACGGCAGTCAGGTGAACGCCGCGCATGATGACGTAGGCGCTATCCATGGTGCAGTTTCATGTATAGATGCCAGGGGTCAGTCTTCCAACCGGCGGCGGAAGACCAGCTTGGTGGCGCTGGATGCACTTGCGTCGTAGCAATAGCCTTCGCTGTTGAAAGTGCGCAGGTCGTCCAGCGAACGCGCGCGTTGTTCGATGGCATGACGTGCCATCAGCCCGCGTGCGCGCTTGGCATGGAAACTGATGATCTTCCAGACGCCGTTTTTCCAATCCTGGAAGACGCATTGCACGATCTCCGCGCCCAATGCCTTCTGGTCCACGGCTTTGAAATACTCTTCGGAGGCCAGGTTGATGACGGGGCCGTCACTCTCTGCCAGCTGTTCGCGTAGCGCCTGTGCAATCTGCGCGCCCCAATAGGCGTACAAGGTCTTGCCCTTGGCGGTTTCCAGGCGAGTGCCCATTTCCAGCCGGTACGGACGCATCAGGTCCAGCGGACGCAGCACGCCGTACAGGCCGCTCAGGATGGCCAGGTGTTGCTGCGCCCATTCCAGGTCCTTGGGCGCGAGCGTGCGGGCGTCCAGGCCTTCATAGACATCACCATTGAAGGCCAGTATCGCCTGGCGTGAATCCGCTTCGGTGAACCGGGGTTCCCACTGGGCATAACGCTCGTGATTGAGCTGTGCCAGCGCTGGGCTGAGTGACATCAGCGCTGCGATATCGTCGGCGGAGAGCTGTCGCAGAACCTGGATCAGTTCCGTCGATTGCGGCACGAAGCGGGGTTGGGTGTGCGGCAGCGCGGGCAGGGCGCTGTCGTAGTCGAGTTTCTTGGCGGGGGATAGCAGGAAAAGCATGGCGTCTCCGGAAAATTCAGGAGTGAGCGTAGCATAGCCGCCAGGCTTTTCCGCAGATCGGCACAGGCCGCAAGGGGGAAGCTGCGGCAGCAAGGAAAACGCCGGCCCGAAGGCCGGCGTATGAGTGCCGGGAACAGTATGCGCAACAGTCGTGATACTGGCCGGTGCCGGCGGCTGCCGCCGGCATGGATGCGGGCTTACTGCTGACGCAGCGGCGCCAGTGCCTTGGTCCAACGCAGCAGTTCATCCAGGCTGGCCTGGGCGGAAGCCGTGTGCTGTTCGTTGGCGATGAACTCGCCATCTTCGCCCAGATGCTGCGGGAACATCGGCACCATCACCTGTTCGACCAGCGGCACGATCTTGAGCGAGGTCAGCAGGGTCTTGACTTCCTGTACGGCGCGCAGGCCGCCCGAGGCATAGGCGTAGCTGACGAAGCTGGCGGGCTTGTAGTTCCACTCGTTGTAGACATACTGCAGCGCATTGAAGAGCGCAGGCGGTGCCGTGAAGTTGTATTCCGGGGTGACGAACACGAAGGCATCGGCGGCTGCAACGCTGGCTGCCCAGCGGCGCGTATGTTCATGCTGGTAATTCTGCATGCGCGGATGATTGGGCTCGTCGTAGACCGGCAGTTCGAAATCGGCCAGGTCGACCAGATGGGCGTCGAAACCGCCATGTTCGGCGGCGAATTTCTGGAACCAGGCAGCGATTTTAGGACCGACGCGGCCGGGACGGGTGCTGGAGACAATGATATGCAGGCGAGGTTTGGCAGACATGATGTGACGCTATGTGAGAGAGGGATCCAGGAGATCCGGACGTCCATGACCGGAAAGGTCATTGGCGTACCGTTGGACTCGATAATAGCGCCGGAATCTATTGCTGTGCACCATCATTTTTTTCGATCCGAACCTTTTCGGGAAACATTGGAACTCTTTATTCATGCGGGTTTCATGGCGTTTTTTGTTGAGCAAGGCAAGAGTGGTCCATGACTCAGCGTTCTTATTCGTGAACGATGAATGTGTCGTCTCGGCGGTTGGCATGGCGATTGGCGGCCAGTGTCGGCAGATCTGCATGCGGGCTTAGGCAATGATGGGCGTTGTAAACTGCGTGGGGTCAGCCGCCTGCAGGCCCTGTCCCGCTTGGTGGGGCAGACGGCCCTGCCATAGCGGCCCGCCGCACGAATGTGCCGTGCCGCCGGCCGGCCTGTGCTGGCGGCCTTTCAGCCCAGAACCTGATCAGGAGCCGACCCATGTCGATCAAAGACCTCAATTCGCTGCCTGGCGTAACGGCCCATCCCGAAGCCGTGACCCGCGACTACGTTTTCAACCACACCATGCTGCGGGTCAAGGATATCGAGCGTTCGCTGGATTTCTATACCCGTGTGCTGGGATTCTCTATGGTCGAGAAACATGATTTCCCGAAAGCGGGCTTCAGCCTGTATTTTCTCGCGTTGCTGGCAGACCCAGGCGTCATGCCGGATGATCCCGCGGAGCGTCACGAGTGGCGCAAGGCGCAGGCGGGTATGCTGGAGCTGACGCACAACCACGGCACCGAGAACGACCCGGCGTTCCATTATCACGATGGTAATGGCGAGCCGCGCGGTTTCGGCCATCTCTGTATTACGGTGCCGGATATCCGCGCTGCGCAGGCGCGTTTCGAATCCCTGCAGGTGCCGTTCAAGAAACGCCTGGAAGATGGCAGCATGAGGGATATTGCGTTCATCAAGGATCCTGACGGCTACTGGGTGGAAGTTATCCAGTTGACACCGCTGCAGGCCTGATTGGCCCCAGGGCCGGCAGCTCGAGTGACCGGCTGTGGCCTGGCTGCACCGGGCGCCTGGTGACGAGTACGAAATGAAGTCGATGGCGGAGCAGTGCCGGACCCGATCCGGTGTTGCTCCGCGTTGTTATTGCTGGAGGTCGCGCGTGCTGCGTTTCATTCATACCGCTGATTGGCAGATCGGCAGGGTGTTTTCACAGTTCGAAGAGGATGATGCTGAGGCTTTGGCTGCCGAACGTTTTGCCGTCATCGAGCGCATTGCCGCTCAAGCCACGCAATGGCAGGCGGACGCCGTGCTGGTGGCGGGCGATGTGTTTGATGCGCAAGGCATCCGCGACAAGACCATACACCGGATGTTTCTGGCCATGGCTGGTTTCACGGGGCCGTGGGTCATGATTTCCGGCAACCATGATGCCGCGCTGGCCGAATCGGTCTGGGCGAGGGCGCGCCGCCTGGGCGCCGTGCCGGCGAACGTCACCCTGGCCCTGGCGCCGGAGCCGGTGATCCTGGAAGGCAAGTGCGCCATTCTGCCTGCGCCGCTGACCCAGCGGCATACCTATAACGACCTGACGGATTGGTTCGGGCAGGCGCAGACGCCTGCCGGGCTGCCGCGTATCGGCCTGGCACACGGGAGCGTGCAAGGCGTGCTGGCCGAAGATATCGACGCCACGAACCCCATTGCGGCCGATCGCGTGCAAAGCGGCCGGCTGGATTATCTGGCCATGGGCGATTGGCATGGCATGCGCTGTATAGACGAACGTTGCTGGTATTCGGGAACGCCCGAGCAGGACCGCTTTCGCGACAACGATGCGGGCCATGCCCTGCTGGTGGAAATCACTGCTGCAGGCGCGCGGCCCCAGGTGCAACCCTGGCGCTCGGGCAACTACCGCTGGGTCTCGCTGGACCTGGCCCTGCATGGCGAGTCGGATGCTGATCAGGCGCTGAACGCCATCGAGGCGCTGGGGGCGGAGCACGTCGCGCAAGTCAGCGTGTCGGGTACGGTGGACTTGCTGGGCCACGAGCGCCTGCGACAGGCCAGCCGCCTGGCCGGAGCCAGGACAAGGGCACTGCTGTGGGACGATACGGCATTGCGCCTGGAACCTACCGACGAGGACCTGGCCGCCTTGCGCGCCGACGGTTATGTCGGGGAAACACTGCGCCAGTTGCGCGAAGCCCAACTGGCGGCCGACGCCGGGCAGGCGGAACTGGCACGCGGCGCCTTGCTTGAGCTGGCGCGCATTCTGGAAGCAGGGCGGGGGCGCGATGAAGCGCCGCAAGCCGTCCAGCCAGCGAGGGAAGCATGAAATTGACGCGCGTACGCCTGGAATCGTTCAGGCGGTTCCGGCAGCCTTTGGAAATCTCGGGCCTGGCGCCTGGCCTGAATCTGATCGCCGCGCCCAATGAGGCTGGCAAATCCACCGTCGCCGAAGCGATACGGGCGGCATTCCTGGAGCGGCACCGGTCCAGTTCCGTTGCCTATTTGCGACCCTGGGACGAGCCTTCCGCGACGCCTGTGGTCGAGGTCGATTTTTCCTGGCAAGGCCGGGAATACCGTTTATCCAAGGCGTTTCTGGGGCGCAAGCGCTGTCACCTGCTGATTGATGGCAAGGCGCTGGACGGTGCAGAAGCCGAGGATTATCTGGCCGAAATGATGGGTTTCCGCTTTGCGCGCAAGGGCGCCAGCGACCCTTCCGACATGGGCGTGCCCGGCCTGTTGTGGATACGCCAGGGGGATGCGTACGACCTGGCGCAGCGTGTGCGTCATGCGGGACAGCAATTGCGCGATGCGCTCAGTGACAGCCTGGGTGAGTTGTCAGCCAGCGACGGCGACGAAGTGCTGGCGCAGGTAAGGGAAGCGCGTGGCGCACTGCTGCACGCGGCGACCGGCAGTCCCAAGGGAGATTATGCATTGGCCTTGAAACAGCGCGATGCGCTGCGCGACGAGGTGCGTACCCTGGAACAGCGGATTGCGCTGTTCCACGAGGACATCGACCGCCTGGCGCGGCTGCGTACGGAACAGGTCCAAGCTCAGCAGCAACGTCCGTGGGAACAGCTGGCGTCGGAGCGCGAACAGGCGCAGATACGCCTGGCCCAGGCTGAGGGCCTGGCCGAGCGCCGCAAAGAGGCGGCTGAGCGCCTGCGCCAATGTCAGGCGCAGGTTGCTGCCCAGCAGCTGCGCGTGGAGCATCTGCGCCAACAGGAAATCGCGCTTGCCGAACGCCAGGCCGCCCTGGCGGTAGTGCAGCAACGCAGTGCAGCGGCTCGTACGGCGCTGGCGCGCCAGGAACAACTGGCCCAACAGGCCCTGAAGGCACATGCGCAGGCGCAGTCCATGCTGGAAGCGGCGCGCCTGCGCCAGCGCATCGTTGAAGCGGAACGCCAGGCCCAGGTGGCCCAGCGCCAGGTGGAACAGCTGGAAGAACGCCTGCGGCAAGCGGAAGCTGCGCAGGACAATTGCCGTGAGCTGGAAGCCCAGGCGCGCCAGCAGCGCCTGGCGGCAGCGGATCTCAAGCGCTTGCAGGCCCTGGAACAATCGGTGCGTCTGGCCCAGGCCCGCCTGGAAGCGGCTGCGACGACTGTGGATTATGCATTGCAGGCCGGCGCTACGATTCTTGCCGGCGATGATCGCCTGGACGGTAACGGGCGCATTACGCTGGCGGCAGCGACGCTATTCCAGCTGCCAGGCCTGGGGAGTTTGCGCATTCTGCCGGGCGGTGCGGAGCTGGAGGCTCTGCGCGCCAGCCATGAAGGCCTGCAGCAGCAATTGACTGCCTTGCTGATTGATCTGGACGTGGCCGATGTCGGTGCGGCGCAGGCTCGTGCCCGTCAGCACGACCAACTGGTGGCGCAGTCCGAGGCAGCCCGGCAGGTGGCCGCCAGCTATGCGCCCCAGGGTAGTCCAGCCTTGCGTGCTGAACTGGAACAGGCCCGCCAGCAGTGGCAGGAATCCCGGCAATGGCTGGCGCAACGCCAGGCAGTAGGCAGCGCCGCGCCGGAGGCCATTCCGGGACTGGAAGAAGCCAGTGCGACGGCCGCGCAGGCGCAAGGTCAGCATGAACAGTTGGCGCAGGCTTTGCAGGACAGTCGCCTGCAGGCCGGCGTGGCCGAAGCCGAACTGGCGGCGGCCATGGCTGAGGTGCAGCGCGCCCAGGCGGCGCTCACGGCGCCGGACCGGGAAGCTCAGCAGCGCCTGGCCTTGCTGGAACTGGCCAATGCACGTGGCGATGAAGCACAGGCGCAGGCACGGCTGGAAGCACTGGATGCCGAGCTGCAGGCGCTGGATCTTGATTTCCTGCGCCAGGACGTCAAGCGCCTGGCCGACAGCGAAGGCATACAGCGGCAGCGCTACCAGGAGCGCGAGCGCCAGCTGGCCGAACTGGGGAGCCGCCTGGACATCATGGGCAGCGCCGGCCTGGAAGAAGATCTGGCGGATCGCCGCCTGCAGTTGGAACAGGCCGAGCGCCGTGCGCAAGACCTGGCGCGACGGGCCAGTGCGCTGGACTATCTCTTGCAGGGCCTGGACGCAGCCCGGGGCAAGATGATGCGGCGCCTGCATGCACCGCTGCAAAAGCACCTGGACCGTTATCTGCGGATTCTGTTTCCGGGAGCCAGCGTGGAGCTGGACGACGACCTCGTGCCTGGACAGATCACGCGGGCGGGCAGCCAGGGGCTGGAGAACGGCGCGCTGATGGACTTGAGTCATGGCGCCCGGGAACAGATCGGTGTACTGGCGCGGCTCGCCTATGCCGATCTGCTGCAGGAGGCGGGGCGGCCGGCGCTGGTCATCCTGGATGATGCACTGGTGCATTCCGACGAGGGCAGGCTGGGGCAGATGAAGCGGGTGCTCTACGACGCGGCCAGCCGGCACCAGATTCTGATCTTCACCTGCCATCCGGCAGCCTGGGAAGATCTGGGCGTGCTGCCGCGCAGCCTGAACGAGGCCTGACGGCCGTTCTGGCTGGCAGGCCTGCCACGTCGGTCGCTATTGCGGGGCCGGTGGTTTTTAGGCCGGGATCAGGGGCTGGTCCATCGGGACAAAAGCAGACCGCCCGCGATCCATCGGGATGGCGGGCGGTAGTCAGGCAAATGCAGCGGATGCGCTGCCGGGCCGGGCTTACTTGGAAGCGCTGTTGCGCAGGGCCAGGCCCAGTAGCAGCAGGGTCCAACCCTGGAAGAGCAGGTCCAGTGCCAGCAGCAGGCCCAGAATCCACAGGCTGTTGTCCGGCCAGCCAGCGGCGATCAGGATGCCGGCCAGCAGCGTGACCACACCAGAGGTGGCGATCCATCCCCAGCCTTGCTGGCTGCGATTGTTGAACCATAGCCAGAGGCGCATGGCGCCGCTGGCTATGAGGGTGGCGCCCAGCAGCAGTGTCAGCGCGGCAGCACCGGTGATCGGGTTGACAATGGCAATGACGCCCGCTGCCGTGTAGAGCAGGCCAGCCAGGCTCCACAGCAGGAAACCGGGCCAGCTTTTGATGCGCCATGCCTGGACCAGCTGGCTGACCCCCGCAATGACGATCAGCGTGCCCACGAATACGACGCTGAAGACTGTGGCCGCCAGCACGTGCACGCTGGCAACCAGCCCGAGCACCAGCAGGATGAGCCCGACGGTGATGAACCAGCGCCAACTTGCCTGCAATCCTTGCAGCGCATCGGCAATCGGGGCGGAATATTCAGAGGGAACAACAGGGGGCTTGCGGTCAGACATTGAACGATTCCTCGTAACGGTAACCTTATGCCATTACTTTAAAGGAATTTCACGAATTGCGGCAGGCAGGCCAAAGATATAAAAAGGATTTACTTGATCCAGGCCATGTCTTCGAGAATCAGCGCGGGCGGTCTGACCTTTCCCTGCCACCTGCCGGTCTTCTGGGGGTTCAGTACGAAGAAGGGGAGGACCGGCTGGCGATGAAGCGCGCAAAGGCAGCCAGGGTGGCTTCGCTGACGTGATGTTCTATGCCCTCTGCATCGCGGCGGGCCGAATCCTCGTCGACACCCAGCGCCAACAGCAGCTGTTCGACCAGTTGGTGGCGCTTGCGGCTGACATCGGCCAGTTGTTCCCCGGCGTCGGTCAGGAAAATGCCGCGATAGGGCTTCTGGATCACATAGCCGGCATCCACCAGGCGGCGCAGCATCTTGGCTACGGTGGGTTGGGTCACGCCGATGCGGGCTGCGATATCGACCTGGCGGGCTTCGCCAGTATCACGGATCAGGTCCGAGATCAGTTCCACGTAATCATCCACGCGCTCCTGGCGGCGTGCCTCGCGCGCCTGGCGGAAACTCTCCACCTGGAGCGCGGCATCCATCAAGCCCGATGTTTTCGGACGACAGGTCGGGTCGGTCATGGCTGATCTATCCTGCTTTGAATTGCTGGTTTTGTTGCTTGTGTGCATCCCATCCCATGTTAGCGATGCTTGTCAGCCGCCACTATAGCGCCAAAATATATTATGGTTGATGCTATCAGTTATAGCCTATGCTATATTGCGTCGACGGCAATGTCTTAAATGCAAATTCGTTGCATCTGCATTTGCAAGACATTGGGGTAATTCGCTAATTTTGGAGCCGGGAAATGCATAGTTCAATCAGACGCAGCCTGCTGGGAGGCGCGGTGGCGTTGGCCTTTGCGCTGGGCGCAGGGCCGGTGGCGGCGCAGTCGCCTGCCAAGCTGAAAGTCGTCACGACTTTCACCGTGATCGCGGACATGGCGCAGAATGTCGCGGGTGATGCCGCCATCGTCGAGTCCATCACCAAGCCCGGCGCCGAAATTCACAACTACCAGGCCACGCCTGGCGACCTGCTCAAGGCGCAGGACGCCCAGCTGGTGCTCTGGAACGGCCTGAACCTGGAACTGTGGTTCGAGAAATTCTTCAAGCGCCTGAAAGGAGTGCCCAGCGTCGTGGTGTCCGATGGCGTCGATCCGATTTCCATCGACGAAGGCCCGTATCAGGGCAAGCCCAATCCCCACGCATGGATGTCGCCATCCGCTGCGCTGATCTATGTCGACAATATCCGCGATGCGCTGGTGCAGCAGGACCCGGGCAATGCCGATACCTATCGCGCCAATGCGGAGGCCTACAAGGCCAAAATCAATGCCGTGGTCGAACCCATCATCCAGGAACTGGCGCAGATTCCGGAAGACCAGCGATGGCTCGCCACCAGCGAAGGGGCGTTCAGTTATCTGGCGCGCGACTTCGGCCTGAAGGAACTGTATTTGTGGCCCATCAATGCCGACCAGCAAGGCACGCCGCAGCAGGTGCGCAAGATGATAGACGCAGTGCGGGAGCATAATGTTCCTGCGGTCTTCAGCGAAAGCACCATTTCGCCGGCACCCGCTCAGCAGGTGGCGCGCGAAACCGGCGCGAACTATGGCGGCGTGCTCTATGTTGATTCGCTGAGCGAGCCTTCTGGCCCGGTGCCAACCTATCTGGATCTGTTGCAGGTCACTTCGGAAACGATTGCCAAAGCACTGAAAAAATGAAGCTAGCATCGACTTCAAGCCCAGGCGCCGGGCTGGCGCTGCCTGGGCAGCCGCAAGGCGCGTATTTACTCATGTCGGCTGCGGCAGCGCCGGGCGGTGGGGGTGGCCCGTCACCTGCGGCAGGTGGCGGCGCCGCGCCGGACCCGCAGCAAGAGGGGGCCGGGCTTGAAGTCAGTGAGGTCACGGTGACCTACCGTAATGGCCACACGGCCTTGCGCGATGCCAGTTTCGCCATCCCCACCGGCACCATCGCTGCGCTGGTGGGGGTCAATGGCAGCGGTAAATCGACACTGTTCAAGTCCATCATGGGTTTTTTGCGCGTGTCGCAGGGGCGCATCCGCATTCTCGGCCAGGACGTCCGGGCTGCAATGCGGCGCAATCTGGTGGCCTATGTGCCTCAGAGCGAAGACGTGGATTGGAATTTTCCCGTCTTGGTGGAGGATGTTGTCATGATGGGCCGCTACGGGCACATGGGCTTCCTGCGCCGGCCGCGCCTGGCGGACCGGGAAGCCGTGACGCAGGCGCTGGAGCGCGTCAACATGCAGCCGTTTCGCCACCGCCAGATCGGCGAGCTGTCGGGGGGGCAGAAGAAGCGGGTGTTTCTGGCACGTGCACTGGCCCAGGACGCCCAGGTCATCCTGCTTGATGAACCCTTCACTGGCGTGGATGTGAAAACCGAGGATGCAATTGTCTCCCTGCTCAAAGGCTTGCGCGACGAAGGCCGAGTGATGCTGGTATCTACCCACAACCTGGGCAGCGTACCGGAATTCTGCGACCGTACCATTCTTATCAATCGTACCGTGCTGGCCTACGGCGCGACCCGGGATGTGTTCACCAGGGAAAATCTGGAAAAAACCTTTGGCGGCGTGCTGCGCCACTTCAACTTGCCAGCCTCCGATGCCGAGGGCGGCGTCATGGGCATCGTGACCGATGACGAGCGCCCGCTGGTCCTGCGCGATGGCCGCTCCACCGTGCGTGGCAAGGACCATGACGTTGCGCCCGGCAGCGTGCCGCCTGGAGAGGCCTGATGGCAGCGCTGCTGATGCCGTTCCAGTATGAATACATGATCAACGCCATGTGGGTGTCGGCGTTGATCGGCGGCGTATGCGCCTTCTTGTCGTGCTATCTCATGCTCAAGGGATGGTCGTTGATCGGCGATGCGCTGTCGCATTCCATCGTGCCCGGCGTAGCGGGCGCCTATATGCTGGGCCTATCGTTTTCGCTGGGCGCTTTTTTCTCGGGTGCCCTGGCTGCCGGCGCGATGATGTTCCTGAACCAACGCACACGGCTCAAGGAAGATGCCATCATCGGCCTGATCTTTTCCTCATTCTTCGGCCTGGGGCTGTTCATGGTGTCGCTCTCGCCGGCCTCGGTGAACATTCAGACCATCATCCTGGGCAATGTGCTGGCTATCACGCCAGGGGACACCCTGCAGCTCGCCCTGATTGGCGGTGTCACGCTGCTGGTGCTGCTGCTGAAGTGGAAGGATTTGCTGGTCACTTTCTTCGATGAAAACCATGCGCGCTCCGTCGGCATCCCGACCACCGCGCTGAAGGTGCTCTTTTTCGCCTTGTTGTCGGCCTGCGCCGTGGCGGCAATGCAAACTGTCGGGGCTTTCCTGGTCATTGCCATGATCGTGATGCCGGGGGCTACCGCCTATCTGTTGTCAGACCGTTTCCATCGGGTCATCCTGATTGCGGTCAGTATCGGGGTCGTCAGCAGTTTCATCGGTGCCTATGCCAGCTATTTTCTCGATGGCGCCACTGGCGGAGTGATCGTCGTGCTGCAAACCCTGCTATTCCTGCTGGCTTTCGTTTTCGCACCGCGCCACGGTGTGCTGGCGGCCAGGCGGCGCGGCTGCCGCACGGCAGCGCCAGAAGCTGCCTCTTTGGGAGAGGCATGATGCTTGATGCCCTGATGCTGCCCCTGCAGCTGGATTTCATGCAGTACGCACTGGCGATTGCCGTGCTGGTGGCCATTCCTGCCTCGCTGCTCTCGTGCTTCCTGGTGCTCAAGGGCTGGGCGCTGATCGGAGACGCGATTGCGCATGGCGTTTTTCCTGGCGTCGTGCTGGCCTATATGCTGGGTCTGCCGTATGCGGTGGGCGCGTTTTCGGCCGGCATGGTGTGCGCGCTGGCGACAGGCTATATCGCCGATAACAGCCGCATCAAGAAAGATACGGTGATGGGCGTCGTATTTTCCGGAATGTTTGCCATCGGCCTGTTGCTTTACACCAGCATCCGCAGCGATGTGCACCTGGATCACATCCTGTTCGGCGACATTCTCGGTGTGGATGGCGCAGACCTGCGCGGCAGCGGGTTGATCGCGCTGGTAATCGGTGGCTGGGTGCTGATCAAGTGGCGCGAGCTGCTGCTGCACGCGTTTGACCCGATACAGGCCCGTACCATCGGACTGCGCGTCGGCGTGTTGCATTATGGACTGCTGGCGGCGGTGTCGCTGGCGGTGGTGGGGGCTTTGCATGCGGTGGGCATCATCCTGGCGATCTCGCTGTTGATCGCGCCTGGCGCCATCGCCTACCTGTTGACTCGTACCTTCGGCTTCATGCTGCTGGCGTCGGTGCTCATCGGCGTGTGCTGCGCAGTGGGCGGCGTTTACCTGAGCTTTTTCCTGGACAGCGCGCCAGCGCCGACCATCGTGCTGTTGCTCACGGTGCTGTTCGTCGTGGTCCTGCTGTGGTCGATGGCGCGTCAACGCCGCATCGAAGCGGGCACTGCTGCGCCGCGTGAGGCCTAAAAAGGGGCGTGATATTGCGCGGCCAGGATGCTCTGCTGACCCTGGGCGCGGCTATAGGTCGGGAACGTCCTGGTAGTGCACCACCGTGCTTTCGTCACTGATCAGGATTACCCCGTAGCCAGGAGCTTCCCCACTGTGTTCATGCGGGAGCGCCCCCAGGCGCAGCGCAGTCTGGTGGTTGCAGCCCTTGACCGTGCTGAACGGCAGGCCGCGCCAGGTGCCGGAAATGTATCGGTGCACGTGGCCGCAGAACAGATGCCTAACATTGGCATGCCCGGCCAGCAGTGCGTGCAGTGCGTCGGGGTTGTCCAACCGGCAGTTGTCCAGTGGCGCTATCCCCACGTCGAAGGGGGGATGGTGCATGAATAGATAGACCGGGTTGTCGCCGGCGGCCTGCAATTGCGCCGACAGCCATGACAGGCGGCGCTCGCAGAGATGGCCGCTGGCGCTGCCTTCATCCAGCGTATCGAGCAGCAACAGGTGGTAGCGGTCCTGGATGATGACACGTTGCATGAAAGGCTCGGCGCCATCACCGTATTCGGGGAACACCTGGCGGAAGGCGGTGCGCCGGTCATGGTTGCCCAGCATCAGGTGCACTGGCAGGCGCTGGCCGGCCAGCAGCGTGCGCAATTCCAGGTAGGCCTCGGTTTCCCCACGATGCGTCAGGTCGCCGCTGATGATGATGCAACAGGCGTCGCCATGATGATCCGTGGCGTGCGCCAGCAGGTAGCGCAAGCGCTCAAGCGGGAGACTGCCGTGGAGCTGACGACCCGGTAAGGCCAGGTGTGAATCACTGAGCTGAATGACTTTCATGCAGATGCCGCAACAGCAGGAAAGTGCTACAAGGTAGCTTCGGAAAATAACAGTTTGATGACCATCCACCCGTTCGCCGGGCTGGAACGCTTGCTTATGCCTGTCTTTGCCTCAGCCGCAGCCCATGCGGGACATTTGAATGCGATACCTGCCACCGGTCTTTGTGGCGGCCACCCTGGTGCAGGCCTGGCTGCCGTGGCCGATGATCCCAGGCCCGAGCCGCCTGAAGCACCGGGGCCCAACGAATGCTGTGAAAGCGGTTGTGTGCCCTGTGTCTATGACCTTTATGCCGAGGCCATGCAGGAATACCGCGAGGCCCTGGCAGCCTGGGAGCAGCGTCAGGCTGGCCGATGCTGAAATGAGCCAGGCTGCCAGGCGGGGCCAGCGGCTTGACCCTGGCCCGGACGACTGGAATGAGCGGGGCCGCCCGGAACGACCCGAATCAAGCCTCAGGGCTGGGCAGGCGGCGCGGGCTGTGATGGCGGCTGTTGCGTGCCGGGCATGATGCCCGCAGGGGCCAGCAGCATGGTGGAAGGCGAGCTCATGGCAATGCCGGCTTCCCGCAGGCGCCGCAGGCTGTCGAACAGTACCCGGCTGCGCGCTGCATAGGCAGCACGCGGCGAAGACACATAAGCCACGGCGTTGAAGAGCAGCGAACTCGATGAAATATCGTCCAGGTAGACTTCCGGCGCTGGTGTTTTCAGGATGGCTGGTTCTTGAGCCAGCGCTTCCAGCAGAATGGCCCTGGCTTTGGTCGTGTCGGTGTCCACCGGCAACGGCAGCTTGATCTGGACCCGGCCGAGTGCATTGAGCGGGGTCACGTTGCGGACAATTTTGGTGATGAACTCGGAATTGGGCACGACAATCCGGGAGCGATCGCTCATCTGGATTTCCGTGGCGCGCACATTGATGCGGCGGATATCGCCTTCCACGCCACTGAGTGACACCCAGTCTCCGACCTTGACGGGGCGCTCCGTCAGCAGGATCAGCCCCGAGACGAAGTTCTGCACGATGGCCTGCAGGCCGAAACCGATACCCACCGACAGTGCGCTGGCGATCCAAGTGACGCGCTCCAGGCCGACGCCGCTGGCCGATAGTGCGGTGGCGACCACAACCACATAACCGAGATAGCCAGCCAGGGTACTGGTCGAGGCCTGCATGCCTCGTTCCATGCGCGTCGCGGGCAGCAGGTGGTGGGCCAGCCAGTGTTGCATGGCTTTAACGGCGGCGACGCCCAGCAACAGAAGCAACAGTCCCTGGATGATGGCCGCCGGCCGCAGGTGGATGTCGCCGATGGAGAGGCTGCCGCGCAAGCGTTCCAGGTGTTCGTAGATGTCCAGTGGCCCCTGGCCGTAGGGCGCGAACAGGAGGAGCAGGGCGCATAGTGCAATGCTCATTTGCACGATGCCGGCCAGCAGCACCATCCAGGGGCGCAGCGGTGTATCGCCCCGGTTGCCGGCATCATCGTCTTCTTGCGGCCCGGTACGCTGCCACAGCGGCAGCTGGGAAAGGTCTGTAGCGGTAATGGAGACCAGGAAGGCCGTGCCGAGCACGACACTGCTCCAGATGATCTGCTTCAGGATGAAAGTGGCCAGTGCAACATAACCGACCAGCAGGCTGCCCAGGCTGAACACCAGCGCCAGCCAGGCCGCCGCCAGCACCAGGCCGCGCCTGCGCACGATCAGTCGTGTGAGCCATGGGGCTTCACTCAGTGCCTTGCCATCGGGCATGTTGCGTTGCAACTGGGAAAGCTTCTTCAGTACGCCGCCCAGCACCAGGATCAGTGCCAGGCCGGCGACGCTGTGGATCAGGACGATGATGGACAGGCGCACGCTGGCGAGCGCCGCCAGGTTTTCCGCGAGCCAGGTCAGGCAGATGAACAAGGCTGCGCAGAACGGCAGGTGACGCAGCGCCTGGGCCGTTTCATCCTGCATGGAAAGTAGACGCCAGGACGAATGACGTGGCATCAGCAGCCCTTGCCCCAGGCCGATGATGTAACCGCAGAAGCCTACCGTGCCTATCATGCCGGTGATGAAATCTCGGGCAGGCGCGGAGGGCGGGGACACCCAGCTCAGCCCGAGGCTGAAGCCTTCTAGCAGTAAGGTGGGCACCGCGACTGCCAAAAAAACGCGGGTCCAGCCGTGCACGGCGCGCCGCAACCGGCCCGGTGGCACCTGGGTGGCGCTGTAATGCCAGAAGCGGCGCTGCAGGATGGAGCCGGCAGCCAGCATGAAGACCAGCCAGGCGGCGGCGCCAGCCCATTGCCAGACGCTCAGGCCAGCCAGGGTGCTGCCTGTTTCCGCCAGCAGGCCGCGTGAACGCATGGTGTCCAGCGGCGTCGTACTGGCCAGGTCGGACCAGAACGCGCCGGAAAGAACGGTGTAGCTGCGTTGCCCCAGCCGTGCGTTGAAGAGCTCGCGGCGCTGGGCGCCTATGCTTTCCAGCGCCTGGGTGGCATCCAGCGCGATCAGGTTGGCCAGCCGCGCCTGGGCTTCCAGGCTACCGGCTTCGTTATCCAGGCGTTTGCGTTCTTCGGCCAGTACCGCAGCCTCGGTGGCGCCATCCGGGGCGTTGCCCAGCTCGCGCTGGCGTTCCTGCAGGTTCGCCAGTGTCGGGGTGATTTCCTGGATGGCGTCGCTGGCCTGGCGGTAGGCCTGCAGGGCCTCCAGCCGCAAGGCCTGCAGGTGTTCGTCCTCCGGCGTTTCCTGGACTTGCGCCTTGATGTTGTCTATGCGGCTCCTGGCATCTGCCAGTTGTGTACTCCATGGGAAATCCGGAGTGGGGGCAGGCCGTGCGGCAGCAGCCGGAGGGAGCCCGCTGCCCAGCCACAGGGCCAGGCAGAGCAGTAGGAACAATACCGGGCGCAAACCCTGGGAAACGGGGAAACGAAGCCTATGCATGAACGGTCCTTTGCGGTCAGCCGGAGTTGCGCAGGCCGGAGGCTATGCCGTTGATGGTCATGTGGATAGCGCGCTGGTTGCGTTCCAGCGCCTTGCCGCCATGCTTGCCGCCGGCGCCTGCACGCAGGCGCCGCAGCAGTTCGACCTGCAGGTGGTTCAGCGGGTCGATATAGGCGAAGCGCGCAGCCAGCGAAGCCTCCAGGTCCGGTGCCGTTGCCAGCAACTGGCGGCCTGTGACCTTCTCGAACATCTGCAGGGTCAGTTCGTATTCACGTGCGATCTGGCCGAAGATCGCGTCGCGCAGTTTGCGGTCTTCGACCAGTTCGGCATAGCGCCGGGCGATATCCAGGTCGGTCTTGGCCAGGACCTGCTCCATGTTCGAGAGCAAGGTGGCGAAGAATGGCCAGGTTTGCGCCATGTCGCGCAACTGGGCCAGGCGCGCCGCAGCGGTCGCGGGACTGCCTTGCGCGCCGCGCTCCACGTAGTCGTGCAGCGCGCTGCCGACGCCATACCAGCCGGTCAGCGGCAGCCGGCACTGCGCCCAGGAAAAGCTCCAGGGAATCGCACGCAGGTCTTCAATACGCTGGGTCGCCTTGCGCGAGGATGGCCGTGAACCGATATTCAGGCCGGGGATTTCGCGGATCGGTGTGGCGGTGAAAAAGTAATCGCCAAAGCCGGGCGTGTCGTAGACCAGTTCGCGGTAGCTGCGTTCTGCGACGGCGGACAGGGCTTCCATGGCGGCACCGTGGCGGGCCACCAATTCGTCTTCCGCCTGGGTGGCTGCCTTGGCCGGGCGCAGGCTGTTTTGCAGGGTGGCGCCGATGATCTGTTCCAGGTGGCGGCGGCCGACTTCCGGATTCTTGTACTTGGCCTGGATGACTTCGCCCTGTTCGGTCAGGCGCATGCGTCCGCCTATGGTGCCCGGAGGCTGCGCCAGGATGGCGTCGCGCGTGGAACCGCCGCCACGGCCGACCGAACCGCCGCGCCCATGGAACAGGCGCAGGTGCACGCGGCGTTTGTCGAAAACGCGCACCAGCTCGCGCTCCGCCAGGTACAGCGACCAGTTGGAGGTCAGGTAGCCGCCATCCTTGTTGCTGTCGGAATAGCCCAGCATGACTTCCTGTACGCCATCCTGTACCAGGCGCACACGTTCCGCGACCTCGGGGATGTCCAGCCAGCCCGCCATGATGTCCGGGCCGCGCTGCAAGTCAGGAATGGTCTCAAACAGCGGCACCACCATCAGTCCGCCGCTGTCGCCGCTGTCTGCCGCCAGTGCCGGTGAAACCAGTCCGGCTTCCTGTTGCAGCACCAGGACTTCCAGCAGGTCGCTGAGTGATTCGGTATGCGACACGATGGCCTGCATGACGGCCCGCTTGCCAAAGCGCGCGCGGCAGCTTGCCGCCATGCGCAGGATGGCGAGTTCCTTGCGGGTTTCTTCGGAGTATTCTATCCAGGGCGATACCAGCGGCCGCGCCTGGCGCAGTTCCGTGCGCAGCACGGCGATCTTGGCTTCTTCGTCGAGGCGGTGGTATTGCAGCGGCTGGCCGTCGTGCAATACGCCAGCGGCCGTGAACAGTTCTGTCAGCACGCGTTCATGCACGTCCGAACTTTGGCGCAGGTCGACCGATGCCAGGTGAAAACCGAAGATTTCAACCGCTTGTTCGAGTGCGCCCAGGCGGCCTTGCGCCACCAGCGCACCATGATCGTCCTCCAGTGAGGCTCCGATGCAACGCAGGTCGGCGGCGAATTCGGCGGCGTCGGCATACGGAGCGACGGCGTAGCTGGGGCGTTCGGCCAGCGCCCGGCCGGTCAGGTGCCTGGCGGTGGCCGCCAGGCGCGCATAAACATGGATGCAGGCGCGCCGGTAGGGTTCATCTTCGCGGTGCGAGGACGGGTCCTGGCTGGCTGCGGACAACGCCAGTAATGCGGCACTGGGCTGGCACAGGGACTGCGCCTGCGACAATTCCATGCCCAGGTGGCGCACTTCGTCCAGATAGTGGCGCAGCACCAGCGTGGACTGGCGCAACAGCGCTTGTTCCAGGGTATCGGCATCGACATTTGGATTGCCGTCGCGGTCACCTCCTATCCAGCTGCCCATGCGCAGGAACGCCGGCAGCAGCGGCAGCGGGCGTCCCAGCCGGCCGGGCTTGCCGCCGGCCAGCTGGCGTGCGACGTCCTGGTGCAGGCGCGGCACGACCTTCAGGAAGGTACGGTCGTAATAGACCAGCGCGTTGTCGATTTCGTCGAGCACCGTCAGTTTCTGCCGGCGCAGCATGCGGGTTTGCCAAAGGGTGACGATCTGCGCGATCAGGCGTTCCTCGACCTCGCTGTCGCCGTATTCTGGCGAAGCCAGCAGGTGGGCAATCTCATGGTGCAGGTCCAGGGTGCTTTTGCGTTGCACTTCCGTCGGGTGGGCGGTCAACACCGGCACGATATCGGCCTGTTCCAGGTAGCGCAGCAACTGGCGCCGAGTCTGGCCGTTGTCGAGCAGCGTGGCCAGGGTATGCGCCAGGCTGCCAGGAACGGCCCCTTCGCGGGCCTGTTCGCGCTGCATCTGGTTCTGTTCCTTGTCTTCCGCAATATTGGACAATTGCAGGAAGTAGCTGAAGGCGCGGGCGACGGCCGTGGCCTGTTCGCCCTTGAGCGCCCCGATGCGCTCTTCCAGGATGTCGCGTTCGCGCTTGCTGCCTTCACGGCGGAACTTCACCGCGGCGCGGCGCAAGGTCTCGACCAGGTCGTAAACGGGTTTGCCTTCGCATTCCCTGATGGTTTCGCCCAGCAGGCGGCCCAGCAGGCGGATATCCTGGCGTGCGGAAGAACCGGCAGGCGGTTCGAAGCTTGTCGCGTGGTGTGGCTTCACTCTTAGGGTCTCTCCGGATGGTGTGGGGATGTCCGGTGCCATGGCGCGGCACCGGGCAAGCTGCCCGTCGGCTCCTGGTGAGAGAGCCGCAGGCCAGCAGCGTGTTTTTTATTGTGTTACGCCACTGTTTCCGGAAATGGTAACAGTTCCGGCCGCTTCGGTGAGAGATTTTGTGCGTTGCCGCATAGTGCGCAAAAAATAGGATTCCTGAACGCTGACGGCCATCTTTCGCGTGCCGCGAGGCCATGCCAGGATTGGCCGGTACCCCTGTCAAGCAACAAGCCCCGGCCGGTTGCGGCAGGGGCTTGTTTGTGGTGCGCCGCCCGGTGTGAGGGCAGCGCCGCTGATCCGGCGGCAGCGTTGCCTGCTTCTATGGCAGGCAACGCTGGGCAGGTTCAGGGGTGGCGCATGACATGTGCCACGGCATCGGCGACGCGGCCGACATTCGACTGGTTCAGGCCTGCCACGCACATGCGGCCAGAGCGCAGGATATAGACACCATGGTCGTGGCGCAGGCGATCCACCTGGTCGGCGCTCAGGCCGGTATAGGTGAACATGCCACGTTGCTGCACATAGCGTTCAAGATGGCCATCGCTGATTTTTTCACTCAGCAGCTGGAACAGCGTGGCGCGCATGGCGAGCATGCGTTCGCGCATGGCGGTCAGCTGGCCTTCCCACTGGGCACGCAGTTCCGGGGTATTGAGTACCTGCGTCACCACGCTGGCGCCGTGCACGGGCGGCGAGCTGTAGTTGGAGCGCACGACGCTGGCCAGCTGGCCCAGGACGCGCTGCGCGGCTTCCTGGTCTTCGCAGATCAGCGACAACCCGCCGCAACGTTCGCCATACAGCGAGAAGTTCTTCGAGAACGAATTGGCGACAAAAGCCGGGATGTGGCGGCGCAGCAATTCACGCACCACAAAGGCATCATTGTCGATGCCGGCGCCAAAGCCCTGGTAGGCCATATCGACGAACGGCAGCAAACCGCGTTCCTGGACGACATCGAGCACCGCCAGCCACTGGGTTTCGTTCAGATCCACGCCCGTCGGGTTGTGGCAGCAGGCATGCAGCAGCACCACGCTCTTGGCGGGCAGCTTGCTGATGGCGGCCAGCATGGCATCGAACTTCAGGCTGCCGGTTTCAGCATCGTAGTAGGGGTAGGTGTTGACCGTGAAGCCAGCGCGCTCGAAGATGAAGCGATGGTTCTCCCAGCTGGGATCGCTGAGCCAGACCTGGGCATCCGGGAAATAGCGGCGAATGAAATCGGCGCCGACTTTCAGTGCACCCGAGCCGCCCAGCGTCTGCGCGGTCGCGACGTGCGGCACCACGCTGCCGAACACCAGTGCCTGCACTGCGCTGGCATAGATGGGGTTACCCGTCATGGGAAGATAGGGCTTGGGCACCGAAGACGTGCCTATGGCTTCCTCGGCGATGCGTACGGCGTCCATGACGGGCAGGCGGCCGTGGTCATCCAGGTAGATACCGATGCTCAGGTTGACTTTGTCCTGGCGCGGGTCCTTTTGGAAGTCCTCGTTGAGAGTCAGAATGGGGTCGCCGGGATAGGACGGAATATGTTCAAACATTGTTATGCATTCCTGACGGATGGGTTATTTCATTCTTCGTGACCGTCAGCGTACCGGAACGCTGGCGTTTGCGATACTGGCGCCGGGCATGGCGATGGCATCGATACGACGGAAACGATAGCCGATAGCGAGGGCAAGTAGCCAGAACGGGATCAGATAAACGGAAAGCCGCAGGGTGGGAGTCAGATACATCACGACCAGGATGCCCGCCAGGAACAGGATGCAGAAGTAATTCGTCAGCGGGTAGCCGATGCTGCGGAACTCGGTACGTTGGCCGGCGCGCTGTTTGGCGCGGCGAAAGCGCAGGTGGGTGAGGCTGATCATGGCCCAGTTGATGACCAGGGCCGAAACGACCAGGCTCATCAGCAGTTCGAAGGCGCGGCCGGGAATAAAGTAATTGATCAGTACACACAGGGCGGTCGCGGCGGCAGAAGCGCCCAGCGCATAGGTGGGAATGCCACGGCGGTTGATGTGGGTCAGTACCTTGGGCGCATTGCCTTGCTGGGCCAGGCCGTACAGCATGCGGCTATTGCAATAAACGCCACTGTTGTAGACCGACAGTGCAGCGGTGAGGACGACAACATTGAGCACATGGGCCACGAGCTGGCTGTCGAGCTCATGGAAGATCAATACGAAGGGGCTGCCGCCTGTAACGACTTTTTCCCAGGGATAGAGTGACAGCAGGACGGCCAGCGCGCCGATATAGAAGATCAGGATGCGGTAGATCACCTGATTGGTGGCACGCGGGATGGTCTTGCTGGGGTTATCTGCTTCCGCAGCGGTGATGCCTATCAGCTCCAGGCCGCCAAAGGAGAACATGATGCCGGCCATGGCCAGCGCAAGTCCGCTCAGGCCATTGGGCAGGAAACCGTTGTTCCACAGATTGGAAACGCCGGCTTGCGGGCCAGCCTTGCCCGTGCCCAGCAGGTACAGCCCGAAGACGATCATGCTGACAATGGCCGCCACCTTGATGATGGAAAACCAGAATTCGGTTTCGCCGAAGGATTTGACGCTGCTGAGGTTGATGGCATTGATCAGCACGAAAAAGCCCAGCGCAGATACCCAGGTGGGGATGTCAGGGAACCAATAATGAATGTAGAGCCCGGCGGCGGTGAGTTCTGCCATGCCGACGAGGACGTAGAGTACCCAGTAATTCCAGCCGGAAAGATAGCCCATGAAGGGGCTGAAATACTTGTAGGCGAAATGGCTGAAAGAACCGGCAACGGGTTCATCCACCACCATTTCCGACAATTGCCGCAGGATCAGGAAGCCGATGAAGCCTGCGATGGCGTAGCCCAGCAGTACGCCGGGACCGGCGAGCTTGATGGTCTGGGCGATGCCCAGGAATAGTCCGGTGCCGATGGCGCCGCCCAGCGCGATCAGCTGAATGTGGCGGTTGCTCAGGCCGCGTTTTAGGTGTTGTCCTGCTTGCTGCTGTTCATGCATGAAAAGTCTCCTCTTCGCCGTTCCGTGCAGGCACGGCGAAACCCGGCCATTATGATGGACCGTATTGTTTTTATTGCAACTCAGGTACGACTGAATAAGTGTTGCGGCGCGCCCCGTCTGGCCAGGGCGCGCGGGGCGCACCTTACAGGCAGAGCGCGTTCTTGGCTGGCTTGGGCGGCGCCTGACCGTCGCCGGCGGGCTGGGCCGAAGGATTGCGGGGGCCGCATTCGCCGTAGTCGTAGTCCGCAAAAATGCTGGCAAACTTGGGCAGGGCAGGCGGGGCATCCATCATCGGCAGTTTCAGCTCGATGAAGACCATGCGGTCGGCCTGTTCAGCCTGGGCCAGCGCCTGTTCCAGGCCGCCGATATCTTTGACTACCAGTGTCAGCGCGTCGCTGTCCGGTGCAAAGATGTGTGGCAGTCCGGCGTAATTCCAGTCGGCGATATCGTTGTACGACGAGTTCTCGCCGAGGATCAGGCGTTCGATGGTATAGCCGCTGTTGTTGACCAGGAAAATGATGGGCTTGAGCTTGCGGCGCTGGATAGAGGAGAGTTCCTGGGCCGTCAGCTGGAACGAGCCATCGCCAATGAACAGTAGGTGGCGGCGCCAGGGCGTACTGACCTGGGAGCCGAACAGGGCCGGTAGCGTATAGCCAATGGCGCCCCAGACGGGTTGCGAAATATACGCCGCCCCGGCGGGCAGGCGCATGCCGCCCAGCGCAGAATTCGAGGTGCCGGCTTCGCCGATGATGACGTCGCAGGGCTTCAGGAATGCCTGGATGCGCGGCCAGAGCGCGGCATGGCTCAAGGGCGTGTCCGGCGCTGCAGCCGCGGTGGCAGGCGCGGCTGCAGCAACCTGCGCAGCAGCACGGGCCGGTCGTGCTGGCATGTCTTCCAGCACGCGCATCAGGACTTCGCGCAAGGTGACGCCAGGCATTTGCTGGCCAGCGATGCTGAGGTCATGGCGGCGCAGGTCGATCAGGGCTTCAGGCGCGATGCGCTGGCTGAACAGCGAGGTGCTGCTGTCGGTAAAGCGCAGGCCGATGCCGATCAGGCAATCGGATTGTTCAATGGCGCGGCGCGTGACTTCGGGCGTCGGCGCGCCGATGTAGGTACCCAGGTAAAGCGGCGTGCTTTCGTCCAGCACTCCCTTGGCGGGCGGCAGCGAGGCGCAGGGTATCCCGTATTTTTCGCTCAGTTCCTGCACGATGTCGGCAACGCCGAACCGGCCGGCGTCGGCATCTACCAGAATGGCAGGGTGGCTGGCCTCCTTGAGGGCGGCGCAGATGCGCGCGGCGGCACGCTCGAGCTGGCCCGGGTCGCTGGCGGGGTCAGACAGCACCAGCGGTTCATCCGGCGTTTCGATGCTCAGGTGCGTGATGTCCGAAGGCAGTTGCAGGTGCACGGGGCGGCGCTCCTGCCAGCAGGCCTTGAGCACGCGGTCGATTTCGCTGACGGCATTGGCCGGCGTGATGCGTGCCTGGGCAACCGTGAATTCCGCCATGCAGCGGCCGATATTGCCATAGGCGCCATCGGCCAGCGTATGGTGCAGCAGCGCACGGCTATTCATCGAGTGCAGGGGCGGCGCACCGGTAATGTGCACCATGGGAACGTTCTCGGAGTAGGCCCCGGCAATGCCGCTGATGGCACCCAGGTCACCCACGCCGAAGGTGGTCAGCAGGGCGCCGATGCCGGCGGTGCGGGCATAGCCGTCAGCCGCGTAGGCCGCATTCAGTTCATTGCAATTGCCGATGAATTCCAGCGTGCCCGATGCTTCGACCTGTTCAAGGAATGAAAGGTTGAAATCCCCGGGCAGACCGAACATGTGGCGTATGCCGGCTTCGTTCAGTCGCCGGATCAGGAACTCCCCGATCTGCATTCTCATGATTTTTCTCCTTGGGGTGTATGGCAATTCAATGGTGGTCCGGCCCGCCGTCGTATTGGCGGTGATAGGCGTAAAATATAGTGCGTGAGAAGCGCATGGTGTGTGCGTCTTATGGCATGAAAACCCTGAAATGCGCATGATTCATGCGTGACCCTGGCAATGTCTTGAAAATTGGGCGGTTTGATACATGGATATCTACGACTGGAAGCTGTTGGGCGTGCTGCAAGCGGATGGCCGCCTGACCAATCAGGAGGTGGGCGAACAGATCGGCCTGTCTGCATCCCAATGTTCGCGGCGCCGCACGGCGCTGGAGAAGGCCGGCATCATCAAGGGTTATGCGGCGCGCCTGGACAGCAAGTCGCTGGGGCTGGATGTGCTGGCCTTCGTCCATGTCAGCCTGCATGCCCATGACAATCAGTCCATCCGCGCTTTCCAGACGCTGGTGGAAACCAATGACGTCATTCTTGAGGCGCATCTGCTCAGTGGCGATGCCGATTACCTGCTCAAGGTTGTGGCTCGCAATCTTGAGCAACTGGCCAGTTTCGTCATGAATACCTTGCTCGCCAACGGTGCGATTTCCCATGTGAAATCGCACGTCGTGCTCAGGCAGATGAAGCAGACCAGCGAGCTGCCCACGCAGTGGCTGGGTCGTGAAACTCGCAAAACACCGCCTGCCGGCGCATGACACGACGCATGACCCTGTGCCCGCAGGGCCGGGCGGCCATGGGTGCCATGGACAGCATGCGGCAAAGGGAAGAGAATGGCAGGGTTGCCAGTCTGCTGTGTTGTTGCATCCATGACGTCCGCCAGCCGCACCCCGCTCGAACCTGATTCCCCCGTTGATGCTGCCGCGCCCGCCCAGAGTTGGGCGGAGCCTGGGTCCACGGCTTACTGGCGCATCTGCATCGGCCTGTTCCTGGCTGGTTTTGCAACCTTTTCGCTGCTTTACAGCGTGCAGCCGCTGCTGCCTGAATTCACCACGGAATTCGGCGTGAGTCCTGCCGTCAGCGCGCTGGCGCTGTCACTCTCCACCGCCACACTGGCGTTTGCCATTCTGTTTGCCGGCGCCTTGTCAGAAGGTTGGGGCAGGCGCGGCCTGATGTTCGCGTCAATGGCGCTGGCCGCGCTGCTGAATATCCTGGCGGCGGTGTCGCCCTCATGGCATGCCTTGCTGGCCGCGCGTACGCTGGTGGGGCTGCTGCTGGGCGGCGTTCCTGCGGTGGCGATGGCCTATCTGGCCGAGGAAACCCATCCGCGCGGCCTGGGCTTTTCCATGGGACTGTATGTGGGCGGCACCGCATTCGGCGGCATGGCGGGCCGGGTCTTCATGAGTTTCCTGACAGACATGTATGGCTGGCGTTCGGCCATGGTGACGGTAGGCGTTCTGGACCTGCTGGCAGCCGTGGGTTTCCTGCTGTTGCTGCCGCGCTCGCGCAATTTCGTGCGCCGCACCGGCACCGGCATGCGTCACCACTTCCGTGCCTGGGGCCGGCATTGGCGCCAGCCCCGGTTGCGCCAGCTGTTCATTGCCAGCTTCTGCCTGATGGGCGTGTTCGTGACGCTCTACAACTATGTCGGCTTTCGCTTGCTGGCTCCGCCATACGATCTGAGCCAGAGCGAGATCGGCCTGATCTTCCTGGCCTATATCTTTGCCATTTTCGTTTCGCCGATGGCAGGCTGGCTGGCAGATCGGCTGGGACGCGGCAAGGTTCTGGCGGGCGGGGTGGGGTTTCTGGCGCTGGGCCTGGCCTGTACCGGGCTGCCATGGCTGGCGGCGATTGTCCTGGGCATCATCCTGCTCACCATTGGTTTTTTCGTGGCGCACTCGACCGCCAGCGGCTGGGTCGGGCGGCTGGCCACCGAAAACAAGGGCCATGCCGCGTCGCTATACCTGCTGGCATACTACCTGGGGTCCAGTGTGGTGGGGGCTTGCGGCGGCTGGTTCTGGGAGCACGGCGGCTGGTGGCCTCTGTTGGCCTTCCTGCTGGCATTGCTGGGCTGGATGGCCTGGGTGATCCGCGACCTGCTGCGCGGGCAGCCTGCCTGAGGCAGGCCCCGGGCAGGCATCGTGGCGTCAGCTGTCTATGCAGTTTCTAGCGCACTTCGCTTTCTACCGCGAAGTATTCCTCGTCTCGCAGCATGGCAATCAGCTGCGGCACTGACAGTCCATTATCCTTGGATTGCAATCGACTGGAAATCGCCGCCAGCATGATCATGAATTCCTTGCATTGTTTGCGCGCCGATTGCAGCTCTGAACTGGTGAAAATCAGTATCTGCGCCAGCAACGCATGTCCGCGCGAGGCTGCGCCGCCGAGCACGCCCAGCATGGCCTGACTGATCAGGTCGGTGCCGGCGTAGTCGCGCTCCTGGATACGTCGAATGAATTCGGCGCGTTCTTCCTGGGGCAGGAAGCTTGCCACCCAATCCGCATAATCGGCGTCCAGGACGATGGAGGCGGCTTGCGACTGGAATGTTTCCACCAGTTCGCCTGTTCCTGCATTGCGGTGCGTAGTGCGGTACTCGGCGATCCCGGAGATCAGTTGCTGCAGTTCGGTCAAGAGGGCCAGACGGCCGCCCGACAAGGTGTTATAGACTTTTCCGATGCGGGTGTAGTCTTCTTTGAAGCGGCTGACGATTTCCTTGCTTTCGGGCAGCGACGAAAGCGCAGGGAACAGTACATAGCGGGAGGAGGCGGCGGATTCGTAGAATTCGGAGATCTGTTCGCGGATGCGGTCCAGGTCAGACAGGATTTTGTTCAGGGGCAGATTGCCGTTTTCCAGGCGCTTGGCCACCGAGTTCTGCCATTTTTCAATGTCGCGGTCCATACCGAAGTCGATGCGGCGTTCCACGGTACTGGCACAGACCACGATCTTGTTGAAGTCGCGCGACAGTTCGCCCAGTACCTGCTGGATGCTTTGCACCGCGACCGCCCGCGCCGCGTCGTTGATGCCGCGCAATCTTTCCTTGCGCGCATCGGCACGGCTTTTGATCAGCCACGAGAGCAATGCGCCAATAATGGTCAGGCCGGTCGCGATATCCGCGCCGATCTGTATCCGGGAAAGCCATTCCATATCCGTCAGGTCCTGGGGGTTTGAAGTGCGGCCATTCTATAACTTCTGCCACCCGGGGTCAGGCCCGCAGATCCAGCGGATCGAGCAGGCCGGCGGCAATGGCCTGGCCGACGATGTCCGGCAGGCAGCGGGCCTGCATGCGCCGCATCACGCGGGCGCGGTACAGATTGACGGTCTTGATGCTGATGTTGAGCTGCCGCGCAATCTCGCCGTTGCTGTAGCCTCGTGCCAGGGGCAGGAATACGTCACGCTCGCGCGGCGTGAGGCTGGCCAGCCGCGCCTGCAGCGCGGTGTGGGCTTCGCTTGCCGCCGGCTCGGCCGCCTGGCGTGGGCGGCGATTGAGCGCCTGCTGTACGCTGTCGAGCAACAGCTGTTCGTTATAGGGTTTTTCTATGAAGTCGAAGGCGCCGGCACGGAAGGCGCGCACGACAATGGGTACATCGGCATGGCCGCTGACGAAAATCACGGGCAGATCCAGGCCGCGCCGTCGCATTTCCTCCTGCACGCCCAGGCCGCCCAGGCCGGGCATACGGACATCAAGCAGTACGCAGGCATCGTCCGTCGCCTGGCAGGCCTGCAGAAAGGCTTGCCCCGAGGTAAAGGGCAAGGTTTTCAGGCCTACCGATTCCAGTAGCCAGACGGTGGAATCCAGCATTCCCTGATCGTCGTCCACGACATAGACAATTTGTGTTGCGGCATCCTGCATGTGGCCAGTCTCCTTATTTTGATTGTGCCGGCGTTTCCTGGCGCAGGGGCAGGCGGCATTCCATGGTCAGGCCGGCGGGGCCATTTTCCACGATATCCAGCTCCCCGCCAAAACCCTCGACAATGTTCCGGCTCATCGACAGGCCCAGCCCCAGGCCGGCCTGCTTGCTGGTATAGAACGGCGTAAAAACCTTGCGTTGCGCCTCCTGATCCAGGCCCGGGCCCTGGTCGCGCACCCGCACGCGCAGGTAGCCGTCCTGGTGGCAGGCCGAGGCATCCACGACGACCCTGGAGGCCTGGCCGGGATGCCGTTCGCGGTTGGCGTCGATGGCATTGCGCAGCAGGTTCAACAGGACTTGCTGCAACAGCACGCGGTCGGCATAAACCGATGGCAGGCCTGCCGTGGGTATGGCGTCTATGATGACCTGATGCTGGTCGGCTTCCCAGGCGCACAGGTGGATGGCTTCCTGCACGACGTCGCCCACGTCCATGGCCTGCACGCGGCGCTGGTCTTTGCGCAGAAAAGCGCGCAGGCGCCGGATGACGGCCGAGGCATGCGCCGCATGTTCACTGATGCGCGCCAGCCCTTGCTGGACGCGATTGGCCGCCTGGGGGTTGCTGCCCAGCCCCCGCAAGTAGTTCTGGCAGGCGCCGGCATAGTTCATGACCGCCGCCAGCGGCTGGTTGATTTCGTGGGCGATGCCAGACGCCAGTTCCCCCAGCGTGATCAGCCTGCTGGTATGGGCCAGCTCGTCTTCCAGGCGGCGCTTGTTGGCTTCCGCCTGAACCCGCGCCGTGATGTCGCGCAATACGCTGATGGTTTCGACGACTGCGCCGGTATAGGTATCGCGGATGGCGCGGCTGGCCGTTTCGAACCAGAGGTAATGGCCGTTGCGGTGGCGCAGCCGGTAAGTCATTGTGTGGTAGCCGTCATCGACCAGGGCAGCCTGGCCCAGATCGAACGGCAGGCCTGCGTCCTGCGGATGCAGCAGTTCCCGCAGGTTGCGGCCGCGCAGTTCTTCTGGCCAATAGCCCAGTAGCGTCCAGGAGGCGGGCGATGCATCCAGGAACGCGCCTTCCGGGTCGTGGCGGGCGATCAGGTCGGTCGTGTTCTCGGTGATGAGGCGGTACAGCCTGCGGGAACGCGCGGCTTCGCGTGCTTCCCGGCGTTCCTGCGTGGCATCCCGGCCGCGCGCCAGCACAAGGCCGTTGGCGCGGTCGGGAATGAAACTCCATAGCAGCAGCCGGTCTCCCATGCTGGCTTCCTGGTGCTCGATGGCGCGGCCTTGTGCCAGGCAGGCGCGCACGATGTGCGCATAGTTGACCGGCAGGCAACGCGCAAAGCCGGACAGGGGGGCCTCGCCCAGCAAGGCCAGCAAGGCCGGGTTCATAGCATGCAATCCTGCATCGCCGTCCAGCAGCAGGGAGGGGCGAGGGTCTGTTGCCAGCAACGGTGGGCCCTGGGGAGTGGCAGGTTCCTGTATCAGTGCCAGCAGGGCGTCATGCATCCAGGCCAGCCAGTCGCTGCGCTCGGCGCCGTCCAGCTCTACCAGCAACAGGCCCGGCGTGCCGGCTTCCAGCGGCAGGCTCAGCGCCAGGCCATGCTCCATGCCTGCGCGGCGCAGCCGGCCCGCCAGCCAGCAGGGCAGTTCGCGCAGCGCGGCCAGCGTCAGGCGCGGCGTGTGCTGCATGGTGGCATGCAGTGTCTGATCGCTCGCCGCCAGGGGGTCGCCCTGGCCGGGGGGGAGATGGTGGTCGCCGATCTGCAGGTAAGTCCGTGATTGCGTCTGCCAGGCCAGGTAGAACACGCGTCCTATGCCGCCGCATTGGCGCAGCGAACGCGCCAGCAGCTCGGCCTTCATGGCCAGCGGCGCCGCCTGCCGCTGCAATTGCAGCCAACTGGACAGATTCACGGCCGAGGAGATATTTGCCGGTGAAGCCATAGGGTGTGTCGCAACAGGGAGTGTCTCCGAATATGGTAGTTCTTCCATATTGTTTTTATTTTTTCAGGTTTATATGGTTATTGTTCTATATGGCGTTGGTACTAATATCATATATCTTTGCAGGGGTATATAAACTTTTCCAGAACTAGCGGCAATGGCAAAACCATGTTGTCGGCAGCCGCCACCCTGTTTTCCTGGAGGAGTTAAGCATGTCGATTTTCGAGGATGGCCTTGCCCCGCATCCGGTCAACCATATCGCACTCACGCCGCTGAATTTCATCGAACGGACCGCGAGCATCTATCCGGGATACCCGGCTGTTGTGCACGGCGCCATACGCCGGAACTGGGCCGAAACCTATGCGCGTTGCCGGCGCCTGGCATCGGCCCTGGCCGGGCGCGGCGTGGGGCAGGGCGATACGGTGGCCGTCATGCTGCCCAACATTCCTGCCATGCTGGAAGCGCATTTCGGTGTGCCGATGATAGGCGCGGTGCTCAATACCCTGAACGTGCGCCTGGACGCGGAGAGCATTGCATTCATGCTGCAACATGGCGAAGCCAGGGTGCTGATTGCGGACCGGGAATACCACGAGGTGGTGCATGCCGCGCTGGGTATGCTGGCACCCGCCCAGCGTCCGCTGGTGATCGATGTGGATGATCCGGAGTATGGCGAAGGCCAGCCGGTCAGCAACCTGGATTATGAAGCGCTGCTGGCCGAGGGCGACCCGGCATTCGAATGGCAGTGGCCGCAGGACGAATGGCAGGCGATCTCGCTTAACTACACTTCGGGTACCACTGGCAACCCCAAGGGCGTGGTCTATCACCACCGCGGGGCCTTCCTCAATGCCATGGGCAACCAGATGACCTGGAACCTGGGCAACCATCCCGTCTATCTGTGGACTCTGCCGATGTTCCACTGTAATGGATGGTGCTATCCCTGGACGATCACCGCGCTGGCCGGAACCCACGTGTTTCTGCGTCGCGTGGATCCGCAGAAGATACTGACGCTGATCCGTGACGAACAGGTAAGCCATCTTTGTGGTGCGCCCATTATCCTCAATGCGCTGGTGAACATGCCGGATTCCGCCAAGGCGGCCATCGACCATCCGGTGAAAGCCATGGTGGCGGGTGCTGCGCCCCCGGCCAAAGTCATAGGCGCAGTGGAGGAAATGGGTATCAGCGTGACCCATGTGTACGGGTTGACGGAAGTCTACGGCCCTGTGGTGGTCTGCGCCTGGCACGAGGCCTGGGATGAATTGCCGCTGGAGCAGCGCGCGGTCATCAAGGCGCGCCAGGGCGTGCGCTATCCCACCATGGAAGGCGTCATGGTGGCCGACCCCAAGACTTTGGCGCCCACGCCACGGGATGGCCAGACCATGGGCGAGATTTTCATGCGTGGCAATACCGTGATGAAAGGCTATCTGAAAAATCCGACCGCCACGGCGGAGGCCTTCACCGGCGGCTGGTTCCATACCGGAGACCTGGCGGTCTGGCATCCGGATGGCTACGTGGAAATTCGGGACCGGCTCAAGGACATCATTATTTCCGGCGGCGAGAACATTTCCACTATCGAAGTGGAAGGCGTCCTGTATCGTCATCCGGCCGTGCTGGAAGCTGCAGTCGTAGCGCGGCCGGACGACAAATGGGGAGAAACGCCGTGCGCGTTCGTGACGCTCAAGCCCAATCATGACGGGGTGACGGAAAGCGAACTGATCGCGTTCTGCCGCGAGCACCTGGCCGGCTTCAAGGTACCCCGAACCGTGGTGTTTTCCGAGTTGCCCAAGACATCCACCGGGAAAATACAGAAGTTTGTTCTCAGCGGCCGCGCCAGGACGCTGTAGCACGCCATCCCGAGGATGCCTGGCCTTGTTGCCTGGAAAAAAAGCATGGCGGTCGCAAGACCGCCATGCTTTTTCGTTGCTTGGGCGTCTTGCCGGCAAGGCAGGGCATGCATGCCCTCTGTGCCGGCAAGACGCCTGCGGCCAGGCGCTACAGCCAGCCTGTCATGCGCGGCAGCCAGAGCGTGATTTCCGGGATGAAGGTGATCATCATCAGGAAGATCAGCCCAGTGATCAACCACGGGAACGTGGCCTTGGTCACGTCCGTCAGGCCCAGCTTGGAAATACTGGACGCCACATACAGATTGAGGCCGACTGGCGGCGTCGCCAGGCCGATTTCCATGTTCACCACCAGGATGATGCCGAAGTGCACCGGGTCGATCCCCAGCTTCATGGCGACGGGGAACAGGATAGGCGCCATGATCAGCACCAGGCCGGAAGGCTCCATCACCATGCCGATGATGAGCAGCAGCACGTTGACGAACAGCAGGAAAGCGACGATGCCCAGGCCCTGTTCAACGATCCAGGCTGCAATGTTCTGCGGGATCTGTTCCGAGGTCAGGATGAAGGCGAACATCACGGCATTGGTGATGATATAGAGCAGCATCGCGCTCATGCCCGCCGATTCCAGGATGATGCGCTTGAGGTCACGCCACTTGATGTCCTTGTAGACGAACATGGCGATGACAAAGGCATAGACCGCGCTCATGGCGGCGGCTTCGGTCGGGGTGAATACGCCCGTATAAATGCCGCCCATGACGATGACGACCAGCATCAGGCCCCAGATCGAATCGCGGAAAGCAACCCAGCGTTCTTTCCAGCTGGCCTTTTCCTGACGCGGGTACTTGTACTTCCAGGCGCGGTACATGGTTGTGATGCCCAGCATCAGCGCCAGCAACAGGCCGGGAATCACGCCGGCGATGAAGAGCTGGCCGATAGAGGCCGATGCGATGCGCGCGCCGTCCGGACCCTCGACCATCATGCCGCTGGTGGCAACCGCGTACATCACCATCACGATGGAGGGCGGCAGCAGGATGCCCAGGCCGCCGGAAGTGGCAACGATGCCGGTACCGAATTGGGCCGGGAAGCCTTGCTTGACCATGGCCGGCATGATGATGGAGCCGATGGCTGCGACGGTGGCCGGCGACGAGCCGGAGATGGACGCGAACAGGGCGCAGGCCAGCACGGCTGCGAGGCCCAGGCCGCCGGGCAGGTGGCCGACCATGGCGGTGGCGAAGCGTATCATCCGTTTCGCCACCCCGCCGTGCGTCAGGAAACTGCCGGCCAGGATGAAGAACGGGATCGCCATGATCTCGAACTTCTCTATGCCTGTGAACAGCTTGAGCGCAATGCTGTCCATGGGCACGTTGGTCATGGTGAACAGGAAAGTGATCACCGTCAGGCCGAGCGCGATGGACACCGGCATGCCGGTGAGCAGCAGGACGATCAGCAGCGCGAAAATAATGAAGGTGGTCATGCTGCGGCTCCTTCGGGGCTATCTTGCTCGTCGTCGTGGCCAGGCACGTGGTGCGGCAGCTGGCCGGTGCGCAGGTAGTTGTAGAGCGCCTGCAGGAAGCGGAAGCACATCAGCGACGAACCCAGGGGCACGGCGAGGTAAACAATCCACATAGGGACTTCCAGGTCGGCCGAGACCTGATTGGTGTGGCCGATATCCCAGGTGAAGCTGGCGCCGATCCAGGCGACGATGAAAGTGAAGAGCGCGCCCGACAGCAGGGCGATGACGGTCAGCGTCTTGCGCATGGGTTCGGAAACCTTGGTGACCAGCACATCGACGCCCACGTGGATGCCCAGGCGTACGCCGTAGGCAGCGCCGAACTTGGCCATCCAGACGAACAGATAGATGCAGAGCTCCTGGGCCCACAGCAGGTTGATGTTGGTCAGCGAACGGTACAGGGAACGGGCATTGGCCATCAGGGAGGGGTAGTCGTTGACGCGCGCCCAGGCCACGACATCGGCGACCAGGCCGACGGAGTAGCGCTGGCAGACAGCGACGAAGATGATGAGCACGGCGGCCACCATCAGGAACGACACGAAAGTTTCTTCGAAACGGTCGAGTAGACGTAGGAACATGGAAAACTCCCAGGGAACCTGGAATCAAAGCGCCGGGTGTCCCCGGCGCATTCAGATGACGGCTGGCCGGGAGGGCCAGCCTTCCTGAGAAAAAATCAGCGGCCCAGGGCCTTGTAGGTGGCTTCCAGCGTGTCCTTGCCCACGCGCGATTCCATTTCCTTGTGCACCGGCAGCAGAGTGTCGATCCATTGTTGGCGCTCTTCGGCGGTGGGCTCGTAGAACGTGGTTTTGCCGGAGGCCTTCATCGCCGCCAGGGAATCGTCGTTTTCCTTCTGGGCGATATCGTTGGCGTAGGTCGTGGCTTCGCTCATGGCGCGCTCGAGCTGCTCACGCACATCGGCGGGCAGGCCGTCCCAGAATTTCTTGTTGACGATCACCGCATAGCCCAGGTACCCGTGGTCGGACAACGTGGCATGCTTCTGCACTTCGTGCATTTTCTGGGTGTACATGTTCGACGGCGGGTTTTCCGTGCCATCGACCACGCCGGTCTGCAGCGCCTGGTAGACCTCGGAGAAGGCCATGACCTGGGGCACGGCGTCCAACGCCTTCATCTGGGCTTCCAGCACCTTGGAGGACTGGATACGCAGCTTCAGGCCCAGGAAATCGTCCGGCGTGTGAATGGGCGTGTTGGCGCTCATGACCTTGAAGCCGTTATCCCAGTAGGCCAGGCCAGTGATGCCCTTGGGCTCCAATTTGGCCAGCAGGCTCTTGCCGACGTCACCATCGGTGATCTTGCGCAGGTCATCCTTGCTCTGGAAGATGTAGGGCAGATCGAAAATTTCGAATTCGCGCACGCCCAGCGGGCCGAACTTCGCCAGCGAGGGCGCCAGCATCTGCACTGCGCCCAGTTGCAGGGCTTCCAGTTCTTCCTTGTCCTTGTAGAGCTGGGAGTTGGGATAGACTTCGACCTTTACTTTTCCATCCGTGTACTGTTCCGCCAACTCCTTGAAACGTTCCGCGCCCTTGCCCTTGGGCGTGTCGGGCGCCACGACGTGGCTGAACTTGATGGTGATGGGGGCCTGGGCATAAGCCCCGGCGCTGGCGAACATCATAGCGGCGGCGAACGCCATGGAAAGGCGAATTTTCATTGTTTCCTCCTTGGTTATTGTTCCCTGTGACGGGTTTCCCTGAATTTATCTTTTGAAACAAACGGGGATAGTGGGGGAGAATAAAAGGATCATTTCCCGGTCGCTATTGTGGATTTCCGAAGTGTCTAAAGAAGACCCCCTGTTTCCTTCGCAGTCTGGCGGGCTGTGGCGGCGGCCCCTGGACGGGCTGGCGTCGGCGGCGCCGCTGGTTGCCATCCTGATGATCAGCGTGCTGATCGGGCTTTTTCTGTGGATGACGGAAAAAGAACGGCGCCAGGAACTGCATGTGAATCTCTTGCGGGACACCCTGTGGGTAGAGCAGGCGCTGCGGTTCCAGCTGGGCACGCATCAGGATAATCTGCTGCGCCTTGCGGCGGACCTGGCCGTGCAGCCGCAGGCCATCGACAAGGACTCCCTGTCGCGCATGCGTCATCTGGTTGCCAATCACGCGGAACTGCTGCAGATTACCTGGTTCGATGAGCAAGGTGAGGTTCGTGCGGCCGTGCCGCCTCATGGCCTGGCCGATGCCGGGGCGGCCCTGGACCGGCCGCCGCGTGACGCCTGGTCCTTGCTGGGCGTGGCGTCACCGGCCTGGAGTCCGCCCCGCAAGCAGGAGGGCAGGTTGCTGTCTTTCCTGCGCTTGCCGGTCAATCGCGAAGATGGCAGCACTGGGCTGCTTGAAGCCACGCTGGCGCTCGATGAGCTGTTGGCCACGCAAGTGCCCTGGTGGATCGCCGAGCATTATCAGGTATCCCTGACGGGACTGGATGGTGAACCCCTCGTCAAGAAATCCAATGCGGTTGGCGAGCCGACTGGCAGCCAGCAGCATTCGATGTCCTTCGACCCGCCGTTCCATGGCATTTTCCTCACCTTGGCGCCTTACCGGGCGCCCCGCAATCCGCTGCATATGCTGTTGATTGCCGGTATTGTCGGGCTGGCTTTGCTGACAGTCGTGAACCTGGGCTTGCTGGCGCTGCATTTCAAGCGGCGGCGCCAGGCCGAGCAGGCCTTGCGCAATGAACAGCTGTTCCGGCAGGCCATGCAGGACTCTGTGACCGTCGGCCTGCGGGCGCGTGCGCTCGATGGCAAGTTGCTGTTCGCCAACCCGGCGTTTTGCCGCATGGTTGGCTGGCCCGCCGAGGAAATCATAGGCATGATGCCGCCCATGCCATGGTGGCGTCCGGACATGCTCAATGAAATCCAGCAGCGCCACCTGGCGCAGCACAGCGTGCCCAGGGCGCACAGTTTCGAGACAGTGTTCCAGCGCCGCGACGGCGTGTCCATTCAGGTGATGGTTTATGAAGCCCCCCTGATCGACGACAAAGGAGTGCACGTGGGCTGGATGGCCTCCATCCTTGATATTTCCGACCGGCGTCAGGCGGAGGCCCAGGCCAGCCGCCAGGCGGACCGCCTGCAGCAGACCGGCCGCCTGATCACCATGGGTGAAATGGCATCGACGCTGGCGCATGAACTGAACCAGCCGCTGGCGGCCATCGCAAGCTACTGCGCCAGTTGCCAGAACCTGCTGGCCAAGGGAGGGGCTGACCGCCAGGTACTGGCCACTTTGCTGGAAAACCTGGCGGCGCAGAACCGTCGGGCCGGCTTGATCATCCGACGTATCCATGACTTCGTGCGCAAGCGCGAGCCAGTACGCGAACAGGGTGACCTGGCACGGCTGGTCCGCGACACCGTCGGCTTTGCCGAGGCCGATGCCAGGCGCCAGGGCGTGCTGCTGCGCTGCCAGCCGGCGCCGGTGGCGAGCATGCCAGTGCGGGTGGACCCGGTCCTGATCGAGCAGGTGCTGCTGAACCTGATCCGCAACGCAATCGAGGCGACGCTGGAAAACGGCGTGCCGGATGGCGTGGTCGATATTGGCCTGGAGTACCAGGACGACTGTTGTATCGTATCGGTCGCAGACCACGGCGCTGGCGTTGCCCCTGAAATGATGGAAAGAATTTTCACGCCGTTTGCAACAACCAAGAAGGCAGGCATGGGGATGGGGCTGAATATCTGCCGCTCCATCCTGGAACAACATCATGGCCAGCTCTGGTTCGAGGCCCGGGCCGGCGGTGGCGCGGTATTCCTGTTTTCCCTGCCCGCATGGCATGGTGCAGAAGGTGCATCCGCAACACTGGCGGAGCAGGACGCCGGCGGCAGCAGCGACACAAGGGACGATAGGGATGAGTGAAGTCAGGGGGCAGGACAAGGGCATGCGGGAAGAGCCAGGCGGCACAACCGTCCCGGCACCCCAGCCAGAGGATAAGGACGTGCTGGTACATATCGTGGACGATGATGCGGCCATCAGGGATTCGCTGGCCTGGCTGTTCTATTCGCGCGGCATCGCGACGCAGACATGGAGCTCGGGCGAATCTTTCCTGGAAGCGTGGTCCGCGGCGCTGGAGGGCTGTATCCTGCTGGACATTCGCATGCAGAACATGTCGGGCCTGGAAATGTTTGACCATCTCCAGGCCCGTGGCGCCTTGCAGCCCGTGGTGTTCCTGACCGGCCATGGCGACTTGCCCATGGCCGTGGATGCGCTCAAGCGCGGTGCCGTCGATTTCATCGAAAAGCCGTTCAATGATAACGATCTGGTAGACCGCGTGCTGGACGCCATCAGGCATGGCCGGCGCCAGCGCGAGCAACGCCTGCGCACCCTGGACCGCGACCAGAAGGTCGCTACCTTGTCCATGCGTGAACGGGAAGTGCTGGAGAAAATCCTGGCTGGCCTGCTCAACAAGCAGGTCGCGGATGAGCTGGGCGTCTCCATGCGCACGGTGGAAGTGCATCGCGCCCGCATCCTGGAAAAAATGGGTGCGCGCAATGTCGTGGAATTGGCCCGCCTGTTTGGTGCCGACGATTGGCAGGACCGGGAGCCTGGCGCATGACACGTATCAATTGCGTACCGGTGGAAGAACTCAGCCAGCAGCACCTGGTAGCCGAATACCGCGAACTGCCCCGGGTCTTCGGCCTGGCGCGCAAGGCGCGCGAGCGGGGCGACCCACGGCGCCAGGACCAGTATGTACTGGGGACCGGCCATGTGCTGTTCTTCTACCGCCGCCTGGGTTACCTGGCAGATCGCTACGATGCCTTGGTGCGTGAAATGCAGGCGCGTGGCTACAAGCCCAACTTCACTGCCAGCCTGCGTGAGGCGCATGCGGATATTCCCGCCGATTGCTGGGGCACCTGGAGCCCCGATGCCGAGGCGCTGGCATTGAATCGTCAGCGTATCAAGGAGCGCGGCGGCTGAGAGCGCGGTTGCCATGGCCAGGCGTCGTACTTGCGGTATCGCGCCTGGCACTGGTCCATATGCGTAGCGGCGTGGCTTTCGCTTTGGCGGAATGTGAAACTTGGTGAATGCTGCTTGCCCCCGAGTGACAGCATCCGTGCATATCAGGTTATCCTTGAACGGCTTATCTGCTGCCGGCGAGCAATCCGCCCGCTGGCCCCACTGGCTAAGGAGATCCACGCTATGCAACAAGGTCATAACGGTAAACTCGCTGCCGCAGCGCTCGCTGCGATCCTGCTGGCTGGCTGCGCGTCACAGCAGCAGAACAATACGCTGCTGGGCAGTGGTGCAGGTGCCGCATTGGGCGCCGGCGTCGGCGCGCTGATCGGCGACAGCAGCAAGGCTGCGCTGATCGGCGCCGGTATCGGTGCCGTGGCAGGCGGCGTGGTGGGCTACAACTGGGGGGGCATCAAGCAGGACGTCGAGCAGTCGGGCGCCACCGGCCTGGGTATTGATGTTACCGAGCAGCCCAATGGCACCTTGAAGGTCAATATTCCCGCCAGCGCCGGCTTTACGTCCAGCAGCGCGGCCCTGCAGCCTGCCTTGCTGCCGGTGCTCGACAGCGTCGCCCGTGCACTGGTTCAACATCCGGAAGTGCGCGCCAAGGTCATCGGCAATACGGACAACACCGGTTCCGCCGCCTATAACCAGAAGCTGTCGGTGGAACGTGCCCAGAGCGTTTCGACCTATTTGCAGCAACGTGGCGTGGCGCCGGGCGATCTCACCATCGAAGGCCGTGGCTTCAGCGACCCGGTCGCCAGCAATGACACGGCAGAAGGCCGCGCTGCGAACCGCCGCGTGGAAATCTACCTGTACGCCGTGCAGCAATAAATCGGCGCGCTGGCCTGGGCATATTCGGGTCGGCGTGGGAAAACCATGGGAAACGGCCCTTGCAGGGCCGTTTTTTTTGCCCGACTTCAAGACAAGAACGTCCCCTTGGGGGGCAGCAAGCCGAAGGAGCAGTGTGGGGGCTCTGTGCTGAGTCGTTCGTGCGCCGCCGGTTGCGCGGCTTCGCCGGTATCACAACAGGCCTTAATCGTGGTGGTCCTGCGCGGCGAGCTTCATGCCGTTTTCGCGCATCCAGCCGGCCAGGGAGTCCAGCGTGGGGCGCAGCGACAGGCCTAGTTCGGTAATGCTGTATTCGACCCGGGGCGGCACTTCGGCATAAATACGACGGCTTACCAGGCCTCGTTGTTCGAACAAGCGCAATTGCCGGGTCAGTTCCTTCTGGGTGATGGGGGCCACGGCGCGTTGCAGTTCGCTGAAGCGGACTGCGCCGCCGATGATGATGAGCCGGTAGAGAATGGGAATGGCCCATTTGCCGGAGACCAGCTTGACGAAACTCACCATGGGGCAGGGAGCTGGCAAGCCATCGCTGGCAGCCTTCGCTGGCGTGCGGATTTCTGGGTTCATGGGCATGGCGAATGTTCCATAAGTAGCTGGTTGGTATTTTAGTATCAAATTGGTGCCTACTATGCAAAGGATACTATAGAAGGAAAAATAGGCCTTCCACTCTTTGAAAAAGGAAGCGCAAATGAATAGGTTGCAAGGGAAATATGCCCTGATCACCGGGGGCAGCAGCGGTATCGGCCTGGAAACGGCAAGACAGTTCATGGCCGAAGGCGCGCAGGTTGCCATTACCGGGCGTAACGCCCAGGCGCTGGCACAGGCGCAGCAGGTGTTGGGAGAAGAGGTGTTGGCGCTGGTTTCCGACGCAGGGGACGTCCGCAGCCAGCAGGCGCTGGCAGGCATCCTGGCGCAGCACTGGCCGCGTCTGGATGTGGTCTACGCCAACGCAGGGGACGTCACTCACCGGCCGCTGGCGGATTGGGATGAGACGGCTTGGGAGCGCCTGATGGCGACCAATCTCAAGGGGCCGTTTTTCCTGATCCAGGCTTTGCTGCCTTTGCTGGCCGATCCGGCTTCCGTCATCCTGTGCGGCTCGACCAGCGCTCATATCGGTTTGCCGCAAAGCAGCGCGTACGCTGCCAGCAAGGCCGGCCTGTTGTCCTTGGCCCGCACGCTTTCGGCGGAGCTGGCGCCGCGCGGTATCCGGGTAAACGGGCTGAGCCCGGGGCCGACGGAAACCCCGGCGCTGGGAAAGCTGGGGCTTTCGGCCGGCCAGCAAAGCGCGATGCAGGAAGAGATCCGGCGGCTGGTGCCCATCGGCCGCATGGGCACGCCCTGGGAGTTGGCGCAGGCGGCAGTGTTCCTGGCAGCCGATGAATCGCGCTTTATGGTCGGGACCGAATTGTTGGTCGATGGCGGGGTGGCGAACCTGTAGTCCAGGCAAGCCGGCGATACCGGGCTGTGCCGTCCTCGACCGGCGGCGCCCCGGCTGACATGAGTTCAGTGCGCCAGGAATACCATGATCATGAAGGGCGCAAGCACGGTCAGGATGAAACCGCTCACCAGTGCCAGGGGAACAATATCCGGCGCGCAGGTCTGCTTGACGATGGGCAAGGTGGTGTCCAGGGCGGTAGCGCCCGCGCTGCCGACGGCGGGCAGCGGATAATGCATGCCGGCCATATAGAGGATGACAATGGCCAGCAGCTCACGCAGCAAGTCGGTCATCAGGGCGATGGTGCCGTAGTTCTGGCCCAGGGCCTCGCCAATCATGACGCTGGACAGCGAAAACCAGCCGAAGCCCGACGCCAGCGCAAGCGCGACCTGAAGATTTTCACCGGTCGCCCAGGCGGCAGCGCAGGCGCCCAGCAACGAGCCGAGCACGACCAGCAGCGGGATGGCGAAGGCCTTGAATGACCAAAGCCGGCCTTTCAGGTCGACCTGACCCAGGTCGATGCCGACCAGTACGATCAGAACCAACAGCAGCGTCCAGCTCGATGGCAACGGATGGGCGTGCGCAATGCTGGCGGGCATCCAGGTAAAGGCCAGCCCCCCGAGCACCACCATGGACAAGGCAATGCCGCATTCTTTCACTGGTTGCCAGAACGTGGCGGTATTGGCTTCGCGGCGCGGCGCCGTTGAGCTGCCTCGGGTGCGCCGTATCAGCAGCCAGATCAGCAGGCATGGCACCAGGGTGGTGAACAAGGCCAGTACGCCGGCTGTGTAGAGCGCGCTGCCCAGCGCTTCGGCCGACGAGAGCACGGCGCCGAATTCCATGCCGATCAGAAACAGCAGCAGCCAGACCAGCGGGCCGATCAACCGTATCAGCCAGTGCCGCAGCGTGCGCGGCAAGACATGGCTGGCGGCCCAGCCGCCGGCGAGCGCGCCGACAATCGGCATCAGAGAGGAGAGGGCGGTCATGGCAGGGCCGCCGTGAAAGGGGATGTAGCCATCTGGCCGGTTGTGGCATGCGATAAAGCCGTTGGCTCGGACACGGTAGCGTGTGGGCGGACAGCAGCAGTCAGGCGGAAGTCGAAAGTCAGTACAGGCAAGGTAGCAGAATGGCGGATAAGGCCAGCGCAAATGTGGCGGGCCATCAAAATAACAGAAGAAAAAGACAGGCGTGAGTGCGTCAGGCCTCAGCCAGGCGCAAGCGGTGACAAGCGATGCATGAACGGCGCTCCGGTGCAGGTAAAAAGGCCGGTGCGGCCAGCAATGCAGGCAACGGCGGCGGGCAACAACCGGTGGGGGCATTTTTTAGGGACGCTTGCCGCCGCACCGGTCAGGCAGCGCGGGATTATTCCAGATTGGCGGCCTGTTCGCGCAGTTGTTCGATCAGCAGTTTCAGGTCCATTGCGGCCTGCGTCACGCTGATGTCGCCGGCCTTGGAACCCAGGGTGTTGGCTTCGCGGTTCATTTCCTGGAACAGGAAGTCCAGGCGCTTGCCCAGGCTGCCACGCTTGGTGCTGGCATCCTGGCGGCCGGAAAGCATTTCTTCCAGTTCCGCCAGATGGGTTTTCAGGCGGGCAAGTTCTTCGGCCACGTCCACGCGCAGGCTGAACAACGTGGTTTCCTGCGCCAGGCGTTCGCTGAGTTCGGTGCCGCTGATCTGCGCGAAGCCGCCGGGCGCGGCTTGTTCCAGGGTTTCGCGCAGCTTGTCGGCCAGGCGTTGGCGATAGTGCTCGAGGATGGCCGGCATGGCGGCTTCCACCTGCACCACGGTGGCGTGGATGGCGGCAGCATTCTGCTGCATGATCGCGCGCAGGCGTTCGCCTTCACGCTGGCGGTTCTGGCGCAGCTGGGCCAGGGCATCAGAGGCTGCAGCCAGCGCTGCGGCAGGCCAGTCCTGTTCGTCAGGGGCCGCAGGCGCCTGCAACTGGCTTTGCAGCGCGTACAGCTCATTGAGGCCGGGTTCGCGCAGGTTGGGGAAGTATTCCCGCGCCAGCGCCTGCTGGGCTGCCGCCTGGGCCAGGAAATCTGCGTCCAGCGTACTGCTGCGGCTGGTGCTGCGGCGGGCGTAGGCCACGCGGATTTCGACCTTGCCGCGCTGCAATGCCTTGCCTATCTGTTCGCGCAGCGGCGCTTCTATCTGGCGCAACTCGTCCGGCATGCGGAAATGCAGGTCGAGAAAACGGCTGTTGACGCTACGGAGTTCGACCGACAGGGTGGCGGTGCTGGCTTCGGCGTTGGCGCTGCCGAAGGCGGTCATGCTTTGGATCATGCGACTACCTTGAAAAAATGCATGGCCTGTCGCACTGGCTGGGTGCCAGTGGCAGCAGGGGCTTCTACAATGTAGGGAATTCTATCTGTTGGAGTGTTCTGGTGTCAGAGATATCGTCTTCCCTGTTGGCGCGCCGTCCTGCTGGCCGCGAGGCAAACAGCCTGCGTCCGGTTTCGGTCGAGCGTGGTTTTTCTCCCTATGCGGAAGGCTCGGCGCTGATACGCATGGGCGGCACGCATGTATTGTGCACAGCCAGCGTCCTGGAAAAAGTGCCGCCCTTCCTGAAAGGGCAGGGGCGTGGCTGGGTGACGGCGGAATACGGCATGCTGCCCCGCGCGACTCATACGCGTGGCGACCGCGAGGCGGCGCGCGGCAAGCAAAGCGGCCGTACGCAGGAAATCCAGCGCCTCATCGGCCGCAGCCTGCGCGCCGTGTTCGATCTCGAAGCGCTGGGTGAACGCACGCTGCATCTGGATTGCGACGTGCTCCAGGCCGATGGCGGCACACGTTGTGCCAGCATCACGGGCGCCTGGATCGCGGCGGCCGATGCGGTCGATTGGCTGTTGCGCGAAGGGCGCATCACGCGCCAGGCTGTGACCAGCCAGGTTGCTGCCGTTTCCGTCGGCCGGGTGGCGGGAGCCGCCTTGCTGGACCTCGATTATCCCGAAGACTCCGGCTGCGATGCGGATGTCAACGTCGTGATGACGGGGGCAGGCCATCTGGTCGAAGTGCAGGGCACCGCGGAACGCCAGGCGTTTGACCGGCGCGAATTCAATGAACTGCTGGACCTGGCCGAACTCGGTATCGGCCAGTTGTTCGATATCCAGCGCCAGTCGCGGAGCGCGGCATGAGCGCGGGCGGGTTGAATGCGCAGGCCCCGGCCGGGCTGGAACGCATTGTTCTGGCGTCCGGCAATGCCGGCAAGATCCGTGAGTTCCGCCGCTTGTTCGAAGCCTATGGCACGGAACTGGTGCCGCAGGGCGAGTTGGGCGTGCCCGAAGCGCCGGAGCCGCATTGCACCTTTATCGAGAATGCTCTGGCCAAGGCGCGTCATGCCAGCAGGCTGACCGGCCTGCCGGCGCTGGCGGATGATTCCGGGCTGTGCGTGCCGGCGTTGGGTGGCGCACCAGGCGTCTATTCGGCGCGCTATGCGCAAATGCAGGGTGGCGAGAAAAGCGATGCAGCCAACAATGCCTGCCTGGTTCAGGCATTGGCTGGTAAAGAAGACCGCCGGGCGTTTTACGTGGCTGTCCTGGTCCTGGTCAGGCATGCGGATGATCCGCATCCGCTGGTGGCCGATGGCGTGTGGCACGGCGAGGTCGTGGATAGTCCGCGTGGCGAGCACGGCTTCGGCTACGACCCGCATTTCTTTTTGCCGCAGGAAAACCTGACGGCAGCGGAAATGGCCCCCGAGCTGAAAAACCGCATCAGTCACCGGGCGCTGGCCTGGCAGGCGCTGGCGGCACGCCTGGCGCAGGCCTGAGCGGCAAGGGACTCCGGCTCTCCATGGCTACTGTCATTCCCATCATGCCTGCAGGCCTGTCGCGGCGCGAGCTGCGGCAGGCGCAGGCGACCGTCCTGCAGGCCTTGCCGCCGCTGGCGCTCTATATTCACGTGCCGTGGTGCGTGCGCAAATGCCCGTACTGCGATTTCAATTCGCACAATGCTCCCGCCACGCTGCCCGAGGCCGAGTTCCTGGCCGCGCTGCGCAGCGACCTGGAACAGACCCTGCCTCAGGTCTGGGGACGCCAGGTCATTTCCGTATTCATCGGCGGCGGCACTCCCAGCCTGTTGTCGGCCGGCGCCGTCGATGAAATGCTGGGCATGGTGCGTGCCTACCTGAAATTGCTGCCGGATGCTGAAATCACAATGGAAGCGAATCCGGGCACGGTGGAGGCCGGGCGCTTCCAGGCCTATGCACGCAGCGGGGTGAACCGCCTGTCTCTCGGTGTGCAAAGTTTCGATGACGCCTGTTTGCGCGCCCTCGGGCGCATCCACGATGGCAGGCAGGCACGCGACGCGATTGCGCTGGCGCTGGATGCCGTGCCGCGCGTCAATCTGGACCTGATGTTTGCCTTGCCTGGCCAGGACGAAGCCGGTGCGCGCCGCGACATCGATACGGCGCTGTCTTTCGGCACGGGCCATTTGTCCCTGTATCACCTGACACTGGAACCGAATACTGTTTTCGCGAAGTATCCGCCGCCTTTGCCCGACGACGATGCCGCTGCGGCGATCCAGGAAATGCTGCAGCAGCGTGCGGCAGAGGCCGGCTACGAACAATATGAGGTTTCCGCCTATGCGCGGGCCGGGCAGCGTTGCCAGCACAATACCAACTATTGGGAATTCGGCGACTACCTGGGCATAGGGCCCGGCGCTCATGCCAAGATATCCTTCCATGACCGCATCCTGCGGGAAGCACGCACCCGCAGTCCTGAACAGTGGATGCAGCGTGCCCTGGCGGGTGACGGCTCTCATATCGCCAGCAGCGATGTCCTGACGCCTGCGGACCTGCCTTTCGAATTCATGCTCAATGCACTGCGCCTGCGCGCCGGGGTGCCCAGTGCGAGCTTCAGTGCGCGCACCGGTTTGCCCCTGGCGGCCATTCATGCGCAATTGCGGCGCGCCATGAACAAAGGTTTGCTGGATGCAGATCCAGCAGTATTGCGCGCTACCCCCCTGGGATGGCAGTTTTTGAACGATTTACTGGAAATGTTTTTGCCGGAGTGATCCAATCCGGTGCAGTGATCCATATTGGTGCCAGGATGGCACCAATATGGTGCATTAATATCTTACTTTCGTGTCCTGCCAGCCGGGGAAAAGCTGGCACGCTAATTGCTTGATAGGGAACGAACGCGCAGCGTGGCGGCGCGCGGTACTCACCTTACTGGAGATAACATGGCTACGCCTCAAGATGTGCTCAAGACTATTGCGGAAAACGACGTCAAGTTCGTGGACTTCCGCTTCACCGATACGCTGGGCAAGGAACAACACGTTTCGGTGCCGGCGCATCGTGTAGAAGAAGAAACCTTTGAAACCGGCCAGGCTTTCGACGGCTCGTCCATCGCCGGCTGGAAAGGTATCGAAGCCTCCGACATGGTGCTGATCCCGGATGCCTCCACTGCCCACCTCGATCCGTTCACGGAACAGTCGACACTGATCCTGACCTGCGACGTGATCGACCCGGCCGACATGAAGGGCTATGACCGCGACCCGCGTTCGCTGGCTCGCCGCGCCGAGGCCTACCTGAAGTCCAGCGGCCTGGGCGACACCGCCTATTTTGGCCCGGAACCCGAATTCTTCGTGTTTGACGGCGTGTCCTGGGATGACGGCCCTTCGGGCGCGTTCTACAAGATCGCTTCCGACGAAGGCGCCTGGTCGCGTGCCAACGACGCCAGCAGCAATTCCGGCCATCGCCCGCGCGTGAAGGGCGGCTATTTCCCGGTTGCCCCGGTCGATTCCTTCAACGACATGCGCGCTGAAATGTGCTTGTTGATGGAAGAGCTGGGCGTGCCTGTCGAAGTGCACCACCATGAAGTGGCAGGCCCTGGCCAGCTGGAAATCGGCACTAAGTTCAGCACGCTGGTGCAGCGCGCCGACTGGACGCAGATCATGAAGTACGTCATTCACAACGTGGCGCACAACTACGGCAAGACGGCAACCTTCATGCCCAAGCCCATCGTTGGCGACAACGGTTCCGGCATGCACGTGCACCAGTCCATCTGGAAAGATGGCCAGAACCTGTTCTCGGGCAATGCCTACGCTGGCCTGTCGGAGTTCGCGCTGTACTACATCGGCGGCATTATCAAGCATGCCCGTGCGCTCAACGCCTTCACCAATCCCGGCACGAACTCGTACAAGCGCCTGGTTCCGCACTTCGAAGCACCGGTCAAACTGGCATATTCGGCCCGCAACCGTTCGGCCTCGATCCGCATTCCGTACGTGGCCAACCCCAAGGGCCGCCGCATCGAAGCGCGCTTCCCGGACCCTCTGGCCAACCCGTACCTGGCGTTTTCGGCACTGATGATGGCTGGCCTGGATGGCGTGCAGAACAAGATTCATCCTGGCGATCCCGCCGACAAGAACCTGTACGATCTGCCGCCGGAAGAAGATGCAAAGATCCCGACGGTGTGTTCGTCGCTGGAGCAAGCGCTGGAATCGCTGGATAACGATCGCGAGTTCCTGACCCGTGGCGGCGTGTTCAGCAACGCAATGATCGACGCGTACCTGGGCCTGAAGCAAAACGAGGTCAATCGTCTGCGCATGGTGGCGCACCCGGTCGAATTCGATATGTACTACAGCCTTTAAAACCGGCCAGCGGCGTGCTTGCCACGCCGCTGCGCCACCGCCCCGGGAGCCGTCCATCATGAATCTCGACGCATTGGATCTGTTGGCCTGCTCGGTGCTGCTGGTTGACGAGCAGGGGCGGGTGGCGCACGCCAACAGCGCGGCCGAAGACGTATTCGGCCGCGCCCGCCGGCGCCTGGCAGGGGTTTCCGTTGAACGCCTTTTCGTGGAAGCGGCGGATATCCGTGCTGCCGTGGCTGCATCGCAGGCGGATGGTTTTGCCGACTTGCGCCTGCACCTGCAGGCGCGGCGCGGGCTGTCGGAGACTCCCGCAGTTGCAGTGACGGTCTTGACGCTGACGGCGCAAGCCTGGCCCACGCTTATTGAAGTGCGCGAGGTGACGCAGGCGCAGCTGGCCGACCGCAACAGCCAGATCTATGCCAGCCTGCAAGGGCAGCGCGAGCTGCTGCGCAACCTGGCGCATGAAATCAAGAATCCCCTGGGCGGATTGCGCGGAGCAGCGCAATTGCTGGAATCGGAACTGCCCGATCCTGCGCTCAAGGAATACACGCAAGTCATTATTTCCGAGGCAGATCGCCTGCAGGCGCTGGTCGACCGCCTGGCGGCTTCGCAGCGCATTGCGGCGGTGCGCCGGGCGCCGACCAATATTCACGAGGTCTGTGAACGTGTCTGCGCGCTGATCCGCGCGGAGTTTCGCGATGACGTCGTGCTGCAGCGGGATTACGACGCATCCGTGCCGGAAATCATGGCCGATGCCGAGCGCCTGATCCAGGCCTTGCTCAACGTCATGCGTAACGCAGCCCAGGCGCTGACGCAGCCCACCCGGACGCCCAATGCGCGCATTACCCTGCGCACCCGGGTCATGCGGCGCGTCATTATCGGCGGCAGGCAGGAGCGCATGGCCCTGGCGGTATCCGTCATCGACAACGGTCCTGGGGTACCGGAAGGTATCCAGGATCGCGTTTTCCACCCGTTGGTGACTGGACGCGCCAGCGGCACCGGCCTGGGCCTGAGTCTGGCGCAGGATTTTCTCCAGCAGCATGACGGTGTGATCGAGTTCCGTTCGGAACCTGGCAACACTGAATTCAGCCTGGTACTACCCATGGAGCTCGCTTGATGAAATCGGTTTGGATAGTTGATGATGACCAGGCCATCCGCTGGGTACTGGAAAAGGCGCTGGCGCGCGCCGGCGTTGCCACGCGCAGCTTTCCTGGTCCGGAAAAAGTGCTGCAGGCACTGGAGCAGGAACAGCCCGACGCGCTGGTGTCGGACATTCGTATGCCTGGCGGCGGCGGGCTGGAATTGCTGGGCGAGATCAAGGCACACTATCCGGCCTTGCCGGTGATCGTCATGACGGCCTACGCGGATCTGGAAAGCACGGTATCGGCCTTTCAGCATGGGGCTTTCGATTATCTGGCCAAGCCGTTCGACGTCAACGATGCCGTGGCCTTGATCCAGCGTGCCACCCAGGATGCCAGGCGCACGCCGCCTGCCCATGGCGAGGCCGCCACCATGCCGGTGGACCAGCGCGTCATGATGATGCGTTCCTCGTCCACGGCGATGCAGGAAGTCTTTCGCGCCATCGGCCGCCTGGCGCAATCTCGTGCCACCGTGCTGATCACTGGTGAATCCGGCACAGGCAAGGAGTTGATCGCGCGCGCTTTACACAGCCACGGTTCGCGGGCTTCCGCGCCCTTCATTGCACTGAATGCCGCCGCCATCCCGCGCGACTTGCTGGAAGCGGAATTGTTCGGGCACGAGCGTGGCGCGTTCACGGGTGCCAGCCAGTTGCGGCGCGGCCGTTTCGAGGAAGCAGACGGCGGCACTTTGTTCCTGGATGAAATTGGCGACATGCCGCTGGAGTTGCAGACGCGTCTGCTGCGGGTCCTGGCCGAAGGCAGCTTCTACCGTGTGGGCGGTTCCCAGCCTGTGATGGTGGATGTGCGCATCATCGCCGCCACGCACCAGCCGCTGGAGCAGCAGGTTGCCCAGGGGCGCTTCCGTGAAGATTTGTTCCATCGCCTCAATGTCATTCGCCTGCGCCTGCCGCCCCTGCGCGAGCGGCGGGAAGACATTCCGGCGCTGACCGAGCATTTCCTGGCGCAGAGCGCCCGCACGCTGGGAGTGGCGTCCAAAGCTCTGACGCCAGAGGCCATGCAGGCGTTTTGTCGCTTCGATTTCCCGGGCAATGTGCGCCAGCTGGAGAATTTTTGTCATTGGATTACCGTCATGGCACCTGGCCAGACGGTCGGGCTGAGCGATCTGCCGCCCGAAATCGCTGCGGCGCGGGTTCAGCAGCAGACATCCCCGGCGTCGGCGGGGATGCCAGGGCAGGCCTACGCCGGCGGTGGTAGCATGGCCGTTCCGGTGAGCGTGGTCGAAGGGCACGTGCCGGCGACCGATGAACTGATCCAGAACGAATGGCATGACAATCTGCGCCAGGATGTCAAGCGCAGGCTGGCTCGCGGGGAGTTCGACATCATGACGGTGCTGACGCGTCAGTTTGAAGAAATTCTCCTGCAGGCCGCGCTGGATGCGTGCCGTGGCCGCCGCATAGAAGCTGCTGCGCGGCTAGGCATCGGGCGCAATACGCTGACGCGCAAGCTCAAGGATTGGGAAGAAGACGACGGCGCCTGATGGCCAGCTTGGCTTGTCAGCGCGTCACGGCGGAATCAAATCATGCGGCGCCGCCTAATGGCGCTGCGCTGCGGGCAATGTTGCCGCAGCGCATGCGCCCGTCCTGTCGCGGGTTGCTTCAATACCGGTAGTTTGCCGTCAGCAAGAAGTTGCGCGGTGCACCCGAGATATACGAGCGTTCGTGCTGGTAGTAGACCTTGTCGAACACGTTGTTGACATTCAGCTGCATGCTGAAATTCTTGTTGAGGCGATAGCGCGCCATCAGATCGACAATGTGGTACCCATCCTGCTTCATCATCTGCTGTTCAACCTGGGTTTTGTTCGTGGGAATCCAGGCAGATTGCGTGCTGCTCTGCCAGCGCCAGCCCAGGCCCAGCATCAATCGGTCGAAGCGGTAGGTGGTGAACAGCTTGAAGGATTTTTCCGGCGCTCGATACGAAGCCGTGAAGTCGTCACGTGCGCCCAACAGCACTTCACCCGGGTTCATGGGGACGACTTGCTTTTGCTTGACGAAGCCAGCCGCGATATTCCACTGGGGCGTCACAGCGCCGGCCACGTTGAATTCCCAGCCATAGACGCGCCAGCCATTGTCTGTCGTGCCTGATGTATTGACGTCATAGGTCTGGTAGGGAAAATCCTTTTGCCGCATTTTGAAGTACGACGCGGCGACGTTCAGGCGATCGTCGAAGAAGGCGCCTTTCAGGCCGCCTTCGTAGGTGATGGAGCGGACGGGCGGCAGCCAGTCTCCGGTTGCCAGATTGGTGGTATTGTTCGAGTTGATGTCACGAACATAGGTGGTGGTGTAGCTGGCGTAGGCGTTGATCTGCGGCGTAATTTCATAGATCAGTCCGGCGTAGGGCAGGAACTTGGGTGACAGTTTGTGTTGTGTGGCGGCGCGGCCGTCATAATTCCCATCGCAGTAGGCTTGGTATGTGCCCGCATCCGCGCTGCAACTGAAATAAGGATCATCGTTGCGGTCTTTGGCCCACCGCCCCCCCAGGATCAGGTGCGTGCGCGAGAAAGGCCGCAGATGACTGGCAAAGTAGACCCCGGTTTGGCGGGTCTTGGTGTGGGTGGTGATGCGTCTGTCGAAAAGGGTGTTGCCATTGGCATCAATGGTCGGTGCTTTGTCGCCGCCGCTGGTGTTCCATTCGTCAATCGAGATGCCGGATTTGTATTCACATGCCTCAGTGCGTGTTTGAATTTGCTCATCAAAATGCGCATTGAATGCCTCCATAGACCCCCAAATCAACTCGGCATAGGGTAGATAGGTTTCACGTTGATTGTTGAGGTCGGCAAATGCTTCATCCGAGCATAAACTTTGATGCTGCGGCCCTGAGCCGACCTGCAGCACGCCACTATCAAGCAGGCTCGTATCTTCCGACGCATAGCCCCAATGCAGCTTGCGGTGCACGGCATAGTAGTTTGCGCCGACAACGAAATCTTGCTGCCTTCCGGCCAGTTCGAAGCTGCCTTTCAGGTGCAGGTCTACTGCATTGACTTCATTTTCACGGTTGTCACGGCGGGCGGAATAAGAGGCGCGGTCGGCTGAAGGCACGTAATAAGTCGTCCCGATTTCGCCATAAAGTTTGTCATCCCTGTTGTGGGCATAGTTATAGCTGGCCTTGAGCAGCCAATCGTTCTCGAAGGCGTGTTCCCAGCTGGCAAACAGGTTGGTGTACTTTCGGTCAGTGCGCGACCATGGCGTGGCGTTATTGAAGTTGCGGTCAACCGCCTGCGTCGGTTCCGCATGCAGGCCGGAACCATCGGTATAGTCCTGTACCTCCGAATAGCGAGTAATGCCGTGTGGAGATGCGCCTTTCAGGCGAAAGTCGTAATGCGTCACGCCAAGGCTCAGGCGGTCGCTGCCAGTGACGTCCAGCGCCCCGATCAGGGATAAAGCTTTTCTGTCAGTGCTGGCGCCATCGACCCAATGATCGCCTTGCTGCGCGGCAGTCGCCAGCCGGACACGCAGCCTATCGTTGATGGGAGTGGAAAAATCCAATTCCGCACGTCGGTTATTCCAGCTGCCATATTTGACATTGGCTTCGATATGACGCTCAGCATAAGGATGTTTGCGAACGAAGTTCAGGCTGGCCGAGGCATCGCCCGCGCCGCCAGTCAGGCTGTTGGATCCGCGAATGATATCAATGCGTTCATACAGGAAGGGGTCTTGCATACCGATATCGCCGCTGGCCGAACCCGACAGAATATAGGTGCTGGCCATGACGCCATCCATTTGCACCGAGGTGACGGGGAATGTGCGAGAGTAGATCGGCTGGCTTCCTGCGCCAGCAACGCCTGCCGTCACCAGCGTGATGCCGGGGGTTTGATCCAGGACTTCACCTAGCGACAGCAACCCCTGGTCCTGGATTTGCTGGGCAGTGAAAGTCGTGACACTCTGTGGTGTTTCTTTCAGGGCAAGGTCCAGCTTGGTGGCGCTTGCCGTCGAACCGACGGTGTAGCTGGTGTTTGGGGCTTCTCCTTCCAGGTAGCTTCCAGCGACTGTAATGCTGTCCAGCGCAGCCACATTATCGGCATCACTCCCGCCATCGTCGCGACGCTGCAGAATGTATCGTCCTGCCCCGCGGACGGCTGCTTCGTAGCCGCTACCTTTCAGAATGCGTTGAAAACCTGCCGGGACGGTAAATGAACCTTTCAGTCCGTCTGAATTCAAGCCTGCCAGGCTATCGGCGTCGAAGGAGAGTGTTGCCCCTGTCGCTTGCGCAAATTGGGTCAGAACGAGAGCCAGAGGGCCTGCAGCGATATCCAGATTATGCTGCTCGCCTGAGCGAGGTGTACCTGTCTCTTGAACGCCTGCTGTCTGCGCATAGGCGGGTTGGGACGGGTGGAATGCCATCAAGAGGCAAACCAGTGTCATATTCAGCGTGAAGCAGGCGGCAGGGGCCGTACGGGTGTGAGTGGCAGTGTGCGGAGACATGTCTTGCGATGGTCAGTCGTGGGGGAGCTTGGTAAACGCAGACCCAAAGAGCCTGCTGATGACCGTAAAGACACGCAAGCCAGTCTCAACATGCAAATCCGACGAATTTTTTTGTTGGTGCTGTGGCGCTTCAGCACAACGCAAAATGACTTGCCGCTTATCGCGGCATCAGGGTGATCCAGTACTTGGTACGCTGCCTGACGCGTATCGGAAAGGTATCTGTCATTGCGCCGAGGGCCTGCTCAATGTTGTCCAGCGGGAACACACCGGAAATACGCATATCGGCAATCGAAGGGTCGTACCCGAGATGGCCGTGATGGTAGCGGGACAGTGACGCCGCCACCTGGCTCAACGGTGTATCCACGATGCTCAGCATGCCATGCTGCCAGGCGTCGGAGCCAGGCGTGGCCGCTTGTATGGCGTGGGTTCGCTGACTATCAAACAGGGTTTGCTGGCCTGCTGCCAAGCGCAGCGGCGGTGTTGCGCTTTGCATGGGGCGAATGGCGACAGCATGCTCCATGACTTGCACTTGAGTTGTCTGCGGATCCACCTGCACCAGAAAACGCGTTCCCAACGCCTGTATGCTGCCATGCGGCGTTTCTACAATGAATGGGCGCTTATTGTTGAAGGCGCGGTCAGGATGGGTCTGTACCAGAATTTCGCCTTCGCGCAGCTGGATGCGGCGAAATAGGGCATCGAACGCAATAGAGACATCGGTGGCTGCATTCAGGAAAATTTCCGAACCATCGTCCAGCTGGAATTGGCGGCGTTCTGCTGTGCCTGTACGCAGTTGATCAGGATGTGCCAGAATGTCGGGCAAATAGCGGTAGGCGCCCGCTGCCAGCAGGCCACCGGCGGCAAGCGGCAGGCCCAGGCTGCGCAGGACTTCACGACGCCGGTTGCGACCCAGTACTGTGCTGGCAATGTCTCCTGGAATCTGCCCGAAGCGCGAACGTACATCCTGCAGGCGGTTCCATGCCTGTTGGTGGGCAGGGCTGGATGCGAGCCAGCTTTGCCAATCATGTTGATCCCGAGGGGTCGCGGTTTCTGCAAGCAGTCGTGCATACCAATCAGCGGCTTCGCGGATGGCCTGTGTTTCAGCCGCACTATAGCGGGATGGATGCTGCGTGTGCATGGGTGAGCAGGCCGATATTCAGGGCAGCATCAGGCAGCAATGCGCCATGGCGCGGGCCACATAGGTGGAGACGCTGCGTAAGGAAATGTTCAGCCTGGCAGCAATTTCCACATAAGGCAGGCCCTGGAATTGAGCCATGATAAAGGCTTGTTTTACCTTTGAGCCCAGACCATCCAGCATGCTATCGAATTCGAACAGAGATTCCCGCATCAGCGCCTGGGTTTCCAGGCTGGGTTGGGATTGGGGTGGCAGGGCAGCCAGTACTTCGAGATAGGCCCGTTCAATGGATTGGCGTCGATAAAAATTGGAGACCAGACGGCCTGCCACCGTTACCAGGTAGGCACGGGGCTCGCGCAGTTCGTCCTGTTGGCGCAAATGGGCGCACAGCACCCGGACAAAGGTGTCCTGCGCCAGTTCATCGGCGTCTTCCGGGCGGCCAACCTTGGCGCGCAGCCAGTTGCGCAGCCAACCATGATGTTCTCGATACCAGACGCCAACTTCAGCCGTCGGGGAAGCCGGGCAGTTTTTCATTGGACAATAGCGGAAGATGATGGAAATGTTTCTTATTATTGTATCTTTTTTTTGTCTCTCTGCGAATCCATGGCTGCCACGACAAGATGAAAACGGCAAAGGCGACCGGAGTCGCCTTTGCCGCATGCCTGTCGCCGGCCACTGCCGACGGGGCTCAAATCATGAGGCCAGCTTGCTTTTCACCAATGCCGAGAGTTGCGACATATCGGCGCGTCCGGCCAGCTTGGCTTTCAATGTGCCCATAATCTTCCCCATGGCAGCCGGGCCGCTGGCGCCTTGCGCCAAGGCTTCCTTGACGGCGGCATCGACGGCCGCTTCGATTTCGGCGGCATCGGCCTGCTGCGGCAGGAATTCCTGCAGGATGACCAATTCGGCTTCTTCCTGGGCGGCGGTTTCGGTGCGGCCCGCCTGGGCGAATGCCGTGATGGACTCACGGCGCTGCTTCACCTGCTTTTCCACGATGCGCTGTATCGCAGCGTCGTCCAGTTCTTCGCGGGTGTCGATTTCAACCTGTTTGATGGCGGCCTGCAGGAAACGCAGGGTGCCGAGGCGGGCGCTATCCTTCGCGCGCATGGCCGCCTTGATTTCATCCATGATCCGGGCTTTGAGCGATGCTGACATGATGATCTTTGTCGTGTCTGTGTTGATTACAGCCAGCATCATACTACTGGCGCCCGCCGTGCTGCGGCAGCCCGGTGCCGGCTTTTCGGCAGGCAGGGGCCGCAATGTCATTAGATGGAACGGGTATATGCTTATTGCGCACCATTCTTATTCCCAACCGGGCACGCGTAAGTTGATAAAATGCCCGCACTTTCATCAATCCGCTGTATGGCAGCAAAGGTCATTCGTCAACAACATGGCAGCCTTCTACAACGAGCGTGTGCTCAGCGTGCATCACTGGAACGACACCCTGTTTTCCTTCAGGACCACCCGCGACCCCGCCTTGCGTTTCCATAACGGCCACTTCGTCATGATCGGCCTGGAAGTCGAAGGCAAGCCGCTGCTGCGTGCCTACAGTATTGCCAGCGCGAACTACGAGGAACACCTGGAGTTCTTCAGCATCAAGGTGCAGAACGGTCCGCTGACTTCCCGCCTGCAGCACCTGCAGCCCGGCGATACCCTGCTGGTCAGCAAGAAACCCGTGGGCACGCTGGTGGCCGATGATCTGCGCCCCAATGGCCGCAATCTCTACCTGTTCGGCACAGGCACCGGCCTGGCGCCGTTCATGAGCATCATCAAGGACCCGGAAGTGTACGAACGCTTCGAGAAGGTCGTGTTGCTGCACGGCGTGCGCTGGGTCAGTGAACTGGCCTATGCCGACTATATCCAGAAGGAACTGCCGGAAAATGAATTTTTCGGCGATATCGTCCGTGAAAAGCTGATTTACTACCCGACGGTGACGCGCGAGCCTTTCCGCAACCAGGGCCGGGTGACCGAAGTCGTCGAGAACGGCAAGCTGTTCGAAACGATCGGCCTGCCGCCGCTGGACCCGGCCGTGGATCGCGCCATGATTTGCGGCAGTCCTTCCATGCTGCAGGACGTCAGCGCCATGCTGGACAGCCGGGGGTTCGTGATTTCCCCGGGGGTAGGCCAGCCTGGCGATTACGTCGTGGAACGGGCCTTTGTCGAGAAATAAGCCCGCCAGCCCGCTTGCGCGCTGGCCCTTGCGCCGGTCTTATATATAATCGTTACGCCGCCGGGGTGCCCGGCGGCGTCCAATCTGTCAGGCTCCCGGGGGGAGACTGCGGCCAAGCGAGAGAACAACATGAGCAAGCAAATCATTCATACCGATGCCGCCCCGGCAGCGGTCGGTCCGTATTCCCAGGCTGTTGCCGCCAGTGGCGCGCGCACAGTGTTCCTCTCCGGCCAGATCGGCCTGGAACCCGGTACCGGTGAACTGGTGTCGGAAAACTTCGAAGCCCAGGTGCGCCAGGCGTTTGCCAATATGGCGGCGGTTATCGAAGCAGCCGGCGGCACGCTGGACAACGTCGTCAAACTGACCTTGTACCTGACGGATCTCAGCCGTTTCGCGGCAGCCAACGCCATCATGGCGGAACTGATCCCGCAACCGTTCCCGGCACGTTCCACGATCGGCGTGGCCAGCCTGCCCAAGGGCGCACAGTTCGAAGTCGAGGCCATTCTCGTCATCTGAACGGGAGTCGCCGCCTCTTTCATGCAGACAGAAGCACCGTCTGGCAAAAAAGGCCGTCAAGGCGCCCGCGGGCGCCCGTCGGCGGCGACTGTTGCCGCACGGCTGGAACGCCTGGGCCTGCGCCGCCCGGAAGACTTCGCGCTGCATTTACCGCTGCGCTACGAAGACGAAACCCAGGTCGTTCCCATTGCCCAGGCACGTCCTGGTAGCGTGGCGCAAGTGTCCGGCCATGTGACGCGCAATGAGGTGCTGTTGCGGCCGCGCCGCCAATTGAGCGTGACGCTGGCTGACGACAGCGGCACCATGACCTTGCGCTGGCTGAACTTCTATCCGAATCAGCGCAAACAGGTTGAAGAGGGTGCGGAAGTCCGCGCCATCGGGGAAGTCCGGGGCAACCTGTTCGGCAAGGAAATCATCCATCCGCGCATCGTGCCGGCGGGTCGCGACTTGCCGCAGGCGCTGACACCGGTTTACCCCACCACGGAAGGCTTGTCGCAGCCAGTGCTGCGCAAGGCGATTGCAGATGCGTTGCCGCGCGCGCACCTGGACGACATCCTGCCGGCGCCGCTGCGCGAACGGCTGGGCCTGATGGACTTGCATGAAGCCGTCACGTTTCTGCATGCCCCTGAGCCAGGAACGCCGCTGCACACGTTGGAATTTCGCACGCATCCGGCCTGGCGGCGCGTCATGTTCGACGAAATGCTGGCACACCAGCTGTCCATGGCAGCAGCCAGGGCTGCCCGGTTGGCCAAGCGCGCCCGCCCGTTGGCGCTGCGTACTGATGAAGACTCCCTGACCAAACGTTTGCTGGCACGCCTGCCATTCGCGCTGACCGGCGCGCAGCAGCGCGTGGTTGCTGAAATCTCTGCAGACCTGGGCCGGGCCCACCCCATGCACCGCCTGCTGCAGGGCGATGTCGGCAGCGGCAAGACGGTGGTGGCAGCGCTGGCAGCGGCCCAGGCAATAGATGCCGGCGCACAGGTGGCGTTGATGGCGCCAACCGAACTGCTGGCCGAACAGCACTTTCGCAAGCTGGTGGACTGGCTGGAGCCGCTGGGCGTGCCGGTTGCCTGGTTGAGCGGCAGCCAGAAGGCCAAGGCCCGCCGCGAGGCCTTGCAGGCCGTGGCGCAGGGGCAGGCGCCGCTGGTGGTGGGCACCCAGGCCTTGGTGCAGGACCATGTGGATTTTGATTGCCTGGGGCTGGTCATCGTCGATGAACAGCACCGTTTCGGCGTGGGCCAACGCCTGGCATTAAGCCGCAAAGGGGAAGACGACGCTGCCGCGGAAGTGCCACACTTGCTCAATATGAGCGCGACGCCGATTCCCCGCACGCTGGCCATGACGCATTTTGCCGATCTCGATGTCTCGGTGATCGACGAACTGCCGCCGGGACGCACGCCCGTGCGCACCAAACTGGTGGAAGAAGGACGCCGCGAGGAGGTCATCGCGCTGGTGGCCCAGGCCGTGCGCGAAGGGCGGCAGGCCTACTGGGTCTGTCCGCTGGTGGAAGAAAGCGAGGCGCTGGCCTTGCAGACGGCGGTCGATACCCATGCTGCCTTGAGCAGCGCCTTGCCCGATCTGGCGCTCGGGCTCGTGCATGGACGCTTGAACGCCACGGAAAAGGCGGTTGTCATGGATGCCTTCCGTGCCGGTGAAATAGACCTGCTGGTGGCAACCACCGTCATTGAGGTCGGGGTGGATGTGCCCAATGCCTCCCTGATGGTGATAGAGCATGCCGAACGCTTCGGCCTGGCGCAGTTGCATCAATTGCGCGGACGCGTAGGGCGGGGCGCCGCGCAGTCGGTTTGCGTCCTGCTGTACCAGGGCCCGCTGTCGGCTCATGCCCGCGACCGTCTCAAGGCCATGTACGAAACCAATGATGGTTTCGAAATTGCCCGGCGCGACCTGGCGCAACGCGGCCCGGGCGAATTCCTGGGAACGCGTCAATCCGGCATGGCCATGTTGCGCTATGGCGACCCGGAACAGTTCCCCGAACTGGCCGAGCAAGCGCGTGATGCCGCGCGGCAACTGCTGCGCGATGCGCCAGCAGTGGCAAGCGACCACCTGGACCGCTGGATGGCCGGCCGGGAAGATTTCCTGAGAACGTGACACCCATGTAAACGAAACATCAATCATGCGGCGGGGCGTGCCAGATGCCATATCATGTACTCAGGCTTGGGTATTCCAGGCGCGCTCATGGGGCAGCGCAGGGCTGTCGGCATGGCGCAGCCGGGCCTTTGCCCGTCAGGGTGTGCTGGCGTAGTGGTATTCACAGGGGGCCGGGGGCTCTCAGAAAACGTGGTAAAGACACGGCAGCTTCCAGGCTGCCGGTTTTCCAAGAAAAAAATAGCGGAATTCTTTAATGACTTTGACCGAGTTGAAGTACATCGTCGCAGTTGCCAGGGAGCGTCATTTCGGGCGGGCTGCCGAGGCGTGCTTCGTCAGCCAGCCGACGCTGTCCGTCGCCATACGCAAGCTGGAAGATGAGCTGGGCGTGGCGATTTTCGAGCGCGGCAGTTCCGAGGTCGGCGTCACGGCCCTGGGTGAACGCATCGTGGCGCAGGCGCAGAAGGTTCTGGAAGAAAGCGCCTACCTGAAGGAAATCGCCCAGCAAGGCCACGACCCCTTGTCCGGGCCATTGCGCGTGGGCGTCATTCACACCATTGGGCCGTACCTGCTGCCTTACCTTGTGCCGCGCCACATCGCCAGCATCCCTCAGATGCCGCTGCTGCTGCAGGAGAATTTCACGGTGCGCCTGGTCGAACTGCTGCGTCAGGGGGAAATCGACTGCGCCATCATGGCCTTGCCGCTGCCGGAAACCGGTTTGATGACCCGACCCCTGTACGACGAACCGTTCGTGGTCGCCGTGCCGGTCAATCATCCCTGGGCCAGCCTGGAAGCCATTGACGCCAATGACCTGAAACAGGAAACCATGCTGCTGCTCGGGCATGGCCACTGCTTCCGCGACCAGGTACTCGGGGTCTGTCCGGAAATGTCGCGGTTTTCCGCCGCCGCCGATGGCATCCAGCGTTCGTTCGAGGGGTCTTCGCTGGAAACCATCCGGCACATGGTGGCGTCGGGGATAGGCATCACCGTGCTGCCGATCACATCCGTACCCAAGGATGCGTCCAGCACGCCGCTGCTGCGCTACATTCCGTTCCGCTCGCCCGTCCCGGACCGCCGGGTGGTTCTGGCCTGGCGTCGCAGCTTTCCGCGCCAGGCTGCCGTCGATGCGCTGGCGCATACCGTGTATGAGTGCGGCATGCCCAATGTGAAAATGCTCGAAGAAAGTGAGATCGAACAGGTCTGAACGCCGCCTGCCCAGGACACCGCCAGGCAGATCCGGCAGTCAGGCTGCGAGCAAGCCTTACGGGCTTTCTGCTATGCTATCCCAGTCATCAGAGCGCCTGGCTGGCAGTCTGCCGGGCAGGCGCCCAACGGCGGGGAACCCGCCATCTGAACCAGGAGAAACGTATGTCCAGTTCCAAGAAAGTCGCTGCGCCCAGCATTGATATCGGCATCTCTGAAAAAAACCGTCTGGAAGTTGCCCAGGAATTGTCCAAGGTGCTGGCCGATGCCCACGCGCTGTACCTGATGACGCACAATTTCCACTGGAACGTGACCGGTCCCTTGTTCAATACGCTGCACGCGATGTTCATGGACCAGTACACCGAGCAGTGGAATGCGCTGGACGATATCGCCGAACGCATCCGCGCACTGGGTGTTTACGCGCCCGGTACCTATCGCGAGTTTTCCAAACTGGCCTCCATCGCCGAGCCGGAAGACGTGCCGGAAGCGCTGGAAATGGTGCGCTTGCTGGTCAAGGGCAATGAATCCGTCGCCAAGACGGCACGCAAGGCTTTCAGCGTGGCCGACGAGGCCAATGACCAGCCCACCGCCGATCTGCTGACCCAGCGCCTGGATATCCACGAAAAGAACGCGTGGATGCTGCGCAGCCTGTTGCAATAAACCTGAGCCGCTGGCGTCGCTTGCCCGCAGGGTGCGACTGCCGGTGCCACGAAAAACGCCCTGGGCGCCGGGAAGCTCCCGCGCCCAGGGCGTTTTTTCTTGCCTGTCTCTGTGTCTATTTGCTGCCCGGGCTGCGGGCTTGCAACAGTACGTCTTTGCGTTCCATGACGATCTTTGCCGCCAGCGTTACCAGGGCAATCGTCGTCAGCAATGCCGCGGCGGTGAAGGCGGCCACGGCCTTGTTGTCGTCATTGAGCTGCTGGATCAAAAGCGGCAGCGTCAGGGTTTTGCCGCGAATGACGCCGGATACGACCGATACGGCGCCGAACTCGCCCACGGCGCGGGCATTGGTGATGGCCACGCCGTAAAGCAGCCCCCACTTGATTTTAGGCAGCGTGATGCGGCGGAAAATCTGCCACCCGCTGGCACCCAGCGTCAAGGCTGCATGTTCTTCGTCGTTGCCCTGCGCCTGCATCAGCGGAATCAGGATGCGCGCCACGAAGGGCGCGGTGACGAACATGGTGGCCATGACCATGCCGGGCCAGGCGAATATCAGCTGGATGTCGTGTTCGTACAGCCACTCTCCGAACAGGCCTTCCAGCCCGTAGACCAGCAGATAGCACAGACCGGCCACGACGGGAGAAATGGCATAGGGAATGTCGGTCAGCGTAATGAGGAACTGGCGGCCGCGGAAACGGTACTGCGTCACACACCAGGCCAGCATGATGCCGAACACGAGGTTCACGGGCACGGTGATCGCGGCTATCAGCAGCGTCAGCTTGATGGCATGCACGGTGTCGGGAGCAAGAACATTGCTGACGAATGTGTTCCAGCCCAGTGACAAGGCCTGCGTAAAAATCAGCAGCAGGGGCAGTACCAGCAGCAGCACTGCGCCGGTGACGCCCAGGGCGATCAGTGTCCAGGCCTTCCAGCCTTGGTGCTTGTGTTGCATGGCTCAAACCTCCGTCCGGTACCAGGGCAGCAGCCACTTCTGCGCCATGCGCAAGCCGAACAGCAACAGCAGCGAAGCGAACAGAACGACCGTTGCGATGGCGGCTGCGGCAGGGTAGTTGTTTTCTGCCTGCCGCATGAAAATCATCAACGAGGTTATCTCGGTGCGGAAGGGCAGATTGCCGGCAATCATCACCACCGCGCCGAATTCGCCCAGGCTGCGGATGAATGCCTGGGACGCGCCTGTCATGACCGCAGGCAGCAGTGCCGGCAGGATGACACGCAACAGGATCTGCCCGTCTCGGGCGCCCAGGGTCCTGGCGGCTTCTTCATATTCTGGCCCGACATCAGCCAGCACCGGCTGAACCGAGCGCACCACGAATGGCAGGCTGGTAAAGACCATGGCTATGACAAGGCCCGGAAAAGCATAGGCCACCTTGATGCCCCATGCCGAAAAATACTGTCCCAGCCAGCCCGGCGGCGACAACAGCAGCGCCAGCGTCAGCCCGGCGACGGCGGTCGGCAGCGCGAAGGGCAGGTCAACCAGGGCGTCCAGCACGCGCTTGCCGGGAAACTCGTAGCGCACGATGATCCAGCTGAGCAGCAAACCCAGGATGGTCGCGAAAACCGTGGAGAGGAAGGCACCGTAGAGCGTGACGCGGTAGCTGGCAACGACACGCGGGTCACTGATGGCGCGCCAGTATTCCGCCCAGCTCATGCCGGAGGCATAGATCAGCAGGCCCGCGATGGGCAGCAGGATGATCAGGGACAGGTAGAGGACACTGATGCCGAAGCTCAGGCCGAAGCCTGGCAGCGAGGGCGGGCGGTTGAAGAATTTTGGCAGCATGTAAGGCGCAAAGGCGCCGCATGACGCGGCGCCTTGTGAGTATCAGCTTTCAGACGGTGAGGCGATCAGCGTTGGCTGGCTGCCTTGGCGAGCAATTCATCGAGCACGCCGCCAGAAGCGAAATGCTTGGCCTGGATGCTGTCCCAGTCACCCAGCACGTCCTGCGGATTGAGCAGGCGGACGTTCGGGAAACGTTCGGCATTGGCCTTGATGACTTCCGGGTCATGCACGCGGTAATTGTAGCTTGCCAGCAGGGCCTGGATTTCCGGACTGTACTGGAATTGCAGGAACTCGCGGGCGACGTCTTCGGTCTTTTCACGCTTGGCAACACGCTCCACCACCGCTACCGGGAATTCGGCCAGGACGCTGACGGGCGGCACTACGATTTCAAAGCCCTTGTCCTTGAATTCATCTGCCTTCGCGATATTGTTCACTTCGGATTCGAAGGTCAGCAGCACATCGCCCTGTTCATTGGCGAAGGCCGTGGTGGCGCCGCGGCCGCCCGTGGGGAAAGTTTCGACGTTGCCCAGGAGCTTGGTAACGAAGTCGCGGGTCTTGGCTTCGTCGCCGCCGAATTTCTCATTGGCGTAGAGCCAGGCGCCCAGGTAGGTATAGCGAGCATTGCCGGAGGTCTTGGGGTTGGGGAAGACCAGCTTGACGTCTTCGCGGACCAGGTCATCCCAGTTCTTGATGTTCTTCGGGTTGTCCTTGCGCACCAGGAAGGCAATGGTGCTGTAGTAGGGCGAACTGTTGTTGGCAAATTGCTGCTGCCAGTTCTTGGCAACGAAACCGCGGTTGGCCAGCAGGTTGATGTCCGTGACCTGGTTGAAGCTGACGGCGCTGATCGCCAACCCCTGCAGAATGGCATTGGCCTGGGCGGTGGTGCCGCCAAAAGACGGTTCGATGGTCAGGTCTTCGCCCTTGGCTTCTTTCCAGTGCGCCACGAACAGCGGATTGATCGCGCCGAAGAGCTCACGGGAAATATCATAGGAAGCCGTGCCCAGTTTGGTCTGGGCACCGGCGGCGGCCGTTGCGCCCAGCAGGGCGATGGCAAGGCTGCGGGTCAGGAATCGTTTCAGCATGTTGTGTGTCCTGTCTGGAAGGCGGATTCAAAAAATCAGGTAGGGGTAACTGCCAAGGCCATTGCCGGGAAAAGTGGCTCAGGTACGGACGGTGCGTTCCGGCACCGGAGGAATGCGGGGCGCAGGCGGTACCAGGCGCCAACTGGCGCGGCGCCGCAGCGCAGTGAGGATCTTCAGGCCTTGTGGCCAGGCACCGAACCCCGAGGCGCTGTTGATATGGCCTGCCTCGGAAAGGATGTTCAGGCGGCTGCCCCAGGCATCGGCGAAAAGCCGGGCGCGGTCCAGCGCGCAATACGGGTCGTTGTCGCTGGCCACTACCACGCTTTGAAAGGGCAGCGGGTTCAACGGGATCGGACCGAAACTGCGCAGGGCCTCATGAGCGCCGGGCCGTTCGATGTCGGCGGGCGCCACCAGCAGCGCCCCTGCAACACGGCGTTGCAGGCTGGCGGGCAGGTGGGCCACGGTAACGCAGCCCAGGCTATGGGCCACCAGCAGCGCGGGCGTCGGCGACTCGCTGATGGCGCGCGCCAGCGTATCCACCCAGGCGGCCGGTGAGGGCGTGTCCCAGTCTTCCTGCTGCAAGCGCACGACGTTCGAAAGTCGGCTTTCCCAGAGGCTTTGCCAGTGGCCGGCGTCGGAGTTGCGCCAGCCGGGGATGATGATGGTCTGAAGTCGCATGGCGCTCATGATGCAGGCCGGCGAACGCAACTCAAACGAATAATTCGCCCTTTGTATATTCTTCAAAGAAATATGAAGACGGGTTGTGCATAGCTAAATCCGTGGGTTTTCTGTGGCAGTTGTGAGGCATGCTCCGGTCCTCTCCACCGCAGGAAAAGCAGTGCTGCGTGAACATTGATTCACATGAAAGGGACAGTATTAGGGTTAGGCCGGACGCCCGCATGGGTATTGCATCGTGTATGCTCAAGGAATAAGGCCGGACGCCGCATGGCGAGCTTTTCCGTGATGGCGGCCAGCTCCGTTCATTGCATCTATATCGCGTCACAAGAGGAACCGTTACATGAAAGCTGTATTCAAACTGGCCCCGATTGCGTTCTCCCTGCTTGGCCTGGCGGCTGCCGCGAATGCGGACACGCTGAAAATCGCCGTTGTCGGCCCGGTAACCGGAGCCGTGACGCAGTATGGCGATATGGTGCGCGAAGGCGTCTTCACTGCTGTCGAACAATACAATGCCAAGGGCGGCGTCAACGGCAAGCAGGTGGAACTGCAGGTGATAGACGATGCATGCGAGCCCAAGCAAGGCCCGGTGGCAGCCAATAATGTCGTCAATGCCGGTATCGGCTTCGTCGTCGGTCATGTCTGCTCGGGCGCAACCATCGCTGCCGCGGATATCTATGACAGCGAAGGCGTAGTGATGATTTCTCCCTCGGCCACGGCGCCCGCGCTGACCGACGGCAAGGATTACGAGTTCATCTTCCGCACCATTGGCCGTGACGACCAGCAAGGTCCGGCAGCTGGCAAGTTCATTGTGGAAACCCTCAAGCCGGCCAAGGTGGCCGTGCTGCACGACAAGCAATCCTATGGCCAGGGCATCGCCACGGCCGTGCGCGATACGGTCAAGGCCGGCGGTATCGACGTCGCTGTCTTCGAAGGCATCAATGCCGGAGACACCGATTATTCCGCCGTGATCACCAAGCTGAAGTCGGCCGGCGTCGATTTCGTCTATTTCGGCGGCTACCACCCCGAACTGGGCCTGTTGCTGCGCCAGGCGGCGGAGCAGGGCCTGAAAGCTCGCTTCATGGGCCCGGAAGGCGCAGGCAATCCTGACATCAACGCCATTGCCGGTCCCGCGGTCGAAGGTATGCTGCTGACCCTGCCGGCCGATTTCAGCTCTGACCCTGCCAATGCGGAAGTGGTGCGTCTCTTCAAGGAAAAGGGCCGCAACGCCAGCGGCGCCTTCCAGTTGCAGGCCTATGCGGCAACGCAGGTGCTGTTCGACGCGATCAATGCCACGAAGAGCGAAGACCCGGAAGTGATCGCCGAATACCTGCATGCCAACAGCTTCAAGACGCCCATTGGCGAAATTTCCTGGAACAAGCAGGGCGACCTGAACGACTTCAAGTTCTCGGTCTATTCCTGGCATGCGGATGGCAGCCAGAAACTGGTGCAGTAAGTCCCTGTTCAACCCAGCCGGCAGGCAAGGCGCCGCCGGCTGATGGTTGGTGGCAGGCGTGGCTTCTAGCCATGGCCATCCTTGGCGGGCTGGCGCCCAGCTTGTCCGTCCAAAGCCCTGGCACCTTTCGCGGTGCCAGGGCTTGTTTCTTTCTTGTCCGGTTGCGGCCGACAGCAGCCGGCCGCAACCGGACAAGCGTGGGGGGCCTAGTCCAGCATCAGCCGGCGGCGTGCCGCCGCGTATTGCTGCGCCAGCTGCTCGATGTAATCGGCGGCAGCTTGCACCTGGCCGACGGCGCCTATGCCTTGGCCGCAGCCCCAGATGTCTTTCCAGGCCTTGGCGGCGCGGTCCCCGCCGAAATTCATCTGCGTCGGATCACTGACCGGCAGGTTGTCCGGGTCCAGGCCGGCCGCCACGATGGATGGCTTGAGATAGTTGCCGTGGATGCCGGTAAAGAAGTTGGTATAGACGATATCGTCGGAGCTGCCGTCCACGATGGCCTGCTTGTAGGCAGCCGAAGCACGGGCTTCTTCCGTGGCGATGAAGGCAGACCCGATGTAGGCGAAATCTGCGCCTATGGCCTGGGCGGCAAGAATGCCGTTGCCGGTGGCAATGGCGCCCGACAAGGCCAGCGGCCCGTCGAACCAGGCGCGGATTTCCTGCACCAGGGCGAAGGGATGTTTGGTGCCGGCATGTCCGCCCGCACCGCTGGCGACTGCAATCAGGCCGTCCGCGCCTTTGGCGATGGCCTTGCGGGCAAAGGTGTCGTTGATGACGTCATGCAACACAATGCCGCCATATTCGTGGGCAGCCTGGTTGATCTCGGGCTGTGCCCCGAGCGAAGTAATGATGATCGGCACTTTGTACTTGGCGCACAGCGCCATATCGTGTTCCAGGCGCTGGTTGCTGCGATGGACGATCTGATTGATGGCGAAGGGGGCCGCTGGACGGTCCGGGTGCGCCCGGTTGTGGGCCGCGAGGCTCTCGGTGATCTCAGCCAGCCAATCTTCCAGCTGTTCCGCCGGGCGGGCATTGAGCGCGGGCATGGAGCCGACGATGCCGGCCTTGCATTGCGCGATGACGAGACTGGGCGTGCTGACGATGAACATCGGCGAGGCAATCACGGGCAGGCGCAACTGCGTGAGGATTCGGGGCAGTTTGGACATCTATCTCTCTCCTTGTTATGGGCCGGGCGCCACGTTATGTTGCGGCGGCGCCTGGCCTGTCATCCGGTCTGGGGCCTGCCAGCGATTATGAAGCAAGAAGCCGGGCAAGCCAGGGATTGCCCTCGGGGTCGGCATGACTGCCGTCGCGTCAATTTGTTGTCGCGCTGATCGATCGCCGGGCAGCCGCTACAATGTTCGCTTCGCCAATGCGGGCCGCAGCGGACAGCGTTTGACCGATGCGGGCCGAGGTGTGCCGAAGGGGATTTGATTCGATGACCATGGAAGCCTTGAAGCCTGATTTTTTCCAGCGCCTGGGACTGTATGCCCGCCTGACGCGGCTGGACAAGCCTATTGGTTCACTGTTGCTGCTGTGGCCCACGCTCTGGGCGCTCTGGGCCGCGACCGGCGGCTGGCCGTCCTGGTACATCCTGATTGTCTTCATCATAGGCACAGTGCTGATGCGTTCGGCCGGGTGTGCGATCAACGACTATTTCGATCGCGACTTCGATCGGCACGTAGACCGGACCCAGGCCCGCGTCCTGACGACCGGCCAGATCAGTGGCAAGGAAGCGCTGCTGGTTGCGGCGGCGCTGGCGCTGGTGTCGCTGCTGCTGATCTTGCCGCTCAACCAGCTGACGCTGTGGCTATCGCTGCCCGCTATCTTCCTGGCCATTACTTATCCGCTGATGAAGCGCTTTTTTGCGATCCCGCAAGCCTATCTGGGCATTGCTTTCGGCTTCGGCATTCCGATGGGCTACGCTGCGGTCCAGAATGCACTGCCGCTGGAAGCCTGGATCATGCTGGCCGCCAACATCTGCTGGGCCATTGCGTACGACACCGAATATGCCATGGTGGACCGTGAAGACGACATCAAGCTCGGGCTCAAGACTTCGGCAGTCACCTTCGGCTCATGGGATGTGACGATGGTGGCATTCTTCTATGCCGCGACGCTGTCGCTGCTGGCTGTTTTTGGCGGCATGAAGGGCTACCAAAGCTGGTTCTGGGTTGGGCTGGCCGTTGCCGCCATCATCGCCCTGCGCCATTTGCTATGGATACGCGAACGGGACCGCGCAGCATGTTTCCGTGCGTTTCTCAATAACACCTGGTTCGGTTTTTCCGTTTTTGCCGGGATTTTCCTGGAAACCATGCTGGGATAACACCAGCACCTGCCCGGGGGCAGGAGAGAGGGGGAGTGTCTGAGATGTCTAAGGATTTGCGAATTGCCTTCATAGGCGGCGGGAATATGGCCGCTGCGCTGGGCGCAGGCCTGTCGGGCAAGCTGTGTCCGGCGGGAAACATACATGTCGTCGATATCAATGAGGATATCCGGGCGCGTTGGCAAGGGCAGGGCAGCACGGTAGCGGCCAGCGCGGACGAGGCGCTGCGCGCCTGCAATGTCTGGATCTACGCCGTCAAGCCGCAGGTCATGGACCAGGTCGTGCAGGCCACCCGCCCGTGGATGGCGCCAGGCACGCTGGTTATCAGCATCGCCGCCGGCATCACGCTGGCGCGTTTCGAGGAATGGCTGGCGGGCGCAGAATCGCCGCGCCTGGTGCGCTGCATGCCCAATACCCCGGCGCTGGTCGGCGCGGGTGCCTCGGGCCTGTATGCCGCAGCCGAGGTGCCGCAGGAACAGCGCGAACTGGCTGCTTCCATTCTGGCGGCAGTGGGCACGGTCACTTGGGTCGAACGCGAAGAGCAGCTTGATGCCGTGACGGCGCTGTCGGGCAGCGGTCCTGCATATATCTTCCTGCTGATCGAAGCCCTGACCGCCGGTGGCGAGCAATTGGGGCTGGCACAGGCAGATGCGCAGACGCTGGCGATCCAGACCGTGCTGGGGGCCGCACAACTGGCCGCAAACTCCACGGAATCCCCGGCTGTCCTGCGCCAGCGAGTGACGTCCCCTGGCGGCACGACTGCCGCCGCGCTGCAGGTGTTCGAGCAGCGCGAATGGGCGGCCATCGTTGGCGAAGCGATGCAGGCTGCCGCCCGACGTGCCGCTGAACTCAGCCAGGGCACCGGCTCATAGCGCTTCAGGAACGTTTGTTTAAGGGTTTCTACTAAACCTGCTGCCCAGCTGTGTCCTGAAAGACGGCAACGGCAGTAGGGGAATGTAGAATTGCCGTTTTGGCATCGCGGCCAGCGTTGCCTTCAACCGTTTCCACCCGCACGCAAGCCGCCCGCCGCATGGCGTGGATGGCTTGCGCAGGCTGAGTGTTTTCCTATGTCCGACCTTCTTCCACAAATTGTCCAGCAGCTGTTCAACGGCTTGTCGCTGGGCGCGATCTACGCATTGATCGCCATTGGCTATACCATGGTCTACGGCATCATTGGCATGATCAATTTCGCCCATGGCGAAATCTACATGATCGGTGCCTATGTCGGCCTGGTCACATTGACGGCCATCGGCACGCAGACCGGCATGCCGCTGTACATGATCATCGCCATCATGCTCATCGTCTCGGTGGCGGTCACCGGCGCCTACGGTTTTGCGGTCGAACGCATCGCATACCGGCCGGTACGCGGCGGCCCGCGCCTGGTTGCCCTGATCTCCGCGATCGGTATGTCCATTTTTCTGCAGAACTGGGTGGCGCTGGGCCAGGGCTCACGCGACATGGCTGTGCCGTCGTTGATTTCCGGCGGTTTACAGTTCCATCTGTCGGGCTTCGACGTCATGCTGCCGTATTCCCGCATCCTGATCATCTTCGTGACGGTGGTGATGATGGTGGGGCTCACGCTGTTCATCCGGCATTCGCGCATGGGCCGCGCGTCGCGCGCCTGCTCTCAGGACATGCGCATGGCCAATCTGCTGGGCATTGATACCAATCGCGTCATTTCCTTCACCTTCGTGCTTGGCGCCATGCTGGCTGCGGTCGGCGGCGTGCTGATCGCCATCACCATCGGCAAGCTCAATCCCTACATCGGCTTCATCGCCGGCATCAAGGCCTTTACGGCTGCCGTGCTGGGGGGCATAGGCAGCATCCCCGGCGCGATGCTGGGGGGTGTGGTCCTGGGGCTGGCGGAAACCTTCGCGGCGGCATTCCTGTCCTCCCAATACAAGGACATCGTGGCTTTCGGGCTGCTGGTGTTGGTGCTGCTGTTCCGGCCTACCGGACTGCTGGGTAAACCGGAAGTGGAAAAAGTCTGATGGCAAACTCCTTCAAGAACGCAATCATCGCGGCGTTGATGACGGCGGTGATCATCACGCCCGTCTTTGGCCTGAAACTGGTGCGCCAGGGCTCCTCCATGACGCTGGACCCGCAATGGGACCTGGTATTGCTGGGCTGCGGCATCGTCTTCGTTTTCCACCTGTTCAAGCCGCTGCTGGGCCGCTTGTTCGGTGGCGTCAAGACGCCCAGCATGCCGGCGTTGCCGGCCAACGGCCAACGCTGGCTGGGCATCCTGCTGATCCTCCTGGCCATCGTCTGGCCATTCTTCGGCAACCGCAGCCAGGTGGATATCGGCACCGTCGTCATGATCTATATCATGCTCGGCCTGGGGCTGAATATCGTCGTCGGCTTTGCCGGCCTGCTGGACCTGGGTTTCGTCGGCTTCTATGCCGTAGGCGCCTATACCTACGCCTTGCTGTATCACTTCTATGGCTGGGGTTTCTGGGAAGCGCTGCCGCTGTCCGGGGTGATGGCGGCCCTGTTCGGTTTCGTCCTCGGGTTCCCGGTGCTGCGCCTGCGTGGCGATTACCTTGCCATCGTCACCCTGGGCTTCGGTGAAATCATCCGCCTATTGCTGGTCAACATGACCACGCTGACTGGCGGCCCTGACGGCATTTCCGGCATACCCAAGCCTACGGTGTTCGGTTACGAGATGGCGCGCCGCATCAAGGGCGAAGGACAGACCTTTCACCAGATGATGGGTTGGGACTTCGATTCCCAGCACATGATGATCTATCTGTACCTGATGGCGCTGGTACTGGCGTTGATCACCCTGTATGTGTCCAACCGTCTGGTGCGCATGCCGGTGGGACGCGCATGGGAAGCGCTGCGGGAAGACGAGATCGCTTGCCGCTCGCTGGGCCTTAACCCCACCCGTATCAAATTGTCCGCCTTTACGCTGGGTGCGGCGTTTGCCGGTTTCGGCGGTGCTTTCTATGCCGCGCGGCAGGGCATGGTCAATCCCGAGTCCTTCACCTTCATTGAATCGGCGCTGATCCTCGCGGTGGTGGTGCTGGGTGGCATGGGCTCGCAGATCGGCGTCATTCTGGCCGCCATCATCCTGACCATCCTGCCGGAAATCGCCCGCGAGTTCGCCGAGTACCGCATGTTGCTGTTCGGTCTGGTCATGGTTCTGATGATGGTCTGGCGCCCGCAGGGACTGCTGCCGGTGAAACGTCCGCACGTGGAGTTGCAGAAATGAGCACGCCCCTGTTGAGTGTCCAGAACCTGAGCATGCGTTTTGGCGGTCTGCTGGCCGTGGATTCCGTGGCCTTCGATGTCCAGCACGACGAAGTTTTCGCCATCATCGGCCCCAACGGCGCCGGCAAGACGACTGTATTCAATTGCGTTGGCGGCTTCTACCGGCCGTCCGGCGGCAGCGTGCGCATGCTGGGCCAGGAAATCGCTGGCCTGCCCAGCCACAAGGTGGCCCGCCACGGGCTGGTGCGCACGTTCCAGAACGTCCGCCTGTTCAAGCAGCTGACCGTGCTGGAAAACCTGCTGGTGGCCCAGCATACACAGGTTGAAAACGGCTTGCTGCGCGGCCTGCTCAAGCTGCCATCCTACCGCCGGGCCGAGCAGCAGGCGCAGGAACGTGCTGTGTACTGGCTGGAATTCATGGGCTTGCTGCAGTATGCCAACCGTGAAGCCGGCAACCTGGCCTATGGCCATCAGCGCCGCCTGGAGATTGCTCGCTGCATGATTACGCGGCCGCGCCTGCTGATGCTCGACGAGCCTGCCGCGGGGCTGAATCCCCAGGAAAAGGTGGAATTGCAAGGCCTGGTGGACCGCTTGCGGCGTGAGTTCAATGTGGCGGTGCTGCTGATCGAACACGACATGAAGCTGGTGATGGGCGTATCCGACCGGATTCTGGTCATGGAACACGGCAAGCCCATCATCACGGGCCTGCCCGACGAAGTGCGCAACGATCCGCGCGTCATCAAGGCTTACCTGGGCGAGGAATAATGCTCAAGCTCGAAAATATTCATACCCATTACGGTGCCATACAGGCGCTGGACGGTGTCAGCGTGGAAGTGGCCAAAGGGGAAATCGTCACCCTGATCGGCAGCAACGGCGCCGGCAAGACCACGCTGCTGATGACGATCTGCGGCACGCCCCGGGCCACATCGGGCAAGGTGCTGTTCGAAGGGCGGGACATCAGCAAGGAACCCACGCATCGCATCATGCGGGGCGGTATTGCGATTTCGCCGGAGGGCCGGCGGGTGTTTCCCGACCTGACGGTGCTTGATAACCTGAAAATGGGCGGGTTCTTCTCGAACCGCGATGAAATGCTTGAAGGCATAGAACATGCTTTCAAACTCTTCCCGCGCTTGAAAGAACGGGCCTCCCAGCGCGCGGGGACCATGTCCGGCGGCGAGCAGCAGATGCTGGCGATCGGCCGGGCACTGATGTCGCGGCCCAGGCTGTTGCTGCTCGACGAGCCCACGCTGGGCCTGGCGCCGTTGATCATTGCGCAGATATTCGACATTATTCGTACCATACGGGATGAGGGCATTACCGTGTTCCTGGTCGAGCAGAATGCCAATAAGGCGCTGCAGGTGGCCGACCGTGGCTACGTGCTGGAGAATGGGCGCATTGTCCTGGCCGATACTGGCGCGAACCTGCTGGCCAACGACGAAGTCCGCAAGGCCTATCTTGGCGCGTGATGCGCCTGTGGCCAGGCCAGTCTGATTCCGCTGTGTTTGCCCTTGCCCGCGGCAGGGTTTCAGCCCTTGCGGGGCAGGCTTGTCATTACGATGGGTATTTTGTCCGTCCGGCCCGGTTAGGCTGGAGGGGTAATGTTCAATCATGGCCGACATGGCCAACACGACCACGACGGCCGCATGGCCGGAAGGGCAGAAAGGGAGTGCGATATACCCATGAGTGTATCGACTGACAAACAGGAAATCCGGCAATCGCCATGCCTGGAAGAATCGGGCTGGGACTTGCAGGGCATCGTTTCCAGCCTGCGCGATGCGCGCCGCGATTGGCGCAGCCGTAGCGGACGCCTGCGCGAAGCGGGCGGGGCGCGTGAGTTCCCCTCGGTGGAAGAAATTCGCGGCATCGTCAACATGCTGTGCGGCGCCTTGTTCCCTATGCGCCTGGGTCCGTTGGACCTGCATGAAGACAACGAGGACGCCTACGTTCAACTGACCTTGGCCAATGCCATGCGCCAGCTGGAACGCCAGGTCTTTCTTGAGTTGAGCTATCTGGCTCGGCAGCGCAACGCACCCTGTGAAGAGCTCGCCCACCGAGCCCATCACGTGGCGCGTGAATTCGCGGCCAGCCTGCCGAATGTGCGGCGCATGATAGACACCGATGTCATCGCCGCGTTCCAGGGTGACCCGGCCGCACGCAGCGTGGACGAAGTATTGCTGAGTTACCCTGGCGTCAAGGCCATCATCCATCATCGCCTGGCACATGTGCTCTATGTACTGGATGCGCCTCTGGTGGCCCGCATCATTGCCGAAATCGCCCATGCCGATACCGGTATAGACATCCATCCCGGTGCCCGTATCGGCGGCAGCTTCTTCATCGACCATGGCACGGGCGTGGTCATCGGCGAAACGACGATCATCGGTGAACGTGTCCGGCTCTACCAGACGGTTACGCTGGGTGCCAAACGCTTCCCGGCAACGCCGGACGGCGCTCTGAAGAAAGGCCTGCCGCGCCATCCCATCCTCGAGGACGACGTGGTGGTCTATGCCGGCGCGACCGTGCTGGGACGCATTACCGTGGGGCGGGCGTCCATCATCGGCGGCAATGTCTGGCTGACGCACAGCGTGCCGCCAGGCAGCAACATTACCCAAGCCAGCGCGATCAACGCAGAAGCCGAAAACGCGCGCAAGGAATGAGGCTTGATGTTGCCGGCCTTCCGTGATCGGGCCGCCGGCAACGATTACTTGGGTAGAATGCTGCCATTCCATCTGACGGGCAGGGCTGGCATGCCAGCTTGCCCATTGCTAGACCGGGGTAGGCACATTCCGGGCCATCCCAGCCATGTTTGTTTCAGGAAATCCTATGACCAATACTGATTTTTCCTCTCGCGCGCAGGCTCTGCGCGCCCGTTACGACGAACTCAAGCAGGCGCGTCCGCAACTCCGCGCCCGCGACATGGCGGCAGAACTTGGCGTGACCGAAGTCGAGCTGGTGGCAGCGGGCGCAGGCGGTGTCGAAAGCACCATGCTGTCCTATGAACGTCCCCAGGATGTGTTCCGTGAACTGGGCAGCCTGGGCCGCGTGATGGCGCTGACGCGCAACGATTGGTGCGTGCACGAGCGCAAGGGCAGCTATCTGGACGTCAAGGCCGAAGGCCCGGTTGGCCTGGTGCTCGGACCGGACATTGACCTGCGCGTGTTCTTCAAGGACTGGGCTTCGGCCTGGGACGTCAAGCAGGGCGAGTTGCGCAGCCTGCAGTTCTTCGACCGCGCCGGCGTCGCCGTGCATAAAGTCTACCTGCAGCCGCAAAGCGACGTTCAGGCCTATGAGGCACTGGTTGCCAAGTTCCGCGCCGCCGAGCCGGTCTGGCCTGCGATTTCCACCATCGAAAAGCCGGTGGAACCGGAAACCGTGAGCGATCCCGCTGCCCTGCGCACCGACTGGCTGGCAATGAAGGACACGCACGAATTCTTCCCGCTGCTCAAGCGCTTCAAGGTCAGCCGCCTGGGCGCGCTGCGTGCAGCGGGCAAGGACCTGGCCCAGGAAGTGCCGGCCGACACGTTGCAACGCGTGCTGGAAGGTTCGGCCGCAGCGGGTACGGAAATCATGTGCTTCGTTGGCAACCATGGCATGATCCAGATCCACAGCGGTCCGGTGAAAAACCTGAAGGCCATGGGCGACTGGTACAACGTGCTGGACCCTGACTTCAACCTGCACCTGAAGACCTCGGCGATTGCCTCGGCATGGATCGTCAACAAGCCCACCAGCGACGGCTGGGTGACCTCACTGGAGCTCTATGCCGACAACGGCGAGATCATTGCCCAGTTCTTCGGCGCCCGCAAACCAGGCAAGCCTGAGCTGGCCGCCTGGCGCGATTTGCTGGTGTCCCTGGCGCCTGAACCCCTGGCTGCCTGATGGTTGTCCGCCCGCTTCGGGCGGTTGCTGGCTGAACCTGGAAGGCCTGTCGGGCTTTCCAGGTTTTTTATTTGTCGGGCGCGGCCGGTAGCGGCGTCGCCATGTGATCGGCCGGGGGCAGCTTGCGCCGTTGCTGATGCGCGGAATAGGCGCTGCCCATGGAGGCCGCCATGATCATGCTGATGGCCAACCATTGGGCGGGGCTCAGGTATTCATCCAGCAGCACCAAAGCCAGCAGCGCAGCGACAGCGGGCTCCATGCTGATCATGATGCCGAAAGCCTGGGGTGGCAGCCGTTTGAGCGCAACCATCTCCAGCATCATGGGTATGGCGCTAGATACCAGCGCCACGCCCAGCCCGACCAGCAGCACCCATGGTGACAGCAGCGCGCTGCCAGCGTGCGCAATGCCAACCGGGACAACAAGCAGGGTAGCGACCGCCAGGCCGAATGGCACGGATAAGCCGGCATGCAGGTGGCCTACGCGTTTGCCGAACAGAATATAGGTGGCCCAGAAAAGGGCGGCGGCCAGTGCAAACATCACCCCGGTTGTGTCCAGCGTGCTGACATCATGGCCCAGCGGCAGCAACAGCCAGAGCCCGCCCACTGCCAATGCCACCCACAGAAAATCCTGCAGGCGTCGCGAAGCCAGCAATGCGATGGACAAGGGCCCGGAAAACTCGATGGCCACGGCAATGCCGAAGGGAATGGTGCGCAAGGCCATGTAGAAGCAAAGATTCATCGCACCCAGCGCAAGGCCATAGAACACGATGGCCTGGGCATCGCGGCGCGTGATCTGCCAACGCCAGGGGCGCCAGAACAAAAGCAGCAACAAAGCGGCAAACCCGACGCGCACGGCTGTGGTGCCCTGGGCCCCGACCAGGGGAAACAGCAGGCGCTTGGCGAACGACGTGCCTATGGCGAGGCAGGCGACGGAACCGAGGATGGCCAGCAATGGCAGGAACGAGGCATAGCGTGAGCGTGACATGCCGCAATTTTATTGCGCCGTGCTGGAAATATCGGCTCTAATTAATGTCCATTGACGCAACTTCCACTCGATATGAGCGCCACTGATTCCATCCCAAAAAATGCCATGCCCGGCAGGGCTGTACCTGTTATGTCCAGCCCGCCGCACAGTCCTGCGGCCGCAGCGCTGGATGACTTCGACCTGGCGATTCTCGACATCCTGCAACGCGACAACACCATTTCCCAGCGTGAAATCGCGCAGGCCGTGCACTTGTCTGCACCCGCGGTGCAACGGCGCATCAGGCGTTTGCGAGAAAGCGGGATCATCCTGGCCGAGACCGCCGTTCTGGACGCCAGCCGGCTGGGGCGTCCGTTGACCATCATGGTGGAAGTGCATGTGCATGACGAGCAGCCGGCCCGCACGGCAGGCCTGCGCGCGCGCATTCAGGCGGAGCCTGCGGTACAGCAGTGCTACAGCATTACCGGCGAAGCCGACTACCTGCTGGTGCTGACCGCCGCGACCATGGCGGATTTCGAAGCCATCACCGAGCGCCTGTTTGGTGGCGACGATAACGTGCGCCGCTTCCGGACATCAGTTGCGCTGGGGTGCCTGAAGCTGGGCCTGCAGGTACCGCTGGCACGCTGATCAATGGCGTTTGAATATCGACCAGACCAGCGCAAGCGTCATCAGGGCAAACAGCACCAGGCTCCAGATCGCATACTCGATGCCAAAGATGTAGGCAGTCGCGTCCATGCATGACGCGTAGATGCCGAAGAGCCAGGTAATGCCTTCTTCCAGGCCGGAATCAACCATCAGGCGGTCGGCAAACGTTCTGTCGCAAGAGAACATTTGCGCCGCGACGGAATGCTGGTACCAGGCTGCGATAACGCCCGCAATACCCAGCAACGCGGCAATGGCCGCGGCAATACGACGCGACACGCCCTGGCCAGGCATCAGCGCGCCGACCAGCGCGAATGCACCCAGCACCAGGTAAATCAGGCGCTGCATGGAGCACCAGGCGCAGGGCTGCAGGCTGAAGGCATACTGTGAGATCAAGGCGACGCCAACGGCGGCGAACGACAGGAATGCCACGAGAAGCAGGAGACAGCGGGAGGTCGGTTTCATATCAAGCAAGAAGGTGGATGAATCAGTGGTGCGGGAAACGAGTGGCCTGGAGAACTGTCCCAAGGCTCAAGACGGGAGGGCCCATGATGGTATGTCAGACCGCCACGGGCAGGCTTTCCGAACTGTCCTGCCTGGGCGGCTGGGACCGTCCTCCCAGCATGTCCAGCAAATCTCGCTCGAAACGCATTTGGCTGCGAGGGCTTTCCAGCGCAGGCCCATCAATGACAAAAATATCTTCCACGCGTTCCCCCAGCGTCATGATTTTCGCAGTCTGAAGGTTGATTTCATGTCGGCTGAATACCTGGGCCAGGTCATGCAGCAGGCCGGGACGGTCGGTTGCGACCAGGCTCAGGCGCCAGGACTGGCTGCGCTCGTCGGGTTGCAGTTCGATATGCGGGCGTAGCGGGAATGCCTGCGAACGGCGCGATTGCCGCAGGTTGCCCCGCAACGCGCATGACGGCGCGGCCAAGTCCTCGTGGCGGCGTCGGGATAGCCAGGCCGTCAGTTCTTTCTCGACATGGCGAGCCTGGGCCTGCAGATCGTGTTCCGGAAAGGCGGACAGGACGATGAAGCTATCCAGCGCCCACCCCTGGCGTGTGGTATGGATGCGAGCATCCTGGATGCTGAAGTTGCTTGCGTCGAAATAGGCGCAAAGCGCCATGAACAGATCATTGCTGTCCGGTGTGTAGACCAGTATCTGCAAGCCTTCGTCCCCGGTGGCGGGGCGTGCACGCACAATGCTTTGGGCGTCGGCGATATGGTCATGCAACTGGATGGCATGCCAGGCGATTTCATCGGCATCGTGACGCAGGAAATAGGCCACGTCCAGTTGTTTCCAGAAATTTTCCCTGGCTTCTTCTGCGAGACCGGCCGCCTGCGTCATGGAGATCGCCGCTTGGCGCCGGCGGGCCAGCGCGGCATCTATATCTCCCGGGTCCTTGCCGCCCAGCGCTTCGCGGGTACGGTAGTACAAGTCTTCAAGCAACTTGCCTTTCCAGGCGTTCCAGACTTTGGGGCTGGTGCCCCGGATATCTGCCACCGTCAGCAGGTACAAGGCCTTCAGGCGCCGGACAGTACCGACTTGCTGCGCAAAATCGCGGATGACGTCAGGATCTGACAGGTCGCGCTTCTGGGCGACGGTGGACATCAGCAAATGCTGCCGGACCAGGAATTCGACCAGGTCGGCATCTTCGGCGTCCAGGCCGTGCTCGATGGCAAACCGCCTGACGTCACGTGCGCCCAATTCTGAGTGGTCGCCACCGCGCCCTTTGGCAATGTCATGGAAGAGCGCGGCAACATACAGCAGCCAATGACGGTCCAGGGTGGCGATCAGTTGGCTGGCCAACGGATATTCCTGGGCATGTTCTGCCATCGTAAAGCGCCGCAGATATCGGATGACAGCCAACGTATGCTGATCGACGGTATAGACGTGGAACAGGTCATGCTGCATCTGCCCGACGATACGCCGGAACACCGGCAGGTATCGCGGCAAGATGTTCAGCATGGTCATGGCTCGCAAGGCATGCACGATGCCCCTGGGCTGCTGCAGGATTTGCAGGAACAGGCGCCGATTCACGGGATTGCGGCGGTACTGGGCGTCTATACGGTCCCGGTTGTGCCAGATGGCGCGCAGGGTGGCGGCCGTCATGCCGTTGAGTTCAGGGTGCTGCTGCAGGCACAGGAAGGCGCGCAGCAGCAGGGCCGGCTTGCGCTCGAAAGCATCGTGGCGGTGGATAGCCAGGCGGCCATTCTCGTTGTCGAAGTCCTCGTCGATGGGCACGGAGACATGCGAGGCGGGCGGAAACAGCCGCTGCTCGATATTCAGCACCAGGATGGTGTTGAGCTGCGTCACCAGGCGCGCTGCCCAGTAATAACGCTGCATCAGGACTTCGCTGCCGCGCCGCATGCCATTGGGCCCGATGTTATAGACTTCCGCCAGCCTGGCCTGGTAATCGAACAGCACCCGGTCTTCACGGCGCCCTGCGATCAGGTGCAGTTCGATGCGCAGTTCCTTGAAGGCGAGCTCGGCGCGGCGCAGGTCGCGGGCTTCTGTGTCCGTCAACAGGCCGTTGCGGGCAATGGCGCGCCAGTTGTCGCCGAAGCCGCCGGCCTTGGCCATCCAGAGAATGACTTGCAGATCACGCAGGCCGCCAGGGGATTCCTTGCAATTCGGTTCCAGCGAGTAGGGCGTGTCCTGATAACGGCTGTGGCGCTGCTCCATTTCAAGCTGTTTGTCCTGGAAAAAGCGGCGCGGGTCCAGTTGCTGCTGAATGGCTTCTTCAAAGCGCCGCATCAGGCTGCGGTTGCCCAAAAGAAAACGGGACTCCAGCAGAGAGGTTTCGATCGTGATGTCGCTGGCAGCTTCCTTGCAGCATTCTTCCACGGTGCGCACGCTATGCCCGGGTTCCAGGCCAATGTCCCAGAGTGCAGCCACCCAGTGCGACAGTTTTTCCTCGTCTTCAGCGCTTGCCGCATGGGGTAGCAGCAATAGCAGGTCGACATCGGAAAATGGGTAAAGCTCGCCGCGGCCGTAACCGCCGACGGCAGCCAGAGCGGCATCGGCGGGCAGGGGGCAAACCTTTGCGAGTTGCCGCAAGCCTTGGTCCACGATACGCCGCAGTTCGTGCAGCAAGTCATCAGGACGGCGGTGTTCACGATAGGACGCGATGGCGGCGGCGCGGCGCGTGAGCAGCCGCTCCTTGATCTGGGAAAGGTCTGGCTGGGCTGGCATGATGGCAGGTTCCGGGCGCGACATGACTGCCATCATAAAGCAGTGTGGTGGCTAGCGCCGATCCTCGGTAGGCCTTATTTGGCGCGGGCGTGACAAATTGTCAGGTCCGAGGACGCCATCCACGGCCCCTCACCAATACGGTGCACGCGTTGCCTCAAAATTGTGCATTCAGGCCCAGATAGAAGGCGCGTCCCGGTTCATTATAGGTATTGGCGCCAGCCCCCCGGACGGCTGCGGTGTTGTAGCTGGTGGCATTGCCGAGACGATACAGGCGCCGGTCCAGCACATTCTTGATGCCCGCGGAGAGCGTGATGTGCCGGTTCCATTCAAATGAGCTGGCGAAATCCAGGATCATGTAGGCCTTGCGCTCGTCGCTGACCAGATCACGGGCATAAAAACCTTCCGATATGTTGTGCTCATTGAGTTGCGCTGGCTTTTGCGTGCCGTAGAAACTGCCGGTCAGGGACAGCATCAGCGCCGGTGTAGCCTGCCAGTTCAGATTGCTGACCAATGTATAGCGGGGCAACACGGCAATCAGGTCGGCGGCACGCGCCGCGTTGATGGTGTTATCCAGCGCGGCCGTGTAGTAGGCGTTGCTCAGGTCCTTGTCGTAGGTTTCGAAGCGATGCATGTAGCTGAAGGCATTGGTCCATTGCAGGCTGTCGGTGATGTCCCATTGCACGGAACCTTCCAGGCCTTCAAGCAGTGTCTTGCGGACATTGACCCAGCGATAGATATCAATGCTCAGTAGATCCAGCAGGCCGTCCTGCGTATAGGTATTCTCGGAATGGCGCCGGTTGGTACCGGCTTCGATGCGGTTACGGTAATCATTGCGGAAATAGGTCAGCGTGCCGGACAGGCGTTCCCCCTGATATTCGATCCCTAGTTCCATGTTGATGCTGGCCTCTGGCTTGAGCCTGTCATTGCCTTGAAGGAAGCAGGGTGAACGGAATACCTGCTCCTGACCGGAATACGAGCGGCGCTGCAAGTGGAAGCAGCCATTGCCATTGCTATACAGCAGGTAATTGGGATTGAGCTGGTACAGGTTGGGCGCCTTGTATGTCTGGCCGATGCCGGCATGCAGCGTCATGCCGCCGCCAACCGCCTGTTGCAGGTTCAGGGAAGGGCTGATGGCGCTTTCTATCAGGCTGTGGTGGTCGTAACGAATGGCAGGCGTAATCAGCATGCCGGCCCAGGGTTCGATTTCATCGGCAAGAAAGACCGACCATATCGATGCCGAGGTCTGCGGGCTGCGTTCGATATCGGGGTCAAACCCCGGGACATTGAAACTGAACTTCAGGTTCGCCAGGCTCTGGGACATGGATTCCGGGTCGTTGAGGCGGCTATGCTGATATTCAACGCCGGCTGTCAGAAAATGCCCAGTACCCAACAGGGAAAACGGCAGTGCCCATTCGCTTTTCAGTGTCGTTGTGCGCAAGTTGCTGCGGGTTCTGGAGGTCATTGCCTTCTGACTGATGCTGGTCGTGCTGGAAAGCAGCGAACCGGCGCCACCGCCGGCCAGGCCTTCGACGAGCCGGTCGATATCGGTTTCTTCCACTTGCAGGAAGCTGCGCACGCTGGCGCGCTCCCACTGGAGATCGTGGCTCAGGGCATAGGCTTTGCGCGTCGTGCTGTTTGTGGTCGTACCCAGCAGTTCGGATACGTCCGTGCCCATGTAATAGACCTGCTTGCCACCGTACTGGCTGTAGCGCGGGTCCTTGAAGCCGTCGATGACAATCTGTCCGTTCTGGATATTGTTGTAGGCGGCTTCCCCCGAGTAGAGGTTGTCCTGCCGGCCGTAGCTGAATCCGGCGCTGAGCGTTTGGCGCGCGGACGGACGCCAGCTCAACAGGATGTCGCCATCCTTGTTGACCAGGCCTTCGCGCCCGGCGGTAAAGGTTTTCACGTAGGAGTAATAGCCGGTGCGGCAGTGGTTGCCGTAAACATCGCAATGCGTTCCCTTGAGCAGCTCGCTGCGATCGCCTTCGTGTTCGCGGTTGATGTCCCAGGCGTCTTCCTCAATGCGGTTGTAATTGCCATAAAGACGCAGGGACAGGGAGTCGGTAAGGGGGCCCATCAGGCTGAAGTTGTAGCGCTGTCCATCGCCTTCCTTGCCATCCTGTGGCCGTGTCTGGGTCGTGGAAAGCGCGGTACTCCAGGTTTCGCCGGCTTTCTTTGTAATGATGTTCACGACGCCGCCGGCGGCACCATTGCCGTAGATGGCGGCGGCAGGCCCGCGTATCACGCGTATGGAGTCCACCATCTCTGCCGGTATCCAATTGGTGTCGCCGCGCGTATTGCGGTCCCCGCGCCAGCCCATGCGGACGGCGTTGCGGCTCAGGACCGGGCGTCCGTCGATCAGGATCAGGGTATTTTCCGGCCCCATGCCGCGCAGCGATATCTGCCGCTTGTTGCCGTACTGGCCCGAGGTGGAGGCTGTCGTCAGCGCCGCCCCGGGTTGCTTGCGGATGATTTCGGCCAGGTCGTTGGTCACCGGCATTTTGCGTATGTCCTGCGCGGATATGACCGACTGCCCGGTGGTCTGGCGCCGTTCGTACAGGCCTTCCACGGTGACGCTTTCAAGCTCGCTAACCGGGCTGCCGTTGGCAGGCGAGGTTGTGGTCGCGGCGTCAGCCGGTCTGGCGTCTGCATTCGGCAGGGGGGCAGGTCTGGCGTTTTCGTGCGTACCGGTTGTGGGCTGAGCCCGCGCCGGAGGCGCACTCCCGATCATCGCAGTAACGGCAGCCAGTGCGGCGAAGGACTTGAACAGGGGAAGGGCAGGAGGGAGCGAAGGCGTGGTGGATGGCATGATGGACCGGAACGTTTCTCAACTGGATTGCGTTCTTCATGCTATCGGAATAATGATTATCATCCAATCGCCATTGCGGCTTTTGTTCCTATCAGAATCCCGATATCAATGATTTCGGAAATTTCGATCAGGATTCCGATATGACCAAGTTTGGACAATGCCTGCGCGACGCCAGGCTGGAAGCGGGCTATTCGCAAAAACAGGCGGCCGATCGTGCTGGCATGGCGCAGTCCACGTTGTCTGCGCTGGAAACCGGCGAGCAGCCGACCTCGACCTTCATTCCGCGCCTGGCAACGCTGTATCGCGTTCCCATACGCTGGCTGCTCGATGGTGTCAGGAACGAGGAAGAGGGCGCCAGCAGCCGTTTGCCTCTGACACCGGAGCAGGATGACCTGCTGGATCACTATGACAGTGCGAGTGAGGCGCAGCGCAGGCTTGCACAATTGGTACTGCGCCGTTCAAAAGAACCTGTGCCCGAATGGGCCGAGCCGTTGGCTGGTATCGTGGATGGCTTGGTTGCTGCAGTTGAGCGTACATCCACGGGCAAGACGGAATAATCGCAAACCGATGGTCGTGGCCGGGCAGGTGATTGCCCGCCCGGTGCGCTATGGCGCCGGCGTGTCAGGCGACGACTGGCGATAGAAGGACATGCCAGGATGCACGGCATCTCCCAGCGACGGCAATTCGAAAGGCAGGGCTGGATCTTGGCCCTGTGCCCTCAGTATGCCTGCAACCGCCCACTGAGCCATGCCATTGAAGAAACCTTCGGCGTGGCCGAAATTCATGTATGGCAGCAGCAATGGCCCGGCCATGCGCAGCGCGGTATAGGCTTCTTCCGGGTCGTGGCGTGCCAGTTGCACGATTTCGTCGAACCAGCTTTCCCCTATGCCGTAGTGCACATGCCACTCGCCGGCGCGTTGGGGCACCATCCAGTTGATCAGCCGCCCGCCGGCATCGCGGCGGGTAAAGGACAGGTCATCCCGGCTACGTATCTGGCGACTGGCAACAGGCATGTCCAGCGCTTTCGCTGGTAAGACTTTGCGCTGGCAGGGACGCAAGGAGGGCGAAGAGGGCTTGATCATGAGGGTTTCTTTGCCGGAAGGAAGATAGGCTTGCCGCAGAGCGGCGCGAGTGGATGGCTGCATGGACGGCGGCATGGTTCAGGCTCTATAACTGTGTTTATGTCCAGTATATTTATGTTTGGCCGTCGGCCAACGCCGCCCCTAAAAGCCCGGAGTTTTCTCACCTCGTATTTGCGTTGAAGCGGCGAGTTTTCCCGTTTTTTGTTGGTCATCGTTTTTACGATTGGATTAATCAATCGTAATAATGATAATGCATTTCGTTGTGACGTCCGTAGGCCGGGTCCGCCTGCGGCTGGAAATCCTTTTGGAGAACTCGAAATGTCTTATTTCACCCGGTTGGCGCTTGCCAGTGTGGCGGCAGTGGCTCTATATGGCTGCGGAGGCGGTGGCGATAGTGATACTGCCAATCCTATCGGGCCTGGTACGGAGGAACCGGGAAAACCGGAACCAGAAGCACCTGTCAGTGTCGGTGCCTGCAAGAATGTCGTTGGGAATTGTGTCGAACAGCTGGGGGTGGGGGATCTCAGCAAGCTGGGGGATTGGACGTTGGATTCCTATATTAATCCGCCGAAGATTTCCAAGTGTGAGGATGATTGCACACGTGTGGCATTTTCTTCATCCAACAATGAGTTCATGCCAAAATCGTCCCATCATTATTCGGATGGCTATTTCGCCATGCCGCACCCTGCACTTCAGGAAGCAGGGGCAGACTATTTTTATGCCGTAGAAAATTCTTATAATAATCAGGATGCGGACGGAAAGCGGGAAATCATTGAATACGGCGGGATTCTGATCGGGTATCCACGGGCCATGAAAGAGTATCAGGAAGAAGAAGGTGTGGATCGTATCTACCTGACGATTCCTTTCGTAGTCTTGACTCAGACGCACCGTCACTTAAATACGAATCCCCGCCGTTACAAGGATGGATTTGCAGTAGATGAAGCCATGATCTTGAAAGGCGCCATTGCAGGTTATCCAGACGGTTATCCTATGTTTTTGCGAAAGTTTTCCCAGGGCAAGTGGGGGAGAATCAAGGATACGCTGAATTTTTCATCCCACAAAAATTATTCGGGGTTCATGATTTTTGGTTCGGATATTATCGAGGCTGTCAACGAATCGACCCCTCTCATGTGCCAGAACCGATATACAATTGGTAAGTCAGCTGCTACGACAGTGCATGATGACACCATGCAATGCCTGGTTCAATGGAAGCGCAATGATTGGTTTGCTATTAATGTTCCGACAAGTACTACCATCAATAATGCCGATGTTGCTGCTGGCGTATCAATATTGAAAGAATATATTGAGAATGCAGCAAACGACCCCAATACTGATCGTTATTTTGCATTCGTAGCAAAGTATACCGATGCAGCGGATTACTACGAATCCATCGCGAACGTGGATCAGCATAATCTGGCTTCTCTGGAGCACTTTGCAAAATATTATCACTGGGATTTAGCAAATTACATTGGTGTCACAGGTACAGCCAGACACTGGATGTGGTCTGTAACCAATGAGCTGAATCAACGCTATGACCCCGAACTGAGCCTGGCGCAAGGCCGGCTGGTGCCGCGGACGCACTAAGTAGATACGCAGACCCAGGCCGAAGGGCATTGGCCTTTCGGTGTCAGGCGCCGCTTGCTAATCTGGGCGACGCGGCGCACGGAGAATACACATGTTTCAGTTTCCCCAGTCTGGGCTTGCGCCGTCGCACGCCCGACGGCTTGGCGCGTCCGTAGAGATTTCTCCATCACCTTGCTTGAGCGTCAATGATCGCTTGCTGTCAGGCGTCAAATTACCCTTGGGCGCACTGCTGATTGTTTGCATGCTGCAAGCGTGCAGCGTCAGCGATCCAGAGAATAACGATCTGGCCATGGAGAGCTCGCAGTATGAGGGTTGGCACAGCGTCTTTGAGCCCAGGGATCTTTACGATGCCCAGGGTGTGGCGCGCGCTTACGAACTCAGCTTCGATGAAGAAGATGCAGGCCGTCCCATCGAATTTTCAAAGGCTGGCAGCGGCAAGGTAGAAGGCGTCCGGGAATATGCCGGGCTGCCGGGATTGGTCTATACGCTGTGCGGATCCAGTACCCGCGTCAACTCGACAACTGCCAAGCAGAACGCCATATTGGCCTATGGTCCGCCGATTGCCACGGGTGATTTGCCGCCGGACTTTACCTTGGCCGACCCTTTGCTGGTCAGTTGCGACGATGCGGCGGCCTTGAGCACCGAAGACAGTGGCTACCTCGGCCGCCGCATTACCAATGTTGCCGGCGTATTGAAATTCGGCAGTTATGCCATAGATGCGGATGGCCGTTATTCAGGCAGCTACGGTTATGAAAACCGCGGCCAGAACAGTGGGCATGTGCAGTTTTACCGCCATCCGCAAAGCGGCCAGCTGGCAGCCGTCATCTCCATGCATTATCTGGACAGGGGCAGCAGCAAATTCGGGCGTGTCGTGCTGTTCGACCAGGGGCAGGGCGCGCACAGCGCCGGTGTCAGTAATCGCTATACCAGCGGCTATCAATCCTGGAATGCACAGCTGCAACGCACCTTGCTGGATTATCACCCGGTGCTGGATGCTGACCGGCAACCATTGGGTTATATGCTGGAACACGCCATGGAACCCTTGTCGCCCACGCTGTTGCTCGTAGGGAGCGATGCCAGCTATGCCCAGGGAATTGCTGATATCGCGTATGTGGCCTGCAGCCAGCCGGCCAATCATTTGGTGGCGGACCCTGGCCAGCCTGCGCTGGCGGATAACCAGGTGTTCTATCTGCGCCATGCTCAGGCACTGGCGCCACAAGCGGCAGCTGTCGCTGATGCAACCCTGGCGCGTGCGCTGGATGGCTGCCAGCCCGGCAATGAGATGGCATTGCAGGTGAAGGTAAGCAACCAGCGTACGCAAGTCCTCATTGGTCAGCAAAAAAGCTATGACGTTGCTGAGGACGGCAGCTTCGGAGATGCCGCTGCGTCTGGCAAAGTGCGCCTTTTCCATAACCGGCAAGGCCATTTGCTGGCTCTATACCGCTACCGTGATGCTTCAGGCAGCCATGTGGGGCTGCGTACCAATGCACCCGGTGAAATCGTGTCCACCGATTTCACCCGGACGCCTCATTGGCATTCCGTGGAGGCAGACGGCAGCAGCAAGCCTTACGCGGCGGCACGGCGCTTCAACAAGCTGGCCTGGTTCCGGCCCGAGGATGAGACAGGTCAGTTCCGCCGGGTGACACGCAGCGTGGCCTACAAGGATGTGGCTTTCGCTGTATGCGACATGGACACCATGATGAGTGACTGGCCGCTTGAAACCGACGGCCTGCTGGATGCCAATACCACCTTTCTGCTGCACGATAGCTTGCGCAAACTGGACGCGGCTGGGCGGCTGGGGCGTAGCACCAAGGATGTCCAGCATGTGATGAATACCTGCAACCGGATAACGACCAACCTGGATTTGACCTTTGAGGTCGCAGATGGTGCGGTATATGCCGTGCTGAGCGGCCTAGGCTCCAAACTGAAAAGCCCCATAGATGCCCAGGGCAATTTCAATCGCAATGGGCTTTCGGGCCACGCAGATTTTTATCTGGATGACGACAACAGCCTGGTGATCGCCTATGCCTTTCATCTGAATGACAAGGCAGGCGGTAAATCCGGCCGGGGCATCGCCCTGGAAAGCCCGGCGGCCGCCCATGGACAACAGAATGCCGTCTGGCAGCAGGCAGATGGCCCGTGGGCCAGGACGCTAACGTCTGGAAATAGTTATGTTGCGCTGGCGCATGCCAGTGATGCTGCGCCGCTGAAAACTCGTACCGGATGGCCAACGCGCATCAACCGATATGCGTATTTGCCGCGGGACGTCATCGCATGGCAAGGAGTTGCAGGACAGGGCTACTTTCTATGTGAAGACTATTTCTATGTAGATGGGGCATACCGCAATAGATATACCGGAGACTTTCATCCTGGTTACAACATGGACAATGCCGCTGAGTTTCGTCGGAACAGGCCACATCTGGTCGTGCGCGGGCTGATCGTGACGGGCGAGGTCCAGAATTACAGACTCGCCGATTTGACATTCAACGATTTTGAATTGACGCGCTCGGTGCAAGCCTGCCGGCATGAAGAACACCTGGCTGCGGATGCAGGTGTCCAGGCCTACGGCTATGAGAACGGTGCGTTTTATGCCCGTAACCATCAGGGGGTTCAAGCGGGCGGCAATCGCGGCTTTTCCTTCGCCAGTGGCTGGGGCGAGGGCGGACATGCCGATTCCGCCTTGTTCCTGACCGATACCAACGAAGCTGTCCTGGCGTATCGCTATTACCTGGATTCGAACGATGAATCAAAAGGGATCGCGTATGGTCTGATGTTCGGTTCTGACGCCAGGGATGCGCCTGTGGTGGGATCGGACTGACCGCCTGTTGGGCATCTCCAGCAAACCTGGTGCACATGGAAGCAGGCTTGCGACTGCCAAGCCTGCTTCTGACGGCAAGGCCATCTTATTAAAGTAAATTCTTTAATAACCTGCCTTGTATCAGTGTCTTCGAATATTTCAGGTTTATAAAATGATAAAAATACGACTCATTGTTATTTTTATCTATATCGGCATCCCCCCGCCTGACGGATATCAGTCGGATGCCATGGCAGTAGCCGCAGTCCCGTCGGCGGACGGAGTCAGGCCCGCCTGTTTCCCGGCATGGTGTTATCTCTCTATGGAGCAGTCATCATGAAGGTCGTGAATTACAAGGCAGTGGTTCTTTCCGTATTGGCAGGCTTGCTGGCGGCAGGTGGCGCCCAGGCGGGCATTACCAAAGTAGGCAAGGTCTATTCTGGTGCCAAGCCGGCGGATAAGCCTTACCAAATGGTGCACGTGGGCAGTGAAGTAGGAAATGGCATGGGGAATGCCGTCTATGTCGCGTTTTTTGCGACGCGCGCGGATGATCCGGGAAATACGGCTCCGCGGCTGGACCGGACCAATGTTCTTCAGCCAGCGCCGAATACGGAGGAGGGCTTTGCGTATGACATTACCGGCTATCCCGCCTTCTTGCGCATTCCGGACAGCGCCAACGATGCCAGCCAGACGCAGCTATGGGCATTTCCGGCATGCGCGCCGTATACATTGCCAAGCAGCGAGGAACGGCAGGACTTCCTGACTGCCGTCAGTGAGCTGGAGGACGAAGGCCCTATCAGCTCAAATTGGGATGCCAGCACCTGGACAGCCTTTCTCCAGCCACTGCACGGCTTGGACTACTCCGCCAGCCGTGGCGAACTGGTTGGCGGCCTGACCTTCCTGGGCAAAGTCCTGCGCTGGAACTTGAACTCGCCCGGAACGATGGCCAGCGCCAGCGGCGTATGCAACCCGGACTCCCTGGCCGTCGGGCAGATCACCCGCAGCCGGCTGATCAAATACAGTCCGGATAGCGCCAAGGTCATTGCTGCCTTGCGTGGTAATGAAGAGGATATTCATGATCCCAACGCATTGCTTGAACTCAAAAAATTCAGCCCAGATCTGGTCGATGGCGCGACGAATTTGTTGAACTCCAGCGTCGCCCCGGTCATTCCCAATGCGACCAGCGGTCACGCGATCTATGTCACGCCTCATGCCACTTACACCGGGGGCAGTGGCTTCCGGCGCATTACGCTGAATAACGGAACGCCTGACGATATCGTGGATTTCAGCTTCGCATCGGGCAGCGCGCCGATCAAGCCCGTCAGCTTCCTGAATATGGTGGTGCAGGAAAATGCCAGCGGTGAACCGACGCGCATCTATGCCTTGAACAGCCGCGATTGGGACCCGGACGAATTGATGACGGTTCCGGATGATCCCGATGCAAGTACGCTGGCTGCCTACCAAAGTGCTTTTGCAACGGCTGCGGCGGCATTCGGTGCCGGCTTGTACATCTATGATGTCAGCGCCTACGACCCGGTCAATCAAGAATATGTCCTGACCAAAGTGACGGATATTCCTGCCGTGCAGCCGGTAGAACTGGTACTTGATGGCAACCGCCTGTTCTTCAATGACCGTATCGGGCAGGAGATAGTGGAAGTGGATGTCTCTCTGACCATGCCTGCCAGGGTCGGTGCGCTGGCAACGGAATGCCTGAGCAGCAATCTGATCAAAGGGGCGGGCAATACCTTGTACCTGACCTCGATCTGGTCAGAGCAACTGTACAGCGTCGGCGGTACGCTCAGTGGCGCCGCATGCAACGCCGTTGAGAAGTACAGCTACACCACTAACTGATGTTGACATGCCCCAACTGGTTACCAATAAGGTAGCCAGTTGGTGTTGTTGCTCGACCACCATGTGTATGTCGTACGGTTGGGCGCAGGCCCATTCCGTACGGCAGTGGTGGCGTCCATGCAATGGGGCCGCAGGCGCCAGATGTGCTGATTTGGTCACTCTCCAGGATGGGCAAAAGCATGATGCGAGATTAGGCTGCAAGCGATCTCTCAGGGAGCTTGCCATGTATGCTGTTGGAATGTCGAACCCGATATTTCTGGATCGCCATGGATTATGGTCGGATATCCAGAAATATCGGTTTGAACAATTCGGGCAATTGTCGGAAAGGGCGGGTCAGGGAAGCGCTCGGAAAAGGCAGGGTCCGTGTTTTTATTTGGCGCATGATCCCGTTCCCTTGTCATTCTGCCGCGTGCCAGATCCGTTGCCGTATGGCGTGGATGCAGGGTTGGCGCCTTTGGTGGGTGAGACTGGCGGCTTCATCGACGGTGCAGGGGTGCCTGATCATTTGCATCGGGATACGGAGCGGCTGCTGCAAGAGATTCCGGTCGCAACACGCGCCGATGCTGATGGCCGCTGGAAGGATGTACTGGATGTGTATTTCCAGCATTGTGTCTCCCTGCTTTGGCCTGCCCTGCACGCGTTGATAGATTGGACTCAGGCTCCGGTATTTCTGGATAAAGAGTTGAAAGGCCTGATGCCGGGGAGGCGACGTAATCGCCGCTACGTGGACAAGTTATTGGCCGTCCGCTTACGGAGCGTTTGCATTACCAGTATGCCCCGCTTGGAGGGAATTTTCTGAGCCTGAACTATTCGTTGCCAATGCTACATTTGCAAAGCTGGCTCGGGCGCGAAGACGAGTTGGCAGCACAGGCACGGCAGAACCCATTTGCTTTGTTCATGCAGGTCGAACTGGAAGCTGCCCGGCAAGCTGCACCAGCGGATCGCCTGCAACGTAAAGTGCGTTTATTGCGTCAGCTATACGCGCACGGCTATGACAAAGCTGATTTTCATAGGCTGTTCGCTTTTCTGGATAACGCCATGGCGTTGCCGCCTGTGCTGGAACTGCAGTTTGTTCAGGTGTCCAATCAAATCGAAACCCAGGGAGTATCAGACATGGCATATATGACCAGCGTTGAGCGAGTGGCGATAGGGCGTGGGCGTTTGGAAGGCCGGGCTGCCGGTAGAGTGGAAGGCAAGGTTGAGGGCAGGGTCGAAGGTATGCGGGAGGCCGTGCGTTGCCTGCTGGAACAACGTTTTGGCAGTTTGTCTGAAAATGACCTTGAGCAGCTGGGGGCCCTGGATCAGGCCGCTCTGCAAGACTGCCTGATCCATGTTCTCAATACCCGCTCTCTCGAAGAGTTGCTGCGACGGCATTGATGCTGTTCCACGTTTGCGATGCCTTCTGCTTTGCTGCTTGAAGCGATGCCCTAAAAAATAGTAGAATAGCGGGCTTGCCCAATTTTTTCCATCAGAACGGGCGATGGCCGTTGCCTTGCAGCTGCCATGATGTGTTCTGAAATCGCGTGTCGTGCCACCAGGGTGCTGCGTAGTCCTCAGAACGGCGAATTCGCCATGAGGTGCGTGGTGCAGGTGCGGCGCCAGTCCAAACCCTAGGAGATTCATATGTCCATCAGCATGCGCGATATGCTCGAAGCCGGTGTCCACTTCGGCCACCAGACCCGTTACTGGAACCCCAAGATGGCTCCGTACATCTTCGGTCATCGTAACAAGATTCACATCATCAACCTGGAAAAGACGGTCGAAAAGTTCCAGGAAGCCGAAAAGTTCGTGCGTCAGCTGTCCGCCAAGGGCGGCACGCTGCTGTTCGTCGGCACCAAGCGCGCTGCTCGTGAATTGGTGGCTGAGGCCGCCGAGCGCAGCGGTTCGCCGTTTGTCGACAGCCGCTGGCTGGGTGGCATGCTGACGAACTTCAAGACCGTCAAGACCTCGATCAAGCGCCTGAAAGAAATGGAAGCCCTGGCAGCCGACGGCGGCCTGGAGCGTCTGAGCAAGAAGGAAGGCCTGCTGTTCCAACGCGAACTGGATAAGCTGAACAAGTCCATCGGCGGCATCAAGGACATGGGCGGCCTGCCCGATGCTCTGTTTGTCATCGACGTTGGCTACCATAAGATTGCCATCGCCGAAGCGCGCGCCCTGGGCATCCCGGTGGTGGCCGTGGTCGATACCAACCACTCGCCGGACGGTGTGGACTACGTCATTCCTGGCAACGACGACTCCGCCCGCGCCATCGCCCTGTACTCGCAAGTCATCGCCGACGCCGTGCTGGCTGGCCGCGAACAGCGCCTGAGCGGCCTGGTCGAGGAAGTGGCCCAGGCTGACGAAGAATTCGTCGAAGTGCAGGAAGAAGGCTCGGAAGAGGCCTAATTGCTGTCACGCCGCCTCCCTTGTCCTGAGGGAGGCGGGTAGTCGGCCTGTCGGGCACGGCTGACACCAGTTCCACGAGAGCTGGATCAATCAATCGAATCTGGAGTAGAAATGGCTGAAATTACCGCTGCGATGGTCAAGGAATTGCGTGAAAAGACCGACGCCCCGATGATGGAATGCAAGAAGGCGCTGACGGAAGCGGCTGGCGACATGGCTCGCGCCGAAGAGATTCTGCGCGTCAAGCTGGGTAGCAAGGCTGGCAAGGCTGCGTCGCGCGTGACCGCCGAAGGCCTGCTGGGCTTGAACATCTCGGCTGATGCCAAGCGCGGTGCGCTGGTGGAAGTCAACTGCGAAACCGACTTCGTGGCCAAGAATGACGATTTCGTCGCCTTCGTTGCCAAGGTTGCCGAACTGGTTGCCGACAAGAATCCCGCCGACGTCGAGGCGCTGTCCGCGCTGGAACTGAACGGCGAAACGGTTGATAGCGTGCGTACCGCCCTGATCGGCAAGATCGGCGAGAACATCACCATTCGCCGTTTCATCCGCAAGGAAACCCCGAACAAGCTGGCCAGCTATGTGCACAGCGGCCGTATCGGCGTTCTGGTTGAGTTCGACGGTGCCGACGAAGTGGGCAAGGACGTTGCCATGCACATCGCCGCTACCCGTCCGCAAGCGCTGGACGCCGATGGCGTACCCGCCGAGCTGGTTGCCAAGGAACGTGCCGTGGCCGAGCAGAAGGCTGCCGAATCCGGCAAGCCGGCTGAAATCGTTGCCAAGATGGTTGAGGGCTCGATCCAGAAGTACCTGAAGGAAGTTGCGCTGCTGTCGCAAGTTTTCGTCAAGAACGACAAGCAGACCGTTGCTCAGATGCTGAAAGAAAAGAACGCTGCTGTGAACAGCTTCACGCTGTTCATCGTCGGTGAAGGCATCGAGAAGAAGACGACTGACTTCGCCGCTGAAGTTGCCGCTGCCCGTCAGGGTTAAGTGTGCTGACAGGCTGTCGCTCCGGTGCTCGCGCGCCGGGCGACAGCCTGTTTTCTTGGTATGTTGCCAAGCCTGGGCCGGACGGCGGTTCCAGTGAATCACCAGGCACATTCAGCGCGCTGCCTCTGTCGCTGCGCTCGAATTTGTCGCCAGCCGTAAAATTCCACGCTGCCCCAGGGCAGCGTTTGCACAAACAAAGCTAAAATTCCGCCGAGCCGCTTCCAGGGAGTCATAGTGATGAGCAGTACAGCATATAAACGGGTTCTTCTTAAGCTTTCCGGCGAAGCCTTGATGGGCGAAGACGCCTACGGCATCAATCGCGCCACCATTGTTCGCATGACCGAGGAAATCGCCGAACTGGTTTCCATGGGGGTCGAGCTGGCGATCGTGATCGGTGGCGGCAATATTTTCCGAGGCGTGGCGCCGGGCGCCCAGGGCATGGATCGTGCAACTGCCGATTACATGGGCATGATGGCCACGCTGATCAATGCATTGGCCCTGCAGGATGCCATCAAGAACCGTGGCATCGACGCCCGCGTGCAATCCGCGTTGCGCATCGACCAAATCGTCGAGCCGTACATTCGTCCCAAGGCGCTGCGCTACCTTGAGGAAGGCAAGGTCGTCATTTTCGCGGCCGGTACGGGCAACCCATTCTTTACGACCGATACCGCCGCCGCCTTGCGCGGTGCCGAAATCGGAGCGGAAGCCGTGCTCAAGGCCACCAAGGTCGACGGCATCTACACGGCAGACCCCAACAAGGACCCGAACGCCACTCGCTATGCGACGATCAGCTTCGACGAAGCGATCGTCCGGCGCCTGGAGGTGATGGACGCGACGGCTTTCGCGCTGTGCCGCGACCAGAAGCTGCCCATCAAGGTGTTCTCCATCAACAAGCCGGGCGCCCTGAAACGCGCTGTCAGCGGCGCGGACGAAGGTACCCTGGTACACGTCTGATCACCGGCCTGGCGCGGCGCTGCTCCTGCAGAGGAGGGCGCTGCCACCAGGCCGATTTCAATACTGGAGCCAATCAAGCTCCGCTGCCGGATGCGGTTATGCCGCAACTGGCCATGAGCAGGCGCTCTTCAATAGAGGAATAAAGACATGAGTGTTTCCGAGATTCGCAAATCTGCCGATACTCGCATGCAGAAGTCCATCGAGGCTTTGAAGACCAATCTGTCCAAGATCCGTACCGGCCGCGCCACTGCAGCCATTCTGGATCACGTGCAGGTGGAGTACTACGGTTCGATGGTTCCCGTCAGCCAGGTTGCAAACGTCACGGTTGTCGATGCGCGCAACCTGAATGTGCAGGTCTGGGAAAAAAGCATGGTTTCCGTGGTGGAAAAGGCCATTCGCGAGTCGGACCTGGGTCTTAACCCCCAGACGCTGGGCGAAGGCATGCGCGTGCCGATGCCGGCGCTGACCGAAGAACGTCGCCGCGACCTGGCCAAGGTCGTCAAGGGCGAATCGGAAGACGCCAAGGTTGCCATCCGCAACCTGCGCCGCGAAGCCAACGAAGCGCTCAAGCGCCTGGTCAAGGATAAGGAAATTTCCGAAGACGACGAGCGTCGCGCCCAGGATGATATCCAAAAACTGACGGACCGCTTTGTCGCTGAAGTCGATAAACTGGTCAGCCAGAAAGAAGCGGAAATCATGACAGTCTGAAGTTCCGCCCGCGAGCGCGCAGCCTGCCGCGCTGCCTATGGCATGCTGCGCATCGGCTTTGCCATTTTTTCATAAGCCAGGGACGCGCTCGCAGGGCGCTGTTAAGATTCCGTCATGACAATTAGTTCTACCAAGGCCATACCCGTTGTCGGTGCCATTCCCCGGCACGTTGCCATCATCATGGACGGCAATGGGCGCTGGGCCACCAAGCGCCATTTGCCCCGCACTGCTGGCCACGCCAAGGGCGTGCGTGCCGTGCGCAGGGCAGTGGAAGCCTGCGGGCAGGCGGGGGTGGAGTACCTCACGCTGTTTGCATTCAGCTCCGAAAACTGGCGCCGCCCGGCCGAAGAGGTCTCGTTGTTGATGCGCCTGTTCATGCAGGCCCTGGAGCGCGAGGTCGACAAACTGCAGGAGCAGGGCGTCCGGCTACGCATCGTCGGCGATATTTCTCCGTTCGACCCCAAGCTGCGCGCCCTGATCGACGCAGCCCAGGCACGCACCGCCCATAATGAAAAACTCACGCTGACCGTGGCGGCGAATTATGGCGGACGCTGGGATATCCTCCAGGCGACCCAGAAGCTGCTGGCGGAAGCCGGGCGTGATCCGGCACAGCCTTTGTCCGAAGACGACATTTCCAGGCATCTCTGCATGGCATGGGCCCCCGAGCCCGACCTGTTCATCCGCACCGGCGGAGAACAGCGTATCTCGAATTTCCTCATCTGGCAGCTCGCCTACACAGAGCTGTATTTCACCGATCAGTATTGGCCCGATTTTGACCGGGCATCCCTGGAACAGGCGTTCCACTGGTATGCCACCCGGGAACGGCGCTTTGGCCGCACGAGTGCCCAGCTTGCCGAGACAGGGGCCAAGCAGCCATAACCGCCGCCTAGGCGACAGGAGAAGCACCCATGCTGGGAACCCGTATCGTCACTGCAGTTGCTTTGCTGATCGTGCTGGGAGGTGCACTGGCCTTGGGTACGCCGTGGCCGTTCATGCTGCTGCTGTCCGTGCTGACTGGCCTGGGCTTGTGGGAATGGTTGCGCCTGACCAGCCCCGTTCCGGCGGCTGCGGGTGCATCCCTGGGCGACACCCCGAAAACGGCTGGTGGCCCGATGGTTGCGGGCATTGCCGCCGGCGCGCTGACCATCATGCTGACCTGGCTCTGGCTGTCCAATAACGCGGCCAGCATAGGCCCCGTTGCCGTCACCTACGAAATCGCCACACGCGTAGTCATTCCACTGGCTGTGGCGCTGTGGGTGCTGATCGGCACCTATCAGGTCGTGCGCGGCGACGTGCATGCGCCAGCGGCAAACCCTTTCATGAGTCTCTTTGGCATCCTGGCGCTGATTGCCGCCTGGGCTTCGCTTGCGCTCATGTTCATGATGGGGCGCGGGCTGCTGCTGAGCTTCCTGGCAATCATCTGGTGCGCCGATATCGGTGCCTATTTTGCCGGCCGTGCGGTGGGCAAGCGCAAGCTGGCGCCGCGTGTCAGTCCCGGGAAATCCTGGGAGGGCGCTATCGCAGGCGTGGTCGCAGCGGTAGTGTGGGGCGCCGCCACCATGAACTGGGAAGGCAGTTTTGCGAACCATATGTTCCGTCTCTGGTCATATGCGGCATTGCCCTGGATTGCATTCCTGGCCATGCTCTCCATAGTCGGCGATTTGTTCGAATCATTGCTCAAGCGTCGCGCCGGAATGAAGGATTCCAGCGGGCTGCTGCCTGGCCATGGCGGTGTGCTCGATCGCATTGATGCTATCCTGCCGACTGCTCCGCTGGCCTTATTGCTGCTAATTTTTGGAGTCTGATGCTGTGACTATGTCCCCTAATGCAGGCCGTGCGGTTCGCGGCGAAACGGAATCGGTTCCGGACCGTGAAGGCCTGCCTGCCGCCGGTGCGTCGCCACAACGGGAAACCGTGATCATTCTTGGCGCGACGGGATCGGTAGGGGAAAGCACGCTCGATGTCCTGGGCCGGCACGCCGGGCGCTTCCAGGTGTATGCGCTGAGTGCGCGCACACGCATGGAACGTCTCGCTGCGCAGGCGCGCCAGCACCGTGCCCATGTCGTGGTGGTGCCGGACGATGCCGCGCGCGAACGCTTCGAGCGCGCCTACGGCACCGACCTGCCATTGCCTGAAATCAGGGTAGGGGATACTGCATTGGCGGAAACAGCCGCCGACCCCGGCGGCCATACTGTTGTGGCTGCCATTGTCGGCGCCGCAGGCTTGCCGGCGGCATTGGCCGCGGCCAATGCCGGTAAACGCATCCTGCTGGCCAACAAGGAGGCCCTGGTGGCTGCCGGCGGCCTGTTCATGAGCGCGGCCCGCAACCACGGTGCCCAGTTGCTGCCCATAGACAGCGAGCACAATGCCATTTTCCAGTGCTTGCCTGTCAAGACGGATGCGGCGACCGCCTGCGCAGCATCCGGCGTCCGCCGCCTGGTGCTGACCGCCTCTGGCGGCCCATTCCGGCGTTGCCACTGGAAAGACCTGGAAGCCGTCACGCCGGCGCAGGCATGCGCGCATCCCAACTGGAGCATGGGACGCAAGATTTCCGTAGATTCTGCGACGATGGTCAATAAGGGCCTGGAGGTCATCGAAGCCTACTGGCTATTCGGTATGTCGCCGGAACGGATAGAAGTCCTGGTGCATCCCCAGAGCATTATTCACTCCCTGGTCGAATACGAGGATGGTTCCATGCTGGCGCAGTTGGGCCAGCCCGATATGCGCATTCCCATTGCACACGCGCTGGGCTTTCCCGATCGTCTCGCCAACGGCGTGGGTCCGCTGGATCTGGCACGCCACGGCCGCCTGGATTTCGAACCGCCTGACTACGAGCGCTTTCCCTGCCTGGCGCTGGCCTATGCTGCCCTGCGTGATGGCCAGGGCGCCTGTATCGCGCTCAATGCCGCCAATGAGGTGGCAGTGGCCGCGTTCCTGGAGGGGCGCCTGCCTTACACCTGGATATCCCGGGTAATCGAGGCGGCCCTTGAATGGCATGGCGGACAGGCAGAACAGGCTCTCGATAGCCTGGATGCCGTACTCGATTATGATTTGCGTGCACGCCGCTATGTCGCCAACCTGGGACTGGCTGCCTGACGCTGGGCCGATTGCGGCACAGGCCTGCGGTTCCGCCAGTTTTTGCTGGCATGCAATGGAATTTATGTGCTTTATACCTTAATCACTTTTCTTGTCGCGCTGGGTATCCTGGTCACCATCCACGAACTGGGCCACTATAGCGTTGCGCGTTTTTTCAACGTCCGCATCCTCCGTTTTTCGGTGGGTTTCGGCCGCGTACTCTGGCAAAAACGTGATGCCCGGGGTACCGAGTGGGCGGTCTCCATGATTCCGCTGGGCGGCTATGTCAAGATGGCAGATGACGGCCTGGGCGGCGATGTTGGCATCGGTTCCGGCAAGGGCGTGCCGTTCAATCGGTTGAACGTCTATCGGCGCATTGCCGTTGTGCTCGCCGGCCCGGTTTGCAATCTTTTGCTGGCGGCGGTGCTCTACGCCATTCTGGGCATGATGGGCAGCCGCGAACCGCAGCCCGTGCTGGCCGATCCGCAGGAAGGCAGCGCGGCCGCGCTGGCGGGTGTAGCCAGCGGCGACAGGATCCAGGCCATAGATGGCCGCAAGGTCGAAACCTGGAGCGATGCGCGCTGGCTGCTGCTCGACAAGCTGACAGCGGGCGGTACCTTGCGCATGGACGTTACCGACCGCGCCGGGCAGCCGCGCCAGCGCCTGTTGGTTTTGCAGGGCGACAGACTGGAGCATGACGCCGATCCGCTGGTCGGCGCGGGCCTGGCCTTGCAGGCGGCCAATCCGTATATCCGCAGCGTGATCAGTGGCGGGGCGGGCGAGGCGGCGGGCCTGAAAGATGGTGACAAGGTGTTGCGCGCGGGCAGCCAGGAATCTCCCGATGTGCCGCGTTTGCTGGCCGAGATCCAGGCGCACGGTGGACAGCCGCTGGAACTGCGTGTGCGGCGTGGCAATACCGAGCTGGACCTGACTCTGGTGCCTGCTGAGGCGCGCCTGGAAGATGGCCGGGTAGTCGGGCGCATTGGTGCCCAGCTGGCAGCCGATCTTCCCATGGTGGATCGCCGTTACGGCCCGCTGGAAGCCATTTCCCATGGCGTCGTGCGTACCTGGGAGACCTCCTTGTTCACTTTGCGCATGATGGGCCGCATGCTGACCGGCACGGTTTCCTGGCGCAATATCAATGGCCCGGTCGCCATTGCTGACTATGCCGGGCAGAGCGCACGCGTCGGCCTGGATGCCTATATCGGCTTCCTGGCGCTGCTGAGCGTGAGTCTTGGCGTACTGAATCTTCTTCCTATCCCCACACTTGATGGCGGTCATCTGCTGTACTATTTCGCAGAAATCGTCCGCGGTCGCCCGTTGCCGGACAATTGGCTGGAAATCGGCCAGCGTTTTGGCATGATATTGCTGGCGGCGCTGATGGGATTGGCCCTGTTCAACGATATCGGGCGTATTGTCACCCGTCTTTTCAGCTAATTGCGTGTCATTTAAAATCCTTCGCCATTTGTCCGATCAAGGATCGTCCAGGATGTCTGTTTCTCGGAGTTTTCAGCGCAGCGGCCTCAAGCTCAAGCGCCTTGTTCTGCCCGGCTTGCTGGCCGCCTTGATCTGGCCGTCCGCCGCTAGTGCTTTCGATCCCTTCGTCGTGCGCGATATCCGCGTGGATGGCCTGCAACGCACCGACGCCGGCACCGTGTTCGGCTACCTGCCGGTGAAAGTCGGGGAAACATTCACGGAAAGCGATGCCTCGGCCGCGATCCGCCGGCTGTACGCCACCGGCTACTTCAATGATGTGCGCATCGAAACCGACAACAATGTCGTGGTCGTAGTCGTGCAGGAACGCCCGACCATCGCTGCCATCAACTTCAATGGCATGCGTGAATTCGACGCCGACGCCATCAAGAAGTCCCTGCGCGAAGTCGGCTTCGGTGAAGGCCGGATCTTCGACCGTTCCATGCTGGAGCAGGCGGAGTTCGAGCTCAAGCAGCAATACCTGGCCAAGGGCAAGTACGGCGTCGAGATCACCGCCACTATCACGCCGCTGCCGCGCAACCGCGTGGGCATCAACTTCGAGGTATTCGAAGGGCAGGTGGCCCGCATCCGCGACATTCACATCGTGGGCAACGAAGCGTTCTCCAGCAGCACGCTGCAGGATGAAATGCAGCTGACGACGCCGGGCTGGATGACCTGGTACACCGGTACGGACAAATACTCGCGCGAAAAGCTGGAAGGCGATATCGAAGCGCTGCGTTCTTACTACATGGATCGCGGCTATCTCGAATTCTCCGTCGAGCCGCCCCAGGTCACGATCTCCCCCGACCGCAAGGACATCTTCATCACCATCACTGTGCATGAAGGCAAGCCGTACAAGGTTTCCAATGTGAAACTGGCGGGCGACCTGCTGGGCCTGGACGACCAGTTGCAGAAACTCGTCACGGTCAAGGCCGGCGATACGTTCTCTGCCAGTGAAACCAACGCGACGGCGAAAGCCATCACTGATTACCTGGGCGACCTTGGCTATGCGTTTGCCAACGTCAACCCGAACCCGATCCTGAACCGCGAAACCGGTGAAACCGAGCTGACGTTCTATGTCGACCCGAGCCGCCGCGTATACGTGCGCCGCATCGAGATCGGCGGCAACACACGTACCCGTGATGCCGTGATCCGCCGCGAACTGCGCCAGCAGGAAGCGGCCTGGTACGACGCCAGCAATATACGCATGTCGCGCGACCGCGTGGACCGCCTGGGCTACTTCAATGAGGTCAACGTCAACACGCATCCGGTGCCGGGCACCATCGACCAGGTCGATGTCTCGGTCGACGTGAAGGAAAAACCCACCGGCATGATCAACCTCGGTATCGGCTACGGCTCCACTGAGAAGGCGATCCTGTCGGCGGGCATCAGCGAAGACAACGTTTTCGGCAGCGGTACCAACCTGACTTTCAACGTCAATACCAGCCGTTCCAACCGGTCGGCCGTTCTGTCGCACACTGACCCCTACTGGACGCGCGACGGCATCAGCCGCTCCACGTCGCTCTACTACCGCTCGATCAAGCCGTTCTACAACAACGACGGTGACTATCGCGTGCGCGCCATGGGCCTGGGCCTGAACTTCGGCGTTCCCATTTCGGAACTCGACCGGATTTTCCTGGGCGTCAACTACGAACGCAACGAACTGTCGCTCTACGACAATTCACCGCTGGCCTATGAAGAGTTCGTGCAAGACTACGGCTCCAAGACCAATGCCCTGATCTTCTCCATAGGCTGGGCCAAGGACAGCCGCGACAGCGCCCTGGCGCCCAATTCGGGCAGCTATACGCGCCTGAAGGCCGATTTCTCGACGCTGGACCTGAAGTACTACATGCTCAGTGCACAGCACCAATACTTCATCCCCCTTAACCGCAGCTTCACGTTGGCCTTCAACGGCATGGTGGACTACGGCAAGGGCTACGGCGGCAAGGGTTATCCGCTTATCAAGAACATCTATGCGGGTGGCCTCGGCACCGTGCGCGGCTACGAAGGCTCGTCGCTCGGCCCGAAGGATACCCGTACCGGCAACTACCTGGGCGGCTCCAAGCGCGTGGTCGGCAACGTGCAGCTGTATCTGCCGTTCCCCGGTGCGCAGCGTGACCGCAGCCTGCGCTGGTTCCTGTTTGGTGATGCGGGTCAAATCTACAGCGATAACCAGGATATCGACTTCGGCGATCTGCGTTATTCTGTCGGTGTTGGCCTGTCGTGGAACTCGCCGATGGGTCCGCTGCAAATTTCCTATGGCCGGGCGCTCCGTGACAAGCCGGGTGACGAAAAGCAAAGCTTCCAGTTCCAGATCGGAACCGCTTTCTGATTTCCCGGTCTATGATGCTGGTGGCACAATAACCTTTTGCTAAAATTTCCTTTCATTCAGGGATTTCTATGACGTCTGTTTCCGCGATCAAACCGTTTGCCTCGGCTCGCAGCAAGTATGCGAGCGTAGCTCGGCGTGTTTCCCTCGGTCTGTCGGCGTGCCTGGTTGCCGGCATGATGGCTGCTCCGGTGCAGGCTCAAGCCCAGGGCTCCAAGGTTGGTTTCGTCAACCTGGATCGCATCCTGCGTGATTCGGCGCCTGCCAAGGCTGCGCAAATCAAGCTTGAATCCGAATTCAAGTCGCGCGACGACGAAATCCAACGCCTGGCGAATGCCCTGCGTAGCGAGTACCAGAAGCTCGACAAGGACGGCCCCGTGCTGTCCGAGAGCGACCGCGTCAAGCGCGAGCGCAACATCTCCAATATGGATGTCGACCTGCAGCGCAAGCAGCGTGAGTTCCAGGAAGACCTGAACCGTCGTCGCAACGAAGAGTTCGGTGCGATCATCGACAACACCAATGCTGCCATTCAGCGTATCGCCGAACAGCAGAACTATGATCTGGTCCTGCAAAACGCAGTCACGGTCAATCCGCGCGTCGACATCACCGACCAGGTGATCCAGGCCATGGGCAAGTAAGGTTGCCTCATGCCTTTGTTGCTGGATGAGGTCAGGGCTCCGTCCCTGTCCGCACTGTTTGCGGAAGTCGATGCGCATGGCCTGCCTTGGCGCCTGGAAACCGGTGGTGCGGAAGAACCCCGCATCGCCGGCTTGGCGCCGTTGACGCATGCTGGCGCCAACGAACTATCCTTTCTTTCCAATCATCGCTATCTGGAACAACTGTCGCAGAGCGGGGCAGGGGCAGTCATCCTGCCAGCTGCCGCTGCGGCCGGCCTTCCGGCCAGCGTGCCTTTCGCCCGTGTCATCTGCGAACAGCCGTACCTGCTGTATGCGCGGGTGGCACAGTGGTTTGATCGTGCCCGCCGCGCAGGCAATGCGCCGTGCGTGCATCCTTCCGCAATTGTGGCCGAGGACGCCGTTATCGAAGCCGATGTCGATCTGGGCCCGTTCTGCGTGGTCGAGAGTGGCGCGGTCGTGAAGCGCGGCAGCATCATCGGTGCTGGCTGCGTCATCGGCGCCCGTAGCGTCGTGGGCGAGGATTCCCTGCTGTATCCGCGTGTCGTGCTCTATAGCGAAGTGCGCCTGGGCGCACGCGCCATTGTGCATAGCGGTGCGGTGCTGGGCGCTGATGGCTTCGGCTTTGCGCCAGATCCCACGCGTGGCGGCTGGAGCAAGATTCCCCAATTCGGCGGCGTGGTGGTGGGCAATGATGTCGAAATCGGCGCGAACACCACCATAGACCGTGGGGCGCTGGACGATACCGTCATCGCCGATGGCGTGAAACTGGACAACCAGATCATGGTTGCCCATAACGTCCATATCGGCATGCACACCGCCATTGCTGCCTGCGTCGGTATCGCTGGCTCCACCCACATCGGTGCGCGCTGCACCATTGGTGGTGCCTCGATGATCTCCGGCCATCTGGTGCTGGGAGACGACGTACATGTCTCCGGCGGTACGGCAGTGACATCCAGCATCACCAAGCCTGGCCGTTACACCGGTGTCTATCCCTATGCCGAGCATGGGGAGTGGCAGCGCAATGCTGCCGTGATACAGCAGTTGGGCTCCCTGCGCCGTCGCGTGCGCGCTCTGGAAAAAGATTAATCGCCACTCCGGCGCCGGCGGCAGCACGCAGAACAGCCCTGCAGGCCGGCGACCGTCATGACTTAGGTACTGCATTTATGGAATTGGATATCAAGGGAATTCTGGATCGGCTGCCGCATCGCTATCCCATGCTGCTGATTGACCGCGTGATCGAAATGACGCCGGGCAAATCCATCGTCGCGATCAAGAATGTCAGTATCAACGAGCCGTATTTCACCGGGCATTTCCCTGATCTGCCGGTCATGCCTGGCGTGCTGATCCTGGAAGCAATGGCCCAGGCTGCCGCGCTGTTCTCGTTCTCGAATGATTCCGGTGATGATTCCGGCATCGGCGCCAGCAATGGCAATGTCTACTACTACGTCGGCATCGACAATGCGCGCTTCCGCCGCCCCGTCGTGCCAGGCGACCAGCTGCGCATCGAAGTTGAGGCCGTGCGCCTGAGCCGCGTCATCTGTAAGTACAAGGGACGCAGCCTGGTTGATGGCAACGTGGCTGCCGAAGCTGAATTCATGTGCGCCATTCGCCAACGGAACAGCTGAACATGAGCGTAGAAATCCATCCCACCGCGCAGGTAGACAGCCGTGCGGAACTTGCTGACGGCGTCAGCATCGGTGCTTTCAGCATCATCGGCCCCAATGTGCGCATTGGGGAAGGAACCTCCGTCGGCCCTCACTGCGTCGTGGATGGGTTGACGACCATCGGCCGCAACAACCGTTTTTACCGGTTTTGCTCCATTGGCGGCGAGCCTCAGGACAAAAAGTACGCCAACGAACCGACCCGCCTGGAAATTGGCGATGGCAACACGGTGCGCGAATATGTGACCTTCAATACCGGTACGGTACAGGACAACGGTGTTACGCGCATCGGCAGTGACAACTGGATCATGGCGTACGTTCACGTCGCGCATGACTGCATCATTGGCGATCACACCATCCTCGCCAATGGCGTGCAGCTCGGCGGCCACGTGCACATCGGCGACTGGGCCATTCTGGGCGGGCTGAGCGGCGTGCACCAGTTCAGCAAGATTGGCGCGCACGCCATGATAGGCGGCAACAGCTCGCTGATGCAGGATGCGCCGCCCTATGTGCTGGCAGCGGGCAACCCCTGCAAGCCGCATGGCGTCAATACCGAAGGCCTGCGTCGCCGTGGTTTCGATGCGGAGTCCATCTCTGCACTGCGCGAAGCCTATAAGCTGGTTTATCGCCGCGGCCTGACGCTGGATCAGGCAGTGGCAGCCATCGCAGCACTGGCCGTTGAGCGTCCGGCTGCCGCTGCGGCACTGGCCGTCATGCAGGAGTTCCTTTCGGGCGTCACGCGCGGGGTTATCCGTTCATGATTTCAGGTGTGGGACTGGCCAGGGACGCGGGCGAGCCTGTGATCGGCATGGTCGCCGGGGAACCCTCGGGCGACCTGATCGCCGCACGCGTCCTGGCAGGTTTGCAGCAGCAGGTACCGAACCTGCGTTGCCAGGGCATAGGCGGCCCGCGCCTGCAGGCGCAAGGCCAGGAAATCTGGCACTCCATGCATGCGCTGACCGTCTTCGGTTATGTCGATGCGCTCAAGCGGCTGCCTTCGCTGCTGCGTACCTACGGCGACGTCAAGCGTCGCTGGCTGGCGCAGCCGCCCGGCGTCTTTGTGGGCATCGATGCGCCTGACTTCAATCTCAAGCTGGAACTGGCCTTGCGCCAGGCCGGCATCCCCACCGTGCATTTCGTCGGCCCATCCATTTGGGCCTGGCGCTATGAACGTATCCACAAAATACGTGAAGCTGTCTCGCACATGCTGGTGCTGTTCCCCTTCGAAGAGGAGCTGTATCGCAAGGAAGGCGTACCGGTGACCTATGTCGGCCATCCCTTGGCCGGCAATATCCCTATGCAACCCGATCGCGCGGCGGCGCGCAGGCGCCTGGGCCTGTCGGGCAATGAACGTATCCTGGCAGTCCTGCCGGGCAGCCGGCGTTCCGAAATCGAATTGATGGCGCCGCGCTTTTTGCAGGCTGCACAACAACTGTGCCGGGACGAGCCCGGACTGGTTTGCCTGGTGCCCATGGTCAATGCCGAGCGCAAGGCTCAGTTCGAAGCCGTGCTGCGGCAACACCCTGTGCCAGGATTGCGCTGCGTCACCCAGGAAGATATTGCGCTGGAAGGGCAGGAGCGTGACAACTGGCCTGTAGCCTGGCATGTCATGGAAGCCTGCGATACGGCTCTGGTAACCAGCGGTACCGCTACGCTGGAAACGGCGCTGTTCAAGCGCCCGATGGTGATCTCCTATGTGCTGTCGCCCTGGATGCGGCGCCTGATGTCCTGGAAATCAGGCCAGCAACGTCCCTATGTACCCTGGGTCGGCCTTCCCAATGTCCTGTTGCGCGATTTCGCTGTGCCGGAATTGTTGCAGGAAGACGCTACGCCCGAGAAATTGGCTCAAGCCGTCAGGGCGCAATGGAATGATGCACCCGGGACGGCCCGCATCGAAGAACGGTTTGCCGAAATGCATGCTGTCCTGCGGCAGGACACGGCTCGGCTGGCCGCCGATGCCATACTGGAGACTGCCGAGCATGGAGCAGGCTGATCTATTCGCGATTGCTGCGCCGTCGGTCGTGGAGATCGCTGGCGTTGACGAAGCGGGCAGGGGACCGCTGGCCGGGGCCGTCTATGCTGCTGCGGTCATCCTGCCGGAACGGCATGACATTGCCGGCCTGGCAGATTCCAAAGTCTTGTCTGCCAGACAGCGCGACAAACTGGCGCTGCAGATTCGCGAGCAAGCCCTGGCCTGGCATATCGCCTGTGCTACCGTCGCGGAAATCGACACCTTGAATATCCTGCACGCGACCATGCTGGCCATGCGCCGCGCGGTTGAAGGACTGGGCGTGCATCCTGCGCTGGCGCTGATAGACGGCAATCGCGTGCCGCCCGGGCTGCCGTGCCAGGCGCGCGCCATCGTCAAGGGCGATGCGACCGAGCCCGCCATTTCTGCGGCCTCCATTCTCGCCAAGACGGCGCGCGACGCTGAATTGCTGGTCTTGCACGAACGCTATCCCCTATACGGTTTCGACCAGCACAAAGGTTATGGTACGGCGCAACACCTGGAGGCCCTGCGCACCCATGGCCCATGTCCGGAACACCGCCGCAGCTTCGCGCCGGTACGCAAAAGCCTCGAGTCCTGAGCCCGGCCCGGCAGGGTCTTGCATGGCCAGTATCGAAACAGAATTTATACGACATGAAGCACATCGCATCGCGGGACAACCCGCTGTACCGCCAATTGCGTGCCTTGGCAGGTGGTAGCCGCAAGGGTGGGCAGTTGCTGATCGAAGGCCCGCATCTTTGCCAGGCCTGGCTGGACACTTACGGTTTGCCAGCCATTGCGGTCTTTGATGAAGCCCGCCTTGCGCGCCCGGAATTGGCATCTTTGGCCGATGCCGTGCGCGGCCTGGCGCCAGCCGCGCGCATTGCGCTGGCATCCGGCATGATGGACGCGCTGGAAGATGCCGAGCATGGCCAGGGCGTCATGTTCGTGGTCAAACCGCCGGCGCTGCCCAGCCCCCGTGGCGATGTGGCCGCGCTCTGGCTGGACCGGGTGCAGGACCCGGGCAACGTAGGCACCTTGCTGCGCCTGGCTGCAGCCGCTGGTTTGCAACAGGTCGTTCTGTCCAACGGTTGCGCTCATGCCTGGTCGCCCAAGGTGTTGCGCAGTGCCCAGGGCGCCCATTTTTCCTTGCAGATTATCGAAAAGGCCGACTTGGCGGCCTTGCGGCCGACATTAAGCGTTCCCTTGCTGGCGACCGCGCTGGATGGCTCGGAAGACTTGTTCGACACCGAATTGCCACGCACATGCGTTTGGCTGTTCGGCCATGAAGGCCGTGGCGTCTGCGAAGAACTGTTGCAGCTGGCAGATAAACGCGTGCGCATTGCACATGCGCCGGCCGTAGAATCCCTGAATGTCGCTGCGGCTGCGGCCATCTGTCTGTTCGAGCAGCGGCGCCGCTTCCGTTGCGCCTGATACCGTGCTGGCCCGTCGCAGAACGTAGGCTCCTGCGCCGGCTAGGGGCGCGACCCCAGTTTTTCAAGAGGTGACGTTTTGAAGAATCCCATTGCGGTATTCATGGTGATGGTGTCGCTGGGCCTGGGCGCGCCCGCTGTTGCGGCGGACGCCGTGCCCATGGACAGGGTATATCAAGGCTCCATCCGGCTACCGGATTTTTCCGGGCGGGACCGCGCCTATGCGAATTACCGTACCCGCATCACCAATGAAATGCGTAGTGGCCCCAACTTCGCGGGGCACTATGCCATCGTGGAAATCGGTTGCGGAACCAGCTGCCGCTTTGCATTCGTCGCTGATGTCGCCACAGGGCAGGTATTCGGATTCCCGTATGGCGGTGAAAACTATTACTCGTTGCAGCTGAATTACAGTGTCAAAAGCAACCATGTATCCATGAAGTGGATAGAAGGCGACGACTGCCTGCACAACTCCCTCGAATGGACGGGCAGCGATTTCAAGGCCGGCAGCCCGACGATCATGGGCCCCAGTGAAGTGTGCGGATAAGCAAAAAAAAACCAGTTCACAATGAACTGGTTTTTTTGGCTCAATAGGAGCGGGTGCTCAGCCCGACTTCCTCCATGATGGTGGTTGAGATTTCCTCGATCGACTTGGTCGTGGTGGAAAGCCAGGAAATCCCTTCGCGGCGCATCATGCGCTCGGCAGCAGCAACTTCATCACGGCATTGCTCCAGCGAAGCATATTGGCTGCCGGGCCGGCGCTCATTGCGGACTTCGGACAGGCGCTCGGGCTGGATGGTCAGGCCGAACAGCTTCTTGCGGTAGGGTTGCAGCGTGGCCGGCAGCTGGCCGCGATCGAAATCTTCCGGGATCAGCGGGAAATTGGCGGCCTTGATGGCATATTGCATGGCCAGGTACAGGCTGGTGGGCGTCTTGCCGCAGCGCGAAACGCCCACGAGGATCACATCGGCCTGCTCAAGCCCATGGACAAATTGTCCGTCGTCGTGCGCCAGGCTGAAGTTGATCGCATTGATACGGCGCAGATACTGTTCAGACGTGGCACCCATGTGCGAACGGCCAATGGAATGGCTGGATTTCACCCCCAGCGCTTGTTCCACCGGCGAGACGAATGCGCCGAAAAGGTCTAGGAATACGCAAGGTGCATTGCTGACGCGGGCCTTGATGGCAGGGTCCACCAGCGTGCTGAAAACGATGGGCTGCAGCCCCTTTTGCTCGGCGAAGGATTGCTCGATCCGGGCGATGGCCTGATCAGCTTTCTCCAGTGTATTGATGAACGGGATACGCGTACTATTGAACTTTACGGTCTCGAACTGGGACAAAACGGAATGGCTGAATGTTTCGGCGGTAATACCGGTGCCATCCGAGACGATAAAGACGGTACGTTCAAGTTGTTGATTAGTCATATTTTTTCGTTTTAAGCGCCAAAACGGCGGCAGGGGCGGTACAATTCCGAGCCTTCAGAAGTCACACGATCAGGCCTGTCAGGCTGGTTGGGTCAGGGCACCTGCGGTACAGCCGCATGCAGGTACGTTGACCCAACTCGCTTTCTATCCATTGTAAAGGTGACTTCATGTCTTATGTCGTTTCGTTCGAGCAGCTCCGCATGACGGATGTGGACTCGGTAGGAGGAAAAAACGCATCGCTAGGGGAAATGATCAGCCAGCTGTCCAGCGCCGGTGTCCGGGTGCCTGGCGGCTTTGCCACGACCGCTGAAGCGTTCCGCGATTTCCTCAAGCTTTCGGGCCTGGGTGACCGTATCGCCGAGCGCCTGTCGACGCTGAATCCGGAAGATGTGCGCGAGCTGGCTGATGCCGGCGCGCAGATCCGCCAGTGGATCATCGACACGCCGCTGCCCGAGCAGCTGGAAAGCGCTATCCGTACGGCCTTCGCCGAACTGGATGCGGATGGCAAGGGTTCCTTCGCCGTGCGTTCGTCGGCCACCGCCGAAGACTTGCCCGACGCTTCGTTCGCTGGGCAGCAGGAAACCTACCTGAACGTGGTCGGTATCGACGACGTGCTCGAAAAAATCCATCACGTGTTCGCGTCGCTGTACAACGACCGCGCCATCTCCTATCGCGTGCACAAGGGCTATGCCCACGCTGACGTGGCACTGTCGGCCGGCGTGCAGCGCATGGTGCGTTCCGACAAGGGCAGCGCTGGCGTCATGTTCACCATCGACACCGAATCCGGTTTCCAGGAAGTGGTGTTCATCACCTCGTCCTACGGCCTGGGCGAAACGGTGGTGCAGGGCGCCGTCAACCCTGACGAGTTCTACGTCTTCAAGCCCGCGCTGGCCGCTGGCAAATATCCCATCATCAGCCGCCGCATTGGTTCCAAGCTGATCAAGATGGAATTCAACCCCGAGCGTACCGACGGCCACGCCGTGCGTACCGTGGACGTGCCGGTTTCCGAACGCAACCGCTACTCGCTGACCGACGAAGAAGTGATCGAGCTGGCGCGCTATGCCGTCATCATCGAAAAGCACTACGGCCGTCCGATGGATATCGAGTGGGGCCGTGACGGTGTCGATGGCAAGCTCTACATCCTCCAGGCTCGCCCGGAGACCGTGAAGTCGCAACAAGGCGAAAACGATGTGCAGCAGCGTTTCCGCCTGAAGGCAACCGGTGACGTGCTGGTGACTGGCCGTGCCATCGGCCAGAAGATCGGCGCAGGCCCCGTGCGTATCGTGGCTGACATCGCTGAAATGGATAAGGTCCAGCCTGGCGACGTGCTGGTGACCGACATGACCGACCCCAACTGGGAACCGGTGATGAAGCGTGCTTCGGCTATCGTGACCAACCGTGGCGGCCGTACCTGCCACGCGGCCATCATTGCCCGCGAACTGGGTATCCCGGCTGTCGTGGGTTGCGGCGAAGCCACCGACATCCTGAAGGAAGGCCAGCAAGTGACGGTTTCGTGCGCCGAAGGCGACGAAGGCCGCATCTATGACGGCCTGATCGAGACCGAAGTCGAGGAAGTGCGCCGTGGCGCCATGCCGGAAATCGACGTCAAGATCATGATGAACGTCGGTAACCCGCAACTGGCCTTCGATTTCGCGCAGGTCCCGAACGCCGGTGTGGGCCTGGCCCGTCTGGAATTCATCATCAACAACAACATCGGTATCCACCCGAAGGCTGTGCTGGATTATCCGAATGTGGACAGCGAGCTGAAGAAAGCCGTGGAATCGGCCGCCCGTGGCTACGCCAGCCCGCGTGCCTTCTTCGTTGAAAAGCTGGCCGAAGGCATTGCCACCATCGGCGCCGCCTTCTATCCGAAGCCCGTCATCCTGCGCATGTCCGACTTCAAGTCGAACGAGTACCGCAAGCTGGTTGGTGGTTCGCGCTATGAGCCCGAGGAAGAGAACCCCATGCTGGGCTTCCGCGGCGCATCGCGTTATATCGCCGAAGACTTCGCGGAGTGCTTCCGCATGGAATGCGAAGCGCTGAAGAAGGTGCGCGAAGAAATGGGCCTGACCAACGTCGAAATCATGGTACCTTTCGTGCGTACCGTGAAACAGGCAGAGAAGGTCATCAGCCTGCTGGGCGAGAACGGCCTGGTTCGGGGCGAAAACGGCCTGCGCGTCGTGATGATGTGCGAAGTGCCGTCCAACGCCATTCTGGCCGAGCAGTTCCTGGAGCACTTCGACGGCTTCTCGATCGGTTCCAACGACATGACCCAGCTGACCCTGGGCCTGGATCGCGATTCCGGCATGGAACTGCTGGCTGCCGACTTCGACGAGCGCGACGACGCCATCAAGTTCATGCTGAGCCGCGCCATCCAGGCTTGCCTGAAGGCTGGCAAGTACGTCGGCATCTGCGGCCAGGGGCCCAGCGATCACCTGGATTTCGCCCAATGGCTGAAGGATGAAGGCATCCTGTCGATCTCGCTGAACCCAGATACCGTGGTTGATACCTGGCAGAAGCTGGCTACCACCAGCCGTTGATCCGGTTCTGTTCCCGGCTGCCTGTGAAGGTAGCCGGGGCCTCGAACCCATCAAAAATGCCTCCGGAATTTTTCCGGAGGCATTTTTTCTTTGCCGAAGCGTTGTTTCAATGTGATGTAGGCGACGTTCAGGGTTGCTGCGCTGCCGGACGCGTGCCCAGCAGCGCGAAGGCTACCAGTACCGATGCGCCGACCAGGACAGACGATGCCAGGTAAACCGCCGACATTCCCCAATTGCGTGCAACCAGGCCTGCCAGGGGACTGGTAATGCCCATGGAAATATCCAGGCACGCCACATACGCGCCCATGGCCAGGCTGCGGCTCTGCGGCGGGGCGCGGCGGACAGCTTCCACGCCAAAGCCGGGAAACGCCAGCGAGTAGCCGAAGCCGCTCAGCGCCGCGCCGAAATAGGCCATGCCTGCGGAATCCGCCATCCAGATCATGATCTGGCCGACCATCTCCACAATGACGCATACCAGGGCCACCCAAGCGCCGCCGATACGATCCGGCAAGTGCCCGAAGAAGATGCGCGCCACGATGAAGGCGACACCGAAAGCGGTAAATGCCAGCGGAGCATTATCCCAGCCCTTGCTCGCAAACAGCAGCGCGATAAAGGCAGTAATCACGCCGAAACCGATGCTGCACAGCGCCAGCCCCAGGCCGGGCAGCCAGACTGTCCCCAACACCTTGTAGAACGATGCGCGGCGCGTGGCCGAAGGGGGCACCTGCCTCATGCGGGCGATGCAAGCCAGCGCCAGCAGCGGCAGCAGTATGGTCGCCACGCCTATGCCGGTAAACCCCTGGCGGGCATACACCCAGCCGCCTGCGGGCGCGCCCAGCGCATAGGCGGCGAACATGGCCATGCCGGTCCAGGCCATGACCTTGCCGGCGCTACCGGCACCGACCAGGGCAATCCCCCAACCCAGGGCGCCAGTCACGATCAGGCTTTCACCGACGGCCAGCATGACGCGCCCAACCAGGACCAGCAAGGTCGAGGCCACGGGTGCATCGATGCACAGCATGGATAGCAGGTAGGCCACGCCGGAGGCCGAGGCGACCAGGAAGCCCAGGGTGACGGCGCGGCCGGTGCCTTGCACATCGGCATGATTCCCGGCCCACGGCCGGGACAGCAAGGCGCCGACGAACTGCGCCCCCACCACTATGCCTATGACCAGCGGGCCCATGCCCAGGCGGTCGTGCAAATGCAGCGGCAAGACCGCCAGCTGCATACCCATATTGAAGAAACTGATGAAGACTGCAAAAGTGATCGGTAGCAGGACAAGGAACACATTGTCAGCCTGGCGGCCACCTGTTGCTGGGAGCACTTTGCCCCCAGTATTTTCTTTATGCATGAAAGCAACCTGTATGAAAAATGGGCCAGTACGCTCAGGGACGTACTTGAAATGCGACAAAACACGAATGATTCGTCGCATTCAGAATACGTCCTGGCCTTGAAATTTTCTATTCGCATGCGGATTCGCATTTTTGTCTTGCGAACAATGTATTGAATAGACGCGAAACCATGGCCAAAAGGTAGCCTTCACGGCATAAATCAGCGCAAATATCCTTTGGAGGCGATTTATTGCATCACTCGGATGCCTTTGATGTTCACATATGTACTCAGAAACCACCTGGCATGGCATACGCCGCACTGCGCCGCATACCGATTGGCAGATTGCGGGAACGCATCATCGCCAGGACGTTGCATGGCGTTGAAACATCGTCTAGGCGTGCTTGCTGGCAGCCGATAGAATGCGTCCATCTTCTGTCTATCTGCATCGCGCATTGCGCGCTAGGGTGATCTGCCATGGCTTCCAGCCTGCCTCTGAATCCCAGGAAAAAGCCCCGCCAGGCCAGGTCGGAAGGCTTGGTTGCGGCCATTCTGGAGGCAGCAGCCCAGGTTCTGGCCGAAGCGGGCGCCACTCGGTTCACGACTGCCAGGGTCGCCGAGCGTGCGGGCGTCAGCGTGGGTTCGCTCTACCAGTATTTTCCTAACAAGGCGGCCATCCTGTTTCGCCTGCAGGTGGATGAATGGCAGCGTACCAGCAGCATGATGCGAGAAATTGTCGAAGACGCCAGCAAGCTGCCGCATGAACGCATCCGGGAACTGGTGCGTGTTTTCTTCCGCTCCGAGTGTGAAGAGGCCGCAATGCGGGTGGCGCTCAGCGACGCGGCGCCGCTATATCGCGATACCCAGGAAACCAGCAAGTTCCGCCATTCGGGCCGGGAGATCATCCGGCAATATGTAAAGGATGCCTTGCCGGCGAATGTCCCTGCCGAAGCGCAGGATACGGCGGCGGAGATTCTGCGCCTGACACTGACGTCGGCCGGCAAGCGCTATTCCGAATCGCCTCGTAGCCAGGAAGAAACCTTGCGCTATGCGGAGGCCATGGCGGATATGTTCATTGCCTACATGGATGCGCTCGCATCCCGCTACGCAGGCCCGGCCCCGGCATGAAAAATGCCGGGGCGATCTGCCATCAATGTGGCAGGCCACCCCGGCGGACATGGCTAGTGCCAGGCTGCCTTTGGCTTCCGAGAAAGGCTGGCCCGAAGCTTGGGCAGGCCAGCAGGCGGTCACTCAACGCTTGGGCGACACGCGGCGGATGTGATCGCCGTTGGGGTCTTCGGCGCCCTTGGACTTGTTCACGACAAACACATGTCCCTTGCCATCCGTACCCAGGTGGTTGGGATAGGTGCCGCCATCGAGGTTGGCGACGATCTTGCCATCTGCATCGACTACGCTAATGCTGCCGGCGCCGCGGTTGGCGACATAGGCCAGGCCGCTGACTGCGTCGTAGCTGACGTTGAGCGGACCTGCGCCCGTTTTGACGTCGTGCAGCACCTTGCCGTCGCTCAGATCCACGATCAGGAGGTTATCGCTGCCTTGCGCCGTGACGTACAGGCGCTGGCCTTGCGGGTTCACCGCCACGCCGATCGCCGAACGGGCGCCGGGGATGTCGATGATGCGGTCCACCGTGCCGGTGGCCGTGTCGATGACGGCGGCCTCGGGCGTGCTCATGCTGACGGTATAGAGCTTGCCGTTGGCGGCATCCAGCGCCAGGCTGGCCGGGGCGAAGTCTTCGCCGCGCACCTTGCTTTGCGGCTCTATGGTGGCCAGTGGCGCCAGGGTCTTGGCATCGAATACGGCGATTTGCCCCGAACCGGAGGCAAAGACCTTGCCGCGCGCAGTGTCGACCACGATATCGCGGCCGTGGGGCAACACGCCCGGTTCGAATTGCTTGACCAGCTTGAGGTCGCTGGCACGATATACCGCAACGGTATTGTCACGCGTATTGGTGGTCCACACGTTGCCGTTGGCCTCGTCGACGCCTACGCCATACACGGCGTAAAGATGGCCGTCATCCCGGCCCGCGACGGGCAGGGCATCGACCTGCGCCTCAATGGCCAGCGTCTCGGGGTTGATCTTCAGCAGTTTGGAAGCCTTGACTGGCGGGCGCCCGACCGCCGAGGTGACATACAAGGCGTTGTTGGCCGGGCTGAATACGACCTGGTAGAGGCCAGGCACCAACTTCTGGCTATCCACCTGGAACTTGTCGGCGCCACTGAGCGGCAGGACGGGCGAGATTTTCAGATTATGCAGTGCAGTGGCGTTGGGCTCGCTGGCATTCACGACGATGGCATGAATGCCCGGTGCTGCATCGGCCGGGATGTCTATGCTGGCTTCGAATTCACCTTTCTCATTGGCCTGGTACGGCGTCTTGGGATTCAGTACCGTCTGCCCGCGTGTCAGCGTGATTTTCTGTCCAGGCACGAAAGAAAATCCTTCCAACACTGCTTTTCCGCCAGGAACGACAACATCCTTGGCCCAGAGCCGGCCCTTGAAATCGGCATCGGGCTGGCTGAACACCGAAGCGGCGCCAGCGACCGGCATAGCGCACATCAAGGCCAGGGCGAAGCAGGAAATGCGCCAGCGCCGTGCGGCGCAAGGAGAGCTAGCAGTCATGTCTCTTACCTTTAAGTCTGAAGAAGTAGGGGATGGTTTGCGTGATCGCCCGAACAGGCGAGGCTGCACACGTACCAACAACAGGAAAGAAAACCAGGCATGGAAGGGATACCATTAAAAGGCTGACGGCCAGCACGGTTGCGCGTGCTGGCCGCTATCGGGAAAGACACCCTGCGCCAGTGCTGGGTGTCTTTCCGTCAGGCGAGGGCAAAAGACGGCGTCCAGGATTCCGCTGGAATTAGAAACGTGCCGTCATGCCGACGAAGAATTCGCGGCGTGGAATGTAATAACCATAGCCGCTATCGCTATCCACATGCTTGTTGAACAGGTTGGTCACGCCGGCGCGCAAAGTGATGTTGTCAGCGGCAGTGTAGTTGGCCGACAGATCTGCCGTGGTATAGGCCTTGACGAAGGTATCCTTGGCGCCCAACTGCTTGCCGGTAAAGTTCGCTGCCAGACGCAAGCTCAGGGATTCCGTGGCAAACCAGTCCAGGGCGGAATACATGGACAGCTTGGGCGTGTCGATCAGGGTTTCGTCCGTCGTCAGGTTTTTCGCCTCGATCATGTAGGTACCGGTCGTGTTCCACTCGAGATCCTTGGTCAGCGCCACGCGCAGCGACCCTTCCAGGCCCTGCGTGCGGGCGCGCTCGATATTGGCCTGGCGCGTCCACCAGATATCGTAGTACTTGCCCAATGCTTCATACTGGATCTTGTTGCGGAAATTGGTATGGAAGTAGGTCAGTCCGGCACCCAGGCGGGCCGTGTCATACTCGAAGCCGATTTCCGAACTGGTGCTGGTTTCCGGTTTCAGGTCGGGGTTGCCGGCCATGTAGCACCCCCCAGTCGTATAACCGAGAGGAATCAGGCTGCTGCAACCGCGTCCGCGCGACCAGGTGGTTGCGCCGGGCGAGCTTTCCTTGAAGCTGGGCGCGCGGAAGCCACGCGACACGCCACCACGGATCGTCCAGTCGGAAACCGGGTGCCAGACCAGGTAGCCCCTGGGGCTGTAGTGAGTGCCGTAATCCTTGTGATGGTCAGCACGCAGGCCCAGCGTCAGCAACAGGTTCTCGCGCAGCGTCAATTGGTCTTCGAGGAAGAGGGCGCTGGTGTTACCCGATACCTTGGGGCTGTCGCTCATCGGATTGCCATCCACGTCGATAGGCAGGCCGGATACACCGATAGTGTCCGTATTCACCAGCTTTTCGTGCTTCCACTGCCCGCCGACCGTCAGCATCTGCTTCACGCCCAGCGTGAACGGCATATCCAGACTTGCATCAGCAATGGTTTCTTCCGAGCTTTGCTCTCCATTGACAATATGGCTATCGTACTTGTTCTGGTACACACGCACCTTGGAAGTACCGAACCCCCAGCGTCCTTCATGAGCAATGGCATAGCTGTTGCGCCGCAGGCGCTCGGGGCCCCAGGATTCCTGGTTTTTGCCATCCTCGTCGAGTGACGAAGGATTTTTGCGGCGCTGCAAGCCATAGCCGACTTCGACAGTCAGATCCTGGTGACTGGTCAGGGCCCAAGTCAGCTTGGCATCGAGGTTCTCGTCTTTCACGCCGCCGGAACCGTCCGCATAGCCGTCCTTCAGGTCGACCTCATCCGGGTCCACCTTGTCGATGCCTCCTGTCAGGCGCAGGCCAACCTTGTCGGTGACCGGGCCGGAAATCATGAAGCCTGCCTGGAAGCTGTCGCCGCGGTCGGAATCTCCCGGCCGGGTGTAGTTGGTCGTAACCTGGCCGCCCCAGACCGGAGCGATCTTGCGCGTAATAATGTTGATCACACCGCCCATGGCATCGGAACCATACAGGGAAGACATCGGTCCACGCACCACTTCGATACGTTCGATCATGTCGGGCGTCAGCCAGTTCAAATCCTGGCGGCCGAGATCGGCACGATAATTGGTATCGGCCGAACGTCCCATGCGTTTGCCATCGACCAGGATCAGCGTGTACTGTTCCGGTAGGCCACGGATGCTGATCTTGGATTGCGGACCATAGCTGTTCAGGCCGCCGCTGACACCCGGTACCCGACGCAGCAGCTGGTTGAGGTCATAGACCGGTTGGCGTTCGATATCTTCGCGGGTGATGACGGTAATGCTGGCGGGTGCATCACGCACATCCACGCCGGACCCGGTAGCCGTCACAACGATCTGACTGAGTTGTGCCACACCTTGTTCAATGGCAGGGGCATTATTTTCGTCAGTCTGCTGAGCTGAGGCCGCCGTGCAGGCGAGTGCGGCGCAAATGGCCAAGTATGTCGGTGCGAGACGCAGACTGTTCCGCTGGATAGGCATTGCTGGGTGTGTCCTGTAGATATCTTTAGATGTTGCGGGATACTTGTTGGTAATGCAGTTTCGTTAAGAGAAACGATTCGCATCTTAAGTTCTGTTTCAGATAGTTCCTAGTCGCACCATGAAAGAACCATTTATCTTTGGACTACTTTGGAAAACTAACCGGAACTTTTTCTTTTTGTGGTAGCAAAACGACAAATAATTATTATCATTTGCATCATTAAAAATTCTTTATTTTCTAAAGTATTTGATTTCAAAGGACTAAGTCAGCACGCCGGCGAAAGGCCTTGCATTCGGCAGGGCAAAGCAAGGCTGGACAGAGCCTTAAGCACCTTTGCCGGCCTGTTTCGCTGTGGTTCTTCCGGCGCGGGCCTCGGCAAGCTGGCGGTCTTCCCGGTTTTGGAAGGCTTGCCGCATGATCCGTGTTTCTTCACGATAAAATAGGGCTTCTTTCGCCGCGATTGGCTGCCTGAGCAGGCACACGCCTGCAAGCGCCGTCTGTTGCGGAAGTTTCAGGAGCACACCATGTGGTATTGGTTCGGGTTGGCCGCGTTGACCTTGATCGGCGAGGTAATGTCCGGCACCTTCTATTTGCTGCTGGCCACATTGGGCCTTTTGGGGGCTGGCCTGGTCACGCTGCTTGGCGCCGGATTCGCATGGCAATTGCTGACGTTCGCGCTGGTTTCCCTGGCTGGCCTGATGGTTCTGCGCCGCTTCGGCATTCTGCGCCGCAAGCGGGGGGACCCGGCCCGCAGCATCAACCTCAATCTGGACATAGGCCAGATTGTCGAAGTCGGCAGCTGGAGCCCGCAAGGGACTTCCCGTGTCACTCATCGCGGTGCGCAATGGGATGCCGTCCCGGTCGATGCATCCGCACCCCTCGTGTCAGGTTCGCATCGCATCGTGGCAGTGGACGGTACCCGTCTCGTGCTCGCGGCGCTGACCTGAAGCCCCATCGCCCACCGGCTCTGATTGTTGCCAGGCGACTTTTCTCCAAACCCGTTTTGAAAGGCTGGACGGAACCATGCAGTGGAACCTGAGCGACTCTTCGCTGTTTTTCATCATCCTGGCAGTGCTGGTGCTGCTGATCCTCTTCAAGGCCGTTGCCATCGTGCCGCAGCAAAATGCCTGGGTGGTCGAACGCCTGGGTAAGTTTGACCGGGTGCTGACGCCCGGCGCTGGCTTCGTCATCCCCTTCATCGAGCGCGTGGCCTACAAGCACCTGCTCAAGGAAATCCCGCTGGACGTCCCCAGCCAGGTTTGCATCACGCGCGACAATACCCAGCTGCAGGTGGATGGCGTGCTGTATTTCCAGGTCACGGACCCGATGCGGGCGTCCTACGGCGCTTCCAACTACATTCTCGCCATCACCCAGCTGGCGCAGACGACGCTGCGTTCCGTCATCGGCAAGATGGAGCTGGACCGTACCTTCGAGGAACGCGAGATCATCAACAGCACTGTGGTTTCTGCGCTGGATGAAGCCGCTCTGAACTGGGGGGTCAAGGTCCTGCGCTATGAAATCAAGGATCTCACGCCGCCCAACGAAATCCTGCGCGCCATGCAGGCGCAGATCACCGCGGAACGCGACAAGCGCGCGCTGATCGCTGCCTCCGAAGGCCGCCGCCAGGAACAGATCAATATCGCTACCGGTGAACGTGAAGCCTTCATCGCCCGTTCCGAAGGCGAAAAGCAGGCCCAGATCAACAAGGCGCAAGGGGAAGCCGCTGCAGTCCTGGCTATTGCCGAAGCGACTGCCTCGGCCATTACCCAGGTTGCGCAGGCTGTCCGTCAGCCCGGCGGGCAGGAAGCCGTGAACCTGAAAGTGGCCGAACGCTACGTGGATGCCTTTGGCGAACTGGCCAAGAAGGGCAATACGCTCATCCTGCCGTCCAATATGGCAGACATGGGCGGCCTGGTGGCATCTGCACTGTCGGTGGTCAAAGGTGTGAAAAACACCGACGCCTGAAGCATTGGCTGGGATATAGGCCGGCGCGTTTGGCGCCACCGCTTGCCGGCTGCCTGCTAGGTCGGCAAGCAAGCATCAGGGAACTGGGCGCTGCTGTCCTGGTGTCCTGATAGCCCAAGCAAAATGGCTGGTACGGCATTGCCGTACCAGCCATTTTTTCGTCGCGCCGGCTGCGGGCGCACGACCCGCGTTCCGTTCAGTAGTGGCGTCAGCCGTCCGAGCGGCCGGCGCGATTGCGGGTATCGTGCTTCATGACACGTTCACGCTCTCGCTGCCAGTCCTTGTCGCGCAGGGTGTCGCGCTTGTCATGCAGTTTCTTGCCGCGGCCCAGGCCGATTTCCAGCTTGATGCGGCCCTTGGCATAGTGCAGGTTCAGCGGAACGAGCGCATAGCCACGTTGCTCGACCTTGCCGATCAGTTTGTCGATTTCTTCCTTTTTCAGCAGCAACTTGCGCGTGCGCGTGGCGTCGGGGTGGATATGCGTGGACACCGTGGAAAGAGGGCTGATGTGCATGCCCAGCAGCCATATTTCGCCATTCAGGACGACGACGTAGCTTTCCTTCAGTTGCGCGCGTCCTGCGCGTATGGCCTTGACTTCCCACCCCTGCAGGACCAGCCCGGCTTCAAAGCGGTCTTCGATGAAATAATCATGGAAGGCTTTGCGATTGTCGATGATGCTCATAGATGCCTGGGCCGGTTTTGGTTAACCGGCTTCGCCCGAACCGTTAAAATCCATCTATTCTATCTATTTGCGACAGGTAATGCATAAAGTACAACGCTCCGTCCTGGTCCCGCACCGCCCTGAACAGATGTTCGACCTGGTCGCGGATGTCGCCCGCTATCCCGAATTCATGCCCTGGTGTGGGGCAACAGAGGTGCTGCAAAGCGATGAACACGGTATGCGTGCCTCGGTGACGATCTCATTCGCCGGGTTGCGGCAGAAGTTCACCACGCAGAACACGCATGATTATCCGCGCAGTATCACTTTGCAATTGGTTGATGGTCCGTTCTCCGCACTGACGGGCCGCTGGGAGTTCCTGCCGCTGGGCGAGGATGCCTGCAAAGTGCTGTTCACGCTGGATTACGCGTTTTCCAGCCGTGCGCTGGAGGCGGTGGTCGGCCCCGTGTTCAACCGCATTGCATCTAGCTTTATCGACTCCTTCACCAAACGGGCGCAAGCCTGTTACGGCAATGGCTGAGACGGGCCTGGCGGCCGCGGACTTGAGGGTGCTGGTCTGCTATGCCGAGGCCGGGCATGCCTGGCAGGAAGAGTGCTGGTTGGCGCCTGGCGCCACGGTGAAGGATGCGCTGTTGGCCATCGAATATGAGGGGCGGGCGCCAGGCCAGCGCATCGATGCGCTGGACCTGGGTATTTTCGGCAAGCGCTGCACACTGGAAACGCTTCTGCGCGACGGCGATCGAGTGGAAATTTACCGGCCGCTGGTCTTTGATCCCATGGAATCACGCCGCCGCCGCGCGGAACTCAAGGCCCAGGGCATGCCCGGCATGCAGCGCCGCCGTCGCCGGCACGCCTGATCCTGTATGGCTTCTCCGGTCATCCGGGTGTTGTCGATGCCGGATGGCCGTGCAAATTGCCGGCAGGCCCAGGGCACGGCTGCCGGCAATCAATCAGTTTTCCGGCTTTTCCAGAGGATAGGGCAGGCTTCCCACGGTAATCACCGGCCCGTCTACGGCGCCGTAGCGTAATGTGCCGGCTGCCAGTGTATCCAGCAGTGCTTCGAGCAAGACGACACCAGGAGCGCTGGCCACGATGCGGCCAGCGGGCTCTTGCGGCCGCTCGGGGGCAAACACATCAGCGCCAGGGTCCGCGATCAGCTCGGGCGCATCCGGGAGGGTGCCAAAGCCCATGCGGCGCTTGAGCGTGCCGCGATAGTGGCTGCGTGCCACCACTTCCTGGCCGGGATAGCAACCCTTGCGGAAGTTAATTCCGCCTATGCAATCGAAATTGACGTTCTGCGGCACGAACAAGTCTGCCGTTACGCCGCCAATCCAGGGAATGCCGGCGGCCAGATGGGCGCGCTGCCAATCCTCGGGCCGGCCCGCGTGCGCGCCGGCAGGCAATTCCGTACTGGTCGGCAGGAAAAACCATTGCACGAGTCCGTCGGCCGGGGGCAGGGCAATCCATGTCCCGCTGGGCAAATGAGCCTTGTGCCAGGGGTGGTGCGGCAGGCTGCCGCCAGCGGCTGCCTCGGCGATGGCCTCGTGCCCGGCGGGGACGCTCGCGCCATAAACGACCTGCTGGGCAAGGCTGATTTTCGCCTTGGCGCGCAAAATGAACATGGCGAGGCGGCGTGTCAGGGCCTCGGCGGCATCGGCGCGTGCCAGCAGCAGGATATCGCCGTTGCCGGAGGCCGGCTCGCCATCGCCGGCAGGCGCGCTGTCGCGCCAGGCCAGCACGGTAGCCAACAGGCGTCCCTTGGGGCTGCAATAGCCGGCCAGCCGGGCGTCTGTCGGACCCAGGTGTTCGATATCCTGGGTCAGTTGTCCATGCAAAAAGCTGGCCGCATCGGCGCCGCTGGCGCGAAACACGGAAAACTCAGGCAACAGAGCCAGGGACAGCAAGGCAGGGCTGATACCGGTCGGGGAATCTATGGTCGTCATTCTGGTCAAATCCGGTGCAATGAAACATGACCTGGAACGGCCTGCAGGCGTTGCCGCAAGGCTGCGGGCGCCATGCCCGCCCGCAATGTTTCGCGGCCTTGCGCAGGCGTTCCAGGCGAGTACTCGCCCAATGGGCGAATATCGGCTTCATCATAACGTTTTACGTGTACCATCGTCGCCTCGCCGTGCCCTACCTTGTCTGCGCCGCCGTGGCTTGCGCCTGCGCTGCGCGGCATCATCCATTACACTCTTCTTGCTATGAAATACCTGCGTCTGTTTCTTCTCTGGGTGCTCTTGCCAGCAGTGCTGCTGGCGGCCTTGGCCGGCGGTACGGCCTGGTACTGGACGACACACCCGATAACGATGCAGCAGGACAAAACGGATTTTGTCGTCTCGCCGGGCAGCACGCCCAGAGCCATTGCCATGACATTGCAGGAGCAGGGGGTGGAAATAGACCCGCGCGCCTTCGCCTGGCTGGCCCGCTATCGCGGCGATGACGTGCGCATCAAAGCCGGAGGCTATGAGGCACTGCGCGGTGACACACCGCTAACGCTGCTGGAGCGGCTGGCCGGTGGCGTGATGAGCCAGCGCCAGCTTACCTTTGTCGAAGGTTGGAACTATGCGCAGATTCGCGCCGCGCTGCGCGCTCATCCGGATGTGCGGCAAACGCTGGACGGCGTCAGCGACAAGGAGCTGCTGGAACGCCTGGGCAGCAATTTCGAGGCGCCGGAAGGCCTGTTCTTTCCCGATACTTATATCTTTTCTCCAGGCACCACCGATTTCGATATCCTGGCCCAGGCCTATCGCGCCCAGATCCGTGAACTTGAGCAGGCATGGGCGCAGCGCAGCGCCGGCCTGCCCATCAAGAGCCCCTATGAGCTGCTGATCCTGGCATCCATTATCGAAAAGGAAACCGGGCACCACGAAGACCGGGGCAAGGTCGGCGGGGTGTTCGTCAACCGTTTGCGGGTGAACATGCCGCTGCAGACCGATCCCACCGTGATCTACGGCATGGGTGACCGTTACCAGGGCCGTATCCGCAAGCGTGACCTGGAAGCCGATACGCCCTGGAATACCTATACCCGGCGTGGTCTGCCGCCAACGCCCATCGCCAGCCCTGGGCGCGCCTCGCTGCGGGCAGCCGTGGCGCCGGATGAGCATGGCTATTACTATTTCGTCTCACGGGGCGACGGCAGCAGCGCCTTTGCCGCTACGCTGGCAGAGCATAATCGCAATGTCGCCCGTTTCATTCTGAATCGTTGAAGGTACCTCATGGCCGCTAGGCAAGGCTATTTCATTACCCTGGAAGGCGTGGATGGCGCCGGCAAGAGCAGCCATATCGAATGGTTGGCTGCCAGCCTGCACCAATATGCCCCGGAACTGATCGTGACCCGGGAACCTGGCGGCACGCCTGCAGGCGAACAGCTGAGGGAAATGCTGTTGCACCAGCCCATGCACCAGGATACGGAGTTGCTGTTGATGTTCGCCGCGCGTTGCGAGCACCTGCGCGAATGCATCAGCCCGGCCCTGGCGCGTGGCGCCTGGGTGCTGTGCGACCGTTTTACCGATGCCACGTATGCCTACCAGGGCGGCGGCCGGGGCCTGGACGATGGCCGGATCGGCACGCTGGAAGACTGGGTGCAGCAGGGCGTTCAGCCCGACCTGACACTGCTGTTTGACGTGCCGCTGGAAGTGGCGCGCGCCCGGCGTAGCGGCGCACGTGAGCCCGACCGTTTCGAGGCGGAAGCCGAAGCCTTTTTTGAGCGTACCCGCCAGGCCTATTTGCGCCGCGCAGCGGCGGCGCCCGGACGTATCCGTATCATAGATGCCTCTCGCCCGATCGAAGCAGTACGGGCCTCGGTCGCGGCAGTCATGGCCGAACGGTTGCAAGCATGGCAGTGAATCCGATCAAGTCCGGCTACGATTTTCTGCCATGGCAGAAAAAAATTGCCATGGATTGGCTGGCGCAACGTGAACGCTTCGCCCATGCCTGGCTGATCCATGGCCTGGCCGGCATAGGCAAAACCCACTTCGCCCGGGCGGCAGCAGCCAGCCTCTTGTGCGAGCAGCCTGTGCAAGGCCTGGCCTGCGGGCACTGCGAAGCCTGTGGCTGGGTGGCCGCAGGCAATCATCCCGACCTGCGTCTACTGCGCCCTGACAGCGTGGCGCAGGAAGAGGGCGAAGGCGAAGAAGATGCCGAAGGAGCGGGCGGCGAGGGCACAAGCGCCAAAAAGGCGCCGTCCCGTGAAATCCGTGCCGAGCAGATACGGCGCCTGGGCAACTGGTTCAACACCGCCACCCACCGGGGCGGCTGGCGCGTGGCGGTACTGTATCCCGCCGAGGCGCTGAACCACATTACGGCCAACGCGCTACTGAAGATACTGGAAGAACCTCCAGCCAATACGGTCTTCCTGCTGGTGGCCGATGCGCCGGATAAACTCCTGCCGACCATCGTTTCGCGGTGCCGCAGGCTGCCGCTGCCGGTGCCTGCGCCGGAAGCCACCCAGGCCTGGATGGACGCGCAGGGCGTGCGCGACGCCGATGCCTGGCTGGCTGCAGCCGGTGGCGCACCGGTGCTGGCCACGCGGCTGGCCGCCAGCCGCGAACGCCCATGCCCGGACTGGCTGCAGCAGTTGTCCGCCTTGCTTGCCCAGCCCGGTCAGGCCGATATCGGCTCCGTGGCGGACATGCTGGAAAAAATTGCCGCTACGGAGTGGCTGGATGGCTTGCAGCGCTATTATTTCGACTTGCAACTGGCGCTGGCGGGCCTGCCGCCGCGTTATTTTCCCGCCCTGGCGGGCGATATATCCGCCATAGCCAGGCGCGCCGAGCCGGTTGGCCTGAGTGATACGGCACAATGGCTCAAGCGCCAGCAGGCGCTAGCCACCCATCCGCTCAACCCGAAACTTTTCATACACAGCGCATTGCAGCGCATCATGCTTTCTACGCGAGCATGAGCGCCGCGCCTGCCGCATCATGTACATCGACTCACACTGCCACCTGAATTTCCCGCAACTCAAGGACAACCTGCCGCAGATATTCAGCGACATGGATGCCAACCAGGTAACCCATGCGCTTTGCGTCAGCGTGAATCTGCCAGATTGGCCGGAAATGCTGTCGCTGGTGGAATCCTCGCCGCGCTTGTGGGCCTCCGTTGGCGTGCACCCTGATTATGAGGACACGCCGGAAGCAAGCCCCGAAATGCTGGTTGACATGGCAAGTCACCCGAAAGTCGTCGCCATCGGGGAAACCGGCCTGGACTATTACCGCCGTGATGATCAGCCGGAATGGCAAAAACAGCGCTTCCGCGATCATATCCAGGCAGCGCGCCAGGCGGATCTACCCCTGATTATTCATACCCGCGCATCCGCTGCCGATACCATTGACATGATTGCCAGCGAAGGCCGGGGAGAGGTCCGTGGCGTCATGCACTGTTTTACCGAAGACTGGGATAACGCCCGCAAGGCCCTGGACCTCGGCTTCTATATTTCCATTTCGGGCATCGTGACCTTCAAGAATGCACCTGTCATTCATGATGTCGCCAGCAAAGTGCCGCTGGACCGTCTTCTGATCGAAACGGACTCCCCTTATTTGGCTCCCGTTCCCTTCCGGGGCAAGCTCAACGACCCGTCGAAGGTTCGTTACGTGGCTGAGAAAATCGCAGCACTGAGAAATGTCGATCCAGCACTGATAGGCAAGGCAACCAGAGATAACTTCTACAATCTTTTCAATAAGATAGCTAGATAACTTAAATCTATTTATAGGATTTTCTTGCGTCCAGCAAGACCGCAAGCCGAACAATAAAAAATACCAATAAAATCATATATTTACATAATATACATAAAGCGTTTTATTTAAAGTAAATTATTTAAAGTGATTTATTTAAAGTAAATTATTCATTCCTAGGAGCCCGCATGACCGACCGCATCATCACGCCATCGCGCCGCCAGCCTGTCAGCCCGTCATCCAACCCGAGCTGGCAGCATCCGTTCACTGGCAAGCAGCGTTTCATGCCGGGCCGCCGTTCCTGCCTGGCGAGCGTGTTGAGCCTGTGCTGCGGTGCGGCCTGGGCCAGCCAGGAAGCCCGCGTGGCGGTGCCCAGGGATTGGTGGGTGAATCTGGACAATGACCGGGCAGCCTCCATCGCCAGCGCATTGCGGGCAGGGGCGGACCCCAACTTGCGCAATGAAGAAGGCATGCCGTCCGTCATGTACGCAGTACGGAAAAGTGCCTGGAATGCATTCGATGTGCTGGCGGCGGCCCCTGGGCTGAATCTGGAGGCCCGCAACCGCTGGGACGAGAATGTACTGATGTATGCCGCGCTCATGGGGCAGACTGGCAGGGTAGAGCAGTTGCTGCGGCGAGGTGCCGAGATCAACAAGCTGGGCTGGACGGCACTGCACTATGCCGCAGCTGGCGGCCATGAAGATACCGTGGACCTACTGCTGGCCAACGGCGCGATGGTCAACGCGCCGGCGCCGGACGGCACCAGCCCGCTCATGATGGCGGCACAGGCCAATAGCCGGCCGGCTGTCGAACGCCTGCTGCGGGCCGGTGCTCATCTGGCGCAACAAACCACCGATGGCCGCAATGCCGTGGATTTTGCCGAATCCAAGGGGCATACCCGGATGGCAGAGGAGCTGCGTACCCTGATGGCTCGCCGGCCTGCCAACCGCTGATTGACGGGTCTGGGGGCTGCAGCCACGGGCCGCCAGATTCGGGGCAGGCCGGTACATGGCAGTGTGGCGACCTGCCGCCTTACACCTGCCTTGACCGCAGGCCCTTCATTTCATTAAGCATTATCTATATTTAGACCGGCTGGCCGGTCATATTGTTTCTGCTGCACTGGCTGTTGCAGGCGCGCCAAAAAACAATTAGGGATAATCATTTTTTGCATTGCATTCTCGAATAGAATTTGGGGCGCAACTTTGTAAATCACCGGACAATACGGAGACACCCGGAATGATTGCGCAGCACCCCACGCATAACCTGCCGTCTTATCTCGATACCAATCACCTCGGTCCCTGGGGCATTTACCTGCAACAGATAGACCGCGTGGCGCCTTATCTGGGCGACCTCGCACGATGGCTGGAAACCCTGAAGCGTCCCAAGCGCATTCTGGTTGTAGACGTACCCATTGAACTGGACAACGGCAAAATCGCCCACTTCGAAGGCTATCGCGTCCAGCACAACACCTCCCGTGGCCCCGGCAAGGGCGGGGTGCGTTATCACCAGGACGTGACCTTGTCTGAAGTCATGGCGCTTTCCGCCTGGATGTCGGTCAAGAACGCGGCGATCAACCTGCCTTATGGCGGCGCCAAGGGCGGCATCCGTGTCGATCCCAGGCAACTCAGCATGGGCGAACTGGAACGACTGACACGTCGCTATACCAGCGAAATCGGCATCATCATCGGGCCGAACAAGGACATCCCCGCGCCTGACGTCAATACCAATGCCCAGGTCATGGCCTGGATGATGGACACGTATTCGATGAACGAGGGCGCTACCGCCACCGGCGTGGTGACCGGCAAGCCGATTACGCTGGGTGGCAGCCTGGGCCGCAACGAAGCTACCGGCCGCGGCGTGTTCGTGGTTGCCTGCGAAGCAGCCCGGGATCTCGGCGTGCCGCTGGAAGGCGCGCGCGTTCTGGTGCAGGGCTTTGGCAACGTGGGTGGCATCGCGGCCAAGCTGTTCCAGGAAGCCGGTGCCAAGGTCATCGCCGTGCAGGACCATACTGGCAGCGTACGCAATGACAAAGGCCTGGATGTACCGGCCTTGCGCCAGCATGTGCAAACCCATGGTGGCGTGGCGGGCTTCCCCGGCGGTGAAGACCTTGCCAATGACGATTTCTGGACACTGGAAGCCGAATTCCTGGTGCCGGCCGCGCTGGAAGGGCAACTGACCGAAGAAAACGCGCCGTGCGTGCGCGCCCGCATCGTGGTGGAAGGCGCCAATGGCCCGACCACCCCGCAAGCGGACGACATTCTGCGCGACAAGGGCATTCAGGTTGTACCAGACGTCCTGGCCAATGCCGGTGGCGTGGCCGTCAGCTACTTCGAATGGGTACAGGACTTTTCCAGCTTCTTCTGGACGGAAGACGAAATCAACCAGCGGCTCGAGCGCATCATGCGCGCCGCCTATTCGTCTATTTCGGGTGTGGCACAGGAACATGGCGTGTCCCTGCGAACGGCTGCGTTCATCGTTGCGTGCTCACGCATTCTTGAAGCACGCCAGCTGCGCGGCCTGTATCCCTAAGCCTGCCCAGAGCCCCGGGCACCGGGGCCGGCCTCACGGCCGCCCCGGGCCAGCAAGCTGCCCCAGCTTGGGGCTGCGCCACCGGCAGCACAGGCAGTTCAGTGCTGCTGAAACTGCGATGAAGCAAATTGCGGTGGACGCGTTGTTGCCTGCTCAGGCCGTGCCGTCCAGAAAAGCACGTACGATGTCGTTGAAACGGCGCGGATGCGCCAGATTGACAGCGTGGGAAGCACCGTCAACCTGCACCACCCGGGCATTCGGCAAGTGTGCTGCCAACGCAGCCACCGTCTGGTGGAAACGCTCCGGACTGCGCTGCCCCTGTATCAGCAGGATGGGCAAGCTCAGCGCTGCCAGATCGGCGGGCTGATAATGCGGCAATAAATCCGTCGTCAGCTGACTGGGCAGCGTATGAGCGTTATCCAGCGCCATCCTGCGAAAACTGGCTGGACTGTAGCGCCAGCTTCCTGCGCGGCTGACGCTATCGACGAATTCTGCCACTGCGGCCTCGGTAATGCCGGCGCGCAATTGCCCGGCAAGCTCGTCTCGAAAGGCCTTGTCCAGGCGCAGCGCCTCGCTATCTTCGCCTTCCAGGCGTCCTGCTGGCTCTACCAGCACCAGCTTCCCCAGCTTTTCGGGCATCCTCAGCGCCAGATGGGCCGCCAGCAAGCCGCCACGGGAATGGGCGACGACATCTACCTTGCCGGGCAGGGCACCTATCAGCTGCATCAGGTCTTCCACATCCTGCTCCCAGGACAGGGCAGGCAGGACTTTGTCCGGAAAATAAGCGCGCAAGCTGGGTGCGATGGCATCCCGGCCATGTTGGGCAAATTCCGTGACCTGGGCCCGCCAATAGCGCGCATCACACAGGGAACCATGGATAAACAGCAGCGGCGCGCCGTGCCCGGCGCGCAAGCCTGCCCAGGACAGCGTGTCGGGCAGATTGAAATGGGTGAAATCGGCAGACATGGAAAATGAAGCAAAGGCCATCAGGGCCTGGAATCCGCCAGTTTAACCGTCCTGCGGCCACAACGTCGGGTGCTGCACGCGACCATTCCGGTCATCAGGCAACACCGGCCCATATTCACGCCTGGCCGGGACGCATGCCCGGTAATGCAGCCTGGGCGATCATTGAACTTCACGCACTGAGCTCATGCCGCGACGGCAGCCGGACAGTTGCGTCTCAACCTTGCGTCTCAACCTTACGTCGCAGACGGCGCCCAGGCGGTGCATGAGAATCGGCCCTGTGCGGTATTTCAGCACAGGGCCGATGCAGGGCTTACTTCGCTGCGCGTGCTGCTGGCGTGGGCAGGTACTCGGGGCGCAGGATACCGTCCAGCGCCGAATAAGGCAGATTGAATACTGGCATGCCGTCAGAACGCGGCGCGATTGAATAGAGCGGATAAAGGATGCGTACACCATCCGTATCCAGCGCAAAAATACTGCTGGGCTGGTAGGGCCAGGTCTTTACGTATTCAGCGTATTCGGTTTCGCTCAAATTCTTGGCCGCCATCCAATTGTCGAAAGCCGTGCGCAACAGGGTGTCGAAGCGCGGCTTGGCGCCAGGCTCGAGCACGTCATCCAGCGTCAAGGCCCGCTGCTGCGGGATAGACCAATTCAGGTATTCGGTCTGGTACATGCCATTGGCACCGCCGGAATACTCTTCAGTTTCCAGCTCCAGGACCAGCAGCGCAGGCGTTTCGCGGTAGGGCTTGGCGCTCAGCGTCAGCATGTCGCGCGGCGTGGCGCTTTGCAGGAATGCAGCACGCAAGGCCTTGATCGACGGGAATGGGTTCTGGCCACCGTCCAGCATGCCCAACAGCTGGCTTTCTATGCTGCGGTTAAGGGCCGGCTGCGTGGCGTAGCGCGCAATGTTCACGCTGATATTGCCGCACAGCTCTTCCGAGCTCTTCAGGGTGCGGTCGCAGCTTTCAGGCAATTCCTTCCAGCTTTCCATGCTGTAAGGCAGCGCCGCGCTACTTTTCACCGGGGTCACGCCGATATCCGCAGGCGGGGTGCTGCCGCAGGCAGCAAGCAACAGTGCGGTCGCGAACGCAGGCGCCGCCAGCAGCGCGTGGCTTCGGGAGGAACGGTTCAGAGACGGGAAATTTTGTTTCATTGTTGCAGACCTTCCAGGGAAAAAAATGAGTCACGCGCAAGCGGGGCAGTACAGACTGCCCAAGCAGACAGATCAGGCCGCGTTGCGCACCTTTTCACCGATTTCATACGCACGGCGCACGGCAGGACGGGCGGCAATACGCGCCATCCAGTCCTTGATGCGGGGGAAATTTTCGATATTCTGCTGCTGGCGTTCGTAAGGCACGATCCAGGGGTAGATCGCCATATCGGCAATAGAGTATTCGCCGGCGACAAACGGCCGATCAGCCAGGCGTTTTTCCAGCACACCATACAGGCGCGTGGTTTCCTTGACGTAGCGCTCAATGGCATATGGCACTTTCTCTGGCGCGAACACCGAAAAATGATGATTCTGGCCTGCCATCGGGCCAAGCCCGCCCATCTGCCAGAACAGCCATTGCAAGGCATCCATGCGCTCACGCAAATCAGGAGACAGGAATTTCCCGGTTTTCTCGGCCAGGTAGACCAGGATGGCGCCCGACTCGAACACAGGAATCGCGGCTTTCCCATCGGCCGGATCGTGGTCGATAATGGCGGGAATGCGATTATTCGGCGAAACGGCCAGGAAATGCGGCTGGAACTGTTCGTTCTTCGAAATATTGATGGGCTGCAGGCGGTATTCCAGGCCTGCTTCTTCCAGGAAAATGGCAATTTTCTGGCCATTCGGAGTCGGCCAATAGAACAGTTCAATCATCGTTCATCCAGGATAAAGTCGGCAGTACACCGGTCTCATGACCGGTTTCGCCCAGGGCGAGACTGCTCGACAGTATCGTATAGACAGGCATTCAAGTCCATGCGTTCAAATCTCTGAATTTTCAGCAAATGTGAACGCATGGCTATGGGAGGAAAACAGATGCAGAACGATTTGCTCACCCGTCTCGAAGCCATGCGCAAGGGCGGCCAGGACAACCTTTTGCTGCGTTTCAGCCTGGGCAAGGCCTATGCGGAGCAGGAACGCAACCAGGAAGCCGCGACGGAACTGGAAGCCGCACTGGTACATGACCCGGATTACGGCGCTGCGTGGAAATGGTTGGGCCGCGCCCGGCTGGCGCTGGGCGATACCAGCGGCGCGCGCATGGCCTGGGAAGAGGGCGTCATACGGGCCGAAGCCCGCGGCGACAAGCAGCTGGTGAAGGAAATGCAGGTATTTATCAAACGCCTGGACAAAGCAGGAGCATGAAAACCATGGCAACAGCGACGATTTATCACAACCCGCGTTGCGGCACGTCCCGTACCGTATTGCAGCGTTTACAGGACGCCGGCCTTGAGGTGGAAATCATCGAGTATCTCAAAACGCCGCCGGCGCGGGACCGACTGGAAGCACTGATTCATGCGACCGGACTGAGCGTGCGCGAAGCCATACGCAGCAAGGAAGCGCTGTTTACGGAACTGAAACTCGATGATGCCACGCTCGAGGAATCGGCCTTACTCGACGCCATGGCCGCACATCCCATCCTGATCAACCGGCCCATCGTGGTGACCGAACGCGGCACGCGCCTATGCCGTCCCGCCGATGTCGTGGAAGAAATCCTGCCGGCCTGATCGTTTGGCAAAAACAGCGTTCATGCAGGCCAATGCCCTGCATGAACGCTGCGAAAATACCTCATTAACAAGATGAGGTATTTAATACAACCATATGATTTTAATAAAAAATATTAATAATAATATTAGTTATAGCGCCCGCCGGCCCCTGACAGGCTGAACCGTCCGGCCCCCAGGAAGAAAATGGCCAGGGCCCCGAACAGGAACATGCCGGGCAATTCCGGAGCCCAGCCGCCGCTACGCGTCAGATGCGTCAGCTCGCCGCCGTGAGCCAGGAAAAAGGCAAACAGCATGTTGACGATCACCAGCAGGGCGCCGACCCGGGTATAAGTGCCCATGACGATCAGAATAGGGCCCAGGACTTCGCCCAGATAGGCGCCATAGGCCAGCCAGCCCGGTAATCCTTTGGCCACCAGCATGGATTCGGGGCCGCCAACGCCGTTGACGACTTTCAGCAGGCCGTGCAGCAGCACAAGGATTCCCACGGCAAGCCTGAGTACCAGTTTTCCCAAGTCATCGGATTTCAGCATATTCATCGTTCTTGATTGATTGGTTTTGGAAGGCAACCATGATCATAGAGGATAGGCCACGGCGGAGACAGTGCCGGTTTTTGAATATTTGCAGACGGTCCTGGCAAGACCACTGAACCAGCAAGCTGGCAGGCGATGAAGCAGATCAGGTTCGACACGTCGTGGATTCAAACAGCTCCAAACCCAGGTCCAGAATGCGCTGCCGCAGGCCGTGAAAGCCGATGTGAAAACCACGAATGCGCGGCGTAGGATACGGTACGCAGGTTTGCGAATCAATGCATCAGTCATCAGCACTTGGGACGACAACGCAGAGGCATGAAAATGCTGTGCGTGTGCCAAACAAACACAGCATTCTGGCCTGGCTTCTCCCGTATCCATTCGACGCATAATGTATATTATGTAAAGTATTGGATGGGGATACTTTTACAGCCTTCATGGCAAGCATCCCCGCTACCTCGGCAGTCCGTCCTTTCATCCAAGCCTCCATCCAACGCTCAACTCCCGGAAACATTCGCGGATGTCTATCCGTCGACACCAGATCAACTATTTTCTGTGTCGCGGGTTCTTCTGTTGCTGTGAGCAGGAACACGTTGCGCGGCGACATAATCTGCCGCTTGCCTGTGCTGCCAAAATAAAAACAGCTTCCCCCCATGCCGGCAGAAAGCTGTTTCGGAAAACGCCCAGAGCCTCGCTGGGCGACTTCAGGAAAAATCAGTCGTTGCTGTTTTCGTCGTCATTGCTGCCCGATGTCAATCCGACCCCTTCCGGAGCCGCCTCGCGTCCGGATGCCAGACGCTGCAGATAGGCTTCGTCGATATCACCGGTAATGTAGCGGCCGCTGAAGCAAGAGTCTTCAAAAACCTGCAAGGCGGGATTGATGCTGGAGATCGAGGTGTGCAAGGCATCCAGGTCCTGGTACACCAGCGCATCGACGCCGATACGGCGGGCAATCTCGTCTTCGTTGCGGCCGTAGGCAATCAATTCTGTCTGCGTCGGCATGTCGATGCCATAGACGTTGGGGAACCTGACGGGCGGCGCAGCGGAAGCCATATATACCTTGTTGGCCCCTGCCGCCCGCGCCATCTCCACGATTTCGTGGCTGGTGGTACCGCGCACGATGGAATCATCCACCAGCAGCACGTTCTTGCCACGGAATTCCATGTCAATGGCATTGAGCTTCTGGCGCACGGATTTCTTGCGCACCGCTTGTCCAGGCATGATGAAGGTACGGCCCACGTAGCGGTTCTTGATCAGGCCTTCGCGATAGCTCAGGCTCAGGCGTGCTGCCAGCTGCATGGCTGCGGGGCGCGAGGAATCCGGCACCGGCATGACCACGTCGATATCGCCCAGGCGCAGTTGACGCGCCACTTTTTCGGCCAGGTGCTCGCCCATGCGCAGGCGTGCATCGTAGACCGACACGCCGTCCATCAGGGAATCCGGGCGTGCAAAATAGACATACTCGAATACGCATGGCGCATGCACGGCATCACCATCAAAGCCCTGTTGCGACACATTGCCGTCAAGATCAATGAAGATTGCTTCGCCCGGCTGCACATCGCGTACGAACGTGAAACCACAGCCAACCAGGGCCACGGATTCCGATGCCACCATCCACTCATCGCCCTTCCCTTCGTTGCGACGGCCCAGGCACAGCGGACGAATGCCGTTGGGGTCGCGGAATGCCAGCAAGCCATAGCCGGAGATATGGGCCACGACGGCATAGGCGCCCTTCACCCGATGGTGCATGGACTTGACGGCTGCGAAGATCGCATCGGTATCCAGCGATACGCCCTGGGCAGCCTGTTGCAGCTCGTGCGCCAGCACATTGAGCAGCACTTCGGAATCGGAGTTGGTATTGATGTGGCGACGGTCGATGCGGAACAGGGATTCACGCAGTTCGCGCCAGTTGGTCAGGTTGCCGTTGTGCGCAAACGCGATGCCGAACGGCGCATTCACATAGAACGGTTGTGCTTCTTCCACGCTTTCGCTGGAACCTGCCGTCGGATAACGCACATGGCCCAGGCCGGCATTGCCGGGCAGCGAACGCATGTTGCGGGTTCGGAAAACATCACGTACCAGGCCGTGGGCCTTGTGCATATTGAAGCGGCCTTCGTGCACCGTGACGATGCCGGCGGCATCCTGTCCACGGTGCTGCAAAAGCAGCAGACTGTCATAGATCAATTGATTGACCGGACTGCGCCCGACAACCCCGACGATTCCACACATGCTTGGTTCCTGTTGATATATCGTGAAATTCCCGCCAGACAGCCGGGTCCTTCCCGTCACTACTTGCTGGAGCCTGAGGCTCCGGATTAATTCTTTCCGCCGCGCCTCGTGTCAGTCAGCGAGGCTCGCGCTTCGGGCAGGCCATCACAGGCCCGCGCCCTGAGCGGCACCTCCTTGCATACCCTGCACAGATATCACACTTCCGGAAAGCGCTTCGAGGGCACCCTTGCCTGCATCGGGCGGCTGTACCGGTTCCTTCCATTCAGGCAACCAGTCCGGCCCATGGACCCCCAGCCAGGCCGTGATTTCGGCCACGGCATTCTGCGCCGTCCCGGAAAACATGGCGTCCTTCCACCAGGGCTGCTCCGGCATCGGGGTGTAGCCCGCGATAGCGGTACCGGCAAGCACCAGCACCAGGCCACGCAGCAAGCCGAACAGGCCACCCAGGCCGTGGTCGGCCGGCGTCAAGCCGGTGGTGCGCACCAAGGCCGCCAGCGTCATGTTCAACAGACCGACCAGCAGCAAGGCAGCAATGAAAACAATGAGATAGCCCAATCCCATGCGCAACATGGGCGCTTCGATGTATGGCGCCAGCCATTCGTACATCAGCGGCCCCCACCAGATGGCAGCAAGGGTGGCCGCGGCGAATGCCACCAGCGAAAGCACCTCTTTCAGCAGCCCGCGTATCAGGCCCAGCAAACAGGAGGCTCCCAGCACGACCAGCACGACGATGTCATAGGCTGTCATGTTGAACTCCTGGAGCCCCGCGTGACAGGGAAAAAATGCGCTGGCAACAAATGGAGACAGCCCTGCTCCAGGTTGGCCGGGAACCCGCTGCGGTCTTTGGAAGAAGCCGGAGCAATATTCGCCATGCCTAGGAGCAGGAGCGCAGAAATCATTGCGATATCTTTAGTACCGTAAGCGGCCGTGTTTATTGCGGTGCGATGAAGCCGTTATCGTAGCCCAGGGTACGCATGCGGGCCTGGGCGGCCTGTGCCGCATCACGCGAAGGGAAAGGACCAACGCGCAAGCGGAACTGCCGTTTGCCGCCAGCGGTGACCGGTTCGACATAGGCGTTGGTTATGCCAGCGGCATGCAATTCATTGCGACGTGCCGCAGCCGAGGCCTCTGTCGTATAGGCAGCTACCTGCAGGACGAAGCGTCCTTGCTGGGCGGCGCCCTGGCTGGTGCTCGGACGTGCCGCTGGCGCACGATTGGACGACTGCACGTTGCGCCCTTCCAGCAATGCCAGGGCAACAGCGCCGTCATCGGTACGTTGCGAATCGCGGCTGGGCGTGGTGGCTGGCGCCGGCGTGGGCGCTGGTGCGGGGGTTCGTGCGGGCGGACGGGTTTCGGCCGGAGGCGTTGCCGGTCGCTGAGTATCGACGGCGGGCGGCGGCGCGGGCGGTGCCGGAACGCGAGCCGGCGGCGTCACCGGGGGAAGATTCAGAGGCGCTTCCGGCGCAGCGGGCGGCGCGGCGGTCTCGGTCTCTTCCGAGCCAGGTGTCGCCGTGGCATCGGAAGCATCGGCCACAACGGTGGGTGCCGCCGGACGTGCGATCAATTCGGGGATGGAGACGGCAACGTCGGTGGCGACGGGTACCGGCTCGGAGTCCAGCACCATCGGCAGGACAACCACTGCGGCCAGTACCAGCGCCAGTGCGCCAGCCAGCCGACGGCGCGCCTTCACGCGCAATGACCTGGCCTGGGATTCACTGGACGCACCTGTCCGCTGCCGCCGTGCAGAAGAAGCTGTCTGGCCGTCTTTGTTCTGGCGAGAAAACAAACCCATGAAATGCGTCCGTCGTGTCCGTCGTAAAAGGAATCGGAATCGGGTGGTGCGCGGGATCAGGCCCGCACACCGGCCGTACGGCCCAGGGCTTCCAGTGCCCCGGCGACCGTCAGGAATGATCCGAACACAACGATTCTATCATTGTCCTGAGCCGCCTCGCGAGCAGCCGCAAAGGCAGTGCGGACATCCTGACATGCATGGACGGCCGGCTCGCCCTCCTTGCCTTCCTGAATTTCCAGCGTCTGCCTTACCTTGGCTGCGAGTTCTTCGCCCGTCGTGCCGCGCGGGCCTTGCAGCGTGGCGCAATACCAGCCGTCGATGCGGCGCCCCATGGTCCGGATGACGGCTTCGCGATCCTTGTCGGAAAGCATGCCCAGCACCGCATAGGTGTAGGGGTGGTAGCCCATGTTGTCGAGGTTCTGCGCCAGCACTGCCGCCGCATGCGGATTGTGCGCAACATCCAGGATCACGGCCGGCTGCCCGGGCAGGATCTGGAAGCGGCCAGGCAGCGACGCCTGGGACAGCCCGACGCGCACGGCCTGCTGCGGCACAGGCAACCGTTCCTGTACCGCCTCCAGCGCGGCCAGCGCGGCCGATGCATTGAGCAATTGATTCGCGCCCCGCAGCGCCGGATAAGCCAGTGCGCGGCGGCGCTGGCTGCGGCCGCCATATCCCCACTGCTGGCGGTCGCCGGAATAATTGAAATCACGGCCAAACTGCCAAAGGTCGGCGCCGATTTCTTCGGCGTAGCGTGCCACGCTTTCGGGCGGCATCGGGTCGCTGCAAATGGCAGGTTTGTCCTTGCGGAAGATGTGCGCCTTCTCCCAGCCGATGACCTCGCGCGTATCACCCAGCCATTCCGTATGGTCGATATCCACGCTGGTCAGGATCGCGCAATCGGTGTCCAGGATGTTGACGGCGTCCAGGCGGCCGCCCAGGCCGACTTCCAGAACGACCGCATCCAGGCGCGACGCGGCAAACAGGCTCAGGATCGCCAGCGTGGTGAACTCAAAATAGGTCAGCGAAACGTCGCCACGTGCGGCCTCGACCTTGCGAAAGTGTTCTATCAACTGGGCGTCGGTGGCGTACTCCCCGTCGACGCGCGCCCGCTCGTTGAACACCATCAGATGCGGCGAGGTATACAGGCCCACCCGATAGCCCGCCGACTGCAGAATGGCCTCGAGCATGGTGCAGGTCGAGCCCTTGCCATTGGTTCCGGCGACGGTGAATATCACCGCATCGAAATGCAGATCCAGGCGCTTCGCCACTTCCTTGACCCGTTCCAGCCCCATGTCTATGGGCTTGGCATGGATGGATTCAAGGTATGACAGCCACTGTGTCAAAGTGGCTTGTGCATCATCAAGTATGGAAGGCATGGCGGAACACGGCGCGGCAGACGCGCAAAAAAGATAGACACTCGGCGCGGCGCTATCCAGCATGACCGCGGCGATCAATCCTCTATTCTATCTCGCTTCCGCCCCAAGCCGCAGCATGCTGACCCTGTCGAGCCTGGCGGTGTTCGTTGTTGCGGCGCTGGTTCTGGGTTTGGCGGGCGCGTCCGTTGGCGCCGTTCTCATGGGCGTAGTCGCCTGGGGCCTGACCTTCGGCGGTGCGCCGACGCTGCTGCAAACCGCGCTGGCGGATGTGTCAGGAGACGCAGCGGACGTAGCGCAATCCATGTTGGTGACGATATTCAATCTGGCCGTTGCCGGTGGAGGCGTGCTCGGCGGCATCTTGCTGGAGCGCCAGGGGGCGGCCTCGCTGCCTTGGGCATTGGTCACGCTGGCGTTACTCGCGCTGGCCGTCGCCTGGTCGGCCAGTCACCATGGGTTTCGGCCTGGCCGCCGAATGACGGTCTGAAGCAGGCCCGACACAGGAAAACCTGTGCTGCTGGCGGAATGCACGGGCCTCTACGCGACTCGCGCGTGCAACGACCGAACCTATTGTCTTCCTGGCTTCGGCGCCATCCCGTGCAAGCAGGTCTTGCCAGCAACGAAAAATGCCTCCCTTGCGGGAGGCATTCAGGCCGGCGCCCCGGTAATGGCGGCGCCGAGCGACTAACCGCGCAGGTTTATTTCTTTCGTACCGGCGGCAGATCGGTGCAATGGCCTTCGGCCGCTTCGGCCGCCATGCCCACCGATTCGCCCAACGTCGGGTGCGGGTGGATGGTCTTGCCGATGTCCACGCTGTCCGCGCCCATTTCCACGGCCAGGGCCACTTCGCTGATCAAGTCGCCGGCATGCGTGCCGACGATGCCGCCGCCCAGCACGCGATGCGTCTCGGCGTCGAAAATCAGCTTGGTGAAGCCCTCGTCGCGGCCGTTGGCAATCGCACGGCCGGAAGCGGCCCAGGGGAACACGCCCTTGGTGATCTTTACGCCCTGCTTCTTGGCATCATCTTCGGTCAGGCCGACCCACGCCACTTCCGGATCGGTGTAAGCCACCGACGGGATGACGCGCGGTTCGAAAGCCGCCTTTTCGCCTGCAATGACTTCGGCTGCCACGTGCGCCTCATGCACCGCCTTGTGCGCCAGCATGGGCTGGCCGACGATGTCGCCGATGGCGAAGATATGCGGCACGTTGGTACGCAGCTGTTCATCCACGGCGATGAAGCCGCGTTCGTCGACACGCACGCCGGCCTTGTCGGCGTCGATGCGGTTGCCATTGGGCCGACGGCCTACGGCTTGCAGTACCAGGTCGTAGCGTTGCGGCTCGGTCGGCGCGCCCTCGCCTTCGAAACTGACATAGATGCCATCTTCGCGGGCTTCGGCACCCACCGTCTTGGTCTTCAGCCAGATATTATCGAAACGCGCAGCATTGTGTTTCTGCCAGACCTTGACCATATCGCGGTCCGCGCCTTGCATCAGGCCATCCTGCATTTCGACGACATCCAGGCGTGCGCCCAGCGCGGAGTACACCGTGCCCATTTCCAGGCCGATGATGCCGCCGCCGACGATGAGCATCTTCTTCGGCTGGCTGCGCAGTTCCAGCGCGCCGGTGGAATCCACCACGCGCGGGTCATCCGGTAGGAACGGCAGTTTCACCGACTGACTGCCTGCGGCAATAATGGCGTGCTTGAATCGCACCACTTTTTCACCGCCTGCCGCCAACGCCACCCTGATGTGGTGCGGGTCGGCAAACAGCCCGGTGCCCTGCACCACTTCAACCTTGCGGGCCTTGGCCATGCCGGCCAGACCGCCAGTCAGCTTGGCGATGACGCCTTCCTTGAAGCTGCGCAGCTTGTCCAGGTCGATCACGGGTTCGCCGAAGCTGATGCCGTGAGCGGCCTGGGCGCGAGCCTCGTCGATGATGGAAGCGCTGTGCAGCAACGCCTTGGACGGAATGCAGCCCACGTTAAGGCAGACACCGCCCAGCGTGCTGTAGCGTTCGACCAGCGCGACCTTCAGGCCGAGATCCGCTGCGCGGAACGCAGCGGAGTAGCCGCCGGGGCCCGCGCCCAGCACCACGACATCGACGTCGATGTCAGCGGAACCGGCAAAGCTGGCTGCCTTCGGCGCCGGCTCGGCACTGGCCGCTGCTGGCGAGGTGGCTTCGGCCTTGGCCGGTGCGGCCGCTGCCTCAGCCTTGGCAGGCGCGGCCTGGGCAGAGGCGCCTGCCTCCACTTCCAGGATCACCGAACCTTCCTTGACCTTGTCGCCGACATTGACCTTGACCGACTTCACCACACCGCCTTGCGACGCCGGGATTTCCATCGAGGCCTTGTCCGACTCCACCGTAATCAGGCTTTGCTCGGCTTCGATCGTGTCGCCGACCGCGACCAGGACTTCGATCACTTCGACGCTGTCGAAGTCACCGATATCCGGTACCTTGATCTCAACAAGATTGCTCATATCCCAGTCCTCACAGTGCGATGCGGCGGAAATCGGCCAGCAGCGCGCCCAGGTACGCATTGAAGCGGGCGGCGGCGGCGCCGTCGATGACGCGGTGGTCGTAGGACAGCGACAGCGGCAGCGTCAGGCGCGGCACGAATTGCTTGCCGTCCCAGACAGGCTTCTGATACGAACGGGAAGCCCCCAGGATCGCGACTTCAGGCGCATTGATGATGGGCGTGAAGTGCGTGCCGCCAATACCACCCAGCGACGAAATGGAGAAGCAGCCGCCCTGCATTTCGGATGGCGACAGTTTGCCGTCACGAGCCTTCTTGGCCAGCTCGGACATTTCCTTGGCCAGTTCGACAATACCCTTCTGGTCGGCATCGCGGATCACCGGCACCACCAGCCCATTGGGCGTATCGGCGGCAAAGCCGATGTGGTAGTACTGCTTGAGCACCAGGGTGTCGCCATCCAGGGAGGCGTTGAACTCGGGGAATTTTTTCAGTGCAGCAACCACGGCCTTGATCAGGAATGCCAGCATAGTGAACTTCACCCCTGCCTTTTCGTATTCCTTGTTCAAGGTCACGCGCAGCGCTTCCAGTTCCGTGATGTCCGCTTCGTCATTATTGGTGACGTGCGGGATCATGACCCAGTTGCGATGCAGGTTGGCACCGGAAATCTTCTTGATGCGCGACAGCGGCTTGGCTTCGATCGGGCCAAACTTGGTGAAGTCCACCTTCGGCCAGGGCAACAAGCCCAGCGCAGCGCCATCGGCACTCGCAACGGCTCCGGCCTGCGGTGCAGCACCGGCAGACAGCGCCTGCTTGACGAACTTGCGGACGTCGTCGTGCGTGACACGGCTCTTGGGGCCGCTGCCTTGTACCTTGAGCAAGTCCACGCCCAGCTCGCGGGCGAACTTGCGCACCGACGGCGAAGCATGGGCCAGCTTGTTGCCAGACAGATCGGCCGGGGCCAGCGCCGCGGTAGGCACCGGCTTTTCGGTGCTGGCTGGAACAGGCGCAGGTGCCGTTTCAGCCTTGGGGGCTGCGGCAGGCGCTTGGGCTGGCGCGGCTTCGGCCTTGGCCGGTGCGGCCGCTGCCTCAGCCTTGGCAGGCGCGGCCTGGGCGGAAGCGCCTGCCTCCACTTCCAGGATCACCGAACCTTCCTTGACCTTGTCGCCGACATTGACCTTGACCGACTTCACCACACCGCCTTGCGACGCCGGGATTTCCATCGAGGCCTTGTCCGACTCCACCGTAATCAGGCTTTGCTCGGCTTCGATCGTGTCGCCAACGGCGACCATCACTTCGATCACTTCGACGCTGTCGAAGTCGCCAATATCCGGCACTTTGATCTCAACGAGATTGCTCATGTCTTATGTCCCCTTTACGCGTAGTGCGGATTGGCCTTGTTCGGGTTGATGCCGTACTTCTTGATGGCTTCGGCCACCTTGGCGCGCGGCAGCTTGCCTTCGTCTGCCAACAACTTGAGCGCGGCCAGGACGATGAAGTGACGATCAACCTCGAAGTGCTCGCGCAGCTTGTAGCGGTAGTCCGAACGGCCATAGCCGTCGGTGCCCAGCACGTGGTAGCGGCGGCCTTCCGGAACAAACGGACGGATCTGGTCGGCGAACATCTTGATGTAGTCGGTCGACGCGACGATCGGGCCTTCGCTTTGCTCCAGCACCTGGGTCACATAGGGCTTGGGCGCTTCGGCTTCCGGGTTCAGCAGGGCCTGGCGCTCGGCATCCAGGCCGTCGCGGCGCAGCTCGGTGAAGCTGGTCACGCTCCAGACGTCGGCGGCAACGCCCCAGTCTTCGCTCAGCAGGTCCTGTGCAGCCAGCGATTCGCGCAGGATGGTGCCTGAACCCAGCAACTGCACGCGCAGCTTGCCTTCGCCGCCAGCCTTCAGCTTGTACATACCGCGGATGATGCCTTCCTCGTCGCCTTCGTTCAGGCCGGGCTGGGCATAGTTTTCGTTCATCACCGTGATGTAGTAGAAGACGTTTTCTTGGTCTTCCACCATGCGCTTGAGACCGCGCTGGATGATGACGGCCAGTTCGTGGCCGAAGGTCGGGTCATAGGACACGCAGTTCGGGATCAGGGCCGACTGGATGTGGCTGTGGCCGTCTTCGTGCTGCAGGCCTTCGCCGTTCAGCGTGGTACGGCCGGCAGTGCCGCCCAGCAGGAAGCCGCGTGCCTGCATGTCGCCCGCCGCCCAGGCCAGATCGCCGATGCGCTGGAACCCGAACATCGAGTAATAGATGTAGAACGGGATCATGACGCGGTTGTTCGTCGAGTACGACGTTGCCGCGGCGATCCAGGAGCTGAACGCGCCCGCTTCGTTGATCCCTTCCTGCAACAGCTGGCCGTTGGCGGCTTCCTTGTAGTACATGACCTGGTCTTTATCGACCGGCACGTACTTCTGGCCTTCCGGCGCGTAGATGCCGATCTGGCGGAACAGGCCTTCCATACCGAAGGTACGGGATTCGTCTGCCAGGATAGGTACGACGCGGGGGCCCAGGTTCTTGTCGCGCAGAATCTGGTTCAGGATGCGCACGAACGCCTGCGTGGTCGAGATCTCGCGGCCTTCGGCGGTCGGCTCCAGCACGGCTTTGAAGGTATCCAGCGCGGGCACGGGCAACTTTTCGTCGGAAACGCGGCGACGCTTGGGCAGGTAGCCGCCCAGGGCTTCGCGGCGTTCGCGCAGGTACTTCATTTCCGCCGATTCTTCGGCAGGCTTGAAGTACGGCAGCTCTTCGAGCTTGTCGTCCGGCACCGGGATATTGAAGCGGTCGCGGAATTCGCGGATGGCGTCCAGATCCAGCTTCTTCTTCTGGTGCGTCGGGTTCTTGGCCTGGCCGTCATGGCCCAGGCCATAGCCCTTGATGGTCTTGGCCAGGATGACGGTGGGCTGGCCGCCGTGTTCGGTGGCCGACTTGAACGCAGCATAGACCTTATGGGGGTCATGGCCGCCACGGTTCAGGCGCCAGACGTCGTTGTCGCTCATGCGGGCGACCATTTCCAGCAGCTTGGGATGCTTGGCGAAGAAGTTTTCGCGCACGAACTTGCCGTCGTTGGCCTTGTAGGCCTGGTATTCACCATCGACGGTGTCTTCCATGATCTTGCGCAGGATGCCTTCCTTGTCGCGCGCCAGGAGCGGATCCCAGTACCCCCCCCAGATCAGCTTGATCACGTTCCAGCCAGCGCCACGGAAGTCGCCTTCCAATTCCTGGATGATCTTGCCGTTGCCGCGCACAGGGCCGTCCAGGCGCTGCAGGTTGCAATTGATGACGAAGATCAGGTTGTCGAGCTTTTCGCGTGCGGCCAGGCTGATTGCGCCCTTGGATTCCGGCTCGTCCATTTCGCCGTCGCCGCAGAACACCCAGACCTTGCGCTTGCTGGTGTCGGCGATGCCACGGGCATGCAGATACTTCAGGAAACGGGCCTGATAAATGGCCATCAAGGGGCCCAGGCCCATGGACACCGTCGGGAACTGCCAGAATTCCGGCATCAGCTTCGGGTGCGGGTAGGACGACAGGCCCTTGCCATCGACTTCCTGGCGGAAATTGTCCAGCTGTTCGTCGCTCAGGCGGCCTTCCAGGTAGGCGCGAGCATAGATGCCGGGCGACGAGTGGCCCTGGAAGTACACCAGGTCGCCACCATGCTCTTCGGTATCCGCGTGCCAGAAATGGTTCTGGCCCGTGCCAATCATGGTAGCCAGCGACGCGAACGAAGCCAGGTGGCCGCCGAGGTCACCGCCATCGGGCGGCGTGTGGCGATTGGCCTTCACGACCATGGCCATGGCGTTCCAGCGCACGTAGGCGCGGATGCGGGCTTCCAGTTCGAGGTTGCCGGGATGGCCGGGCTGCAGCGCTTCCGGAATCGTATTGACGTATGCGGTGTTGGGCGAGAAAGGAATATGGGCGCCCGAACGGCGTGCCTGGTCGATCAGGCGTTCAATCAGGAAGTGGGCGCGTTCCGGCCCCTCCTGTTCCAGTACCGCGGCCAGGGCATCAAGCCATTCCTGGGTTTCGAGGCTGTCGATGTCTTGCGCCGTCGAGCTTTGATCGACGTTCTCTTGTGCGGACATAAGGTGTCTCCTTATCTTCGGATGGACGGGCGAAGCCGGGAGTTACCGGCTTGATCCAGATTTCTGCGCTACTTTGCCCAGGCTGCCAGCTTGAGCTGGCTATTTTGGCCACTTTACCTATCATGCGCCGCCCGTTGCGCGTCGTGGGGATGCGAAACCGGGCGAAACTTGCAGTCGTCAAGCTTTGAGCAAAAAGCCCTCGCAGGACCGTGGCAGGCAAGCGCTGGCATGAACACCAGGGGCTTCCCTTTCGTAACCTAGCATATCGTTATCGCAAACGCATTCTAGGAAAGACACTGTAGCGGAGCAAGCGATTTTTCACGAAGCGAGATTATATTTCATAATATAAAAAATGGACTCTCGCGGCCGAAGCGCTGTTCCAGCGCGTTACGCCGGCCTGTCGGCAACCGCGGCGCAATCCCCTGCCGGTCCTCCGGCGCAAGCCCCGGACGCCGCCAGCCGCAGCGCCGGCAGCAAGATTGCGACGCGATCCCTCATTTGATGGCATATTCCGTGCCGTGCCGGCAGGCTCGTGTTCTAAAATGCCGGCGAATCGGAAACAAAAGAGACAATGGCCAGTACGCCCAGACCTTCCATCACGACTCAGTTCCACAACCATGCGCGCACCCGCCGGCGCGGCTGGTACTGGCTCACCCCCGTCCTGGTGCTGGGACTCTACTTGTGCGTGATGGGCGCCTTCTTCTGGTTGCAGCACCTGCGCGACGACAGCGTCATGTTCGTCACCATCGACCAGGAAATCCGCCAGCAACGCCTGCTGTGGGTCGTGATCGGCCTGTCGGTGGTCATTGTCATCAGCCTGCTGGCGCTGTGGCGCTATACCCGTTACCGCTGGAATGCCGAGGCCGCGCTGATTGCGGAAACCAGTTTCCGTCGCGCCATGGAAAACTCCATGTCTACCGGCATGCGAGTGATCGACATGGATGGCCGCATCGCCTACGTCAATCCCGCCTTCTGTCGCATGATAGGCTGGAACGAGGCGGACCTCGTCGGCCGGCGGCCCCCCTTCCCCTATTGGGTGCCCGGCCGCTTCGAGGCCCACCAGCACACGATGGACCTGGTTCTGTCCGGCAACACGCCCAGCAGCGGCCTGGAAGTCGAAGCCCAGCGCCGCGATGGTTCGCGCTTTACCGCCCGCATGTATGTTTCCCCGCTGCTGGACCCGGATAGCAAGCAGATCGGCTGGATGACCTCCATGACGGACATCACCGAGCCCAAGCGCATCCGCGAGGCCCTGACGGCTGCGCACGAACGCTTTATGACGGTGCTGGAAGGCCTGGACGACGCAATTTCCGTGACGTCCGACAAGCAGGAAGGCATGGAGCTGCTGTTCGCCAACCGCACTTATCGCCGCGTTTTCGGCGCCCACGCCAACGGCCACGAAGAATTGCTGGGCGGCCGGCGCGGCCGCTACACCGATGAATCCATAGAAATTTTTTCGCAATCGGCGCAGCGCTGGTTCGAAGTTCGCCATCGCATCCTGGCCTGGACGGACGGCCGCAAAGTCAGGCTGCAAGTGGCTCGCGACATCACTGAACGGCGTGACCACGAAGAAGCCTCGCGCGTACAGCGTGAGAAAATCCAGCTCACCAGCCGCCTGACCACCATGGGCGAGATGGCTTCGTCGCTGGCGCACGAACTGAACCAGCCGCTCACGGCCATCACCAACTATAGTATGGGAGCCGTCGCGATGGTCCGTGCTGGGCGCACCGATCCCGATTCGCTGCTGCCCGCGCTGGAAAAAGCGGCCATGCAGGCCGAACGCGCCGGCAAGATCATCAGCCGCATCCGCGAATTCGTGAAACGCAGCGAGCCTCGCCGCCAAAGCGTTTCCATGCTGGGCATACTGGAAAATGCCGTGGCGTTCGCCGATATCGACGCCCGCAAACGGCGGATCAGCATCGTCCAGGATATCGAAAGAGATCTCCCCAACGTGCTGGCCGACCCCATCCTGATCGAACAGGTATTGCTCAATCTGCTGAAGAATGGCCTGGAAGCCATGGAAAACAGCGAGATAGACATCCTGCGCGTGGAACTGCGCCGGGAAGGTGCGTTGGTCGGGGTGTCGGTCATCGACGCCGGCCACGGCCTGGCCGACCCGCAGCGCCTGTTCGAACCATTTTTCAGCACCAAGTCCGAAGGCCTGGGCATGGGGCTGAATATCTGTCGCACAATAATAGAGTCTCACCACGGCAGGCTTTGGGCACAGTCCAATCCTACCGGAGGTACCATATTCAGGTTCACCCTGCCCTGCGCCGCGCCGGAAACGGTCCAGCCAGAGGCTAAGTCCGAGGAGAAGCACGCATGAGCACCCCCCAGTCCGCCGGCATGGTTTATATCGTTGATGACGACGAGGCAGTACGCGACTCACTGCGCTGGTTGCTCGAAGCCAATGGCTACCGTGTGACAGCCTTCGATAACGCCGAAGTCTTCCTGTCCCAGTACGACCCGGGGCAACTCGCGGTACTGATCGCCGATGTGCGCATGCCCGGCATGAGCGGCCTGGAGTTGCAGGAGCAACTGCTGGCGCGCAAGGCCCCGATTCCCATCATCTTCATCACGGGCCACGGCGACGTGCCCATGGCCGTGGCCAGCATGAAGAAAGGCGCAGCCGACTTCCTGGAAAAACCCTTCAATGAATCCGACCTGCGCCAGATCGTGGGCCGGATGCTGGAACAGGCTGCGGAACGCCACGACCAGGTTCAGACCCGCCGCAACCGTGAAGCCATGCTGGGCCGCCTGACCGCGCGCGAACAGCAAGTGCTTGAGCGCATCGTCGCCGGCCGCCTGAACAAGCAGATTGCCGACGATCTTGGCATCAGCATCAAGACCGTCGAGGCGCATCGCGCCAACATCATGGAAAAACTTCAAGTAACCACTGTGGCCGACCTGATGAAGGTGGCCCTGAACAACAATTAACGGATAGTCCCAATGACCGCACGCATTATCAACGGCTCCGCCCTGGCCCAGCAAATCCGGGAAGAAGCCGCCGTCCGCGCCGCCAGCCTGACCGCCGCCGGCATCAAGCCCGGGCTGGCCGTCGTCCTGGTAGGCGAGGACCCTGCCTCCCAGGTATATGTCCGCAACAAGGTCGCTGCCTGCGAGAAAGCCGGTTTCCATTCCGTCATGGAGCGCTATCCGGCCGATCTGAGCCAGGCAGCCCTGCTGGAACGCGTGCGTGCTCTGAATGCCGACCCTGCCATCCACGGCATCCTGGTGCAGCTGCCGCTGCCCAAGCATATTGATGCCCACACGGTGATCGAAACCATCGCACCCGAAAAGGATGTCGATGGCTTCCATATTGCCAATGCCGGCCTGCTGATGACGGGCAAGCCGCTGTTCCGGCCCTGCACGCCCTACGGCGTCATGAAGATGCTGGCCCATGAAAATGTCGCGCTGCGCGGCGCCGAGGCAGTCATCGTGGGCGCCAGCAATATCGTCGGCAAACCCATGGCCATGCTGCTGCTGGCCGAAGGCGCGACGGTCACGCTGTGCAACTCCAAAACCCGCGACCTGGCGGCGCACACGCGCCGTGCCGACGTCCTGGTCGTGGCCACCGGCCGCCCCGGCATCGTCACCGGCGACATGGTCAAGCCCGGTGCCGTCGTCATCGACGTCGGCATCAACCGCGGCGCGGACGGCAAGCTCTGCGGTGATGTGGATTTCGCGTCTGCCAGCGAAGTGGCCGGCGCGATCACTCCCGTCCCAGGCGGCGTGGGCCCCATGACCATCGCCATGCTGCTGGTCAACACCGTGGAAGCTGCGGAACGCCAGCTCCAGGAACAAGGCAAGGCATGACCGAGAACGCCGTGTTGAATAACAACCCCCTGATGGTGCCGGTTGCGGCGCATATCGACTATGCCGCCATCGAGCCGGCGCATATCGCCCCAGCCATCGACCAGCTGCTGCAGAACGCCCGGCAAGCCGTCGAACATGCCGCCTCGCCCGAATTGCCTGCCACCTGGGACGCGGTCGTCCTGCCGCTGGAACTGGCGTCGGAACAGCTATGGCGTGCGTGGTCGGTGGTCGGCCACCTGAACTCGGTCGTCAACACGCCTGAGCTGCGCGCAGCCTATAACGAGATGCTGCCCAAGGTCAGCGAGTTCTCGACCTGGACCGGTTTGCATGAAGGCCTCTACAAGCAGTATCTGCGCCTGCATCAGGCGGGTGGCTGGAGTCCGGCGCGCCAGCGCGTGCTCGACCTCGCCTTGCGCGACTTCCGCCTCGGCGGCGTAGCGCTGGAAGGTGCGGCGCGCGAACAATATGCACGCAATTCCGAGCAACAGGCGCAGGTGTCACAAAAGTTCTCCGAGAACGTGCTGGATGCCATCGACGCCTGGGCGCTGTATGTCGAAGACGAGGCGCGTCTGGATGGCCTGCCCGAAGACGTGCGCCAGGCGGCTCGCAATGCGGCACAGGAAGACGGCAAGAGCGGCTGGAAACTGACGCTGAAAATGCCGTGCTACCTGCCGGTCATGCAATATGCGCGCGACCGCTCGTTGCGCGAAGCGCTGTATCGCGGCTATGCCACCGTCGCCTCGGAAAACGGTGATGCCCGCTACGATAACGGCCCGCAGATCGAACAATTGCTGGCCTTGCGCACTGAAGAAGCACAGTTGCTGGGCTACGCGGATTATGCCGCCTTGCGCCTGGAAACCCGCATGGCCGACAGCGCGGCGCAGGTAACGGATTTCCTGCGAACCCTGGCCCGCCGCGCCCGGCCTTATGCAGAACAGGACCTGGCAGCTTTGCGCGCCTATGCCAGTGAACAGCTCGCCCTGGATCCGCTGGAACCCTGGGACGTGCCCTTCGCGGCAGAACGCCTGCGCGAAAACCGCTACGCCTATTCTGACGATACGGTAAAGCGTTATTTCACCTTGCCGCGCGTGCTGGAAGGCCTGTTCGGCGTCGCCCGCTCTCTGTTTGGTGTGTCTTTGCAACCGGCAAACCTGCCGGGCTGGCATCCGGATGTGCGCAGCTTCGCCGTCACCGACGCCGATGGCGCGGTGCTCGGCCACCTGCACATGGACCTGTATGCCCGCGCCGGCAAGCAAGGCGGCGCCTGGGTCGATGGTGAGCGTAACCGGCGCCTGGCAGCTCCTGGCGTGCAAACGCCGGTTGCCTACCTGATTTGCAATTTCGCCAGTCCACAGGACGGCCGCCCGGCGCTGCTGACGCACGATGATGTCATCACCCTGTTCCATGAAAGCGGCCACGCCTTGCATGCGCTGCTGTCCGAAGTCGATGAACCGGCCCTGTCGGCGTTTTCGGCGGTGGAATGGGACGCCATCGAACTCCCTTCCCAGTTCATGGAGAACTTCTGCTGGGAATGGGAGGTTGTGCAAACGCTGTCGTCCCACGTGGATACCGGCGAAGCCTTACCACGCGAACTATTCGACAAGCTGCTGGCAGCGCGCAACTTCCAGGGCGGCATGCAAATGCTGCGCCAGATCGAGTTTTCGCTGTTCGATATCCTGCTGCATCAACAGGTACGGCCCATGGCCATGGCGGACGTGCTGTCGGTGCTGGACGCTGTGCGCAAGGAAGTGGCGGTATTGTTCCCGCCCGCCTGGCACCGCTTCCCCAACAGCTTCTCGCACCTGTTCGCGGGCGGCTATGGCGCTGGCTATTACAGCTACAAATGGGCGGAAGTTCTGTCTGCCGATGCCTATGCCGCGTTCGAAGAAGCCGCTGGCGCCAGCGGCAATTCAACGCTGGATGCTGCCACTGGCACGCGTTTCCGCAAGGAGATTCTGGCCGTGGGCGGCGAGCGCCCGGCCGCCGAATCCTTCCGCGCGTTCCGTGCGCGGGACCCCAGCATGGATGCCCTGCTGCGCCATAGCGGCATGGATGGCCAGTCCTGACCGATACTGACGGACCATGAACGGCATGCGGCCCAGCCTGCATGCCGTTTTTTGTCGCCGGGCCGCTCCCAAGACAAAAACGCCCCCTCGGGGGGCAGCAAGCCGCAGGCGCAGCGTGGGGGCATTTTTTATCAGTGCCAAGCCAGCCGGCGCCTGCCCGCAAGGCCGGATTCTATTGTCTTGCTCATCCCCTTTAATCATGGATAAAATATATCCATGATTAAAGGGCAAACTTCATGAAACTCAGCGACGGCGTAGAACAGGCCATCCACAGTGTGACGCTGCTGGCGGGACTTTCCCCCGCAGGCTTGCTCTCGGCGGCGGCCCTGGCCGAATACCATGGGGTATCGCCCAGCTATCTGCTCAAGCATCTGCAGGCACTGTCCGCTGCCGGTATTCTCCAGACCCTGCCTGGCCCCAAGGGCGGATATCGGCTCGGCCGCGCCCCGACTGAGATTTCACTATTGGATATTGTCCTGGCCGTGGAAGGCGCCGGACCGGCCTTTCGCTGCCAGGAAATACGCCGCCGCGGCCCCAATCCCCTGCCGCCGGGTTGCGCAATGCTTGCCGGCCCCTGCCGCATCAACACCGCCATGCAACGCGCCGAACAGGCCTATCGCGCCGAACTCAGGTCCGTCAGCATCGCCAGCATTATTGCCGACGTCAGCGCGCTCGATGACGGCTCCATCGCCAAACGCAGTGGCTCATTCCTACAGGCGCACGAGCGCATTCCCATCCAGAAAGCCTGAACCCTTGCCTTCCATTCTCAGGAGCATGCCATGCAAAACCGCTTCAATTTCGCCAAAGCCGCACCCGACGCCTACCAGGCGCTTTCCTCCGTTTCGCAATACCTGACCGAGGAATCCGGACTGGCGCCCGATCTCATCCACCTGATCAATCTGCGCGCGTCCCAGATCAATGGATGCGCGTTTTGCGTGGACATGCACGTCAAGGAAGCGCGTCATGACGGCTTCAGCGAGCAGAAAATCCACCTGGTCAGCGTCTGGCGCGAATCGCCGGTTTTCGACGAGCGCGAACGCGCCGTACTGGGCTGGACGGAATCCTTGACGCTGGTATCGCAGACCCATGCGCCGGATGCAGCCTATGACGCATTGCGGGCCTTTTTTACAGAGGCGGAGATGACCAAACTCACGCTTGCGATTGGTGTCATCAATGCCTGGAATCGCCTGTGCGTAGGGTTCCGCGCCCTGCCAGCCATCGACGCCAGCGCCTCTCCGGCCTGATCATCCCGCGTCGGCTCAAAGCACGGCCTTGAATCGAACCGGCGGGCCAATGAACCGGCCCGCTGGGTCGAGACCATCCGTCACGCACCATTCAATGACTGCGGTCTCCGCCCCGCCGCACACGACAGAACCGGCCGTGTCGCTGCCTGCCTGTCTCGCGCTATCGCATGACTGGTCTGACAGACAATACGGCGGATTCAAACGTTGTCTTGCCGCACCAGGCTGAGCAGGGTGTCAGCCAGGAATCTTGCTATCGGGCCGTTGGGTTGATCCAGCCGCCGCGCCAGATAGCTTTCCAGAACCCCCTCGCCCTGCCGCCCCAGCGCATCGGTCCTGATACGCACCAGTTTGCCTTCCTGCAATTCCGGTTCGACCAGCCAGAGGGGCAACCTTCCCCAGCCGACGCCTGCCCTGATCAAGGCATGTTTGGCTTCCTGGGTCGTCACCCGGCAGGTTCTTGGCGACAACACACCGAAAGTCCGGCCAGCCGATAGCAAGGTGGGATCTTCCAGCACGATCTGCATATGTTCGGCCAATTCCGCCAGACCCAGCAGGCGGCCAGTCTCCACCATCGCCAACGGGTGATCTGCCGCGGTCACGGCCACCTGTGCGACAGGGGCCAACGCTTCCAGGCTGATACGTGGCTCGCGAAAATCCTCACCCACCATAATGGCCAGGTTGCAGCGCCGCTCTATCAGCGCCTGGGCCGGATAGCCGAGGGGTTCAACAGCCACGCGTAGCGCCACCGTCGGATATCTGGCATGGACGGCCCTAAGCGCGACACCCACGACATCCAATGGAAACAGGGTATCGACCACCAGCGCCAGTTCGTGCTCCAGCCCGGCGCCAAAACCACGCGCGCGGGCACGCATGGTGTCCACCCTGAGCAGCAGGTCCTGGGCATCGGCCAGCAGGGCCTGCCCTTCTTGCGTCAGTACCGGTCGATGTCCGCTACGGTCGAATAACTGCACGCCCAACTGCGCTTCCAGGTTGGCAATGCTCGTGCTGACCGCCGATTGCACGCGAGCGAGGTTCTGGGCGGCGGCCCGAAACCCGCCGCAATCCGCCACAGCCACGAATGTGCGGATTTGATCCAGGGTGAGAGGATCTATCATTATCTGAATAAACGATCAAGGCTATCAATTTATATCGTTATGGTAGATCGAATGAGCTACCTAGAATACTTGGAACCTTCCACAAGGAGCCATTATGGCCAAGGTACTCATTCTCTATTACTCATCCTACGGGCATATTGAAACCATGGCGCAGGCCGTCGCCCAGGGCGTCAGCGAAACACCCGCCACCGTCACCCTGCGGCGGGTGCCTGAACTGGCGCCGCCCGCAATGGTGCAAGCCGCCGGCTACCGGATACCGCAGCATGAAGAAATCGCTGATGTCGCCGAACTGGCTGACTACGATGCCATCATCATCGGCACGCCGACACGCTTTGGCAACATGGCCGCGCAGATGAAAAACTTCCTCGACTGCACCGGCAGACTCTGGGCCCAAGACCTACTGGTCGGCAAGGTAGGCAGTGCCTTTACTTCCACCGGCAGTCAGCATGGCGGGCAAGAAACCACCTTGCAGTCCACCCATACTGTCCTGCTGCACCTGGGCATGCTCGTTGTCGGCCTGCCATACAGCTTCAAGGGGCAGTTACGTATGGACGAAATCACTGGCGGCTCACCCTATGGCGCCACGACGCTTGCCGAAGATGCTGAGGGCAATTACCGCAAGCCTAGCGAAAACGAACTTGCCGGCGCCCGCTTCCAGGGCAGGCACGTTGCGCAGATTGCCCTGGCGCTTGCGGCAGGACGCCAGGGCGGAGTCCGGCCATGACCCGACCGGCACAACGGTTGGCAGCCGCCCCGGCAACACCCTGGATGGCCGTGGGCGTCGTCGTAACTGCAGGCATCATCGGCGCCCTGCAAGTCGGCAAGGCCGTCATCGCCGCGCCGCTATTGCAGGCGGATCTGCACCTGGGCCTGGCTTCCATCGGCAGGCTGGTGGGCGTTTTTTCGCTTCTTGGCCTGATCGGCGGCCTGTTCGCTGGCGCCTGGACGGGCCGCACGGGCGCACGCCGTGTGCTGCGCCTGGGCCTGCTGATCGTCCTGGCAGGCTGTGTCCTCGGTGCCTTGTCGCGAGAATACGAGGAACTGCTGTGGACCCGCGTTATCGAAGGTGCCGGATTCCTACTGATTACAGTAGCCGCCCCATCCATCCTGGGCGTCCTTGCCGCCCCGTCCCGGCGTAACCTCGTGATGGCCTTGTGGAGCTGCTTCATGCCTGCCGGCATGGCGCTGGCGATGCTGGCAGGCCCTTGGTTCGAGAGCTGGCGCGCCTTGTGGTGGGCCTGCGCGGCAATGGTTGCGCTGGCCTTATGTGCGGTATTCATTGCTGTGCCCGATGCTGGCATGCGCCGTCTGCAACCCTGGCGTCAACTGGCCGGCGATGCCATGGCAACGCTGACGGCCCGGGGGCCGCTGCTGATCGCCGCGATCTTCGGCCTCTACAGCCTGATGTTTTTCGCGCTATTCAGTTTCCTGCCAGTACTGCTCATGGAACGCATGAATGTCACGCACCAGAGCGCAGGCGAACTGAGTGCTCTGGCCATCGCCGCCAATATTCTGGGCAACCTGGCCGCAGGCCTGTTGTTGTCGAAAGGTGTGCCGCGCGCGCTGATACTGGCCGGCGCCAGTTTGATCATGGGCGCCAGCGGACTGGGCATTTTCGTGGATGTCTTGCCAGGCACGCCCGCGTTTCTGCTGTGCATTGTCTATGCCGCGGTCGGCGGCCTGATTCCCGCAACACTGCTATCAGCTGCGCCCCTGGCTGCCAGGAACAGCATCCTGGTGCCCTTGGTCATGGGTTTGGCAATACAGGGCAACAACCTGGGGCAAATCGTCGGCCCGATGCTTGTCGGCAGCGTCATTCAATACTGGAGCTGGTCGGCTGCCGCCATCGTAGCGGCCAGCGCAGCCGTCGTCATCGTCCTCATTGCGAAGCCGGCCATGGATTTGCCGCCACGATGATGCACTGTTCACACACACTTACATGCCCATCCCAGGATAAGACGGCCATTAATAAAAGTGATGATTTTAGACTGTTATGATTCTCATCAGGGTTGCCACCCTTGGCAAACCATCACGCACGAGACAGGAGAAATGCATGGATTTCATCATCATGATTGTGGTCGGTTTCATCGTGGGCCTGATTGCCCGCGCCATCATGCCCGGCAGGCAGGACATGGGCATTATCATGACAGCCATTCTCGGTATTGTCGGCTCTCTCGTCGGCGGGTTCCTGGGCCGCAGCCTGGGGCTTTATGCAGCCGGGCAGGCAGCAGGCTGGATTGCTTCCGTGATCGGCGCCATCATCGTGCTCTTCATCTACGGTCTGGTAACCAAAAACAAATAAAGCAGTTCATCTCTGCTCAGGCTGCCGGAGACCGTTCCGGCAGCCAAAAATCATCAAGGCCAGGGCACTCATCACGCCCTGGCCTTGATCGTTGTGCCTCCAGCCCAAGGCTGAAGTTTCCGCATGGGGGTGGGTCAGCTTGCCCGGGCCAGCTTGGCCTGCGCGTCACGCAGGGCCGTGCGCAAGCCCTCCTCCACTACCGGATGGTAAAACGGCATCTCCAGCATTTGCCCGATGGTCATCTGCTGCTGTACCGACCAGGCCAGCAAATGCCCCAAATGCTCGGCCGCTGGCGCGGCCAGTTCCGCGCCCAGCAGGCGGCCACTGCTGCGTTGCGCGTACACCCGCAACAAACCGGCATTGCGCCGCATGACGCGTGCCCGCCCCTGGTCGCCAAAATCGACCTCGCCAATCACGAACTCGACCCCTGCCTGTTCCAGCTCGCTGTAGCGCTTGCCGGCACTGGCAACCTGCGGCTCGGAAAACACGACGCTCAGGCCGGCACGCCGCAATCCCGGTTCTACCTGGGGGTGGCGCGCCGCATTGCGCCCGGCTATGCGGCCCTCATCACTGGCTTCATGCAATAGCGGCAAGTCGCCATTGGCATCGCCAGCAATATAGACGGCGCTATCACCGGCACGCAGGGTGTTGCGGTCGTAGGCCAGACGGCCGCGCGCGTCCAGCGCCAATCCTGCTTTGGGCAGATCCAGCGCGGCAAGATTCGGGCGCCGGCCCGTCGCCGCCAGCACATATTCGAAATGTTCTTCCTGCTCGTGGCCTTCGTCATCCAGGAAACGGATGAAGACGCCATGATTGTCCGGCCTGATTTCCTGCATCTGGGCACGGACATCAAGCGCCATTTCAGTTTTGAAGGCGGCCAATGCAGCTGCCTTGACCGCCGGATCACTGATGCCGCCCAGACTGCCGCGCGCTCCGAAGAGACGGGTACGCACACCCAGCCTGTGCAGGGCCTGCCCCAGTTCCAGCCCGATGACGCCTGGCCCGAACACGGCAATGCTGCGCGGCAGGTCGGGCAATTCAAACAGACTGTCATTAATCAGCACACGGTCTCCCAGACCGCTCAGCTCATCCGCGATAAAAGGCGCCGAGCCCGTCGCGATGACCACGGCCCTGGCGTGAATTTCCTCTTCCTGGCCGCTGACCGCCAGAACGCCAGGCGCGGTGAATCGCGCCGTGCCGCGCAATACGTCCGCTGCGGGAATACTTTCCATCCCCTTGAGCACAAAGCCCACGAAACGATCCCGCTCGCGCCGGACACGCGCCAGCACTTCGGCACCGTTTACCCGCAACCCTGACACATGCACCCCGAATGGAGCGCCATCCCGCGCCGCATGAGCGGCCTCTGCCGCTGCAATCAACAATTTGGACGGCATGCAGCCCACGCGCGCGCAAGTGGTGCCAAACGGGCCGTTTTCAATCAGGACGGCACTGGCCCCCTGATCGCGCGCGCTGCGATAGGCGCCCAGTCCGGCCGTGCCAGCGCCGATCACGGCGACATCCACCATTCGCGCCATGCTCACGCCTCCTTGCGGGTAAAGTCGTAATCTGCCGCAGCAATGCCGCGCTCCACGGCGGCAGCATCCGTCGTGCCGGTCACCGTCAGCGTATGGGCGGCGAGGTCAGCCTGCACCTGCGCGCCCGGCACCGCTTCCTGAATCGCGCCAGTCAGGGCGCGCACGCAGTGGTCGCAGCTCATATCGGGAACCTGGTATTGCAGTATTGCCATGTCATTTTCTCCGTTGCTTGCAGCACCCTCTTCCATCAGGGCATCGGTTCATTCTATCCCAGCCCCTGGCCCGCCGTGCCCGCCGCAATAAAGCGCTTGACCTTATCATTATGGGAAGGTTGACAATGCAAGCCTGGCAATCGTATTGGCCGCGTGCCTCAGCGCAAGCTCCGGCCTTCAGGCCAACGCTCTTCATTGCCCCAACATCGCACAGCACTACCTGGATTCCTGCCCCGGAGAAAGTCATGAGTACGAAAGCCGATCACCGTGACGCCACACTCGCCGTCGAGCTTGCCATTGATGGCATGACCTGCGCGTCCTGCGTCAACCGTGTACAGAAAAAACTTGCCGCGCAACCCGGCGTCCTGGAAGCCAATGTCAATCTGGCTACTGAACGCGCCAGCATACGCATGCAAACCAGCGGCGCTTCACCCGAGGCGCTGGCGGCCGTCGTCACCGCGGCCGGCTATCCCGCCAGTGTCATTGTTGACCGCGAACGCGTTGCCGCCGAGCAAAGCGCGCGCCAGGAGCAGGAGCGGCAACGGCTTAAGCGCGCCTTTCTCACCGCCCTCATTCTGACCTTGCCTGTGTTCCTGCTGGAGATGGGCAGCCATATGGTGCCCGCTATCCACGATCTGGTTCAGCACACGCTGGGCGCGCAACGCAATGCATGGATCCAAGGCATTCTGACGACCTTGGTGCTGGCCGGCCCTGGCCGTCATTTCTTCCGCGATGGCCTGCGCGCGCTCTGGCAGCGCACGCCTGATATGAACTCCCTGGTGGCGGTCGGTTCCGGCGCAGCCTGGTTGTATTCCGTCGTGGCGACACTGGCGCCGCATTGGCTGCCCGAGGCCTCGCGCCATATTTACTTTGAAGCCAGTGCCGTCATTGTGACCTTGATTCTGCTGGGCAAGATGCTGGAAGCGCGCGCCAAGGGCCGCACCGGCGCGGCCATCCGCCGTTTGGTTGGCCTGCAGGTACGCACGGCAAGGCGCATTCTGCCTGACGGCGCCATCGAAGATGTGGATATTGCCAACATCCATACCGGCGACCTGCTTCGCGTGCGCCCCGGCGAAAAAATTCCGCTCGATGGTGTCATCCGCCAGGGCGAATCGCATATAGATGAATCCATGCTGACGGGTGAACCCCTGCCGGTTTCCCGCAAGGCGGGAGATAGCGTGACCGGCGCCACGCTCAATACCCATGGCAGCCTGGATATTGAAGTCACGCGCACCGGTGAAAACACCACGCTGGCGCAAATCATCCGCATGGTCGAACAGGCTCAGGGCGCCCGCCTGCCGGTGCAGGCATTGGTGGATAAAGTCACAGGCTGGTTCGTCCCGGCTGTGATGACGATCGCCATTCTGACGCTGGTTCTGTGGATGGTGCTGGCCCCTGGCCTGGGCTTTGATTTCGCGCTGGTCAATGCCGTCGCGGTCCTGATCGTGGCTTGCCCTTGCGCCATGGGGCTGGCCACGCCGACGTCCATTATGGTCGGCACAGGCCGCGCCGCCGATCTGGGCATTCTGTTCCGCCAGGGGGATGCCCTGCAAACCCTGCGCGAAATAGATACGGTGGTTTTCGATAAAACCGGCACGCTGACGCAAGGCAAACCGGCGCTCACGCATATGCAGGTCGCCGCCGGTTTTGACGAAACCGCAGTCCTGCAATGGCTGGCCAGCGCCCAAAGCCATTCGGAACACCCCATTGCCCATGCCATTGTGCAAGCGGCCCAGGCCCGCGGCATGACCTTCGGCCAGGTTGACGGATTTGAAGCCATCAGCGGCGCAGGCCTGGCGGCAAGCGTCGATGGCCATGCCGTGCTCGCGGGCGCTGCCAAACTGATGCAGGATCGCGCTGTCGCCATGGACCCTGAACTGGCAGCGCTGGCGGATCAATGGGGCGCCAAAGGCAATACGCCGTTCTATGTCGCCATAGATGGCCGTATGGCTGCCCTGGTTGCCGTCGCCGATCCGCTCAAGGATGACACCCCGGCTGCCCTGCAGGCCTTGCATGCGCAGGGCATTCGCCTGGTCATGCTGACCGGAGATAACCAGCGTACCGCTGAAGCGGTTGCTGCCAGCCTGGGGATAGACGAAGTCCATGCCCAGGCGCTGCCGGCGGACAAGGTGGCGGTGCTGGCCCAACTCAAGGCCGCAGGCAAGCGCTGCGCGTTCGTGGGCGACGGCATCAATGACGCCCCGGCGCTGGCCGCTGCCCATGTTGGCATCGCCATTGGCACCGGCGCGGATATTGCGGTGGAATCTGCCGGCGTGGTGCTGATGTCCGGCTCTTTGGCCGGGGTGGCAAATGCCATCGCGCTTTCACGCGCCACCATGCGCAACATCCGCCAGAACTTGTTCTGGGCCTTTGTCTATAACGCCGCCCTCATTCCGCTGGCCGCTGGCGTGCTGTATCCGGCCTACGGCCTGCTGATGTCGCCCGTGTTTGCCGCAGCGGCCATGGCACTTTCCAGTGTTTTCGTGGTGGTGAACGCCTTGCGCCTGAAGGCCTGGCGCCCCCAACCCGCCCCTGCCAACGGAGGACAAGCATGAATATCGGCGCAGCAGCCAAAGCCAGCGGAATTTCCGCCAAAATGATCCGTTATTACGAGGATGCGGGTTTATTGCCCGAAGTACAGCGCAGCCCTGCTGGCTACCGCAATTACCGGGACCAGGACGTTCATACCCTGTGTTTTCTCAGGCGCGCCCGCGACCTCGGGTTTTCCGTCGAACAAATGCGCAGCCTGGTGCAGCTCTGGCAGGATACGTCCCGCGCCAGCGCCGATGTCAAAACACTGGCGCTGGCGCATATCCAGGAGCTGCGCGCCAAGGCTCTGGCGCTGGAACAGATGGCCGATACGCTGGCCCATCTGGCCAGCAACTGCCACGGGGATCAGCGGCCGGAATGCCCTATCATTACAGGCCTTCAGGCGCCGTCCAAGGGCTGACGTAGGCATCAGGCGCCTGCCTGGCCGAGCCCTGCGCCGGCACGGCAGACGTGCCTATTACCAGATAGCCCATGAAACGGTAGGACAGTGGATCGAAGCCCAGGCCTTCCTGCACCTCTTCGACGGCGGTTCCCAAACCCGTGCTCCAGAATGCGCCATAGCCCAGGAAGTGGGCCGCATTCAGCATATTCATCACGGCTGCGCTGGCGGCTGCCAGTTGTTCCCATTCCGGGGCCTTGGGGTGGTCGTGATGAATTTCGTGCCCCAGCGCGACCACCAGCGGCACCTTGGCCAGCCAGGCCCGCACCGCATGTTCTTTTTCCGGGGTCATGCGGGCATCACCAGCGGCCTTTACCGCGGCAATGGCAAAATCGGCCAGCCGGCCGATGGCCTCCCCTTCAATCACGCGAAAACGCCAGGGGCGCAAGGAAGCATGGTCAGGCGCCCGGGCCGCTGCCTGCAGGATCAGATTCAGTTCGCGGGCGTTGGGCCCCGGCGCCGTCAGCAAGGAATTCGAACGTCGGGACAACAGAAGTTCCAGGGCGCCGCTAGCCACATCAGACGGATTGCTCATTATCGGAATGTCTCGCTGGGTAGAAAAATAGAGAACCACAAATAGAAAACCAAAAGGAACTGCCCCGATGGTGAACGGCGCGGCAGCGTGGCCGCGCTTTTCATGGCATGGTCTTGAATGAAACCGATTCTCGCACAGTTCTTCCTGCGCACCGGATTTACCCCTTGCCAGTGACGGGTTTCCCGGCAGCAGCGCCCCCCCTAAGAGGAGGCCTGTCCCGCCTGGCGGCTGGTGGGCAGCGGCTCCGCTGGCATGTTTTAAGGCTGGCTCTGCGGTTTTAGCCCTGAGGTTGGCCCTGTGGCTGGGGCTGACGGTGTGACCGCCGTTGCGCCCAGGGCAAGGCCGCTATGGCCAGCGCGCCGAGCACAAATGCCAAACCAAAAACGCTGAACAGCTCGGCAGGCGCCCATTGCGCATCGATCAGGCGCCCCGCCAGCAGCGGAGACACGATAGCGCCGACCCGGCCCATGCCGATGGCCCAGCCTAAACCTGTCACCCGTTGCGTGGAGCGGTAGATTGATGGCGTCAGCGCATACAAGCCGGCCACGCAGCCATTGACGAAGATACCGATCAGCAAGGCCGCTGCAAACGCCATATTCAGCTCGCCCAGCAAGCGGACAAACCCATACATGAGACAGAAGTTTGCCAGCATGTAGATCATCAGCAGGCGCGGCAAGGCGAAGCGCGCGGCAAGCAGGCCGATCAGCGATGTGCCCACGATGCCGCCTACGTTCAGCAGCACGCCGCCGGTAATGCCCTGCTGATTGGATAAACCGGCACTGACCATGAGCTTGGGCGTCCAGCTCATCACGAAATAAAAGCCCAGCATGACAAGGAAGAAGGCGCACCAGATCAAGAGCGTAGATGGCAGCAAACCAGGCGCGAACAGGCTGCCCACCCCGGCACGCGCGGCCTGTGCCCGATTGGCGCCGGCCGCCGGCAAGGTGTTGATGCCGGGCAAGCCCACCTTGCCCAGCAGACGGTTCACCGCTAGCAGCGCGCCGCGCGGCTGCCGCCCCAGCAGGAAGTCCAGCGATTCCGGCAGCCATAAGCCCATGATGGGCAAGGTCGCCAATGTCGTCAGACCGCCATACAGGAACACGGACGGCCAGCCCATGGCGGGAATAATCCAGGCCGCGACAATACCGCCTATCGTGGCGCCCAGCGCATACGCAGTTGCCTGCAGGCTGATCGCCAGCCCACGCCATTTCTTGGACGCGTATTCACCGGCAATCACATAGCTGCTGGCAAGAATGCCGCCTATGCCCAGCCCGGTCAGCAAACGCAAGGCGCCCAGTTGCACAGGGCTTTGCGCATAGGCCGACGCCACCATGCCGCTACCGGCGACGGCAATGCAAAACATAATCAGCGGACGGCGCCCGAAACGATCGGCCCAGGGCGCGATAAACAAGGAACCCAAGGCCATGCCGACCAGGCCGGCGCTCAGCAGATAGCCCAGCTGGATACCGCTCAATGACCAATGGCTCGCGACTGACGCAGCCGTGAATGCCATCACCAGCACATCGAAGCCATCCAGCATATTGATGAGAAAGCACAGGGAGATCACGCCCCACTGAAAGCGGCTCATGGACTTCTCATCCATCAGCTCATGAATAGGTTTGCTCATATTGGAACCTCGATAAGCATTCGCGCGCTGAGGCGTCAGGCACGCGTCGTCCTGCGCTGCCGAATCACGGCGTAGCGCAGGCTCAGGGACGGGAGTAACGGAAGTAACGGGAAGAACGGATACAGGCGTATGCGGCCATGCGAAGACATGGCCGGGCAGCGCCAGAAAGACTTAAGCGCCGCTGCGGGACTTGGCCAGTTCGATGATGCGCCGCGCCTTGTTGGCGCCCACATCCACATGAATGTCTATCATCGGCTTCTTGCCGCAACGCAGCATGTTGGCGTACTGGGACTCAATGACGACTTTATCTTCGTCAAACGTCATGATGGTTTGCTCCAGGACTTTGGCGCGTATGCCTTCCACATCGCCCACCGGATTGGTCGCCATCGTCCAGAAGTAATGACAGGTCGTCTCGGTTTCGGGCGTAATGCCATGAAAGCCGCGCATATGAAAACCATCGCGCTGCGGGTCGTCCATGCTGGCGGTGCCCACGTCCACCGCCCCTGTCCAGATCAGGATATGGGACAAACGGAACTCGATTTCCTGCCAGCGGTCCACGCGCCCCTTGAAGGGATAAGCCGCCGTATAAGTGGGCGGAGGTTCGGAATCCAGCATATAGCGCGTCACCCGGACAGACTCGTCATCGCTCTCGACTTTCATCTCGGCATTCATGTGTATCTTGGCGTTGCCGCCTATCGTCTTCAGGTGGACGTATCCAAGATGGCTGAGATCCAGCAAGTTATCGTGGATCAGCTGATACGGCGCCTGGTAGTGATAGACGTCGCCGCCATAGACGTATTTGCCAGAGCTATGGATGTCATAGGCTGGCGCGTCGAATAGCGGTTCGGCCTGATCCGGCGCGCCAAACCACATCCAGACAATGCCGTCGCGTTCCTGCACCGGGTACGCGCTCACCCTGGCGCGCGACGGAATCTTTTCCTGGCCCGGAATCTCGATGCATTGGCCGGTCGCGTCATATAACAGGCCATGGTAGCCGCAGCGCACGCCACAGTGCTCCACAGTGCCATCGGAAAGCGGCAAGGCGCGATGGCAGCAGCGGTCTTCCAGCGCCGCCACCCGCTGATCTCCCAGACGAAAGAGGACGACTGGCCGGTTCAAGAGCGTGCGGCCCAGCGGCTTATCCTTCAGTTCCGAAGATAGCGCGGCGACGTACCACTGGTTCAAGGGAAACGGGGAAGCGGGAAGCGTAACGGTGTGCGATGGTGCCTCAGCGGGCGCAAGCGTTGCCAAAGACATGGGGACTTTCTCCTGTCGTGTGTGTTAGATATCAAGAACCAGCCGCGGCGACAAAGCCCGCGAACAGCAAGGCGTGAAACAGTCATTGCGCGCGTGTTCGGCTGCCGTCAGGTATTGATCGCGGTGATCCGGCGTGCCGGCAATGAGCTTCGTGACACAGGTGCCGCAGACACCTTGTTCGCATGACACGGGCAAAGGGATGCCAGCCTCATCGAGCACCTCGAAAACAGAGCGCTCTGGCGGAATCAGGTGGACCGCGCCGGTACTGGCAATCTCTACCTCGAAAGCGATATCCGCCTGCGGACGGTTCGCCGGTACGGCAGCAAAGTGCTCGCGATGCAGCTGTGTTTCCGGCCAGCCGCACAGACTGGCTGAGGTGAGCACATGCTGCATAAAACCATTGGGCCCGCACACGTATAAATGTTGCCCCGCTTGCGGCGGCTTAAGACAGGCCTGCACATCCAGCGGGGAAACATCATCGAAATGCAGGTGCGCGCGGTCTGCGAACGCACTGCTCTCCAGGAAGTCGGCGAATGCCGCTTTGCTGCGGCTGCGGCAGCAATAATGCAGTTCGAAATCCTGCTGCCTGGCCGCCAGTTCCTGAGCCATGCAAAGAATGGGAGTAATGCCGATGCCGCCGGCAAACAGCAGCGTTTTCTGCGCGTGCGGCACCAGCGCGAACAAATTGCGCGGCGGGCTGGCCATCAGCGTCATGCCGACACGGATCTGATCGTGCAGGGCAATCGACCCGCCCCGGGAAGCCGGGTCGCGCAGCACTGCCACGGTATAACTGCCGGGCTGCCCTGCCCCTGAGGGCATGCATAAAGAGTACTGCCGCACCTGGCCTTGCGGCAGATGCAAATCTATATGGGCGCCAGCTTCATAGGCTGGCAAGGGCTGGCCGTTACTGGCGGCCAGCTGGAAGCTGAACACATCATCGGCTTCACGCGTTTTCTGCGTGACGGTCAAGGTCATCATGTCGGATTCCACACACAAATATTAGTTGCCTACACAACTATATTTAAATTCCAATTGGTTGTGTAGACAACCATATTTGCCCTAATATCGGTGCTGCCCAATTTCTGTCAGATCCCCTTCCCCCCGCTTGCTCAGGGCCGCTGGCGCCCTGGCCTGGCGCTTGGCGGCAGCCCGAATCGGGGTATGCTGTTTGCCACTCGCTTTATGATGTGCCATACCGGCAGCAGCTGGCTACCAGGGCTATTGGGGCTATTGGAGCAACCGGCGCGCCAGGTTCTGGATCTGCCTGATGCAGGATCCGGCGCGCAACGCCCCTTCAGGACGACGACTACGCATGAGTTCCACGAAGAAACTTGATCTCGACCGTTATGTGCCGGGATTGGTCACCTTTATCGCCAACAAGCTGTCAGCAGGCGCATCCCTGCTCTATCGGGAAAATTTCGGCATCGGCGTCGTGGAATGGCGTGTGTTATCGATGCTGGCCGTAGAAAACGGCATCCCAGCTCAGCGCATTTGCCAAGTGATCGGCCTGGACAAAAGCGTGGTCAGCCGTTCCCTGGCCTTGCTTCAGAAGGATGGCCTGGTCCATACCGAAGTTGACCAAAGAGACGCAAGACGCCTGCTGGTCCATCTCACGGAAAAGGGCCACACACTGCATGATGAGGTCTTCCAGGTGGCCTCTGCCAGAGAAAAACTGCTGCTCAGCCGCTTCACGGCTGAAGAACAAAACACGCTTATCCGCCTGCTGAATGTGATGCATGAACAGGTGGACAAGGTCAATGCGCACCCCTACATCAGCCGGGGCAAACGCAAATCCGCCTGAGCGGACCGGGATCAGTTGCCCAAGATAAAAAAACAGGCCGGAAAGCATGGCTTTCTGGCCTGTTTTTTGAACCCTCAGGTGTCTGGCCGATGGAGTTTGGCCGACGGGTTTTAGCAGATGAACTGGGCCTGATGGGGCCCAGGTCTGCCCTTGAGCACGCTCAATTCTTACCGGCAAAAACCATGGGCTGCCAGCTCAGTCTTGCGCAAATGCTCAGGCGTCGCCCCAGACTTCGCGTGCCACTTCCATCACCAACTGCATCTTCTGGCGCTGCGCGGCCACTGCGATATCGTTGCCGTGCACCGTGCTGCTGAAACCGCACTGCGGTGACAGCGCCAGTTGCTCCAAAGGCACGTACTGGGCGGCTTCGTCGATGCGGCGCTTGATATCATCCTTGGACTCCATCTCGCCAAACTTGGTGGTGATCAAGCCCAGCACCGCCACCTTGTTTTTCGGCAGGAAGCGCAGCGGGCGGAAGTCGCCGGAACGGTCGTCATCATATTCAAGGAAATAGGCGTCTACGTTCATTTCGGCCAGCAGGGCTTCGGCCACCGGTTCGTAGTTGCCAGCAGCGGCGTGCGTGCTGCGAAAGTTGCCGCGGCACAGGTGGATGCCCAGGCGCATGCCAGCAGGCTTGCGCGCCACCACGCGGTTGATGAAGTCCGCATAACGGTGCGGCAATTCGTTGGGGTCGTCGCCACGCTGGCGAGCGGCTTCGCGCATGCGCTCATCGCACAGATAGGCGAGATTGGTGTCATCCATCTGCACGTAGTTGCAGCCAGCGGCAGCCAGCGAGTGCAGCTCGTCGGCATAGGCCTGCGCCACATCATCATAGAAATCGGGGTCCAGCACAGGATAGTGTTCCTGGCTGATACCGGCGCGGCCACCACGGAAATGCAGCATGGTAGGCGACGGAATGGTGACCTTGGGCACCGATCCCTGAGCCACGTTGGCTTTCAGGAACTGGAAATCGGCCAGCTGGATGTCGCGCACGTGGCGCACCTTGTCGACCACCTTCATGATGGGCGGAGCAAGTTCGATCTTGCCATTGGGCCGTTCGATCACCGCAGGAATTTCGCTGACGACACCACCCAGCTGGCGCAGGAAGTCCACGTGAAAGTAGGTGCGGCGGAATTCGCCGTCAGTGATGCCCTTGAAACCCAGCTCTTCCTGGAAGCGGATGATTTCAAGGATGGCCTTGTCTTCCACTTCACGCAGCTGTTCTGCGGAAATTTCGCCTTTTTCCTTCTGGGCGCGTGCTTCCAGCAAGTAGGCAGGACGCAGGAAGCTGCCGACGTGTTCGGCGCGGAACGGTGGATTAAGCGGAATGCTCACTGAAGACTCCCTATGGATTTGAAGAATGTCATCGTTGCTGATGGCAACGATATGTATACATAAAAGCCCGTTTGCCGATAAGCCTACCAGCCGTGGCCTATCGTCTCCAAACACCAATTCTATTTGATTATTTCAACTTACCGAACCTTGGCATGACAACAGGCCTTTTCTTTCAGTCCTTAAAACACCGTTATTTTCAGTCCCTTGCATACAATTCAAGATGTCCGTTCATATTATCAATGAGTATTTTTCATACTAATGACGGATATGGATACGGGTGCAGCGTCGCGGGCATGGATTCCCGTGGGAAAACAGGCGAGACTTGAGTTATGGGCCTGACCACGGGTTGGCGCATAGCCTGCCCCTATCGCATCAATACAATTAATTGATTTCATTTTGTCATTGAGTTTACCTATGATCTATCCATTGACTTCGCAACACCAACTCACAGGAGGACTACATAATGACCCGCCCTACTCTTACGACTGCCGCTGGCGCCCCTGTAGCCGATAACCAGAACAGCCTCACGGCAGGCCCGCGCGGCCCGCTGCTGGTACAGGATTACCAGCTCTTCGAAAAACACGCGCATTTCAATCGTGAGCGCATTCCCGAACGCGTGGTACACGCCAAGGGTTCGGCAGCGTTCGGCACCTTTACCGTCACGCACGACATCACGCAGTACACCTGTGCGGACATTTTCTCGTCCATCGGCCTGCAGACCGACCTGCTGCTGCGATTTTCCACCGTGGCGGGCGAGCGTGGCGCCGCTGATGCCGAGCGCGACGTGCGTGGCTTTGCCATCAAGTTCTACACCCGCCAGGGCAACTGGGACCTGGTCGGCAACAATACGCCGGTCTTTTTCGTCCGCGACCCGTACAAATTCCCCGACTTCATCCATACGCAAAAGCGCGATCCGCGCAACAACATGCGCAGCAATACCGCGCAATGGGATTTCTGGTCCCTGTCGCCTGAATCGCTGCACCAGGTCACCATCCTGATGAGTGACCGCGGCCTGCCAGTATCGCTGCGTCACATGCATGGCTTCGGCAGCCATACATACAGCATGATCAACGCGCAGGGCGTGCGCCATTGGGTCAAGTTTCACTTCAAGAGCCAGCAAGGCATCAAGAACCTGACGAACGGTGAGGCTGCGCAAATCATTGGCGGCGACCGTGAGTCGCATCAGCGTGACCTGTTCAACGCCGTTGAAAACGGGGACTTCCCGCGCTGGAAGCTCTACATCCAGGTCATGACCGAAGAACAGGCCGGGCAGACCAGCTACAACCCCTTCGACCTCACCAAGGTCTGGCCGCATGGCGACTTCCCATTGATCGAGGTGGGCACGCTGGAACTGAACCGCAACCCCGATAACTATCACGCACAAGTCGAACAGGCCAGTTTTTCGCCTGCGAACGTAGTGCCGGGTATCAGCCACAGCCCGGACAAGATGCTGCAATTCCGCATCTTCTCGTACGCCGATGCAGCGCGCCACCGCCTGGGTGGCAACCACGAACAACTGCCGGTGAACCAACCGCGCTGCCCGGTGCACAACTACTACCGTGATGGCGCCATGCGTTTCGGCGATAACGGCGGCGGTTCGGTCAACTATGAGCCCAATTCCTTCAACGGCCCCCAGGAAGCACCGGCGTTCAAGGAGCCGCCGCTGCCGCTGGAAGGCGCTGCCGATCGCTACGACCACCGTGCTGGCAATGACGACTACACCCAGCCCGGCAACCTGTTCCGCCTGATGGATGCGTCGCAGCAGCAACAGCTGTTCGACAACATTGCCGCTGCTATGGACGGCGTACCCGAGGCCATCGTCGAACGCCAGCTGGGGCATTTCCACCTGGCCGACCCGGCTTATGCCGCCGGTGTGCGCGCCGCCCTGGCGCAGCGTGCCAAGACGGTTTAAGGCACGCTAGTCGCCCATGGCGAAACAGCGGGGTGCCGCATCCGGGAGGATGCGGCACCCCGCCCTTTGCCAGCCTGAAGGGGGCGCAGGCACCAAGCCCTTCAGATCAGCTGGCTGCGTATGCGGTTGGAGAGCCATTCGGCGATGCCGACCATCACCAGAATGGCGATGAATATCAGCGTCACCTGGGGCCAAGCCAGGGTATCGACGGAAGCGGCCAGCGGCAGGCCCAGCCCGCCCGCCCCGACAATGCCAAGGATGGTCGATTCCCGGATATTCACATCCCAGCGATACACGACGGTGCCGACAATCGCCGGCATGACCTGTGGCACGATGCCGTAGCCCAAAACCTGCAGGCTGCTGGCGCCTGTCGCCAGGATGGCTTCGACCTGCCGGCTGTCGGTTTCTTCGATAGCCTCGTAGATCAACTTGCCAATGAAGCCAATGGAGCGCAGCGCGATGGCAATGGTGCCTGCCAGCGGCCCCGGCCCCAGCATGATGACCAGCAGCATGGCCCAGATCAGCGAATTGATGGAGCGCGATGTCACGATGACAATCAGCGCTGCCGGACGCGCCAGCCAGCGGCTGGGCGTGGTATTGCGGGCGGCCAGGAAAGCCAGCGGAATGGCAAGCGCGGCGCCTATCGCCGTTCCCAGGGTGGCGATATGGATGGTGTCAAGCAAGGGTTGCCATAGCTCGCCGGTATAGTGCCAACGCGGCGGGAACATGCGGGAAATCATGTCCCAGGCGGCACTGGGAGCATCGGCAGCGAATACCCATATGGTATTTTCACTGATCTCGTGCCAACCCAGATAAAACAGCAAGGCGCCCAGCAGCCAGCACAGCCAATTGGCGCGTTGCGATGCCGGGCTGCGATGGCGCCAGACCGGCGCCTGCACCGCCCGGGAGGTTTGGCGGGAAGCGGTATTCTTCATTGGAAATGTCGCCTTACCAGCCCGGAGGCATATTCGGCCAACAGGACGATGACGATGATCAACAACAGGATGGCGCCTGCCGTATCGAATTCATAACGATCCAGCGCGGTGTTGAGCGTCGCCCCGATGCCACCGGCCCCGACAATGCCCAGCACGGCCGATTCGCGAAAGTTGATATCCAGTCTGTACATGGACAGCCCCGCCAGGCGCGGCTTGATCTGCGGCATGACAGCAAAAGCCACGCATTGCAACCAGCTCGCACCGGTAGCGCGCAGCGCTTCCCACTGGGATGGATCTATGGTTTCGATTTCGTCAGCCAGCAACTTGGCCAGAAAACCGATGGAGGCGATCACCAGCGTCACCATGCCGGCCAGCGGCCCGAACCCGAACATCTTCACGAACAGGATGGCGATGATGATTTCCGGGAAGGCCCGTGCCCCGGCCACCAGGGTGCGGCATGCCGCATAGACGGGCCACGGCGCCATATTGCGGGCCGCGCCCAGTGCGACAGGCACACTCAGCGCAATGCCCAGAACCGTCGCAGTAATCGTCATCGCCAGGCTCTCCACCAGGCCGGCAGCAATCTCGGTCCAGCGTGAGCTGAAGTCCGGTACCAGGAACTGGCGAAACAACAGCGCCGCGCGGCCGAAGCCTTCTGCAGCGCGGTCCCAGTTGATCGGCAGACTGCCCAGCGCCCAGAACAGGTAGGCCAGGCACAGCAACGCGATCAGACGGGTTTTCCAGGGCTTGCCCCAACGCGGCGGGCGACGCCAACGCGTGGGATAGCTTGGGGCGGCCAAGGTTTGCACTGGAACGCCGGAAGACTCCGTCGCACTCATGCCGGGCTCTCCTGCAAACGAGTGGCGGCCGACGCAGCCGGCTGAGTAGCGGTGGCGCCATCAAGGGCGGCCTCGGCAGTCATCTCGTCCGGCATGGATGGGTCCGGCGACTGTGCCGGCGTGTTCCAGTCTTCTTCACCATAGATTTCCGTGAGGGCTGCCGCGTCCAGACCGGCGGGGGCGCCGTCATAGACCACACGCCCCTTGCGCAGGCCGACGATGCGGTCGGCATAGCGCAATGCCAGCGGCACGTCGTGGATATTGATAATGGCCGACAGGCTGCGCTCGCGACACAGTTCACATATCAGGCGCATGATCTGACGTGCGGTGCGGGGATCCAGACTGGCCGTCGGCTCGTCAATCAGCAACAGCTGCGGTTCCTGCATCAGCGCGCGGGCAATGCCGACGCGCTGGCGCTGCCCGCCCGACAGGGCGTCGGCGCGCTTGTCCTGAAAACCTGCCAGGCCGACCCGGTCCAGCAGTTCGAAGGCACGGGCAATATCCTGCGGGGGAAAACGGCGCAGCCAGCTTGCCCAGAATCCCACATAGCCGAGCCTGCCGGACAGCACGTTTTCCATGACGCTCAGACGCTCTACCAGTGCATATTCCTGGAAAATCATGCCGATATGGCGGCGCGCGCGCCGCAGCCGGGCCGCGCTCAGCCCGGTCAGGCTTGCGCCCGCCAGGGTAATGGTGCCGGCCGAAGGCGTCACCAGTCCATTGACGCAGCGGATCAATGTGCTCTTGCCCGCGCCGGAAGGCCCGATCAAGGCCATCACCTGCCCTGCCGGCAGGTTCAGTTCAACCTGGTCCAGCGCCAGATCACCGGTAGCGTAACGTTTGCTCAAAGCTTGGAGTTGCAGCATGGTGGCTCCATGGCGGCCGGAACCTGGCGCGCACGGCAAGTGCCGTGCATGCGCGTACCTTGCGACCCGGTAGCGTAGGGCCGGCCGTGGCGTCCGGCCCGGCCGCGCTCAGGCAGACACGCGGCCAGGTCCGGCGCCGAAAGTGATTACTTGCAGCTGTAGCTGACGTTCATGGCACGGTCGATATCACGCACCACGCCCCAATGTTCCTTGTAGGTAATGGGGATGAAGGCTTCCTGCGGCGGGCTGGACTTGCTGAATTCCTCCAGCAGCGCGCTGCCGGTCCAGTCATACGAGAAGAACGCCTCGCGGATTTTGTCGGCCAGCTCCGGCTTCAGGTTGTACACGTAGCCGTAGCCGGTGGTCGGAAACGACTGGGATTTATAGATGCTGCGCAGCTTGTCGCCATCCACGGTGCCACGCCCGATCATCCGGTTCATGACCGAATTGGCCACGGCCGCGCCGTCATAATCCTTGTTCGCCACGCCCAGCACCGAGTTATCGTGCTTGCCGGAAAACGCGGGCTTGTAGTCGCGTTCGGCCTGCATGCCATATTCGCTGGCCAGCAGCGCCGAGGGTGCCTTGTAGCCGGAATTGGAAGTCTGCGACGTAAAGGCGATGGTCTTGCCCTTCAGGTCTTCGATTTTCTGGGCGTCGCTCGTGGCCGGAACGATGATTTCCATCTCGTAGCCGTAGGCGCCCTGCTTGTCCGCCATCATCGCGAAAGGCACAAAGCCGGCGCAATTGACCGCCAGGGGATTACCGCCGGTATTGAAGCCGGCCACATGCAGGCGTCCGGCACGCATGGCTTCGATCTGGGCCGCATTGGATTGCACCGGGAAGAACTGGACTTTCTTGCCCGTCACGGTGGAAAGATGCTTCAGAAAGCCGTCCCAGACGCCACGATAGACTTCCGGGTCTTCAACCGGGGTATAGGCGAATACCAGCGTCGCCGGGTCCACCCATTCCTTGGGGTCCGTAGGCGCATCTGCCACCATGTCGCCATCGCGGTCGCAATAGCGGCTATCCAGTTCCCCACGCGGGCAGGCATCCTGTGCCTGGGCCGCGCCCATGAAGGTCATGCCGAGAGCGATGCAAAGCAGTGTCTTTTTCACGAGCTGATTTCTCCGGTAGATGGCCCGCAGCAGGGTCGCGGACCGGAAACAGCTTGCCAGTCTGACGGCTGGCGATGAAAACCTGATGACACTGCCGGAGATTGCGCGGCAGGCGCCACCAGCCTGCCGCAATCACTGGAACTCAGTCGGTGCCGGTAGCAACCGGAGACCCGGGACGCGACGACCATTCGCTCCAGGAACCGGGATACAGGCGGGCGCCACTCAGGCCCGCGACTTCAAGCGCCAGCAAATTATGGCAGGCCGTCACGCCAGAGCCGCACTGCATCACGGCCTCGGCCGCCGGTCGGCCTTCCAGCACGGTTTCGAATGCTGCACGCAATGCCGCCGGTTCCAGGAAACGGCCCTGGGCATCCAGGTTGTCGCGGAAAAACCGGTTACGCGCACCGGGAATGTGCCCACCCACGCGATCCAGCGTTTCATTCTCGCCTCGGAAACGATCCGGCGCACGGGCATCGACCACCAGCGGAGCGGTACCAGCCTCTACCAGCGGGCGCAGCGTTTCGTAATCCACGATTTCCACCAACGCCGGGCGCAGCCGGAAGCTGCCCGGCTTGCGTGGCGCCGCCTCGCCATCCTCGACGGGCAGCCCCGCCGCCTGCCACGCGGGCAGGCCGCCATCCAGGACGAATGCCTGGGCATGCCCGGCGCGGCGCAACAGCCACCAGGCACGGGCCGCGTACATGGCCCCCTGACGGTCGTAGGCCACGATACGGGTGGTATTGTCCGCACCCAGGCGGGCCAGGGTTTCGGCCAGCGCGGGGAAATCCGGCAAGGGATGGCGGCCATTGCTGCCATTCGGCTGGGAGCTCAGGTGCATATCCAGGTCGATATGCGCGGCGCCAGGCAAGTGGGCCTGGCGGAATGCCTGCCGGCCAGCCTGGGCATCGGCCAGATCAAAGCTGGCATCCAGCACCAGGACGCTGGCGGGCTCCTGCTGCAGCCAATCCTGCAGCTGCGCGACGGTAACAAGCGGGGAAGAATGTGCCATGGGAATCTCCGAAAAAACGACGGACCGCGGACAGACCGCGCCGCGCCTGCCCCGCAGTGTAAATCCAGTCTGCCGGCCTGACCGGTAAAAAAGGACCTCCACACTGCGCCTTCGGCTTGCTGCCTCCTTCGAAGGACCGTTTTTTCCTGGGGCGCTTGGCGGCAAAAAATGGGCGCTTACCAGCGCCAGAGGCGCTCAAGTTTGCTATGCTTGCCGCCTTCGTTAAGGTATCCTCTGTCCATGTCCGCCCACTCCGGTAATCTGTTTATCGTCGTTGCGCCCAGCGGCGCCGGCAAATCCAGCCTGGTTCGCGCCCTGCTCGAACGGCATCCCGATATCGCGCTCTCCGTTTCCTGCACGACCCGCTCGCCCCGAGACGGCGAAGTGGACGGCCGCGACTACCGTTTCCTCGACATTCCCGAATTCCTGCGCCGCCGCGATGCGGGCGAGATGCTGGAATGGGCCGAAGTCCACGGCAACTACTATGGCACGCCCCGTGATGCCATTGATGCCGCCATTGCTGGCGGCCGCGACATCATCCTGGAAATCGACTGGCAAGGCGCGCGCCAGGTACGTGAGTTTTTCCCGCACGCCATCGGCATTTTCATCCTGCCGCCCTCCATCGAGGAACTCGAGGCGCGCCTGCGCCGCCGTGGCCAGGATGCCGAAGCCGTCATCGCCAAGCGGCTGGCCGCCGCCGAAAGCGAGATTTCGCATGCTTCAGAGTGCGAATATGTTATTATTAATCAAGAATTTAGCGACGCATTGCAGGCCTTTGAACAAATCATTCACAGCGCCCGCCTGCGTTACCCGTCCCAGAGCAAACGCAATGCGGAATTGTTTGCCCGGTTCGGCCTGCTTGGTGCCCGCTGAGGCATCATCCTGTTTTTGTTTCCTTTTTTAAGATTCGCCATGGCCCGTATCACCGTCGAAGATTGTCTGCAAAAGTCTCCTAACCGTTTCCAGCTGGCGCTGGCGGCTGCCTATCGTGCCCGTGAACTGGCCCAAGGCCATAGTTCCCGTATCGAATCCAAGAACAAGCCCGCCGTCACGGCCCTGCGCGAAATCGCCGAGGGTGTCACCGGCCTGGAAATGCTGCGTAAAGTTCCGACCTGATCCCCTGGGAGGCTGGCGATGGACTTCTCAGGCCTGAAACAAGCATCAACCGGTCTGCTGGCTGCCATCAAGGCCGGTTCCAGGCTGGGGAAGCGTCAGAGCAAATCCCACGAAGGCGCCGGCGGCCATGCCGCCGGCGAAGCCGCGTCCAGCAAGCCTGTGGCTTCGCTGGCCGGCCTGACGGAAATCATCAGCGGCTACCTGACTGAAAAAGAAGTCGCCAAGGTCCGCGAAGCCTACCGTTTCGCCGATCAGGCCCACCTGGGCCAGTTCCGCGCGAGCGGCGCGCCTTATATTTCGCATCCCATCGCCGTCACGGAAATCTGTGCCGGCTGGAAGCTGGATGCCGAAGCCCTGATGGCCGCCCTGCTCCACGATGTCATCGAAGACCAGGGCGTAGCCAAGCAGGAACTGGCCGAGCGCTTCAGCCCCGATGTCGCCGAACTGGTCGACGGCCTCTCCAAGCTCGACCGCCTGGAGTTTGCCAGCAAGGCCCAGCAGCAGGCGGAAAGCTTCCGCAAGATGCTGCTTGCCATGGCCCGTGACGTGCGCGTCATCCTGGTCAAGCTGGCCGACCGCCTGCACAACATGCGCACCCTGGATGCGGTCAGCCCCGAAAAACGCCGCCGCATTGCCAGCGAAACACTGGAAATCTACGCACCGATTGCCAACCGGCTGGGTCTCAATGCCTTGTTCCGGGAATTGCAGGACCTCTGTTTCGAAGCCATCCACCCCAATCGCTATCGTGTGCTGCGCAGGGCCGTGCTGGCCGCACGCGGCAATCGTCGCGAGGTGCTGGGCAAGATTCATGATGCGGTCGCCGCTGCGCTGCCCGCCGCGGGCATCGAAGCCGATATTTCCAGCCGCGAGAAATCCCTCTACGGCATTTACCAGAAAATGGTGTCGCAGAAGAAATCCTTCTCCGACGTGCTGGATATCTACGGTTTCCGCATCATCGTGCACACCGTGCCGGAATGCTATCTGGCGCTGGGCACGCTGCACCAGCTGTATCGCCCGGTGCCCGGCAAGTTCAAGGACTACATCGCCATTCCCAAGCTCAATGGCTACCAGTCCCTGCACACCATGCTGGTCGGCCCGTACGGCACGCCGGTCGAATTCCAGTTCCGCACGCGCGACATGCACCATATCGCCGAAGAAGGCGTCGCCTCGCACTGGCTGTACAAGGAAGACGACGTTCCGCTCAACGAGCTGCAGAAACGCACGCACCAGTGGCTGCAATCCTTGCTGGACATCCAGAGCCAGACGGGCGATTCCGGCGAATTCCTGGAGCACGTCAAGGTCGACCTGTTCCCGGACGCGGTGTATGTCTTCACCCCGCGTGGCCGCATCATTTCGTTGCCTCGCGGTGCCAAGCCGGTGGACTTCGCCTACGCGATCCACACGGATATCGGACACCATGCCGTCGCGGCCCGCATCAACGGCGAATTCATGCCGCTCGACAGCGAATTGAGCAGCGGCGACACCGTCGAAATCATTACTGCGCCTTCGGCCCGCCCCAGCGCGCAATGGCTGAACTACGTGCGTACCGGCAGGGCCCGCTCGGAAATCCGCCATTACCTGCGCAACGTGCAATACGAAGAATCGGTCGCCTTTGGCGAACGCCTGCTGCAGCAGGCCATGCAGGGCATCAAGGCGGAACTGCCTGATGCCAGCGACCCGACCTGGGACAAGCTCGTGCGTGTGAGCGGCGCACGCAACCGCGAGGAAATCCTGGCCGACATCGGCCTGGGCAAGCGCCTGGCTGCCGTCGTGGCCCGCCGCTTCATGCCGGGTTCCGATCTGGTGGCGACCACTGCCGCCGCCGTCGATGACATCGTCAGCGCGCGCTCGGCCCCCATCCTCATCCAGGGCAATGAAGGCCAGGCTGTCCAGCTGGCCTCCTGTTGTCACCCCTTGCCCGGGGATCCCATCATTGCGGAACTGCGCGCTGGCCACGGCCTGGTCGTGCACGTCGCGGACTGTCCGGTCGCCAAGCGCGGCCAGGTGCGTGAACCCGAGCGCTGGGTCTCCGTCGCCTGGGACGAGAAAACCGCCAAGCATTTCTCCACCCGCCTGGACGTGACCGCCCGCAACGAACGCGGCACCCTGGGCCGCATTGCCGCGGAAGTCACGGCGGCCGAGGCCAACATCATCCATGTCACCATGCACGACGATGCGGTTGCCACGGTCTCGCTGCAACTGACGCTGCAGGTGGAAAGCCGCGTACAACTGGCGCGTGTCATCCGCGCCGTGCGCCATGTTCCCCAGGTGCAGAAGATCGTCCGCGTCAAGGGCTAGCGGTTCGGGGCAGGTGCGGCTCGACGCCCTGCACCCTTGCCGCATCTGCCCTACAATCATCATTATCAAATGCAGTACGCGCCCGGCCTGGCATGGGCCGACCGGACGGGCACTGATACCACAGCGCGGCCAGATCTCCGCCATCCGGCAGGAGCGCCTGACCGCCTCCGGGGGAGCCTCAGGCTCCGAGTTGAACCGGCCTTGCTGGCCCCCTCAGCGGACAGCAGGCCGCTGGCGCTACGGCGCCTAGCCAGGATTTCTGCCCTATGGATGCTACACCCATTTCATTGCGCGGCAGCCGCCGCGACATTGGCCGTGCGCTTGGCGATCTGGCTCGCCCTTATATGGCGGCCTTGCTGGAACAAAGCCCGACCTGGTTTGCCTTGCGCCGCTGGCGTGGGCACGCTGTGCTGGACACCCTGGGCGCTGCCGCCCGGGAATACCTGCCCAAGCAATGGGAAGAACTTTGCGGCATGGCCGAAGGTCTGGACATGCCCCTGGAAGACGTCCTGCTCTGGAACGCCAGGGGCGACCTGCTGCACAAAACCGACGATGGCTGCATGACCGTCGCATTGCGCCATGCCGACGGCTCCCGCTGGATCGCCCACAATGAGGACGGCGATCCCTTTCTGACCGGACTGGGCCGCCTGGTGGAAATCCAGTCCGAGGACGGCCCCGGCTTTTTCTTCCTGTATCTGCCCGGCTCCCTGCCCGGCCACACGTTTGCCGCCAATCGCGCAGGCCTGGTTCAAGTCGTCGACAACCTGCGCATCATGCGGGGCGGCAAAGGCGTGCCCCGCATGATGCTGGCGCGTGCCGTACTGGATTGTCGCAGCCTCGACGAAGCACAAGCGCTGCTGAACAAAATGCCACGTGCCGGCGGGTTTCACCACATGTTGGGCGCCGTCGGCGACGAACGCCTGCTGAGCATCGAAGCCACCCCGGAACGCTGCTCCACGCAGCCGGTGACCACGCTGTACGGACACACCAACCACTGCATCCACTTCGGCGCACGCCAGACCACCCAGCTGATCACGACGTCTTCGCGCGAACGGCTGGAACGCCTGGATGTTCTGCTGCTGGAGCTGCATGCACAGGCCGAATCCAGCGAATTGCTGGACATACTGTACGACACGGAAGCCACCCTGCCCATGCTGCGCACCGACCTGCGTGATCCGGATGGCGAGAATACGCTGGCCAGCGTCATTTTCCGGATTGATGAGCAGCAGTGCCGCGTCAGCGTCTACAACCGCGAGCGCACGCCCTGCTACCAGCAGGAAATCTAATCGCCCAGGAGCGGCAGACCGGCATTGTGGCCCTGTGGTGCGCGACAGCGCGATGTCTTGCTGCCTTTAGCCCCCCAGGGGCATGGCATCCTCGAACAAGGGCAAGGTATAAGGGTCGCCGCTGGGTGAAGGTTGCAGCCCGCCCGCGGTCATGGGAGCAAGCCCGGTCAGTTTGACGCCCAGCAGGCGCAGGCGCCGATCCAGCGGCACGCGCTTGAGGCAGTTCCCGGCGGCGCGCCGGATGGTCCGGGCGTCCTGGGTCGGGTACGGCAACGTGAAATCCCGCGTGACGGTCTGGAAATCCTCGTAGCGCAGCTTGATGCCTACGGTACGGCCGGCCACCCCCTTGCGCATCAGGTCTTCCGATAGCTGCACGCACAGGCGCGTGAAAATCTGGCCCAACAGGACCTTATCGCGCTGGGGATGCAGGTCGCGCTCAAAGGTAGACTCACGGCTGACGGACTTCGGTTCGCTTTCCGTCTGCACTTCCCGGGCATCCTCGCCACGCGCCGCCCGATACAGCCAGGCGCCCATGCGGGTGCCGAACTCGGTCTTGAGCCAGGGCAGCTCGCAACGCGCCAGGTCGCCGATGGTTTCTATTCCCGACTGCCGCAGGCGTTCAGTTGTTTTGGGGCCTATGCCGTTGATGCGGCTGGCAGGCAAGGGCCAGATGCGGGCGGGCACTTCGTCGAGGCCGAGCACCGTCACCCCGCCCGGCTTGTTGAACTCCGACGCCATCTTCGAGAGCAGCTTGTTGGGCGTCACGCCGATGGAGCAGCTCAGGCCAGTGGCATCCATGACCGCCTGCTGCAGTCGCAGCGCCAAGGTCCGAACAGCCGCAGGCACGAGAGCACCCTCGTCAGGACAGGACTCCCGCAGGTCTTCGTGCTCGCTCAGGTCTATGTAGATTTCGTCGACGCCCCTGTCCTCGATGTGTGGCGCGACTTCGGCCACGGCAGCCTTGAAACGCCGAGAGAAATCGCGGTAGCGGGAAAAATCGACAGGGAGCAGGATGGCATCGGGCGCAAGCTGCGCGGCCTTCATCAAGCCCATGGCGGAATGCACGCCATAGGTCCGGGCTTCATAGGTAGCGGTCGTCACCACGCCGCGCCCCGCATAGGCCGACAGACGCATGTAATCCCGGCTGCCGTCGGGCAGCAAAGCGGGAGGCGCGGCCCGACCGCCAATGACGACGGGCTGGCCGCGTAAATCAGGGTAACGCAACAGCTCCACGGATGCGTAGAACGCATCCATGTCCAGGTGCGCAATCCAGCGCTGGTTCATAAAACGATCAGGAGGCGTTGCCCTGCGAATCGTTGCCTTCGCCAGCGATCACGCGCTGGGCTTCAGGCAGCAACTTGGCATTCAAGACCTGTTTCAGGGCTTCCAGCGTTGCCGCCTTCTCCCCTTCACCCAGCATGAAGTCCAACTGGCCGCGCAGCGTATTGAGGTCTTCCGCATCCGGCGTGCCGGCAGGCGTCACATCCGCCACATAGACCACCTCATAATCCGGGCCGTTTTCCACGCCTACGAATGCCGGCGCATCTTCGACATGAACAGCGGAAATGGCGTCCAGCAGCGCAGGCTGCAAGCCCATCGCACGCTCACGGCTGACTTCCAGCTTTTCCCCGAACCCATGCGGCAGCGTGGCGGGCTTCTCGGCCTGATAACCGGCCAGTGCCGCCTTGCCTGCCGCACGAGCGGCTTCACTGGCGCGCTCGTTGCGCAGCTTGGCGCGGATTTCATCGCTGACCAGAGCCAGTTCAGGCAAGGCCGAAGGATGTACCTTGGCCACGCGCAGCGCGATCAGCTTATTGGGCTCCAGTTCGATCAGGCCAGTATTGTGGCCGTCTTTCAGGACATCATTGGCGAAAACGGCCTGGCGCACACGGGCTGAATTGAGCCAGGCAGCATCCGGGCTGGAAATGGCCGCATCAGCGCCCGCAGCCTTGGCATCCACCAGGTCATTGCGGCTCACGCCGCTGGCGCGACGGATCTTCAGGCCCAGGGTATCCGTCACCGGTTGCAGGCTGTCACGCTGGTCGTAGACCAGGCTGGTCAGCTTGCCGGCCTGCTCGGCGAAACGAGCACCCGCTTTTTGCGTACGCACTTCTTCCGCAATCGTGCTGCGCACGTCGGCCAGTGGCTGAACCTGCGCTTTTTCAAGCGTGCTGAGCTGCACGACGTGGTAGCCAAAACGGCTGGGCACCGGTTCGGAGACGCCGCCGGCCTCAGGAATGGCATACACCGCCTCGGCAATGCTGGTCACCGGGAAACTGGCGCGATCAATCCAGCCGAGGTCGCCGCCATTGGCAGCGGAACCGACGTCCTGGGAATTTTCACGGGCCAGCTTGGCAAATGCAGCGGGGTCCTTGCGAGCTTCTTCGGCCAGCGCCTTGGCACGTGCCAGGGCGGCATCGCGTTCGGCCTGGCTTGCCTTTTCATCCACCGAAATCTGGATGTGACTGGCGCGGCGGCGTTCCGGCGTGCTGTACAGCGACTTGTTCTGGTCGTAGTAGCTCTGGATATCGTCGTCACTCACCTCGACGCCGGCGCGGGCGGCCGCTTCGTCCAGGACAACATATTCAACATCCACGAATTCCGGCAAGCGCAGGGCTTCGCCATTGGCGTCATACCACTGCTGGATATCCGCTTGCGTGATTTCGATGGCAGGCGCGAAATCCGCTGCCTTGAAAGACTGCACCTGGATGTCACGCGTTTCGCGCAGCGCCGCATACAGCGCACGCACAACGCTATCGGGCACGCGCACCGAAACGTCGATGGGCTTGACCGGATTCCAGGGGTTCTGCGCCGCCTGCTGCGGGTCGATGCGAGCACCGATAGGCCCAACGACGCGATCAATGGCAATACGGCCACGGACGCTGGCTTCATAGTCACTGGTCGACAGACCTTGCGAGGCCAGCACGTCGCGGTAGCGTTCCGGCGAGAAACGACCATCCTGCTGGAAATAAGGCTGTTGCGCGATATGGCGGCGCAAGGCTTCGTCGGATGCCGAGAAACGGTAGTTGCTGGCGGCCTGGGCGATCACGGCCTGCTGCAGCAGGCTGTCGAGCAAGGCGCTACGCAAGGCCGGTGTATCCACTTGCGCGGGATCGTAATTGCTGCCCAGGCGCTGGCGTTCCTGTTCGAGCGCATTGCCCAGCATCCGGTCGAACATCTGGCGAGTGACTGGCTCGCCATCAACGACGGCGACGTCCTGATCCTGGGACACATAAGTGGTATATCCCTGGACGCCAACGAAAACAAACGAAGGCAGAATCAACAGCAACAGGATGAACTGCATCCAGCGCTTGTGGTTGCGAATAAAATCGAACATGAGGCATCCGGCGAAAATTTCCCGCGACCGCAGGAAACGCGACACAAAAAACGAATGCGATACCATTCGTCCTGCAACCGCCCAGCATACCTGCTGAACGGCACGGGCGTCGAGTTTAACATCATGCAAGACGCTTCTCGGGAATTGCTCGCATCAACACCGGCTTCCCTCAGCTTTTCCCCGATTCCCGGTCCGCCGTGGTCACGCGGGCGCCACAGAGCGTCCGCTTGCAACGCCGGACCCACTTTGCCAAAGGCCCGCCTTGTTCAGTTATCGCCACGCTTTTCATGCCGGCAACCATGCCGACGTTCTCAAGCATTCCATCCTGTTGCATACCGTCGAGTATTTCGCCCGCAAAGAGACACCGTTCTGGGTGATAGACACCCATGCCGGCGCCGGACTCTACGCGCTGGATGGCGACTGGGCCAACAAACGCGGGGAATTTGAAGACGGTATCGGCCGCGTCTGGTCGCACCAGGGCCCCATGCCCGAGCTGGTGGACAATTACCGCGAGCTGATCCGCAGCTTCAATGAGGATGGTTTCCTGCGCCACTATCCCGGTTCCCCCTGGGTGACGCTCTCGCGCTTGCGCGCCTCGGACCGCCTGCGTCTGTTCGAACTGCATCCGAATGAAGTGGACGTGCTGGTGGCGAACCTGGAAGAAAGCGGCCGCAGGGCCATGCGCCAGACCACGATTTTCAACCAGGACGGCTTCGAAGGCGTGAAAGCCCTGCTCCCGGTTCCCAGCCGCCGCAGCCTGGTGTTGATCGACCCACCCTACGAAGACAAGACGGATTACCGCAAGGTCGTGACTGCGGTCAACGATGCCATCAAGCGTTATGCGCCCGGCACCATCGCGGTCTGGTATCCCATCGTGTCGCGGGTCGAAGCCCAGGAACTGCCCCGCAGGCTGCAGCGCCTGCCCGTGCGCAACTGGCTCAACGCCACCCTGACGGTACGCTCACCGGCGCCCGACGGCCGAGGCCTGCATGGCAGCGGCATGTTCCTCATCAACCAGCCCTGGAACCTGGCGGCGGCGCTCAAGGACGCCCTGCCCTGGATGGCGCGCCAGCTGGCGCTGGACGGCAAGGCCGGCTATACCCTGGATTTCCAGCAGGAATAATTTCCGCCATACGGCCGCGAGCCGGGCAGCGCTCACGCTCCGGCCTGGCTTGCGGCGCCTGCCGCCGTCACGCCAGCCCCAGCAGGGCGCCTGCCCCGCGTGCAGGCTGCCCAGGGATCTGGCTGCCGTCCTGGCACGCCCGCTCAGAAACGTTCGCCGGGTTTCAGGTAGCGCCACTGTCCGACGGGCAGATCGCCCAGCCGTACCTTGCCGATACGAACACGCTTGAGTCCGATGACCTTCAACCCGACCAGTTCGCACATGCGGCGGATTTGCCGTTTGCGGCCTTCGCGCAGGACAAAGCGCAATTGGTCTTCGTTTTGCCAGGTCACCTGCGCCGGACGCAGCTTTTGCCCATCCAGCGACAGGCCGTGGTTCAGCAGCGCCAGCCCGCCTTCGCTCAGGCGTCCGGCCACGCGCACCAGGTATTCCTTGTCGACATCGGAATCTTCGCCGATCAGGTGGCGCGCCACACGGCCATCCTGGGTCAGCACCAGCAAGCCGGTGGAATCAATATCCAGCCGCCCGGCCGCCGCCAGCCCGCGCACATGGCCAGGCAGGAAGCGCTGCGGACCGGTATCGCCGCGCCAACGCGTCTGGGCCTGCACCAGCGTCGCAGCTGGCCGGTAGCCTTTTTCTGCCTGGCCGGACACATAACCGACTGGCTTGTGCAGAATGATGGTAACCCGGCTGGTCTGCGTGGATTGGGCCGCGCGTTCCAACGTGATGGACTGGTGCGGCCAGGCCTTGTCGCCCAACTGCGCTACCTGCCCATCGACCTTGACCCAGCCTTTCTCTATGTAGCTATCGGCTTCACGGCGCGAACAGATGCCGCGCTCGGCCAACAACTTGGAAATCCTGACCTTCTCCTGCCCTGCGGCTTCCTGGGACTGACGCATGCTCACAACGCGTCGATGCCGCTTTCGCCGGTCCGGATGCGGATGGCCTGTTCTACCGGCGTGACGAATATCTTGCCATCGCCGATCTTGCCGGTGCGGGCGACTTTCAGGATGGCTTCGATGGCCGCATCGACCCGCTCCGCAGGCAAAACGATGTCCACGCGGATTTTGGGCAGGAAATCGACAACGTATTCCGCGCCACGATAAAGCTCGGTATGCCCTTTCTGGCGACCAAAGCCCTTGACCTCCGTCACGGTCAGCCCGTTGACGCCGACTTCGGCCAGGGCTTCGCGGACTTCGTCTAGCTTGAATGGTTTGATGATGGCGGTGACTTGCTTCACGGCTGGTTTATCCGGGACAAAAGGCAATGGCGGCGATGGCGGAGAAAAATCGGCGGCGCGCGCCCGACGCCAGCCCATAAGTTGGAATTATTGCACGGATGCGGCGGCGGAAAGCACTGCCCCGACCGCCAGACCACCCGCTCCGATGATGTGCTGATACAACGGCCGGGCTGCGCCCGGCGCTAGGATCGCACGCCGTAGGCCTCGTGGATCAGGCAATCGAATGCCTCGTACATCTGCTTCAGGCGGTCAAATTGACCCGCGTCCCGGGTAATGGGGTCGGCGCTGTTGGCCAGTTCGATCAGCGGCAGCGAGACCAGCTCGACCGGCGTATCGGGACGCAACTCGCCGCGTTCGATAGAGCGCCGCATACCGCCGATGACACAGCGCTGCAGCTCCATGGAATAACGCGCAACCGCCTCCCTGGCCACCGGTGTGATGATGTCACGCTCCAGACGCATGCGCGCGATCAGACTCCAGGGATTGTTGGTATTGCCCTGGGGATTGCGCTTCAGGTAGCGCATCTGGTTGAACTGCATACTTTGCCGGATTTTTTCCTTGAGCGAAAAGTCGGAGCTCCAGATCTGATCGAAATGGCCAATGGTGCGCTGGCAATATTCGACCGTCACTTCCTCCACCAGCAGATGCTTGTGGCGGTAGTGATAGTGGATATTGCCACGCGTACATTCGAGGATTTCCGCGATCTGCTGAAAGCGCAGCCCCGGACAGCCATGCATGATGAGCAGGTCCGTCGCCACCTCCTTGATCTTCTCACGCATGCTCAGTTGTGCCAGCTTATCGTTTGCGTTTGTCATGCGTGTTTTGTCTCTCTCTAAGCATTCATCCACATTTTATCAAGCGGCGCTGAGCCCGCCATCGAGCACCAGCGTGCTGCCCGTGGCGAAGGCAGCATCATCGCAGGCAAGAAACAGGATCGCCCGTGCCACCTCGCCGGGCTGCCCCAGCCGACCCAGCAACTGTCGCTGTTCCAGCGAACGGCGCAAGGCGGCCGGGTCTTCGGCCTGCGCGAAGATCTGTTCAAAGTACGGCGATTCGATCGTGCCCGGCGCCACGCAGTTGACCCGTATACCGTCTGCGGCGTGATCAACTGCCATGGCGCGCGTCAATGCCGTCACCGCACCCTTGGAGGCGCAATAGGCCGCGCGCTGGCGCAAGCCGACCATGGCGGCGACGGACGCGGTATTCACGATCACTCCGCCCCCCTGCCTCTGCATGACAGGCACGGCATACTTACAACCATGGAATACGCCATCCACGTTCACGCGCATCAACGCCGTCCAATCGTCCAGGCTGGTATCCGCGACTGTACCCGCCATGCCATAGCCCGCGTTATTGACCAGCACATCCATGCGGCCATGTTGTGCCACGATCCGCTCCCAGGCCTGGCGGACTTGTTCCGCTTGCGCCACATCGACTTCCCAGGCATCAGCGCTGCCGCCAGCTTCCCGGATCGCTGCCGCCACGCGTTGCGCTGCCGCCGCACTGCGGTCAACCACGCACAAGTGCGCACCTTCCTCAGCCATCAGGCCTGCCGACGCCTCGCCAATACCGGAACCGGCGCCGGTCACGATGATGATTTTTCCTTGCAGCTTCATGTTCTGTTCCCTGGGCCCGGAAGGCCCGACTATTGATTGCCGCCAGAGGTTCCGGCAACAGTCCTCCCACCGCCATGGGGCGCTGTCATGCCACGACAAAACTGGCGAACTGGCGCTCTACCGCACTGACGATGCTCTGCGCCACCACCCAGGAAGTCTTGGGGTTGGTCGGTGACGGTTCGTTTTTCAACGTCGTGCGCAGCTCTCCCATTGGACTGTTCACGCAGATCGTGTGGGTATTGCCGGTGGCGGCGGGGTCTACCACGACGCTGACTTCGGTCGCTTCCATGCCGGTGCACGCCAGCGCCACCGTTGCCGCGACATTCAGGTTCTTGGGGTAGCGCAAGGCCGCGTCGCGCGCATTGCCACGGAACAGTTCCAGCGGCTCCTGCAAAGCGTCAGGCGCCACGCCCCGCAGCGCGAGTTCGTCGAGCCAGGCATCGACGGGCTTGCGCGACTCATACACGACTTTCACGCCCTCCACGCCTCGTAGCGCCTGCAGGTAATCCAGCGACGCCACCGCACCGGCAGGTACGCGCAGAGCCACGCCTCCTTGCGCTGCTGCCTGCTGCAGCGCAAGGAATTTTTCAGTATCCGCCAACGCCCCCACCGAAGTGACCAGCACCGGAATGCCGGCGCGCAGGCAGGCTGGCACCAGTTCCCAGACAGCTTGCTGGCTCGCGGCCTCTATCACCAGGTCCGGGCGCCAGGCCAGCAGGCTCTCCAGTCCGGCAAAACAGGTGAGTATGTCCAGCTCGCCTCCAGGCGGTTGTGAACGGCTCAGCGCACCCAGTTCGAAACCGGCGCCACGCTCGCCGCGCAGCAAGGTCCGGGCAACGTCCTGGGCGATCGTGCCCATGCCGATGAATGCAATGCGATATGTCATGAGTCCTGCCCTCCGAGCCAGGATTGAAGGATTTCCAGGTACTTCAGGCGACGCGCGACTGGAAAGAAATGAGCGCCCGTCTCCAGGACTTCCAGCCGGGCGGCCGGCAGCAGGCGAGCCAGTTCGCGCTGCAAATGCAGCGGCACCACCTGATCATCCGCCGCTCCCACCACCAGGCAGGGCGAACGCACGGCCTGCAGTTGCCCGCGCCGGTCGTGCGCCAGCAAGGCGGCAATGCGCTCGCGCACGACAGCGACACGCGCCGGCGTCCAGGACACCTGCGCGGCCGCCGCCAGTTTTTCAGGATGCTCACGCAGCCATTGCGCCGGGTAGGACAACAGCAGCCCCAAACGCTCGTAGCATTCTGGCGAGCGCTGCAGGATTTCATCGCGCAGCGAGAACAGCGCTGCCATGTACTCGTCGGGCCCGGCCCAGGTACCCCCCAGGAACAACGAGTGCAAGCGATCCGGCTGCATCAGCGCCATTTCCTGCACGATGCAGCCGCCTGTAGAGTGTCCGACCGCATGCACGGGCCCGACGCCCAGGGCATCCAGCACCGCCAGGCAATCCTGTGCCAGCTGCGCCACCGTCACCACGGCGCTGCCTCGCGTGGAGGCGCCTATGCCGCGCTGGTCAAAGGCAATGCAGCGGTAGCCCGGCAGGCCCTGCCGCACGTCCTGCCAGAAGGCCTCGCTGCCACCCAGGCCGCTGAGCAGCAGTACGGGCGAACCTTCGCCCGTACTGCTGCCCGACAGCACCGCGCCGTCGGGCAGCTGCACCCTGAATGTTTGCTTGGATGCAGAAGCCGTCATCACTGCGCCTTCGCTGCCTCGATCTTGGCGACAAACTCTTCGCCGCCAGGCGCTTCGCTGGTAATGCGGGGCCAGGACGCACGCGCTGCTGCACGGAAGGGCGCCTGGTCAGGCTCGTGGATGACGACGCCACGCGCCTTGAGCGTTTCGAAAGCCTTGACGATCTGGTCGTTCTGATAAGCCACGGCCACACCCATGGCTTCCTTGCCTGCTTCCTCGATCGCGTCCTGGATGTCCGTGGGCAGCTTCTCGAACTTGTTCTTGGAAATGATGAACAGGCTGGGCAGCTGGTGCACCGCCGTCACGGAGTAATGCTTGATGGCATCGACAAAGCCGTCACCCACGGTCTGGTCCGGGCTGAGTTCGGCGGCATCCACCACGCCGTTCTGCAGGCTGAGGAACAGTTCCGCGTATGCCGTGGGCGTTGGCTGCGCCCCCAGTGAGCGATAGGCTTCCACGTAACCCGGTGACTGGATCACACGTACCTTCAGGCCTTTCATGCCGTCCAGGTTGTCCACCGGTTTCATGGACGCCAGACTGCGTGCGTAGATCGCCCCCCAGCCCAGGCCCTTCATGTTGTACTTGGACAGCACGTCCAGCAGCTCGTCACCCACCGGCCCCTGCATGATCTGGTTGGCCTGCTCGTAATCATCGAACAGGTAGGGCAAAGACAGCACGCGGTATTCCTTGACGGTATTCTCCAGCGACGGCTGGCCCACGATCAGCGCATCCACCACGCCGGTACGCACACCCTGCACCAGCTTGAGCTCGCCGCCCAGACTGCCCGAGGGGAACAGGGTAACCTTGACGCGGCCATTGGTTTTTTTATCCATCAGGTCTGCAAAATGCAGGCCGGCGATCTGGTAGCTACTGGTTTCGCCCAGGGCATGGCCGATATTGATCTGGATCGGGTCTTCCGCATGGGCGGACATGGACGCTGCAGCGAATACAGCACCTGCCAACAAGGTTTTCAGTGTTTTCATGATGATCCTTCCTGAAGGAAGTAGTTGGTGGAAACTCAGAACAGCGCCGGCCAGAGCACCGGTACGTAGGTAATGATCATGAGATCGCACAGCAGCACGGCCAGGAATATCGACAGCGGCCGCATCAGGCGTTCCATGGTGACTTTGGCGATGCCGCACACCAGGAACAGGTTCACCCCGACCGGCGGCGTCACCATGCCAATGGCCAGATTGACGATGACGATCACGCCGAAGTGCACCGGGTCTATGCCCAGGCTGATCGCCACCGGCGCCAGCACCGGAGCCAGGATCAGAATGGCCGCGAAGGTTTCCATGAACAGGCCGATCACCAGTAGTGCGATATTGACCAGCAGCAGGAAGACCAGCGGGTTGTCGGACACGCCCAGCAACATGCGCGCGACCTGTTGCGGCGCCTGATAGAGCGACAGCACATAGGCGAACACAGAGGCAAAGCCGACAATCAGCAGCACAATGGCCGAGGTCACCGCCGAGCTCCAGAGAATCGCCGGCAGTTCTTTCAGCGAAATTTCGCGGTAGACGAATACCCCCAGGAGAAAGGCATAGGCCACGGCCACGACGGCGGCTTCGGTTGCCGTGAAGAAACCGCCATAGATGCCCCCCAGGATAATGACCGGCATCAGCAGCGACAGGCTCGCCTGGCACAGGGCACGCCAGACACCACGCAGCCATTCGCCAGGCGTGACGCTGGCGGCTTCGCCATAGCCATGGATGCGCGACAGAATCAGGATGGTGATAATCAGCGACGAGGCAATCAGCAGCCCGGGCAGGATGCCACCCACGAACAGCGAGGCCACGGAAGTCCCGGTCAGCATGGCATAAATGATCATGGGGACCGAAGGGGGCAGGATCACTCCCAGCTCGCCACTGGAGGCGATCACCGAGGCGGCGAACGGCCGTGGATAGCCCTTGCGCTCCATTTCCGGGATCATCACCGAGCCGATGGCTGCGGTCGTCGCCGAGGACGAGCCGCAGATCGTGGAAAAGAACATCGTAGTCAGCACGGCCGCGCCGCCCAGGCCGCCCTTGACCCAGCCGATCAGCGCCAGGCCCAGGTCGATCAGGCGCCGGGCGATGCCGCCGGTCTGCATCAGACGCCCCGCCAGCACGAAGAACGGAACCGCCATCAGGGCAAACGAATCCATGGCCTCGAACATGGTCTGCGGCACAGCAACGAGCGGAATGCCCTTGTCCATCAGCGCCGGCAACGGTGCAATACCCAGGCTGAGCGCCACAGGGATGCTGATGGCGAAGAGCATCAGCAGAATGAATACGGCAGATAACATGATGGCTTACTCCGTCGGGGTCTGGCCTGCATGGCGGATATCGCCCTGTACCAGCCAGCAGTTCAACAACAAGGCCACGGTATTGGCGAACATCAGCGCAAACCCCGCCGGCATCGCCACGTAGATCCAGGTTTTGGGCAGGGACAACACCGGACTGGTCTCGATCGCGCCGAATTCCATGAATTCCATGCCCAGCACGAACATCAGGCAGAAAAAGGCCAGACAACCCAGCAGCGCGATGTAGCGCACCCCCCTGCCCCAGGCCGGCGGCAGCCGCATCACGACGATTTCCAGCGAAATCAGCTGCGCCTGACGGCAAGCCACGCCCGCGCCCAGGAAAATGATCCAGATCATGGCGTAGCGCGATACTTCCTCGGTCCAGGGCGCGGAAATATTCAGGCCCAGCGAGGTCAGCAGGAAACGCACCACCACCTGCCACAGCGTGCAAAGCACCATCACCAGCATCAGCGTGCCCAGCAACCAGCAAATGGCCTGGTTCAGACGGTCAAAACGGTGTATCCATTTCATGGTTTTTCCCCATACAAGGGCTGCATCGCCTGGCGCACCTGCACCACGGCAAGGTCGCGCCAGTTCCTCTTGCGCGCCAGCCCGTCCAGCGCCAGCGACGCGCGCATTTCTGCATCCAGCCTGGCGGTCAACGCCTCATCCACCGGGGCGGGCAAACCTTTCTCGGCAGCCATGCCGTTGAAAATATGGCCATAGCGCCCCAGGTAATCGGCAATGCCACCAGGCGCATTCAAGTCCACACCTTCCAGCGGACCGACGGTCGCCCAACGCAGCCCCAGCCCCTGGCTCAGCAGCAGGTCTGCATCGCGGGCCGAGATCACGCCATCGGCAATCACCTGGAACATCTCCGCCAGCAGCGCGCCCTGCAGACGGTTGAGCACGAAGCCGCTGATTTCCTTGTTGATGCGCACCGGCACCTGGCCCAGCTCGCCCATGAACTCGAAGGCTTGCCGAGTGACCTCGGCATCGGTCCATGGTGCCGGAGCGATTTCCACCACGGGCATCAGGTGCGGAGGCGTCATGGGGTGGACCACCAGGCAGCGTGCGCGTCCGGGCAAGTCGTCGGCAAAACGCGAAACGCCATAGGTCGAACTGGAACTGGCCAGGATGACATGTGCGGGCAGTTGCGCATCCATGGCGGCAAACAGTTCGCGCTTGGCCGGCAACTGCTCCGATATCGCTTCCTGCACATAGTCCGCCCCGGCCAGCGCTGCTTCCAGCGAGGTTTCCTGCCGCACTCGAGCCAGCACGTCCGCCACGTCGTCGCCCTCGCGCAGCAAGGCCGCACTGGACTGCACGGCTTCTTGCAGCCCCGCTGCCGCACGCTCCCGCTGGGCCGCCTCACCGTCATACAGACGCACCTGGCACCCCGCCCGGGCAAACACCACTGCCCAGGATGTGCCGATGATGCCGCTGCCGATTACCGCTATCTGTTTCATGCTGCCTGCTTTACTGGATGGGTGAAAAGGAGACCGGCTTCATGATGCGGGTCTGTTGCGAATCTATGAGCGGCAGCACTTTGTCCAGATAGCTCTGCCAGGCGGGGTCAGCCATCATGCGGCTGCGCGCCTCATCCCGTGCATCCAGGCTGTCGTAGCCCCACAGCGCCACGACCCGATTGAGTTCGCCGATATCGGTAATGAAATACCCCAGGAAACGCCCCAGGTACTGTTTCTGCAAGGCCAGCCCGTGAGCTTCGTACAGCGCCACGAACTTGCCGGCCAGGCCGGGCTTGATGCAGTAGTCTCGTTCTTCGATGAACATGCTTGATTCCTCTCGTTTTCGGATGCGCCCGCTACAGGCAGGCTGCCGCCGCGCTACAGGCGTGGCTGATGTCGGCTGGGTGAAGGACTTCGGCCCGAAGGCCGGGGCTTGCGTCCAGGCTCGTGCTCAGGCTTTCTGGGTCCAGCCGAATACCGTGCTGGCTTCGATGGCTGCAATATCGGCGGGCCGCTCGAATGGCTCGGGCTGCGGCTCCCCCGCCTGGCGTTCGCGGCCGATCTGGCGGAAGAATCCATCCAGTCCACCTGGCATCAAGGTCCAGAAGAAGGACAGCGGGCCGGTACCTGTATTGACGAACCGATGCTTGCGGTTCTTGCCCAGGAACAGGCAGGCGCCGGGGGCCAGGGCAATTTCCTCGCCCTCCAGCTGGGCCACGCCTTCGCCTTCGTAGATGTAGATGATTTCCTCATGGGCGTCGTGGCAGTGCTCGCGCACGAAGCAACCGGGGTCTATGGTCTGGGTGCCGGCACAGAATGGCATGGCTGAACCCGCTGCATCGCTGTTGAGCAGGGTTCTGACATAACCGTTAGCCGGTTTGGGCTGCCAATAGCTGCTTCCATCTTCCGGACCGATGACGACATAGCGCCCGCGTGATTTCTCTTCCATGGTTCTTCCTGATAAAAACTGACATTGATGTCAGTATCAGTGAAAAACCACCTCAGGAAAACCTAGTGCCAACCCCAAGAACTGACATTCATGTCAGCCATTTTGGTGCATGAAAACGAGAGGGAGAGCTGCATTTCGCCTGCATCTTGGCCCAAAATCACGCGCGTTGACGCCGGACCCAGGAAAAATCAGGACTTTCCCTAGGGTCATAAACTAACAAGCATGTAAGTAAAAAGCCCCGAAGTGGTGCGGTCTTTCCAGAAACCGCACCACTTCGGGGCATCAGGGCCTGCAGAATTTTTATAACTATTTTGAAACCAAATGATTCAAAATATTTCCGGGCTCGCCAACGCTCAGGACGTCCCTCGGTTAGCGGCCGCCATGGCCGCCGCACGGGCAGCCTCGCGCGGCCCCAGTTGCAGCAGGTCGGCGCCCGACGGGGCCTGGTAAAGCTGCAGGTCGAATTCCGGGAGGATCGCCAGCAAGTGATCGAAAATATCCCCCTGGATACGCTCGTACTCCACCCAGGCGGTATTGTTGGTAAAGCAATACACCTCGACCGGAATGCCTTCCGCCGTGGGCTCCATCATGCGTACCAGCAACAGCATGTCCTTGCGGATTTCCTTGTTGGCCTGGATGTAGGCCTTGGCATACGCCCGGAAAGTCCCCAGGTTGGTCAGGCGGCGCCGGTTGACGGCATTGCCGCTTCCCTCTTCCAGCTGCTCGTTGAAGCGGCTGATTTCCTTGTCCTTTTCCTTCAGGTAGTCCTTCAGCAGATTGAAGGACTGGAAGCGATGGTGCTCCTCGTCGGACAGGAAGCGCACACTGCTGGCGTTGATGCGCAAGGTACGCTTGATGCGTCGGCCGCCGGACTCGAACATCTGGCGCCAATTGCGGTAGCTTTCAGAAAACAGCTTGTAGGTCGGAATGGTGGTGACAGTCTTGTCCCAGTTCTGCACCTTGACCGTATGCAGCGCGATGTCGATGACAAAGCCATCGGCCCCGGCCTGCGGCATTTCGATCCAGTCGCCAATGCGCAGCATGTCGTTGCTGGTCAGCTGGGTGCTTGCCACCAGCGACAGCAAGGTGTCCTTGAACACCAACAGCAGCACGGCAGACAGCGCACCCAGACCGGAAATCAGGATGACGGGCGACCGGTTCACCAGGATGGATATCACCAGTACGAAACAAATGGCCAGCAAGGCGATCTTGCCCAGCTCGATATAGCCCTTGATCGAACGGGTCTGCGCCCGTGTGGTGGCGGCGTAGGTATCCTGCAGCGCGCTGAGAAAATTGCGCAGCGCCTGGAAGAAGAAAACAATCGCCAGAATCAGCGCCAGACGACTGACCGGCCCTGCCATACGCTCGAAGTGTGGCACCACATCCGCATTGACCGACACCACCAGCGGCGGCACCGAACGCCAGAGATTGCGATAGGCGCCGCGGCGGCGCAGCGCCTCGTCCCAGTTTTCCCTTCCGCTCACATGCAGCAGGCGACGGATGATCCTCAGCACGACATGCGCAATGACGACCTGCGCCAGCAAGGCCACGACGACCAGCACGCACAGGCCGAACAAGGTCTGGGCCCATTCGCTTTTGGGCATCCAGGTATCCAGCAAGGATTGATAAAAATGAACCAGCTCTACCATTGCTTCCAGTTATTCGGGACAATTGAGGTTGCGGCATTATCGCGCATCTTATAATTCGGCCATCATGTCAGACACCACATCATCCCATCACAATCAATTCGCCAACAAGGCCAAGGCCTGGTCGGCGCGTTTCTCCGAACCCGTTTCCGATCTGGTCAAGCGCTACACGGCCTCCGTCGATTTCGATAAGCGCCTGGCGCATGTCGATATCCAGGGCTCGCTGGCCCATGCCGAAATGCTGTCCGCCGTCGGCGTCATCAGCGCCCAGGACTACGCCGACATCCAGCGCGGCATGGCCCAGGTACTGACCGAAATCGAAGCCGGCAAGTTCGAATGGTCGCTGGACCTCGAAGACGTCCACCTCAATATCGAAAAGCGCCTGGTGGAGCTGGTCGGCGATGCCGGCAAGCGCCTGCATACCGGCCGCTCCCGCAATGACCAGGTCGCCACCGACATCCGCCTCTGGCTGCGCGGCGAAATCGACATCCTGGTCGATCTGCTGGGCCAGCTGCGCCTGGCGCTGGCGCAACTGGCGCTGGAACATGCCGGCACCATCATGCCCGGCTTCACCCACCTGCAAGTCGCCCAACCCGTCACTTTCGGCCATCACCTGCTGGCCTATGCCGAGATGTTCGGCCGTGATGCCGAGCGCCTGGTCGACACCCGCCGCCGCGTCAACCGCCTGCCGCTGGGCGCTGCCGCCCTGGCCGGCACCAGCTACCCCATCGACCGCGAACGCGTGGCCAGCACGCTGGGCTTCGACGAAGTCGCCCGCAATTCGCTGGACGCCGTTTCCGACCGCGATTTCGCCATCGAGTTCTGCGCCGCCGGCTCGCTGATCATGACGCACTTCTCGCGCCTGTCGGAAGAATTGGTGCTGTGGATGAGCCCGCGCGTGGGCTTCATCGACCTGGCTGACCGTTTCTGCACCGGCAGTTCCATCATGCCGCAGAAGAAAAACCCGGACGTCCCGGAACTGGCACGTGGCAAGGCCGGCCGTGTCAACGGCAACCTGATTGCACTGCTGACCCTGATGAAAGGCCAGCCGCTGACCTACAACAAGGACAACCAGGAAGACAAGGAAGGCCTGTTCGACACGGCGGATACGCTGCGTGACACGTTGACCATCTTCGTCGACATGGTGGGCGGCATCCGCGTCAAGGCCGATGCCATGCGCGCCGCCGCACTGCAAGGCTATGCCACTGCCACCGACCTGGCAGACTACCTGGTCAAGCGCGGCCTGCCCTTCCGCGATGCCCACGAGACCGTGGCGCTGGCCGTGCGCGCCTGCGAAGAACGTGGCTGCGACCTGTCGGACCTGACGCTGGAAGAACTGCGTGCCTTCCACCCCGACATCCAGGAAGACGTGCACCACGTCCTGACACTGGAAGGCTCGGTGGCTTCCCGCTCGCATATCGGCGGCACTGCGCCGGAACGCGTGCGCATCGAAGCCCAGCGCCTCATTGACCAACTGGGCCAGGCAGCCTGAGTTGCCCCGCTCCCGACAACGCCGGCCTGATGTTTCATGGCCGGCGTTTCTGTTTGCGGACTGGGCGTTTGCGGGCTGGCCTTATCGTCGGGACGGATGATCGGGCTGTTTCGCCAACCCGATCACCAGCGCGTACTCAACCCCACGGAATACTTGCGTTCGCTGCTATTGTCCTGCCCCTTGGCCGTAACATTGGTATAGCTGGCCTTGGCATACAGCGACAGCCATTGAGTCAGGCTATAGCGCATGCCCAGCGACATATCCATGTTCTGCTCGGCGTCGTTGCTCAGGGCCTGGTAAACCTCGCCATGCGAAAACAATTGCCACTGCTTGCCGCCGAAATAGCGCGAATAGTCCCAGCTGACGCCCAGCGACTGGAAATGGATGCGCGCTGCGTCATGGTAGCGGTAGCGTGTATGGCTGGCCAGCGCCGACACCGACAAAGCGCCCAGCTCATTGTCCCAGAACTGGTAGCCGGGACCGACGGCTATGCTCTGGTCGCGTGCCGGGTCGTCGATGAAATCATGGCGATAGCGCAACCTGCCCTGGACGAAGAGTTTTTCCGTCACGAAGCGGTCCACGGTATACAGGGCCATGTAGTTGTGGGTACCCACCACGCTGTCCTGCGACTTGCGGGTGTAATCGGCCTTCAGGCCGTGGCGCCAGTTGTAGCGGCGCCAGGTCGATTGCAGCGTGACCGCCCAGTTTTCATTGCTGCTGGCCGCATGGTTGGCATCCAGCGCCAGGTCCAGGCTGCCCTGGAAGACCCAGTCCCGCAGCACAGGATGCGGCCGTACCAGGCGCTCCACCTGGGCCATGGCCAAGGGTGCAACAGCAGCTTCGCCTGGCGCCGGCACGACCTGCACCACACCCTGCCCCTGTGTGGCCACCAGACGAGCCTGGTAGCCGTCAGGCAGGCCCGGAGCCCGCAGCACCAGCGGATCGTCGGTTTCTATCTGCACCACATGCTTCCAGCCGATGCGAATTTCCCCTGCGTAGCTGGTCTTCAGCAGCAAGGTACCGGCATCCAGCAATTGCACCGTGCCGCTCAGACGATCGCCATTATCCAGGAGCACCGTATCGGCGGCGCTCACGGTGCACGCCAGGCCCAGGAATAATGCGGCGCTGCCGCGCATACAAACGTTGGCCCCGATGGCGGCGACATCCACAAGCAGATTCCTTATGAAACATAGCCCTGCAAGCGGCCGCAGCGGCCGGCGGCAGGATCAAAAGGCGTCAGGATAGCACTGCGATGGACTCCACATGGGCAGTGTGAGGAAACATATTGATGACGCCTGCCTGCTCCAGGCGATAGCCACCCTTGCGTGTCATGATGGCCACGTCCCTGGCCAGGGTGGCCGGGTTACAGGAAACATAGACGATGCGAAGGGGCCGTTCCGCCGGCAGCAAGGCCGTCAGCGCTTCGGCCAGCGCCTGGGCGCCATCGCGCGGCGGGTCTATCAGCATGCGATCGAAATACCCCAGTGAACGCAACCAGTGCACGTCGATGTCGAACAGGTTGAGTGTCTGGAAATGGGCTTTGTCAGCCAGGCCATGCTGTGCTGCCGCCAGACGGGCACGCTCGGTCAGGGCGGAACTGCCCTCCACGCCTACGACTTCGCGGCTACAGCTTGCCAGCGGCAGGCTGAAATTGCCCAGCCCACAGAAGAGATCCGCCACTCTGTCCTGGGGCTGGCATTGCAGCAGCGTCAAGGCCCGCACGACCAGCACCCGGTTGAGCGCATGGTTGACCTGGGTGAAGTCCGTGGGGCGATACGGCATGCGCAGGCCATAGGCCGGCAAGAGATAGGCCAACCGGGCGTCATCGCCCCGCACCAGGGGATGTGCGGTCTCCGGACCGCCAGGCTGCAGCCACCAGGAAATGCCATGCTGTTCGCCGAACCCGCGCAACAGTTCGATGTCCTGGCGCTTGAGAGGGGTCAGGTGGCGCAGGACCAGCACCGTCACCTGATCGCCGACCGCCAGCTCAATCTGGGGTACGCGGTCCGGGGCGGACAAGCCAGCCACCAGCACATGCAAAGGCTCCAACAGATGCGACACATGCGCAGGCAGAACATGGCACTCACGGATATCGGCCACAAAGCTGCTCTTGCGTTCGCGAAAACCGATCAACACCCCGCCCTGGCTGGGCACCACCCGCACGCTCAAGCGCGCCCGGAAGCGGTAACCCCATGCCGGACCCTGCAAAGGCGCCAGCATGCTGGCCGGCTTCAACTTGCCGATATGCGCGAAAGCGTCCTCGAGTACGCGTTGCTTGACGGCCACCTGGGCCGCAGGCTCCAGGTGCTGCATGGCACAGCCGCCACAGACGCCAAAGTGCCGGCACCGGGGCAGCACACGCTGCGTAGACGCACTGAGCACGCGCTCGACTTCAGCCACTTCGTAGGACGGCCTGGTTTTCAGTGGCCGCGCCACGACGCGCTCGCCAGGTAGCGCGCCCTCCACGAAAACGACCTTGCCCTCACGATGGGCGACGCCGCGCGCCTCCATGTCCAGCGATTCAATATCTAGTGTTTCTTGCATGGGGAAACAGGCCAAAGGCCACCCGATTTCGTTTTCAATCCTTGACGGTCAGGCGCCAGAAATTGTCTCGCCCGCACCACAAGATGTTCGTTTTTTGACCAAATAAATCTGTTTTACTGCGACTGCTGCCCATCCGCAGCGCCTGTCCTACGGTATTTTCCTGCCCGCAGAACGGCACGACGCAGCATCAGCAGCGGAATCAGCAACGCCGGCGCACTGGCCGGCGTTTACTTTTGCTTGCTTCGCAATAAGCCCATCGGGCAGGCAGGCTCAAAGGCCGCGCTCTGCCTCCCAGGCGGCCAGATACTCCTGCCAGTGCGGTTCGCCGCTGGCCGCCAGGGTATCGCGCACCAGCTGGACCTCGGCCTCATAGCTTTGCGGGTCCAGTTCGCCGCGCAGCATGCGGAAGCGGCAATAGACCAGCCAGGTATTGACGACGTCAGTCTCGCAGTAGGCCCGGACCTCATCTTCCTTGCCCGCCTGCCATGCGGGCCAGACCTGGCTGCCATCCATGCCCAGCTTGCCGGGAAAGCCACACAGCTTGGCCAGTTCATCCAGCGGAGCATTGGCGCGCCCGTTGTACTTGGCCAGCAGGTCCATGAGGTCGGTATGGCGCTGGTGATAGCGGGAAATGTAATTGTTGAAGCGGAAATCCCGGTCGTCCTCGCCCATGTCCCAGTACCGGGGCGCCTGCAACCCATGGATGAGGCTGCGGTAATGCAACACAGGCAGGTCGAAGCCGGAACCATTCCAGCTGACCAGCGTGGGCGTATAGCGCTCTATGGTCTTGAAAAAGCTGGCAATCAGCGAGGCTTCGGAATCACCGGGCTTGCCCAGCGTGCGCACTCGAAAGCCGCTGTCGTCGCGGAAGGTACAGCCGATCACTGCCACGCGCTGCAGGTGCAGCGGCAGGAAATCGCTGCCCGTGGCTTCGCGCCGCGCCGCAAAGGCACGCTCGGCGACTTCGGTGTCGGACACGTCCGCGCCCCAACCGTTCAGGCGCCGCAACCCTTCGACGTCAGGCAGGGTTTCAAGGTCGAAGACGAGTGTCGGTGTCATCGGTGCGGCAGGTACTTGAGCGGATCAACTGGCGTTCCCTGGCGGCGCACTTCGAAATGCAGGCGCGGCGAAGTGGTATCCGTCTGGCCCAATTCAGCGATGCGCTGGCCGCGCGTCACCTTGTCGCCGGTCTTGACCAGCAACTTGCGGTTATGCGCATAGGCGGTAATGAAGCCGCCGGTATGGTTGATGATGATCAGGTTGCCCAGGCCACGCACGCCATTGCCGCTATACATGACCTGGCCGGCAGCAGCAGCCGCGACCGGATCGCCCGGCTGGCCGTCGATGTCTATACCCTTGGTATTGGAGTTGAAGCCCTGGATCAGCTTGCCGTTGGACGGCCAGCCCCAGTCGATCAGGTTGGCGTCAGCCGCACGCACGACACTCTTCTCATCCGGCGCAGTGGTGCTGCCCGGCTTTGCCGTGGCAGGCGTCGCAGCCGGTGTTTCCACCGGTTTGGGCGTTTGCACCGCCACCGGCTTGGGGTCGGCAATGGCTGCCACCTGAGTGCTGCCAGTGCCCGTCGACGCAGCGCCGCCCGCGACAGCGCTGCCGGCCGGAGACAGGCGCAGCACCTGGCCGATGCGCAGTTGCGTCGGGTCGGTGATGTTGTTCCAGCGGCGCAGATCTTCCACCGAAACATTGTTGCTACGGGCAATCTGGTACAGCGTGTCGCGCGGCTGCACCGTATAGGACGCGCCGGGAATGCCGGCCGACGGTGCGGGCGTGTCGACGGCCGCGGGCCTGGCCGCGGCGCCGTCCACGATAGGCGCTGGCTGCTGGGAAGCGCAGCCAGCCAGAACCAGGGCGGCTGCCAGCACGGGAAGTCGGAAATTGCGCGTCGAGGATAAATTCGTCATAGCGATAAAAATACGTTCATGCCTTGTGCTCTGCACAAAGCGCCAATAATCAGGATTGTATGCCGGGCTTGAGCGGAACGAAACGGACCGCGTCGAGTTCCTGGCGCCGCCATTGCTGCGGGCCGGTGCGCTCGATGACCACCAGGCGCTGCTGCGCGCCGCCTTCCGGGGCGACCAGCCGGCCGCCACGCGCCAATTGCTGCAACAGGGCATCGGGAATAGACAGCCCAGCTGCGGCAACGATAATCATGTCAAATGGCGCGGCTTTGGGCAAACCCGCCATGCCGTCGCCATAGACCAGGCGAATATTGCGATACATCGGGTCGGCCAGATTGGCCCGGGCCAGATCATACAGGCCGCGCATGCGCTCGATGGCATGCACCTCGCGCACCAACCGCGACAGGACCGCGGCCTGGTAGCCGCAACCTGCACCGACTTCCAGCACACGACGCGGCGCCTTGTCCGCCATACCCAGCGCAATCATATGCGCCACGACCCACGGCTGCGAAATCGTCTGGCCAAAACCAATGGGTAGCGCCGCATCCTCATAGGCCCGGCTTGCCAGGGCTTCGTCCACAAAGCGATGGCGCGGAACTTCGTTCATGGCACGCAGCACGGCTTCGTCCGTGATGCCCTGCGCGCCCAGGCGCTGCACCATGGCGGCCCGCATGCGGTCGGAATTGAGCCCAAGGTTGCCCACGGACCTGCCAATCGCGCCCGCGTCTGCACTATTGCGTGGCGGCAATACCGCCGCCGACACCCGCGTATTGCTGTTTGCCGGCGTAATACCATGCAGCGCGTTGCTGCCGGCGGAAATACCGGTGCGACGCGCTGGCGGCGGATCAGCGGGGTTGACGGGAGGCTGCTTGCTCATAAGTGGCTCAGGCCAGCCAATCGTGCAAACGCGGCAACTGGCCGTGATGGGTCAGGTCGGTTTGCAGCGGCGTCACGGACACCGCGCCTTCGGACAAGGCATGGAAATCCGTGCCGGGCGCAGCATCGGCAGCGGCGCCAGACGGACCGATCCAGTAGATGACCTCACCTTGCGGATTGGCCGAGCGGATGACCGGCGACGAAGGATGGCGACGCCCGAGCCGCGTCACGCGCGGTGGCTTGATTTCGTGCAGCGGCAGGTTCGGAATATTGACGCTCAGCAGCGACGGCGCCGTCAGCGGGCGCGCCACCTGGCGTTCAACGATCTGCCGCGCCACGGCGGCGGCAGCGTCCAGGTTGGACCAACCCTTCTCCACCAGCGAAAAGGCAATGGCGGGCACGCCGAACAGATAACCTTCCATTGCCGCCGCCACCGTACCCGAATACAGGGTGTCGTCCCCCATGTTCGCGCCATTATTGATGCCCGAAACGACAAGATCCGGCATCTGGTCGAGCAAGCCGGTCAATGCGATATGCACGCAATCGGAAGGCGTACCGTTGACGCAGAGAAAACCATTGCTTGCGGTGCGCACGGTCAGTGGCCGGGACAAGGTCAGCGAATTGGATGCGCCGCTGTGATTGGCTTCCGGTGCGATGACTGTCAACTCTCCCAGGCCATGCAGCGCATCAACCAGCGCCTGCAGTCCAGGAGCGGAGTAACCATCATCGTTGGAAATCAAAATGCGCATATTTTTCCTGTCCATTCGTAAAGCTGCCGGCGTGCCTGATTCAGACTCATCCCCATCGGGCCGGCAGCGCCTGATTGTACCCGCCGGCACCGTTTCCGCCCACCGCGACATTGTCAAACAGCCAGATTCTGCGCACTATCTGAGGACCAACCCCGGCAGGGCCGGCTGTCTGTCCCCCTCGCGCGGCCAATTGCATACGTGCATCGCCAGACTCATACCTTACAATAGGCGGCCTCGCTTGACTGCCTTTTGCCCAGATTTCCCCCATGAACGAATACGCCGTGCTGCCCTGGATCATCGTGCCCCTGGCCTATCTCATAGGCTCCCTGCCTTTTGCCGTGATCGTCAGCAAGATCATGGGCTTGCAGGACCCGCGCCAGTATGGGTCGGGCAACCCGGGCGCCACCAATGTCCTGCGTACCGGCAACAAGACGGCTGCAGCGCTGACCTTGCTGGGCGATGCCGCCAAAGGCTGGCTGCCGGTATGGACGCTGCGTACCTGGGGGCCGGAATATGACATGGGCACCAGCGTGCTGGCCCTGACCGCCATTGCTGTCTTCCTCGGCCACCTCTTCCCCCTGTTCCTGGGGTTCAAGGGCGGCAAAGGCGTGGCGACGGCCTTGGGTGTGCTGCTGGGTCTAGCGCCCTGGCTGGCGCTGCTGGTGGCCCTCACCTGGCTGGCCTCGGCGCTGATCTGGCGGTATTCCTCGCTGGCTGCACTGATTGCCGCCGCCGCCGCGCCGCTGTTCTATATCCTCGGTTCCGGCATTGCCTGGCGCTCAAGCATGGCAGTCGGTACCGCCATCGTCGTCATGAGCCTGCTGCTCTTCACCCGCCACCGCGCCAACATCGAACGCCTCTTGGCAGGCAAGGAAAGCCGCATCGGCCAGAAAAAGTCGCAGCATGGCGGCAATGCCTCGCTTTCCGGGAAAATGCACCCCAACACCGACGCCCGCAAGCAACGCAAACGTTAATCTGCCAGAGCACCAGGCGCCCGCTATCGGCAGCGCCCGGCACAGCCATGGCTAGGCGCGGGAAACCTCAGCCAGATCCCAGCGCGGGCGCACCGTAAAAGCATGCTGCAGACTGGTAGCGGGATCGTCCTCTGGCGACCACAGCCCCGCCTGGACGCGCTGGGCCGCCGCAAAGGCAATCATTGCGCCGTTATCGGTACACAAAGCCAGTGGCGGGAAAAACGCCTCGCCCTTGAGCGGCCTGAGTGCGGTTTCCAGCCTCTGGCGCAGCAGACGATTGGCGCCAACGCCCCCCGCCACCACCAGGCGCTTGAGCCCGGTCTGGCGCAGGGCTTTCGCTGCCTTGGCAATCAAGACCTCGACAATCGCACGCTGCGTGGCAGCGGCCAGATCCGCGCGGGTCTGCTCGTCCATGGCACCATTGGCATTGGCCGCCTTCACTTTTGTCAGCACGGCGGTCTTCAGGCCGCTGAAGCTGAAATCCAGGTCGCCGCTATGCAGCATAGGGCGTGGCAGTTCGAAACGGTCGGCATCGCCCTGTTCCGCCAGCGCCGATAGCGCCGGCCCGCCGGGATAACCCAGGCCCAGCAGTTTGGCACTTTTGTCAAAAGCTTCGCCAGCGGCATCGTCCAGGGTTTCACCCAGCAATTCATAGCGCCCGACACCATCGACACGCATGAGCTGGGTATGCCCGCCGCTGACCAGCAGCGCGACAAAAGGAAACGCCGGCTGGGGCGTGGCCAGCCTGGGCGACAGCAAGTGGCCTTCCAGGTGATGAATAGGAATGGCCGGCACGCCCAGCGTCCAGGCCATGGATTGCGCCACGCTGGCGCCCACCAGCAGCGCGCCTGCCAGACCAGGGCCGGCGGTATAAGCGATGGCATCGACGTCACCCAGCACCAGGCCCGCCTGAGCCAGGACTTCAGTCGTCAGGGGCAAGGCGCGGCGAATATGGTCGCGCGAGGCAAGTTCAGGCACCACGCCGCCATAATCGGCATGCATGGCGATTTGTGTGTGCAATGCATGGGCCAACAGCCCACGCTCCGTACAGACGACGGCTACGCCGGTCTCGTCGCAGGAGCTTTCGAATCCCAGGATGATCATGCGGCCGAAGTTTACATCCAAACCCGGAGTTTCTCGCAGTGGCGCTGGCGGAAAACGCTGCATTTCCCCGCGAAAAGTGGTAATTTCTGCGCGGACTTCCGCCGTGGCCATTGCACGCCAGGCCCATTCCCGCGCCCGCCGCAGGCCTGGGCCTGCAAAAAGCCAATGCGAACCCCGGATGCCCACCGGACGCCCTTTATCGACTTTCTCTCTGGGAACCCCCATGCTGGAGCAACTCTTCAAACTACGTGAGCACGGCACAGACGCGCGCACCGAGATCATCGCCGGAATCACCACCTTCCTGACGATGTCTTACATCATCTTCGTCAACCCGGACATCCTGTCCAAAACCGGCATGGACCGCAGCGCCGTCTTCGTCGCCACCTGCCTGGCCGCCGCACTGGGTTCGGTCATCATGGCGCTGGTGGCCAACTGGCCGGTCGGCATGGCACCCGGCATGGGCCTGAACGCGTTCTTTGCCTTCACCGTGGTCGGCGTCATGGGCTACAGCTGGCAACAGGCGCTGGGGGCAGTCTTCATTTCCGGGCTGATTTTCATCATCCTGACGGCCACCGGCATACGAGCCTGGCTGATCGACGGCATACCCAAATCCTTGCGCAGCGCCATTGCTGCCGGCATCGGACTGTTCCTGGCGATCATCGCGCTCAGCACCTCTGGCATCATCGTCGCCAACGAGGCAACCAAAGTGGCGCTGGGCGACATGCACCATCACGCCCCGCTGATGACGCTGGGCGGCTTTTTCCTGATTGCCATCCTGGACGCCCTGCGCGTGCGCGGCGCCATCCTCATCGGCATTCTGGTCATTACCGTGCTGTCGATGGTGCTGGGCTACAACGACTTTGCCGGTGTATTCTCCATGCCGCCCAGCATCCTGCCCACCTTCATGCAACTGGATGTCGTCGGCGTGCTGCAGACCGGATTCATCAGCGTGATCCTGGTATTCGTCCTGGTAGAAGTCTTCGATGCCACCGGCACCCTGGTGGGCGTCGCCAAACGCGCCAACCTGCTGCCGGAAGGCAAGCCCAACCGCCTGGGCCGCGCACTGTTTGCGGACAGCACGGCCATCATCGCGGGTTCGGCGCTGGGCACCAGCAGCACGACCGCATTCGTTGAAAGCGCATCCGGCGTGCAGGCTGGCGGCCGCACCGGCCTGACCGCGCTGGTTGTCGCCATCCTGTTCCTGGCAGCCCTTTTCATCGCGCCGCTGGCCGGCTCCGTGCCGGCGTACGCGACAGCGCCCGCGCTGCTGTACGTAGCCGGCCTGATGATGCGTGAAATGACGGATATCAACTGGGGCGACATCACCGAAGCCACGCCAGCAGCGCTCACCGTCCTGATGATGCCCTTCACCTATTCCATCGCCAACGGCCTGGCCTTCGGCTTCATCAGCTACGTGATCCTGAAGACCGGCACCGGCCGCATCCGCGAGGTGCACCCTGCCACCTGGGTCGTGGCGGCGCTGTTCATCATCCGCTACGCCTGCTTCCCTGGCTGACCCGGTCATACAGAGCGGCCGCTGCCGTCCTGCACCAGCGTCCCTTTTGCCGATGTAAAAATGGGTACCGCCATGGCGGTACCCATTTTTTTTCTGCCTGCCCGCTTCAGAATGCGCGGGAGACCGAGAATACCGCGCCCAGACGGCCGGACTCCTTGCCGCTGCGGGTAGGCAGCCAATTGCTGTCACTCGCGCCAACCGCCGCCAGCCCCAGCACCCAGCCATTCAGATCCTTGCTGACGCCCAGCCGATAATCCACATAATGGCCGATGCCATCGCCATTCATATCCACCTGGTTCTTCAGCTTCTGATAGCCAAGATGGGCATCCAGCCCCCAGCCGTCGCCCAGGTCAAAGCTGGCCGACGCATCCAGGTACCAGGTGCCTTTGCTATCCGGCGTATTGAAGAAATCACTGGGCGAGTACGAATACTTCAGGCTGAACGCCTCATAGCTCAGGCCCAGGTACAGATCCGTATTGCTGAAATTGCCGCCCTTGCCTGCCACCGGGGTTTTGTCAGAACCCGGATACCAATACTGCAGCACGCCGATATCCAGCCCCAGGCCGTGACCCAGCTCGCCACTCCAGCCGCCATAGAAATCCATTTCCAGGTTCGCCTCGTTGAAGACGTTATCGGCCACGTTCGAATTCCAGTTCCCCAGGTAAAAGCCGGAGGTATGCGTCAAATCCACCCCCAATTGCACGGCAGGACGGAAATTGGTCTGGGAATAGCCCCGGAAACGGTAGTCATTGGTCAACGTGGCATTGCCTGACAGGGTAAATCCGGAACCCAGATCGGTTTCGGCCCGGGCGGGCGGCGCGCCCAGGGCAAGACCCAGCGCAGCAGTGGCAAGCGAGGCGACTAGCAAGGTATTCTTCATGATGGGATCCAGGCATAGGCAAGAGGAATGGCTCGGGGCCATGACACCCTGTCCGCCAGCCCGGAAAACGGGCCGCGTGGCAGGCTTCACTGCCTCTCAAGCATTTTTCATGCCAACCTTGCCGCCGCAGATCCGGCGCGCCATCATCGCCCCGGAACGGACGTCTTGCCTCCAGACGGTGCACTGCAAGCGACACCGGTGTGCCAAAAGCAGGCATCTGACGCACCAACAACGCAAACCAGGCCAGTCCGCCGGCGTGAAACGCTATCCGCAGCTTCCAGAGCCCATAGTTAACAGCGGGGAAACAAGGGGGCGCGTGCTTGAGCCTCGGCGCCCGCGCCACAACACAAGGACAAAGACACGACTCAACCCGCGTCGCCAGCCTCATCCTGGACCTTCCAGGGGGCCTTGCCGCGGGTCATATCCACCAGGCCGCGCCGCACGCTATCGAGTGCGCTCTCCGGCACCTTCAGCACCCAGGACACGCCTTCCCCGTCATAATGCTCAGCCATAACCTCGGCACCCTGGCCCAGCACGAAAGCCTGGCAGCGCGCCAGATCGGCAAACACCACTGCCGTTTCCACCAGCCGGCTGGGAATAATGACGCGCTTGGGCGCCAGGCGCAGGCATTGCGCCGCAGCGCCGGAATAGGCCCGCACCAGCCCGCCGGCTCCCAGCTTGATACCGCCGAACCAGCGGATCACCAATACTGCCACCTGATCCAGCCCCTGCCCCTCTATCGCCTGCAGGATGGGACGCCCGGCAGTCCCGCCGGGCTCGCCGTCATCATTGAAGCGATACTGCGCACCAATCCGATAGGCCCAGCAATTGTGCGTGGCTTCCGGATCGCTGGCAGCGGCGAAATGGGCCAGGGCCTGCTCGACCTCACTCACCGGCCAGGCCAGTGCGAGGAAACGGCTCTTCTTGACGTCTTCCTCGTAACTGGCCGGCCCTTCCAGGGTGCAGATAGGCGTGCTGCTCACTGCGGCGTCCAGAATCAGCCAGCCACGCCCTTGGAGGCCAGCAGCTCTTCATAGGTGCCACGGTAATCGTTCACCTTGCCGCCATCCTGGATCTCGAAAATACGCGTTGCCAGGCCGCTGACGAACTCACGGTCATGGGACACGAAAATCAGTGTGCCTTCGAACTTCTCCAGCGCCAGCTGCAACGACTCGATGGATTCCATATCCAGGTGGTTGGTCGGTTCGTCCATCAGCAGCACATTATGCCGACCCAGCATCAGGCGGCCGAAGGTCATGCGATTCTTCTCGCCACCGGACAGCACGCGCGCCTTCTTGGGCAGATCGTCGCTGGAAAACAGCAGGCGGCCCAGTACAGAACGGATGGCCTGATCTTCGTCGCCGGGCTGGCGGAAGCGGCTCATCCAGTCGAACAGCTGCTGGTCCGTATCGAACTGGTCAGACACGTCCTGCGCCATATAGCCGATATCGGCATTCTCGGACCACTTCACCATGCCGCTGTCCGACGCGAGGTCGCCCGCCAGCATGCGCAGCAGCGTCGTTTTACCCACGCCGTTGGCACCAATAATGGCGATCTTTTCCCCGGCATCGACCATGGCCGAGAACGGCTGGATGACCGGATGGTCGTAGGCCTTGGAAATGCCCTCGACCGTCAGCGCCAGGCGATGCATGACCTTGTTCTGCTCGAAACGGATATACGGGTTCTGGCGCGACGACGGCTTGACCTCCACCGTATCCGCCTTGATGCGGTCGATCTGCTTCAGGCGCGAGGTGGCCTGACGCGACTTCGACTTGTTGGCGGCGAAACGCCGCACGAAGTCCTGCAGTTCGGTAATGCGTTCCTTGGCCTTGCTGTTGGCCGCCATGACGCGTTCGCGCGCCTGGGCCGAGGCCAGCATGTAATCGTCGTAGTTGCCGGGGTAGATGCGCAACTCGCGATAATCCAGGTCGGCCATGTGCGTGCAGACCTGGTTCAGGAAGTGGCGATCGTGACTGATGATGATCATGGTGCTCTGGTAGCCGTTGAGCACTTCTTCCAGCCAGTGAATGGTGTGGATATCCAGGTTATTGGTCGGCTCGTCGAGCAGCAGTACGTCCGGCGCGGAAAACAACGCCTGCGCCAGTAGCACGCGCAACTTCCAGCCAGGGGCGACTTCACGCATGGGCAGGTTGTGCTGCTCCACCGGAATTTCCAGGCCCAGCAGCAGCTCACCGGCACGCGCCTCGGCGGTATAGCCGTCATACTCGGCGAACTGCGCCTCCAGGTCGGCCGCGCGCATGTAATCTTCTTCCGTCGCATCCGCATTGGCGTAGATGGCGTCGCGCTCGCTCATGGCCTGCCACATTTCCGCATGGCCCATCATGACCACGTCCAGCACGCGGACATCCTCGAAAGCGAACTGGTCCTGGCGCAGCTTGCCCAGCCGCAGGCCCGGGTCCAGCGTCACATTGCCCGCACTCGGCTCCAGATCACCACCGATGATTTTCATGAAGGTGGACTTGCCGGAACCATTGGCACCGATCAGGCCGTAGCGATTGCCATCGCCGAACTTGACCGAAACGTTTTCGAACAGGGGTTTCGGGCCGAACTGAATTGTGAGATTGGCTGTAGAGATCACGATAAGGGGAAGAGAAGAAACAGATTGGCGGCCTGCAGGACAGGCCAGGCAGACGCCGCCGGGCGCCAGGGGGAAATGCCTGGAGAAACAGCGAGTGTACCAAGCGCCGACGGCAAACGCATCCCGGCCACGCCGGGCACGGCCTTCACACGGCACCGGCCACGGTTGGCGGCGCTGCCGGAAAGCCGCTTTCCCGGCCTGCAGGCCGCCAGTGCCAGGCCTCGTGCAGCAAGGTTCAGCGGCGCGACAACCGGGCACGCCCGGCCTGCCATTGCAGGCAGACCCGTGCGCCTATCGGCAGCGTCAGGATACCTGGTACATGGCCATGCGGCAGGCCGCCAATCAGCGGTACCTGCACCTGGCCCGCCAGCCAGTCGAAAACCTGCTCGAGATCATGGCCCTGCTGGCGTTCGGGGGCGCCGCTATCGGTAAAGCGGCCCAGCAGGACGGCTCGCTGCCCCCCCAGGATACCGGCATGCAGCAACTGACTAAGCATGCGTTCCACCCGGAATGGCGATTCGCCGACATCCTCCAGGAACAGGATGCCGTCCTGTACCTGCGGCAGGTAAGGCGTTCCTATCAAAGACACCAGCAGCGCCAGATTGCCCCCCCAGAGCGTGCCTTCGGCCTGCCCGCTGGCCGCCCTGCCCGCCATACCATCGGCGAGCCCGGCCGATGCGGGCCAGACCGGCGAAAAATCGGCCAGCAAGAGTGACTCATCCATGGCGGCAAGAAAACTTGCCACCATGGATGAATCGGGCGTCAGCGCGCCGAAGTCGCCGCATACCATTGGCCCGGCATCACTGCCTGCTCCAGTACTGGCCAGCAGACCCAGGCTGAATGCCGTGCAATCGCTATACCCGACGAAACGCTTGCCGGAGCCCGCCCAGGCGGCCCAATCCAGGCGGTGCAGCAGCCGGCTCAGGCCGTAACCGCCACGCGTCGCCATGACAATGCCGGCGGGCTGGGCCATGGCGCGCTCGAACGCCGCCAGGCGCTCGTCGTCAGTACCGGAAAAACGCTGATAGCGTCCAGCAGCCGCCGGGTCCAGCGTCACCTCGAAACCCAGCGAACGCAGATAATCGGCGCCACGCAACAACTCTGCCTGATCGCGGATTGCCCCTGCGGGCGACATCACATAAATGGCACGCGCCTGCCCGCCGCGAGTGACTGCGCCGCCGGGCTCGTGTGCATTGGAAGAACTCATTGCTGCTCCTGCTGCGTTTTCTTGAGCAGGCGGCGCTCACGAAAGAACGCGCGCAACTGCTCGCCACATTCTTGCGCCAGCACGCCGCCCTGCACTGCCGTATGGTGGTTCAAGACCTTGTAGGCCGATAGATCAAGCACGCTGCCACACGCTCCGGTCTTGGGGTCTGTGGCACCGAACACGACGCGCGCCAGGCGCGCATGCATCATGGCACCCATGCACATGGCGCACGGTTCCAGCGTGACATACAAAGTGGCGCCCGGCAGGCGGTAATTACCGGCGTTGGCCGCAGCCCGGCGCAACGCCACGATTTCCGCATGCGCGCTGGGGTCGCTGTCACCAATGACACGATTTCCGCCCACGGCGATCTCGTTGCCCTCGGCATCCACGATCAACGCGCCTACCGGCACCTCTCCCCGGGCTGCCGCCTCGGCAGCCTGCGCCATCGCGCGGCGCATGCGGGCGGCGTCGGTCAGGCTGGCCGCAGCAACGGCGTCGGGCAAGGCGGCAGCGCCGGAAGTATTTTCTGCACTCATCCAAACAACCACATGATCACCGGTGCCATCCAGGGCGCCAACACGGCGGTCACAATCCCGTTGAGCCCCATGCCCAGCCCGGCAAACGCTCCCATGTCCATGGAGACCTGGAAAGCACGTGCCGTCCCGATGCCGTGCGATGCCACACCCAGGGCAAAGCCGCCCAACACCGAAGTATCCAGGCGCAACAGGCGCAGGACGGAAACCCCAACGATGGCGCCCACCATGCCCGCCACCAGCGTAAAGGATACGGCCAGCGACGGCAGGCCACCCAGGTGCTCCGCAACGCTCATCGCAATCGGCGACGTGGCGGATTTAGGCACCATGGACATCGCCAGCACCTTATCGCCACCCATCAACAATACCATTGTGGTGCCCGACACGATTGCCATGACCGATCCGGCCAGCAGGCCTGCTGTCAACGGGCGCCAGGCGAGCTTGAGCCTGGGCCAGAGCCGTGCCAGCGGCACTGCCAGTGCCACGGTCGCGGGACCGAGCAGGAAGTGGATGAATTGCGCGCTATCAAAATAGACATCGTAGGGAATGCCCCCCAATGCCAGAATGCCCGTCACCAGAAAAACGGCGATGGCAACCGGATTGGCCCAGGGCGCTCGGCCGGTACGTACATGCGCCCATTGCGCAACCAGAAACGCGCACAGGGTCAGCGTCAGCCCTGGCAACGGAGAAGCGGCCAGATAGCCCACCAACCCGCCCGTAGCGGCGTCACTCATGATGTGTCTCTCCCGCGGCACGCTTGCGGTCGCTATCCACCATCCAGCGCGCAACCAGGCCGGTTACCACGAGAGTGAGAATCGTACTGATCACCAGCGATAAAAGAATGCCCAACCAGTGTTCACGCAACATGCCAAAGGCGGCGATGATGCCGACGCCTGCCGGCACGAACAGGATGGAAAGATGTTGCAACAGCGCATTGGCCGTCGCTTCCATGCGGGTCAAAAGCTGCGGGCGCGCCCGCAGCAAACAGAACAGCAGCACCATCCCCAGCACCGGCCCGGGAACAGGCAGGTGCAGGAGACGGCCCAACAGCTCTCCGATGCCTTGGCACAGCATCAGAATGGCAAAAGTTTCCAGCATTTTCAGTCCGCAGCGCTGACTTCCCAGGTTTCATCGCTGGCGCGCCACAGGCGGTAGCGCAGCTGGAAGCCTTCCGGAACATAAACAACGAGTGGCAGGCGACTGTTATAGCGCACCTTGAACCCCTCGCCCTGAACACTCACGAAGCGGTCTTTCCGGCTCTCTTCCGGACAACCCATCAAAGTGCTCGCAGGCCCCTTCACATCATTCAGCACGTAATAGCCATAGCCCCAGCCCTGCACGGTTTCCTCGGAAAGGCTACCCATGAACCACTGGCGGTTGCAATCGGTGGGGATGGTTTTGCCGACGATCAGCTGGACTTCGTAGTCCTCTTCCAGCGGGCGGCTTTCCAGGTTCAGCACATAGCGCGTCTGGCCAGCCTGCGGGGCAGGAAACGGCTTCAGGTCAGTCGCTGGGTCCGTTGCCGGATTGGCTGCCACGGATCCAGCCGCGAACATGGCGCCCAGGCCCAGGCCTGCCACCGCAAGCAGACGGCGCAGGAACAGGCCGGCGCCAGGGGAACGGGAAATCTCGGTCATGATGAAGCTCCTTATCGAGAAAAAATGAAACAAGCAGCGCCCTGACAGGACTGCCTAAAACGAGGCTGCCTACTATACGCCGGCCACCATTGCATGCGCCTGGCTGATAAGTTCATAGGAACGCAAACGGTGCTCGAACTCGTAAACATCGGAAACGATCATCAGCTCGTCGGCCAGGGTTTCGTTCAATAGCTGGGCGATGCCTTCGGCCACGGTGTCCCGCGTACCGACGATGCTGCGCGCCAGCTTCTGCCGCACACGACGGGCTTCGTCCGCGGTCCAGTAGGTGTCGATGTCGTCGATGGGCGGCTGGCTCAGGCCTCGCGTGCCGCGCAATTGGTTGGTCGACGACATTTGCTGCGTGGTCGCCAGCCGGCGAGCCTGCTCATCGGTGGCCGCCGCAATGATATTCACGCCGACCATGGCATGCGGGCGGGCCAGTTGTTGCGAGGGCCGGAAATTGCTGCGATAGATATCCAACGCCATCAGCAGGTATTCAGGCGCGAAATGCGAGGCGAAACCGAACGGCAGGCCCAATTCTGCGGCCAGCCGGGCGCCGAAGGTGCTCGAACCGAGAATCCACAGCGGCACCTCCGTGCCCACGCCCGGCACTGCGAACAGAGACTGCCCGGTACGTGCCGGCCCCAGCAACGCCTGTAATTCCAGCACATCCTCCGGAAAACGGTCCGCCGCCGCCGGGTGGCGACGCAAGGCGCGCAGAGTGGCCTGGTCAGTGCCTGGCGCGCGGCCCAGCCCCAGGTCGATACGGCCGGGATACAGGCTGGCCAGCGTACCGAACTGCTCGGCAATGACCAGCGGCGAGTGATTGGGCAGCATGACACCCCCCGCGCCGATGCGGATGCGACGGGTCCCGGCGGCGATGTAGCCGATCACCACCGCTGTCGCCGAACTGGCAATGCCGCGCATATTGTGGTGTTCCGCTACCCAGAAGCGCGAATAGCCCCACTGCTCCGCATGCGCCGCCAGGTCCCTGGCGCGCCGCAGCGCGGCCCCGGCATCGGCATCCTCGCCGATGCGGGCCAGATCCAATATTGAAATCTCTGCCATGTTGTCTCCGAAATCCATCCATTCTGTCGCCCGCCCTGCTATTTTTCCACCTTGCGGTGCCCCCCTGTGCCAGGGCACCAAGGGCGCGAAAAAAAGCGGCAAGCTGAAGTTCACATCGTAACGCACGCCTTCTTGCATGGCAGTGCCTGCATCAATCCTGCGATACCGTGCGCTGGCCTGCGCCGCGGCGGCGGTTGATGCAATATTGATTTACTACGCTGCAGCTGCATCGGAAAAGGGCCTCCTATGCGGTGCCTCCGCAAGGCAACGTTTTTGTCTCGGGGCGACCCGGCGACAAAAAATAGCGCAACATGTAACAAATACAGTCTCCGCCAGCCTCTTGAACTCGATTCTTCCGGCATGGGATTTCGGCCAATAGTCACATTCATGCAGCGTGCAACCGGTTCAATAGCAGCGATGGTTTCCGGCCGATCCCGTTTCAGGGGTTATATTCCGTTAGTCTTTATTTCACGCGACGCTACATGCACGTGCCAATGACTCCCTCCAATTTCGCCATTCCTCTCCCCTTGCTGCTGGTATTTGCTGTCGCGGTGGGCGTGCAAACGGCACTGGGCGGTTACGCGGGCCTTATCGTCTGTGCGCTGGGTGTCCTCGCCCTGTATTGGCGCAGCCGGCGGCGCCAGCAACGGCTTCTGCACTGGTCGGTTCAGCTTGACAGCACGCCACCCGCTGCGCTTCGGGGCTACGACGAACTGATCGCCAATATCTACCGCCAGCATCGACATCTGCGCAAACAGACCGAACAGGCTCACACCGTGTTCGATGACTGGCAGACCATGCTCAATGCCTTACCCTTCGGGGTGCTGCGCCTGGATGGCGAACTGCAGCTTACCTGGTGCAACCAGAATGCAGAGCGCCTGCTGAGCCTCAACCTGCCGGAAGATCTCGGCTTCCGGCTGAGCAACATCCTGCGTACGCCTGCCTTCGTTTCCTATGCCAGCAAACAGGACGACTGGCAGGAAGGCATCACACTGCAACTGCCTGCCGGACAAATCCAGGCTCAACTGGTGGACGACAAACAAGGCGGCGCTGTGCTGCTGGTCTTTCCGCAAGCACTGGAAGTCAGCACCATCATCGACGCACCGGCACCGCTGGCAGACGCCGCCCATCCACCACTGCCGTCAATTGCCACTGACACACAAGTGGATACCAGCAACCGCGTAGCTGCCTGACCAATCATCTGCCGCATGGCATCCAGCCCCTGACACGTTCCGGGGCTTTTTTTCGACTGCAGAGGCAAGGCCGGCTTGATGCAAAGGAGGCAAAGGGCACGATGCTGAATGCGCCATGCCATGCTGCCAACGTTACCTGGCGTCAGGCCCGCCTGCACGACACGAGCCGATTTGCGCTCGGCACGGGGTCATGGCATGATTTTTTCGTTTCCTATTGATTGCCGGAATTCTTGGACATGACCGAAAAAAAACGCATTCTCCAACTGGGACCGCTGGCCGGTTCACCTGGCGCGCAGGAACGCCTGGAAGCCCTCTATGACGTGGTGCCGCTCTGGCAGGCCGAAGACCGCGCTGCCCTGCTGAAGCAGGAAAGCCCCAACATTCGTGCCCTGGTCACCACTGCCGTGCGCGGTTGCGATGCCGCCACCATGGATGCCTTACCCAACCTTCAGGCCATCTGCAGCTGGGGCGTGGGCTTTGACGCCATTGACGTCAAGGCCGCTCACCAGCGCGGCATTCAGGTCAGCAATACTCCCGATGTCCTGACCGACTGTGTTGCCGACCTGGCCTGGGCCCTGCTGCTGGCCTGCGCCCGGCGCGTCGCCGAAGGCGACCGTTTCGTCCGTGCCGGCCAGTGGGGCTCGGTGCATGGCAGCTTTCCGCTGGGCCGCCGCGTGACCGGGCGCAAACTGGGCATACTCGGCCTGGGCCGCATAGGCAATGCCATTGCCCGACGCGGCTCAGGCTTCGACATGGAAATCCGCTACCACAACCGCCACCAGCGCAACGACGTGCCTTACGCTTACGCCGAAACGCTGGAAGAACTGGCAGCCTGGTCGGACTTCCTGGTCATTGCGGCTGTAGGCGGCGCCGAAACGCGCAACCTCGTTGATCAAACCATCCTGCGCGCGCTTGGCCCGCACGGTACGCTGATCAATATCGCACGCGGCTCCGTGGTGGACGAAAACGCACTGGTGCAAGCACTCGAGGATGGCAGCCTGGGCGCCGCCGGGCTGGATGTATTCGCCAATGAACCCCAGGTGCCGGAAGCGCTCAAGCAATCCGACAAGGTCGTGCTGCTGCCGCACATCGGCAGCGCCACCGTGGAAACACGTGCAGACATGGTGGAACTGCTGTTCCGCAACCTGCACAGCTTCCTGGAAACGGGCAAGGTCATTACGCCGGTCTGACGTGCTGCCATGCCTGCTGCGGCAGGTATGACAATGACGAGGGACTGTGCAGAGATCAGCCCTTGCGTTCGCTGATCTTCAGGCCGTTGTCCTGGGCAAAGCCGATGACGAACTTCCAGGCCAGCGGTTCGAGCTCGCGCAAGCGGTTGTCCACCACCACGCAACGCACGCCGTCGATGACGGTAGGCACGACGTAAGGGGAATAGGTCAGGTGACTGGCCGGGGAACCGACCGGTCGGAAGGGAGCCATCACGCCCGCCAGGCGCTCGGCCCAGTCACTGGGGCGAAAGCGCTGCCCCGATTCTGTCACGCCGTGGATAATGTGTTGGCTTACTTGTTCTGTCATGGAAAACGCACCAGGATCAACAGACATGGCAAGCTGCCCGACAAAGACAAATGTCCTGCGCTGCAACTTGCCTGCGCAGGGATTGTATATGATTGAACCCAGATGTGCCGCGCATGGCGCGCCATGTCACATGCCAATTGCCGCCCGTCAGGTATGATAGATAGCTCGGCCACGTGCCTGAGCTGTTGTCGGCGCCCGTTTTGCGCCGGCCTGGCCAGGCGCATGTCCGGCATCGCCCCAGGCATGCCGGGCAGTGGCGGAATCGCGCTGGCCCCCGGGCCGGAGTGCTTCATATGCTGCGCTGCACAGACTGCCCGGCGCAGGAACCATCACGCAGACAACCATGACCCAGACACCCCAACAAGCTGCCCCTTTGCGTCACTTCCTGCAATTCACTGATCTGACCCGCGATGAGATCCTGTATCTGCTCGACCGCGCCCGCATCATCAAGGATGACTTCAAGCGTTACATCCCGCATCTGACCCTGCATGACCGCACCCTGGCCATGGTGTTCGAGAAGGCCAGCACGCGTACCCGCGTCTCTTTCGAGGCAGGCATGTACCAGCTTGGCGGTTCCGTCATCCACCTGACCACCAACGACTCCCAGCTGGGCCGCTCCGAACCCATCGAAGATACCGCCCGGGTCGTTTCGCGCATGGTGGACCTGGTCATGATCCGCACCTTCGAGCAGACTCGCATCGAACGCTTTGCGTCCCACTCTCGCGTGCCGGTCATCAACGGCCTGACCAACGAATACCATCCCTGCCAGATCCTGGCCGACATCTTCACGTTCATCGAACATCGCGGCCCCATCGCGGGCAAGACGGTAGCCTGGATCGGCGACGCGAATAATATGTCCTATACCTGGTTGCAGGCCGCCGAAATGCTGGGTTTCACCTTGCATGTCTCAACGCCGCCGGGCTATGCACTGGACCCGGCCCGCATTGGCCAGCCCGCGCCTCACGTGCTGAAGCAATTCGACGACCCCGCCGAAGCCTGCCGTGGCGCAGACCTCGTCACGACGGACGTCTGGACCAGCATGGGCTATGAAGCGGAAAATGCCGAACGCCGCGCAGCCTTCGCCGGCTGGCGCGTGGACGAACGCCTGATGTCGCAAGCCAACGCCGATGCCGTCTTCATGCACTGTCTGCCCGCGCATCGCGGCGAAGAAGTGACAGCCGAAGTCATAGACGGACCGCAAAGCGTGGTCTGGGATGAAGCGGAAAACCGCATGCACGTGCAAAAAGCACTGATGGAATTCCTGCTGATCGGCAAACGCTGATCCGGCCGCCCGGGCTGCGGGCGTGTCGCTGGCAGGCCGGCCACCGGCCTGCCAGGCCAGTTCCTGGCGGTTCAATTACCGGCGGATTCCCACTTGCGGCGTTCCTGCCGATTCAGCACTGCACCCTTGCGCGGGCCGGGAAATACTACGCTGAAACGCGTGCCCGACAGGGCCGGCCGGCTTTCCAGGCGCCACCAGGCGCCATGCGCTTCTGCAATTTCCCTGACGATGGCCAGGCCCAGCCCTGCCCCGCCCGGCACCGCCGACGGCCCACGATAGAATGCCTCGAAGATTTTCTCCTGTTCTTCGGGCGCCAGGCCGACTCCGTCATCCTCCACCACCAGCACCGGTGGCGTGCTGCCGATGCGCAGCCGCAGCATGGTCGCACCCGTCGCGTAGCGCAGTGCGTTATCTATGAGGTTGCCAAGAAGTTCGTCCAGCAGCAACGGGTCGCCATCTATCCAGACCGGGTGCGGGGGCGCGCTCAGGTCCAGCTCCAGTCCGGCTTCCCTGGCCTTGCCCAGCCAGCGGGCGCCACTGTGCCTGGCCCATTCGCACAAATCCATGGAAACGAAGCTGTCCTGCGGCCGCACGCCCGGGTCCACCCGCGCCAACACCAGCAATTGCTGCCCAAGCCGGATCATGCGGTCAGTCACCGACTTGATGCGCCGCGCCCGCGCCTCGATGTCCTCAGGTAAAGAGCGGGCCAGCATCAACTCGGATTCCAGTTTCAGGCCGCTCAGGGGGGTGCGGAACTGGTGCGCCGCATGGCCGATGAAACGCCGCTGCGCTGCCATGGAAGCATCCAGACGCGCCAACAATTCATTGGTGCGCTCCACCAACGGCACGATTTCCAGCGGCAGGTGATTCGACGGCAAGGGCTGAAGATCCTCGGCGCTGCGCTCACCCAGTGATTCAGACAGGTCGGTCACCCCTTTCAGGCCGGAGCGCACACCGACAACCAACACCCAGCCGAACAGCAGCAAAGACGCCAGTTGTCCCGCCACCATGAACCAGAACACGTCTTCCAACACCCAGCTGGAAGCATCCAGCTTATGTGTCAGTACCCAGGTAGCACCGATATCCACGCAGACCAGCGCCAGGATGGGCGGTAGCAGGCGCACCAGCAGATGGCGTGCCAACGAGCCCCGGCGCAGGATGCTGCCGCGCGCGTCCGGTTTGCTGCTTACTCGCTGCATGGCTCCAGCACGTAGCCAAAGCCGCGCACCGTCTGGATACTGACGCCGCAACCTTCCAGGCGCTTGCGCAAGCGGTAGACATAGACCTCGACGGCGTTCTCGCTGAAATCAGCATCCCAGGCAGACAAGGAATTGACGATCTGGCGCTTGGTGACGACCTTGCCCAGACGCGTCATCAACATTTCCAATACGGAAAACTCGCGTGCCGACAGCCCCAGGCGTTCGCCCTGGGCCCGCACTTCGCGGCCCACGGTATCCATGGACAGCAGACCAGCCTCCAGCAAGGGCTGCGCCTGACCGAGGCGGCGGCGTGCCAGCGCACGCACGCGAGCGGCCAGTTCAGCCAGCTCGAAAGGCTTGACCACGTAATCATCGGCCCCGGCATCCAGGCCCTGCACTCGGTCGCCCAGGCTGTCGCGCGCCGTCAGGATCAATACCGGTACATCATCGCCCGCCGCGCGTATGCGTTGCAGGATATCCAAACCATCGGCATCCGGTAGGTTGAGATCCAGCACCAGCAAATCATAGGAATGCCCATCCAGTGCACTCTGCACCTGGGTACCGTTCTGCAGCCAATCAACCGCATAGGCCTGGTCCTGCAGGAATTCCCGCAGCGCATGGCCCAGCGTGGCATCGTCTTCTATCAGGAGTACTCTCATGTGATGAATTCTATCCGAAGGCTTGCAGGCGGGACATCAAAACGAAACACCCCGGAAACGGGAAAACGTTTCCGGGGTGTTTTTCCGGCAGGCCGGGCCGCCTGGGCTGCCCGGCTGTCATGTTCCGACCGGCGCCCATAGTGCCCCGATGGAGCCTGCCTCAGTGTGCCGCGTGCGGCGCAGCCTCGGCCGGAGCGCCTTCGGCAGCTTCTGCAGCAGCCGAACCTGGCGCACCAGGCTGGGTGATGAAACCGATACGGGCAATACCGGAGCGGCGGGCGCTGGCCATCACACGCGCCAGGGTTTCATAGCGGGTGTTCAGATCGGCGCGGATACGCACTTCCGGTTGCGGACGCTCGTGCGAGATGGACGCGAAGCGGCCAGTCAAGTCATCCAGCAACACGATCTCATCATTCCAGAACACCACGCCGCCAGCATCAATCGCAAGGTCGATGGTCTTGGGATTTTCTTCGATCTGCTCGGAACTGGCCTGCGGCAGGTTGATGCGCACCGAGTGCGCCAGCAAAGGCGCGGTGATGATGAAAATAACCAGCAAGACCAGCATCACGTCGATCAACGGAACCATGTTGATTTCAGACATGGCATGGCCGCTGCCCTGCTTGCTGTCAAAGCTGCCGAAAGCCATCAGTTGGCTCCTTTGGTTTGTGCCGCAGCCTGGCCGCCACGGCGCTGCAGTGCACGCAGCTTGCCGTCGGAGAGCTCAACTTGCTGGCCGGTGCTCAGGAAGGCGAAGAGATCGTAGGCAAAGGCATCCAGGCGCGACAACAGCACGCGGTTGCTGCGCACGAAGGCGTTGAACGCCAGCACGGCGGGAATGGCGACGGCCAGGCCCAGGCCGGTCATGATCAGCGCCTCGCCGACCGGACCGGCGATGCGGTTGATCGTCATGCCATCGGACATGCCAATGCCGACCAGCGCGTGATACACGCCCCACACCGTACCGAACAGACCGACGAACGGTGCGGTAGAACCCACCGATGCCAGTACCGTCAGGCCATTTTCCAGTTTGGCGGTTTCTTCGTCGATAACCTTGCGCATGGTGCGGCTGACGAAATCGCCGTTGCTGCCGGATTCTTCCAGCTTGGTGGCGCCGTACTTGGCATGATGCTTCTGCGCATAGACCGCGTGACTCGTCAGGTGCGAGAACGGGTCGTTGGCGCCGTGGGTAATGATTTCATTTTCGACCTGCTCCAGCGAGCTGGCATTCCAGAACTTGTCGAGGAAAGAACGGGCGCGCTTGCGGGTACGGTAGTTGGAAATCGCCTTGACGACGATCAGGTACCAGCTGATCAGGGACATCACCAACAGGATGATGAACAGCGCCTTGCCCACAACGTCGCTCTGGGCGACGAAGTGCAGGAAGCCCATGCTTTGCTCGGCAGCAGCAGCGCCAGCATTGGCGGCATGCTGGCCCAGCGAGCTGGCCATGTCGGCGCCCGACTGCAACGCCGTGCCGGCTTGGGCTGCCGCGGCATCGGCGCCGGTCTGCAGGGCAGCACCGGCTTGCTGGACTGCGTCAGCGCCAGATTGCAAGGCTGCACCAGCCTGGGCAGCAGTGGCATCGGCACCTGCCTGCAGGGCCTCGCCCGCCTGGGCGGCCTGGGCCGCGGCGACATTGGCGCCTCCCTGGACGGCAGTCGCGCCGGCAGCGGCTGTACCCGCATTGCTCGCCGCATCCGCCGCCGGCGACACCTGCGCCAACACTTGGGCCAACGTCGTCGGCGTAATCAAGGTATCGGACATCTTATTTCCTCATGACAAATACTTATTGGTCGCTTGCCGCTGCGGCGTGCTGCGATCCGATTGGATTAAAAACCAGCGGCATCCCTCCCGACAGGGAAGGACGCCTGAACTCAACGCCTGTTTCTCAGGACGAAATCGAACGGGATATCAGCCATCGCCGGGTACGGAACACCGTTTTCGGTGTATGGCTTGAAACGCGATTTGCGCGCTGCCGCCAAGGCCGAACGATCCAGGCGTTCGAATCCGGACGATTGCTGCACCTGCGCATCCTCGACCTCACCGTTGGTGTTGATCAGTACGCGGATCACCACCCGACCCTGCTCGCGGCGCTGCTGCGACGCTTGCGGGTAATCCGGCAGCGGCCGGCGTCCGAGGTAATCCACGTGACCGATCATGCGCGGCTGGTCTGGCGGTGTGCCCATTTGCGGGCCGCTGGGCGTGCCTTTCGCATCGGGATCGCCGCTGGGCGGCAGATCCGACGGCGGCGCATCCGACGGCGGCGCGTCTTCCACCGGCTCCTGCACCGGCGTCACGGCAGGCGGTGCCACGGGCTTGGGTTTGGGTTTCGGCTTCGGTTGGGGCTTGACCTTGGGCGCTTCCTCAACGACAGGCGGCTTGATGTCAGGCTCGGGCTCGACCACGGGTTCCGGCTCGGGGTCGGGTTCGACCTCAGGCTCATCGGGTTCGGGCTCAGGCTCGGGTTCGGGTTCGACTGGGGGCGGTGGCGGCGGCGCCGGCGGCGTGTCAGCCTGAGGTGCCTTGGCCAATTGTGGATCCGGGCTGATATCCACGAAGCGCACCATGACGGCTTCGGGCTCTTCCTGTACCGGGGGTTCCCCCTCAGCCAGGAAAAGCACGCCGAACAAGGCAGCATGCAAGGCAACCACAGCCACACCGGCACCTACACGCAGGCCAATCGGGTAGCGCTGCGTGGACCAGTTGTTTATGTTATGAAGCATGAAAAGGAAACATCGCTTAGCTGGCGGCTGTCCGCCCCCATGACAGAGAAACAACCTGAGAAAGACATTCAATCAGGCAAGTGAAAATTGTAAAATAAATGGGACTTATTCACAACTCGATATCCCACTTGAAATACAAAAGTGGTCAATTCCGTAAAGTTTCTCTGGCCCGACAAAAGCAGAATCCGGACATTCTGAGGCTATCTTGATTAATAGACAAGTCCGATTCTCATACGCGAAATCAAAAAAGCCACCCGTCGACTGCCAGTATTGACCGGCAACGGGTGGCTTTTTGCCTGGCCCTGGCCACCTTCGGCGCGCCAGGGCAACAGTACATCAGGCGCTGTGTTGCGGCAGGACACCCGCAGGCGCGTCGCGGCGATCCGCCTCTGAGTCCAGGTCAGATACCGGTGCACTGGCGAGGATATCCGGCACCGGCTCGCCGTCCAGCACAGCATGCAGGCGTTCCTGATCCAATTCACCTTCCCAACGGGCCACGACAATGGCTGCGACGGCATTGCCGGTCAGGTTCGTCAACGCACGGCATTCCGACATGAAACGGTCGATACCGAGAATCAGGGCCATGCCGGCAATCGGCACACTCGGCACGACCGACAGCGTTGCCGCCAGGGTAATGAAACCGGCCCCCGTCACACCAGCCGCCCCCTTGGAGCTAAGCATGGCAACCAGCAGGAGCAGCAATTGCTGCTGTAGCGTCAACGGAATATCACAGGCTTGCGCAATGAAAAGCGCCGCCATCGTCATATAGATATTCGTGCCATCCAGATTGAATGAATAGCCCGTGGGAACCACCAGGCCCACCACCGATTTGGCACACCCTGCCCGCTCCATTTTCTGCATCAAGGTTGGCAATGCCGCCTCAGAGGAACTCGTCCCCAACACCAGCAGCAGCTCTTCGCGGATGTAGCGCAACAGCTTCACAATGGAAAAGCCGTTGTAGCGCGCCACGGCGCCCAGCACGAACAATACGAAAAACACCGACGTCAGGTAAAAGGTCACGACCAGCAAGGCCAGGCTGGACACGGATTCGATGCCATATTTGCCGATGGTGAAGGCCATGGCACCAAAGGCACCGATCGGAGCCGCCTTCATCAGAATCGCCACCAGGCGGAACACCGGGCTCATCAGCGATTGCATGAAGGTCAGTACCGGCTTGCCACGCTCGCCCACCATGGCCAGCGAAATGCCGAACAGCACCGATACGAACAGGACTTGCAGGATATTGCCGGTATTGAATGGGCTGATCAAAGTATCGGGAATGATACCCATCAGAAAGGCGGTGATGGTGCTGTCATGGGCCTTGTCCACATAGCCCTGCACGGAGGCCGGGTCCAGTGACACCGGGTCAATATGCATGCCATGGCCGGGCTGCACCAGGTTGCTGACAATCAGGCCCACGATCAGCGCCAGCGTGGAGAACGTCAGGAAGTAGATCATGGCCTTGCCTACCACCCGCCCAACCTTCTGCAGGTCGCTCATCGCGGCGATACCCGTCGTCACTGTCAGGAAAATCACCGGCGCGATGATCATCTTTACCAGCTTGATGAAAGCCTCCCCCAGGGGCTGCATTTTCTCACCGATATCGGGCCAGAAATGGCCCAGCAGAATGCCTATCGTGATGGCCACGATGACCTGGACATAAAGAATTTGATAGATTTTTGGCCTGCGCACGGGCGCGCTGCCACCGATGAAAATATCGGCCATGTCGTTTGTCCCCTTTCTGGTTTCGACTGTCCTGGCGCGTCTGTTTTTTAGCGGCGCGCCTCTTGCCCAAAGGATGCTTAGTCCGCAGCGAACGGTTTTTCCGCTGCGCCGTGTTCCGCCTGATGGCGTACATGCAAGACCAGGGCCTGGCACTTGCTTACGCGCACTTAAGCAATTCCCGTGCCAACAGCAGGGAAATCCGAACAGCACCTGAAAAACCGCGCCAGAAGTGGGTCTTGATAAAACGACAGCGCGAGCGGCAAGCCGCCCACGACACCCGGAGCATGAAGATATGTGCGAAAATCCACACAATAAATTTCAGAAAGTGCGATTTTTCACACAACCATGTCTCAACCACCTGCGGGCCTGCACCCGCCCTCTTCCCAGGACATGTCCGGGCTCGCCCGGCGTTTGCGGCGTGAATGGCTGGTGCTGGGCGTGGCTGCATGCGTGGCGCTGGTTCTGGCCTTCTGGCTGGCCGGCAACGCCAGCCGGACACAGACGCTGGCTGCATTGCAGGAACGGTTGGACAGCCTGGCGCACAGCCAGGCCGATGTCATCAGTAACATCCGCAAGAAATACCGTGCGCTGCCGTTCGTGCTGGCACAGGATCCGGAATTCCGTCACGTGCTGTCCGGCCAGTCCGGTGCCGATGCCGTCCAGGCGCTCAACCACAAACTCGAGCGCCTGGCGCAGGAAACCGGCGCCAGCGTGTTGTACCTGGTCAATGAACAAGGCGAGACCCTGGCTGCAAGCAACTGGAACCGGCCTGAAAACTTTGTCGGCCAGAATTTCCTGTTCCGGCCATATGTCACCCAGGCATTGAAAACCGGGCAGGCCGAATATTTTGCCCTGGGAACGTCCAGCCATCGTCCCGGCCTTTATTTTTCAAGACGCCTGGAAATGCCGCAGGCGGCCACGGCCGGCGTCATCATTGCCAAGCTGGAATTCCTGCAACTGGAAGAGGAATGGCAACGCTACCAGGATGCCCTGTTCGTCACGGATGCCGATGGCGTGGTCATCCTGAGCAGCCGGCCAGAATGGCTGTTCATGACGGACGGCTCCCTGCCGGCGCCACGCCGCCAGGCTCTCATGTCGGCCCAGCCTTTCGGCGATGCCCCCTTGCAGGCGCTGCCGCTGCGCCGCCAGAACCAGGGCGGCGCAGCTTTGCTGCTGGATAATGCCGAAACCTATCTGGAAGACCAGGCAGGCATCGAAGACAGCCGCTGGACCTTGCATGCACTGGCCCCTACCCGCAGCCAGTTGGCCCGCCACACCACGACAGCGAGGCTAACAGCGATACTGGCAGTCGTTGCCCTGCTGGCGCTGGCTGCGCTGTGGCTGCAACGCAACCAACGGGCCCGGGAGCATGCCGCGCAGCAGAGCAACCAGCGCCGCGAACTCGAACGCCTGGTTGAGGAACGCACGGAAGCGCTGCGTCATGCCAACCGCCAGCTGGAAAATGAAATGAAGGCGCTGCAGGCTTCCCGGGCACGGGCGCGTGAACTGCGCGAGCAGCTGGAGCAGGCAGACAAACTGTCTTTTCTCGGCCAGATTGCCGCTGGCGTGGCGCATGAAATCAATCAGCCTGTGGCAGCCCTGCGCATGTATGCGACCAACAGCCGCACCTACGTGGAACGCCGCGACCCGGATGGCATCTCGCGTACCCTGGACGCCATAGACAAGCTTACCGACCGCATCGGGCTGATCACCTCGCAGCTGTGCCACTATTCACGCAAGACTGAAGAGGAAAGCGCGGACATCAGCGTCCGCGAGGCGCTGGACAATGCCTTGTTGCTCCTGGCCCATCGCGCCAGACGCCAGGGTGTAGAACTGGATATCCATGGCGTGCCGCCGAATCTCAGCGTACGAGCCGCGCAAGTCCGGCTCGAACAGGTATTCACCAACCTGATACGCAACTCCCTGGATGCGCTCGGCGAGCAGCCCGGCGGCCGCATCGTCATGCATGCCTGTGCCAGCGATGGTGTGGCGGAAATTCATTTGCAGGACAACGGCCCAGGCATTTCTGCGGAAATGCGCGCCCGCCTGTTCATGCCCTTTGCCTCGGGACGCAGCGAAGGGCTCGGACTGGGCCTGTTGATCTCGCACGACATCATCCACGCCTTCGGCGGCAAGCTGGAAGAACGTTCCCAGCCCGGCGCAGGCGCCCATTTCGTTATCACTCTGCCGCTCAGCCTGTCATGACTCCGCCCCTGCACATCGCCTTCATCGACGACGACCCCGACCTGCTCGCGGCAACGGTCCAAAGCCTGGAACTGGCCGGTTTCGAGGTCACGGCATTCAACAATGCCCAGGAAGCCCTGGAGCAGCTGCCACCCGACTACCCCGGCGCTGTCATCAGCGACATCCGCATGCCCGGCATGAACGGCATCGACCTGTTCCGCCTGCTACGCACCCGCGACCCGGAATTGCCGGTCATCCTCATTACGGGCCACGGCACCATTGCCATGGCCGTGCAGGCCATGCAGGAAGGCGCCTACGATTTCCTCACCAAGCCTTATGCGCCGGATCAGTTGCTTACGGCTGCGCGCCACGCCGCCACGCAACGCCGCCTCTGTATGGAAAACCGCGCCTTGCAACAAACGTTGCAAACCGATGCGGGCGGCCCTCCCTTGCTGGGCGATTCCGCAGTGATGGCCAGGCTGCGCAACACGCTACGCCATATCGCCGACGCCGACGCCGACGTCCTGATCGAGGGTGAAACCGGCAGCGGCAAGGAAGTCGTGGCAACCTTGCTACACCGCTGGAGCAAGCGCGCACCACATCATCTGGTAGCAGTCAATTGTGGCGCACTACCTGAAAACATCATCGAAAGCGAGCTGTTCGGCCACGAAGCCGGCGCCTTTACCGGCGCGCAGAAACGCCGCACCGGTTTGATCGAGCATGCCAGCCGGGGCACGCTGTTCCTGGACGAAATCGAAAGCATGCCGTTGGCGGCTCAGACCCGCCTGCTGCGCGTGCTGGAAAACCGCAAAGTGCAACCGCTGGGCAGCAACGAGGAACGCGCCGTGGACCTGCGCGTCGTGGCAGCCAGCAAGGTCGACCTGGGCGACCCTGCGCAGCGCGCGAACTTTCGCGCGGACCTGTATTACCGCTTGAATGTCATTACCCTGCGCCTGCCGCCGCTGCGCGAGCGCAGGGAGGACATCCCGCTGCTATTTGCCCATTTCTGTGCACTGGCGGGCAGGAAGTTTTCACGCCCTGCTCCGCCGCCTGATGCGCAAACCCTGGCCCAGCTGGAAATGCATGACTGGCCAGGCAATGTCCGGGAACTGGCTCATTACGCCGAGCGTCACGTGCTGGGGCTGACGCGGCACGAGACCATGCCTGCACTGCCGGCAGGACTGACGCTGCCGGAACGCATGGAACGCTATGAAGCACAGGTGATCAGGCAAACGCTGCTTGCCTGTCGCGGCAGTGTCAAGGACACGATTGCCGCGCTGGGAATACCGCGCAAGACTTTCTACGACAAGCTGCAGCGCCATGGCATACAGCGCAGCAGCTTTGCGGACAACGGCAACGCTGGCGATACACCGGACTAGACCCGCCGATGAGGCCACGCCCGGCGTATGGGATCAAGCCTGTTGCGGGCTGTAGATATCCTTGAGCGCGGCAATCAACTGGCGGACGCGCTCATCGTCGATACGATAGTAGAGGGTTTGCGAAGCGCGGCGATAGGTCACCAGGCCTTCTTCGCGCATGCGCGCCAGGTGCTGCGACAGGGCTGACTGGCTGAGATCCAGATGTTCAAGCAGGCTGCCTACCGACATTTCCCCGTTTTCTATCAACAGGCAAAGCACCAGCAAACGGCGCGGGTTGCCTGCGGCGCGCAACAACGCCGCGGCCTGTTCGGCGTCGGCATCCAGGAACTGGCACAGCGCTTTGGCTGCCAAGCTACCGCCCTTGCCCTTGGCGGCGCCGGGGCGCGGACTGGGGTCCGCATTCCGGCCTTGGGCTTCTGCAGCGGAGTGGGAGGCCGGAATAGCGGCTTCTTCACGCTGTACGAGATCTTCACGTGGGCTGATCGTCATGATGATATTGAGACAGACAATTCTGTAGTGTTTAACTGAGCCTCAATAATAGCTGCACCTGAACTTATGTGCATCCTTTGCTGCACATGATCGCGCAATGCCTGCAGCGGGTGGCGTGTCTCGTAGGGCGAGAAGCGCTTGACCTGGCTGCGACAGGAGTAACCATCGGCCAGCACCCTTGAAGTCGCGCCATTGCTAATTAAGACAGGTTCCCAGGACTGCGAGAAAATGACGCGCGAGGTCTCCTGGTTACGCGTTTCGTGGCCATAAGTTCCTGACATTCCGCAACATCCGCTTGCTTGCACTTTCAGAATAAGCCCAAATCGCTCGAATACTTTTTGCCATACCGCCACACTTGCGGGGGCATTGGTTTTTTCCGTGCAGTGCGCCATGAGCAGATACGGCTGTGCATCCACCACCGCGCCAGCCTGGGGTTCCGGCACCACATCCAGCAACCATTCCTGTGGCAGGCGGACATCAGGCGCGGCATCCCCCAGCAAGCGCAAGTACTCCTGCCGGTAGGTCAGCGTCATGGCCGGGTCCAACCCCACCAGCGGCACGCCAGTATCTGCCAACGCCTTGAGTCGGGCCGCATTGCGACGCGCCGCTTTTTCAAAACCCTTCAGAAAGCCTTGCACCTGCATGGGCTTGCCATTGGGCATGAAAGGCGCCAAAAAGATCCTGAAGCCCAGCAGGGACACCAGCGCCAGCCAGTCTGCCAGCACACCGGTATCGAAATAGCGCGTGAAAGCGTCCTGCACCAGTACCACACTGCGCGCGCGTTCCGCCGGGCTCAGGGCCGCCAATGCCTGCGGCGTGGCCATTGCCACACGCCACTGCCGTTTCAGGGCACCAAAGTCGCGGGTGTCGAGCAAGGGGCTATCCGACAGGCCGGCGGTGCGCGCCAGCAGCTTGCGGGTCAGCCCTGCCCCCATGACGGCGTTGTAGGCCTTGGGATAACGCGCCAGGGTCGGCACGGTGGATTCCAGAGAACCGACCAGGTAATCCTTCATCGGACGGAAGTAGCGGCTGTGGTAAAGCTCCAGAAAACGCGCGCGGAATGCAGGAACATCCACCTTGATGGGGCACTGCCCGCTACAGGACTTGCACGCCAGGCAACCCGCCATGGCATCGTAGACCTCATGCGAAAAATCCTGCTCGCCGCGCCAGCGGCGCCAGGCATTGCCCGCCTTGGCCGGCAAGCTGCGCCAGAGCGGCTGGCGGCGCGCCACTTCGGCGCTTTGCAGCACATCCACGCCCTCCTTCTGCTGGCGCCAGAGCCATTCGCGCATGAGCGATGCACGGCCCTTGGGCGATTGCACCCGGTCGCGCGTCGCCTTCCACGACGGGCACATGGCATCGTCCGGGTCATAGTTGTAGCAGGCGCCATTGCCATTGCAATGCATGGCCGCGCCGTAGCTGCTCCATACGCGCTCGTCGATTTCCCGGTCCCGCTCGCCGCGCAGGGGCACGCCGTCGATGCGCAGCAAGGGCTTGGTTGCCGCCGTGGGCGTGGCGATCTTGCCCGGATTCAACTGGTTGCGCGGGTCGAACGCCGTTTTCAGCGATTGCAGCAAAGGATAGAGCTCGCCGAAGAACTTGGGCGCGTATTCCGAGCGCACCCCCTTGCCGTGTTCGCCCCAGAGCAGTCCGCCGTAACGCTGCGCCAGCGCCGCCACTGCATCGGAAATCGGGCGCAGCAAGGCCGCCTGGGCTGGGTCCTTCATGTCCAGCGCCGGGCGCACGTGCAGCACGCCTGCATCCACGTGGCCGAACATGCCATATTGCAGGCCATGACTATCGAGCAGCGCACGGAATTCGGCAATGAATTCCGGCAGGTTTTCCGGCGGCACGGCCGCATCCTCCACGAACGGTTGCGGCCGGGCTTCGCCCTGGGCGTTGCCGAGCAGGCCGACGGCGCGTTTGCGCATGCCGTACACCTTGGTGACATTCTCGCGCCCCTCGGCCAGCGTATAACCCAGGCGCTGCACGCTGTCATCGGTACGCAGCACGTCCAGGAAGCGATCCACCATGGTTTGCAGCGCTACAGGGTCGTCATCGCTGAACTCAACCAGGTTGATACCCAGCGCCGGCCCGCTTTCCTGTTCCGGGAAAAATTCAGCCACGCCATGCCAGACGATATCCTTCATCGCCAGGCCCAGCACCTTGGAATCCACCGTTTCTATCGAAAGGGGCTCAGTCGCCATCAGTGCACGCGCATCCCGCAAGGCATCCATGAAGCCGGCGTACTGCACATTGACCAGTACCGAATGCTTGGGGATAGGCAATATATTGAGCGTCGCCTCCACCACAAACCCCAGCGACCCTTCGGCGCCGCACAGCACGCTATTGAGGTTGAAACGGCCATCCGTCTCGCGCAGGTGGGCCAGGTCATAGCCGGTAAGGCAGCGGTTCAGCGGAGGAAAACCCGCCACGATCCGTTCGCGATGACGGTCGAAGATATCCTTGGCCACCCGGTGCACCAACCCGGCACGGCCCGGCAAGCCGCAACGCCTTGCCAGCTCATCATCATCGACCACATGGCTGGCGATCCGCTGGCCGCCCAACAGAACGTAATCCAGCTCCAGCACGTGATTGCGCGTCTTGCCGTAGCGGCAGCTGCCCTGCCCGCTGGCGTCCGTATTGATCATTCCGCCCAGCGTGGCGCGGTTCGACGTCGACAGCTCCGGCGCAAAGAAAAAGCCCAGCGGCTTGAGCGCCGCGTTCAACTGGTCTTTTACAACGCCGGCCTGCACGCGCACGCGCCGGTTAGCGACATCAATATCGAGGATCTGGTTCATGTGGCGCGAAATATCCACCACGATCCCGTCCGTCAGCGACTGACCGTTGGTGCCGGTGCCGCCACCACGGGGCGTCAGCACCACCTGCTGGAATTCCGCCTGGTCCGCCAGGCGCGCCAGCCGCTGCACATCCTCCGCATGGCGCGGGAAGACGGCGGCCTGGGGAAAGCGCTGATACACGGAGTTATCCGTGGACAGCACCGTCAGCATGGCGTCATCACGAGCAATATCCCCTTCGAAGCCGCTGCGAGCCAGCGCATCGAGGAAAGCATGGCAATGGTGAGCGAGCTTGCGCTCTACAGGGAGGGTAGCAATCATGGGCTTGACCTACCGGATGCGCGAGCCCAGCCATCGTCAGGCGGACGCCGGCGCCACGATGCAATCTTCCGCAACCGGCACACCGGCCCGGGCGGGGCGTGCGCGCGTGCCTGGGCAGCGCATCCGGACAATAATGAATGATAAATGTGAATGAATCGCAACTGAGCGGAAGGGATTCCCCGCCATCGGCCGCAATCCTTTGCCATCCACTGGGTCGCTGAGAAAAACATCAGGCAAGACAGGGGATATGCGCGCTATTGTGCGGCGTCGCGGATAGAATGCAAAATGGATTTTATGCCCGATTTGCATGAGTTTTATGAATGAATCCTCGTAAACTGACACCATCCATGTCGCTGTTGACGGCCTTTGAGGCATCCGGCCGCCACCTGAGCTTCACCCGCGCCGCCGAAGAATTGGGGCTGACACAAAGCGCCGTCAGCCGGCAAGTGCAGGCGCTCGAGCAAACCCTGGGCATCAACCTGCTGACGCGCCATGGCCGGCAAATCGAATTGACGGCCGTCGGCGCCCTCTACCTGCGCGAGCTGGCCGCCGGCCTTGGCCGCATCCGCAGCGCCACCCTGCAGGCGCTCGCGCACGAATCCGGGCAAGGCTCACTGCACCTGGCCGTACTGCCTACCTTCGGCTCCAAGTGGCTGATGCCGCGCCTGGCGGATTTCCATGCCCAGCATCCCGGCATCATGATCCACCTGCATTCACGCATTGCGCCGCCCGACTTCAATGCCAGCGAGCTGGACGCCGCCATCTGCGCCGGTAGCGGCGCATCCCCCTGGCCCGACCTGCGCGCCCATGCGCTGCAAGCCGAGCACTTTGTCGTCATTGCCAGCCCTGACACCGTTCCTTCTGCCGGCCAGGCCAGGCCTGAGGATATCGTTGCCTATCCCTTGCTCAGTATTACTACTCGACCAGAAGCCTGGAGCGAATGGTTCGACAAGCACGGCCTGGAGCACCGGCGCATGCGCATGGGCCCGAGCTTTGAGCTGACCGGACACTTGATACAGGCCGTGACGGCTGGCCTGGGTATCGGGCTGGTGCCACAGGTGCTGGTCACCGAGGAACTGGCCAGCGGACAGCTCGTGCAACTGTTCGAGCCGGTGCAAAGCAAACGCAACTACTTTCTTGTGTACCCACCGCGAAATGAACACCTGCCTTCGCTGCAGACATTCCGCAATTGGCTGTTGCAGGATTTCGCCGCCCACGACAACCGGAATCCGGCATAGACCGCAATCCAGGCACTCATAGAATAATGGCGGCCATATCAGTGAAAACCCTTGGGCGCTTTTATAATTCCCAGGCTCCCTCCTCCTTGCGCACATATGGAAACCACCTCTCCTCCAACTCCCGGCTGGCGTGACTGGCTGCCGGTCGTCAGCCTGGCCTTGGCCGCTTTCATCTTCAACACCACGGAATTCGTCCCGATCGGCCTGCTGCCGGATATCGCACGCAGCTTCGACATGGACGTGGCCCACACAGGCCTGCTGCTGACAGGCTACGCCTGGACGGTCGCCATCCTGTCGCTGCCGCTGACACTTCTGACTGCCGCGCAGGAACGGCGCCGCCTGCTGCTCGTCCTGTTTGCCATCTTCATCGCCAGCCATATCCTGGCAGGCTTTGCATGGAGTTTTTCCTCGCTGATGGCGGCACGCATCGGCATTGCCTGTAGCCACGCCATCTTCTGGTCGATATCCATTCCACTGGCGGTGCGCCTTGCCCCTGAAGGCAAACAGGCCAAAGGCCTGGGCCTCATCGTGACAGGAAGCTCGCTGGCCACGGTGCTGGGCGTGCCCCTGGGCACGCTGCTGGGCCACCAGACCGGCTGGCGTATCACCTTCATGTGCATCGCCGGCATCAGCCTGCTTGTCATGCTCACGCTGCGTCGCCTACTGCCGCCACTGCCCAGCACCAACCCGGCCCCGCTGAAAAACCTGCCCACCGTGCTCAAGCGCCCGGCGCTGCTGCAAGCGTACCTGCTCACGCTTATCATCGTGACCGGCCACTTCACCGCCTATACCTATTTCACACCGTTCATGACCCGTGTCGGCGGGTTCAGCGAAAACTTCGTGGTATCCATGCTGCTAGTTATCGGCGGTGCCGGTATTCTCGGCACGCTGATCTTCACGCGCCATGCGCCGCGCCACCCCTTCGAAGCCTTTGCCGGTCCCCTGGCCGTCTTGCTGCTCTGCCTGCTTGCCCTGAACTTCGCCGCTGCCACGGCCGTCACCACCACGCTACTCTGCATGGTGTGGGGCGCATCCATGACCATCGTTTACCTGGGCCTGCAATCCAAAGTGCTTGCCAGCGCACCGGATTCCGCCGATGTCGCCACTTCGATCTACTCCGGAATATTCAATATCGGTATCGGCGGTGGCGCGCTCATGGGCAGCACGGTATTGCTGCACTACGACATCAACAGCCTGGGCACGGTCGGCGGCCTGTTCATTGCCTTTGCACTGACCATGACGATTTTCGTCTGGCGCCGCTACTGGCAAACCAAGCCCGCCTGAGCCCCTGGCCGGGTGCCGGATGCAGCATCAACACGCCGGCCCTGGCCGGCATTTTCATTGCCGCGAGAATTCATCTGCGCCGAGGAACGGCATGACCAACTGGCCGGCGAAATAATTAAGGACTATATTTATCCAAACAGAAATAAATCCGGCCACCACGAATGCCACCAGGAGACAAACCGAGAATGAACACACAGAACAGCCTACCAGGCTTGCAGCATGTCGATCATGTCAGCCTTACCGTGACCGATATGGATGCCGCTTCTGCCTTTTATTGCAGCACCTTCGGTGGCATCGAACTCTACCGGCTCGGTCCCTTCGACGCGCGTGAATTCCCCCGACAGCCCGACGGCCGGGACTGGACACTGGCATATCAGAATGTTGCCGATGCCCGCTTCCAGATCGCCATGCTGGCGCTGGGCCCCAACCTGATGCTGGAGCTGTTCAGCTTCACTCGCCCCGACGACCGCGCCACCCACCTTCCGCGCAACTGCGATCCAGGTTTCGGTCATATCGCCTTCAAGGTCCGTGACCTGGATGCGGCCATTGAATTCCTGCGACAACGCGGGTTGCCTCTCATGGAAGGACCGATAGTCATCAGTGACGGCCCGTGCGCGGGCCTGCGCGTGCAGTATTTCCTGGACCCCTTCGGCAACCAGCTGGAATTGGTCGAATACGGGCACCTGCCATTCATGGACGCGACGACAGCTGCCTTGTACGCCCGCAACCGCTGACGCCGCATCGTCCTGACACTTCGCCAGGCAGTCACTTCGCTGTGGCCGCCCGGCGGCACAGGCGAAATAGGCGCTTCGGCGGCAGCCAGGAAACGGCGAAATGACGAAACGCCATGTGCGCACCTCGCCCGTTCTTCCGTTGCGTATCCTACCTACGGTTGTTTCCTGCGTAGCGCCTGTTCAAGTTTTTCACGTCCACCATTCATCAACCACGAACGCAACGAGACGAGTTCAGGGTTGATTTCTCGCATCAGATCCAGGTCTACCCGCTCCGCAAGAGGACCATCTTCCAGGCTGGATGCCATGTGCGCCAGATCGGCATTGGCTGCCAGCACCTCATCAGGGAATCGGGTATAGCTAATAGGCCGGCCAGCGGCCTCGGAAAAGGCAGCTTCCAGCTCGCGGCCTGTCACGCGGTCGCTGGCGATCTTCAGCGTCATCCTTGCAAACCGGGCCTTGTCCGCGAACATGGCGGCAACGATTTTCCCTATGTCTTGCACGGCGGTCAGCTGGATCGAATGATCGCGTTGGATCAAGGAAACCAGCCGCCCTTCATCAAGGCCAAAGCCTGGACGCACCAGCATCTCCATGAAAATCATGGGGCGGACGATGGTTGCCGCGAGCGGCAGTTTACGGACATGCGCTTCGATACGAGGCTTGGCGTCGAAGCGCGGCACACCTGTCAGTTCGTCTCCAGCGCTAGCGCCTGAAGAGTAGATGAAATGATCGACGCGAAACTTTGCCGCAAGATCCGCGACACGCGTTCCATAACGGACTTCATCTTCTGCCGACAGATTGGCTGGCATCACGCAGAAGACGCCATGTATATCTTTCATTGCCGACGCGATGACATCTGTCTCTTGCAATGCCCCTTGCACGAGTTCGGCTCCTGCTTCGCGCAACGCGATTGACGCAGGCTCGGATGGGTCTTGCACAAAAGCGCGCACTGGCCAGCGGGCCTTCAGCAGCGCCTTGGCCACTGATCCGCCTTGCCGACCGGTGGCGCCGAGAACCAGGATGGGGCGATGGACGTCGTTCATGATGCCGTTCACAAAAAAGGGGAATGTCGTATTCTTTCCCCTATCCCTGAATTGCGGAAGACGGCACTTTTTTGAACCTCGGGCACAAAAATGAAACTTAGGAATCACGCAGGATCAGACGGCATCAACGGGAAACACGCAGGTTATTCATCCTTCCAGCCTATTCCCTCCAATGGAATCTGCACGCGACTCGGTGACAAATGGACCGTACAGGTCATCTGGCGCCTTGCCATCGCGGGCGATCATCGGCTGCGATTTTCCGAGATAAAGCGTGAGGTGGAAGGCATCACCCAGCGCATGCTGACGCTGACCCTGAGGAACCTTGAACGAGATGGCTTGGTAGAACGCCACTATTTTCCCGAAGTGCCTCCACGCGTCGAGTATGAAATCACGGAGCTGGGCCAGAGCATGCTTCGTGCGCTGGAAGGCATCAACTCGTGGGTTAGAGAAAACCTTCCTCGTGTCGAGCAATTACGCCAAACTTACGATGCCAACCAATGCTGATATATATCGGACTGGCAGCCCTTACGAGAACCAGGGTAGCTAGGGCAGCTTGGCAATCACCTTGATCTCAAACTGGAATCCGTAAAGCCACGTCACGCCGATCCCGGTCAGAGCGGGGTAAGGCGCCTCCCCCCAATATTCTGGAAAAACACTCCAGATAGCCTCAAGGTTCGACTCGGGATCGACAACAAAGAGGGTCACGTCGACCACGTCGCTGAACGTGCAGCCCGCAGCCATGAGAACGGCATTAAGGTTATCGAATGCCAACCTGACCTGTGCTTTTAGATCTTGCTCACACGAGCCACCCGCGCGGCTTCCAACCTGCCCCGAGACAAATAGGAAGCCGTTGGACTTGATGGCCGGTGAATACCGATTACGTTCATAGAGCGCCTGCCGACCTGGGGGAAAAACGGCTTCACGTGCTGTCATGTCTGTACCTCTGCAATGGGGGGCAGGCCAGAACCACAGTGACGCAACTCGTGCAGCAGCTGGAAGCTCGCCTGCGCGTCAAGTTGCTCCATCGCACTACCCGCAAGCTCGGTGTGACTCCCGATGGAGCGGTCTACTACGAGCGCGTCATCCGCCTTCTGGCGGACATGGACGATGCTGAAACCAGTTTGTCCAATGCAGCAATTACGCCCAGAGGACGGCTGCGCGTGGATGTGCCCAGCCCGCTGGCGCGCCTCGTCTTGGTGCCAGCGCTACCGACCTTCCACACACGCTACCCTGATATCCAGTTCGACATGGGCGTGAGCGACCGTGTCGTGGACCTGATCGGCGACAACGTGGACTGTGTCTTGCGCGGAGGCGAAATCAAGGACCAATCGCTGATCGCACGCCATGTCGGCGACTTGCCAATCGGCGCCTACGTGGCACCGAGTTATGTCGAACGCCTGGGCATCCCTGCGCATCCGCGAGAGCTGGAAAACACCGGCCATCGCATAGTGGGATTCTTGTCCTCACGTACCGGAAGAGTCGACCCTCTGGCACTGCACTGTGGGAGTGAACGTATTGAAATCAAGAGTAGCTATGTACTCGCAGTGGATGACGGCAATGCCTACCTCGAAGCCGGCTTGGCTGGATTAGGCGTGATTGCGCTGCCACGCTATATGGCGGCCGCACATCAAGCTCGTGGTGCCTTGATTCCGTTATTTGAGCAATGGCGTTTCAATCCCATGCCCCTGTATCCTCGCCCCTTGATTCGCTCCTCCTGCAACGGCATCTGTCGCATGTCGCAATGCCACCGACTTGTTACGGCGAAACGCCTTGCTGCCGTCCTATTTGCCGCGCTATCAGCAAAAAACCCGCGCTGTCATCGCCGTGAACCGCGGCGCAACTTTGCAGCTGATTCCTTGTTCAGGCGCGCGGCCTCTTTTTCCGCGTATTCGCGTTCGCCTGGCCCGTAAGCGCAGGCGCTGGGGTCCGCCTCGCAATTGCCACCACGATCGCTGCTGCGGTCCGAGCTTCCCAGGCCGATGACTGAGCAACCGGAAGCCAACAGGACCAGAAACGCCAATCCAGCGGCTCGGCCGTAGCGCAGGGATACATGCATATTCAACTCCATCAACAAGATACCAGCGATACTTATAGCAGATTGTCTTGTTGGACGACGCCGCTCTGCGCCACGTTCTTGCAACGGAATATGGCCGTAGTCACATACCTGCAAAGCACACCAGCCCCTGCCGCAGCCCCGCCATAGCGCATGCTGCCACGCCACCCCTGCTGCATAAAACAAAAAAGGCACTCCGGAGACTCCGGGTGCCTTTCAGTATTGAATTCTGGTGGATGTTGACGGGTTCGAACCGCCGACCTACGCCTTGTAAGGGCGCCGCTCTACCAGCTGAGCTAAACATCCATCCGCGCTGGATGCGATGGCTTGCAGGTAGTGACTCCATACAGCCTTCGCGTCACAGCGAAAGCGAGCATTATACATGTAAGTATAGTGCTCGCCAAGCGCGATTTAGTTGACGGCGTCTTTCAGAGCCTTGCCCGGACGGAACTTGGGCACCTTCGCGGATTCGATCTTGATGACCTCGCCGGTGCGCGGGTTGCGGCCCGAACGCTCGGAACGCTCGGACACGTCGAACGTGCCAAAGCCAACCAGCGTTACCGAATCACCTTGCTTGAGGGCAGCCTTCACGGCCTCAACGAAAGCGTCAAGCGCACGGCCGGCAGCAGCCTTGGAGATGTCTGCTTCACCGGCAATGTGGTCGATCAGTTCGGTCTTGTTCATTTAGAAATTACCCCTCATTAGGTATGAAGTTGTCGTTACGCGAAGCAGGCATCCTGTAGGCAGAAGCTGCTCCCTTTACAGCGCAGCCGGCCGCCGGTCCCGTCTAGATGGGCCGCCAGTCGGCATACCAGCTTATCGCAGACGCAGATGCGTATTAGGCCTTGGGGCAGACGGCACTGTCAAGAAAAAAAATGCCGCCAGCCCTGGCCCGCAACGCCCTTCGGCACTGCGTTCAGACGTCCTGGAGACCGGCTTGTGCTGCCGCCAGCCCCTGGTCGAAATCAGCAATCAGGTCCTCTTCCTCCTCGATGCCGACCGAAACCCGGATCAAACTGTCCGCAATCCCCATCTCCGCACGGCGCGCCGCGCCCATTTCATAATAAATGGTATGGGCCGCCGGTAGTGCCAGTGTGCGGGTATCACCGAGGTGAGTCGAGAGGGCAACAACCCTCAAGTGGTTAAGGAATGTAAAACAATCCAGGCCCGGCGCCAGCTCGACCCCCATCAGCGCCCCAAAACGGCCCTTGAACAGCGCCTGGGCGCGTTCGTGCTGCGGGTGCGATGGCAGGCCAGGGTAATGCACCCGCGCCACCAGCGGATGATGCTCAAGGAAGCGCGCCAACGCCAGTGCGTTGGCGCAGGCCTTGTCCATACGCAGAGAGAGCGTCTCCGCGCCCACGGCGATGCGGTGCGCCGGCTCGGCCGCCAGCGTGCCGCCCATGTCTCTCAGGCCTTTTTTCTTGACCTGCAACAGCCCCCAGCCCAGGGAATCTCCCTGGCGGTAGCTGTCGAAAATATTCGGGTAATCCTTCCAGTCGTAGCACCCCGTGGCAGTCACTGAACCGCCCAGCGCATGGCCGTGGCCACCGATGTACTTGGACAACGAATTCATCACAAGCGCTGCGCCAGCATCCTTGCCACGGAACAGCCAGGGCGAAGTCAAAGTGTTGTCTACGACATACACCAGGCCGCGTGCGCGGCAGATTTCACCGATAGCCAGCAGGTCGGCGATCTGCGTACCGGGGTTGGCAATGGTTTCCGTGAAGACCATGCGCGTCTCCGGCCGCAAGGCCGCCTGCACGTTGGCAGCGTCCGTTGCATCCACCAAAGTCACGTCCACGCCCATTTCGTTGAGCGTCAGGAACAGGCTATTGGTATTGCCAAAAATATGCCGGCTGGAAACGAGATGGTCACCCTTGCGCAGCAAGGTCGTGAAGATGGCTGCCAGCGCCGCCATCCCGGTCGAGAACGTCACGGTTGACTGGCCGCCTTCCATGGCCGAGAGCTTCACCTCCAGCGCCTGCGTCGTCGGCGTCCCCTGGCGAGCATACGTAAAGCCGGACTTGCCCTGGAACACCTCTGCCAGCTCCCTGGCGTCGGCATAGGCATATTCCGACGACGTATGCATGGGTTTATGAACCGCGCCATGCTCGACATTGGAACGCCTGTCGGCATGCAGGATGGTGGTGGTAAAGCCTTGCTGCTTGGTCATTTTCGGTAGTGAGCCGCCTGCGGCGGCCGTCAAACGGGAAGATATGCCGATAGTTTACGCCTGCTGGCGCTGGCGCACGGACTCGTACAGGCAGACCGCGCTGGCGACGCTGACATTCAGGCTTTCCACCGCCCCCAGCATGGGAATGTTCACCAGATGATCGCAGGTTTCACGCGTCAGGCGGCGCATACCCTCGCCTTCCGCCCCCATGACCCAGGCCGTAGGCAGGCGCGCATCCACAGCATGGATGGCATCCGTGGCCTGGTCATCGGTGCCGACGACCCAGATGCCCCGCTCTTTCAGGCCTCGCAAGGTGCGCGCCAGGTTGGTCACCATGATGTACGGCACCGTATCGGCGGCGCCGCAGGCCACGCGCTGGACCGTGGCATTCAGGCCAACGGCGCGGTCGCGGGGCGCGATCACGGCATGCACGCCCGCCGCATCTGCGGTGCGCAGGCAAGCGCCCAGATTATGCGGATCAGTGACGCCATCGAGCACCAGCAGCAAGGGCGGCCCTTCGATTTCGTCCAGCACTTCGTCGATATCCACGGCCAGCACGCGAGTGTCAGCCAGGGCCACGATGCCCTGGTGACGCAAGCCCTTGGCCAGGCCGTCGAGCCGTTCGGCCGGCACGCCATGCGCGGCACTGCCGGCCCGCTTCACCTGTTCCAGCAACGCTGCCATCCGCTTGTCGCGGCGCTGCGCGTCGTAATACACCTCTTTCACCGAATCCGGCGCATGGCGCAGACGCGCTGCCACCGCATGGAAACCTGCCAAAACCTGTACATCTGCTGCCATATCAACGCCTCTTGCGTCCAGCCTGTTTGGCGGACTGTTTCTTAGCCTGGCCCGTCGCCCGTTCCGCCCTCAGCGCTTTCGCGGCTGCGGCGCGGCGTTGCGAAGCCGTTCCTTTCAATTCTGCGGGCTTGGGTGCCGCTGCCTTGCGGATGCGCCGGGGCTCTTCATCCCCACTCTTGCGCGCCGCCTTGAGCAAGGCGTCGTAGCTGGTGCTTTTTTCCAGGCGGAACTCAATGCGTCGGGCTTCCAGGTCGACCCGCGCCACCTGAACCTGCACGGCATCCGTCAGGCGGTAGCGCATGCCGGTGCGCTCGCCACGCAACTCGTGCAGGGCTTCGTTGAACTGGAAGTACTCTGTCCCCAGCTCCGATACGTGCACCATCCCTTCCACATGCAGGCCGTCGAGCGTTACGAAGATGCCGAAGCTTGCCACGCCCGTCACGCGGCCGCTGAAGCTTTCGCCGACGCGCTCCTTGACGAACCAGCACTTGAGCCAGGCCTCAACGTCGCGTGACGCTTCGTCCGCGCGGCGTTCCGTCGCCGACAGCATCAGCCCCAGGCGCTCCCAGGTATCGTGCTCTTGCGCACGCTTCTCTCGTACCGTGGTTGCCGGCATCTTGCCTTCCAGATGCGGCACGTAGCGCTTGCCTTCCAGCAGGCTCTTGATCACCCGGTGCGTCAGCAGGTCGGGATAGCGCCGGATCGGCGAAGTGAAGTGGGTATACGAGGAATACGCCAGACCGAAGTGCCCGACGTTGTCCGGGCCGTAGATCGCCTGTTGCATGGAGCGCAGGCACATGGTCTGCAGCAGGCCATAATCAGGACGCGAACGCACCGATTCCAGCAAGGCCAGATAATCCGCAGGACGTGGTTCGTCGCCACCGCCCAGTGTCAGCCCCTGCAGGCGCAGGAATTCACGCAGGGCCTGCAAGCGCTCGTTGCTGGGGCCTTCGTGGATACGATACAGCCCAGGATGCTTGCTGCGCTGCATGAAGTCCGCCGCGCAGGTATTGGCCGCCAGCATGCATTCTTCGATCAGCTTGTGCGCATCATTGCGCACCATCGGCACGATTTGCTCGATACGCCCCAGTGCATTGCAGACAATACGGGTTTCGACAGTATCGAAATCAATAGCGCCGCGCTTCACGCGCGCCTGCGCCAGCAGGCGATAGAGTTCATACAGCGATTGGACATCCGCCAGGCGATCGCCCAGCACACGGCCCGCCGGGCCTTCAGGATGTTGCAAGCCTTCCCAGACCTGGTTATAGGTCGTACGGGCGTGCGAATGAATGACCGCGTTATAGAACTGGTAAGCCGTCACCTGGCCGGCCTTGGCGCCACTGGCCGGAATCACCATGTCGCAAACCAGCACCAGGCGGTCAACGCCCGGGTTCAGCGAGCAAATTCCGTTGGACAGCGCTTCGGGCAGCATGGGAATCACGCGGCGCGGGAAATACACGCTGGTACCGCGTTCACGCGCGTCCACATCCAGCGCATCCCCTTCCCGCACGTAATGGCTGACGTCGGCAATCGCGACCAGCAGCCGCCAGCCCGGACGACGGCGCTTTTCCGTGCCCAGCTCTATGGCTTCCGCATAAACAGCATCGTCGAAGTCGCGCGCGTCTTCGCCGTCAATCGTAATGAAGGGCACGTCGCGCAGGTCGAAGCGTCCCTTCAAGTCGGTACGTCGCACGCTGTCCGGCGTGCGCTCGGCCTGGGCCGCGCCGGCATCAGAAAAATCGACAGGTACGTCGAACTTGCGCACGGCAATTTCAATCTCCATGCCCGGATCGTCCACCTGCCCCAGCACCTCCACCACCCGGCCCAGCGGCTGGCTGTGGCGCGAGGGCTGCGCGATGATTTCAACCGTGACCACCTGGCCCGGTTCCGCGCCCCCAGTTTCCGCCGGCGGCACGAGAATATCGTGCTTGATGCGCTGATCCTCGGGCACGACGATATTCACGCCGCTTTCATTCAGGAAGCGCCCCACCAGGCGATTGGTGCGGCGCTCGAGCACCTCGACAATCACCCCTTCCGGCTTGCCCCGGTATTCGCCCGTGGGTTTGACCAGCACACGGTCACCATGCAGCACCTTGCGCATTTCACGCGGCGAGAGGAATAAGTCCTGGCCGCCGGCGTCAGGCACCAGAAAGCCGAAGCCATCGCGATGGCCTTGCACCCGCCCGGCAACAAAATCCAATTTATTGGCCAGCAGCAGCACCCCTTTGCGGTTGGTGTGCAGTTGGCCATCCCGTTCCATCGCCGCCAGGCGACGATCGAAACCCCGGCGCGTGGCTTCGCGCACCACGTTCATTTGCCGCGCCAGTTCATCCGGCGTCAGGGGTTCTCCGACAGCGCGCAGCGCTGCCAATAATTTCTCGCGGCTGGGTACATCCGGATCGAAATCCGGAGGCAGCGGCACGCCTGTCGTGGCCGGCACAGCGGCCTGTGTCGCCGCATCCGCGGCCGTTCTACGGGGCCTTGGCCCACTTTTTTGCGTTCGATTTGCCAAAATAAAAAATTCTCTTCTATAATGCGCAGCTTCCGCAGTTTAGCGCACTGTTCTACGACAGTCGCTAAACGAGCTGCAAAAGGTTAGACGGGCTTCCATTAGGAAGATTTCTAGTGTAATATGCGCAGCATGCAGGAAATTGCTGGAAGCATAACAGCAATGCAGTGCCCAGGTGGCGGAATTGGTAGACGCGCTAGTTTCAGGTACTAGTGCCTTCGGGTGTGGAGGTTCGAGTCCTCTCCTGGGCACCACTTAATTCCCAAAAGGCGGAAGATCACAAGATCTTCCGCCTTTTTCATTTCCGGCTCGCAATCAGCACCCGCATGATTGTTCTGGCCGCGCATTCATCCCCCCGCCAGTCAGCAAAGGACACAGCCTGCAACAGTCTGTCGCCCTGCCCTCCTGTTATCTTGGCCAGAAGCAAGCAGATCAGGAGCCGCATGACCGCCGACCGCCGTTTTTCCCTGCAATCCCTGGACCGCGCCCGCTGGACCGCTGCTGTCGCCGTGGTACTCGTGCATTGCGCCGCCTACCCTTTGCAAAGCACAACTGAGTTCGGCAGCGCCGCCTGGTACTGGTCGAATTTCTATGATGCCGCAGCACGCTGGTGCGTACCGGTGTTCGTCATGATCAGCGGCGCCTTGCTGCTGGAACCCGGTCGGGTCAGCGGCATTGCCGCTTTCTACCAGCGCCGTGCCGCGCGCATTCTGCCCGCGCTGGTTTTCTGGAGTCTCTTCTACCTGTGCTGGAGCGCCTTTATGCACGCCTGGCAGCAGGAACCGCTGGCCATGGGCGCGTGGCTGGGCAAACTGCTCAAAGGCGCCCCCTATTACCATCTCTGGTATCTGTACATGATTGTCGGGCTGTATCTGTTCGCCCCTTTCCTGCAACGCATGTACCAGGCATGCTCGCCACGCGCCCGCCTGCTGGCACTGGCCACGATACTGGCCTGCGCCGCTGCCGATGCCGCACACCGCCACCTTTCCGCGGACGGCCGCCCCGGCTTCTTCTTCAACGCCTTCCTGCCCTATATCGGCTACTTCCTGGCGGGCCGCCTGATTTATGAGCGCACCCTGAGCCTGCCCTGGCCCGGCGGATTGTTTGCCGCCAGCGTCGCCGCCTCCACCCTCGGGGTTGCGCTCATGTCGCAGCCGGCCAGCCTGGATTTCTATTTTTACGATGCCTTCAACCCTGCCGTCATCCTGATGTCCCTGGCGGCCTTCCAATGGCTGCTGCAAGCCCGCACCATTCCCCGCCTGGGCGCGCTTGCACCACTGACCTTCGGCATCTACCTGCTGCATCCGGTATTCCTCGACCTGGCCAAAACCCTGGGCCTCTATGCACCCGGCAGACATTCCGCCTGGCAAATTCCACTGGCCACGGCCGGCATCTTCGGCCTCTCCATGGCCGCCACCTGGCTGCTGCGCCGTATTCCTGCCGCACGACAAGTCACCTGAGGCGCCACGCGCCGTACCGCCACCCGCCCCCAGAGCCATGGCCGATGCGCAACACCTTGCGCCGGGCAGACATCATCTGCCACAAATGGCAGCCTGCTGGCGCGCACAGGCCGCCTGGGCATGGATACAATGGGCCATCGCCCGGTTTCCCAGCCATCCGGCCCAGCATCGAAGGACATCCCATGAATTTCCGCCGCCTGGCCCTGAGCGCCAGCACTCTAGCCTGCTTCACCCTGGCCAGCACCGCTGCGCAGGCGCAAAATTTCATCGGCGCCGGCGTCGCCGTGGTGCCCGTCTATGAAGGCTCCAGCACGTACCGGACCGTACCGCTGCCCTTGATCAACTATCAATCAGGCAACTTCTTCATTACCCCGCGTGCTGGACTGCCCGCCCTGGGCCTGAAGACCAGCCTCGCCCAGGACCTGGAAGCCGGCGTGTTCCTTGGGCTGGATCTCGGCCGCAAGGCCAGCCGTACCGCCCGCACCAAAGGTCTGGACAACATCCATTTCCATGCCAGCTATGGCGCCTACCTGGAATGGACACCCGGCCCGCTCTCCCTGGGTGCAGCCTTCCGCAAGGCGGCCCATACCGGCTATGGCAGCGTCGTGGAACTGCGCGCATCCTATGCTGCCTGGGAAAGCGGTCCGCACCGCGTGCGTATCGGCGTCGATACCCAATGGAGCAGCCGCAGCGCCATGAAGACCTGGTTCGGCGTCACCCAGGAAGAAGCCATGAGTAGCCAGGCCGGCCTGCCGGCCTACTCACCCTCGGCAGGGTTCAAATCAGCATCGCTGTTTTCCGTCTGGAGCTACCGGCTGAGCAGCAACTGGTCCGCCTTGACGACAGTCGGCGTCAACCGGCTGTTCGGCGATGCCAAGGACAGCCCCCTCACCGCGCAGAAAACCAATCTGTTTGGCAGCATAGGCGCGATCTACAGCTTCTGATACCCAGCGTTCGGGCGCATTCACGGCCTTATGCATCATCGGCAGCCAGCGGTGGCGCCCGGCCTGCACAGGCCGGGCGCCACCGCAACGTGACATAGCCACCCAGCCTCACTCGCCGTGGGAAGCCAATCCGAGCACGACTTTCCCAAAGAGGCCGCGCCCAAGGCGATCAAGCGCCCCATACAGATCATCGAACAGGTAGCTGCTATCCACAACAGGCTTGATGCCTATGCTGTCAATGGCGTACACAAGATCTTCCAAGCCCCGCCTGTGGCCTACGCCTATGCCTTGAAGGGTGACTTGTTTGCGCAGCAAGGGGCCGGTTGGACCGGAAAAAGAAAACCCGTCGAAGATGCGTCCCTGCACCGCGACTGCTTCCACCGAGCGCCATGGCCACTGGCGGAATGCCACGCCGTCATCACACCTTGCGTCACCTCACTGCCGCCCGGCGCGGAAAAGAATTTTTAAGTTTTGCTTGATCCACAGCACTGCCAAGTTATTTGAATAGTGCTAGGCTAACAATAGTGAGCAGTGCAGAGAATAGCAGCGCGCCCGGGAAAACAGCCCGAGCGCGCCAGTACATACAGAACCTAACCCAACAGGAGTGTTTTGCCATGGCAAAAAAACTGGATTCGAAGCAAGCTAGTTCCGCAGCTCAACGCCGCAAGCGTCCCCTGGCCACCCCCACTGATCTGGGCAAAGACGCCACGCGTGATATCTCCGGCGCACTCAATCAGATCCTGGCAGACGTCTTCGCGCTGTACCTGAAGACCAAGAATTTCCATTGGCATGTCAGCGGCCCGCATTTCCGCGACTACCACCTGATGTTCGACGAGCAAGGCGAACAACTGTTTGCCATGACCGACGATATCGCCGAACGTATCCGCAAAGTAGGCGGCACCACGCTGCGCTCCATCGGCCACATTGCCCGTACCCAGCGCGTGCTGGATAACGACGCCGACTACGTCGATCCGCAAGACATGCTGGCCGAACTGCGCGACGACAACAAGGCGCTGGCTGCTGCGCTGCGCGCCGCACACGCCGTCACCGACGAGTACAACGACATCGCCAGCTCCAGCCTGATCGAAAACTGGATCGACGAAGCCGAACGCCGTACCTGGTTCCTGTTCGAAGCCAGCCGTCAGGCGCCGACCGCCTGATATCCCTCCGGCGCCGCCGATGGCGCCCCGGATTGACCACCGCCACGCCGGCCTGCCGCCTGCGTGGCGGTGGTCAATCCGCATCCAGCACGCCACTGTATTGACAATGATTATCAGTAGCGAATATCCTGTCCGCCGATAATGACTATATGCCTTCGGCCCAGGGCCTGGGGACTGACTCGGGCCTTGGGCCCGCGTCCCTGACCGCCCAACGCTGGCCTGGCCCGCGCGCAAGCCAGCGACGGCAGACCGAAGGTTTCCTTTCCGTCTTTACTGGACTATGGCTGCGATCCAACGCTTCAACATGGCAGACTACCGCCGCTTCGGCGAGCGGCATGGCTTCCGCTATGATTGGCCAGCCCTGGAAACACCTGAGGGCCCGCTCGAAACGACCGTCCTGGCGGAAGGCTTCATTGAGGAAATTCCAGTCGGCAGCGGCTTCACGCTGGTTATCTCCGACGTCATCAATCACTACGGCTATACCGCGAATTCCATCATATCGCCAGGGTTCACTGCCGTGTTGATGCTCGATGGACGTACCGAAGCATACCTGGGTGCAGGCCGCAAGCCGCTTGCACTCACGGCCAAGCACGCGATTACCGCCAGCCACTGCCAGACCGAATCCATGACCGGGCACCACCCCGCCGGCCAGCGCCTGCGCAGCGTGTCGCTGATGGCACGGCGCGAGCAGTTGGCCGACTCGGCCGCTACGCACATTCCCGAGCTTGAACAATGGCTCGACGACCCGCGCCTGCGGCTGCGTCACTGGCAGGCGGACGCCAACTTGCTGCAAGCCGCCAACAGCCTGTTCGACCCACGCTGGCAAGGCAGCCTGGGCCGCTTGTGGCAGGAAGGTGTGGCCTTGCAGATCCTGGCCACGGCACTGGCCGCCGATGACAGCGAGCTGGCCGCCCCCGCCGTACCCGCCAGCCGTGATATGCAGCGCCTGGCACGCGTGAAAGAATATCTGCTGACCTATCCCGAACAAGAACACTCGCTGGCCGAACTTGCGCGCCTGGCCTGCATGAGCAGCAGCAGCCTGCGCGAGAAATTCCAGGCTGCCTATGGGCAATCCGTCTTCGGCTTCCTGCGCGAATGCCGGCTGCAGCTGGCCAGCCGGGGGCTGCGCCAGGAAGGCTGGAGTATCGAGTATGCAGCCGAACGTGCCGGCTACCGCCATGCCAGCAGCTTTACCGCCGCCTTCCGGCGCCGCTTCGGCGTAGCGCCCAGCCTGTGGTGAGCGTTCCGCCTACACCGCTGCACCCGCCGTATTCCAACCCTTGAGATTACCCCTGTTTCTTCCCATTCCGACACGGGCGCAACGCCTGTAGCCGTCATTTCTGGCAGCACACCAAGATTATCCGGCATCGCGCACAGGCGCGGACAAGCCGCCGCAATCACAATAAAGGCTGCTCTATCCATTCAAGATCGAGAGAAGCCTTCATGAGTACGCAACCCAGTGCCCGCCCCGACAATCCAGTCGGCCACACGCCAGGCGCAGGAATTTCTCCCGCTGCCAGCGCAATCCAGCCCTTTACCCCAGACGGCGAAGCCCTGAGCTTCAAGCAATTGATCCGCATGGCACCCGGCACACTGGGCGTGGCAGTTGTACTGGCCATCCTGTCCGCCGTCTTCAGCATCCTGCCCTTCTGGCTGCTGTATCGCGTACTGGAACAGTTGCTGGCTCCCATTGCAGACATGCGCACAGTCTGGTTCAACCTGGGCGGCATGCTGGTGCTGCTGGCGCTGCGCTGGGCCTTGATGGCCGCCAGCCACATGCTGGCCCATAAAGGCGCCTTCACAGCCCAGCATCAGTTGCGCCTTGCGCTGGCCCGTCGCCTGGGGGAGGTCCCGCTCTCATTTTTCGCCAACCGTGGCTCGGGCAGCCTGCGCCGCACTTTGTCCGACGATGTCAACGCGCTGGAAGGCTTTCTTGCCCATATGCTGCCAGACGCGGCAGCAGCTGCTGCTGCGCCCCTGGCTGCGCTGGCCCTGCTTTTCGCGGTGGACTGGCGCCTGTCGCTGGCTGCGCTGGCACCGCTGCCCCTGGCCGTGCTGGCGCAGGCCTGGATGATGCGCCGTGCCGGAGAACGCATGGCCGAATGGAGCGCCCTGCAAAAACGCATCGCCAACCGCGTGGGCGAATATGTGCGCGGCGTGCATGTGGTGAAATCCTTCGGCCTGTCGTCACGTTCGTTCGCAGAACTGGCCGACGCCGTACGCGGCGCGGTGTATTGGGTGGCCGACTATTCCCGCAGCAGTTCCACAGGCTGGGTGATGTTCACCGGCCTGCTGGCCGCCAATATCGCTGTCGTCGCGCCTGTCGGCGCGTGGCTGCTGTTGGCCGGCAGCATCAGCATGCCGGTCTATCTGCTGTTCTTGCTGGTGGCGCCGTCGGTGCTGCTGCCGCTACTGCGGCTCACGTTCGCCATGGGTGAACAGATGCAGCGGGCCGAGGCCCTGGCCCGCATAGACGCCATCCTGCGCGCCCCCGCCCTGGCGGATACAAGCCGCGACGCACCGCTGCCCGGCAACCCCCTGGCCCTGGTCTTCCACGATGTACACCATCGCTACGGAACACGCCTTGCCCTGGATGGCATCAGCTTCACCGCGCCCGCCGGCGGCCTGACCGCGCTGGTAGGGCCCAGCGGTTCCGGCAAAAGCACCGTCGCACGCCTGCTGCCCCGGTTGTATGAATATGAATCGGGACAGATCCAGGTTGGCGGGCTGGGCATCCGCGACTGGCCACTGGACGAACTGCTGGCGCGCATCGCCATCGTCTTCCAGGAGGTGTACCTGTTCCATGGCAGCGTACGCGACAACCTGCTGCTGGCACGCCCCGGCGCCAGCGACGCCGACATGATCGCTGCCGCCAGGGCGGCGCGCGCACATGACTTCATCATGGCGCTGCCACAGGGCTACGATACCCAGCTCGGCGACCGTGGTGCGCGCCTGTCTGGCGGGGAACGCCAGCGGCTGTCCATCGCCCGCGCCCTGCTGAAAGACGCGCCCATCCTCGTGCTGGACGAAGCCACTTCCTACGCGGATGCGGAAAACGAAGTCCTGATGCAGGAAGCCATGGCCGCGCTGTGCCAGGGACGCACGGTGCTGATGATCGCTCATCGGCTGCACACCATCATGCATGCCGATCATATCGTCGTGCTGGATCACGGCTGCATCGCCGGCCAGGGCACCCATGCCGCGCTGCTGCGGGAATGCCCGCTTTATCACCAGCTCTGGCTGGACCACGAAGCCGCCCGCGACTGGACGCTGGCCACGGCCTTGCCGCAAGCTGAAGGAGGCCTGCAATCATGATTCGCGCACTCGTGCAATCCGGTTTCCGCCTGTCAGGTACCAGCGACCCACGCCTGTCTCAGGGCCTAGCCTGGGCCGTACTGGAAGGGCTGTTCGCTGCCGCCCCCTATCCTGTTCTCTATCTGCTGCTGCGCGATCTTTTCGCCGGGAACGCCACCACGGCGTCCGTCGCCTGGCAGGCAACCGCCATGGTGCTGTGTATCGCACTGCGCATTTTTGCCGGCACGCGCAGCATGCCGCTGATTTTTTCTGGCGCCTACGCCATGATGGGCGAAGCGCGCCTGCGCATTGCCGACCACCTGCGGCGCTTGCCCATGGGCTGGTTCGGCCGCCAGCGCGGTGGCGACCTGGGCGCCCGCCTGACGTCCGACCTGGAACTGGTGGAAAACCTGTGGTCGCACTTTCTAGGGATTTTCATCGCTGGCCTGGCCATGCCGGCATTCCTGCTGGGCTTTTTGCTCTGGCTGGATTGGCGCCTGGCGATTGCGGTGATGGCGATGATTCCACTGGCCCTGGTGTCCCTGTGGTGGAGCCAGCGTGTCGCTGCCCGTCCGGGTGAGCAGTTCCTGGCAGCCAATGCCCAGGCCCAATCCGAACTGCTGGATTACATCCAGGGTATCGCTGTCATCCGAGGCTTCGGCCGCTTTGGCAGCGCATGGCGCAAGCTGCGTCGTGCACTGGACCAGCAATTCGATGCTGCGCTGGCCGTGGAATGCCGCCCCGCACCCTGGATAGCGCTGTACGGGTTCATTCTGGAAACCGGTTTCGCACTGCTGATACTGGCCGGCGCCTGGCTGCTGCTGGACGACACCCTGCGCCCTGACGTTCTGGTGCTATTTCTGGTGCTGGCGCTGCCGGTCTACCGCCAGCTGTACGAGCTGGGCCTCTCGACCCTGCTGCTGCGCTTTGCCAGCAGGGCCTTGGCGCGCATCGAGAACATCATGGCACAGCAACCGCTGCCCGAACCAGATGCTCCGCAGGAACCTGCGGGGCGCGACATCACCTTCGACCAGGTAAGCTTTACCTATGACGGCGAAACCACGCCCGCCCTGGTGCAGCTGAGCTGCCACATTCCCGCGCATGGCCTGACAGCCATCGTCGGCCCCAGCGGCGCCGGGAAAAGCACCCTGGTGCACCTGATCGGCCGGCTCTGGGATGTCGATACCGGTGCCATCCGCATGGGCGGCACGGACCTGCGCGATATAGGCACCGAACAATTGCACAGCCATATCGGCATGGTTTTCCAGGATGTCGTCCTGTTTTCGGGCAGCGTGCTGGACAATCTGCGCATCGGACGGCCAGACGCATCCCGCGAAACGGTAATCGCTGCGGCACGCCGGGCGCAGGCCCATGACTTCATCATGGCCCTGCCGCAGGGCTACGACACGCAACTGGACGAAGGCGGCGCCTCGCTGTCTGGCGGCGAGCGTCAGCGGCTGTCCATCGCCCGCGCCTTGTTGAAAGACGCGCCAGTCCTGCTGCTGGATGAAGCAACGGCAAGCGTGGACCCATCGGCGGAAGCACAAATCCAGCGCGCCATTGCCGAGCTGGCACGAGGACGGACCATCATCGCCATCGCACACCGGCTGCGCAGCATCCGCCATGCCGACCATATTCTGGTCGTGGACGCAGGCAGGCTGGTGGAACAAGGCACGCACGATTCGCTGCTGGCACTGGATGGCATCTATGCCCGCCTCTGGCGCAGCCAACAGCAGGCGCAGGGCTGGACACTGGGCCCGGCCGCCTGACCCAAGCCACGCTGCTGCCTGTGCTCGGCTTCGCTGCCGGGCACGGCCGGCCGCCCGCCGCATGGGCACAAATGGACACTGGCCCACGGCCCGCACCGAAAAAAGAAACCGTTAGACAGACAAAAATAATCAATCTCGCGCGCCGGCACAAAGCAGACATGTAACAATGGCATCCTGGCATTTCCCCATTGTCTTATTGTCGACGCCCATATCACCATGCACACCGTAGAGATCATCCTACTGGTATTGATGCTCGGTGCCGTCACTGGCGTAGCCTCGCGCTACCTGACGGCCATCCCCCTGCCCCTGATCCAGATCACCATCGGTGCCTTGCTATCATGGCCGCAGGCGGGCCTGCATATCGGATTCGACCCTGAACTGTTCCTGCTGCTGTTCATTCCGCCATTGCTGTTCGCCGATGGCTGGCGCATTCCCAAGCGCGAGTTGTTCGGCCTGCATCGTCCTGTCCTGCTGCTGGCATTCGGCCTGGTGTTCATCACCGTGCTGGGCCTGGGTTATCTGATCCACTGGCTGCTGCCTTCCGTCCCGCTTTCCGTGGCCTTCGCCCTGGCTGCCGTCGTCTCGCCGACCGATGCGGTCGCGGTCTCTGCCATTACCCGCAATCTGGGCATGCCGCACAAGACCATGCACATCCTGGAAGGCGAATCCCTGCTCAACGATGCATCCGGCCTGGTGGCACTGAAATTTGCGCTGGCCGCGACCATCACCGGCTCGTTCTCGGCCCTGGACGCCGCACGCGACTTCGTCTGGATGTGCGTAGGCGGCCTGACGCTGGGCGCACTGATGGGCTGGGGCTTCAGCACGGCGCGCAAGAACATCACCCGCCGCCTGGGCGACATGGCCGCCACTCAGATGGTCCTGTTGCTGGTGCTGCTGCCGTTTGCCGTCTACCTGCTGGCGGAAGTGATTGGCACATCAGGCATCCTGGCCGCCGTAGCGGCTGGCATCACCACCAATATGGCAGACCTGGATCGCGGCGAATTCATCCATGAGCGCCTGCAGACGGACAGTACCTGGTCCATGGTGGAATCAGCTTTCAACGGTGCCATTTTCCTGCTGCTGGGCCTGCAATTGCCCACGATTTCCCGCACCATGATCGAGTCCAGTGACTACCCATGGTGGGAACTGACCGGCTTTGTCATCGTCATCGGGGCCGCACTGTTGCTGGTACGCTGGCTTTGGCTGACTTTCGTGGTTTATGGCCGCTTCTTCCGCACCCACTTGCCAGGCAAGCCGCCCGAGCAACCGCCGCAACGCTTGCTGGTGGCGACCACGTTCGCGGGCATCCGCGGCGCCGTGACGCTGGCGGCCGCGCTGTCCTTCCCCTTGATGCTCAACGCCAAGACTCCGTTCCCGGCGCGTGACCTGGTGGTATTTCTTTCTACCGGCGTCATCCTCTTCACCCTGGTTCTGGGCAGCGTGGCCCTGCCGCTGCTACTGCGCGGCCTGCCCAAGCCGACCGCCGACCATGCGGAAGAAGAAGAACGCTTGGCTCGTATCCAGGCCTGCCAGCAGGCCATCAGCAGCATGGCCATTACCGACGCCGAAATTGCGGCGCACGATGAAAAATGGCTGACGCAACACCAGGAAATCATCGGCCTGCTGACCAAGGAATACCGCCGCCGCATCGAAATGATGGAAGCCCACCAGGCCGAAGGCGAGGAGGATGCCGAAAGCAATGCCGACGGCACGACGGATTCGCGCGCGGTCATCGAGCGCAAGCAACGCTACATCATCGAACAGGAGCTGCGCCTGCGTGGCCTGCAGGCGGAACGGCGCGCCATCTATGCCCAACGCCGCAAAAACCTCATCAACGATGAAACCATGCGAGGCCTGGTACAGGAAATCGACATGGCGGAAATCAGCCTGAAGCGGCGCCTTGCCGCCAACCGCCGCCAGGTCGCCTGAGGCCTGGGCAGCCCCCCCTACGTATTGGGCGGCATCTGCCTCGCAGTCCCCGGATGCATATCCTGCATTCGGCGGCTGCGCCACTATCCATCTGTTATCACTCTGCACTGGCACTGGGCAAACAATATGCCCTGAGCTTGTCGTCAGTGCTTTCCCGGCAGGCAAGCCGAAAGCCTGGCGCCTGCGTCACTCGCCGTTCTGGCAGCGCTGGAAAATAAAGCCGCTATCGCTTTCCAGCTGCTTCAACCAGACCGGCACCTGCGCCGGCGGCAACGGGCGCGAGAAAAGATAACCTTGCGATACCGGACAGCGGTACGCCACCAACAATTCGCACTGGCCCCGGGTTTCCACCCCTTCGGCCACCACGGCCAGGCCCAGGCTGCGGCCAATACCAATCACTGCGGCAACCAGCGCCTGGAAACGTGGATCCTCCTGGCTCTTGCTGATGAAACTGCGGTCTATTTTGACCTCGGTCACCGGCAGGTTGACCAGGTTGGACAGGCTGGAAAAGCCGGTGCCGAAATCGTCCACCGACAAGCCGATGCCCAACTGCCGGATACGGTGCAGCAGATCCTGCATCTCCGGCGTCATCGCCATCATCGCGCTTTCGGTGATTTCGATGGTCAGGTCCGTGCCTGCCAGGCCGTATTCGTGCAACAGACCTGCCAGCATGTCGGGCAGATCACGATTGCGGAAATTGAATGGCGACAGATTGACAGCCACCGCAGGCACCGCCAACCCCTCGCTGCGCCACTGCGCCAGTTGGCGGCAGGCTTCGCGCAAGGCCCAGGCGCCAATGGCATCAATCTGCCCGATTTCCTCGGCCAGATTGATGAAACGTCCTGGTGGCACTTCGCCTAGCTTGGGATCGTGCCAGCGCGCCAGGGCTTCCATGCAATGCAGCTTGCCATTGGCGGTATAAACCTGCGGCTGATACGCCAGCGTCAGGGCGTTATCGGCAATGGCCCGCTTCAAGGCGGCACCCAGCAACAACCGGCTGCGTGCCAGCTGATTCATTTCGGGGCTGAAGAACTGATAAGCATCGCCGCCGGATTGCTTGGCGCGGTACATCGCATTCTTGGCATTATTGAACAGCGTATCGCGGTCCAGCTTGCCGTCCGGATAGTGACTAATGCCGATGCTGGCAGACATGCTCAGCTGGTGCCCGCCCAAATTGATGGGTGCGCGCACGGCGGCCAGCAGGCGCTCGGCCATCACTGCCGCGTGCCGGATGGTGCAACCGGGAATGACGATAACGAACAGGTCGCCTTCGGCACGGCTCAGGAACTCCCCTGACTTCAACACGCGCTGCAGGGCATTGGCAATCTGTATCAAGGCATGATCGCCGGCCACATGTCCCAGCGTGCCGTTGATATCCTGCAAGCGGTCAATATCCAGGCAGAAGAACCCCATTTCCTGCTCGGGCGACCGGCGCAGCAGCGCATCGACGTAATCATGCAGCCGACCGCGATTGGGCAGGCCCGTCAGTGAATCGGACTGCACCAGCCTGGCCATCTGCTGGCGGCTTTCCTCGCGCTCCACAGCCAGCGCGCACAAATGCACGCAGGCACTGATAATGCGTTCGTGCAATGCGGAAGGCCAGCGTGCATCGCGCGAATAGAACGAAAACACTGCCGCCACGCTGCCGTCGCGCCGCTTGATCGGATACGACCAGCAGGCATGCAGGCCATGAGCCAGCGCCACTGCACGGAACTCCTTCCAGAGCGCATCCGTGGAAATATCGTAGGCCAGCACCCGCACGCCGCGGGCAGCGGCCGTCCCGCAACTGCCTGCGCCCTCTCCCACGGTTTGCCCGACGATGGCGCCGGTATAGCCTGGCGGCAGGTAGCTCATGAACCAGTCCTGCAGTGTGCCAGCCTCCTGGTCCACGGTCATCAAAGACGGCAGGACATCAGGCGCAATGCCATGCACCAGCTGGCACAGATACCGCCCCAATTCTTCGAAGGACATGCCGCTGGTCAGCGCCGCCAGCATATCCCGTTCAAGTTCCCGGATCTTCTGTTCCTGCGCCTGGCGCGCCTGCTCATGCGGCGACCAGAGCTGGCAGCCGTCGCCACCTTGCAGTTTTTTCCATGGTTCCAGTTTGGCTTCGTCACACTGCACGCCACGGCACAGGCTGATCAGCAGGCTGCTGCCGTCACCGAGCTGCACGCGCGCCATCACCGCATTGATGTAGCTGCCGTCCTTGCGCGCCACACGCACATCCCGGCCTTGTGCCGAGCACATGGCATCGGCCTGTTCGCTGTCGATTTGCGCCGGTTGCAGGCTGCTAAACACCGCGCTGCCACAACGCAATGCCCCCGGCAGCAGGAATCCGGCATCACGCCCCATCACTTCTGAGCGCTCATAGCCCCAGAGCCGCTCGGACGCACGATTGAAAAAATAAATACGGCCCGCCTGGTCTATGAAGACCATGGACACCGCAGCCTCCTCCAGCCATGCCAGGGGAAGTCTTTCATCGCACGTACCAAAGTCTTCTTCTTTTTCCATTGATACGCTCTCTCTTGCAATCCAGCCGCGAAATACCTTAGAGCGAACCCAGAATCATCCTAGCGGTTCAGCCGTACTGCGATTAGGCTGATTTATACACCAGGTGTTACAGCGATAGCCATCGCAGCAATTCGAGTTTTTGCACGTCTCTCGCATAGAAACGCATTAATATGCAGTTTTTGTATAGTTTTTCGGGACTTTCACGCATGGCTATAGGCAATAGTGACAGCATCAGCATGGCCGTTTTCTGCGATTTCGAGAATGTTGCCCTAGGCGTGCGCGATGCCCAATACGAGCAATTCGATATCCGTCCGGTGCTCGAGCGCCTGCTGGTGAAAGGCAGCATCGTGGTGAAAAAGGCCTACTGTGACTGGGAACGCTACAAGGGCTTCAAAAACGCCATGCACGAAGCCAATTTCGAATTGATCGAAATTCCCCACGTGCGCCAGTCCGGCAAGAATTCGGCAGATATCCGGCTTGTCGTGGATGCCCTGGACCTCTGCTATACCAAATCGCACGTCGATACCTTCGTCATCATCAGTGGCGACTCTGACTTTTCCCCACTGGTGTCCAAGCTGCGGGAAAATGCCAAACAGGTAATCGGCGTGGGCGTGAAGCAATCCACCTCCGACCTGCTCATTGCCAACTGCGACGAATTCATTTTCTATGACGACCTGGTGCGCGAACAGGCACGCCGTAGCGGCCGTCAGGGAGGACGCGACAGCAGCCAGGCCAAACGCGGCACCGGGCAGGACGACGCCCGCCCGCGTCGCGAAGACCTGGAAACCCGGCGCGCCCAGGCGCTGGAAATCGCCATGGAAACCTATGATGCGCTGTCCTCGGAGCGCGGGGACGGCAGCAAGCTCTGGGCTTCCGTGCTGAAGGACGCCATCAAGCGCCGCCGCCCGGATTTCAATGAATCCTATTATGGCTTCCGCGCCTTCGGCAACCTGCTGGAAGAAGCGCAGGCGCGCGGCCTGCTGCGGGTTGGCCGCGACGAGCGCTCCGGCACCTATATCTGGCGTGACGGCAGTTCCGCCGGCACTGACCGCCATGCCGCCAGCGAGGAAGCGCCTGCCATCGACACAGGCAAACACGAAGGCGACAAGCGCCAGCAAGCGCGGACAAAAAACCGCCCAGCCCATTCCGGCAATCCGGACACCCAGGCAACGGTAGAGGCCTCGATACCGGCACCCGCTGCAAGCACGTCTGCAGCAGGCTCGACCAGCACCACCGCGGCTCCACAGGAAACCCCGCCACAGCCGGCGCCCCCCCATGCACCGGGCCGCCAGTCCAGCCGCCAAGCAACCGGCCGGCGCCGCAACGGCGGTAAGACTGGCAACGAGGCACAGCCTGATGCAGGCGCATCGGCTAGCCCAGCGGTAGATGCCGCTAACAGGGCAACGGCCAGCAGCGGTGTCGCCCCCTCCCTTGTCGGCCAACCGACACCCGACCATGCCAGCCAGCCAGCCGTGAACCCTGGTGACAGCAGCAGCGTGGGCGCTGGTGCTCATCCTGGCGGCACTGATACCCCCCAACGTTTGAGTGAACCTGGCGCCGCCCCTGACAGCCGCACAAGCGACGCAACCCAGGCCGCAAGCCTGGCCGACGATGCCGTCAAGTCCAGGCCTGCGGCCAGATCCCACCGGGCAGGCAGTGCCGCCAAAACCGCCAAGGCAAGCGCTGCCACAGAAGCGGCCGAGGCAGCACCGGACAATCGAACATCAAAAGCGCCAGCCAAAAAGCCCCAGGCAAGCCGGACCCGCACGGATGCCACGGCAGCGACCTCCGGCGCCACAGGCGCCGGGAAGGAAGCCAGGCAACCTGCCCAGGGAACAAGCGCGGGCGTGTCACTGGCCGCAGACGCGGCAGCCGCCACCGCCGGTAATGCAGGCGACCCGGCTGTGGCCGCCACGGAGAAAAAAACCAGTCGGCGCAAGCCACGTGCTACCAAGACGGCCAGCCATACCCCCCAGGATTGAAACCTGGGCCTCTCGTCCTCCCGCAGCATCACGCGACGCGTTATGCTTTCAGCTCCGCGCCAGGCGCCGAACCCGAATCCGACCCGTAATGGAATTCTTCAGCTACATCAGCGATTTTTTCGTCTATCTTTTCGACTTCATCCTGCATATAGATGCACACCTGGCGGAGCTGATACGCGACTACGGTGTTTGGGTCTACCTGATCCTGTTCCTGATCATCTTTTGCGAAACCGGCCTGGTCGTCACCCCGTTCCTGCCGGGCGATTCGCTGTTGTTCATGACAGGCGCCTTCGCCGCACTGCCGGATACCCCGCTGAATGTGCACGGTATTGCGTTGTTACTACTGGCCGCTGCCATCCTGGGCGATACGGTGAACTACACCATCGGCAAATATTTCGGCGCCAAGCTGTTCAGCAACCCTGATTCCAGGCTGTTCAAGCGCAGCCATCTCATGCTGGCAGAACAGTTCTACCAGCGCCATGGCCGCTCCACTATCATCATTGCGCGCTTCGCGCCCATCGTGCGCACCTTTGCCCCCTTCGTGGCAGGCATGAGCCGCATGCACTATCGCACTTTCATGCTGTTCAACATGCTGGGCGCCGTGCTCTGGGTGGTGCTGTTCGTCTACGCGGGCTACCTGTTCGGCAACTTGCCCATCGTGCGTGACAACCTGACCTTGCTGGCACTGGCCATCATCGCCATTTCCGTCCTGCTGCCCATGGCCCAGGTCTGGATCCAGCGCCGCCGCGGCCGCAAGCTGATGCAAGCGGCCAACAACCAGCCGGACTGAAACACAGGACAGGCTGCCTGCAGGCAAACAGCTCGCAGGCAGACCCTGATTTCCTGACAAAGAGATCAGACGGCGTTGGCCAGCGCCATCCGGTACTCAATAATGCCTGGCTTATCGGCCACCCAGTCGTACAGACGCTGCGCGGTACGGTTGGTTTCCTGCGTATGCCAGTAGAGCCGCTCACACTGCCGCGCCCTGGCTTGCGCTTGCACATACTCGATCAGCACCTTGCCAATTTGCCGTCCGCGAGCATTCGGATCGACGTAGAGGTCTTCCAGGTAGCAATAATCGTTCTGCCCCCAGGTCGAACGGTGATAAAGAAAGTTGACGAAGCCATGAATCCGCCCGCCTTGCGCAGCCACGGCGCAGTACACGGGCTCGTCAGGGTCAAAGAACCGGTTCCAGGTCGTTCGGGTCACTTCCAGGCCCAGCTGCACACCATAGAAAGTCTGGTAGCCGTTCCAGTAGGCAAGCCACTGCTCGTAGTCGTCCTGGGTAGCCGGGCGGACAGTAAGCCCTGTTTGTGCTGCACTCATCGCTGCAAAATCCTCGTTGCTGTTTGCTGTCATCTGGAACAGGCGGCACCCCTATCGCACCGGCCTGTGCCTGTCCGTGTTCTTCAGCTATCGGCTTGCCGACATGAAGAACAGGATTTATAACGTCGCAGCGGACTGAGCAGCCGTACCAGTTTCAACGATTAATACAGACCACCTTGTTGGCAGAAGCCTGAATCGCGGCCCATGCAGAATACAGCGTCAATGCGCAAGCAATAGGCATCATATCGGCATTCTGTTGGCAACCAACGCGCAGCCAAAACACAAGCAATAGAAACGGATCAACATCCAAATAGACAGCCATTGCCTCTATCTATTGCGCCCAGTTGGCTGCCACCTGCCGGCAGCACCATGAAGCCAGGCCAGCAAACAAATTGGCCTAGCCGCACATGACGGCCAGGCCAAGGACACTGCCATGCGCCTCCCGGGGCCGGGAAGGCGCAGTATTTAATGGGTTGCACGCAGCAGCCGCAGCCCGTTGAACACCACCAACAGGCTGGCGCCCATGTCGGCAAAGACAGCCATCCACATGCTGGCCTCACCTGCAATGGCCAGCGCCAGGAACACCACCTTGATGCCCAGGGCCAGGCCTATGTTCTGCCAAAGCACCCTGGCCGTGCGGCGTGCCAGTCTGATGAAATAGGGCAATTTGCGCAAGTCATCATCCATCAATGCCACGTCCGCCGTTTCCATGGCGGTATCGGAACCTGCGGCCCCCATGGCGAAACCGATGTCTGCCTGGGCCAAGGCCGGCGCATCGTTAATGCCGTCGCCCACCATGCCGACCACCATGCCACGTTCCTGCAACCCGCGCACCGTGCTCAGTTTATCTTCCGGCAGCTGGTCGCCACGGGCGTCGTCGATGCCGGCTTCCCGGGCGATGGCTTGCGCCACATGCTGGTTGTCGCCGCTCAGCATCAGGGTGGAAACGCCCAATTCATGCAATTGCCCGATCGCCTCGCGGCTGGTGGCGCGCAGGGTATCGGCCACGCCAAACAGGGCCAGCATCTGCGTGCCGGAGGCCAGCGCCACAACGGTCTTGCCTTCGCTGGCCAGCGCATCCATGGCGCCCTGGGCCGCCATATCCACCACCCCGCCCGCAGCCATCAGTTTCCAATTGCCCAGTCGGTAACCCCGGCCACCGATGATGCCTTGCGTCCCTTGCCCGCTGACCGCTTCAAAGCCTTCCACCTGTTGCAGCGCCAGGCCGCGTTCCGCGGCATGACGCGCCACTGCCTGCGACACCGGGTGATCCGACAGGCTGGCCAGGCTGGCCGCCAGCGCCAACATGCCATCACTCTGTGCAGCATCGGCAGGCGCAGACATCGCCATGCCGTCATGCACCTGGATATCGGTCAGCGCCGGCTTGCCGTGGGTCAGCGTACCGGTCTTGTCCAGCGCCACCCAGGACAGCTTGCGGCCCTGCTCCAGGAATACGCCGCCCTTGACCAGCACCCCCACGCGAGCCGCCGCCGCCAGGCCGCTGACAATCGTGACCGGCGTGGAAATCACCAGCGCGCACGGGCAGGCAATGACCAGCAGCACCAACGCACGGTAGATCCAGTCCATCCAGGCGCCGCCCAGCAGCAAGGGCGGCAGGATCGCAACCAGCAGCGCAATGACGAACACGGCCGGCGTATAGATGCGGGCAAAGCGGTCCACAAAACGCTGGGTCGGCGCACGGCTGGCCTGTGCTCCTTCAACCACAGCGATAATGCGTGCCAGCTTGGAGCCATCTGCGGGCGCCGTGCTGCGGTAGATCACCAGCGTTGATGTATTGATGCTGCCGGCAAATACGCTATCGCCCGGCCCTTTTTCCACCGGCAGGCTCTCACCGGTAATGGGTGACTGATCCAGCGCGGCCTGGCCTTCGACGATTTCGCCATCCAGCGCGATACGCTCACCCGGACGGGCCCGCACCAGGCTGCCCACCGGCACCTGCGCAGCCTCCCGCGACAGCCAGCTGCCGTCCGCCTGCTGTACATCCACCGTTTCCGGCGCAATATCCATCAAAGTGCGTACGGCATTGCGGGCCCGTTCCAGCGAACGTTCCTCGATCAGTTCGGCCAATGTGAACAGGAACATCACCATGGCGGCTTCCGGCCACTGGCCGATCAGAACAGCGCCCGTGACGGCCACTGTCATCAGGGCGTTCATGTTCAGGTCCAGGCGCACCAGTGCCGCCAGGCCTGCCTTGTAAGTTGAAAAACCACTGCACACGATGGCGACTACCGCCAGCAGCAACACCAGCCAGTTGCCATCGCCCAAGGCCCAGTGAGCGATTTCCGAACCCAGCGCTGCCGCGCCGGCCACCCACAGCAGCCAGCCGAAACCAGCGCCATGCCCGTGGCCACCATGGTCGCAACATGCCAAGGCATCGCCACCGCCATCCGCTGCACATGCCGCGCCTGCGAAGCCACTCTCGGGCGCGCAGCAGGCACCGGCGTGTGCATGGGCATCACCGTGGCCGTGCTGCTCCTTGCCATGCGCATGCCCTTCATGGGTTTGGCCATGATCGTGAGAATGATCGTGCTGGCCGTGCCTGGCCGCCTGGGCTTGAATCTTGTCCATAGCATGCATCCTGCTTGCAGTTTGATCTTGCCCCCATTACAAACCCTGTAGTGGCTACAGGGTCAAGCGCTATAATGAGAACCATGGAAAAGGTGGCGGCAAAGCAGGCCATATATGCAGGCGGCCTGCCGCTCGGCTGCCCTGCAGCCCCACTGCCAAGCGTGTTAACGCCATGGAGGATGTCATGAAAATCGGCCAGCTCGCCCAGCACACCGGCTGTGGCGTGGAAACCATCCGCTACTACGAACAAATCGGTCTGCTGCCGCCGCCCCAGCGCAACAGCAGCAACTATCGGGTCTATGGGGCGGAGCATCATGAACGGCTGCTGTTCATCCGCCACTGCCGATCACTGGATATGTCGCTCGATGAAATCCGCGCCTTGCTGGATTTGCGCGAAGAGCCGCGCCAAGGGTGTCTGCAGGTCAACACGCTACTGGACCGGCACATAGAGGAAATCGAACAGCGCATGGCGGCGCTGAGTGATCTGCGCGCGCGCCTGGACAGTTTGCGGCGTCAGTGCAATGGCGACCATCCGGTAGAGGAATGCGCCATCATTCAAGGGCTTTCCCATTGCGCCCAATGTGATGGCGACCCAAGGGCGCATAGTCAACAAACCGTACACGTACATCCATAAATACCCTGTTGCTGCCTCGTCTGCGCAGACAGCCCCGGCCAATACGCGGGATAATGCCACCGTTGCGCGCCAGCCCAGTGCCAGTGCCGCTTGAACCCGCCTTGCCCGGAATCCAAGGATGCTCAATCCCCTTGCGCCCAGAATCAATCTTCGCCGCCTGATCCTGTTTCTCTCCCTGATCAGCGCTTTTGCCGCACTGGTCAGTACCTTTCATTCCGGTTATGCCGTCCAGCGCCAGCAATTGATCGACCAAACGCTGGAAAGCAGTTATCTGTACGCCAACAAGCTGGCCACCAGCACCAATGAGTTCCTGGTTTCATCACTGCAGCAATTGCATGTCGCGGCCAAACTGCTTGCCACCCATATGGAACAACCCGCCTATCTGGGAGTGGAAGCCACCCGGTTGCATACGCAAACCGACAGCTTTAATTCCGTCGTCATTACCGACGCTGATGGCGATGTACTGGCGACTTCGCCAAACACACTGGGGCTCATCGGACGCCGGCTCAACACACCAGGTATCCACGAAGCCCTGGAACTGCGTCAACCGCTCATCAGCGAACCCTATCTTTCCACTGTCGGCAATTTCCTGGTCTTCATATCACAACCGGTTTTCGGAAGCGACGGCAGTTTCCTGGGTACCGTGGGCGGCTCCATCTACCTGAAACAGGACAGCATCCTGAACCGCCTGCTGGGCACGCATTATTACCGGGATGGCTCCTACCTCTATGTCGTTGACCGGCACGGCACCATCCTTTATCACCCGGACAATGTGCGTGTAGGCGAAACCGTCCAACACAACGCCACTGTTGCAAACCTGCTGCGGGAACAATCCGGCAGCGCCGTGATCACCAACAGCCGGGGCGTGGAAATGATCACCGGCTACGCCGTCATGCCGCTGACCGATTGGGGGATCGTCGCCCAGCGGCCGCTCACGGCCACGCTTGCTCCACTCGACGCGCTGATGCGCAAAATGCTGTTTCGCACCATTCCTTTCGCCATCATCATTTTCCTGGTGATCTGGTGGTGCGCCAGCAAGGTGTCGCAGCCACTGCAACTGCTTGCCAACGAAGCCGGGAACATGGAAGACCCGAACACCGGCAACAAGATCAAGCGGGTGCAATCCTGGTACTTCGAAGCCCAGGAACTCAAACGCGTCATGCTGCTGGGCATCACCCTGCTGAACCAGAAAATCAACAAGTTGCGCGAAGATGCAGAAACCGACCCGCTGACGCGGCTGCCCAATCGCCGCAGCCTCGATACCGCGCTCGCGCGCAGCCGCCAGACCGGTCAGGGTTTTTCCATCATTTCCGTCGATATCGACCACTTCAAACGGGTCAATGACACCTATGGCCACGATGCTGGCGACGCCGTGCTGCAAACCCTGGCTCACGAAATGCTGCAGTCATCCCGGCACATGGACCTGCCCTGCCGTGTTGGCGGTGAGGAATTCCTGATCTTCCTGCCCAATACCAGCAAAGCGCTGGCGGGCCAGGTGGCGGAGCGCCTGCGCCAGCGGATAGCAACCCTTGAATTCACCACCGTCGGCCACATCACGATTTCGCTGGGGGTGGCCTGTTGGCCGGAAGATGATGCCGATATCGGCGCAGTCCTGAAGTATGCCGACCGCATGCTGTATCAGGCCAAGCACAATGGCCGCAACCGTGTCGAAGTGCATGGGCAGGCCGCGCCGGCATTGCATCCTACAGGCATTGTTTCCTGAGGCCGCCCGGCCGCCCTGCGCCGCAAGGGCCGCCGATACCTGGAGGTGGGGACTGACCTTCAGGCCTGACGGATCTGCCGCAGCAGACCCGCCGTGGAAACATCCGTTCCACTGGCATCTTCCTGCGTGGCCCGGATGCGCGCCAGCGTTTCAGTGGCAATGCGCTTGCCCATTTCCACGCCCCACTGATCGAACGGATTGATGCCCCAGATGACTGATTGCACGAACACCTTGTGCTCATACATGGCAACCAGTGCACCGAGGCTGTATGGCGACAGTTCATCGAGCAGCAGCGTGGAGCAGGCCTGATTGCCGCGATAGCGCATGTGCACCGGCAAATCCGTCACCGCGCCCGGCAATGCGGCGTCGCCCAGGGCCAGCAGGCGAGACTGTGCCAGGCAATTGGCCAGTGCCAGCTCATGCTGCGCCACCAGCTCGCGCATGGCCTCGGTATACGCCTGTTCGCGATAGCGCCTTACCGGCACGATGAAATCGCAAGCCACAGCTTCGGTCCCCTGGTGCAGCAGCTGATAAAAAGCGTGCTGCGCATTGGGGCCCACGCCCCCCCAGATAATGGGGCAAGTCGCCCGGCTGACGGGCTTGCCATCCCGGCCGATGCTCTTGCCGTTGGACTCCATTTCCAGCTGTTCCAGATAAGCCGGCAAATGGTGCAAACGCCCGTCGTAAGGCAAGACAGCCAGGGCATGCACACCCAGCGCATTGATATTCCAGACACCGATCAAGGCCATCAGCACCGGCAGGTTTTCGCGCCAGGGAGCATGACGGAAATGCTCATCCATATCGCGGGCGCCGCGCAACAGACTGCGGAAACCATCCATGCCCAGCGCCAGCGCAATGGGCAGGCCGATTGCCGACCACAGTGAAAACCGGCCGCCGACCCAATCCCAGATACGCAACTGGTTTTCCCGTGGGATGCCCCACTGCGTCATTTTCTCCGGCACGGCCGACACGCCGATGAAATGGCAGCGTAACAGCCCTTCCATATTGCCCAGCGAGCGGCGCAGCCAATGCAAGGCGGTATCGGCATTGGCCAGGGTATCCACCGTGGTAAATGACTTGGAGGAAATAATGAACAGCGTGGTATGCGGATTGAGCGTGCGCAGCAGATAAGCCAGCTGGCTGCCATCCATGGTGGACGCAAAATGCAGGCGCACCGGCGTATCACCGAAATCAGCCGCCAGGGCGCGGCTTACCATCTGCGGCCCTAGATCTGACCCCCCAACACCAATATTCACGACATTGGTGATTGCTTCACCCGTCACGCCGCGCCACTGGCCGGCATGCACCTTGCGCACGATGCGTTCCATGTGGCGCAACTGTTCATGCACCTGGGCCCCGATGTCCTCGCCATCCAACACGCAGGGCACGTCTTCCGGCACACGCAAGGCCCAGTGCAGCGCGGCACGCTGTTCGGTGGCATTGACCGGCGCGCCGCCAAACAGTTGGCCCATCCAATGTTCCAGCCCGCTTTCACGCGCAACTTCGCACAGCAGGTCCAGGGTCTGCGGCAGCAGGCGCTGCTTGGAATAGTCGAACAGCAGCGGGCCAAAGCGGCAATGCAAGGCATCAAAGCGCGCCGGATCTCCGGCGAACAGTGATGCAATATGGCGCCCCTTCATGTCCAGCGCATGCTGCAGCAATGCGTTCCAGCTCATATCAATTCATATCCTAAGTTGCACGCGCCCAGCGTCGCGGCAATATCGTTCCCGGTGAAAAACGCCGGCCCAAGGACCGGTGCTTCTCCGCCACCCTATGGAGACGCCTGTGGCGCCGTATGGATGATGCCTCGTTTGACCTCGGCCTTAGGGCCGAGGCTTGCGCTTCGGCCCATGGCCAGCCTCGCCTGCCGAAAGCGCCAGTCCTGCCCGGCCACAACATGAGGGCGTCGCGACTGGCCCCGCGCCTCAATGCCGGCCAATGCCGTGATAAATAAAACCGCGTTCCTTGACGAACTCCGGGTCCCAGATATTGCGGCCATCCAGCAGTACGCCGTGGCGCATCAGTCTGGCCATGCGCGAAAAATCCGGGCTCCAGTAGCTTTTCCATTCCGTGACCAGCAGCAAGGCATCGGCCTGCTGCAAGGCGTCGTAGGGGTCGTCATGCAGGAACAGCGCCTGCCCCTGCTCCTTGGCCCAGCCAGAGAGCGCCGCCATGGCCTTGGGATCGTGCACATGCACTTCTACCCCCTGGGCCCAGAGCGCCTGGATCAGGCGCAGCGACGGCGCATTGTCTATGCGCGCCGTGCCAGGCTTGAAGGCAGCCCCCCAGAGAGCCACGCGCCGGCCCTGCAAATTGGCGCCGTAATGTTGCCAGAGCTTGTGGAACAACACTTCTTTCTGCCGTTCATTGATACGCCAGACCTGATTGAGCAATTCCGACTGCATGCCACTGCGCTGCAGCTCGCGCGCCAGACTCAACACGTCACGGGAAAAGGCCGGCCCCCCAAAGCCGCACCCGGGGTACAGGTAAGCAGGCCCGATACGCTGGTCAGCCCCCATGCCCTGGCGGACATTTTCAATGTCCACACCCAGAGTATCGGCCAGATTCGCCATATCGTTCATGAAGCTCAAACGCGTCGCCAACATGCCGCTGATCGCCAGCTTGGTGAACTCGGCCTCGCGCGTCGTCATCCACATGATGTTGTCGCGGCGGCGGTTGAATGGCCGCAGAATCTCCGCCAGCATGCGCTGCGCCCAGAATGACGAGGACCCCGCCAACCAGTGCTCGGCCCGGGTAAAACCGGCAAGCGCTGCCCCCTCGACCAGCAAATCAGGCAGGCAAAGCACCGCATCATCGCCCTCGCCCACCGCCTCGGTGAGCACATCCTGCAAGGCTTCGCTGCTGCCCACCGGAAAGGTGGACTGATTCACGACCAGCCAGGGTGCGTCACTGCGCGGTTGCAAGCGCGCCACGATGTTATAGGCCAGTTCGAACTGCGCCGGCGCCAGCGCCAGCCAGATAACGGCAACCTCCGGGCGCAGCGGCGCCTCCATCTCTTCCACGACCAGTGTACCTGCTGCCAATTGCTCGGCCAGCAAGGTATTAAGCCCGGGCTCACGGCTGGGCACTTCGGACGCCTGGAAAGCCGCCCGCCCGCCAGGCACATGCAAGGCCACGAAATGGCCGGACGAAGCCAGCGCGCCGGCACTCACAAGCGCACCGGTCGTATCACCATAGATCGCCAGATACATGGTCGCAATCAGCCTTGCTTGGAATACTGAGCCAACAGGCCACGGAACTCATTGCCCAATTGCCGGTGGCGCAACGCATAAGCCAGCGTCGCTTCCAGATAGCCGATCTTGCTGCCGCAATCGAAAGAGCGGCCGCTGATATGCCAGGCCTCGGTGCCCTGCTCGCGCATCAGCGCGGCAATGGCGTCGGTCAGCTGGATTTCCCCGCCGGCACCTGGTTTCGTCTGTTCCAACAGTTCGAAAATCCGGGGCGGCAACACGTAACGCCCGACAATTGCCAGGTTGGACGGCGCCTGACCGCGTGGCGGCTTTTCCACGACCTGGCGGATCACCGCGGCATCACCTGCCTGCAGTTTCGCGCCGCCCAGGTCTACTACACCGTACTGGTGCGCCAGCTCTTCCGGCACCGGTTCGACCAGAATTTGCGCGTTCCCGCCAGCCGCATAGCGCGTCACCATCCCGGCCAGATCAGGCTGGCCATCATGCGGCACCAGTACGTCAGGCAGCATCACGGCGAACGGCGCATCACCGACTATTTCACGGGCGCGGCCAACCGCATGCCCCAGGCCCAGGGCGCGGCCCTGGCGCACCGCCGATACTTTCAGGCGCGCAGGCGCGATATCGCGCAGGACTTGCAGCAGCTCCTGCTTGCCGCGCCGTTCAAGTTCGGCCTCGAGCTCGTAATTCGTATCGAAATGGTCTTCGATCGCGCGCTTGCTGGCATGGGTCACCAGCACGATCTCATCTATCCCGGCAGCCAGCGCCTCTTCAACAACATACTGAATGACGGGCTTGTCCACCACGGTCACCATTTCCTTGGGAATGGCCTTGCTGGCCGGCAAGAAACGGGTACCCAGGCCCGCAACGGGCAAAACGGCTTTGGTGACTTTCACACTTACTCCAATCGAATTCGGGAAAACCGGGGATTTGGGGGCATATGCGGGAAGCATATCCGCAAGCAGTCCACCACATAGGGAGGGTTTGCATCAATCCCTTATAACCAAGGGCGCGTCGTCCTGCCCGGCCATCTACGCTTTTGTACCAGATTCCCCATTACGGGCCGGAAACACCAGAAAAATTATCATTAATTATAGGCATTCCGACACATTGAGATACATTCCGTCGAGCAAAAAACAGCCCCGGCCATGAGCGCGATCAAATCCAACACGCTACTTGCCCGGGGCATCATTCATCCCAGCCCTACTGGTACATCGAAAGGCACAACATGCTATGCATCAACGCCGTGCTCGGCGGTGTTAGCTCGTGCAAGTGCTCGCCTCAAGCCTTGCGCTTGATCAGGCCCATTTCCAGCAGCTTTTCTACCCAGCTGCGGCAACCCTCATCAATATCCACCCAGCATTGCTCGAACGCCTCCACCGGTGAATGGATGGGATCCTCGATTTCCTTGTTGCCCTGCCAATGTCCCATCAGGAAGGTCTTGCCACTGGCAAAGGAATAACGCCGTTGAATTTCATGGCGATGGCCGTTATCCATCACCAGAACAGCCACTGCCATGCGCAGGTCGATATCATTGACCTGCGCGGCACGCTTGTCCTCGGGAATCGACACGCCATGCGCATCCGACACTTGCACCGCAAACGGATGCGGCGCACGGCCTGCCGGCGCACCCAGCCCACGAGAAAACACCTCGGCATCGGCACCTGCCAAGGCCAAATGATGACGCAGCATGACTTCCCCAATGGGGCTGCGACAGACATTACCCGTACACATCACGAGCAGCTGCGGTGTTGCCACGGCAGCTGCTTTCGAGCCAGCAACAGAATTCATTTGCGGGGACATAACATCCAATCAGTCAAAATTTCCCAACGAGGGTTCAATCCAGGCTTCTTGCTGGCGGCGAGCACGGCTTCATCCCGGATTTCCACCAATAGGCGGTCGTCTACCACGTCGCGCACGATGCCGTGCGCCAATTGGTCCACCGCCGCGCCTTCGGTCGAAATCGAACACACTTCCGTCCCCGGCTTGCCAACAATAGGCGCCAGGCTTGCCACCGCCTGCTTGCGCCGCGTCATGGTCGGCCCGGCAGGCGTATCCGTTGCGTTCTCATGCCATTGCGCCACAAAGCGCTCGCCGGAGGGCCAGAAAACATAGGTACCTTGGCCCTGGCGCATATCATTGCGCCAGCCGCCGAAATACACGTCGCCGCGCCACGGGGATTGGTCTCCATAGGCATAGCGGCCAGTACCCTCGCGCCGGTCTTGCGACCATTCGCCGGAATACGTGTCCCCATTGGGGTAGACATGCACGCCCTTGCCGTCACGCATGCCCTGCTCGAACGTACCTTCGTAATAGGCACCGCCGGTCTTCCAGGCCCGGCCTTCACCCTGGGCCTTGCCATTCACGCACATGCCCTGGAAATGCCCGCGCAGCGTCTCGTCGGCAACCCAGCAATCAGATTCGTCTGCAGCCCAGGCCGCCCCCCCGGACATAAGGAACAGCAACCCGCCAATCAGGCCTGCTGCCAACCCTGGCTTTGTCATGGCTGGTCCTCCTCACCATACACATCGCCGAAGCTACGCAAGCCGTCGCCATCCAGCGCATTCTGCAGCCAATGCTGCTCGGCCATCTGGTACAGGTCGCCCGGCGATTGCACCATCTGCCCAACGTCCCGGTTCCAGGGCGAAAGCGACATATGCACCACGGAACCGTTGTCCCGGGTGGACAGCGTCGCCAGCGGAATGCGCATGAATACGCCCTTGTCGTAGTACGGGTTGCCCGGACTGCCCGGCGACGTGATGTCATCGCCGTTGGTGCGCGTATACCAGAGCCCCAGCTCCACGCCGGAGCGGAATGTGCGCTTGATCTCAAAGCGGGCGCCACGGTCGCCGGCCAGGAAACGGCCCGCACGGATCGTCGCCGTGGTATCCGGCACCAATGGCAGGCGGTAATGCAAGGAACCGATGACCGTATGCGTACGGTAATCCATGAAACCGGTGCCCTTGAAGTTACGCTGCTTCAGGAAATCGACCGCCAGATCGGCGCCCCAATTGCCATCACGCCCCAGGTAGAGGGCCTGGCCCCCTGCACCGCCGTACATTTCTTCGTACAAACCGCCGGAGGCGCGCAGATAGACGCGCTCGGCCGGTTGCCAATACTTGTTCACCAACAGCTTGGACAACTTCACCCGGGAAGCCTGGCGGTACTCAGCCAGATCCGAACGCACATGGGGCAGCAAAGAGTTCGACGGCTGGGTAACGTCACTGACGTTCTCGAACACCGAACCCTTGATGGCGCCATCCAGCCACCAGCCACGCGCCAAGTGTGCCCGCGCATCGGCAATCAGTCCTATGTCGTACTTGAATGCGCCACTGGGATCGTTCAAGTACGAACTGATATATGGCGACAAGGACAGGGTCGTTTGCCCATGGGTGCCGAAGCTCCAGGCGAACGGGCTTCCGCCCATGCCGCCCGTATAACCGCCATCCGTCAATGCAGCAGCGTCCAGCACGGCATCCAGGTCATTATGCTGGCTGGCGGCCGTCCTGCCATCTGGGTCCGCGTAGGTAATACGCACGCTGTTGCGCAGATCCTTGCGAGTGGCAGTACCGGCGAAGTAACGGGACAACATGGGCACGTTGTAGAACGTCCAGGTCAAGCCCTGCAGGTCCAGGGCTTCCCAGGTAATCTCCAGCGTGCTGGTTTCAATCGGCGCATAGGCCATCGCGATACGTGCGGCACGGCCAGCCGCACGCGACGGATGCAGGTGGCGCGAGCCGGAAATGGACAGCGACATCACGCCATCGACATAAGCGACGCGCACATCGCGCAGGCCTTCTTCATGCAGGCTGCGCAGCATTCCCTGACGATATGAGCGGTCCTGCTCCCACTGCAGGGCAGTCGGGCGCGGTTCCCCCAGGAACCAGTTGCCATCATTAAACGGCCCGGTCTCGTCCATCTTGGGAATCAGGTCACGCTGCTGCAGCGGAATGCTGACCGCAAGATTGAAAGCGGTATTACCGTGCTCTCGCCCAGCGCGCACCGAGAAACCGCCCCAGCGATACTCCAGCGCTGCATGTACATTGCCGGTCCGGCGTTCGTTCACGCCTGTAATTTCGACGCTATTGTCTTTCTGGAAATTGGTCGCATCATATTCAGCAACCACGCTCCAGGAAGGCAAGGCGCTGGGCGTGAAGCGCACGCCACCGAAAACGCCATCAATGCGCTTGCGGCCATAGCCAACCGTTACGTCGGCATCACCAAGGTTCCACAATTGGAAACGCTTGCTGGCGGCGATGAATTCGTTATGAAACAGCTTGGTGCCATGGAAATCATCCATGCCCAGAGAAACTTCGGGCAACCAGGACACGCCCCAGGCGTTCTCAGGAAGCAAGCGCACCTTGAATGCGGCTGCCTTGTCCTTATTTGCACCGTAATCATCGGTCAGGGCCTTGGTGCCGCTGATCCGTGTATAGCGCCCGGCCACTTGCAGCCAGGAAAACATCTGAATATTCAGGTACGGCGCACTGTACGGAGCAGTGCGGCTATAGCCTGCAGTAAATAAACCTTCCTGCTCCATGCGGCCCGAAGGCATGTTGATCAGGCCAGTCAGGCCGCTGGAAGCAGGCTGCGCCTGCGCCGGGGAAGCCATAACAGCCATTGCCCCCAACACAAGCGCAGCGCCAAGTCGGACGGGCGGAAGCCCGCCCGGCTTATGCTCATACATCGAAATACCACCTAGGCTGAAAAGCCAATAAACATATACAGGCTATCAGCTGGATTAGTGGTGGCTGGTCGACGACGATTCGGTGCTGGAGGAGATAACGCCACCGATGATGGCAGCGCCAGCAACCACGGCCACGCCAGCGCCGACGACGGCGGTGCTGACACCACCCGCGCCCACGCCAGCAGCAGCGCCGCTGGAAGCAGCAGTGCTGGTCGTTGCCGTGCTGGCAGCAGCATTGGTGCCGGCAGCGCCTTCAGCAGCGATGGCACCGGTGCTGATCATCGCAGCAGCAGCGAAAGCGATCAGTTGTTGAACTTTCATGTGAGCCCCTTTTAAAGAATTAACCCAAAATTTACAACTAAATGGAGATTATACCTATCCCCAACCCAAACCTATTGGAAAACAAGGTGCGCGTCAAACATTCAAACATATCGCAACACCTTGAAAATCGTTACTTATTTATAACTATAGTAATACTTGTAGGATGAACCATAACCCAGCCGGTTACGACGCACGCCATTGAAGATCACGCCCTTCATCGGCTCGGCCACGCCTGCGCTGTTGAGCTTGGCCATGGCATCACGCAACTCGTTGACGGTGGTTTGCTCTGCACGCGCCACCATGAAAGCGACAGCGGCATACTGCATGACGGCCAGCGTATCAGCCACAGGCAGGATAGGCGGCGTATCCAGCAGGATATGGTCGTAACGCCCTTCCAACTGCTTCAACATCTCGGCAAAACGGTCGCTCAACAACAACTCACCGGGGTTGGGCGGCGTGGAGCCAGCAGGCATCACATCCAGGTTCTGCACGATCGGCCGGATGACAGCATCAAGCTCTGCCGTCCCTGCCAGCACGTTAGACAGGCCATTTTCCTTGCGCTCGTAGGCGAAGTACTCCGCCAAGCGCGGGCGGCGCAAATCGGTATCCACCAGCAACACCCGCTTGCCGTTCGCCGCCAGCAGCGCTGCCAGGTTGGTGGAAATAAAGCTCTTGCCCACCCCAGCCGTAGCGCCAGTGATGACCAGTACCTTGCCTTCCGCGCCCATCAACGCGAACGCCAGCCCGGTACGCAGCGAACGCAGGCTTTCTACCGCAGGATCATCCGGCTGCGACAAAGCCAGTACGTTGGCGCCGGCCGCTTCGCCAGGCAACATCTTGCGCGAACGCCGGGTGGAGATACGGAAACGACGCTGCGTATCCGACTCCGGCACCGTCACGTAGGTCGTCAGGCCAGTTCCCTGTTCGATCTGCTCGCTGCGCTGAATAGCAGGACGCAGGAAACGCATGACCAGGGCAGCGAAGATACCGAGCATCAAACCCAATACTGCGCTAACGGCAACGATCAAGGCCTTCTTGGGCGCCACGGGCTTGTTATTCGGAACAGCAAAGTCGATGATCCGCACGTTACCCACGGTGCCCGCTTCTGCGATCTTCAACTCCTGAGCATTATTCAACAAGGAAATATACAGCTCAGTGTTGACCTTGGCATCGCGTTCCAGGCGCAGCAGATCTTTTTGTGCCTGCGGCAGCTTGTCGATACTGCTGTTCAACCGGTTGCTCGCCTGTTGCACTTGAGCCAACTGCTGCTGAATCGCCTTCACCGAAGGATGCTCGGGCTTGAAACGCTGCAACAGCTCATCGCGCTTCAGTTCCAGTTCCAGACGATTGTTTTCCAGGCTGATGGCTTGCTGCAGCAGCCCTTCCGCTTCCTTGTTAATGGCAATCGTGCCACTCTTGGAGCGGTAATTGCTGAGCGACTCTTCCATGGAATCCACAGTCCGCTTGAGCTCGGGCAACTGGGTTTCCAGGAACTGCAAGCTGCTGCGAGCCTCGGCGCTGCGACGCTCAACGTTCTGGGCAAGATAGGCGCGAGCGATGGCATTGACCAGGTCTTGCGCAAACTGTTGGTCGTAGGCTTCGTAGCGGAGGCGAATGACGTTGCTTTGCTTGCCGGCTTCGGTCGCAGACAATTGCTGACGTATCAGCTCGGCAGTTTCATAAGGAGAATTTTTCTGTACTAGAAACCTAGTTCCAGGACGAGCCTGCAGCACTTTCAGCGCAAGCGTCGCATCCTGGCCATTAATGGAAAAATTAACTCGCTCGCCCACTGCACCTTCTGCCAGCCCATTGCCTTCCTCATCAACCAAGGTAAAGCCGTTCTCTGAGGCGATAACAAAAAAAGGCTGTCCCCAAGCCCCCGAAGGAACATTGAATTCTGCGACATCTATCTGCTCTCCCCCCCAGGCATAGCCGCTTAAACCCAATTTAGGCGCAGCCACGCCATCATCAGAGTAGCGTCGCGCAAACCATTCACCAATCAAGGGAAACCGGTTATCCACCTCGACCAGCAAATCCGCACGCGTCCCCTGCACCGCCTTCATCAATACTTCACGAGAGCGCAGAATTTCGAGCTCTCCGGACACGGAGCTCTGCTGAACACCGATAAACTCCGACAGTTGAGACAGCCCGCTAAGCGCCGAGCCCTTTTGGTCTTCCACCTGAATCAGCGCGTCTGCCTGGTAGACCGGCCTGGCCAAAAGCGCATAAGCCACGCCGATGACAAGCACTGCAACAAAAATACTGGCAATCAAGACCCAACGCTGCAACAGCGCATTAAAAATCTCACCCAGGCTGATTTCATCGGAACCGCCGACATCGGTACGAACATTTTTTGAGTCAGTCATTGGAAACGTCTAGGCTGGAAAATTAATTGCTGATGTCATTGATATTTTTTGCGCCCGTCACCAGGAAGGTAGACGTGGGCAGAATCTGATTCAGCACACGAGACCAGCGCGTGACTGCTGCCGGGTCAACAAACACTACATCGCGTGGTTTCAATTCGAAACTATCCGCCAGAATCAGAGCATCTGGCGCCTTGGCATTCAGATGCCATATCTGCGGACGGCCGGTATCCGTACCGCGCAACACATACACCTGCGCCGCATTGGAAGTGGTCTGGTTCAGACCACCCGCATCGCTGAGCGCTTCAGACAAGGTATAACGCCCCAGCGGCATGATCTTCGACTGAGGAGCGAGCACCTCGCCCAAGACAAAAACCTTATCAAAACGGCGTTCAGGGACCGTGACAATATCACCTTCCTGCAACAGCACATCCTGTCCCAGGTCGCCCTCATAGTACAGGGCATAAAGATCCAACGGCTGCGCCACCCCTTTGCGCGTCAGGATGGCATTTCTCAGGTCGGCCTTCTCGGTCAAGCCACCGGATTGCGCAACCAGATCCGTCACGCGCAAAGGCACATCCGTAATCGGCCTGGGCCCTGGGCTTTTCAGCTCTCCAGAAGCAAACGCCCTGCGGCCACGATAGCTAAGCACTGACACATCAACCTGCGGCTCAGTCAGGTAGCGCGTCAACTTTTGGGTCAGTTCCGTGCGAATCTGGGCTGGCGTGCGGCCGGCTGCCTTGATGCGCCCGACATAAGGGTAAAAGAAATAACCGTCGTCATTGATGGGCCGGCCAGCCAGATCGCTGCTCAGCTGCCCTGCAGGATTATTCAGCTCAGGATGGTTCCAAACCGTAATATTCAGCACGTCCTGAGGAGCCAAAAGATACTGATAGCCAGAGCCCTGCTCCTGTTGCCCCGAGACAACCTGCTGCCGTTGCCTGGCTGCGGAGGCGCGCTGAGCCGCGAGGAGTTCTGCCAACGACTGCGCGTTGATACTGTGAATATCCGCCCTGGACGCAATATCTTCGCTGGTCAACTCAGCTTCCTGCGCCTGCTCCGGCGCCTGCACGCCTATATACATACCAGTGCAAGCACTCAACAACGCAACCGGCAGCAGCGCAGCCAGCTTCAGCGTTTTTGCCATGTCAGGCATCCCCCAAATTCATGTATTTCTAAAGTTGTCAGCAAGAAAAAATCGTTGCTATTATTTCACAGCCTGAGCGAAGACAACTAGTGGCCAGTTCAAAATAGCCAACGCTTTGCAGATCGTGAACAAACGTGATCGCTCCCCCTAACGTGGCACTTATCCACAACAGTCATGCGGCTCCAGGTCAATATACAGCCGCCGCCATCGCTCAAACCCTTGATTTACGCGAATTTTAAGCCTCAGAGTGATAATTCAGCCCTATCTTCTAAACAGTAGTGCCTGTCAAAAAATGACAATTTTCCTTCAGCGTAACCAACACAAAAAAGAAAATATTACAAATTTTCATGTTTTGCCATACACATAAACAACGCTAATTAATTTACGCCAAAATACCTACCCCCCACGCCAAACATTCAAAATTGCCTCCTGATTGTAGCCTGTCTGGCAGAAGCACTCATCAATTTTCGCAGGCCGCTTACTCAAACGCTACTGGATAAAGGGCTCGACGTTCATGTCGCCGCACCAGAAATATCAAAAGATATGCATAGCTATTTCCAAGCAATTAGCGCACAAACTCATGAAATACCGATACAACGGCTAGACACGAACTCACTCAAAGATTTGAACACGCCACACCAATTAATCAAAAATATACGTCCACAAATTTTTCTTGCCTATACGGTCAAACCAGTCATTCATGGACTAATAGCTGCAACACTATTAAAATTTCTGACCTGACCGGAAATTTCCTACCAAGCGGAATTAGAGACGCGGACCGTGTTTGTTAAATTGTTGCTCAATATTCCCACGAACTGTCGTGGGGCCAGACAATTCAGGCTGAAATGTCGCCGAACATTATTGTAGTGGCGTCACCAGTCTTCGATGATGGCCCGCACTTCAAGCCGGTTTCGGAACCATCCCATGGACAGACATTCATCCCGGAATTTGCCGCTGATGTAATGACCCAGTGAAAACCTGCTCAGGTCATAATCGAGGAAAGAAGACATGAGCAAGACGATGGAAGAAGACATCAAACGCTGTACGGCCAAGCGTAAAAGCGCGTTGGTATTGGACATCATCCAGGGCAAAACGACGGTTTCAGAAGCGAGCCGACAGTACGATCTGTCGCCATCGGAAGTCGAGCAATGGGTCGATGATGCCAAACGGGGCATGGAGAATGCCTTGCGTGCCAATCCTTTGGATATCAAGGAACAGTACGAGCGCCAGCTAAAGGATCTGCAGGAAGCGTACGGCGAAGCGATGCTGGAGCTGCGTGCCCGAAAAAAGCTTCAAGCCCTGCTGGACGAGGAAGGGAAATGATCCTTCGCGTGCAGCAGGGCCTGGCTGCTGAGGGTTTCGAGGTGTCGGTGTCGAAGCTCTGCCGCTAGTTTGGTGTGCCGCGTCGAACGGTGTATGACCGACCGGAGAAGTCGGCGCCGAAGGTCGATTCAAAGTATGTCGAACCGATCAAAGCGATGATCGAGGAGTCGCCGTCGTTTGGGTACCGGACGGTGGCCTGGCTGCTGGGATTCAACAAGAACACCGTCCAGCGCATCTTCCAGATCAAGGGCTGGCATCTGTCGCGCAGCGGCAAGGCCTGCACGGCGGGCAGTGCCCTGGAACACGCCTTGATCGCCCGGTTCGGTACGCTGGGACGAGTGCCGGTGCCGTTCCTGCTTCGGTCAGATAACGGGCTCGTTTTTACGTCTCGTGACTACACCGCGTTGGTGCGCAGCTATGGCCTGCGCCAGGAGTTCATCACGCCACACTGCCCACAGCAAAATGGCATGCTCGAACGCGTGATCCGCACACTGAAAGAGCAATATGCACATCGCCACCGCTTCGAAACCCTGCGGCATGCCAGCCGCGTGATTGGTGACTGGATACGCTTTTATAACCATCAACGGCCCCACCAAGCGCTGAAGATGAAAACCCCGGCTCAAGCCTACGCTTTAGCCGCATAAGTTGAGCAGGTTCTGCTGGGTCATTACATTCATGCGTTCGCATTCGCTTGTGGTCATGCCGTCACGCATGCCGCTGTCCATCTCGCTGCGCTTGACCCAGTCCAGCAGCGTGGCCGGCACGCAACAGATCTTCGGCGCAATGGATTCGACGGCTGAACACAGCGACGGATACTCGCCACGGCGCTCCTGCACCAGGCACACGGCGCGCTCGCGCACTTCTGGGGAAAACTTGTTTTGCTTGCTCATAGTGGCTCCATTTTCTCAAAGAGTGGAGCCTCCTCAAAACCCGGGGCGATTCAAATTGATTCTATCTTAATGGCCTACAAAAATTAAACTAACTATTTTTTTTTGCGGAAAAAGACTGAGAAACCACAATGGCAAACATATAAAACCACAGGTACCCAACCATATCAAGACGAAACAGCTGCCCTTCAAAAAATTGCTGTAAACAAAGACCACCAACAACTGAGATAGCAAGCGTTTTCTCTAACAAAAAAACATCTTTCGATTTCTTTGCCTTAAAGAAAGAAAACACAGCAACAAAAACCAAAAGAAAATACATGCATAAGCCCACAATACCCAGCTCAGCCAATATAGAAAGATAAAAGCTATGTGCCCCAATATCCAATACGCCATCTAAAATCTTATCACCAGACACACCAAATCCAATCCCAACGATCGGATTCTCATAAACCTCATTCAATATCAGTGCCCAAGCAGTATCGCGAGAAGACAATCCGGAGTCAAGCCTAGATGCCGAAGAAACATCGGAAGAACCGAACCAAAAAAATGCTAGGGACAGCAAAACAAAAACACCCAGTACCGTTAAGACACGAGGCACTATATTCTTACCTTTTAAAATAAAATACAACGAAATAGAAACAAAAAAACCTAGAAATCCACCTCGCGAAAAAGTTAGAACCAGAGTAAAAAATAGAACAAAAAAAACAAACAAAAACACCGATCTGCCAATCTCCCCAGTATCCTTCAAATACATTAGAAATGGAAAAGCAATAAAAACCCAAATAGATAACAAATTTGGATTACCAGCCATAGAGGATACCCGAATAAAAGGCTCCACCCCCATCACTCGCTGCTCAAATACCAAGCCACCAAACGAGAAAGACTGCACTCCTCCAAAATCACCATAAGACTGCTCGCCAAAAAACCTCAGAAATATAGCCAAAGCGCTCATTAAAAAAACAAAACCCACCCACACAAATGATGTATTAATTAGCAACGTCCGCTTATTCGAAACCGAAAAAACAGCAAGCATTAACAATAACGCAGGAACAAAAACAGAAAAAGACCGTTGCAAAATCAATGCAATAAAATCTGCAGAAAAGATAGCACTACATACTGAAAAAACGAACATCATTAACAACAAAAAGAAAGCAGTACGCTCAATAGACCCAAATACGATACCGCCACCAAATAAAATAACTAAAACAGAACCTATTACCTGAAAAGCCACAGCGATATATAGCACAGCGGGAAAAAGAGCAATCCCACTTCCATCTCGCAAAACCGCGACAAAAGTCAAAAAAACAGCTAGCGGCAACAACCACAACTGCAATTGATAAATTTTAATCTTCACATTCAACACCAGCACGAAATTTAGACGACGAACCATATGCGCTCATATAAAACAAGCGCATGATTTCAAATTTATTGGCTTTTAAGCATTGCCGTAATCCCAGAAACCAAATCAATAAACTCCGTACTTGGATAAAAGCGCATCAACCTCTCATTGGATCCAATAGACGCAGCAATATCACCCTTCCTATTTGGGAGATATTTTATTTCACTTTTACTCGAAAACTGTTCTCGAATAATTTCTGCCAGAGATTTAATATTTGTAGCAACACCCGTGCAAACATTATACACATCATTTCTTTCAAAAGAATTATCTCGCAAAATTTGCAAAATTATTCTTGCAACATCTTTAACATATACAAAGTCTCGCGTTTGATTTCCACTTCCAAACACCCCAATATCATCCCCTTTTTTTGCACGATCAATAAAGAGTGAAATAACTCCCGAATATGGAGACTTCGGATCTTGACGTTCACCATATATATTAAAGAAACGCAACCCACAAGAAGGTACACCATACGACCAAAAAGCCACGGATGCGTAACTTTCACATGCTAACTTATCTGCACCGTAAGGGCTAAGAGGATTTTTGACAGTATCTTCGTGCAACGGAACTTCTGATGGGTCCCCATAAACCGCAGCACTTGATGCATATATAACTTTCTTTATTTTATAAAAAGCAGCACTCTGAAAAACATTTCCGGTTCCCAACAAATTGGTCTCTGTTGTTCTTCTCCAATCTACGAAAGATTTTTCTACGGAGGCAATAGCAGCCAAATGAATGCAGCAATCTTGGCCTTCCATTGCCATAGAGACATCATTCAAGTTAGAAACATCCCCCCAGATGAACTTAGCGCCATCACAAATGTTTTCAATTTTTCCTGTACTTAGATTATCCAGAACAGTCACGGAAAATCCATTGCGAATTAACAACTCAACAACATGAGATCCGATAAAACCTGCCCCACCCGTTACCAACACTTTCATTTCAACACCCTTTTATTTTCTAAACATTAGACCTTCGCATCTCTCAAGAACCAAAAATCACCTTCAACAGCTTCTCATTAGTTTTATTCACATCGAATTTTTCTTTAGCCATTTCATATCCTTTTATGCCCATATTTCTTGCTTCCTGAGGATAATGTAGAAAATATTCCATTTTTTCCACAAGCTCTTCTACTGACCATGGTTTAACCAAGAATCCAGTAACCCCATCAATAACCGTTTCTCTGCACCCCGGAACATCAGTGGTAATAACAGGAAGCCCGACTGCCATTGCTTCTTGCGTGCTACGAGGCACCCCTTCCCGATAGGAGGGCAAAACAAATACCGTCGACGATTGAAGTCGCTGAGTCATATCAGAAACATGCCCAGGATAACTAATGACTCCTGCAGACATCAGTTCATTCATTTGAATTTCGCTTAATCCACCTGGATTACTAGCATCAAACCTACCAAGCACAACAAATTCTGTGTCTGGATATTTTTCTTTCACTATTCTTGCCGCAGAAACAAATTCATTTATACCTTTTTCCCTGAGCAACCTTCCTACAAATATAAATCTAAACGGATCAAACTTCGGACCGGAATAGAAATACGAAGCCAAATCCAGACCGATACCGCCTAGAATACTGCTTCTTTTCAAGTTTATCTTACAATCCTTAATCAACTCATTCCTGTCGTCCGGATTAAGGAAAATAACATGGTCGGCGATTGGAAGGGAAAATTTATATAAAATTATCTGAACAAACTTCAGAAACTTTCTCTTAGATCCCACATCTTTCTGCACCTCTGTAAATGCATATCCCAAACCTTCCAACATTGCTATTTTGCGAGGCACTTGAGCTAATTTTGCTGCTAAAGTGCCAAAAATTACAGGCTTCACAAAATAACTAAAACAAACATCCAATTTCATTTTTCTAAGTTGCTTCGCCAAGCGCAACATCGCAAAAAAGTCTGAAAATGGATTGCTTCCCCCTCGATTTATAGCGTAATCAACTGGTATAGCACCTAGAGCAATTACCTTTTTTTTTGATTGTTCGTCATACGAAGATGACAAGGCAAAAACCGTATGTCCACCGCTAACCAATAACTTAATTAAGTCGCCTCGAAATCCATACAGACTCGACGGAACCGTTCCAATGAAAGCAATTCTCATCTAATAACCTTTACTCTAACTTTTATATAGCTTCAACCACTGATTCACAGTTGAATCAATACTATAATTTTCAACTATACGCTGCCGACCGCCTAATGCCAGTGTCTCATATTGATCGTCAGTCAAATCTATTGCCTTTCTAAGCATTTCAGATAATGCAGAAAAGTTTGAGATTGGGACTATATATCCAAAGTTCCCTATAATTTCTCGTACCCCACCGCTATCTGTTGAAATAACAGGCATGCCAGACGCCATGGCTTCAGCAACGACTAGGCCAAAACCCTCATAGCTTGATGAAATAACAAAAAAATCATATATTCTCATCAACTTATCAATATCTTCGCGCCATCCTAACAGTCGAACATTATGCTCCATGTTTAATTCAATAATTTTCGACTCTAACATCTCTCTCAAAGGGCCATCCCCCACAATATCTAAAGATACTGATGGTACTTGTCTAGATAAATCAGAGAATGCCAATAATAAATTAGGATAATCTTTTGCCTCTACTAACCGGCCAACAGCAAGAAATTTGTGTCGGCACTTTTTATTTTTCTCTTTATTCGGAACGAATTTATTTACATCTATCCCATTACATATTGCCGTTATACCGCCTATGGGTACAGCGCCTCGTTTTTCAAATTCGATTGCCGTATCTTGGCTAACACTAGTCATGACATCACATAATCCGTGAGACCAACGATACAACAGCATCCGTACTACCCCTCCCTCATTATTACTATGTGCAGTACAAACCAAAAGAGGAATTTTCACAAATAGCCTAACAAATCGGGATAAAAGATTTGCATGAACCATATGACTATGAACAACCTCAACTCGTTCTTTTTTTATTAGTTTTCGTAAATTATAGGCAGCTAAAATTAATGAGAAAGGATTTTTAACTTTCAACCCAAGATAAACCAATCTAATATTTTCTTTTTGTGGACGGATTTTTACATTATTAAGAAGATGCGCAATAATAACATCATTTCCTTTTTCGGAAAGTTTATCTGCAACATCAACTAACTGCCGCTCAGCCCCCCCTCCTCCCAAACCTGTAATAACAAAAAGAATTTTCATAACAAAACACCCCACACAATTCTTTTGGAAAAAATATAATTAAATCCTAATTAATGTCGTTACCCATTGATAAAACGACCATCATTCTTTAACAACTGACTCACACTCTCATTGTGCCTTTTGAAGGTATACTGCTGAATTTTTTCGATGGAAGAATGCCATATTTCTTCTACCTTCGCCGGATTGTCTTGAAACTCAATTATTGAATTAAACCAATCATCTGGATCGTCCGACATTACAATAAATCGCTCATCAACAGTTTCAGGGAGCCCCCCATTTTTTGATACTAAGACAGGAATCCCCGAAGCCACGGCTTCAACAGCAGAACGTCCAAATGCTTCTTGACGTGATGGCATAATTAGCAAGTCTATACTTTCGAACAACTCATTTCTATTAGATACCCAACCACCATATTCAATATTTTTCTGATTATATTTTTTATCAGATCGTGAAAAATAGCGAAACATCAATTCAGGGTGATCGCTCGCTAGTGCAAGCATTATAGATTCACCTTTCAATGCACTTGGATTGATAAATCCAATCCTATTGAATTTTGTACTTCTCTTCCTATATGGCTGAAACTCTATATCTAAGGGGGGATATATAACCTTGATGCGAGAATTTTGGACAGCCATTTCCGCAGAAATTTCTGCTCTCATGTATTCGCTATTAGTAACAATCAAATCAGCACTTCTATGTGCTCTTCGAATATTTCTTTCTATCCCTGTTATAAATAAAAAAAATCGCTTCATGCAATATCGTAATATCGGAGCAGACATGCGATTCCCGGAGAAATCCTCAAATGCTCTAACGATCAAACCTAAACGCTGATTACGCTGATTACCTTTCCATTGTTTATATACTATGTCATTGGTACCCGCGCTACCAATCAAATAGACTTCATCAGTGGAATCAGCAGCTAGTTGATCTTTCAATTTTCTTTTCAACCAAGATCGAGCACGAAAAGAATCAAATGAATTTTTATACCGCAAATTATTTTGATAAAACTTAACCCCTAAATTCGTGAGATGCTGTTGAGCCAAAGGAGTTAAATTTGGAGTTATCAATATAATTTGATGATTTTTAGCCAATTCGGAAACCAAACAATAATTCGATATATTCCCGCCTGTTGCGCCACGGTCTCCTGGAACCAAAAAAATACTGAGAACAAAGCAAACAGTCATTCTTTACCTTTATCAAAATTTTAGTTATTAAATTTTCTGAAAATTAATAACTAAATTCCGAACCAACATTAGACTTTTTAAGCACTACCATTATCAGAAAAAAGTATGTCGCTACACTTACAACACTAAATGCAGCAATTGAAATTAATGCATCGTGCTTCAAAACAATGAAAACATACATAACAGATATTTTTGCGAGAAAAGAAACTATCTCAAACAAAAGAAAAAATCGTTGTAAACGCAAGACAGGGATTGCAGCGACAGCAGGTCTGGCAATCAGAAAAGATGTAAGCCATAAAGCCATCCACCTTGCATATTCTCCTGCTTGCCCCCACTCAGCGCCAAACACCAAGGTAAACAACCATGGACCAAAAGCTATTATTAACCCATAAGGGATAATAGAGAGAAGCAATAAATATTTAGATGTTTGTAATAAAATTGCTCTTCCATTTCCTCCGGACCTAATTTTTTCTATAAAATTTGGGTAAAAAACATCAGACACTGAAGATCCAATTAGCATTGATGGCATACCTAGTGCCAACCTCGCTATTGCATAAAACCCAGCAACCGTACTGCCAAAATATTTGGCAAGAATTATCACAGGAACACCTTGGCTTGCCCCATTTAATAACGCTTGTGGCGCTCTATACTTCCAAAAATCAGAATATTTTTTAAAGATACCTATATAATCGTCTCTCTGTGGCGAGAACGCTTTAATTTCAAAATCCCCAGATTTTGATAGACGATGAAACGCTGACACACCATATGTTGCTCCAGCCAAGGATACAATTGCTATTAGCACCGATCCACTGCCGTATATCAGCCCCCCTCCTAGCTTAGAAATATTTACCAATAATGATTGGTAAATATCAACTTTGGCCTTAATTTCAAATTTCTTCTTTCGAATTATCCATTGCATGGCAACCGCCATAATGACGGACAAAAACATAGCCAAGGGTATAAACAACAAATATTCAGAAATAACTTCTAACCCCAGTGCGCTGGAGATAAAAGAAGAAAAAAATATAAGTATTATCAAAATTCCTGCAGAAAATAGCGCTCCGCAGAACAATGAAGTCCTTAGTATAGAATAGGCTTCCCCATCACTTTCGGGTAGTACTATAGCGATAGGAAGACATAGAGCCGCTATAGGACTTAAAATTGCCAAAACAGCAGAGAAACTTCCCAATTGACCGTAGGCTTCTGGACCAAATATCCTCGCAACAAAAGGAATGAAAACAAATGTCAGCAATTGAGCGCCAGCAGTTCCTGATGCAACAATTAAGATACTTCGCAGTATTCCACTTTTCATATTTATTGTTTTAATCAAGGAAATCATTATTAAAAGTTAAAAATCATTTTGAGGAAATTTAACAAACCATCCATGATTACCTCGATTGTTTTTTAATTTACAAACGCAAATCGGCATCAGATGCGGGCAATAAATATTTTAAATCATAAAAAATATGATCAGATTTACCCCAGCGCCTAATATTTTGAGCCCCCAAAGTGCCAAATTGTGCATGTGCTACCGCCAAGACTATGCCATCGTAGCTACTATCAACCGGTTCTGTAATAGTTTTTATGCCGTATTCATGCTGCGCTTCGGCCGGATCCACCCAGGGATCGTACACGTCCACTTCGACGTTGTAGTCCTTGAGTTCCTTGACGATGTCCACCACGCGCGTGTTGCGCAGGTCCGGGCAGTTTTCCTTGAAGGTCAGGCCCATAATCAGCACCCGGGCGCCCTGCACCTGGATGCGCTTCTTCATCATCGCCTTGACCAGCTGCGACACCACATAGCGGCCCATGTCGTCATTCAGGCGGCGGCCCGCCAGGATGATTTCCGGGTGATAACCGATGGCCTGCGCCTTGTGCGTCAGGTAGTAAGGGTCCACACCAATGCAGTGGCCGCCCACCAGGCCCGGACGGAAAGGCAGGAAGTTCCACTTCGTGCCGGCAGCCTGCAGCACCGCTTCGGTATCAATACCCATGCGGTTGAAGATCAGCGCCAGTTCGTTGATCAGCGCGATGTTCACGTCGCGCTGCGTGTTTTCGATCACCTTGGCCGCTTCCGCCACGCGGATGCTGGGCGCCTTGTGCGTGCCCGCCACAATGATGGAGCCATACAGCTGGTCCACCAGCTCCGCCACTTCCGGGTTCGAGCCGGAGGTCACTTTCTTGATGGTGCTGACACGGTGCTGCTTGTCGCCTGGGTTGATGCGCTCGGGGCTGTAACCGGCATGGAAGTCCGTGCCGAACTTCAGGCCCGACACTCGCTCCAGCACCGGCACGCAGTCTTCTTCCGTCGCGCCAGGATAGACCGTCGATTCGTAGATCACGATATCGCCGCGCTTGAGCACCCCGCCTATCGTTTCGCTCGCCTTGATCAGCGGCGTCAGGTCCGGGCGCTTGTAATCGTCGATCGGCGTCGGCACCGTCACGATGTAGACGTTGGCCTCGCGCAAGGCGTTGACGTCGGCCGTATAGCTCAGCTGATGCGCTTCAGCCAGCTCTTCGTTGCTGACCTCCAACGTGCTGTCCGTGCCCTGCTGCAACTCAGCAATCCGTTTTTTATTAATATCAAAACCAATGACGGGGCGTTTTTTACCAAACTCGACTGCCAGCGGCAGCCCCACATAGCCCAAGCCAACAACTGCCAATTTAATTTCGTCAAGATTCATAATTAATTTATCAGTTTGATACAAAAGTTAAACATCTTCGCGACAAAATATTACAGGTTCATTTGCATCCAGATCCCGCTGCAACTCCGCGATTTCTTCTTTCAAGGCATCGTATTCTTTTACACGTATCTTCAGATACTGAACGGTCAGTCTCGCTTTGCTGGCCACGCCTTCCGGCGTCAACAGGTACGCGTAGCCCACCTTGTTCTGGCTGTTCCGGAAATTCTGAATTTTCACCAAACCCTTGCCCACCAAGGCTTTCATGCAGTAATTGACCTTCCCCAGGCTAACGCCCAGGCGTGCAGCAAGCTCACGCTGGCTGATATCAGGGTCTTTGGAAATCAGCTGCATTACCTTGAGGTGATATTCATTGCTCATATCTTTATGCATAACGGCGCTGTGATGTCTCAGGTGCGTTCAGTCTTTGAACGGTGCGTATGATACCGCTTCAGCGAATATTCAGTGCATAAAATTTCTATTTTTTTTCGCATTTAGGTGAGTCTCGTCCTATAATTCGGCCGGAAACAGGATGGGCGCGGCTTATTCCTGAATTGTTTAATTTTTTTGACTTGCATTCATGCTGAACACTCCCTTCCCTCCTTGGCCCAGCTTTACTGAAGAAGAAGCAGATGCGGTCAAGCAAGTATTGCTCTCCAATCGCGTTAACTACTGGACAGGACAGGAAACCCGCGAATTTGAGCAAGAATTCGCCGCCTGGGCCGGCACCAAACATGCCGTGGCGCTGACAAACGGCACGGTAGCGCTGGATGTCGCCCTCATTGCCCTGGGCATCGGTGCCGGTGATGAGGTCATCGTCACCTCCCGCACCTTCCTGGCTTCGGTGTCGTCCATCGTGAACACCGGTGCCACGCCCGTCTTCGCCGATGTGGACAGGGACAGCCAAAACATTTCCCCGGAAACCATTTCCGCCGTGCTCTCGCCGCGCACCAAAGCCATTGTGGCAGTGCACCTGGCGGGCTGGCCATGTGAAATGGATGGCCTCATGGCCTTGGCCGAGCAACATGGCCTGTATGTCATCGAGGATTGTGCCCAGGCGCACGGCGCGTTGTACCGTGGCAAGCAGGTCGGCTCCATCGGGCATGTCGGCGCCTGGTCGTTCTGCCAGGACAAGATCATGACCACCGGCGGCGAAGGCGGCATGGTCACCACCAATGATGAGGCGCTTTGGAAGAAGATGTGGTCCTACAAGGACCACGGTAAGTCCTGGGATGCCGTCTACAACCGCCAGCACCCTCCCGGCTTCCGCTGGCTGCACGAAAGTTTTGGCACCAACTGGCGCATGATGGAAATGCAGGCTGTCATTGGCCGCATTCAACTCAAGCGCATGCCCGAATGGCACCGCATCCGCCTGGAATATGCAAGCCGCATTTGGGACAATGCAAGACGCTTGCCGGCACTGCGCGTTCCGGAAGTGCCTCAACATATCGTGCACGCCGCCTACAAGACTTATGTCTTTGTTGAACCCCAAGCACTGAAAGCTGACTGGAACCGAGATCGCATCCTGCATGAAATCAATGCAGCAGGCGTTCCTGCCTACTCGGGCTCTTGCTCCGAGGTTTACCTGGAAAAAGCGTTTGATGGCACCCCCTGGCGCCCGCAAACAAGCCTGCCCGTGGCCAAGGCGCTGGGCGAAACCAGCCTGATGTTCCTGGTCCACCCTACCCTGACGGATGCGAACATTGCGCGCACCAATGAGGTGATCACGTCGGTCGTTCAACAAGCGAGCGCTTGACGGCGGTTTCGTTTTTGGGCACATGGTGCGGAATTTTGCCTAATGTGCGGAATTCCGCATCCCCCGTCCTGGTGATGTAACACAGTTTTTCATCTGGCAAACTTGCTGGCAAGTCGCTGCTGCCCCTCTGTCTGTCCCCCATCCGCCGTCATCAAAACTTCATAAAGCCGGTGTTTGCACACTCTGGCGATCGTCTAATATTCACCAAGAATAGCAATAATGCGTAACATATTGGACCGTATGCGACAATCCCCGGGTTTAATACGATTAATGCGATTTTTCCTATCGTTTTTGATGGCTTACCTTAGTCCTTTTTTTCTCGCGGCATGATATCCCCTGTACGCTTGCGCGCCCTTAGCGCCGTCGCTTTCGACCTTATTGCAGTTGTCCTGGCCTGGCTGGGTGCCTACCTGCTGCGCTTCAACTTTGAATGGCCCAGCGACCAGAACACACAAATTCTTGTCGGTTTGGCGGCACTTCTGGTCATTCAGCTCCTCATCTGCCGTTACGCCGGGCTCTACCGCGGCATCTGGATGTTCGCCAGCCTGCCGGATCTGAAGCGGGTCATTAAGGCTGTCCTCGTTCCGGCAGTACTGTTACTGCTGACGACAGCGTTCTCCACGGCCGAACAACATGTCGTGCCGCGTTCTGTCATTTTCCTGTACCCGATTCTGCTCCTGCTGATCATGGGCGGCGGTCGTGTCGCCTGGCGCATGTATCGAGAAGCCAGCATGGAACGCAAAGTAGGTGGATCAGGCAAACCTGTGGTTATCGTAGGAGCTGGCGCAGCTGGCGCGCTGATGGTCAAGGAGCTGCAGCGCAGCAGCGACTGGCATGTGGTTGCATTAGTGGATGACAACCCAGCAATGCACGGCAAAGAGCTGCACGGCTATAAGGTTGAGGGTGCAGCGGAAGATTTGCCAGAAATTCTGGAACACTATGACGCTCGTCATGTGATCATCGCCATTCCAACAGCCAACCGTGAGGCATTCCAACGTATCACGCAGATCGCTACCTCTGCCCATGCAACAGTATTTACTATTCCCAGCTTGTCGGAATTGATGAGCGGACGCGTCGCCATCAACAGCATGCGCCCGGTAAAGGTAGAGGATTTGCTGGGCCGCGAAGCCGTCAAGATCGACGATGAGAATGTCAGCACGCTACTGGCCGGCCGGCGTATTCTGGTTACCGGTGCGGGCGGTTCTATTGGTAGCGAACTGTGCCGCCAACTGGCCCGCTTCCATCCCGCACGGATTCTGCTGGTGGAATCGAGCGAGTTCGCCCTCTATACCATCGAACAATGGTTCCGTACCCACCGCTCCGAAATTGAAGTTGTGCCTCTGGCTGCCGATATCAAGGACGAAATCCGTATCGACCAGATTTTCACCGAGTACAAGCCTGAAGTGGTATTCCACGCCGCGGCCTACAAGCACGTTCCACTGATGGAGCAGCGCAACGCCTGGCAAGCCGTCCGGAACAACGTTTTTGGTACCCTGAATGTCGCACGCATCGCGCAAGCCCATGGGGTGAAGCGTTTTGTATTGATTTCTACCGACAAGGCTGTCAATCCCACCAACGTCATGGGCGCTACCAAGCGCATGGCCGAAATGGCCTGCCTGGGTTTGCAGACTAGTCCGGATAACCAGACCATCTTTCAGATGGTTCGTTTCGGCAACGTGCTGGGCAGCACAGGCAGCGTTATCCCGAAATTCAAACAACAGATCGAGTCCGGCGGCCCCATTACCGTCACCCATCCCGAAATCACGCGCTATTTCATGTCTATCCCGGAAGCGGCACAATTGGTGCTGCAGGCATCGGCCATGGGTAAAGGCGGCGAAGTCTTCGTGCTGGATATGGGCGAACCGGTGAAAATCACCGATATGGCGCGAAACATGATCCGTTTGGCTGGACTGACGGAAGAGCAGATCAGCATCGAGTTCACCGGCCTGCGTCCCGGCGAAAAGCTCTACGAAGAATTGCTGGCAGATACCGAAGAAACCTTAGAGACCACCCATCCCAAGCTCCGGATTGCCCGCGCCCGGCAAACACCGGATGAACTGCATACTTTTCTCATGGAATGGCGCCAGCATCGCACACCCATGAGCGACGAAGAAGTAAGAGCCACATTAAAGCACTGGATCCCAGAATATACGCCTAGTTGTTTGTAAAAATCGAATAAATCAAATGAACATTCTCATTACTTGCGCCGGTCGGCGACATTATCTAGTTGAGTTTTTTAAAGAATTTGTGGGTAGCAAAGGGACAATAATTGGTACGGACATATCTCCATATGCGCCAGCCTTAGCCGCTTGCGATAAACCTATCATTTGCCATGCCGTTAACCACCCAGACTATATTAAGCAATTAATTTCCATTTGCCAAACCGAACAAGTAGACTATATATTCTCTGTAAATGATTTAGAGCTAGCCATTCTGGCAGCCAACAAAAAGAAAATACACCAGGAGTCTGGAGCCATCGCTGTAGTATCTGACAGCAGCGCTATCAAAATTGCGGCAGACAAATATCAAACCTATAAGTTTTTCGAACAATGCGGAATACTCTCCCCGAAAACCTACATTAGCCCAAAAGAAACAAAAGAAGCATTAACGAAAGGCATAATACATTTCCCGCTGATGGTTAAACCTCGCTGGGGAAGCGCATCCATATCATTAATAAAAGTGGATACGGCAGCAGAACTAGATACTGCATACAAAACATGCACTGATGCAATAAGACATAGCATACTCAGCAACTTCAGCAATCACGAGACAGTAATAATTCAAGAATACATCGAAGGTCAAGAATATGGTATTGATATACTTAATAGCCTAGATTCTGAGTATATTGGGTATTGCAGCAAAAGAAAATTAGCGATGCGTTCAGGGGAGACCGACAAATCTACTCCTACCCATGACGCCAGGTTTGATGAGCCCGTAAAAAAAATCGCACAAACCATTAAGCATATAGGCAATCTAGACTGCGATGTCTTAGAGAAAGAAGGAAAACTATATTTTCTTGAGCTCAACCCGAGATTTGGTGGGGGCTATCCATTTACCCACTACGCTGGTGCAAACCATATAAGGCTTTTGCTCACAGCTGGAAGTGCCGCCGACAAGGCGAAAAAATATACTTATTCGACAGATCACACTTACGCAAAATGCGACACCATCGTTAAATTTAAAAGCCAATAGCTTATCACAACACTCAATAACCTCGATTTTCACATTTCACACAACCAATTAGTCATTAGAGCCTACATCGCAATCAATCGGGCAATCCAAGTCATTCACATCACGCTTGAAAATGTAGCCTCATAGCACCCGTCAGGCCGACAAATTCATTAAGACAATCTCTCACTACAAAAAATTTTTAGGTGCGGATGGCATTGCCACGCACATTCAAAACAATGACTCCTATCGAGAAAATAAATTATCACGGCATTCAGCTTTATATAAAGAGAGATGACTTATACCCTATAAGCGGAGGGGGAAATAAAGGAAGAAAAACCAAGAGAATAATGGATAACATTACATCTCAACCTCAGCCGACGATCATAACAAATGGCGGACTGCAGTCCAATCATGCACGAGCATGCGCATTAATGGCAGCACAAAACCAATACGAGTGCCACCTCGTATTACATACAGATAATCAAGAAAAAAATCAAATAGATATAGAAGGCAACCTTCTAATCGCAAAGTTAGCTGGCGCGCATATTCATATAGTTACAGCCGATCAAATAGCACAAAAAATCGAAGAAGTAAAAGCTAGACTTATAGAGTCAAATAAAAATCCGATCATTATCCCTGGAGGGGGGCATTGTCTAGATGGAGCACTTGCATATGCTGACGCTGTTGAAGAAATTCCGGAAGAACCAGATTATATATTTCTAGCCAGTGGAACAGGCACAACACAAGCCGGCTTAATGGCAGGACTAGATCGTCAGCAATGGAACACAAAAGTTATAGGCATTTCTGTAGCTCGCAAAGCAGACCGCGGAAAGAAAATCATTCACGAATCATATATTGAAGCTCGTTCGCATTTAAAAATTCAAAATTCAAATGAACGCGAAGTATTTTTTGATGATTCCTGGACATTCGGCGGATATGAAAAACATTCGCCAGAACTAATTCAACTAATAAAAGACCTTGCACGCCAAACCGGTATCATCCTAGATCCTACATACACTGCCAAAGCTTTTTTTGGAATGATATCCATGATAAAAAGCTCACCAACATTCCAATCAAAAAAAATTCTTTTCTTGCATACTGGCGGCCTGATGAATTTATTAAGTTCCAACGCCATATAAAGAAATATCAATCAACAGGTCTTATATACTAACACTCATCCTATTGAACCTCATCGCCTTCATAAAATCCATTGAAAATTAGTTCTCTACGATTTTGGTGAGCCGTTCCATACCAAGGGCAACCCGATGATAAAACGCATTTTCGATATATTCGCTTCCGCCACAGCCATAATATTATTATCTCCTGTTTTCATAATTATTGGATGGCAAATTAAGCGCCGACTTGGGTCACCTGTCCTGTTTCAGCAAATTCGCCCAGGCTTAAACAACCAGCCATTCAAAATGATAAAGTTCCGTACAATGCGCGATGCGTACGACAGTACAGGAGCCCCCTTACCTGATGCAGAAAGAATAACATCATTCGGCCGTTTCTTACGCTCAACAAGCCTAGATGAATTACCAGAACTTTGGAATGTACTCAAAGGAGACATGAGCATTGTTGGTCCTAGGCCCTTATTATTAGAATATTTGGAATATTACACTCCCGAAGAAAGCCTTAGACATCAAGTTCGTCCGGGCATAACAGGTTTAGCACAAACAAATGGTCGCAATGCGACAACCTGGAACGATAGACTGGCCTATGACATAGAATATGTTAATACCCATACACTATGGTTAGACATGAAAATAATTTTCAAGACCATATATCAAGTATACAAACGTGAAGGTGTTGTTGTTGTACCTTCTTCAGCATATAAAAAACTTAGTGAAGAAAGACGAGCTTTGGCAAAACGCGGTAGTTCAGATATATCAGACAAAGAAAAATTTCTCAAATAACCCCATTAGAAATTAGAAACACCACCCTCTACAAACAAGGATTAGACACATGTCCTACACTCAACGGCAAATCCTCCAAGGTTCCCGTATCCAACTCATCCCATTAGAAAAAAGACATTTAATAAAAAGGGTTGAGTATATTAACGACCCTGCAGTTCAAGAAACCCTTAATTTTGACTATCCAACATCACTAGCTAAAACAGAAGCATGGTTTTCTAAAAATGTATTAGCACCAAATCGAGTAGATTTTGCAATTGAGGATACTGACGGCAACATTATTGGCTTTGCTGGCTACATAAATTTAGACCGAGTAACAAGAAAGGCTGAGTTATATATATTCATTGGAAGAGACTTCTGGTCCGGAGGTTATGGTCGAGAAGCTTATAAGTTACTTACAAATTACGGTTTTATCGAACTAGGTCTGAACAGAGTATATGGCTATCAACTTGATCACAATATTAAAGCAAACAATTCAGTCAAAAAAATAGGTTGGTCTATAGAAGGCTTCCTCAAGGAGGATATCTATTCACATGGGAAAATAAAAGGCCGATCTGTCGTTGCAATACTTCGGTCCGAATGGGAAACAAACTCTACTTACGATGAAGTTTAGCTTTCCACATTTCTCTATTTGTGCCAATCGTTAGCATCAACGCTGCGTCACCTTCAATACCAAATCCAGCTGGCCAAATAGACCTTAATTTCATACAACCAAAATCCAATGTTTTCGTTCTCAAAAAATAGAATTTATATTAACTTGAGTCACATAGAGTGATAATTTCACTATCGCTACTCTACCCTGATAGAAAAAAGGCTCACCACTAGGATGAGCCTTCTCAGAAGGACAGAATCAATCTACTTGATCTGCCCGCTGCCGGACGCTACTTGGATCAGTGTTCCGTCACTTTCTCCGCAGCCGGATAAGACCGCTGATAGCGCACCGTGAACGCCTGAAAAGCCTTCAGCGCCAGTTGCGGGTCATGGCCAGCCTTGACCAGAAAGCTATCAAAGCCGCAGCGTGCCTGGTAGTGGATGGTGTCTATCATGACATCCCCTACCGCACGCAATTCCCCTTGCCATCCGTATTGCGTCCGCAAAATTTGCGCAAACGAGTAGCCGCGGCCGTCGGTGTATTGGGGGAAGTCTATCGCCAGCAGCCGGATGCCCTGCGGTTCTATCCGGCCTTGGCCCGCACCGGGCAGGCTGGCGATGTCATCATCAGGCGAAATCCAGATTCCCAGGGGGTGCTGGCGTGACTGCACCGCTGCCTGTGCGCTTAGCCAGACGGGCAGGCGTACCAGCCAGCCAGGTTCATCGGCCGGAAGTGCCGGCCCGCCTTCTTCTGCTTCGTGCAGTCTGGCGTCGTTGGCTACCAATTGGCCATGGCGGATCAGGTGCGGCTGTGGTGCCTCGCTTTGCTCCGCGGCAGCGGACTGCGCTTGCTCTGCCGCGGCCGGATTTACTGTCAGGGTATCAGGCATGTGCAGCTCCTGCGGCTTTCTTGGGGTTCAGGACGGGGTCGTCGTAGACGTGGTCTTTGAAGGGCGCGATGCCCAGGCGCTCGACCACGTCAATGAAGCGCTCGGCGTCACTGTCTCGGGTGGAGAGATAGGTTTCCACCAGTCGCTCCACGACGATGGGCACATGTTCGCGCGCAAATGACGGGCCTATGATTTTCCCTATGGCAGCACCGCCTTCGGGCGTGCCGCCGGCGCCACTCTGGCGGCCGCCCAGCGTGACTTGATACCACTCTTCCCCGGCCTTATCTACGCCCAGGATGCCGATATGCCCCACGTGATGGTGACCGCAGGAGTTGATGCAGCCGGAGATGTTCAAGTCCAGTTCCCCGATGTCGTATAGGTAATCGAGATTCTCGAAACGTTGTTGTATGGCCTCGGCGACGGGGATGGATACCGCATTGGCCAATGCGCAGAAATCCCCCCCCGGACAGGCGATGATGTTGGTCAGCATGCCGATATTCGGTGTTGCCAGGTTCTGTGCCCGCAATTGCTGCCAGAGCTCGAACAGGCGATCGTGCCGCACGTCGGCCAGGATCAGGTTCTGCTCATGGGATACGCGCAACTCACCAAAGCCATACTCATCCGCCAGGTCGGCCACGTAATCCATCTGGTCAGCGGTGATGTCACCTGGCGGGATGCCTGTCGCCTTGAGAGAGACTGTCACCGCAACGTAACCCGGCACCTTGTGCGGATGCACGTTGGTGCGCAGCCAGCGCGCGAATAGCGGGTGCGCCGCCGCATGCGCATCGTGCACCTCGGGCCGGGTCGTCAGGGTTTCGTAGTCCGGCCAGGTAAAGCGGGTGGCAATGCGGTCGAGTTCAGCCTGGGTGATGGTGTCTGGGCCGCCACGGATATGCCGCCATTGTTCTTCAACCTGTTCCGCGTAGGCCTCGACGCCCAGGTCCTTGACCAGGATTTTGATGCGCGCCTTGTATTTGTTGTCACGCCGGCCATGCAGGTTATAGACGCGCAGCGCAGCCTGCAAGTAGGTGAGCAGGTCGTACCAGGCAACAAATGGCTTGACCAGCTTGCCGACGATGGGCGTGCGGCCCATGCCACCGCCTATCCAGACGCGAAAACCGATTTCGCCATCCTGCTCGACCGCTTGCAAGCCGATGTCATGCACGCCGACGGCAGCCCGATCCACCACGGCGCCACTGACGGCGATCTTGAATTTGCGCGGCAGGAAAGCGAATTCGGGGTGCAGCGTGGACCATTGGCGGATAATTTCGCACCATACCAGCGGGTTAACCAGTTCGTCCGGCGCAATACCGGCAAAGTGATCTGTGGTGGTGTTGCGTATGCAGTTGCCGCTGGTCTGGATGGCGTGCATCTGCACCGTCGCCAGTTCGCCCAGTATTTCCGGCACGGTTTCCAGCCTGGGCCAGTTGAACTGCATGTTCTGGCGTGTGCTGAAGTGCCCATAGCCGCGGTCATATTTGCGGGCGATGAAGGCCAATTTTCGCAGTTGCCGTGACGCCAGCATGCCGTAGGGAATGGCCACGCGCAGCATGGGCGCATGGCGCTGCACGTACAGGCCGTTTTGCAGGCGCAGCACGCGGAACTCGTCTTCCGTCAGCTCGTTGGCGAGAAAGCGGCGGGTCTGGTCCGCAAACTGAGCAACGCGCTGCTCGACCAGTTGTTGATCTATTTCATCGTAAATATACATACAGGAATCCAGATGCGCCGGCACGCCACACTTGTCGGCAGGCAGCATCGGGAGCAGCAGCCTGCGGACCCCAGGCGACCGTTTTCCCCGCATGAAGGCGGGAATGGGGAGTGACAAGGATATAAGAACCCCCCATTCATTCTTAGACAGTTTTTCTATAAGCTGATGCTTGAAGCATAAAAAATAATAGGTGGCTGCGCCCGTTTGGTACCCCAAGCAGCCTAAGGCAGCCTCCAGACCACCTTCTGACCGTAGCCAAGCCGCCTCAAGCCCGCCTCATCAGGCTGCCTGCCGCGGCGCCGGTGCCTTCAGATTCCGCCCCAGCCATTGCACCGCGCGTGCCACGGAATCATTCCACTCCAGCCCATAGTTCAGCCGGACGCAGTTGCCATAGGCTCCGTCCCTGGCAGTGAACATCGGCCCTGGCGCCAACGAAACGCCCTGCTCCAGCGCCAGCCGGAACAGGGTCATGGCATCGACGTCCTGCGGCAATTCCAGCCACAGGAAATAGCCGCCTTCAGGCCGGGTGCAGCGCGTTTCGGCCGGAAAACTGCCGGCAATCGCGTGCAGCATTTCTCCCTGGGTCGATTGCAAGGTGCGCCGCAACAGGCGCAATTGCTTGTCGTAGCTGCCCTGCTCCAGATAGGCCGCCAGCGCAACCTGGGCCGGCATGGAGGCTGCCAGGCTGAAGGTCAGTTTCTGGCGCGCCATGCGGTCAATGAAGCGCCCTGGAATCGCCCAACCCACGCGATAATGCGGCGCGAGGGTTTTTGAGAACGATGAGCAATGCAACACCCAGCCATCGCGGTCATAGGATTTGATGGGTCGCAAGGCTTCATTGCTGAAATGCAGCTCGCCATAAACATCATCCTCTATGACAGGGATGCGGTGCCGCGCCGCCATTTCCGCCAGCGCCTGCTTTTTTTCCTCGGGCATGAGGCTGCCCAGCGGGTTCTGGAAATGGCTCATCACCCAGCAGGCTGCCGGGCGTTGCTCGGCCAGCACCTGTTCCAGCACCTGCAGGTCCATGCCCTGCTCCGGGTGCGTCGGGATTTCTATGGCACGCAGGCCCAGGCGTTCCAGGGCCTGGAACACGCCGTAAAATGCTGGCGACTCCACCGCCACGGCATCCCCCGGTCTTGCCACGGACATCAGGCACAGGTTGAGCGCTTCCATGGCGCCATTGGTGATGATGACTTCGTCCGCATGCACTGCTTTGCCCGTCGCCGCATAACGGCGCGCAATATTGCGCCGCAAGCGCAAATCACCCATGCTGAGATTATCCACGGTGCTCCAGGGATCGACATTGCGGGCGGCCTTGCCCACCAGTTGCCCCAGGCGCTCCAACGGAAACAGGTGAGCGCTGGGAAAAGCCGTGCCCAGCGGCACGACATCCCGGCGCAGCATCGCGCTCAGGACGTCGAACACCCGGTCTATGACTTTAGGCTGCACCACATGGCCGGCTACATCGGCCTTTGCACCATCGAACTCGGGCGGGCGCACGACGGGATGGCCAACAACGTAATAGCCCGAACGGTCCTGCGCCCGTACCAGGCCCCAGGATTCCAGCAGGTAATAGGTACTGAACACCGTCGTCGGGCTGACGCCGCGTTCCCTGGCCAGGCTGCGTACTGACGGCAGGCGGTCGCCAGCGCGCCAGATGCCGGTGCGAATGGCGTCGGAAAACTCATAGGCCAATGATTCGTAACGCTTCATACTTGCGCCATTCCCCTACCCGGCCGTTCCAGCGGCACCATGGGCCGGCCGGCCCCAGGCGTCGCTTGCGCGGTAACGGCTGCAATTGCCCCATGCGGCTGCATCAAGAGCCCTGCAACTTGCCTTCCGGCACTGCCATGCGTGGCCGAATATGCGCTCTGGCCGGTTGCCGTCATGCCGGCCGCCGACATCAATAGGCGCATGCCATAGGCCATGCCCGCCAGCACCAGGACACTGACCAGCCAGATGCCCAGCAGCCAAGCCAGGCGCTGCTGCCATGAACTGGCGGCAGGCTTGCCCATCATCGGTTTCTGGATTTCCATTTTCATCAATGATACCCCTCGCCGCGCTTGACCTTGCCGCGGAACACAAAATAGGACCATGCCGTATACATCAGGATGACCGGAACGATCAGCAAGGCGCCCACAAGGGCAAAACCCTGGCTTTGCAGGGGAGCAGCCGCGTCCCAAATAGTGATGCCCGGCAGAATGATGTACGGCCAGATCGCCGCCCCCAGGCCGCCGTAGCCCAGCAATATCAGGCAAAGCGCCAGCGTGAACGGTGCGGCTTCAGCCTGCCGGCCCAGTGCGCGCAGCAAGCCCGCGGCCAGCAGCAGGACCAGTATCGGCACCGGCGCCAGCCACAACATGCCTGGCCAGCTGAACCAATGCTGTGCAATGTGACCCTGCACCAGCGGCGTGAACACACTGACCAGCGCAATGCACGCCAGCATGAGCCAGGTCAGCGGCCGGGCCAGGCGCATCATCCGGCGCTGCAAGGCACCTTCCGTTTTCAGTACCAGCCAGGTACTGCCCAGCAAGGCATAGGCCACCACCACGCCCACGCCAGACAACAGCGAGAACGGCGTGGCCCAATCGAAAATGCCACCGATGTAGCGATGCCCATCCATGGCAATGCCTTCGACGAAAGCCCCCAGCACGATGCCCTGGCATAAGGCAGCAACCAATGATCCGCCCGTGAAGGCAATATCCCAATAGCGCCGGTGCCCCGGTGTCGCCTTGAACCGGAATTCAAATGCCACGCCGCGGAAAATCAGCCCAAGTAGCATGGCCAGCAGCGGGATGTAGAACGCGTGCAGCAGCACGGCGTATGCCAAGGGAAACGCCGCCATCAGGCCCGCCCCACCCAGCACCAGCCAGGTTTCGTTGCCGTCCCACACCGGCGCCACGGTATTGACCATGACATCCCTGTCTTCGCGGTTGCCGACGAATGGAAACAGGATGCCTACCCCCAGGTCGAATCCATCCAGGATCACGTACATCAGCACGCCAAAAAGGATGATGATCGCCCACAGAACTGCCAGATCTATACCCATTCAGGCCTCCGTGCGTTGGGTCTTGGCATTTGCTGCCGGGAAGTTCGCGGGGACGGCCCGGCCATGCGCATGCAACATTCCAGGCGCTTGCTCATCCGGTTCATGGCCGTCAGGGCCGCTGATTTCCGGCGGCCTGGCCAACAGCCGCAACAGGTACCAGATGCCCACACCAAACACCAGCAGATAGACGACGAGAAAGACCGCCAGTGTGACCCCCAGCGTCAAGGTGCTATGCGGCGTGGCCGCATCGCTGGTACGCATGAGGCCGTACACTACCCAGGGCTGACGCCCGATTTCCGTGGTGTACCAGCCGGCCAATATCGCGATCAGCCCGGTTGGCCCCATCCAGATGGCGAAGCCCTGCAGGCGCCGCGCATCGTACAAACGGCCGCGCCAGCGCGCCCAGGCCGCCCATAGCGCCAGCAGAATCATCAGCAGGCCCAGGCCGACCATGACACGGAACGACCAGAACACCACGGTTGCGTTCGGTCTGTCTTCCGGCGGGAATGCCTTCAAGCCGGGAATTTCGCCATCCAGGCTGTGCGTGAGGATCAGGCTACCCAATCGCGGAATACCGATTTCGTAGCGGTTCGACTCGGTTTTCATGTCCGGCACGGCAAACAGCAGCAATGGGAAGCCCTCGCCCGGATGGTTTTCCCAATGCCCTTCCATCGCGGCTATCTTGGCCGGCTGGTGCTTGAGTGTATTCAAGCCGTGCATATCGCCCACGAAAGCCTGTAGCGGCGCCGCGAGCAACAGCATGCCCAGCGCCATGGCGAACATACGGCGGACGCGCTTATCCTGGTTGCCCTGGCGCAAGTGCCACGCCCCAGTCGCCGCGACCAGCAAGGCCGTGGCCACAAATGCAGCCAGGCCCATGTGTGCCAGCCGGTACGGAAAAGACGGGTTGAAAATCACCGCCCACCAGTCGGTAGGAATAATTCGCCCATCAGCAATGGCATAGCCTGCCGGGGTCTGCATCCAACTATTGGAAGCGAGGATCCAGGTGGCCGATATCAGCGTTCCTATCGCCACCATGACGGTCGAAAAGAAGTGCAGGCCCGGCCCGACGCGCTGCCAGCCAAACAGCATCACACCCAGGAAGCCTGCTTCCAGGAAGAAGGCTGTCAATACTTCATAAGCCAGCAGGGGCCCGGTGATGCTGCCTGCGTATTCCGAAAAATAGCTCCAGTTGGTGCCGAACTGATAGGCCATGACCAGGCCTGAAACTACACCCATGCCAAAGTTGACGGCAAAGATGCGGCTCCAGTAGTGGTACAGGTCACGATATTCCGGCCGGCGTGTTTTCAGCCAACAGGCCTCAAGCACCGCCAGATAGCTGGCAAGGCCGATGGTAATGGCCGGAAAAATGATGTGGAACGACACGGTAAAACCGAACTGGATGCGCGCCAGCAATAATGCGCTTGCTTCCATGATGAAGACTCCCGATAGCGCGGGCCCCCCCGGTTTCCAGGCATGGCGCCGCTACGTGGCACAGGTAGCCAAGCCCGCCCTTATGGGGCACGCAAGGCCACAACTGAACCTTAAGCGCCAGCACTATTTCAGTACAGAATCAGAAATCAGGAAAAAAACCATATCAGATTGACGGAAAGCTGCCGAAGATGAGCCGGCTTGCTGTCGGTGCGTGCAAGCCGGCATCTTCCTGCCGTGCCAAATGCCGCGCCCAACGCAACTAGCCCCTGCCGTTACCGTGCAGGGGCTAGTCGTGAACGCGATATCGTACTTCCCGCGGGCCGAGGCCCTGCATCAGTCAGAACACTGCCTTGTCCAGCTATACTGAGAGCCGAACCACCGGCAGTCAATGCATCCGGCAGATACTTACTGCTGCGCAGGCAGCCTGCGCAGCAGCATGGGCTCAACCCGGGTGCTCGGAGATTGCCAGTTCTTGTTGCCAGCCTCAATGGCCCAGGCCAGCACGTCCGCTGCCAGCGCATCAGTGGCGCGGCCATAGGCCTGCACCACGGTTTCCGTGCCCAGGTCAGGCACGTCCACGCGCTCTTCGAAAACCTGATCCGCGACGACGCGACGCGAATCCAGGTGCAGCAAGTCGGCATCCAGACGCAGGTAGACCGTACCGCCGCCATCGGCTTTACGAAGCACCTGGAAAGCCCTCAAGCTGGATTCCAGTTCGAAATCTGCAGGCAGCCCGGACAGTTCATTGCTGACACCGCTGAAACGGCGGGCATCAATGAAGGCGGTGATCAGGCGTTCACGTACCATGACCGGCGCAGCTTCGGCCCAGAGTACGTCCTTGTAGGCACTGACGCTCGCGTCCGGCGCGACGATCCACCATTGCCGGCTATCCAGTGAACGTACGGCATGCGGTGTAACCACCCGAACATTCCAGCCGGCCTGCGGCAGGCTGGCATTGGACGGCACGGCGGCCATCGGCAGCACATAAGGGGTACGGACGACCGGCTCCGGCAGGATGGAGCAGGCGCCCAGGCTGGCCAGGACGGCAGCAGCAGCCAGCACACGGCCACGAAGAATGACGCTCATGGTTTGAACTCCCGTATGGTATCGCGGCCCAGCAGGTAACCTGCCGGATCTTCATTCAGACGCTGGATCAGCGTACGCAAGGTCACCAGCGTGCTACGCAGCTCACGTATCGCCGGGCCAATGTCGCTCAGCCCTTGCATGCCACTGGCCAGAGCGCCGTAGTGGTTGGCCAGCAGGTTCTCGGTTTCGGCGGAAATGCGCGACAGGGACTCCGTGGTATTGCGCACGTTATCCATGATGGCAGCACCACGCTCGCCCACCGCCTTTTCTGCGGTACGGGCCAGCTGCGAAATCTGCGCCAGTGCTTGATCAGCCCCCTTACCGGCTTCGGCCAGGGCATCCAGCATGCTGGAAACATGGCCACTTTGCTGTGCCATCGTATTGCTGACTTCCTCGACATTGGCCAGGATCTTACTGACGTTGTTCACGTTCTCTTCGGAGAACACTCGATTGGCGTTGCGCAGCAGATCGTTGATATTGGCGACGGTATTCTCACCGCTGTTGAGGATGCGGGCGAACGGCGACGGGCTGGCGACTATGACGGGGTCCTGCCCGTTGCTGCCTTCAAGCAGCGGGCTGCCGGGCGAACCGCCGCCCAGTTGAATCACCGAAGTGCCGGTCAGGCCGGTCAGGGCCAGGACGGCAGTCGTATCCTTGCGAACGGGAATACTGCTCTTGATTGCAATACGCGCCAACACCCGGCGCGGGTCATTGGGATCGAGGCGCAGCGACGCCACGTCGCCCACCACGATACCGCTGTATTCCACCGCGCTGCCTTGCGACAGGCCACGCACGGTTTCATTGAAGACGACCTCGTAATGCTTGACCGCGCCATCCCCGTAGGATTTGTGCAGCCATAGCGCAAACAGCATGATGGCTGCCACGGCCAGCGTGACAAAGGTGCCAATCAGAATATGATGGGCGCGGGTTTCCATATCAGTTGCTCTCCTTCACTTGCCGCGCCGCACGCTCGGCCGAGCGCCCGCGCGGGCCATGGAAATAGGCGCGAATCCAGTCGTTGTCGACCTCTTCCACGACATCCAGACTGTCTGCAACCAGCACCCGCTTGTCGGAAAGCACGGCGACACGGTCGCAAATCGTATAAAGCGTGTCCAGATCGTGAGTCACGAGGAACACGGTAAAACCCAGCGCACCGCGCAGGGTAAGGATCAATTGGTCGAATGCCGCCGCACCGATCGGGTCCAGCCCCGCAGTGGGTTCATCCAGAAACAGAATATCGGGATCAAGCGCCAATGCGCGCGCCAGTGCGGCGCGCTTGACCATGCCGCCCGACAGCGAAGATGGCGACTTGGGGCCAGCATCGGGCGGCAGGCCTGCCAGCGCCAGCTTCAGGCCTGCCAGGCGCTCGGCTTCCGGCCGCGAAAGCCCCGCATGTTCTATCAGCGGCAAAGCGACGTTTTCAGTAACCGTCAGCGAGGAAAACAGGGCGCCGCTCTGGAACAATACGCCGAAACGGCGTTCCAGCTTGGAACGCTGCGCTTCGGGCAACGCCAGCAGGTTCTGGCCGAACACCTTGACCTCGCCAGCGGCTGGCCGCTGCAATCCGACGATAGTGCGCAACAACACCGATTTGCCGGTCCCCGAGCCGCCGACCACGCCCATGATTTCCCCACGGCGCACATCGAGATCGAGATTATTGTGCACAACCTGCTTGCCGAATTGATTACGCACGCCGCGCACCTGGATAATGGGTTCGGCGTCTGCCGCGCCCGCGGCAGGCTGTGCAGCTGCTGCCGCGCTGGCGGCAGCAACATCCTGTTCCGTCACCATCCCATCTCCATATAGAACAATGCAGCCACCGCATCCAGCAGGATGACGAGGAAGATGGACTGCACCACGCTGGAAGTCGTGTGTTCACCCACCGACTGGGCGCTGCCGCGCACACTGAAACCTTCGCGGCAACCGATCGCGGCAATCATGAACGCGAATACCGGCGCCTTGACCATCCCCAGCACGAAATGCCGCACCGGAATGTTTTCCTGCATGATGGACAGGAACATGGTCGGGGAAATATCCAGGCTCACGGCACACACCAGCATGCCGCCCAGAATCCCGGCCATCATGGCAATGAACGTCAGGAGCGGCAAGGCGATCAGCATCGCCAGCACCCTGGGCACCACCAGCATTTCCATGGGGTCCAGGCCCTGGGCCCGGATGGCGTCGATTTCCTCATTGGATTTCATCGCACCGATCTGCGCGGTGAATGAACTGGCAGTACGGCCGGCCATGAGAATGGCGGTCAGCAACACGCCGAATTCTCGCAGGAAGGAAAAGCCGACCAAGCTCACGGTGTAAATGCTGGCGCCGAAATCCGCCAGAATGGTCGCCCCCAGAAAGGCCACCACTGCCCCCACCATGAACGACAGCATGATGACGATGGGAATGGCGTTGAAACCCGCCTGTTCGATCTGCGCCACCATGGCCGTCATGCGCCAGCGCCTGGGACGCAGCAGCACACCCAGCGAGCACTGGATGATCAGGCCGATGAAACCCATCAGGCCAACCAGGTTGTGCCAGATGTTTTCCGTGGCCGTGCCGACGTTTTCGAGGAACTGCGTGAAGGCATTGGCCTTTTTGGCAGCCGGGGCATCCAACGGAGGATCCGCCAGGATGACGGCGCGCAACAAGGCTAGCCGGCCAGGTTCCAGGCCATCGCCCTGCCCCAGCAAACGCGCCAGTTCGTCCTTGCCCAGCCATTCCAGCAGCATGGCTGCGCCGGCCGTATCCAGGGCCTTGATATCCCCAAGATCCAGCGCCTTGACCTTGGCCGACGGGTAATTGCCGGTGATCGCCTGCAGCTGAGAGTAATGGGCGAGCGTCCACTCGCCGCTCAATCGCGCCGTGCCGTTCGCTTCATCCCAAGAGAGAAAAGCTGATTCCACCACCGTCAGTTCCGTCTGTATCCTAAACTTGGGCCAAGGCCAGCGTGCATGCGCATTGTTGCAACGCCGGCCGAGCAAGGGACAGGCATAAGACTGCCTATGCCACCTACGATGCGGCCCCACCCAAAACCAGCCACAATGACAACCGACCCGTATGCTAACTTGCCATGCTGATTTTGTCGCACAAGAGTGACTATATTTATACTTCCAATCTTTTCATTGCAATTCGAAGGCGACAATTCGAATATCTTTGATGGATGTCACGCTTTCTTGAAAAAACATCTGCCATTCCGGCGCAGCGCCGCCTGGCAACTGGCAACTGGCAACTGGCAACTGGCAACTGGCAACTGCGCGGATGATGACGGACTGGCCGGATGTACGTTCCCAGCGCAGAGATTTTTCGGACAGCACGGTGCCTTGAATCGAGATGGGCAATAAATGGACAGACAAGTCATCGACGCCATGCAACGCTGGCCGGACGTTCCCGCAGCCTGTGGTTGGCTTTCGCTGGATGCACGTGGCGCCTGGCGCCTGCATGAACACGGTGATGCCAATACCGGCACACCGGGGGAGCGCATTGCACACGACGGCCTGCGCGCCTTTATTGCACGCAATTACAGCCATGACGACCATGGCCGCTGGTTTTTCCAGAATGGGCCCCAGCGTGTTTTTGTAAGCCTGGAGGCGGCGCCCTACCTGTTGCGCTGGAATGACACGCAAAGTGCACTGGAAAACCACCTGGGTATGCCCGCCGGCAATATTTTCGCCTGGTGGCTGAGCAGTGACGGCAGGCTCTATGCCCAAACCGCCCTGGGTCCGGCTGCGCTGGATGATCGTGAACTGGAAAGCACCGCCAGGCGGCTGATGCTGCCCAATGGCGCAAGCCTGTTGCAGTATTGGCTGGCCCACTACCCGGAACTTGCCGACGACGCCGCCAGCGTCTTGCTGCTGCCGGACGTTCAACTGGACGGCCAGCTCCCAGGGGCACCGCTGATGGGCATAGGCGAGCAACGACTGCCTGCCGAACTCGGTTTCCAAAGACACCCAAGCATCTAGCAGGCACAGCAGTCCAGGCACTTTGACGTACAGAAAACTGGGCAAAAAAGGGCCCCTACGCTGCGCATTCGGCTGAGATGCCCCCGAGAGGGCGTAAACAGCCGCAACCGCATAAGCTGCTGAAACGACACTAGCGGAGCTGAAACTGCACGAACGGCCGGCGGCCAATCCACTGTGCTCATTTGAGCACTCTGTCTGCCTGCAAACTGACGCCAGGCGCTAGGCTATGACGTCCGATCCGCCAGGAAGCGTCCCCATGCCATCACCGTCACCCACTTCACCTGCAGGCAGCCAGGCCACCAATACCAACCCGCCGCCGGATGCCGCCTCGCGCTCCCCTTTCGCAACCCGGCCGGGCATCAAGCCGCGCCACCCGGATATGCCGCGCCGGCCCTATCAATGCCTGCCCTTTCCCGTGCGGATGCTGCATGCCCCGACGCACACAGAGGCCACGTCGCCGCCCACCGCCCACACGTCGCCAGGCACCGATTTCGACGGTCACTGGAAAGACGCGCTGGCCTCGCTGCTGGCACCTTGCATGGCCTTGTTCTGGCCGGACTTGCATGACGCGGTCGACTGGAACTCGCCACTCGATTTACTCGACAAGGAATTACGCGCGCTGAACCCCGGTCGCCGCCGCAACCGGCGCTATCCCGACAAGCTGGTCCGCGTGCGGCTGCGCAATGGCGCGCCAGCACTGATGCTGCTGCACGTGGAAATCCAGCAGCGTCTGGCCAGTCATTTTGCCAAACGCATGTATAGCTACTTCGCCAGGTTATATGAAACCTATCCTGACACCCCCATCCTGCAATTTGCCATCATTACGCGCAGCCCCGGACGGGCGTCGCATCTGCACTATGACTACGCCCCAGAAGGTAAGGATTTTCTGAGCCTGGCCTATCGAGTGCCGGTGGTACATTTGCAGAGCTGGGCCGATCAGGAGAACGAACTTCAAGCCCGGGCGCCCGACAACCCATTTGCCGTCGTGGTATTGGCAGAACTCGCCGCCGCCCGGCGCGATGCGCCCCAGGTACGTCTGGAGGCAAAAACCCGGCTGGTACGCAACCTCTATCAATACGGCTGGCCTGCCGCGCGCGTCAGGCAACTATTCCTGTTCATCGACGGCATTCTCGCCCTGCCGCCCGCTTTGGACGAACAATTCTGGCAATCCCTGGCAAACTTCGAGGAGGAACGCAACGTGGCCTATATCAGCAGCGTGGAACGAATCGGCATTAAGAAGGGCCTGACACAAGGCCTGGAAACAGGACGTCACGAAGGCATGGCGGGACTGTTGCGCGAGCAGCTGGAAGTCCGGTTCGGCCCCTTGTCAGCGGCCGACCTGCAACGTCTGCAACTGGCGGATGGCACGACGCTGCGTGCCTGGGGCCGGCGCCTGCTGGATGCCCGGACACTGGAAGGCATCTGGCATTGAACCGATGCCGGCGTGACAGATTCAACGCGTTTGGCCGGGAAGACTCCCCCGGCCAGGGCGTCTGTCGCTAAAATGGCCGCATGAGCGACCTTCCCGCAGATTTTTACTTCCCCGCCCCACGCCAGCAACGCTATTGCAGCCAATGCGGCACGCTGCTGACTCGTGCCATCCCGCCGGGTGACAACCGCGTGCGCGATCTTTGCCAGCATTGTGGTGCGGTTCACTATCAGAACCCGCGCATGGTGGTTGGCTGTGTGCCGGTCTGGCGCGGCAAAGTGCTGCTATGCCGCCGGGCGATCGAACCCCGCTATGGCTTCTGGACCTTGCCTGCCGGTTTCATGGAGCTGGAAGAAACCACCGAACAAGGTGCCCTGCGGGAAACGCTGGAAGAAGCTGGCGCGCAGGTCGAGGCCGGCCCGCTCTTCACCGTGATCGACGTGCCGGGCGTCAATCAGGTTCATATTTATTATCTTGCCAACGTACTGGACGAAAAACTGGACCCAGGTCCGGAAAGCCTGGAAGCCGCGTTTTTCGATGAAGCCGACATCCCCTGGGATCACCTATCGTTTCTCAGCGTATCGTCGACCTTGCGGCATTTTTTCGAAGACCGCAAACAGCCTGAGTTCGGCGTTCACCGCTATACCCTGCCCATACACTGAAAGGCATGCGCATTCCCTGGCTGGAAGCCGACACTCCTTTTCCTCCTGCCGGACAGGCACTTGAAGTGCCGGATGGCTTGCTGGCCGCAGGCGCCGACCTTTCGGTCGCCAGGCTGCGTCAAGCCTATGGTCAAGGTATTTTCCCCTGGTTTTCCGCTGGCGACCCGGTGTTATGGTGGAGCCCGGATCCACGCATGGTGCTGGCCTGCGACGAGTTTTCGCCGCCACATGCCTTGCGCAAGCAGTTGCGCCAGATCGAACGAGCACAAGGCCAGGGTGACTACACCGTATGCGTGCAGGTGGATACCGCCTTCGCGGATGTTATTGCCGCATGCGCTGCCCCCAGAACGGAAGATGGCAGCACCTGGATTGTGCCCGCCATGCGGCGTGTGTATGAAGACTGGCACCTGGCGGGGGCGGTCCACAGCATAGAAACCTGGATGGATGGCCGGCTGGCCGGCGGCTTGTATGGTGTCAGCCTGGGAAGCATGTTCTTTGGCGAATCCATGTTTACCCGCCGCAGCAATGCATCGAAAATTGCGTTGGCCCATCTGGTGCGTTTCCTGGCACGCCATGGCGTGCAATGGATAGATTGCCAACAACAGACCGCACACCTGGCCAGCCTGGGCGCCCGGCCTCGCAGCCGCGAGGCATTCCTGGCCCATATTGCCGCCGCCTGCCAACAGCCCGTGCCGCCCTGGCAGCCGGGCTGGCTCGATAGCCAAGGGCGACTGCACCCGCTGCCTGTCCCCAGCCACCCAGATACCACAGCCAGTCCTGCAGGTGCGGCCAGATCTGTGGCCGCGCCGCCCGACGTCTTTCGCGAGAGGCAGGCATGATGCAGGCGCGGCAAACTCCGCCTTCCGGTGCCTGGCTACGCTGCTACCGGACGGAAAGCTATGAATGTAGCTATTGGCCCGAAAGGCAGGCACGCTCCCAGGTGGTCCAGGCCGGACAGGAACTTTATGACGGCGCCTATAGCCAGTTGATACGGCTGGGCTTTCGCCGTAGCGGCCTGCATATCTACCGCCCGCATTGCGACCAATGCCAAGCCTGTACGCCACTGCGCGTCGACGCGCAACATTTCCAGCCCAGCCGCAGCCAGAAGCGTGCCTGGAAACGCCATGCGCACCTGCAGGCCCGTGTACTGGCCCCGGCGTGGTCCGAGGAAAGCTACGCGCTCTACCAACGCTACCAGGCGCAACGCCATGCCGGAGGTGGTATGGACGACGGCGACCCCGAACAATACGCACAGTTCCTGCTGGCCTCACGGGTGGAGACCCGCCTGGTAGAGTTCCGCGACCCGGCCGACGGCCGGCTGATCATGGTCTCTGTCATTGACCTGCTCGATGATGGACTATCAGCGGTCTATACCTACTACGACCCTGACACCCCCGGCAGCCTGGGCGCCTACAGCATCCTGTGGCAGATTGCGCAATGCCAGGAAAACCAACGCCCCTGGCTATATCTGGGGTACTGGATCCCGGGCCACCCGAAAATGCATTACAAGTCCGGTTATAGGCCGGCGCAAATCCTGCGCGATGATCATTGGCTGCCGTTCGAACAGTTACCGCCGGCACAATGGCCAGATCCGCCTGCGCTACACCAGGCCTGAGCATGTATACCGTTTTTACAGCCCCCAGGCTGAACAGCATCCTCTACACTTATTCTCCCGTCCCTGCCCTCCGGCGGGCGCGGCACATTCATTCTAGGTTCTCTTCCTGACCGCCCGCCATGTCCCTGCTCTCCACGCTTTACCCCCTGACACGCCGCGCCCTTTTTTCGCTGGACGCGGAAACCGCGCACGAACTGACGCTGCGCAACCTGGCGCGCCTGCAACGTTGCCAGCTCACTCGCCCGCTGCTGGAACAACGCTGCGCCGGCAAGCCGGTGGAGCTCATGGGCCTGACACTGCGCAACGGCGTGGGCCTGGCCGCCGGGCTGGACAAGAATGGCGCCTGCATCGACGCGCTCGGCGCCCTGGGCTTCGGTTTCGTGGAAGTTGGCACGGTCACGCCGCGCCCGCAACCAGGCAACCCCAAGCCGCGCATGTTTCGCCTGCCGCAGGGCCAGGCGCTCATCAACCGCATGGGCTTCAATAACGAAGGGCTGGATGTTTTTCTCCAGAACGTGCAACGCAGCACCTGGCGCCAGCATGGCGGCATCCTGGGCTTGAATATCGGCAAGAATGCCGACACCCCCGTGGAACGCGCCGTGGACGATTATCTGCTGGGCCTGGAAGGCGTCTATCCGCATGCGGATTACGTCACCGTGAACATTTCCTCGCCCAACACCAAGAACCTGCGCAGCTTGCAAAGCGGCGACGCGCTGGATGCCTTGCTTGCCGCTCTCCAGGAAAAGCGCCAGGCGCTGGCCGACCGCCACGGCCGCAACGTTCCGTTGGCCGTCAAGATCGCTCCGGACCTCAGCACAGAAGAAGTAGATGCCATCGCGGAAACGCTGCTACGCCATCGCGTGGATGGCGTGATCGCCACGAATACCACGCTCTCGCGCAGCGCCGTGGAAGGCCTGCCCCATGCACAAGAGGCCGGCGGGCTTTCCGGCCCGCCCGTGCATGAATTGTCCCTGGAAGTCATCCGGCGCCTGCATGGTCGCCTGGCTGGCGGCTGCGCCATTATCGGGGTAGGCGGCATAGATTCCGGCCAGCGCGCCCAGGAAAAAATCGCCGCAGGCGCCCAGGCGGTACAGATCTACACCGGCATGATCTATCGTGGCCCTGGTCTGGTACAGGAGTGCGTCCAGGCCCTGCAACAAGGCTGATACAGGGCAGATATACCGCAGCTATAGATTTCCAGCCAGACAGAACGCGCGCGGCAGCATACCGCGCGCGCCTGTCCCAGGCGTCAGCCGAGATTCCGCCAGCCCCACCCCAGGTTTCAGCACAAAAAAAACGGCCGCCACACAGTGACGGCCGATAAAAGCCCCGGAGCGTCTCCGGGCGCTAGGCAAATACCGTTGCTGTCTCAAACAACGGCGACTTCATGCTCCTGATTCGCCAGCATGCTATGCGTTTGCTGGAAGCGCGTATGCCAGGCAAAGGCTTCTTCGAGAATGTGCGGCGTCTGGCCGCCACGCTTGCAAGCGGCACGGAAGTATTCGCGCAGTTCTTCGCGATACAGCGGATGCACGCAGTTCTCGATGATGGTAGCGGCGCGTTCGCGCGGCGCCAGGCCACGCAGGTCGGCCAGACCGGTTTCCGTCACCAGAATGTCGACATCATGCGCCGAGTGATCCACGTGCGGCACCATGGGCACCACGCTGGAGATATCCCCGCCCTTGGCAATGGACTTGGTCACGAAGATGGAGGTATGGGCATTGCGGGCGAAGTCGCCCGAACCGCCGATGCCGTTCATCATGTGCGTGCCACCCACGTGGGTGGAGTTCACATTGCCGTAGATGTCGAATTCCAGCGCGGTATTCAGCGTGATCAGGCCAAAGCGGCGTACCAGCTCGGGCAGGTTGCTGATCTCTTGCGGACGCAGGACCAGGCGCGAACGGTACTTTTCGACGTTTTCGATCAGCTGCTCGTACACCGGTTTGGAGACCGTGATGGACGACGCCGAAGCGAAGCTCATCTGGCCGGAATCCAGTAGCGCGAAGGTGCTGTCCTGCAGCACTTCCGAGTACATCGTCAGGTCGTGGAAGGGCGAATCCACCAGGCCGTGCAGTACCGCATTGGCGATGGTGCCTATGCCCGCCTGCAGCGGCAGCAATGAATGAGTCAGCCGTCCATGACGGACTTCATTGAGCAGGTAATCGTTGATGTGGCCGGCAATGGCGGCGGTTTCCTCGTCCGGCGGCAACACGTTGGACGGGCTGTCCGGCTGGTCGGTGATGACAATGGCGACGATACGCGACGGATCGACCTTGATGCTGGTACTGCCGATGCGCTGGCCAACGTCGGTCAGCGGCACGGGCTGGCGGTTCGGGCGCTCCGCCGGCAGGTAGATGTCGTGAAAGCCTTCCAGGGCTGCTGGCACCTGGGTGTTCAGCTCGATGATGATACGTTCGGCCATCGTGGCGAAGGTGGCCGAATTACCCACGGACATGGTGGGCACAATACCGCCATCTTCGGTGATGGCACAGGCTTCGATCACGGCCACATCCAGCTTGCCCAGGAAGCCGGAGCGCAGTTGCTCGACGGTTTCCGACAAATGCTGGTCGATGAATTTCACTTCACCGGCGTTGATCTTGCGACGCAGGGTGGTATCCACCTGGAACGGCAGGCGACGACCCAGTACGCCGGCTTCGGCCAGCAGCTTGTCGGTGTCGTGGCCCAGCGAGGCGCCGGTGATCAGCGTGATACTGAGAGGATCGCGAATGGCGCGGCGCGCCAGCGCATGCGGTACGGCCTTGCAATCGCCGGCGCGGGTAAAGCCGCTCATGCCGACGACCATGCCGTCACGGAAGATTTCAGCCGCTGCGTCGGCAGATACGATCTTGTCCTTCAGGGAGGCAAGGCGGATACGATCGCTATGCATAGTGTGGTGTCTCCTGATTCCGATATCGCTACTGGCCGGGATAGCCCAACCTTGGCCTTCTCAAGAAGGTCTCCCGGCGACATTCTTCCGTTGCCCAGGCCGCAATTGATTGCGGTTGCAACGCCCTTTTGCGGGTATGCGCAATGCCGTTCTTTCCAGGGAACCAGGCATTGAACAGTGCTGATGAGCCGAGTATAGGCACTGGTGACCAGTCAGTTTATGACTTAATATCATCCCAGCCATTCTATTTTTTCATGGGAAACAGGCATGGATATCCGCGCTTTGCGCTACTTCGTCGAAACCGTCAGGCGGGCCAGCTTTACCCAGGCTGCCGAAGCGCTGTACGTGACCCAGTCGACCATCAGCAAGATGGTGCGCCAGCTGGAAGATGAAATCGGCGCGCCCCTGCTGATACGGGAAGCGCGCGGTGTGCATACTACTGATGTGGGCCAGATCGTCTACGAGCGCGGCCAGGAAATCCTTGCCGGAATGCGGCGCATTGCGCTGGAAGTCCAGGAAACCACCGGCCTGGTGCGCGGCACCCTGACGGTTGGCATTCCCCCCATGGTTAACCTGTTGTTCACACCGGTCGTGCAACGGTTCCGTGAACGCTACCCGGCCATTGACCTGCAACTGCGCGAGGCAACCGGCCAGGGAGTGGAGCGGCTGGTGGCGTCCGGCGAGCTGGAGGTCGGGGCCACGATTCTGCCTGCCGACCATCCGGAGCTGGTCACCCAGGCTTTCGGCGATTACCCCCTCTGGGTCGTCGGGCCGGGTCGCTCCCCGTTACGTGGGCGCAAGACCTTGCCCTTCGCACAGCTGGCCGAACTGCCGCTGTTGATGCTGGACGAAGATTTCGCCCTGACCCGGCGGTTGCGCCAGGCATTTCGCAGCGCGGGATTCGCGCCTAAAGTGGCAACCCACAGCGCACACTGGGATTTCCTGGTGTCGATGGCATCGGCGGGACTGGGCTATGCCGTCCTGCCCGACCCCTTGATCAAACGCTTGAAGACTGCAGACATGTGCCTGATGCGGCTGGTGAAACCCGACCTGAAATGGCAGGTGGGCCACATCTGGCCGCGCGAACGCTATATATCCCATGCTGCCAGGGCCTGGCTGGAAGTCTGCGACGAAGTCATGAATGACCGTTCCGGCACGGGCGCCGAACCCATTTCCAGCTGACCTTGCCCTGGTAGGCTCCGAGCATGTCCGGGCACTGCTGAAATCGGCCCTGCCCCTGCTACCCCTGACCACTCGCACACCCATGAAAAATGTCCGCCGTCAAGCTTTCAGCCAGATTGATAAACCTAAACCATTGTGTATCAATGGCTTAGGCCGGATTATCCCCGGATTAAAACTAAGGCCCCAAGTTCACCAATGCCCACGCCCGTTTCAACCAGGGACGTCGTTTCCCTTGGGCTCGGCTGAGTTATATCCCGTAGGAACAATAGATCTCTGCTGCAACGGTGACGGCGAGACTGCTGCACCAACAGCTACATCGCGGAGATACTAGGTGGAGCTCCCCACGCCCAGACATCGCGTCGGTTCATCAAGAGCCACACGGAAAGTCCAGCAGGCCAGCGTGGACGCCTGGCAACGCGCCAGGCGACTACGGCATTGAAGGGGGACTCATCGAGTCGCAATCAGGGGCGATGTCAAGGCTGACGTCAAGTCACCTGTAACGACCCCTTGGCCTGCATCAACAGATCAATTACGTCCGGTGCACTGATGATGCTGAATCGTGGGTCCATCTGTTCAGCCGTCATGCCGTTGTGGGTCATGCAAGAGCCGCAGATCGCGATCCGCCCTCCCTTTTCCAGGAACGTGTCCAACAGACTGGCAACAGGTTCGAAGGGTTTGCCGATGTCCATGCCGGCGCAAGCACCCGGCTTGCCAAGTTCGACGGCTGCCACCATCAGAATAATGGTGGCGGTGTAGCCCTTGAGTAGTGCGTTGAGGGCCATGGTGAAGGTCACAGTCACCTTGTTGGGGTTGCTTCTTCCATCGAAAACGGTCGCAACAAAATCAGTGGTTTGCATGGTCAGGTCCTAAATCGTACAAAGTGGATATAGGGAGGCGCCGGTCGCTTTCGCCTCCAATGAGGGGGCAGAATCAACACGATCTGCGACTCTCTCACTTGCTATTGCTCGGAGGCTTTTGCACCCGAGTTACCGGCCAATGCCGAAAACTCGTTGAAAGCGGCTACGGCATTCGAGGCATACATTGCCGAAGGACCACCGCCCATGTAGATGGCAACGCCCAGCGCTTCGTGGACTTCGGCTTCGGTGGCGCCGAGCTTGACCAAGGCCTTGGTGTGGAACGCGATGCAACCGTCACAGCGTGCCGCCACACCCACCGCGAGCGCGATCAGTTCTTTCGTCTTGGCGTCCAGTGCCCCGTTGGCAATGGCAGACTTGCCCATCTCGCCGAAACCCTTCATAACCTGCGGAACACCCTTATGCAGGGGCACCAGATTAGCCATCACGTCCTGGGTCAATTGTTTATAGCTGTTCGTCATCGAAACTCCTCATTGGTAGAAATATCAGGTTGAAATCAGACCGAAGACCGCGCGGACATACCGCGTCGAGACCACCAGCCGTCGACGGTGTAGAAAAGGAGGGTCGAAACCACAAGCCCCAGCCCGAACACCAGGGCAATAAGGAACCAGTCTGCAGGCCCGCCAGCATCGGTGAAACCGGATGATGACACTTGAGCCATCAGCACCAGTGCCAGGCCACCGCCGATCACGCCCAGGGCTTGCGAACGGACCAGGCGACGCGACACGATGCCGCGCTCACGAATCAGTAGAACAATGAACGCCGGCAAGCCCAGCACCACCACTGCCATGAGCAACCACAGCAAGGGCCCCAGCATTTCCTGGAAGACCACCAGCAAGACCAAAGGATCAAGTTCTTTCATGTTGGGGTTCCTCAGGCGCGACCGCGCAGCATACTGATGTAGGTTGGCTTCAAGGCCATGGTCTTCATGACCCAACTGACCCACAGCTCTTCCAACGGTGCGATCACGCCCGGGAACGACGGCACCAGGTTGTTCTGGTAGTCGAATTCCACCAGCATGGCCTGGCCCAGGCGCGTGATCAGCGGGCACGAGGTGTAGCCGGTGTAGACGGCCTCCGACGACTTGCCTGCTATCTCCGCGACCATGTGATCGACTGCCACCGGCACCTGCCACTTTACGCTGGCTGCCGTCTTGCCCTTGGGCACGCCAGCGATGTCGCCCACGCCGAAGACGTTGCGATAGCGCACATGGCGCAGCGTGCCCTGGTCAACCTCCAGCCATCCTTCGACGGACCAGGCACCCGTCTGCCACGGAAGTGGACTATTGCGAATAACCTCCGGCGCACGCATAGGCGGGATGACATGGATGAAGTCGTAGTTCTGCTCCTCCATGCCATCGGGTGTGCTGAAGGTGGCGATCTTCCTGCCCGGGTCGATGGCCTTGAGTACGCGGTCATAGTTCATCTTGATGCCACGCGCCTGAAACAGCATGCGCACCTTCTCCGAGACGATGGGCACGCTGAACAATGCCTTGTTGTTCGCGTTGTAGACCACCTCAGCCTTGCCACGTTGCCCGCGCCGCGTCAGGTAATCCTCGGTCACGAAGGTGTACTTGAGAGGAGCGCCCGCACACTTCATCTCGGTGGCGGGGCGCATGAACACACCACGGCCACCCCGGTCGGCAAACGCAGACATGGCCTGCCAGGTGGCCAGCGCTCCCGCCGGACTGTGGTAGATGCTGCCGATGCCGTTCTGACCGATTAGCTTGTCATCCATGCCCTCGATCAAGCCGTATTCCAGCTGCATGCCGGTGGCGACGATGAGGAAGTCGTAGGGGTAGGCTTTTCCACTTTCAGTAACGACGCGGTTGCCTTCCGGGTCGAACTCGGCCACGCGCTCCTGAACCTGTTCCACCCCCATTGGCACGTAGTCGGCGGTGGAGGACGTAACGTAGTTCACCGGCTTGATGCCTGAGCCGACCAACGTGAACCCCGGTTGGTAGAAGTGTTCCTTGCGTGCGTCGATCAGGGTAATCTGGGCGCCGTCGAGCGCGGCAGCCAGGCGCGAAGCCGCAGTCAGGCCCGCTGCGCCGGCGCCCGCGATGACGATACGCGCCTTGGTCGGCGTCTTGCCCGTCGCACGGGCAGCATTCGCTGAACATGTCGAGCCCGCGGCGCATGCAGTGCCCAGCATCAGCAATGCCCGACGACGATCAAATGCGATGTCTCCAATGAGGTCTTTTGCTCTTGTCATGGTGTCAGCCCCGTCACGTCGGGGCGCAATAGATATTCCAGAGTGTGCGCATGATGCACACGACGTTATCGCTGGCCAAACACAAAGAGGGCTGCCGGATACCCGTAGCCCCTTCCAGTTCCTCCACGTTCTGCCGTCCTAAAGCGGTCTGGCACAAGAGCATCAATCGGTCTTCGTTGGCAAGCGCCTTGAGCAATGCACAGGCTTTACCTGCATGTTCGCGCAGTTGTTCGGGCGTGGTTTGCTTACTGGAAATGTGCCTTTCGACTATCAATATATAAAAATATAAACTATAAAAATTGATATTGAAAGAGACCCTGGCATGCAAACACAACGTCAGCGCCCACATGCCACACAGCCAAAGCGCTTTCGGCGCTGGTTTCCTATCCTGACGTGGGGCCGACGCTACAACCGGAACCAGTTCACCGGCGACCTGCTGGCCGCTGGCGTCGTCACGCTAATGCTGATCCCGCAAAGCCTGGCCTATGCCCTGTTGGCCGGCCTGCCACCTCAAACTGGCCTGTACGCCAGCATACTGCCGCTATTAGCCTACGCGGTCCTGGGCAGCAGCTGTACGCTTGCAGTTGGGCCCGCTGCGGCGGACGTGGATCTACTCGCGCTTCGATTTCTCGGTAGTGGCAGCCACATTGGCCGCCACCTTGCTAGCTGGCGTGGAAATCGGCCTAGTGACTGGGGTGGGATTAGCCCTGGTGTTGCACCTATACCGCAGTAGCCGTCCCCACATCGCTGTGGTGGGGCAAGTGCCGGGTACCGAGCATTTCCGCAACGTGCTGCGGCACCCGGTGCGCACCAGCGCACATGTGCTGGGACTGCGCATCGACGAAAGCCTGTATTTCGCCAATGTGCGCTACCTTGATGGCCGCATCCACCTCACGCACTATCAGGCCATCGCCAAACTGGCCCCTGAAAGCCTGGCTTGAGCCAGCCTTGGGTTGTTGTTTCACGGTGCGATAGCCACCGTGACGGCCACGATGAAGCCAAGACTGTGCACCATCCCTGCCAACACCTGGAAGTCGCTCCGCATCGACTGCGACTTCGATGTAGTCCAGTGAAGTTAGGTGCTGGAGCCTTGGTGAAATGAAAAAACCGCCACTCCGGATAAACCGGAGCAGCGGTTTTCTTGAACCCTGCAGATAGCGGATCAGGCGACCTTGGCAGCCTTGGCAGCGGCGCCAGCAGCTTCGGAAGCAGCCTGGAACGACGCATTGGCAGCAGCATGCACATTCTTCTCGGCAACTTCAGCAGCCTGCTTGGCAGCCTTGGAGAAGGTGTCATAGGCACCGTTGACCGAAGCCAGAGCCGACTTCAGCAGTGCCTGGGCATGCTCGGAGCCTGCCGGGGCATTCTTGCTCAGTTGCTCGACCAGCTCGGACACGAAGCGCTGTTGCTCTGCCACGCGGGCTTCAGCCTGGCGGGTCAGTTCGCCCTGCACCGAAGCGATGATGTCGTAAACCTGGCGGCTGTAGGCCAGCGCCTTGTCGGCGGAGGGCTGGGCCAGGCCGGACACCAGACCGGCGGCCTGTTGCGGATCCTTGACTTCCAGGGCACGCTGCGCCAGTTGTGCGGCTTCGTCCAGCGAGGCACGCACGGTCTTCAGGTTCAGTTCAACCAGCTTCTCGAAGCCGCCGAACAGGGATTGTTGGAAGTTGACGATGCTGTCAACAGCCGACTTTTGGCCGGCGGCGAATTGTTGCGGAATGGCGCTCATGCTTATCTCCTGGATTACCGTCTCTCCTGGCAGAGACGGAAAAGGTTGACCCTGGAATACGTGAATCTCAGCGAATCGTAGCGATAGGCAGCGCGCTTACCACACCTGCCGGCCTGATCAGCCGGTTGTTGCGCTGCACAAACTGAATTTTATACATTTCTTCATTAATGTCAACGACGTGGGCATGACCGAGTTGTTACAGCCTGGCTGCAAATTTTCGCCGTGCATCACGCAGCGCCAGCATTCACGCCACTTTCGCGCCAGTGGACCGTCACGCGGGCTGATTTTCTCCTTTTGAAAAAATCACTTACGCGTTCCGTCCAGGGACTGCGGGCAGAACCTGCCTGGTCGTTTTCAGCTGTGCTCAGGCTCGAAACCCAGCGCCGACGAAATGCTGTCCGCCGCCTGCACCAGCAAGTCCAGCCACTCGTCCTGCATGCGGCTCGCTGGCGAGGAAATGGACAGACCGGCGACCAGCTTGCCGCTGTCGTCACGTATTCCTGCGGCAATGCAGCAAACACCGGGCTCCAGTTCTTCGTTGTCTCGCGCATACCCGAGGCGCTTGACCTTGGCCAGCTCCTGCTCGAGCGCATCCACGCTGGTGATGCTGTTGCGCGTATTGCCCGCCAGCCCTGTACGCATCGCATAGGAACGCAGCTGCCGGCTGTCCACCATGGACAGGAACAACTTGCCGGTGGAAGTCAGGTGCAGCGGCGCCCGGCCGCCAATGGCACGCACGACCTGCATGCCGGAGCGTTCGCTCCAGGCGCGGTCGATGTAGACGATTTCATCGCCCTGCTGCACCGAAAGATTGATAGTCTGGCGTGTCAAGCGATGCAGATTGCGCATGGCAGCAATCGAGGCCTCGCGCACGTCCAGCCTGCCCTTGACGAGCGAGCCCAATTCCAGCAGGCGCATGCCGAGCTGGTACATGCCGCTATCGACACGTTCGACAAAGCGGCCTTGCACCAGATCATGCAGGATACGGTGCGCAGTCGACGGGTGCAGACCGGTGGCATGAGACAGGTCTTTCAGCGAGATAGGGTCTGGCTGGGCGGCCAGCGCATCGAGCAAGCGCATGGCGCGTTCCAGTACCTGAATGGCGATCCCGGACGATTCGGGCTGGGACGCCTGGTCTCCCGGCGACAGCTTGACTGAGGGTCGAGTCATTTTTCTTATCGGCAAAGACGTCCATGCAGCTGGAATAGCGCATGCGGCGGTGCAGCAATTTTTTTATTTTAATCTCATATCGTGAAAAAGTGCCATGCAAAATACAAGGATTTTCACGCGTACCCATGAATGCCGTTCATGGGTACGGAATGGCTGCTCTCAGGCCTGATGTGCTGCCGGCGCCTGCAGCAGCCCACCCAGCCGTACCACTTCGTCACGCAGGTAGGCCAGTGCCTGGGCCGCGGCTTCGGGCTCGCCCTTCACGCCCAGGTCGATATGCGGCATGGTGCCCTGGCCATCCCCAACCGTCGGCAGGCTGAAGGCACTGACACCGGGCCAGCGGCGTTCCACTTCTTCCATCGCGGGCGTGATGCGGGACTCCGGCATTTTGAAAACCAGGAACGAGTATTCGACGCGATTCTGCCGGTGCTGCAAATCAGCATAGCGGTAGTCCAGCGTCCATTCGATCATCGGCCATGCCATGACCGGAAAACCGGGCAGGAAGGTGTGGTCGTGGATGAAAAAACCGGGAATGCGGTTATACGGGTTGGGCACGATTTCCGCCCCTTCCGGGAAAACACCCATTTGCAGGCGCTGCTGGTTCTCCGGCGTGTTCATGTCTGCACTGCCCGAGCCCTTTTCGGCCATTTCGGCGCAGCGCTCGGTGATCAGGCGCACCGCTTCCGGGTGCAGCGCCAGGGGCACATCCAGCGCCCGGGCGGCCGCCTGGCGAGTCTTGTCATCCGGCGTGGCGCCTATGCCGCCGCAGGAAAATACGATGTCGCCACGGGCAAAGCTGCGCCGGTAGGCTTCGACCAGGGTATCGAAATCATCCGGCAGGAATTCCGCATGGGAAAGCGACAGGCCGCGCTCTCCCAGCAAGGCGATGACCTTGCTGAGGTGCTTGTCTTCGCGCCTGCCGGACAAAATTTCATCGCCGACGATAATCAGGGAAAAGCGCCGTGCCGGGAACTCTTGCGTCATATGTGCATCCGTGGGTTCAATCCAGGGCACACGCTGCGCATGCCCGCTGATGACTGCATATCATAGGCTCCTCACGCCGCCTTGACCATGCACCGATCCGGTGCGCAGGCGCGACAAACCTTCCATGCCATAGTGGCCGAAAACCAGTGCCGAATAGACCGGCAGCACCAGCCATGCGGGCGGCAGCAGGTTGAGCAGCGCGCAGATCAGGCCGGCATACCAGAACCCCTTGCCTTGCCGCTGCAACAGCAAGCGGCGCTCGTCCGGGCTGGCATGTTCGGCCAGTACATCGACGCGCATGAGGCGGGTAAAAGCAAAGGTCCACCAGAAGATGGACAGCACCATGCCTGCGGGCGGCAATAGCCAGAGCGGCAAGGTCACGACCCAGCCCACGCAGAAGACCGTCCCGACCCAGCAAGCGTTCCACAGGCTGAGCGCCCAACCATGCCGGCCTTTGCGTTGCAGGCCGGGGTAGCGCGTCTTTTCCAGGTGCGACATCACCATCGGGGTGATGAACACGGCGGCAATCAAAAGGCCCAGCAGGCCTGCCAGCGGCAACAGCAGCAAGGCGGCCAGCAGCGGCGTCAGCCAGACTTTCAACGAGAACAGGCCGATGCCCGTCAGCCAGGCGTCTGCGTTTTCCAGTGCCGACCAGCTCGATTGCTGCTGCATCAACCATTGGCTGACCGGTGTCCAGGCGAACCACACCAGCAACACCGCCCCTACCGCCATGATGATGAAAGGCAGCAGCAGCGCCAGCAGCATGCGCGGGTGCCATAACGACACCAATGCGCGCTGGAAGGCTTGCGCCAGCGCGGCCGGGCCTGCCGCCTCACGCGGAGAGGCGGCGGCTGGAGACTCGATGGGAAGGGACTGATGACGGTAGGGATCTGACATGATGGCTCCTGCCTGGCAAACTGCTGCCATTATCCCTGATCAGGGCACGGCTCTTCTGTCGCCCGCGCGCGCGCCGACACCCGTCGCGCCAGGGAAGCGTTGCCTGATGTTACGGCACGGCATTGTTACGGCACTGCGTCGTTATTGCACCGCATCGTTACGGCGCCACATGACCAGACTGCGAGCAAGACTCGCAACAGCGCGGCGTAACGCCCTAGGGCACGAGGGCGACAGTGGCCCACAGGACAGGCGACAGCGGCTAACGCTGCCATCCTGCCCGACGACCCCGCCGCCGGGCAGGATCGGAGAGGGCCGGCAGTGGATGGATGGCGCCTGTGGTTCAGGCTGCCAGCCATTCCCCTACCGGTGCGACGGAAACGCCGCGCATGCCGTGACGGTCCAGGGACTGGGCCACAAAGCCATCCAGCTTGCAGGATTCGATGAAGCCCTGCAGATAGGCCAGCGCCTCCTGCCCACGCGCCTGCGGCACGCCCATCGCTTGGGGAATGACCATGAAATGCCCCGGCAACAGGCGCAGCCCCGGTACGTGATCCCGATCTTTTTCCAGTTGCTGGCGCACGCCCGCCATGACCGGGTAGCCGGCTTCCAGGAAGATGTCGAGCACAGCCCGGGGGCTGGGCGCACGGACCAGGCGCGCATGCCTGAGCGTGCGTGACAGATGCAAGTCGTAGGCACTGCCCTGGCCAACAACCAGATCTATGCCCTCGGCATCAACATCCACATTGGCCTGCAGAGGAGAATCGCGCCGCACGGCGTAGCAGCCTTCGATCAGAACATAGGGGTCGGTAAACGCGATGCCGCTGCCACTGCGCTGGGGATCTATGGCAAAAAACCCGACATCGGCCTTGCCGCCGGATACCAGCGCCACCGATTCACGCGCGGCCTGGCAGGCGATGAGTTCCAGGGGCACGCCCAGCTCGCTGGCCAGGCGGCGAGCCAGGTCGACGGTCACGCCTTTGAGCGCGCCTTTGTCCGTGACCCCGGCCAGCACCGCATTGCCAAGGTTGATGGCGGCGCGCAGCGTGCCGCTGGGCGCCAGGACTGCTGCTTTTTTTTCTTTTTCCTGCACGGTCGTCTCCTTGCCAGGGCATGGAGGGCACGGGCTGCGCCGGTCCGCCCTGTCCTGCTGTCTCTTGGAAAGCCTGTTCCCGGATCACCGCAAGGTTACGATGCAATGCAACATGGCCCGTCGGTGATGAACCTATTCTTCCAGATTTTTCCGTATAGGCAAGCACTTTTTGTGCAGCGCGACAAAAATGCGGGAAAGTCCCCAGGAGCGACGCCAGCCGGACGTTCGTTCAGGGGCGGCGCATGAAAAATTTCGTTGCTTCTGATACTTCGAAGTAATCCCCCGGGCCGCCTCCGCGCAGGATCGGGCCGGGCAGCGCGGTCTGGTAAACCCCGTCGACCAGACAATGCCGCGAGATATGGGCCGAGACGACTTCGCCCAGCACCATCCAGGTATCCAGTTCCTGCCCTGCGGCGTTCGTCATGCGGAAATGCTGTGTCAGGCGACACTCCAGCGATACGGGGCTTTCCGCGACCCGGGGCGCGTCTACCAGGCGTCCGGTGAGCGGGGTCAGGCCGGCGAGTTCGAACTCGCGGACATCCTGCTCCAGGCTGGTCTGGTTCATTTTTTCAGCCAGCACACGGGTGGCGAGGTTCCAGGTAAACACCCCTGTTTCTATGGCGTTGCGCACGCTGTCCTTGTAGCCCACGCTGGAAAAGGCGATGACCGGTGGACGGTAATTGAACACATTGCAAAAGCTGTACGGCGCCAGGTTCAGCTTGCCTTCAGTGGAACGGGAGCCTATCCACCCGATCACACGAGGCCCGACGATGGCAGCAATAGGGTCGTGCTTGAGCCCATGGCCGTTGGCAGTTTCGTAATAGTGATAGTTGCGATCTTCCATTTTTCTGCTGCTTTCCACTGTTGTTCCATCCAAAACACCGGGAAACCCCGATGCCCACGCAAATACTTTACAACTAAAATAACCTTTTCACCATGGCCCGGCAGCGGGTCTGGTGCCGGCGGCGCGACAAGCCCCGGATTGCCAGGCCACCTTGCCCAGACAGGGACTTTCACCATGCAGACCATGCTCAGCCACTGGGAAGACCACGCCTACGGTGACCTGGACCAGGCACAGGCCGCCGTGAGCAATATGCTCAAGCCGCACCGCCTGTGCATGCAGCACACCGGGCAGGCCCTGGATACGCGCGTCCGTCACGCCGATTTTGGCCGCATTACGCTGAGCCGCCTGTGTTACGGCGCGGATGTACGCATCCAGCCTGAACACCTGGCCGGCTTTTATCTTGTGCAGATTCCCCTCTATGGCTCGGCCCAGGTACGTTGCGGCAACGAGGAAGTGGATTCCAACGTCCGCACGGCCACGCTGCTGAACCCCAACGAAGACATAGACATGCGCTGGCGCGGCGACAGCGACCAGGTCATGCTGAAGCTGGAGCGCAGCCTGGTCGAGGGCCTGGCCGCCGCCATGGACGGTACAGAGACGCCGCGCAGCGTCAGCTTTCCGGTACGTTTCGAAGCCCATGCCAGCGCACCCTGGAAGCGCATGATGCGCTACTTGCTGGATTGCGCCCACACCCAGGGCGAAGGCGCCGATTCCCCCTTGCTGCTGACGCAGATCGAACAACTGGCGGCTTCCACGCTGCTCAGTCTGCACCCGCACCGCCAGCTCGACGACAGCCCGGCCCTCACGCAGCGAATTCTGCCACGCCATATCAAGCGCGTGGAAACCTATTTGCAAGAGCATGCGCATGAAGCCGTGCGCGGCGAAGACCTGGCCCACTTTGCCGGCGTCAGCCTGCGCAGCCTGTATGCGGGCTTCCGCGAGTATTGCGGCATCAGCCCGATGCAGTATCTGCGCGGCATACGGCTGGAGCGGGCCCGCCGCGACCTGCTCGACCCGCATCAAGCCGATTCCGTTTCCACCATCGCGCTGCGCTGGGGCTTTTCCCACCTGGGCCGCTTCAGCGCCGAATATCGCCAACGCTTTGGTGAAACCCCCAGCGCCAGCCTGCAACGCCGCCATGCCTGAGCCCGTTCGCCGCTGCCCACGGCAACGACTGCTATCAGAATGATCGGTCCCGACAATGCAAAACACCCGCTGAAGTTCATCGGGTGCTCAGTCCGTAGCATCGCTACGGATACCGGTCCGGAGGTGTCAATCCAGGGCAGGACGGGTCACGGGCCGCCCCAAGACAAAAACACCCCTGGGGGCAGCACGCCGAAGGCGCAGCGTGGGGGCCCTATCTCTTGCCCATGATGCGTTTGGCCGCCAGATAGCCCGATTGTCCGCCCAGGCCGGGGCCGGGATGCACGGACGCGCCGATATGGTGCAGGTCTTTCACCGGCGTGCGGCCAGTGCGCGCTGCCTTGACCCCGGCAAACGGTCGCATCCAGAAGAACTGGTCCGGCGAACACACACCGGAATAAGGATCTCCCCCCACCAGATTGACATTCCAGGCTTCCAGGTCGGCCGGCGAGAACGCTTGGCGCGCCAGGATGGATTGGCCCAGCCCGGGCATCACAGTTTCCAGCCGGGCCTGAACGCGGTCGGCATAGGCTTCGCGGACGGCTTCATTCCAGCGTCCGTCTGCTGGAATGGCGATTTCCCCGGCAGCATCGCCGCGCAAGCGTGACGGTACGTCCTGCATCTGTACCCAGAGTATCCAGCCGCCTTCCGGCGCGCGCGTGACATCCACCGCCACCGGTTGCCCAACGGCAAGCGTAGGCCGCGCCGGCAGCCAGCCGTTATTGGCCTCGGTAACCGACAGGCAGACCTGCTCCAGGCTTTCCGTCACGTGCACCATCGGCACGTGACGCAGTTCGGGTTCACACCAATCCGGCAGACGGTCCAGCGTGAAATGCACCTGCATGCCGCCTCTCCCGTGACGAAAGCGTTTGGCCTGCTCCGCTGCCGCCCGGACTTCGGGAGCGCCATTCAGGAGCTGCCCGTACAGTTGCCCCGGTGTCACGTTGCAGACCACGCCACGCTTGGCGCGCAGCGTCTGGCCACCCGCCTGGACACCGACGGCTCGGCCGCGCTCCACCAGGACACGCTCGACATTCATGGAAGTTTGCACGGTGCCACCGGCCGCATTGATGATGTCGATGAACCCCTGGACCAAACGTGCGCCGCCTCCCTTGACGACGGGCATGCCGCCCGCCACCACGGCGGCGCAGGTCAGCTTGCCGATCAGGGCCGATGATGCCTCATCCGGCCCCAGGCCGCCATGCAACACCCACGGCGCCAGCATGGCGCGGTTGATCGTACCGTTCATCGAGCGGTCCGCCCAGCGCCGCAGGCTTTCCAGCGCTTCGGAACCGAAGGCCATCAGACCGTCCAGGCCGCGCTTGCGCCATTCGCCAAACAACAGCCTGGCTGTCGAAAAGCTGTAGGGGTCGTTACCCATCAGGCCGAATACCAGCCCGGCGTCGTCACCAAACATGCGCTGGGCCATGGCGGCAAAAGCGTCGCCGTCCCCGGCTGCCAAGGCATTCATGCGAGCCGCCGTATCGGCAATATCCTTGCGCAACGCCAGGCCCGGGCCACCCGGGATGGCCACGCCGGTGCTGTAGTCGCAGGAAACGAATTCCACGCCCGCCTGTTTCAGGGGTTCGGCAAGCTCGGCATAGGCAGCCCCGCCCATGAACAGCGGATACCAGCTCGACAGGACTTCATGGGTATAGCCGGGATACAGGCTTTCGGTGCGGATGCAGCCACCGGCCACGGGATTGCGTTCCAGCACCGTGACCGTCATGCCGCGCCGCGCCAGCAACGCCGCGCAGACCAGCGAATTCATGCCGCTGCCGACGACGATAATATCGGCGTCAGGATTCTTATTCATGCTTTGTCTCCTGTCCTTCCAGTTTGCAGCGCCCGCCCGGGTGCTGCGCAATATATGCAAACACCGGCCCAGGGGCCGGCGCTGCTTGCTGACGATGCGAAAAGCTCCTCAAGCCTCTCCCCCGGCCTGATACGGCACTGCGCCGCTGCGCGAACCGCAGGGACAGCAGCCAGGGGCAGCGTCGCCAGGGCCGCATGTGCCGCCCTGGCCGTTTGATTCACCCGGGAGCGCGTTCATGCCATGGCCAGCCGGGTGAAGCGTCCCTGGTGAAACACCGCGGGCGCATGACCATCGGCCTCATGGCGCAATACCCGCCCGATGAACAGCCGGTGGTCACCCCCTTCGTGGCTTTGATAATTCTCGCAGACAAAACGGGCGCTGCAGCCGTCGATCAGGGGAATCCCTTCCTCGCAATCCTGGTGAGCGGCCATGGCAAACTTGTCTTCCACCTTCGGATTGGCAAAGTTCAACGCCAACTCGGCCTGCGCCTCGCTCATGATGTTGATGGCGAAGTGATCGCAGTTCAGGAAAATATCCAGGCTGGGGGAATGGTTCACCAGGCTCCACAGAATCAGCGGAGGATCCAGCGACAGCGAGGAAAACGAGTTGATCGTCAGGCCGACCGGCCGCCCATCGGAACCACGCGTCGTAACGACCGCGACTCCGGTGGGGAAATGGCCCAGCGCCTGCCGAAATGCACGGCTGTCCAGCAGCACTGCCGGCTTTTCCTGGATGGAAGACATAGACATGGTGTTTCTCCTTCAGGCAGCAATGCGTCCGGTGGCGCAATCACTGATCAGTTTTTCCGCTGCGGCCATATCCGTCCAGGCCGGGAAATAGCGCGGCGGATGATTGAAGCCATTGGCCAGGAAATGCGCCAGCGCGGGATGCGCCTGCGCGCCCATCAGCAGGCTCAGGGCCGAAGGTTGCGGCGGCGCCAGCATGGAGTTGGTCCATTCCACCACCTTGCCGGCATAATCCCAGTAGGTTTCGAAGACCTGTTCCATCCAGGCACGGTCATAGGCCTGCTCGCCACGTGCCAGAATGGCATCGAGATAGACTTTGGCGGCCTTGGCAGCATTGTTGGAGCCCTGGCCGGTAATCGGGTCGTTGACCACCACCGCGTCGCCCATGCCCAGCACCATGCGGCCCGACGGCAAGGTCAGCACCGGCTTGCGCACAGTCGGAGGGAAAGCGCCGGACAAATAGCCCATGCTGTCAGTCAACTCGACATTGCGGGCGCGCTCGGCTTCCCAGGGCAGAAAGGTGCGCAGGAAATCCAGGCTGCGTTCCAGGTGGTCGGCCGGGCCTTGTACATCACGCCAGCGGTCCAGCGGGCCGCCCGGCACGCCTTCGAATACCATGATGTCGCAAGGGCCTGAGAGCGTCAGTGACGGAAACACAAAGTACTCGCCCACGCCCGGCACAAAATTGAAGGACACGCGCGAGTAGTCGGGCGTCGGCTTCAGGCCATGCACGTAGGTCAGCGCCAGCGCGCGCTGCGGCTTGTCATAGGGGGAACGGCTGGCATCCCGCTCGAACAGCTTCACGACCTCGCCCTTGCCTGCCGCGAGGATGGTGAGATCGTGCTCGGCGCTGATACGCTCCAGTTCGGCGACGCCCACGTCCTCGATCACCAGGTTGCCGCCGCGGCGGGCGAATTCCTCAAGCCAGGCGGGCATCTTCACGCGCTGGTCGACGGCCTGCGCCACGCGATCCAGGCGTGCGCTCCAGTCCACCGCCTTGCGGCCGGGGTGTTCAGGGTCGGGCAGTGCAAAGCCAATGCCCTCCACGGGAGGACAGTCCGCCGCCCAATGATCTATGCCCAGGCCTGCTTCCACGTCCAGCGCATTGGCGAACATGCACTGGCTGGACATCACCCGGCCATTGCGGATGTCGTCCGGCGTACGGTTCGTATAGACGGAAACTTCGTAGCCCCGCTGCAGCAGCCCGAATGCCACGGGCATGCCCGCCTGGCCACCGCCGATGATTGCAACTTTGCGCATTGTCTTCTCCTGATGTTTTTTTTGGCCAGATCACGGACGAACTGGCCCTATCCGCGCCGCCGCCAGCGGCACGGAGCCTGACTGCTCAACTTGTGATGGTGCTTGGCGAATGGCCCGCGCCACACCGATGGGAAAAAGGTTCAGCCTGCCAGCAAGGGGATGGCCGGCTTGCCCTGCTCCGGCCCCATGGCCGAGTAACCACCATCGACGGCGTAATCAGCGCCGGTGACGAAGGACGCGGCGTCGGACAACAGGAAGGCCACGACTTCGCCAACTTCGGCCGGATTGCCGACCCGGCCCAGCATGTGGAACGGCGCGGCCACGCGATCCGTCTTGGCGCGGTCGCCGCCGCTGAGTTCATCCATGACGCGAGACCAGATCCAGCCCGGCGACACTGAATTCACGCGGATACCGTCTGCCGCAAAATCCAGGGCCATATTGCGCGTGGCCTGCAGCAGTGCCGCCTTGGACACCGGGTAGAGCCAGCGCCCGGTCTGCGCGGCCTTGGAGGAAATGGACGTGAAATTGACGATCGCGCCGCCCTGCTGGCGCTGCAGGTATGGACGCACCGCCAGTGCCGCCTGGATGGCGCTGACGACGTTGACGTCCAGCGCCTTGAGCCAGTCCGAACGGTTCGACGCCGGGCCGTCATCCAGATACGTACACGCCAGATTGACCAGGCCATCGACCCGGCCGAAATGGCTGGCCACTGCTGCCATGCCTGCCTGCAAGGCGGCGTCGTCCGTGATGTCCACCTGGTGGAACACCGCACGCGCCGCATCGTTGCCGGCAGCACGCCGGCCGCCTTCGGCGTCGATATCGAAAATTGCCACACGGGCACCATAGCCCAACAGAACTTCCGCCACGCCCGCGCCGATGCGCGTTGCGCCGCCCGTCACCAGATACACCTTGTCTTGCAAACCTTTCATGTCTGTCTCCTGTTATGTCGTGCCTGCTGCCGGTTGCCCGCAAGGACATCGGGGTTCGCCCCCCGCCGGCAGCGCTTTTCCGCCTGTGGTTTCCATGCTAGAAGCGAGCGGCGCCGCCTGCTATCCACCCTGTGCAGCCAGCATCCGTTTCGTGCATAAAAATGAGTCTGCATGCGGCTTTCCAGGGGAAACCCCTAGACCAAGGGGGCATTTTTGTCTTGGGGCAGCCCGGCAAAAAAAGCGCCCCCACGCTGCGCCTTCGGCTTGCTGCCCCCCGAGGGGGCATTTTTGTCTTGGGGCGGCCCGGCGACAAAAAACAGGCCCCAGAAAGGGCCTGCCGGTACGCTTCCGTGCGGTGTTACCGATCTCAGAATGGCAGCGATGCCTTGAGCATGAACGCACTGCCTTCCGGGCGGCTGCGTACGCCCATTTCAGTCTGCCATTTGGCGGTGATCATGAAACCCTTGTCGTTGGCGTAGCGCAGGCTCGGACCAAAGGCGAAGGCGCGAGCCTTGCCCGGGCCGGCATTGGGGCCGTGGTCGTCGCCTAACTGGCGATACCAGTAGCCGCCCACGCCGGTCACCAGGCCGTTGCCCCAACCCCAACCCACGGCATAGTCCACATGCAGGGCATTGCCCGAGCGGGTGTCGGTGTCATTGTTTTCCATGTTCACATCAAACATGAACTTCGTGTCTATATTCAGGCCTGTGGGCTGCATGTAGGTCACCGCCGCGACCGGCTGGAAGGCCCAGTAGTTACGCCCCAGATTGGCCGAATCTTCCTTGCGGTAGCGGCCGGTCGGTGCATAGACGTCCAGGCCCAGCACATAGTGCAGGCGCTCGCTGGGGTGGTAACCCAGCGCCGGCCCGAATACGATGTCGCCCAACCCGCTCTTGCGCTGGCTCTCGCCCATGGCTTCGGCCTTGACGGTCAGCAACGGGGCAATGACGTGAAAGGCAAGCTGGCCGCCCATTACCTTCTGCTCCGTCACCCAGATCAGGCGCGGAGCAATCACGCCGACATTGACCTTGAAACCGGGGATGGGAATCTGGTCCCCCGAGGCATCCCTTACCTTGTCATAGTGCAGCGCGCCGGCATAGGACAGCCAGTGCACGCCGGGGGGCGGCAAGGCGCCCGACATGAAATTTTCCAGTCCATCGGCATAGACGGGCAAGCCGCCGCCTTCCGTGGCGTTGGCCGCTCCGCCCGCCAGGGCGCCACAGAACAGGCCCAATACGGCCAATCGCATCCCTGCCTGTTTTCCTTTGTTCCGCATGCTGTATGTCTCCGGTTGTTGTCTTTGGCCGCCCGCCTGCTGCGGGTCGGTACGGCCTGTGTCGCGCGCCAGCCCCATGCCTGGTGACGGGCTCCGGCCTGGGCCGCCTGCCGGTAGGGGCACGGCGGCTGCGCCTGTTTTTTTGTTCAGGCCGATGGCGGCAATGCTAGAAAAGCGCCCTGGCGGCAGCTATCCATTTCGCGCAGGCATCATCCATTTCGCGCAAGGAAATCACGTTTCAAGGGAAAACCCCGGGCGTTGCGCCGGCAGGCGCAGGCGCGGTTCGCCTGCGCCATCAGGGCATACGCCTAATGGTTTCCCATCATGCCCAGATAGATATGTTGATAAATAAAATATTCAATATGGAATTAAATCCATCACGGGCGTGAAGCACCCCGGCTAGCCGGTGTCCTGGCATGCACGACGCAGTTCTTCCCCAGCGGTTTTCACGGAATCTCGCATCATGAGCAAAAAACACGTCGCCCTCACGCTGGCCGCCACCCTGCTGGCCTGTCACTCCCTGGCTGTCCAGGCTGCCGAAACCACCCTGAAGGCCGTCAGTGCCTTCAATACCGACACCTTCTTCACCGACCGCTTCAAGGTATTCGTCGACAAGGTCAATGAAGACGGCAAAGGCATCCTGCAGATCCAGATGATCGGCGGGCCGGAAGCCATCCCGACCTTCGAGGTCGGCAACGCCGTGCGCGCCGGGGTGGTCGATCTGGCCAATAGTTCTGCCGTGTTCCACGCCAACATGGTGCCCGAAGCCCTGGCCATGACGCTGACGGACAAAACCATCCAGGAATTGCGGGCCAACGGCGGCCATGCGCTGATGGACCAGATCCACCGCGAAAAGGCCAACATGCTGTGGCTGGCACGCCTGACCGACGGTTTGCAGTACCACATCTACAGCAACAAGCCCGTCAATAGCGTCCAGGATCTCAAGGGCCTGAAACTGCGCAGCGTGCCGACCTATCTGGCGTTCTTCCGTGCCGTCAACGCATCGGCGCTGCAGATTCCACCCGGCGAGGTCTATACCGCGCTGGAGCGCGGCGTGGTGGACGGCTATGGCTGGCCTTCGGTGGGCGTGCTGGACCTGGGCTGGCAGGAAAAGACCAAATACCGCATCGAACCTGGTTTCTATAACGTCGAAGTCAGCCTGTTCATGAACCAGAAAAGCTGGGACAAGCTCGATGACGCGCAAAAGAACTTCCTGAAGGAAAAGGTGGAATGGGTTGAGTCCCTGAATAAGGAAGACCTGACCCTGGCGATCCAGGAAAAAGAACGCCAGGCCCAGGCCGGCGTGCAGACCATCACCCTGCCGGAAGCGGAAGCACAGGCCATGCGTGCGGTGGCCTACAAGGCTGGCTGGGACGGTATTGCCAAGACAGGCTCACGCCACGCGGTGGAAATCGAACGCTTGTTCGGGCACGGCGACAGCCAGCCCTGAACACGCAACCCCAGCACGCGGCCCCAGCGGGCCGCACCAATAAAACACACCAGTACGCCTCTCCGGCACGCGCCGTCTTCAGGCGTACTGGCACGGCTGGCGCGCCTGCCCCCCCACTCACCCGTTCACCTGTTTCCCCGTGCAGGCCATCGCGCTGCCGTTGCTACCCCAAAGAGGGCTCCTTATGCACACCCCTGCCATAGACCGCCAGGAGCCGCCGCGCTCGCCACTGGCCCATGCCTACCTGCTGCTCATGTCCGCCTGCGGCGCGGTCGGCGCACTGACCTTCGGCCTGATGGCCCTGCTCATCGGCTGCGACGTCATCCTGCGCAACCTCGGCCTGAACTGGCTGCCTTCCAGCGTGGAAATCTCGGAATACATGCTGATGATCGCTACCTTCGTGGCGGCCCCCTGGCTGCTGTACCAGGGCGGCCACATCCGCATCGACGTCCTGGTCTCCAAGATGCCGCGCCTGACGGCCCAGCTTTGCGAAGTGCTGTGTAATTTCGTCGGCGCGGTCGTCTGCGCGGTGCTGGCCTGGCAATCGCTGCTGGTGGCGCTGGATGCCGCCGCCCAGGGCAACCTGGTCTTCAAGGAAATCATCTTTCCCGAGTGGTGGCTGAACCTGCCGCTGCTGTTCGGCGCCACACTGCTCTGCATCGAATTCCTGCGGCGCCTTTACCTGTCCCTGCAAGCACTGCGCCATCAGGGAAACTGATCATGGACTGGTATTACGCACTGGCCCTTATGCTGGGCACACTATTTTTCTTCATGGCTATCGGCGCACCGGTGGTCTTCTCCTTCCTGGCCGTCAACCTGATCGGCGCCTTTACCTTCCTGGGCGGTGAAATCGGCCTGGGCCAATGGGTACGCAACACCACCTCATCGCTGGTCAGTTTTTCCCTCACGCCCATCCCGCTGTTCGTCCTCATGGGCGAAGTGCTGTTTCATACCGGGCTGGCTTTCAAGGCCATTGATTCCATTGAAAAAGCCATAGACAAGGTCCCCGGCAAACTTTCCATCGTCAGCATCCTGGGCGGCACCACATTCGCCACCCTGTCAGGCTCTTCTATCGCCAATACCGCGATGATGGGCGGCGTGATGATGCCGGAAATGATGCGGCGCGGCTATCACCCCACCATGTCCATGGGGCCTATCATGGCAGTAGGTGGCATCGCCATGCTGATTCCACCGTCGGCACTGGCCGTCATGCTGGGCAGCCTGGCCGGAATTTCCATCGAACGGCTGCTGATTGGCGGCATCCTGCCCGGTATGCTGATGGCTATCGGCTTTCTCGGCTACGTTATCATCCGCAGCCGCCTGCGCCCGCAGGATGCGCCCCCGTCGGATAAGGACGGCACCAGTCTGTCCGGCATGCAGAAATGGCTGCCCTTCGTCAAGAACGTGCTGCCTTTGCTGGGTATTTTCATCGCCGTGGTGGGTTCCATGCTGGCCGGCTGGGCCTCGCCAACGGAATCCGCCGCCATTGGCGTGCTGGCCTCGGTGCTGGCCACCTTCTGCTACCGCGCCTTCTCATTGCAGGCGCTGTGGAAGAGCCTGATCGAAACCACCAAAGTTTCGGTGGTGATCCTGTTCATTCTGGCCGCCTCGACCACCTTCGCGCAGCTGCTGAGCTTCTCCGGCGCCAGCACGGGCTTCCTGGGCCTGATCAAGGAAATGAACCTCTCGCCTGCGATACTGGTCATCTGCATGCTGCTGGTCCTGCTGGTGATCGGCACCGTGCTGGATCAGATCAGCATGATGATGATCACCCTTCCCTTTTTCATGCCGCTGGCCCTGGCCGCCGGCGTGGATACGGTCTGGCTGGGCGTGATGATGTTGATCGCGCTCGAAATCGGCCTGCTGACGCCGCCTTTCGGCTTGCTGTTGATCGTCATGCAAAGTGTGGTGCCGCCGTCGATACGGTTACCGCAGATCTACCGCGCAGCCGTGCCTTTCCTGGTGATAGAGATCGTCGTCCTTGCCAGTGTCTTCCTGCTGCCCGGCATCGCCACCGGGCTGCCCAACCTCATCAACTAGCGCCTAAACCATGAAAATCGCCATCATCGGCGCAGGCGCGATGGGCAGCCTCTTCGGAGGCCTGCTCGCCCGCACCTGCCAGCCCATCCTTTACGACCTCAACCAGGCCCACGTCGACGCCATGCGTGCACATGGCCTGCGCATGAGTTTCTCCGGCCAGGACGAAATCGCCGAGGTTACCGCCACCAGCGATCCCTCCGCCGTACCCGCAATGGATGCCGTCATCCTGTTCGTCAAATCACCCCACACTCGAGCTGCCCTGCTCGATGGTCTGCAGCGGGCCATCACGCCGGACACCCAGGTCATCAGCCTGCAGAACGGTCTGGGCAATATCGAAGTGATGCGCGAATTGCTTGCGCCAGCCCAGATTGTCCAGGGGTTCAGCACGCTGACCAGCGACCTTGTCGGCCCAGGCCACATCCACGTCACCTGCGACCTCAACCTGCACACGGCGATGTGGCCCTTGACCCACCAGCCCGATGCGCGCCTGCAGGAACTTTGCCAGCTGATGAACCAGGCCGGGCTGCAAACCGTGATTTCCGACCAGGTGGAACGGGACGTCTGGATGAAACTGCTGGTCAATGCCTCGCTCAACAGCCTGTGCGCCATCACCCGCCAGAACGTCGGGCATGTGGTGGACCATCCCGGCACCCGGCGGATTCTGGAAAGCATCGTCTATGAAACCGCCGATATCGCCAATGCCAAGGGACTGGGCATTTCCCGGCAGGCTGCCTTGCAGCATGTCCTGCATGTCGCCGAGAAAACCAGGGGCCACGTCCCTTCCATGGCAACGGACGTCTTCAACCGGCGCCCTACTGAAATAGAAGCCATCAACGGCGCCATCGTGCGCGCCGGGCAGGCACTGCACATTCCGGCACCAGCGACGGAATGGGCGGCGCATCTGGTACGCTGCCTGGAAAACTACGACCACTGGGCCGCCTAGACCCGGCCCGGGCTTTCCTCATTCACCACGGACTCGCTTTCCATGCCTTATCTCCTGCAAGTCGACTTTCCTTATCCCGGCCCCTGGGGAGCAGCCATGACTGCCGCCATGACCGATCTGGCTGCCTCCATCGCCACCGAACCCGGCCTAATCTGGAAAATCTGGACGGAAAGCCCGGACACTGGAGAAGCGGGCGGCATCTATCTATTCGAGGACCAGAATAGCGCCCAGGCCTACCTGGACATGCATGCGGCCCGGCTGCGTTCCTTCGGTATCGCGCAGGTGAATGCAAAGATATTCGCCGTCAATCCCGGCTTGTCCTTGCTGGATCGGGCGCCGATCTGAAGCACCGGATCTAAAATGCATGATCTGCCCCTATCCGGCAGCCTTCAGTCCCGGGGCTGCCGGATTTTCGCGAGCATCAGCAACAGTACGCAAACCAGCACGGCCGCCACCAGGTTGTAGCGCATGCCGGCAACGAAGGCCGCCGCATACTGGCCGGCTGTTCCACCCAAGGTATGATCAGCGGCCAGCGCGGCGCCAAACAGCATGCCTACCACCGCCACTCCCAGCGCCGCACCCAGCTGCTGGACGGTTGAGATCACTCCTGCCGCCATGCCGGCCTGGGCTGCGTCGACAAACCCCAGCACCAGGTTCAACAAGGGCGTCATGATGAGCCCCTGCCCCGCGCCAAGCACCACCAGCACCGGGATCAGCCAGGCCGGCGCCAGGGCGGCACCAGCCTGGCCCACCTGCAACACCAGCACACCGATGGCCATGGCATACACCAGCGCCCCGGCAGCTATGGCTGGCGTTCCCCAGCGAGCGACCAGCCTTGGGGCAGCCAGCGATGCCAGCACGAAGCCCACGCTGCAAGGCGCGAAGATGCTGCCCGCCACGAAAGGGTCCAGGCCCAGCCCGTTTTGCACCAGTAACGCAAAACACAGGAAAAATGAACTGGCCGTGGAATAGATCAGCAACACCAGTAATGCGCCCAGCGCAAAGCGGCGCTGCCCCAGCAGCCGCATGTCCACCAATGGCAACCCGCCCGCCTCCCGGCGCCATTCCTGTTGCCGATGGAACAACAGCAGCAATGCCACGGCAAGCGCGAACGAAAGCAGGCTCCAGGCCGGCCAGTGCTGCGCCGGCCCTTCGATAAGCGGCACCAGCAGCAATGTCAGCCCTGCGCTCACCAGTACGACCCCGCCCCAGTCCAGCGAGGGGCGTTGCGCAGCGCGGGACTCGGGAATGAAGCGGGCTGTTGCAATGGCAAAGACACCGATGGGGATATTGATGAGAAAAATATTGCGCCAACCCAAACCGAACAGATCGGCATGCACCAGCCATCCGCCCAACACCTGCCCTGCAATGGCTGCCAGACCCAGGGTCATACCCAACAGGCCAAAGGCGCGGCGGCTGTCATCGCCCTCGAAGTTGACTCGGATAGAGGCATAAACCTGAGGAAACAGCAGTGCGGCTGCCAGCCCCTGCAGCACCCGTGCACCGATCAGGAATGCAGCGTCCGGCGCCAGGCCGCACAGGGCTGAAGCCAGGGTGAAGCTCACCATGCCCGCAATGAAAAGACGACGGCGCCCAAACAGGTCCCCCAGGCGCCCGCCAGTGATCAGCAGAACACCAAATGCCAGTTCGTAGCCTGCCACGACAAAGCCGATCTGAGCCAGGCTTGCCCCTAGCCCGGACTGCATGGCGGGAATGGCGACGTTGACCACAAACAGGTCGAAAATAGTGACAAAGCCCGCCAGCAACAGCACGGCCAACCCCAGCCAGGGAGGACCATCGGCGGCACGTGCCGGTGAAGCAGGCCAAGAGGTATCCGAGTTCATCTTGCGTATCCAGTAATATGAAACGCCATTCTCGGATGCTTTTTAAGCCATTACAATTTAACCATTTATACTATTACTTATAGTGATGGTCAGCCTGCTGACTGTCAGTGCAGCCTTCCCGCCATTCACCGGAACCACGAATGCGAACCCTGGAACGAACCCGTACCGACCTGGCTGCCTTCCTGCGCGCCCACCGCGAACGTCTGACACCCGCCGATGTCGGCCTGCCCAGTGGGGCGCGCCGCCGTACGCCCGGGCTCAGGCGCGAAGAAGTCGCAGCGCTGGCCGGGGTCGGGCTCACCTGGTATACCTGGCTGGAACAAGGCCGCGACATCGGTGTGTCTGCCAATTTCCTGGACAATCTGGCCCGGGTACTGAAACTGGACGCAGCCGAACGCCGCCACCTGTTCCTGCTGGCCCATGAACGGCCGCCCGCGGAACCCGGAAAAACCTGGTGCGTGCTGCCGCCACTGGTAGGACGCCTGATGCACGACCTGCCCCATCCGGCTTTCGTACTGAATCTTCGTTGGGATGTCTTGGGTTTCAATGCGCCGGCCGATGTGCTATTCGGTTTCGGCCGCCATACGCCGGAGCGGCGCAATCTGCTGTGGCTGCTGTTTGCTGACCCGCTGCTGCAGGCCCGCCTCGTCGATTGGACAACGCAGGCGCCATTGATGCTGTCAAGTTTCCGCCGTGACTATGTCCGCGCCACCCGGGATGCCGATACCACCGGCCTGGTGGACGAACTGGAAAGAATATCGCCGGATTTCAAGACCTGGTGGCAACAGCACGATGTGCATGCGCCTTGCGATGGCGTGCGTACCTGGATGCTGGATGGCAAGGCCGAAGCCTATGAACACACCATGCTGACCATCGACGCCGACCGGCATCTGAGGCTGGTCGTCTATGCCCGCCAACGGGAGACGGCGGCTTCGGTCCCGACATCAGGTCTGCCATCAGGGACGCTATCCAAGCCGGCACCCCGCATGCCATCAGCGTTGTCTTCAGCGCAAGCTGGCTGCGAATAAAAAACAGGCCGTATGTGTGAACGGCCCCTGAAGGCTGGTGATGTTTTCAACTTTCAGGGGGCCGTTCATAGGTCTGGCCTGTTTTTCCGGGTTGCAGCCAGATCAGGAACCGGATTTTTCCGCTTTTTCCTTTTCCAGCTCGGCAATCTGCTCGCGATAGTATTGCAGCGCCGCCTTGCCATCCACGCCTTTTTTGTCTGCCGTGGCAATCCAGTCGTCCTCGATGGATTGCAGGCGTCCGCGCAAGGCTTCCAGTTCCGCGCCTTCCAGCTTGGTGGTCTTCAGCCCTGCCTCGGCCAGGCGCTTGATGGACTGCTGCTCGGATTCGTTCCACTTGCCGCCAAACGCGCGGGCGATATGTTCACCCGACAGTTTTTCGATGGCTGCGCGGTCCGCTTCCGACAAGCGGTTCCATTTGCGCTCGTTCATGAACATGTACTGGCTGCTCTTGCCAAAGCCGCCCGGCGCCTGCAGGGCACTGCGGATCAGGCGGTCGAGCTTGAAGTTCTCGATCTGGTCGTACTGGAAGTACATTCCGTCGATCACGCCGCGCGACAGCATTTCATAGCTTTCCGAAGCCGGCGCATTGACCGTCACGAAGTTGAGTTTCTGGCCGATGGTATCGAACAGCGGGCTGGGGGAACGCAGTTTCAGCCCCCTGAGCGAATCCAGCCCGTCCAGCGACTCCTTGGTCGTAAAGATGACCGTGGCCGGGCTGGTCCAGAGCCCCAGCAGCTTGACCCCCCGGTGCTCACCGGCATCCTTCATGAACTTGTCATAGGTACGCCAGTAGGCCACCGAATTGACCTCGCCGTCTTCGGTGGTCAGGGGCAGTTCGGCAAATTCGATCAGCGGGAAACGGTTGGCGGTATAGCTGTGCACCGACATGCCCATGTCCGCCACGCCGTTGCGCACCAGATCCAGGTGGGCGGGCGGCTTGCCCAGCGCATTGATGAACTCGACTTTCACCCGGCCTTCGGTTGCCTGTTCGACATCCGCCGCCCAGGGAATCAGCATTTCCTGGACGATGTAGTGCGTGGGCGGCAACCAGTTGGAAAAACGCAGGACTTCCTGGGCGACGGCACCGCGCAGCGGGGCAAAGGCGGCCGCCAGGGAGACCGCGCCCAGACAGAGGATTTTGGATAGCTTCATGGCTTTCTCCAGAGGGGGAAGGACACATGCTTGCGCATGCGGAAACAGAAATCGTCGGGGGTCAGCCCATGCTGTTGGGCAGGGCCAGGATGATCCACGGCACCAGGATCAGGATCAGCAGCCGCGTGATGTCGGCCAGCACGAAGGGGATGGCGCCACGTATCAGCGTGCCCAGGCCGATCTCGGGCATGATGTTCTTGATCATGAACAGGTTCAGCCCCAGCGGCGGCGTGATCAGGCTGATTTCCGCCGCCACGACCACGATGATGCCGAACCAGATCAGGTCGTAGCCCAGCCCGGCCACTACCGGAAAGAAGATGGGCACTGTCAGCAGTACCATGGACATGGTTTCCAGGAAGCACCCCAGCACCAGGTAGATCAGGCAAATGGCCAGGATCACCACCAGCGGCGGCACGTCCATGCCCTGTACCCAGTCCTGCAATCCGGCAGGCAGGCCAGCCACATTGAGGAAGTTGTTGAAGGCCAGCGCCCCGATCACCAGCGCGAACATCACCGCTGTCGTCTGCGCCGCCTCGATCAGGACGGTGAGATACAGGCGCGGCTTCCAGCCACGGCGGTAGAGCGTCATCAGAAACGTGCCGAATGCACCGACCCCTGCCGCTTCCGTGGGGGTGAACACGCCACCGTAGATGCCGCCCATGATGCCCACGAAAAGAACGGTAATGGTGATGACGCCTTTGGCCGCCGACAGGCGTTCGCGCCAGGAGGTGCGTTCACCCGGCTTGCCCAGCGCCGGGTTGATGGCCGTGATGATGACGATGGTGAGCAGGTACATCAGGATGGCCAGGATACCGGGCAGGAAACCGGCGGCGAACAGCTTGCCAATGTCCGTGTCGGTCAGGATGCCGTACACCACCATCATGACGCTGGGCGGGATCAGGATACCCAGCGTGCCGCCGGCGGCGATACTGCCCGTGGCCAGCCTGTCGTCGTACTGGTAGCGCCGCATCGCAGGCATGGCCACGCGCCCCATGGCTGCGGCCGTCGCCATGCTGGACCCGCACAACGCGCTGAAGGCGCCACAGGCCAGGATGGTTGCCATCGCCAGCCCGCCACGGAAATGTCCGATGAACGCATAGGCCGCACGGTACAAGTCGTTAGACAGGCCAGAAGCATTGACCAGGTTGCCCATCAGGATGAACAGCGGCAGCACGGTGAAGCTGTAGCTCATGACGGTATCGAAACTGAGCTGCGCCGCCATGGACAGCGCCGCTTCCAGGCCGGCAAAATAGCTGAAGCCAAGTACGCCTACCAGCATCATGCCCCAGGCGATAGGCAGGCCGATGAACAGGCAGATCAGAAGGGCCAGCAGCCCGATCAGGGATATGAGCATCTCAGGCTCCCTTTTGAGTTTCAGCGTCCGCCAGGCGGAAGAAGAACGGCCGCAGCAGCGCCGCCAGTGCAGCCAACGCGGTCAGCGCGGCAATCAACCAGGCCAGCGGCGCCAGCGGCAGGTCGAGCGCATTGCTGCGGTCGCCGAACTCCGCCATGCCGCTGGCATGCAGGTACAGCTGCCAGGCCAGCACCGCCAGGATGCCCCCGGACACCCAGTCCAGCAGCCCTTGCTTGAAGCAGCGCGCCCGCGCGGACAACAATCCGTCCACCATGGATACCGTCAGATGCGTACCGTGCCAGGTCACGCGCGGCAAGGCGGTGAACACCAGCACGCCCAGCAGCAACTCATTGCCTTCGTAGGCGCCGTGCAAGGGGGAATGGAAGAAATAGCGGCCGACCACGTCTACTGTGGTGACCATCATCATGATGAACAGCAGTGTGCCCGCCACCCCATCCAGAATGGCCTCCAGCACCCTGGCCGGCCCCCTGGAGCGGGCGACAGCCACCACGGGCAAGTCAGTGTCTTGCATAAGAACTCCTTTGTCTCCAGCGCCTGCCGTGCTCTTTCCGGCACGGTCGATCCGCTGCTTGTCTCTTTTTCATGCCGGACCGGCCAGTGCCACCCCTGGGGCGGGGCCGCGATCGCCAGCTCAGATCCGGTTTTTCTTCTTATTGCAAAGGCACCATTCAGATCACCAGCGTGCCCACGCTGGCTCCACCACAGACATACAGCACCTGCCCGGTCACGAAACCATTGGCGCGGTCGCCAAAAAACATGACTGCACGCGCCACGTCATCGGGACGGCCCAGGCGCTGAACTGGAATCGACGCGGCGATCTTGCGCTCACGCTCGCTGCCAGCTTCGACGACATCGTGGAACATGTCGGTCTGCACCGGTCCCGGCGCCACGACATTCACCGTAATGCCATTGCCTGCCAGCTCCAGCGCCCAGGTACGCGCCATGCCTATCATCCCGGCCTTGGTCGCGGAGTAGGCCGTGCGCGTCTGCAGGCCCAGCGCGCCGCGCGAAGACATCAGCACCACCCTGCCCCAGCCGCGTTCGCGCATGCCCGGCAGAATCGCCTGCATGATGTCTATGGCTGCCCCCAGGTGCAATTGCGTCAGCCCCTGCAACTCTGCCTGGGTGACGTCGCCCAGCAACTTGGGCCAGATCACGCCAGCGTTATGCACGAAATGCGTCACCGGGTGCTGGCCGGCCACCGCCTGCGCCGCCTGCTGCGTAGCCTGCGGGTCCAGCAAATCCACCTGCACGCTGCGCAACCTTGTATGGCGCCATTCCGGCGCACGCCGCGCCAGCGATATCACTTCATAGCCGGCATCCAGCATCTGGCGGCAGATCTCCGCGCCTATCCCGGCACTACCCCCAGTCACCACTGCTATATTTCGCTCGCTCATGATTCTTCCTTGTTTGCCACTCACTCTTCCGGCTGGCCGAACAACACGGCCATGCCGCCGCCATCGCGCCGCAAGGTCACACTCAGGCGCTCTCCCGGTTCCCCCCGGCAGCCGTCGCCCAGATGGATGACAGCCACCGGTCCGCAATCCAGCCGCACGGTGGCGATACGCCAGGGCAGACGCGCCTGGAAATACGGGAAATGACTGTGATGCAGCGTGGTGCTGGCCACCAGCCGCGCACCTTGCGGCACATCCTGCCAATCCAGGGCGTCGTCCAGGCAATGGACGCAGACGTCGCGTGGCGGATACTGCGTCTGTCCGCAGCCTTGGCAAACCTGCAGGCGCAGGCGGCCCAGCCCCTCGCCGCTGGCCAACGCCAATCCCGCACCGCTGCGCAGGCGTGGCGGCAATTGTTCTGCCGGCGCATCCAGCGGCTGCGCCGGCCAGCGAGCCGCATCCCATTGGGGCGTGTTCGTGTCCTGGCTCATGCCTTCTCCCTTTGCAGCATGGCTGCCGCCGTGCACAGACCACGGTCGTAATTGATCATGCCGAAGCCGGAAACCAGCCCGATACGGGCCTGCGCTACCTGCATGGCGCCAGCCTGGCCCGTCAGTTGCCGCAGCGCCTGCACCAGGCCCAGATATCCCCCTGCTGCCCCGGCCTGGCCGGCAGAAAGCTGACCGCCCGACGTGTTGAACGGCAAACTGCCACTGATGGTGAAATCATTGCGGCGCACGAACGCCGCCGCTTCGCCCTTGGCGCAAAAACCCAGGTCTTCCAGCTGCATGAAGTTGATCACCGGGTAATCGTCGTAGGCCTCGAAAAAATCGGCTGCGTCCGGCCCCACGCCGGCCTGGGCATAGAACGCCTCGCGATCCATCGCCCAACCGCCGCGATACTGGATATCGTCTTCAGGAAAGGCGTTATGGCGTTCCTGGGTTGCCAGGATGCGCGCTGCGGGCAGGCCCAGCTGACGGGCGCGGTCTGCGCTCATGACCAGGTAGCCTTCGGCGCCAGCGCACGGCATCACGCAATCGAACAGGTGAATGGGGTCTGCAATCGGGCGGGCCTCCATATATTGCTGAAGGCTCAAAGGTTTTTTCATCAAGGCATGCGGATTGCGCAAGGCGTTGTCGCGCTGTGCCACGCACAGGCGTCCGAAATCCTCGCGGCGCGCGCCATAGCGGCGCATGTAGTGATCCGTCAGCAAGGCAAAGCTGGCATTCGGCCCGCCCGCGCCATAAGGCAGTACCGCGTCCTGGCTGAAGCGCGAGAACTGGCTGATGGTTTCCTGGAACGAACCGGCCTGGTTGGTATCGCCGGCAATGCACGCCACGACTTGCGCATCTCCCGCCTGGATCGCGCGCGCCGCGCGCCGCAAGGCCACCACGCCGCTGGCCCCGCCCATGGGAATATGCTCCAGGAAGCGCGGTGACAGGCCGAAATGCTGCACCAGCCCCACGGCAGTATCACTGCCCAGCGTAAAGCTGGAAACGCACAGGCCGTCCACCTCGCACTTGTCCACACCGGCACCCTGCAAAAGCTGGCGCAGGGCCTGCCCCAGCCACCAGTGCGCTGTTTGCCCGGAGAAACGCTGGTACGGCACCGTCACCGGCACCACGACAGCCACGCCGTCGTAGCCCTGCTGCCTGCCGCCTGCCCTGGCAGGCCCGGCATCCGCTTGTACCGTCATGCTGCCTCCTGCCGCTTTTTCATGGCACGGGTATCGGTTACGGCATCTGCCTCGGCCATCAGGCGGCGGGCCAGCTCCCGGATTTCGCCGCGCTGGATCTTGTTGGTGGCCGTCAGGGGCAAGGCATCCACCCAGGCCACGTAGCCCGGCACCTTGTAGTACGCCATTTGGCCCAGCGCCCATTGCACCAGTTCGACCGCAGCCGCCTGCCTGGCCGAGGTATCTGCCGCCATGGCATGCGGCACCACCAGCGCCAGCACTTCGTCGCCACGTACGTCGTCTGGCACAGCCGCGACCGCTACCGATTTCACTGCAGGATGCTGCAACAGCACGGTTTCGACATCCACGGCGGAAATGTTTTCGCCGCTGCGTCGGATCACGTTCTTCTTGCGGTCTACGAAATGCAGTTGGCCATCCTCGCCCCGGCTGACGATATCCCCGGTATGAAACCAGCCGCCCTGCCAGGCTTCTTCGGTCGCCTGCGGGTCTTTCCAGTAAGCGCTGAAAAACCCATCGCGAGCGTCTGGCCCGCTGCTGCGCACCCACAGTTCACCCGGCATGCCCGGCACCGCATCGCTGCCGTCGTCGGCCACCAGGCGCACTTGCATGGCAGCGCTTTCCTTGCCGAAACAATGCGTGCCCACATGCCTGGGTTCGTGGTTGGCGATCACTACCGCGCCTGCACCGGTTTCCGTCATGGCCCAGGCTTCCAGCAGCGGAAAGCCGAAGCGTGCTTCAAATGGCGCATGCAGCTTGCCATCAACACCAGCGCCAAAACCGAAACGCACGGCATGACGGGTATCGCTGGCTTCCTCCGGCGCTTTCATCAGGATCGCCGGCATGACGCCCAGATAATGCACCACGGTGGCGCCGGACTCGCGCACGCTTTGCCACCAGCTGCGCGGATGGAAGCGGTCCAGGGCAATGAGACAGCCGCCCGTCATGACCATAGCCATCGCCGAGGTCGCCATGGCATTCATGTGGTTGAGCGGCAAGGGTGTAAGCATGCGCTCCGCTCCCGGCTTCAGGGATACCAGCCCATCCAGTTCGGCATACCACTGCCCGGCACGCAGGAAATAGCGGTTCGACAACATGCAGCCCTTGGGGCGCCCGGTCGTGCCCGAGGTATAAAGCAAGGCGCATTCAGTGCGCAGGTCCGGCTCGCCACTGGCCGGTGCCGGCATCAAGGCGGCAGGTGGCGTCTCATCGGCCGTCATGACCGCCAGCGGGCGGCCGACGCGCTCTGCCGCCGCCCGCAGGTCCGCATGACGCCCCGCCAGGGAGACTGCCAAGATCAGTTCGGAATGGCCGATCAGGTATTCCAGTTCCGACGCGCGCATCTCCGCGCTGATGGGCACAACCGAGACGCCCAAGCGGTTAAGTGCAAACCAGTGCGAAAAAAAGACCCGGCGGTTTTCCAGTAGCAGGCCGACCCGGTGACCATGACCGTAGCCGGCCCGCGCATAGGCTTGCGCCAGGGCATCGACTTCCGCCAGCACCTGGGCATAGCTCCATTCACCGGCCGCGTCGCCATAGATAGCAGCGGTTTCCGGCAGAACGCACAGAAAAGGCCGCTGACGCCAGCGGGCAGCGGTACGGGCGAAGGCCTCATAGACCGATGGCGCCTGCGCCGGATGGGACAAGGGATCAGCGGCAGGCCGCTCCTGGGGGGAACTTTGGCTTTTGCTCATCGTAGCCTCGTTACATGAAGAGCTGGATATTGCTGAAGGGCGCGTCGCAGTTCAGCAGGTCGACGCGTTTCAGGCGGATGCGCAGGCCATCCGGCGTTTCCACCAGATGGTGGCGGGTCCAGCCGACATACATGGTCTGCTGGTCCTGCCGGGTTTCCGTGTAATGGAAGGCGGTGCGTACCACGTGCTCGCCTTGCTCGCCGTGCTGCTCTACCTCCGGCCTTTGCAACAGGTGATGGCAACGGCTCTTGGGCTGCTGCGAGAATGTGCGCTGCCCTGCCAGGCGCTCGACGCGGATGCGCAGCAACAGGCCGTCTTCGTACATCAACGAGTTCTCCAGCACCGGATCAGTCTGGCCGTGACTGAGCGGCATCCAGTAGCGGCCATCGTCCGTGAACAGCGCCAGCCATTCCTCGAAGCGCTGTTCGTCCAGCATGCGCGCCTCGGCGTACACGAAATCCGCCAACTCGTCCTTGGTCACGCTCATGCCTGTTCTCCTTGCATGTCAGCCAGCATGTAGCGCAACCAGGCCCTGAACTGGGCGCGCATCTGCATTTCATTGGTGCCGTTGGTCACGACGTTGGTCCGGTCTTCCTCGCCCGCTTCATACAGGCGCCCGACGTTCATCCAGTCGCGGCCACGCGATTGCAGGCCTTCCTGGGCGCGTTCGTACATTTCCAGGTCGTCATGGCCCACCACCGAGGTCGGTGCATTGATCAGCCGGTTGTACATGAGCGTGCGTTCCAGCAATTTGTCCGGCGCGCCCACCAGCCGGAAAGTCCAGGATTCGACCAGTGTCTTGTCCACGGCCACCGGCTTGAAGATACGCAGGGTCTGGATCGGGCCCTTCACCATGATGTGCGGGAAATAAACCGTGTTGTGACGCACGTCGCCCAGGATTTCCTTGGCTCGTTGCTCGCCATAGGCCGCCACCATGCGGTCCCAGTATTCCGGGATTTCCGAGTAGGCCGCATGAATGGAATCCGCCACACCGGTGTGCCCATGGCCGTTCTGCCAGACCCGGATGCCCATGCCTTCGAAAAACTCATAGGGCGACATGAAGGGCGCGAACAGCTCTACCGCCATGGGCTTGGGCGTGCCTTCCGGTGCCTCGTTCCAGACCTTGACTGCCGTTCCCGCCGAGGATTCGTGCGCGACCATCGGGTGACAGGTGTCCGTCTGGTTGTCTACCAGCATCTTCCAGTTGCAGTGATGCATGTAGCGCACCACGCCGCCAGCCACTTCCAGGCGGCCCTCCGGCGAGCGGTCCACCATGTTGTCCAGCGTGGACAGCGATTCGCCGAAGAAACTCTGGAAATCGTCGCCTTCGGGATTCAGGCGGCAGAACACAAAATCACGATAGACCTCCACCGCTCCGACCGGCGCCATGCCCCGGGTCGCTTCGCTGTTTTCAAAGCCGGTGTTCTCGTAGCCCTTCTTGAGCGGAATCGCAAGCAGCCGGCCGTCGGTACGGAAAGTCCAGGCGTGATACGGACAGCGGAAGAATTTCCCGGTATTGCCACAGGCCTCGGCTGCGATCTTCACGCCCTTGTGCGGGCAGCGGTTATAGAGCACCTTGATGCTGTCATCGGTGTGACGCACCATGATGACGGGCTCAGTACCCACCGTAGTGGTGTAATAGTCGCCCTTGTTCGGCACCTGGCTGGCATGGCCGACATACACCCAGGTATTGGCAAAGAGATGGCGCATCTCCAGCTCGAACAGCTCCGGGTCGACGTACAAATCCTTGTGGACCTCCGTGTCGCGCACCAGGGCGCGTATTGCGGCGGGGTTGTTGCGGTACTTGCCGGCAGATACCCCGCCGGCTTCGCCGGGCTGGCGGATCGCCGTTCCACAGGCGCCAGGTGCCGCGTGGGGCGCCGTTGCTACCGCTGACTGCGCTTCCATCGTCATATCAGTCTCCCTATCGTTATCCTGTTGCCTGGCCGGGCCGGTATCCTTGCCAGTGCCGCCAGGCGCCAGGCGTACTTTGCGCAGCGGCTCAGAGATCGAGCACCAGCCGCGGGCTTTTCGAGCGTGAAATACAGATCTGGATCACCTTGCCTGCCGCCTTTTCGGAGTCGGACAGGAAGTAGTCGCGATGATCGGGGGTGCCGTCGAGCACATCGACCGAACACACGCCGCACTCACCCCGCTTGCAGTCGTACATGGGATCGCAGCCGGCTTCTTCGAGCACATCTGCAATCGTGCGGTCGGCAGGCACCTGCAGAACCATGCCCGATTGCCGCAACTCGATTTCAAACGCCTGGTCGCCTTCCTGCGGGGTTGCCGTCTCGAACAATTCGAAGTGCAGCTGGCAGGCCGGCCAGGCCAGTTCCTTGCCGTGCTCCAGCAAGGCGTCCAGCATGCGGCGCGGGCCGCACACATAAAGATGGCTGTCGCGCGGCACGCTGGCCATGAGCTGCGACAGGTCCAGGCGGCCGCTGGGTTCATCGGCCGGGTGCAGGACCAAGCCATCGCCAGCCACGGCCTGCAGCTCGGGCAGGAATGCCATGTGCTCGCGGCTGCTGGCGCAGTAGTGGGTCTGGAACGGGCGGCCTGCACAACGCAATGCGACTGCCATGCTGAGAATGGGGGTAATGCCGATACCACCGGCAATCAGCACGGCCTGGCCTGCATGTTCCTGCAAGGGAAAATCATTGCGCGGCACACTGGCCTGTACGCGATCCCCCATTTTCAGGGCGTGCATGAAGCGCGAGCCCCCACTGCTGTCCGACTCCAGGCGCACCCCGAGGCAGTACGCCTGCTGCGGCCCATCATCCGTACAGGATTCTTCTCCGGCCAGCACCAGCGAATAGCAGCGCGGCTCGTCCAGTCCGGGAATCGCGATCTTCAGGTGCGCCCCTGCCTGGGCTGCTGGCAAGGCGGCGCCGTCCACTGAACGCAGCGTGATCTGCCGCACCAGGGGGGTCAATTGCCTGGTGTCGCTGACAACCAGATCCAGAATTTCCATCATCATCTCCTACGTGCAGCGCCCCAAAGCGCCAGCGCCAAGGACTTATATCAGTGATGAATAGTTTATTTATAAACATATTCCACTGAAAATGGTAGGAAACCATTAAGCGTATGTACTGATGGAAAAATTTCTCTCCGAATGCTTGAAGAAAAACGTGAAAAGTATAGTAATTGACAAAACTGGCCAGGGACAGACGCCCTGCCCTGTATTCGTCTGCATTCATTACCCGCGCAGCCGGTTTCCCGCTGGCTGCCCGCCGTCCAGGCAAAAAAAAGCAGCACCCGGAACCCCGGGTGCTGCTATGAAGAACTTCGGCCTGAAGGCCGAAGCCTCTCCGCCACCCTACGAGGGTGCCTGCGGCACCTGATAAATACCGCCACGCTTGACCCCGGACTAAAGTCCAGGGCTTGCGCTTAGGCGTGTGGTCAATACCCCTCCCGAGACCCGAGAGGGTTCCCCACACCACGCCCGGCCTGCCAGCCGGTGCGCAGCAATATATTTATGCTTCGGGCACCAGCGCCAGCACGCGCAGCGGGCTGCCGGAGCCGCCTTCGATCTTCAGCGGCGCCGACAGGATCACCGCGCCTTGCGGCGGCAGCTTATCCAGGTTTTTCAGGCACTGCAGACCATAGCGGTTAGCGCCATGCATCAGGGTATGGCAGGGATACGGCACGGGCCAGGCATAGGATTGTCCGGCGTCGGTATTGATGGTTTCCACGCCAAAGCCATGCACCTTGCGCTGATGAATCATCCACTCAACCGCCGCCTGCGATGGGCCGGGCGTATGGGCGCCATCTTCACGCATCCCCAGGAAGGCCTCGGCATCATCGGCGCGCAATGACCAATCCGTACGGAACAGCACCCAGGCCCCTTCGGGGATGCGCCCATGCTGGCTTTCCCACGCTTCCAGGAATTCAGGTGTCAGCAGCCAGTCTGCATCCTGCGCTACCTGCGCGCTCGCATCAATGACCACTGCCGGACGCACAAAATTTTCAGCGGGGATCGTATCGACAGTATTGCAGGGGTGGTCCTTGCCGGTGATCCAGTGCGCGGGCGCATCGAAATGGGTACCGGTATGTTCACCACAGGTGAAGTTGTTCCAGTACCAGCCCGGGCCGTTTTCATCGTAGCGGCTGATGCGCTCGATGCTGAAGCCGGCGGTCTGGCCGAATTGCGGCGGCAGCTGCAGCGCAGGAAAGCGCGGCGACAGCACCTGTGTGAGGTCGACGATGCGCACGCTGCCACCTGCCAACGCCTGCACCAGGTTACCCAGAACTTGTTCTCCAGCCATGTCTTGCTCCTCCTATTTTGCGGCGCCCGTCATTGGAGCTGCCGCTTGTGTTCTGCAGACAGCCCGCCCGGCGGCACCGGGCGGACCGGGCCACGCCACCGGCCGGGCAAGGCGGGTGGCGCAGCCTGCGTCAGTACTTGCCCGACAGCAGCGATCCGAAGCCCGGCACCGAGGTATCCAGGCCCAGACGCTTGAGCATCATGTAGGTGGTTGCCACCGACGACGACAGCACCGGCAGGCCGACGCGGTCCTCGATCGCCTGAATCGAGGCCAGCGAAGGCATCTGCACGCAGGCCGACGCAATGACCGCGTCCACGCCCTGGGTATTGAGTTTCTTGGTGATTTCGATGGGCGCGCGCGGGTCCTGGCGGCCGACTTCCAGATTGTCGGGGATTTCCAGCGAAATGCTGTCGACGACCTCTATGCCTTCGTTTTCGATGTAGTCGATGACCAGCGCCGTCAGCGGCTTCATGTAGGGCGCCAGGATGGAGACTTTCTTCGCGCCTATCGCATGCAGGCCGTCCACCAGCGCACCGGCGCTGGTCACCACCGGCGCCGGCCCGCCGTTTTCCACGGTGCGCTGGTGCAGTCGCTGCTCAGACACGCGATGGTAGCCGCGCCCCATGCTCATAATGGCGACCAGGCAGGCGTAGCCCAGCACATCCACCCTGGCGTCGGACAGTTCCAATGCGCAACGGTCGCTGTCGCCGTCCATCTTGCTCAGCTCTTCCTTGGTCACATGCTTCATGCGCATACGGCTCGAATGGAAGGTGAAGCGCTCCGGCGCCACCAGTTCGCGCGCGCGCAGGATGGCTGGGATCTCGGTTTCCATCGTCGTATTCGACGACGGGACGATCTGGCCGATGCGATAATTCATCTGATTGCTCATATTGCTTTACTCCGCCTCGCCGGGACGCACCGGCTCGAGGTCAAATTCGGGAAGCGGCGCGCCGCCATCGTTGAACTGGGCGGCTTCCAGCGGACGCCGGTTGACGCGCAGGTCGAACACATCGAAGCGGTTGTAGTGGCCGGTAATGTCGTGCATCTGGCGCGGCTGGATGCAACGCGACAGGTCCAGCTCCGCATATACGATGCCTTCATCGTCGATCAGCGGCTGGCCAATCACTCGCCCGTCCGGGCCCAGGAAGCCGGAGAAGGCGCTGTTGCGGCGGCTCAGCAACTCACGCGCCTGCGGATGCGTGGCTTCCATGGCGGCAATGATTTCCTCGGACACCGTCGAGCAGGACACAATGGTGAACAGCTTGCCTTCGAAGCAATGCGCGGCTGCGCGGACCTTGATGGCTTCGGCCATGTCATAGTCCGCCGGTGCCACCGGCAAGGCGATATAGCTGGCCACGTGTACCAGTTCGCCTTGCGCCAGCAGCGCAAAGCGCGCCAGCGTATTGGTGTTCTCGCCGCAGGCCAGCGCGCCCAGCGGGCCGATGTTGGTCTGATGCACGCGCAAGGCGGAACCGTCGCCCGGCGCCCAGGTCAGCTTTTCCGCCCAGGTTGGCACCAACTTGCGGTGGCGCCCCAGGATGCGGCCTTCATTGCTGATGGTGACAACCGTGTTGTAGATCGTGCCGATGCCGTAGCGCGAACGCTCGTTGACGCCGATCACGACATTGATGTCATGGCGTGCCGCAGCCTGAGCGATCTTGGCGATCTCCGGGCCGGGAATCTCAATGGAGGAGCGCACCAGTTTCTCGAACCAGGGGCTGCCCTCCACCGGATTCATGATCCAGCTCCAATAGGGGTAGCCTGCCACGAAGACTTCCGGGAAGGCAACCAGCTTGGCGCCATTGTCCGCGGCTTCGCGGATCAGCGCGCAAACCTTGTCGACCGTCGCATCGGTATCGAGAAAAACCGGCGCCGCCTGCACGGCAGCTGCCTTGAAACGGGGAAGATTCAACATGACAGGCCTCTTTCCCTGTTAGTCCAACGGCGTGGCGTCAACCACGGGATGGCGCAATTCGCCGATGCCTTCGACCACGGCATGCACCACATCGCCCGGCCACATCCATTCCTGCGGCGAACGGCCGGCGCCCACGCCTTCGGGCGTGCCGGTGGCGATGATGTCGCCCGGCTCCAGCGTAATGGCTGCGCTGATATCGGCAATCAGGGTATCCACCTTGAACAGCATGTGGCGCGTGTTGGACGATTGCTTGGTCACACCATTGAGCGTCAGGCTCAGGTCCAGCACGTGGGGATCAGGGATTTCATCGGCAGTGACGATGACCGGTCCGAAGGGCGCATAGGTGTCCTGACCCTTGGAATAGATCCACTGGCCTGCGCGGCGGCAATCGCGTGCGCTGACGTCGATCATCACGCTGTAGCCGAACACGTACTTCAGCGCATCTTCCTTTTTCACTCGGGTGGCGCGGGTGCCGATGATGGCCGCCAACTCCACTTCCCAGTCCAGTTGCTGGGTAATCTTCTTGTTGTGCTCGATGGCATCCCCCGGCCCGATGATGCTCGTGGGCGGCTTGGAGAAAATCACCGGTTCCTTGGGCAGTTCCTTGGAGGTATCCAGGGTACGGCTGGATTCGGCCACGTGCTCGACGTAATTCAGGCCGATGCCGAAGATGTTCTTGCGGGGGCGCGGAATCGGCGCCAGCAGCTTGACGTTGGCCAGCGGCAGCGCCACGCCCACGGGGAATTCACCTTCCATCTCGGCCAGCAGCTGGCTGGTGAGCTTGACGGCCGACGGGCCCAGGTCGATGAAGTCCAGCATGTTGTCGGGCAGGGGCTGGCCGGCGACGTCGCCGAACAGTTCCAGATCAACCACCAGATCGCCGACGATGGCGCCCAGGCGTCCGGCGGCTGCCGGTTCGGTGCGGTAAGTGACAAGACGCATTTCTTTTCTCCGTAATGGGCCGCGACGATGCGCTGCGGCCTAGATTCCCGCCGCCGTTGCCGGCGGCACTGCTGGACCGTGCAAGCCTTGATGGCTGCCCGGCGGTGTGATTGAAAGCGGCCCGGTGGCCCAGCGCACACCGGGCTGCGGCATTATTCCTGCGACAGGACCGGCTGATGGCCGCCGTTGTCGGCCAGCGCTTCTTCGCGATACAGGCCGAGCTTTTCCATGACCGGCAGGTCGTTGAAGCAGAACAGGCAGGCATCTTCGCTTTGCGAGGCATTGACGTGTTCGTGCCAGGCCCAGGACGGAACGCAGAAGATGTCCCGTTCCTGCCAGTCGAAACGCTGGCCATTGATGATGGAATAGCCCTTGCCCTTGGCCACCTGGTACAGGAAGCTGCCGGTGTGGCGATGAGCCTTGCCTTCGAAGCCCGGGCGCAGCAATTGCATGCTGGCGCCGATGGTCGCCATGACATGACCGCCACTGACCGGATTGGTGTAGTGCATCAGCGCGCCATCGAAAGGATTGTCCTCGCGCGCCCCCGACAGCTTGCGCAGCGCTTCGTAGGTCGGCTCCCACTGATACTTGAAGAGCGGTGAGTACGGCTTGCTCCAGCCCACATTCTGCGGGCGCAGCCCGGCAGCGCCCCAGATGGACACGGAATCATCCACCGGGTAACCCACCGCCTGGCTCAGGTCCGGGTGCACGGCGTAGAAACCGGCTTCCAGCGCGTTGACCAGCGGAATATCCAGGCCGTCCTGCCAGATGCAGGGCAGACCGTCGGCCTCGACGCCATGTTCATGCCAGGTACCATTGGGCGTCAGCACGAAATCATTGGCGCCCAGCGTCATCTTGTGACCGTCGACAATGGTGTAGGCGCCCCGCCCTTCCATGATGAAGCGCAGCGCCGACGACGAGTGCGCGTGAGCCGAAGCTGCCTCGCCGGGGTGCATGACCTGCAGGCCGGAGTACAGCCAGCCCACGGCGGCCGAGACTTCCTGGCGGCCGGGGTTGTTCAGGTAGATGACGCGGCGGCCGGCTTTTTCCGGCGTGACCAGCGAAACCGAGCGCAGCACGTGATCGCGCAGCTCGCGGTAGCGCCACAGCACCGGCACGGAATCCGATTTGGGCTGCCACGGCTCGATCTTGTTGGCCACGGTCCAGAGCGCGCCTGCCTTCAGGCGGTCCAGGTCTTTGTAGTAGGCCACCAGCTCCGGCGTATCTTCCACATCCGCACGGCCAGCCACGTTCTCGCGATAAGTGTCGTAACTTGTATTGCTCATGATGTTTTCCTTTGCCTGACTCCGGGCCGGCCGCTGCGCCTGGCCCGGGACTCACCCAGCAACGCCCTTATGCCGCGATGGCGCCGCGCTTGCCCTGCCGTTCCTGCCAGTCCTGCCCCCAGAAGTACGCTGCCGGCCACGGGGCATCCTTGCTGCCCAGCTGCGCCGCTTCGCGCAGCAGCCAGTGCGGGTCGGCCAGCAGCGGCCGCGACAGCGCGCACAGGTCGGCTCGCCCCGAGGCAATCACGCCGTTGGCCTGGTCCAGCTCGCTGATATTGCCCACGGCAATGGCGGCAATGCCCGCTTCGTTGCGGATGCGATCCGCAAACGGCGTCTGGAACATGCGGCCGTAAACCGGCTTCTGGTTCGGCGTGACTTCCCCACTGGAACAATCCACGACATCCACACCAGCTTCGCGCAGCATGCGGGCGATGGCGACGGCGTCGTCTACCGTCGTGCCGCCTTCGGCCCAATCAGTCGCGGAAATCCGCACCGACAGGGGCAGGTCCTTGGGCCAGGCCGCACGTACGGCACGCACCACTTCGAGCGGGAAGCGCATGCGGTTTTCCAGCGCACCGCCGAATTCGTCGTCCCGCTGGTTGGTCAGCGGCGAAATGAAGCTCGACAGCAGGAAGCCGTGGCCCGCCTGCAGCTCCAGCCAGTCAAACCCGGCCTGTGCCGCGCGCTGCGTCGCCGCGACAAAAGCAGCCGTCACCGCTTTCATGCCGTCGCGATCCAGCGCCTGCGGCACCTGGGTGCGTCCCGGCTGGTAAGCCAGCGCGGAAGCCGACACCAGCGGCCAGGCGCCTTCGGCCAGCGGTTGGTCGGACTGGCGCGGGTCGGCCTGGGTGGCGCCACGGCGGCCGGCATGCCCGATCTGCACGCCGATGCGGCTGCCGGTATGCTGATGCACGAAATCCGTAATGCGCTTCCAGGCGCCCGCCTGCTCATCACTCCAGAGGCCGGGGCATGCCGGCGTAATGCGGCCATCGGGCGTCACAGCGGCCATTTCCGTCATGACCAGGCCAATGCCGCCCAGGGCACGTGCCCCCAGATGCGTCAGGTGGAAATCATTCGGCATGCCTTCGCCGTTCACGCAGGAATAGGTCAGCGTGGGCGAGAACACCATGCGATTGGGCAAGGTCACACCGCGCACGCGGTATGGCGTGAAAACAGGCATCGGCGCCTTGCCGTCGGCCGCCGGTGCGCTGCCGGCCTGCGTGGCCAGCCAGGCCTCGTAGCCCTCCAGCCAGGCCGGGTCGCGCAGCCGCAGGTTCTCGTGCGACAGGCGTTGCGAACGCGTCAACAGCGAATAGGCGAACTGTTCCGGTTCCAGACCGGCATAGCGGGACACGTTTTCAAACCACTCGGTGGAATTGCGCGCGGCGTTCTGGATTTTCAGCACTTCCACGCCACGCAGCGCCTCGTAATCCTGCAAGGCCGCTTCCAGCGGCTTGTCGCGCAGGCGTTGCGCCAGGTCGATGGCGTCTTCCAGCGCCAGCTTGGTGCCCGAACCGATGGAGAAGTGCGCGGTATGCGCGGCATCGCCCATCAGCACCACCGGCACACGGCGGCCGGGCTCCGGCTCGGTCCACTGCACCCAATTGCGGCAGATGACGCGCGGGAAACGGATCCAGATGGCGGAACCACGCAGGTGAGTCGCGTTGCTGATCAGGCCGTGGCCGTCCAGGTAGGGCTCGAACAGCTTTTCGCAGTAGGCAATGCCCTCTTCCTGGCTCATTTCGCCGATGCCAGCCTTCTGCCAGGTTTCTTCCGGCGTTTCCACGATGAACGTGGAGGTACCGTCTTCGAAGCGATAGGCGTGTGCCTGGAACCAGCCGTGCTCGTTTTCCACGAAAATGAAATTGAAGGCGTCGAACACCTTGTGCGTACCCAGCCAGACGAAGCGGCAGTTGCGCTGGTCGATATCAGGCTGGAAAGTCAGCTCGTAGCGCTTGCGCACGATGCTGTTGATGCCGTCGCAAGCGATCACGAGGTCGGCGCCGTACTGGCGAGCCAGGTCCTGGTCGTCGGTTACCTGGGTTTCGAACACCAGCTCGACCCCGACTTCTTCACAGCGCGCCTGCAGGATGTTCAGCAGTTTCTTGCGGCCGATACCGATGAATCCATGACCGCCGCTGCGCAAGGCGCGGCCCTTGAAATGGATCTCGATGTCGTCCCAATGGTTGAAAGCGTCGCCGATGGTCTTGGCCGACACCGGATCGGCAATGCGCAGATTCTCCATGGTGGCGTCAGAGAACACCACGCCCCAGCCAAAGGTATCGTAGGGGCGGTTGCGCTCCACCACGATCACTTCGTTGGACGGATTCTGCAGCTTCATCAGCAATCCGAAATACAGGCCGGACGGCCCGCCACCCATACATACAATCTTCATGGCTCTCTCCACACCTTTTCCGCACCCGCCGCCGCCCATTTTTGCGCCGCCGCCAGCCGGATCAGAAAAACTACCGCGTGATTATTTTTATTGCTGAATATTTTATTTATAAAGTATATGGGCAAAAAAATTGCCTCGTATATGCTCCTTTTCCCTAGGCGGCGCCTTCGCCGGCCACCACTTCCTGGGGCAGCACATAAGCCTGCATGGCCTGCCTCAACGCATCGGGAATCTGGATAGCCTTGTGCGTCACCAGCGAGGTCGTCACGATGACCTGATTGACCTGCATGCGCAGCACGCCATCGTCACCAACGCAGCGTAGCACCAACCGCAGCGAACGGCTGCCCATGTGCTCCACCGCCAGGCTCAGAACCACGTCATCGCCCATGCGGCTGATTGCCTTGAAATCGGCCTCCAGATGCACGGTCGGCATTCCCACCTGCTGCCTACCTATCATGTCGTGAAAACCGCCGGTCGTGATGGCGTCCACCCAGGCTTCGAGCAGATCGTTGAACATCACGAAATACTGCGGATAGAACACGATGCCCGCCGGATCGCATTCGGAGAACCGGATGCGGTGCGGGCGCTGGAATACAGTTGTATCAGTCATCTGCCACCTGTCATGAAATTTGCGATACCGGCTCAGCCCTGCTGGCCGGTCGCCAGATTGACCAGGTGGACCCGCAAGGCGCCCAGATGCTGATGCAGCTGACGTACCGCCTCGGGCTCCAGCCCGGAAAACATTTCGGTCACCCAGCCCGCATGGGCTTTTGCCATGACCTCGAAACTGCTGCGTCCCTCGGGCGTCAACCTCAGTATCCAGGCGCGCCGGTCAGTTGGGCTGCTGGCACGAGAGACCAAGCCCTCGCGCGACAACTCGTCGGTCAGCCCCGTGATATTGCCGCCGGTAACCATTAGATAGCGCGACAGTTCGCCCATCTTCAGTCCGTCCGGATAGCGATACAGCTGCGCCATATAGTCGAAACGCGCCAGGGAAATATCAAAGTTCAAGCGCAGGCGGCGGCGGATTTCGTCCTCCACCTGCTTGGTGCAGGCCATCATCCGCAGCCACAGTTTGAGACTGGCCGGATCCTGAGAACGCACACGCCCTTCGTAACCCAGCTCCTGGGCCTCGTGCAGCAATGCGTGCGAACTGTCCTTGTGCTCCATGGTGATTTCTTCCTGCTGTTTGGCTATCCGTGCACGGCGCCGGCCTTGCCTGGCGCTGGGCACGCTTGCCGATAACTGTCCCGGCGCGGGCGGAATGTCCTGGCACGCGCCCTGCTTTTGCAATGTCTGTGCGGTGTTGGTCATTCTACCTTAATTACTTGATAGGTAAACAATTCAGAAGAACAAATACTTGATCTGGAACAATGCGCTGTATCCGCCTGAAACTCCTGTCTCAGGCCAGTGCAAAACGTTGCAAGGCGACATTCAGTTCTCGACCGTGCTCATCCGCCAGTGCCGCTTCGCGCAGGCTGCGCAAAGTGTCCGGCGCCAGGTTTTCGCGCTTGTTCGCTACCGCGCCCATCAAGGTCTGGAAATTCTTCCAGCCGCGCACGTGGGTGTCGCCATAGCCCTTCACCAGGCGCTGGCATTGCACCACTTCCAAGGCCAGCGCCGGATGCGCGGGCGCGAAAGCGATCACGTGCGCCAGCCATTCCTCGATACGCTGCTGCTCGGTGGCGTAGCGCAAGGTATTGCGGCGCCAGCGCTTGAAGCCGGACAGCAGGTAGAGCGGCAGGTAGCCCCGCAGCGAACTGGTACGCATGATGCGCCCCTGGCGCGTGAAGCGACGCACCAGCCAATTGCCCCAAGTAGGCCGCATCAGCCAGCGCCCCACCGCCGCCACAGGCAGAATTTCACTGATTTCCTCGACGCGGGGATGCATGAACTCCTGGATCGCCAGAATCTGCTCTTCCTTGGCACGAACCTCGCCGCGCACGCGCTGGAAGCGGGTGTCACGCGTTTTCAGTTCCGCCACCCGGATCGCATCCTCGTAGGACATCCACAGTGCCAGGTAGCGGGCCGTTTCACGCAACAACACGGCATCATCCTGCCGCGCAGCATCGCGCACGCGCACCAGGCGGTCCAGGTAGAGCCCGGCATAGGCAGCATCCTGATAGTCCACCATGCGACGCACGCCCTCCAGCGCCAGGTCGCGCGCGGCGGCAGGAATCTCATGCTCCAGCCGCGCCAGCAGCTGCTTGAGTACCGGGTCCTTGGGTTCCATGGCCGGACGCGGTGCAGCACTGGCCTGGGCACCATCGGCTGCGGCCTGGCCGGCTGCGTCGGATTGCGTTTTGCCGACGCGGTCAAAGGCATAGCCGAATGCGCGCAGGCTGGGCTTGACGCCCACGCCACCACGCTCAATGGTGGCTTCGAACTGTTCACGAGTGAACGGCAGCACACCCGCCGACGCCAGCGCGCCGAACAGCACGGCACTGATAACGCTGCCGGTTTCCTCGGCAGCCTGCTCCATATTGAAATGGATGAAGCGGCGCGATGCCCGTGTCGCGTGGCGGATCAGCGCCTCGTTATCGACCCGGCCATCGCCCATGGCAGATTTTTCTGCAATGGAATACACCCGGTGGGTAGATGCCAGCAGGGTCGTGCGCTCCGGCGTCACCAGGCCGCGCTGCACCGCACGACCGGCTTCCATCAGTTCGGAGGCAAGCACGACATCCACATCCCCCGGCATGGGCATCAGCGCCAGAACCGGCTCCTTGCCGTTCTTTTTCGCCTCTTCCTCGGGAAACAGTTCGACGTAGTAGATCGTAGCGCCGGTACGCTGCGCCACGCCAGGCACCGAAGTCGTCTGCGCAATATAGCCGTTGTGCTCGCCCAGGCTGACGATCCAGTCTGCCAGCACGCCACCGCCCTCGCCGCCCATGGCGAGAATGGCGATTTTGATCGGTTGTACGTTTGTCTTCATTTTCTTATCCTGCGGTGCTTCCGGCTGCACGCCGGACGGCCTCTATTACCTTGTCCCTCTCGCACCGGGCGGCGCCTCTGGCACCTGCCCGGCTCCTTGCCTGCCTCAGAACGCCAGGCGGGCGCGGCGCTGCGCATCGCGGCGCTGCAACCAGCCGATCACGCCTTCGCGCAGCTTCTGGCGGAACTTGTCCCAGCGCGTCGGGTTGGTGATGATCTGCGCGCGGTAGAACGACGGGCACAGCACGGCGGCGTGCGACACTTCGCCACACAGCCCGCAGCCCACGCAGCTGTCCATGACACGCGCGACGGGGTCGGTACGCAGCGGATCGGGGTTGGGACGAATGCTCAGCGACGGGCAGCCCGACAAGCGGATGCAGGAGTGGTCACCCGTGCAGGTGTCGGGATCAACGCCGAAACGCTCGCGCACCACCCGCTCGCCAGCGGCGATCGCCTTGCGCACCTTGGGCTTTTCGCGGCGCTGCAGGTTCAGCATGCACTCGCTCTGGGCCACCAGCACCTTGGGGCCTTTTTCACTGGTCGTCAGCGCTTCGCGCAGCGTCGCAGTCATGGTCTTCAGGTCATAGGTACGCTTGACAGTGCGTACCCATTCGCCCCCGACCCCGCGCACGGCTTTTTCGATTTCATGGCCGGTGCTGCGCGTGGCATTGAGCGCCTTGGACGACAGGATGTCCTGGCCGCCCGTGGCCGAGGTGTAGCTGTTGTCGATCACAATGGTCAGGTTATCGCTGCGATTGAACACCGCATTGGCAATACCGCTAACCAGGCCGTTGTGCCAGAAGCCGCCATCGCCCATAACGGAAATGGCACGCTTGCCCGCCTGGGTATTGAGCGCCGCCGCGCCTGCGCCGCCCAGGCCGTAGCCCATGGTGGTATTACCCAGGTTGAAAGGCGGCAGGATGGAAAACAGGTGGCAGCCGATATCTGCGCTGACGTGGTGCGGCCCCAGTTCGCGCTCGACCAGCTTCATTGCAGTGAAGATGGGGCGTTCGGGGCACCCGGTACAGAAGCCGGGCGGACGCGCATGCACGTGCTGGTCCAGGGTATCGGTCTCCGGCGCCAGTCCGGTGGCGCTGGATGCGCCCTGGCCCTGCTGGCTGCCAGCGGCCGCCTGGGCAATGGCCACGCTGGCGGCCACTGCAGCGCGGCTTTCCGACAGGTCTTCCTCGACCGCCAATTCCGTGCGCTCTGCAACCGCCGTTCCCCCACCCTGACCGCCAGGGGCCGGACGCTCACGCGACACCTGTTGCGCCACCAGCGGAATGATTTTGCGCTGCACCGGCTGCGCCTCGATGCGGTCATAGCGCTCGAAGAACGTGCGCATGCCCTTTACCATGGTGGCGGTGTTGTACTCGCCGGACATGGGCAACATATCTTTACCATGCAAGGCCGTGTTACAGCCGTCCTGGCGCAGGATGGTTGCCATGTTCTGCTCAAGGAAATTGGGCTGGCCCTGTTCGAGCAGCAGCACAGCGCGCTTGCTCTTGCAGAAACGCAGCACTTCCTCGTCCACGACCGGATACACCACATTCATGACGTACAGCGGGATTTCGGTCTGGCCGTAGACATCTGCCAGGCCCAGCTTTTCCAGGGCGCGAATGGCAGTGTTGTAATCGCCGCCGGGCACGATGATGCCGAGCTCGTCCTTGCCATCGGCAATGAACTCATTGAGCCCGCGCTCCTGGATGAAGCGCACGGCATTGGGCCAGCGGTCGCGGATTTTTTCCTGTTCGTGCAGGAAGCTGGCCGGCGGCAGCACGATGCGGCTGACGTCACGCTCCGGATTCTCCAGCGCTTCCTTGAGGGTAAACGTGGCGCGTTTGTTATCCGACGCCACGAACTGGCCGTGCACGTGACAGGCCCGGATGCGCAATTGCAGCATCACCGGCGTATTGCTGGCTTCGGACAGGTCGAACCCGTCTTTCACCGCTTGCACAATACAGGGAAGACTGGGGCGCGGGTCCAGCAGCCACATCTGCGACTTCATCGCGAATGCATGGCTGCGCTCCTGCATGATGGAAGAGCCTTCGCCGTAATCTTCCCCGACGATCACCAGCGCGCCGCCCTTCACGCCACCGGATGCCAGATTGGCCAGCGCGTCCGACGCCACATTGGTGCCCACCGTCGCCTTGAACGTAACAGCGCCGCGCAGCGGGTAATTGACCGAAGCTGCCAGCGTCGCGGCCGCCGTGGCCTCGCTCGCGCTGTTCTCGAAACGGATGCCGTTTTCCTGCAGAATGTCCTGGGCATCCGCCAGCACGTCCATCAGGTGCGAAATGGGCGCGCCCTGGTAGCCCGCCACATAGGAAACGCCGGATTCCAGCAAGGCCTTGGTGACTGCCAGAATCCCTTCCCCGCTGAACACCTCGCCTTCGCCCAGACGCAGTTTCTTGACTTCTTCGACAAATGACCTTTCCGCCATGTCAGTTCCCCTGTGCGCTATTCACACATGCATTTGCAATTAATTCCATGTGAATATATTTATTTATGAACTAATTTAAAATCATGGTTTTCCCTAGACGCCCTGCTAAGGGAAATCCTTCATTTTTCCGGGGAAGCCGCGCCAGGACTGGCTGACGGCGGGACAGAAGTGTCTGTGGCAACAGGCCGGGCGCAGGAAAACCCCAGGCACGGCGAACTACCGTTCCTGGTCATGCCCGCCGGGGGTCAAGCGCAGGCCACATGGAAACAGTTATAGTCGTGCCAGCGCAATGACATGGATGCGACGCGGCATCCATCAAACAAAGAATATGCCTGCAGAACCCACGCCCACGTTCATAGACGACTACCTGCCCGCCCTGCTGGCGCAGGCCAGTCAGTTGATCTCGACCGAATTCCACGAAGTCGTCCGGCGCCACAATCTTTCTGTCACGGAATGGCGGATTCTTTCCACCCTGCTGGGTGCCGGGGAAATCAGCATAGGCAATCTGGCGCAAGTCACGCTGACCAAACAGCCCACTGTGACGCGCCTGCTGGACCGCCTGGAAACACTGGGGCATTTGCGCCGCATCGCCCATGAATCCGACCGGCGCATCACGCTGGTGCGCATCACCGACACTGGCCAGGCGCTGATTGCCGACCTGGCAGTGCAGGCCAAGCGCCATGAAGAAGAGGTGCTGGCACGCCTGGCGCCGCTGGACAGCGAGGCCCTGAAAGCCACGCTGCGGCGCGTCATCGCAGAGTACCGCGAACCTATTTAGGACGCCGCGGCCCTCTGCCTGCCGGCCGCCGCGCCAATGACTGTTCCAGCGCCTGCGCGGCGTCGCCCAGCAAGCGGACATCCACACCTGGCGCCCCTGCCAGGCTGGCCGCGCAGCGGTGCAAGGCCTGCGCCGCACGAACAGGCGCATCCTCCAGGCGTTGCAGGCGGATCAGGGTTGCAGCCAGGCGCCGTGCCGCCACCGGCGTCTGGCCCGGCGTCAAGAGCACTTCATCCATATGCAGGATGGATGCGCCCAGCAGCATGGCAGCATAACCTTCCTGGATGACTTCATCCCGGCTACGCCCGGACTTATCAGCCCAACGCACCAGCGCCAGCACCCGATGGCTCAGGCGGATGCGCCAGCCGTTGCGCCGCCGCGATACCCCGCGCCGCGCCGCCATCTTCTGCAACTCCTGCATCATGGCCGCACTCAAGGCACGCATGCGGCGGGCGCTGTCCACCGGGAACACCAGGGCAAAGGCCAGCAGGCCCAGCAAAGGCCCCAGCACCACCGCCAGCGCCGTCTGCAAGGAATGCAGCAGGCTGGCCGCGTCCGAAACCGGCAAAGGCCAGTCCGGCTGCAATAACAGCAGGAATACCATGCTGAAATCAAAACCCAGCGGGCCGGCACCGCGCCGATGCCCCATGAACAAGCCGCCCAGCAGCACGAAGGGCAGCATTGAAAATACCAACCCCGCGGCACTGTCCATCTGCGGCCAGACCAGCCAGCGGCAGGCCAGCGCCCCCAGGACGCCCAGCGACTGCCCCAGAACAACCATGCGCAGCAAACGCACCGGATTGTCTGCCGTGGAAAAAATGGTGGTCATGATGGCCACGCCCAGCAGCATGAATGGGCCGGCCTCCCACTCGGTCCACTGCCAAACGGCCCCGGCAAACAGAATGGCCAGCGCCGCCCTCGCCCCGGCCTCACGGCCACCGCGCCAATCGCGGTGCAAGGCGACTTCATTCTGCCGCATCCCGGCCTGCCTGACTGCTGCTCGCTGGCGCACGCGGCCGGGCCAACGCGTAGCCAATTGCATGGCAGCCACGCCACGCCGGGCGACGGTGTCTGTTTCCACCTGGTCATAACGCCGGCACGCCTGAGCCATGCTTTCCAGCGCTTCCTGCAATGCGCGCGAGTGCGCCAGCCCGGCGGCGCGCGCCAAGGCCACGCCAGCCTGCCGGGCCGAGCCGCCGCTGGCCAACACCGCCGCCGCATCCTGCAAGGCCTGCCCAAATGCGGCGGTTTCCGATGCCTGCGGCAAGCGCCGCATCCACAGCAGCAGGGACACCTGAGCAGCCAGCTGGCGCCGCAGAGCACGGACAGCAGCCCGCGCCTTGAGCGAACCGGCCCCCTGGCCGTCCAGTGCTTCCTCTGCGGCAGCCATATCTGCCAGCAATTGCTGGCTGCGCCGGAAATCCGCTCCCTTGCCAGGCACCAGCGCCTGGCACAGCAGTTCCAAGACTTCTCTGCCTTGCTGGCGTGCCTGCTGCGCCAAATGCCTGTAGTTGCTTTGACGTGCAAAAAACCAGCCCAGCGCCAGCGCAACCAGTACCCCCAGCAAGACGGTCAACAGGCGGTCCAGGCCCACCGCAAACGGGTTGTCGGCCTGCTGGCTATGCAACAGCGCCACCATCGCCGCCGAATAGCCGGCCAACATGGCGCCATAGGAAGCGAAGCCACGCATCACATTGCCAGCCCAGGCGCACAGGCCTATCCACACCGACAGGCCCAGCACCAGCACCCAGGCCTGCCCCTGCGCAGCAGCCAGCAGACCTGTGCCAAACAAAGCGCCCAGGATCGTGCCCTGCACACGGAATACGCTTTTCTCCAGCAGTTGCCCACGCATGGGCTGCGATGCTGCCCAGACCGTCATGCCTGACCATTGAGGATGCTCGAAGCCCGCCAGCCAGGCCAGCACCACAGCGCAGCAGGCAGCGATTGCCGTACGCAACGTGAACCCCAGCCGTGCACGGTCGAACCCCCAGGTATCCAAGCGTTCCGCCAGGTTCATGCCGGTTCCTCCTGCGTGCGCCCGGCCCGCAGGCGCTGGTCCAGCTGCTCCAGCCTGTCGGTCAACTGCTGCATGGTCTCATCATCCCAATCCGCCAGCATGCGGGTTTCCGCCACATCCAGCACCTGCTGGATGCGCGCCAGCATGGATTGCCCTTCTGGCGTCAGATACAGCAGATTGGCGCGCCGGTCTGCCGGGTCCTGGCGGCGCTCGATCAAGCCCTTGGCGGACAGGATGTCCAGCAAGCGCACCAGGGTGGAAGTATCTATTCCCACCCTGGCGGCCAGATCCTTCTGGCTGATGCCCCCGCCGCTGCGGCCGATATGCACCAACGGGCTCCAGGTCGCGTCAGACAGGCCCACTTCCGCCAGGCTGGCGTCCAGCGCGGCACGCCAGCGCCGCGCTACGCCGACGAACAGACAGCCGAAACGCTGGCGTGGGGTTTCCTGATAGGGCATATTATCTTTTGATTAAAATAATTTGAATGCCAATTATATAGCCAAGCCCATACCTTGAGAAACCCCGGCCGGGGCACACACCTGGCCCGCCCCGGCCCCCGCATTTGCAGCTATCCCACCGATGCCAGTTGCAAGGCATGATCCCTGACATCGCCGGGCCAGGCGGCAAGCAAACCCCGAAACTTGTCGAAATCGTTGGCAAAAAGCGCCCGAGTCACTTCTTCGAATCCGGGCAGATCGCCCGCGATGGCGAGCATGAAGTGATAGGTCCGCTCTTGCGCCCTGCGCGCCCTGTCTTTTTCGCCGCCGGACCGCCGCGCTTCTTCCACCAGCTTGCGCAATGCCACCGAAGCGCCGCCAGGTTGCCCGGCCAGCCATTCCCAGTGACGGGGCAGCAATGTCACTTCACGCGCAATCACGCCCAGCCTGGGGCGCCCCCTGCCCCTGGGCCCGGCCGCATCCTCCGTCTCGCCTGGGCTGGCGGATGGGTCTGCGACCGGCGCAACGGCCGCCAGGCGCGCCAACACCGCATCATCCGCGCCACGGGTATCGACATCCATGGAGCGACCGGTCGTATCGTCAAAGATCAGGATGGGGCCGGCCGCCCCGCTTTCGCGGGCCCGCTTGACCGCCAGGGCATTGGTCTGCAATGACCCGGTGGCGATGCGCCGATATCCCTCGAAACTGCTGTAGGAATTGGAAATGGATGGATTCATCATGGGTACCTCTATTTATTGTGACGCGGCACGGACGCCGCGATAGCGCCCTTGCCCATCCCCCGGCCGTGCTGGCCCGGTTCGATGAATAGCGCTTCCAGATGGCCATCGTGCAGAAACATGAAGCCCTGAGGCATGCCCGCAGCATCCAGCTGCCAGCAAGAGGCTGACCTGTGGCAGGAACGCCAGCAACTCTGCCTCGATCGCCGCCCTATCGGCCGGGGCAAGAAAATCATGCGTGGCATCGACGGCGCTGCGCCAGATCTCCATGACACGCGGCAGATCCTGTCCAGTCGACAGGCGAAACTCAAATTTATTCATTACGTACTCTTTAGGATTGATCAGGGGCCACTCGTCCCTGCCCATGCGTGGACCGTCGCCTGCGACAACTCGCACTGACCACCAGCCAAATATTACCCGGATAAAATTAAATCACCAATAACACCCGGGTAAGCGCCCTCTCCCGACCTCTGCTCCGCCGCGCCGCCACGGTAGTGACCAATCCTACCGTCTCCCTGAAAAATACAGGCCCGCGATCATCGCGGGCCTGCCTGGGCAATACAAGCGAGCAGTATCAGCAGCAGCCTATCCGGCCCTTGCCTCCGTAACGCGCCTCCTGACGTTCCTTGAAAAACGCCTCATAGCTCATGGGTTCCTGGTCCGGGTGCACGCGGCGCATATGCGCCACGTAGGTGTCGTAATCCGGCACCCCTACCATGAGGCGCAAGGTGCGCCCCAGGTAACGGCCCGCCTCTCCGGCGGCGCTAGCCGCCCCGGAAAAGCGTCCGGCCAGGTTCATGCGGGCCATCAGTGCGCTCCCACTGCCACGGCGGCTTCGGGCGGCAGCGGCTCGTATGGCGTTTCGTTGGCAGTCGGCTGCGATTGGCGGCGCGCCAGCAGCACCGAACGGATACCGAACACCAGGATGCTGACCACAACGAAGATAAAGATGCCGCACAGCGTGGCATTAACGTAGTCATTGAAGATGACGCGGCTCATTTCAGACAGGGATTTGGCCGGTGCCAGCACCTTGTCTTCCGCCAGCGCCTGCGCATACACCTTGGCGTGGGCCACGAAACCGATCTTCGGATTGCTATGGAAGATCTTCTCAAAGCCAGCCGTCAGGGTGCAAGCCAGCAACCAGATGGTCGGCAGAATAGTCACCCATGCATAGCGGTCGCGCTTCATCTTGAAGAGCACCACCGTGCCCAGCATCAGCGCCACTGCCGCAAGCATCTGGTTGGCAATACCGAACAGCGGCCACAAGGTATTGATGCCACCCAGCGGATCCACCACGCCCTGGTACAGGAAGTAGCCCCAGGCCGCCACGCACAGCGCCGTCGCCAGCAAGTTGGCAGGCAGCGACTCCGTGCGGCGCAGGCTGGGCGCGAAAGTGCCCAGCAAGTCCTGCAGCATGAAGCGGCCTGCCCGCGTGCCGGCATCGACTGCCGTCAGGATGAACAACGCTTCGAACAGAATGGCGAAGTGATACCAGAACGCCATCATGGCTTGGCCGCCTATCAGCTGCTGCAGGATGTAGGCCATGCCGACTGCCAGCGTCGGCGCTCCCCCGGCGCGGGAAATAATGGTGCCCTCGCCCACATTGGCCGCCATCTGCGTCAGCTGGTCCGGCGTGATGAGAAAGCCCCAGCTCGATACCACCTGAGCGGCCTGCTCAGGCGTCGTGCCTATCAGGGCGGCCGGGCTATTCATGGCATAGTAGATGCCCGGCTCGATGACGCACGCTGCCACCAGCGCCATGATGGCGACGAAGGACTCCATCAACATGCCGCCGTAGCCGATGTAGCGCGCCTGGGTTTCGTTTTCGATCAGCTTGGGCGTGGTTCCCGAAGAAATCAGCGCATGGAAGCCAGAGACTGCGCCGCAGGCGATCGTAATGAACAGGAAGGGGAAGAGGTCACCTGACCAGACCGGGCCGGTACCGTCGATGAAGCGCGTGGTCGCGGGCATCTTCAACTCAGGCGCGACAATCAGGATGCCCAGCGCCAGCCCGATGATCGTCCCGATTTTCAGGAAGGTGGACAGGTAATCACGCGGCGCCAGCAGCAGCCATACCGGCAGCACCGCCGCAATAAAGCCGTAAATAATCAGCGCCCAGGTCAGTTGCGGGCCGTCCAGATCAAACACCGGCGCCCATTCGGCACTGGCGGCAACATCCTGGCCAAAAATAATGGCGGCCATCAGCAGCACAAAGCCGATGATGGAAATCTCGCCGATGCGTCCGGGCCGGATATAGCGCAAATACACACCCATGAACAACGCGATGGGAATGGTGGCCGCCACCGTGAACGTCCCCCAGGGGGAGTGCGTCAGCGCCTTGACAACGATCAGCGCCAGCACGGCCAGAATGATCACCATAATCATGAAGGCGCCGAACAGTGCGATCACGCCCGGCACCTGGCCCAGCTCGCCCTTGATGAGGTCGCCCAGCGAGCGGCCGTCGCGGCGGGTGGAAATGAACAGCACAATGAAATCCTGCACCGCGCCGGCAAAGACTACGCCAGCCAGCAGCCACAGCATGCCAGGCAGATAGCCCATCTGCGCGGCCAGCACCGGCCCGACCAGCGGCCCGGCGCCGGCGATTGCAGCGAAGTGGTGGCCGAACAGAATATGCTTATTGGTCGGAACATAGTCCAGGCCATCATTGTGTTTCCAGGCCGGCGTCATGCGCGTGGCGTCCAGGCGGAACACATTGCGCGCGATGAAACGGCTGTAATAACGGTAGGCGATCAGGTAGACGCAGACTGCCGCGACCACGATCCATAGCGCATTGACGGTTTCGCCTCGGGTCAGTGCCACGGTGCCAAGCGCGAACGCCCCCAGCACTGCAATCACGATCCAGACGATTCCTTGCGCCCATCCATTCTGCTGCTGGGCATGCATAAGCTCTCTCCTCCTGTGGTTCGGGCACGCCGGACCGGCGTTCGGTCATGCTCCGCACTCGGGCATCATTTAAGTAGAATTAGATATAGCGCCGGGCCCCGTTAGTATTTCGGTTTGCCCGCAGGCGTACAAGCGTGGAGCTACTGAATCCGCGTCCGTAGTACCACGCAGGGGAAAACCATCAGTCCATGAAACTCCGCCTGAAAATCCTGCTGCTGGCCATCCTGCCCTTCCTCGTCGCCATGGCCGCGATCTCCGCTTTCACGCTGCACCAGGGACTCGCCCTGGCCGACAAGGAAAAGGAAGCCATACGCCAGGCCTGGATGCAGGGGCGCATCAGCGAATTGCGCCACTACGTGCGTATCGCCCAGAGCGCCATTGCCCCACTGGTGGCAGCCACTGGCCAGGATGGTGCCGATACCGATGCGCTGCAACGCCAGGCACTGGCCTTGCTGCACCGGCTGGATTTCGGGCCTGACGGGTATTTCTACGTCTACGACCAGCAGGGGGTGAACCTCATGCACCCGCGCCAGCCCGAGCTCGTCGGCCGTTCTCTGTGGGAGCTGCGCGACCCCCGGGGCGAACCCACCCTCCAACGCCTGCTGGCCGCCGCCAGGCGCAGCGGTGCCCAAGGCGAAGCGCTGCCCTATTATTGGGAAAAGCCCTCGGCCCGCCAGACGACCGAAAAGCTGGGTTATGTCGTGGAGGTCGCCCCCTGGGGCTGGATGATGGGCACCGGCCTATACCTGGACGACATAGACGCCACGCTGGCGCGCATCGACGAGACGGCGCTCAACAATATCCACACCACCCAGATCCGCATTGCCGGCATCGCCCTGCTGGGCGTGGCGCTCGTCATGCTCTGCGGCCTGGCGCTCAATATCAGCGACCAAAGGCAATCGGATGCCAAACTGCAACGCATGGCGCGCCAGGTCGTGCACTCGCAAGAGGAAGAACGCGCCCGCCTGGCACGCGAACTGCACGACGGCATCAGTCAACTGCTGGTTTCGGTCAAGCTGATACTGGAGAGCGCACGTCATGCGCTGGGCCGCCACGCCAGCATCTGCCAGGCGCCACGCGGCAACCTCGACGACACCCTGCAGCAAGCCCAGGAACGCCTGAATACCACACTGGCGGAAGTGCGGCGTATTTCCCATAATCTGCGTCCCACCCTGCTGGACGACCTGGGCCTGGATGCCGCATTGCGCCACCTGGTGCAGGAACTGCCCGACGCCGACGCCACGGCCGAGGGACTGCCGATATGCGCGGAATTCAGCAGCCACGGCACAGCCCGTCCTTTGCCCGACACCCATGCCACCACGCTGTTTCGCATCGCCCAGGAAGCCCTGGTCAACGTGCTGCGCCATGCCCGGGCCCACAGTGTGCGGGTCATCCTGAGCTACAACACCAGCGACATCTCCCTGTATATCGCCGATGACGGGCAAGGCTTCGACCTGGAAAGCGTGCACAGCGACCCCATGCGCGGGCTGGGCCTGCGCAGCATGCGCGAACGCCTGGAAACACTGGGAGGCAGCCTGTATATTTCAGCTGGCGGCCACGGCACCACCGTGCTCGCAAAAATTCCGCTGCCTGAAGCCCGCGCCGCAGCCAGCACTACCCGCGCACTTTCCTGATGCAGCCCAACCTACCTCCCCAGGCCATGCTTGCTCCCATACGAATCATGCTGGTCGATGACCATGAACTGGTGCGCGACGGCATCCGGCTGTGCCTGAGCGCCCATCCGGAACTGGAAATCGTCGGCGAAGCGGCCGGGCACGACCAGGCCCTGGCCCTGCTGGCCCAACTGTCAGGCCAGGCGGACGGCGCCGGCTTGCCCGACCTGGTGCTGACAGACCTGAACATGCGCGGCCCGGACGGCCTGGCCCTGATCGCCGCCATCCATGAACGCTGGCCGCAGATCGCCACGCTGGTGCTGTCCATGCACGACAACACCGAATACATCACCCGCGCCCTGCGTGCGGGCGCGCGCGGATATCTGCTCAAGGACGGCCCGTCGCAGGAACTGGTCCAAGCGCTGGGCGCCGTCATGAACGGCCAACCCTACTTCAGCGCGTCGGTGATGGCGCAGCTCGCCCGCAGCCAGCCCTACGGGCCGGAACCACTGCTGACACAACGCGAAAAGCAGATCCTGGCGCTCATAGGCAGCGGCAGTTCCAGCAAGCAGATCGCCAGGGAACTGGACCTGTCGGTGCGGACAGTGGAAAGCCACCGCCTGAACATCCGCCGCAAGCTGCAGATCGACGGCCAGGCCGAGCTGATCAAATATGCCGTTGAGCACAAGGACCGGCTCTAGCAGCATTGCCGGGCAAAAATCGCATCTGTACGCCTAATTCCGCGATAATGCGATTCATGGGCACCCCGCCCTGGCGCGGTGCGGCCCAGTCGGCGCCGCCATGCGCCGCCCGAACCACCAGAATAAATACGCAAGACAGCCATGTACCGCACCCTGCTGAAATCCAAGATCCATCGTGCCACAGTCACTGACTGCGAATTGCACTACGAAGGGTCCTGCGCCATAGACGAAGACTTGCTGGACGCCTCCGGCATCCTCGAAAACGAGCAAGTCCACATCTGGAACATCAATAACGGCGAACGCCTTATTACCTATGCCATCCGCGGCAAGCGCGGCAGCGGCATCATTTCTCTCAACGGTTCGGCCGCCCGCAAGGCATCCACCGGCGACCTCGTCATCATTGCCGCCTTTGCACAGGTCAGCGAAGAAGAACTGGCCGCCGGCTACAAGCCGCAACTGGTCTTCGTCGACGCGGCCAACCGTGCCGTCGCCGCCCGTGACCACGTCCCGCTGCAGGAAGACGGCGGCCTCGCAAACGGCGGTGCGGACTGATTCCCTACGCCGGGCAGAACTGTCCATTGCCTGCGCCATGCGCAGCGCCTACCCATAACTAAAAGACTTACCCGGAGAAGACTTGAGCAGCACACCCCAACCTGGCGCTGCGGCCCAGCGCCCCGCCGTTACTCTGGCCAGCCTGGCCGCACAACGTGCGCGTGGCGAAAAAATCGCCATGCTGACCGCCTATGACGCGACGTTCGGCCTGCTGGCCGACCGCGCCGGCATGGATTGCCTGCTGGTAGGTGATTCGCTTGGCATGGTATGCCAGGGCCTGACCAGCACCACACCGGTCAGCCTGGACACCATGGTCTACCACACGGAATCCGTCTCCCGGGGCCTGCGCCACGGCGGCGGCAGCGCCTGGCTGCTGACCGACCTGCCTTTCGGCAGCTATCACCTGTCGCGCGAGCAGGCACTTGCCAGCGCGCTGCGGCTGATTCAGGCCGGCGCCCAAATGATCAAGCTCGAAGGTGGCGGCTGGACGGCGGAAATGGTCGCTTTCCTGGTTGAGCGCGGTGTGCCCGTCTGTGCCCACCTGGGCCTGACGCCACAGACTGTTCATGTGCTGGGCGGCTACCGTCTGCAGGGCCGGGAAGACGCTGCCGCGCAAAAGCTGCTCAACGACGCGATCGCGCTGGAACAGGCCGGCGCGGCCATGGTCGTGCTGGAAATGGTACCAGCGGCACTGGCTCGCCAGGTGACCGCTGCGCTGGCCCACTGCGCCACCATAGGGATCGGTGCAGGCAGCGGCACCGACGGCCAGGTACTGGTCGTGCATGATATGTTGGGCGCCACCACCGGCAGGTTACCCCGCTTCGTGCGCAACTTCCTGGCAGATGGCAACCATGAAGGCGGCATCGCAGGCGCCATGGCCGCCTATGTCGCTGCCGTCAAGTCCGGCCAATATCCGGATGACAGCCTCCACGCCTGGTGACGCACATCATGAAAATCGTACATACCCCCGCTGAACTGCGTACCGCGCTGGCCGACAGCCAGCGCCCGGCTTTCGTTCCAACCATGGGCAACCTGCACGACGGGCACCTCTCGCTCGTGCGCCAGGCCGCCACATTGGGCGATACCACGGTGGCCAGCATCTTCGTCAACCGGCTGCAGTTCCTGCCGCACGAGGATTTCGACAGCTACCCACGTACCTGGGAAGCCGATTGCGAAAAACTGCGCCAGAATGGCTGCGACATCCTGTTCGCACCGCGTGAAGGCGATCTCTATCCAGCACCACAGACCTTCAAGGTGCAGCCAGATCCGGCCATTGCGGATATCCTCGAAGGCGAATTCCGGCCCGGATTCTTCACCGGCGTCTGCACGGTCGTCATGAAGCTGTTCTGTTGCGTGCAGCCCGCCTATGCGGTATTCGGCAAGAAAGACTACCAGCAGTTGCAGGTCATACGCGCCATGGCGCGCCAGTTTGCACTGCCGGTGGAAATCGTGGCAGGCGCCACCGAACGCGCGGCCGACGGCCTGGCGCTGTCTTCACGCAATGGCTATCTCGGCGATGCCGAACGTCAGGCCGCGCCGCAATTGCATGCCGCCCTGCAAGCCCTGGCAGATGCCTGGCATCAAGGCCGCCGCGACCTGGCCGCCATGGAAAGTGAAGCCCGGGCCCAACTTGCCAGCCAGGGCTGGAAACCCGACTACCTGACCCTGCGCCAGGCCGATACCCTGCAATTGCCGACGCCCGACGAGTCCCGCCTGGTTGCTCTGGGCGCGGCCCGGCTGGGCAATACCCGCCTGATCGACAACCTCGAGCTCTGAGCCTGACGTTCAGCGCCGAGCCCCCGCGAACAGGGGTGCTCGGCGCTGCCAGGCAGCATCTTTGCCGGCAGCCTTCCTGCTCGCCCCCCGCCCCGAAACATGACGCTTTGGCACAGGCGGCCCGCTTGTGCAGTGCCTCTGCCGCAACCGTGCTTCCGGCACACGCCCGCCAACGTCCGCCCAGACATACACAGCGCAACAGGGGCTTCAGCGCAGCTTCAGCGCAGCTTCAGCAGACTCAAGCTACACTTGCGAATGATACCGTTTGATGGTGCTCCGTCATCTGCCTGCCCGATATTCCGGCCAGCGCTCTGCTGGCTGCCAGCGCAGCCTCTGGCCTGGCCCGAGCACGGCGGATCATGCCATTTTGCGCGGCAGTTTTCGTTTTTCCCTGTGCATTTTCGCACCTGTGCATTTCCGGATTCAGGATCTCCCCTCCATGAGCATGCAAACTTCCGACACCTCTTCCGCCTACGGCCTGCAGGACGACGCCCTGACTCTTGACGGCCAGGTGTACCCCCGCGAACAGATTTCCAGCATTGCATTCCACCCCAATGCCAAGGTAACGGAACAACGCATGGGCGGCTGGCTGCTGGGTACGGTCGCCTTCATCGCGATCAGCATCTCCTTTGGCACCAGTATCGGCATCATACTGAGCAATGGCGGCCCGGTCGTTTATGCGTTCATCTTCGCGCTGGCCCTGGCCGGCGGCCTTTATGTCGGCCGCGTCGGCCTGCCCAACCGGACCAAGCAGTTCACCAGCTACGGCATCGCCATGCAAATGCGCGACGGCTCGCACCTGAACTCCCGGCTGGCCTTGACCCCGGACAACGCCGCCCTGCTGCGCGATGAACTGGCGCGCCGCTGGTCCATGCACGCGCAATGGCGTTCGCTGCCGTCACACCAGGCCTGATCTGCCTGGACTGACTCTTTTTCTGTTCCCAGGCCACAGAGCCCCGTATGAGCCGCACGGCATCCTCCACCCTGCCCGAAAACGAGCAACCGCCCGCGAATCGCGATTGGCACACCATTACGCTGGTGGGCATCGCCCATGCCACTTCGCATTTCTTCCAGCTCGTCATTCCAACGCTGTATACCTCGCTGGGCCTGGCTTTCGGCCTGGATTACGCCCAGCTTGGCCTGCTGGTCTCGCTATTCTTCGTGGCCTCCGGCGTCGGGCAGGCATCTTCGGGCTTCATCGTCGATCGTATCGGCGCGCGCAGCGTACTCTGGTTCGGCCTGGGCAGCTTCATGACTGCAGGCCTGCTGATCAGCGCAGCCCCCAACTACACGGTCCTGATCCTGGCGTCGCTGATCGCAGGACTGGGCAATTCCGTGTTCCACCCGGTGGATTACGCCATCATCAACCAGCGCATCCACCCCTCCAGGCTGGGGCATGCCTTCAGCCTGCACCTGCTGACCGGCAGCCTGGGCTGGGCGCTGGCGCCGGTCTTCCTGAGCACGATCAGCGTCATGGCCGGATGGCGCAGCGCTGCGCTGTGCGCCGGGCTGCTGGCGGGTGTCGTCCTGCTGCTGTGCCTGCTGGGGCGAGACCACCTCGGCGACAGCATAACGCGGCGCAAACAGGCCGCCCTGGCGGCAACTGCCCAGCCCGGCCATGCCGCGGCCGTCCCTGCCAGCCTGATGTCCCTGCTGCGCAACCCCGTGCTATGGGCTGCCTTCGCCTTTTTCGCCACCAGTTCACTGGCCTTCTCGTCGGTCCAGAACTACACCATTCCCATCCTCGAGAACGTCCATCACCTGACCGCCATCGTGGCCAGCTCGGCCCTGTCAGGCTATATGGTCGCTTCGGCGCTGGGCATGCTGGCCGGTGGCTTCATGGCGCGGGCCAGCGCACGCAATGAACTCGTCATCGGCGCAGCGCTGGTCCTGTCCGGCCTGATGCTCGTCCTGGTGGCCTTGAACTGGATTCCTTCGCAGGCAGTCCTGGCTGCCATCGCGCTGGCAGGATTTTTCTCCGGCATCGCAGGCCCATCGCGCGACATGCTGATCCGCCGCGTCACGCCCAAGGGGTCGGTCGGCGCCGTCTACGGCCTGGTGTATTCCGGCATGGATGTCGGCGCCGCGCTCGGCCCGCTGATTTTCGGCGTCATGATGGATGCCGGTAAGCTGCAGGGCCCCTGGCTTGCCGCTGGCGCGTCCATGTGCTGTTCGGCCATGCTGGCCGCCGCGATCGCCCGAGGCTCCCGCCCCACTCCCCCCCAACCCCACCAGGCCTGAACCTTGGCCCGATGGCCGGCCAGGCATTTGTCCTGACCACAAAAAAACCGGGATGCAGCAGATACACTGCATCCCGGTTTTTCCCTCAATACGCTGGGCCTGCCTTCAAGGCCCACACGCGAATAGCCAGCTCGTTCAACGCAGCAAGGCCAGGGTATGTTCGGCAATCACCAGTTCTTCATTGGTCGGCACCACATACACGGCAACCCGGCTGTCCTCAGCCGAAATCAGGGTTGCGCACCCCTGGTTGCGGGTGGCGTCCAACCGCACGCCCAGCCAATCCAGCCGCTCGCAGATCAACGCCCGTGCAGCGGCATCGTTTTCACCGACCCCTGCCGTGAACACCAGCGCATCCAGCCCGCCAATCGCGACGCACAGGCCGGCAATGCCTTCGGCCGTACGCCAGGCAAAGTATTCGCGTGCACGCCGGGCGGCGTCGGTATCGCTGGCGGCAATCTCGCGCATATCGGCGCTGATGCCCGATAGCCCCAGCATGCCGCTTTCCTTGTAAAGCACGCGCTGGACCTGTTCGGGCGTCATGCCGCGTTCCATCATCCAGAGCACGACGCCGGCATCCAGCCGCCCCGGCCGGGTCGACATCGGCAGACCGTCCAGCGCGGTAAAACCCATGGTGCTGTCCACGCTCAGGCCGTCCTTCATGGCGCAGGCCGACGAACCCGAGCCCAGATGAGCCACGATCAGCCTGCCCGCTGCGAGGGCAGGCGCGATTTCACGCATGCGCCGCTGGATAAACTCGTAGGACAGCCCATGAAATCCATAGCGGCGCACCCCTTGCTCGAACATGGCTTCAGGGATGGCATAGCGGTCTGCAACGCCCGAGTGCGTGCGATGGAACGCCGTATCGAAACACGCCACCTGGGCCATATCGGGAGCAATCCGGCGTATCACCTCAATGGCTTCCAGCGCCGAAGGCTGATGCAACGGCGCCAGCGGCACCAGGGCATGCAATTGCTGCAGCACCTCGGCATCCACCCGCACCGGCTCGGTAAAATCCGGCCCGCCATGCACAACGCGATGGCCGATGGCCACCGGCGGATTATCGAGACGATCCGCCAGCCAGTTACTCAGCAGCTCCTGCGCTGCGCCTATGTCGCGCGCCGCCTCCGGCGTCAGCAACTGATCAGCCAGCCGCTGCCCGTCAGCCGCCTTGACCTTGAAATGCGGCTGCCGCCCGCCTATGCCCGACACCTGGCCATCCAGCAACGGTTCCAGTGCCGCAGGGTCCTGCGTGGCGGGCACACCGTAAAGCCGGAACTTGAAGCTGGAACTACCAGCGTTGACTACCAGAATCGTATCGTCCATGACGGGCTGCAAACCTCGGTGTACTACGTTGACTGAATATGCCGCTTAGCGATGGCTGGCACACGCTCAGACTACTGGCCGCTGACGCAGCAGGTAATTGGCGTAAATGGCACTGACCGCGCACGAAGCCAGTCGGGCACGCATATGCTCGGCCCGGCTCGTCAGAATAATAGGCACGCGGGCGCCTACTACCACCCCGGCGGAACTGGCGCCAGACAGGAAAATCAGGTTCTTCGCCAGCATGTTCCCGGCTTCGAGATCCGGCACCACCAGCACTTGGGCGCGGCCTGCAACCGGGGATTTGATCCCCTTGATCCTCGCCGCATCCATGTCGATGGCATTATCCAGCGCCAGCGGGCCATCCAGCACCCCACCCGCGATCTGCCCGCGATCGGCCATCTTGCACAAGGCCGCAGCAACGATCGTGTTCGGAATCTGCGGCGTGACCTGCTCCACGGCTGACAGGATCGCCACGCGCGGCTCGCCCAGACCCAAGCCGATATGCAGGTCTATCACATTGCGCACGATATCGGCCTTGGCCTCGAGATCGGGGTTGATGTTGATGGCCGCGTCCGTAATGAAGAGCGGATAGGTATAGGACGGCACTTCCATCACGAACACATGACTGATGCGGCGCCCGGTGCGCAGGCCGGTTTCCCGAGCCACCACGGCGCTCATCAGCTCGTCGGTATGCAGGCTGCCCTTCATCAGCAGCGCGGCGCGGCCGCAGCGCACCTGCTGGACCGCGACTTCCGCCGACGCATGGCTGTGCGGGGTGTCGATGATCTCCACCCCGTTCAAATCCAGCCCGGCCTGTTCGGCAACGCTGCGGATACGGGCCTCGGGGCCCACCAGCAGCGGCTGCATCAGGCCCAGGCGGCCGGCTTCCAACGCCCCCGACAGCGAAACCTCATCACAAGGATGCGCCACGGCGCACACTTGAGCCTTCAGGCTCTTGGCCTTGGCAATCAGGGCTTCGTAATGAGCCCCGCCCTGGGAGCTGGACTGAGTATTGCCTGCCGGATGGCCGGCCACCTGTTGCTGTGTCATGTCAGGCTCGCATCACATCATATGCAGGCCGCCGTTGACGGAGAAATCCCCGCCAGTGGCAAAACCCGCTTCATCGGAAGCCAGCCAGGCCACGATAGAGGCAATTTCCACCGGCTCGCCCAGGCGGCGCACCGGAATGCCGGCCACGATCTTTTGCAATGCTTCCTCAGGAACGGCACGCACCATTTCCGTCGCGATATAGCCCGGCGAAACAGTATTGACCGTCACCCCCTTGGCTGCCACTTCCTGGGCCAGCGCCATGGTAAAGCCATGAATACCGGCCTTGGCAGCCGAATAGTTCACCTGGCCGAACTGCCCCTTCTGGCCATTGACCGAACTGATATTGATCACACGCCCCCACTTGCGCTCGACCATCCCCTCGATCACCTGCTTGGTCACATTGAACAGGCTATTCAGGTTGGTGTCGATAACGGCACGCCAGTTTTCAAGCGACATCTTGCGAAACACGCCATCACGGGTGATCCCTGCATTGTTGACCAGCACGTCGATCGGGCCGACCGTCTGCACGGCCTTGGCGACCGCCGCCTGAGTGCTCTCCCAGTCGGACACATCGCTCAGCATGGCCTGGAATTCATAACCATCCGCCTTTTGCTCTTCCAGCCAGGCCGTGGGATCACGCGACAGGCTCGCCCCGGCAATGACCTTGAAACCTGCATCGGCCAATTTGCGGCAGATCGCCGTTCCAATGCCGCCCATACCACCGGTAACCAATGCAACTTTTTGCGTCATAGCTTCCCTCTACGTTTTTTAACGGCGCCATGGTGGGTCCACGGCACCGGGAACAACCGGCAAAACCAGCGCCAGTCGAGAAATTGCCTTACTTCAGAATATTCTGGATGGTACCAAGGTTGTCTTAAAAAAACATGGCGCACTGCGGCGATATTGACGTAGAGCAAGGCGCTGCACAAGAAAAGCGCTTATTCCCGCGCGAATTCTGTGCAAGCGATTTCAAGTTATTTCAGTTTCGACTAATAACTCATCCGCCCCGTCCCGACACATCGCATCCTTGAATACCCAACGCCCGGCAGGAATACGGTATCTTGAAGACAATAAAAAAAACCGATGCCATGAAACCTGTCTCCGCCCCCTTCAATACCAGCCTGCCCGCCACCCGTTATCTTTCCGGCATCCTGCTTCTAGTTGCCTCCACGGCAACGCTGAGCACACTGGACGCCAGCAGCAAATGGCTGATGCTGGCAGGCATGCCGGTACTGCTGACAGCCTGGGTCAGGTACCTCATCCATGTCGTGCTGGTTCTGGCGCTGGTACTGCCCAAGCAGGGCCTGACAGTCATGCGTTCTTCCCAGCCTGTACCGCAGCTGGTGCGCGGCCTGCTGATGCTGCTCACCACCCTCTGTGCCTTCACCACGCTGCGCTACCTGCCGCAGGCGGAAGCCACGGCGATCATCTTCCTCGCACCGCTCATCATGCTCGGCGTGGCCCCCTGGCTGCTGCGCGAACCGCCCAAGCGCTCGCGCTGGATCGCGGCGCTGGCGGGCTTCATCGGCGTGCTGTTCATCGTCCGCCCGGGCAGCGGCCTGGACCCCATCGGCGTCCTGTATGGCATCCTGACCGCCTGTTTCCTGGCGGGCCAGTTCATCGTCACGCGCCGCCTCGCCAACGACCACGCCTTGACCTCCCTGATCTGGAGCGGCCTATTCGGCACCATCGCACTGACACTGACGCTGTTCTTCTTCCAGGATGCCTGGCAGCCGCTCTGGGATGCGCCGCTCTTCTACTGGTTGCCGCTGCTGGCCACGGGCGTCTTCGGCGCGCTCGGACACCTGCTGCAAATCCAGGCCTACCGCAGCGCCCCGGCCTCGGTCCTCGCCCCCTTCAACTACGCCCACATCCTGGGCGCCTGTGCCTGGGGCTGGATCATCTACCGCCATATGCCGGATGCATGGTCCTGGGTTGGAATAGGGATTATTTGCAGCAGCGGAATTGCGATCGGGATATTGGAATGGTATAGCGCTCGCAAACAACTCATGCGCAGGCCGCAGACAGAATCAAACTCATAGAATCCTGCGGCAAGCACTCTCCCCTGCTGTCGATCTGCACACGAGAGAGCATGCAACTGCTCCCGGTGTATGGATGCATCCATAGATGCCACGCCCATTCGGTTTGGTGCGCCGTTGCCATGCACTACCATTAAATCCCTATTAATGGTTATTGCCTATCAATCTCCTGACTGATAGAAATGGCATGAGATTGAATTACCTCCATCACGTTAGCCCCTCCGATTTATCGACCGAGGGCAATACATGCCAATTAACTCCGGGAAATGTTCATTATTTTTTGCAGAATCTCTTTTATTCGAATCTGCCCCAATGAACTTCCGTACCAGCACCTTGTCCCATATTGCTTCGGTGAAGCACCATTATCCTGACAACCAAATATCAAAAAATACTGAACAACTTCGCTATGCTCGCTTTGCCACCCAACACATCAGACAAAAACCAAATCATTAAAAACAATTCGCATTCAGGATTCACTGAAAATGTTTTTTACCACCCAGAACCCCCGTGCCTACGGATAGACCTTATAATCATAGGTTTGAGATCTGCAGGTGGACCTGTACCCAGGTGGGCGCAGGACGAACTCCCCTGCCAGCACTCCCTTGCATCATTCAGGCAATGCAAATAAAGCAAGCCATAGAACTGCGTTGATAAAAAGTCAATCAATGAAAATCGTCTCCGTTTTTGGCACGCGTCCTGAAGCAATAAAAATGGCTTCGGTGGTAAAAGAAATCCAATGCAGAAAAGAATTGCAGGGCCTGGTATGCATTACTAGCCAGCACCGCGAAATGCTGCAAAGTGTTCTTGATGTATTCAACATCCACCCCGATTACGATCTGGCAGTACAACGTAAAACATTTTCTCTTTCGGAATTAACGGCACAAATTCTGACGCACCTGGACGCCATTCTTGAAACGGACAAGCCAGACATGCTGCTGGTCCATGGAGACACGTCCACCACGCTGGCTGCAGCACTGGCTGCATTCCATCGTCAAATTCCTATTGGTCACGTGGAAGCCGGCTTGCGTACCGGCAATCTGTCGTCTCCCTGGCCGGAAGAAGGCAACCGGCGAGCCGTTGGTGCCCTTGCCACATTGCACTTCGCCCCCACCCAGGAAGCAGCCGACAACCTCCTTGCGGAAAATGTGCCAGCATCGCGTATTTTCGTAACAGGCAATACAGTCATTGATTCTCTACTCATTGCCCGCAACAAGATAAAAGCTGATCCGGGCATGCTCCAGCAATTTGTCGAGAAATATCACTTTCTCAAGCCGGAACGCCAGCTGGTGCTCGTCACAGCCCACCGCAGGGAAAATTTCGGAGCGGGTTTCGAGCGTATTTGCGAAGCATTGCGAAATATTGCCTGCGCCCATCCAAACGCAGACATTCTTTATCCCGTGCACCTCAATCCAAATGTTCTTGGCCCGGTTCACCGGCTGCTGGACGGCATTCCCAATATTTACCTGATTGAGCCACAGGACTATTTCCCCTTTGTCTACCTCATGGATCGTGCAGATGTGATCCTGACCGATTCGGGTGGCATTCAGGAAGAGGCGCCATCCCTTGGCAAGCCGGTTCTGGTTATGCGCGACACTACCGAACGCCCGGAAGCGGTACAAGCCGGCACAGTCACGCTTGTTGGCACCGATGCGGCTCGTATCGAGCACGAAACCCGGCGCCTGCTTGACAGCGCCAGTGCGCGTGCCCAGGCCGGGAACAAGCTCAATCCTTATGGCGACGGGCTCGCAGCACATCGAATCGCCGATGCCCTGATCCGCTGGTATAGCCAGACACATCCCTGAGCGTTGCCAGGCCTTTGAATCGAGAGCTGATCCAGTCCGGAATTCCATGACACTCACCGCGACCGACACCCGCGCCTGCCAAGGTTCACCAGATCTGCGTCAATCCCTGACCGCCGCATGGATTGCCCTGGCAACGGCATTCATCGTCTGGCCTTTTTCGTGGTCCGTGTTTTCCAGCCAGATCGTTGGCGCCTGTATGCTCCTGCCCTGCCTGGCAGGGTTCCGACACTGGCCCGCAGCCATCAGGAAATTTTTCGGTCTGGCCTGGATACCCTATCTGCTGCTGTACGGCATTTTGCTATTGCACCTGATGCAAGACGGTGAGCATCCCGGACTGCTGCTGTTCATGACATACCTTCTCAAGATACCGGCTCTGGGTGTACTGGCTTGCGGTGCCATGCACACGCTGCGGCGTTTGGGCTTCAGCCCAGGCGCAGTCATGCAAGTATTCTGGCTGGCCGTGATGCTCCCGCTGGTCGTGATGCTGTTCCAGCTTTTTATCCCATCATTTCACGAATGGAGCATCGAACAACTAGGCGGCTTTCGGGTCGACCATGTCATCAACGGCAACAACCAGGGACATCCATTCCGGTTTCTCGGCCTCAATGGCTTCCTATTTGCCTCCCATGGCGTCGCTTTCGCCTTCGCAGCCCTCGGCATGCTCGTCTGCCGCAACAAGACCCGCTGCCGTACGGCGACCTATTCTTTTTTCTGCATAGAAATCATCTGCCTGTTTGCAGCACTGCTCAGCGGCCGCAGTTCCCTGCCTCTGTTCGGCATCTACATACTTGCCAGCCTGTATCTTGCCCATGGCCTGCGTCAGCGGCTATCTCTCTGCATTGCGTACCTCGTCATCGGCGCGCTGCTCGCCCTGCTGCCTAGAATTTCTGACGATGGACAACAACTGATCGAATGGCTGGTAGAACCAATCCAGACCTCACTGGAACGAGGCACACTCGCCTCAGCATCGCTGGATATCACGCTCGAATCCTATCAAGGTCTTTCTGCCGACAAATCACAACACGACCGCAAGCAAACCATTTCCGTTCAAACCTGGGATCTCTTGGCCCCGTCCTCGCTGATCGGCCAGGGGATTTATTTCAGGGACAATGAACAGTACGAAGACAGGAAACTGACTTCCAGTGATTCCGGATTTGTCCGCTTGATCTATCTGTCAGGGTATCTCGGCTGTACGCTGTTTGTTCTGTTCTGGCTGGCCCTCTTCGTTCGTGCATGGCAACGCTCGCGGTACTCGCCACTATCATCACGAATCTACCTGGCACTATTCACTGCCTACGGATTGATTTTTTTCGTGAAGTCCGAGTGGTTGTATCAGAATTTTTTCATATTCTATTTCTTCCTTCTGTTCCATCATTTCGATTCGGCAGCAAACCAGAACCATGCACATCACATTCGTCAGAGCGTTCCTGCCGCAGCTTGATTCCCGCATGAACAAATATGTTCGTGCCCTGAAAGAACAAGGGGACACGGTTACTTTTGTAGGCTGGGACCGGGGCCAGACCAATGTCCCGGCCCTTGAAGACGAAGTATTCCTGTACCGCAAAGCCGCCGCTCTGGGCGCGCGCTGGCGGAACCTGCTTGCGTTGCTAGGCTGGAACCTGTTCATCATCCGCACACTGTTCCGGCAAAAACACCAGCTATCTGCAGTCCATGCCGTGGACCTCGATAGCGCCCTGGCTGCGTGGATCTTTTGCCGCCTGTGCAGCAAACCGCTGGTTTTCGATATTTACGACCACTATACAGACACGCGTGCCATTGGCGGCCCGGCACGCATGCTCTTCAATGGCATCGAGCGCTTCCTGGCCCGACATGCCGATCTGACGCTACTGGCGGACGAATCCCGTTATCAACAGCATTCCCTCGCTCCGGCATCCAATATCATGGTCGTGGAAAACGTACCTGCCAGCCAGTTGCTTGCCCGACCTCTTGATCCACTTGAACCTGGCCCCATCCGTATCGGCTATCTTGGTGTACTGGAAGAACGCCACAGGGGCCTGGAAAATCTTCTGGATGCCTGCGCTGGCCGCACAGATGTCGAGCTGCATTTTGGCGGATATGGCCCATTATCAGCTCGCATCGAAGCCGTGGCACGCAACCACGACAACATCATCGTGCACGGCCCCCTCAGCCACGAAGCAGGCTTGAACATGCTGTCAGGAATGCACTGCACTGTCGGCTTCTACTATTTGAGTATGCCCAACCACAGGTATGCTGCCCCAAATAAGTACTACGAACACCTGTTGCTTGGACGGCCGCTACTCACCACGTTAGGCACTCCGCCCGGCACTCGCGTGACCAAAGAGCAGACCGGATGGGCGCTGGCCGAAACTGCCGACGCGATCAGCAATTGGCTGGACAACGTGACAAAAGCTGAGATCGCCTCTCGCGGCGTTCAGGCACGGGCACTTTGGGACCAACACTACCGACAATATGCCCACGATGTGTATTCGTCACAGTACCGCAGCCGACTGGAGGCACTGATCCAACATGCCTGAGTTCCCCCTGGTTTCCATTGTCATGCCGGCTTATAACGCTGCCGGCACCCTGGCCGCATCCGTTGAGTCCGCCATGGCCCAGACCTGGCCCCACTGGGAGTTACTTTTGGTGGTCGATGCGGCGACCGACGATACGCTGGCCATCGCCGAGCACCTTGCTGCTCGTGATGCACGTATCAAGGTGCTGGCCTGCCAGACGAATCAGGGCGTCTCCAAGGCACGCAATCTGGCCCTGGAACAGGCAAAAGGCGACTACCTCGCCTTTCTCGACAGCGACGACCTATGGCTGCCAACGAAACTCGCGGAACAGGTTGCCTTCATGAAAGAAACAGGCACTGAACTCTGCTATACAGCTTACCTACGTTTCAATGAACACGGCCCACTGAATCTCGTGGTCCCGCCCGGACAAGTCAGCTACGAGCAATTGTTGCAAAGCAACGTCATTGCCAATCTGACCGGCATCATCAAGCGTTCAGCAGTGCAAGATCTGCGTTTCAAAAATATCGGCCATGAAGACTATCTGTTCTGGCTTTCGGCGCTGCAGCGCATTCCCATTGGCCGCCGCTTGCCGACAGTCAGCCCTATGGCCCGCTATCGCGTACAAGCCGAATCCCGCTCATCGAAAAAAGTCCGCAACTTGCAATGGCAATGGCATATCTATCGCAATGAGCTTGGTTTGCCTGTCCTGAAAAGTGCCTGGCTCATGACGCATTACGTGACCAAGGCGCTACGCAAGCGCAGTTCCTCCGCTGCCAGAGCAGACAACGCTGATTCACGATGACGACCCTGTCCTTCCGCCTACGCCAACTGTTGGCACGCCGGGAACTCTCCAGCCTGATCTGGCTGGTCTCGGAGAAAGTGCTCCAGCTTGCGTTCTCTGCCATCTCGGTAGGCCTGATTGCACGCACGCTGGGCGTTCATGCTTTCGGCGAGTTCCAATATGCGCTCGCCTTGCTATTCGTATTCTCCGCCATTGGCCTTATGGCCGGCTCGGAAACGGTCGCGCCGCAGCTCGCTGCCAACAACGACCCTGTCAGCAGGAAACGCCTGCTGGGCTCGGTATTCCTCCTGCGCCTGCTGGTTGGACTACTGGCAGGCATCAGTATGGTCTTGTGGGCCGTGGCCGCAGAACCCAATTCACGGCAACCACTCCTGTTCATCCTGGCCGCCTCCCTGCTTGTCGCCGAGCCATTCAATACTCTGCGCCTGATCAGGGAAATCAACCAGAACACTCGGGTGATCACCGCCATCAGGCTAATCATTTCCTGCCTGAAGCTGCTCTGCATCGCCGCCCTCTATTTCCTGGATGCTTCCGTCACCGGCTTCATCCTGACCTACAGCGTCGAATATTTTGCCGTCGCTGCTTGCTACGTCTACACCATTCGCGACGACGGACCACCATGGCGTTGGCAGGCATGCCGGGATCGCATGGTTTGGCTGCTCGGCAAAGGCCTCATCGTATGGATCGGCGTGCTAGCGCTTATTCTTATCCAGCGCCTGGACCGGATCGTACTGGAAACCCGCTTGCCTGCCGACCTCTATGGACAATACACAGCCGCCTTCGGACTGCTCGACAGTGGGTGGTTCTTCGGCCCGGTCGCCATCGCAGCCCTGGCGCCATCCCTTGTGTACCGCCGCGTATCCGCAACGGGCAAGGCTTCTCCCCTTTTCGTACCTACCCTGATCACGCTGGGCTTACTCCTGACGGCAGGCATCGGCCTGTTTGCCCCGTTGTTCATCCCTCTGATTTACGGTCATGCATTTGACCCAGCCATCGGCATCATCCGCTTGGGCTCGCTCATCCTGATTCCGGGCTTTGCCGCTCTCAGCCTTGATGCCATCCTCATACGAGCTGGGCTACATTATGCCGTTACGATCAAATGGCTAACAGGCTTGGCGGTAGCCGCCCTGCTCCTGCTGCCCGACCTGCACCTTTCCTGGAAACAGGGACCCTTGGCCATCGGTGCGGCCTATACGATCAGCTTTGCGATAGGAGCGCTGCTGCATCGCTCCCACCACACGTCCCACAAGGCTGCCGCGCCATGAAAATCGTCCAACTCTACGACAGCTATAGCATCAAGGGCGGCGTCGAACGCGTGCTGGCGTTATTGCTGAACAGCTGGGCTGATAACGGGCATGATGTATCACTCCTGGTACGCGAAGGCCAGGTTTCTGATGTATACCCCCTGCACGCAGACATCAGGCGCTGCAGCCTGATGCACTCTCCCCAGCCAGGCCGCGTCCGGCGCCTGCTGAACTACGCGCAGGACATCTTTGCCCTGAAGAGGCAGTCCGAAGTACGCAATGCTGACATACTGATCGCCAACGGCCCCTGGTGCGCCCTGCTGGCCATTCTGGCGCTCAAATTCCCGATCAGGCGGCAGCATACTCCTGCGCTCATCGTATGCGATCACAATAATCCGGCCGCTTTTGGCTCGCTGACCCGCTCGGCCTGCCGCTTACTCTATCGGCATGCCGACTGCGTCCTGTCGCTGACACAGACCCAAGCCAGGCTTTATCAGGAGTTTGCGCACCGCATTGCAATTATTGCCAACCCCGTGGATCTCCCCACGCTCGAGCGCAGCAATGACACAACGCCCGGCAATCAGGTACTGGCGGTTGGCCGGCTGGCGCATCAAAAAGGCTTTGATTATCTACTTCAGGCCTGGGCACTCGTGACCAAACAGCGACCGGACGCACACCTGACCATCGTCGGTGAAGGGCCGGAACAGGATGCATTGCATACCCAGGCTGACCAGTTGGGCATCAATACCAAACTCTCCTGGCTACCTTTTACCAATCAAATTTTCCAGCATTACCAGAATGCAACCTTGCTGGCAGTCAGCTCACGCTATGAAGGCCAAGGTCTGGTATTGCTGGAAGCCCAGGCCTGCGGCCTACCCATCGTATCTTTCGACTGCGATTTTGGGCCCCGCGAAGTCATTTCCCATGGACAGGACGGCGTGTTGTGCGCACCCGGCGACCCTATAGCCCTGGCAGGGGGTTTACTGCAACTACTTGATGACCCTACGTTGTGTACTGCCATGCGAAGCAATGCGCGAACCGCTGCGGCCAAATACATGCTGCCGCAGGTTCTGCAACAATGGGACGCACTTTTTGAAAAATTGGTCGCTCCCCAGAAAACAGCCCCTCCATAAAAACAATACAAGTCGGTTTTCCACGCATTCCAATCAAACAGTTCATCGCTATTCTGCAACATCGTGAACTGCTGAGAGATTTCTCGATACGCTAATATTCCACTCTCCCATGAGCTCAGCCCAACATCGTCGCCACAAGCGGCTGTATGAACAAATCCTGTTATCCCGGGGATTCTCCATTCTGGTTGGATGGCTGTTGGCCGTCCTTCTGCCTTTCGTGGCATTCTGGTCCTGGCAGACGCTCCTCCAGCCTGATAGTGGTCAGCTCACCGCACTGATCGTCACAACGCTCGCATACGTCACCAGCCACCTATGCAGCCTGCGTTTGCGCGCCACCTATCCGGGCGGCCGCTCTGCCGCCTTCATTGCGCCTCAGGTCCTGATCCTGTACGGCCTGTTTGCACTATGCACTTTCATGCTGCAACTGCCCGTGTCCCGCTATTTGCTGGTTGCCAGCGGCGCGTGTGCAACACTCTGGCTCTATCTGGAATACACCCTGACCTATAAGTACATGTCGCTGAAGCTGGCCGTCGTGCCCGGCGGCCGGTACACCAGTGAAATCCTGGCGATGGAAGATATCAAGGTGACACCACTGACAACCCTGACGCTGGATCGTCGCTATGATGGCGTTGTCGCCGACTTTCACCAAATCGACGATGCCACGCAGCGTTTCCTGACTCAATGCGCGCTGAACCGTACTGCTGTCTATGACGCACGGCAAATCTACGAATCACTTTCGGGCCGGGTGGAAATCCACCGCATGTCAGAGAACAACATGGGTTCTCTGCTGCCCTCCCCCATCTACGAACGCCTCAAGCAGATCATAGATATTCTTTTTGTGATCGCCATGTCGCCCATCGTGCTGACTATCGGGCTGATCACCGCCTTGCTCATCAAGCTCGAAAGCCCAGGACCGGCGATTTATACCCAGACCCGAATTGGCCAGGGCAATAAGCCATTCACTATTTACAAGTTCCGGAGCATGCGCTTTGACCGTGATGCACCGGAACAATTTGCCGATGAAGATGATCCCCGCGTGACACGCGTAGGCCGTATCATCCGTAAACTCCGGATCGACGAACTGCCACAGTTCTTCAATATCCTCAAAGGCGACATGAGCTTGATCGGACCGCGCCCCGAGCAGCCCACGTTTGTCAAACAATATGAGGAAATCATTCCATTTTATAGCTACCGACATATCGTCAAGCCCGGCATCAGCGGCTGGGCGCAAGTGCGCCAGGGTTATACCGCCAGCACCGACGAAACCCAAATAAAAATCCAGCATGATTTTTATTACATCAAAAACTGCTCACTGACCCTGGACCTGATGATCACCATACTGACCATCCGAATTATGCTGACCGGATTTGGTGCACGATAATTTTTCCCTGAGGAAACCAGTACAACCTGCTGAAATAGGAAATTATTCCTTTCCCCAACGAAAGCGCAAATAGAAATGCGAAAACAGCAGGTTACCTGAAGCCATCTGTCATAAGTAACGCTTGATTACCAGCTCGGCTGCGTAGAGAAATATACACAGCTATGCCACAATCTTGTTGATACGCATAAGTCTCAACTAAACGCGCTCCTTGGATGGCCTTCATGTCTCTCTCCCCGCTATCGCAAGAACTGCAAGACGCCGCAGCCCAACTGGATCAATCTTCGTACGCTGCGCTGGCCCGCATGACGGGCGGGCTGTCGCCGGCTTCGATGCTGTTGGCGGCGTATGACTGGGGCCTGCATCTGGCCATGTCGCCAGGCAAGCAGTTGAGCCTGGGCGCACTGGCGGCGCGGCAGTATTCGGACCTGCTCTGCACGCTGCCGCAAATGGCCGGGGTTTGCGAGACATCCCAAGCTCCGCAGGACCGCCGGTTCGCCGCGCCCGCGTGGCAGGAATGGCCGTTTTCGTTCTGGCAAAAGCTTTTCCTGGCGCAGCAACAGTGGTGGCATGAGGCCACCACCGGTATTCGCGGGGTCAGCAAGCATCACGAGAACGTCGTCGCCTTCGCCGCGCGCCAGTGGCTGGATGTGTTCTCGCCCGGCAACCAGTTGCTGACCAATCCCGTCGTGCAGCAACAGACACGCGACCAGGGCGGCGCCAACCTTTATCGCGGCATGATGCACCTGCTCGACGATATCGCCCGCCTGCGCAGCGATGAACCGCCTGAGGGCGCGGAAAACTATATTCCCGGCAAGCAGGTGGCCGCCACGCCAGGCAAGGTCGTACTGCGCAATCAGCTGATGGAGTTGATCCAGTATTCGCCCGCAACACCCAAGGTCTATGCCGAGCCAGTGCTGATCGTTCCGGCCTGGATCATGAAGTACTACATCCTGGATTTGTCGCAGGACAACTCGCTTATCAAGTATCTGGTCGACCAGGGCCATACCGTTTTCTGCATTTCCTGGAAGAATCCTGGCGTCGCCGAACGTGATCTCGGCATGGATGATTATCTGCAGAGCGGTATTTTTGCCGCCCTGGCTGCCGTCAACACCATCGTGCCCAAGCAGCGCGTGCACGCCGTGGGTTACTGCCTGGGCGGCACCCTGCTGGCCATTGCCGCCGCAGCGATGGCACGCGACAAAGATGAGCGCCTGGCCACCATGACGCTGTTTGCCGCCCAGACAGACTTCAGCGAGCCGGGCGAGCTGAGCCTGTTCATCGACGAAAGCCAGGTCAATATGCTGGAAGCGCAGATGCGCGAGACGGGCTACCTCAAGGGCAGCCAGATGGCCGGCGCGTTCCAGATGCTGCGCTCCTACGACCTGCTGTGGTCGAAGATGGTCAATGACTACCTGCTGGGCGACCGCCGTGGCCTGAACGACCTGATGGCCTGGAACGCTGACGCCACCCGCATGCCCGCGCGCATGCACGGCGAATACCTGCGCCGCCTTTTCCTCGACAATGACCTGGCGCATGGCCGCTACCCGGTCGGCAACCGGCCGGTCGCAATCAGCGACATCTCCCTGCCGATTTTCGCAGTCGGCACGGTGACCGACCACGTGGCGCCATGGAAATCCGTCTATAAGCTGCACCATCTCACCACGACCGAAATCACCTTCGTGCTGACCAGTGGCGGACACAATGCCGGCATTGTGTCGCCTCCCGGACATCCGCGCCGCCATTACCAGATCGCGACTCATGCCCACGATGCCCCCTACCAGTCTCCGGATGACTGGCAGGCCAGCGCCCCGCGCCAGGAAAGCTCCTGGTGGCCGGCCTGGGAGCAGTGGCTTGCCCGCCATTCCAGCTCACAGCAGGTCAATCCGCCAGCAATGGGCGCCACCAAGGCCGGCTACCGCCCGCTGGAAGCTGCGCCCGGCCAGTATGTCCTGGAGAAGTAGGATGCGTTCAGCCAACCTTGCCGGCAAAAAAGGCCTGGTCGTGGGCATCGCCAACGATCAGAGCATTGCCTGGGGCGCAGCCCGTGCCATGCGCGCCTCGGGTGCCGAGCTGGCCGTGACCTGGTACTCCGACAAATCACTGCCCTATGTCACGCCACTGTTCGATGAAATCGGCGCCACACTGCGCCTGCCGCTGGATGTCAGCGACACCGCGCAACAGCAGGCGCTATTCGACACGCTGCGCGAGCGCTGGGGCCGGCTGGACTTCCTGGTGCATTCGGTTGCCTTCGCCCCCAGGGACGACCTTCACGGCCGGGTGCTGGACAGCTCCGCCGCAGGCTTTGCCCAGGCCATGGATCTTTCCTGCCATTCCTTCATCCGGCTGGCCCGGGATGCCGAGCCGCTGATGGCCCAAGGCGGCAGCATGATGACGATCAGCTACCTGGGCGCCCAGGCTGTCATGCCCGGCTACGGCATCATGGGCCCGGTCAAGGCAGCATTGGAAGCCAGCGTCCGCTATCTCGCCAGCGAACTGGGGCCCCGCGGCATCCGTGTCAATGCCGTCTCTCCCGGGCCGCTGGAAACACGGGCGGCTTCCGGCATCGCGGGTTTCGATTCCTTGATCAAGGACAGTATGGAACGCGCGCCATTGCGGCATACTCTTGATATCGAAGACGCTGGCGCCCTCTGCGCTTTTCTCGCATCGGACGCGGCGCGTGCCATTTCCGGCAGCACGCTGTTCGTAGACAACGCTTTTCACATTCTCAATTGAGTCCGCCCAGCGCGGCTCCGGATCAGAACTCAGCAGGCACTACGCATGAACCCAAAAATCAGGAAATTCATCGTCCCCGTTTTGGTAATCGCCATCGCTGGCGGCGCCTACTACGCCTGGCAGGCATCCCAGAATGCAGGCCCCGGACCGGGCTTCGCCAAGGGCAACGGCCGCATCGAGGCCACGGAAATCGACGTGTCGACCAAGCTGGCCGGCCGGGTTGAATCCATCGCGGTCAATGAAGGCGATTTCGTCACTACCGGGCAACCGCTGGCCGCCATGCAGATAGACGTGCTGGAAGCCCAGCGCGACGAGGCCAAGGCCAACCTGCAGAAGGCCATCAACACCGTGGCCGGCGCCAAGGCCCAGGTGGCAGCCCGCATCAGCGACAAACGTGCTGCCGAAGCTGCCGTGCTGCAACGCGAAAGCGAACACCTGGCTGCGCGCCAACGCCTGAACCGCTCTGAAACGCTGGCCCAGCGTGGCGCGACCTCGCGCCAGGAACTGGACGACGACCGCGCCCGGGTGCGCAGCGCCCAGGCGGCAGTCGAGGCCGCCAAGGCCCAGGTTGCAGCCGCTGATGCCGCCATCGAAGCGGCCCGGGCACAGGTCGTAGGTGCCGAGTCTGCAGTCACCGCCGCCCAGGCTACCATTGCCCGCATCGAAGCGGACATCAAGGACAGCCAATTGATCGCTCCGCGCGACGGCCGCGTGCAGTACCGCGTGGCACAACCCGGTGAAGTGCTCGGCGCCGGCGGCAAGGTGCTCAATTTTGTCGATTTGTCCGACGTTTACATGACCTTCTTCTTGCCGGCGACCGAAGCCGGCAAGGTGGCCCTCGGCTCCGAAGCACGCATCATCCTCGACGCCGCGCCGCAACTGGTGATCCCGGCATCGGTGTCCTTCGTGGCCAGCACCGCGCAGTTCACGCCCAAAACTGTCGAAACCGCCAGCGAACGCGAAAAGCTGATGTTCCGCGTCAAGGCCCGCATCGACCCGGAACTGCTGCGCAAGCACCTCACGCAAGTCAAGACCGGCCTGCCAGGCGTCACCTGGGTGAAAATCGACAGCAACGCCCAATGGCCTGAATCCCTGCAGGTCCGGCTGCCGGAGTAATCATGCCGCAGCCCTCTCAATCCCCGCAGGACGTCGCCGTCCGGCTGGAAGGCGTCAGCCTGAATTACGGCGAAGTCTCCGCGCTGCGGGACTTCACGCTGGATATTCCTGCCGGCCTCATGATCGGCCTCATCGGCCCAGACGGCGTCGGCAAATCCAGCCTGCTGTCGCTCATTGCTGGCGCCCGCGCAGTTCAGCAAGGTACCGTCGAAGTGCTGGGTGGCGACATGCGCAGCAAGGCGCACCGTGATTCGGTCTGCCCGCGCATCGCCTACATGCCCCAGGGGCTGGGGAAAAACCTCTATCCCACCCTCTCGGTAGAAGAAAACCTGCAGTTCTTTGCACGCTTGTTCGGCCACAATGCCGCCGAACGCCGCCGCCGCATTGATGACCTGACACGCGCCACCGGCCTGCACCCATTCCTGGATCGTCCGGCCGGCAAACTGTCGGGCGGGATGAAGCAGAAGCTCGGGCTGTGCTGCTCGCTGATCCACGACCCCGACCTGCTGATTCTCGACGAACCGACCACCGGGGTCGATCCGCTGGCGCGAGCCCAGTTCTGGGACCTGATCGCACGCATCCGCACCGAGCGCCCCGGCATGAGCGTGCTGGTGGCCACGGCCTACATGGACGAGGCCCAGCGCTTTGACTGGCTAGTCGCCATGGACAGCGGCAAGATTCTGGATACAGGAACGCCCAAGGAGCTGCTACAGCGTACCGGTACCAGCTCGCTGGAAGCAGCCTTCATTGAGCTGCTGCCGGAAGAAAAAAAGCGCGACCACGAAGCCGTCGTGATCACCCCGCTGCAGGACGACGATGACGACGAAATCGCCATCGAGGCCAAGGACCTGACCATGCGCTTCGGCAATTTTGTTGCCGTCGACCATGTCAGCTTCCGCATTCGCCGTGGCGAAATTTTCGGCTTCCTTGGTTCCAACGGTTGCGGCAAATCCACCACCATGAAGATGCTGACCGGCCTGCTGCCGGCCAGCGAAGGCCAGGCCTGGTTGTTCGGCAAGGAAATTGCCGCCAACGATATCGAAACGCGCCGCCGCGTCGGTTACATGTCGCAGGCCTTCTCGCTCTATGGCGAATTGACCGTACGCCAGAACCTGGTGTTGCACGCACGGCTGTTTTCCGTCCCGGAAGCCGATATCCCGGCCCGCGTCGAGGAAAGCGCGGAGCGCTTCGCACTGCAGGACGTCATGGAAACCCTGCCCGAGCAACTGCCGCTGGGCGTGCGCCAGCGCCTGTCGCTGGCCGTCGCCATGGTGCACAAGCCGGAACTGCTGATCCTCGACGAACCGACCTCGGGCGTGGACCCGGTGGCGCGCGACAATTTCTGGCGCCTGATGATAGAACTGGCACGCCGCGATCGCGTGACCATTTTCATCTCCACCCACTTCATGAACGAAGCCGAGCGCTGTGACCGCATGTCGCTGATGCACGCCGGCAAGGTGCTGGTCAGCGATACGCCGGCAGAACTGGTACGCAAGCGCGGCTCGGCCAATCTCGAAGAAGCGTTTATTTCGTACCTGGTCGAGGCCATCGAACAGAACGATCCGGCCCAGGCCAAGGCAGACGCCGCCGCCGAAAAGGACGCCAAGGCGGCGCAGGCCGGTGACGCCGCGCCCGCGCTGGTCGCCAGCGGTGCACCCGATACCGCACACCCGCCACAGAAGCACCAGGCGTTCAGCGTCAACCGCATGTTCAGCTACATGTGGCGCGAAATGCTGGAGCTGCAGCGCGACCCGCTGCGCGCCACGCTGGCGCTGCTGGGTTCCCTCATCCTCATGTTCGTGATCGGCTTCGGAATCAGCATGGACGTCGAGGACCTGAAATTCGCCGTCCTGGACCATGACCAGTCCGGGCTGAGCCAGAACTACGCCCTCAACCTATCGGGCTCACGCTACTTCGTCGAACAACCGCCATTGCGCGACTATGAAGACGTGGACAAGCGCCTGCGCAGCGGCGAACTGGCCCTGGCAATCGAAATCCCCCCGGGCTTCGCCCGCGACGTCAGTCGCGGCAATTCCGTGGAGATAGGCGTTTGGGTCAACGGCGCCATGCCCTCACGGGCAGAAACGGTCAAGGGCTACGTGCAGGGCATGCACATGACCTGGCTGCAGCAACAAGCCAAGGAACGCCTGGGCATCAACTACGCCAACGCGGCATCGGTGGAAACCCGCTTCCGCTACAACCCGGACGTCAAGAGCCTGGTCGCCATGGTGCCCGCAGTGATTCCCCTGCTGCTCCTGATGCTGCCCGCCATGCTGACTGCACTGTCGGTCGTACGTGAAAAGGAGCTGGGTTCCATCATCAATCTTTACGTCACGCCTGTCACCCGCGCGGAGTTCCTGCTCGGCAAGCAGATTCCCTATGTAGTGCTGGCCATGATCAGCTTCGTGCTGATGGTGATTTTCTCCATCGTGGTCTTCGACGTGCCGGTCAAGGGCAGCTTCCTGTCGCTGACGCTGGCCGCACTGATCTACTGCACGGCCGCGACCGGCTTCGGCCTGCTGGCCTCGACCTTCACTCGCAGCCAGATCGCCGCCATGTTCTTCACCATCATCGGCACCCTGATACCGGCCATTCAGTTCGCCGGCCTGATCAACCCGGTGTCGTCGCTGGAAGGCTCCGGGCGCATCATCGGTGAACTGCATCCGGCCAGCTATATGCTGACCATCAGCCGCGGCATTTTCAACAAGGCGCTTTACATCTCAGACCTGCGGCCCGAGTTCTGGGCCATGGCCGTGTCCGTGCCCATCATTCTGGGCCTGGCCATCGCCCTGCTGAACAAACAGGAGCGCTGAAGGAAACCACATGCAAGGGCTGAAAAATATATTCCGGTTGGGCGTCAAGGAGCTCTGGAGCCTGGCGCGCGATCCGATCATGCTGGTGCTGATCGTCTACACCTTCACCGTGTCGGTCTACTCTGCCGCCACCTCCATGCCGGAGAACCTCAACCACGCCTCCATCGCCGTTGTGGATGAAGATGATTCCCCATTGTCGGCACGCATTGCGTCAGCCTTCTACCCGCCGCAATTCACAGCGCCGGACATGATAGGACCGCAACAGATGGACGCCGCGCTGGACTCCGGGCAATACACCTTCGTCCTGGACATTCCGCCCAACTTCCAGCGTGATGTCCTGGCGGGCCTCAACCCCGAAGTACAGCTGAATGTCGATGCAACCCGCGTCAGCCAGGCCTTCACCGGCAGCAGCTATATCCAGCAAATCGTGCTGGCCGAGGTCAACGAGTTCCTACAGCGCTATCGCGGCGCCCAGGTCGCTCCGGTGGAGCTCGCGATGCGCATGCGCTTCAACCCGAGCCTCACACCGTCCTGGTTCGGCGCGCTGATGCAGATCATCAACAACGTCACCATGCTGTCCATCATCCTGACGGGTGCGGCGCTGATACGCGAGCGCGAGCATGGCACGGTGGAACACCTGCTGGTCATGCCCGTCACGCCCACGCAGATCATGCTGGCCAAGGTCTGGTCCATGGGACTGGTCGTGCTGGTGGCGGCTTCGCTTTCGCTGTTGTTGGTCGTCATGCAGTTGCTGAAGGTACCGGTGGAAGGGTCGGTACTGCTCTTCATTGCCGGCACCGCGCTGCACCTGTTCGCCACCACGTCCATGGGGATTTTCTTCGCCACTCTGGCGCGCAGCATGCCGCAGTTCGGCCTGCTGCTGATCCTGGCGCTGCTACCGCTGCAATTGCTTTCCGGCTCGATGACGCCACGTGAAAGCATGCCGCAGTTCGTGCAGGACATCATGTACTTCGCGCCCAACACCCACTATGTGGAACTGAGCCAGGCCATCCTGTTCCGGGGCGCCGGCCTGGATGTGGTCTGGCAGCCGTTCCTGGTGCTCTTCCTGATCGGTTGCGCACTGTTCGGGTTTTCGCTCAGCCGCTTCCGGAAAACCATTACCCGCATGGCCTGATACCGTCCCGTCTGTCTCTGCCCGAAGGTTTGCGGGCAGGCAGAAATGCAATACAGTGTTGATATAAGGATTATCCGAACTCTCGCCTGCCCGGCCCCAACACCGGCAGGTGTGCAGTCCGGATACCGGCGGTGCACCCAGGCTGGCTGGCCGGGATGCGCCACCACCATACCGGGGCAACTTCGGCACCGTATGGACAATGCTCTGCTTGACCTCGGCCAGCAGGCCGGGGCTTGCGCTTTGGCGCGTGGTCATTTTTCTGTTATGTCTCAATGAGGTCGAATCATGAGTGACGTTGCAATTCTCGCCGCATCCCGCACCGCCATCGGCGCCTTCCAGGGCGCCCTGGGCCATACCCCTGCCCATGAGCTCGGTGCAACGGTCATCCGGCACCTGCTCGCCAAGACCGGCATCCCTGCCGAAGCCATCGACGAAGTGATCCTCGGCCAGGTGCTCGCAGCCGGTTCGGGCCAGAACCCGGCACGCCAGTCCAGCATCCATGCCGGCCTGCCCGTCGAAACGCCCGCGCTGACCATCAACAAGGTGTGTGGCTCCGGCCTCAAGGCCGTGCACCTGGCCGCCCAGGCCATCCGCAGCGGCGACGCCGACCTGATCATCGCCGGCGGCCAGGAAAACATGAGCCTGTCGCCCTATGTGCTGCCCAAGGCGCGTACCGGCCTGCGCATGGGGCACGCCCAGCTGCTCGACAGCATGATCCAGGACGGCCTGTGGGACGCCTTCAATGACTACCACATGGGCATCACGGCGGAAAACCTGGTCGAGCGCTATGGCCTGACGCGTGAAGAGCTGGACCAGTTCTCCTACGAATCGCAGCAGAAAGCCGGCGCCGCCATCAAGGCCGGCCGCTTCAAGGACGAAATCGCTCCGGTCGAAATCCCGCAACGCAAGGGCGACCCCGTACGCATCGAAACCGATGAGCAGCCGCGCCCGGACACCAGCCTGGAAACGCTGGCCCGCCTGCGCCCTGCTTTCAAGAAAGACGGCACTGTCACCGCCGGCAATGCATCCACGCTGAACGACGGCGCCGCCGCCCTGTTGCTGGCCAGCGCCGAAAAAGCCAAGGAACTGGGCCTGCCCGTGCTGGGCTGGATCAAGTCCTACGCCAGTGCCGGAGTCGATCCCTCCGTCATGGGCCTGGGCCCGGTCCCGGCCACGCGCAAGACGCTGGAAAAGGCTGGCTGGAAACTGGAGGACCTCGACCTGATCGAAGCCAATGAAGCCTTTGCAGCACAATCGCTGGCCGTTGCCCGTGAACTGCAATGGGACAACAGCAAGGTCAACGTCAATGGCGGCGCCATTGCACTGGGCCACCCCATCGGCGCGTCGGGTGCGCGCATCCTGGTATCGCTGGTTCATGAAATGAACCGCCGCGATGCCAAGAAGGGCCTGGCCACCTTGTGCATCGGTGGCGGCCAGGGCGTGGCTATCGCCATTGAACGCTGATCCTGCCCTTTTGCTGGCCGCCGCATAGACACTATCCGGCGCGCCAGCCTGCCCTCTGCATCCGGTCGGTGCAAGGCAGTCGGCTCACGCCCCGGCGCCCGGACGCAAGTTTCCGGGCGCCGGGGCGTTTTTTATCGCAGGACCGCCCCAAGACCAATACGTCCCCGGGGGGCAGCGAGCCGAAGGCGCAGCGTGGGGAGAGCCTTTTTTATCGCAGGGCCGCCCCCCAAGCTCCCCCTGGGCTGCAAGTGCACTGCATCCCAGGGATCAGATAAGTGTCCAACTTCCGGCGTGCCGTTCAAACGTGAGGGCTCTTTTTTTCCTGAACTGGCGCAAGTACGGATACTGGCTGCAGACGGGCACGAGACCCGCAGGCCCACCGGAGCTTTAAACTGGCCAATGGCCGAATGCTAGAATCGCGGCCATCGCCAGGGATCGCTTCGTCTCTCTCGTTCCTAAAAATCTGCGGCAGCAAGCAGCGCTGGTGCCGTCTTGCGGGCTGGCCTGCAGCCCGGGCATCTGCCGACCTGAACGCCCCAAGCATCAACGCTGCTGCCTGCCTACCGTTATTTCCGATGACCAGCACGCCTCCCTCCTCCAGCCACTCTGATGCCTCGCGGCCGCCGCGCACGGCTCTGATCGCCTTGCTGGTCGCCGCCGTGATGTTCATGGAAAACCTGGACGGCACCATCATCGTGACGGCGCTCCCGCAGATGGCGCTCAGTTTCGGGGTTTCCGCCGTCGACCTGAATCTCGGTGTCAGCGCCTACCTCCTGACACTCGCCGTCTGTATTCCGCCCAGCGGCTGGCTGGCCGGCAGGCTGGGTGCACGCCGGGTATTCTGCTGCGCCATCGTTCTGTTCACCCTGGCCTCGCTGCTGTGCGCGCAAGCCGACAGCCTGCCGGAATTCGTCGCGATGCGCGTGCTGCAAGGCATGGGCGGCGCCCTCATGGTGCCGGTGGGACGGCTGGTCGTGCTCAGCCACACACCGAAGCAGCAACTGATTGCGGCCATCTCCATGATTACCTGGCCCGCGCTGATCGCGCCGGTCCTGGGACCGCCTCTTGGCGGCCTGTTCGCCACCTATGCCTCTTGGCGCTGGATTTTCTATATCAATCTACCCATCGGGCTGCTGGCCCTGCTGGCCGCCTGGCTGCTGATTCCCGGCATGCGCGCAGACCAGCCCCGCCCCTTTGATCTCATCGGCTTCCTGGGCAGCGGCCTGGCCTTGCTCGGGCTGCTTTATGGCATGGAACTGGCCGGTCTGGGCGCAGGAACCAGCGCTATCCTCGCCTATCTGGCTGGCGGTGCGCTACTGCTGGCGATCACGGTGCGCCATTTGCTGCACACCCGGCATCCGCTGGTCGATCTCGCCCCACTGCGTATTCCCACCTATGCAGTATCAGTACGTGGCGGCAGCTGCTTTCGCCTGGCCATCAATGCCTTGCCCTTCATCCTGCCGCTGATGTTCCAGCTGGGATTCGGCCTGAGCGCCGTGGAAGCAGGCATGCTGGTGCTGGCAGTATTTGCGGGTAACCTGTCCATGAAACTGTTCACGACGCGCCTGCTGCATCGGCATGGATTCAAACGCATCCTGGCCATCAATGGCATCCTGAACGTGCTCGCCTTGCTGGCCTGCGCGATGCTGACCCCTGCCACCCCCACGTTCGTGATCGTCGCCGTGCTGTTCGTCAGCGGCCTGTGCCGTTCCATGCAGTTCACGGCCATCAACACCCTGGCCTTTGCCGATGTGCCGGCGCCACAGATGGCGGCTGCCAATACCCTGGCCAGCACCATCCAGCAGATGGCGTTGGGCCTGGGTATCGCCTTTGGCGCAATCTGCATCCGCCTGGGCGAATGGTTGCAAAGCCGCCTGGCGCCTCAATTCCCGGCCTGGGAGCACGTCCCCGCACTGAGCTACCGCTTTGCGCTGGTGTGTGTCGCGCTGATCGCCGTCCTGGGAGTCGTCGATGTCATGCGCATGGCCGCCAGCAGCGGCGAACACTTGCGCCGCGCTCCAGGCGCCTGAGCCTATGCGGCCAGATGGCCGTATTGCCGGACAGCCTCACGGCCTTCACCCGGCAGCATGGGTCCAGGACCGGCTGCCAGCAGTTCGCCAAGCCATCAACGGAAAGCTTTTTCCTTGAGCGTCTTGAGTGCGTCGCGGGCAGCGGCCGCCTGCTCGAACTCCAGATTGCGGGCGTGTTCCAGCATCGCCTTTTCCAGGCGGCGGATTTCCTGCGCCAGGCTTTTTTCATCCTGGGGAATGCCGGTCATATCATAGGCAGGCGCGACGTCCAGTTCCTTGCTCGGCGCTACCACGCCGTCGATCAGTTCGCGCACCGCCTTGTGCACACCGCGCGGCTGTATGCCATGCTCGGCGTTATAGGCCACCTGGCGCGCCCGGCGGCGCTCTGTCTCGCCAATGGCGCGATGCATGGAGTCCGTCACCCGGTCGGCGTACAGGATGGCCTTGCCGTTCAGGTTGCGCGCCGCCCGGCCGATGGTCTGGATCAAGCTGCGCTCGGACCGCAGGAAACCTTCCTTGTCCGCATCCAGAATCGCCACCAACGACACTTCCGGAATATCCAGCCCTTCACGCAGCAGGTTGATGCCGACCAGCACGTCGAACACCCCCAGGCGCAGGTCCCGGATGATTTCCACCCGTTCGACCGTATCTATGTCCGAGTGGAGATAGCGTACCTTGACGCCGTTTTCCGTCAGGTACTCGGTCAGTTCCTCGGACATGCGCTTGGTCAGCGTGGTCACCAGGACGCGATCCCCCTGGTCCACGCGCAAGCGGATTTCCCCCAGCAGGTCGTCCACCTGCGTGATGGCCGGCCGCACCTCGACCACCGGGTCCACCAGGCCGGTGGGGCGTACCACCTGCTCGACCACGTTGTCCGACGACCCGTTCTCGTAGGGGCCGGGCGTGGCGGAAACGAAGATGCACTGGCGCATGCGCGCCTCGAACTCATCCATTTTCAACGGGCGGTTGTCCAGCGCCGAAGGCAGCCGGAAACCGTAGGTCACCAGCGTTTCCTTGCGTGAACGGTCACCCCGGTACATCCCGCCCAGCTGCCCCATCATGACGTGGCTTTCGTCGATGAACATCATGGCATCTGCTGGCAGGTAGTCGATCAGCGTCGGCGGGGGATCGCCGGGCGCTGCACCGGACAAATGCCTGGAGTAGTTTTCGATCCCTTTGCAAAAGCCCAGCTCCTGCAGCATTTCCAGGTCGAAACGGGTGCGCTGTTCCAACCGCTGCGCCTCGACCAGCTTGCCATCCGCGACAAACAGCGCCAGGCGTTCCTTCAGTTCCTGCTTGATGGTTTCTATGGCTCGCAACACCGTTTCACGCGGCGTCACGTAATGCGACCCAGGGTAGACTGTAAAGCGCGGAATTTTCTGACGCACGCGCCCGGTCAGCGGATCGAACAGTTCCAGCGTTTCGACTTCGTCGTCAAACATGCTGACGCGCACGGCGAGCTCCGCGCTTTCCGCCGGAAAGATGTCTATCGTGTCGCCACGCACACGGAACACGCCCCGCGTGAATTCGGCGTCGTTGCGCGTGTACTGCATCGCCACCAGACGCTCCAGCACTTCACGGCGGCCAATGCGATCGCCAGTGCGCAGGATCAGCACCATTGCATGGTAATCGCCCGGATTACCAATACCGTAGATACACGACACCGTGCCAACAATCACCGTATCACGGCGCTCCAGCAGGCTTTTGGTCGCCGACAGGCGCATCTGCTCGATGTGCTCGTTGATCGCCGAGTCTTTCTCGATGAAGAGATCCCGGGACGGCACATAGGCTTCGGGCTGGTAGTAATCGTAATAGGAAACGAAATACTCGACCGCATTGCGCGGGAAAAACTCGCGCATTTCCGCATACAGCTGGGCCGCCAGCGTTTTGTTGGGGGCCAGCACCAATGCGGGCCGCCCCAGGCGGGCGATGACATTGGCCATGGTGTAGGTCTTGCCGGAGCCCGTCACACCCAGCAAAGTCTGGCGCATCAAGCCGTCGTTGGCGCCTTCGACCAGCGCCTCGATGGCGTTCGGCTGGTCGCCGGCCGGCGGATAGGGCTGGTGCAACAGGAACGGGCTACCGGGAAAACGCTGGAACACGCCCTCACCGCCGTGGGTCATCCCGCTGCTTTCATTGCCCTCACCATCGGGCCGCGTTGAAAAATCATCGGAAGAGGCCGCTGTGCTCATGCTAGACTTTTAAGTCGGGGAAAGCTCTACATTATCCCTGTCACGCATCACTGCGTCCATCTTCTCTACTCTCCCTTCCATCATGAGTTCACTTTTCGCATCCGTCGAAGTCGCACCGCGCGACCCAATCCTGGGTCTGAACGAACAGTTCGCAGCGGACACCCGTCCCAACAAGGCCAATCTTGGCGTTGGTGTGTATTACGACGACAAGGGCCGCCTGCCCCTGCTCAACTGCGTCAAGCAAGCCGAGGAAGCGCTGACCGCCAAGGCTGCCGCACGCGGCTACCTGCCCATCGACGGCCTGAGCGACTACAACAGCGGTGTACAGAAGCTGCTGTTTGGCCAAGATTCCCCGCTGCTGACATCCGGCCGCCTGGTCACGGTACAAGCCCTGGGCGGCACCGGTGCCCTCAAGGTCGGCGCCGATTTCCTGAAGGAATTGCTGCCTGACGCGCAAGTCGCCATCAGCGATCCCAGCTGGGAAAACCACCGCGCGCTGTTCACCCGCGCCGGCTTCCCTGTCGTGACCTACCGCTACTATGATCCGGCCACGCATGGCCTGGACTTCGAAGGCATGAAGGCCAGCCTGCGTGCCCTGCCGGCCCGCACCATCGTCGTGCTGCACGCGTGCTGCCACAATCCGACCGGTGTGGACCCCTCGCTGGCTCAATGGGACGAAATCGCCGAAATCGTCAAGGAAAAGAACCTGGTTCCCTTCCTCGACATCGCCTACCAGGGCTTTGGCGACGGTCTGGAGCAAGACGGCGCAGTCGTTCGCCTGTTTGCCGACAAGGGCCTGACGCTGTTCATCAGCTCTTCGTTCTCGAAATCGTTCTCGCTGTACGGCGAGCGCGTCGGCGCGCTGACCATGGTTGCCGCCAACAGCGACGAAGCCAAGGCCGTGCTGAGCCAGATCAAGCGCGTCATCCGCACCAACTACTCCAACCCACCCACGCATGGTGGCCGCGTCGTCGCTACCGTTCTGGGCGACTCCAAACTGTTTGCTGAGTGGGAACAGGAACTGACCGGCATGCGTGACCGCATCCGTGCCATGCGCGCCCAGCTCGTGGAAAAGCTGGCTGCGGCCGGCGTGCCCGGTGACTTCAGCTTCGTCAAGGCACAACGCGGCATGTTCTCCTATTCCGGCCTGACGGCCGACCAGGTCGAAAAGCTGCGCGTGGACCACGGCATCTACGCCGTGGGTAGCGGCCGCATCTGCGTTGCCGCCCTGAACAGCGGCAACATCGACGCCGTGGCCAACGCCATCGCTGCCGTCATCAAGGGTTGATCACCGCCCTCTCTACCGCCTGACGCATCGCCAGGTGCACCCGGGCGATAGAGAGAATGCGCCCTTCGAGGCCGATGCCGCACGGCATCGGCCTCAGCCTGATGGCAGGCGCTCGCGAAAGCGGCGGGCCGAAAAGGTCCATATCAAGCGTGCGGCATCCGGTCCATCCGGGTCGCTGAATGCCTGCGCGGCAGCACCGCCGCTCCAGGCGTGCCCCAAGCCCTGGACCAGCGCCAACGTCGCCACTAATCTCCCTGCACTTCTGTAATCCGTCATGCTCATGGCCCGGCGCTTGCCGCGCTGCACCTCACGCGGCTTGTCTGCATGCGCCCCTGCCATCCCTGCCCACAGGCCGACAGCCGCCTGTGCATTATTGGCCGACACCACCGCATCCAGGCTGCCCTGGATCGCCAGCAAGGCAGGCCAGGCCTCCGTTGTGTCCATGAGCGTCATGTCCGGCGGTTCGTCCGGGGCCAGTTGGCCGCGCATGGCACGCGCAGCCGACCGGCTGGAATCCGCCCATCCCGGCGCAATGCCCGAATGCATCGCAAGTGCAGCAAAACGCGCGGGATAGCGCACTGCCAGTAGGGCCGCCATACTGGCGCCGGCAGACAGCCCGGCGACCGCGACGCGGCTGCTGTCCGCGCCATGCAGCAAGCAAACCTGGTCTATCGCGCTCATGATCAGGGCCGCCTCTCCCTGGGCTCGCCCCGTACGGGTATCGAACCAGTTCCAACAACCCTGCATATTCGACAGGCGATCCTGCTCGGGGTACAGCACCAGGAAGCGCTCCCTTGCCGCGACCCGGTTCATTCTCGTGCTGGCCGCAAAAGACTGCGCATTCTGTCCGCAACCATGCAGCATGACCATCAAGGGCAGCCGCTCACCGGCGTGCGCGCCTGGCGGCCGGTATAGCTGGAAGCGGCGCATACCCGCCGGGCCGACCGCTATTCCCGAGATCCAGTCACCCGCACCTCCGGGCGCCTTGAATCCCGCCGTTACCGGCTGCCAGGCCTGGCGCGCTGCCTTTTCGCCGTTTTTCACGACCTGGCGAGTAAAAGCCGCCAGATTCCTGGAAATTATCTTGGCCAATGCCGGTTGGCGCCGTTGCCTGGCCATTCAGCCTCCGACTGCCGGCATGATTGAGCATCCTTGCCGGCCGCCCGGCAGAACGCTAGTACCTGCCAAAGCACTACAGACCAATGCAGCTGCTGTGTTCATCGTTGTTTCCATGAATGCCACCAACCCCGGATGCTTTCCAGCACGACGCCTTGTGCCGTACTGGCGCGGACCATGCCAGGCAAGCTGAGCGCCGCACACCGGACATGGTTCGGCGGTTTGCACTGGCCGGGAGAACGCTCAAACCAATGGCAGAATGCGTACCCGCAACCGATCATATCGGCGCTGGCCTTCATTCATGCTACAGCCTGTTGCTCTCGCGCTATTCATGGCCATCACGCCCATGCCACCATGCGCCCCCCAATCTACGCCGCCTTGTCACCCTGCCTTGCCATATTGCCTGCCATGCCTGCATGCACTCCCCACCTGTTGCGGTGCAATTGACAACGGCGTTACCCCTGGCCGGCTACAGAAGCGTTTCGGCGCAGACCCGGCACTCGCCAGCCGAAGTTCATACCCGCCACCGCCAGCAGGATAGCCAGCGCCCCCGCCCATTGCAGCAGGCCCAACCGATGGTCGAAGACCCAGGCATCTACCATGACCGTCATGACAGGATAGATGAATGACAGCGCCCCCACCAAGGCAGTGGATATTTTCTGGATGGCGCCATACAGCAAGGTGGACATGAAACCCGTATGGACAAAACCCAGCATGAGCAACAACCCCCAGGTACCGGCCGCATTGCTCCCGTGCGGAACGGCGGCAACAGGCCAGAGCAATAGCAAGCCAGTACCCATCTGTATCAGTACGATCAAGTGCGGCGGCACATCGCGCAGGCGCTTCGTGATCGCCGCCGCCACCGCGTAGAAGAACGCAGCGGCCAGTGCCAGCCCGATTCCGGCCAGATAGGCCTGCGAATCGCCTTGCGCATGCTGGCCGCCGGCGACGATCAGCAACACACCGCAGAACGCCAGTGCCAGCCAGGCCAATTGGCGCAGCCTCAGCGACTCGCCAAAGAAAATTGCCCCCAGCGCCACCAGCATGAATGGCTGGGTATGGTAGGTAATCGTGGCCAGCGCGATGGATGAATAGGAATAGGCCGAAAAAAGGCAATACCAGTTGGCCACCAGCGCCACGCCCCCCAGCGCGGCCAGCGCCGCCTGGCCCCGGCCGGGCCAGGCACCTCGCAGCAGTCCCAGGACGATACAGGCCAGCAACATGGCCAGGCCGCCGAATGCGCAACGCCAGAACACCACTGTCATGACCGGCATGTCGGTTTCCAGTACCAACCAGCCTATCGTGCCGGAAATCACCATGGCCACGATCATTTCCACCACGCCGCTTGTCCGCCTATCCATCTCTTTTCCATGTATCGGCATGTCTGCAGCACCTCTCCAGTCTAGGGTCTGCCAGACCACCGTTCTATAAATAAAACAAGTGGACGATATAATGGACAAATATTCCAAGTTCGTCAAACTGAACAAACGTTCTGTAAAATGAACAAAAAGAGACTCCTCCAAGCCCGACAGGCCAGCCTGCCCATGCCCGAAAGGCCTCCTCCGGACCAGTCCTGTACAACACGCCGGCGCGGCGCATCACTAATCCAACAGCACGCACGGCAATACGTCATGGTCAAATAGCCTGGCTAGCCCGTTGAACAAGGATTCATGCATGCCTGAAGCGCCATTTTCTTCTCCGATCGCTATTCTTTCCGCTTCGTTGCGACGCGAACGGGAACGCATGGGCCTGTCAGTTTCGGAACTGGCCAAGCGAGCGGGCGTAGCCAAATCCACGCTCTCGCAAATCGAAGCTGGCATCGGCAACCCTGGTCTCGAAACCCTTTGGTCACTCGCCATGGCACTGGAAATCCAGGTAACGCGCCTGATTGCGCCCGCCAGGCCGCCGATACAGGTGCTGCGTGCCGGCGAAGGCATGGCCCTGGCATCGGAACAGGCCAACTATGTGGCAACCCTGCTGGCGGTTTGCCCGGCCGGCATGCAGCGCGATATGTACCGCCTGGTCGCGCAACCGGGCAAGCCCCGGGTGTCCATCCCCCACCCGTCCGGCACTGCCGAGCATGTTGTCATCTGTCATGGCCGCGCGCGCGTCGGCCCGCTCAACCAGACCGTGGAACTCGGCCCTGGCGACTACGCCAGCTATCCTGCGGATGAAACCCATATCTTCGAAGCGCTGGTTCCGGACACCAGTGCCGTCATGCTGATGGAACACCCCTGATTCCCGCGGCCACAAAACGCCGCAGGCGGGCGCGGCGTTGGCGCCAGCATGACTTGCCCCAGGTTCCGGGCAATACGCTGATTGCCGCCAGTGCCATTACACAGGGGTATCAAACAGACAACGCACAGGAACTGCTGGCGTATGGAATACAGCCCAGGCCTGGCAGTCAGACACAGGCTTGCGACAGGCTGTCGACGTAACGCGCCGAAAGAGGCTTCAACACCCGGTGCAGCTCACTGAACACCCTCCGTGCGGCAATGCCGCGCCATTCGGCAGGCAACAGCTCCGGCGGCAGCCCCGGGTCCAGGAACGGCAGGCGCCGCCATTGCGTCACCATGGGCACATAGAGCCTGAACGCTTCGCGCAAGACATCCGGGTCTTCACGCACAGAACCCAGCCAGCGCTCGCTTTCCGGCCCGTAGGTTTGTACAAAAGCCTCGTATTCGGCCTCAATGGCAGCCAGGTTCCACCACTGGGCCGCCTTGTCGCGCAAATCGCCAAACCCCACGGGTTCCGCAACGAAAAATTCGACATACGGCCACAGATCATGCTCGCGGATGTAAGCCTCGACCTCGGCCTGCATCCGAGCCGGAGCGATCCCAAGGCCTGGAGCCACATTGCCAAACCCCATGCGCGAGAGGCCCGCCCGTATTTTGTGACGTTTTTTCCGCTCACTTTCCGGCACGGAATAGGAAACCAACAGCCAGGAATCCGCCAAGCGTGCCGTCTGAGGCGAAAAGATACGTTCATCGCCTGCTAGCATATGTGATTCAAGGCCATCGGATAGGGCATAGCCACTGGCACCGCCCACCTTGCGGCTGATCAACACGCCTTTTTTCTTCAGACGGGAAATAGACGAACGCACACTGGCAGGCTCGTAGCCCAGTTCGGACAACAGGCGCACCAGGGCAGCAACAGGAATGGCCTTGCCTGCCGGCCGGCCATAGATACCGAACACCGTGACGACATAGCGATGGTGCGCGGGTTGCTCATGCCCGCCGGGCTCTCGACCCGCGATAATTTCGTCGATAGCGCTGGACACCCCAACTCCTTCCCAAGGTACTGACTCTGGTACCACCTATGCGAGTCCAAGGACGCAGCTGCAGCTCAACCTGCCCGCACCATCCCTCATCCATCATGTAAAAAACCCCAGTCGCCGGATTTTCTCCAGCCACTGGGGCATGCAAGTCACTGCCTCCCGTTGCCGGCCCCCTCTCAGGCGCCCGGCACAGGAACACCTGGACTTTACTGGGCAGCGCCAGGAGCGGCCGGGCCGCCCTGCTGTTCGATGCCGCCGATCGCCTTCACCGACAGGCGCAGACGGCCCTTTTCGTCGGCTTCGATCACCTTAACACGCACTGCCTGACCAACCTTCAGCACATCGTTGATGTTGGCGATACGATAGTTCGCGATCTCGGAAATGTGCAGCAGGCCGTCGCGGCCCGGCAACACCTGAACGATGGCACCGAAATCCAGCAGGCGCAGTACGCTGCCTTCATATACCTGGCCAACTTCCACGTCCGCCGTGATTTCTTCGATGCGGCGCTGGGCTTCCTTCGCGCGATCCAGGTCGGCACTGGAGATGGTGATGCTGCCATCGTCCGAGATGTCGATCTGCGTACCGGTTTCTTCGGTCAGCGCGCGAATGGTGGCGCCGCCCTTGCCGATCACGTCACGGATCTTTTCGGGATTGATCTTGATCTGCAGCATGCGCGGTGCGAAGGTCGACAGCTCCTGGCGCGAACCGCCCAGGGCGTCCTTCATCTTGCCCAGGATATGCAGGCGGCCTTCGCGGGCCTGAGCCAGCGCCACTTGCATGATTTCCTTGGTGATGCCCTGGATCTTGATGTCCATCTGCAGTGCGGTCACACCGTTTTCGGTACCCGCCACCTTGAAGTCCATATCGCCCAGGTGATCTTCGTCGCCCAGGATGTCCGTCAGCACGGCGAACTTGCCGCCGTCCAGGATCAGGCCCATGGCCACGCCAGCCACGTGATCCTTCACGGGCACGCCGGCATCCATCATGGCCAGCGAACCGCCGCAAACCGAAGCCATCGACGAGGAACCATTGGATTCGGTGATTTCCGACACCACACGGATGCTGTACTGGAAGTCTTCATGAGCGGGCAGCAGCGGCACCAGCGAACGCTTCGCCAGGCGGCCATGGCCGATTTCACGACGCTTGGGCACGCCCACGCGGCCCGTTTCGCCGGTCGCGAACGGAGGCATGTTGTAGTGGAACATGAAGCGGTCGCGGTACTCGCCCATCAGCGCGTCGATGATCTGCTCGTCTTGCTTGGTGCCCAGCGTGGCAACCACCAGCGCCTGCGTTTCACCACGGGTGAACAGCGCGCTGCCGTGCGCGCGGGGCAGCACGCCCAGGCGGATGCTGATCGGGCGCACCGTGCGCGTGTCACGGCCGTCGATACGCGGCTCGCCGCTCAGGATCTGCGAACGGACGATACGAGCTTCCAGGTCGAACAGAATGTTTTCGACTTCAACCGTATCGGGCGCAGCAGTCCCTGCCTGTGCAGCCTGTTCGGCCAGCTTGGCATGCACGTCAGCGTACACTTCGCGCAGTTGCGCCGTGCGCGCCTGCTTTTCGCGGATGGAGTAAGCCGCCTTCAGGCCGTTTTCGGCCACGGCAGTCACGGCCGCGATCAGCGCTTCGTTGCGCGGCGCAGCTTGCCAATCCCATTCCGGCTTGCCAGCATCTTCCACCAACTCATGGATGGCATTGATGACGGCCTGCATTTGCTCGTGGCCATAGACCACGCCGCCCAGCATCACTTCTTCGCTGAGCTGCTGTGCTTCGGACTCGACCATCAGCACGGCGTTTTCCGTACCGGCCACGACCAGATCCAGCGCAGACGTCTTGAGCTGGCTGGCAGTCGGGTTCAGCACATAGTTGCCGTCGATGTAACCAACGCGTGCGGCACCAATCGGACCGTTGAACGGAATACCAGAGATGGCCAGCGCGGCAGAAGCGCCGATCATGGCAGCGATGTCCGGGTCGATTTCAGGATTGACCGAAACCGTATGAATGATGACCTGGACGTCGTTGTAGAAACCTTCCGGGAACAGCGGGCGCAGCGGACGGTCGATCAGGCGGGAAGTCAGCGTTTCCTTTTCGGAAGGCTTGCCTTCGCGCTTGAAAAAGCCGCCGGGGATGCGGCCGGCCGCATACGTTTTCTCGATGTAATCGACAGTCAGCGGGAAAAAGTCCTGACCGGCCTTGGCCTTGCGCGCTGCGACAACAGTTGCCAGCACGACGGTGTCTTCGATGGACACCAGCACGGCGCCGGAGGCCTGGCGGGCAATCTCGCCCGTCTCCAGCACCACCGTATGCTGACCGTACTGGAACGACTTGGTCACTTTATTGAACATTGTCTATGAATCCTTACTATTTAAAAAATGCCTTTGCCGCCATGCCCAGCGTCCAGCCTGCCGCCCTCAATGAACGGTGTTGCAGCCATGCGCTTGCCCGACAGTAAAAAAACCGTGGGCGATGCAGCGCACACAGCGTTGCATCGCCCACGGTCGGCATCATGGGGAACCAGCCCCGTTGACTTCGATCACTTGCGCAGACCGAGCTTTTCGATCAGGGCGCGGTAAGCGTCAGGGTTGCGGCCCTTCAGGTAGTCCAGCAGCTTGCGGCGACGGCTGACCATGCGCAGCAGGCCACGACGCGAGTGGTGATCCTTGACGTGTTCCTTGAAGTGGCCCGTCAGCTCGTTGATGCGAGCCGTCAGCAGTGCCACTTGCACTTCGGGGGAACCCGTGTCGCCTTGGGCGCGCTGGAATTGCGAAACGATTTCGGACTTCTTGATATCTGCTACAGACATGATTTATTCCTCTCGGACATGCGCCAGGACCGAGGTGCCCTGGCGTGAGCTGAAAAAACGCGCACCCGCCTGATTGTCCGGACTGATACTTTAACCATCAGTCAGACAGCCATTACGGCTGCGCCACACAATTCAATACGTTTCCGTATAGCCGCTGATAATAACCCAGATCCACCCCAACTGTCGCGCAACAATTCGCCCTAGCTGCAAAAAAGCCACCCGCGCTGCCTGAACGCAGGAAAGCCGCAAACAGTGCACAATAGCAATCAACCATTTTCCTTCCAACGCATCACTGATTCTCCCGTGTCATCCATGCCGGGACACCTGCCAGATATGCAAACCAAACGTCTTGCCACTCCTCGCCTTGCCCGTCTCAGCCTGCCGCTGGCGCTCGCCACCCTGCTGCTGGGCGCCTGTTCCACGCCCATGACCTTGCCGGCGGACACCACGCTGGACAGCGCCACCACCACGCTGGGCGCGCCCACCAGCAGTTGCCCGTTAGCCAACGGCGGCCTGCGCGCCGTCTGGTCGCAGCAACCCCAGGGCCAATATGCCTGGGCCATGGACTTCGACGCCGAGGGTCGCCTGACCAAGCGCGAACCGGTCCTCACCAATGAATCGTTCGAACGCCTGCGCACCGGCACCTGGACCCAGCAGGATGTCACCTGCGCCTTCGGCCCCCCTGCCCGCACCGGCTGGGTCGGCCTGCCTTCGCTGCGCGAACAGGTCTGGGGCTACCGCTACCGCGAGAACGGCGTCTGGAATTCCGTGATGTACGTCTTCTTCGGCATGACCGGCGAGAAAGTCACCCGCTTCTACCCTGGCCCGGACCCGCGCTTCGACGACAACGCGCCCTGGAACTACTTCGACTTCTGAGCGCCGCTGCGGCAGGCCTGCCCTGCCCTGACATTCGCATGGAATAAAAAAAAGGGGCGCCATGCCCCTTTTTGCATGCAAGCTTCAAAAGCCTGCTAGCCTTCGCGTCGTCCAGAACTCAGGCGGCGCAGTCGTTGCCAGCGCCATATCCAGATCACCCAGCCCGACAGGCCGTACAGCACGAAAAAGCCGAACAGCGCCACAGGTGGGTCACTGGAAATGAAGACAAAGCCCGCCACGAAGACCGAGATCACCCAGAAAGGCACGCTGCGCCCCACCATGACTGACTTGCCGCTGTAGAACGGCGCATCAGTCACCATGGTGATGCCGGTATAGAGCGTCAGCCCGAAGCTGATCCAGGCCAGGCTTTCCGGCGCGATCGCCAGCTTGTTGTCGACCACCAGCCAGATGAATCCCGCCACCAGGGCGGCAGCCGCAGGGCTGGGCAGCCCCTGGAAGAAACGTTTGTCCACCACGCCGATATTGGCGTTGAAGCGCGCCAGGCGCAACGCCGCACCAGAGACATAGACAAACGCCGCCAGCCAGCCCCAGCGCCCCAGGTCGTGCAACGCCCATTCATACATCACCAGCGCCGGCGCGATGCCGAAGGACGTCATGTCCGACAGCGAATCGTATTGCTCGCCAAACGAGGATTGGGTATTGGTCATGCGGGCCACGCGCCCATCCATGGCGTCGAACACCATGGCAACGAAGATGGCAATGGCAGCGGCCTCGAAGTGGCCCCCCATGGCCTGGACGATGGCATAAAACCCGGCAAACAGATTCGCCGTCGTAAAAGCATTGGGCAACAGGTAAATGCTGCGGTGTCGGTGATCGGCATCACGAAAACGCAGGTTCGGCATAATTCAGGATTTTCCGTTGGTTCAAATGGCCGGATCGGCCAGGACAGGAAGATGTTTCACATTGAGCGCCAGCGCAATGATCTGGCAGCGCATCCCGCTGAAAAAAAGTGCAGGGCAGGCAGATACACAGATGCGTGCAGCCCCCTTCCGCGCGCAAGTGTACTGCCATCGGGGACGCCCGGCGACCAGCACTACCATGCAGGCAAGCCCTCGCAACACCCGGCATCGGACCTGCTGGCATCTGGCAGCGGACCAGGTTTCCACCGTAGCAGGGGCGGGCAACATACGCACCACGCCCGAATCCACGAATGGTCTCGCAGACGAAGATTAACCGAATACGCGCAAGCATGGCGAAACTCGCGCTGCCCCAGCACCGGAAACAACAAGGGCGCAGACCGGTTTCCCGGCCTGCGCCCTTGCCTGACTCGTTCCGCCACGCCCCTGCTCGAGACGTGGCGGCCGTTAGCCTCGGGTAGATCAGTTCTTGCTTTGATCGACCAGCTTGTTCTTGGCGATCCAGGGCATCATGGCGCGCAGCTTGCCACCCACTTCCTCGATTTGCGAGTCGGCGATGATGCGACGGCGGGCCGTCAGCGAAGCAGCGCCGGCCGCGTTTTCCAGGATGAAGCGCTTGGCATAATCACCCGTCTGGATGTCCTTCAGGGCCTGGCGCATGGCTGCGCGCGAACCCTCATTGACCACCTTCGGGCCGGTCTCGTATTCGCCGAATTCAGCGTTGTTCGAGATCGAGTAGTTCATGTTGGCGATGCCGCCTTCGTAGATCAGGTCGACGATCAGCTTCAGTTCGTGCAGGCACTCGAAGTAAGCCATTTCGGGCGCATAACCGGCTTCCACCAGGGTTTCGAAGCCCATGCGGATCAGCTCGACGGTACCGCCGCACAGCACGGCCTGTTCACCGAACAGATCAGTCTCGGTCTCTTCGCGGAAGTTGGTTTCGATGATGCCGGCACGGCCACCGCCGTTGGCGCTGGCGTACGACAGGGCGATGTCACGGGCGGAACCGGAGTGATCCTGGTGCACGGCGATCAGGTGCGGAACGCCGCCACCTTGCGAGTAGGTGCCACGCACCGTGTGGCCCGGCGCCTTGGGCGCAACCATGATGACGTCGATGTCCTTGCGCGGCACGACCTGGCCATAGTGAACGTTGAAGCCATGGGCGAAAGCCAGGGCGGCGCCGGACTGGATGTTGTCAGCCACGGATTCCTTGTAGACCTGGGCGATGTTCTCGTCCGGCAGCAGCATCATGACCACGTCGGCGGCGCGCACGGCCTCAGCCACTTCCTTGACTTCCAGGCCGGCGTTGACGGCCTTGTTCCAGGACGAACCGCCCTTGCGCAGGCCGACCACGACCTTGACGCCCGAGTCATTCAGGTTTTGCGCATGGGCGTGGCCCTGCGAGCCATAACCGATGATCGCGACAGTCTTGCCCTTGATGAGGGACAGATCGGCGTCCTTGTCGTAGAAAACTTTCATGTATATCTCCTGAGGAATTCTTTGGATTGCAATAAATCAATTTGGAACGCGCCCAACCCCCTGGCCAGGCGCGAGGATCAGACTTTCAGTACCCGCTCGCCCCGGCCGATGCCGGAAACGCCGGTCCTGACGGTTTCAAGAATGGCACTGCGGTCCAGCGCATCAATGAACGCCTGGATTTTTTCCTGCACACCGGTCAGCTCGATGGTGTAGCTCTTGTCGGTCACGTCGATAATGCGGCCACGGAAAATGTCGGCCATGCGCTTGACCTCTTCGCGCTCCTTGCCCACCGCGCGCACTTTGATGAGCATCAGCTCACGTTCGATATGCGGGCCTTCATTGAGATCGACGACCTTGACGACGTCGATCAGGCGGTTCAGGTGCTTGGTGATCTGCTCGATCACGGCATCGGAACCAGCCGTTACCAGCGTCAGGCGCGACAGGGTAGGATCTTCGGTCGGCGCCACCGTCAAGGTCTCGATGTTGTAGCCACGGGCGGAAAACAGGCCCACCACGCGCGACAAGGCGCCCGGCTCGTTCTCCATCAGGACGGAAATCACGTGTTTCATATCAGCCACCTTACAGATCCTCGGAACCCAGCAGCATTTCAGTCAGCCCCTTGCCAGCCTTGACCATCGGCCAGACGTTGGCGCCACGGTCGGTGATGAAGTCCAGGAAGACCAGACGATCCTTCGCCGCAAATGCTTCACGCAATGCGGGACGGACATCTGCAGGCTTGTCGATACGCATGCCGATGTGGCCGTAGGCTTCTACCAGCTTGACGAAGTCCGGCAGCGAATCCATATAGGATTCGGAATAGCGCGAACCATAATCCAGCTGCTGCCACTGGCGCACCATGCCCAGGAAACGATTGTTCAGGCAGATGATCTTGGGGGTGTAGCGATACTGCTTGCAGGTGGCCAGCTCCTGGATATTCATCTGGATGGAGCCTTCACCAGTGATCACCGCCACCTCGGCGCCGGGATGCGCTGCCTGCACGCCCATGGCGTATGGCAGGCCCACACCCATCGTGCCCAGGCCACCGGAATTGATCCAGCGGCGCGGCTCGTTGAAGTGGTAGTACTGCGCTGCCCACATCTGGTGCTGGCCGACGTCCGACGTCACGAAAGCGTTGCCGCCCGTTTCTTCCCACAGCTGCTCGACCACATACTGCGGCCGGATCAACTCATCGGACAGCTCGTACTTCATGCATTGACGGCCGCGCCAGCCTTCCACCTGCTGCCACCACTTGTCCAGCGACGGACGGCGAGCCGAAGGCGCCAGCTCCTTGAACTGGGCGATCATTTCCTGCAGCACGTCCTTGACGTTGCCCACGATGGGCACATCGACCTTCACACGCTTGGAAATCGACGAAGGGTCGATGTCGATGTGAACGATTTTTCGGGCGTTCTGCGAAAAATGCTTGGGATTGCCGATAACGCGGTCATCAAAACGCGCGCCGATCGCGATCAGCACATCACTGTGCTGCATCGCCATATTGGCTTCATACGTGCCGTGCATGCCCGGCATGCCCACGAACAACCCCTCGTTGGCCGGGAATGCGCCCAACCCCATCAGGGTGCTAGTCAGCGGCGCACCTATCAGGCTCGCGAACTCGCGCAACTCGGCGCTGGCGTCGGACAACACCACGCCGCCGCCGGTATAGAGCATCGGGCGCTCTGCGGCCAGCAGCATCTGCACGGCTTTCTTGATCTGGCCCTGGTGCCCCTTGACCACCGGGGCGTAGGAACGCATCTTGACTTCACCCTTCAGCGGCGCATAGCGCGCGCGGGCAACCGTCACGTCCTTGGGAATATCCACCAGCACGGGGCCAGGCCGGCCAGTGCGGGCGATATGAAAGGCCTTGCGCATGATCTCGGCCAGGTCCTTGACGTCGCGCACCAGGAAGTTGTGCTTGACACAGGGGCGGGTAATACCGACCGAGTCGCACTCCTGGAAAGCATCTTCGCCAATGGCCGTCGTCGGCACCTGGCCGCTGATGATCACCATCGGGATCGAGTCCATGTAGGCGGTGGCAATACCGGTAACGGCATTGGTCAGCCCGGGACCGCTGGTCACCAGACAGACACCGACCTTGTCGGACGAACGGGAATAGGCATCCGCAGCGTGAACCGCCGCCTGTTCATGCCTGACCAGGATATGCTGGAAAGCATCCTGTTTGAAAATTGCATCGTAGATATAGAGCACCGCCCCGCCGGGATAACCGAAAACGTGTTCCACGCCTTCGTCGGCAAGACAGCGCACAAGGATATCTGCGCCATTGAGTTCCATGAATATTCCTTTCTGTACCGGCTAAAACGTCCTCGATCGCTGCCCGCCCGGGTAACGGCGGCTAGCCGGATGCACCCCCAGAAACTGACAGAACACTGTGGCGCTTTGCGATTCACGGAACCGCTCCACCCACCTGCCCTGCCCCCTGGCAGCACAATCATCGACAACGTTTCGCACGCACCCCGGATGGGATGCTCTGGATCGAAACGGATGCCGCAACGCCTGCGCTTGTGACGCGGCCCGCGACGGTATAACGGCGCATTGGCCCGGGCGGATGACCCGGAGACTCTGACTGCCTTTGTCCCGCCCCTGATAGCAGGACAGGACAAGTTTTGGAATTTACCCGTTTGCACAGGAACTGTCTACACGCCAATGAAACAGTGTTTCTTACGCATCACTTATAGGGTTTTCCTCAAGGAAAAACAGGGACTTCCAAGAGCTTGCACACCTGCTGCCGACAGCCTGCGCGCAGGCATCATCCGCCACTGGCCGCCTGCCCTTATACTTTCGCTTGCAAGGCACCAGCCCTGAGGAGCAGGCGCCGGCATTACCATCCCAAGCAGCCCCGGGAACGGCAGATAGCCGCCGGCAAACCCCGCCAGACACAGACTTGCCTCCGGCACCAGCATCACCTCCGCCATGGACATCCGCCTAGAATCGCTGAACAGGTTTCTTTACAGCCACTATTTCCTGCTCGGCCTGCGCCGCAGCATAGGCATGCTGACGCCCATGCTGGTTCTGGGCCTGTTGCTGGGGGATTTCTCGGCAGGCATTGCCGCCACATTCGGCGCACTGGGCACCGCCATCATCGACCAGCCTGGACCGCACCGCCACCGCCGCAACGAAATGCTGACCTGCTGCGCGCTCAGCACGCTGGTGGTCGCCATTACCGGGCTGTCCAGCACCTTCCCCGCCCTGCTTTGGGTTGCAGTCGTGGCGCAGTGCTTCGTATTTTCGATGTTCTCCGTCTATGGCAAGAAAGGCAACCTGATCAGCATGGGCTGCCTGCTGCTCATGAGCGTCACCATGCACGCGCCGCTCACTCCCGCCCAGATTCCCGCCGCCATGCTCTATACCGCCGGCGGCGGCCTGTTTTATACAGCGTTCAGCCTGGGCATCAGCTATCTGCTGGCGCTGCGCGAAACCCGCCAATCCCTTTCCGTCGCGCTTTTTGCCACGGCCGACTACATCGCCGCACGATCTGCGTTCTATGACGTCAACCGCGACCTCGAACAGTGCTACAGCACCCTGATCCGCCGCCAATCAGCCATGATCGAACAGCACCAGGACGCCCGCGACATCGTCCTGCGCTCGCTGCCGGGTGAAGACCGCCGCACCTCCGAGCGCTCCATGCTGTGGAACATCTTCAGCGACATGATCGCCATCCTGGACACCATGCTGGCCACGCATACGGACTACATCCTGCTGCGGCGGAATTTGCGGGACGCCGACATCATGCTGTTCGCTCGCGACTGCCTGGAAAAACTCGCCCGCGACCTGGAACGCATTGCGCTGGCGGTATCACAGGGGCGCCCCGCCATGGAGCGCACCAGCGTGAAAGCCGAGCTGCGCGCCATCGACTATGAAATGGAGCAATTGCGCCAACAAGGCCTGCCCCAGCGGGATGCCGAACTGTATGGCGTGCTGCTGCAGGTCCAGCGCCGCCTGCGAGGCGCCGCACGCCTGGTGGAACGGCTGTATGCGCACACACGCTCGGCACGCAGCGCCAAGCCCGAAGGCTCGCTGCGCATCAACAAATCTCTGAGCCACTTCCTCTCGCGCCAGGATTTTCGCCTCAGCATGCTGACCTCCAACCTCAGGCTGGATTCTCCACATTGCCGCTATGCCATCCGGGTGGCCTGCGCTGCAGCAATGGCCATGACACTAAGCTATTCGGTCGAAGTCCTGCGCCCCTATGGCTACTGGATCGTGCTGACCATCGTCGCCATCATGAAGCCCGGCTTCGCCCTCACCCGCCAGCGCAATTCGCTGCGCCTGATCGGCACGCTATTGGGCTGCATCATCGCGCTGGCGCTGTTCAACGTCCTGGATTCTCACGTCTCGCTGATCGCCGCCATGTTCGTGGCCAGCGTCCTGGGCAACAGCCTGATCCAGCTCAACTACATGGCCAGCTCGCTGTTCATCACGATCTACGTGCTGATCGTGTTCCACCTGGTATCGCCCAGTTCGCTGTTCATGGTAAGCGAACGGGCGCTGGACACATTTCTGGGCTGCATCATCGCGCTGATCTGCAGCTATATCCTACCCTGGTGGGAACAGCGCTATATGGCGCCGATGGCGCGCGCCAGCCTGAAGGCTAACCGCGAATATCTGCGCACCGGCCTGGCCTACGTGGATGCCAGCCGCACCGCGGCGGCAGACCCCAGCGACGAGCACGACACGGAACTGGAACAGGCCAGGCTGGACTGGATGCTGGCACGGAAAAACCTGCATACAGCCCTGGCAAACATGGCTGAAGCCTTCTACCGCATGACACGCGAACCCCGCTCGCGGCAGGTATTGGTGCCTGAGGTCAACAACCTGGTGATCCAGAACCACATCCTGGCCTCGCAGATGGCATCCATCATCGGCGCCTTGGCGGAATTGCCCGCGACGCCGCCGGCCATCCAGCAAGCGCTGGACCAGTTCTTCGGCTTGCTCGACCCCAACCGACCGGCCGCGGACATCACGCTGGCGCCGTCGGCGGCGGACACCGACGCCGATACCGCCAACCTGACCTTCCCCATGCGCCAGCTGCTCAAGGCCGGCCTGCTGGCGCGGCGCGAACTGGCGGCACTGGAATCCCAAGCCGAGGAAGACATGCCCCCGACACCATCCACCCGCAGCCCGGGCTAGATAGCTGGCACGACTGTGCTTGTGGATGGCATTAACCTGCTTGCTCTCCTTGTGCAGCTTCCAATCCCAAGTGCGTTTATCCCCAAACGCAAAACACTTGCCAAGAAAAAAAATACCCGATATAATTTATTTTTTCTTCCACTGCAGCGTTCAACACGTACCGCTGCGGTTACCTAAGGACAGGTGGCAGAGTGGTCGAATGCGCCGGACTCGAAATCCGGTATACGTGCAAGCGTATCGTGAGTTCGAATCTCACCCTGTCCGCCAAGCATTCTAAACCCTTGATTATTCAAGGGTTTTTTCATTTCTGGGTTAGGGTTTGGGTAAAAGGTAGGTAAAATGCCTTCATCCCTTCCCATCTATCCGCGTCCAGAGACTGGGATTTACTGCTTCCACACCTCCATAGCAGGGAAGCAGTTCAAAAAATCACTTCATACAAAAGACAAAACTGAAGCTATCATTCGAGCTATACCCTTGTATGAGCTTGTTTTGAGAATGAGAAGCAATATGTCTAATGATGACTGGAAAAACAACATTAGAAAACTTGAAATTGATACCAGCAGAGGCATTTTCAAGACAGATGGCAGTCAAGAAGACAATGACGCACTTCTTAAAGCCATAGCAATGCTGACAGGTTCAGGCTATCAGGCTCCACGACAGCAGGTTTTAACTTCTGATGCCGTGGAATCTCTTGCTTGTGTTGTTCCAACCAATAAAAAAGGCTTAACCATCAGGGAAGTCTTGGACAAGCTTCTTCTTTTTAAAAAACTTGAAGTTAGAACAGTCCAACAATATAAAACCAATATTGAAGAGTTTGCTGTTTTTGTCAAAAATTGCGACATTCAAAAAATTTTGATTAGTGATATTGTCAGGTATCAAGAGCATTTATTGGTTGATAAGAAAAATAGCCATAGAACAGCAGACAATAAAATATCAGTGTTGAAAAGCTTTTTTAACTTTGCCATTGATAAAGGTTATTACTTTGAAAAAAATCCCTGCCAGGGACAAGGACTATTATCAAAAAAGCAAAAAGATCAATCAACCTACTCAATTTTTGAAGACAACGAAATAATTCAAATCTTCACAAATGAGCTTTTCAAAAGAGAATATGACAGGGACAAAGATTTTTATTTTTCTTGTTTGATTACCTTAATTAGTGGCTTGAGAGCCAGCGAAATAACAGCACTGAAAAAAACAAACTTGTTTTTCAGTGATGAAGGTATTCCATATATTAAGCTTTTTGTGGCAAAGACAGAAGCTGGTAAGCGAGAAATACCACTTCCTGATTGTGATTTGACAAAAGAATTCTTTGCCTATGCTGAAAAATCACAGCAACCAGAAAGCAAGATTTTTAGATATAGAGAAAGAGAAGGCAAAGGGGCAGGAAATGCTTTAGGCAAGAAGTTTGCTCGTTTGCTTACAGCAACAAAAACCCATAGAGACAAGCTGGTTTTTCATTCATTGAGAAAATACTTCAACGATTACCTTAAAAAAAATAAAATTACATGGGAAGCAAGAACCCAAGTCCTAGGGCATGAGAACGAAGATATTAACAATAAAATATATTCAAGTGACTTTACAATAAAAGAACTTCACGAGATGATTGATCCACTCCAAAAAAAGATTTTGGAAAGAATCAATCAGTCATAATAATTTAAGCCCCAGCAATGGGGCTTTTTTATATGCTAAATCTTTTATTAGGCTGATCTTGTCTTTTTTCTTGCTGTTGTTGTTTGTGGTATATGTCTAACAGTTTTTTGTTCTTTTCTTTTAGTTCGTCCTCCATTGTTCTTTTTTGATTTTTGTTTTCTTGCAACTCTTCTTTTAATTTTTCAGATTTTCTGATTTCATCAAGTGCTCTTGCAATTGATGAGCGAGACTTTTCTTTTAACTCTTCTTTTTCTTGTTCCAATTCTTTATTTTTACGTTTTAATTCTTCATTTTCTTTTTTGAGTTCATTGCTAGGTTGATGCCAACTCAATTTCATCTTATCTAAAAAACCAACTGTTTTACTATCTTCAATACCCTTTTTCTTAGCATCTTTATATATTCTATTGGCTTTTTCCCTAGCCCTTTTTAATGCCTCAGCCTGAATTTGTTCAGATTTCCACTGCTCCCTTGTGAGCCTTCTCCTGCCTGGTCCTAACCTAGCAAGCCCAAACCTTTGAGCAACATTAGCAAAAGCATCCTGGAAACCCCTCATAGCCTCAATGTAAGCTTGATTTTGCTCACCTTTAACCTTCCCCTGGGCTGCTGCTTTTTTTGCTGCTGCTTGTCCTTCGTGGATAGTCTCAAAAGTCTCTCCTGGCCTTGGCACACAGTAAAAGTGTATATGGGGATGACTTTCGTCCAAATGCTCAACAACAGTTTTAAGCCTATCTCCATAATTCTTTTTTAACCACTCAACAGATTTAGCCTTAAACTTTTCCCAATCCCCTTTTTCACTGTCAGGCAAAGAAATCACACCAGCCAGAAGACAATGCCCATCCTTTCGTAATTTTTTACCTGTCTTGTCCTTTGAGTTATCGCCCCAAGCATGAGCTATTTTTTCAAGTTCTAAAAGTGGCATTCCATACACCAAGCCAGAATCAATTTCTTGTGGATTTTCTATATGTGAAATTGCCCCCTGCTCCCTTCTTGCTTCTGCAACTATATCTCTTATAGACCACTTTTTATTAATCTTGCCAGATTTTGGATCTTTCCTTTCTGACCCAAAACGAGCATAGCTTTCTATGTGAATAAACTGATAGCCTGCCATAATCTCCCCCTATCTTCTTATATTTATAGCGGGTATATTCTGGCAGTCAAACAACCACAACAAAAACAACTGCTGAAATACATAGTGACCGACTATGTATCTCTACGAGATACGCGGCCCCTTTCAGGGGAACAAAAAAAACACCCCTCGGGAATACATCCCGAACCCTGTCAAACTATGAATATAGCAACTGAACTATATTCATAGTTTTATAGTTAACTATTTTCATAGTTCCATAGCCTTTGCTATTGACATTATTTTTTTATTTGTTATTATTTAATAACTAACCTTGTGTTAGTCATTTGGTCAGGTTAGCCTTGCCAAATAGTTGCCCCACACGTGGGGCTTGAAATAAACTAAGTCAAATTAGTAATTAAGTTAGTAAAAAATCATAAGCCATCTTTTTAGATGGCTTTTTGATTTTCAAAGACAATTAAACATCCAAGCAAAAAGATATATCACTTTACTATTGACATTATTTTTTAATTTGCTATTATTTAATTGTCAATCATAGTTCTGCCTATGCCTAAACTTGACGTACAAACATAACACCAGCAGAATAATTAGCCCACTTTTTAAGTGGGCTTTTTATTTGACATTTATTTTTAATTTATTACATTAATAGTGTTATGTTTGTATATACGTCTGAGTTTTCTTTTCTCACCCGGTTCTACAAATATCAGTTAGTTCCCTAAAATTGGGGTGGCTTTATGACAGAACGAAAGGCTGTTGGACAGCACTTAAAACCACCTAACAATAAGGTAATAGATAACAGACAAGCTCTTTATTGAAAATCTCGAAAATCAGTTGGCAAACAACCAACAGCAATGACAGAGTAGAGGGAAGTAAATAAAGAGTGAAGCCCTAGAACGAGGATCAGCATAAGGGCACAACTAACCAAGGTAAGGGTTGGCTGAACTGTCAAGAAGGACAGGAGTTTAAAAAACGGAACTTACTAACTTATAGCAACTCTTTAAGTCTATAAGACCGAAACGGCCAAGGGGACACCCAACAGGTCAAAAGGTAAAAGGGTTTTCTCAACCTTGCTTTTAATACAAGCCGGGTAGGGAATCCCTTTACCTTTTGACCAAGGGGAAAAAGGTAAAGGGATCAAAAAAGTTTAATAAATAAATATATTCTTTAATATATAAATTAATTTATTTTTAAATAATACATTAAATAAGAATAATTATTATTCAATAATATTTGTGTTATACTCTTACCAGACAGGTAAAAGGTAGGTAAAAATAATTTAACCCACCAAACCACTAACCTATTGAAATGGCAGGGAAAAACATCAAGTGGGTTTTTCTCTCACCCTGTCCGCCAAAGAATTCAAAGACTTACACCAAGCCCGCTCACACAGCGGGCTTTTTGTTTTGCTCCGCACTTACGCCTTTGCTCCGCAAAACGAATTGCCGCATCGTCCGCAACTGGCCTATCCCATATCTGAATATACCCCCCGGTAGAACTGCTGGCCGTCGATTGCATTCGATCCATCCGTGCAGTTCTGAACTGCCGTGAGATCCAGATACTTAGCCCCCAGCCGCTACCGCAACTATCACCACAATCAAAATAGCGATCAACCAAAGACTCCCGCCCCATCCTTTTCTAGCAAGGTTATAGCCGAGCCGGTAAGAGCCATAACTCAACATTTTTTGTTTGTTGGCCCTTTCAGCCTCGGCACGCGCTCTTTCCTCGGCTAGGTCAGGGTCAGTCACTGCCAGATATCCGGCAAGTAGCTCAATATACAGCGCCCTTGTCCTTGATTCGTCACCCTGGCTCTTGGCATAAGCTTTAGCCCATAGCTCATCGCGCCGTTCGCCTCTCTCAAGCGATCTGAGGGCTTCACCATAATACTTATCATTGATATTCATGTGATTTCTATCGCCAACCCAACATTGCGGATATGCCAACGCGAAAAGCTGGCCTCTCTGTAATGCGTTTTCAGAAGCCTCTGACTTATACGGAAAGTATCTTAGCAGCCAGGTGCTAATCTCGTCATATGCCGCCGCGCACACCAGCCTACCTAACAATTGCCCCAACCCAATCCTGCAGTCCATGTACTCGGCCTGAGCTTGCCCCTCCCTCACGAATAGCCACCATCGCGCCAGCCTTTTACCGGCGTCCCCCAACCTGCCATGCGCAACCTGTGCCACAATCCAACCATGACTATGACCGCATTCATCCCCGCGTCCATCGCTTTGTTGTGCTCCGGCGTTACCTTCCTGTCTTCCGGGCTGGCGCTCAACAGCCCTACATTTATGATCCTGGGAGCCGTGTTCATGGCAGTTGGAACCCCGATGGCAATTGTTACGCTCACGCGTCGCACGGCCCGGGCGCGCTGACGCTGCTTCGCCCAGTGGATTGCACAATGCCCAGCGCCTTCAATAATCTGCAGCTCAAGTCAGAACTTGGCTTCATGGAAGCCCTCGGGCATATGATCGTTTGGGTTCTGCTCACAATCGTCACATTAGGGCTGGCGATGTTCGTGTTTCCCTACTACATGCAGAAGTTCATCATCAGCAAAACCTATGCCTATGATGCGCAGGGGCAACGCGTGGGACGATTGGTCTGCACCATCGACCTGGCCAGCATTATTGGCAATATCGTCCTGTGGGCGATCATCAGCATTGTTACGCTGGGCCTGGGCTACCTGGTGTTTCTATACAAGATTTCCGCCCACTGCATGAGTCATACCAAGCTGGTTGGCGTCAACGATTTGTGAGTTGCCGCATGGCATCCCGTCAGGCAGTCTGACACCCCCAGGCAGCACGACAAGCCCAATCCGACCAATTGCAAGCTGCTTCGCCTCACTCCGGACGCCACTCGAATCTGCCCTGCCCGTTTTTGCGGATCATCATGACGCCAGCCAAGGTTGCCTTGCACACCCATTCCTGCTTGGAACGCTCCAGTCTCGCCGATGCGGCGTGAACAGCCGTGGGCGTGAGGACGGCCGCCAACGCGCAGGTAGGCGCACGAACGGATTCATACTGAATCCATTCAATGGATGCTGCCATGGCCGCTGCAGCAAGCGCATGGGTAGCCCGGTAGTCCGTGGAATGCTTCCACAGATGCGCCAACCCCGCCCAGGGTTCAGCCATGAGGTTGATTGCATTGCCGCGCACGGACGCCTGAAAGAAAGTGTGCTCGGTGATCAGCTCACCATCGGCTGCCAGCGCTTCGCTATCCAGCAGGAAACGCATGCGCCAGTACGCAACTTCGGAACAGGCCCCATCGAGCGTGGACGAGCCATACCACAGGCCACTCTGGCGTGCTGGCCGGAAACGTGAATCATGCTGGGGAAAGTAACGGAACGGGCTCAGCAACAAATAATGCTGACCTGGCGATTTCCTCTGAGCCGGCGGCTTGCTTTCTTCAAGGAGAATTTCCAGCAGGCCCTGTTCTTCCAGGGAGTCCACCAGTTTCATGGAGGCCGCAATGTACTGGGTTTCCACGCCGCGCCAGGCATTTTCCATCGCCAGGCTGCCTGCGTGATCTTGTAACCAGGCGGGGTTCCAGGCGGCCCCATTCATGTCGCAGCCCGCATACCATCCAGATACGATAAGGTGCGGACCAGGCCCTCGGCCTTGCGGATCAGCTGTATCGGGCTGCCCAGCAAAGCGTTGTTATGGCTTTCCATCCACAACTTTCGCTTGTGCGCGTCGCCCCCTACCAGCGGATCCAACGAGCGGAATACCCGAATGAGCATCAGGGCAAGCTCCCCTTCCTTGGAGTCCGGGCTGATGGTGCGGCCATTCGCCTTGAGCCGCGAGATCGTGGGTTCGCTGACACCGATCACCGATGCCAGCGCTGAATTGTTCAACCCCAATTGTTCGGCAGCGCGCAACGTTGCCTTCGTCAGCACGACAGCAGCATCGGGAACAGCGTGGGGAGTGGCCGGCATGATCGTCTCCTGCAACGGGTCCATGGATGCCCACATCATATCAAATGAACGCAAAAAATCCATCATTTGAAAAAATATCAAATAAAAATTTCAAATGATGGATAAATGACTGAATACAGGAAACCGTTCAGCCGACCCAGCCGCGGCAACTTGTACTCGCTCGGCATCACGCCGCTGAGCCCCCGGCCTGGAATAGTGCCCCATCGGCAACATCCAGGCTCCTCGCAAAAAACCGTATTGCAACGGGGCAGCCCCGTATTTCAGTCGCTGATCTCGCGCCGCCAGACACCATAGGCAATGGAGGCACTGCCCAGCCCGCCGACTGCACCGCACACGATGGCACGCCAGCCTTCCTGGAAGTCTGCATACAGGCCGGTCATGGTGAAGAAGATGAACGCCAGAAGCCCGCCCAGGAGCACCGCGCCCCCAATACCTGCCCAACCTTTGAAGCGTTTGCGCAAGCCCCCCATGACGCCGCCGCAAATAAGCGCAGGGATTCCACCAGCAACATATGAAAAGAAAAACAGCACGATCAGCATATCGTTGGCCGGACGGGAATTGGGCATGTCCCGCTCAAGCCATGAGGCCACCATCAGAAATGCCGCCATGCCGACCGGAGGGCCGACAAAGCCGAACAGCAGGGAAAACGGCAGGACGCCCGGCTTGCGTTCCGGATTGCGGATGCTATCGGAAAAGCGCCGCCACAGTATCTCGCCCAGCGCGACGGGTACCACCAGCATCGCCACCAGCCCCAACAACCAAGACCAAATTCCGGACTGCATTATCTGTGTTCCCCTAGAGCCCGCACCCTGGACGCACCCAAGCGTAAAGGCCGTGAAAATGACAAGCATTCAAAATGACATATATAAAAATTGCCGTCCCTCATGACGCACATAAGGGACGGCAACTTATGTCACGATTAGATGCAATTTTAATCTAAATCGGTGAGTTTTCTTCTACTTCAATAGAAAGAAAACGTTCCATGCTGTCATCAAGTTCTTCCATCCATGGCGTGTGGTGCGCGGGTGCCTTGGTTCCTGTCACAACTGACACATAGCAACGGTCGCGGTAGGTCAGGATGTTCTTCTGCTTGTCTCGCAGCCATTGCTTGAGCAGCACCGCCACCTGCTCCGCCTCGAACCCCGGATAGTCGGTACGGTCCATCAGGTCGCGCACGTATGCCGTCTGGAAATCGACCGCATCGAAACCATCCTGCACCGTGGCCTCGCGCTCCTGCCAGGTCAGGCTGTCCGCCACCATGTCTTCCTTGCCCGGCAGCCTGATGCGCCCCAGCATCACGTCACGCGCAAACCAGGCTTGCGCATCGAACATATTGAAGGTGTAGTACTGGTCCTGCATGCCCAGATAGAACAGGCGGGGCTGCTCTATCCATGCGACGCCCTTGTACAGGCCGCCCGGATACAGGCGGTTGTGCGTGGACAGACGCAGGTTGTCCGCCAGGAATGGGAACTTGTGCTGATAACCGGTGCACAGGATGACGGCATCGAAGCGGCGCGTCGAGCCATCGGAAAAATAGGCGATTTCCCCATCGAAACGCAGCAGCAGCGGCACTTCGCTGATGCCCTCCGGCCAGCCGAAACCATGCGGGCGGCTGCGATAGCTGATCGTCACGGAAGCAGCACCATGCTTGTGGCACTGCACGCCTATGTCCTCCGCCGAGTAGCTGCCACCGACCAGCAGCAGATCCTTGCCGATGAACTGGTCGGCTCCACGAAAGTCATGGGCGTGCATCACGGTACCGGGGAATTGCTCCAGGCCTTCGAAGTGCGGCACATTGGGCGTCGAGAAATGGCCGCACGCGACAACCAGATAATCGAACTCCTCGGTATAGGTTTCCTGCTTTTCCAGGTTTTCCACGGTGACGCGGAAAATGTTCTCCTGCTCATTGAACTCGATCCAGCGGGCAACCGTCTGGAAACGGATGTATTGGCGCAGGTTGTTGCGTCGCATGCGTCCCTGGATGTAGTCGAACAGGACCTCGCGTGGCGGGTAGGACGGAATCGGCCGGCCAAAGTGCTCATCGAAGGAATAGTCCGCAAACTCCAGGGCTTCTTTCGGTCCGTTGGACCACAGGTAGCGGTACATGCTGCCATGCACCGGCTCCCCGTATTCATCCAGACCGGTCCTCCACGTGTAATTCCACAAGCCGCCCCAGTTATCCTGCTTTTCGAAACATACGAGTTCGATAGGCTCGGATACCTGTTTGAAGGCGGACTCGAAAGCGCGTAGTTGCGCCAGGCCGCTCGGGCCCGCGCCAATAATGCCAATGCGCATCGTCATGGATTGCTCCTCTTTTCTCATGTCGTTGATGGACGGACAAAAGCACTGGCAATGATCAGCGTAGAGCCAATCAGGGCCTGAGCAAATGTCCGGATGATCACCCCGATTGAGCGCGGCGGAAAGCCGGCACAATCTGGTTCCGCCCGAAGCGGACGGAAGGCCTGGGCCACCTGCAGGTAGCCCAGGCCCGGCATGCGGAGCCCGCCGAAATAGCCAGCGAGACTCCGAAAGACGCAAGCTGCGCAGCAAGGCATTTATGCTGCGCAACCGGAAGAATGGCCGTAGGCCAGACGCTTTTATTGAAACACAAAAATATAGATGACTCAAATTGAGTCTTAATTGATGAAAATTGAACGTTGATGAAAGAAATTGAAGGCTATTTTCATAGGATGAAATTTCCACTAAATCGTTAGCATCGGAAACCCTTTGCTGCGTTGCCAGGCTTTGCGGGGTATAACCTCCCGCAAGCCAGCCCCTATCTGCCCCTGAACAGATGCAGCCATCCGCGCTGCAAGCAGTGGTTGACCGTTATTTGTTTGCATTGAAAAGGTCCTGACCCCATGAATCTCTCTACCCCGCTTGCCGCCATTGCTGGCGCAGTCGTGGCAGGTGCTGCCGTTTATTTCACGGTTCACGATACGCCCAACGTTCCGCTGCCCCAAGCAGCCCCCCTGGTTCCAGGCCAGAACGCCAACGGCGAGCTAACCAGCACCAGTCTGCTGAACTACAACAGCGGCGTGCGCAGCACCCTGTTCTCGCTGAATGCGGATAAGGACAAAATCATCAAACTGGCCGTCAACGGTGCGCTGCGTTCGCAAATCAGCGTCTACCGGGATGGCCAGCTGCTTGCTCGCAGCCAGGACGATTGCAACAGTTGCGGTTCGCGCAGGGCAAATGACACCTCCCTGACCTTCAAGGCCAGTGAAACCGGCAGCTACCTGGTCGCCGTCAGCGGCACCGACGCCCGCGCCTATGGCCCATTCCGCCTTTCTGCTGAAATCCAGGAGGCCTATTCCGGCGAGCCTATCGGCAGCAATCAGCGTATTTCTGACTGGGGCACAGGCGAAACGCTGGATTACAGCGTGCATATCGACACCGATGGCCTCTACCGCATCGACATGATCGCCACGCATAGCGATCTGGATCCATACCTGACCTTGCTCGACAGCAATGGTATGGAGCTGGCCAGCGATGACGACGGCGGCAACAACCTCGATGCCCGTATCCAGATTCCCCTGGCCGCTGGTGAATACACCCTGCGCGCCGACTCCGCCATGGACACCAGTTCCTTCCAAGGCAGTTTCGACCTGGAAATCAAGCAGCTAAGCCGCCTGGACGAAAACCGCCTGCCCAGCGGCACCCCACTGACGCTCAACAGCAAGCCCGCCAGCGGCATTTATACGGGCGACCAATTGCAATATCCGCTCTCACTCGAGGCTCCTGCCCTGGTCACACTGGAACTGAATACCCAGAGCTTTGAAGGTAACCTCAGCCTGACCGGCCAGAACCTGATGCTGTCCAACAGCGACAACGGCAAGAAACGCATACGCACCATCCTGCAGGCAGGCAATTACACCGTCGGTGTCGACGGCGGCAGCCAGAGCGGCCTGTTCGTTCTGGACGCACGCAGCCAGGCAGTTCCGGCCAATGCAGGCGGCGGCACCCTGGCCGTGAACGAGCCGCGCCCCGCAGTACTGCTGGGTGGCCTGGATTACGACACCTATAACTTCACGATCACGCGCACGGGTACCTACGTCATCGACATGAAGTCGCCTTCCCTGGACACCTATCTCTGGCTCTACCAGAATGGCATCCTGATCGCGGAAGACGATGACAGCGGCGGCAACCTGGATGCGCAGATCACGCTGTATCTCGAAGCCGGTCAATATCAGCTGCACGCGGGCCAATTCGGTTCCTCCTCGCGTGACAGCCGCTACACCCTCTCGATACGTCCGGCCCCCCAAGGCAACGCCCGCGCCTCCGGCGCCTGAGGCAGCAACAGGCAAGCTGCCGCCGTCCGGGCCCTCAGGCCGGACGGCGAGCCAGCAAAGTGGCAAAGCGCAGTTGAATGCGCTTGCCCTCCGCATCCTTCCGATGCAGCGTACCCAGATCCTCATTCGATTTCAGAATTTCCCAATCTGCGTATAGCCCCGCCAGTTCGCCTTCCCGGAAGGTGAAGGGAAACGGCACCGGGCACGGGCAATCCTGAGTATCCATCGCCGCGACGATCAGGTTCAAACCGCCAGGAGCAGTCGCCTCACGCATTCGGGCAATCAGCGGATGCACGGTTTCGGGTTGCAGGAACATCATCACAACGGTGGACAGGATGAAGTCGTACGCACCGCCCAGCGCCAGCCCCGGCTCGTCCAGATTCGCGACATCCGCCGTTACGCCACCCCAGCCTTCCTGCCCGGCAACTTCGCGCAACTGTGCAATGCTGCCTGCATCTTTGTCCCAGGCTGTAACCTCATGCCCTTGCATGGCCAGGTACAAGGTATTGCGCCCTTTGCCACACCCCAGGTCCAATACCTTGCAGGCACGAGCGGGAAGGTGTTGCGCGGCTTCCAGCACCTCGGAATGCGTGCGGGTCCACCCATGTTTCTTGGACAGGTAGTCCGCAGGCTCGCACAGGAATGCCAACTGGCACTGGATGTCCGGGCTGAAGCCGGCAATCCTGTGCCATTGTTGTGGTTCGATCAGCGGCGGCTGGGCGTCCTGCGTGCAGTGCAGGGTTTCCAACAGCTCACCCTGCCCATCCGTCAGGGCAAAATCCAGCGAGCCGCGCAGGATCGTCAGCTTCGCCCAGGTTCCCGCCTTGGTATTGTGATTCCGCTGAAACGCTTCGGGCAAGGTCCCGGCGTCCCAGACCGGCAGGGTTTTGTAGCAAAGCAGCGCGTCCATGTTTCTCTCCTGAGCGCGGGCCGGCGGCGCCCGATGGAGCCACCGCCCTGATTCGACCCGTACGGCACAGGCCCGGGTACAAGCTTCGATTATCACCCGTCACCGCCCCGCAAGGGCGGTACGGATGACAGCTACGGCCACCGGCCAGTCAATGCCGCGCCGCTTCGTTGATGCCGAATCCAGTCTGGGCCTGAATGAACTGGCGCTCGAACCCTTCGCGTTCCCTGGCGATACCGGCACTGCGGTCCAGCCTGGACACCACATAGCACACGAGGAAAGCCAGCGGCATGGAGAATAGCGCCGGGTGCTCATAGGGGAAGATAGCCGCGGGGAAGCCCAGCACGCTCTGCCACACGGCGGGCGACAGAATGACCAGTGCCACCGCCACCACCAGGCCCGTCAGCCCGCCCCACAGCGCCCCACGCGTTGTTAGGCCCTTCCAGCTCATGGCAAGGATCAATACCGGGAAGTTGGATGAAGCCGCAACGCCGAAGGCCAGCGCCGTCATGAACGCAACATTGATGTTCTCGAATACCAGCCCGAGCACGATGGCCGCCAGGCCTATGCACAGCGTGGCGATTTTCGATACCCGGATTTCGCTCTGCTCATTGGCCCTGCCCCGGCGCAATACCATCGCATACAGATCGTGCGATATCGCCGACGCTCCCGCCAGTGCCAGGCCGGAGACCACCGCCAGGATAGTGGCAAAAGCCACCGCAGACATGAAACCCAACAGCAGATTTCCGCCGACCGCGTTGGCCAGATGCATGATCACCATGTTGCTGCCCCCAAGCAGCGCGCCCGACAGATTGCCATCCACGAAATAGACCGGATTGCCGCCGACGATCACGATGGCAGCCAGCCCCATGACGACGACAATCAGGAAGAAATAGCCCACGAAGCCCGTGGCATAGAACACCGAACGGCGGGCTTCCTTGGCGTTGGTCACGGTAAAGAAGCGCATCAGGATATGCGGCAGGCCCGCAATGCCGAACATCATGCCCAGGGACAGCGAAATCGTGGAAATCGGATCGGACAGCATGCGCCCCGGCTCCAGGATCGCGGCGCCCTGCTTGCTGGCAGTCACGACGTCGCGCAACATCTGGCCCAGGCTGAAATCGAAATGCTGCATGGTCAGCAGCAGCATGACAGTTCCCCCGGCCAGCAGCAGTGTTGCCTTGATGATCTGCACCCAGCTTGTCGCAATCATGCCGCCGAACATGACATAGACCACCATCAGCGCCCCGACGATGAATACCGCGTACTTGTAGTCCAGCCCGAACAGCAACTGGATCAGTTGCCCGGCCCCGACCACCTGCACGATCATGTAGAACAGCACCACCGTCAGTGAACCCAGCGCCGTCAGGATGCGCATGCGGGTTTCGTCCAGCCGGTAGGAAATAATGTCCGCGACAGTGAAGCGCCCGAGATTGCGCAGGCGCTCGGCCAGCAGGAACAGCACGATGGGCCAGCCGATGAAAAAGCCAACGGCAAAAGGCAGCGCGTCATAGCCCCGGAAATAGGCAATGCTGGAGATCCCCAGCAGCGTCGCCGCGGACATATAGTCGCCTGCGATCGCCAGCCCGTTCTGAAAGCCCGACAGGCCACCGCCAGCGGTGTAGAAATCCGATGCGCTGCTGGTGCGGCGGGCAGCCCACCAGGTGATCAGCAATGTAATGCCCACGAACGCCAGGAAGATGGCGATCGCCGAGGCATTGGGGCCGGGACTTCCGGCAGCGGCCAGCGCGGCCCCTGGCAGCAGCAGCGCCGCCAGCGCGGCAGGAATAGCAAGCTTGGCGGGTTTCATTGCACGGACTCCTGCAGGATTTCCTGGCTCAGGCGATCGAACCGGGTGTTGGCGAACCAGGCGTAGACGCCGGTCGCCAGCCATGCCATGACGATGATGCCGGCGCCCAGCAGGCCTCCGACATTGAGCAGCGTGCCGTCATACAGCGGCCTGGCGAGCCAGTGCGGCCGCAAGATGCCGGCCATCAGGTAGCAGAAGAAGCTGCCCAGCACCAGCAGCGTCAGCGTCCACGCCAGACGCTGGCGGCTGCGCACCAGTTGCGCGAGCTTGGGGTTGCGGTATATCCGCAATTGTTGTGGATTCAAGGTTTGTCTCCTTCCCGCTTCAGCGGGTTGTTATGGATATGAACAGCAGGGAAACCGGGTTCGGGCGACTCAATCGCGCAGGAAATCCAGCACCAGGCGGTTGAATCGCTCGGCGTGCTCCCATTGCGCCCAGTGGCCGCAGTGATTGAAGATGTGAAGTTCCGAATGGGGAATGCCCGCCACAAGCCGCAGCCCGGTATCCAGAGGGACGAAACGGTCATTGCGGCCCCAGACGATCAGCGTGTGCGACTCGATACTGCCCAGGCGCGGGCCGACATCTGGAAACTGGCGCGGATTGGCATCCAGGCTGGCCACGAAGTTCTCCAGGTGGTCGCGCCGGCGCAGCATGTTCTCCAGGCGCTGCTGGAACAGTTCTTCGGTCAGGTCGCTGGAATCGAAGACGAATACCGCCATCATCTTCCTGAGGTTCTCCAGCGTGGGCTCGCGGTACAGCCCCTGCAGCAGCTTGATGCCTTCGGCCGGCATGGGCACGAAGGAACTGATGCCACCAGTGCCGCCTCCCATCAACACCAGTTTGCCGACCCGCTGCGGGTTCTGTAGCGCCAACGCCACCGCGCTGTGTCCACCCATGGAATTGCCCAGGAGATGCACCTGCTCCAGTCCCAGCGCTTCCAGCAGGCGGTCCAGCACACGGGCATTGAGATCCGAGCGCGACCCGGTACAGACCACCGAATCACTTTTGCCCCACCCCGGACAGTCCATCAGGATGACGCGGTAGCCGGCAGCCACCAGTGGGTCGATATTCCGGCTGAAGTTGGCCCAACCAGTCGCGCCCGGACCCGAGCCATGCAGCATCACGACGGTTTCGGCTCCCTGGCCGATATCGTTGTAATGGATCTGCAGCGCAGTACCCTCGTCCTGAATGCGGGCAAAACGGCTACTGGATGCTTCGGTGTAGTTCGTTGCGGAAGCCATCATGTTCGGTACTCCTTTCCAGTGAAGAATGTCGGCCGAGGGCCTAGGTGTTCCACCCCGGGACCTCATGGGCAAACCCCGGGGGAAGAAACATAAAAACGGATGGAAAAACAGCAAGGGGAAAAATCAGGCTGCCATCGGCCGGGCCGCCAGGGCGCCGAAGCCGGCAATCCACTCCGGGATGGGCCGGTAATAGGCATCCAGCGCCTCGTAACCGCCATAGGCGGACAACGCGGCAAAGGCAGCCACCCAGGTTTTCACCTCATGGGTGGATTTCCCGGCCTGGCGCGAGACATCCGCATTGCTCAGCCCATCAAGCTCGGCCGCCCTGCCCTGCGCCAGCGTGTCCATGAACGCACGGTCCCACGCCGGATTGAGCGGATGCAGGCTGCTCTGGTCTTCGACGAACCTCAGGGCCGCGTCTATCACCCTTTGCTGGCGCGCGGCACGCTCCGCTGCCGGCAAATGCCGGCCGCTGCCCAACAGACGATCGCGGATGTGGGCGTCGGCTGTTGCCAATTCCGGCACCGGCGGCTGGTGCGACAAACCGCCAGAGCCGATGAAAAGCGTCCTTTTGCCGGTATCGCGGATGAAACGTCCCACCGCAGCACCCAAGGCCCGCGCACGGGCGAAAGTCGGCAAAGGCGCTGCTACGGCGTTGATGAACACTGGAATGACCGGACGCACCGCAATGCCACCCAGCAGATAATCGAGTGGCTGGGAAAAGCCATGATCCACCTGCATGGAATAGGACATGGCCACATCCACGCCTGCCTCCAGCACGGCCTGGGCACAGTCGAGCGCCAATGCCTGGGGCACGTCAAACGGCCCTGCAGGGGTGCCGAAATCCCCAATGGCATGGGCTTGCATGCCGATGCAGAAGGGCGGCATGGCGTCATAGAAAAAACCATTGAAGTGATCAGGCGAAAACAACACGACCAGTTCCGGGTCGAAACTAGCGATCGCCTCGCGCGCCTGGGCGATGACGCCCTGGACTTCGTCCAGGACGCAGACCGGCGGATCGACATGGCCAACCAGCGGCGTATGGGACAGGCATTGCACTCGTGCTTGCATGATAGGAATGTCTCCCGTTGAAACGGTTTTCGTTATGAAGGCTTGAACAACTTGGGCCGTGCATGGCATGGCTGCCGGCAACCGGCCGGCATACGCAAACACCTGGGCTGGCAGCCTGCACGCCCGGACTGCCACCAGCCATGGCGATGCGAACTGTCAGTCGCTGCAAAGAAATCGTCGTTGTTGAACCATGTCGGCCATGGCGACACCGGACGCCCTCCCCCCTTCCGCCGGACTGCCGTTGCCTTGAACTACGCAGCCCCTCACAGAAGAGGCGCCCGCACGGCTGCAAGGCAGGCTTGTGCATCGGTCCTTAGCCGCACGCCACCCGGAGCGCCGGGCCAGCATGGCAAGCGCGCAGGCAACAACCAGGCGAGCCGATGCCGGCCACATGGCCAGGGCTAGCCGCCACACCACAGCGCGGCGGCAGCGTCAATGTCAGGACAATGAACGGGATGAATGGTGGAAATGGCCTTTCCGGCTACCGCCAGAGGCAGGCACGGCGCGTATCAGGCGGGCAAGGCCCGACTCAGATTGCGCAGGCTTTGCTGGGTATCGGCCAATACCGCCGGCTCGATGCAGGCACGCCGCGCAATCAGTTCCCTGGCGCTACGCATCTCCCTGCCCTGGTTGACCGTAATCGCAGCCACCAGCTCATCGCCACGCAGGCCCAGCAACATGCAGGGCCCGGCGCCCAGGGCGCCGCGCACGACCCAGCGCTCGGCGTGCATATCGCCTGCCAGCTGAATATTCAGACCGCATTGGTCCGTCCAGTACCAGGGCACGATATCCTCGGGCAGCGCCAGGCCGAGAATGCCGCGTGCGGCCAACTCTGCCTGCCAGTTGGCGTTCTCCCAGGTTTCGCGGCGCTGGTATGGGCGCCCGGCTTGCTCCTGGCGTGCTGCCACGTCACCGATGGCATAAACATCCGCATGAGAACTGCGGCAAGCCCGGTCAACCAGAATGCCGTTCTCGACCGCCAGGCCGGCGGCACAGGCCAATTCGACGTTTGGCTCAACACCTACGCCATAGGCAATCACGTCACCCTCCAGGCAGGTGCCGTCAGACAAGGCCAACCGCAGGCCGACGGCCGTGCGTTCGGCCGACACCACCTGCGCTCGCATGTGCAGGGCCACGCCGCGCTCTCGGTGGGTTTCGCACAGGAACTCGGCCAGCAAGCGAGGAGTGGCGCGCATCATAGGCAGCTCGGCCGGGTCTACCAGCGCTACCTTCACCCCGAGATCCACGGCTGTCGAGGCAAGTTCCAGGCCGATCACGCCAGCGCCCACCAGGATCAGGCGCCGGCCAGCCTGCAATGCGGCTTGCAGCGCGGCAGCATCTTCCAGTGTGCGCAGGGTGTGCACACCTTCGCCCAGCGCATCCAGCACAGGCAGGCGCCGCGCCCTGGCGCCTGTTGCAAGTACCAATTGGTCGTATGCCAGCGTCTCGCCATCATCCAGGCTGACCGTCTTTGCCTGGATATCCAGCGACTTGACGGCAACTCCCAGGCGCAGCTCGATGCCATGTTGCCGATAAAAGCCGTCTGCATGGATAGCGCAAGGCGTTGACGCCGGTTGGAGCAACATGTCCTTGGAAAGTGGCGGGCGTTCGTAAGGCACATGCGGTTCATCGCCCACCAGCGTGATCCGCCCGGTATGGCCGAGCTGGCGCAACTGCGCCGCAACCATCGCGCCGGCCTGCCCCGCACCGATAATGATGATGCCTGTTTCTTTCATGATTTTTGTCTCCTGTCCCTGTTTTTCTTGTATTGGTGCCGGCCTCTGGGGCATCGGCTACTGCCATCCTGCAGGCCCGCATTTTCGGTACCCGCCCTGCCTCTGCGGCACACGCCTGTACCGACAAGCTGCCTCTACAGATCCAACCCGCCGGCCACGTGACGTATGCCCCGTATGCCCAGGCCGGCGTCGGCCTGTATCATGACCCCGCTGAGCACCCGGTTGTTGGCGCGCGATGCCAGCAATACATACGGGCCGGTGAAGTCCTCGGCTTGCGGAAAAAACTGCAGCGGCAGGATGGCGGCGATGGCGTCCGGCGTCCGCGAATCCATGATGCGCATTTCCTGCTGCCCCAGGGCCGCAGGCCCGCGCAAGTCACTGGCCATGCCACACGGCCCGACGCCGTTGACGCGCACTTTGGGTGCCAGTTCAAAGGCCAGTTGGCGGATCAAGCCCACTGCGGCATGCTTGCTGGCGGTATAGAGCGGCCCGCCGCCTTCCGGATAGAAGGCCGAGTTGGACAACGTGAAGATCATGCTGCCGCCGGAAGCCAGCAAGGCCGGTGCCGCTGCCCTGGCACCCAGCAGGTAGCCCTTGAGATTGACCGAGAACAACTCGTCGAAGCCCTTTTCCAGCTGCTCCTGCGTCATGCCCATCAGACTCAGGCCGTGGTCCCAGATGGCCGCGTTGCCGACAAAGCAATCCAGCTTGCCCCAGCGCGCCATGGCCGCCTCCACCGCTCTCTGGTTATCGGCTCCGGAACACACATTGCCCTGCACTGCCACGACCGCCGTGCCAAAACAGGACTGCAGGGCAGCCACCTTGTCGGCATTCAGTTCCAGCACCGTGACCTGCGCGCCTTCGTCCACGAAGCGCTGTACCAGCGCCAGCCCCAGGCCTGAGCCGCCGCCTGTCACCAGGATGGATTCATTCTTCAACCAGCCCATCACGCCGTCTCCGGAATTTCCACGTAGATCGTGCCTGCATCAACGACCACGGGATAGGTATTCAAGGGCTCCGTCGCGGGCTGGCACAGCGCCACGCCGGTCTTGAGACAGAAACGCGCCGCGTGCAGCGGACATTCCACGGTCCCATCGTCTTCGATATAGCCTTCCGACATGGAGGCATTGCCATGGCTGCAGCGGTCCGTCACCGCATACAGCTCGCCGGCGGAACGGATCACGGCAATATGGCTGACTGGCGAATCTATCTTGACGGCCTCCCCTTCGGGCAAGGCGTCGTCAGGACAAACGGCAATACGTGGCATGAGGCAATCTCGTCTTGAGGAATATGGCGCCAGCCGCCCGGCAGGCCAGCGGCGCCAGAATGCGTCACAGATCCGGCCGGCCCCGGCTTGCACTTGCACGCCGGGCCCGCACGGGTCAGAACAGAACGCTGAGGTTATGGGAAGTCATCACAACCTGATCCAGGGTGATATGGCGACGGCACAGCTGCCAGCCGGCGGCCTGTGGCGCCCTGCGCACCCGGTCTTGCCGCATGCCGGCGTAGAACACCTCGTCGCGCTCCTTCTGCGCCCGGTACAGGATGAAGTTCAGCCTCACCTCGTACTCGTCGGGCAGTGCCGATTCCCGCACCCGCAAGTTGGTAATCAAATGGCGCGTGCGCGACGGTGGCTCCTCGGCCCAGGCCATGCCGGTCTCCAGGCGGGCGATGCGTCGCTCCAACTGGAACTTGGTATCGTTGAATACCCAGGTTGTAGGCGGCTGGACACTGCGGCGACGATCACGCGTCTGTGCATTGACCGTCGTGCGCATGGTGTATTCGATATCTTCGGCCAGCAGATCGAGCCAGTCGCGAAACTCCCAGTCGTCCAGCAGTTCCGCTTCCAGGTAGAGGAACTGCCCGATTTCATGGTGCAACGCCAGCGAGGCCACCTTGCCTTGTTCCATGGTTTCCACGGTTGTGCTCATTTCACCAGCTCCTCGGTATATTGGCGGGTGCGCTCCTGGACTTCTTCCCAGTTTGCCGACAACAGCAGGTCGGCCCAACGGCGGTACATGCCTCGCGCTGCGGTTTCCGAAAAAATGTAGTTGGTTACCCCGGGAATGCCATCTTCCCGCAGGCGTTCGCGTCCCAGCCCCATTTCCAGGCAAAGCTTGCTGTTGCGGGCACGCTTGCCGCGCAGGACTTTCTGTACTTCCACCCAGTTTTCGGAATCATCCTGCTCCAGGAAACCAGCCGGGCCGAAGGCGCGCGTTGCGCTGCGTTCGAACGCAGCCTTCACGTCGTCCGGCGCCGCCTTGTCGGCGATACAGAAAGCCCAGACTTCCACCTGGTTCGGGCCTCTCGGGTGCCAGACCCGCAGCGTTGCCGTGCCGTTGAGCCAGGAGAGCGTGGGGAACATGTTGTTGTGGCCGGCCAGGCGCAGGGCACGCACCTCGCCCAGGCGCGCCAGCGCTTCCGGGTAGGTATCACGGAAGTACTGCGACACTTCGCCGTCGACCCAGACATTGGCATCCGGCTTTTCCGTGAAGAAAAAGCCGCAACCATGTCCATCCTGGCCGAACTGCACCGCATCCTTGGCGGTTTCCCAGACCGGCCTGGCCGTCTGGCCTGCACCCAGCGCCTTGTCGGCCTCGCTTTTGGCGCCCAGCACCTGGACGGCCGAGGCATGGCTGAACAATGCGTGGTATTGATCGCTGGCGAATTGCTCTGCCGGGAATTTCCAGTTGCAGTCGATCACCCACTTGTGCGGACCGCCGATGATCTCGGTGCCGCCTTCGCGGCGATCCAGCACCCCATCCAGGTACCAGGCGATATCGCCCATGTACTCCCGCAGGCCGGGCGCGCTCGCGTCCCAGTTGCCGAAGATCAGGCCCTTGTAGGTCTCGATGCGGGTCACTTCCTGCAATCCCCACTTTTCCTTGCACAGGCCCTGCGGATAGGCTCGGGATTCCAGCGGCACTTCCACCAAGGCACCATCGACGCCATAGGACCAGCCATGGTACGGACAGGTAAAGGCGCGGGTATTGCCGGAATCCGCGAAGCTGACGCGCATGGACCGATGGCGGCACTGGTTCAGGAAGGCCTTGATGGAGCCATCCTTCTGGCGCACCACGACAATCGGGTCTTCCCCCATATAGGTATTGAAGAAATCGCCGGCCTTGGGAATCTGGCTTTCATGCGCCAGGAACAGCCAGCAGCGCCCGAAAATCCTTTCCAATTCCAGTTCATAGATCTCGGGATCGGTATAGATGGACGGGGTGACGCGGCCGTTTTGCGCATCCACCAAGGCCTCTATATCCCGCAGCGTGCTATTGGACATGCTTTGTCTCCTTGTTCTGCATGGTTCCCAGTGCTGATCTGTGCAGCACTTGAGGGCAAATTGTCAGCAAAGCTGCAGTCTCTGTAAAATAGTTGTTTCATCTCTATTAAGACGTACAACCTATTAATACAGCCATGGAACTAAGACATCTAAGATATTTCATTGCCGTGGCTGAGGAATTGAGCTTCACTCGCGCCGCACAACGACTACACACCTCCCAGCCTTCACTGAGCCAGCAAATCATCCACCTGGAAGAAGAGATCGGATTCCCGCTGCTCGAGCGCACTAAACGGCGCGTCGAACTGACCGAGGTCGGCAAAGTTTTCCTGACCGAGGCGCGCCAGGCGCTGATGCAGGTAGACAATGCCGTCACCCGCGCCCGCCGCGCTGGCCGGCACACCGAACAGACCCTGAAGATATGTTTTGTGCCATCAGCAGAGATCCGGATTTTTCCGTCCATCCTGCCAGAGCTGCGCATGCACTATCCGACCTTGAACATCAGCCTGCACAGCCTGATCAACGACGAACAGGAACCGGCGCTGCTACGCGGCGATATCGACGTCGCCTTCCTGCGCCCGCCGCTGCAATCCAGCGAACTGGTCACTCATCTGGTCTATACCGAACCGCTGCAGGTCTTTCTGCCCGCCAGCCATCCACTTTCCGCCATGCGCCGGATCACGCCGCAGATGCTGGACGGCGAGCCGCGCATTGCTTCCGATCCGGCATTCACCCGGCCGCTGTACGACCTGGTGGAAACCTTTCTGGAACGCCATGGCGTCAGGAGCCCCATCGTCCAGCAGGCCTCCAACATTCTGTTGAACGTGAATCTCGTGGGTGCCGGGATAGGCTATGCCCTACTGCCCGCCTATGCCGCCACAATGGCCGGACATTCCGTGTGCGTGCGCCAGTTCGAAAGCAATGCCCCGGAAATCGACCTGATCATGGCGTATCGGGCAAACAACCCGTCGCCATTGCTGCCGACCTTGCGCCAGCTGGTTTGCCCTGACAACGGCAACGACCGCTTCCATATCCCGCCGCAAGGCAGCGCCGGCACAACCGAGCGCACTCCGCAGGCCTAGATGGAGGATGTCAGCCGGCTGCAACATGGGCAACATGCGCTGCGGCTAGAATCGCGCCATGCTTGCCAGCAAGTGCGCCCCAACAGGCACCCGAGCAGGCGCCGTAAAGAGAGCCCCAGACGGAAACCATGAACGCCATTCAGAATATCAACCTGCCTTCCCTGCTCGATACCCTGGTCAGCCTGAGTGCTGCCTTCATCCTGGGCAGCATCATAGGGATCGAACGCCAGTACCGCCAGCGCACCGCCGGATTGCGCACCAATGTCCTGGTTGCGGTCGGCGCGGCATTATTCGTTGACGTGGCGTTCCGGCTGCACGATGCGGATGGCGCAGTACGCGTCATCGCCTACGTGGTTTCGGGTGTCGGTTTCCTGGGCGCGGGCGTCATCATGCGCGAAGAAGGCAATGTACGCGGGCTCAATACCGCGGCAACATTGTGGGGCTCGGCCGCCGTCGGCGCAGCGGCAGGCTCGGACCTGCTGATCGAAGCGATCCTGGGCACGGTCTTCGTCCTGGCGGCCAACACACTGTTGCGCCCGGTCGTCGACGCCATCAACCGGCAGCCGCTCGATACCGAATCCGTGGAAGTCACCAATTCGCTACAAATGATCGTCGACCGTGCCCACCAGAAGCACGTCATGCAGCATCTCAAGGACGAACTGGCACGCTGCAGCTTCCCGAAGCAGGAACTGGAAATCGAGCCTTTCGGGCAGGATGAAGTCAAAATCGAGGCCACGCTGGCCTCGACTTCGGTAGACGGAAAAATCCTCGATACACTGGTGCAGCGCCTGGCTGCGGTGCACGGCGTGCGCCAGGCCTTCTGGAGCCCCAGCACACGCGAATAGGCAAGATTTCCCCGTCAGCGCAGCAACGGCTTACTGCTGAGCCGCTGCGGGACGCAGCAGTTGCAGCATGGCCTGCGCAGCTTCGGCGCTCTGCACCGGAACCGGCAGGAATCCCTGGTCGTAAACGGCATTGATCTGCGGCACGGCCACAATCTGGTCGCGCATGCTGAGGATCAGGTAGTTGCCTTGCGCCCGGCTGGTCACCGTTGCCAGCTTCTGCGCGCCCTGCTCATTGAAGTCGAAACGCAGGAACACCTGGCCCTGGTTGTTGCGCACCGGCAGGACCTGCTGCAGATCTTGCTGTGTAAACACTGGTTGCGGCAAGGCATACAGGCGGGTATTCGGGTTCAGCACGACCTCGGACAGCCCTTCCGCAGGCTGGGCCTGTGCCAGGAAGAAGCTGACGGCAGGCGCGCTATTGGCTGCCGGCGCCTGGGCCACTGCCCTGGCAGCCTGCTGCTGTTGTTGCTGTGCTGCCGCCTGCTGGGCGGCATCCGGCTGCGCGTCCTGACGCACCGGAGCGGTCTGCTGGCAGGCGGCCAGCAACACAGCACCCAGCACCGTCAGGCCACGGCAGGCCGCTCGCTTGGAAAAAATCGTTTTCATCGCCATCGTCATCGCTAGACTCCACTGATTGACACGGCAGGCGCCTCAACGCGAGCCGCAAAAAATTCTGTTCAATTCCGTTGCCGGAAAAAAGAAACGGAAGCCACCGGCGACCTGCTCGATGCCGTTGCTTCCGCCCATACATCACTGAGACTGTTTTCTGTTGATTCCAGCAGGACAGCCGGCGCGGCTGCAGACCATCATGGCTGCGCCGGCTGCGCTTCGCGGCCTCAACGGATACCGCTGGCCTGGATATCCACTCGGCGGTTCGGCGCCAGGCAAGAGATCAGTTCTGCACGGTTGTCCTGATCGCACTGCACCAGCGGTTGGCGCGGACCATAGCCGTAGGCACGGATATTGGCGGCCGGAATGCCGTTGGCGACCAATTCGTGGCGCACCGCGTCCGCACGGCGCTGCGACAGCAGGTCATTGGAGGCCACGCTGCCAATACGATCGGTATGACCCACCACTTCCAGCTGATCAATGGTCTTCTGTTGCTTCAGCTCACGGGCGATTTCCGCGATGCGGCTGCTGCCGGCCGCCGTCAGCGTCGCGCTGCCGAAGGCAAAACCGACGTCGCTGCCCAGCGAATACTTCTGCGGCGCCACGACGACAGGCGCAGGCGACGGCGTCGCGTCAGCCTGGGGACGGCAATCCTCAGGCGCCCAGTAGAAGCTGCGCGCCACCTTGTCAGAATCAAACAGAATCTTGAATTGGCAGGTTTTGATGCCTTCGGCGGTACGGAAGTGGAACAGATAATCCCACTCACGCACCTGGAAACCTTCGGCGAAATGCGGGCGGCCCAGCAAGTCATAGATCTGGTCGCGCGTCACGCCATCCTGCACCTGGTTCAAGTCGGCCAGGTTGGGAAAAGTGCCGGTATGCAGCGTTACCTTCTCTGCTTCCGGGAATACCGGTTCGTCGGTCTTGCCATCGCGATCGACGTTACTCAAGGTGCCGCAGCCGGCCAGCAGCACGGCGGCGGCCAGGGGCGCTGCCCACAGCGCACGGCGGTTAGAAACGATCTTCATGAAAAATATCCTTTGAAATTCGGGAAGTCTGGAGGTGATCCACCGGCAGGCATGCTCGCCTGCCGGTGCATGCTCCCGGCCGCAGCCGGGAGCACTCGAAGCTCAACCGGCAGTGATTACCACTGGTAACCCACACCAACCGCGCCACCGAAGTCACCGCGCGAGCTGGTATTGCCAGACAGCTTCATCACCCACTTGCCATTGTCGGAAATCGTCGAGACACCGATGGCAAAGCCGGATTCCCCATTCCAGGTACCACCAGCAATCGCAGCCATGCTCTTGCCCGGCAGGTAAGCCTGCGGCAGGCCTGCGGTCGCCATGGCGGCCGCGACACCTGCGCTCAGCTTGTTGTCGAGCTTGTGCAGGTCGCCGCGCACGCTGTTGACCTGGTTCTGCAGATTGCCGGTTGCCGCTTCCAACTGACTCACGTTCACTGCGTCGTTGGGCGCCTGGCCAGCCGCGACGTTGACGATGCGCTGGTCACGCATGTCGATGCCGTTCTGGTTCAGGACCGGACCGTTCTCGATCACCACTTCCTTGGCATTCACCGTATCCGCCGTCACGGTCGTGGCCGTCACGGAATCCACAGTGATGTCCTTGGCCAGGCCCACGGTCACATTGTTGTTGCCGTCAGCCGTGGTTTCACGAGAGATCTCGATATTGCTGCCGCCAACGAAGTTGACCGTCTTGCCCGGAGCAACCTTGCTCGAACCCTCACCGTTGGTGTCGATCTGCCAGCCGGCATTGGCCACTTCCGCAACATTGTCGATCTTCGTGTTGAGCTCGTTGTTCACGCCGTTCAACGCATCATTGACATTGTTGTAGGTGTTGCCGCCCACGTTCAGCTCGGTCACCAGCTTGCCGTCCTCGAACTTCGAGTTACCGCCCATGCCTTCCGCGATGCTGTCGCCCATTTCCTTGATCTGGCTGCCGTTGACGGCATCCGTGCTGTTCTCGGAAATTTCGCCACGCGCCACGTTGGTGATGGTGGTACCGCCGGTCTTGCCGCCGTCCGTCGACACATCGCCTTCCAGGGTGATCTTGCTCTTCGGATCGCCGACGTTACCGTCATACTTCACCGCACGATCATCCAGGTTGCCGACCTGCTGCTCGACATCCTTCAACTGGCTGACGTTCACCGCGTCTGTCAGGTCCGTGCCTGCCGCAACGTTGGTGATCTTCATGCCGCCGGCATTGATGCCGGTTGCTGCAGAGATGATCACATTACCGGCACGCAGGCCATCACTGCTCAGGAACACATCGTTGCCCACCTTAACGCCGTCATTGTTCATGACGGTCTGGCCGGTAGTCACCGAATCCAGGTCCAGGTCGCGGCTCATCTTGACGACGACGTTGTTACCCGTCTTGTCGATGATGATGTTGCCATCGTCATCGGTCGAGAAGTCGACCACATCACCCGGCTTGACCTGGCTCTGATCCTGGCGTGCATCGCCATTGACCGACAGTTGCCAGCCGGTGTTGGCAATGGTTTCGACGTCCTTCAGCTGCCCCAGGTTGACCGCATGGTGGTTCTCCGTACCGGCTGCCACATTGGTAATCTGCAGGTCGCCCGCATTGATGCCGCCAGTGGTCACGCTCGGGCCGCCAGCAATGATGAGGCCGGTATTGTTCAAGGTCACATCGCCGCCCACCTTCACGCCGGCGTTGTTCACAACGGTATCACCCGTCGTCACGCTGCCATTGGCGCCCAGGTCCAGGTTGTCGGCCAGTGCGATTTCCACGCCATTGGCGGTGGTCTTCGTGCTGATATTGGCGTTCGACCCCGTGAAGGCCACTTGCTGACCCAACTTGCGATCCAGCGGTGCGCCAGATTCCGCCACGAAGGTCAGCGGCGTGTTAGCCAGTTCATCCAGCTGGTCCTTGTTGACTGCGTCCGAACCATCCGTGCCCTTGGCCACATTGGTGATCTTGTTGCCACCCATGTTGACCGTCGTGCCGCCTGCCACCTTGATATCGCCTTCCTTGACGATGAGGGTGCTGTTACCCAGGTTGGTCGTACCGCCCACCGTCAGGTTATTGCTGACGTTGACCGTGCCCAGGTTCAGGGTGTCGGACAGGCCGAACGTCACCTGATGCGGATTGGTGTCCGTACCCTTGGCGACGACAATGTTGCCATCGGCGTCAGTCAGATCCACCGTGTCACCCGGCTTGACGTTGGTCGAGTTCGTGCCGTTAGCCGTCACGTTCCAGCCCATATTGGCCACGTTTTCCACGCCCTTCAACTGGCTCACGTTCACCCCGTCGGTGTCGGCCACACCGGCCTTCACGTTCTGGATGATCTTGTCGCCAGCGTCTATGCCGCTGTTCGTCACGCTCGGGCCGTTCGCGATCACCAGGCCGGTATTGCCCAGGTGCACGTTCTGGCCCACCTGCACGCCACTGTTGTTGATCAGCGTATTGCCCGTCTTGACGCTATTCAGATCCAGGTCATCAGCCAGCGCGATTTCCACGCCGTTGGCGGTGGTCGTCGTGCTGAGATTGGCGTTCGAACCGGTAAAGGCCACCTGCTGGCCCAGCTTGCGGTCCAGCGGCGTGCCGGAGTCCGCCACGAAGGTCAGCGGGGTATCCGCCAGGCGGTCCAGCTGGTCCTTGTTCACGGCATCCGTGCCATCCGTTCCTTCGGCCACATTGGTGATCTTGTTGCCACCCATGTTGATCGTGGTGTTCGGTGCGTAGGTCACATTGCCCTTGTTCACCACCAGCGTGCTGTCGCCCAGGTTCGTCGTGCCAGCCACCGTCAGGTTGTTGCTGACATTGACCGTGCCCAGCTCCAGCGTATCCGCCAGTGCGAACGTCACGTTCCCGTCGGCTGCCCCCTTGGTGATGTCGATGTTGCCGTCCGAGGACGACAGATCCACGCTTGCACCCGGCGCCACGTTCGACTGATTGCCGCCTTCCGCGCTCAGGTTCCAACCACTGTTGGCCACGGCGGCAACATCATTGAGTTGGCTCACGTTCACGGCATCGGTGTCGTCCGAACCGGCAGCCACATTCGTGATCTTCGCGCCACCGGCGTTGATGCCGGTCTTGGTCACGCTCGGGCCGCCAACGATGCTCAGGCCGCCATTGTTGACCGTCGTATCACCCAGCTTGATGCTGCCGGCGCTGCCCAGGTCCAGGTTCTTCGCCAGTTCGATCTCGATGCCGTTGGCAGCCGTCGTCTTGGTGACGATGTTGCTGTCTGCACCATTGATCGCCAGCGTTTCGCCCAGCTTGCGGCTAACGTCGCTACCCTGGTCTGCCGAGAAGCCCAGCGGACGGTTCGCCACGTCGAACAGCTGGCTGCCGTTGACCGCTTCCTGACTCGTCGAGGAAACCTCGCCCGCGCCCACGCCGCCAACCTTGTTGCCACCCATGTTGACCGTGGTATTCGGGTTGACCGTCAGGTGGTTGCTGATGTTTGCACCGCCTGCCAGCGTCGTCGCGCCAGCCACGTTGAGCGTGCCGCCCACCGTGCTGTTGCCCGCCACGCTGCTATTGCCGCCCACCGTCAGATTGTCCTTGATCGACACGCTGTCGGCCAGGCCAAATGTCACCTGATGCGGATTGGTGTCCGTACCCTTGGCGACGACAATGTTGCCATCGGCGTCAGTCAGATCCACCGTGTCACCCGGCTTGACGTTGGTCGAGTTCGTGCCGTTAGCCGTCACGTTCCAGCCCATATTGGCCACGTTTTCCACGCCCTTCAACTGGCTCACGTTCACCCCGTCGGTGTCGGCCACGCCGGCCTTCACGTTCTGGATGATCTTGTCGCCAGCGTCTATGCCGCTGTTCGTCACGCTCGGGCCATTCGCGATCACCAGGCCGGTATTGCCCAGGTGCACGTTCTGGCCCACCTGCACGCCACTGTTGTTGATCAGCGTATTGCCCGTCTTGACGCTATTCAGGTCCAGGTCGTCAGCCAGCGCGATTTCCACGCCGTTGGCGGTGGTCGTCGTGCTGAGATTGGCGTTCGAACCGGTAAAGGCCACCTGCTGGCCCAGCTTGCGGTCCAGCGGCGTGCCGGAGTCCGCCACGAAGGTCAGCGGGGTATCCGCCAGGCGGTCCAGCTGGTCCTTGTTCACGGCATCCGTGCCATCCGTTCCTTCGGCCACATTGGTGATCTTGTTGCCACCCATGTTGATCGTGGTGTTCGGTGCGTAGGTCACATTGCCCTTGTTCACCACCAGCGTGCTGTCGCCCAGGTTCGTCGTGCCTGCCACCGTCAGGTTGTTGCTGACATTGACCGTGCCCAGCTCCAGCGTATCCGCCAATGCGAACGTCACGTTCCCGTCGGCTGCCCCCTTGGTGATGTCGATGTTGCCGTCCGAGGACGACAGATCCACGCTTGCACCCGGCGCCACGTTCGACTGATTGCCGCCTTCCGCGCTCAGGTTCCAGCCACTGTTGGCCACGGCGGCAACATCATTGAGCTGGCTCACGTTCACGGCATCGGTGTCGTCCGAACCGGCAGCCACATTCGTGATCTTCGCGCCACCGGCGTTGATGCCGGTCTTGGTCACGCTCGGGCCGCCAACGATGCTCAGGCCGCCATTGTTGACCGTCGTATCACCCAGCTTGATGCTGCCGGCGCTGCCCAGGTCCAGGTTCTTCGCCAGTTCGATCTCGATGCCGTTGGCAGCCGTCGTCTTGGTGACGATGTTGCTGTCTGCACCATTGATCGCCAGCGTTTCGCCCAGCTTGCGGCTAACGTCGCTACCCTGGTCTGCCGAGAAGCCCAGCGGACGGTTCGCCACGTCGAACAGCTGGCTGCCGTTGACCGCTTCCTGGCTCGTCGAGGAAACCTCGCCCGCGCCCACGCCGCCAACCTTGTTGCCACCCATGTTGACCGTGGTATTCGGGTTGACCGTCAGGTGGTTGCTGATGTTTGCACCGCCTGCCAGCGTCGTCGCGCCAGCCACGTTGAGCGTGCCGCCCACCGTGCTGTTGCCCGCCACGCTGCTATTGCCGCCCACCGTCAGATTGTCCTTGATCGACACGCTGTCGGCCAGCTTGACCTTGACCTGGCCGTTATCCACCAAGGTGACGACATTGGTGTCGCCGCCGACCACGTCGACCGCTTCACCCAGTTTTTTCTGCACCGTCTGGCCATCTTGAGCCTTGAGCGCAAAGCCCTCGGTGATGATGTCCTGCTTGGTGGAGTTCAACTGATTAACGTTGACGGCATCCGTTCCCAGGGTGCCTTCCGCCACGCCATGCAGCTGATTGCCGCCGAAGTTGACGTTGGTAGACGGGTTGACCGTCAGATTGTTGCCAATGGTGGCGCCACCTGCCAGCGTCGTGCTGCCAGCTACTTGTAGCGTGTTGTTCAGCGTCGTGGAACCGGCCACGTTCAGCGTACCGCCCACCGAGCTGTTGCCCGCAACGCTGCTATTGCCGCCTACCGTCAGGTTCTGGCTGACATTGACGTTATCCGCCAGACCAACCACCAGCTTGCCATTTTGTACGGCCGTTTCAATATTGCCGTCGCCGACGATCGGTGCAGACTCGCCCAGGCTCTTCTGGATCTTGTTGCCCGATTCATCTTCGATCGCGAAGCCCAACGTGGTCAGATCACCGCTCACCTGCTTGAGCTGGTCTTCGGTAGCCGCCTGGCCGCTCGTGAAGCTATTGGCATTGAAAGTCTTGTTCGTCAGACCATTGACCGTACCGGTGCTGCTGTTGACGGTAACGGTGTTAGAACCGTTGCTGACGCTCAAGGAGCCAGCGCCGACGTTGGTGACATTGCCTCCATTGGCGATCTGCACACCAGCATTGTTCAGCGTCGTATCGCCCGTCTTGACACTACCTGCGCTGCCCAGGTCGAGGTTCTTCTTCAAGGAATAGGCGATGGTCGTGGTATTGCCCGAGGTCGAGCGCGTCACGTCCAGATTGTTTTCACCAGTCGCCAGGCCGATATCCACGATATCACCATTAGCTGAGCTGACATGGGTGGTATTTGTCGTGCCGCTGGTGTTGCCGGTGGCGATGTTCCAGCCCGTGGACTTCAGTTGTGCCACGTTGACGGCATCGGTATCTGCGGTACCTGCTGCCACCCCGGTAATCTGGCGACGCACCGAATCCGAACCAACAGCAACAGCAGCAGCTGTGCTGACGGTCGCCGAAACGGCATTCAGATTGGACAACGTGTTGTGACCGGCATTGGCCGCATAACCGGCGACACCCGCAGCTGCAGTAGAAGCACTGCCCGAGCCGATGGCCACGCCGCCAGCGTTCGCCACGGAAGCGCCATTGCCCAGCACGAAGGCGTCACCGACGTTCAGGTCATTGCCATTGCCGACAACGAAGGAGTTGGCAGCCGTGATCTGGTTGCCATTACCAACGATGCGGCTGTTCGTGGCGCGATTCGTCAGCGTATTGTCGTTGCCGAATGCACCCGCACCAGCAGCCGCCACGCTATTTTCATTGCCAACCACGCTGGCGCCTGCACCACCGACCGTGTTTCCGGCGCCGCCCGCGAATGCCTGTGCGCCAGAAACCGTATTACCGGCCCCGACACCAGTCGCCTGCTTGCCGCTGACCTTGGCAGCGTCACCGATCGCCAGCGCCTGCTCTTCAGTTGCTTCCGCCGTGCGCCCCAGGGCGCTGGCATTCAGTGCCGTCGCCTTGGATGCCGTACCCACGGCGATCGAGTTGAAATTCTGCAAGGAGTCGTCCGGCACCAGCACCTGACGGCCAGATACCGCACCATCACCCAGTGCAATACCGCTATTGGCATACCCGTGGGCGTTCGTACCGGAAGCGATCGAATTGTTGCCCGAAGCCTGGGCATTCGTACCGCTGGCAAACGCATTGGTCGCAGACGCATGGGCATTGCTGCCGATAGCCGTTGCATCCTCGCCGGTGGCCGCTGCCTTGTAACCTTGAGCAATGCCACGGTCCTGGTTGACCGTTGCATCAAAACCCAGGGAAATGCCGTAGTCGGCCGACACTTCTGCGTCGGTACCAATCACAATGGCATTGTCTACCGTTGCGCCAGGAACCTTCACGTCAGCCTGTGCATTGGTCCCCATGACGATGGAATTTTCGCCGTTGCTGCGGGCTTCGCTGCCGATTGCGACACTGCGATCCCCATAGGCAAAACTGGTATTGCCCAGTACGCTGGACTGATTGCCCAGCGCATTGCTGTTGTAGCCAATAGCGGTCGCTTCGTTGCCTTCGGCGCGGGATTGCAGGCCGACGGCCACACCGGCATTCTTGGTCGCGCCGGCCTCCGGCCCGATCGCAATGGCGTCAGTGCCGGTAGCGCCGGAATTGTCGCGGTTCGTCGGGTTGACCGAATTTACGCTGTAGTACTTGGCGCCCTTTTCCGCGATTGCGGTGTTCATTTGGCCAACATTGACAGCATCTGTCGCTAGTGTGCCTGCCGTCACGTTATTGATCTGGCCGGCGGCGTTGTACTTGACTGCGTCAGCGGGCAATACGGAAACCACAGCGCCGCTACCCAGCAGTTCCAGGCCTTCGGCAACGGTATCCACCACGATATCCTGACCGTTGATATCCTTGCCTACCGTAATCTTGGAGTACTCGCCAGTGGTGCTATCAACGGTCACGCCAACCAGATTGGCCACGCTGATCTGCGAGGCCTTGAGCTGCCCGACGTTGACCGCATCATAGTTATTGGAACCATCAGCGACGTTAACAATACGGCGTTGCTGGCCCGCATTGCCCACAGAGACGACGCTGCCATCATTGAAGTTGCTGCCGGTCAGGAAACCCGTGCCTTGCGCATCGGTAAGCGTTGCCACTGAATTGGTGCCAAGCGCCACGCTGGCGCCCACTGCGTTGGCGTTGCGTCCCAGGGCCACGCCCTGCCCGCTGCTGACGTTCGAGTTCGTGCCGATGGCAATCGCGCCTTCGCTGGAAGCCACTGCGCCGTAGCCCGCAGCCACGGAATCGCGGCCAGCCTGCGTCAAGGCACCCAGTGCCACGGCGTGATCCGCTACGCCGATGTCCTTGTTGGCCTGGTAACCAATGGCGACAGTCAAGTCACCGTCCACACCCGAACCAGCTTGCGAACCCACAGCGATATTCTGGTCGCCGGAAACATTGGAGCCTGCACCGTAGCCCAGAGCAACCGTCTGATTGCCAACGACATTCTGGCCCGAACCGGTACCGATCGCGATATGCGACGTACGGTCATCGGCCAGTGTGCCTTGCGTGCCCTTGCCTGCATCGACACCCAGGGCGATGCTGTTAGGCGAGAGCGCGTTGGCGCCATTGCCGGCCGCCAGCGCATTCCCGCCAGCAGCAACAGCGTTGCCCAGCGCAACGGCGTTCGCACCGCTGGCGTTTGCACCTGCCCCCAGCGCCGCTGCATTGGCAGCGGAAGCTACGGAATTGCTACCCAGGGCCACGGCACCACTGCTGTCCTTGCCCTGAACGGCGGCATCGGTACCGATAGCAATGGCGTTCGTCACGAACTCGGAATCAACCGTCGCACGCTCGCCGACAGCGATAGAGCTTGCCCCCTTGACTAAACTATCAACACCAGCGGCAATCGAAGCCGCGCCCGCAGCGTTGGCATTCGGACCAATTGCAATCGCGTCGTCGCCCGTCGCTTGGGCATCGTCGCCATCGGACTTCACGCGGAAGTACTTGACACCCGAATAGCCGTCGGCCGTCGTCGTGCCGCCTTGCAGCAGCGCCAGGTCGTTTTGCAGATCAGCGATATTGGTATTGGCCGTCGAAACGTCCCCTTGCAGCGTCAAGATATTGTTCTTGGCCGTGGAGACGTCACCCTGCAACGTCGAAATGTTGCCCTGCGCCGTGGAGACATCGCCCTGCAGCGTCGAGATGTTGCCTTGCGCTGTGGAGACGTCACCCTGCAGCGTCGAGATGTTGCCTTGCGCTGTGGAGACGTCACCCTGCAGCGTCGAGATGTTGCCTTGCGCCGTCGAAAGGTCGCCTTGCAACGTAGTGATGTCGTTCTGAGCTGCGGACATGTCCACCTGCAGCGCCGCCACGCTACCCTGCACACCACTGATTTCCTGATTCGTTGCATGCAGCTGCTTGCCCGTCACTGCATCGCGGCTGGCGGCATCGACGGCGCCATCGTTCAGGCCGGTGATCGTGCCGCCCGTTGCGCCAAAATCAATTGTGCCGCCGTTAGTGAACGTGATCTTGCCAGCACCATTTTCAAAAATAATTTCAGCGCCATCCGTTACGACTGGCGTGGAGCCATCAAGGGTGACATCGGCCTGGGCAGCACCTGCCGCACCCAGCGCAGCAACCGCCAGGGTCACCTTGGCCAGCGTTTTAGCGCTGGAAGAACGCTTGCCCCGCGCCTTTACATTCTCTGCCACAGCCACAAACGTGCCCGTCGCTTCGCTCCATACATTACGGTATGCCTTGTTCATGAATAACCCTAATCAAGAAACCACCAGATCGAAACGGACTTTCCACTATCACAGTGTTCGGGTATGCCTGGCGAACCAGAAAACACGTGTGCCGCGATCGTTAACGGGTATCTACGGGCGTCCTGCCCATTGATACAGATAACTGCTGCGACACGGGCACGGCACTAGGCTGCACCCGAAACGCTCCGAATAACCAATGACATAGAAGAAGATCCGCAAACCTCTTCCCAGATACAGAAGAATCGCGGCTATGGTTTCATTTCAGATCAAAACACAACTAGGCGATTAGCGAAAACTCATGGTATATATGCGCAAAAATGGCTCACTTTGTCAATGTATGACATTATTAAAAAATAATTTCCGTGAACTTTGACATATGACGGAAACTGAACCCACAAAACAATTGCATTATTTTTCACTTGTCAAAAAACTTGCGTTAAGATTTTTCATCCTTGAATCCTGATATTTTTTAGGAAAACAATGAAAACAAAATGCCTTTCATCCGTCCCTAGTAATAAAAACGCCACACAGCCTGATGTCATTCTCTGACGCAATGTCCTTTGATGCTTCCTCTCTGCGACAGCAAAAAAAATCCGGCCCTAAGGGGCCGGCATCATTACCTTGTCGTGCTGCAACGTCAGACTCTTTCCGCGACTTCTCGTAAGCTATTCTTGCGAGCCATCCCGGGAGTCATCCCATAGAAGCGCCTGAAAATTTTGCCAAAGTAGACGGGGTCTGAAAAACCGCAGTTCCAGCAAATTTCGGAAACGCTCTGGTGAATGAAGTCGATACTCGTCAGCATCTCCCAGGCGCGCCGCATCCTTTTATCGCGCAAATAGGAAACAAAAGTTTCACCTTTCCCGTATTTGGAGAAAAGATTCTGGATATAGCGTGGCGAAATATCAAAATGGCTGGCCACGAAATCCGAAGACATCTCCGGATTAGCGTAGTTCTCCGCAATCCAGGCGCACAGCCGCTGGAACAGCACCTCTCCCTTGCTGCGCAGAGCGTCCTGGGCATCACTCTCCAAACCCTGCCCGCTCCTGGACTCAAACCCTCCCAGCAAGGCACGCCTGAGCAATGCCATAATGTGCTGTTCCAACATCAACCAGGCCGACTCATCGCGCACGGCCTGCGCCAGAATCTGCACATCCAGACTTTCAATATAGGCAGCCAGAATCCTCCCCCAGCCTACCTTGAGACGAATCTTTCCTGCTTGACGCATTAATAGCGTACGGTCATAAAGCGTCAACGCCTGACTAGGCAATACCAACATGCTGCCACGGAAATCATGAAAACCAGCGGCATCAATATCCCGGCTACGCATCAATGCCAGTTCACCTTCCGGGAAAACAACGAAATCCCCGCGGACCATAATGCTCCACTTCACGCGGGTATATATCAGCAACCAGCTATCTTCGGGCTCGGCACGTAAAGGAAAATCACCGACTTCATATTTCTTGATTTGCCCGCCATCATCCGTATCAACCTCGGCTGAGCATTGCGTTGCCAAATGTCGAGGAACGGATATCAGTGTGCGAAAAATCCGATCCCGGACCATGAACTCCAAAAAGCTGCCGAGAACATCCTGCTCCACTTTCCATGCAGGCATGGCAACTGAATAATTTAATAGCATGGCCTGATATTGCTCCATCCCTGATTAGAAGAATTGGCAACACCCTGAACCGACGCCGGAACCGGTACTGCCTTATTGTCTAGGATGGGATATTTCTTGAAACAAGAAATAGCATTTTTTTCACTTAATATAGGTCAAAAACGCAAAAAACCCATATGAAGTGTCAAACCATCTGCAATTTCTGATTAGACCTCGAAAAAATTCGAAATTTATAAACATCAAGGCCGATGATTTTAAAACCGACTGAAACAATTCACATCGGATACTCAAAAAAATAAGATCATTCTCTATATCGAGCCGTCCTCCTCCAACCCCCAGTCTCTAAAACGGGGAAAAAAGCGGAAAAACTCTGTGAAATCAGAACCACTGTGTTTTTTCGCTTTCCTCCTGGCCCCGGGATAAAAACATAACGACATTTTTAGAAAAATTTTGATACAAAAATCGGATTTTGTTTAAAAATTGCAAGAACAAGCCATCAAAGATTCAAGAATATAGAAAATTCTGATATGTTTACGGTTATCAAAAGCTACGGGGGAGATCAGCTATGTATCAGCACCGTGACAACAGTTCACAAGACTTTTGGGCATGGACTTCTATAGAGCAAGAACTCATAGACTACCAGCGGAAAGTCTACGGCAGTCATTCTCAGCTCCAAGCACCCATTCGCAAGCCGATTCTCAAAACAGCAACAGAGCAGCACCCTACAATAAAACGATATATTGTTACTCCTTGAATCTCGCGATTCTCCACCACGTTTCACCAGTAAATCGGGGCAACAAATAAAGTGCCCCGATAATTATTTCCAGAACAGTAATTGGCGATTTTGAAAAGCTGGGGAAAACCAGCCGCTAACCTCGACCTGGCTTCTACCCACAGCCCCTGCCGCCGCAAGACTTGACACCATGCTGGAAGGACGTTAATATTTAAAGCTTCACGACGGACGCCTTGAAGCCTTTCATAACGCTCAAAAACGGGATGAAACGTGTATACTTCGGGCCTCTGTGGTGCAAATGGCGCAATGGCAGAGTGGTTATGCAGCGGATTGCAAATCCGTGTACGTCGGTTCGATTCCGGCTTGCGCCTCCAAACAAATCAAAGGCTTACACGATCTGTGTAAGCCTTTTTTGTTTTCTGTATGGGGATTTTTTGACATTGCCCCCCGTCGCGGCGTACATCGCAACATGTTGTCGCGCCATCCCTGTCTATCGCATCGACGGAACGACTGGACATCGCACGAATTCCAGCGTTTCAAGATCCAGGATGGTGAATTCCCGTCCGAATACCGCGCCGGTGTCGATGTGATAGACGTTGCCCAGTACCAGCGGTTCAGTGAGCGGGGTATGCCCTGCAACGACTGCGCGTACCCCCGCGACACCTGATATGTTGTTCGCGCCTATGCGTTCACGGGACCACATGGCCATGCTGCTGACATTGCGCGCCTTGGCAGTCCCGTGCTCGCCCAGTAGCGCGGCGGTGAAGGCTTGCCAGCTGCTGCGCGGCACGTCGGCATGTACCAGCCCGACCAATCCAGCCGATGTTTCGATTTCGATGGCGAAAGGCAGCGCCGCCATGGCCTGCGCGATACGTTCCTGGGCTGCGCGCGGCTGGTCTATGTTCCAGGCGCCGCCATTTTCGCGGTAGTTGGCTTCCTGCATGCACCCATTGGGCCAGCGCAATGCCATGTTGTCATGGTTTCCCATGACGGAATGGAACCAGGGTCGGGCCAGCCACTCCAGCACGGCTGCATTCTCAGGGCCGCGGTCAACCAGGTCGCCGACCGCGAAGAGCCGGTCGCGCGTGCAGTCGAATCCAATGCTTAGCAGCACCGCTTGCAGTTTCGAGTAACAGCCATGGATGTCGCCCACGGCAAAGTCCCGGCCGCCCCGGTTGATGGTGAAGTGTTGCAGTTTCATTGCCATAAACGTGTTGCGGCATCCCCACTCACTTGCCGCCACGGCAAGGCAGCCGTCGGGCATGACCATCAAGCCGCTGTCCCGACAATCACCGGACGCATCCTGGGCACAGACCAGCCACGCCGGTGGATGCCGTGTTCTGTCGGCCCTTAGACCAGATAGAACAACAAGACGGCCGCAACGATGATGGCTACGGCCAGGCTGGCGATATTGATCCAGGCGCCAGCTTTTTCACCTGTTTTCGCGGCCTCGAGCGAGGCCTGGGCCATCTGATTTTCCAGTTCGGTATCGTAGGCGGACATGAATTCCTGTTCTCGCCCGGGGAAATTCCTGGCGGCGACTTGAGCCTCGATGCGCAGTTCATCTGAGCGTCGCGTCGGAGAAACGGCCGCAGCCTGGATTTCCACCTGGGCCTCCGCTGCATGCAGCCGGGCCAGTTCCATTGCGCTGTTTTTGACTTCGGACATCGCTCACCTCCGCATGTAGGATGATTCCATCATACCCGAGAAGTTTTTCATCGCTTGAGCGCCAGGCTCTCTGCCTCCCAAAGCCCCCAAAAACTGCCCTCACTTCCACCCAAGGGCCCCGCCGGGTGCGACGACGTCAACGCAGCGCGCCCGGCGGCAGGAGTTCCAGCCCCGTTCTGCGTACGAATTCCTCGTAGCTGATGGGCGGCCCTGCCTTGGTGTCAGGACGATTCGCATGCCAGTGCACCCAGGCACGGCCGCTGCTGGCGTCGTAGACGACTTTGTAGATATGGCTGGGAACGGCAACATGGCCCGCGCCTATGGTTGCCACGCCGTTCTCATACACCGGACCAGTGAAGATGTAGACATCGCCTTTGGCGCGCTGCACATATTTGCGGGTGTCCTGTTCGATGCGATTCCAGGCGCCGCCATTATGGATCTGGTTCTGCGGCACCATATTGGCCAGCGAAAAGCTTTGCGCCATGGCTTCTGCCGTGTGCATGTCACCCGCCGGCGCCATGTGGCCGCGCGAATAGCCCGACCCACGGTAATCCGCCAGGGTGGCGCGTTCGGCCTCCGGCAGGCGCGCTTCCGCATAGAACCTGTCGGTCCGCCCGATACTTCGGCCTTGCGCCAGCATTTGGCGATTGAGACGCTGTGCAACGAACACCGGCGTTTTCTGCCGGCCACCATGCAGGATGGCGAATGCGCTGAAGCACAGTTCGCGCAAAGCCGGCTGCGCAGGTACAACCGGCGGCCGGCGTTCCGGGAAGAACTGCGGACAGCCAGCAAAGTTTGTCTGTACCTGGGCCTGCCCTGTCACATGGCCAGGCTCGTCTTGCTGCCACACCATCCTGGACAGAATGGGTTCCAGCGACAGCTTGTCGCGCAGTTCGGGATGCAGAGCACAGCTGGCGGCCAGGAACGATGCCAGCGCGGAGGCCCCCAACGCCCGGAAGAAGCGCCCCGCCTGCCCTCCTGACGCCCTGGCTCGGCTGCGGCTACTGCTGGTGCTTGATGCAACGTTTTTCTTGCGGGGTACAGTTTTCTTCTTGGGGCTCATGCGACGGGTATCTGTTTGCTGCCGGGTACCACACCATGTCGGTAAGTACCCATTGGCATTGTAGCCGTTCACATCAGTAACCATTTGACCCGGCCTGCAGGCTGCCGCACCGCCCGGCGCGTTACGCTTTTCCAGCGCACGCCCGCACGGCTGGCGGCTTCAAGGGCCGAATGCCATAATCCCGGCTGCCGCTTTGTGCGGCTTCTTTTTATTCCCTCGGATCAGAGACCATGAAACGAACTGTCCCCATGCTGCTGGCCCTGGCTGCCGTCAGCATTTTGTCCGGCTGCGGAGAGTCTTCCAAGATTTCGCAGAACAATACCTGCATCTACTCCACGGACGAAGAGGCCAAAGCCTGCAAGCCCGGCGAACTGGCCTATTTCCGTCCCCAAAGCTGGGGCAACCAACAGTTGCCGCTGCAAGTCGCCGCCCTGTATTGCGACTTCGATCACCAGATCATGCATACCGACGCCGGCGTGCTCTGTGTCTTTACCGACAAGCGCCTGCATCTGCTGGACGCGGAATAAAAAACAGGCCTGGCCGCAGCGCTTGCATGTGCGCTGCGGCCAGGCCTGTTTATCATCGGGCCGAACGGCTCGATCAGTCGTTATGCACGCCTTTCTGCATCCACGCAGCCAGCTGGTGCGGACGCAGGCTGTCGTAGTCTTCGAAAGGCTGGTGAATCCAGGGGTTGGTCGGCAGACGATCCACGTAGTAATCCGGCGTGGCCTGCGCCCTGCCTTTCCACCACAGCACGGCCGTGCGCAGCTCCGTGATGGCAGGGAATTGCTTGCGCAAATGCTCGTGCACACGGTTGAAGGTCAGGCCGGTATCGACCATGTCATCGACCAGCAGTACCTTGCCATCCAGCGAGCCGCGCGTGATGGTGATGAATTGGGCAATATCCAGCTCACCTTGCTGGGTGCCGGCCGCTTCCCGATAGCTGCTGGTGGCCAGAATACCCAGGGGTACGTCGTAGATGCGCGAGATGACATCCCCCACACGCACGCCGCCACGAGCCAGGCACAGAATCTTGTCGAATACCCAGCCGGACTCATACACCTTGAGGCACAGGCGTTCGATCAGACGGTTGTATTCTTCCCAGCTTACCCACAGGTCGCTATCAGTGTTTTCAGGAAGGGCCATACTCATTACTCCATGCGAGTTCCAGACGGCCATCCAGGCCCCCGGCAACGTCAAAAAATGCCAGGCTGGTCCCAGGAAGGAAGGTCCGCTGAACGGACAGGCTGCCTTCCTGGCACAAATGGCCCGGCGATAAAAAAACCGCAGCCAAATGGCTGCGGCAGAAATCATAACGCCAAGCGGCGTCTGCTGTCTTTCCGGATCGGCTGATGCCAGGCGCAATCAGCCGAAAAACCGGACATCAATCCTTGAAAGGATGCTTCATCAGGATGGTTTCGTTGCGATCGGGACCGGTAGAGACCATGGCGATGGGCACGCCGCAGACTTCCGCCATGCGTTCCAGGTAGCGGCGGGCATTGGCCGGCAGTGCGTCGAAGGACTGTACGCCCACCGTGGATTCCGTCCAGCCCGGCAGCGTTTCGAACACCGGCTCGGTACGCGCCACGGCTGCAGCGCCGCTGGGCAACACGTCGACGAACTTGCCGTCCAGGTTGTAGCCCACGCCGATCTTGATCTCTTCGAGACCATCGAGCACATCCAGCTTGGTGATGCACAGGCCGCTGATCCCATTCAGACGCACCGAGCGCTTCAGCGCCGCGCCATCGAACCAGCCGCAACGGCGCGGACGGCCCGTCACTGCGCCGAATTCCTTGCCGACCTTGGCCAGGTGCGAACCGATATCGTCATGCAGTTCCGTGGGGAACGGGCCCGAGCCGACGCGCGTTGCATAGGCCTTGGTGATGCCCAACACATAGGACAGCGCCTGGGGGCCAACACCGGCACCCGCCGAGGCAGCACCCGCCACGCAGTTGCTGCTGGTCACAAAGGGGTAGGTACCGTGGTCCACGTCCAGCAGCGCGCCTTGTGCACCTTCGAACAGCAGGTTCTGGCCGGCTTCGCGGGCCTCGAACAGCAGCGTGGAAACATCGGCCACCATGGGCTTGATGATCGGGGCGAAGGCCAGCGCCTCGTCCAGCACTTTCTTGAAATCGACCGCTTCGCCGCCCAGGTACTGGGTCAGCACGAAGTTGTGGTACTCCAGGACTTCTTCCAGCTTGGCGGCGAATTGGGCTTCGTCGTACAGATCCTGCACGCGCAGGGCGCGGCGGCCGACCTTGTCTTCGTAGGCCGGGCCGATGCCACGGCCGGTCGTGCCGATCTTGCCTTCGCCCTTGCGGGCTTCGCGAGCCTGGTCAACCGCAATGTGGTACGGCAGGATCAGCGTGCAGGCTTCGGAAATCTTCAGGCGCGAACGCACGTCCAGGCCGGCGGCTTCCAGTTCGGCAACTTCGGTCATCAGCGCCTGCGGCGACAGGACGACGCCGTTGCCGATATAGCAGGTCACGCCGGGATGCATGATGCCCGAGGGAATCAGGCGCAGCACCGTCTTCTTGCCGTTGATCCAGAGCGTGTGGCCGGCATTGTGGCCTCCCTGGAAACGCACCACGCCCTGGGCCGATTCTGCCAGCCAGTCGACGATCTTGCCCTTGCCTTCATCACCCCACTGGGTGCCGATAACTACTACGTTCTTAGCCATGTCTGTATTCGAGAAAAGAGTAGATTCAAATCCGGAAAAAGCCCTGGAACGGCGCCTCAGCAGCGCCCGCCCTGGCAGCATGCCCGTTCAGGCACGCTCCAGCGAGCGCAGCTTCCAGGCCCCTTCATGTTCGTAAAGTTCTCTGTCGCAGAAAAACTCGTCCTGTTCGTGCTCGTGGCCGGGCAGCATCTGCACCACGACTTCGCCCCGGCTGCGCAGTTCGTGCACCACTTTTTCCAGCACCGGATCGGTGCTCCAGGGCGCACGGATCGCCGGGGACGCCTGGGCCGGCTGCAGGCCCGCCGCCAGCTTGCGCAGGTCCAGACTGAACCCTGTCGCGGGCCGGGCCCGCAAACCGGATTCGCCCACCTTGTCGTAGCGGCCGCCACGGACGATTTCATCGTGCCAGCCCTGCGCATAGATGGCGAACGTGACGCCGGAGTGATAACCATAGCCCCCGACTTCCGCCAGGTCGATGCTGATGCAGGGAACATCCAGGGCCTGCGCCGTCGTCTGCAGCTGGTCCAGCGCCGCCGTGACACCCGGCAAGGCGGGCAGGCACTGGCGTGCCTGGTCCAGCACTTCCAGGCCGCCATAGAGGTTGGGCAGGCGCTCCAGTGCCGTCCAGGTGGCCGCAGCCACGCCAGGCACAACTGCCGCCAGCTCACGCAGGCCGGGGATGTCCTTGTCGCGCAACAGGGTGAAAACCGCTTCCGCATGCGGAGCGATGGCCGCATCGGCATCCAGGATGGACTGCGCCAACCCAGGGTGATAGAGATCCAGGCGGGCATCCACGACCCCGGCCACGCGCACGCTGGCAAACGCCAGGCGAACGATTTCGAGGTCGGCCTCGACGCCGGCATGCCCGTACAGCTCGGCGCCGATCTGCAACAGTTCGCGCCGCGCCAACAGGCCGGCGGGACGGGTATGCAACACCGAGCCGCAATAGCACAGACGCGTGACCGCATCGCGATTCAGCAGGTGTGCGTCTATGCGCGTCACCTGGCGCGTCATGTCGGCCCGGATGCCAAGCGTGCGGCCAGACAGCTGGTCCACCAGCTTGAAAGTACGCAGGCTCAGGTCCCGCCCGGTACCCGACAACAGTGAATCTATGTATTCGACCAGTGGCGGCGCCACCAGCTCATAGCCATAAACCCGGTAGAGATCCAGCAGCTTGCGGCGCAACTCTTCGATGCGTCGTGCTTCTGCCGGCAATGTGTCGGCAATCCCTTCCGGAAGCAACCAATCGCCCATCATGATATTTCAGCAATTCCCAAAACTGGATACGCTTGCGCAAAGTGCGCGGGCAAACAAAAAGCGGCTTGGGGCGTAAGCCCGGCAAGCCGCCTAGGAGTAACGCAGGGTCTGTGCCAGACAAACTTCCTGCAATTAGCTTACGGGTTATTGTATACCCTTTGCAGATTTACACAAACCACCGCCCGGCGCCCTGCCCCGGCACATGAAAACGCGCCGTTCACCCAATTGTTGAACGGCGCGTTCCGCAGGTTTGCCGGTGCCCGCAGGCAAAACCTACTCGATTTCCCGGCCCTTGGTTTCAGGCAGCAGCAAAGCCGTCACCAACACGACGGCATAGGCCGTACCTGCGAATATCCCGATCGCCATGCCCAACCCCGTCACGCCGGAGAGGTAGCCCACCAGGCTGGGGAACAAGGCCCCTACGCCACGGCCGAAGTTGTAGGCAAAGCCCTGCCCGGTGGCCCGCACATCCGAGGGGAACAGCTCAGTCAGGTAGGCGCCCATGCCACTGAAAATCCCCGACGCCGCAAATCCCAGCGGGAAGCCCAGGTACAGCATCTGCTCGTTGCTCAGCTGGAACTGCGTGTAGGCATAGACGCTGATGCACGAGATCACGGCAAAAATCAGCAGGTTGGCCCTGCGCCCCAGGCGGTCCGTGAGGTAGGCCCCAACGATATAGCCGATGAACGACCCCAGGATGATGACCATCAGGTAGCCGCCGGTACCAACCACGGACAACTGCCGTTCGCTCTTGAGGAAGGTCGGCAACCAGGTGGTCACGGCGTAATAGCCGCCCTGAACGCCGGTGCATAGAATGGCGCTCAGCACCGTGGTCTTGAGCAGCGCCGGGGAAAATATCTTCCACGGCGAACTGCGCTCACCACGGCTGGCCTGTTCTTTCTTGGTGCGCTCGAAGATTTCAGGCTCGGGCACGTGACGGCGGATGTACAGCACCAGCAGCGCCGGAATCACGCCGATCCAGAACAGCGAACGCCAGGCCCAGTCTTCAGGCAGCACGCTGAAAGCCACCGTATATAGAAGCGCCGCCAAGCCCCAGCCGACCGCCCAGCCGCTCTGCACCGTGCCCACGGCGCGGCCACGGTATTGGGTGCGGACGATTTCGCCCATCAGCACGGAACCCACTGCCCATTCCCCGCCGAAGCCCAGGCCCTGCAATGCCCGCAGTACGAACACCTGCTCGAAATTCTGTGCAAAGCCGATCAATACCGTGCACAGCGAGAACCACAGGATAGTCGCCTGCAGCACGCGCACCCTGCCGTAGCGGTCCGCCAGGATACCAGCCAGCCAGCCGCCCACCGCCGAGAACAGCAGCGTGACCGTGCCCAGCATCCCGGCCTGGGTGCGGTCGATATTGAACAAGGTGATCAAGGTCGTGATGACGAAAGTGAACACCATGAAATCCAGCGCATCCAGCGCCCAGCCGCCAAACGCGGCAATAAAGGTTTTCCGTTCCTTGGGGGAAAGTTCCGAATACCAACTCATGATTCTGTCTCCTGTTTATGGATATCTGTTTGCCACCATGCTGCCTGCCGCCTTCAGGCGGGCGTGGCAGGAAAACCGTAGAGCCGCGCCGGGTTGTCGACCAGGATGCGGCGGCGCGTCGTTGCGTCCGGCGCCCATTGCGGCAACAGGTTCAGCAGCTTGCCGGTATCGGGCATCTGCTCGCGCGCCACGTGCGGCCAGTCGCTGCCCCACACCATGCGGTCCGGCGCCAGTTCGATGAGCGACTGCGCCAGGGGCTGCACATCGCGGAACGCCTCGAAATCGTCGCTGATGCGATACGCGCCAGAGAGCTTGATCCAGAAGCCATGGTCCGCCACCAGGCTGCGCATGGCCTGGTAGCCCGGCGCATCCAGCCCCATCGAAACCGGCGCATGCCCCATGTGGTCGATCACCCCTGGCACGGGCAGGCGTGTCATGCGCGGCATCAATTCCGGCAAATCGCGCACATCCATCAGGAATTGCATGTGCCAGCCCAACGGCGCAATGCGCGCCGCCAGCCGCTCCATGGCCTCAAAGCCGATGCCGCCGCCGAACAGGACATTGATGCGCAAGCCGCGCACGCCGGCTTCGTGCATGGCCAGCAGTTCGCGATCGCTGATATCTGCGTCGACCACGGCAATGCCGCGCAAGCGCTGCGGGTTGCGCCGCAGCACTTCCAGCATGTAGCGGTTGTCGGTGCCATAGACACTGATCTGGATCAGAACGCCATGGCTCATGTGGTTGTTGTCGAGCATCGCCAGATATTTCTGCTCAGGCGCCGGCGGCGGCGTATAGCTGCGATTGGCCACCATCGGATAGGCGTCGCTGTCGGCCACGACGTGGGCGTGCGTATCGACGGCGCCCGGAGGAACATCGAAAGCAGGCGCTTCGAATTGCGCCAGCGGCGCGCGGCACAGGGCTGCGGTTTCGGTTTGAGGATGGCTAGACATGGAGTGTCCTCGCTGTGGGTAAGATCAGGAAATAGTGCGCGGCACCAGGCACGCGGGAGTCAGTTCATCGCAGCGGTTGATGCCCAGCATCCCCATGTTGCGGTCGATTTCCTCGCGCAACAGCCTGATGCCATGGGCAACGCCCGCTTCGCCGGCAATGGCGGCGGCGTAATTGAAAGGGCGTCCGACAAAGACCATGCGTGCCCCCATCGCCAGCGCAACCATCACGTCCGAACCGCGCCGAAAACCACTGTCAACCAGAACGGGCAGGTCCGGCACAGCAGCCACGACCGCCTGCAGGGAGCGCAACGGCGAGATGGCACCGTCGAGCTGGCGGCCCCCGTGGTTGGAGACGATGACGGCATCCGCACCATGCTCGCGGGCCAGCTGCGCGTCGGCCGGATGCAAGATGCCCTTGATCACCAGGTTACCGTGCCATTGACGGCGGATTTCAGCGAAATGGCGCCAGTTGAGATGGTCCCGGGCAGTGAAATCCCGCAGCACCGTGGCCGACAGGATGGGCGCGCCGCGCGTCGCGAAAGAGTTCTCAAAATGCGGCATGCCGTGACGCGCCAGCGTACGCAGAAAGGTGCCGAACAGCCAGGAAGGCCGCGTCAGGCCATCCCAGGCCAGCCGCAAGCTGGGCTTGAGCGGCGTGGAGAAACCGGCGCGGATATTATTTTCGCGATTGGCATTGACGGGGATATCCACTGTCACGACCAGCGTATCGCATCCGGTACGCGCCACACGGTCCAGCAAGGCGGCAATGCGTTCGGAATCCCCGGGCAGATAGGCCTGGAACCAGGTCCCCGGCACATCTTCCATGACAGTTTCCAGCGGAATGACGGAAGTGCCGCTCAGGACTGCAGGAATATTCGCAGCACGCGCAGCGCGGGCCAGCACGACATCGCCACGGTAGGCGGTCAGCGCGGCCAGGCCCATGGGGGCAATACCGAAGGGGCTGTCATAGGTGCGGCCGAACAGTTCGACTTTCTGGCTGCGCCCGGACACATCCGTCAGAATGCGTGGCAGCAGGCCGTATTCCAGCAAGGCATGCTGGTTGTCTCGTCCGGCGCGGCCATCCTCCACGGTACCGGCGACATACTCGAACAGCGGCCTGGGTAAGTGCCGCCGGGCCTGGCGCTCGAAATCCTGCAAGTTCAGCACGCCGCGCAGTCTGCGGGGCTCGCTTGCCTTTGATTTTGCGTTCGGTTGAAAAACAGACATGGGTGCTGCGCCTTGAATACAACGATGAGGCGCATTCTAGAAATGGCACTTTCTTTGGTAAATTGAAATAAACACCCGGCTTAGATTGAATAAAATCGAACCAAAATCTGGCAATGAATGCCTGGTGTGGCGGTTTTACTGGCCGCGCAGCCGATCCGATTACCGAATGCCTCGGCGAAAAGCCGCAGGCACTCGCATCAAACCTGGTATTTACCCCTATGCCTGCCTGCCCCCGCCAACCGTTGCCACCAGCCTTCTTTCATCCTGGCTCCGGTTTCACCCCGGCCGGCAGCCCGCTTTCCAGTACACCCACTTATCCTCCCCACGCACGCCCATGATGCCCCCCACCCTCAAGCAGATAGAAGCGTTCTATCGCGCCGCGACCTGCTCCAACTTCGCCACGGCGGCGCAACGCTTGCATCTATCGCTGTCGTCGCTGTCCAAGCGCATCAGCGAGCTGGAAGCCGCGCTGGGCGTACAGTTATTCGACAGGCGCGGCAACCGCGCCACGCTGACGCATGACGGCCAGCGCCTGTTGCCCGTGGCGCTGGCGGCGCTTGATGCCGCACAGGCCCTGCAACAGGCGGCCGGCAACCAGGGCGCCAGCCTGAACGGCACCTTCGAACTGGGCGCAGGAGAACTGTCGGCGCTGAGCTGGCTGCCGGACTTCGCGGCACAGGTGCGGGCATTGCATCCCGCCTTGCAGCTCGCGCTGGACGTGGATATGGGCGCTCCACTGGAACAGCGGCTGGCCGCCGGCAAACTGGACCTGGCCGTGATTGCAGGGCGTTCTTCACGCAGCGATATCCTGTCCCAACCCATCGGACGTGCGGATTTCGAATGGGTGGCGGCGCCGGCGCTACTGGCCGGCCGCAAAGCCAGGCAGCGCGACCCGGCCGCCTTGCTGCAGGAACTGCCGCTCATCACCTTGCCCGCTGGCGCCGGCACGACGCGTATTCTCGACGATTGGCTGATGAGCCAGCAGATCCATCATGTCACGCGGCTGTCCTGCAATAACTGGACGGCCGTGGCCGGCATGCTGCGGCGCGGCCTGGGTGTCGGTTTCCTGCCCTGCGGCTGGGCCTTGCACGCCAACGATCGGCAACCGCTTGCGCGCCTGGAGCACCGGCAACCGCTGGCTCCCTTGCTGTATTCGGTCCAGTGGCGCCGCAGTGACGAACGTCCGTTGATCCTGGCGATGCGCGAACTGCTGGCGGGTTGCGTTGATTTTTCCGCCCCCAGGGAAAACCTGTAGCAGCCAGGCCGCAAGCAGTGCCGCCCGTCTGGCCCGGCTCTGCCACAGGTTCGCCTATTTTTCGTACTTGTAGAAGCCCTCACCGCTGGCAACGCCCAACTTGCCCTGGTCGAGATAGTTTTCCTTCAACCAGTTCGCCAGCCTGCGTTCACGTTCCCCGCCCTGCGACAGGATGTTGTACGGCGTATTCAGGCCGATGATGTCATAGATCTGGAATGGCCCCATGGGCGCGCCGGTGGCGATGCGCCATACCTTGTCCACATCATGCGGGTCGGCATAGCCGCCTTCCGCCAGTTCCGCGGCGGCATTGAGCAAGGGCACCAGCAACGAATTGAGTACGTACCCAGCCTTCTCCTTGCGCACGGGAATGGGCACCATGCCAATATCCGCGGCAAACTGCACCAGGGCATCGAACACGGCGGGATCGGTATCGGACGTGCCCATGATTTCCGCCGTATTGAACTTCCATATCTGGTTGGCGAAGTGCAGTGCCAGGAAACGATCCGGACGGCCAGTGGCATCTTTGATGGCGCTGGGCAGCAAGGTAGACGAATTGGTGGCGAAGATAGTCCTGGCCGGCGCCAGGCCCGCCAGCCTGGCGTAGGTTTCCTGTTTGATGGCAAGCACTTCCGGAATGGCTTCGATGACCAGGTCGGCATCGGCCACGGCCGCAGCCAGGTCGGTGCTCAGGTGCAGTCTTGCCGCCGCCGCATCAGTCTTGCCATCTGCCGCGCCCGGCACCTCGCGCACGTAGGTTTCCGCCAATTCGGCAAAACGCTGGCTGGCCTGCTCTGCCGATTGATCATTGACAGCATATGCCGTTACGTCAAAACCGCTGTAGGCGCTTTGAAACGCAATCTGGGAACCCAGCACGCCCGTGCCGACCACTGTGACCTTCCTGATGGTGCTCATTGCTATCCTTTGACTGGAACGCCGGCAACGTCCGGGGAGTCGTGCTGCCGCTAGTAAATAATGACCTAATATAAAGATGAAAACGAGCTTCCCGCACATCTTGTAACGAACAACTGTTACAAGACGGCAGTCGATACAGGCAATCTCACACCTGTATCCCCCACAGTCTCCCCGTTTTTCCCGTCTCGACCTTCCTATCTTTATTGCCCGGCGTTTGCCCACGCCCCACATATGGCGATATAAAGGCGACTACGTGAAATATCCGCCCTGCGCCCGCTGGCGGCTACAAACCGTTTTTTGTGGCCGCATCAGGCGTCAGACAATGAATGAAACGTATTCTTATAGGAAGAAAGCCGTGCACCGCGCTACACATCTGCCCGCCGCTGGCAAGTTCCCGTTTACCCACCGCGTCGCCCGCGCCTGCCTCACGCCTGTCCTGGCCGCCATCCTGAGCTGCGCCGCAGTCTCCGCGCAGGCCGAACCGGTCGAGGTCTCCCACGTACAAGGCAACACCACGCTGCCGGCCAAACCGGAAAAGGTCATCGTGCTGGACTTCGCCACACTCGACACCCTGGATGCCCTGGGCGTGCCGGTGGCCGGCGTCCCCAGCGCTGCCGTGCTGCCTGAACGCCTGCAAAAATACAGCGCGGACGATGTGCTGAAAGCCGGCACCGCTTTCGAGCCGAACTATGAGGCCATCAATGCCGCCAAGCCCGACCTGGTACTGGTGGCCGGCCGTTCCGCCCCCAAGTACGACATGCTCAAGCGCATTGCACCGACAGTGGACCTGACGCCTGACGCCGCCGACCTGCTGGGCAGCCTCGAGCACAACACCAAGCTGCTGGCCGGCCTGTTCGACAAGGAAGATGTGGCTGACGCCAAGCTGGCCACGCTGCACGAATCCATAGATGCGCTGAAGGCCAAGGCGGCCCAGGCCGGCCCCGGCCTGATCGTGCTGACCACCGGCGGCAAGATGAGCGCTTACGGCCCGGGTTCGCGTTTCGGCGTGCTGCACGATGCCTTCGGCATTGTGCCGGCAGACCCCAACCTCAAGGTTTCGCTGCACGGACAGGCCATTTCCTTCGAGTACATCCTGAAGACCAACCCCGAATGGCTGTTCGTGATCGACCGCGATGCCGCCATCGGCCGCGAAGGCACGTCGGCCCAGCGCCTGCTGGACAATGAACTGGTCCGCAAGACCGCCGCCTGGCAAAAGGGCCATGTGGTGTATCTCGATGCCGCCAACTGGTATCTGCTGGGCAGCGGCGGCCTGGCCGCCATGCAGCAAAACGTCGATCAGCTGAGTGCCGCCTTCGATGAAAAGCAGTAATCCGGCCGTCGCCGCTCCGCGAGTGGCGCGCCGGCGTGTTCCGCCTGCAGGCTGGCTGTTGCCCGCCTGCGGCGGGATCGCCGTTTTATTCATGATCAGTCTGTTCATCGGCGCCAGCGACCTCAGCTGGCGCGATCTGTGGCAGGATGATGCCGGCGATGCCTGGTCCCTGCTCACGGTCAGCCGCCTGCCACGCACCATCGCCCTGCTGCTGGCTGGCATCGCACTAGCCGTCGCCGGCCTGCTCATGCAGGTCATGGTGCAGAACCGCTATGTCGAGCCCTCCACCACCGGCACTGTCGAATCGGCCATGCTGGGCATCCTGTTCGTTGCCCTGGTCATGCCCGACATTTCCGTTGTGGGACGCATGCTGGTCGCCGGCAGTTTCGCCATGGGCGGCACCATGTTGTTCCTGATGATCCTGCGGCGCACACCATTGCGCTCCCCCTTCCTGGTCCCGCTGGTCGGTATCGTGTTGGGCGGCATCGTCAGCGCCGTGACGAATTTCTTCGCCTATCGCTACGATATGCTGCAATCCCTCAATGCCTGGACCACCGGCGATTTTTCCGGTGTCCTGCGCGGGCGCTACGAATTGTTGTGGATCGGCTTCGCGCTGGCCTGTGCGGCCTATCTCGCCGCCGACCGTTTCACGGTCATGGGCATGGGCCAGCGCTTCAGCACCAATCTCGGCCTGAACCACCGCGCCCTGACGCTGGCAGGCCTGGTCATCGTATCTGCGGTATCGACCGTCGTGGTCATCACGGCTGGCAACATCCCGTTCCTGGGGCTGGTGGTGCCCAATGTCATCAGCCTGATCATGGGCGACAATATGCACCGCTCCCTGCCATGGATCGCCCTCATGGGGGGCGGCCTGGCCCTGCTGTGCGATATTGTCGGCCGCCTGATCAATCCGCCTTATGAAATACCCATCGGCGTCACCATGGGCATACTCGGGTGCATCCTGTTCCTCTACCTGATTCTACGCAACAGGAACGGAGCCGCATGATGCATCGTGGTGAATCATCCCCTGCCCTGGCGACCGTCGACACATTGCCACTGAATCCTGCCGCACGACGCGCCTGGCGCCTGCTGCCGCTGCTGGTCCTGGCGCTACTGGCCATCCTCGCCTTCATGACGACCGGCACCCGTGGCGACTGGGGTTTCATTCTGGCGTTCCGCGGAATCAAGCTGGCGACCATGGTGCTGGTGGCCTGTGCCATTGCAATTTCTACGGTGCTGTTCCAGACCATCACGCATAACCGCATCCTCACGCCCGCGCTGATCGGTTTCGATGCCCTCTATACCCTGATACAGGCCGCGGCCGCCTTCGGCCTGGGCACCGAACTTACGTCGATTTCGCAAGCCAGCGGCGTTCAGTTCCTGGTGCAGGTCGCCATCATGACCGGGCTGGCCTGCCTGCTGTTCCGCTGGCTTTTCACCGATACGGCACAAAGCCTGCATCGCCTGATACTGGTCGGCATCACTTTCGGCCTGCTGTTTCGCAGCCTGGCCAATCTGCTGATGCGCCTGATCGACCCGAATGAGTTTGTCATTGTGCAGGACAAACTGTTCGCGTCCTTCAATTCCGTGGAACCCAAGCTGCTCGGACTGAGCACCGTACTACTGGTGGCCGCAGCGCTCTGGGCGCTACGCCTACTGCCGCGCTACGATGTCCTGGCGCTGGGGCGCGATATCGCCATCAACCTGGGCGTGCCCTATCAGCGCACCGTCATGCAGACGCTGGTGGTCATTGCCGTGCTGGTTGCCGTTTCCACGGCGCTGGTCGGCCCCATCACCTTTCTCGGCCTGCTGGTCAGCAACCTCGCCTACCACGTCATGGATTGCGACCGGCACCGGCTAACCCTGCCTGCCGCCATCCTGATCGGCATCATCTTGCTGGTGGGTGGCCAGACCGTGCTGGAACATGTCCTGCATCTGGAAACTGCGATCAGCGTGGTCATCGAGTTCACCGGCGGGCTGCTGTTCCTGCTCATGGTTACGCGCAAGGCAATGAAATGATAGAAGTCTCCGAACTCAGCAAACACTATGGCGGCAGCGTCGTGGTCGATGGCGTTTCGCTGCGCATTCCCACGGGAGGCGTCACCGCCATCATCGGCCCCAACGGGGCGGGCAAATCCACCCTGCTCTCCATGATCAGCCGACTGCTGCCCATGGATGCCGGCGCAGTCCTCATCGACGGGCTGGACGTCAGCCGCGCCAGCAGCAAAGTGCTGGCCAGGCGGCTCGCCATCCTGCGCCAGGACAACCACCTGCCGCTGCGCCTGACCGTCCGCGACCTGGTGGCGTTCGGCCGTTTCCCGCACAAAGGCGTGAGCACGGCCGAGGAAGACGAACGGCAGATCAGCATGGCGCTGCGTTACATGGATATGGAAACGCTGGCGCATCGTTTTCTCGACGAGTTGTCCGGCGGCCAGCGCCAGCGCGCCTTCGTCGCCATGGTGTTATGCCAGGACACCGACTACGTGCTGCTGGACGAACCGCTCAACGGACTGGACATGCAACACGCGGTAGCCATGATGCGCACCTTGCGACATGCGGCCGACACCCTGGGCAAGACCGTGGTGCTGGTGCTGCATGACATCAATTTCGCTTCCTGTTATGCCGACGCCATCATCGCAATGCGCCGGGGCCGGCTGGCCCATCATGGCTCGCCGGCGGAACTGGTCAGAAGCGATCTGCTCAGCGAACTCTATGAAACGCCCATCAGCGTGCATGACATCGGCGGCCAGCGTATCTGCGTCTATTACACCGGCCAGCCCCGACTCTAAGGCCAGCCCGCCCAGGCGCAGGAATCGTAACAACCAGGCTCGCATGGCATGAGGTCATGCAGACGACTGCAGGCCTGGCGGTAGGATTTCGGCCAGGCCTGCATTTTCCGCGGCTCAGTCCTTCACGAACGAAACCGGGAAGCTGTACTCGTACAGCGGCAAGTCCGCCAGCGCCTCGCGCCCATGGGCTTGCGGGTCGGCAACGACCTGCCAGCTGCCGCCAATGCGGGCGGTCTGGCGCTGGCCACGCTCGTAGCGCTCCCAGCCCTGCACGCCGGCACGATCCGAATTCGGGTTGCCGGTGCGGGCGAACTGCCCCCAGATTGCCCCCAGGCGATTGCGCACCTCGATCTGATCGGAGCTATCCTGCACCAGCGCCCGGGCGGCATCCAGCGTACCGAACACGAAGGGCACTTCCGACGTATGGGCCGCACCGAGCACGCCTGCGCGCGCCGGAGACTTCCAGTCGAACTCGTAGGCGTAGACGGCAGCGCCGTTCAGATCCGCCTGACGATCCGCAAACGCCAGTGTTGGCAGCTTGTAGTTGTAGTCGCCGGCAATGGCGATCAATTGATGGGCAGGCGTGCTGCCCGGATAGCGTGCCGCGTAGCTTTGGAGGATTTCCCTGGTCTGCGCATCCGTCAGTTGCAGGAATTTCTGTACCCGGGCCTCCAGCTGCGCCTGGCTGATGGAAAAATTGGCCGGATTGCCTGCCAGGAAAAACGTCGCTTCATCCTGGGCATAGCCCACCAGCACCGGCACGTCAGCCGCCAGCGCCACCGCGCGCGGGTCATAGGGTTCCTCACGGAACACCACGCCGTCGAGCGTCGGGCGGAATTCACTGACGCCGCCGGTCTTGGCCAGCAGCTTGCCATAGGCGGCGAGGATCTGTTCCACCGGCAACTGCTGGATGCGCGCAGCATTGCCTGCATTGAGCCCCAGTTCCTGCAACAGGCCATGCGTGGCGCGCTCAGCCTTTTCCTGGCTGCCCAGGCGCCACAGACCCGAACCGCTTTGTACGATGGCCTTGTGGAACAGGCCCTTGGCCGCCGGCAGCCCCAGCAGCGCCGTGACCTTGGCCGCTCCGCCGGATTGCCCGAAGATCGTAACGTTGTCGGCGTCACCGCCGAAGCCCGCGATGTTGTCCTTCACCCACTGCAGGGCCTCGACCTGGTCCAGCACACCGACGTTGGCCGATTCCGCTGCGAACCCGGGCGCATTTTCACCCACATAGAGCGACCCGAACACATTGAGGCGATGATTGACGGAGACGACGACCACGTCCTGGCTCTGCGCCAGGAAACTGCCATCGAAACCGGCGGAAGTCCCTGCTCCAGCAGAAAACGCTCCGCCATGCAGCCAGAACAGCACCGGCCGCTTCTTGCCGTCATTGATGGCAGGGGTGTAGACCGCCAGCGACAGGCAATCCTCATCGGCGGCCACGCCAGACCAGTACCAGGCGAATTCCGCAACGGAAGCACCCTTGAGCTGTGGCGCACTCGCGCCATGCTTGGTGGCATCGCGCACGCCTGCCCACGGCTGCTTGCGCACGGGCGGCTGGAACCGGTTGGCTCCTGCCGTTGTTTCGCCATAGGGGACGCCACGGAAGGCATAGCCCTGGCTGGTGCGCACGCCACGCAGACGCCCGGCCGCCGTTTCCACGACCGGTTCGCCCGCCGCGACCGGACTGGCGCAGGCCAGCAGGCCACCCGGCAAACTGACGACCACACCGGCTTTCAAGCCTGATACCAGAAATTCTCGTTTATTCATCATCCATCCTTCGTTCATACGCTGCACCACCAGCCAGACCGGCTGCCCGCCACTGTCGGACAATGCTGCTGCCAGCACAGGGGTAGACCGATTAGTCTAAATAACCCGAAGGCATGTTCAAACGAACTTTTATGCATTAACTAACATCTGATAACAGGGGTAGCCCGACGGCTGGCATGGCTAGGACGGCATGTGCAGCACCCCGATAACGAGGGCCTGCATGCCCCGGTCGAATTCCGCTTCGATTTCCGCAGCCTCAGTTTCATCATCCAGCAGCGGCACATCATCGTCCGCGCTAACGGCATACACGGTATCTGCCAGCGCAATGCAATGAAAGGCAATCGTGGACAACAGCCAGCGTGCCCGCTCGCGCGTCAAGCCGTAGCGGCCAGCGAACCATTCATGGTGCGCATAGATTTTGTCCAGCATGGTGGGCGTGGTAGCGCTGCGCCGTATCAGATAGGGCGCCAATCCCTGGTGCCGGCGCACCAGTTCGCGCAAAGACGCACTGAAGCGATGCAGGTATGCCTCGAGCGGCTCGTGTAGCGGCCCAACCGTTTCCGGCATCTGCCAGCGGCAGAAAATCTCCTCGGCGACCAGACGCTTGAGCGCCTCCAGGTTCTGCACATGCTTGTAGAGGGCCATGTGACTCACCCCGAGCAAAGCCGCCACGCCCACGAATGTCATCCTGGGCAAGCCCATGGCCATCCCCGCCTCGGCAATGCGCTGGCGAGTGATGCTGGGCGGCCGGCCACGCCGGGGGGCTGGTTTAACCGTTTCCATGTATTTCGCTTTTCCGGGTCATCTTCATCTGATCAACGAAATTAGTTTATCATCATGAAACTAATTGATTGAAAACCATTCTCGACCTGGGCCTGATTTTCGGAATAACGGTTCCGCCACGGCGCCCCTTCCCTGAAACCGGACGCCCCTGCCGATGACAGAACACACCATGACTCAAACTGTTCCCCGGAACCGATGGCTGGATCCCGTCCTGCTCCCCGCCTTGAAACCCGCATTCCCGGCCCTGGCTGCCGGTATCGGCACCGCTGCGGCATCTGGCCTCGCGACACTCGGCGCGCTCTGGTGCCTGGTCTGCATGCTGCGCGAGCCGACGCTGTCCTGGGCGGGTGCGGCTTGCTTTTTGTGGGTCAGCGGCGCCCTGCTGGCGTCGCTGTCTGCGTGGCTATCGCATGACGCAGAAGGACGTTTCGAGGCCAGGCTCAGGCGGCAGGTCGCCGGGCACCTCCTGCGCCTGCCAGCCAGCACGTTAAGCCGCCACGGCGGCGACAAGCTGCGCCGTCTGGTGTCGGACGACATCAGCGCCCTGCACCACATGGTTGCGCACCTGCCTTCGGAAATCGCCACCTTTGTCATCGTGCCGATTGCCTCCGTGCTGCTGCTGTCCGGCCTGGCCGGTCCGCTTGCCTTGCTGGCGCTGATCCCTGGCGCACTGGCTGCCGGTTTCTACCTGGTGGTGATTCCGAAAATGGCAGCCCGGCAAGGCGCTGAACAAGCGGATGTCATGGGCAATATCATGAGTGCCGCCGACGACTATGCGCGCGGCATCCGAGTGAGCCGCATCTATGGCGCCCAGGCCGGCGCGGCGGCCGCCTACCAGTCGGCGACACGGCGCTTCATCGACGGCATGCTGGAACGCGTCGGCCGGGTCGCGACGGCTGCCGCCATCGCCGTCGCACTGCTGCAGGCTGTTTCCACCTTCGCCATTGCCTATGCGGTCGGCCATGAACTGCCAGCCTATCGGCTGGCTGCCGCCCTGCTGTTCAGCCTGGCCATCGTGACCCCAGCGCTAAAGCTCGGTCACGGCCTGGATTATCTATCAGCAGGACGTGCCGCTGCACAGCGCCTGGCAGCACTGCTGCAAGAAACCCCGCTGGCCAGCGGCACCTGCCTGGCGCCCGAACCCACGGGCCAGGGCCTGCCGCTGACGGTTTCGGACCTGCAACTGCAGCAGGGGGAACGCCATTTGGTCCAAGGGCTGACGCACATTTTCATGCCAGGCACCCTGACAGCCATCACCGGCCCCAGCGGAAGCGGCAAGACCACGCTGCTGCGCGTGCTTGCAGGACTGGAAACGCCCCAAGGCGGCGAAATACGGCTGGGCCATACGCGTGTGGCCGACTTGGCGGAAGACGTGCGCTCCCAGCACCTGCTGCTGATTCCGCAAGGTGGCAGCGTACTGCCCGCCGCCGTTCAATCAACGCTTGCCCTGACCGCTCCCGGCGCCAGCGAAGCAGACTATCTGGCCGCCCTGGGCCGGGCGCAGATCGACATCGAACCAGGCGCCGACGCCAGCCTACTCTCCGGTGGCGAAAAGCAGCGCGTCGGCCTGGCCCGCGCCTTCCTGTCCTCCGCCAGCCTCATTCTGCTCGATGAACCGACCAGCGCATTGGACTCGCAGACGGCTGCGCGCCTGATGCAGGAACTGCTGCGCCTGGCGCGGCAGGCAAACAAGGCCATCCTGATGGTGACTCACGATACAGAATTGGCAAATACTGCCGACGCACGGCTGGACCTTGCCGCCTTTCACCAGGGAGATGCGCGATGACCGCCGCACCGAACCCGATTCACTCCGCCCGCCGCCGCCTGATTGCCATCGGCATAGGCTGGTCCGCCGTAGCGTTGCTGGAAGCCGTCACCTATACCCTGCTTGCGCTGGCGATCCTGCATCACCAGCCACCTGGCCTGGTCCTGGCCTGCGCCGCCCTCACGCTGCTGCTCACTGTCCTGGTCACACGGACCGGATTTTTCTCCGGCGCCCGCATGGCTGGGGATCTCTATGACGCGCTGGGCCAGGCGCTGACTCGCACACGCCTGTCCTGGTTCACGCCGGCACATCGCGCCCTGGTATCCAGCATCGCCGGCCGTGGCATTACCACCCTGATGAGCGTGCCGGCCCACCAGTTGCAAACCTTTCTACTAGCTCCGCTCACCCCGCTTTTCCTGCTGGTCGGCATTGCGCTGGTTGCCGGCGCCAGCACCACGCTGCTGGTCGGCGGCCTGATGGTCGTCGCACTAACGGCGCAATATCTCTCCCAGCGCGCGCTCAGCCGAGCCGACGCACGGCGTCATGAAGCCGAACTGGCCGCAACTCAGGCCACGCTGGAACTGACCGATCACCTGGAATTACTGCGTACCGCCGCCGGTCCGAGCCGCGCACTGGCTCGCCTGGAACAGCGCTGGCAGGCGCAGGAACGCGCGCTGGCGCGTACCAATCATGCCGCTGCCCCGGCCACTTTCATTTCTGCGCTGGCAAGCGTACTGCCTTTGGCAGGCGTCGTACTGTCTCAGGGCTTGCAGGGCTTCACCGACCCGGCCGCCGCGCTGGCAATTCTCATCCTGACCGCCAGGGCTGCCGCACCCCTCGACGCCCTGGCCCTGGCCGGGCTGGGTATCAACGACCTGCGCGCTACCGTCGACGATTACCGCAAGGCCATTACCGCACCGACACTGCCCGAGCCCGGCGCCGCGCAGGCGCAGCAGCCCCAAGGCTGGCATTTCGAACTCAGTGATGTCAGTCATGCCCCGGTGCTGCACGGCATCAATGCACGCATTCCAGCAGGAGAACGGATACTCATCGCCGGTCCGACCGGCAGCGGCAAAAGCACCTTGCTGGGTTTGCTGATGCGCTTTGACGACCCCCAATCCGGCCGCATCACGCTGGGCGGCGTCCCGCTGCCGGACATGCGCTATGATGACTTCGCCACCCATATCGCCTATGTGCCGCAGGAACCGGTGGTCTTCACCGGCACCCTGGCTGAAAACGTGCGCTTGGGTCGTCCGGGCGCGTCCGATGCGGAAGTCACCGAGGCAGCCCGGCTGGCGGCGCTGGATGAAGTGCTGACACGTACGCCTGAGGGTATTCACCAGCAACTGGGCCACCAGGGTTCGGCGCTGTCGGGCGGGGAGCGCCAGCGTGTGGCCCTGGCCCGCGCCCTGCTCAAGCGCGCTCCCGTGCTCATCCTGGATGAAGCAACGGCAGCGCTGGATGAAACCACCGAGGCAAGAGTCGCCCAGGCAATCCGTGCGCTGGATGCCACCGTCATCATCGTCACCCACCGTGATCCCGGCGTCTGGCAAGCCAGCCGTACCATACGGCTAGGCCAGGACACCTGACCAGCCTCGCACACCCCTGATCTACAGTCCGCAGGCATGACTGCGAGCCGGCGGCATCATGCCTGCGGCGGCCCCAGGGTATTGAGCAGTGCGTCTATCACCAGGCGCAACCTGGCGGTCATGCGCGTGGTTTTCAGCCAAAGCAGGTGTATCGGCAGGGGGCTCGGGCTGCCTGGCGAACCGCAGCCAGATCACCCAGCCGCATATGCGGCTGGCGCGGCGCATGGCACAGACGCGAGCCAAGCTGTCCGGGCCGTCATGCTCCTGCTGGTGGCCGTGTGCGCAAGCGCCTTCGCGCTGGTCACCATCAGCCGGCGCGCCTAGTTCAGCGCCCCTGCGGGTCCGGCCTGTGGTGCACGTATTCCACCACCGTACCATCCGGATGCACGGCATTGAACGCAGCGCCGGTGGGCACGACCTGCAGCGGAAAGATAATTTCCGCGCCGGCCGCCACCAGCTTGTCATAGTATGGCCGGACATCATCCACCAGCAGGGTGCCGGTCGTCGATGTGAATGGCGCAAGCGCCTCCGGCGCCCCCTCAATCAGCAGGAAGGCCCCCACCATCGCCAGCCGCAGGCCGGCTTCCGGGAAGGGAAAACCGGCATCCGCCTTCACGTCCTGCAGGTCCTCGTAGAAGCGCACAGACGCCTCCAGTTGCCCCGGACCAACGAAAACACGGATCAAAACGCGCGGCACCGGTTGCCGGGACGTATCGTTACGCTCGCGCCAGAGCTGGTTGAAATTGCGGGCTTGGGTCATGTCTTTTCCTGGACAAAAACTCGGACAGGCACCCAGTATGCGTTCTACCGTTTTTCACCGGTGCAGCCGTAGCGCAGCGAAACAGCTATTGTCAGCCATCCTCAGGACGCGTTCCGCCCGCTCGCCAGCACGGCTGGCAGGCCTGCCAGCGCCAGCAGCAGCAAGCCCCCCACCCCCACGAAAGCAATTTCCAGGCCGACGAAATGGGCGGCATAGCCGATCAAGGCCGGCCCGAGCAATACACCCAGGTACCCCAGCATGCTGGCGGCCGCGATGGCATGGGCGGCAGGCATGACGCGCTGGCGTGCCGCCAGGGAAAACAACACCGGCACGACATTTCCGACGGCCATGCCCGCCAGCGCCACGCACGCCAGCAGAACCGGAACGGATGTCACCCAGGCCAGCGACATGATGCCCAAGCCGGTGACTGCCATGCTGACCGAAAGCATGCGTTTCTCCCCCATGGCCAGGACCAGGCGGTCGCCCACCAGGCGGCTGAGCGCCATGGCCGTGGCGAAGACGGAATAGCCCATGCCGGCCAGGGACACATCAACATGCTTCACCTGCGTCAACAGGATTGCTCCCCAGTCCAGCATGGCGCCTTCGACCAGGAAGGTAATCAATGCCAATACACCCATCACCAACACGGCGCCTCGCGGCAGCACGAACATGGGATGATGTCCTTCTGCCCGGGTGTTGAGAAAGCCCGGCAATGCCCACAGGATCGCTGCGCCGATGACGACGCTGGCCAGCGCGGCGGCGGCGCCCGGCGGCAGACCGGCGGCCAGCAGCGCCGTTATGCCACTGGCCCCAGCCAGGCCGCCGATGCTGTACATGCCATGAAAGCCGGACATCAGCGGCACGCCCGCCAGGTCCTGTACCTGCGAACCGTGGATATTGGCCGCAACGTCAATGGCGCCTATGGACGCGCCGAACAGCAGCAACGCTGCGCCCATCGCCCATGGACTGGTGCCTATCACCAGCAGCGGCAAGGCCACGAAAATCCCCAGCGCCCCTGCGACAATGACACGCCTGCTACCCAGCCGCCCCGACAGGACGCCGGCTGCGGGCATGCCAAGCACCGCGCCCAGGCGGAAATCCCGCAGCCGGCAATGAAAAAGGCCAGCCGAGTGGCGCGTTTGGCGCCGTCCAGCGGCGCAGCAGTCGTGTCAGGGGTTCTCGTATGCATGTATGCCTGTCGTGGGGAAGGTCTTTCGTTCCGCATTGCCGTCGCACCGCTGCCGCAGACGCCTACGTCGGCCGGCAAGCCGAACAGTAATGAAATCCAAGCTTAGGCCAGCCCTGCCGGCGCGTCTCCATGCATAATGACCGAATATGTTGATAATCCGCCAATCCCTTGCCAATCCCGACCAGGCCCGCACCCCGATTGCCGGCCAGGTGGAGCGCTGGCAGCCAGGCAGGCTGGCGCCCCATAGCCATTTGCGCCACCAGGTGATCTATGCGACCCGTGGCGTCGTGCATGTCGCGACGCCTGCCGGCCAATGGATCCTGCCGCCCAGCCGTGCCATCTGGATAGGCGGTGGCATCCCACACGGGCTTGAGGTCAAGCGGCCGGCCGAGACCCGTGTGCTTTACATAGATCCCGACGCCTATGACATCCCCGGCGGCAGCGCCTGCCGGGTACTGGATGTACCACCCTTGGTACGTGAACTGATACTGGCCTGCGCCGAGTATCCCGCCGACTACACAGCAGATTCCCCCCAGGGCCGCATGGCTCACGTTCTGATCGACCAGTTGCAGGCCCTGGAGCAGGCCCCGGCGGATATCCCCATGCCGACGGACCCGCGTGCCCTGCGCATCGTTGCCATCCTGCAGCAGGACCCGGCCAACCGGGAACCTTTGGCCAGCCTGTGCCGCCATGCCGGTGCGAGCGCACGCACGCTGGAACGCTTGTTCTCCCTGGAAACCCGGATGAGTTTTGGCGCCTGGCGCTACCGCCTGCGCCTGTTGACTGCGATGGAACAACTCGCCTATGGCGCCAGTGTGACGCAGGCTGCGCTTGAAGTCGGCTATGAATCGCCTTCCAGCTTCATCGCCGCCTTTCGAAGCATGTTCGGCAAAACTCCCGCCAGATACTTCGGCCACGGCTGAACGGCCAGCGGGAGCGCTGCCTGGGCCGCGCCCACTCACGCGCTCAGAGCGGGCCGAACAATTCCGGCAAAGACTCCGGCTGGGGCATGCCGTTGAGCTTGGTCAACCCGCCCTTGCCGTCCTGCGTCACGATGCCAGGCGTACCACGAAAACCCAGGCTGGCCATCAAGGCCTGATTGGCATTGAGACTCGCGCCGGCCTTTGCGGAAATCTTCGCCGCAGGCTTGATCCCGCCCCTGGAAAAATTATGTTCGTTCTCAAGCAGCGCCGCCGTGCGGTCCTTGGCTTCCAGGATGGCGGCTGCCTTGGCGGGGCTGTCAGCCCTGATGACGCCGACCAGCACATGCCGCAATTGCACCTTGCCGGCATCCACCCAAGGCCGGGCAGCCTGCCAGAAACGATTGCAATACGGACAATTGGGGTCGCTGAAGGTATAGACGATGCGCGGCGCGTCCGGCTTGCCATCCAGCACCCAATCGGCCTCGGTCAACTGCGCCCAGGCCTGTTCCGCCATCGGCTGCGCCACCAGTTGCTCCAGGATCTCCTCGTCCAGCGCCTGCCCCTTCTCGTCCAGGCGCGTGCCGATGATCGCCTTGCCATCGCTGGTCAAATAAACGGCGACAGGCACATCCCCGGCAACGCCCGCGAAGGCGCGCAGGCCGCCTCCGACTTCAAACTCCTGCACCACCTTCAGCCCCTTGGCCTGCAGCGCCGTCACCGCTTCGGGCATCTCAGCCGCATGCGCAGGTGCGGCCCCCAGGGCCAGGCTTGCCAGAAGCAGGGAAGAAAAACAAAGGCTTTGCTGAAACATACGCGCTCTTATTCCTTGAGAAAATCCAGTGAAGGCAATGGCGCACGCTTGCACCCTACCGTCCGCCTGAAACCAGCCAGGCTCAATTCTCCCATGTAAGCGCCAGCTCGCCGACCATGAACCTGCAAGCAGGTGTCAACAAGATGCGGCATGCCACCATCGCATTGCCACGCAGGTGCCACGCCTCAGCTCCCGATTCCCTGGACTTCATCCAGCAGCCGCATAGCGCTTGGCGCCCGTCACGCACACGAGTGCTCCCAGCATGGCCACTAGCATACCGGTCGTCACCGGCTCATGCAGCAGACCGGCTGCCAGCGCCAGGCCCAGGAACGGTTGCAGCAACTGCAGTTGCCCGACCGCAGCAATACCGCCCAGCGCCAACCCGCGATACCAGAACACGAAGCCCACCAGCATGCTGAAAACCGAAACGTAGGCCAGGCCCAGCCAGGCCTCCTGCCCGATACCCACCAACGACGGCGGCCAGCACCACAGCGCCAGCGGCAGCATAACCGGCACCGACAGGACCAGGGCCCAGCTGATCACCTGCCAGCCGCCCAGGCGGCGCGCCAAGCCAGCCCCTTCGGCATAGCCCAGTCCGCAGATCAGCACAGCACCCAACATCATCAGATCACCCGGGATGGAACCAGCCGAACCGTCCAGCGCGGCATAGGCACTCACGCACAAGGCCCCTGCGCCGGAAAACAGCCAGAATGCCGGTCTAGGCCGTTCACCCCCGCGCCAGACGGCAAAGAGCGCGGTGCACAATGGCAGCAAGCCCACGAACACCATGGCGCGTGCCGCACTGGCTTGCTGCAAGGCCAGGGCCGTCAGCAACGGGAACCCGGCCACTACCCCCAAGGCAGTCAGGGCCAGCGCGGGCAAATCCTTGCGCTCGGGCGGCCGCTGCCGCAGCAGCCACAGCAAGGCAGCCCCCAGCAGCGCCGCGATCAGCGCCCGGACGCCGGTCAGGAACACCGGGTCGAATCCGCGCACGGCCAAACGCGTGGCGGGCAGAGAACCCGCGAAAATCGCCACGCCTATCATGCCCTGCACCCACCCTTTGCTGTTTTTCGACATCATCCTCTCCATCAAGCTTGATGGCAGTAGATCACCCGTTCCTGCTGCCGGGCCAGATACAATCCAGTACGATTAGAAAGAACTGTTATGGATCAAAATCCAGCACAGTTGATGACCGATATGAAAAACGAATCCCATCGCCAGGCTCAGGCACACACCCGCATCGAAGCTGTCATGGCGGAAATACAGTCCAGGATCGCTTCCCGCGTGTATCCGCCGGGTGCACGCCTGCCTTCCGTGCGCGCCCAGGCGCAAGCAATGCAATGCTCTGTTTCCACGGTCGTGGAGGCCTATGGCCGCCTCAGTGCCGGCGGCGCTGTGGTGTCACGCCCTGGCTCCGGGTTTTATGTTGCCGGGCCATTGGCCCCACTGGCGTTGTCTGAACTGGCCCCCGACCTGGACCGCGCCATCGACCCGCTGTGGATTTCCCGGCAGTCGCTGGAAACCGATGTGGACGTTCTCAAGCCCGGATGCGGCTGGCTGCCGCCCGACTGGCTCTATGAAACCGGTATGCGTCGGGCGCTGCGTACCCTGGCGCGTACATCCAGTACGACGCTTGCCGAGTACGCGCCCCCCTTGGGCAACCCCGCGCTGCGTCAATGGCTGGCACGACGCCTGGCCGGCAATGGCGTCGATGTCGCCCCCGAGCAGGTCATGCTCACCGAATCCAGCACGCACTCCATCGACCTGATCTGCCGCTTCCTGCTGCAGCCTGGCGATACCGTCCTGGTCGACGATCCTTGCTACTTCAATTTCCACGCGTTGCTGCGAGCGCACCGGGTTCATGCGGTCGGCGTGCCCTATACCCCACAAGGACCCGACCTGGATGCCTTCGCGTCTGCCTTACAGGAACATGCGCCACGCCTGTATATCACCAATGCGGGCATTCACAACCCCACCGGCGCCACGCTCTCCCCCATCGTGGCGCATCGCCTGCTGAAACTTGCCGACACAGCCAGGCTCACGATCATCGAGGATGACATCTTCGCGGACTTCGAAACCACGCCGGCACCCCGGCTGGCCGCCTTCGACGATTTTTCCCGGGTGATACAGATAGGTAGTTTTTCCAAAACCATTTCCGCCTCGCTGCGCTGCGGCTACATTGCGACCCGACCAGACTGGCTGGAAGGATTGTCAGACCTCAAGATCGCCACGTCGTTCGGCGGCGGCCGCCTTGCGACAGAAGCCATCCTGGCCGCGCTGAGCGACAGCGGCTACCGCCGCCATATGGAGTCCATCCGGGTACGCCTGGCCACCGCGATGGACACCACCCTGAAACGGCTTGCGGCACTAGGCATCCAGCCCTGGCTGCGGCCCCAGGCTGGCATGTTCCTCTGGTGCCGCCTGCCCGCCGGCGGCGATGCCGCCACGCTGGCCCGCACCTGCCTGAAGGCAGGTATCATCCTGGCACCCGGCAACGCCTTCAGCCAGTCGCAACGCGCCGCCGACTACCTGCGCTTCAATGTCGCCCAATGTGCCGACCCGCGCATTTTCGAAGTACTGGCACAAGCCATGGCCGGCTAGCCGGCCGCTGCGGCTCAGCCCGCCGGTCTGCGCATGACCAGCGTCTTGACCGTCATGCGCTGGCAGACCTCGTCGCGCTGGTTCAGCGTCAGGCACTCCATGATGACGATGGCCCGGTCCGGCTTGGACCTGGATGGCTGTATCTGCTTGACCGTGCTGACGACCCGCAGCACATCGTTCGGCCGGGTTGGCTGCGGCCAGGCCACCTCGACGCCCGCGCCTATCAGGCCATTGCCGACCGGAATACTCTGTACCAGCAGCTTCATGGTGATCGCGGCCGTATGCCAACCGCTGGCCGCCAGCCCCTGAAAAAACGTCTGCCGAGCGGCATCTTCGTCCAGGTGGAATACCTGCGGGTCGAACTGCTGGGCAAAGCCAATGACTTGCGCCACATCCAGCGCATGTTCGGCACTACGGAACTCCGTCCCGATTTCAATATCTTCCAGATAGATTTTGTTCTGCTTGGTCATGCAATCAGTCTCCTTGTGAAGCCTTCCGGGTTCAGGAATGAAAGGCTTCTCCACCCTATCCGGATGCCTGCCAGCCGCCTTTTTCTCCACCCTGAAAAGGTGGCAGTGCCGCGCAGACTCCGGCTTGTGCCTGCAGCCGGCTTGCGCCAACCCAGCATCCATCATAAGCCCGCGCCTGCCGCCATGCATCGACACCGACACCGGCACCGATACGCGCCTCTTGCGCTGACGCTTCCTGCCTAGCGCCGTTCCGTCGCAAGCCGCAGCGCCAATGCCGTCAACACTCCCGCCATCAACCAGCGCTGCATCCGCAACCACCCCGGACGCAAAGCAAGCCAACCCGCGATCGAACCGGCTGCACAGACGATGGCAAGATTGATCGAAAAGCTGATGGCAATCTGCACCAGCCCCAGCGTCATGCCCTGCAGCAACAGATCGCCCATGGCCGGGTCCATGAACTGCGGCAGCAACGACAGATACAGAACGGCGATCTTGGGATTGAGCAGATTCGTCACAAACCCCATCAGGAACAGCTTGCGCGGCCTGTCTGGCACCATATCCGCGCGTATCGCGAATACCGGACTGCCTCCAGGCCGCACGGCCTGCCACGCCAGATACAACAGATAGGCCGCCCCCGCCCACTGTATCAGCGCATAGGCGTATGGCACGGCCAGCAGCAGCGCTGTGAGGCCACAAGCCGCACAGACCAGGTAGAAGAAGAAACCCATGACCACGCCGCACAACGACACCAGCCCCGCGCGCCGTCCCTGGGCGATGGAACGAGAGATCAGGTAAATCATGTTTGGACCTGGCGTGATCACCATGCCCAGGGCGACCAGGGAAAAGGCCGCGAGATTGCTGGCGGAAACCATTGTTGTGACTCCTGCAAAGGACTCATCATTGCACTGAGGCATAATTCAGTGCAATTGATATATTGCACTCGGAGCAATGACATGACGGACTACCGCACGCTGGCCGATGCCATCGCCGCCGATATCGCATCAGGCTGCCTGCCACCCGGCAGCCGGCTGTTGCCGCAGCGCGATTTTGCCGACCGGCACGGAATTGCCGCCTCCACTGCGAGCCGCGTCTACGCCGAGCTCGCCCGCCGCGGACTGACCAGCGGTGAGATCGGGCGCGGCACCTATGTCCGGCCCGCCTGGGCTGCGCCTCATCCTGCCCTGTCGGAGCCAGGCCTGGCTTCCGTAGACCTCGAAATGAACATTCCCGTCCTGGCCCAGGCCAATACCATGCTGGCCGACGCCACTGCCCGGATACTCCAGGCCGGCCTGTTCGGCCATGCCCTGCAGGCCGTGGGCACTGCCGCCAAGCCCCAGGCCCGCCGCATCGCTGCCGCTTTCCTGGCGCAAGCGCACTGGCAACCGCAGGACGACAGCATTTTTTTCACCGGCAACGGACGGCAGGCCATTGCCGCCGCGCTGCGCGCACTGGCTGCGCCGGGCGGCCGCATCGGCGTGGAGTCCCTGTCCTACCCGGGAATACGGGGCCTGGCCAGCCAGCTGGGCATTACGCTAGTACCGCTGGCCATCGACGCCCAAGGCCTGGTGCCCGACGCCATCCTGCAGACGCATGCAGCCACGCCGCTCGATGGCCTCTACCTGCAGCCTTCACTGCACAACCCCTTGGGCTGCCATATGGACACGGCTCGGCGCCAGGCCGTGGCAACCGTACTGGCCAGCACTGGTTTACCCGCCATCGAAGATGCTATCTACCGCTTTCTTGTCGATGACCTACCGCTTGCCGCTTATGCGCCTGAACAAGTCATCTACGTGGACAGCTTCTCCAAGCGCATTGCACCCGGCCTGACGCTGGGCTTCGCATCAGCCCCACCAGCCCTGGCGCCACGGCTGGCCGCCAGCATACGCGCTGGCGGCGTGGCGGCAGCCGGCTTTCCTCTCGCCCTGGGCCTGCAATTGATGTCCGACGGCAGCGCCCGGCAGATTGCCGCGCTCAAGCGTGCAGACGCCGCCATGCGGCAGGAAATCGCACGCCAGGCGCTTGCCGGCCTGGCGCCGGCAGGAGACCCGCGCGCCTATCACATGTGGCTGCCCTTGCCCGCTGGCTGGCGTGCAGAAAACCTGGTCGCCGCCGCCGCCCGGCAAGGCATCGCCATTGCGCCGGGCAGCGCCTTTGCCATCGCCAGCGGACACTCGCCGAACGCCGTGCGCCTCGCCCTGTCGGCCCCGCCACCAGAGACGCTGCGCCAAGCCTTGACGCAACTGCGCCAGATCCTGGATGCAGGCGCAACGGAAATAGATTAGGTTGCTTGCCACCAGCACTAGCCACTTCGGCCCACGCCACCGGGTCATCGGGCCACCGGACCATCTTGTCGCCGGGCTGCCAGGTTGCCTGCCAGCCGCGTCGCCTAGCCAGCCGAATTAACCCTTCGCCCCTCGGACCCAGGCTCGGCCAGCAATCCGCGCAACAATAATTCCAACGCCTGCGTGGCCTGTTGCAAGCGTTGACTGCCATCTTCGGCATCCGCGATCCAGAACGCGGCTTCGGCCAGGCTGCCATAAATCATGGATGCCAGCGCCTGCGCATCAGCCTGCGCCACCACTCCCTGCTGCATGAGCCTGTCTATGATCTTCTGCATGGAGCTCACGCAGTGCCCTTGCGCCTCCGGCGTGGCGCCGCCCAGTACGGCGCGCGCATCGCGTAGCACGATGCGCTGGATTTCCGGCTCCAGCGCCATTTCCAGGTAGGCGCGGCATCGCTTGCAAAACCCTGCCCAGTCATCCTCGGCCCCATCTGAAATCGCTTGCAGGCGCGCATCCATCTCGGCGTCGATCTGCATGACCACTGCCGCCAGCAGTCCCTTTTTGTCACCGAAATGATGGTACAGCGCTCCCCGGGTCAACCCGGCCCTGGCGGTCAGGTCATCCATTGACGCATCCGCGTAGCCGTCTTCGCCGAACACCCGACGGGCAGTGACCAGCAGTATCACCCTGGTTTCTTCCATTTCAGCACGTGTGCGACGAACCATCACATCCCCTTTACATACATATTGAATGTTTATTTACATACACTGCGTATGAATATATGATCACATTCATACGCTACGTATGTATTTTCGCCGTACCGTCCCCCCCAGGCAAGCGGCGCCTTCAGAGAAACAAGATGGCCAACCCCTATCGAGAACTTTTCAATGCGCCCGGCAGCCGTGGCTTTGTCCTGGCTGGCCTGTTGGCACGAATTCCCCTGCCCATGACGGGCATCTGCATCATCACCATGCTGTCACAATTGCGTGGCAGCTACGCGCTGGCAGGTGCCGTCTCCGCCACGTTCGTGCTGGCCTACGCCCTGGTTTCGCCCCAGATATCCCGCCTGGTCGACAGGCATGGGCAAAGCCGCGTCCTGCCCGCCGCCACGGCAGTCAGCAGCGTCGGGCTCCTGCTCCTGATCGCAGCCTCCTGGCATTCTCATGCCGTTTGGCCACTCTTTGCCGGCGCGCTGCTGGCCGGCTTCATGCCCAGCCTGTCGGCCATGGTGCGGGCCCGCTGGTCGGTGCTTTACCGTGGCCAACCCAGGCTGCAAACCGCCTATTCACTGGAAACCGTACTGGACGAAGTGACTTTCATTGCCGGACCGCCGCTATCGGTAGGCTTGTCCGTTGCCGTGCTGCCACAGGCTGGCCTGATGGCAGCTGCACTTGTGCTGGCACTAGGTGTATCAGCCCTGGTCGTGCAACGTGGCACAGAGCCTCCCGTGAATCCGCAGCAGGCCACGTACTGCGCAGTGCGATCGGTCATCCGCCAGACGCCGGTACAACTGCTGGTGCTCATGATGATGGCAATGGGGGCGATAGTCGGCACTGTCGATATCGTGAGCGTGGCCTTTGCCGCACAGCTGGACCAGCCGGCTGCGGCGAGCCTGATCCTGTCCGCCTATGCCCTGGGGTCCTGCCTGGCCGGGCTCGGCTTCGGTGCGCTGAAGCTGTCCGCCCCGTTGCACCGCCTATTGCTGCTGGGCGGTCTGGCAACGGCGGCCACAACGCTGCCTCTGCTGCTGGCAAACAGTATTCCCATGCTGGCCGCTGCGGTATGGATAGCCGGCCTGTTCTTCGCCCCAACCATGATCGTTGCCATGTCGCTGGTGGAACGGCTGGTACCGGAACAACGCCTTACCGAAGGCATGACATGGCTGCTGGCCGGCCTCAACATCGGAGTTGCGATGGGTGCCGCAGCCGCCGGCCAGTTGGTCGATGAACATGGTGCCCGGGCTGGCCTCCTGGTCGCACTCGGCGCAGCAACCGTGGTGCTGCTGGCAGCCTTGCGCGGCCATCAGCGCCTGCGGATAGCCACCCCGGCAGTCGCCCCTGCTGTCGCCCCTGACTCCACGCTGGAGCATTGCAAGCCATGACCCTGCATGCCTCTTCCTCTTTGACTGCTCATTTCAAGGTTACCAGCCATGAATCTCGCGCCTGATACCCATGCCACGTCCCGGCGCGCCTGGCTGGCAGTTATTGCCGTGGGCCTTGCCACGTTCTCGGTCGTGAGCACGGAAATGCTGCCGGTAGGCCTGCTGGATGCCATCGCCGCCGACCTGGGCACGTCCAACGGCAGGGCCGGCCTGATGATGTCCCTGCCCGCGTTGCTGGCCGCCGGCTTCTCTCCCTTGGTTGTCATCGTCTCGGGCAATCTGGACAGGCGCAAGATCCTGTGCGGCCTGCTGGCCTTGCTGGCACTGGCCAACCTGACCTCGGCGCTGGCGATAAACCTGGGCGGGATGCTGGCGGCCCGCGCACTGCTCGGTTTCTGTATCGGCGGCATCTGGGCCATCGCTGGCGGGCTGGCGGCGCGGCTGGTCCCAGGCCATGCCCTTGGCCTCGCCACTTCTGTCATTTTCGGCGGTGTGGCTGCGGCGTCCGTGCTGGGCGTACCGCTGGGGGCGATGATCGGCGAGCTTGCCGGCTGGCGCTGGGCCTTCGGCAGCATGGCACTGTTCAGCGGACTGGTACTGGTCTTGCATGGCGCTGTCCTGCCCGCCCTGCCAGTCTCCGGTTCCACGGCCTTGCGACATTTCCGAGCGCAATGGCACAACCGGCAGTTGCGTACCGGGCTGCTGTTGACACTTTTGCTGGTGGCCGGCCACTTCATCGCCTTCACCTTCGTGCGCCCCTTGCTGCTGACATTCCCAGCGTTCGATTCGCAATGGATAGGCATGCTGCTTTTCGCCTATGGCGTTGCCGGCGTGGCTGGCAACTTCCTCGCGGGCATGCATGCCGCGCGCCATACCAGGGCAACTGTGGCAGCAATCGCCATGGGCCTGCTGGCCGCGCCCCTGTTGTTCCTGGGCCTGGGCCACACGCCGGCCGGCGGGGCTATCCTGCTGCTGGCCTGGGGCCTGGCCTACGGCGGCGTCTCTGTCGGTTTAATGACCTGGATGATGAAAGCCGCTCCCAGAGCCGTGGAAATTGCCGCCGCGCTCTATGTGAGCGTGTTCAATATCGGCATTGCATTGGGTTCCTGGGCCGGCGGCCACAGCGTGGACAGGCTGGGCCTCGCCGGCAATCTCTGGCTGGCGGCTGGATTTGCCGCCGCCCTGCTACTGGCCCTGCGCTCAAAGCCATTCACCGGCAACGAATAGGCAAAAAAAAACCCCGTGCCAAAGACACGGGGATCATTCAGATACGGCTGGCGAGGATGCTGCCGCCGCATCCGCTCAACGGCTGCCAGCCATTAAGCCTTGATGTCACGCGAGGGCGACCCCACGAACAGTTGGCGCGGACGGCCGATCTTGTATTCGGGATCGGAGATCATTTCGTTCCACTGGGCAATCCAGCCCACGGTACGGGCCAGCGCGAAGATGGCCGTGAACAGCGAGGTCGGAATACCGATGGCGCGCTGGACGATACCCGAGTAGAAGTCCACGTTCGGGTACAGCTTGCGCTCGACGAAATACGGATCTTCCAGAGCGATACGCTCCAGTTCCATGGCCAGCTTGAACAGCGGGTCGTTCTCCAGGCCCAGTGCTTGCAGCACTTCCTTGCAGGTTTCCTGCATCAGCTTGGCGCGCGGGTCGTAGTTCTTGTAGACACGGTGGCCAAAGCCCATCAGGCGCACGCCCGAGTTCTTGTCCTTGACCTTTTCCATGAATTCACCGACCTTGGCCACGCCGCCGTTGGCTTGCAGCTCTTCGAGCATTTGCAGGCAAGCTTCGTTGGCGCCGCCGTGAGCCGGACCCCACAGGCAAGCCACGCCGGAGGCAATGGCTGCGAACGGGTTGGTGCCCGACGAACCGCACAGGCGCACAGTCGAGGTCGAGGCATTCTGTTCGTGGTCAGCGTGCAGGATGAAGATGCGGTCCAGAGCGCGCTCGACGACGGGGTTGACCACGTAGTCTTCGCACGGATTGCTGAACATCATGCGCAGGAAATTGCCGGTGTACGACAGGTCGTTGCGCGGATAGGCCAGCGGTTGGCCCACGGAGTACTTGTACGCCATGGCGACCAGCGTCGGCATCTTGGCAATCAGGCGGATCGCGGAAATGCGGCGATGCTCCGGATTGTTGATGTCGGTGGAGTCATGGTAGAACGCCGCCAAGGCACCAACCAGGCCCGTCAGCACGGCCATCGGGTGCGCGTCGCGGCGGAAGCCACGCAGGAAGAACTGCAGCTGGTCGTGTACCAGGGTGTGATGCGTGACAGCGTAGTCGAAATCGGCGCTTTGCTTTTCGTCGGGCAGTTCGCCATTCAGGATCAGGTAGCAGACTTGCAGGAAGTCGCAGTTCTGGGCCAGTTGCTCGATCGGGTAGCCGCGATACAGCAGCTCGCCCTTGTCGCCGTCGATGTAAGTGATGGCAGACGAGCAAGATGCGGTCGAAAGGAAACCGGGATCATACGTGAACATGCCCGTTTGCCCGTAGAGCTTACGGATATCAATCACATCCGGGCCAACCGTGCCCTGGTAAACAGGAAATTCAACCGAAGCCGAACCATCGGAAAAGCTTAGCGTTGCCTTCTTGTCGGACAGTTTCATTGCAATGCATCCTCTACTTTAGTGAATGATCAAAGTGCGCGCATCAGGCCAAGGACCTTATGCATGCGCGGCGTGTCAAGGTCACCCTCCGGTTCACTGCGCGCCAGCAGCAGATCGAACAGGTCGTTATCGCTCAGCTCGAACAGCTGAGTGAGCACGGCAACGTCCTCATCGTCCAGATCCGCCTCATAGGCGTCCAGATACCGGGTGATTATCAGATCGTTTTCCAGCATACCGCGCCGGCCACGCCAGCGCAGACGAACACGATCCAGATCGGTCAGTTTTGACATCTAACCTTCCTTCCTAAAAAAACCCTGCACGCCGCAACCCTAACAGCGGTCAGACAGCGCGACGCACCATCAATTCTTTGATTTTTCCGATAGCGCGCGTCGGGTTCAAACCCTTCGGACAGACATCGACACAGTTCATGATGGTGTGGCATCGGAACAGGCGATACGGGTCTTCCAGATTGTCCAGGCGCGAACCGGTCGCTTCGTCACGGCTGTCCGCAATGAAGCGGTAGGCCGCCAGCAGCCCGGCAGGACCGACGAACTTGTCGGGGTTCCACCAGAACGAGGGGCAGGACGTCGAGCAGCAGGCGCACAGAATGCACTCGTACAGGCCGTCCAGCTCTTCGCGGGCTTCGGGCGTCTGCAGACGCTCGCGCTCGGGCGGGGGGGTGTCATTGATCAAGTACGGCCGGATCGAGTGATACTGATTGAAGAAGTGCGTCATATCGACGATCAGATCACGGATAACCGGCAGACCCGGCAGCGGCCGCAGAACGATGGGTTCCTTCAGGTCGCGCAGGTTGGTCGTACAGGCCAGGCCATTCTTGCCATTGATGTTCATGGCGTCCGAACCGCACACGCCTTCACGGCAGGAGCGGCGCAGGGCCAGGCTGTCGTCCACCGAGTTCTTGATGCGGATGATGGCGTCCAGCAGCATCTTGTCGGTGGGCAGCAGCTCCACCTCCAGCTTCTGCATGTACGGACGCTCATCCTTGTCCGGATCGTAGCGGTAGATTTCGAACTTAACGATACGTTTGGTGCTCATGACTGGGTCCTGCTTAGAAGGTACGCGCCTTGGGCGGGAAGGAGTCGACGGTCAGGGGCTTCATCTGCACCGGCTTGTACTCCAGGCTGTTGGTCGCGGAGTACCACAGCGTATGGCGCAGCCAGTTTTCGTCGTCGCGGGTGGGGAAGTCATCCAGGGCATGCGCGCCACGGCTTTCGGTACGCTTGGAAGCCGACAGGATGGTGGCGCGGGCCACTTCGATCATGTTGGACAGTTCCAGTGCCTCGACGCGGGCGGTATTGAAGACCTTGGACTTGTCCTTGAACGAAATGTGCTTGGCACGCTCGTTCAGTTCGGCGATCTGTCCCACGCCCTCTTCCAGCAGTTCCAACGTGCGGAACACGCCGCAGTGATGCTGCATGGACATACGGATGGCATTGCCCACTTCCTGCGTCGGCTCGCCGCCGGTACGCGATTCGATGGCATCGACACGCGCCATCGAAGCGTCGACCGATTCCATCGCCAGCGGTTTGTGCGCATGCTGGCGTTCCGGGTGCGCGGCCACGATGTGGTTGCCGGCAGCACGGCCAAACACGATCAGATCGAGCAGCGAGTTCGTACCCAGGCGGTTGGCGCCGTGCACGGAAGTCGCGGCGCATTCGCCGATGGCGTACAGGCCGTTGACGACCTGGTTCTCGCCGTTCTTGCGATCCATCACCTGGCCATAGAAGTTGGTCGGAATACCGCCCATCTGGTAGTGGATGGTAGGAACAACCGGAATCGGTTCCTTGATCGGATCGACATTGGCGAACTTGATGGCGATATCGCGGATCGAAGGCAAGCGCTTCTTGATGACGTCAGCGCCCAGGTGGTCAAGCTTGAGCACCACGTAGCTGCCGTCGGGGCCACAGCCGCGGCCTTCCTTGATTTCCTGGTCCATCGAGCGCGACACGAAGTCACGCGGCGCCAGATCCTTCAGCGTGGGCGCATAGCGCTCCATGAAGCGTTCGCCATCCTTGTTCAGCAGGATGCCGCCTTCGCCACGCACGCCTTCGGTAATCAGCACGCCTGCGCCGGCCACGCCAGTCGGGTGGAATTGCCAGAATTCCATATCCTGCAGCGGTATGCCGGCACGTGCCGCCATGCCCAGGCCGTCACCAGTATTGATGAAGGCGTTGGTCGACGCAGCCCAGATACGGCCGGCGCCACCGGTGGCCAGCACCGTGGTCTTGGCTTCCAGGATGTAGATTTCGCCGGTTTCCATTTCCAGCGCAGTCACGCCGAGGACATCGCCTTCGTCGTTGCGGATCAGGTCCAGCGCCATCCATTCCACGAAAAACTGGGTGCGGGCCGAAACGTTGCGCTGGTACAGCGTATGCAGCAGTGCGTGACCGGTACGGTCAGCGGCGGCACAGGCGCGTTGCACCGGCTTTTCACCGAAGTTGGCCGTATGCCCGCCGAACGGACGCTGGTAAATGGTGCCGTCCGGGTTGCGGTCGAAAGGCATGCCGAAGTGTTCCATTTCGTACACGGCGTGAGGAGCCTCACGGCACATGAACTCGATGGCATCCTGGTCGCCCAGCCAATCCGACCCCTTGACGGTGTCGTACATGTGCCAGTACCAGTTGTCTTCGCTCATATTGCCCAGCGAAGCGCTGACGCCGCCTTGGGCAGCAACGGTATGCGAGCGGGTTGGAAAAACCTTGGACAGCACGGCCACGGACAGGCCCGCCTGTGCAAGTTGCAGGGAACAACGCATGCCGGCGCCGCCGGCACCCACGACGACAACGTCAAACTGGCGGCGCGGAAGAGATTTTTTGACAGCGACCACGGCTTACAGGCTCCAAAGGATTTGTGCGAAATAAGCGACCGAACCAACCAGCCACAGAATCGTCAGGGTGTGCAGCAACAGACGCACGCTGACGGCGCGCACGTAGTCCATCCAGATATCGCGAACGCCGATCCAGGCGTGCCAGGCCAGCGAAATGAATGCGAGAGTGGCCAGGATCTGGCCCACAGGCAGGGCGAAGACATGGAACGTGAACAATGCCTTCCAGTTGGCGTAGTTGAATTCGGGCATCACGAGGATGCCGATCAGCAACACCAGCGTATAGGTGGCGAGAATGATTGCGGTCAGGCGCTGTGCGATGAAATCCTTCACGCCATAGTGTGCGCCGACGACCAGGCGACGCGGGCCGATGTTATCAGGGGCTCCCATTACCATGCTCCGAAAAGTTTCAGGCCGAGGATGACGGTCAGGATCAGGCTGATGACCAGCGAAGTGGTCGCGCTCTTGCGGGCCGCAACCTTCTCGACACCGATGTGCAGGTCGAGCAGCAGGAAGCGGATGCCAGCACAGAAATGGTGCAGGTAGCCCCAGATAATGGCCAACAGCACGAGTTTCACCAGCGGATTGCCGGCGATTTCCGCGATGGACGCGTAGCTTGCCTCGGAACCGACACTCTTGGCGAACAGAGGCAGGATCACCAACGGAAGACAGAGGAAGAGAATCACGCCGCTGGCGCGATGCAGGATGGATAACTTGCCCGGCGCCGGCATATGCCGAAGATAGACAAGGAGTTGCGGCACACCTACGTTTTTGTAAGTGGGACGCGGCTTGGTTATGGAATCACTCATGGACAGCCTCGTTTCTAAAAAAATTAGGCAAACGCGCTATTTTCGCTTATGTCAGTTGGGGTTTCAAATCATCACAAAACGCGGGCAGCAGTATGTTACACCGGATTCACTTCAAACTGTTGCGATAGTAGTAACGCTCCGTGATGTATAAACCCCTTCTGTATTCCATGGGACGATCGCCATACGTATAGGAAACCCGCTCCACCTGCAGCAATGGGGACCCCGCTTGCACACTCAGCAAAGTCGCATCTTCTTCGGTGGCAGCCACCGCTTTTAGTTTCTCGTCGGCACGCACCATGCTGATGCCGAATTCCGATTCAAACAAGGCATAGAGCGGGCCGCGGTAGCCGGCCAGCAGCTCCGCCGTCAGGCGGCGGAACGGACCGCCAGGCAGGCAGATGTCGTCAATCACGGTAGGTTCGCCATCGAAGGACAGCACGCGCCGGATCGTAATGACAGGATCGCCGGTACGCAGCGCCAGTACCTTGGCAATATCGGCGCTGGCACGCGCCCGCCGGCAGTCGATGAAACGGCTCTGGGCACCACCGCTATCCGTGACGTCGTCACTGGCCAGGCGCAGGAAACGATAGCGGGTGCGCGGCTCGCTGTGGGTGGCGACGAACGTGCCCTTGCCCTGCCGCCGCATCAGCAGATGTTCGGCGGCAAGTTCGTCGATTGCCTTGCGCACGGTGCCCTGGCTCACGTGGAAACGCGCCGCCAGTTCCATTTCACTGGGAATGGATTCACCGGGCTTCCATTCGCCGCGCTCCAGGCTGTCGACGATCAATGCCTTGATCTGCCGGTACAGCGGACTGAATGCCGCGCCGCCGGCGCCTGCCGCACGCACCACCTGGCGCGTCGCCGTCCGCGGTCGCGCTGAAGAAGATTCGCCAGGTATTTCAGACATAAAGCACGAAACCATGGGCCCGGCTGCGGACTGGCCGCTTGCCGGAACCTGCCGGTAGGAAAGAATCGGAAACGGGGCCAATTGTCGCATACGAATCGTGCATAAATCCAGCACTCTTTTGTCTTATATAAGATATAAGATCGTTTGACGCTCGTTGGATTTTTGCTCTAAGATTTTTAATGAACCTTTCACGAATCTGAAAATTCAATAGATGGAAATACAACAGAATCCAGTCAATGAGAATTAATTCATCGTTGAAATGGAATTCCATCTGGAATTGATGAAAATCAGTGTCGGTCTCATAGCAACATCGCCATTGAAGGTTTAATATTTGCGGCGCTGCGGCATGATGTGCGCACCATCATGGTGCCTGCTGCCCGCTTGCCCGCCACAGGCGATCGTCGCGCCCGAACATCATGCAAACCGCCGGACATCTCGTCCGGCGCCATTACCAAGACCTACGGAGATTGAAGAATGTCCAAGCCTGCAAAACGTGTTGCCGTCACCGGCGCCGCCGGCCAGATCGGCTACGCGCTGCTGTTCCGCATTGCTTCGGGTGAAATGCTGGGTAAAGACCAGCCTGTCATCCTGCAACTGCTGGAAATCCCTGACGAAAAGGCCCAACAGGCGCTCAAGGGCGTCATCATGGAACTGGACGACTGCGCGTTCCCGCTGGTGCAAGCCATCACCGCGCACAGCGATCCTCGCGAAGCCTTCAAGGATGCCGACATCGCTCTGCTCGTGGGCGCCCGCCCCCGCGGCCCCGGCATGGAACGCAAGGACCTGCTGAACGTTAACGCCAAGATCTTCACGGAACAAGGCAAGGCGCTGAACGACGTGGCCAGCCGCGACGTCAAGGTCCTGGTCGTCGGCAACCCTGCCAACACCAATGCCTACATCGCCCAACAATCCGCGCCGGACCTGCCCGCGAAGAACTTCACCGCCATGCTGCGCCTGGACCACAACCGTGCCCTGACGCAACTGGCGGCCAAGGCCAACGTGGCCGTCGCCGACATCGAGAACCTGGTCGTGTGGGGCAACCACTCGCCCACGATGTACCCCGACTTCCGCTTCGCGACCGTCAACGGCAAGAGCCTGAAAGACCTCATCAACGATGATGCCTGGAACCGCGACGACTTCATCCCCACCGTGGGCAAGCGCGGCGCCGCCATCATCCAGGCCCGCGGCCTGTCGTCGGCTGCCTCGGCCGCCAACGCCGCCATCGACCACATCCGTGACTGGGTGCTGGGCAGCAACGGCAAGTGGGTCACGATGGGCGTGCCCTCTGACGGTTCCTATGGCATTCCGGAAGGCATCATCTACGGCGTGCCGGTGACCACCGAAAACGGCGAGTACAAACGCGTCGAAGGCCTGGAAATCGACGCATTCTCGCGCGAACGCCTGGACTTCACGCTGAAAGAGCTGCTCGAAGAGCGCGACGGCGTCAAGGACCTGCTGTAAATCCTGGCCCGCCCCGCTGCACTGCCAGCGGGGCCGTCATGCAGAATGCCCTGCACCATTGATGGTGCAGGGCATTTTTTCTGGGCAACAGCCGCCCCTTCCCGCCGCCCGTCCGGCTGGAATCACGCCTTGCCGCGCCAGGGCACCAGCACTCGCTCGAGGCCGCGCATCAGCAAATCGACGGTCCAGGCCACCAACGCAATCACCAGAATACCCATCACCACGATATCGGTACGCAGGAAGCTGGATGCATTCAGGACCATTTGCCCCAGGCCTACGCTGGCAGCAACCATTTCCGCCGCCACCAGTGTCGTCCAGCCGAATCCGACAGCAATGCGCAGGCCCACCAGGATATCGGGCAACGCTGCCGGCAGGATCACATGCCATATCAGTTGCCAGCGGCTCGCCCCCAATGACAGCACGGCATTGATCTGCTCCACGCTGGCGCTGCGCACCCCCGCTCTGGCGGCCAGCGCGATCGGGGCAAAACAGGCCAGCCAGATCAGCACAAGCTTGGCCATTTCGTCAATGCCAAACCAGATGACGATCAGCGGCAGATAGGCCAACGGCGGCAAAGGCCGATAGAACTCGATGGGCGGATCGAAGATACCGCGTGCAATGCGGCTGACACCCATTGCAATACCTACGGGCACGGCCGTGACCACTGCTAGCGCGAAAGCGCCGAACACGCGGATCACACTCCACTTCAGGTGTTCAAGCAGGGGCTCGCCGCCCTGGATGTCGCCGAACCAGGCATTCCCGAGCGCCGTCCACACCGCTTCCGGCGCCGGCAGGAACAAGGGCGGCAGCCAGCCCCGGTGCGTCGCCAGCCACCACAATGACAGCAAGGCCACGACACAAACCAGGCTGATCCAGCGGCTGTTGCCATCACCCGGCACACGGTACTGAGCAACCACCGGCAGGCCTGACTGCTCAGGCCTGCCCACCGTTTGCTGCGGCCCCGTCATGCGCGCATCGGCCGCAGACCGGCCGCCTCACTGCTGCGCTCTTCCAGCACATAGCCGGCCAACGCATCCTGCTGCACAGGCGCTGCCGCCACGTCCACGAAGCCCCGCCTGCCCGCGCCATTGACACCGCTTGCCGCTCCGCGGCCATGCGCCAGTCCTTCCTCCGCCAGTGGCACAGCCGCACCGGCCTCACCTGCCCCCAGCTCGGCAATCCACGCCAGCAGACGCTCGCGCTCGGCGATGAAACCCGCTGCCGACTTGACCGCCCGCGGCGCATCCCCAGCCAGATAGCGTCGTCCGAAGAACAACTGCCGCTCCCCCACCACCCGGCCGGGCGACGGCGCCATGACAATCAGCCGGCTGGCCAGAAACAGCGCTTCCTCGACGTCATGGGTAATCAGCAGAATTGTCTTGCCCGTACGTGACCAGAGGTCCAGTAGCAGCGCCTGGATGGATTCCCGGGTAAAAGCGTCCAGTGCACCCATGGGTTCATCCAGCAGCAGCACATCCGGATCACTGGCCAGCGCCCGCGCAATACCCACTCGCTGCTGCATGCCCCCGGACAACTGCCATACCCTGGCCGCTTCCTGGCCGGCCAACCCGACCCGCGCCAGGTACTCCATTGCCTGCGCCCGACTCACCGCGCGCGAGACACCTCGCAGGCGCGGCCCTAGCATGACATTCTCCAGCGCAGAAAGCCAAGGCAACAGCGCATGCTTCTGGAATACCACGCCACGCGAGGCGTCGGGCCCCCGCACCGGACGGCCATCATGCAGGACCTGTCCTGCCGACACGCCGGTAAAGCCTGCAATCACATTCAACAGGGAAGTCTTGCCGCAACCGGATGCGCCCAGCGCCACGACGAACTCCCCCGGCGCAATATCGAGATCCAGCTGATGCAAGGCCAGGCTTTTGCCATCATGGCCATGGCCGGCATAGCGCACCGATACCTGCCGCAAGGACAGGCTGCCGCCGCCACGCCCGACCGAGGACGGCGCCGCGTTGCTGGCAGCAGCAAGCACCCCGGTCGCATGCGCAGCGACCGGGGTGGCCGCCTGGGCGGCTACCGCACCTGGCGCTGGCGCCGGGCTGCCGTCAGGCGACCCCACCTGCGCCCCGGCCAGCAGGCTGGCCGCAGACACGGGCGTCACCGGCCTGCGCAACCAGCGCAACAGGCTGCGGCTTGCCGTGCCCGTCATGGCCGGGCCTGTGCCGCTGCGACAGGCGCAGGCGCCGCAGTAGCGGCCTGCTCCACCCAACGCGGTTCGACAGCGGTCGAGTAATCCGGCAGGACTGCACCGATGGTGCCCTGCTCTTTCAGGAACGCAGCCGTGGCGGCCAGCGAACGGGCCACCACGCCATCCTTGCCGCCGCCCAGCCATTGCGCAGTGGCTTGCTCCGCTGGAGGCACGAAGGCATACAAGGCGAGACTGGCGGGAACGCGTGCTGGTGTCGCGCCACTCCACTTCGCCACGGCCCTTACCGGCGCGGAATCCTGCGTCCATTGCGCCCGATGCTCACGGTAGTCGGCATCGGCCCCGGCCAGCACCTGCACGAATTGCGCCAGGAATGCATCATGCTTGCTGGCGAAACCATCGCGTACCGCCAGGGCGTCAAACGTCGCCTTGCCGGTGCTGGCGGCCAATTGCCCGGAAGTCAGCAGCACACTGCCATTCTGCTTGACCGACTGCAGCACCGGGTCCCAGATGAAAGTCGCGTCGATATCGCCGCGTGTCCAGGCAGCCTGAATTTCCGGCGGACGCAGATTCAGGATGCGTACATCGCGGGCAACCACCCCGGCCTGCTCCAGCGCCACCAGCGTATGGAAGTGCGTGGTGGAAGCATGCGGCAAGGCAATGGTGTGCCCGCGCAAATCTGCCACGGAATGCACACCGCTGCCCTCGCGCGCCACCAGCGCCTCGGCATCGTTGATATTGGTCAGCACCCAGAAGATCTTGAGCGGCACGCCCTGCGACAGTGCCGCCGCAAAAGGTGCCGAACCGGCCTCGCCGATGTCGATGGCACCAGAAGCCAGCGCCCGCACCACTTCGGCACCACTGCCAATCTTGCGATAGGTCACCTTATAGCCGGTACGGGCTTCCAGTTCGCCGGTTTCCTGGGCGTAGCGCCAGGGCACGATCATGTCCTGATAGCCAATAACGACTTCCTTCTGCTGCGCCGAAGCGGCACCCGCCACGACAGAAAACCCGGCCAGCACGGCCAGCGGCAACACCCAACGGCGAAATCCGGACATGAAACACCTCTTGATTGAATTCCGGCCCGCGCCATGCGCAGGCTACGGAATCTTTTACCGTCAGCACCGACGCACAGGAAATACTCATTCCCTATATGCAAATCCCTGTCCCCCCAACCCTGGCGCATCCGGCTGCGCCCTCAAGGCTGCTGCGCAAATGCGAACCAGTCTTATGTCTTATATAAGACTGTTGCACCTGCCATGGAATAGCCCTACAATAAAGGGGTTAAACCGAGTCCCTTTTTTGCAGGTCTGAAACCATGCTAGAAGCCTACCGCCAACACGTCGCCGAGCGCGCTGCCCTGGGCATCCCGCCGCTGCCGCTGTCTGCCCAGCAAACCGCCGGCGTCATCGAATTGCTGAAGAATCCGCCCGCCGGCGAAGAAGAATTCCTGCTCGACCTGATCACGCATCGCGTGCCGGCCGGCGTGGATGACGCCGCCAAGGTCAAGGCCTCCTATCTGGCCGCCGTGGCCCATGGCAGCGAATCGTGTCCGCTGATCGACCGCGCCCACGCGGTCCGCCTGCTGGGCACCATGCTCGGCGGTTACAACATCAGCGCCCTGATCGAATTGCTGGACGACGCCGAAGTCGGCACCCTGGCAGCCGAAGGCCTGAAAAAAACGCTGCTGATGTTCGACGCTTTCCATGATGTCCAGGAGAAGGCCGAGAAGGGCAATGCCAACGCCCAGGCCGTGCTGCAAAGCTGGGCAGATGGCGAATGGTTCACCAGCCGCCCGGAAGTGCCGGAAAGCATGACCATCACCGTTTTCAAGGTGACCGGCGAAACTAATACCGATGATCTGTCGCCCGCGCCTGACGCCTGGAGCCGCCCGGACATCCCGCTGCACGCGCTGGCCATGCTCAAGAACCCGCGCCCCGGCATCGAACCCGATGAGCCCGGCAAGGTCGGCCCCGTCAAGTTCCTCGAATCCCTGCAAGAAAAGGGTCACCTCATCGCCTACGTCGGCGACGTGGTTGGTACCGGTTCCTCGCGCAAGTCCGCCACCAACTCGGTGCTGTGGTTCACTGGCGAAGACATTCCCTTCGTTCCCAACAAGCGCTTCGGTGGCGTCTGTCTGGGCGGCAAGATCGCCCCCATCTTCTACAACACCATGGAAGATGCCGGCGCTCTGCCGATCGAACTCGACGTATCGCAAATGGAAATGGGCGACGTCGTTGAACTGCGTCCCTATGAAGGCAAGGCCCTGAAGAACGGCGAAGTCATCGCCGAATTCAAGGTCAAGTCGGATGTGCTGTTCGACGAAGTGCGCGCCGGTGGCCGCATTCCGCTGATCATCGGCCGCGGCCTGACCGCCAAGGCGCGCGAAGTGCTGGGCCTGCCGCCCTCCACGCTGTTCCGTCTGCCGCAAAACCCTGTCGACAGCGGCAAGGGTTTCTCGCTGGCCCAGAAGATGGTCGGCCGCGCCTGCGGCCTGCCAGAAGGCCAGGGCGTGCGTCCGGGCACCTACTGCGAACCCAAGATGACCTCCGTGGGCAGCCAGGATACCACCGGCCCCATGACCCGCGACGAGCTGAAAGACCTGGCCTGCCTGGGCTTCTCGGCCGACCTGGTGATGCAGTCCTTCTGCCACACCGCCGCCTACCCCAAGCCTGTGGACGTCAAGACGCACCACACGCTGCCCGAGTTCATCAGCACCCGTGGTGGCATCTCGCTGCGCCCCGGCGACGGCGTGATCCACTCCTGGCTGAACCGCATGCTGCTGCCGGATACCGTTGGTACCGGCGGTGACTCGCACACCCGCTTCCCGATCGGCATCAGCTTCCCGGCTGGTTCGGGCCTGGTGGCCTTCGCCGCCGCCACGGGCGTCATGCCGCTGGACATGCCGGAATCGGTCCTGGTCCGTTTCAAGGGCAAGATGCAACCCGGCGTCACGCTGCGCGACCTGGTCAATGCCATTCCGCTCTACGCCATCAAGCAAGGCCTGCTGACGGTTGCCAAACAAGGCAAGAAGAACATCTTCTCCGGCCGCATCCTGGAAATCGAGGGCCTGCCCGACCTGAAGGTCGAACAGGCATTCGAACTGTCCGACGCATCGGCCGAACGTTCCGCCGCAGGCTGCACCGTGCGCCTGAATAAGGAACCGATCATCGAATACATCAACAGCAACATCGTGATGCTGAAGTGGATGATCGCCAATGGCTACAAGGACGAGCGCAGCCTGGCGCGCCGCATCAAGGCCATGGAAGCCTGGCTGGCCGACCCCAAGCTGCTGGAGCCCGATGCAGACGCCGAATACGCTGCCGTCATCGACATCGACCTGGCCGATGTCCACGAACCCATCGTGGCCTGCCCGAACGACCCGGACGACGTCAAGACGCTGTCCGACGTTGCTGGCGCAACCATCGACGAAGTGTTCATCGGCAGCTGCATGACCAACATCGGCCACTTCCGTGCAGCCTCCAAGCTGCTGGAAGGCAAGCGTGATATCCCGGTCAAGCTGTGGGTGGCCCCGCCCACCAAGATGGATGCCGCCCAGCTGACCGAAGAAGGCCACTACGGCGTATTCGGCACGGCGGGTGCGCGCACTGAAATGCCCGGCTGCTCGCTGTGCATGGGTAACCAGGCTCAAGTCCGTGAAGGCGCAACGGTGATGTCCACCAGCACGCGTAACTTCCCGAACCGCCTGGGCAAGAACACCTTCGTGTACCTGGGTTCTGCCGAACTGGCCGCCATCTGCTCGCGCCTGGGCCGCATCCCGACGAAGGAAGAGTACATGGCCGATATTGGCGTCATCAATGAAAATGGCGACAAGATCTACAAATACCTGAACTTCGACCAGATCGCAGACTACAAGGACGTTGCAGACAGCGTCAGCGTGTAATGCAAGGCCGGTGCCCGCACCGGCTACCTCGCACAAGCCCCCCCTTCGCAGGGGCGGCCTCAAGAAAGCCATGTCCTACCTGGGCATGGCTTTTTTCATATCTGCCTGGATCAGGGAAAAGTCATTCCTATTCATTAACTTATTAATTACATAAACAGATATCTCCATTTGGATATTGTGATTATTCCCGATGCCTGTGCAGGACTGGCCCCATTAGGATAACGGTCATAACCACTTCTTCCCCGCCTGAGTAGAGGCCGGGAGCCGTTTTCCCGAGCATCCGCCATGCCTGCGTTTCCCTTCCCTGGAGCCCATTCGCATAATCTTTCATCGTCCCGCACTGGCATTGGCGCTGGCCGCCGGCCTAAGCGTATTGTCGACGCCGACGCTCGCCGCGTCAGGCAACAATGCCGACATGCTGCTCCACAATGGCCGCATTTATACCGAAAACCCCCAGCAGCCCTGGGTGGAAGCGATTGCCATCAAGGATGGCAAAATCCTGGCCCTGGGCCAGGACGCCGACTTGCTGGTCTTGCGCAGCGCGCAGACCGAGGTCGTGGACCTGCAGGGGAAAATGGCCATGCCCGGCATCGTCGAGGCCCACTCGCATCCGGTCTGGGGCGGGCTCAAGCAGCTTTTTCAATGCAACTTCCCCTTCACGGTAACGCCGGAGGCACTGGCTGACATCATCCAGGCCTGCGTGGCACGCGACGATACTGCCTGGATACGTGGCGGCCAGTGGGATAGCAATTTTTTCAAGACTCACAACATCGAGTCGCCACGCCTGTGGCTGGATGCCGTCTCCGGCGACAAGGCCATCACGCTCACCGATGACACCGGCCATAATGCCTGGGTCAATTCCAAGGCGCTGGCGCTGCTCAAGATCGACGCGAACTTCCAGCCCCCCTCCGGCATGAGCATCGGGCGCGAAGCAGACGGCAAGACGCCCAATGGCGTACTTTACGAAGGAAACAACTACCTGCGCGCCTTCGTTCCGGACTGGAGCGAAAAGCAATACCCGGCCGCCGCCGACTATGCCATCCAGCAATCGAACCGCTATGGCATTACCGGCATCAAGGACGCCGATGCCAGCGAAGCCGTGGTCAAGGCCTATCATGCGCTGGACACCCAGAAGGGCTTGAATGCCAACGTCGCCACGGCCATCCGCATCTCGGGCCAGGCGCACAAGCATCTTTTTGATCCAGCGGAAATCATCCGCATCAGCCAGACCTATGCCACTCCCAGGCTGAAAACCAATTACCTGAAAATCTACGTCGACGGCGTGCCCACCAGCGGCCATACCGCTGCCATGCTGAACCCATATGCCGACGCTGATGCCCACGACCCGCACGCTCTGGGTATGCTGGTGGTGCCGGAAGATGAGCTCAAGCGAGTCGTCCTCGAGTTCGACAAAGCGGGTTATGGCCTGAAAATGCACACCGCCGGTAACCGCGCCATCCGGCTCGCGCTGGATGCCATCGAGGCAGCGCGCCAGGCCAATGGCAAGCCTGGCACCATGCATGAGCTGGCTCACGCGGAATTCATCAGCGCGCAAGATCTTCCGCGTTTTGGCTCCTTGAACGCTGCCGCCGACTTTTCTCCCTATATCTGGTATCCCTCGCCGCTGATAGACGCCATCCGCAAGAGCGTCGGCGACCGTGCCGACCAGACGTTCCCGGCCCGCACGCTGCTGGACCAGCATGCCACCATCATCGCCGGTTCGGACTGGCCCTCGGGCGTCAAGGACAATAATCCCTGGCCAGCCATTGAAGCGCTGCTGACCCGTGCTGATCCTCATGGCCAGCGTGCCGGACAGACACTGAACCCGGAACAGGCCATCAAGCTGGAAGAGGCCCTGCGCATCTTTACCCAGGCAGGCGCCAAGGCCATCGGGCGCGAAGAGCAGACGGGTACGCTGGAAGTCGGCAAGTCGGCCGACATCATCGTGCTGGACCGCGATCTCTTCACTGTCCCGACGGCCGACATCAGCGATACCGAAGTCTTGCTGACCATATTCCAGGGCCGCCCGGTTCACACCGCTACACCCGCCAAGCGCTAAGCCCGATACCCCGTGGCGGACGGGTGCCGGGCCATGGCGACCCCAGCCACCCGTCACGGCCCCGCGCCCAACCCTGTGCCCGACTCGCCGCCATGCCAGCAGCACCCTGCCGGGGCGGCAGTTGCCGTACCGCCCCCCTTGTGGCTAGTGAGTCGGCAATCGCTCCGCCCTTACAGGAAACCGCTCTTACAGGAAACGCTCCATCCAGTGTTGCAGCGGCAGCGGAGGATCCTGCCGCCAGATACGCCTGAACAACAAGCCCAACTCGGCGCTGCCTGCCGTGTCCTGGCTCTCCCAGGCACTGGGCACGACATGCTGCCACTGCCCCTGTGCATCCTGTTCGGCCATTTTGAAGCGGAAAGTGTAGCTGCCCGGTACCCCCATGCGCAGGTCCGTCACCACCAGTGCATTCCCGCGCTGGTCATAGCGCAACCAGCCGTCCGTGAACCAGCGCAGCCGCTGGTGCAAGGGGTCGACCGCCAGGGCCAGAGCCAATTCCTGGTTCAAAGGCTGGCGCAGCAACTCGGGCGGCGCCTGGTCGAACAGGCCGCTGACAGCCTCGTAGTAGCCCCCATCCGGAGTTCGCGCCAATACCCTCCAGAGCAGGGTATTGAACGGCATGGGCACGCCACGCAATTCGGTGACCGCCACCCCACGCGCCTGCAACTCCGCCGAAACCCGGTGTTCGGCCACCATTCGGCTGATGCACCCGAAGCCCAGGTACAGGATGCTGAAAGCCAGGGCGGCCGCCATCAGGCGCCGCGCCCTGACGGTGCAGCCACGCCAGACGCCATACAGCACCGCTCCCAGCAAAGGCAGGGTATAGACGGGATCAATGATGAACACCCCCGCCCAGCTCGCCGGTACTGACTGCAAGGGCCAGAATAGCTGAGTGCCATACACCGTGAACGCATCCAGCAGCGGATGCGTGACCAGCACAAGCCACAAGGTCAGAAACAGGCGCCGCCAGCCATAGGCCGCCTGCGGCCAACGCCAGCGTATCAGGCCCGTCAGTACGGCAGCCAGCCCGGTCAGGACAAACAGGGAATGCGAAAAGCCTCGATGATAGGTCATCATCGACACCGGGTCGGCATACCGTATCAGCACATCCAGGTCCGGCAGCGTTGCCAGCGCCGCGCCATACGCCAGGGCTCGCCGCCCTTGCCATCGTCCCAGCAGGCTGCCCTGCAGGGCACCGCCCAGTACTGCCTGTGTCAATGAATCCATGCCTGGCTTCTCCCGCCTGTCCCAATCCTTGCGCAAGCAGTTGCGCATGCGCAAAACATGCCCGGTGCAGTCCTGCTGCCTGTTCAAGCCGATACGCAGCGGCCCGACGACAAAAAACGGGAAGCCGGCCTGAGCCGCTCCTCCCGTTTTCTATCGGCCAGTATCCGTCGGCCATTGCACCGGGGCGTACCCCGGCCACATTTACTTCATCAAGGCATTGCCCTGGCGCATGGCATTCTGCAGGGCCTCCATCGCCGGACGCTGGCCCGACAAGGCTGCTGTCAGCGCATCGTTGAGCACCACAGCCACCTGCGGGTAGTTCGGCAGGCGGAAACCACGGCTGGCCACGGTGGGCGCGCTTTCAAGCGATGCGATCAGTTGCTGGGTGCCAGGGATGCGGTCATAGAACGACACGTCGGCCGCCAGGAATGCCGCTTGCGTCAAAGGCAGATAGCCAGTTTTCTGATGCCATTCGGCCGCCACCACAGGCGTCGCCAGATAGGCCAGGAACGACGCCGTTGCCGCGTCGGAACCACGGTCATGGCCCTTCAACGCCCACAGGGCGCTGCCGCTGATGAATGGCTTGCCGGGCTGGCTGGTGACCTGCGCGTAATACGGCAGCGGAGCCACGCCGAACGACAGCGTATTGGATGCCAGCAGCTCGCCCAACGCGCCCGAACCGGTGGTCAGCACGCCACAGCGGCCGCGCGCAAATGCCAGGTTGGCTTCGGTATCGGTGGGGAACTCGGTCATCAGGTGGCCACGCTTCCAGCTGGCCATCAACGAGATATGACGCATGTAGAGCACGTCGAAATTCAGCGTGGGCTTGCCCCGGCCCAGTCCGTTGTCCGCCGTGGCATACAGCTTGCCATTGATGGGCGCCAGGTTTTCCAGGTGCACCGTCAGGGGGTCGCCGGTCGCGTAAGCACACTGCAGATCGGTGCGTTCGTAGATCTGGGCCAGTTCATTCTGCAGCTCGGGCCAGGTCCGGGCCGGCTGGGCCGGGTTCAGGCCAGACTTGCGATAGGCATCGAGGTTGTAGAACATGACCGGCACTTCCGCCATGTAGGGAAAGGCCAGCAGGCGTCCGCGGCCATCGCGCACGAAGCTGCTGGCCTGGGGCAGGAACCAGGCCTGATCGCGGATGGGATGCGACGCCAGCAACTGGTGCATGGGCAAGATGGCCGCATGTTCGGCAATGACTTCCGGCGAATGCTGGTCGCTGATCTGCACCAGCTGCGGCGCATACTTGCCGGCCACTGCCATGGCGGTTTCCCGCGCCAGTTCATCTTCACTGCCAAAGCCGCGCAGCACGACGCGTACATCGGCGTTCTTCTTGTTGAAATCTGCAGCCAGCTTGTCGAATTCAGCCTGGTTGCGGCCTGTCAGCGTATGCCAGACCTGTACTTCCTGCGGCGCAGCCCATGCCACGGCAGCGCCGGACACACCCAGCGCCAGCACCAGCGCCTGGGGCAAACGGCGCATCGCTTGCTGCAAACGGCCAGAAAACTCTTGTTTGATACTCATAGATGACTCTGACTTTAAACGCCTAGAAAGGGGAACTCAGGCTCGGGACGGCGGCCGGAAACGATATCCGCCAACGCCCGGCCCGAACCGGCACCCATGGTCCAGCCCAGCGTGCCGTGCCCGGTGTTGAGATAGAGATTGGCAATGCGTGAACGGCCGATGAGTGGCACATTGGAGGGCGTTGCGGGACGCAGGCCGGTCCAGTAGGTGACGTTTTCGAAATCCAGCGCATTGGGGAATAGTTCTCGCGCTACCCGCGTCATGGCGTCGCAGCGCTTGTTATTTAGAGAACGCGAATATCCAGAAAGTTCCGCAGTGCCGGCCATGCGCAGTTTGTCACCCAGCCGGCTGAATACGATCTTGTGGCCGCTATCGGTCAAACTGGCGGTCGGCGCCTGTGCCGGGTCGATCACCGGGAAGGTCGCGGAATAGCCCTTGGCGGGATAAACCATGCAGCGCACGCCGACCGGACGCAACAGTTCGGGCGAATAGCTGCCCAGCGCCACGACAAAGGCATCGGCGCGCACGATTTCATAGTGGCCATCGGGTGCGATAACCTCCACGCCCGTCACCTTGCCCTGCTCGCACAGCAGCCGGGTGATCCGGGTGGAGAAACGGAAATTGACGCCAGCAGCTTCGGCGCGCTGCGCCAGGGCCGCAGTGAACTTGTGGACGTCGCCGCTTTCATCCTCGGGGGTGTAGTCCCCGCCGACGATCAGGTGGCGGCTGTTGGCCAGCGCCGGCTCGATCTGCACGACTTCATCGGCAGACACCACCCGGCGTTCCACGCCGAAGTCGCGCATCATGCCCGCGGCTTCCTGGGAATCGTCGAACTCTTCCTGGCTGCGGTAGAAATTGAGGATGCCGCGTTCGAGGTGGTCGTATTCAATGGACAAGTCGCGCCGCAGCTCCCGCAGGGTGCTGCGGCTGTATTCCGCCATCCGCACCATGGCGCGGATGTTGCGCGGCAACCGCGAGGGCAGGCATTCCCGCAGGAAGGCCGCGCCCCACAACCACTGGTGCCAGTCCAGCTGAGGACGGAACAGCAGCGGCGCGTCATCCTTGAACAACCATTTGAGCAGTTTCAGCGGCGCATGCGGGTTGGCCCAAGGCTCAGCATAGGAAACCGAAATCTGGCAGCCATTGGCGAAACTGGTTTCCTGTGCAGGCCCCGTACTGCGATCGAGCACTTCAACCTCATGGCCTGCCTGACGCAGCCACCATGCGCTGGAAGTGCCTACCACCCCGCTGCCCAACACCACAACTCTCATGCTGTTCCCCCGTCTTACAGGATGCAAACCCTTGCTGCGCCAGCATGGCCGACATGGCCCGCTGGCGCGATGATACAGACCGTCCGTGACTTCAGACGATAATCACTGAGTGTAACGCTCCGGCTGCCATCCCGCAGCCATAAAAAAGCGACAAAACCGCGCGATGATAACGTCGCTGCACGGCAGCATTCCCGATTTACACCCGCAAAGCGGCAAGATCCGCCGCATTGGTGAAGGCGTCCGAAAAAAACTGCGCCTCGGACAGACCGGCGCGGGCATGGAAATCCCGCCGCGCGGCTTCGACCATGGCGGGCGCGCCACAGGCATACACCTGCCAGGCCGACAGATCCGGCAAATCTTCCAGCACAGCCTCATGCACCCAACCGCGACGGCCTTGCCAATTGTCTTCGGGCAACGCGTCCGATACCACCGGAATATAAGTGAGATCAGGCAATTGCTCCGCCCAGGCCCGCGCCCTGGCGTCGTGATACAGGTCGCCCGGACGGCGTCCGCCCCAGTACAACCGAACCTTGCGGTGCAAGCCCTGCGCGCGCATGTGCTCCACCATGGACTGCACCGGCGCGAAGCCAGTACCGCTGCACAGCATCACGATGGGCGCGTCATCCTCTTCACGCAGGAAAAAGGACCCTTGCGGCCCTTCGATGCGCAGAATTTCCTTGAGGCGCATCTGGGTATCGCCCACGCCGAACACATGATCCGTGAACAGGCCGCCAGGCACGTGCCGCAGATGCAGTTCCAGAAATTTCTCCTGGCCCGGCGCACTCGCCATGGAATAGCTGCGGCGCGTACCATCCTTCAGGATGATATCCACGTACTGTCCGGCGTAATAGCGGAAGTTTTCCGTCGCTGGCAACTGCAGCGTCAGAATGGTGACATCCGGCACGGGCCGCTCCATACCCATGACGCGCACCGGCAGCCGACGGATCTCGATATCCGTCGCCAGGCGCACCTGGTGGGACTCGATGACCATATCGGAGGTCGGCGTCACCTGGCAGAAAAGCGTATAGCCGGCGGCGATATCCGAGGCTGGCAGGCTCTGCGCGACGGCACCGCCCGCATCATAGCTGCCGCTGACCACCTTGCCCTTGCAGCTCGAACAGGCGCCGTTGCGGCAGCTGTAGGGCAACACAATGCCCGCCGCGAGCGCGGCATCCAACAGATTCTGCCCCCCTTCTGCGGAAAAGGCATGATTGGCGGGAAGGACGGTGATGTGATGTGACATGAACGGAATGCATCAGGACGAAATGCCCGGACACGAAAACCAGCAGCCGGGCACGACGGACAGCGCAACGGAGGAAACACCCCCGCATGCGTCATAAAAGCTTGATTTTAGACGGTATGTCGCCCCTGCGGCCAGGGTGCGGGCAGGCTGCTCACCGACTCACTTCTGCGTGGCACCTGCCCGCCGCCCCGCCAGGGGAAAGCCATGTCCAGCCTCGATCTCCCCTGCAGACGCTGCCGGGATGTTTGCACCACTTGCCCGTTGCCATGCCCGCAAGCGGTGCATGGCGCACGTTCGCGATATCGGGTTAGCCCCAAATATCTGCAAAGCAACAAATTTGCTTCAATGGGTTGCAAGCCCGCCCGGTGCGCTACCCGCTTCCGGTCTTCCTGCCGCCCGCCCGCACCCCTGGGCACACGGCCAGCACGGATTTCTGTCCCCTTTCATCAAAGCCAGGAGAAATCGCATGCGCAATCCACTCTCCCCCCTCTTTCGCCGCCAAGGGCCGACTCTCAGCATCCTTGCCGCCCTCCTGCTCGGCGGCGCCGTGATTACCAGCCCGGCACAGGCCCAGACGCAATTCGTCAGTATTGGTACAGGCGGCGTCACGGGTGTGTATTACGCCGCCGGCGGCGCCATTTGCCGCCTGGTAAACAAAGACCGCAAGGATCATGGCCTGCGTTGCTCGGTGGAATCCACCGGGGCGTCCGTGTTCAACATCAACACTATCAAAGCCGGGGAACTGGATTTCGGCGTGGCCCAATCCGACGTGGCCTACAACGCCTACCATGGCGAAGAACAATTCAAGGATGCCAAGTACGATAAGCTGCGTTCGGTTTTCTCCCTGCACCCGGAACCCTTCACCGTCATGGCCCGGAAAGAAGCCAACGTGAAATCCTTCGACGATTTCAAGGGCAAGCGCTTCAACGTAGGCAATCCCGGATCAGGAACGCGCGCATCGCTGGAACAGTACCTGGCGGCACGCGGCTGGACGCTGAAGGACTTCGCACTGGCTTCCGAGCTGCGTGCCGATGAGCACGGCCCCGCCCTGTGCGATGGCAAGATAGACGGTTTCATCTATGGCGTCGGCCACCCTTCCGCCAATATCCAGGACCCGGCCACTACCTGCGGCGCGCAGCTGGTGCCCCTGACCGGCCCCGCCGTGGACAAACTTGTCAATGACCATGACTACTTCGCCAAGGTCACCATTCCCGGCGGGCTCTATCCCAACAACCCCAACGACATCGACACCTATGGCGTGCTTGCCACGCTGGTCACCTCCTCGGACGTGCCGGACGAAGCGGTCTATCGCATTACCAAGGCCGTGTTCGACAACTTCGACGACTTCAAGAAGCTGCACCCGGCGCTGGCGCACCTGACACCAGAGGAAATGATCAAGAACGGCCTGTCCGCACCGCTGCATCCCGGCGCGGAGAAGTATTACAAGGAACGCGGCTGGATGTAATGCCCGGAAGCGGCGCCACAACCGGCGCCATTTCCCCGCAGGGGCTTGGCCGGCCCGGCCTCGCCCCTGCCAACGGACCGACGGCACCGGTTCGCAGCAACACAGGAGGCATGCCATGAGCAACACCCCGCAGACACCCTCCACCGATCTCGAGCAACTGGTCGCAGATGCCGACCGCGGCGGCCGCAACGCCGGCGGCCTGGCGGGCGCAGTCCTCGCTATCGGCGCCCTGCTCTGGTCGCTGTTTCAGCTCTGGTATGCCTCGCCCTTCCCCTTCGACCTGGGCATAGGCATATTCAACGATACCGAAGCCCGCGCCCTGCATCTCGGCATCGCCATGTTCCTGGGCTACCTGGCCTATCCTTTCAGCAAACGCTCGCCGCGCGACCGCATGCCGTTCTACGACTGGCTGCTGGCGCTGGCTGCAGCATTCTGCGGCGCCTATCTCTATCTTTTCTATGTCGAACTGTCGCGCCGCCCCGGGCAGCCCACCCAATTCGACATCGTTTCTGCCGCACTGGGGCTGGTCCTGCTGCTGGAAGTCACGCGCCGCGCCCTGGGGGCTCCCATGGCCGTGCTCGGGCTGGCTTTCGTCATCTATGCCATGGCCGGCCCCTACATGCCCGATGTCCTGGCCCACCGCGGCGCCTCACTGGAACGCCTGGCCTCGCACATGTGGCTGACCACCGAGGGCGTGTATGGCGTCGCGTTGGGGGTATCGGTTTCATACATCTTCATTTTCGTACTGCTGGGTTCGTTACTGGACAAAAGCGGTGCCGGCAACTACATGATGCAAGTGTCCTTTGCCTTGCTGGGCCACCTGCGCGGCGGGCCGGCCAAGGTGGCCGTGGTGTCCTCTGCCGTCAACGGCCTGGTTTCGGCCTCTTCGGTAGCAAATGTGGTCACTGGCGGCATTTTCACGATTCCGCTCATGAAAAAAGCAGGCTATGGCGGCATACGCGCAGGCGCCATCGAAACCGCCTCCTCGGTCAATGGCCAGCTCATGCCGCCAGTCATGGGCGCGGCCGCCTTCCTGATGATCGAATACGTGGGCATTCCGTACACCGATATCATCCGCCACGCCATCCTGCCAGCCTCGATTTCCTATGTTGCGCTGTTCTATATCGTGCACCTGGAAGCGCTGAAACTGGGCATCCAGCCCATGATGTCGGCCGGCAAGCCGAAAACCCCGCTGCAAAAGCTGGCCGGCTGGGGCATGGGCATTTCCGGCACGCTGGTGGTCATGGGCCTGGTCTATTACATAGGCATAGGCGTGCAGGCAGTCGCCGGCGCGGCAGCCATGTGGATACTGATAGGGCTGCTGGTGGTCCTGAACGTCTGGCTGCTGCGCATGGCTGCCCGCCACCCCGACCTGCCCACTGACATCAGTATCACCAACCCGCAACGCCCCGAAACCTGGCCCACGGTACGGGCCGGACTGCACTTCCTGATTCCCATTGGCGTGCTGGTCTGGTGCCTGAGCATAGAAGAGCTTTCCGCCGGCCTGTCGGCGTTCTGGTCCGCCGTGGCCATCCTGCTGCAAATGGTGACCCAGCGCCCGCTGACGGCCTGGTTCCGCCAGCAGGCTACCGCCCCGGCATGGCGTCAAGGCGCCTGCGAAGCCATCCTCGGCCTGCAGGATGGCGCACGCAACATGATAGGCATCGCCATTGCCTGCGGCACCGCCGGCCTGATCGTCGGCGGCATCACGCTCACCGGCCTGGGGCTGCGCATGACAGCCTTCGTGGAAATGGTATCCATGGGCAACGTCCTGGCGATGCTGTTCTTCACCGCGCTAGTCTGCCTGATCCTGGGGCTGGGCATGCCGACCACGGCCAATTACATCCTGATGGCCACGCTGATGGCACCCGTCATCGTCGAACTCGGCGCCCAAAGCGGGTTGATCATCCCGCTGATCGCCGTGCACATGTTCGTGTTCTATTACGGCATCATGGCCGACATCACGCCGCCCGTGGGCCTGGCCACCTTCGCCGCCGCGGCCATTTCCGGCGAAGACCCGATCAAAACCGGCCTGCAGGGTGTGACCTACGCACTGCGGACGGCCTTGCTGCCCTTCATGTTCGTGTTCAACCCGATGCTGCTACTCATTGACGTCGAAGGCTGGTGGCAGCTCAGCCTGGTCATCATCGGCGCCACGCTGGCGTCCATGACCTTCGCCGCAGCCACCATGCGCTGGATGCGCATACGCGCCAACCCGCTGGAAGTCATCGTGCTGCTGCTGGTTACCTTCATGCTGTTCCGGCCTGACTGGTTCATGAACCAGCTCTACGAGGAATACCGCGAACAGCCCGCCGCCGACATCTATCAGGTCGCGGCCGAACTGCCTGACAATGGCCGGCTGGTCGCCATCATCCAGGGCTACAACATCGAAGGCGACGAACTCTCCAAGACCGTGGCCGTGCGCCTGCCGGCGCTGCCGGACGATGCCCTGGCAACGACAGGCGGCGTCACCCCGGACAGCGCCGCAACAGCGGCTGCCCCTGCGGCGGCGCACAAGGCGCTGGGCATGCAGCGGCTGGCGCTGGCAGGCTTGCAGTTCATGGAAATGGGCGATACGGTGCAAATCATGAACGTGCGCTTCGGCAGTACGGCGCGCAAGGCCAGCTGGGAACAAGGCTGGGATGTCCGCAGCCTGAAAGTGCCCAACCCCGACCGCCCCTCGCCATTCGTCGTCTACCTGCCTGCCTTGCTGCTGCTGGCGCTGGTCTGGTGGCAACAGGGACGGCGCATGCGCCACGCACCGCCTGCACAAGCGATGCCGTCTCCAGGCAATTTGCGCCGCGCGGGCCGGTGAGGTGACGACAAAATGGTACGGGCCGCCGCGCTGGCCGGCCCGTACCGCGTCAGCGCTGGCGCAGCACACGCCTGGCCAATGCCTGGAGTTCACCGACGATCCCGCGCCGGAATGCCAGTACGCACAGCACAAAGATCGCCCCCATGATGACCGTCACCAGCGAACCGACCTTGTCAGCCAGCACGTTCTGCAACGTCACGATGGTGCTGGCTCCCACAACCGGCCCCAGCAGCGTTCCCATCCCACCCACCAGCGTCATCAGCACCACTTCGCCCGACATATGCCAGTGCGCATCGGTCAGCGTGGCAAACTTGAACACCAGCACTTTGGTTGCGCCGGCCAGCCCGGCAAAACCGGCAGACAGGACAAATGCCAGAAGTTTGTAGCGGGTCACGTCATAGCCCAGCGATATCGCACGGGATTCATTCTCGCGGATTGCCTTGAGCACTTCGCCGAAAGGCGAATGCACGATCCGGAAAATCAACCCGAACGCCAGGACGAAGATCGCCAGCACCACATAGTAGAGGGTGATATCGTTATTGAGGTCCAGGCCCAGTATCGTGCCGCGCGGCACCCCTTGCAGGCCATCCTCCCCGCCCGTAAAGGGCGCCTGCAGGAAAAGGAAAAACACCATTTGCGCCAAAGCCAGCGTAATCATCGAAAAATATATCCCCTGCCGACGAATCGCCAGCAAGCCGATGATCAATCCCAGCACAGCAGCCACCAGCGTGCCTGTTATCACACCCGTAAGCGGACCGAAGGACCAGACCTTGATTGCATGCCCTGCCACATACGCGGCTGAACCAAAAAACGCTGCGTGGCCGAACGACAGTAATCCGGTATAGCCCAGCATCAGATTGAATGCGCAAGCAAACAGAGCGAAGCACAACACCTTCATCATCAGGATGGGATACACCAGCGCCGGCGCGCACAGGCCCAGGATCAGCAGGACAGGATAAAGAAACTGCGATGCCTTCAATTTCATGATGCCTCCTTGCCGAACAGGCCCGCCGGACGCAAGACCAGCACCACGGCCATGATGACGAATACGACAGTCGCTGATGCCTCCGGATAGAACACCTTGGTCAAGCCTTCAATCACTCCCAGCCCCAGCCCTGAGAGAATCGCCCCCATGATGGAACCCATGCCGCCAATCACCACTACCGCAAATACGACAATGATGAGATTGGAGCCCATCAGCGGGCTGACTTGCAGCACCGGTGCCGCCAGCACCCCGGCCAGCCCGGCCAGCGCAACACCAAAGCCGTAGGTCAGCGTCACCATGATGGGTACATTGATCCCAAACGACTGGGTAAGCGACGGGTTTTCAGTAGCGGCGCGCAAATAGGCGCCCAGGCGCGTGCGTTCTATCATGAACCAGGTGAACAGGCACACCGCCAAGGACGCCACAATCACCCAGAGCCGGTACTTGGGCAGGAACATGAAGCCCAGATTGAAGACTCCGGTCAATTGCGACGGAATGGCATATGGCTGGCCGGAAACGCCGTAGGCATCCCGAAACAGCCCCTCCAGGATGAGCGCAAGCCCGAACGTCAGCAGCAAACCGTAGATATGATCCAGCTTATAGAGCCGCCGCAGCAGCGTGCGCTCTATCACCATACCGAACAGGCCTACTGCCAGAGGCGCCAGCAACAACGACCACCAATAATTGATGCCCAGGTAGTGCAAGCCCATCCAGGCAAACATGGCGCCCATCATGTAGAGCGCCCCGTGCGAAAAATTAATGATATTCAGCAAACCGAAAATCACGGCCAGCCCCAGGCTCAACATTGCATAGAACGCCCCGTTGACCAGCCCCAGCAACAATTGCCCCATCAGTGCGGGCAATGGCACGCCCAGGATTTCCATCATGGCTCATACCCCCAGGTAGCGGCGCAGCAGGTCCTGCCGTTGCGGCAGTTCCTCGCGCGTCAACTCGGCCACGGCCTGGCCGTGTTCGATGATGTACATGCGATCGGCCAGCGGTGCCGCAAACGCAGCGTTCTGCTCGACCAGCAAGATGGTGTAGCCCTGCTCCTTGAGCGTCTGGATCACCCGGCCCAGCTGCGCCACAATCACAGGCGCCAGGCCTTCCGAGATTTCGTCGAGCAAAAGCAGCCGGGCGCCAGTGCGCAGGATGCGCGCCAGGGCGAGCATCTGCTGCTCGCCCCCCGACAACTTTCCGGCAGGGCTGTGTCGTCGTTCCAGCAAGTTTGGGAACATCGCATAAAGTGCCTCGACGCTCATGCCGCCGCTGCCGACCCGAGGCGGCAACAGCAGGTTTTCCTCGCAATTGAGACTGGCATAGATGCCACGCTCTTCCGGACAGTACCCCACGCCCAGGCGAGCGATGCGATGCGGCGCCAGATCAATGGCCTCAGTACCATTGATCGTGATGGAACCCGTGCGTTTTCCAGTCAGGCCCATGATGGCGCGCAGCGCCGTCGTACGGCCTGCGCCATTACGGCCCAGCAAGGTCACGCACTCCCCCTGCATGACGTTCATGTCCAGGCCATGCAGGATATGGGACTCGCCGTAATAGGCATGCAAATTTGTGATGCGCAGATATTCGATGCCCATGTCATTGCCCCCCGGCACCGCCCATATATGCCTCGACCACGCGCGGGTCATTGGCAACGGCCGCGTAATCCCCCTCGGCCAAGACAGCGCCACGCGCCAGCACGGTGATGCGGTCACAGATACCTGACACCACTTTCATGTTGTGCTCCACCATCAGGATGGTCCGGCCCTGCGCCACCTTGCGGATCAAGGCCATCACCCGTTCCACGTCCTCATGCCCCATGCCCTGGGTCGGCTCATCGAGCAGCATCAGTTCCGGCTCCAGCGCCAGCGTGGTCGCTATCTCCAGCGCGCGCTTGCGGCCATAGGGAAGCTCCATGGCGATCATACCGGCGCTGTCCTCCAGCCCCATTTCGGCCAGCAAGGCCATGGCGCGGTCGTTGAGCTGATCCAGCACGCGCGACGGCCGCCAGAAGTGAAACGACAGCCCCAACTGACGCTGCAGGGCGATGCGCACGTTTTCCAGTACGGTCAAATGGGGAAAGACGGCAGATATCTGGAATGAACGAACAATTCCCTGCCGGGCGATACGCGCTGGCGGCTCAGCAGTGATGTCGACACCGTTGAAACGGATAGTGCCGCGCGTCGGGGTCAGGAACTTGGTCAGCAGATTGAAGCAGGTTGTCTTGCCCGCGCCGTTCGGACCGATCAGGGCGTGGATATGGCCGCGCCGGATCCTGAGATCGACGCCGGCCACTGCCACGAAGCCCCTGAATTCCTTGGCCAGACCTGCTGTTTCCAGCACATAGTCATGGTTTGAATCCAAAGCTGTCTCCTTCCTCATCCTTCTATCGGGTGCCTTGTGTCAAGCCTGGGATGCAAGCAGGTTATAGATACTGGAAAAATCCAGCCGGCCATGCCCGGCCTTGCTGTGCAGATCGTACAGATTGCGCACCAGCGCACCGAGCGGTGTCGGCGTACCGGTCGCCAATGCGCTTTCCTGGGCCAGGCCAAGATCCTTCAACATCAGGTCCACACCAAAGCCATCCGCATAGCCATGGGACGCGGGAGCCTGCGCCATCACACCAGGACAAGGGTTGTAAACCTCCAGCGTCCAGTTGCGCCCCGAACTGCGCAGCATGACATCCGACAGCACATTGGGGTCCATCCCATTGGCGATGCCCAGCCGCAATGCTTCGCTGGTACCCGCCATGAGGATGCCCAGCAGCATGTTGTTGCACACCTTGACGGTCTGGCCGCTACCGCAATCTCCGGCATGGAAAATATTCTTGCCCATGGCTTCCAGCAGCGGCCTGCCCCGCTCGAACGTTGCCGTCTCCCCGCCCACCATGAACGTCAAGGTCCCCGCCTTGGCGCCGCCGGTTCCCCCTGACACCGGCGCATCCAGCATGAAATGCCCGGATTCGGCCGCTGCCGCAGCAACCTTGCGCGCCACGGCCGGCGCAATGGTGGAGCAATCCACCAGCAGCGTGCCGGCGGGAACCGCAGCCAGCACGCCTTCATCTCCCAGATACAGCGCTTCGACATGGCGCGAGGCCGGCAGCATTGTGATGACGGCTTGCGCCCCCTCCAAGGCCTGCCTGGCCGAAGCTGCACGCTGGCCCCCTGCCGCCGCGAAGGCCTCCAGGGCTGCCTCGGCCAAATCGTAGCCAAGCACCTGGTGGCCTGCCGCCAGCAGGTTCACGGCCATGGGCAAGCCCATATTGCCCAGTCCGATGAATGCGATCCTCATGTTGTCTCCTCCTGTGCGATCACTTCATGGCGATCGTCGTATTGACGCTGCCGCCTTCAGCATCCGGCTGGAACCAGCGTGCCGTCACGGTCTTGGTCTGTGTCCAGAAGCTGATCGCCTGCTTGCCGTTGGGGCCCAGATCACCCAGCTTGGACGCCCGCGAACCGGTAAAACTGAAATAGGCAACGGGTACGGGAATCGGTACGTTGATACCCACCTGGCCGACGTCGATTTCATTCTGGAACTTGCGGGCTGCCCAGCCGCTGCTGGTGAAGATGGAAGTGCCGTTGCCATTGGGATTGGCATTGATGAAGGCAATCGCCTCATCCAGGGAATCCGTCCCGGCCAGCAACAGCACCGGTCCGAAAATTTCCTGGTCATAGATTTCCATGCCCGGCCGTACCCCGGAAAACACACTGGGACCGACAAAATTGCCGCGCTCGTAGCCAGACACCTGATAGCCGCGGCCGTCCAGTTCGAGCTGCGCCCCCTGCTCGACACCTGACTGGATCAGACGCTCGACACGCGCACGCGCCCGGGGATTGACCAAGGGCCCCAGGTCCGCGGCACGGTCGGTACCTGGCCCGGCACGCAGCGCGCGGGATCGCGCCACGATCTCCGGCACCCAATCGCGCGCCTGGCCGACCAGAACCGCCACCGAGTTGGCCATGCAGCGCTGGCCCGCCGCCCCGAAGGCAGAACCCAGCAAATTGTTGATGGCCTGGTCCTTGTGCGCATCGGGCATGACAATGCAATGATTCTTGGCCCCCATCATGGACTGCACTCGCTTGCCCGCCTCGGTAGCGCGACGATAGATATGGGTGCCCACCGCCGTCGAACCAATGAACGACAAAGCACGGATATCCGGGTGATCACACAGGCTGTTGGCCACATCGGCCCCGCCATGTATCACATTGAGCACTCCCGGCGGCACGCCCGCCTGATGAGCCAATTCCACCAGCAGCATGGTCGAACTGGGTACCTGCTCGGATGGCTTGAGAATAAAGGTGTTGCCGCACGCGATGGCCATCGGAAACATGAAGCACGGCAGCATCACCGGAAAGTTGAATGCCGTGATTCCGGCCCCGACACCCAGCGGCTGCAACAGGCTATAGACATCTACGCCGGTCGCCGCGTTCTCGGCGATTTCCCCCAATTGGAGGGTCGTGATGGCGCAGGCATGCTCGACCACTTCCAGCCCGCGCGCCACCTCGCCCTCGGCGTCAGGGAGCGTCTTGCCATGCTCACGCGTGATCAGCTCGGCCAGCTGTGCAGTATGTTCGCGGATCAGTTGCTGCAATCGCAACATCACCCGCATCCTCGCTCCAAGCGAGGTATTGCGCCAACTCTGGAATGCGCGGACAGCACTGGCCACTGCCAGCTCGACCTCTTCGGGTGTCGCCAGCGGTACTTGCGCCACCACTTCCTGAGTGGCGGGATTGGTGACATCAAGCCACTGCGTACTGCGTGACTGATAAGGCTTGCCATCAATGAAATGCGGAATGCACGGCACGGCCGTTTGCGGCGAACTCATGGTGATACTCCGTGTGAAGGTTCAGGCCAGGTGGTGCTTACTGGACCAGGGGACAAGTGGAGGCGGACAGCGGCTTGAAGGCCAGGTCAGCCGGAATGGTGGCGAGCAGGTTGTAGTAGTCCCAGGGGCCCTTGGACTCTGCCGGGGTCTTGATCTGGTACAGGTACATATCGTGAATGACGCGGCCGTCCGGACGGATGGATGCATTGCGCATCACGGCATCGTCAATCGGCAGCTCGCGCATTTTTTCCATCACGACCTTGTAGTCATCGGTCCCCGCAGCGGCCACAGACTTCAGATAATGCAGCGTGCTGGAGTACACCCCCGCCTGCACCATGGTCGGTTTGTTACCCCGGTAGCGCTGCTCGAAGCGCGCCGAAAACTCCCGCGCCCGATCATCCATATCCCAATAGAAGCCATCGGCAAAAATCAGGCCCTGTGCCGCATCCAGGCCCATCGCATGGACATCGGACAGAAAGATCAGCAAGGCCGCAATGCTGGGCGAACCGCTGCCGATGCCGAATTCCTGGGCCGTCTTGATGGCATTGATCGTGTCCTGGGCGCCATTGGCCAGACCGATCACATCCGCGCCTGAAGCCTGGGCCTGCAGAAGGAATGAAGAAAAGTCGTTATTGTTGAGCGGGTGCCGGATCGCCCCGACCACGGTGCCGCCATTGGCCTTCACCATGTCGCCGGCTTCTTTCTCAAGAGAGTGGCCGAATGCGTAATCCACCGTCAGGAAGTACCATTTCTTGCGCCCCTCCCGCGTCAGGGCGGCGGCAGCACCGGCAGCCTGGGAATAGGTATCGAACATCCAGTGAAAGCCATTGGGCGCGCATTCGTCATTGGTCAACAGCGCCGTTGCCGGCCCGCTGTACATTGCAATGCCGCCTTTTTCGCGTATCAATTTCTGGATCGCCAGCGCGCCCGCCGAATTGGTCAGGTCGACAAAGGCATCGACATGATCGCGGTCCATCCATTCGCGCGCCTTGGCCGAGGCGATGTCTGCCTTGTTCTGGTTGTCTGCCGACAGCACTTCGATATTCATGCCCTTGCAATCGGCCTTGAGGCAATCCTCCACCGCCATTTGCGCGGCAACCACTGAACCGGCGCCGCCCATGCCGGAATACGGCCCGGCCATATCGGTCAACACACCGATCTTGACCACATTGTCCGAAATCTGAGCCTGTGCCACACCGCTTGCCGCTACCGTCAGGGCGAGCGCCGCCCAACGCTTGGAATAAGCTGCCATGTTTGTCTCCTCGGGTTGTCATTCGGATAGCCGGCGTACCGGATTCCTGTTTTTTGTGAATCGAGTATAGCGATGCGTTTCCGACGCGAGTTAGCTAATATATGCAGCACCACTTTGCATTAATGCACAACGAGGATATGCGGCAACGCACAATAAATCATGAATCCAGCACGCCTCAACTGGGATAACCTGCGCATCTTCCTGGCCGTCGCCCGCGCCCACACGGCCCTGGATGCCGCACAACTGCTGGACATGGACCACTCCACCATTACCCGGCGCCTGCGCCGCCTGGAAAATGAAATTGGTTCGCTGCTGTTCAGCCGCACGACGCAAGGCCACGCCCTGACGCCCGAGGGCACACGCCTGTTGAATCACATCGAGAAAATCGAAGCGACCCTGGGTGCAATGGAATCTGATATCCGCAACGATGCCCAGGCGATCAGCGGCCAGGTCCGGCTCGGCGCCACCGAGGGCCTGGGCTGCGCCTTTCTGGCGCCGCACCTGGCCCACTTCTGCGACCGCCATCGCGACATCGTGGTCGACCTGCTGGCGGTCCCCCGCTTCGTCAACCTCTCCAAGCGCGAAGCCGACCTCGCCGTGACCATTGAGCGCCCCGCGGCAGGCGCCTATGTGGCATGCAAGTTGTCCGACTATCGGCTGCAGCTCTACGCTACCTCGCGCTACCTGGCCACGCACCCGCCCATACGCAACCTGCGCGACCTGGCTTCCCATCGCCTGACCGGCTATGTGGATGATCTGGTATTCAGTGCGGAATTGAGCTATCTGGCGCAGATCGCACCGCAATCACGCGTGCCGCTGCGCAGCACCAATGTGATCGCCCAACTGCATGCGGCCCGCCAGGGCAAGGCGCTGGCTGTCCTGCCCTGCTTTCTGGCAGCGGACGCTACAGACCTCATTCCGGTGCTGCCGGGCAAAGCCCGCATCACACGGAATTTCTGGCTGGTGACTCCGGCGGAGCACCGTCAAGTCACCCGGGTGAGAGTCCTGTGGGACTACCTGAGGGAGGTTGCCGAGGTGAACCAGGCCTACCTGATGGGCGAAACCACCACCATGCGCTGGCTGACGGCGCCCAGCATCGAACCCGCGAACGAAGCCGTGCGCGCGCACGAGCAGACCCTTTCCCGTCATGCATCCAGTCCGCGGCCAGACCTGTGACCAGGCGCGTCCGGGCAGTGCCATTCATGTCACGGAAATGCCCGGCCTGGATCAGAAGACAGGCCCCGGCAGAAGGCAAGCCCTGGCCGCCCGGACGATCAGCTGCCTGCTGGCGCGGTACCCAGCCCTCGCCACACGCCACACAGGCCTGCCAACACCGTTATGCCAGCCCGTCCTCGTCATCAACCGCCCACAGGCGCGGCTGACGCGGCCGGACATCCAGCTGGCGGCCCTTGCGGGCACGCTTGCCAAGATAGGCCAGCAGGCTTTCCCCGGCCAGGACATCTTCTACTTCCTTCTTGCGATAGATGCCTGACAAGCGCACCCCGCCCTCGCCGGCCGCCACGATCTGGGCAATGCTGTCCTTGGCGTCCAGGCCCATGAGTATGGTGCCCCGCCCGCCGGCGGTGAGCTTCTTCACCTCATTGATATCAATGACCAGCAGCCGTTCCTGTTCGGACAACAGCGCAAGATAACGGGCTTCCGGCGCGCACGGTACCGGCGCCAGCAGGCTGTCGCCCTTTTCGATCGTGACGTATTGCTTGCCGGCGCGCTGGCGGCTGGTGGCATCCGCCAGCTTGATCTGGAAACCATAGCCGCTTGCGCTGGCCAGCACCCAGCGGCTGTCAGGCGCACCTGCGAACATATGGATGATGCGGCTGCGGGGCTCCAGTTCTATCATGCTCGTGACCGGCGCGCCGTCGCCACGTGCCGACGGCAGGCCCGCCACGGCAATGGTATAGGCCCGTCCAGTGTCACTCAACGCGATCAGCGTGTCGGTAGTGCGGCATTCGAAAGCGCCATACAGCGCATCGCCCGATTTAAAGCCGAACTGGGTGGCGTCGTGGCCATGGCCCTGGCGCGATCGCAGCCAGCCTTGTTGCGATACGATCACCGTGACCGGTTCATCCAGCACTTTGGCTTCCATAACGGCGCGCTCAGCCGGTTCGATCAGGGTGCGACGCTCATCGCCATACAGCTTGGCGTCGGCCTCGATTTCCTTGACCATGGCCCGCTTGAGCGTAGTTTCGTCGTCCAGCAGGGCTTGCAGCTTTTCCAGTTCCTGGCGCTTATCGGCCAGTTCCTGTTCGATCTTGAACCCTTCCAGCCGCGCCAGCTGGCGCAAGCGCATTTCCAGGATGTCATCCGCCTGGCGCTCGCTCAGCGAGAAGCGCGCCATCAACGCCTCGCGCGGTGCATCGGATTCCCGAATGGTCTCGATAACAGCATCGACGTCCAGGTAAACCACCATGCGCCCTTCCAGCACATGAATGCGGTCGGCCACCTTGTCGCGCCGGAAGGCAGTACGCCTGACCACGGTATCACGCCTGAAAGCCAGCCATTCCGTCAGGATTTCGCGCAGCGAGCGCTGGCGCGGACGGCCGTCCAGGCCGATGCACACCAGATTGATGGCAACATTGCCTTCCATGCTGGTACGCGCCAGCAAAGCAGTAGCGAATTCGTCGCGGTCCACCCGCGAGGATTTCGGCGCAAAGACCAGACGCACCGGGGCATCCTTGCCTGACTCATCGCGCACCGTATCCAGCAGGTTCAGCATCAAGGCCTTGGTCTGCTGCTGCTCGGCGCTGAGTGCTTTCTTGCCGGCCTTGGGCTTGGGATTGGTCAGGTCCTCGATTTCCTCAAGCACCTTCTGGCCAGACGTGCCGGGCGGCAATTCGGTCACGACCAGCTGCCACTGGCCACGGGCCATTTCCTCATAGTGCCAGCGCGCCCGCGCCTTGATCGAACCTCGGCCAGTACGATAAATCTGCGCGATATCGTCGGGTGCCGTGATGATCTGGCCGCCGCCGGCGAAATCCGGCCCGGGTACCATCGCGTACAGGTCGTCATCGGGCAGGCTGGGCTTCTTCAGCAGCGCCACGCTGGCACGCGCAACTTCGCCCAGATTGTGCGACGGGATCTCGGTCGCCATGCCCACCGCGATACCGGATGCGCCATTGAGCAGCATGACGGGCAGCCGCGCTGGCAGCATCAGCGGCTCCTGGTAGGAACCATCATAGTTGGGTCCGAAATTGACCGTGCCTTCGTCGAGCTCGTCGAGCAACAGCCGCGCGAAAGGCGTCAGGCGGGCCTCGGTGTAACGCATGGCGGCGGCATTGTCGCCATCGCGCGAGCCGAAGTTGCCCTGGCCGTCGATCAGCGGATAGCGCAAGGTGAAATCCTGCGCCATTCGCACCAGTGCGTCATACGCGGCCTGATCCCCGTGCGGATGGTATTTGCCCAGCACGTCGCCGACGACGCGGGCCGATTTCACCGGCTTGGCGCCGGAATGCAGGCCCATGGCGTGCATCGCATACAGGATGCGGCGCTGCACCGGCTTCTGGCCATCGCCCACTTCGGGCAAGGCGCGGCCGCGCACCACGGAAACGGCGTAATCCAGATAGGCCTGTTCGGCGTACAGCCCCAGCGTCAGGTCGCCATCCGGATCCTGGTTGGCGTCCTGCGGATCAAAATTTTGGTTGAAATCGTCAGTCATATGTCCAGCTCGGCCAGGTTGCCCTTGTCTTCGATCCAGCTGCGGCGCTGGGCCGCTTCCCCTTTGCCCATCAGCATGTCGAACATGCGGCGGGTATCATCGCGGCCCAGCGGGCCATAGGCCACGCGCTGCAGGCGCCGGGTATCCGGATTCATCGTGGTTTCCCACAGGTGTTCAGGGCTCATTTCTCCCAGGCCCTTGAAACGGCTGATGCGCCAGCTATCCTCGCGCACGCCTTCCTTGCGCAGTTTTTCCAGCAGGCCATCCAGTTCACCTTGGTCCAGGCAGTAGATCTTGCGCGCCGGGCGCTTGCCCTGCGCCGGCACGTCCACCCGGAACAGCGGAGGCCTGGCCACGTGGATATGCCCGGCCTCTACCAGCCGGGGAAAATGCTTGAGGAACAGCGTCAGCAACAGCACCTGGATATGCGAACCGTCGACATCGGCATCCGACAGGATGCAGATACGCCCGTAGCGCAAGCCGGACAGGTCGGGATCATCCTCCGGGCCATGGGGATCGACCCCGATGGCCACGGAAATATCGTGAATTTCGTTATTGGCGAACAGACGGTCGCGCTCCACCTCCCAGGCATTGAGCACCTTGCCGCGCAAGGGCAGCACGGCCTGGAAGGATTTGTCCCGGCCCATCTTGGCTGAGCCGCCGGCCGAGTCGCCCTCGACCAGGAACACTTCGGTACGCGAAACGTCGCTGGATTCGCAATCGGTCAGCTTGCCGGGCAGCACAGCCACGCCGGAACTCTTGCGCTTTTCCACTTTCTGCGCGGAACGAACCCGCGCCTGGGCCTGGCGGATGGCCAGCTCTGCCAGCTTGCGGCCGTATTCCACGTTGGAGTTGAGCCATAGGTCCAGGGTGCCCTTGACGAAGCCAGACACCAGCCGGACCGCGTCGCGGCTATTCAGGCGCTCCTTGATCTGGCCCTGGAACTGCGGGTCCAGTACCTTGGCCGAGAGCACGAAACTGGTGCGCGCAAAGACATCCTCGGGCAGCAGTTTGATGCCCTTGGGCAGCAGGCCGTGCAGTTCGACAAACGATTTGACGGCCTGGAACAGGCCGTCGCGCAAGCCGGCCTCATGGGTGCCGCCGGCAGGCGTGGGGATCAGATTGACATAGGACTCACGCGCCACCTGACCTTCAGTCGTCCAGGCCACCACCCAATCGGCGCCCTCGCCCTGGGAATGATGTTCGTCATCGGCGCCGGCATGTTGCCCGCCCTCGAAAAAGGGCACCAGCAATTCCGCACCGTCCAGCGCTTCGGCCAGATAATCGTGCAGACCGTTCTCATAGCGCCAGGTTGTGGCGGCGCCGGTTTTTTCCACCTTGAGCACAACCTTCACGCCTGGCAGCAGGACAGCTTTGCTGCGCAGCAGGTGCGTCAGTTCATTGAGCGGAATGGTGGCACTGTCGAAATAACTGGCATCCGGCCAGAGCCGCACTCGCGTGCCGGATTTCTTGCGGCCAGCCTCCGGGCAGGGGGCCAACGGCTCCACCAGATCCCCGCCGGCAAAAGCGATGCGATGCACGCTGCCGTCACGCCAGACTGTCACTTCCAGCCGGGTGGAAAGCGCATTGCTGACCGACACGCCCACGCCGTGCAGGCCGCCGGAAAAGGCATATGCGCCGCCGTCCTGCTTGTCGAATTTACCGCCGGCGTGCAAGCGCGTGAACACCAGTTCTACCACTGGCGCGTGCTCCTCGGGGTGCATGCCGACCGGAATGCCGCGCCCGTCGTCTTCGACGGTGACGCTGCCGTCCAGGTGCAACGTGACCTGGATCTGCTTGCCGAAACCTGCCAGCGCTTCGTCGGCCGCGTTGTCGATGACTTCCTGGATGATATGCAGCGGGTTCTCGGTGCGTGTGTACATGCCCGGGCGCTGTCGTACCGGCTCCAGTCCTTTCAGGACGCGGATGGATGCTTCGTTATATCGCGGTGTCGCCACGCAATTGCTCCAACTACTGTGGAAAAAAACAGACATTTTAAGGAAAGTCGGCGCCTTGCGCTCTTTTACGTGCCAAACTTCTTGCTTGTTCCCCCGTGAGCAACACCCGGCGCGCCTTTCCAGCCCACCACCGGCTGCCAGAAGCCCCGATACAGTGTTATGCTCACTGCTATCAGTATCACCTATTCATGGGAAACCTAAACGACCAGGCGCCCCGCCTAGTCTTTCCCGCCACGAGAATCCATCATGAGTGAAGCCATCAAGCACATCAGCGACGCCAGCTTCGACGCTGACGTCCTCAAGTCCTCCCAACCCGTCCTGGTCGATTACTGGGCAGCCTGGTGTGGCCCGTGCAAAATGATCGCCCCCATCCTCGAGGATGTTGCCCGCGACTTTGCCGGCCGTCTCACGATCGCCAAGCTGAACGTGGACGATAACCCCGAAAGCGCTGCCAAGTATGGCATCCGTGGCATCCCGACCCTGATGCTGTTCAAGGATGGTCAAGTCGCCGCCACCAAGGTTGGCGCCGTCTCGAAGGCCCAGCTGACGGCTTTCCTGGAAAGCTCGCTGTAATCCGCCATCACGGAGCAGGTTTCGCGCCTGCTCCGACGCGCTCGGCGTCTTCTATCGCCGGCCAGCATCTCCTTACGAACAAGTCCTTTCTTTCCATCCCCTCTTTTCTCCGCTCATGCACCTGAATGAACTGAAGGCGCTGCACGTCTCGCAGCTGCTGGAAATGGCCGCGAGCCTGGACATCGACAACGCCAACCGGCTCCGCAAACAAGAGCTGATGTTCGCCATCATGAAGCGCCGTGCCAAGCAAGGCGAGCAGATTTTTGGCGATGGCGTGCTCGAAGTGCTGCCTGACGGTTTCGGCTTCCTGCGTTCGCCCGATACCTCCTATCTGGCCAGCCCCGACGACATCTATATTTCCCCGTCCCAGATCCGGCGCTTCAACCTGCATACCGGCGACTCCATCGAAGGCGAAGTCCGCGTGCCCAAGGATGGCGAACGCTATTTCGCACTGGTGAAGGTCGATCGTGTCAACGATCAGCCGCCCGAAGTGCTCAAGCACCGCATCATGTTCGAGAACCTGACGCCGCTGCACCCGGATTCTCCGATGCGCCTGGAACGCGACATCAAGAGCGAAGAGAACCTGACGGGCCGTATCCTCGACATCTTCGCGCCCATCGGCAAGGGCCAGCGCGCCCTGGTCGTCGCCAGCCCGAAGTCGGGCAAGACCGTGATGATGCAGCACATTGCCCATGCCATCACGACCAACTACCCCGACGCCTACATGATCGTCCTGCTGGTCGATGAGCGCCCCGAGGAAGTGACCGAAATGCAGCGCACCGTGCGCGGCGAAGTCGTGGCTTCCACGTTTGACGAGCCTGCCACACGCCACGTTCAGGTCGCGGAAATGGTGATCGAGAAAGCCAAGCGCCTGGTTGAGATGAAACGCGATGTGGTCATCGTGCTGGACTCCATCACGCGTCTGGCACGTGCCTACAACACCGTGGTGCCGTCCTCCGGCAAGGTGCTGACCGGCGGCGTGGACGCCAACGCCCTGCAACGCCCCAAGCGCTTCTTCGGTGCAGCCCGCAATCTGGAAGAAGGCGGCTCATTGACCATCATCGGCACCGCACTGATCGAAACCGGCAGCCGCATGGATGAAGTGATCTACGAAGAATTCAAGGGTACCGGCAACTGCGAAGTCCACCTGGAGCGCCGCCTGGCAGAGAAACGCATTTACCCGGCCATGAACCTGAACAAGTCGGGTACGCGCCGCGAGGAACTGCTCATCAAGCCGGACCTGCTGCAGAAAATCTGGGTGCTGCGCAAGTTCATCCACGAAATGGACGACGTGCAGGCCATGGAGTTCATTCTCGACAAGATGCGCAAGACCAAGAACAACGCCGAATTCTTCGACATGATGAAGAAATAAGCGCAGTGCAGGCCTCATGCCTGCACCCTTTCCACCGGCCAGGCTGCCTCCGCGCAGCCTGGCAGGCGGGATTCACAGCCAGCCCCGACGACAATCGCCGAGGCTGGCTGTTTTCATCGGGCTGTTTTCAGGGATCAGTTGCCGGTCTCGGCATAGTGCAGCTCTGCGGACGGGCTGCTGGCGCGTTCGGGCTTTTCCTTTTCCAGCGCCTCGATGCTGGGGTCGTCCCAACTGCCGGTGACTTCGTACTCCAGCCGCATGGCTCGGGCCAGCGGGTCTTTCAGCAACCATTGCGCCACGAACGCCCCTACCCCTACCACCGGGTTCACCACAAAGCCGGCCGCCACCGAGGCCCCGCTAACATCCAGGTGAGGCGTCACCGTCGCCTGCAGGTTCCAGCGTTGCTGAACCAGGTCAGTGCCGCCCTGCAGCACGACCTGAGCCGCCGGGCCATCCACCGTCAGGGTCTTGATATCCATCTCGGGTCCGGCCAGCTGCACCGTTCCCACGATGCTGTCAAAAGGAAAGCCATCCTTGAACGCCTCGGCGGGGCGGGCATCCAGGCTCAACACCCGCGACAGCGATTGCAGCGACAGAATTTCCAGCACTCTGGCGCTGCGCGAACGCATGTGCACAAACCGCCCCTGTTCAAGATCCAGCGCTACCGTGCCGCTGAGGCTGCGACCATCCTGGCGCCAGGGGAAATCCAGCCAGCGCAAGCTGCCCGTCGCCTTGCCACGGCCAGCGCGTACGGCATCGTCCAAGCCCCAGACATCCAGCCACTTTCCCAGGTCGCTGACGGCAGTATTGAGGTTGAGCGCCAGCCCCCGACCCGGCCCTTCGACCTGCCAGTTGCCGGTGGCGCTCAGCACTGCTCCCGGCTGCCCCAGCACCAGACTGTCCAGCCCCCAGTCGCCGCGCATGTTGCGATTTTTCCCGCGCGCCTGCAGTTTGCCCAGCGCCTTGCCGCGCCATGACAACTCATTGATTTTCAAATCCAGGTCCGGCAGGCGGAAGGCCGACGAAATATTCCAATCAGGTGCTTCCTGCGTCGGCGACTGGCTGGCCTGCCCGACAGCCTGGGGCCATGCCAGGCGGCCGAATTCAGCCAGCAGCACAGGATGCTGCGCCTCAGGCTGGCTGCGCCAATCCAGCGTACCGTCCAGTTCGTCTCCCTGCACGGCAATACGCCAGCCGCCACGTGCCTGGCGCTCGGCCTGCAGGCGAACCTGGTTCCACTGCGCGGCAAACGCGTGCACCCGCTCTGCCGCCAGCTTCACGCTGGCCAGCCCCGGCAGCAATGGCCGTCCGCTCGCCTGGCCATCGTCGAAATCCGTGAAAACCTGATCCCAGGCAGCCCAGTCGAACTCCGGCATATGCAGGTCTACCGCCAGCCCCGATACCGGCAGCGCCAGGGCCACCGCACCATCGACCAGCGCGCCACGCCAGAAATAGGCATCGCGGCGGGCCGCATCGTGCTCCAGCCGCAGGGCACCGATACCGCCAATACGCGCCGCCAGCACTTCGCTGCCTGCCGCTTCTCCCGGCCCCCAATTCAGGGTAACGGAGCGGCGCGCCTGCGCCGCTTTTCCCAGCGGAGCAGGAAAGTCCAGCGTCGTTCCCTGCAGGCTGCTGTCGACCTGCAACCACAAGCGGTCGCCAGCATCCATGCCTAGTCTGGCCTGGTAGGGAATTTCCCCACCAAAACGCGCAGCCGCTGCCGGCGGCAACCAGCGCTGCAGGCTGTCGGCCGCCAGCGCGCCCTCCATGTTCAGGGCCGCGTCGATATCCTTGCGCGTCAATTTGCCGCCCAGGCTGAAGGCACCGCCCAGGAAACGGCCGCGGATATCACGTGCAGAGATACCGTCGTTATCAAAATCCAGCCAACCACTCAGCGCCGAGAACACGGGGATTTCCGGCTTGATTTCTACTTGCCCGCCCTGCAAGGCCACGGAACCGCTGACCTGGCTGTCCACACTGTGCATCAAGGGAATATCCAGCTTGAGCGCCATGCCCCAATTGCCAGTCGCAGCGATCTGGGGCAACACGGTATGCGCCAGGATCTCGCCAAGATCCGAATGCTGCATCAGCGCCAGGTAATGGCGCGCCTCGCCAGCCAGCCCGGCATCAACCTTGAGGTGCGCAGCCTGACGGTAGAGATCCGTGATACTTGCGGCAGCCCGGTTCAGCGCCAGCCGATTGGCCGGCCCCGTGATCACGGTACCGGATTCCAGTTCCAGCGCCAGAACATTCTGCAGGAGATCCATGCGGCCCTTGGCGGACTGCACCAGCGGCCAGCCCTTGTACCTGCCATGTGCCGGGGCGTAATCCAGCGTCAGTCCATCGAAATCCCCTTTGAGGGAAAAACGCGTCCCCTCGCTGGCCGCGTCCTCGAACGGAAAATCATCCAGGTTGCCGCGCAATTCCAGGTCTGACTGCCGCAGCTCTCCGGCCTTGAGCGCCGTCGCCAGCCAGTGCCGGGTCTCTTCCGGCACCACCAGAGGGAAATAGGCGTGCAGGGCAGGCAAAGACAGGCGCGCAATGGTGCCCTGGACATCCAGCCACCCGGCCTCGCTGCCTGCCTTCTGCTGCCATTGCCCCTGCAACGCCAGGGCCAGGTCCTCATTTTCCAGAGACAGCCGCCGCACAGCGGCCGACCAACCCTCTGCATCCGCCCCGCGCAGTTCCGCGACGGCAGACGCCTGCCGCAAGGGCAGGCGGCGTTCGCCGAACTCTGCGGGCCACCAGAACGCCGCATCCCGCAACGCAACATCGGCATAGACCCGCTGGCCCTCCCGCGCAGGCGCAAGCCAGGCTGGCAAGGCCGCGCCAGCCTGCTGCTGACTGTCTGCCTGCGCCGCCGGAGGCGGCACCTGCCACAAGGCGGCAGGCGAACCATCGGCATACACGTCGACGGCAGCCGCCTGCAGGGCGGCTGCCTGCGTCCGCCAGGCAAGACCGCGCGCATGCAAATCCAGTATCACATGCTCCAACACGCCGTCCTGCACCAATGCCCAGGCCTGGCCGGATACCTGCCCCTGCTCCAGACCTGCCTGCCGGGCCGGCAGCCAGGCCGCCCAGCGCGCCAGGTCCACGCCGGTGAAACCGGCATACAGGCGCGCATCCCAGTTCGGCTGACGGGAAAGCACTTCGAACCAGCGCCGGTCGAATTCGCCGCGCAGTGTCAGGCTGCCAGCCTCTGTATCCGCCCCTGCCGGCAACGCTGCCGACAATCCGAAGGCATGGTGGGCAAAACGGTTGATGAAACGTGCCTGCACCGAACTCAGCAGCAATTCCGGCGCTTGCGGATCGTGGCGCTCATCGCGCCAGCGTAATACGGCATCGCGCACAACCCATTCGCGCTGCTTGCCCAGCCAGCGCAACACGCGTTCACTGGCTTGCGGGTCATCCGAAGCCGTTTGCCCCTGCGGGCCGGCCAGGTGGATGTTGCCCTGGGCATCCCGCCGCACCGACAGATCCAGGCCGCGCACCTCCAGGTACAGGAACAGCGGTTCCCATTGCAACAGGCTGCGCCAGGACATGACCGCCTGTGCTTCCGGTACGCTGAGCACCTCGCCATCGTCCCCCTGTATGCGCACCCCGGACAAAGCCAGCCTGGCGTTGAGGCCGCGCCAATCCGCGCCCACCCGGCTGATTTCCACCTTGGCGCCCAACGCCTGCGACGCGACGCGCTCTATCGCCGGGCGGAACCTGTCCACCTGGGGCAGCACCGCATAGCGAACGACCAGCAGCGAGCCTGCGGCCGCCAGATACAGCGACAGCAGCAGCCAGAACAGTATGTGCAGGAATTTCCTTAACCGGCGCAATGCAGTGCTTCCTCGCGCATGGTCCCTCTTGTTGTATTCTGCTTCAAGCGAAGCATCGCAGCCCGCGCAGCATGCGTCCAGCCGATGTCCGGGCTGTCCCTCCGGGACGCCAGCCCATCGACCAAAATGCAATCAGCGCTTCGCTTGATGATTGATTCGTCAGTGCAATAGTTATATTAGACCTCAGAAACCGCTTGCGTTCCCGGCCTGGACGCTGGCGGGCATTTCCACCGCGCAGCCACTGCCTTCGAGCCCCTGTCATGAGCGATTTCTCCCCTACCGCCGCTTCCCTGCCCTCGCCACCGGAAACCGGCCCAGACACCCAGCCCTCCCCTCGCGCCGCCCTGCAGGCCGCACTGGCCTGGTCGGAGTACCTGGCCCGCCGCCTCCAGGCCCGGCCAGGGCTGCAGGACACGATAGAAGCGCTGGCACTTGCGCCGGTGGATGCCGGGGTCATACAGCAACAGTTCCAGGCCCTGGCGGCTACGGCTGCCCTGGCGACGAATGAGGGACTGGATCCCGACGCCGCCAGACGCGTCCTGCGCCAGCTGCGCGAACGCATCTTCTGCACGCTCATGGTGCGAGATATCGGCGGCATGGCGACACTGGAAGAAGTCACCCGGAGCATGACGGCGCTGGCCGAACTGGCCGTGGCCACGGCCTATCGCACCACGATGGCGGAACTGACGCGTGTATATGGCACGCCACGCGACCCTGCCAGCGGCGCTCCGCAGGAAATGATCATCGTCGGCATGGGCAAGCTGGGCGGTGAGGAACTGAATGTCTCGTCCGATATCGACCTGATCATGCTGTATGGCGAGGAAGGTGAAACGGACGGTGCCCGGCGCCTCAGCCACCACGAGTTCTATGGCCGCCTGACGCAGCGCATGATGCCCATCCTGGCCGATAACGATATCAACGGCTATGTTTTCCGCACCGACCTGCGCCTGCGCCCCGACGGTGACGGCGGCCCCTTGGCCTGGAGCCTGGACGCGCTGGAACACTATCTGCTGCGCCAGGGCCGGGAATGGGAACGCTATGCCTGGCTGAAGGCGCGCGCACTACCGGCCCGCGCCTTTCCGGACAGCCAGCTCGACGAACAGTGGCGGCAGATGGAAAGCCTGCGCGTGCCTTTCGTCTACCGCAAATACTTCGATTTCGATGCCATCGCCGCGCTGCGCGCGCTGCGGGAACGCATCAGCAATGATTGGAACCGCCGTGCACATGCACGCAATGGCGTCGAAGCGATCCACAACATCAAGCTGGGTGAAGGTGGCATCCGGGAAATCGAATTCGTGGTGCAACTGGCCCAACTGATGCGCGGCGGCCGGCAGCCCACGCTGCAGGAACGCAATCTGCTGCTGGCGCTTCAGGCCGAACAGGACGCGGGCGTCATGCCTGCCGAGGAAGGCGCGCAACTGGCACAGGCCTACCGTTTCCTGCGCCGCACCGAGCACATGCTGCAATACCGCGCCGATGAGCAGACCCATTTGCTGCCCGCCGGCCCGGAACGCCTGGCCCAACTGGCGCATGCCATGGGCATGAAGGAAGCGGAATTCAGCGCCTGCCTGGCGCAGCACCGCGCCAATGTCTCGCGCATCTTCCAGGATGTCTTTCATCTGACCGGCATCGGCCGCGCCGTAGCGCCCGGCAGCGACACCGGCAGCCAGGAAGACAGCCCGGACGTGCAGGAAAAACTGGAAGCCCTGGCGCGCCAGCATTTCACGGACCAGGCGGATGGCCTGCTGCAAAGGATACGCGCCATGCTGGGCGGCCATCGCATGCGCAGCCTGCCCTCGCTCAGCCGTGAACGGGTGGAGCGACTGCTGCCTGCCGTGCTGGAAACCGCGGCGCGCACAGAAGCCCCGCACGACGCTGCCGTGCGCCTGCTCGACCTGATCGAACAGATATCCCAGCGCAGCGCCTATCTGGCCCTGCTGGCAGAGTACCCCGACATCCTGACCCGCGTGGCCCGCATCGTAGGCGCCAGCCCCTGGGCCGCCCAATACCTCACCCAGCATCCCCTGCTGCTGGACGGCCTGATCGACTGGAACACGTTGGCCGAGCCCCTGGAGGTGCGCCAGCTGGCGCAACAACTGCGCAGCGAACTGGATGCCTGCCAACTGCCCGACGGCTCGCCCGATGTCGAGCGACAGATGAACCTGATGCGCGACACCCAGCGCCAGGCCAGTTTCCAGCTGCTGACGCAGGACCTGGAAGGCACCCTAAGCGTCGAAGCGCTGGCCGATCAGCTGTCCAGCCTGGCCGACGCTCTGCTCGAAGAAACCATTCACCGCATCTGGCCCATGGTCAAGCGCAACAACGTGCTGCCCCAACCGCGCTTCGCCGTCATCGCCTACGGCAAGCTGGGCGGCAAGGAACTGGGCTATACCTCCGACCTGGATCTGGTCTTCATCTACGAAGACCCGGACGACAATGCTGCCGAGCTGTATGCCCGCCTGGGCCGGCGCATGACCTCCTGGCTGACCACCATGACTTCATCGGGCAGGCTCTATGACGTGGACCTGCGGCTGCGCCCCGATGGCGACGCCGGCTTGCTGGCCGTGTCCTACGATGCCTTCGCGCGTTACCAGCGCGATCACGCCTGGCTCTGGGAACATCAGGCCCTGACAAGGGCGCGTTTTGCCGCTGGCGACGCCTGCCTGGGAGAGCGCTTCGAAGCCCTGAGGCGGGAAATCCTGCTGCGCCCCAGGGACCCGCTGTTGCTGGCCGAAGAAGTCCGCGCCATGCGCCAGCGCATCAGTGACGGCCACCCCAACCCCAGCATGCTGTTCGATATCAAGCACGACCGGGGCGGCATGGTGGATATCGAATTCATCACCCAATACCTGGTCCTGCGCCACGCCTGCCAACATCCGGCGCTGCTGGACAACCTGGGTAACATCGCGCTGTTGCGCATCGCCGGTGAACTCGGGCTGATACCACAGGACCTGGCACGCCAGTCCGGCGACGCCTATCGCATCATGCGCCGCATACAACACAACCTGAGAATGCGCGGCGATGAAAAAGCCAGGCTGCCTGCCGGTCAGATGGCCAGCGAACGCGCCGTGGCCGAACGGCTCTGGCAGCAAGTGCTGGGCCCCCGGTTACCCGAAAACAATCACCTCCATCATTGAAGCGGATTACGCATGATTACCCTGCATCACCTCGAACACTCACGCTCGCAACGCATCATCTGGCTGCTTGAAGAGCTCGGACTGGAATACCAGATCCAGCATTACGCCCGCGATGCAGACACGCACCTGGCGCCGGCCGCCCTGCTGGCAGTGCACCCGCTGGGCAAGGCGCCGGTCATCACCGACGGCGACAACGTGGTGGCGGAATCCGGCGCCATCATCGAATACCTGGTCGACCGGCACGGCGGCAATGCCAGCCTGCGTCCCGCAGCCGGCACGCCGGAAGCGCTGCGCTGGACCTACTGGCTGCACTTCGCCGAAGGCTCGATGATGCCGCCGCTGCTGGTGCAATTCATTTTCCGCCGGGTACGCAAGGCTGACATGCCCTTCTTCGCACGCCCCATTGCCGAACGCATCGCCGACAGCGTCGAATCGGCCTTCGTCCAGCCCAATCTCGGACGCCAGCTCGACTTCATGGAAAGCGAACTCGCCAGCCGCGACTGGTTTGCCGGCGATGCCTTCACCGCTGCCGATATCCAGCTGAGCTTCCCACTGGAAGCCGCCGCCGCCCGGGAATGGCTGACCCCCGAAAAGCACCCGCGCCTGCTCGGCTGGCTGGCGCGCATCCAGGCCCGTCCCGCCTACCTGCGCGCACGCGAGCGCGGAGGCCCCTACGAGCTGTGAGCCGTCAGGCATATCGTTCCAACGCCATCTCATAAGAGACGGCGTTATACTGACCATGTCCTGTCGAACTGCAACTGCAGCCAGCCAGGGCAAGCGTTTTCAGGGCGGGGTGAAACTCCCCACCGGCGGTAGGCGTGCCAATAGACACGCGAGCCCGCGAGCGCCCGGCAGCCTTGTTGCCGGGGTCAGCAGATCCGGTTCGATGCCGGAGCCGACGGTCATAGTCCGGATGAAAGAAAGCGCGCAAATCCTCCACCCACGGCCGCTGGCCGCAGGGGGTCGGTTTTCGTGTTGTCTGCCCTGATTCTGGAACTCAGTCTTCAATGGGAATACCATGAATCAGTCCGTTTCTCGCAATACCCCTCTCCCCACCCGCACACCTCGTTATGCCGTCATCCAGGCAGGCTGGCACGCGGAAATCGTCGGCCAGGCTCGCGAAGGCTTTCTCGACGAACTGGCCAGGCACGGCTACGCTGCCGACCTCGTCGACATTTACACCGTGCCAGGCGCCTTTGAAATTCCGCTGCATGCGCAGCGCCTGGCCCGCAGCGGCCGCTATGACGGCATCGTTGCCACGGCCTTCGTGGTCGATGGCGGCATCTACCGCCACGATTTCGTTGCCTCGGCTGTCATCGACGGCCTGATGCGCGTGCAACTGGACAATGACGTTCCGGTCTTCTCCGTCGTGCTCACGCCGCACCATTTCCACGAACACGACCAGCACCAGGACTACTTCTTCCGCCACTTCTCGCAGAAGGGCGCCGAAGCGGCACGTGCTGCACTGGAAACCGTCGCCAGCCTGGAGCAACTGCCCACAGCTGCCACCGAGCTCGCCGCGGCCTGAAGCCGTTCTCCCGGCCAGCGCCACGGCGTCGGTCGGGACATGAAAAAAACGCCTCCGGACGTTGATCGTCCGGAGGCGTTTTTCATGTCGGCGCGCCCGGCCTGGGCTGGCACGCGCCGTTTGTTGCGCTGTTTGTTGCGCTGTTCGTACTCAGTGCGCGCCTGCCGCCTCGCCGCCCGCGCCGCCACGGCTGGGACGCTTGGCGATCCAGACCAACGGAATCAGCATCATGAAAATGATGGCGGACACATAGAAGATGTCATCCGCTGCGAGCATGAACGCCTGCTGGTTCAACAGTTTTTCCACCTGGGCCAACGCCTGCTGCATCGACATTCCGGCCGCCTGGTAGGTATCCAGGGCATGCTGCAGCGCTTCGCTGCCGGGCAGCATATGCTCGGTCAGTTGCGCGTGGTGCAGGCTGGCCCGCCGTTCCCAGAACGTCGTGGAAACCGACGTGCCTACCGCCCCTGCCGTGATGCGCACGAAATTGGACAGCCCGGATGCCGCCGGCATGCGTTCTGGCGCGATGCTCGAGAGCGTCAGCGTCATCAGCGGAATGAAGAAGAAGGCCAGCCCTATCCCCTGGATCAACGTCGGGATCATGATGGTATCGAAATCCACCTGCGTATTGAAACGCGCCCGCATGAACAGCACCAGCGCAAACACCAGGAAGGAGAACGTCGCATATTTGCGCGGGTCCACCTTTGCAATGCTTTTGCCAACGAAAGGCGAACACACCAGGGCCAGCAGGCCCACCGGCGCCATCGCCATGCCGGACTGCGTGGCGGTGTAGCCCATGTACTGTTGCAGCCACAGGGGCAGCAGCACCACGTTGCCGAAAAACAGGCCATAGCCGATGGAAATCGCCAGCGTGCCGGTCCAGAAGCTACGAATGCGGAACAACGCGAGATCCACGACCGGATGGCGCTCCGTCAGTTCCCAGGCCAGGAAGAACACAAAGCCCACGACCGCCACCACCGCGCAGCCTACCACCAGCGGCGACTGGAACCAGTCATGTTCCTTACCGATATCCAGCATGATCTGCATGGCGCCGACCCAGAGCACCAGCAGGGCCAGCCCGATGCTGTCGATGGGCAGGGAGCGCCGCATGGTCTCGCGATCCCGGAAGATGCGCCAGGTCACAAATACCGACAGGATGCCCACCGGTACGTTGATATAGAAGATCCACGGCCAGCTCATGTTGTCCGTGATCCATCCCCCCAGCAGGGGCCCGGTCACCGGCGCCACCAACGTGGTCATGGACCAGGCCGCCATGGCCAGTCCAGCGAGCGCCTTGGGATAGCTCGACAACAGCAAAGCCTGTGACAGCGGAATCATCGGGCCGGCCACAAAGCCTTGCAACACCCGGAAGGCGATGAGCAAGGGCATATTGGGCGCCAGGCCGCACAGCCAGGACGACAGGACGAACAGGGCCACGCTCAACACGAACAGGCGCACCTGGCCAAAGCGCAGTGACAGCCAGCCCGTAAGCGGCACGGAAATGGCGTTAGCCACCGCGAAGCTGGTAATGACCCACGTGCCCTGCGTCGCGCTGACACCGAGGTCGCCGGCGATCGCGGGCAGGGAAACGTTGGCGATAGAGGTATCGAGCACGTTCATGAAGACGGCGGCCGACAAGGCCAGCGTCCCCATCATCCGCGCCCGTCCTTCCAGCGGCGGCAAAGGCTGCATCGCTGCCGCCATGATCAGTTCACGCCCGTCGCCGGCGACGTCATGCCGAGTTTGATGGCCCGATCCGGCACACCCAGGTTGGCTGCAATGATGCGCGTGACATCCGCTTCAGCCCCTTCTTCCTGCTGGCGGAAGACATCCGTTTGCGCGAACGCCTCGGTACGCGGCGTGGCTGCCAGCATATTGCCGCTCTTGTCGCTGATCCTGACCTTCACATCCATGGACAGGCCAACACGCAACGGATGCTCGGCCAGTTCATCGCCCGTCAATTCAATACGCACCGGCACACGCTGCACCACCTTGATCCAGTTGCCCGTGGCATTCTGCGCAGGCAGCAGGGCAAAGGCAGCGCCCGTCCCCACACCCAGGCCGGTCACCTTGCCGGTATAGCGCACCTTGGTGCCATACAGGTCGGCCGTCAGCGTCGCTTCCTGGCCCAGGCGCAGGTCGCGCAGCTGGTTTTCCTTGAAATTGGCTTCCACCCAGACCTCGCGCAGCGGCACGATGGTCATCAGGTTGGAACCGGCCGACACGCGCTGGCCCAACTGGACATTGCGGCGCGCCACGTAGCCGTCGGTCGGCGCCAGGACGGCCATGCGCTCGTTGGCCAGATAGGCTTCACGCACCGCCGCTGCCGCCGACTGCACGGCCGGATGGTGGATCACGTCTGTCCCGTCAGTCAGCGCCTGGTTGCTGGTCAGTTGCTCCCTGGCAGCGGCCAGCGCCGCCTCGGCAGCGGCCAGCGTGCTGCGCGCTGCCGCCGAACTGGCTTCGGCATGGCGCAGCTCTTCGCGCGACACAGCCCCGTTGCTGGCCAGCGTCGTACGGCGCTTGCGGTCGTCCTCGGCACGCGCCAGATCGCTGCGCGCCTTGACCACCTCGGCCTGGCGCAAGGCTATTTGCGCATTCAGGGTTTCGTTGTCCGCGTACAGCGTGCGCGCCTGACGCACAGCCTGCGCCAGTTGCGCCTCGGCCTGCTCCAGGCGGATGTGCGCGTCTGCCGGGTCCAGGCGTACCAATACCTGACCCGCCTTCACGAAGTCCGTGTCGTCGGCATAAATGGCCTCTACCGTCCCTTCCACCCGCGGTGTGATCTGGATGACATTGCCCTGCACATAGGCGTTGTCCGTGGTTTCATAGCGGCCGCCCAGCAGCCACTCATAGACGCCGAAGGCAAGGGCCGCCAGCACGACGACCAGCGTCACGCTCAGCAGCACTTTGCGGCGGTGCTTCACTGCCGCGGGATCCAGCTGCGGCTTGCTGCTGCTGTTTACGTCACTCTTTTGCGTGTGATTGTCGTCACTCATGGCAAATTTTCGCTGAACAATGAAAAAACCCGGCGCTTGCCGGGGTGAAAAAATTCCAGCCCTAAGGCCCCGTCATTCCCATGCAGCAATGCATGGGCCAGGCGTAGGCGTGGCATCGCACGGCCTGCCCGGCTGCCGGCGCCGCGCGATGCCGCACGCAAGCCGCCAGGCGGACGGCAGCTGCGCGCCGGGTTGCATAGGCCGGGAAAATCATTCAAGCCTGGCCTGTTTTGTCCTGCAGCGTTTGTTGCATGCGCCGCAGATAGGATTTGAGCTGGCCGACTTCCGCTGCAGAAAAATCCTGCAGGCCCAGTTCGTGGACATCACGCAATACCACGGGTATCCGGCTGGCCACTTCCACGCCCTGAGGGGTCAGTTCGATACGAACGACCCGCCGGTCGGTCTGGCACCGCTTGCGGCGGCACAGTCCCTTGGCCTCCAGGCGATCCAGCAAGCGCGTCATGCCGCCTGCATCCTGCATACAGCCACGCGCCAGTTCCGCCACCGTATCCGCCTGCCCGGTATAGAGCTTGAGAATGGGATGCCATTGCGCGTTGGTCAGCCCGAAGGGCTCCATACGCCGCTCTATCTCCTGGCGCATGACGGCAAGCGTCGAGCGCATCAGCCAGCCCACGCTGTCCATCAGGTCATAGTCCTGATGCAGATCCTTTGTCTTGCCTGCTTGTTCCATGGATGAAAATATTATTTGCCTAGTCAATCACTGTCAAAGCATTGATTGATTTATCATGAAGATCTTGCCGAGAAAGCTGTTTCACTGCCTTACTTGCAAGTAGCTGAATGACGGCAAAAACACGCGCCCAAGATGCAAAAAACCCCTACCACTGGAAGCCTTCCTGTGGCAGGGGTCTGGGCGGCGCCCGAGGTCGGATAGCGCCACCGCTGTGTATAGGGAGCGCAGTACCTGCGCCCAGGTCTCAGGCCGGCGCGTCGTCGGCCGGCATCATCAGGGCATAACCCCGATTGCGGTAGCTGCGGATCTGCGGCCGCCCTTCCTGGCCAGCGCGCAGGCCCAGCTTGCGCCGCAGATTGCTGATGTGGGTATCGAGACTGCGGTCCAGCGGCTCGATGGAGCGGCCCAGCGCCGTTTCCGTCAGGTGCTCGCGGCTGATCATGGCGCCGGGGCGGCGCATCAGGGCCGTGAGTATGCTGGTTTCCGCCGCCGTCAGGTAAATCTGATTACCGCCGACCCGCACTTCCGACGAAGCAGAGTCCAGGCTCAGATCGCCCACTTGCAGATAGCGGCTGGCCGCATCGGCCTGGCTTACCTGGCGGCGCAGGCAGCCATGCAAGCGGGTCCAGAGGATATCGAAATCCACCGGCTTGCGCACGTAATCGCTGGCGCCGCAACGCAGACCCATCAGGCGCTCGGTGTCACCGTCGCTTTCGATCAGCATGAGCACTGGCATATCGGAACGGCGACGCAGGCGGGTCAACAGCGTGAAACCGTCATTTTCCGGCAGCCCGGCGTCGATGATTGCGAGATCCACCCGCTCATGCAGAACGAAATTCCAGGCCGATTCGCCATCTGCCGCCAAATGCACGGACAAGGGCGCCGCCAGGGCGAGCGCCGGCAGTACCTGGCGCAGCACGGTCGGTCCGGAGACGATCAGGAAGGAAACGGATTTTGCATAGGGGCAGGCGTCGACACGCGGCTCGCCTGCAGGCGGCGTGATGTTCATGTCCTGCTTATCCAGATAGGCTTGTTGCATAGGACAACAGCGAAGAATGTTCCGGGAATTTCCAAAGTATTCAAAAGATACGTTTGGAAATCATTTTTTTAGCACAGCACAGGCAAGACCGCAACTCAGGATGCGAATCGTTTCTATTTTTAAGTTGAAGATTTCCCAACAGATCTTCACAAACTTAAGATGACTCAAGCGGCATGCCTGAATATGAAGGAATCTTTGTTTCCGGGACAGGAAAGCTACCCATTTTCCCTGTTTGACATGTTCTTTTGCACCGGCTTGCCAGCTTCCCGGCAATATACCCCTATTACTGCCAAGCGCAAGCCTCGCCCAATCGCGCAGATTCCCCTGCCAACGGCGTGCAGACTGGCCTCGGCCATTTTCTCCAGGCCTGTTTCAGGCCCGAAACTTATCCCCAAGGCCTGTGAATAAGTCGGTGGAAAAGCTTGGCATATGTCATGCAAACGCAACAATGACGCGCAGGCTTGATTGACTGAGCAAATTTTGAACAGCGCTGCGCAATCCTTGCCCGTTGTGCCTTGCCAGACGGCCGGTCGCGCTGGCGCCGCCAGTCATGTGACGACGTGGCGGCCCGGACGCAAGCCCTACCCGCCCGCGTCACTGGTCCAGCGTAGCACCGCCATCCACGCGCAGATCGTGCAAGGTGATGTGACTGGCGCGGTCGGACAACAGGAACAGCACGGCATCAGCCACTTCATCTGCTGTCGCCAGCTTGCGCAGCGGAATGCCCAACCGATAGTGGGCCAGTTCCCCTTCGATCAACTTTTCCCGCGACAAACCCTGTTGCAGCCTGGCGTAAGGCTGGATGGTTTCGGTATCGCCCGGAGAGACGATATTGCAACGCACACCGTAGCCTGCCAGTTCAAGCGCCAGGCACCGGGTAAGCTGAGCCACCGCCGCCATGGAGGCGGCATAGGCCCCCATGCCCGCCCTGGGCGTTGCCGCCGCGCTGGAACCGATATTCACGATCGCCCCCCGGCGCCGCGCCATCATGCCGCTAGCCACGATGCGATTGAAGTTGAAGGCCCCCATGGTATTCACCTCGAAGGCCCGCGCCCAATGGGCAGGTGCGACATCAACGATGCGTCCGATCTGCAACAGGCTGGCTGCGCTCACCAGTTTTTCCACCGGCCCCAGCATCTGCTCTGCGGCGGCCACCGCCAGTTCCACCGCAGCGGCGTCGCTGACGTCCAGGTTGGCCATATGCAATTGCGCCGGCCCGGCGTCACTCGCCAGCGGCTGCAGGCTCTCCCCCAGCTGATCGAACGCAGCGACTTTCGCGCCCGCCCTCAGCAGCCGGCGTGCCAGCACATGGCCGACACCGCCCGCCGCGCCTGAAATCGCGACACAAACCCCTGAGAACTCATCATCGTATCCCTGGTATCCCGTGTATTCCGACATACCCTTCCCCTTGTTTCATTCCTGGCTATATGGCGAGCATGAACCACGCAGACAGGCGCTCGCTGGCACCTCAAACCGCGTGCTGGCCGGACATACTTTTTAACATTGACTTACCTCGCCTGGCGGCAGCCTGCGCCGCCATCAGGGAAAGCCTGGGCAGGAATGAAACACCCGTGCAAGCCGGCATGGATACTGCTGCTGATTCAGCCTAAAATGCAGGGTTCCGGATACGCATTGAAGGCCGGCGCCGCATGCGCCCGGCACGCACGCCATGACGACTACAGATACCCTCGCCAATCGCAAACCGCTGCAATTGCCCACTGGACGCAAGAAAGTGCTGCTGCATTCCTGCTGCGCCCCCTGTTCGGGCGAAGTCATGGAGGCCATGCTGGTCTCGGGCATCGAGTACGACATTTTCTTCTACAACCCGAATATCCATCCGGTACGCGAATACGAAATCCGCAAGGAAGAAAATATCCGCTACGCCGAGCAGCACGGCATCAAGTTCATCGACGCCGACTACGATATGGACAACTGGTTCGATCGTGTCAAAGGCATGGAAAACGAACCCGAGCGTGGCGTGCGCTGCACGGCCTGCTTCGACATGCGCTTCGAGCGCACCGCGCTCTATGCCCATGAGCACGGCTATGACACCATCACCAGCTCGCTGGGCATTTCCCGCTGGAAGGACATGAACCAGATCAACGGCTGCGGCGAACGCGCCGCCGCGCGCTATCCCGAGCTGGTCTACTGGACCTACAACTGGCGCAAGGGCGGCGGTTCGGCGCGCATGATCGAAATCAGCAAGCGTGAACAGTTCTACCAGCAGGAATACTGCGGCTGCGTATATTCGCTGCGCGACACCAACCGCCACCGCCGCGACCAGGGCCGCGAGCGCATTCGGATCGGCGTGAAGTACTACGGGGTGGAAGAAACCTCGCTGGAAGACTGACGCCCAACAACCCGGTGGCCCTGCCCCGCCTGAAACTGCCTGCTTAGCGCTGCCTCCTTCCGAACCAGGATGATGTCCATGACCTCAGTACGCGGACGCCGTTTCATGCAGATAGACGTCTTTTCGGCGCAGCCTTATATGGGCAACCCCCTGGCTGTCGTGCTGGACAGCGATGGTATCAGCGACGCGGCCATGCTGCGTTTCGCGAACTGGACCAATCTTTCGGAAACCACCTTCCTGTTGCCCCCCAGTACGGCTGGACGAGCTGCCGGGGCCGACTACCGGGTCAGGATATTCACGCCCGGCGGCGAGCTGCCCTTTGCCGGACACCCGACGCTGGGCAGTTGCCATGCTTGGTTGAACGGCGGCGGCCAGCCGCAGGCCGAGGGCCTGGTCATACAGGAATGCGCCAAGGGCCTGGTGCCCTTGCGGCGCGATCCAGCCAACGGACTATGGGCGTTTGCCGCCCCTTCCATGGAATGCAGCCCGATCAGCGAACCGCAACACCAGGCCGTGCTGCAAGCGGCAGGCCTGTCGGCGCAACAGGTGCAAGATAGCGCGATCCTGTTCAATGGCCCCAGATTCTGGGCTTTGTTGCTGGACAACCCCGAGACCGTGCTCGGCCTGACACCCGATCTCCCGGCGCTGCATGCGCAGGGCATTCAGCTGGGTGTCGCCGCACGCCATCCGGATACCGGCGCCACCGACCTGGAAGTGCGGGTCTGGTTCAATAGCGGCAGCACCCTGACGGAAGACCCGATCACGGGCAGTTTCAATGCCAGCCTGGCGCAATGGCTGATCCAGCGCGGGCATATCGCCGCCCCCTATCTGGCCAGCCAGGGCATCAACCTCGGACGCGCCGGGCAGGTGCACCTGTCTCAGGACGACAGCGGCCAGGTCTGGGTGGGCGGCCAGAGCAGCACCCGCATCAGCGGCACGGTCATGCTCTGACCCGCCCTGGGCCGACTGTGGCGGCAATGCCAGGGGCATCCCCAGGCAACGCAAAAACAAACCAGGCAATCCATACGGACTGCGACGGCAGCCCGATTTTTTCATTTCACCATGCGCCGTCGCAGCAGCAACGCGGCGGTTGCCGCTGCGATGACAGCCGCCTGCGGATTACAGCAATTCCTTGCGCAATTCGGCCGCTGATTTCGGCGACAGCAGCCCCGGCGCCACGTCGAATACGCTGCGGGCGCCACGCTCGCCAGCCTGCTTCAGGCGATAGGCGGCACGCGCATAGGCAACCAGCACACTGGAGGTGAACTCCGGATTGCTGTCGAGCGCCAGTGCATATTCCATGATCTGCTTGTTGCCCGTCCCCGTCGTGCCGCTGCGGATCACAAAGCCGCCATGCGGCATGGCATTGTGTTCGCGGCGCAGCGTTTCCTCGGAAATGAAAGTCACCGTGGTGTCGTAATCAGCAAAATAATCGGGCATGGTCACGATGGCGTCGCGCACCTGCGCCTGGTCTGCACCCTCGGCCAGCACCACGAAACACTCGCGCTTGTGCTTTTCACGCGTGCTCAGCACCGGCTGTTCGCCATCGCGCACACGCTGCACGGCCTGCGGGACCGGCACCGTGTACTGCACGCCGCCCTTCACGCCTGGCACACGGCGCACCGCATCGGAGTGCCCCTGGCTCAGGCCCTTGCCCCAGAACGTATAGGTGGCACCCTCGGGCAGGATGGCTTCGCCGAACAGGCGATTCAGCGAGAACAGGCCCGGGTCCCAGCCCACAGAGATCAAAGCGACGTTGCCGCCCGCCTGTGCCGCGGCATCGACGGCAGCGTAGTACTCGGGAATCCTGGCATGGGTATCGAAGCTATCTACAGTCGTGAACGCGCGCGCCAGTGCCGGCCCCTGTTCGGGCAGGTCGGTGCGCGATCCGCCACAGAGGATCAGCACGTCGATCGCATCGCGGAAATTCTCGATGTCATCCCAGGGATATACCGGTACGGAGGCATCCAGCAAGCTCACGCTCGCCGGCGGGCGCCGCGAAAACACGCCCACCAGTTCCATGTCGGCATTCTGCGCCACGGCGGACTCCACACCACGGCCCAGATTGCCATAGCCTGCAATGCCTATCCGGATTTTCTTACTCATTGTCCCATTCCATCCAGCCAATATTTAAAGCGCCGCAGCCGCCGGCTGAACGGCACGCGGCGCACGAAAAAAGAAATTTTACCTGTCGCGGCAAGCCGGGCAGCCTCCCCAACCGGCGCCTGATACAGGCATGTCAGCGTGCGGCAGCGCGCCTCATGCAACAGCCGCGGCCCCGAAACGAAAACTCGATACCGTCACGCCGCCCCGGAAGCCGGTCTCGTGATAGCTCAGCGCCGCAGGCTCGTGCTCGGCCGCTCCGACCGCCACCATCAAGGGCAGCAGATGTTCTTCACGCGGATGCACCTGGCGCGCATAAGGTGCTGATTCCCAATCCAGCAGCGCCTGGGTGCGCGCCTGCGCCGGCAGGGCCATGGCCTCGCACAGCCAGGCATCGAAGGCGGAGGAACTCTCGCGAGCCTGCGGGCCGAAGGCACGCAGATTGTGATAGCTCAGACCGCTGCCTATGATCAGGACGCCGGCGCGGCGCAAAGGCGCCAGCACCCGCCCCAAGGCCACGTGAATCTGCGGCTCCAGCCCGGTCATCAAGGACAATTGCACGATGGGCATACGGGCGTCGGGATAAGCCACCACCATGGGTGAATAGACGCCATGGTCATAGCCCCGTTCCGCATCACAGGCCACAGGCAGGCCCGCCGCACGGATCAGGTTTTCGACCTCAAGCGCCAATCCCGGATCGCCGGGCGCGGGATATTCGACGTGATAGGTGTGTTCCGGGAAACCGTAATAGTCATAGATCATCGGCGGGCGCGGATGCGACTGCACCGTGAACGCCGGCGCCTCCCAATGGGCCGACACCATGAGGATGGCCCGAGGCGCGCCGCCGGCATCTTCGGGCAGGCGCCGCAGCGACTGCGCCAGACCGGCATAGGGCCCGTCCAGCATGCCGTCCATCCAGGGCCAGGGACCGCCGCCATGGGAAATGAAAAACGTGGGCAATAGTGATGTCATGCGTAAGAACTCGGAAAAATCGGAAAATGCTTGATTGGTCGTGGCGCAGCATGCTCAGCCAGGCATGACCTCATCAGCCTGGACTGGTTCCTGTCCCAGACGCTCCGCCAGGAAGGTCATCAGTGCGCGCAGCTTGGGCGGCAAATGCCGGGTAGGCGGATATAGTACCCATACATCGCCGCTGTATGAGGTCTTGAAAGACCACTCCGGCAGCACCTGCACGATGCTCCCCTCGCGCAGCGCCTGGCGTGCAGTGAAATCCGGCAGGCTGGCTATTCCCAAGTGGTTCAGGGCAGCGTCCAGCCGCACGCCGGTATGATTGGCGGCATAGCGCCCCCTGACCTGCACCGTGACGGTCTTGCCGCCACGCACGAACTTCCAGCGTGCGTCCCCGGGCACTTCCCCGAGATAGATGCAGCTGTGCTGCTTCAGGTCCTGCGGCTGCAACGGCATGCCATGGCATGCCAGATAACGGGGGCTGGCGCACAGTTTGTGCTCTAGCGCGAGCAAGGGCCGCCCCATCAGGCCGGGCGGGGGTTGATCGGTAATCCGGATCGCCAGATCCATGCCGTCTTCAATGAGATCCAGCGGCCTGTCATCCAGGCGCAGTTCCACATCCACCTCGGGGTAGCGGCGCAGGAATTCCGGCATGTGCGGATGCACCACGAAATGCCCCACGGCCTTGGGCACGCTCATACGCACCAGACCACGCGGCACTTCATCAAAACGCCCCGCCCGCGCCACAACGGCCTGCGCAGCGTGCACCATGTCCTGGCAACCGGCATAGACATCGCGCCCGCTTTCACTCAGGCGCAGCTTGCGGGTCGTGCGTTGCAATAGCCGAGTGCCCAGCGCCTTTTCCAGCCGCGCGACGGCCCGGCTGGTGGCCGAAGGCGTGCTGCCAAGCAGGCGGGCCGCAGCGGAAAAACTGCCGGCCTCGACCACCTTGGCAAATACGGCCATCTCCGCCAGCAGGGTCATTTCCTGATTTGTGCTCATGGCGCAAATATTATTTGAATGAATAGATGATTATCGCCATTTTCGCTATTTCGTACACTGGCCGCACACCCTTTTGCAATCGCCTGTTTACCGCTGCCCGCACCAATGACCCTACATATCAATACCCCGTTGATCGAATCCGAACCCATCAGCCGTGCTGCCGGGCGCCGCATCCGCCTGAAGCTGGACATACTGCAGCCGCCGGGATCGTTCAAGATACGCGGCATCGGCCTGGCTTGCGCGCGCTACGCGCAGCAGGGCAAGCAACGGTTTGTCGCATCCTCCGGCGGCAATGCCGGCATTGCCGTGGCTCATGCCGGACGCCATCTGGGCATTGCCGTTGTCGTCGTCGTGCCCGAATCCACCCCGGAAGCCGCTCGCGAACGCATTCGCCGGCAAGGGGCGCAACTCATCGTGCATGGCGCTGCCTGGCACGAAGCCAATGCCCTGGCGCAATCCTTGCTGACGGAAACGGATGCCTTCATCCACCCGTTCGATGACCCCCTATTGTGGCAGGGCCATGCGTCGCTGATCGACGAACTCGCTGCCTCGACCGCCGCGCCCGACGCCATCCTCCTGTCCGTGGGCGGTGGCGGGCTGTTTTGCGGTGCGGTCGAAGGCCTGCGCCGCAATGGCTGGGGCCATGTTCCAGTGATCACTGCGGAAACCGACGGCGCCGATGCTTTTGCCCGCTCCCTGGCGGCGGGCCGGCGTGTCGCGCTGGAACACATTACCAGCGTGGCCAGCTCGCTGGCCGCCAAACAGGTCTGCGAACAGGCCTTTCAGCTGGGGCAAGCCCACCCCACCCGTCCTGCGGTCGTCAGCGATACCGAGGCGCTGCTTGCCTGCCAGCGTTTCCTTGATGACCACCGTCTGTTGGTGGAGCCGGCCTGTGGCGCCAGCCTGGCGCTGGCCTACGACCAGGCCGGTGTTCTGGCAGGGCTGCATGACATCATTGTGGTGGTCTGCGGCGGCGTCATCATCCCCCCGGTCCAGGCCAGTCAGGGAATCGCTCCGCAACACGCTGCCCCCCCGCCGGCGTACGAGCAGCCAGGAACGGCAGATATCGGGTCTGCGGCCTAAGGACGGGCCTCATGCACCGGGATCACCGAACCCTCGTAGTGGTCCTGGATATAGGTGGCGATCTGCGGCGATTCCAGCACTTGCGCCAGCCGCGCCACCCGCGCGTCCTGCGCCAGCGCCTGTGAAGTCACCAACACATTGGCATAGGGGTTGCCCGCCACGCGCTCCAGTGCCAGGGCGTCGGTCGCAGGCTTGAGCCCGGCTTCCAGCGCATAGTTGCCATTGATGATCGCCAGATCGACATCTGGCAGCACTCGCGGCAGCAAGGGTGATTCCACCTCCGAAATGCGCAACTTGCGCGGGTTCCCGGCGATATCGGCAAGCGTCGCCAGGCCGCTGGCCGGGTCCTCCAGGCCTGGACGCAGGCTCAGCAGGCCCTGGTCCTGCAGCAGGAACAAAGCGCGGCTGAGATTGCTGGCATTATTAGGCAAAGCCACCACCGCCCCCTCGGGCAGATGCTTCAGGGAGGTATGGCGGCGCGAATAAATACCCAGCGGCTCAATATGAACGGTGGCAACCACGGCGAACTTCTGCCCCAGCGCTTCCTCCTGGGTACGCAAATACGGCACATGCTGGAAGAAATTCGCCTGCACGTCACCGCCTGCCAGCAAAGCGTTGGGGTTCACGCCATTGGGTATTTCAATGATTTTCAGGTTCAGATCCGGGGCAACACGCCCCACCTGCTCCAGTATTTCCGCATGCGGGATCGCATCAGCCGCCACGATCAATGGCGCTTGCGCCCAGGCGGTCGCGCCCAGGCTGGCACCGAAACAGACCATGGCGCCAGCCAGCAGGCGACGCCAGCGTACCAGACGGCTGGCAGGATGCAATGCAGCAGGCACCATGTCCTCCTGTTTGGAATCGAAAAGCGGATGCATGTCTCTTACTCCGATGGGTCGTTGCAGCCGGCCGACCTGCCGGCTGAGGGGTACGGGGCAGGCCGGCCTGTCAGCCGGCCAGGTAATCAGGCGTGCACGCCGGTCTTGTCCAGTACGTCCGCGTAATAACGCTGCGCGACATCCGGATGTGAGCGCAACCGCCCTTTCAGGTAATTCAGGCCGACCTGGCGCAACAAGGGATTGAGCGGATCTGTCTCCGGGCCCAGTGCCTGCGCCGCCAATTCTGACGGCAGGCGGTACAGGGGCACTTCGGCATCCAGCCTGGCGCCCAGGAAGAAGGCTACGGACAGGCGGTCGCGCCCCGAGGGCGGGGTAATCACCTGATGAACGGTGGCGCGCAGGTAGCCGTTGGTCGCCAATTCCAGCAACTCGCCGATATTCACCACGAAGGTATTTTCTATGGGATGCGCATCTATCCAGCGGCCATCCTTGCCCTCAACCTGCAGGCCGCCCTGCTCGTCCTGCAGCACGAAAGTAATCAAGCCGCTGTCCTTGTGCGGCCCCACCCCCTGGTCGCTACTGGTTTGCTCGCGGCCGGGGTAGCGAATAATCTTGGCATGTTCATTCGGTTCGCGGCCATAAAGCGCGTCGAATGCGTTTTCCTCCAGCCCCAGCGCCAGCGCAAAAGCCCGCAACAGGCGCAGCGTAGTGCGCGTCATTTCCGCCTGCCATTCCTGCAACACCGGACGCAGCTCGGGCAAGGCCGCGTCGGGCCACAGGTTGGGCCCCTGCAGGCGTGCCCACGGCGGGCTACCCGGCCCGATGTCGCGCACTGCGCGTTCGGCACCGATATCGAACTGTTCGCGCCAGTCCTGGTGACCGCGCGTGTACTCCGCCGCCGCCAGCGAATAGCCACGGAAATGCGGTGAATGGATCATCTGCACCGCCAGCTTGTCAGCTTGCGGCAGGGCAAAGAACTCGCGTGCCCGTTGTTTCACCGCGTGCAGCAGTTCAGGCCGGATGCCATGGCCCTTGATATAGAAGAAGCCGATCTCGCGGGCGGCATAGCGCAAATCGGCAAGGAAGGCTTCGCGTTGCCCGGCATCGCCATTAAGCAGCGACAGGTCGAGAATGGGCAGGCTTTCGTTATGAAGATCAAGACTCATGGCAATGAACGATCCGGAACGGGAAAATGAAAAAGGCCCTGCAAGACGGTAACAGCAGGGCCGGGGCTTAGAATGCCGGCAGCAGGGTGCCGCTGTAGCGCGTGGCCAGCAACTGGCGGACTTCGTCGGACTGGAAGGCTCGCGTCAGCGGCGCCACCCAGGGTTGCTCGCGGTCTTGTTCGCGCACCACCAGCACATTGGCATACGGACCGCCAGGCGGCTCGATGGCAATGGCGTCACGCGCCGGCAACAGCCCGGCCTGCGACGCTTCCGCCGTGATGATCGCTCCGGCGTCGACATCATCCAGGGCGCGTGCCAGGATCAGCGAGTCGATCTCACGGATGTCCAGCTTCCTGGGATTGGCCACGATATCCAGCGCCGTCGCGTTGTCCCCTTTGTTGACATCGAGATCGGCGCGCAACGTGATCAGTCCGTAATGCTGCAACAGCAGCAAGGCCCGATTGCGATTGGTATCGTCGCCCGGAATACCCACCAGCGCGCCTTCCGGCAGTTCTTCCAGCGACTTGTATTTGCGCGAATAGATACCCAGCGGCGCGCTCAGCGTGCGCGCGACCGGAGCCAACGCGTAGCCATGCGCTCGCACCTGTCCGCGCAGGTAGGGTTCATGCTGGAAAGCATTGGCATCCAGATCGCCGTCATTGAGCGGGCCATTGGCATTGAGATGCCCGGTGAACACCACCGGCTTGATCCGGATTTCTCCCTCCCGGGCGGCTGCCTGGCTGGCAGCTTCAGCCACATCTTCCATAACGCCACCACTGATGCCCAGGCGTATCGTGGTCTGGGCTTCGGCGGCTGCACCGAACGACAGCGCAAGGATCACGCCGGCCCACAAGGTTTTCTTGATTTTCAACATAACGGCAAACAACTCTGCTTTGCAATGGGGGGGAGGAAAGGCGCAATGCCTTCCATGGAATCAAATACGGGCCAGGGCCTGGTCGAGATCGGCGCGCAAATCGTCGATGTGTTCAATGCCTATGGACAGGCGCACGGTTTCCTCGCGCACGCCAGCCTTGAGCAGCTCTTCTGCCGACAACTGACGATGCGTGGTGGAGGCCGGGTGCGTCGCCAGCGACTTCGCGTCGCCGATATTCACCAGGCGGGTAAACAGCTGCAATGCGTCCAGGAAACGGGCGCCAGCTTCACGCCCGCCCTTGACGCCGAACGTCAGCACGCCAGACGCCTGCCCGCCCAGGTACTTGAGCGCCAGGGCATGGTCGGGATGACCAGGCAGCGCTGCATAACTGACCCATTCCACCTTGGGATGTGCCTGCAGGAACTGCGCGACTGCCAGGCTGTTGCTGTTGATGCGATCCAGGCGCAGGCCCAGGGTTTCTATGCCCTGCAGGATCAGGAAAGCATTGAAAGGCGACAGCGCCGCACCGGTATTGCGCAGCGGCACGACCCGCGCCCGCCCGATGTAAGCGGCCTCACCCAGGGCCTCGGTAAATATCACGCCGTGATAGCTGACGTCGGGTTCATTGAGGCGCGGGTAGCGGTCCTTATGCTCGGCCCACGGAAAGCGACCCGAATCCACGATGGCGCCGCCCAGTGTCGTGCCATGCCCGCCCAGATACTTGGTAAGCGAATGAACCACGATATCCGCGCCATGCTCGATGGGCCGCAATAGATAAGGCGTGGCCACCGTGTTGTCAACGATGAGCGGTACGCCATGGCGGTGCGCGATCTCGGCAATGGCGGCAATATCGGTAATGTTGCCCAACGGATTGCCGATGGATTCCACGAACACGGCCTTGGTGCGGGCATCGAACAGCCCGTCGAAGGATGCCGGATCGGCGCCATCGGCAAAGCGCGTCTGGATGCCGAACTGCGGCAAGGTGTGGGCAAACAGGTTGTAGGTGCCGCCGTAGAGCGTGGAGGCGGAAATGATGTTGTCACCCGCCTCGGCCAGCGTCAGGATCGAATAGGTCACCGCAGCCTGGCCCGACGCCAGCGCCAACGCACCGACACCGCCCTCCAGCGCCGCCACGCGCGCTTCCAGCACGGCGTTGGTCGGATTGGTTACGCGGGTGTAGATATTCCCTTCGACTTTCAGGTCGAAGAGATCCGCGCCATGCTGGGTATTGTCGAACGAGAAGGCGGCGGTCTGGTAGATGGGAACGGCCACCGCACGGGTAGTCGGTTCCGGGGAGTAGCCGCCATGTACGGCGACCGTCTCGAATTTCCAGTCGGGTGTTTCCTGTTGCGGCATGATGCGGTTCCTTGTCTGGCAACAATCATTGACCGGACAAGGTTATGGGGGCCGCCCCATTTTTTGAATAATCACTTCGCAATATGCTAATACTCAGGACGGCATGGCAACTGCGCCTGCACCCTGCCGTGCCGGCCCGAGCCAGGCTTCATAACCAGCGCACACTTGCTCATGACTTGTTAGTCCATCGCGCCCCGATCCTGCACTCCTAAAATGATTTCCACCCATGCCCGGGCCTGTTGGCCGGCGTCCGACGAGGTGCCGCCTGCCCGGCAGGCGCATCTCCCACCTGCATTCCCTAGAACACCTATTCCTGTCCATGACCAGCCGCGAAGTCAGATTCCTGAACACCGTCCCAGACATCCACCGCCCGTGGCAAGCGGCCCCCGACCGCTACAGCCACCACGCCTACCGTCGCGTCGGCAACAGCGGCCTGCTGCTGCCGCCAATTTCGCTCGGCCTATGGTGGAACTTCGGCGACGAGCATCCCTTTTCCCGGCAGCGCGACATTCTCACGCATGCCTTTGATCGCGGCATTACCCACTTCGACCTGGCGAACAATTACGGCCCGCCACATGGCTCGGCAGAAGAAAACTTCGGCCGCCTGCTACGCAATGAGTTCCGGCCCTACCGTAGCGAACTGGTGGTCTCCACCAAGGCAGGCTGGCCGCACTGGCCCGGCCCCTATGGCAATTTCGGCTCGCGCAAGTACCTGATCAACAGTCTGGACGAATCCCTGCGCCGCCTCAGCACCGACTACGTAGACATTTTCTACTCCCACCGTGTCGACCCCGATACCCCCATCGAAGAAACCATAGGCGCGCTCGATACCATCGTGCGCCAGGGCAAGGCGCTCTATGTAGGCATTTCGTCTTATTCTGCCGAACGCACGCAGCGCGCCGTGGAAGTCGCTCGCAGCCTGGGAACGCCGCTGGTCATCCACCAGCCGGCCTATTCGCTGTTGAACCGCTGGGTAGAAGATGGCCTGCTCGATACCCTGGAGCAAACCGGCCTGGGCCTGATCGCCTTTACCCCCCTGGCTCAGGGCCTGCTGACCGACCGTTTCCTGCAAGACCGCAACGCCGCACACGCCTCCAAGCGTTTTTCCTTCGATGCGTCCCATCTGTCGGAAGACAATCTGCGCCGGCTGCGCGACCTGGCCGCCATCGCCCGCGAACGTGGCCAGACCCTGGCGCAGCTTGCCATCGCCTGGCTGTTGCGCAACCACCGGGTTTCCTCAGTGCTGGTCGGAGCGTCCTCCACCGCGCAACTGGATGAAAACCTGGCTGCGCTTGCCAACACTGCCTTCAGTACCGAGGAACTGCAAGCGATCGACCAGGCGGTGCAAGGCGACAGCGGCATCAACCTGTGGGCGCAATCGTCCGATCTGTAGGCATTGCGCTGCGCATCCGGACAACCTCGAACGGCAGGCCCTCGCCATCTTCGGCCTGCCGGCCGTATTCCAGAAAACCCAGCCGCTGGTAGAAAGCCAGCGCCCCGGGATTGCTGGCATAGACTTCCAGTTGCAGGCTGCCCTTGAGTGCCAGGGCATGCGCCACCAGCGCCCGCCCTACCCCTAGCCCCTGTTCAGCGGGATCGACAAACAACCCGCCAATGAAATCGTCCAGCAAACCGATGAAACCCAGCGGGCGGCCATCCCGGCAGGCGACCCAGGTTTCTGCGGCAGCCAGGTAGGTTTCCTCTATCAACTGCCGTTGCCGGTTCAGGCAATCGACGCCCAGGAACGCATGGGCCTGCGACGACGCCGCGAACCAGATTGCAGATAAGCGCGCCTGATCTTCCGGGCGATAGGCGCGAATCGCCCATGGCGCATTCTTCATTCTGCATCCACCTGCGTGCCCTGCCCGCTGTGCGACTCGCGTGCCGCCTGGAGCCAGCCCAGCGACGCAAAAATCTTTGCGTAAACATCCCGCACGACGGATTCCTTGCGCTGATTGTACGCAGGCACGTTATCCGCCCCGACCTTGGCCGTGTCCTTGGCCTGCGCATAGCGCTGGCGATCCTGGGGATGTTCGCGCAGCCAGTCCCGAAACATCAGGTGACGGATATGCTCCGGGCAATCCGGGCCGAACACATGCAGGTTCACCTCAGGGGAATCATGCCGCAACATGCGATGCCCGTACCAGGAGCGCTCTCGGACCGTCAGTGTGTAACCCAGGGCCTCCAGCTGCGGCACATAACCCTCCTCCCGCTCCGGGTCTGCGACGATGACATCGACATCTATCACCGGCTTGGCCCGCAAGCCCGGCACCGCGGTGGAGCCCACATGTTCGATGGCCAGCGCCGCCGCGCCCAAAGCCTCGGCAATATCGCCACGCACCGCCAGGAACCGCGCCGGCCAGGCCGTGTCGTAATCGGTGACCTGCACCGGCAAGGTCCGTGGCTTGCCATGTACCCACGGATTTTCACCAGGATCCCCGGCTGCGAAGGTCATCAACGCAGCCGGGCTCACCCGACCGTCGCCAGGCACAGCCACGGCCCCTCCAGCCGCCTGGCCGACGCCCGGAGCAACGTCCGGTTTGCGGCCGCTTGCCCCATACTCATCATTCATCGTCATCATTTCGCTCCATGACTTCAGTGTCATCAGTGAAGAACTCCGGCCCGAGGGCCGGAGCTTCTCCGCCACCATACGGGGGCGCCTGCGGCGCCGTATGGATAATGCCTCGCTTGACCTCGGCCTGAAGGCCGAGGCTTGCGCTTAGGCCCGTGGTCAGTGGCATCACTTCAGCGCCATCCATTCAGCGCCATCCATTCAGCGCCATCCATTCAGCCTCATCAATCAACCCGTGCCATCGTTCTAGTTCATCGTTCAACGCCCTCCGCCCGCCGGATCCATCAATGCCGCCACCAGCTGCGTCGATCAGTTCCATTCCCAAGCTCTCCCATGGCTTATCGCCCGCGCTATGCAAGGGCCACAGGAAGACGCCATGATCGCGCTCCCCGCCCTATGCCCCTCCTGCCAGCTACCACGCTTGCAGGTGCCAACCTTGCCCGGTTGCCAGCAAACGGTCGGTCAGCCCTAGCTGGTCCAGAAAAGCCTCGTCATGGGACACCACCACCAAGGCCCCGGCATAGGCCTGCAACAGGCTTTCCAGCGCCTGAATCGACGGCAGATCCAGGTGGTTATTCGGTTCGTCCAGCAACAACAGCTGGGGTGGCACGTCGGCATACATCACCCGGGCCAACGCTGCCTTCAAGCGTTCTCCGCCACTGAGCCTGCCGCTGGGCCGGATCACCACCTGAGCATCCAGGCCCAGGTGCGCCAGGCGCATGCGCAATTCTCCCTCGGGCAGGCTACGGTTGAGTTCACGCATTTGCGCCAGCACGGAACGCTCTGGCGCCAGGTCTGCCAGCCCCTGGTCCAGATAGACCACCGGCACCGACACCTGGCAACGACCGGCCACTGGCGCCAGCAGGCCCGCCAATACCTTGAGCAAGGTAGACTTGCCGCAGCCGTTCGGACCGACCACGCCTATCCGCTGTTGCCCTGCCACCAGCAGGCTCAGCCTGCCTGCCGCTCCCTGCACATAAGGCAAGACAACCTCTTCCAGCGTGGCGACGCAACGGGGCGCATGCGGTGCGCCAACAGGCGCATGCATCACGATCTCGGCTTCCTCGGCAACCTGCCGGGCAGCTTCGATCACCCGCCGTGCCGCAAGCTCGCTGGCCTCGGCCTGCCAGCGGCGCAACTTGCCAGCCGAACCTTGGCTGCGCTCTTTCTGCCGATCCAACAGGATCTTGGCCTGATTCGCTTCACGTTCCTGGCGGTTTCCACGTGCTTGCCGCTTTTCCTGGCGTTCGCGTTGCTCACGCAGCATCTGCTCGTCTCGCTGACGCTCCAGCTTGCGCTGTTCCAGGCGCTCGATCGCATTCTCCCGCTCCCGCGCCTTGCATTGCGCATAGAAGGTGTAATTGCCACCGTAGCTGCGCAAGCCCAATGAAGACAGCTCCACGATCCGGTCCATGGTGTCGAGCAAACGGCGGTCATGGCTGACCACGAGCAATCCACGCGGCCAACGCTGCAACTGCTCGAACAAAACCTGCCGGGTATGGCCATCCAAATGGTTTGTCGGTTCGTCGAGCACCAGGAAATCCGCTTCCGACAGCATGGCGCCGATCAAGGCCAGCCGCATGGCTTCTCCGCCACTGAGCCGGCTGACAGCGACGGTCTCGTCGAGGTAGCCCAACCCGCTGCGGGCCAGTTCATCGTGCAGCCGCTGGCGGATATCCCAGGCGTCGCCCAAAATCTCGAAATCTGCAGTTGCGCTACTGCCGGCCTCGATGCGCGCCAGTGCGTCCAGCCTGGCTTGCACGCCTGTCAGGCCGGCTACCGTGGCCTCAGGAGCCGGTAGCAGTTGCTGGGCCAGGTAATGCACCTTGCCAGACATCACGCAGCGTCCCGCACTGGGCTGCAGTTGTCCGGACAATAGACGCGCCAGCACGGATTTACCGATGCCATTGCGCCCGACCAGGCCGGTGGCACGCCTGTCGAAATGTTCGCTAAGACCGGAAAAAAGCGTCCTGCCATCAGGCAAGACATAAGACACGCCTTCCAGCGCGAGATAGGGACCCGTATAGGAATGGGTACAAGGACTCGTCATGGTCACTCCAGAAATGCCAGGAACTCCCCCTGCTCATAGGGGTAGGTGGAGACTGGCCGTCACAGGGACGGCGGCATTAATGGCGCATGACGAATACCTCAATGGTGAAACCCGGAATGGGTCATATAGACAAAGTATAGCTTTACGTTCCAACGCAATAAAGTTCCTGCCACAAGCGAGAATCATGTCTGCACCCATGCCAGAATCTGCGCCGAGGCATACAGCCCGGTGCCGAACACTGCATGCGTGAGCAGGCTGCGGCAGCGATTTTTCCAGGGGGTTGCCGTGCGCGATGATGCGATCCCCGCCCCCATGGCGGGCTGCAGGACCAGAAAAGGCGCCGCGACAGTCACCAGCCCCCACCACAAGGCCGGCAGCCATTCCGGTTGCTGCAACCACGCAGGGCCAGCCATCGCAACCAGGAGCGTGGCAAACACCACGCCGATGGCGTAATGAAGCAACCATCCCAGACTGCGCTCGCCAGTCAGCGGCTGCCATTGCCGTACATCTGCCTGCCGTCCTGCATGCGACACCCCATATCGGCAAAGATAGCCCGCCCATCGCCCCAGCAGCGCATAATCCAGCGTCGGCGCACCCAGCCGTTTTTGCAGCAGCGTCCATACATCCATCACCAAGGTGGCACCTATGCCGGTCACCATGCTGGCCCAGGCCACCTCCAGCGGAGTCAAGCTTGCCATGCCCGGCTCCCGATCAAGAAACGATTCATGTCGGACATGGTAAAAGTCGAAGTCAACTTCAAGTCAAGCCTGCACGGACATCCGCCTGGCCGCCAGGAATCCGTCACCTCAGGAGCCAACTCAATGGACATATCGGAAGTCTCCCGGCAGACAGGCCTGCCCGCCTCCACGATCCGCTTCTATGCCAACCGGGGCCTGATCACCGCCATCAGTGCAGCCGGCCAGCGCCGCCGCTTTGCACCGGCTGTGCTTGACCAACTGGCCTTCATCGCGCTGGGACAGGCGGGCGGTCTTGCGCTGGACGAAATATCCGCCATGCTCACCCCCGACGGCGCCCTTGCCGTCGACCGCCAGCTGCTTGCCGCCAGGGCCGATGACATAGATGCCACCATCAAACGCCTGCACGCTGTCAGCCTGGGCCTGCGGCACGCCGCCGAATGCCCTGCGGCCTCGCACATGCAATGCCCGACCTTCCAACGCCTGCTGAAAATTGCCGCACGGCGGGAAAAAAAGAACGCCACGCCAGCGCCAGCCTATAACTCCTAGCAAACAGCAAACAGCAAACAGCCATCATTCGCCGCCCCTGGGCATGCTGCGGCAGCGGCCGCTGGGACGGCGAGGAACCGGGGGGCCAAGAAATCATGATGTTCCCCCATAGGCAAGCCGGGGCCACGCAAAAAAACGGCCTGCCGCAATGGCAGGCCGGGGCGTACATCCACGTGGAGGTCAACGCCAACTGACGGCAGCGTGGCCTCCTTTCTGGCTCATACGCTTATTGCAGGGTGCGTTCGAAGACGAACTTGCCTTCGCGCCAATCGACCGGCACCACATCCCCCGGACCGAATTTGCCCTCCAGGATGAGGCGAGCCACCGGATTCTCGATTTCCTGCTGGATCGCGCGCTTGAGCGGCCGGGCACCGAAGACCGGATCGAAGCCTGCCCTGGCGATTTCCGCCAGCGCGGTATCCGTCACGTCCAGGTGCATGTCCTGCTGCTGCAGGCGCTTGTCCAGGCGTTGCAACTGGATAGACGCAATTTCCTGGATGTGCTTGCTGTCCAGGCCATGGAATACCACGACCTCGTCGATCCGGTTCAGGAACTCAGGACGGAAGGACTGTTTGAGCTCTTCCCACACCGCGCTCTTGACGGTTTCATAGGGCTCGCCTGCCAGCAACTGGATCTGGTGCGACCCGAGGTTGGACGTCATGACGATCACCGTATTGCGGAAGTCCACCGTGCGGCCTTGACCATCGGTCAAGCGGCCATCATCGAGCACTTGCAGCAGCACGTTGAATACGTCCGGGTGCGCCTTCTCGACTTCGTCGAGCAGCACAACACTGTAGGGCTTGCGGCGCACGGCTTCGGTCAGGTAACCCCCTTCCTCGTAGCCCACATATCCGGGAGGTGCACCGATCAGACGAGCCACCGAGTGCTTCTCCATGAATTCACTCATGTCGATGCGAATCAAGTGCTCATCGGAATCGAACAGGAAGTCTGCCAGCGTCCGGGTGAGTTCGGTCTTGCCCACGCCCGTCGGGCCCAGGAACAGGAAGGAACCGTAGGGGCGCGACGGATCTGCCAGGCCGGCACGCGAACGGCGAATCGCATCGGCCACCAGGCTCACGGCTTCGTCCTGGCCGATCACGCGGCGGTGCAGGTAATCCTCCATGTTGAGCAGCTTGGCACGCTCGCCCTGCATCATCTTGGAGACGGGAATCCCCGTGGCACGCGACACCACTTCCGCGATTTCCTCCGCCCCGACCTGGGTACGCAACAGGCGCGGCTTGCCGCTGTCAGCCGCTTCCGCAGACTCTTCCGTACGTTCGGCCGCCTTCAGGCGCGCTTCCAGTTCAGGCAGCTTGCCGTATTGCAGTTCCGCCAGTTTGTCGAACTGGCCCTTGCGCTGCAGTTCCGCCATTTCGGCGCGCACCTTGTCGATCTCTTCCTTGATGGACTGCGTGCCTTGCACGGCCGCTTTTTCCGCCTTCCAGATTTCCTCATAGTCGTTGTACTCGCGCTGCAGCTTATCGAGTTCTTCCTCGATGGCCTGCAGGCGGCGCAGCGATGCATCGTCGGTTTCCTTCTTTACCGCTTCGCGCTCGATCTTGAGCTGGATGATGCGCCGGTCCAGCTTGTCCATGACCTCCGGCTTGGAGTCGATTTCCATGCGGATGCGCGCCGCAGCCTCGTCGATCAGGTCAATGGCCTTGTCCGGCAGGAAGCGGTCGGTAATATAGCGATTCGACAGCTCTGCCGCTGCGACGATGGCCGGGTCGGTAATCTCGACGCCGTGGTGCAGTTCATAACGCTCTTGCAGGCCGCGCAGAATGGCAATGGTCGATTCCACGTCGGGTTCATCAACCAACACCTTCTGGAAGCGGCGCTCCAGCGCGGCATCCTTTTCGATGTACTTGCGGTATTCGTCCAGCGTGGTCGCGCCTATGCAATGCAGTTCGCCACGCGACAGCGCGGGCTTGAGCATGTTGCCGGCATCCATGGCGCCTTCTGCCTTGCCGGCGCCGACCATGGTATGAATTTCGTCGATGAAGACGATGCTGCGGCCTTCATCCTGGGACAGTTCCTTCAGGACGGCCTTCAGGCGCTCCTCGAATTCGCCACGGAACTTCGCGCCGGCCAGCAAGGCGGCCAGGTCCAGCGACAGCACGCGCTTGCCGCGCAGGCTTTCCGGCACTTCGCCGTTGACGATGCGCTGCGCCAGGCCTTCGACGATGGCAGTCTTGCCAACGCCGGGCTCACCAATCAGTACCGGGTTGTTCTTGGTGCGGCGCTGCAGGATCTGGATGGCGCGGCGGATTTCGTCGTCGCGGCCGATGACCGGGTCCAGCTTGCCCTGGCGAGCGCGCTCGGTCAGGTCCTGGGTGTATTTGCCCAGCGCTTCGCGCTGGCCTTCGGCATCCTGGTCGTTCACGGCCTCACCGCCGCGCACGGCGTCGATTGCACTTTCCAGCGCCTTGCGCTGCAGGCCAGCTTCGGCCAGCGCGCGGCCCGCCGGGCCCTTGTCGTCGGTCAGCGCCAGCAGGAACAGTTCACCGGCGATATAGGCGTCGCCACGCTTGCCCGCTTCCTTGTCGGTGCGAGCGAGCACAGCCTGCAGATCACGGCCGATCTGCACATTGCCATCGCCGCCCTGCACCTGGGGCAAGGCCTTGATGGCGGAATCCAGCGCAGGCGCCAGGCGGTTTACCGCCACCCCGGCACGCGCCAGCAAGGCGGCCGCACCACTGTCCTGGTCAGCCAGCATGGCGGCCAGGACATGTGCGGGTTCGATATAAGGGTTGTCATTGCGTACTGCCAGGCTCTGAGCATCGGCCAGTGCCTGCTGAAACTTCGTGGTGAGCTTGTCGAATCGCATAATCTACCTTGAGCAGAAATCAGGGGGGCCATCTGGCCCGATACGCTAAAGATGCGGGCAACATCGCAGATTTTCAAGACTTGTCCACAGGCTTTCGTTGCGCTGGCGCAAGAAAAGCAGGTGCAGCAGCACAAGCATACTCAGAATGGATGAAATTAACAGCGTCCGGGCGTGCTGCAATGAGCACGCTTGACCAGAAACCGGGCCGCCCTGGCACTGCTGATCGACGCATCGCTTGCGGCCGCGCCGCCATGCCGCAACGGACTCAGGCGCTGGGCCGCGTCAGGATATAGGCCGCCGAGGCCAGCATGAATGCGCCCACGCCCAGTGCCAGCCACAACCCCGGCTTGGCTGACAGAAAGAAAATGGCGTAGCCGGCCGCAATGCCGCTGCACGCATAGGCCTTGGCTCGCGGCGCGATCGCGCCACGGGCCTGCCAGTTGCGCAATACCGGGCCGAAGGAAGGATGATTCAGCAGCCAGCTTTCCCAGCGCGGTGACGAACGCGCAAAGCACCAGGCGGCACCGATCAGGAAAACGGTGGTGGGCATCACCGGCAGCAACGCCCCGATGATCCCCAGGCCGACCAGCGCCAGCCCCAGTACGAAATATCCCCAGCGCACCACCCGATTGCGGGTCGGAACGTTCACGGGCTGAGCCTGTTCCTCAGGCTTCATGCCGTCCTCCCGGACAGGCCGGCCAGCACTCGTGGCGCCGCAGGGGCGGCAGGCAGCAAAGTAGCGGGGCGAGGAAAGCGGGGCATACGAACCGGAAGAAAGACAGGCTGAGGCGGCCGGAAGCACAGGCAAGGCCTTGTACAGACGGCCTCTGGTCTGAATTGTGCAACAGCGCCTGCCAAAATGCCAGGCAAAATCCAGCCGGATCGCTGCAGCGCCCCGCTGCAGCGCGATAATGGCGGCATGTCGAACATCCTCTCGCGCCCATTGGGCATCACCCTGGGCGATGCCGCCGGCATCGGCCCGGAACTCGTGCTGAAACTCCATGCCACGGGGCTGCCCTACCCTGCCATCGTCTATGGCGACGCCGGCGCCCTGGCGCGCGCTCGTGCATACAGTGGCGCAGCAGCCGCAAGCCTGGAGATACAGGAAATAGACCACCCCCGTGACGCCTGTTTCCGTCCCGGCCTCGTTCCCGTCATCTCGCGCGCCACTCCGCTGCCTGCCGGGCTGCCGCTGGGCCGGGTCAGCGCACTGGCAGGACTATCGGCCTACGAAGCCATTTGCCATGCCATCGACGATACCCTGGCCGGGCATCTGCATGCAGTCGTAACGGCTCCCATCCATAAGGAAGCACTGCAGGCGGCAGGTGTCGACTTTCCTGGTCACACGGAGATCCTGGCAACGCGCTGCGCCACCGATGACTATGCCATGGTGCTGGTCAACGACTGCCTGCGCGTACTGCTGGCCACCATTCATATCGCCCTGTCGGAGGTTCCGGCGCGCATCACGCCGGAAGGCCAGCGGCGCTCACTGGCGCTGGCGCACCGAGTCTGCCGCCAGCTGGGCGTGGCGCATCCGCGCATCGCCGTCGCGGGCCTGAATCCGCACGCCGGTGAAGGCGGGAAATTCGGCCTGGAAGACCGGGACATCATCGCACCCGCCGTCGCCTGGGCCAGGGCGCAGGGCTATGATGCCAGCGGCCCCTGGCCAGGAGATACAGTATTCATGCGTGCCCGGCAAGGGGAATTCGATATCGTGGTGGCTCAGTACCACGACCAGGGCCTGATCCCGGTCAAGTACCTGGGACTGGACCAGGGCGTGAACATCACCGCCGGCCTGCCTATCGTACGCACCAGCGTGGACCACGGCACGGCTTTCGACATCGCCGGCAAAGGCATTGCCGACGAAGCCTCGCTGCGCGTCGCCTGTGACATGGCGGCAGCCATGTCACCCGAAGCCAGGTAAGCGGCCCGGCGAAAAAAAAGACCCCCACGCTGCGCCTTCGGCTTGCTGCCCCCCAAGGGGGCATTTTTGTCTTGGGGCGGCCCGGCGACAAAAAAACGCCAGCCCGGGCGAGGCTGGCGTGCCACCTTCCCGGCGCAAGCGCCCGGGCAGGGAAATCAATATCCCGAATCAATCATGGCATTGCCCTGGGTGTAATTCAGGAAGCGGGTGCTGGAGCCCTGGAAGGTCAGGCGTACGGTACCGATGGGGCCGTTACGCTGCTTGCCGATGATGATTTCTGCTGTGCCCTTGTCCGGGGAATCCGGGTTGTAAACCTCATCACGGTAGATGAACAGGATCACGTCGGCGTCCTGCTCGATAGCACCGGATTCGCGCAAGTCACTCATCACCGGACGCTTGTTGGGGCGCTGTTCCAGGCTGCGGTTCAGCTGCGACAGCGCGATCAGCGGGCAATTCAGCTCCTTGGCCAGCCCCTTGAGCGAACGGCTGATTTCGGAAATTTCGGTTGCCCGGTTTTCACCGGCGGAACTGGCTGACATCAGCTGAATATAGTCGATGATGATCAGGCCCAGCTGCCCGCACTGGCGCGCCAGGCGTCGCGCGCGAGCACGCAGTTCGATGGCCGTCAATGCCGGGGTTTCGTCGATGTAGACCTGGGCTTCCTGCATGGTCTTCACCGCATGGGTCACACGCGGCCAATCCTCGGCCAGCAACTTGCCGGTACGCATGCGGTGCTGGTCCAGCAGCCCCACCGAACCCAGCATACGCATGGCCAGCTGCACTGCGCCCATTTCCATGGAGAACACGGCAACCGGCAGGCCTTCGTTGATGGCCACATGCTCGCCGATGTTCATCGAGAACGAAGTTTTGCCCATGGAGGGACGACCCGCCACGATGACCAGGTCACCCGGCTGCAAGCCGGAAGTCATCTTGTCCAGATCGGCAAAGCCCGTCGGCACACCCGTCACGTCGGACGTACTGTCACGGTGATACAGCTCGTCGATACGTTCGACCACCTGTTGCAGCAGCGGCTGGATTTCCTGGAAACCAGCGGCGCCACGCGCGCCTTCCTGGGCGATCTGGAACACTTTGGCTTCGGCTTCGTCCAGCAACTGGCGCGCATCCTTGCCTTGCGGATTGAAGGCTGCCGCAGCGATGTCGTCGGCCACCGTTACCAGTTTGCGCAGCATGGCGCGCTCGCGCACGATTTCCGCATAACGGCGGATATTGGCCGCCGACGGCGTGTTGTGCGCCAGGGCATTCAAATAGGCCAGCCCGCCCGCTTCCTCGCTCTTGCCGGAACTGGCCAGAGACTCGTTGACGGTAATGACATCCGCCGGCCGCGCCAGGTTGATGAGCCTGACGATATGCAGCCAGATCAGACGGTGATCATGGCGGTAGAAATCTTCTTCATTCAGAACATCGGCAATGCGATCCCATGCACCATTATCCAGCAGCAGGCCACCGAGCACCGATTGTTCGGCTTCGATGGAATGCGGCGGCACACGCAGGTAATCCAATTGAGATTCGGCAGGCAAGGCACTCACGGCGCGCAGTACTCCATAAACAGCCAGTCAGACAGGCATACGCCCGCCGTCCGGCAAGCAGCAGACGGCGGAAACTACGTATACAAAGCCGATATTGTCGCACTAAACCCGCCGGCGACGATTGCATCCTCCTGGAACGCCTGGACACCCGCCCGCAGGCCGCCCTCAGGCCGCATGACAGCGAGGCATTGAGGCTGCGAAGGCTGCGGCACCGCAGCGCAGCACCCGCGAAAAAACCCGCCTGACACGCCAGGGCTAGGAAAATACCTAATCCGGGGAACCCTTTCCAAAAAAGACATACAAATGATTATCATTGTTGCGTCAAGCAGGACGCAGCCTCTATGCCACTGATGGCCGGGGCTGCCTTCGCCGGATCCTCGTTGCCCCATACCAACTACAGAAGCCCGCCATGTCCAGCTCAGGCCCTCCCAGCCAACCGCCATCCTGTCGCCCGGTATCAGACGACTCCCTCCACCGCGACCATACCGTCCTGAGCGTCAACGAAACCCTGGCCTATGGCATGAGCAAACACCTGCTGAGCCAGGCCGCCAGGCAGCAGCAGTCCAGCCTTAACCGATACGCCCGCCCGGAACGCGGCAGGAAACGCATCTCGTCCTTCAAGCAACTGACGCGCTGGGCACGCAGCATGATTGCTCCCGGCCTGCTGATCTACAGCGAAACCCATATCCCTGAAAAAACGGGCTTCCGCAAAGGCTATTACCGGCAGATGCACTGGATGGCCAGCGAACTCGACGGCCGCGTCCACTTGCAGCTGGAAGTCCTGACCATCCCTGCCCGCACGCACCAGTTGCATGTCCATATTCTGGTGCGCCTCAGCCAACATGCGCAAATGCGGCTCTATCACCGCCTGGGCACCATCGACCACCAGACCGTGCTGGCGGAACTGGGCAACCTGATTTCCCACTTGCATGGCCTGCTCACGCTCTACCAGCATTCGCCCATGCAGCGCGACTGGATGATCACCACGCCGCGCGGCGTATTCGTCCTGGCACGCGACGTCCACCAGCCCGGCCTGCTGGTGATCAAGACCTGGATCAGCAACCACAGGCTGTACGAAGGCTCGCCCTTGCAACGCGCGGTCAGGCAGGCGCAGGCCGAAGGCGAAGGGCTGATCATCAACCATCCGCCCTTCTACCCTATTCTTTCGCAGGCCCGCCTGCAGGCCAACCTGCCCACCCGGCTGCCCCTGTACCAGCTTTTCAACCAGATACTGCAAAACCAATATCCGCCGCAGGCTCCCATGCCGGAAGCCATGAAATTCAGGGCAAGCCTGAATGCGGCCGAGACCGGCACGGAGACGCCGCTGGCGCCCTGCGAACCCCGCAAGCTGCTGGCGCCCCCCATCGCGGCGCCGCTGCCAGCCGGCCACCCGCCCCGGAAGATCCTCACCAGCGGCCGGCCGGACCTCGGGCTGGATGCCGACTTCCTCAGCAAGTATGCCCGCCTGGCCCAGCTCCGGCCCTCGGACATCTCCCGGCGAGCGACACCGGCAATCTACGAGCACTCGTCCTTGCGGCCGCCACGCTGAACAATGGCGGACCCTGTGGTTGAACTGCCTAAGCCATGCCCGGGCCAGCCTCGCCCTGTCCACCTTCCAGGGCAAGCAGCAGCCTGGCCAGGTTCTCGTCGAGATCAACCAGGACTTCCTCGGGAAGCACCGACAATATCCGCCGTTCGTGCTCGACGAAAACATCCACGGCACGATTGATCAGCGCCACGCCAGGCGGGGTCAGTTGTACCAACATGCTGCGAGCGTCCTCGGCATTGGGCAAGCGCTCAATGAAACCCCGGGCCTCCAGGCGTTTGAGCCTGTGGGTCATCGTGCCGGAAGTCACCATCAGGGAAGAAAACAACTCGGTCGGGCTTAGCCGATAGGGATGGCCGGCGCGCCGCAAGGTTGCCAGCATGTCGAATTCCCATAGCACCAGCCCGAACTCGGCCAGTGCGGCCTCCAGCGGTGGCTCCAGTAGCGCCGCGCAGCGCTTGATGCGTCCAATCGGCCCCATGGGCCATGCATCCAGCTCCGGACGTTCCCGTCGCCATTGCGCAAGAATGGCATCCACCGAGTCTGCAGGCCTGCGAGTATTGGTATCGTCCATTTATCTTGACTTCAAGTTAATTGATGTACACAATCATTTTATCTTGAACTGAAGATAAAATCATGCACATCTCTCCTGCCTCCAGTCAGTGGCGCGATATCCTGCTGACTGCATTGGGCCCCACGATCTGGGGTTCGACCTATATCGTGACGTCTGAAATCCTGCCGCCGGGCCTGCCCTTCACCGCCGCGCTCATCCGCGTACTGCCCGCCGGCATCCTGTTGCTGCTGCTCACACGCTGCCTGCCGGCACGCCAGGATTGGTGGCGCCTCATCGTGCTGAGCGCGCTGAACATCGGCGTATTCCAGGCCTTCCTGTTCGTTGCGGCCTATCGTCTGCCCGGCGGCCTGGCTGCCGTGCTGGGCGCCATCCAGCCTTTGCTGATCATGCTGCTGAGCTGGTCCATTGACGGCCGCGCGCCTTTGCGCAGCACCCTCTGGGCGGCCATTGCCGGCGTGCTGGGCATGGCCATCCTGTTGCTATCGCCACAGACCGTCTTCGAGCCCGTCGGCATTACTGCCGCGCTACTGGGCGCCGCCGCCATGGCCACCGGCGTCTGGCTGACCCACCGCTGGAAACTGCAACTGCCGGTGCTGGCGTTGACCGGCTGGCAACTGCTGATCGGCGGCCTGATGCTGGCCCCTGTCGTCTGGCTATTCGAACCGCCACTGCCTGCGCTGACACTAACGCAATGGTCGGCCTATGCCTATCTCTGCCTGGCGGGCGCAATGCTGGCCTACGCCCTCTGGTTCCGCGGCGTCGCCCGGCTGCCTACCGTGGCCGTGGCATCCCTGGGCCTGCTCAGCCCCCTGACCGCCGTGGTGCTGGGGTGGGTCTTGCTCTCGCAATCCGTGACCGGCCCGGCCCTCTTGGGCCTGGTCATCGTCCTGGCCAGCATCTTTGCCGTCCAATGGACTGCCACCCGCCCACGCTGACACTTCTCCTGACCCGGCAGGCTACGCCTGCGTCTGTGTCAAATACAGGCAAACCGAGACTGCGGCTTTGCCCTCCCTTTCGCAAACACCCCCCAGGATTTTCCTGTGGGGGTCAGGCCCCAGGCTTTACGGACGAGCGATCACCGCCACAGCAGTCAAAGCGTGCAAGGTGTCGTCAGAGCACGCTGTTCAAGACGGGATGGAATTTCACCGGCGAAAAATCTGTCCGACGCCAATCACGCCGATGCCGTGTTGTTGGAGCCGGTGGACCAGCCTCTGGTATGCCAAGGCAACATCGCAACGGCCGGCGCTGGCCTGGCTGCGCTCTATCTGGTGGGCTGGATGGTCGAAAGCCTGAAGCACCCGGCAGCAGCTCGCGCTGCCGCCGGGTCCAGGCTCAGGCTGCCTTGCGCAGTTCGCGCGCAGCTTCCACCATGGCTTCCAATGCCGCCTTGGTTTCCGGCCAAGCGCGCGTCTTCAGGCCGCAGTCCGGGTTCACCCACAGGCGTTCCTTGGGCAGGCGGGCCGCTGCCTTGTTCATCAGTTCCACCATCCATTGCACTTCAGGTACGTTGGGTGAATGGATGTCGTAGACGCCAGGACCGATGTCATTGGGATACTGGAAGGTTTCAAAGGCTTCCAGCAGCTCCATGTTCGAGCGCGAGGTTTCGATGGTAATGACATCGGCATCCATGGCGGCGATGGAGTCGATGATGTCATTGAACTCCGAATAGCACATATGGGTATGGATCTGCGTGTCATCACCCACCCCGGCCACCGACAGGCGGAAGCTGTCCACGGCCCAGTTCAGGTAGGCGGCCCAGTCGGCGCGGCGCAGGGGCAGACCTTCGCGTATGGCCGGTTCGTCGATCTGGATGACACGGATGCCAGCCTGTTCCAGGTCCACGACTTCGTCGCGCAGCGCCAGCGCCAGCTGGCGGCAGGTGTCTTCGCGAGGCTGGTCATCACGCACGAAGGACCATTGCAGGATGGTCACCGGCCCTGTCAGCATGCCCTTGACGGGGCGATCGGTCAGGGACTGGGCGTAGGACGACCAACCAACGGTCATCGGCGCCAGACGGGCAACATCACCGAAGATAATGGGCGGCTTGACGCAGCGGGAACCATAGCTCTGCACCCAGCCATTGCGGGTGAAGGCGAAACCGGCCAGCAATTCGCCGAAGTATTCCACCATGTCGTTGCGCTCGGGCTCGCCATGCACCAGCACGTCCAGGCCAATTTCTTCCTGGAAACGAACCACTTCTTCGATTTCCTTGCGGATGGCGGCTTCATAGGCAGCATCGGTCAGCACGCCAGCTTTCCAGTCGCGCCGCAGCGCGCGGATTTCTGCGGTTTGCGGGAAGGAACCGATCGTCGTTGTCGGGTAGGCCGGCAGCTTGAGCAATGCCTGCTGCGCAGCGATACGTTCGTCGAACGGCGCACGCTCACGCGATACCTCGGCCACTGCAGCCAGGCGGCTCTCCACGGCGAGGTTGTGAATGCGGCGCGAGCTGCGGCGGGCTTCCAGCGCTTGACGCTGGGCGTCCAGCGCCGCCTGCGTGGCAGCATCGGCATTGCCGCCCACCGCTGCGGCCAGCCACTTCAGTTCGTCGAGCTTCTGCACGGCAAAGGACAGCCAGCTCTTCAGTTCTCCATCCAGCTCGGTTTCATGGACCAGGTCGACGGGCACATGCAGCAGCGAGCACGAAGGCGCCAGCCACAGGCGCTCGCCCAGGCGTTCCCTGGCAGGCGCCAGCAGCGCCGCCGCCGCATCCAGATCGGTACGCCAGATATTGCGGCCGTTGATCACACCTGCCGACAGAATCTTGTCCTTGCCCAGCGCCTCCAATACCGCGCCCAGTTGTTCCGGCGCACGCACCAGATCGACATGCAGGCCGGCCACCGGCAGCGCGGCCGCCGTGGCGAGGTTGTCCTGCAATCCGCCGAAATAGGTAGCCAGCAAGACCTTGGGGCCGACATGACCCAGGCGGGCGTAAACCGCCACGAAGGCATCGCGCCAGGCCTGGGGCAGGTCCAGCACCAGGATGGGCTCGTCAATCTGCACCCACTCCACGCCTTGCGTGGCCAGGCGCGCCAGGACATCGGCATACACCGGCAGCAGCGACTGCAACAGTGCCAGCTTGCCTTCATCACCAGCGCCGCCGGCAAAGGCATCGCCCTTGCCCAGCCACAGCCAGGTCAGCGGGCCCGGAATCACCGGCTTGGCTTGATAGCCCAGCGCCTGTGCTTCAGCAACCTGCGCGAACAGGTAGTCGCGGGCAATGCGGAACGTCTGGCCCGGCGTCAGTTCAGGCACGATGTAGTGATAGTTGGTATCGAACCACTTGGTCATTTCGCAGGCGGCGGCGGGCGTGCCGCTCGGCGCGCGGCCCCGGCCCATGCGGAACAGGGTATCCAGATCGACATCGGCGCCGGACGGATGGCCGAAGCGCGCAGGCACTGCGCCCAGCAGCGTGGTCCACTCCAGGATATGGTCGTACCAGGCGAAATCCCCCACCGGCACCTGCGAGACGCCTGCATCGGCCTGCACGCGCCAATGCGCGGCGCGCAGTTGCGCCCCCGTGGCCGCCAGCGCTGCCTGATCCTGCTTGCCCGCCCAATAGGCTTCCACTGCACGTTTGAGTTCCCGTTGAGCACCGATGCGGGGGAAACCCAAATTATGAATTTTCGTCATATATAAATATCCCTGTGCAAATAATTTTCAAGACAAGAACATTTTGCTAGGGATTACCGCAATGACAAAATCAAATATCGCATGCATAAAATGAGTTAAACTCATACTACGCCTCAAACATGAGCGGATCTCATGACAATGCGCCCTTGCCTCAAACTTGGCGCATCGGGGTTCATTTTTCCCCGGCTCCACCCCATATTCTCATTACCAGAAATTATCAAAAGACAGCAGCGACGGCGTTTTCCACCCCCACTGGAATGCCAGTAGGCCCCAAGCCCCGACCAAGATCAACCTGCCCCGGACGTAACGATAGGCGCCGGTCTGGCCGCCAGGCAGGCGACCTGGGAAACGTCTCTTAGGCCCCCCCTTAGACCGGTTTGTGCCTGCCATCGCCCCTGCCCCTGACACACCATGATAGAAATCCGACACCTGGAAACCCTGTGCGCCATCCGCGATGGCGGCAGTCTGCTGGAAGCCGCCGAACGCCTGCACGTCACGCAATCCGCGCTATCGCACCAACTGCGCGAACTGGAAAGCCGGCTCGACGTATCGTTGCTGAACCGTCGCACCCGCCCTGCCCGCCTGACAACAGCCGGCCTGCGCCTGCTGGCCCTGGCCGATGACATTCTGCCCAAGGTGCGTACCGCAGAACGGGAACTGACCAGGCTGGCGGCAGGGCGCACTGGCAGGCTGCACCTGGCCATCGAATGCCATTCCTGCTTCCAGTGGTTGATGCCCGCCATGGACGAATTCCGCGCCAAGTGGCCGGAAGTCGCGCTGGACCTGTCAGCCGCATTTTCCTTTGCACCGCTGCCCGCCCTGCTGCGCGGCGATCTGGACCTAGTCGTGACCTCCGACCCGCAAGCGCTGGATGCCATTTCCTATGTGCCGCTGTTTCGCTACGAGGTGGTGCTGGCCGTATCGCAAAGCAGCCCGCTGGCGGAACTTGACTATATAGAAGCCTCGCACCTGTCCGACCAGACCCTGATCACCTATCCGGTGGAACGCCAGCGTCTGGATGTATTCACCGCCTTCCTTGACCCGCAGGACATCGAACCGGCAGCTATCCGCAAGGCCGAGCTGACCCCCATCATCGCCCAACTGGTGGCCAGCAACCGGGGCGTGGCGGCATTGCCCAACTGGGCGCTCACGGAATATCTCAACCAGGGATGGCTGCACATCGCCAAGCTGGGCCGCCAAGGCGTCTGGTGCACGCTCTATGCCGCCATGCGCACCGAAGACGAGCAGGCGCCCTACATGCAGGAATTCCTGAAAATCGCCCGGACCGTCTGCTTCAAGACGCTGTCGGGCATACACGAAGCATGAACTTGCGCGGGCAGCGGCGCCCCCCAGCAGTTGCCATGACGACTGCCCTGTCTGTGTGCCGGGCACTCGCCTGAAGCATCAATCCAGCAGGAAATCCTCAAGGCCCTCAGGCCCCGAATGGCCACGCAAAGCGGCCTTGAGCACCTTGCCCACCACATTGCCGCCAAAGCCCCGGGCAGCCAGGAAACGTGCCTGACGTGCATACTCCTGGGGCGTGTCGGGCAGGGCCTTGCCTTCGAAACGCTTGCGCCATACCTGGACGGCGCGCTCCAGTTCGGTCGCACGCAGGTCTTCGGACAAGGTTTCCAGCAATTCGTCGGCAACCCCCTGGCGGCGCAAGTCGCCGATGATGCGGCGCTCGCCCTGGCGGGCGCTGCGCTGGTTCAGCATGCTGCGCGCATAACGTTCATCCGACAGCCAGCCTTCCCTTTGCAGGTCATCCAGCAAGGCGGTCAGGGTTTCAGGGTCTGGCGCATGCGGCGCCAGCCGGCCGCTCAATTCCTTGCGACTATATTCCCGCCGTGACAGCAGGCCAACCGCCCTGGCCTTGAGTGTCGGTCCGCGCCGTTCGGCGGGCGCCTGTTCAGGGTCGGACGACAGGTAGCCGCCGGCACGGCGCTGACACCCCGGGCCGGAGCGGGCAGATGCCGAACGGCTGGTCCTGGACAATGGCGGCGCGAAGCCGTCATCCATACCAGATGCTTCAGATGCATCCCCTGCACCGGTGGTGCCGACGGCGCCATCAGCCGCATCGGAGGAGCCCCAGGTGCTTGCGCCAGCGCCGGATTCGAACTCGAAATCCTCGTCCTCATCCGGCGGCACGTAGGCATCGCCGAGCGTGGCCCGTGCGGGCTTGCGTGCCGTCGCGGACGTATCGTCAAACGGACGTTGCCCTGGCGGCCTCCCGCCCAGGCGGTTGCCGCCCTTGCGCCAGTCCGAACTCACGGCGCTCAGCCGGCGAAGTCGCCTTCGGGTGCGCTGTTGCTGCCTGCGGTGCTCGGGGCGCGCAGCGAAATACCCAGGCTTTCACGCACCCGGTTTTCGATCTCGATGGCTGTTTCGGGGTGTTCTTTCAGGTATTCACGGACATTGTCCTTGCCCTGGCCGATGCGTGTGCCGCTATAGCTGTACCAGGCGCCGGATTTCTCAACGATACCGGCTTGCACGCCGAGGTCGATGATTTCACCTTCGCGCGAAATACCCGAACCATACATGATGTCGAACTCGGCCTGCTTGAACGGCGGCGACACCTTGTTCTTGACGACCTTGACGCGGGTTTCATTGCCGACGACCTCATCGCCACGCTTGATCGAACCGATGCGGCGAATGTCCAGGCGCACGGACGAATAGAACTTCAACGCATTGCCGCCAGTGGTGGTTTCGGGATTGCCGAACATCACGCCGATCTTCATGCGGATCTGGTTGATGAAGATCACCATGCAATTGGTGCGCTTGATGGTGGCGGTGAGCTTGCGCAGCGCCTGGCTCATCAGGCGGGCTTGCAGGCCCGGCAGGGAGTCGCCCATATCGCCTTCGATTTCAGCCTTGGGCACCAGTGCCGCAACCGAGTCGATGACGATCAGGTCGACCGAGCCCGAACGCACCAGTGCATCGGTGATTTCCAGCGCCTGCTCACCGGTATCCGGCTGAGAAATCAGCAAGTCGGCAAGATTTACGCCCAGTTTGGAGGCATATTGCACGTCCAGCGCGTGTTCCGCGTCGATAAAGGCGCAGGTGCCGCCGATCTTCTGCATTTCAGCGATGACCTGCAAGGTCAGCGTGGTCTTGCCGGACGATTCCGGGCCGTAGATTTCCACCACACGGCCACGCGGCAGGCCACCGACGCCCAGGGCGATATCCAGCCCCAGCGAACCCGTGGACACCACCTGGATGTCATGTTCGACTTCGTTGTCGCCATAACGCATGACGGAACCCTTGCCGAACTGCTTCTCGATCTGCGACAGCGCGGCGGACAGCGCCTTGGCCTTTTCCGATGCGGCGGCCTTGCTGAGTTTGTCGTCCATGTATGAATCCTTAAGCTGAATAGATGCCCGGAAGCGGCCCGGAGCTGCTGAATTGCCTTGCGGAGCCGGCCCCGGAAACACTCCCGTCAGGGGCATTCCGGTAACACGGCCACCCGGCAGCCGGGTGGCTTTCATGCTCCGCCGGCATCCAGGTACCGTCGGCATTATGGCATCAGATTATACTGTACAAAAAACCAGCATGACAAATCCGCCACACCGATCAAGGCTTCCCCGGCCATGTCCACGCCGGTTGCTGACCTTTCCTGACAGTCCCGGCCGGCATCCCGGCCATCCCCTTACACTGCCGTCGCCCGTCCCAGGTGATTGAAAACCGGTGAAATCAGCGCAGTGAATTATTCAGGACTCTGTCAGACCAGAGCGACTAGACTGGCTTCCATGATGGCGGACACCGGTTCCCCCGCATGAACGGATCAGCCCCCCTGAACCTCATGTCCGGTACCGCTTCATCGCTGGCGCCGTGCCCCCGCGAGCAATTCGCACGACGCCGAGCGTTCCCCAACGGCCTGGTCCTTGACCAGGCCGTTTTTTTGTCGCCGGGCCGCCCCAAGACAAAAATGCCCCCTTGGGGGGCAGCAAGCCGAAGGCGCAGCGTGGGGGTCTTTTTTATTTCTCTGATTCCTTGTTTCAGCCCTTCGCGCAGCGCCGAGCCACCAATCGCGGGGACGACGCTGCATGCCCCCGTTTGCCTGGCACGGAAAAACTGTCTGCCCAAGGCCTGCAAAGTGAAGAACCCAACAAGCAGTTGCAAGAAAACATTCGGGGTTTTCCCTTTTGATTCTCAAAATATGGGAATAATTTCGAAGAAAAAAGCCACAAATTGATAATCTTTGTGCCATCAACCAGCTTGGAACTCGATGGTGACAACAGATCAATCCGTCGGGGCGGGCGCTGATCGTGTGCTGTATGTCCTGGCCACGCTAGCACGGCACGACGCCCCCCTCAGTATTGCCGCCCTGGCCGAACAGACCGGTCTGGCTCAAAGTACGCTTTACCGGCAAATCGCCCTGCTCAAGCGCTGGGGATTTGTCGCAGAACATGAAGGCGAATACGGGCCTGGACCGCTGAGCGTGCAGCTCGCCTGGGGATTCGACCAATCTTCCTACCTGATCCAAGAAGCGCAGCTCGATATGGAAGCCCTGGCTGCGGCATCAGGCGAGACCGTCGGGCTGCTGGTCACGGTGAAGGACCAGGCCGTGTGCCTGGATATGGTCGAAAGCCAGCACCCGCTGCGCTGCTCCTTCACGAAAGGACGCGGCCTGCCGCTGACGCGCGGCGCATCTGCCAAATCCCTGCTGGCCTTTATGTCGACAGCGCGCCAGCAGGCGGCACTGGCCTATCTGGCCCGCGAACCGGGTGTCGACACTACACGCCTGGCCAGTGAACTGAATGCCATCCGTGCGCAAGGATATGCGGTCACCGATAGCGAGGTCGATTCCGGCGTCTGGGGTGTGGGCGTACCCATTTTCCAGCGGCCGACACAGGCCGTCGCGTCGATCACCTTGATGGCGCCGTCCACACGTGCCTCCAAACGCCCCCAGGCCCTGATCGAGATGACCTTAGCCGCCGCCAGGCGCATTTCCGCCCGCCTGCAACAACGCTGACACCCTTGCCCGCACGCATCCTTTCCCCTGGCCCTAAAAATTTTCCCTGTCTTTTTTATTGCCCCGATACGCATTCCTTCCTCCGCACCCACTCTCTTAGGATTGACCATGACGACACGTCGCACATTGCTAACCGCCGCCCTGACCCTGAGTCTGGCCTGGAGCGCAGGCTCAGCACACGCGCAGGAAACCCTGCGCGCAGTCACTGATGCCACCTTCCCTCCGATGGAATTCGTCAAGGATGGCCAGCGCACCGGTTTCGATATCGAACTGGTTGAAGCACTGGCCAATGCCATGGGCAAGAAAGTGGAGTGGATAGACATAGACTTCAAGGGCCTGATCCCGGCCCTGCAGGCTGGCCGCGCCGATATCGCCATTTCCGCCATTTACATCACGCCTGAGCGCGCCAAGGTCGTGGACTTCACCGACCCCTACTATGCCGGCGGCCTTGCCGTGCTGACGAAAAAGGACGGCCCGGTGCATGCCTTGCAGGACCTGGATGGCCGCAGGGTTTCGGTGCAGGTTGGTACTAAGTCGGTCAATTACCTTAAGGAACACTACCCGGCCATCCGTCGCGTGGAGGTCGAGAAAAATCAGGAAATGTTCAACCTGGTGCAGATCGGCCGTGCCGACGCTGCCGTGACGGGCAAGCCGGCCGCCAAGCTGTTTGCCCAGAGCTCGCCCGACATGAAGGTGCTGGACGAACAGATCACCACCGAGGAATACGGCATTGCCGTGAGCAAAGGCAAGCCGGAACTCACCCAGGCGCTGAACGCCGCGCTGCAGCAACTCAAGGCTGACGGCAGCTACCAGGCCATCGTCAACAAGTGGTTCGAGGCACCCGCACAATGAACCTGGACTTTTCTCCCGTTTTCGCTGATTTCAACGAGTTGCTCAGCGGCGGCATGTGTCACTGTCAGCCCCAGCGGCAAGAGCCACATTTCAGAGAGTGTTTCGCCCGGATGGGGCGGGTTATGCATACGCATGATCAATCTCCATCAGTGGTAGTCCAGATAATCCACAACATGGGCGTCACCATTCTCGAACTTGAAAATGACACGCCAATTAGCTTGCACGATTACGGCCCAATATTCGCGCAATCCCCCCTTGAGCCGTTGCGTCGCTTGCAGGCTCCGCCATCGCGTGCTTGCCACTTTCGACCGAAAGACAAATGCGGAACCAATGGCTGGACGCCCTCTGGCCTCTACCATGCCATTTCCCTTGGCGCATTGGCGGTTACATGATGATATGTACCGGTAATGGCAAGCTTGCCAAGCAGCATATCAACCATACCGCGAGCCATAATTTCGTCATCAAGCTTCCCTCACTGGAATCCCATGAACGAAACCCTAATCAAAACGCTGGCAGAGGCCGCATCCAAGCTCCCGGTCGAAAAATTGGCCATCCTTGCCATTGTGGCCATCGCTGTTTTCCACAAAAGAGCCGGAGCGTAATGCGTTGGCTAGTCACGCGTCATGCAGGCGCACTTGCATGGGCGCAACAATCGAACATCGCTTTTGAGCGGCATGTAACGCATCTGGAGCCCGAGCATCTTATGCCGGGTGACATCGTGATTGGCTCCTTGCCCGTTCACATGGCAGCCGAGGTATGCGCCCGTGGCGGTCGCTATTTTCATCTGACCCTGCATCTTTCTCAGGAAGACAGGGGGCAGGAATTATCGGCAGATACGCTTTTTTGCAAGGCCGCACAGCTGGAAGAGTTTTTGGTCTTGCGCAGGTAAGCGGGTTGCGTTAATTATTTAGAAAATATTAATTATATATGTTCATAATATATGACACAGCCAACAGGATACATACCGCACACTATGAAAATACTTCGTTACCGCCTTGATTTCCAGACACCCGCTTTCCTGGGAAATGCTCGCCAACAGGCGCAATGGCGCACTCCTCCGCTCAAGGCCCTGCTGCGGCAATGGTGGCGAGTCGCCTATGCTGCAAACAGGCAATACCACGTCGATATCAAGACAATGCGGCAACAAGAGGCTGAGCTGTTCGGCAGCGCAAACGACGATCTCGTCAACAAAAGCAAACTTCGTCTACGTTTGAGCCATTGGAATGAAGGCAATCCGCAGGTACCGTGGCCCCAGTTCGCCGCCGTGCGACATCCGGAAGTGAATCGCCCGATAAGCGCCGACTTGTATCTTGGCTACGGCCCTGTGATGCTACCCAAAGGCAGCAACAGGCCTACACTCAAGGCCAATGCGGCGCTTCAACCGACAGACCACGCCCTCTTATCCCTGGCCTGCCCCGAAGAGTCTGCCCCGCTGATCGAACAGGCGTTGTACTGCATCGACCAATTCGCTGCCGTTGGCGGACGCAGCCGCAACGGCTGGGGTTCGCTGCATCTGGCCCCTCTGGAAGGCACCGCCCCACTGCAAGGCACGATACCGTTGCGCGACTGGCAGCAGGCATTGATGCTGGACTGGCCTCACGCCATCGGACAAGACCAGCAAGGCGCGCTCATCTGGCAAACACAACCCTTCAATGATTGGAAATCACTGATGGAATCGCTGGCCCATCTGAAAATTGGCTTGCGAACGCAGTTTCGGCTCACAACAGGCAAGAATGCCCTGCATTCAGAAGATCGGCATTGGCTCAGCTACCCCATTACCAACCACAGCGTGAAGGAATGGGGTGGCAACGCCCGCTTGCCCAATAGCCTGCGTTTCAAGATAAGGCCCAGCCCTACCCACCCCAGTCAATGCGTAGGGGTGATTTTCCATATGCCCTGCCTGCCGCCACCCGCCTTCAGGCCCGAAGCCTCCACCATCATCCGCGTCTGGCAACGCGTCCATCCGTTTCTGGATGACCCCGCCCAAGAGCTTGATCGTATTTCTGCCTGAGATTCATCATGACTACCGACAATACCCTCTGGCAAACCAAACTTGCCGCTCGCTTGCACGACCCTGTCGAAAAAGCAATGGTTCTGCTGCGCGACCCTGCTGGCCATGAAAACGGCACCAGCCTTGCCCTGGCCCGTCTGCTGGGCTTGCATGAAATTGGCACCGACACCCTCGACCCGGATAACGACGCTGCGCTGGTACAGACTGCTTTCAAGAAGAGCATGCCATCCAGTATGTATCGCCATGTACAACGCGCCGACTGGTGGGCCGCTGCGGCCGATCGTCCGCAGTGGCCGATGGAACAGACAACGGTTCCCACCAAGGACGGCAAGACAAAAACCTTCCAGGTCGCCAACTGGGCCCAGGTTCGCTGGACCAATACCCCCACCCTGATTCACCCCCTGACGGGTGACAGGCTGGAACTGCAACAGCTATCCGATACTGACTTCAAGGACATCAAACAACGCAGCTTCGATCATCATGCCCATTTGCTGCAATCACTGCATCGGCAACATCCTGACCAGGATCTGAACTGGCGCAAGGCATTGCTGACGCTATGGCGCTTTGCTCCTGAGCTATCCGAGGATGCCGACAACGGCAAACTGGGTGAATTATGGAAACTGCTGCCCGCCGACACCCGCATCCCTGATCATTCCATCTGGGATCACCTTGACCTGACCAGTGCCTTCGCCGGTGCTTTCGCTGCCGACCCCAACCACGATGCGGCACTGCTCAGCCTGTCCATTGGCCCGGTGCAGCCCTTCATTGCCGCCGCGCGCAAAATGGAAGACCTCTGGGCCGGTTCGCATCTGCTCGCACGCCTGTCGTGGGAAGCCATGCGTGTGGTGTGTGAACGCCTGGGGCCAGATGCCATTCTTTTTCCCCGCCTGCGCGGCATCCCGCAAGTCGATCTGTGGCTGCGCGACACTTGCGGCCTGCCCAACGAGTTATTCCAGGCATGTGAATGGAATCAGGGCAGTACCGACAGCAACCCATTGTTTGCCGCTGCGCTGCCCAACCGCTTCGTCGCCATCGTTCCTGCCAGTCAGGCTGCAGCGTTGGCAGACGCCGTGGCAAGCGCCGTACGCGAGTGGCTGCAGACAAAAGGCGATGAGATCATCAACCGTCTCTTGCAAGTGGCAGGATTGACGCAAGATAACGAACAATACTGCCACCGGCAGATGCGCGAACAACTGGCAGGTTTTCCCGAAGTGCATTGGGCTGCCGTACCGTTTTCACTGATTCACTGCCAGGACGAAAAAAAACAGCGCAACCTTGACACCACCTTGCTGTCCGAAACCATGCGTCCGTTCTTCGATGGTGACGGCGAACCCGGTTTTCTTGCCAGCCCTGCGTGGCAAGTGCTGCGCCAGGACATAAGCTGGCATGACAACACCACCTTCTTCGCTCCCAACCCCGGCGCGCTTTACCCTGCTGTGCACGACCTGGCCGAACGTGCCCTGGCTGCCGCCAAAGCGTTACGTCCCTTTAAACAAAATGAACAGACGGGCTGGCGATGCAGCCTGACCGGTGAAACCGAGTGGCTGACCACCGACGCGGCGCAGTTGCAACTACCTGCCGGGCAGCGCCGCAGCTGCCACGACAAGAACTTCAAAGAGGGGCAGCATCAAGAAACCCTCTGGACCAGAATTGCCGATGCCAAACCTGCCTGGGCAAAACCAGGAGAACACCTGGGCGCCCTTCCCGCCGTCAAACGTCTTTGGCCCACACTATTCGCAGAAGAGGTCGCCAATGCGCTCGGTAAAAAAGACATCGGCCGATTCGTGATCTCCACCCATACCATGGCACTGGCGCATCAGATCGACCAATGGCTGGCGCACGGCGGTTTGTTCACGCCTGGCCTGAGCGCGTGGCAAGATCGCTACAAGACACGCCTGGAACGCGCGGCATTGCCGCCCAGGTTGTTGCAGCGCCATTACCGAACAAACACCGAGGCTCTCAAGGACGCTGCCCAGTTGCCTGCCCTGCTGGACTGGGCCAATGAAGGCGGCCTTGATGAAAGCGAAGCCAGCGCAATCCGTCGTGCAGTACGCCAGACACTGGCAGGCAGCAAAGACAGTGAATCGGATGATGCCCTGGAAACCTATTACAGCCTGCTGCTGATGGACGGAGACCGCTTGGGCGCCTGGCTGGCTGGCGAGACATCCGAGGGCAAGGATTACGCCATCAGCTACCGTAGTAGCTTTCACCCCAGAATACATGTCGGATTCGACGAACATGCTGCCCGGCAGCCGCGCATTCAAGCGTATGGCCAACAAAACCGTGCGCTGTCACCCAACCGGCACCTGGCCATTTCTGGTGCGCTCAATGATTTTTCGCTGACGGTCGTGCGCCATGTCATCGAACACGAGCACCTTGGCCGCCTGATCTATGCCGGCGGTGATGATGTCTTTGCCATGCTGCCCGTGGCCGACCTGCTGTCGTCCATGCTGCGGCTGCGCCAGGTGTACGCGGGTATCTCCCCAGCAGAGAATGACATGGACTGGGGATCACTGAAAAAAGACACTCTCGTTTGCAAGAACGGCTTTGCCTATCTGAATGGCCGGCTCATGCGGATGATGGGCCGACAGGCCACTGCCTCTTGCGGTGCCGTCATTGCGCATCATCAGGCGCCATTATCCGCCGTACGCCGTGAACTGCATGCCGCCGAACAACGCGCCAAGAACGACGGAGGTCGTGACGCCTTCTCTCTGACCATCATCAAACGATCGGGAGGCGCGTTGCGCCTGACAGCCAAATGGGGCGAACCTATTTCGCTGTTGCAAGATCTGCGCAGCTTCCTGGCCGCAGAGGGTGTATCGCGCCGCGCCGCCTACCATACCCTGCAATGGCTGGATGCCAACGAACTGCCCCAGCCCATCAACAAAGAAATGCTGCAAACATTGTTGGCGTTCCAATTCAGGCGTCAATCCCAGAAGTCGGCGCAACAAACACACGAACTGGATCGACTCGCGCACCGCCTTGCAGAGCAAGCCTTGCAGCAAGAACGGCCCCCCGAGACAAATAGCCAAGCCATCACCTGGCTGCGCAACTTCATCAGCGTGGCAGAGTTCCTTGCCCGCGAAGTCCGTCACGAGATTTAAGCATGATTCCATCCGACACCATTTCCCGCTTTCTGGAACCGCTGGACGTCTTGTTTCTGCGCGGCAATCAACTATTCGGCGACCCCGGCAGCTATGGCGAGGCCCTGATCCCCCCCTGGCCATCGGTTGCTGCCGGCGCCATTCGCACACGCATTCTGACAGATGCCGGTATTGATCCAGTCGCTTTTGGCAAAGGACAGCTGCCTCACCCTGAATTGGGTACGCCCGAATGTCCTGGCAGCTTTATGTTACGCGCGTTCAACCTGGCTCGACTTCGAGATGGAAAAATCGAAATCCTGCTGCCCCCCCCTTCAGATCTGGCCCTGCACGCCACGAAAGGCATGGTGCGGGCACAACGCCTGGTTCCCACCAAACTTCATCCCGCCTTGCGCACGTCCAGCCCGTTGCCGTTATTGCCGGTACTGGCACAATCTGCACGCAGCAAGACCATCAACGGTTGGTGGCTGCGCCAGTCAGGTTGGCAGAAGTATCTGGCCGGACACACACCTGACGGCACGGATTTTGTCAGAACCAGCGACCTATGGAGCCTGGACGAGCGCGTGGGCGTAGGCTTGGCTGACGCCACGCGTAGCGCTGATGATGGCAAACTGTTCACCAGCCGTGCCATTGCCCTGAAAGATAATGTCGGCTTCATCGCTGCCGTGGCAGGGGCAACCTTGCCTGACCATGGCATGCTGCGATTTGGCGGTGACGGTCGAGCCGCCACGATTCGCCCTGCTACCATCGACTGGCCACACGCCGACTATGCCGCCATAACCGCCAGCAGTCGCTGCCGACTGGTGCTTACCAGCCCTGGAATTTTTACCCAAGGCTGGCTACCCAACGGGTTCATTGCGGATGGCAGCACTTACCGCTTTGACCTGGGCGACGTTCAAGGCCGCCTGGTAGCAGCCAGCGTCACACGCAATGAAGTTGTCTCTGGCTGGAACCTGGCCGGCACACAGGGCAAGGGGCAGCCCAAACCCGCACAGCGTGTCGCGCCAGCCGGCAGCGTGTATTGGCTGGATGAACTCCAGGCAAGCCCGGACGCCCTGCGCAAGCTTGCCGCGAACGGCTTGTGGCGCAATCCCTGCGAAGATGCGCAACGCCATGCCGAAGGCTTCAACCGCTTCAGCCTTGCCCTGTATTGATTATAGACACCAAGAAGGAACCCCATGTTCGAGAAAACCGCCGCTGTCTTTCTTTACGCTGTCAGCCCCGTTCATATGGGTGCCGGCCAAGCCGTCGATGTCATCGACAACCCCATCCAACGAGAACGCCACACCCAGCACCCGTGCTTTGCCGGATCAGGCATCAAAGGCGCAATCCGGCATAGCTACACGGCACTGGGAGGCAATCAGGCGGACATCACCCGCCTGCTGGGGCCGGACTCCGGCAGCAATCAGCTGCATGCCGGCGCTGTCAGCATTGGTGATGCGCAACTGGTGGCACTGCCTGTGCGCAGCCTGAAGGGCGGCTATGTTCACGTCACCTGCCCTCAGGCTCTGGCACGCGCACAACGGTTATTGCAATTGACCGGAACACCTGGTTTGCAATGGCCCGCCGTACAAGTGGATGATGGCAACTGCCTGTTTGCAAACCCGTCCCTGCTTTCAGGCGATAAAAACAACAAACTACACCTGGAAACCTTTGAATACAGTGCCCACGCATCCGAACCGCTGGCGCAGATCGCAGCCGACCTTGCTCAACGGGCCCTGCCCGACAGCGCAGCGCACCAGTTCTTCCGTGAAAAACTGGCCCATGACCTGATTCTGCTGTCTGACACAGACTTTGGCTACTTCGCCAAGCATGCCATGCTGGTTGAGCCGCATGTGCGCATCAATGAAAAAACGGGTACAGCAGATGACGGCGGGCTGTTCTATACCGAAAACCTGCCGCCAGAATCTCTGCTGATTGCGCCATTTTTGACCAGCCAGACCCGTACCGGAAAGTCGGAAGACCATCTGACGGCTGAAGAAGTCTTTACTCGTATTCAACCCCTGCTGCACGGCAAGCTGTTGCAGGTCGGTGGCGATGCCACGACAGGGCGCGGCCTGCTGATCGCCAAGGTAGAGGGCTAAGCCATGAATCCCCAAAAAAATACACCCACACTGGAACAGCAGCGTGCCCAGCATGCCTGGGATTGCTGCGCCCAGTACCAGAAAGAACACGTCAACGCCGCCAAGGCGTTACCCGCTCTCATTATGAACAGCGGCCTGTTGCAGGTACTGGCTTTCTGCCATGAAAAGGGCAAGGCACAGGCGCTGGTGGCAGACCATCTGCGCGATTGGCTGGCTGGGCGCTTTCCAGACACATTCAACCATGGCAAAGGGTTCCCTGCTTTCATGCAGGCGCTGATGCAGGCCAGCCCAGCGCAGTACCAGGCCATCAATGCCGAAGCCTTTGCTTGGCTCAAATGGCTGCGCCAGATGGCGGCAGCGCGCAATACCGGAGACTGCTGACATGTCCATCGCCGCCATCCCCAACTATCTGCAGACGCAGGATTTCAGCCAGGCCTCGCCCGGACTGCGATTCAACATGTATTTGTCCCTGTGGGGAATCAACCAGCGTACCCGTGAACGGCTTTGGACAACTGCCGACATTGCCTATGATGATCGAGGGCAGAATCACCAGGAACGCGAAGTAAAAAAAGAAAACAAAACCCATGCCCTGCAACAAGCCTGCAAACTGACCAAGTATGACAAAGCTGCCATGCAGGCTCTGGCCGGGCGCCAGGCTTGCATGGCAACAAACACGCAGCATGTCCTGACCCTTGACGCGACTGCCACCGCTCCCTTCACCACTGGCCTGGGCAATGAGCATCCGCTGGAAAATGGCTTCGCCTTCCTTAACCCCTATGGCTTGCCCTACCTGCCCGGCAGTGGCATCAAAGGCGTACTGCGCCAGGCAGCACGCGAACTGGCCAGCGGCGAATGGGGTGACTGCCAGGGTTGGACAAACGAAAAAATTCATCTTCTGACGCAACACGGACGCGCTGCCATCGAACTGACTATGCTGGATGCCCTGTTTGGCCTGGAAACCGGAAATGGCGGCACGCAGCATGTGCGTGGCGCCTTGCACTTCTGGGATGTCATTCCGCAAATCAGCGGTGACAGTCTGGCGGTAGACATCATGACTCCGCACCAGGGGCACTATTATCAGCAGACTGCCAACAGTAAAACAGGCGACAGCGCCAACCCACACGACAGCGGCCAGCCCAATCCTCTCAGTTTTCTTACCCTGCCGCCTGGCACGCAATTCATTTTCCATGTGCAATGTGACTCTGCTCACCTGGAACGCCTTGCCCCCGACATGGCTGCCGACAACCACTGGCGCAGCTTGTTGACTGCGGCATTCGAACACGCATTCGAGTGGCTGGGTTTTGGTGCAAAAACATCGGTCGGCTATGGCGCCATGCTTTCCGCTGCTCAGCAACAGCGCGAAAAAGAATCTGCCTTACAGCAGCAACAAGCCGAAAAGGCACGGCAAGCAATCGAAGCAGAACAACGGCGGCAGGAAAATGCCATCGCCTGGCTGGGGGCTCGTATCAAGTTCAATCGCGCCAATGGCGCACTAAGTGTCGAAAAAAGCGGGCAGACGGCCATTGCCATCACCCCAAAAGGCCAGGAATTACTGCAAACCCTGCCCACCGACACGCAGCAGAAAATCAAATCCGGCCAATTCGTCAAGGTCAACGCCCATGTGGCGGAAGGCATCCTTTTGCGCGTCGAAAACGCATGAACTACAGCCCATCGCCACTGCCTATTGCCCGTGTGCGCCTCACTGCGCGTGCCGAGGCGCCATTGCAGCTACCCGTTTATACCGGTTCCATGCTGCGCGGCGCTTTTGGTCACGCCTTGCTTGCGCTTTCCTCCTTGCCACACATGCAGGATCAACCCTGCGCACTACAGGCCGTTTGCCCCTATTGCCAGATATTCGCCACACCGCCCCTGCCCGCACACAGTCTGCAAAAATTCAGCCAGATGCCGCACGCGTATGTCATCGAGCCGCCATTTGAAGGAGCACGATCATTGCAAGCGGGGGACACCTTTCGCTTCAGCCTGGTACTGATCGGCAAGGCCCTTGGGTTTCTACCCACCATCGTCGTTGCCTGGGAACGTGCCTTGCGCACAGGCCTGAATAAACAGCGTGTGCCATGTCAGCTGCTAACCGTGACACACGAAAACGGCAATGTGCTATGGACGATGCAAGACCGCCGCATCATGCCCATTGCCAACACGACCCCATTACCGCCAGCCCAAACACTGAAGCAGCAAGCCACGCTACACCTCGCCAGCCCGCTGCGCCTGCAAAAAAATGGAAAGCCCGCTCGTTCTCACACCCTGGATGCGCGCACCTTGCTGATCACCCTGGCACGGCGCTGGCAATTGCTATTGGACATACATCTGGGCAGCAGCGCTCCACAACAGGATTTTTCCACATTGGCAGCTCTGGCAACGACCATTCAGCTCGAAGCCGAAAACCTGCGCTGGTTCGATTGGGGAAGATTTTCCCAGCGCCAGCAAAAAGAGATGAAATTTGGTGGTTTGATGGGAACCCTCAGCTTACATGGCAATTTACAGCCATTCAGCGAACTATTACATATAGGTCAATGGCTGCATGTGGGAAAAAACACCAGTTTTGGGCTGGGCGGATATCGCATTGAAAAAAAGGAAAGCATTTCATGAGAACTCAAATCTGTCTTGTTTCAGCCCAAGCCGTACCCAACCTGATCCCTACACTGGATGACACACTCAAGCCCGAGCGCGTCATTCTTGTCACCAGCCCAGACATGCGTGCCCAGACCGAATATTTAAGCCGCGTCATGAAACGACGCGGGCTGATCGTCAAACAGCTTGACATCCCCAATGCCTACGATTATGCCGGCATTGAAGATACGCTGCTCAACTGGCTTTCCGAAAACGAAACAACAGACGTAACGCTCAACGTTACCGGCGGAACAAAGCTGATGGCAATGGCAGCGCAGTCGGTATTCGACAGTTCAAAGAAACCTATTTTCTATATCAACATAGAAACCGACGATATTATTTTTCTACGCCAGCGCGATCAGGCCAGAAAATTGAATGCACGCATCAAGCTGCGTGACTACCTGGAAGCCAATGGATACACACCAGCAGAAAAACCGGAGAACCCCAGCATTACTGCAGCCCTGCGTCAACTTGCCGACAGAGTCATTGATTATGTACAGAGCGCAGGAAAGGCGCTTGGCCAATTCAACTCACTGGCCGAACAGGCAAAAAACGATCTTTGCATCACCATGCCTGAGCAAAGATTCTGCGCTGCATACCTAATGGATATTATCACTCTTTTCGAAGACTCCAATCTGCTGACATTACAAAAAAATCAGATCAGATTTTCCAGCGAAACAGCACGAAAATTCGCCAATGGTGGCTGGCTGGAATTCCATATACATCGCGTGCTCTCCGACCTTAGGCCCGAAACCGGCATTACTGACTCTGCCACCAATATGCTGATTACGCATCCAGATGGCAAGACCCGCAATGAGCTGGATGCTGCTTTCTTGCATCGCAATCGACTGCACATCATTGAAACCAAAACGGCCAACCTGACCCTGCCCGGCAAGCAGGACAGCAAAGCCACCGAGGCAATCTACAAGCTGGAATCCCTGCTGAAACTGGGTGGATTAAGAACCCGCGCCATGCTCATAGACTATCGGGGCGGTCTCAATAATGCCGACAAAAAACGTGCCGAACAAAGCCATATTCAAGTCGTATCGGGCTCACAATTAAAAAACCTCAAGGGCATTTTGCGCCACTGGCTACAGTAAAAGCATGAACACTCCCAGCTCTTTTCCACGCCGTATTCTGCTGGCAGTCACCGGCATGTCACCGCAGATTCTCACCGAAACCTTGTATGCGCTGGGTGTTGCCAATATCTGTGGCAAGGAAGCGTTCATACCCACGGAAATCCATTTGCTTACCACCGCTACCGGTGCACAGGAAGCGCGTACTGCTCTGCTGCATCCAGATGGCGGACAATTTCATGCCCTGCTTGAGGATTATCCAGAGCTAGGGCATCCAATTTTTACCGATGATCAGATCCATGTCATTTGCGATGCTGATGGCCACCCGCTCCCTGACATCCGCACACCCGCCGAGAATGCCGCTGCTGCCAACACCATTACGGCATTGATGTCAGAACTGACCCGCGATGATCAAGCCGCACTGCACGTTTCGATTGCTGGCGGGCGTAAAACCATGGGTTTTTATCTGGGCTACGCATTTTCGCTGTTTGCCCGACCACAGGACGAACTCTCACATATTCTTGTTTCCAGCCCCTTTGAGAATCATCCTGCCTTTTATTTTCCACCTGCCATTCCCAAACGTCTGACGACACGCGACAACCGTAATATAGACACTGCAGATGCAAAAATCACCCTTGCACGCATTCCTGTCGTAAGACTGCGCCACGGACAACCACGCGCGCTACTGGAAGGCAATGCCAGCTTCAACGATACCGTTACGGCCATTCAGAAAAGCCTGGAACCGCCACATCTTTTTATCGACCTTCCCAGGCGTCTCGTGGAGTGTGGAGGAAAACCCGTCAAGTTGCCTCCGGCACTTTTTGCCTGGTTAACCTGGTGGGCAACACAGCAAATAGCCGGCAATGGCCAAAAAAATTGGCGCAACGCAAATGCCACTGAGTTCCTGGACATTTACCGAACCGTCGTGGGAGTGGATACTGAAGCCTACGAAAGAACCGCATACCGTCTGAAAGATGGCATGGAAAAAGATTTTTTCCAGGAAAACAATTCAAAACTGGAACGAGCGCTGAAAGAACAACTGGATCAGGCAGCCCTGCCTTATCTACTAAGCACCAGCGGGAAACGGCCGGAAACTGTGCGTAGCCTGAATCTGAACAACGATCAAATCCATATCGTTGGATCTTGAAATCATTCAAAAATCTACCTACCTGCTCCGTCGGAGCCGGCAAGCTTGCCAGCAAGATATTTTGCCTGCCTGAGACGCACAATCTCATCTATCGAAACTCACAACACAAAGAAACTCAGATGAGCATCCAGAACGCAGTCATTGCAGGTCTTGCTGGCGAAAAACTCTCTCGCACCATTACCGGCACCAACCAGGTCAGTACAGGCCGCAGTGTTATCGCCACAGGCTCCGGTGCGTTTCTCGGCGGGGTCGCTGGCGGAGCAATTTCCGTTGCCGCATCTGCTGCAGGCCTGACAACCCTGGCCACTGCTGCCTCCCCCATCGTGGTGCCAATTGCCGTTGTCTCGGGAGCAGTCGGTCTCATTCGAAGCCTCTGGGACTGAACAGGCACTGCTGCCACACGCCCAGCCATGGCTCTGCGCAACCTGTACCTTGCTGCTTACGACATTTCCCACGCCAGCCGCGGTGCGTCAGCCCTGGCACTGATACGCGGCTACACCACGGGTGGGCAAAAGTCAGTGCATGAAATTTTTCTGAGTCGCAGTGAACGTAGAGAACTTTTGCACAGCATGGTTCAGCTGCTTGATGACACAGAAGATCGCTTCTTTCTGCTGCGTCTTGACCCGCGTGCCCGCACCTACGCCCTGGGTATGGCCACGCAACCGTCTGACCCAGACTATTTTTACATAGGATAAAAATGGCAACACTGCTGCTCGACCGCGCTGACCTTGAAGTCCGTATTTCCGATGGTGCCCTGGCGCTGTACGAGAACGGCAATCGCAGCCAGACAATTCCGCTGCGTCTGATTGAACGTGTGATCATTCAAGGAGCACGCACACGATTGGATAGTGCCGTACTCATCAAACTGGCGCAGGCAGGTGCGACAACACTATTGATGAGCCCGCGTGCAAGCCGCCAAACCGCCATTGTGCTTGGCCCTGCTCATAACGATGCCGCCATTCGTCTCGCACAGGCGCAGCAAGTGATGAATCCCGCCTTCTGCGATAGTTGGGCGCAGCAGCTTGTTATCGCCAAACTGCGCCGCCAGCATCATTTGCTTATGCAGGCAGAAAACCGCCGCCCCGACATCCGCAAGCCATTGTTCGACGCACGCAACTGCATCGCCGACGTATTGATCAAGGCCAAGGACATACAAATTTCAACCAGCCGCCTACGCGGTCTGGAAGGAAGCGGAGCGCGAGCCTATTTCAGCGGCTATACCGCATTGTTCGCCCCCGCTCTCGACTTCAAGGGCCGCAATCGCCGCCCGCCACGAGACCCTGTCAATGCCTGCCTTTCATTGGCCTATACCATGCTTCATTTTGAAGCCGTGCGCACCATCCATACTGCAGGGCTTGATCCCTTGTTGGGCTTTTATCACCGCCCAGCCTTTGGACGAGAATCTCTGGCCTGCGATCTGATAGAACCACTGCGTCCCATCGTCGACAAGTGGGTCTGGGAACAATTCAGCACTGCGCAACTGCGCCCCGAACACTTCAGCACAGACAAAGGAGCTTGCCTTCTTGGAAAAGCGGGCCGTTCCCACTTTTACGCCGGCTGGGAACAATTCGCCTCATTGCCCAGACGTTGGCTGCGCCAGCGCAGCAATCTTCTGGCGCAGCAACTGCGTCAAACAGGCGAACCATGGTTGGCTCAGTATGATGATGAGGAAGAATTTTGACATGACACGCAATGCATATCGTCAAATCTCCAAAGGGGTCGCCCCAGACCGTAAACCTTTGTATATTCTGTGCCCAACACCCGCTCATATGAAAGCAGGCCTGGATCACCTGGCGCTATATCGTGAATCCGCCAGCACACAACGCTTTCCCATTGCCCGCATTCGCCGCGTCATTTGCAATTCCAATCTTTCCTGGACAGGCAAGGCATTGGCGCTCTGCCTGCACAACAGCATTCCCATCACCTGGGCGAACGGCAGTGGAGAAACACTGGGACACACACAAAGCCATTTCGACGTTCTTCAGTCAGCATCTACCCTGATCGATACCTATCTGGAACTCCCCGATTGGGCTGATAGATTCATCAACTGGCGTGCCCGCCGTAGACTGGAAATACTGACGACTTGCGCTGAACGCGCAATCAAGGCAGAACAAACAATTAATACAAATGATTTTCAAATAATAAAACGTGAATTTGTTTATCACGGGAAGTATCCAATTACCTTTAACAAAGATGGTCTGGCCTGGTGCCAGGCAGCCGTCACCGACCGACTTCAACAGAATGGTTTGCAAAGCCGCTATTGGGGTTTCAATGCCAGCCAGCTTGATTTGGTTGTGGAATTTGCAGATTTACTGTGGGCCGAACTCAATTTCGACAGCGGAACCCTTCCCGGCAGCGTAACCCACAGTAAATTAAGCACATACCTATTCGAATCCTGGCTACATCAACATGAATATCGCCTGCTATTGCATCTGGGCGATCTCAAGCGGCACATGGCAAGGGAGGTCAACCAATGGCAATGACTGCACAACGAAGTTGGTTGATCACTTACGATATTACCAATCCAAAGCGCCTGGCCAAATTGCACCGATTCCTTGTAAAATTTGCAACACCAGTTCAATATTCAGTATTTCATTTTCAAGGCAGTGCGGCACAGATGGCTGACTTAATGGCAAGCATCGAGACAAAAATAGATAAAAAATCCGATGATGTTCGAGGCTACCAGCTACCTGAACAGCTAAATATTGACACCATCGGTCGAAAAGGCCTGCCTGACGATACCTTGCTGCTATCGGAAGCAGGCAGCACGCTACAAAAATTATTACAGGCGAGCAAGTCATGATATGCTGCCACCTCTTGCTACCAACACATGGAGCAGCACTCAGAATAAAGCGCGACAATCCGCTCTTGGAATTTTTCAATCCATGGGAACCCGCTCTTCAACCTACTGATATATATGTGTTTTTCTGCTGGAGCCGTTCGAACTGATGCCCTGATTTCAAAGGGATTAAGACCACTTGAGCGCGGATGCTTTTCTCGAATTGCTCAGTTCGAACTGATGCCCTGATTTCAAAGGGATTAAGACTCAGCTGGACGAAGGACTTAAGCGCCGCAGCTTGCGTTCGAACTGATGCCCTGATTTCAAAGGGATTAAGACTTCTTCTCCGGGATGGTGAAGGCCACGTTGTTCTGTTCGAACTGATGCCCTGATTTCAAAGGGATTAAGACATTTCATCGAACTTCTTTTCGCTCAGTTCTTTGTTCGAACTGATGCCCTGATTTCAAAGGGATTAAGACGAGATTAATCATGATGGATTTCCTTGATTAATGATTGTTCGAACTGATGCCCTGATTTCAAAGGGATTAAGACCACATATCATGTTAATGAGCCTGGTCTACAAGTTCGAACTGATGCCCTGATTTCAAAGGGATTAAGACATAATAGTTTCCTCGAAGTTAAATATTCAGGTGTGTTCGAACTGATGCCCTGATTTCAAAGGGATTAAGACCTGCCTCGCTGAGCACCCACACTCGCTTGATGAGTTCGAACTGATGCCCTGATTTCAAAGGGATTAAGACCCAACAGCTCAGTGACAAAGCGAGTCGCGGTCTTGTTCGAACTGATGCCCTGATTTCAAAGGGATTAAGACATGAAATACTCGGGATTGAACTCGCCCCAGTGGTTCGAACTGATGCCCTGATTTCAAAGGGATTAAGACGCCATGGCGCGGATGCGCTTGCGATAGCTGGCGGGGTTCGAACTGATGCCCTGATTTCAAAGGGATTAAGACCCTGAATGTCATGCCAGTTGTCTGCATACTCAGGGTTCGAACTGATGCCCTGATTTCAAAGGGATTAAGACATAACATGCCCGGATTTCGTCAGTAGGTCGTAGTTCGAACTGATGCCCTGATTTCAAAGGGATTAAGACAATATAGCCCCGCAAACTCCGCATTCCTTTTGGGTTCGAACTGATGCCCTGATTTCAAAGGGATTAAGACCCGGTTTGTTTTTATATGTTGGCCCGACCATTCGTTCGAACTGATGCCCTGATTTCAAAGGGATTAAGACAAATCGCCGCGAATGACGCACCAGGGTCCAAACGTTCGAACTGATGCCCTGATTTCAAAGGGATTAAGACATTTTCCCCAACCACATCTGCGGGCTTTGGGCCGTTCGAACTGATGCCCTGATTTCAAAGGGATTAAGACCTGCCGCGTACTGTTTCATCCACTTCCTTATTTTGTTCGAACTGATGCCCTGATTTCAAAGGGATTAAGACCTGGACAGTACCATCGGCGTAGGTTTGATCCGTTCGAACTGATGCCCTGATTTCAAAGGGATTAAGACACACCCATGTTCATGAGCATGATGGCATTCAAGTGTTCGAACTGATGCCCTGATTTCAAAGGGATTAAGACCCACCCATCCCCAGGCTGTTGACGTGGTTGACGGAGTTCGAACTGATGCCCTGATTTCAAAGGGATTAAGACATCTCGTCTGCGGGCTTTGGGCCTGATTTCGTTCGAACTGATGCCCTGATTTCAAAGGGATTAAGACCCAGACGATCCGGCAGTTCATCCCACTTGTAGGTTCGAACTGATGCCCTGATTTCAAAGGGATTAAGACAAAACGCCGTTCAGGTAATAGCGAATGTCCTTTTCGTTCGAACTGATGCCCTGATTTCAAAGGGATTAAGACATGCAAGACTTCGTAAAGGCGATCCAGATATTTGTTCGAACTGATGCCCTGATTTCAAAGGGATTAAGACACGCTTCAGCGCGGCACCCAGCGGCCACTGTACGTTCGAACTGATGCCCTGATTTCAAAGGGATTAAGACGAAGACAGCGCAGCCAGTTGAATATCGGCATCGTTCGAACTGATGCCCTGATTTCAAAGGGATTAAGACTCAGCATTGGCAATGACCTTGGCGAAGGCCAGCGGTTCGAACTGATGCCCTGATTTCAAAGGGATTAAGACTTGATCGCGTTTGAATGCATCTGCCAAGACGTTCGAACTGATGCCCTGATTTCAAAGGGATTAAGACTCGAGAGCATCATGCAATACGATGCCGAAGAATGCGTTCGAACTGATGCCCTGATTTCAAAGGGATTAAGACCCAGGCGCAGCTGGATGAAGCGCTGGCCCAGATCGTTCGAACTGATGCCCTGATTTCAAAGGGATTAAGACCTAAAGCCTTAAAGGCATCAATGGAGGTTTGTTCGAACTGATGCCCTGATTTCAAAGGGATTAAGACATGATCCACACGCTGAGGCTGTCACGGCGCATACGTTCGAACTGATGCCCTGATTTCAAAGGGATTAAGACCTTTCACGACCAAGGTAGGCTCGGTATCACTTTCGTTCGAACTGATGCCCTGATTTCAAAGGGATTAAGACTAAGGAGCAAGTAATACAGTAAAGCATTATAGTTCGAACTGATGCCCTGATTTCAAAGGGATTAAGACGACTAAGTCCCTGGAATATGGGCGAAGATTTCGTTCGAACTGATGCCCTGATTTCAAAGGGATTAAGACGCAAGCTTTTGACGGAGTTTGGCAGATACGACGCGTTCGAACTGATGCCCTGATTTCAAAGGGATTAAGACCAGGTCATCGGCACCAATGCATCGGCCAACCAGCGTTCGAACTGATGCCCTGATTTCAAAGGGATTAAGACCAACGCCGCCTGACGCAGTTCCTGCGTCAGCCGTTCGAACTGATGCCCTGATTTCAAAGGGATTAAGACGGTGCAAGCTGCTGCGCATCGGCTCGTAGGTTAGGTTCGAACTGATGCCCTGATTTCAAAGGGATTAAGACAACATCACGAGACAAGGTGCGCAGTTCCTCACGGACAACGTTCGAACTGATGCCCTGATTTCAAAGGGATTAAGACATGATGCTAATGGTTTTATCGAAATTGGCATGTTCGAACTGATGCCCTGATTTCAAAGGGATTAAGACTGCTTGAGTCGATCGACTCGTTCCTTGCTTTCCGTTCGAACTGATGCCCTGATTTCAAAGGGATTAAGACCCAGAGAATTCTTGGAAGAATTCCACAAGACGCTGTTCGAACTGATGCCCTGATTTCAAAGGGATTAAGACGCTGCATCAGGGTGATTCCCTTGTTGCTAGTCTGTTCGAACTGATGCCCTGATTTCAAAGGGATTGCCAGAATAGCTCCATTGCCCTGTTTCCCGCAAAAAAGGAGTGCCTGATGCAAGCCGTCGGTTTCAATCGTCCCCTGCCCATCTCTTCCCCTGAATCCCTGGTCGATGTGAACCTCCCAACGCCCGTCTATGACGAGTACGACCTGCTGGTGGAGGTCCGAGCCATTGCCGTCAACCCGGCGGACACAAAGGTCAGGGCATCGGCACGCCCCGCCCCTGGCGACTGGCGCATCCTCGGCTGGGACGCTGTCGGCATTGTGCAGGCGGTCGGCAGCCGGGTCAGCGGCTTTCTGCCCGGTGACCGTGTGTTCTATGCCGGCGCCATCAACCGGCCTGGCGCCTATGCCGAACTGCAGGCCGTCGACGCCCGCATTGCCGCCCATGCCCCCGCCACCCTGGATGACGCAGCGGCTGCCGCACTGCCCCTGACGGCGCTGACCGCCTGGGAGACGCTGTTCGACCGCCTGCAGGTCGAGCAACCCGTCGCCGGCGCGGCCAATGCCATCTTGATCATCGGTGGCGCCGGTGGCGTGGGCTCCATGACCATCCAGCTGGCCCGCGCCATGACCGGCCTGAACGTCATCGCCACCGCGTCCCGCCCAGCATCCATCGACTGGGTGCGAAAAATGGGCGCCCATTACGTGCTCGACCATCGCGAACCCCTAGCGCCACAAGTCGCCGCCCTGGGCCTGGGCGCCCCGGCATTCGTCCTGTCCACCACGAATAGCGCGGCCTACCTGGCCGATATCGAGGCGCTGATCGCGGCGCAGGGCCGCATCGTCCTGATAGACGATCCGGATGTCCTGGATATCGTGCCCCTCAAGCGCAAGAGCCTGTCCGTGCATTGGGAATTCATGTTCACCCGCTCCCTGCTGGGAACCGCAGACCTGGCACGCCAGCAGGACATCCTGCGCGCCGTGGCCGCCCTGGCCGACCAGGGGAAAATCGCGAGCACCCGAACGGAATCACTGGGGAGCATCAATGCCGCCAACCTGCGCCTGGCCCATGCACGCCTGGAGGACGGGCACACCGTGGGCAAGATCACGCTGCAGGGCTTCGCCCGCTGAAGTCGGACGCAAGCGGCAGACACAAGATGTAGCCAAGCAAGCACGCCGCCATCCCCCTGTCTGCCAGGGCTGTATTAGAATGCCCACTTTTGCGAGCGCGCCATGTGGTTCAAGAACCTGAAACTCTATCGTCTGAACGCCAGCTGGAATCCCAGCGTGGACGAGCTGGACGAACAGCTTGCCACACTGGCTTTCACGCCCGGCAACACCTCCCAGCCCCAGACTTTGGGCTGGACGCCGGTACGCGAAAACGGCCGCTTCGCCCATGCCATCGGTGACCAGATCCTGATCTCGCTGCGCACCGAAAAGAAGCTGCTGCCCAGCACCGTGGTCAATCAGGTGGCCAAGGAACGCGCAGCCGACTTCGAAGCGCAGCAGGGCTACAAGCCGGGCCGCAAGCAGATGAAGGAACTGAAGGAGCGCATTTACGATGAGCTGCTGCCGCGCGCCTTCAGCATCAGCCGCGATACGCTGATCTGGATCGACCGCAAGAACCGCTGGCTGGTGATCGACGCCGCCGCCTCGGCCAAGGCCGACGAAGCACTGGGCCTGCTGGCCAAGACCCTCAGCCCCTTCCCCGCCGAGCCCCTGTACGTTGAGCAATCCCCCGGCGCGGCCATGACCGGCTGGCTGGCCGACGACGAAGCCCCTGCCGGCTTCACCATTGACCAGGACACCGAGCTGCGCGCCGCCGGCGACGGCAAGGCGGCCGTGCGCTATGTCAAGCACGCCCCCGAGCCCGAGGAACTGCGCCGCCATATTGCCAGCGGCAAACAATGCACGCGCCTGGCCCTGACCTGGGAAGACCGCGTGTCCTTCGTCCTCACCGACGCGCTGGACATCAAGCGGGTTGCACCGCTGGACGTCCTGGCCGAAAACAGCGAAGCTGCCGGCATGGCGGAAGATGAACGCTTCGATGCCGACATGACGCTGATGACCGGGGAACTGGCCAAGTTGGTGACCGCGCTGGTGGACGCCCTGGGCGGCGAAAAGAAATCCAGCTGATCCCGGACGCAATTTTGCGCTGACGTCAAAAGGCCTGGCAGCCATCGCTCGCCAGGCCTTTTGCTTTCCGCTCGCTCATTTGTCTTGCCGCCGCTTTGGGAGGATACTTGGGCCATACCGGCACTGTACCTGCACCCGGACCCTACTCCTTTCCCGCTCGAGCCCACACCAGCAAGGACCACGCTGCCATGGATCATGCCTCATCGTTTTGCCAACGGCTGGCTATTTCCCATCCCATTATTCAGGCGCCAATGGCCGGCGTTGCCACGCCGGCTCTGGCGGCAGCCGTCTCCAACGCGGGAGGGCTGGGTTCCCTTGGCATAGGCTCGAACACGACGGCGCAGGCGCGCGACATGATACGGGCCACCGCCAGCCAGACGCAGCACCCCTTCAACGTCAATGTCTTCACCCATGCCCCCGCGCGCAGGGATGCCACACGCGAGGCCGCTTGGCTGCAGCACCTGGCGCCGCTGTTCGCCCGTTTCGGCGGACAGCCCCCCGCCCGTCTGGAAGAAATCTATCCCAGTTTCCTGGCAGACGACAGCATTCTGGACATGCTGCTGGAAGAACGCCCGGCGGTCGTCAGCTTCCATTTCGGCCTGCCACGCCCGGAGCAGGCCCGCGCCCTGCGCGAAGCCGGCATTTTCCTTATGGCCAGCGCCACCAGCCTGGACGAAGCGCGCCGCATCGAAGCGGCCGGCCTGGATGCTGTGGTCGCGCAAGGCATAGAAGCCGGCGGCCATCGTGGCATATTTGATCCGGAAGGCCCGGATGAAGCGCTGGGCACGCTGGCCCTGCTGCAACGCCTGCATGGCCATATCGGCCTGCCTGTCATTGCTGCGGGAGGCCTCATGACCGGTGCGGACATCTGCGCCGCCCTGAACGCCGGGGCTGCTGCTGCCCAATTGGGTACGGCCTTTGTTCCCTGCCCAGAGAGCTCGGCCAACGCAGCTTACCGCGACAGGCTGCTTCATCCGGCAGGACTGGAAACACGCCTCACAACAGTACTGTCCGGCCGACCGGCCCGCGGCCTTCTCAACGACCTGATACGCCATGGCACCGCTTCAGGCAGCCCACGGCCGGCCGACTACCCGCTAGCCTATGATGCCGCCAAGCAGCTCAGTGCCCTGGCTATCTCCCGAGGCGACCACGGCTATGCAGCCCAATGGGCCGGCCAGTCATTCGCAAGGGCGCGCGCCATGCCTGCCAGCGAGCTGCTGCAAACGCTGCTGACCGAATTGGCAGCATCCGCCAGTGCCTGAATCTTCGCTACCTGCGCGCCGGCACGATCCCGTGCCAATGTCCGTCAGCCGGGCCGCTACCAGGCTCAAGCATCCCGGTGATCCGCTTCCCCCGCCTTCCAGTAGCCGCTGGCGCTGACACGGTGTACCGGCATTTCACGCTCCTGCAGGTAGTGCTTGCGCAAGGCCTTCACCATGGCGGATTCCCCCGCTACCCAGATATAGCCAGGCCCCGCCGGGAACGGCCGGAACATGAGGCTTTGGCGCAGCACGCTGCCAGCGTCACCCTGCGCCTGCAACCAGGCGATGCGCATGCTGGCCAGCGTGTCTATACGCTGGCGGTCGGCCTGGGCGGCTATCTCGGCATAGACCTTGACCTTGATGCCGGCTGGCAAGGTTTCGGCGATCACCTGTATCGCGGGCAGCGCCGTCGCATCCCCGGCCAGCAACACCCAGCGGGCATCATCAGGGAGCTCGAAACGCCCTGAACGCGGCCCGGCGATCATCAGGCGGTCCCCCACCTGTGCTCCTGCCGCCCAGGCAGAGGCGGGGCCTTCGTCGCCATGCATGACAAAATCCAGATCCAGCGTCGCAGCACGCCGGTTGACGCTGCGTATGGTGTACGCCCGGCCTTCTCCGGTCGGCAGAAATACCTTCACCCAGGCTGCCGGGTCTTCGATGCCATCGGCCTGCAGGAAGGCCGCCATCTCGCTGCCGCCCAAAGTAATGCGCCGCATATGCGGCGTCAGTTCGGCAACCGCAACGACGTCAACAGCGGCGCGTGCCATGGCCGCCCTTTCTCTTTCACCCATGCTGTACTCCCATCCGGCTGGCCGCCAGCCGGGCAGCCGTGTAACGAAAATCTTGTGACATAAATCCTCCAGAACATCAGCCTTGATTCGTTACGTGGAATAATATGAGCTATTACTCGCATTTGATACTCGCTTTATCGGACCGCCATGCAACCGCTCCAACAGCCAAGAAAGACGCCGCGCCAGGCCCGTTCCCGAGCCCTGGTCGAGGCCATTCTTGAAGCAACCGCTCGCGTTCTGTCCGAACGCGGCTACGCCGGCACCACCACCAATCTCGTCGCTGAACGAGCCGGGGTCAGCATCGGTTCCGTATACCAGTATTTTCCAAACAAGGACTCCCTGATCACGGCCCTGCACGAACGCCATGCCGCGCAGCTATACGATGTCATGGCATCGGTCATGCAGGCACCCTACCCCAACCAATTGCGCGATCGCCTGGCGGCCATCGTCAGTGCATGGCTGGCGGTGCATCGGGTGGAGCCGGAGTTGCATCGCGTGCTGGAAAAGGAGTTTCCCTTTTATGACGTGCCGTCCGAGGAAAGCCCGGCGGACCAAGCCATCTTCAAGCAATTCCGCCAGATACTGGAGCGCCACCGCGACGAAATCCAGCCCACGAACCTGGACCTGGCGGCCTGGGTGTTGCTGCAAACCATGGAAGCCCTGATCCACGCCGCCGTGCTCTCCCCCTGGCCGCAGTTCCCAGAGCAAGCCGTGCAACAGGCCATTGTGGATACGCTATGCGGTTATCTGTACACTGGCGGCCCTGGCCCTGGTGCCGGCCCCCGCGCCACGGCTCCCCCCCCTCCTGAGGTTGCTCCGCAATGACCCTCTGCTGCTCGGTTTTCATCGCTTCGTCCCTGGACGGCTTCATCGCCCGCCAGGATGGCGCCATTGACTGGCTGGAACGCGCCAATGGCGCCGTGACGCCAGGAGAGGATTGCGGCTATGCCACGTTCATGCGCTCCGTGGACCTGCTGGTGATGGGCCGCAACACCTTCGATAAGGTCATGGAATTTCCGCAATGGCCCTATGCCGACAAGCCGGTCTGGGTTGTCACGCGTTCTCCGCTGGCTGCCGGCCAGGCCCTGCCTGACAAGGTACGCCTCACTGCGGCCTCGCCTGCCGCTCTCGTCGAAGCCGCGCAGCAGGCCGGCTATGGCCGGCTGTACCTCGACGGCGGCCGGCTGATCCAGTCCTTTCTTCAAGCTGGCCTGGTAACTGACATCACCCTGACCACGATTCCGCTGCTTCTGGGGCAAGGCCGCCCGCTATTCGGCAGCCTGCCCGAAGACCAGCCTTTGACGCTCGTCAGTTCGCACGCCTACCCATTCGGCTTCGTGCAATCACACTATCGCGTCCTGCCACGCTGATCTGCGCCCTGGACGCCTGCGACGATTATGTTTGCTGCGTCCGGGATCAATGCAGGGGCCGCGACAGCATCAACACGCACAGCACCAGCATGAAGGCCGCCACCAGCGCATCCAGCACCCGCCAGGCAGCCGGACGCCTGAACACCGGCAGCAGCAATCGCGCGCCATAGCCCAGGCTCAAAAACCAGGTCACACTGGCCAGGCAGGCGCCGGCGGCGAAGGCCCAGCGTGTCAGGCCGCCGTACTGGGTCGACAAGCTACCCAGCAAGACCATCGTGTCCAGATAGACATGGGGGTTGAGGAACGTAAAGGCCAGGCAGGCCAGCACCACGCGCCGACGGCTGACGGCCCCTGCGGCAGTCTGCGTCAGGGCGGCCTGACCGCGCCAGGCCCGCCAGGCCGCCATCAGGCCATAGACCGCCAGGAAGGCTGCGCCACCGAAACGCAGTAATTGCAGCAGGCCCGGCCACGTGCGGACCAGCGCTTCGATACCTGCTACCCCGCAGACGATGAACAGGATGTCACCCAGCGCGCACACGCTGATCACCAGCCCGACATGCCGCCGTTCCAGGCTCTGCCGCAAGACGAACGCATTCTGTGCTCCGATGGCGATGATCAGCCCGGCGCCGGAGAAAAAACCAGTGGTGGCAGCAGCAAGGTACATAAGGATGAAACTAGCGCAACAAGACGGGAAAGCGCCTATGCTGGCCGACAGCCCAGATTAAGACTAGCTATTTTTTCTGTACCATATAAAGAATTTCTTAATTCGATACCGATGCCTGGACAGCTGCCTTGGATTTGATACACCCACAACTCGCCGCTTTTGCCGCCGTACTGGAAGAAGGCAGCTTCGAAGCCGCGGCACGGCGCCTGTCGGTCACGCCTTCGGCTATTTCCCAACGAATCAAGGCGCTGGAAGACAGGCTCGGCCAGGTGCTGATCGTGCGCCAATCCCCATGCCGGCCGACCCCTGCCGGAGAACGCCTGTTGCGGCGTGTACGTCCCATGCAGGCGCTGCAGGCCGAAGCGCTCGCCGACTTCCTGCCGGCTGGCCAGGCGGGAACGGCCCACCCTATCGCCATCGCCGTCAATGACGATTCGCTGGAAACCTGGTTCGTGGCTGCACTGGCCCTGCTGCACCAGCGCCATGGGCATGTCTTCGATATCCGTGTCGATGACCAGGACCATACGCTGGACCTGCTGCGCGACGGCTCGGTGCTGGGTGCGGTCACCGCCGAGCCCCAGCCCTTGCAGGGCTGCAATGTCCAGCCGCTGGGCACGATGCGCTACCGCGCCATTGCCGCGCCCGCATTCCGCGAACGCTATTTCGGCGCCGGATTGAATGCAGCAGCCTTCGCCGCCGCCCCCATGATCGTCTTCAATCGCAAGGACGCACTACAATGGCGCTTCGTGCGCCGCATTACCCGCGCGCGCCTGATGCCACCGGTGCACTACATTCCCACATCCAAAGGTTTCGTGGAAGCTGCAGCCAGGGGCCTGGGCTGGTGCCTGGCGCCCGAATCCCTGATTGCACCTGCGCTGCGTGACGGCACCCTCAGCCTGCTGGACACGGAACGCTGGCTGGATGTACCGCTCTACTGGCAACATGCAGCCATACGCTCCATCACGCTGCAGCAGATCACCCTGGCGCTGCGCGAGGCCTCGGCCAGCGCACTGCGCTGAGCGCTGGCATGCTGCGCAGCAATCAGGCATCCGGCCCGTGCGCACTGACACCGGACCCGCCCGCCTTGATGGACAAGGCCACCAATTGCGCCGCAGCGTCAGGAAACCCTGGCAGAATAAAAAAAGACCGCAGCCAGGGGCTGCGGTCTTTTCCTGCCGCATCACCCGGTGAAGGGTGATGCGGCAACGAACTCGCCGGTATTAGGCCAGCAGTTCGATGTTCTTTGCGTTCGGGCCCTTGGGGCCTTCGCCGATTTCATAGCTCACGCGCTGGTTTTCTTCCAACGACTTGAAACCGTTGATACGGATTTCGGAGTAGTGAGCGAAGAGATCCTTGCCGCCTTCATCAGGAACGATGAAGCCGAAGCCCTTTTCAGGGTTGAACCATTTAACGGTACCGGTTGCCATAACTAAAAACTTCCTTGAATAAACGGGCGCAACGCCCGGGATTGCCAGAAACGATCAAGGAAGGGACGTCGAACACAACCTAGATACCAACACTGGGCGACTGGTGTACTGAAACCCGCGTCGCTTGACCATCTGCGTCTCCACTATGACCGGAATTTCAGCCGCAGTCAATCGGAAAATCGGAATTTTTTTAAATTGTCTTTCCCGGGGCATTCGGAATCGCCCCAGGAACCCTCTTCAGACCATCCAGATACACGCAAAAAGCGCATCAATACTGGCGTTTCCGCTTATCAACGCAGATGCGCATTACGGCCGTGACGATCAGAAGGCGCCGTCGGAATATCCACGAACAGATTCCAGACTGCAATGAACAACGCGGCAATCAGCGGCCCCATCACGAACCCGTTCAAGCCGAATAGTGTCAGCCCGCCCAGCGTGGAAATCAGCACCAGGTAGTCCGGCATGCGCAGGTCCTTACCCACCAGCAGCGGACGCAAGACGTTATCCATGAGACCAATCACCAGAATGCCGTACAGCAGCAGGAACACCCCCTGCCAGGTTGCGCCGGTTACCAGGAAATAGATGGCCACCGGGCCCCAGATCAGGCTGGCGCCGACGGCCGGCAGCAAGGACAGAAACGCCATGACGACCCCCCACAGCAAGGCGCCCTGGATGCCCAGGAACCAGAAGCTCAGGCCACCCAGCAAGCCTTGCGCCGCAGCCACCGCGATGTTGCCCTTGACGGTTGCGCGCACCACGGTCGTGAAGTTACGCGCCAGGTTCTGCTTGTGCATGTCGCTCAGCGGCACTGCGCGGCGGATGCGCTGCGACAGCCAGGTGCCATCACGCAACAGGAAGAACAGCAGGTACATCATGATGCCCGCGCCCACCACGAATTGCAGCGTATTCTGGCCCAGGCTGACCGCGTGGGAAGCCACATACTGACTGACCTGCATGATGGTGGAAGCCACCTTGCCCTGCCCGCCCGATTCCTCACCTGTCAGGCGCACCACGTACTCCTGCAAGGAAGGCGGCAGGGCATTGACGATCTGGTGGAAGTACAGGGAAAAGTTAAGCTGCCCGGAACTGATGCGCTCATAGAGCGCGATGATTTCCTTGACCAAGGCCCCAGTGATAAAGGCCACTGGCAGGATCACACACAACAACGCCGCGCACAGCGTCAATAACGCGGCAAGATTCTTCCGGCCGCGCAGAATACGCATCATGTATTGATTCAGGGGCATAAACAGCACCGCCAGAACAGTCCCCCAGAAAATGGCCGTGAAAAACGGCAGCATGAGCCAGAAGAAAGCCAACGAAACGACCGTCAGCAACAGGACGAAGACCCGATAGTGCAAATGTGCAGAGCGCATGGTCGCCACTGTAAAGAATGAAGAAGAAGACCGCACAGGGAAAACATGGGTACGGCTGGTGAATACTAAGCGAAAAGCCGCTGATTCGGGCAGATTTATGCAACAGACTGCTGTCGGGAATACAGCGCAGGCGGCGCGCATTGGGTATTATGCAGGGCGCGGTCGCCAGCCCCGCTTGTGCTGGATCAAGTGCGCCTGCCACCGGCATGGCGCCGCCTGCAAACAGGCTCTAAACTGCCGCCTATCTGTCTTTCTGGAGTACCTCATGACCCACGCTGCGGAAAAGGATGTCGTCATCGTCGGCGCCGGCCCCGCCGGCCTGTGCCTGGCGCGCGCCCTGTCGGCGGGCGGCCTGTCCGTGACTATCGTCGAACAGCAGCCGGCCTCCAGCCTGGCCGACCCCGCCTTCGATGGCCGCGAGATTGCGCTATCGCACGAATCGCGCCAGTTGCTTGAAGAACTGGGCGTCTGGCAACTGATTGCCGAAGACGACATTTCCCTGCTGCGCGACGCACACGTATTCAACGGCAGCTCGCGCAACCCCATGGCGATCACCGCTCAGGCCGGCGGCAGCGACCAGCTGGGCTGGCTGGTACCCAATTGCTGTATCCGGCGCGCGGCTTGGCAGGCAGTGTCCCAGCGTCCGACTATCGAGGTGCTCGACGGCACCAGTGCCGTCACGGTAGAACCGGGCGAGCACAGCACGCGGGTCAGCCTGTCCGATGGCCGCCAATTGCACACCCGCCTGCTGGTCGCCGCCGACAGCCGCTTTTCCTCGATGCGCCGTGCCATGGGCATAGGCGCTTATATGCACGATTTCGGCAAATCCATGATGGTCGGCCGCCTGGATCATGAAATCGACCATGGCCACGTCGCCTGGGAATGGTTCGGCTATGGCCAGACGCTGGCATTGCTGCCGCTCAACGGCCTGCGCGCCTCGGCCGTGCTGACCTTGCCGCACCACCAGATCCAGGCACTACAGGCACTGGATGACGCCAGCTTCGCCGACGAGATGACGCGGCGCTTTGATCAGCGCCTGGGAAAGATGAGCACGGCCAGCACCCGCCACGTGTATCCGCTGGTCGGGGTCTATGCCTACCGTTTCGCCGGCCCGCGCTTCGCGCTGGTGGGCGACGCCGCCGTGGGCATGCACCCGGTCACCGCGCATGGTTTCAACCTGGGCCTGCGCAGTGTGGCCAGTCTGTCGCGACAGGTATTGACCGCGGCAAGGCGCAATGCGGATATCGGCGACAGCAGCTGGCTCAAGCGCTATGAACGCGCCCACCGCCTGCACACGCTGCCCTTGTTCCTGTCCACCAATCTGGTCGTCACCATGTTCACCAACGACACGCCGCCAGGCCGCCTGCTGCGCGAAGCCACTTTGCGCTTCGCCAGTTCGGCCAGCCCCTTCAAGCGTTTCGTCGCCTCGCGCCTGACCTGACCCGACACCGATCATCGTCATGCAGACCCTGGCTTCCGATACGCTGGCTGTGGAACTGGTGGCCGTCCTGGCCGCCGCCGACAGCCAGGCGCCCTCCGTCCTGACCATTCAGGGCGGGCTTACCTTCCCCGCCGGCCCCTTCGTCATGGCCCACCGTTCGCTGCAGGCCGGCCTGCGCGGCTGGGTAGAGGCGCAAACCCACCACCCGCTGGGCTATCTCGAACAGCTCTACACCTTTGCCGATCGCGGCCGCCATGCGGATGCCCCGGACATGCGCACGATATCCATCAGCTATCTCGGCCTCACCCTGGCAGGCGACGCGCCGGCGGATCTGGATGCAAGCTGGCGCAGCTGGTATGAATACTTCCCCTGGGAAGACCGCCGCGACGACAGCAATGCCTTGCTGCTCGCCGATATCGCCACCCGCCTGCGCGCCTGGGCGCGCAGCCAGCCACGCGGCCTGCGCGAACGCCAGTGGCAGCGCTGCTGCGCGCTTTTCGGCCTGGAAAACGATATCTGGGATGAAGAACGCACGCTGCCGCGCTACGAACTGCTCTATGAAGCCAGCCTGGTGCCGGAATCCCCGACTGCTGGCACCGACCTGCTGCCCGGGCGCAGCATGCTGTACGATCACCGCCGCATTCTGGCCACGGCCATGACACGCCTGCGCGCCAAGCTGAAGTACCGGCCGGTCATCTATGAATTGATGCCTGCAAGCTTCAGCCTGCTGCAATTGCAGCAGGCCGTCGAGGCCCTGGCGGGACGGCGCCTGCACAAGCAAAACTTCCGGCGCCTGATTGCCCAGCAGGACCTGGTGGAGGAAACCGGCGCATCGACTCAAACCGGCGGGCGCCCGGCCAAGCTGTACCGCTTCCGCCGCGGCGTGCAGATGGAGCGTGCACTGGCCACGGGCGGCCGCCTGCCTCTGATGAAATCCTGAGCCAGGCAGCCCCCCAGGGGGCCGGACCGTCATACCCGTACACCAGCCCCCTCGCCTGCGGCGGCAAGGCTGCCTTGCCCGCCTGTCAGGCCCGCACTACCCGGCCCTGGCCAGCGCCCCAGCCCGTGATGGCAACCCCCAGCGCCAGTCCGCCAAACAGCCAACCGGAACTGGCGTAGCTGCCGGTCCACTCCAGCAGCAACCCGACCAGCAGGGGCCCCAGCGCCGCAAGAATATAGCCGCCGCCTTGCGCCATGCCAGACAGCCGCGAGGCCACGGCGGAATCTGCCGCGCGCAGCACGATAAATGTCATGGCCAGCGCGATCAGGCCACCCTGCCCCAGCCCCTGGATCACCATCCAGAACCAGGCCAGCGACAACGGCAGATACAACAGGCCCAGCAAGGCGCCACCGGCAAACAGCGCCAGTACGCTGGCGATCCAGCGCTGGTCGCGACAGCGTACGACGAAATGGGGAACGAACAGGCAAGCCACCATCTGCACCACGATGGATACCGACACCATCACGCCAGCCATGCCCGCATCCATGCCCCGGCTACGCATAATGGGTGCCAGCCAGCCAAAGACACAGTAAGCCAAAGCCGATTGCAGCCCCATGAGGCCTGTCAGTTGCCAGGACAAGGGGTCTCGCCAGACGGCAGCCGGCCGTTGCGGCGCCGGTGCAGCCGGCTGGTGTGCGGGCAGGCGGCGCAAATGCACGCCCCAGAACAGCGCGACCAGCGCCGCCGGCAGCGCCCAGGCAGCCAGGGCCATGTTCCATTCCGTGGCACGCGCCAATGGCACGGTCAGCACGGCCGCACAGGCCGCCCCAGCACAGAGGAAGGTGGTGTACAGGCCGGTCATCAAGGCCATGTGCCTGGGAAAATCGCGTTTGACCAGCCCAGGCAACAGAACGTTGCCAATGGCAATGGCGGTGCCTGCCATGGCCGATGCCAGCAGCAGCACCCAGAATGATTCAACCAAACGCAGCGCGGAACCCAGCGTCAACAGCAGCAGCGCCCAGAACATGGTGCGTTCGACACCCCGGCGGCGCGCCATGACCGGTGCCAACGGGGCGAATATGCCCAGGCAAATGACTGGCAAGGTGGTCAGATAGCTGGCCTGCGCCGCCGACATGTCCAGCGCTGCCATGATTTCCGGCAGCAGCGCTGCCAGGCTGGGAAACACTGGACGCAGATTGCCTGCGATCAATATGACCAGGACGGCGTACCAGAGGATTCTGCGGGGAACCACGGCACCGGGTGGCGCCGCAGCGGCGGGTCTTGGGTCTGTTGGCGCCTTGTTTTGCGCTGTCTCCGTCATTCCTGCTCCATTCCGTGCTGCCTCAAGACAGTCTTGGATTCGTTCCGATAGAAAAACAGGCTCCCCGCGCATACCTGCCACCGATTCACCCTTCCCCAAGGGCAAATATCAGGGCTGCCGCTCAGGCCTCTCCGGCCTGGGCGCGCCGGCGCTGAGCGCGCCGCACTGCGACATAAAACACCATGAACCACAGGACCGGCACCACCACGCCGCCCAGCGGCACGTAGACCAGCGCCGCCATGCGGAACCATTCGGGCAATACCAGCTGGGAATGACAGACGACCTGGCCGCCGCCAAACGACAGGCAGCTGTCCGAGAATACGACCAGCGCCAACCCCCAGAGCGCCGTGCCTGCCAGGCACAATCCCCACCAGAACTTGACACGGCCATCGCCGCCGCGCGCACTGCGCAGATAGGCAGGCAGCGTCATCAGCAGCAGAGGCAGAAGGGTCAGGACAACAAACAGCAGGAAGGTGTAATACATGGCGCAGAACCGCATCAGAAAAACGCCGGCACCCCTCGGTACCGGCTCGCTGCCGAGAGAATACGCCATTCGGCAGGCTTTGAACACCGCCGCCCGGCCCTGGCGTCCAGGCTCGGGGCAGCCTGAGGGCTGACGTCAGCCGCTAACGCGGTTTGCGCTTCGTAACAATATCGCCGGCGCTGGCCGCCATGCCCGCAAGCGCCCGCCAAGGCCAGAACTGGCGCGGTTCCGGGCCTGATCCGGCATTCAATACAACCACTAGATTTATGGTTAAACCAAAATGTAACCACTACATCTAGTACTATTTTGCTATTCTGTGCACCAGATAGCTTAACTTCCCGTTCATTCCTGCCTCATCCCGCGCCAGCCGTTTTCTGCGCGATGCAGGAATTTTCAAACCAATCCAAGGAATAGCAATCATGATCGTTACTGTTTATAGCAAGCCGGCTTGCGTGCAATGCGTCGCCACCTACCGGGCGCTGGATAAACAGGGCATCACTTATCAGGTCGTGGACCTGACCGAAGATGCTGTCGCCCTGCAAAAGGTGCGCGATCTGGGCTACCAGCAGGCCCCCGTCGTAGTGGCCGGCGCGGACCACTGGTCGGGCTTCCGTCCGGACAAGATCAGCGCGCTGGCCTGAGGCCGGTGACCGGTGCCAGCCAGGGTGGCGGCAGCGTCCCCAGGCTGCCTGCTTCTGCCAGGCAGGCAAATCCGGCAGGCAGGCGGGCAGCCTGACCCGACCTCGCTCCGTGCTTTTCCCAGCCGCTTACCAAGCAATCAGCAGGACCAGGAACCCGCAGCCATGGGCCAGATCATCTTTTTTTCCACCAGCTCCGGCAATACCCAGCGCTTCGTTGAAAAACTGGGCATGGCTGCCCACCGTATTCCACTGTCCTCGCGGGACGCCTTTCTGCTGGCGCCTGAACCCTACATTCTCATCGTCCCGACCTACGGCGGCGGCCACCCCGCCGGCGCCGTGCCCAAGGCCGTCATCCACTTCCTGAACCACGAAGCCAATCGCGCGCTCCTGCGTGGCGTGATTGCCGCCGGCAATACCAATTTCGGTACGGCCTATTGTCTGGCCGGCACCATCATTGCGCAGAAGTGCAAGGTGCCGCTGCTGTACCGCTTCGAAATGCTGGGAACAGAAGAAGATGTCATCAAAGTCCGCCACGGAGTACAAGCATTTTGGAAACGACAACATTGATACCGAAAGCCGCCGCCAGCGCTGAACTGGATTTTCACGCGCTCAATGCCATGCTCAATCTGTTCGACGAGCAAGGGCAGATACAGTTCGACAAAGACCGCATGGCGGCGCGGCAATACTTCCTGCAACATGTGAACCAGAACACGGTGTTCTTTCACAACCTGCAGGAAAAGCTCGATTACCTGGTGGAAAAGGAATACTACGAGGCCGACGTGCTGCGTCAGTATTCGCCGGATTTCATCCACCAGCTGTTCACCGATGCCTACGCACGCAAGTTCCGCTTCCCCACCTTCCTGGGCGCCTTCAAGTATTACACCAGCTATACGCTCAAGACTTTCGACGGCAAGCGCTACCTGGAACGCTACGAAGACCGCGTCTGCATGGTCGCGCTCGCGTTGGCCCAGGGCAACGAAGGCCTGGCGCTGGCGCTGGTCGATGAAATCATCAGCGGCCGCTTCCAACCCGCGACCCCCACTTTCCTGAACGCCGGCAAGAAGCAGCGCGGCGAGCTGGTGTCGTGCTTTCTGCTGCGCATTGAAGACAATATGGAGTCCATCGGCCGCGCCATCAATTCGGCGCTGCAACTCTCCAAGCGCGGCGGCGGCGTAGCCTTCCTGCTGAGCAACATCCGGGAAGCCGGCGCCCCCATCAAGCAGATCGAAAACCAGTCCTCCGGCATCATTCCCATCATGAAGCTGCTGGAAGATGCCTTCTCGTACGCCAACCAGCTGGGTTCACGCCAAGGCGCCGGCGCGGTCTACCTGAATGCCCACCACCCCGACATCCTGCGTTTCCTGGACACCAAGCGCGAGAACGCCGACGAGAAAATCCGCATCAAGACGCTGTCGCTGGGTGTCGTCGTGCCCGATATCACCTTCCAGCTGGCACGCGACAACGAGGACATGTACCTGTTCTCACCGTATGACGTGGAACGCGTCTATGGCAAGCCCTTCGGCGACATCAGCGTCACGGAAAAATACCGCGAGATGGTGGACGACCCGCGCATCCGCAAGAGCAAGATCAATGCGCGCGAATTCTTTCTGACCTTGGCCGAGATCCAGTTCGAATCGGGCTATCCGTACCTGATGTTCGAGGATACGGTCAACCGCGCCAACCCCATCAAGGGGCGGATCAACATGAGCAACCTGTGCTCGGAGATCCTGCAGGTCAATGCGCCGGCCAGCTACGACCCAGACCTTTCCTACACGGACCTGGGCAAGGACATTTCCTGCAATCTCGGCTCGCTGAACATCGCCAAGACCATGGATTCTCCCGATTTCGGCCGTACCGTGGAAGTGGCCGTGCGCGGCCTGACGGCCGTATCGGACATGAGCGATATCCGTTCGGTGCCCTCCATTGCCCATGGCAATGCCCAATCGCACGCCATCGGCCTGGGGCAGATGAACCTGCACGGCTACCTGGCCCGCGAACGCATTTTCTATGGTTCAGAGGAAGGCGTGGACTTCACCAACATGTACTTCTACACAGTGACCTACCACGCCCTGCGCGCCTCCAACCTGCTGGCCTATGAACGCGGCCAGCGCTTTGCCGGCTTCGAGGAATCCAAATACGCCAGCGGCGAATACTTCGACAAATATACGGAACAAGCCTGGCAGCCTGCCACCCAGCGCGTGGCCGAGTTGTTCCGGCAAGCCGGCATTGCCATTCCCACCCAGGAAGACTGGCGCGCACTGAAAGCCGCCGTACGCGAACACGGGCTCTACAACCAGAACCTGCAGGCCGTACCGCCTACCGGGTCGATTTCGTACATCAACCATTCGACCTCCAGCATCCACCCCATTGTGGCCAAGATCGAAATCCGCAAGGAAGGCAAGATCGGGCGCGTCTATTACCCCGCCCCTTACATGAGCAACGACAACCTGGCCTACTATCAGGATGCCTATGAAATCGGGCCGGAGAAAATCATAGACACCTATGCCGCCGCGACCCAGCACGTGGACCAGGGGCTGTCGCTCACGCTGTTCTTCCGCGACAGCGCCACGACGCGCGATATCAACCGGGCGCAGATCTACGCCTGGCGCAAGGGCATCAAAACCATCTATTACATCCGGCTGCGCCAGATGGCGCTGGAAGGCACCGCCGTCGAAGGCTGCGTGTCCTGCACGCTATGAGCCGCCACCCCAGAACCACGGAAACTGCCATGAGCACCAACCCGCCCAGCCCGCTGGCCGCCAAGCGGCTCAAGCGCGTCGATGCAATCAACTGGAACCGCATCGAAGACGACAAGGACCTCGAAGTCTGGAACCGCCTGACCGGAAATTTCTGGCTGCCCGAGAAAGTCCCCCTTTCCAATGACATTCCCGCCTGGGCCACGCTGACGCCGCTGGAGCAGCAGACCACCATCCGGGTATTCACCGGTCTGACGCTGCTGGACACCATCCAGAACACGGTGGGCGCCCCGGCGCTGATCAATGATGCGCTGACGCCGCACGAGGAAGCGGTGTACACCAACATCAGCTTCATGGAAGCCGTGCATGCGCGTTCCTACAGCTCCATTTTCTCCACGTTGTGCCTGACGCCGGACGTGGATGATGCCTACCGCTGGAGCGAGGAAAACGAAGCCCTGCAGCGCAAGGCTACCCTGATACTGGAACGCTACCGTGCCGACGATCCGTTGATGCGCAAGGTGGCCAGCGTCTTCCTGGAGTCCTTCCTGTTCTATTCCGGCTTCTACCTGCCGATGTACTGGTCCAGCCGGGGCAAGCTGACCAATACTGCCGACCTGATCCGGCTCATCATCCGCGATGAAGCCGTGCACGGCTACTACATCGGCTACAAGTTCCAGCGCAACCTGGAGCAGGTCTCCGAGGCACGCCGACTGGAGATCAAGGATTACGCCTTCGAACTGCTGCACGAGCTGTACGACAACGAAATTCGCTATACCGAAGAGCTGTACGACGGCGTCGGCTGGACCGAAGACGTCAAGAAGTTCCTGCATTACAACGCCAACAAGGCCTTGATGAACCTGGGCTATGAATCCCTGTTCCCCGCAGCCGTCACCAACGTCAACCCTGCCATCCTGGCCTCGCTTTCACCTGGCGCCGACGAAAACCACGACTTCTTTTCCGGCTCCGGCTCTTCCTATGTCATAGGCAAGGCCGTCAACACGGAAGACGAGGACTGGGCCTTCTAAGCCCTTTCCGCTCCGCCAAACCCTGCCCCGGCAGGGTTTTTTTTCGTCTGTCCGCCTGGCGCGCACGAGCCGGACGGCGCCATGCCGCACCTGCACAAAACGCACTGGCCGCCGCCACCAGCCGGCGTGAGAGGGCGGGCTGCCTGCCACCAGCGAGGCCTACGCATATCCCACTTTACCCAGCAATGCTGCATAGCAATATTTTAATTAATAAAATTAACCAATTAACATATGGAAAGAAATATTTCAACGGTAAATCAAAAACGCACGAACATTGCGTGAAAAGTAAAACAACTGCTTAAAACGTGCTGATTTACTGTTGAAACGACAAAAAATCTCGCAAAACACAGCCAATTTATGTGTTACAAAACAATTTCAAAGTTGCCATACAGAGAAACACTGATGCTGTTTTCCTGTATTGGCTGCCAATGTTTAATTATCAAAAATAACAATTAAGACAACCTAAAAATCGACAACCAGGCTTTCCACCAACCACCAACAGCACCAAGGATGTTCATGAAGACCAAGCACTATTTCGCTGCCGCCTGCGTTCTCTCATGTTTTGCAGGCACAGCCCAAGCGCAGGAAGTCACCCTCTACGGCATGATTGATACCGGTATCGAATGGACCAACAAGGTTCCGCAAGGCCCGGCAGGCAGTGATGCGGGCACCTCCAGCGTTACCCGTTTTCCGATTGCCACCGGCGGCATCGCCCCCTCCCGCTGGGGCCTGAAGGGTTCGGAAGATCTGGGCGACGGCTACCGCGCCTTCTTCCAGCTGGAAAGCGGCTTTTCGCCCGGCGATGGCAACAGCGCCCAGGCCGGCCGCCTGTTTGGCCGCACCGCCATCCTGGGCATCAGCGGCCCATATGGCACGATCCAGCTGGGCCGCCAGTACACGCCCACTACGCTGTACCTGATGTCGCCCGCCGATGTCATGGGCCCCAGCGTGCATGGCCTGGGCAACTTCGACCCCTACATTCCCAACGCGCGCGCCGACAACGCCATCGGCTATAGCAACAAGATCGACAATTTCACGTTCGGCGGTACCTACAGCTTCGGCCGTGACAACGCCACCGGCGGCCCTTCCGGCACCACCTGCGGCGGCTCGGCCACCAATAACAACGGCTCGTGCAAGGAGAAAGGCGTCTATGTGAAGTACAACGCGGCCAATTACGGCTTTGGCGCCGCCTTCGACCGCGTGACCGGCGGGCCCAATGAATCCTTCTGGGGGCTGGGCAGCCTGCACGCGCATGACGACCGCTTCGGCATCAACGGCTACTACACCTTCACGGGTGACATCACGCTCAGCGGTGGCTGGATGCAGCGCCGCCACACGCCGGATACCGACGCCACCCCGGGCGAAATCAAGTTCACCACCAATACCTTCTTCGTCGGCCTGTCCTACCCAATCGGACGCTTCGTCATCAACACGCAGCTCGTGCGCATGATCAGCAATGCCGACTCGGAAACCGAGATGGCGGTCAGCCGCCGGCGCGGCAACGGCGAAGCCACCGCCCTCTATCTGCGGGGCGTCTACAACTTCTCCAAGCGCACCTCGGGCTACATCACCACCGGCCACATGCGCAACCAGAAGAACAGTGCCGTCAGCGTCACTCCCGGCATCGGCGTGGCAGCCTGGGGCGGCGCTGCTGTCGGCAGCAACCAGACCGGCGTCATGATCGGCCTGAACCACCGCTTCTGATCCCGCACCGGCACCAGCTTTCCCCCGCCCTGGTGCCGGCCGGTTTTCATGCTCAGAAATAGCGCTTCTTCTGGAATATCCAGGCCACCAGGCCGCTAATCACGACCATGCCGACGACAATGGCGGTGAAGGCGCCGGGCTCTTCCTGGTAAGGCAGCGGCACATTCATGCCGTAGATGCTGGCGATCAGCGTCGGGATGGACAGCACGATCGTGACTGCCGTCAGGAACTTGACGATGTGGCTGACGTTGTTCTGGATGATATTGCCGTAGGCATCCATGACGTTGTTCAGGTTTAGCTGGCTGATGTGCGTCACGGCATGCGCCTGGTCCAGTTCCGCCTGCGCCACCTCGAACATGGCGGCTTCGTCCGGCCCCAGCGGCAAATAGTCATCGTGGCGTATCCGGTTCATGACGTGCATCATGTTCTTCAGCGCAGTGGTCATGTAGATCAGGCTTTCATTCAGATAGAGCAAGGCATACAGCTCCCGGTTCCGGTAGGAACGCGCCAGTTCCGCTTCGGCGCTGGCAATGTCCGTATCTATGTCCTGCATGACGCCGCCGAAGGCCTGGGCAATGCCCTCCACCAGCGCCATCACGTTGCCGGCCTGACGCCCTGGCGCCAACCGCAAACCGTGGCGCAGGAAAAAATCCGGCGAAATCGCCGACACCTGGCGGCTGACCGTTACGATCAGGTCCCCCGCCACGATGACGCCGAGCGGCAGGCTGCGATACTTCACGTCCTCATCAATGGCGCCGACCCGCTCGTCGCGGCAAGGTTCGTGCAGCAGAACCAGGCAGGCCTGGCCTTGGCGCTCCACCCTGGGGCGTTCTTCCGGGCGCAATGCGTCCTCGAAAAAGGCAAACGGCAGGCCGGTGGCGCTGGCCACCTGGTGCAGTTCCTCAGGCCGGGGGTCTTGCAGCTGGATCCAGCCGCAAGCAGGAATGGCCTCAGTCCGGACCAACTGTCCTTGAGCGTCTTGGGTATAAATATGCATCATGCTGGGAATTCTCCGCAGGATTCCGCGCAGCAGGCCGGAAGCCTTACTGCCGCAGGTATTTTTTCTTGTAGAAGACAAAGATCAGGGCCGCGCTGAGCAGCAGCATGCCCGCCCCGACCACCACGGTGGACAGCCACTCTTCCTCATAGGGCAAGGCGACGTTCATCGAGAAAATGCTGCCTATCATCGTGGGAATGACCATGATGATGGTCAAGGCCGTCAGCACCTTGAGCACTGAATTGAGGTTGTTGTGAATGATGGCGGCATAGGCATCCATCAGATTGCTCAGGCTTTCGCGCCGCATCTCGGTGATCTCCGCCGCCTGGCGGATGTCGATCAGAATGTCGTGCAGGCGCCGCTTCTCTTCGTCATGGATACGGATATCCTGCCCGGCGATCAGACGCCGGTAAAGAATGGCCATGGCGCTGAGTGCGGTCGAGAAGCTCACCAGGCTCTTATTGAGCGCGATGAGTGCGAAAAGCTCGGTATTGCGGTAGGAAGACTTGATTTTCTTCTGCAATACGGCCACTTGCTGGTTGATCTGTTGCAGGCTGTCGTCATAGGCCTGGGCAATGGCGCGGAACAGCAGCAGGCTGACGCGGGTCTTCATATAGCTGCGGAAGTCCCCATGACGGCCATGCAACAGGTCATCGACCAGTTCCAGCTTTTCACGCGACACGATCACCAGATGATCTTGCACATGGATCACACCCACCGGCGTGGTGCGCCAGGCAGGTGCATCCCCTGCAATACGCCGGGGTGCATTGACGACGATCAGCGTGGCGCCGCCCTGCTGGGCGATGCGCGGCAATTCGTCACGATCCAGCGAATCCTCGAAGAAATCGAGGGGGATGGCCAAGGCTTGCGCCACCCGGCTGATTTCACCAGCGTCCGGATTCTCCATGTGGACGATAGCGTTGTGGGCGATATCCCCGACCTGGGCCAGCACGCCCGCGTCATCGCTTTTATAGAAGTGCAGCATAGGTTTTCTCCTGCGAAATCAAAGGATGCGGCGTGCCTTGAACACGGCCACCATCAGGGCCGCCAGCAACAGGCTCAGCAGCCCCAACACCGGCAGCGCGTAAGGTTCGTCCTGGAACGGCAACGGCGTGTTCATGCCGTAGATACCGGCGATCCCCATGGGAACCGCGGCAACGATGACAAAGATGGACAGGTATTGCACGACCAGGCTCAGGTTGTTTTCCACCGCCGCAGAATATGCGTCCATCAGGTTGCTCAGATTGACGTTGTGGATCTCGGCCATGGCGCGCGCCTGGCCCATTTCCACCATGGCATCGTCGAGAATCAGGCGCGCCCGGGCATCCTGGTGCAGCAGCGTCGAGGCCTGCACCCGCTGCAGCAGCTTGAGGTTGGACTCCAGCGCGCCGAACAGCTGGTTCAGGCATTTGTTGTGTTCGAGCAGGTCGAAGATCTGCCGGTTGACGATGGCGCTCCTGAGGTGCTCCTCGATGCCATCGACGCCGGCATTGATCTCCCGCAGCGCCTCGATGAAGCGATGGGCGCCGTCGCGCAGCAGGCCGGCCGCCTGCCTGCCTGAGCCCGCCGCCTGCGCCGTCTCTTCGCTGACCAGCGCCATGGCGGCCTGGGCCGCGTGGCTGCCGACCAGGACATGCTGTTCATTGGCCAGCAACGAGAGATAACCGATGGTAAAAGGACGCGCGCTACCGGGCCCTGCGGGCACAGGCACGGCGAATACCAGCAGGATTTCGCCGTCCTGCTCCTTGAACAGGGGGCGCAGCGGGCGAGTGCTCAGGCCTGCATCTATGAGGCGCGAAGAAAAACCGGCACGCTCGGCGGCATCGCGCCATTGCTCCGGCCTGACAGGCGCCAGGCCGGATGGCTGCGACGCGCCACCGCTGCGCCAGAGCTGCGGCAGACCGGCTGCCGCCTGGGATGGGTTCAACATGGGGACACCTTATGGTACTGATTGCAACCCCGGACCGGTACGGCTGGCCTAGGCATGCGCGCAACCGGACCGGCACGGCAGGCGGCAGGCCTGCCAGGAGGTCGGAAATGAGAAGAAAATCATGGTCGTGCAGACAACCTGCACGGACACCCGGGCTAAAAGTGGTGCGTCAGCCCCATGGCGACCCGCCGCGTGCGCGGCGCATCGGCGCCGACAACATCGTCCAGGTCATAGCGCTGCCCCAAGGCGGCAAAGCCATATAGCGTGGTACGGGGCGACAGCGAGTGCACATAACCCAGCGACATCACGCGCACCATCCCGGCCCGTTCACCGCTGTCCCGCCAATGCCAGCTCGGCCGCCCCTGCGACCACTGCAATTGCAGCTCATCATTGCCAAACGGCACTGCGACACCGGCATAGACTGCATCCAGACGGCCGCCATCCATGAATTCCATGGGACCCATGCCTTGCAGGCCCATGGGTTCGAGTCCGGCCGGACCCTCGCCGCCATTGCGTCCCACGAACCCATTGCGCTGACGGCTCCAGCCAGCGGCCAGCCGGGCGGCCTCGAAGTCCGCGCCCAGGCCCAGCTGCAGGGCCGCAGGCCGGCGCGCCCGGTCGTTGCCCAGCTCCACACGACCCATGGTTTCGTAGCTGGCAACCAGCACCCAGTCTTCGATCGCGTATTGCAGGGCGCTGCTGAAGAGGTGCGCCCGCCCCTTTTTGAAGCCGCGCTCACCAACATCCGGGCTATAGCTCAGGCCGGCTTGCAGGCCTTGCCATAGCGGGCTGGTCCAGCTCAGCATGTTCGACACCTGGTAGTTATCCGCCGCGCGCATCAACGCCCCCATGCCGAAATCCTTCCAGCCCGCCACCTCTATGCCGGACACAAAAGCCTGGCCGGCAGTGTTCTGTCGCCCCAGCCGCAGTTCGCCCCTGGCTGCGCTGCCCACGCCCAGCCAGGACTGGTAGTTGAACAGGCGATCCGGGTCTTCGGCATGGCCGGTCGCGGCATCCAGGCCGCCTTCCAGCGTGAAACTGACAAAAGCATCCCCCGCCAGCGTTTCACGTCCGCTCGCCCCCCAGAGCGAATCGGTCTGGCCGCCGCTGATCAGGCCGCTGCCGGTCCCCTCGCCGCGCACATGGGTGGATACGATGCCCACATCCAGCGTGCCATACAGCGATACCTCTGCCGCCTGCGCCGGGCGCGGCGCCGCCAGCGCCAGCAGGGCAACCCCCAGCCCTCCCATCAGCATGCCGGCCTGGCACTGCCACTGGCGCCCGGCCCGGCGTCCCAGCTGTCGCCAGATCCCTGACAGCGTCCGCCCCTGCTGCGGCTCATGCACCGGTTCCTGCAGCAGCAGGCCCAGCAGGGTCTGGTTGCCGGTCGCCAGCACCAGTGCGCTGGCATTGCCGGTGAGAACACGATCGCCCATGGCGCAACTGTCGGGCCAGGCCTGGAAAATGCCACGGTCCAGCATCAGGCCATCCTGGCGGATCAGACGCACGTCGGCAGGCACGATATCGCCGGCGTTGAGTTCGATAATGTCGCCAGGCACCAGCAGGCTGGCGGGCACCAGGCGGGCCAGCGCTTCGTCCTGACCATACAGGTCCAGGCGTCGCAACACCGGCACGCGCCGGTCTTTCAGGCTGCGCGCCAGACGCGCCAGGTCTGGCGGCGCGGCCTGCGGGATGCGGGGACGATTCGGGCCGTTGCGCACCAGCCGGCGCAAGACTTCGTCGAAAGCCAGCCCGGCCCTGTCGCCGGACAACACCTTCAGGCTGTCGGCCAGCGACAGCCGGGCATGTTCCTGCAGGGCACAGTGGCCGCGCCGGACGCTGTAGCCTGCCGACGCGGGTGGCGCTGCATTGCGTGCCGTGGCACGAGAAAAAAACAAGGTTCGCATGGGGTGCATCCTGTAAACCGCGCAAGGCCGGATGCCCCCGGCGAAACGATCAGGCCGAGCACACCCCTGCCCTTGCTGGTGAAAGGCAAAAGTCGTCAATCAGGAAGAAGGTCTGGGGGCCGCCCGCCGGCTTGTCGTTCAAGCCAACGGGCATACTCTCGTCATCGTCCATGTGCTCGGCTCCGTGAAGTGGTCAGACGCCGCACCTGCGCCTTGCCGGCTGCGCGGCCAGGGCGAATGCAACAAAAAGATTGTCGCACCCGGCCACAGGCAATGCCATTGGCCTCTTGGGTCGCGGCACGACATCTTTGGGTGCCGGTGATATACCTTGGGATAATCCATCCGCAAGCAGGCCCCGGCGTCAGGTAGCTGCCTCCTCAGCGCACCGCCAGAGACCAATGCGCATCCGGTTGCCCGGCCAGCACCAGAACGCCGTCCCCTGGCAATACCAGCGCGGCATTCCCGTCGATCAGGCTGTAGTGAACTCGCTTGTCATCGCCGTCATAGGCAGCGAATGCTGCCACGAAAAACGGCCCGCCGGCTGCCCTCGAATTGGGCGGCCGGCGGGCCGTTCGAAGCAACGCTATTTCAGCGCAGCAGATGCAGGTAGTGCAAGTGTTTCTCGTATTGGTCCAGGATGTCCCCGATCACCGCATTGCGGTTCCAGCCCATGACGTCATAGTTCTGGCCGCCTTCCTTGAGATGGACTTCGGCGCGGAAATACTTGCGCTCGTCATTGCTGTCGTCGTCGCTGTTGACGGTGAAAGTCGGGCGAGCGTATGCACGGGGGCGTACTTCGTAAATGAAGTCGATTTCGTCGCCGTGCATGACTTCCAGGCGTATGCCGCCCTGTTCCAGTTCGGTCACCTTGACGTCCTGCGTATTGCCCTGCAACTCCTGGGCCACGTCTTCGCAGGCCGGTTTGACGACTTCCTGGATGAAGCGGTTGACGTGCGCCCTGCGCGGCATGACCATGAGGTTGCGCAGGCGGCGGCGCCAATTGTCATCCCCATGCTGGGCTCGCGGCGCCAGGTGGTTCTGGTAGCGCATGCCGCGCTTGACCAGGTCCAGCCGAAGGGCGCGCAGCAATCCCGCCAGTACTGCCAGCAGAACCACCGCAAACGGCAAGGCGCTGATGATGGTCATGGTCTGCAAGGCCGCCAGTCCGTCGGCCAGCAACAGCACAATGGCCAGACCTCCCATGGAAACAGACCAGAACACCCGTTGCCAAACCGGATTGTGCTCGCTGCCGCCGGACGCCAGCAAATCAACCACCAGTGCGCCGGAGTCGGCCGAGGTGACGAAGAAGATCAGCACCATCACGACGGCCAGGTAGGACATGAAGGTCGCCATCGGCAGGCGATCCAGCAAGGCGAACAAGGCCAGCGAGTTGTCTGATTTCACGATCTGGGCCAGCTCGGTATAACCGTCAGCCAGCAGCATGTGAATGGCCGTATCGCCAAACACCGTCATCCAGAGAAAGGTGAAACCGGCCGGCACGAAGATCACGCCGCCCACGAACTCGCGGATGGAACGGCCGCGCGACACACGGGCAATGAACATGCCGACGAAGGGCGACCAGGAAATCCACCAGGCCCAGTACAGCAGCGTCCAGCCGCCCATCCAGTCGGTCTGTTCGTAGGCGTACAGGTTGAACGTCTTGTTGACGATCTCGGACAGATAGGAACCGGTGTTCTGCACGAATGCCTTGAGCAGAAACACGGTGGGGCCGGCCAGGAACACGAACAGCATCAGCAGAATGGCCAGGATCATGTTCAGTTCAGACAGGCGCCGCACCCCTTTGTCCAGGCCGGACGCCGCCGACATCGTGGCCAGCGCCGTCGCAACAGCGATCAGGATGACCTGCACGGTGGTATTTACCGGCACGTCCAGCAACAGGTTCAGGCCGCTGTTGATCTGCAGGACGCCGAAGCCCAGCGAGGTCGCCACGCCGAACACCGTGCCAATGATGGCGAACACGTCCACGGCATGCCCGATGGGGCCGCGTATTCTTTCACCGATCAGAGGGTAGAGCGCGGAACGCAACGTCAGCGGCAGCCCATGGCGAAACGAGAAGAACGCCAGCGACAGCGCCACGACCGCATAGATGGCCCAGGCATGCAGCCCCCAGTGGAAAAAGGTGATGCGCATGGCCTCCTTGGCCGCTGCCACTGTCATCGGATCGCCCACGGGGGGCGCGATGGTATGCATCAGCGGTTCGGCCACGCCGAAGAACATCAGTCCGATGCCCATGCCTGCACAAAACAGCATGGCAAACCACGTGGTGTTGCTGTAGTCCGGCTGGCTGTGGTCTGGCCCCAGCTTGATGCCGCCGTAACGACTGATCATGCAGAACATGATGGACAGCAGGATCAATGCAACCGTCAGGATATAGAACCAGCTGGCATTGATGACAATCCAGTCCTGTGCGACCGCAAACAGCGCCTGAGCACGGATGGGGAAGGCTGAAGTCAGTACGACCAGCAGCAGGATCAGCCCTGCTGCCGACCAGAACACCGGCGGATTGATGACGAGTTTCGGCCTGCTGCCGGTGGGAGATCGTGCCATGCGCCACTCCTTCAAAGCGGGCGACAGAGCGTCGGCATCCCACCGCACGAAAGGGAGAAATACCGACCTATTGCCGCAATTTAAGGCCCCAGGCTGCAATTATCCTGCGTCTTACTGCATTACGCATGCTTGGCATGCAGCATGCCCAGCCTGGGATGAAAGCCCTCAATCGTAACGGATCTCTACAGCTCCTGTCCCTAGCCAAGCAGCCAAATTGTCAAACATTTGATCTGCCATCCGTACTCGCCAGGACTCCCCGAGCCGGATCAACGCCGTGGCATCGTGCCGCTGGTAGAAAATTTCCACCGGCACGCCGGGTACGCCGTTTTCCGGTTCGGCGCGGAACGGATTGAGCACGCGCCGCAACGCGGCTGCATCGGCCTTGTCCGCCGGCAAGGTCAAACGCAGCGCCTGGGCACGCGTCTCGCGTGCTGCCTGCAGGTCGAACAGCGATTCGGCCACGATGCGCGTCCCACCCGAGTAATCGTCATGGCTCACCTTGCCCTGCACGATCAGCAACTGGTCTTCCCTCAAGCGGTTGCGGTTCTGCTCATAGAGTTCATTGAAGACCGACACCTCCAGCTGGGCAGTGCCATCATCCAGCACCGCGAACAGCATCTTGCCGCGCCGCGTGAGCTGCGTCCGCACGGAACTGAGGGCGCCGGCCAGCCATTGCAACTCGCGCGACGGCCCGATGCGCGTGAGCGGCGTGGGTACGAAGCGCCGTACCTCGTCGCGCCAGGCATCGAACAGGTGGCCGCTGAAAAAGAAGCCCAGCGCCGCTTTTTCCTCGGTGAGACGGGTACGCAAGTCCCAGGGCGGCACCTTGGCCAGTTCGCCGGCCACCACGATGGCGGCATCATCATCGCCAAACAGCGATACCTGGTCGGCGCTGCGCGCCGCCTGGTCCGCAGCCTCCATGGCCAACGGCACCGACGCCAGCAATGCAGCGCGGTTATCGTCCAGGCCATCGAAGGCGCCAGCGCGGATCAGCGCTTCGATGGTGCGCCGGTTGACGGTATGGCGGTCAATACGTCGGCAGAAATCGAACAGGTCGCGGAACGGCCCGGACTGGCGCACCCTGAGGATTTCCTCGACGGCGCTCTGGCCCGTGCCCTTGACCGCGCCCAGGCCATAGCGCATGGTGCGTGGCGGCTTACCCTGCGCGGTATATTCATCCTCGACCGGCTCGAAGCGGTAGGCCGACGCATTGACGTCCGGCGGCAACACCTTGACGCCGTTGTCCAGCGCGTCGCGCACGAAAATCTGGACCTTGTCGGTGTCGTCCATATCGGACGACAGCGTGGCGGCCAGGAACTCGGCCGGATGATAGTGCTTGAGCCAGGCCGTCTGGTAGGAAATCAGCGCGTAGGCGGCCGAGTGCGACTTGTTGAAGCCGTAGCCCGCGAACTTTTCCATCAGATCGAACAGCTTGACCGCCAGGTCGGCGTCATAGCCCTTCTCTACCGCGCCTTTCTCGAACAGCTCGCGGTGTTTGGCCATTTCCTCGGGCTTTTTCTTGCCCATGGCGCGCCGCAGCAAGTCGGCGCCGCCCAGCGAATAGCCCCCGATGATCTGCGAGATCAGCATCACCTGTTCCTGGTACACAATCACGCCGTAGGTGCTCTTGAGCGTGGATTCCAGGTCTGGATGGAAATAATCGACGTCGGCACGGCCGTGCTTACGGTCAACGAAATCATCCACCATGCCGGATTCCAGCGGCCCCGGCCGGTAGAGCGCCAGCATAGCGATAACGTCTTCAAAGTTGCTGGGGCGCAGCTTCTTGAGCAATTCCTTCATGCCGCGCGATTCCAGCTGGAAGACGGCCGTGGTGTTGCCTTCGCACAGCAGACGGTAGGCATTGCCGTCATCGAGCGGCAATGCCATGACGTCGAAATCACGCATGGTGGGATTGAACTGGCGCACATAGCGCACGGCCCAATCCAGAATGGTCAGGTTGCGCAGCCCCAGGAAGTCGAACTTCACCAGGCCGACGGCTTCGACGTCGTCCTTGTCGTACTGCGACACCACACTGGTTTCGCTGCCGGGCTGGCAGTACAGCGGGCAGAAGTCGGTCAGCTTGCCTGGCGCGATCAGAACGCCGCCGGCGTGCATGCCGATATTCCGCGTCAGGCCTTCCAGCGGCCTGGCCAGGTCCACCAGCGCCCGGACTTCCTCTTCCTGCTCATAGCGCTCACGGAAGGCCGGCTCGTTTTCCAGCGTACGCTCCAGCGTCCAGGGGTCCGCCGGATTGAAGGGAATCATTTTCGACAGGCCATCGCAGAACATGTAGGGCATGTCCAGCACCCGGCCAGCGTCGCGCACCACCGCCTTGGCACCCAACGTACCGAAGGTCGCGATCTGGCTCACGGCATCGCGGCCATAGCGTTCCTTCACATATTCGATCACCCGCTCGCGGTTGTCCTGGCAAAAATCCACGTCGAAGTCAGGCATGGACACCCGCTCCGGGTTCAGGAAGCGCTCGAACAGCAAGTCATAACGGATAGGGTCGAGGTCGGTAATACCCAGGCTGTAGGCCACGAGCGAACCCGCACCCGAGCCCCGGCCCGGACCAACCGGCACGCCATTGCCCTTGCCCCAGTTGATGAAGTCCGCCACGATCAGGAAGTAACCGGGAAAGCCCATCTGGATAATGGTGCGGCATTCACGCTCCAGGCGCTCATCGTAGACAGGCCGCTCCCTGGCCCGCTGCGCTTCATCAGGGAACAGGAACGCCAGGCGCTTTTCCAGGCCTTCGCGCGACAGCTGCACCAGATAATCGTCCAGCGAGATGCCGTCGGGCGTGGGAAAGTTGGGCAGTTGCGGTTCGCCCAGCGTCATCACCAGGTTACAGCGCCTGGCAATTTCCACGGTATTGGCCAGCGCCGCAGGCACATCGGCAAAGCGCTGCGCCATTTCCTCGGAGCTTTGCAGGTACTGGCTGTCGCTGAAACGACGCACGCGGCGGGGATTGCCCAGCAATTCACCCTCGGCGATGCATACCCGGGCCTCGTGCGCCTGGAAATCGTCGCGCTTGAGAAACTGCACCGGATGCGTCGCCACCACAGGCAGGCCGATTTTGGCCGCCAGGCGCATGGCAGCCTGCACATAGGCTTCGTCGCCATCGCGGCCGGCACGCTGCAGTTCGATATAGAAGCTGCCGGGACAACGCGACTGCCAGGCACGCGCCAGCGCTTCGGCTGCCGCCGGGTTGCCGGCTTCCAGCGCCTGGCCGATATCGCCCATGCGGCCACCGGAAAGCACGATCAGGCCATCGGCGCCATCGAGCCATTCGCGCCGTATCTGCGCGCGCCCGCGCTGCGTGTTGCCCAACCAGGCGCGTGTCAGCAGGTCGCACAGCTGCAGGTACCCATGCCAATTGCGCACCAGCAACAGAATGCGGAACGGCTTGTCCGGATCGTCATCATTGTTGAGCCAGACATCGCAGCCCGCCACGGGCTTGATGCCGGCGCCTCTGGCGGTCTTGTAGAACTTGACCAGGCCGAACAGGTTGGCGAGGTCGGTCAGCGCCACGGCCGGCTGGCCGAACGCCGCGGCCTGTTTGACCAGTTCGGGTATCCTGATGATGCCATCCACCACCGAAAATTCGGAATGGACGCGCAGATGGACGAAGGGAGTAGCGGGAAGCGATGCAGTCATGGGGCAGGATTGTAACCATCCGGCAGCCAGAGAACGTAGCAAACATTGGTTACGAACGCTTGCGCAGCTCGTGCCAAGCCGTGCCCATGGGCCTACAATTGAACCTGAAGATGAAGATGAAGCTGAAGCCGCATTCCACAAGGATGCCGCATCCTGCTCACCCAGGCCGGAACCGGCTTCGCTGTTTACCCACCCCAGGAGTCACTGGCAATATGAAATGGATCATACCGGGCATTTGGCTGGCCGCCATCCTGTTCGCCCACTTCCGTGGCCGTGTCCGCTTTCCGTTGCACAAGCAGTTGCTGGACCATTCCATTCTGCTGGCGCCGGTCAACGCATTCATGGTCCTGTTTTCCAAGGTGCCGACCACGCCTTACCTGGACGAGAAGTACCTGCCGGCGTTGAAAAAGCTCGACGACAACTGGGAGGTCATTCGCGACGAAGCCCTGGCCATGGCGGAAATGCGGCATATCAAGGCGGCCCAGAAGCACGACGACATCGGCTTCAACTCTTTTTTCAAGGAAGGCTGGAAGCGTTTCTACCTGAAATGGTATGACGCGCGCCACCCGTCCGCCGAGAAACTGTGCCCGCGCACCGTGGCGCTGCTCAATGAAATCCCGGAAATCAAGGCTGCGATGTTTGCCGAGCTGCCATCCGGCAGCAAGCTCAATGCCCACCGCGACCCCTATGCCGGCTCGCTGCGCTATCACCTGGGGCTGTCGACGCCCAACGATGACCGCTGCTATATCAACGTGGACGGCATCCACTACAGCTGGCGCGACGGCGAAAGCACGATTTTCGACGAAACCTACATCCACGACGCGCGCAATGACAGCGAAGGCAACCGCATCATCCTGTTCTGCGACGTCGAGCGGCCGATGCGCTGGCGCTGGGCCCAGGCCTTCAACAACTGGTTCGGCCGGGTGGCGATTTCAGCCGCCAGCGCCCCCAACGAAAGCACCGACAAGACCGGCGCCATCAACCGGCTGACCCATTACCACTGGGTCCTGGACCAGAAGCGCAAAGCGTTCAAGAAGTGGAACCGCACGGTTTACAAGCTGACCAAATACGCCCTGATCGCGCTGGTCATCGCCGCCTTCATCCTGCTGTAAGCCAGCCTTTGCATTCAGCCGCGCCCTTGCCGGCGCTGGCTGAATGCCCTCGCCCCATACATGCCGGCAGCGGCAGGTTGCCAGACAGCCTGCCGCTTTTTCATTGAGGTTGCCATGATCGTCCAACTGCTGCTCGCGCTCGTTCCCATCGCGCTGCTGATCGCGCTGGGCTGGTGGCTGCGGCAGCGCGCCTTTCTCGCGGAACACTTCTGGCCCCAGGCCGAGCGGTTGGGATATTACGTGCTGTTGCCTGCCCTGTTCCTGCACGGCATGGCCACGGCCAGGCTCGACGGCGTGCCCGTGGCGGCCATGGTCGCCACCCTGATCGTATCCCTGCTGGCGGTCGCGGCGCTGTTGGTGGCCGTACGGCGGCGGCTGCCGGTGGACGATGCCGCCTTCACGTCGATTTTCCAGGGCGGCGTGCGCTTCAACAACTATGTCGGCGCTTCCATTGCTGTCGGCCTGTTCGGCAACCAGGGCATTGCCCTGGCGGCCGTGGCCACCGCCACCATCGTGCCAACGGTGAATATCCTCTGCGTGCTGGTCTTCGCCCGCTATGGCAATATCAAGGCCTTGTCGGCCACCCACCTGCTGCGGCATCTCTTTACCAACCCCCTGGTGGCGGGCTGTTTCATCGGCATCCTGCTGTACGCGACCGGCCTGGGGCTGCCTGACGGCCTCGGGCCTGCCTTCAAGGCGCTGGGGCAGGCCTCGCTGCCGCTGGGGCTGCTGTGCGTGGGGGCTGCGCTGGATTTCTCCACCTTGCGCAGCTGGTTGCGGCCGGTCGGCATCTCCTCGGTTGCCAAGTTCATCGCACTACCGCTGGCCACGCTGGCAGCCTGTCGGCTGTTTGGCCTGCAGGGGCCGGCCGCCATTGCCGCCCTGATGTTCCAGGCCCTGCCCACGGCATCGTCGTCGTACATCATGGCGCGCCAGCTGGGCGGCGATGCCCCGCTGATGGCTGGCATCATTGCAACCCAGACCGTGCTGGCAGCACTGGCATTGCCGCTGGCCGTCATGGCCGCGCTGGCGCTGGCCTGAAGCGGACGCAGCTGGAAGCCCGGCAGCCACAGGCCTGGACCCGAGAAAGTACAGAACCAACAACGACAGGAACAGCGCAGAACCCGTACGGGCCCCAGGACAAAGCTGGCACCGTGCCGGCAGCTGGCATGGGCGCGGCTAGGCCCCGAAACCGTCCCATTGCAAGGCCTGCGCGCAGTGCGCATGCGCCTTGCGCAGTTCCCCGCGCACCACCGCCAGCGACAGCCCGAAGCGACGCGCCACTTCGTTGTGGCTGAGCGCTTCCAGCCGGATGGCCACGAAAATCGCCTGGCGCCTGCGCGGTAGTGCATCAATGCTGTCCACCAGCACACGCAGGGCATTGCGCCCCGCCACGATATGCTCGATCCCTGCGGACGGATCAGGCAGGCTTTGCAGATAATCCTCGTCACCCTGCGGGCTGCCGCGCAGCGGTTCATCCTGGCGCAAGCGGTCGATCGCCGCGTGGTAGGCCATTCGCGCCAGATAAGCGCCGGGACGTTCAACTTGACGCAGGCCGCCCCCCTGCTCCATGGATTCGCTCAGGCGCAGCCAGACCTCATGCAGGGCTTCGCGTGCCAGGTCCAACCCGCCGACGCGCGCTGCCAATTGCCGGGACAGCGTTTCATAATGCCGCGCCAGATACTCCCGCAGTTCTGCCATCGTGTAGCCAGAAGCCGCTGCCGCTGCTGCCACTGGCACCTGTACCGCCGCCAGTGGCGCTAGCTGCGCCGCGTCCGCAGCGCCCTGGCCGAGGCCGGATGCCGCATTGAACATGCGCTCCCAGACCGCTTCCCGCGGGCGCCGCAACGGCCCCTCGGCTACGCCCTTGCCGGGCACATCCGTACGGCAGGCCTGCCGCGACGGGGAAAGGACAGCGATTTGTCCCATGATCATGATGAACTCCGTGCATCGCGCCTGCCAGGCCTGAACCGACGGCCCGGCAGGCGCATTCACTTTCCGGCATCAGCCGCCCAGTTCCTCGCGCTCGCTGGCACTCAAGTGCCCGCGCTGCACCGGCCCCTCGCCGCCCACGCCCAGCACCACAACGGAACTGTCGGGGCGGTGGCTGGCAGGCCGCGCCGCCGCCTGCGGGCCGGCTGGTCGCGCTTCCTGCCCGGCCGCCGCACCATCGCCGCCATCACCAAACCCGAGAATCTGGACGTTGACGACAGAAGGCTGGTTCTGCCGCGCCGCATTGCGGGCACGCTGCACACTGTCCTGGGCCGTGGAGGCCGCAGAACTGGCCGCCGAGCTGGCCGCCGTCAGCGCACCGATATTCACGCTGGCGATCACTGGCATGCCGGTCGACTCCCCCTGCACCTGGATGTTCTCGGCATTGACCACTCGCATTGCAGCCAGATTGACGTTGCCCGACACCCGGATGCCCGCTTCGCCCGCGTCGATGATGCCCTCCGGTGCAATCAGGTCGATGTCACCCGCCGGAATTTCAGGGATGGGATTGAGCGTGGCGATACCCGCCCCGGTGCTGGGCGTCGTGGGCGACAGCGACACATTGCCCAGCGCATCATAGGCACGCCGCGACGGCGTATACACCACGGTGGTTTTACTGCCCCGGCCAGCGTTGATATCGCCCTGCGCCGACCAGGCCAGAATGTTGCCGCCGAAAGTCGTGAAGATGCGGCTCTGGCCCATCAGGATGCTGCCCAGCGAAAAGATGTTGATATCCCCTTCGCCCTGGGTGATCACGCCCGAGCCCGGCCCTGGCGTGAACCCGCCGTCCACGCCCACCAAAGTACGCCCGCCAGGCGCCAGGATGCTGATATCACCGCCAAAATTGGTGTGCATGCCAGCATCTATCACATCATAGAAAGACACGCCTGCGGCGCCTGTTCCGCCAAGCGCCTGCCATTCCGCGCGAGTCACATAGGTCTTGCCCGGTGTCGGGCGGTTCTTGCCTATGCCGTTGCTTTGCGTCCAGTCGTCGAAATACAACGCACTGCTGAACAGGGTGAGGTCGCCTTCATAAACCCGTGGACGGCCTTCGCTGTCCTGGGCAGGCAGCAAGGTGGCGATCGCCTCGCGGCCGCGCAGGTAGCTGCCGAAGCGCTTGCTGCCGGGGTCGTTGTATTCGCGTCCCGACGCCTTGAGCTCGGCATAATAGACGTTGCGCAAATAGGCACGTTGCTGTTCGGGCGCCAACGTCGCAAAGAACTCGCGGGCATCCATCGCTGCCGGGTCGTAGACCTGCCCGGTACCGTTGGACACATGGCCCGCCGGCCCGCCGGCCGCGACCACGCTGTCAGGCCCGAAACGCCCGGACAGCCAGTTGACGAGATAGAGCTGGCTTTCCTGGCGATAGTCCCGCAACAATGAGCGTGTCGACGCCTGGCGTCCTGCCGCGTATTGCTCCTGATAGCTGCGATCCAGTTCTGCCTGCCTGGCTTCCAGGAACGCTTCGGCCTCGGCTGCGTCTCCCTGGAAGCCGTATTCACGCTGCAGCCACTGGGCCAGCGTCAGCTCCCCGCTGTAAACCACCAGCGCCTTGCCGGGCTGGTCGGCAAACGGCAGTTCAATATCGGCCTGATTGGCCGGGTCCAGGTAGCGGTCCGCGAAATCCGCCCATTGAGCCCCGGCACCCAGGCCTGCGGATACCGCAATGCTAGCGCCCCCGGTACGGCTGTTCGCTCCTTCCCGCAGAATATCGCCCAGGCTGGTGACTTCACCCTTGTCCGCAAATAGCAGGTTGCGGCCCGCGGCAATGTCCAGCAGGCCGGGGCCGGTAATGTAGAAACTGCTCTCGCGGATGTCCCGTCCCGCCTCGACGACGGAAATATCGGTGGCAAAGCTGTGCGAGATCAGATTGCCCTTGGTGTCCTTGACCGTATCTTTCTCACCCAGACGCGTGCCGGCATTGGTCAGATCCCGGCCGGCCCGGACCGCCACGGGAATCGAACCCTCGTAGCGGTAACCCAGCAAGCCTGCCGGATAGCCCAGGCCAACCATGGAACCGACGCGCAGCCCCACGATATCGCCCTCTACTGCGTAGTAGCGCGCAGGCGACAGGCCCGACACGGCATAGCCGGTCGTCGCGGTCGTGCCATTGGTAAACAGGGTGCCGGTATTGGAACGGCCTGAAAGCGCCTGCAGCCATTCCGTCCGATCCGCGATCAACGGACTGACCGTCGTAACGCGGATGGGCTGCGTGCCCCAGTCTCCGCCGCCGGTAAAGGCCAGGACGCCGACAAAGCCGGGACGGAAGGGACTGCTCAGGCTGGCGGGATCCGCGGCCGACGCCGTGACGGCATAGCCGCTGGCATAGATGGACTGGCGCGCCAACAGCTCCAGCTGATTGCGTCCGGTCGCATTGACGTACTGGTCGCCCACCGGGGAAGGTGCCACCGTCATGCCAAACTCTGTGCGCAACGGCGTAGTGCCGAAGTTGTTGGTCAGGCCAGTCGTGCCAGCACCGTAGTAAATGCTGCCGCTGGCAGCACTGGCACGCAGGATAGACGGATAGAAATTGGCCCCATCCATGGTGGACGATTGATTACGGCCTTTCACCGTGGCATGGATGTCCTCGTAGGACACGCCATCCGCCCAAGCAGTGGTCGGCGTCAGGTTGCCCCCAGCGCTGAACAGATCTACCGAAGTGCCCGGCGTCCAGAGCGAGAACCAGCTCCAGCCCTCGCCCGAATAACGCGTTCCCATATAGGAGAACGGCGAGCTGCTGTACAGGCGAGTGCGTCCCGGGTCAGCCACGCCGCCCAGCACCAGGTCGCCCCGCGTATCCAGGCGCGCCGCGGCATCGCCCAGCACGAGCATCGGTCCGCCACCGGCAAACACGCGGCCGGCGGTATAGGGATCGCCGCCACGGGTGTCCAGCGGGTCCAGCTTGCCGTAGCGCAGCTTGATGCCGCCCACATTGCCCGCCTCCAGACGTAGCGCCCCCCGCAGATTGACGAAAGTGCTATTGAGGTCGTGGTCGTTGCTGCGCAACTGTGGATTGGGATTGAGCGTTCCGCCAATGCGGATATCCAAGTCCCCGCCGCCGGTCTGCACCAGCGAACCATCAGCCTGCACCCGCCCCGTGCTGCCCACCGCCAGGTGTACGCCCTGGCTGCGCGGCGTCTGCCGCAATGCGGCCGCGCGCTGGCCTTCTCCATTGAGAACAACATCCCCACGGATCTGAATCATGCCCGCGTCGCCACCGGATTCCACCACCAGGTTGCCGCCGCCCAGCGTGCCCACGCCGGTGAAGCCAGTCAGGAACGGTGCGTTGCCGTACAGCCAACTGTTGTACTCGTCGCGCTGCAGGTCTACCGGCCCGGCAACATAGGTACCGAAATTGATCCACCAGGCCGTCGGCACGTCCATGCCACCCGATTCCAGGCTGCCCGAACCCTGACGCCACAGCCAGCTGCCGACATCCACGCTGGCAATCTGCTGTCGCGTACGCCCCAGCGGCACAATCGTATCTATCTGCTTATTGTTCTGCCCGGTCAGGTCGCCCATCAGGTTCCCCCCAACGCGCAACAGCACATTGCCGCCCTGGGCCGGATACCAGGCCGAATACAGGCTGTTGCTGCCGCCATCGACCAGGCTTTCGAAGTCCACACCCTCTTTTTGCCACAGCACCGTACCATCTTTCATGAGGCCGCGCGCCTGGTTGTAGGGGTCGTCCAAGCCTGCCGGCACGGACGCTGTCGCCGTACCGGCGGTATAGACCCCGAACGGCGAGCTCATGTCGAAGTCTCCGGCGGCGATCAAGTCCAGATCACCCGTTCCCGTGCGCAGCACGCTGAACAACTGCTGGCGGACCGGCTCGGCCTGTGCCGTGTATTCCGGTTCCTCTCCCTTGGCATGCAGGAACACGACTTCGCCCAGGCCCCAGGCATTCAATTCCTCGATGGAATCGACGAAATAGCCCCAGCTGGCCAGCATGTCCACAGTTTCCTGAGGAATGATTGCGCCAGACTCGCCCGCCACGCCAAAATAGATTTCGATCAGCTCGGCGGAGATCTCGTCGGACCAGCGATAGACGTTCGCCGTACCTGTGCCCGGTACTGGCAAGCGCTCGAGCACCAGGCCAAAATGCGGATCGGCCAGCATCAACTTGCCGCCGGACTGTGCGTGAGTCAGGCGGCTGTCTGCGGCGGCCAGGTCTGCCCCGGCCACCAGACGCAGGTCCCAGGACTGTGAACCCGCCGCCAGCATGGGCGCCAGCGCCCAGGTACGTCCTTGCGTGCCGTCGGCGTCCTGCGGACGCAGATTGACCAACTTCGCGCCATCGGGCAGAACCACCACCGTCTGCGATGGCACGACCGCCCCTTTGGCCAGGGTTAGCGACTGTGCCAGTTTGACCGCGACAGGCAAAGGCACGCCGCCGGGCCAGATGCCAGCCTGGATTTTTGTCGGAGCAGACAGTCTGAACCCCGCGCCGAGCTGCGTTCCTGCGGGCAGCGTGACATCCTGGGCCAGCACCGTGCCAGCGGCATACAGCACCTGCCCGGACGCATCGCTCACGGCAGCGCCCAGCACGGAACCTGCTGCCAGGCCCAGGGATTGGTCCAATACCATGGCCGTGGGCAAGGCCAGCCCGGCCGGCAGGGTCAACGCCGGCATGGGCAGATCGTAGTTCAGGGTACGGCCAGGCAGGAACTGGGTGCCGGGCGCCAGCGTGACCAGGCCGCCATGCGGAATCACGACATCGCCGCCGAACGGCAGCTGCCCGGCAGGCAGCACCCAGCCCTGATCATCCGCCGTCACGCCTACACGTGCCACGTCGAACCCATCGGTCATGCTGCCGTGGATTTCCAGGTTGCCGGCAGCCCGCAGCACCAGGGCGCCGGCTTCGCCGGAACCGCGCACCGGCGTTTGCTGGCTATGCGGATTGACGCTGGCATAGCGATATCGCGACATGTCGATATCGCCATCCACATGCAGGTCGCCGTCCGGTGTGGCGCTGACGATTTCCACGCCCGGCCGCAGGTGGAATTGCTCCTGGTAGGCACGCAGGCCCGCCAATTTTCGGTCCATCAGCACACCATTGGCCAACGCATTGGCCATGAACTTGAGACTGTCAGCGTGCTTGGCATCCAGGTAGGCCTGGTCTATCACCTGGTAGTCGCGCCCGGAAACCGTCGTATCGGTGCCCTCGCGGGCATCGTCATAACGCTGGAAGGCATTGACGACGACAGTACGTGCGCCGCCGATGTGAACGGCGCCGCCGGCGTCGATATCCACATCGTTGCCGGTCGCCCCGCCCAGCCGCGGCGCATTCAACGTCACCGTGCCATAGGCCTGCGGTGCGCCCGCGACAGCCAATTCCATGCGGGCGCCATCGCCGATGAACAACCGGCCCGAGCCAGAACCGATCTCTATCACCGCCCGGTTGGGCGCCTCGATGACCTGGCCATAGCTGTCCTTGCGCAGCACGCTGGCGCGCGCATCCAGCACGGCAGAACCTGCCAGCGTCACGCCCTGCCCGGCGAAGAGCCGGATGCTGCCGGCCTGCTCGCCGCTGGCATCAATCGTGCCATTGACGCCAAGACTGCCGCGATCCACCGAAACACTGATTTCCCGTGCCTTGAGTTCGTCGCCAATCACCAGATTGCCGCTGGCCAGCTGAAAACTGCGGCCGCCAAACACGCCGCCTTCGCTCAGGCGCTGATTCAGGCCGGCGAAATCGACAATCTGCTGGGCCCGGATATCGGCAAAGCCCGATGCGAACGGCAGCGCAGTGCCGCCGGCGTCATAATTGCCGCTGGCCTGGCCACGGATAGCACCCAGCAATTCGATATGGCCGGCCTGCGCCCCCAGCGCCACGGCGTTCAGCCTGCCCGCGCGGTTGTATTGCGCATCCAGCAGGATGGTAGAGCCGACCGCCTGGCGGATACTGCCTTCCCGGCTGTTCAGGATGACATCTCCCCCCCAGCTGTATTTTTCCTGGTCGTAGAACACCAGCCTGCGACCGGCCAGATCCAGCTGCGCTCTTTCATCCAGCAAGACATCCCCGGCTGCAGCCAGCGTCAGTTTGCCGCTGGGCAACAGCACTGCCGTATCCAGCCGCAGGCTGCCGCCTGCGTCCAGCATCAGTTCCGCGCCCAGGGCCGCCGCCAGGGTGGCGGTATCTGGCTGCGTTGCGGCCTGGCCGGCAAACGCCTGTGCCAGAATGCTTCCACCGGCCGTGATGCGGTTGACAGAACCCGCCTGGCCCGTCAATTGCGGCGTATGAATCAGCAAGTCGCCGCCATGATAGGTGTAGGATTTGGCAGCGCCGTCCCAGGCCCCCTGGGAGGCGTATACCGATAACGACCCCATGTGATTGGCCGTCACGCGTTCACGAGCGTTCAGCTCCACCGTACCAAAGCCCAGGGTGCGCCGGTCATGCTGGCTCACGGTATCAGGCTGGCTACGTGGCCCGTAGCCGAACTCGATCACATCGGCATCCACGACCAGACGGCCTGTCCCGGTCCCGGCGCCGCCGGTAACAATGGCTCCCGGCGCCTGAGTCGCCCCATTCCAGGTCAGTACGGCTGTTTCGATTCGGGCGACATCGGCGGCGTCGCCCGCGCCGTGGATGGCCGGGGTGGTCAGCACCAAACGCTCCAGCGATGACTTCCCGGTTTCTGGATTCAGCGTCGACAACACGACCGAACCATAGAAATTGACCGCATCACGGGCCGTCAGCACCAGATTTTCCAATGCGGGCGCGCCGCGCGATGTATCTCCGCGCAGCAGGCCGTCCAGCACCTGCTGATTCAATGTCAGCCCCGGAGGCAACACGCCCTGCGCAGCCGCCTTTGCCAAAGTCGCGGCATCTCCGGCATTGATGGCTCCCACTGCCAGGATCAGGTTGCGCGCGCCGTACCGGACGGTATCTTCCAGGCTGAAGGCATTGTCCGTCGCTGCCGTGATCGTGCCTTCGGCAAACAGCTGGGTTTCCTTGCCGCAGGCCTGGGGCACCCCGCATGTCCCCAGGCGGATGCTGCCCGCACCGAAACCGTCGCCGCTGGCCGCTTCCGGTGCCTTGATTTCCAGCCAGCCATTGGACACGGCCAGCACGGAAACAGCGGACGGCGCCAGCACATAGCCGCTCATCGAATCCCAGCCTGCCGTCCCCTGCCCCAGCGTATTGATGCCCGCGCCTTCCTCCACCGTAATGCCGCTGTCGACCCGGCCCGTCACCAGGAAAACCTGGGCTGCCTGCAACAACGCCCCATCACGCAGCACAATGGAACGCGCCGCCGTGTAGGCATTGCCGAATCTCACCGTGGAAGCGTTCTGCGTGCTCCGGGTATCCAGCGAGGCAAATTCCGATATCAGGTCACCCCCGATCACGACCGTCGCCGCGCCGATGGAATTGAGCGTGTCGGCATGCAGGGAAACGCCTTTGAAGCCTGCGGTGGGCGCTGCGCCCTTGCCCAGGATTTCCAGCGCCACGCCACTGGCCGAAACGATCAGCTCGCTGCCGTACCCGCCTTCTGCCGCCAGGGCCCTGACTGTGCCCGGCGCGAACTGCACGCCGCTCTGCGCGCCGGGCTTGCCCACGCCCGGCATCAAGGTCAGGCGGCCGGCATCACGTTCCAGCGTAGGCCTGGGCGCGCCATCCCGCGCCGCCCAGTCCAGGCCAAAACGCGCGTAGCTCATCTCGTTGTATTGGGAATAGGTACGCAGGCGATCCGCGGGGGTCAGGATCAGCTGGGTGGTCAGGACATCCAGCACGCCGGTGTCGGCCAGGCCCAGCCGCGCTTGCGTGGCATAGGAACCGTTGCGCATGCCGAGCTGCGCACCGAAGGGGCGCTGGCTGCCTGCCAGCCCATTGAGTTCCACGCGGAACGCGCCGGGCAGCAGCGCATAATTGGAAGGCAACAGAGTGTAGGTGCCAGCAGGCAGGCCCGGTATGCCAGCAGCAATCGTCACCTGTTGGCCCAGCACCGGGTCGCCCGCGCCCTTTTCCGCGCCGACCGGCGCATAACCCTGCTGTGTGCCGGGCACAATGGCGTACACAGGATTGGTCGACAGCCCCGGCACGACAAAACCGCTGCCATCGACGGCAACCTGCAGCAGCGGGTTCAGACGGGCATCGGTGGAGCCGCCACGCCCCGACAGGAACGCGCTGCCCGTCAGTTCACCGCCACCGGACAGATCCAACAGCGCGCCAGGCTGCACCTGGATATCGTCGCTGCGCAGCACCAGGCCGCGGAAGGTGCCCGAGCCGCCGCCCAACCCTCGGTAAAGCACATCGGCACCGCCATAGGTATAGGTCAGCCCATCCACCGTCCCACCGTAGGGCATGATCAGGCCGGCGGCACTGACCGAGGTTAGGCTGCCGGGCAACAGCGCCAGGTGGCTGGGCTGGTTGCTGGATTCGAAATCATGCCCCAGGATGAGGTTGCCCAGGGGTGCGCGCAGCACGCCGCCCTGTTCAATATTGGCCGACATCAGCGTCAGCGAGCCAAAGACCGAGTAGGGCATGACGGGTGTGTCGGTACCGACACGCTCAATCCGCAACACCGCATGGGGATCATAGTCCGCCATGTAGTTGCCCCATTCATCGAAACGCCCCAGGCGGCCAGCGCGAATTTCCGCCCGCGCATGGGTCGCCGGGTAGATCTGGCGGGCAGCCAGCAATAGATTGCCGGTCGTTTCCAGCAGGGTGCGGTCCCGCACAGTGGCACCGAGCAGGCGGATATCCCCCTGGCTGCGCAGTTCAAGGTCGGCAAAACCCAGGCGCTCGTAGGCGACCGAACCGCTGCTGGTCCTGACGGTTCCCTTCGTACCGAACGCCTGGCGCTCCAGGATATCCAGCAGGCTGGCGCGCACCACCAGCGTCGTCCCATCCAGCACGTCCGGCAACCGGCCTTCCTGAGGCAGCGGCATGATGTAGTGATCCATCTGGCGGCGCGTGGCGCCGGCCAGCCGTACGTAGGGCGCGGACAAATCGACACGCGCGCCGGCACCGGCGTCAGGGGGCAGACTGATGCTGCCGCTGGTCAGCCGCAGGCTCTGCGCCAGCGAGAGGTTCACGCCAGGTTCCAGCAGCAGCACGCCATTGACCAACAGCGACAGATTGCCAAAGCCCCCTGCCATGACCTTATCGCTGCCGATGCGGCCATGGCCGTAGTTCAATCCGGCATCCGGACGGCCTGGCAGCAAAGTCTCGGACAACACCGGCGCCCCCTGCTCCCTGGCCAGCAATAGTTCCCGGACGGCCAGCACGGCATTGCTCGGATTGGAGGAAACGGCATAGTTGGGTGACTCCAACGCCAGCGCCAGCGTACCGCCAGCGGCACCAGGCGCGCCGGCATGGGCCCGCAGGTCGCCATCCAGGAACAGGCCATTGAAGCTGCTCAGGAAAATCAGGCCGCCCGCCGAGCCAACCGGCGTATTGGCGGCGCCCGGCAGATCCAGCACCGCCATGCTGCCTGAGGCGTCCAATCTCGCGCCGGGACGCACGACGATAAATGCATCCACCGCCTCGGCTTCAGTCGCATCGGCGGCATACTTGCCGCCGATGCTGATGCGCCCGCCTGCCATTACCTTGCCGTAGCGCAGGCCGTCGCGATCAACCGCCCAGTATGCCTGACCGGCAACGTCCAGCACGGCGCCGTTGCCGATCCAGATGGACTGCGCATGGCCCTGCGGCGTCGGCCCGACCATCGGATAACCGAAATTCAGAATGTCGATGCTGCCGCCAGACGCGCGTATCACGCCGTCTATGGTCACTTGCCCATTGCCTTGCAGCGTCACGGCACGCCCGGCGTCCACGCTGACGCTCGCGCCCTCTCCTATCGCCAGAGACTCCCCGGAATCCAGGCCGAAGCCCGCGCGCAGCAACAGGTCCGCACCCAGCCGTTGCGTCAGTCTGCCCTCCTTCGGGTTCTGCTGAAACGCTTCGGGCAGCCATGCCTGCAGCACGCTGCCTGGCTCGGTTCCCCCCGGCTGTTCGCGCGCGGCGGTCACATCCACGCGCCATACCGGCATTTCCACCGCAATACGGCTGTTGGCGGCAACGGCAAGGCCCTGGTTGCCGCCGATCTCATACTGTGAAAAACCCTGGCGGAACAGGCTGTCATCCACATGCAATGGCACGATGACAGCCACGTCCTGCGACAGTATTGTTCCTGCCGGCAAGCGGCTGCCGGCCGCAAAATGGACCGCCTGCGGCGCCGCCTCGCCAGCCTTGAGGACACCAGTGACCGGCACGATCGCCAGCCCTTGCGGAAAAACTGTCTGCGGCAGGACGTAGCCTTCGGGAAAACTGCCCGTTATGTTGTCGATCACCGTCCCAGCCGGCAGTGTGACCGGCGGAGCCCAGGCATAGACCTGATAGTTTCGCCCCGAAGTCGTACGCACGCTGTAGCTCTGCGCGCTGTCCGTCGGCACCGGCAACGTCCATTCCGCCGCCAGCGTGATCTTGCTGGCGGGGTCGCTCCAGGTGACATTCGGCTGCCCGCCAATCGCCTCGCCCGGTTGCGCATGGGTACGCTGGTAGTGAAAGTCCAGCGGCAGGATAGCGCCCTGCTCCACCACGAAACCCTCCTGCGTGACCAGGTCGACCAGCGAATCCTCGCCAGCATGCAACATGCCATCGCTGCCGGCCACGGAACCGCCGATGACAACAGCCCCACCGGATTGCAGCACCAGCCTGCCGCCTCCCTTGCCTCCCAGGCTGCGCAGCTCGCCGGCCAGGTGCAGGGCGGCCTGTGCACCGTTGCCCTGCAAGCCTTGCGCCAGTGCGTCGGCACGCAGGGCGATATCGCCGCCACGGCCGTCCAGCACACCGCCATCGACCCGCATCACCGCGCCGGAAGAAGCATCCAGCAACGCCCCCTGGCCTATCGTCACCTGGCCGCTGCTGACAATCTGGATACTGCCGCCATTGACGTAGGGCAGGCCAGCCGTTTCCTGGCGGTCCAGCCACTGATTGGTCCAGACGCCGCGCACATCCAGCGTGACACCTTCGGCCACGCTCGCCGAAGCACCAGCCGCCATGGCTCCGTTGCTTTCATCTATCGCCCGCGATTCCCAGCGCGTGCCATTTATCTGCTTCCTGACCACATTGCCCAAAAGGATGCTGCCGCTACGGGCCGTCAGATCCGCGCCGACCTGCACCTGGGTGGCATGCAGGGCGATGGTGCCGCCGGTATCTACCTGCACCGCCTCATCCACGTGGATCTCTTCGCGCGCATAGATCCGCAACTCGCCCAGCGCCAAACCGTTGAGCCAGGCCGCGTCCAGCGCAATATCTGCAGCGGCGCTGCCATCGCTTGCGCCGGCGATGCTCACCTTGCCTGTCACTGCCTGGGGTGAATACAGCAAGTTGCGGGTTTCATTGTCATAGACCGGCACATAGCTGCCTATGATCAGCTGGCCGTTGCGCGCCCTGGCGGTCTGGGCCTGCTGATAGCCATCCAGCGCCGCCTCGCGCGCCTTCGTCTGGTTTTCCGCCTGGAAGGTCTTGCTTTCGATATCGCCTTCCAGCGTGGCGCGCGTCGTCGCGACCACCATCTGCCCGGCATCGCGCCCAACCGTATATCCTTCTTCCCAGCGTCGTCCGGGCGCCATCAGGTCATGGTAACGCCGCGTCACGCCCCAACGCTCGTGCTCGACTTCGTAGCCCCGGTAAATACCGGTATAGAGCATATCGGCAGGCGCCCTGGCGGCCTGGTAGATGCGGCCATCAGCGCCGCGCAGAAAGGTCTGGTACACCTGGCCCGCCTGGACATCCAGCGTGCCGCCCGACAGGTTCACCACCGAGCCGGCTCGCGTAATCAGCTCTGCGCCGCCGAAGCGCACCGTCCCGCCCTGCGCCGACCATTCTCCAATCCCGTGGCCGCTGATGCCCAGATAGCCGCCAACTTCCAGCAAGCCGCCGGCGGTGTACCAGCGGTCAGTTTCATAACCGTTGGTGCCGGCAGGCACCAGGACCAAATCCCGGCGATCCAGCCAGATCGTGCTGTTGTTCAGGCTCTTGTCGTCCCTGTTACCCGGTGAGTCGCGCTGCTCATTGCCCTGCACGTTGATTTCGACGTTGTTCGCCTCCATCGCGACCCGCACCCCGACATGACCCGCCACATCCAGCTGGGCGCCTTCATGCAACTCACTGCGGCCCGTCGCCTGAACCAGAATCTGGCCGCCCGTCGCCAGCGTCAGGGATTCACCCAGAAAATCGACATCGCCAGCGCTGGCGATCTGAATGAGTGACTGGTCGCGACGATGGTATTCTCCGTCACCCGCAGACGTGGAATCCTTGATCTGGGCTTCGCGCTGCACGTCCAGCGCCGTCGTCGCGCTCTCATCGAGCACGATCGCCGTCACACTGTCACGTGCCAGCGTCACCTTGCCGGCCTGCTCGCCCGCCAGTGCGGCGTCGCTGCGCAAATGGATCGTGCCACGCGTATGCACCGACGATGTGGCCAGCAGCACGCCCTCCTGTGACACCTGCTGGCCAACCAGTGTGATATCGCCTGTCCTGGCCTCGATCAAGCCGGTGTTCGTCACCTGGAAAACGGTCCCGGCTTCGGTAGACGCGCTGCGGCGCGCCTCCACCTGGTTGCCGCGCGTCGTCGACGCCTGGTTCTCATCGGTCCCCAGGCCCTTGCGGATCACGAAAGCGTCTCCGGCAGCCAGCAAGGCCTGGCCACCAGGCGTGCTGATGTGGCCGGCATTCGCGACCTCGCGCCCGAGCAGCAACACATAGCCGCCCCCTTGCGTCACCGTACCGGACGCATGCGTGGCAATGCTCGCGCCGGCCTCGACCAAGACACCAGCCGTCGCGGCACCATGGCTGACCGCCCCGCCAGACAGCAACAGGTCATTGCCAAAGGACGGCATGTGGCCGCTGCCCAGCGGGTCGCTGAAGATGCCCTTGTCGAACTGGTCGTCGCTCAGGCCCACGGCACTGGCCACCAGATTGCGCACATTGACCTGGCTGCCCCCGGCAAACACGATGCCATTACGGTTCACCACCATCACCGTGCCGCCGCCCTTGATGCTGCCCTGGATTTGCGACGGGCGCGCCTGGGGATCATTGACCCGGTTGAGTACTGCCCAATCTGCCTGCTGCTCGAAGGCAACCGTGGTATTGCGGCCGACGTTGAACGTGTCCCAATTCAGAATGGCGCGGCTTTCAGTCTGCTTGATATCGACCTGAACCTTGCCATCGGCCACCGTTTCACGGGCGCGCTCGGCACCGCGCCAGGCCAGCATATTGCCTTGCGCATCGCGATCCCACAGTCCGCCCTGCGCAAGCCCTTCGGGCACCGGCGCACCGGGCTTGCCTGCCTGGGCCTGGGCGCGCGCCTGTGCCTGGGCAGCCTGGCGCACGGCGATAGCGTTGGCGGTCCGGTTCAGGTTGGCAATGGAACGTGACAACGCTTCATTGGCCCGCTGCTGCTCACGCTGCGCGCTGGGCGGCACCACACCGGCGGCAGGGCGAGCCTGGTGCGCCTGGGCCCGTGCGCCACCAGACGCCAGCCAGGCGGCGCCAGCAGAACCAGCAGCCTGCACCGGCTGCTGCCATGCTCCCGCCAGCAATAACGCCGCCAGGGCGGCCGCCGCCGGCGTCAACCGCATGGCGGGAGGCGTCAGGCGCCCGGCCGGCTGCCCCGGCGGACAGCCACGGGATGAAATGTCTGCCATGCGTCGCGTACCGGATTTGCCTGACCGGCATTGCCAGGAATGAAGGGAGTTCATGCAGCGGGCTTCCTTGAAGACTGTTTGCGCAGGCAACCGGACCACGAATCCGTGCCATCTGCTATCTAGAGTCATCGAGCCAGACAAAGCCTCATAAATTTTTTGTCCTGCCCTGGAAATACCGCTATCCCAGCAGGACGATGCCCCCTGGCAGGCGCGTCACGCGGCCACCCGCCATATCGCTGATCTGGTTAAGCGCCTCGTCCAGCCTGGCCACTGAAAACCGGGCCTGCACCCGCATGCGGCCAAGATCGCTGTCACGCAGCAGGATGCGGCCCTGGCGGTAGCGATTCAGTTCGGCCACGACATCCGCCAGCGACGCATCGTCGAATTGCAGGATGCCCTGGCGCCAGGCCGATACCTGGCTGGCATCCAGCGACGTCACGGCAGCAAGGCCGCGCCCGTCGTAATGCAGTTGCTGCCCGGCGGACAGCAGCAGCTGGCGTTGCGGGTGCAGCAGCTCGGCTTGTCCTTCCAGGCAACTGACCGCCGTACGGCCATCCAGATGGCGCAGGTTCAGGCGCGCATGCTGCACGCGCAACACCCCTGCCCCGGCCTGGATAGACCGTGGCGCTTGCAGGGCCGGCAGGTCTGCGAAAAACTCCGCCTCGCCCGCCACCAGTTCCACGCGCCGCTGGGCGCCTTCGGCGGCGCCCAGATTGATCAGAGTCCGGGTATTCATCGCTACGTCCATCCCCTCGCCCAGCGTCAGTTCGCGCTGCTCGCCCGCGCCGGTACGGAAATCAGCAGTGAACTCTCCCAGCGCCGGCCATAGGCCCAGGGGCGGACGCACCACCAGCCAGGCACCGCCGGCCCCCAACGCACCAGCAAGCAAAGCGCGGCGAGCTGGCTGCCAACCCGTTCTGGCAGGCGACCAGCGGCGCCCGCGCCAGGCGGGCACCGACGCGTCGCGAGCCACCCGCGCTGCCGCCAGCCTGCCGGTTTTCAGCACTTGGCCAAGCGCCTGTGCCGCCGCTTCATGGGCCGGACTTTGGGCGCGCCACAAGGCAAACGCCCGCGCATCTTCCACCGTGGCGCGCCCCGAACGCAGGCGCAGCAACCACTGGGTAGCCTGTTCCTGCAGCGCAGCAGCCGCGTGACTGGCATCGGCGCCCGGCGCTGCCGCTCCAGATGCATCAGTGGCAACCGGCGTGGACGCAGCAGCGGGCTCGGATGCTATGGGAGATGAAGGAAGATCGGGGTCGGCCATGCCTGAAATCCAAACGATAGGGCCGTCACAGGCCGCGTCCGCCCTGGCGGCGCTGCGTCGCGGAACGCTCGGTGGCCTGCTGGCACAGACGCAACGCGTGGCTCAGCTCTTTTTCCACCAGACTGAGGGAAACACCGAAGTGATCGGCGATTTCCCGGTTGAGCATACCATCCAGGCGCGCCGCCATGAATATTGCCCGGCAGCGCGGACTCAACTGGCGCAAGACCTTCTCCAGCACTTCGATCTCGCTGCGTGCCGCCGTAATCCGCGCCGGGTCGGCCAACTCGTCGGGAACCTGGAACATGGCCTCGACGTCCTGTTCGCTCAGCAGTGCACCGGCATGGCGATGATCGCGCGCCGCAGCATTGACGGCGATGCGCAACAGATAGGCCTCGGGATTCTTGACGACCGTGGCACCATCAACGCTATGCAGGCGCAGCCACGTTTCCTGCAAGGCATCCTGCGCGCCATCACTGGAACCCACGATGCGCTCGAGCTTGCGGCGCAACTGCACATAACGCGACACCAGCAACGATTGCAGGCGTGCTCCCACTGCTTCGCCCATGCTCATCCTCCCGGCTGCGCACAGGCGTTGCGTACGCCAGGCTGGTCGGGCCGCACCAGCAAGGTAATGGGTTGGGGCAGATCTGGCGGCGGCGGGTCCAGGCGCAGCCGGCCAACGCTCGCAAGAATGGCAGCATCGCGCGCGGCGCTGCCGCTGCCGCCGGCATGACGCAGGCCGTCGACAGCGCCAGACGACGCAACATGAAATCGCAAGGCCATGCGGTAGGTGCCGGGCCGGGTGGCCGGACGCTCGCATAGCGCACCGATAACGCGCCGCTGTATCTGTGCGACATAGCCCGCATGCAGACGATTGCCGACGCCATCGACTTCATCGACGGCCTGCCCTGCGCCCGACGCCGGCGCATGCTGCGCACGCAGGTCCGGCGCCTGCACAGTGACCGCGTCACCACCCGGAAAACGGGCCTGCAGGCCGGTGCCCGTCAACAGCAACTCAATGGCCTGCTGCGCGGTATGATCGCCATGCACCGGCGTGGACATGCGGCCGCGCAGCAGCCCGCTGGGCGCCAGTACCGATAGCTGTGTCGCGTCCCCATAAGCCTGGAGGGCTTCGGCCAGCGGCTGCGCGGGGATATCGAAATGGATATTCACGGAAAGCATGGAGACAGGTGGACGGACCCCGGGTGCTGCATTCGCCGCCGCGACCACAAGACCTGCCAGGCTCGCCGCCACCAGGAAGCGCTGCGCAGCCTGGCCGGAACGGAACAAGAAATTGCCTAGCTTGAAATGACCTGGCATATGCACGCATGCACGATGGAACGAGCTCCCGGACCTTGCGGAACAGGGACATCGTTCCCGGCAGAGATGGACATATGCTAAGCGCCGTAGATGACGGCTCTGTGACGCGTCTTTGCCGCCTCCTGGTCTCGCAACGCTGGCGCGACGGACGGACACAGCCGGCCCAGCCCCGGCCGGGACATCAGGCGCGGAGCAAGCAAGGCAGGTAAAGACGGAGGAAAGCTGGCGCCAGCCAGAACGGCCGGCGCCTCAAGGGCGGGATCAGCCCAGGTGGCGGGCGAAGAAATCCAGCGTGCGCTGTTTGGCCAGGCGCGCCGCGTCGGCATCGAAAGCGCCACGGTGATCGCAATTGAAGCCATGATCGGCAGCGTAGACATGAACCGCGACGTCACGTCCGCTTTGCTGCTGACGGAATGCTTCGACGCCATCCAGCGGGATATGCGTATCGCGTTCACCGAAATGGGCCAGCACCGGCACCTTGGGTGTCCGCCCCACCTCGGCAGGGGTCGTCACGCCACCGCCATAATAGGCCACTGCCGCAGCCAGTCCATCAGCCTGTTCGGCCGCGCGCCAGGCAATCAGGCCGCCATAGCAGAAACCCACGATGCCAACCTTGCCGCCTGCTGCCTGGCCGGCGTAACTGATCACCGCCTGTATGTCGCCAGCAGACGCCTGTGCCTGGCCTTCAAGCGCCGCCTTCAGGGCCACGCCGCGCTTCATGTCCTCGGGCGCATAGCCCATGTCCACACCGGCCTCCAGGCGCTCGAAAATAGCGGGCGCCAGCGCCAGGTAACCTTCCTGGGCATAGCCATCGGCCACCGCCTGGATATGGGCATTGACGCCAAAAATTTCCTGGATGACCACGATGGCGCCGCGCGGCGTGCCTGCCGGCCTTGCCTCATAGACGGGCAGGCGAAAACCGTCACGCGATTCGATCTGAATGAACTGGCCCATTTTCTCTCCTTTGCATCGAGCCCCGGAAGGGATCAGGTTCTTGGTGCGATAACGGCGGGAACAGCCCCGCCAGCGCGGCGTCAACGCCGCAACGATTCCCAGGCTTTCTGCAGGCGCTTGACCGAAACCGGCATGGGCGTACGCAGTTCCTGCGCGAACAAGGCCACGCGCAACTCTTCGAGCAGCCAGCGAAACTCGTCCAGGCGCGCATCAGGCGCGCCCTTGCGAGCCGCCCTCTCGCGCTGCCAGAGGGTGTTGAGCGTAGCGAATTCCGCCAGCAGTTTGGCATCCCGCGCCGGGTCCGCCCGCAACTTGTCGATACGTGCCACTGCCGCCTTCAGATAGCGCGGAAAATGCTTGAGCTGCGCATAGGGTGTATCACGAATGAACCAGCGATGCACCAAAGCCTGCTGCTGTTGCTGCAAATCGGCGTAGGCCTGGGCATGCGCCTTGGCTTGCGGCAATTTACGCTGCAGCGCCGTCCATTCCGTCAGGACTTCATTGACCAGGCGTGCCACTTCCTGCGCCAGCAGGCCCAGCCGGCCCTTGCCTTCGGTCACGCGGTTTGCGAACTCATCGGCATTCACGGGCCAGGGTTCGGCCAGGCAAGCCTGCGACAAGGCGCAATCCAGCAACTGGTCACGCAGTTCCTCCACCGTGCCCAGCGGCAGGTAAAGCATGCCCATTTTGTTGAGGTCGCGCAGATTCTTTTCCTGGAACTTGACCTGCTCCTTCAGCGCCACGCGGAACAGCCGCAACAGGCCTTGCCGGTGACGTCGGCGCGCTTCCTGCGGATCGTCGAAGACATCCAGGTCGCAAGTCTGGCCGTTGTCCACCAGCGCCGGATAACCAATGACAGCCTGGCCCTTGCGGCGGATTTCCATGACTTCGGGCAGCTCGCCGAAACTCCAGCTGCTGATATCCTCGTGCGCCAGCGCTTCGGAAACTCCGGCATCGCGTGCCGCCACCTGTTGGAACTGATTCTGCGCCTGGCGCCCGTGTTCGGCGCGTATCGCATCCAGATTGCGTCCGGCTGCCAGCATGCGGCCATGTTCATCCACCAGGCGAAAGTTCATGAACAAATGCGGCGGCAAGGTTTCCAGCTTGAAATCGCCGGGCGCCGGACGTACCTTCACCTGTTCCCACATGTCCGCCGCCAACGCCTCCAGCAGCCCCATGCCAGGGTTCTCCAGACGCTCGAACCAGCGTTCATAGAAGTCGGCAGCGTACTGGGGCAATGGCACGCAATGGCGCCGCATCTTCTGCGGCAACGATTTCAGCAGCAAATGCACCTTTTCCTTGAGCATGCCCGGCACCAGCCATTCGCAGCGCTGCGCATCCAGCTGGTTCAACGCGAACAACGGAACCGAAAGCGTCACGCCATCCTTGGGGGAACCCGGTTCGAAGTGATACGACAGCGCCATGGAAACGCCGGCCCACTCCACCTGCTTGGGGAAAACATCGGTCGTCACGCCCGCCGCTTCGTGGCGCATCAGGTCTTCACGCCGCAGCAGCAGGGCCTGCGCCTGCTCGCGCGACAGCCCTGCATACCATTTTTCCAACGCCGCCGTCTGGCTGATGCCTTCAGGCAGCAAACGGTCATAGAAAGCAGCAATCAGTGTGTCATCCACCAGGATGTCCGGACGGCGCGACTGGTGTTCCAGCTTTTCGATCTGAGCGATCAGCTTGCGGTTGCGCGCCACGAAATCGGCCTTGGTGTCGATCTCGCCCGGCACCAGAGCCTGCTGGATGAACAGCTCGCGCGCATGCGCGGCATTGACCCGGCCATACTGCACGCGCCTGCCGGTATAGATAGGCAAGCCATACAGCGTGGCGCGTTCGTTGGCGACCACCTGGCCGGTTTTCTTTTCCCAGCGCGGGTCGGACCAGCTGCGGCGCAGCAAATGGCTGCCTACCGATTCCACCCAGGTCGGCTCGATGCGGGCCACGCAACGCGCATACAGGCGCGTGGTTTCAACCAGCTCGCCCGCCAGTACCCAGCGCCCGCCCTTCTTCGCCATGCGCGAACCTGGATGGACCAGGAAGCGAATCTCGCGCGCGCCCTGGTACTGCCCGCCCTCTTCGCCGCGCAGGCCTATATTGCCCAGCAGGCCGGCCAGCAGGGCGCGGTGCAATTGTTCGTAGGTGGCCTCGGCGCTATTGATGCGCCATTCGTGTTCCTGCACCAGCGCCAGCAATTGGCTATGCACATCTCGCCACTCGCGCATGCGCAGCGGCGAAAGAAAATGCTGGCGCAAGACGCCCGCCTGCTTGCGCTGAGACAGGCCGCTGGCGGCCTGCTCGCCATACCAGCGCCACAATTTCAGGTAAGACACGAATTCGGATTTTTCGTCCTGGAAACGCGCCTGCGCGGCTTCAGCCGCCTCGCGCTCGGCCAATGGCCGGTCACGCGGGTCCTGTACCGACAACGCGGACGCAATTATCAGCATTTCCGCCAGGCATTGTTCATGGCGCGCCGCCAGGATCATGCGCCCGACGCGCGGGTCCAGTGGCAATTTGGCCAGATCGCGCCCGGTACGCGTCAGCGCATTGGCATCATCCAGTGCGCCCAGCTCCTGCAGCAACTGATAGCCATCCGCCACGGCGCGCCCGGTGGGCGGCTCGACGAAGGGAAAGGTTTCGATGTCATCCAGCCCCAGCGCCTTCATGCGCAGGATCACTGCCGCCAGTGAGGAACGCAGGATTTCAGGGTCGGTGAACGGCGCGCGCGAATTGAAATCGCCTTCGTCGTACAGGCGTATGCAAACGCCCGGACCCACACGGCCGCAACGGCCGGCGCGCTGGTTGGCGGACGCCTGGCTGATGGGCTCGATGCGCAGCTGCTCGACCTTGTTGCGCCAGGAATAGCGTTTGACCCGCGCCAGGCCGCTATCGACCACATAGCGTATCCCCGGCACCGTCAGAGACGTTTCCGCGACGTTGGTCGCCAGAACGATACGCCGTGCATTGCCACGCGGCCGGAAGATACTTTCCTGTTCTGCCTGGGACAAGCGCGCAAACAGCGGCAGGATTTCCGTCCCTGCGCGCACGTAGCGGCCCAGCGCATCGGCGGCTTCGCGGATCTCGCGCTCGCCCGGCAGGAAAACCAGAACGTCGCCCGGCCCATGGCGCGAGCACTCATCCACAGCGTCAACGATCGCGTCGACCAGGTCGCGCTCTTCGTCACGCTCGCGGCCACGGCCGGCGCCGGCCTGGCGCGTCGCGGTTTCTGCATCCTGCTCCTCACGCACCGGGCGATAGCGAATCTCTACCGGATACAGCCGCCCGGATACCGCGATGACAGGCGCGGGCTTGCCGTCCGCGCCAGCAAAGTGAGTCGCGAAACGCTCGGCGTCTATGGTCGCGGAGGTGATGATCAGCTTCAGGTCGGGACGGCGCGGCAGAATCTGCCGCAAGTAGCCCAGCAGGAAGTCGATATTCAGACTGCGCTCATGCGCCTCGTCGATGATGATGGTGTCGTAGCGGCGCAACAGTGGGTCGCGCTGCGATTCCGCCAGCAAAATCCCGTCCGTCATCAACTTGATCGCGGCCCCCGGCCCGGCCTTTTCATTGAAGCGGATCTGGTAGCCCACCAGCTCGCCCAGCGGGGTATTCAACTCTTCCGCGATGCGCTTGGCGACAGAGGTCGCCGCCAGGCGTCGCGGCTGCGTATGACCGATCATCTTCCGGCCCGCGGCGCGGCCGATTTCCAAACAGATCTTGGGCAGCTGCGTGGTTTTTCCGGAACCGGTTTCACCGCTGACGATCACCACCTGGTGCGCCTGGATGGCGCGGGCGATTTCATCGCGGCGGGCGCTGACTGGCAGGTCTTCCGGATAGGTAATGGCGGGAAGCACGCGTTCGGGCGTGACGACGGCGCGGCGGTTGGCCGGCGCGGATGACTCAGACATGGAACTCCTGTGGAACTGGCAAGGATGCCGCAGGATTCGCCCCCCTGCCCGCGCTCAGGCGCGGTGGTGGCATTTTTGCAGCATCCAAACGGCACGCTGGCCGCTGGCAGATATTATAATTTTCCTGTCCAGGCTGCATCCGCTGCCTGGCCGTACGTCGCCGGCCCCGAGCCGGCCTTGTTTTAACTGGCGCCGCCTGGCACTGCCACCGCGCCAGCAATGGTCAGGTATCCCTGCTCCATGCCGTTTCCTTCCCACCCTCCGTCTGACTTTTTTCCGAACACTAGCCTGACATGCCCGACGACCCCGTGCCTGAAATCCTGTCCGCCCAGGAAGCCCCCGAATTCGCGCCCGCACAATTCGTGCGATGGTTCCGCGACGTTGCTCCCTATGTGCACGCATTCCGAGGCAAGACCTTCGTCGTCACCTTCGGTGGCGAGCTGGTACAGGAGGGCGCGCTCAATGCGCTGGTTCAGGACTTGTCGCTGCTTTCGGCGCTGGGCATTCGCATGGTGCTGCTGCATGGCTCACGGCCGCAGGTCAACGAGCAACTGCGGCTGAAGGGCTATGCCAACCGTTTCGGCCTGGGCCTGCAACCCATGGACGCCGCCGAACTGGAATGCGCCAAAGAGGCCGCCGGCGAAATCCGCCTGGATATCGAAGCTGCATTCAGCCAGGGCTTGCCCAATACCCCGATGTCCGGATCGCACATCCGCGTCATCTCGGGCAACTTCGTCACGGCCAGACCGGCCGGCATCATTGACGGCGTGGATTACGGCCACACCGGCAAGGTGCGCAAGATCGACGTCGACGCACTGCGTTTCGCCATCAGCCACGACTCCATCGTCCTGATCTCGCCGCTGGGCTTTTCGCCAACGGGCGAAGCCTTCAACCTGGCCGTCGAGGAAGTCGCCACCAGCGTCGCCGTGGCGCTGCGTGCGGAAAAGCTCATATTCCTGACCGAGAACACCACGGTTCACAATCCGGACGGCAGCGTGGATACCGAACTGGCCCGTGCCGACGCCGACAGCCTGCTGACCTCCTCGGAACTGGATGAAGTCACCGCCTACCTGCTGCGCTATGCCTCGCTGGCGGTCAAGCGCGGCGTCGCCCGCGCCCACCTCGTCCCCTTCACGCTGGACGGCAGCGTGCTGCTGGAGATCTTCACCCACGATGGCGTGGGCACCATGGTGGTGGAAGACACGCTGGACGACCTGCGGCCCGCGACGCTGGACGATGTCGGCGCACTGCTGCAACTGATCGAACCGCTGGAAGCCGACGGCACGCTGGTGCCGCGCGGTCGGAGCACGGTCGAACGCGACGTCGACAACTTCACGGTGCTGGAGCACGATGGCGTCATCTACGGCTGTGCCGCGCTGCACGCCTTCCCCAAGGAGCAGATGGCAGAAATGGCCTGCCTGATCGTCCATCCGGAATGGCAGGGCGAAGGTGGCGGCGACAAACTCCTGCGCCACATCGAAACCCAGGCCCGCCAGCGCGGCTCCAAGCGCCTGTTTGTGCTGACCACCCGCACCTCGCACTGGTTCATCAAGCGCGGCTTCGTGCAGGGCGGCATCACCGACCTGCCACGCGAACGCCAGGCCAGCTACAACCGTTCGCGCAACAGCATGGTCTTCATCAAGCGTCTGTAGGCGGTATCAGGCAGGCGGCAAGCCTTGAACCGGCCGTGGGCCTCGGGCAAAGCCACTGCCTGCCACGCCGGTTCCGCCGGCATGCCCCATATACCCTGGCAACAAGAACGGCTATGCCTGCCGTGCGCGCCAGACGCCTTTAAAATCGGCATCATGCAGGCTGGGCCGCCGGCGCATCGAGATCGTGCGCTCACGCAGCCCTGCCTTCCCTTTTCACCCCGGGCGCCTGGCGCCCGGCCCGCCGCGCCCCTGCCAGGCTGAAGCAGCCGGCCAGCGCGGCGTACGCCATTTCCAGAGGTGCATCCATGACCCGTATCGTCCAATGTGTCAAATTGAAGAAAGAAGCCGAAGGCCTGGAACGTCCGCCCTACCCCGGCGCGCTGGGCCAGCGCATCTGGGAAAGCATTTCCAGGGAAGCCTGGGAAGAATGGCTCAGCATCCAGACGCGCCTGGTCAATGAGAATCGCCTGAATCTGGCGGACGCCCGCGCCCGCAAATACCTGACGCAACAGATGGAACGCCATCTGTTCGAAGACAGCCAGGTCGAAGCCCACGGCTTCGTGCCGCCCTCGGCCTGACTCCAGGCGCCCGGCTACGGCCGGGCTGCTGTCTGCTGTCTGCTGTCTGCTGTCTGCTGTCTGCTGGCAATTTGACCTGGCCGGGGTTCCTCTTACCACGGGCCTGCAGGCTTAGCCGCTACCCGCTACCGCCAGAACCCGCCTTTCAGCCAGAGCGGCTTCCTGTAGCCAGCATCCCCTGTCAAAACATCCCCTCCGGGCGCCTTTCTGGGCAGCCCACCACCGAGTCTGCCCAGAATCAGGCCAGCCACTTGAGGTAGCTGCCGCGCTCCATGTCCTGCACCTCGATCGTAACGGAACAATTCTGCAACGGCAGGGCCTGCAATCGAGCCAATACCGCCTGCGCCAATTCCTGCTTCTGCACGGCAGTGCGCCCAGCCAGCAGGCGCAGCGTGACATGGATGAAATGCGTGGCATCGGTGGTATTCGCACTACCCACGATATCTGCACCTACGCAATAGGCATCGCAGGCATACGCACGCACCTTGATATCGCTGCCATCCGGCTCGAACAACGCCGAGTCCAGCGCCCCGGCAAATACCTGTCTGACAAGGTGCTGGCCATCCAGTGCTGGCGCGTGTTCAATAATGCAATGCGGCATGCTTGCTCCTTCAATTCCGCTTCCATGGCTCCGTTTCCATGGCGGCCCACAGGATAACCCAAGCGCAACCGCCCCCCGCCGAACGCAACACTGCCCGATTGCCGGGCTTCTGGACGAAGCATGGCAACCGGGCAGCGCGGCCTGCATGGCCTCTTGGCCTATCGCCCCCCTGCCACTCGACGGCGGCAGGGAAGGCCCGGCATCAGGACTGCGAATTGTTGCTGTCGCTGGCCTGTTTCTCGTGAATGCTGATGGGTTCTTCGCCCGCCGCCGTGCGCTCGGCATTCTTGACACCGGTATGGCGCACATCGGCGCCATGCACCATGTAGATCACACGCTCTGCCATGTTTTTGGCATGATCGCCGATGCGTTCCAGCGCACGCGCGACAAAAATCATGTCGATGGCGCGCGAGATGGTACGCGGGTCCTCGATCATGTAGGTGATCAGATGGCGCAGGGCCGCCTTCCACTCACGGTCGACTTCCTTGTCGCTGCGCACCACGGCGGCAGCCTGGACCGCATCCTGGCGGGCAAAGGCGTCCAGCGTCTGGCGCAGCATGGTGATCACGCTATTGGCCATGTGGCGCAGTTCGATCACCGGCATGCGATGCTGCTCGGCGTCATGGATGCGGCGCGCCAGCGAGGCGATCTTGTCGGCCTCGTCGCCCGAGCGTTCCATATCGGTCAGCATCTTGGAAACGGCCAGCAAGGTGCGCAGGTCAATGGCGGTCGGCTGGTGCAGGGCCAGCGTCAGGCCGATGCGCTCGTCGATCTCGACCTCGCGGCGGTTCACTTCCTTTTCGCGTTCGCGCACTTTCTCGAACAGCACCGGGTCGTTGCCGGCCAGCGCATCCACCGCTTCGCCGATCATCGCCTCGACGACGCCCCCCATCTGCAGGAATTGGGAACGGATGGTTTCCAGATCCGTCGCAAACTGCCTGTTGGTATGCTCACTCATCCTGTGATCCCTGCCTATTCAAAACGATCCATGTGAAGAACGCCAGCCGTCGGGAAGCGCCCGCGCGATCGCGAAGCGGACAGTGGCCGTATGTCAGAAAGTGATCTTATGACCTAATCATGACAAATTCATGAATGCAACATACGCGTGAATGCAACTTACGCGGGCGTCATCCTCGTGCCCATGGCAACAGCGCAGCACGGAGGTGCCGCGCTGCCCCCGGCTCTCAGCCGCGCGCGCCCGGCAGCAGGCGCTGCACGCCGTCGCTGCCCGCCAACAGCGCCAGGTTCGCGCCGCGCAGCGCGAACAGGCCGCAGGTGACGACACCCGGCAGGTTGTTGATTTCCTGCTCCAGGCGGGCCGGTTCGTTGATTTCCAGGCCGGAAACGTCCAGGATGACATTGCCGTTGTCGGTCACGAAGCCCTCGCGCAACGCCGGAATACCGCCATAGGCACGCAACGCACGGGCCACGGCTTCGCGCGCCATGGGAATGACTTCCACCGGCAGCGGGAAGCGCCCCAGGCGCCGGACCAACTTGCTATCGTCAGCAATGCACACGAATTCGTCCGCCACCGAGGCGACGATTTTCTCGCGCGTCAGCGCGCCACCACCGCCCTTGATCATATTCATGCCAGCGTCGATTTCGTCGGCGCCATCGACATACACCGGCATGTGCTGCACGTCATTGAGGTCCAGCACGGCGATACCGTGGCCGGCCAGGCGCTCGGCGCTGCGCACCGAACTGGCCACCGCGCCGCGGAAGCGGCCGGCATAGCGTGCCAGGCCGTCGATGAAAAGATCCGCCGTGGAACCCGTGCCCACGCCGATGATGACATCCGCGCCCAGCATGGGTTCGATATAGGCCAAGGCGGCATCGGCCGCTTGCTGCTTGAGTTGTTGCTGCGACAACATGAATGAAACCTGTCAGTCAGAAAAAAACATCATACGCCCGGCACGCCGAAACAGCGGCCCGGCACCGTCTACGCAGGCAGGAAACGCGCCGCATAGGTGGCTTCACGGAAACCGACGCCAACCTTGCCGTCGCCATCGACCGCCACGGGACGGCGCACCAACGCCGGATAGTCGGCAATCAGGGCCAGCCAGGCGGCGTCATCGGCCGGACTGCGAGCGGATTCGGGCAGGTTGCGCCAGGTCATGGAAGCCCGGTTGACGAGCTTCTCCCAGCCACCCAACTGGGCCGCCCAATCCCGCAACAGTGCCGGGTCCACCGGATGGTCGCGATAATCGACGAACGTGTGCGCCACGCCGTGGCTGTCCAGCCAGGCACGCGCCTTGACGCAGGTGCTGCACTTATTCAGGCCGTAAAGGACCAGGCTCATGACGATACCTCCTTGCGTTTCTGCAGGCGGTAGGCAACGAGCACGCAAATACCTACCGCGACAATAAAGATAGTAGCCAGTGCGTTGACCTCGGGCTTGAGCCCCAGGCGCACGCGGGCAAAAATTTCCGGCGACAACAGGGTCGAACCCGGCCCCGACAGGAAGGACGCGATGACGACATCATCGAGCGACAGCGTGAAGGCCAGCAGCCAGCCGGCCGCCAATGCCGGCGCGATCAACGGCAAGGTGATGCGGAAAAATACCGTCAGCGGCGTTGCGCCCAGGTCCAGCGCAGCCTCTTCCAGTGAACGGTCGAATTCACGCAGTCGCGATTGAATGATCACCGCGACATAGGCCGTCGCCAGCACCACGTGGCCCACCCAGATGGTGAACACACCCTGCCCTTCGGGCCAGCCCGTCAGATTGTGCAGCTCCACGAACATCAGCAGCAGCGAAATCCCCAGGATCACTTCAGGGATCACCAACGGTGCGCTGATCATCGCGACGAACAGGGAAATACCAGGAAAGCGACGCATGCGCGCCAGCACGTAGCCCGCCCAGGTGCCAATGACGACCGCCATGGTCGCGGTCATCGCCGCCACCCGCAGCGATAGCCAGGCCGCCGACAGCAAGACTTCGTCGTTAAGCAGTTCGCGGTACCAGCGCAGCGAAAATCCGCTCCATTTGGTCACCATTTCGGACGCGTTGAACGAAAACACCACCAACGTGAACAACGGCAGGTACAGGAAACCGAAACCCAACGCGAAGCTGAGCAGGCGCAACCAGGGATTGGGCTTCATGCCTTTTCCTCCACGTCGCCCGCCACACGCATCTGGCGCATCTGGTTGCGCTGGAACCAAACGAAGGGCACCAGCAGGAACAACACCATCACCACGGTGATGGAGGCCGCAACCGGCCAGTCGGAGTTGCGCGAGAACTCATCCCAGACCAGACGCCCCATCATCAGCGTATCGGCGCCACCCAGCATTTCCGGAATGACGTACTCCCCTACGCAGGGAATGAATACCAGCAGCGCCCCGGCCACGATGCCGGGCCAGGCCATGGGCAGCGTGACATGAAGGAACGCTGACCAGGGCCGCGCGCCCAGGTCGTAGGCAGCTTCCAGCAGGCGGTTGTCGAGCTTGACCAGCGTGGCATAGAGCGGCAGGATGAAAAATGGCAGATAAGCGTAGACCATGCCGACATACACGGCGAAATCCGTGCGGTACATCGGGATGGGCGCGTCGATGATGCCCACCCACATCAGCAGACTGTTCAGCAGCCCGTCATTGCGCAGGATGCCCACCCAGGCATAGACGCGCAGCAGCAGCGAGGTCCAGAACGGCAGGATCACCAGCAACAGCAGCAGGCCGCGCACCGCCGGAGCGGAACGCGCAATGTAGTAGGCCAGCGGAAAGCCGATCAGGATGCACCAGAGAGTGGTTACCGCCGCCATCTTGAGCGAATTCAGGTAGGTGGCGACATACAGCGAATCGTTGAGCAACAGCAGGTAGCCGCGCAGGTGCAGAGAGACATGCAGCGCCTCTTCCTTGAATTCGGCCAGCGCCGTATAGGGCGGCAGGCCGAAATCCTGGTCGGCAAAGCTGATCTTCAGCACCAGCAGGAAAGGCACCAGCAGGGTCAGTGCCAGCCACAAATAAGGCGGCACGATGGCCAGCAGCCGAGAAAGGCTGGGCAGGCCCGAGCGCTCACGGCGCCAGCGCTTGAACATCATGATGCCAGCACCACGCCGCTATCAGCGTCCCAGGTGATAAAGACTTCGTCGTCGATGCCGGGCGCATCTTCGCGCGCCAGCATCAGGCCGGGCACGCTGGCTTCCACCACTTTGCCGGAATCCAGCCGGATCTGGTACAGCGCGTAACTGCCCAGCCAGGCCATATGGCTGACCACGCCGCGCGCCCAGTTGACCTCGCCTGGCGGTTGCTCGCGGCGCACCAGCACGCTTTCCGGGCGCAACGAAACGTAGACATCCATGCCCAGCGGCTCGCTGATGCCATGGTTGACGTATAGACGCCGCCCCAGTTCCTCGCACTCGATAGCGACATGGTCCGGCTCGTCAACGACGATAGTGCCAGTGAAAATATTGGTCGAACCAATGAAACTCGCGACGAAACGCGAATTCGGGAAGGCATAGACATCCTGCGGCGTGCCGCATTGGACGATCTCGCCATCGGTCATCACCGCCAGACGGTCGGCCATAGTCATGGCTTCTTCCTGGTCGTGCGTCACCATGATGCAGGTCACGCCCACCTGGTTAAGGATGCGCACCAGCTCGATCTGCGTTTTCTGGCGGATCTGCTTGTCCAGCGCCGACATCGGCTCGTCGAGCAGCAACAGCTTGGGCCGCTTGACCAGGCTGCGCGCCAGGGCCACCCGCTGCTGCTGCCCGCCAGAAAGCTGGTTGGGCTTGCGCTTGGCGTAAGGCACCATTTGCACCAGGTCCAGCGCCTCATAGACGCGCTCATGGATTTCCGCCGGGTCCACGCCCTCCTGCTTGAGGCCGAAGGCCACGTTGGCCTCGACCGTCATGTGCGGAAACAGCGCGTAGGACTGAAACATCATGTTCACCGGGCGCCGGTATGGCGGCACCCGGGCGATATCCACGCCATCGAGCAGGATCTGCCCGGATGTGGGCTGCTCAAAACCGGCCAGCATGCGCAGCAGCGTCGACTTGCCGCTGCCCGAACTGCCCAGCAAGGCAAACAGTTCATTGCGCCGTACCGACAGATTGACCGAACGCACCGCCACGGTCTCGTCGAAGATTTTCACCAGATCGACAAGTTGTACGAAATCATCCGGATCGACAGCAAAGGGCTGCACCGGCACACGGTTTTCCGCCATGATGTTCACTAGCCTGTAAGATCAGCGTCCGGATTTGAGGGAATTCCAGAGCCGGGTCTGCAACTGCTGAATACGCGGCGGCTGGGGCTTGATGACATACAGCGTCTGGGAAACCTCGGCCGCCGGGTAGATCATCGGGTTGTTCGCCACTTCCGGGTTCACGAATTCACGCGCGCTCTTGTTGGCATTGGGATAGAACATGTGGTTGGTGATGGCCGCATGCACCTGGGGCGTTTCGATGTAGTTGATGAAGGCATGGGCCGCATCGACATTGCGCGCATCCTTGGGAATCGCCATGGTATCGAACCAGGCTGGCGCGCCGCCGGCAGGAATGAAGTAATCCACTTCGAACTTCTGGCCGGACGTCTTGGCGCGATGGCGCGAAATCATGACGTCGCCCGAAAAGCCATAGACCATGCAAAGGTCGCCGCTGGCCAGTTCGTCGATATAGCCCGACGAACTGAACTGGCGGATGTATGGACGGATTTTCTTCAGGACCTCTGCGGCCTCCTGGTAGTCATCAGGATTGCTGCTGTTGGGGTCCTTGCCCAGGTAGTGCAGCACAGCCGGGAACACCTGCGCCGCCTCGTCGAGGATAGAAATGCCGCAACGCTGCAATTTGGCGGCGTTTTCCGGTTCGAACAGCAGTTTCCAGTCAGCCAGGTCGACATCCGCCCCCAGAATTTCCCTGGCCTTGGTCACATTGAAGCCCAGGCCGTTGGTGCCATAGCCCCAGGGGATCAGGTATTCATTACCCGGGTCGACCGTCGCAACCAGCGCCATCAGGTCGGGGTCCAGGTGCTCCCAATTGGGGATCTTGCTCTTGTCGAGCTTCTGGTAAAGGCCGCCCTGGATCTGCCGGGCGGCATAGTGGGTCGACGGCACGACCACGTCATAGCCGGAACGGCCTGCCAGCAACTTGGATTGCAGCATGTCGTTGCTGTCATAAACGTCGTAACGCGCCTTGATGCCGGTCGCGGCTTCAAAGCCCGACAAGGTATCCGGCGCCGTGTATTCCGCCCAGTTGTAGACGTTGACGACCTTGTTGTCCTGCGCCATCGCCGACGGCAGCGCCGCCAGCGACAGCGCCACGCCGGCCAGCGCGCCCGCGAGCGCGCGCCTGCGCGCCCCGTTCAGGATTTCTTCCCCCATGATGACCCCCGCGAAAATCCGCATGTGTGAAAAGCCCGAATCATAAAGCTTTTTGCCTGGGAGAACGGGCAAAAACATGAAGAAATCCGCTCGGTTTCCTGCAATCCGCCTGGCCAGGCAACGCGCCTGTGGCGCGAATCGCCAGCGCTTCCAGGGTCAGCCCGTGGTGCAGTGCATGTAGGCGCCGGAGAAAACCTGCCAGGCCTGGCCGCCCTCCACCTCGCCGCCGACCTTCAGGAACGAACGCCGCAGGCGTGCCAGGGTCTCGCGCCGCTGGGCCTCGTCCAGCCCCAGGCGCCCACGGTCCATGTCTATGATCCAGGGCGCGCCCGTGGCGTCGAACAGCAGGTTGTAGACATTCAGATCGGCATGATAGACGCCGGCCTGGTGCATATCGAAGACCGCGCGCGCCGCCAACGTCAGTGCGCAACGGTCCGCCAGACGCTTGGCCAGCGGCACGGCGCCGGGAATGCGGCGCGTCAACAACGCCGCCCGATACCAGGGACCAGTACGCCAATAGCCGGCCGCCAATACCTGCGGCACCGGCAACCCTGCCGCACGCATGCCGGCCATCAAACGGAATTCGCGGAACGGCCGGGTGAAATCTTCCCCCTGCCACAGGTAGCGGTCGCGGTTGATGCGCGCCACCAAGCCGCCACGGCGATAGCCGCGCAGCACGCCAGCACCGAAATCTCCTTCCACATACCAGGCGGCCTGCCGACCGCCCGCCCCGACCGGCTGCGCGCCTGGCGGCGGCGTCAGCCAGTGCGGCCCGGCCTGCGCGCCTTTGCCTGACAGGGCCTGCGGATCATAGATCATCGCACCGCCGCGCCAGCGCACGATGGCTTCGCCAGTGGGGCTGCGCGCCGGCGCGGACTGCAGCTCAGCCTTCACGGTTACGCATCCAATCGGCCACACCGAAAAAAGTATGGACCAGGCGGTCGACCAGCGGCGCGGGCACATTCTCGTCCACCAACGCCCGGCCCATGCAGGCCACCCATTGGTCGCGCTCTGTCGTTCCAATGGGAAACGGCAGGTGGCGGGCGCGCAGGCGCGGATGGCCAAAACGGCTGATATAGAGATCAGGGCCGCCGAAATAGCCACTCAGGAACCAGAACAATTTGTCGCGCGCCTCGTCCAGGCTGGGTCCATGCACGGCGCGCAACTCGCGGAAGTCGTCTTCCAGGTCCATCAGGTCATAGAATCGGTCTACGATACGCCGCACACCGGTCTCGCCCCCCAGATGCTCGTACAGACTGCGGCTGGTGTCATAGGGCTCGAAAATGGGTTGCACACGACTCATGAGAAACCTTGCATACCATGCGTAGTATTATTATTAAGATATTACAGCTGCCGCCGGTTCGGCGTGATCCGCATGGTAACCGATGCGCGGCCAGCTCCTGGGGACTGCTGCACGATGGCCCTTCCCCTCTGCTGCACTGAAAAAAATTCAGGCTCCCGTCGCGCTGCCCATCCCTTTCCCAGCGCCGCAGGCTGCCGCCCCCTCAGGATCAGGAGCAAACTCATCATGCGTAAGAACTGGCTTGCCATCGCCATGGCATCCGTCGCCATCGTCGCCACCGCCCCGGCCAGCGCCGCGGCCCCTCTGAAGATGGCCTATGCGTTATCGCAGCAATCCCATTATGGCGCTGGCGGCGAGGCATTCGCGCAATCCCTCGCTAAATCCAGCGACGGCCGCTACACCGTGCAGCAATTCGCCAACAGTGCGCTGGGCGGCGAACGCGAAGTGCTGGAAGGCCTGCAACTGGGCACCATCGACCTGGCCATCGTTTCGACCGGCGCCACGCTGAACTTCGTGCCCTCCACCGGCGTCTTCGACATTCCCTTCCTGCTGCGCGACCTGGACCATGCCCGTACCGTGCTGGACGGCCCCATCGGCGAAGGCATGCTAGAAGACTTCTCCAAGCGCGGCCTGGTCGCGCTGGCCTGGGGCGAACAAGGTTTCCGCCACCTGACCAACAACGTGCGTCCGGTCAGCACGCCTGAAGACGCCAAGGGCCTGAAGATCCGCGTCACCGAAAACCCCGTGCACATCGCCGCCTTCCGCGAAATCGGCATGCTGCCCACGCCCATGGCCTGGCCTGAAGTGGCCACCGCCCTGCAGCAAGGCACCATCGACGGCCAGGAAAACCCGCTGTCGGTCATCGTTTCGGCCAAGCTGTCGCAAATCCAGAAGTACCTCTCGCTGACGTCGCACGTCTACGCGCCCACCGTCATCATCGTTTCGCCCTCCGTCTATGAAGGCCTGAACGATGCCGACAAGGCGCTGTTCAAGCAGGCCGCCGTCGATGGGGCCAAGGCCATGCGCGACTACGTCGACAATGTCGAGAAGAATGGCCTGGAGCAGCTGCGCGGCGAAGGCATGCAGATCACCACGGAAATCGACCGCGAGGCATTCCAGCAGGCAGTCCAGCCGGCCTACAAGGATTATGAAAAGCGCTATGGCGCCGACCTGATCAAGGCCATCCAGGACACCAAGTAATCCGGCACTGACCCGGATCCCGGGGAATGGACATGGCCGATACCGCCATGTCCGCCTCCGAGCCATGCCCGGCGTTGCGCTGCAACTTCGGGCGTTTCTCTTCCTGAAACACTGTCATCATGCGTCTGCTCTGCCTGTTCGACCGCGTCCTTTTCCGCGCCGTCTCTCTCATTACCCAGGTGTTGCTGCTCGTCGCCGTCGTGACCGCCTTTTACCAGGTGATCACGCGCTTCGTCCTGCAGGCCCCCTCCGACTGGAGTGAAATCCTGACCCGCGCCGTCCTGATCTGGACCGTCATGCTCGGCATCTCCCTGGCCTTCCGGCACGGCGCCATGATCAGCGTCGAGATGCTGCGCGAACGCCTGACGGGACGGCCCCGGCGTATCCTGGAATGGGTGCTGGCCCTCATCTGTGCCGGCTTCCTGCTGTTCCTGGCCTGGATTGGCGGGCAAATGACCCACCGTGTCCGGTTCCAGAGCATGCCCAGCCTGGATATCTCGATTTCCTGGATCTATCTGTCCATTCCCGTGGGCACGACCCTGGCCGCCATTGCGGTCTTTGCCCGCCTGTTCGACCGCGATGCCGCTGCGCCCGAGCGCAACGATGCGCAAGGTTGATGGACTGAATACGGAATCCTCGCCATGTCCCAATTAATGATCGTTTCGATGCTGGTGTTTTTCGGGCTGTCCATCCCGATCGCCGTCTCCATCGGCCTGTCCAGCCTGCTGGGTGTCGCATCCAGCAACCTGACCTGGCTGGTGGTCGCGCAACAGCTGTTTGCCGCACTGGACAAGTACCCGCTGGTCGCCATTCCCTTCTTCATCCTGGCCGGCAACCTGATGGAAGCCGGCGGTATTTCCGCCCGTATGGTGGATTTCGCCAAAAGCCTGGTCGGCGGCATGCAGGGCGGCCTGGCCTGCACCTGCGTCCTGACCTGCATGATCTTCTCCGCCGTCGCGGGCTCCAGTGTCGCCACCACCTTCGCGGTCGGCGCCATCCTGATCCCCGCCATGGCGCGGCACGGCTACCCGGTACCATTCGCGGCATCGCTGCAGGCGGCATCGGCGGAACTGGGGGTCATCCTGCCGCCGTCGATCCCGATGATCCTGTATGCGGTCTCGACGGAAACCTCCACGGGTGAACTGTTCATCGCTGGCGTCATCCCCGGCCTGCTGATCGGCTTCGCGCTGATGGCCTATGCCTGGTTCTACGCCCGCCGCAACGGCCTGGGCAAGCATGACGGCGAAGGCCGCCTGTCGGTCTGGCCTGCCTTCAAGCGCGCCTGGTTGGCGCTGCTGATGCCCGTCATCATTCTCGGCGGCATCTATGGCGGCATCTTCACGCCTACCGAGGCGTCAGTGGTGGCAGTGGTCTATGCGCTGTTCGTGGGCATGTTCATCTACCGGCAAATGAACGTGAAGCAGTTTTCCCGCGTGCTGCACCGCTCGGTGATTTCCACGGCGGTCATCATGTTCATCATCGCCAATGCGGGCGTCTTCAGCTTCCTGCTGAACCGCGCAGGCGTGCCAGACATGCTGGGCGCCTGGCTGAGCACACTGTTCTCCGACAGCTTCACCTTCCTGCTGGGCATCAACGTCGCGCTCTTCGTGGTCGGCATGTTCATCGAGACCTCGGCCTCGATCGTGGTGCTGGCGCCGCTGCTGCTGCCGGTGGCCATGCAGTTCGGCATCGACCCGGTGCACTTCGGCGTCATCATGATCGTGAACCTCGCGCTGGGCATGATCACGCCGCCGCTGGGCGTGAACCTGTTCGCCGCCTGCGCCATCGCCAAGATCTCCCTGGAACGGCTGATGAAGCCCCTGGTACCGCTGGTCATCGTTGTGCTGCTGTGCCTGATGGTGATCACGTACATCCCCGGCATGTCGCTGTGGCTGCGGGACCTGGCCTACGGCCGCTGAGTCCCCGGCATGCCGCCGCCCCCGCTCCCCGCAGGGCCGGCGGCATGCCAGAATCTTTCTTTATCTAGGCATCGGTAACCAGGCATTTCCCCGACCGTTACCCCGCCCAAAGCGTTGTATCATGCCGGCGTCCCAATAATAAGCAAACGTTAAGATAAGCGACGCCGCCTGCCTGCCAAGCGGGCGCCAGCATCGCGGGCGCCCCGGCTTATGAATTTCCTCTCACTTGAATTCTCGGTTTTCTTCCTGCTCTTCCTGCTGCTGTATTGGGCATGCAAAGCACTGCCGGGAATACAGAACAGTTTCATCCTGCTGGCCAGCTACTACATCCTGGCCAGTTTCCATCCCTATTTCGCACTGGTTCTGGCCGGCTACACACTGGGCATTCATGCCTGCGCGCTGCTCATCGCACGATGGCGCACGCATGGCAAGCTGGCGCTAGGCCTGGCGATCACGCTGGCCATCGCCAATCTGGCCTTCTTCAAGTATTTCGACTTTTTCAGCGAAAACATCAATACCCTGTTGTTGGCGCTGGGCCTGAAGCACATGCTGCCGGCGCTGCAAGTCATGGCGCCGCTGGGCATTTCGTTCTACACATTCCATTCGATCAGCTACCTGGTATCGCTGCAGCGCGGCGAGTTCAAGCCGGTGCGTCTGGACCAGCTCGCGCTGTTTCTGGCGTTTTTCCCCAGCGTCATCGCCGGCCCGATCAACCGGGCCAGGGATTTCCTGCCCCAGATCACCAGCACTGCACCGCGCCAGCTTGACGAGTACTCGCGTGGCCTGCTGCTGATCGCGCTGGGCATACTCAAGGTGGTCTGGCTCAGTGCCGTGCTGGCTGACACCTGGGCCGATCCGGTTTTCGCCAACCCGCTGGAATACCATACGCTCGATGCCCTGCTCGGGCTGGTGGCCTACAGCTGGCAGATCTACCTGAATTTCTCGGGCTATACCGATCTGGTCACCGGGCTGGCGCTACTACTGGGCTTTCGCCTGCCCATCAACTTCGACGCGCCTTACGCCGCGACCAACCTGCGCCATTTCTGGTCACGTTGGCATATCAGCCTGTCCACCTGGATTCGCGACTACCTGTATATCCCGCTGGGCGGTTCACGCAAGGGTTTCTCCCGCACCCAGGCCAACTTGATGATCGCCATGGTGCTGTCGGGCCTTTGGCACGGCGCCAGCGTCAACTTCCTGGCCTGGGGTGCGATCCATGGCCTGGGCATGATCCTGCTGAACTGTGGCGACCGCCTGTTCGGACGCGACCGGCTGAGCGGTATTTCACCGCTGCTGGCAAATACCGCCACCGTGCTTTACGTGGCATTCGCCTGGATCTTCTTTCGCAGCCAGACACTGGAGCAAAGCACGGACTTCATTCAGGCGCTGTTTTCCAACTTCCAGCAGCCATTGCAATTCAATTCCCCCTTCTACCTGTTGCTGGCCTGGCTGCTGCTGATGCTTTATCCCAGGCTGGCGCAGCTGACCCGACAACTGCTGGCACGCACCGGACAGACGCCTTGGGTATTGCAGCCATTCGTTCTGGTCGCCCTGGTGTGGATAGGCATGACACTGTCGCCTCCCGGCATTCCCGGTTTCATCTATGCGAAATTCTAGTCCGGCGCCGGTACGCCGGCCGTTTTTCAAGCTGCTCTACACACTGCTGCTGACCGCTGCCGCGCTGGTATGGCTGATGCAGAATTCCATCAGCAACTACTGGCTGGAGGTGTATCACCGCGACCCCGGCATTCCGGCGTTCCAGGCCTCGGCACTGTGGCAGACCGGTGGTGAACTGCAACGCGACTGGATGCACTACCAGGACGCAGGCAGCGCCGCCTTGCACCGTTTCGACGATGCCATGCGCGAGCGCATCAACCAGACATGGCTGACGCCGCCACGCCAGGCGCAACAGGCCACCGTGCGCGGTATGGAGGCCCGCCCCGCGCGGCCAGCGTCGGAAGCGGCCGCCCCCCCTGCCGCTGCCGTGCCAGCCCCCGCACAGGAACCGCCATCGACAGTGCCAGCAGAAACAGTGCTGGACGCCCATGAGTACCCCTGGTCAGTGCTGCCTGAGCCGGCGGCGCTACCTGAATCCGGCCTGCTTGCCTCGCTGGTACGTGACGACACAATGCCGCTGAAAGCACGGCACAACACCCTGGACGCATGGCCTGCCGGCCAGCCTGACGCGGCCCCCGACAGCCTGGTGGCAGCGAGCCGCAACGCGGGCCCGGCCGCAGGCATCGGTAATGAAGCAAGCCGCACGACGACGGAGGAAGCAGGCACGTCTGCCCCCCCCGATCTGTTCCTGCCCCCCCCACCGCAGGTATTGCTACAAGCCGGCGACACCGTGTTTTTCGTCGGTGATTCGATGATGCAAGGGGTGGCACCGCATGTCCGCAAACAGCTCTTCAAAGAGCATGGCATCGAGAGCCTGGACCTCAGCAAGCAAAGCAGCGGATTGGCTTATACTGGCTTCTTCAATTGGCCGGCCACCGTCGAGCAGACGCTCGCCAGTCATCCTGACATCCGGCTGATGGTGGTATTTCTCGGCCCCAATGACCCCTGGGACTTCCCCCTTGCGCGAGGCCAGCCTTTCCTTCGATTCAAGTCGCCGGAATGGGAAGCCGCTTATCGCGAACGCATCCGTGCCTTGCTCGAAAGCGCGCGCGAACATCAGGTCCATGTCATGTGGCTGGAAGTCCCGGCCATGAAAAAGAATTCACTCAACCAGTCCATGGACTACCTGAACACCCTGTATGCCTCGGAAGTCGCCCATGCCGGCGCCCAGTTCATTCCTACCAATCTGCTACTGGGCAACGAGAACGCTGCGTACTCGACCCACGTGCAGGTCGGCGATCGCCGTGTCAAGGTGCGTATCGACGACGGCATCCACTTCACGGTGGCGGGCCAGCGCCTGATCGCCGAAGCGGTGCTGGCTCGCATCGACGTCCTGCCTGCGCCGGACGCAGCCCAATGAGCGCCCTGCCTGCGTGCCGCTGGCTTGCCCCCCTGTTGCTCGCGCTGGCACTGTCCAGTGGCTGCAACCCCTACCATCCACAGCTGGCGGCGGCGGCCGAACCCGCCGCACCACCCAAGGCAGCCCCGCCGCTGGCCCATGACATCCCCCCTGTCGGTACTTCCGGCCTGACGGACTTCGGCGACCCTAACCGCGAACGCCTGATCGCGAATTTCCGCGCCCGCCAGGCCGGCGCCGCCGCTGGCACCCTGTCCATCGTGCAGCTAGGCGATTCACACACGGCGTCGGATACCTTCACCTCCGGCCTGCGCCGCACGCTGCAGGCCTCGCTGGGCAATGCCGGCATCGGCTGGATCGCACCCATGGACATACGCGGCCAGAGCCACATGCTGGTCAAGGTCCGCTCCACCCACTGGCAGCTCACCTCCAGCCGTACCGAAGAACACCCGCATTTCCCGCTGGGCGGCAATATCGCCATGCCCACCAGGGAGGGCGCCCGCATCCGCATTGAACTGCGCCAGCCCGATACTTCGCTGTACCGTGCCTCCTTCCTGGTGCGCCAGACCACGACCGGTCCCGCGCTGCTTGTCGAGGATGCACGCGGCAGGCGCCAGCCCCTGGCCCCACGCCAGCCCGGCGAAGGCTGGCAACGCGTCACCGTGGACGTGCGCCTGCCGTTTTCCATTACTGCGCCTCGCGCCCAGGGCGCTCAGCTGGGCGGCATCTGGCTGGAGAAAACGGGCAGCAATGGCGTCATCGTTTCCCCCGTCGGCACCAATGGCGCCCGGCAGACCATCTTTGAAAAATGGTCGCCGGGCTGGCTGGAGCAATTGCAGGCCACCCATGCAGACCTGATCATCCTGGCCTACGGCACCAATGAGTCCTTTGACGACAAGTTGCTTGCCGAGGACATGGCCACCAGCCTGCGCGCCGGTATCCGCCAGATACGGCGCGCCCTGCCCGACGCAGCCGTCCTGATCGTCGGCATCCCCGACGCCATGGATCGCGCCCGGCCCGCGCCGGCCAGTTGCCAGGACCGCAGGCCCGCCATGCACGACACCGTGCGCCGCGTGCAGTGGGAAGTGGCACGCGAGGAAAAAACCCTGTTCTGGGACTGGAAACAGGCCATGGGCGGCGCCTGCCCCATGCTGGAATGGCAGCAGCGCGAATGGGTGGGCAAAGACCTGGTGCACTTCACCATGGAAGGCTACCAAGAAAGCAGCCGCCGCTTCCTTTCGGATTTCTTCGGTTTCCTGAACCAGCCCTGATGCGGGCACAGGCCCAGGGCCTGAAAACTCTCGCCAGGCGAGGGTTCAGCGAGCCGATATTTTTCCTTTCCTGACACCCCCTCCGGCCAGGGGACAGGATTTGCCCTGGCCGCCTATTGCCCGCTGCAACGTAGCCGGTATGATGGCGGTGCACCACCTTCGCGCGCAGCCAGGACCGCCACACGGCCCTGGGCCCGCGAGCCCCGGCTCGCCGCCTGGCACCTGCCACCCATTCTTTTTCCGGAAGACGTCGCATGCCGCAAGCTGCATCATCCGCCCGCCCTGCCATCCGGCCCAATCCATGGCTCAGGGAACTGACTACCCTCAAGCCCGCCCACTGGCGCTGGGGCGTTTCCATCCGCGCCGCCATCGGCATGGGCCTGCCCCTGGCGCTGGGCATCGTCTTCGATCAACTCGCCGCCAGCCTGTGGATCGCCATGGGCTCTCTGCTGCAAGCCAGTGCGGAACGCGAGGGTCCCTACAAGGCCATCTTCTGGAAAATCGCCATCTCCGCTCCCATGGGCGCGGCGGGATGCCTACTGGGCTACCTGAGCGATTACTCCTGGGGCGTGGTGACGGTCACCATGGTATGCGCTGCCTTCATCGGCAGCATTATCAGCAGCTACAGTGCCGCGCTGTCCTCCGGCAGCCTGCAGGCGCTGGTCATGGGCACCGTCATGACCGGCAATGGCCACATCGGCCCGGATTTCTGGCTGCCGGCCCTGATGCTGCTGGCCGGCAATGCCTTCTACGCGCTGATGCTGGGCGTGGAGGCGCTATGCTTCCGGCAACGTTCACAGCGCGCCATGCTCGCCGCCCTGACACAGGCGCTGCGCGCACTGGCGCTGGCCCGTGCGGATAAACAGGACACCGACGCGGCACGGCGTCAGGTCACAGACCGGCTCAGCGTGCTCTATGCCCAGATGCTCCAGATTCGCGCCCATGCGCAAGGACGCAACCCCCTGACCGAACGCACCGCCGCCTCGCTGCAGCGCTTCGACAACCTGTTCGCCTGCATCATGGCTTGCCAGGATGCCGACACCCTGAGGCGCGCCGCCGAGCAACTGCAGCCCATCGGCCAGGCGCTGGCCCACGGCACAAGGGCACCGGCGAGCACCGCCTGTCCCCAGGACCCCGCCTTGCTGCGGGCGGTCCAGGCACTGTATGACCCCTTCTGGAACAGCGCTGCGCCCGCCAAAAAGCCGGCTTCCGGCGTGACGCAGGCGCCGGCGCAAGCCCGCGAGAGCCGGCTGCGCATCCTGCTGGACCGCCTGACCCCTGGCCGGGCTACCATCGCATCCGCACTGGCGCTTTCCCTGTGCGTCGCCATCGGTTTTTCGCTGCACTGGATAGATGCCAAAAGCCATTGGTACTGGGTGCCGATGACCATCCTCATCATCATGAAACCGGATTTCGGCTCCATTTTCGCGCGCACCATCCTACGCAGCATAGGCACCAGCATCGGCGTCATCCTTGGCGCCATCCTGCTGGCCGTGCTCGAACCCGGCCCCAGCTTCGTCATCGTCATGACACTCATCGCCATCACTCTTCCCTGGGCCTCGCAACGCTCCTATGCCATGTACACGCTGGCGCTGACGCCGCTGGTGTTGGTGCTGATCGACTTCGTCACCCCGGAAACGCACGGCATCAACTACGCCGCATTGCGCCTGGTGGATACGCTGCTGGGCGGACTCATCGTCCTGGTATTCGGCTATGCCATCTGGCCCAAGCGCCATGAGCGCCAACTTGTACAGGCCTTCCGCGAGGCGCGCAAGGCCATTGCCGCCTACCTGCGCGCCTGCCTGCCCGATCCCGGGCAAGCGCAGGATAACCAGCAGGCCAGCGCCTGCCGCCGCACAGCCTATGGCGCCCTGGCGGACATCCGCCTGCAATTGCAGAAGTCGCTGACCGAACCACCACCTGCCGGGCCCGAGGCAGCTGCCTGGTTCCCGCTGATCACCAGCGCCGAACGGATCTGCGATGCCATTACCGGCTACTGCGCAGTGGCCAGCGAACAGCCCGATCCCGGCCAGCGCGCCGAACTGGAACGCCTGGCCGGCCTGCTTGCCACAGCCTCGCATGCCGAGGGCAGCCAGATCATCAGTGACAACGCCATGGCAAACGCACCGCTCGACGGCTCGCCGGAATCTGCGCTCATCAGCACTATCCGCAGTGAAATGGCGCATATCCACAACTTCGCCGAGGCCGCCCCCGACACCGCGCCAAAGGCCACCCCGGTCAGCACCTGACAATCTGGCCCGGGCAAGTGCGACGACATGCACAAGCCCCAACGCGGGCCGCGTGACGCACGATTACCGTGCGCCACACCAGGCCTCAGGCGGCAGAGCCCGCCAGTTTTTCCTGCTTGAAGGAACGCAGGATGGCATTGAGCATGATGCCGTACAGCGGCACGAACATCAGCAGGCTGACCGCAAGCTTGATGAAGTAATCCACCACTGCAATTTCCACCCAGTTGGCAGCCATGAACGGATTGCTGCTGCGCCAGAACGCAATGGAAAAAAACGCAGCAGTGTCCAGCGCCTGGCCGACGATTCCCGATGCCGTAGGAGCAACCCACCAGGCCACATTGCCGCGACGGATGCGGTCGAACACCTGGATATCCAGCAACTGCCCCAGCACATAGGCGGCAAAGCTCGCCAGCGCGATGCGGAACACGAAGCTGTTGAATTCCCCCAGCGCAGCAAAGCCGCTGAACGCGCCGTCATGAAACAGCACGGACACAATATAAGATGCGACCAACGCCGGCAGCATGGTACGGGCAATGACGCTGCGCGCAGCCTGCTTGCCGATCAGACGCACAGTCAGGTCGGTGGCCAGGAATATGAAGGGAAAACTGAATGCGCCCCAGGTGCTGTGAAAACCGAACAGCGAAATGGGCAATTGCACCAGGTAATTGCTGGCAATGATCACCAGCACATGAAAGGCCACCAGCAATGCCAGCGACAAGGACGCCCGCGAGCGCGGGTTGGTAACAGGACTCATCATGAACCTTTTTGATGAATGGGGTAAGGGAACCCATAGAGGGAACAGCAGAAACTGCAGCCGGGAGTGTACTGGTTTTCTATCAGGCCCGCACCCTGGATCATGGCAGGCTCCCCGATATCCTGACACCCAACCCTCCAGATTTGCGATTGGACGCAGGCGCGATCCCGTTGCATAGTGGCAGGCGTTCACATGTCCACTGTTCTACGCATCCGCTATCCCGCGCTCCCGCTTCCACGCATGTACCGGCTCCGCCATGACCACCCTGCCTCCTCCCGCATCGCCACCTGCGTCCATACCCGCCACACCTGGCCCTCCCCCACCCCAGCGTCATGCAGCAGTGGCCATCATTGCGGCCGGCGCCGTGCTGGCCGGCTGGCTGGCGGCAGGCCCGCTGCCCGCTGACCAGGCCATCGCGCTGGCCCTGGCCATCTTCAGCATCGGTCTGTGGGCAAGCTCGGCCTTGCCCGAGTACCTCACTGCACTGTGTTTCTTCCTGCTGGCCATCCTGCTGAAGGTCGCACCGCCAACGGTCATTTTCTCTGGCTTCAACTCATCCACCTTCTGGCTGCTCTTCAGCGGACTCATCACCGGCGCTGCTGTCCGCCATACGGCGCTGGACCAACGCTGGGCCAACTCACTGGCCGCCCTGATGAGCCAGCGCTACGGCAGCGTCATAGGCACCATCGTCGCCTTCAGCGTAGCACTCAGTTTCGTGCTGCCGTCCTCCATCGGACGCGCCGTTCTGCTGATTCCCATCATCACCTCCCTGGCAGGCCGCCTGGGCTACGCCCCCGGCTCCAATGGCAGGACCGGCATGCTCCTGGCCACGGCGCTGGGCACCCACATTCCTGCCTTTACCATTCTGCCTGCCAATGTGCCCAACATGCTGATGGCCGGCACCGCCGAAACACTCTACGGCTATGCCCCCACCTACACGCAATACCTGCTGTTGCACTTTCCCGTGCTCGGCATGCTGAAATCGCTGGTGCTGGCCGGCTTGATACTCTGGCTGTTTCCGGCCGGCCCGGCTCACCCCGACGGACAAATCCGCCGCGCCCGCACTTCTCCCACGCCACCACAACGCCGCCTGATGATCGCCCTGGCGCTGTGCCTGGCATTCTGGATGACGGACTCGCTGCACCACATCGCCCCGGCCTGGATCAGCATGGCGGCTGGCACCTATTTCCTCTGGCCAGGCTCAGGCCTGACCAGCAAACGCTGCATCAATGAAGAAATCAATATGGGTTCGCTGCTGTTCATCGGCGGGGTCATGGGACTGGGCGCCATCGTCGCCGCCACCGGCCTGGGTGGCGCGCTGGTCGAGGCTGCCGGCACCTATGTCGGCCTGGGCAATGGCGCCGCCTGGCAGAAAGTCGCCATGCTGGGGGGCATAGGCACGCTGGTGGCGCTGTTCACCACCCTGCCCGGCGTACCTGCCATCATGACGCCCCTGGCGGCATCCCTGTCGGATACCACCGGCCTGCCCATCGCCACCGTCCTGATGAGCCAGGTCCTGGCCTTTTCCAATGTCATCCTGCCCTATCAATCACCGCCGCTGCTGGTCGCCATCCAACTAGGTAAAATCGACCTGCGCGCCGCCACCCGCCTCTGCCTGGCGTTGGCAGCCGTCACCTTGCTGGTGCTGACCCCGCTGGATCTCCTGTGGTGGCACCTGCTGGGCTGGATATGATCACCTGCCTGCTTGCCTGGCCGCTCCTGCCATCGACACCGCCATGGATATCTATCAGCTACGCACCTTTCTCGCGGTCGCCCGCGAAGGCAGCATCACACGGGCAGCCGATCAATTGTTCCTGAGCCAGCCGGCCATCAGCGCGCACATCAAATCGCTGGAAGAAGAACTTGAACTGCTGCTGTTCGAACGTACGCCACGCGGCATGAGCCTGACGCCGGCAGGCGTCAGCCTGTACACCCGGGCCGAACAGCTGCTGGCCTTGCACCACGACATGCTGGACGAAGCGCGGCGCCTGCGCGGCACTCTCAACGGCAGACTGCGCCTGGGACTGACCAGCGCCGCCAGCGAGCCCGTGCTGGGCCCGCTGCTGGGCGCGCTGGCGGCCCGCTACCCAGCCGTGGAGCTAGACCTGCAATACGCCACATCGGTCGAAATCCTGCAGGGCATACGCAACGGCACCCTGGATGCCGGTATTCTTGCCGATGCCGGCGTGCCCGACACCAACCTGGCCCGCATCGAACTGTACCGCTTCGGCATTTTTCTGGCTGCCGCGCCCGGCCTGGTGGCCCATGCAGCCCCCCCTGACTGGCAAGAGCTTGCCCGCCTGCCCTGGATCTGCCCCGGCCCCAGCACCTGCTGCGGACTGGCCGCCGAACACGTGTTCCAGACCTATGGCTTTCGGCCCGGACGGCTGTTCAATGCCGATCACGAAAACACCTCGCGCGCCCTGATCACCGGAGGCATAGGCTTGGGCTTTCTGCACGAAACCACCGCCCGCGCCGCAGAAGCGGCAGGTGAAGTCGAACTGATAGGCGGGCAAGCGCAGCACCAGGCCTGCATGGTTTTCGCCTGGCAGGCCCACCGCAATGGCGAAGCGCTGCTGGGTGCCGCCATCGAGACCGTGCACGGACTGAAGGCCGAGGGACATTGGGGTGACGCCTGACGCCAAGGCTTTCCTTTATCATGTGGCCCTGACCCGGCCAGTTCCAGGATGACCGCCATGCATATTTCCTCTGCCATCCCGCTATTGCGCATTTTCTCCGAGGAAAAAGCGCGCGAGTTCTATGTCGGTTATCTCGGTTTCACAGTGGACTGGGAACACCGCTTCCACGCGGACATGCCCCTGTATCTGCAGATACGCCGCGACGATCTCGTCTTGCACCTGACGGAACACTACGGCGACACCACGCCCGGCACCACCGTATTCATCCCGCTGCACGGCATTGAAACGCTACACGCAGAACTGGCTGCCAAGCCTTACCGCTACGCCCGACCCGGCGTGGAAAAAGTGGATTGGGGCCGCGAACTGACGCTCACCGACCCATTCGGCAACAGGCTGCGCTTTTGCGAGCAATCACACGGCTGAGGCCTCTGGCCTGAAACCCGCCACGCCAGCCGATACCGACCGCTGCCGTCTCAGCAACGGTGCAGCCAATCATGCCCTGGGTACAAGCTAGCCAGGGCATATTTCAGCCAGGCCCGCTCTGCCACCGGCATGGACGGCAGCGCATGCTCGAAATCCTGCTCGTCCTTGGCGCGCTGGTGCCTGGCCTTGAACAGCAACACGCCGGCAGGCCGCAGATAGGGAATGCCAGCTGCCGTTCGGCCCACCATTTCATGGCGCGGCCGGGTCAAGCGGGGATCGCGCTTATAGGCCCAGGTGTCCGTACTGCCCGGCTCCACCATCATGTCGGCCCGCCAGCAGCGCAGGGCATCCTCCAGGCACCATAACTGGAAAATATCCGCAGGCGGCGCGTCATCGGGCGCCAGCGCAGCCACCTGCCCATCGCCTGCCGCATAAAAGGAGATACCTGCCAGCGCCTGCCTGAACGCTGCAATATCTTCGCGCAGCACAGTGAACTCGATATCTTCGTGCTCGCGGGTCTGCCTGCCATGCCAGAGATCCAGCGCCCAGCCTCCAACCACGCACCACGGCCGTTCCACCCGTAACAGCCGTTGTGCCAGTGCTTCCGGCTGCCAGCAGTGCCAGGGGTAAGCCTCTACATCATTGCTCATGCTTGTCATGAGTCGCTTGTTTCCTGTTTCCCTTGGCACCCAAGGACCGCCTTGCGGCTGAATGAAAGCCAAATGAAGGCCGACTGGCGACCGAATAAGAGCAGGATGGGCCGATGGAGGCCGGATGAAAACGGCTCAGCGCAAACGCTCCATGGCTTCATCCAGGCGTTCCACCGGCCAGATTTCCAGCCCTTCGATGGCTTGCTTGGGTGCATTGGCCTTGGGAATCAGGGCAATGCTGAACCCGAGCTTGGCCGCCTCACGCAGGCGTTCCTGGCCACGCGGTGCAGGCCGGATTTCTCCTGCCAGGCCGACCTCGCCGAACGCAATCAGGCCTGCCGGCAGCGGCCGGTCACGCAAGGAGGAAATGATCGCCAGCAACACCGGCAAGTCGGCGGCAGGCTCGGTAATGCGCACGCCGCCCACTGCGTTGACGAACACGTCCTGGTCATGTGCGGCAATGCCCGCATGGCGGTGCAATACCGCCAGCAGCATGGCCAGGCGATTGCCCTCCAGGCCCACGCTCAGGCGGCGCGGGCTGGGTGCGTGGGAAGCGTCGACCAACGCCTGGATTTCCACCAGCAAGGGCCGGGTGCCTTCCTGCGTGGCCATCACGCAGGAACCCGCCACCTGCCGCGCATGCTGCGACAGGAACAAGGCGGAAGGATTGGCCACGCCACGCAGGCCGCGGTCGGTCATGGCGAAAACGCCCAGCTCGTTGACGGCACCGAAGCGGTTCTTGAAGGCGCGGATCAGGCGGAACGAAGAGTGCGTGTCACCCTCGAAATACAGCACGGTATCGACAATGTGTTCCAGCACGCGCGGACCAGCCAGCGCGCCATCCTTGGTCACGTGACCGATCATCACCACCGGCACGCCGGTCTGCTTGGCCTGGCGCGTCAATTGCGCGGCGCACTCCCGTACCTGCGACACCGACCCTGGCGCCGCACTCAATTCCGGCGAATAGACGGTCTGGATGGAGTCGATCACTGCCACCGCCGGCCGCTTTTCGTTCAATGCCTGCTGGATGGCATCCAGGCGGATCTCCGCCAGCAGATCAACACCTGCGCCGCTCAGGCCCAGCCGCCGCGCGCGCAGGGCCACCTGATCGGCAGACTCTTCGCCTGTCACGTACAGCACGCGCTCGTTCTGTGCCATGGCCGATAACGCCTGCAGCAGCAGGGTGGATTTACCAATGCCCGGGTCGCCACCGATCAACACGACTGCACCCGCCACCAACCCGCCGCCCAGCACGCGATCGAACTCAGCCAGGCCGGTAGGCAGGCGCGGCAATTCGCGTGCTTCGATCTCGTCGAGGCTGCGCACCGGCGCCGTTCCTGCCAAGGAGGCATAACGATGCCCGCCCACCGGTTCGGCCACGGATTCGACCAGCGTATTCCAGGCATTGCAATGCGGACATTGCCCTTGCCATTTGGGCGTACTGCCGCCGCACTCGGTACATTGGAAGACCGTTTTCTGGCGGCTGGCCGATTTACTTGCCATGAAAACTCCCGAAACCTCAGAACGTGGGGCGGCGCAAACCTGCGCCGCCATCTACTGCGATGACCTGGCCCGTCATGAAGGCGCTTTCGCGCTGCAACAGGAATGCGACGACCCCTGCCACTTCCTCCGCTGCGCCCAGGCGCCCCAGCGGCAGCTGCGCCAGGGCCTGCTTTTCAGCCTCCGAACCTAGCGGATGGCGTTCGCGGAAATCCTCGGTTTCCACCGGGCCGGCCAACACGGCATTGACCGTCACGCCGGCATCCGCCAACTCCAGCGCCCAGGCGCGGGTGCAGGCAGCCAGTGCAGCGCTGGCGACCGCATAGGCCGTTGATTCCGTCGCCTGCCCCCACCAGCCATGATGGCAGACATTGACGATGCGGCCGGCGCGGCGCACGCGCATGTTTTCCTGCAGGGCCTGGGTGACCTGCAGCGCAGTGCGCACATTGCGATCGAACACATCGTACAGATCCGTCAACGACACTTCACCCAGGGGCGCTGGCACGTTCAGGCCGGTATTATTGACGATGGCGTCGATCGGATATTTTTCGCGAATGGCGCGCAGCATATCGGCCATGCGACCGGCATCGTGGGGCGGACACTGGTAGAGGATGCCGGGAAACTCGATGGGCTCCTCGTCGCCAGCCACACCCACCACATGGCAGCCGCGATCGGCCAGCAGCCGGGAAATGGCCCAACCCACGCCGGAACAGGCATCCGTCACCAGTACACAAAGCCCCTTCATTGCATCGCTCCTTTTTGCGCCGCCATTAGTCGTGTCGTCATCTATCGTGCCGCCATCATTCTATTCCCTGGCCGCCGCGCGGCGAGAGGCGGCAGCCGCCGGCGGCGTGCCGGACCGCCATCCTCAGCCAGCCAGGACGCGCGCATGATGCGCCATATGGCCGTCAATGAAAGTGGAAATGAAATAGTAGCCGTGGTCATAACCCTCGCGCCGGTTCAACACCAAGGGCTGGCCAGCCTCGGCGCAGGCCTGCTCGAACAGGTGAGGATGGAGTTGCTCCTGCAGGAAGCCGTCCTCCGTGCCCTGGTCGATCAGGATACCTTCGGGAAACACGCTGCGGCCTGCGGCACGGATCAGTTCTGTCGCATCGTAGCGCGCCCAGGCGGAGCGGTCCTCGCCCAGATAGGCGCCCAGCGCCTTGTGCCCCCAAGGGCATTGAGAAGGCGCAGCCACCGGCGCGAAGGCCGACACGGAGCGAAACACGCCAGGATTACGCAAGGCCAGCACCAACGCGCCATGGCCGCCCATGGAATGCCCGAAAATACCCATACGTGCGGGATCGCCATTGAACTGCTGCTGCACTAATGGCACCAGTTCCTTCACGATATAGCTGTCCATACGGTAATGCGCGGACCACGGCGCCTGGGTCGCGTCCAGGTAGAACCCCGCCCCGGTGCCGAAATCCCAGCTATCGTCCTCGCCCGGCACGCCTGCGCCGCGCGGACTCGTATCCGGCGTCACCAGGATGATGCCGGCCTGGGCTGCCAGGCGCTGTGCGCCCGCCTTGATCATGAAGGTTTCCTCCGTGCAGGTCAGCCCCGCCAGGAAGAACAGGACGGGCAATTTGCCGCCGGCTGCCGCCTGCGGCGGCAGATACACGGAAAAGCGCATCGGCAGGCCGATTTCCGCCGAGGCATGACGGTAATAGCGTTGGCTGCCCTCGAAGGCGCGATGCTGCGACAACAACTCCAGGTCGGACATATCTTCCTCCGGTTTTCATCTTCGGCAGGATAGTACCGCAGTTGCCAAAGGGGATAGTGTCGCCTTGTTCGCTGCATGCCCTAGGGGCGATTGGCGCCAGCCGGTACAATATCGCGCTGCCGCGCCCTATCCTGCTCCCTGTAGCGCCTATGTAGCGCCCCTGTACCTGCCCATGGCTGTCGGACATTACGAAAACTTTCCCGTCGCATCCCTGCTGCTGCCGCGCCGATTGCGCCCGGCCGTGCGGGCGATCTATCGCTTCGCACGCAGCGCCGACGATATCGCCGACGAAGGCCAGGCGTCCGCCGATGAACGGCGGGCTGCCCTGCATGCCTACAGCCAGGCGTTATCCGCCTGTGAACGCGGGCAGGTGGAACAGGTGCCTGCGCCCCTGGCCCCAATCTTTCAGCCGCTGGCGCAGGCCATGACCGAGCACCACCTGCCATGGCAGGCCTGCCACGACCTGCTATCCGCCTTCGAACAGGATGTCTGTACGCTGCGGTATGGTACGCAAGCGGCCCTGCTGGATTACTGCAGGCGCTCTGCCAATCCGGTCGGCCGCCTGATGCTTGGGCTCTATCGCCATCCGGGGGACGCCACCGCGCTGGCTCAGGCCGATGCCATCTGCACCGGACTGCAATTGACCAATTTCTGCCAGGACGTCGCCATCGACTGGGACCGGGGCCGGCTCTATATTCCACTCGACGAACTGGCCGCCCATGGCCTGACAGACCGCGCCGTGCGCGCGCTGCCGGAACAGCGCAACCTGCCTGTCTGGCAGGCCCTGATGGCCGGACAGACTGCCAGGGCACGCCGCCTGCTGCAGGCCGGCGCACCCTTGCCACGCACCCTGGGCGGGCGCATCGGCTGGGAATTGCGACTGGTCATACAAGGCGGTCTACGTATACTTGAGCGCGTAGATGCCGCGCGCGGCAATGTTTTCGATCATCGTCCCGTTCTGGGTGCCCGTGACTGGGCCCTCATGTTCTGGCGTACCCTAGCACCATGACACCCGACGAATACTGCCAGGACAAGGCCGCGCGCAGCGGCTCCAGCTTCTATTACGCCTTCCTGTTCCTGCCGCCGGAACGGCGCCGCGCCATCATTGCGCTGTATGCGCTATGCCGCGAACTGGACGATGTGGTCGATGAAGTCAGCGACCCTGGCCTGGCCCGGGTCAAGCTGGGATGGTGGCGCACCCAGCTTGCCGCCATGTACGACGGCAAGCCTGACCACCCTGTCACCAAGGCGCTGCAGCCCCACCTGCAGCCCTACAACATCGACCAGACGCGCCTGGAAGCGATTGTCGACGGCATGGAGATGGACCTGGACCAGAACCGTTATCTGGACTGGGCCGGGCTGCGCAAATACTGTTGGCACGCCGCCGGCGTCGTCGGTGAACTCTCGGCGGGAATCTTCGGCTATGAAGACCCGTCCACCCTGGTCTATGCGGAAAAACTCGGGCTGGCCTTCCAGCTCACCAATATTCTGCGCGACGTAGGCGACGACGCCAGGCGCGGCCGCATCTACCTGCCCATCAACGACATGCAGCAGCACGGCGTGCGCGCGGCGGACATCCTCAATGGCAACGAAACCGAGGAATTCCGCCAGCTGATGCGCTTCGAAGCCGCCCGGGCACGCCAGTTCTACCGCGAAGCGGTGGAGGCCCTGCCCGAAAGCGACCGGCGTACGCAACGCCCCGGCCTGCTCATGGCCGCCATCTACCATGCGCTGCTCGAAGAACTGGAACGCGACAACTGGCAAGTGCTGCACCAGCGCATTTCCCTGACGCCCCTGCGCAAGCTCTGGCTGGCCTGGAGTACCTGGGTCGGCGGCGGCAAGCGGCTCATCCGCCGGTTGCGCAAGCTGCAATCATGAAGGTCGCCGTCGTCGGCGGCGGTTGGGCCGGGCTGTCGGCAGCTCTGACGTTACGCCAGGCCGGCGTCGCGCATGTCAGCGTCTTCGAGGCCGGCCCCCGGCCTGGCGGACGGGCCCGCCGCATCGACCATCCGGACTTTCCGGCCGGTCTGGACAACGGCCAGCACATCCTGCTGGGCGCCTATCGCGACAGCCTGGCGCTGATCGAACACCTGGCCAGCCAAACTGCCAACAACCAGCGGGCACGCCTGCACCGCTACCCCCTGCATCTGGAAAGCCTGGATGGCCATTTCCGGCTGCACGCCCCCGGGCGCTGGCCCGCCCCGCTGAATGTCATCCTGGCGCTGGCCAGCGCCCGGGGACTGAGCCTGGCCGCCCGCGGGCAGGCCGTGCGCCTGATGCTGGCGCTGCGGCGCTGGGGCTGGCAGGTTCCCATCGAATGGAGTGTCGACCAATTGCTGGCGCGCCTGCGCCAAGGCAGCGAACTGCGGCAACGCCTCTGGCATCCGCTCTGTCTGGCGGCCCTGAATACCCCCGTGCAACAGGCCAGCGCCGCCCTTTTCGCCAGAATTCTACGTGATGGGCTTGCTGAGGAACGCCAGGCCAGTGACCTGCTGCTGCCCGGCTGCGACCTGGGCGAGCTCTGGCCGGATGCCGCCATCCGCCAGGTAGACTGGCGGCCCGGCAACGCAATCACGGCCATCGAGCACACGCCTGACGGCTGGCGGCTCCTGCGTGCGAGCGCCCACACCGACGATGCCGCGCCCGCCGGCGGACATGAAACCGGCGCGCCCTACGACGCCCTGATCCTGGCTGTGCCCCCGCCACAGGCGGCCCGCCTGCTCCATCCCCTGCCTGGCAGGCCAGGCTCGGCGCGCCTGTTGCAAACCCTGGCGGTTTTCGATTTCGAGGCGATCGCCACCCTGAACCTGAAACTGGCCGCCCCCTGGCAACTGCCCTTCCCGATGATGCAGCTGGACGACCAGGATGGCCGCCAACCCGGCCATTGGATCTTCGACAGGGCCAACCTGACCGGCAGGCCCGAATGCGGCGAACTCAGCATCGTCGGCAGCGTCGCCGGCCCCTTCCTGGAAGCAGGCCGGGAAGCCCTGGCGCAAGCCATGGATGCCCAGTGGCGCCGGCAGTGGCAGGCTCGCACTACCTCATCCCGCATCGGGCAGCCCGCGCCTGCGGCACCGCCCGCCACGCTGGCCCATGCCTTGGTGGTGGAAAAACGCGCGACCTTCAGTGCCCGTCCAGGCCTGGCTCGCCCTGGGGCCGTCAGCCCCTGGCCCGGACTGTACCTGGCAGGAGACTGGACCGACACCGGCTACCCCGGGGTACTGGAAGGCGCAGTGCGCAGCGGCCAGGAAGCCGCCAGGCGCCTGCTGCGCATGGCCTGAAAGCGATTCCGGGCGCCAGCCACCCCGATATTCGCGCCGCCTGTGCCGCCATTGCGCGGGCAAGCCGAATGCCACCTCCGGGACATAAAAAAATCTCCTGAGAACAAACTGTCCCCAGGAGATTTCTTTCATCCCGGCCAGCCATAGGGCCGCCCGGAGGTCTGCCGGAATCCGGTTTACAGCTGCGCGCGCGCCATCACGTACTGGCGCACTGCCTCGGCGTCGTTGTCCAGCACATCGACACGCTGCGGGCGGTTTTCCAGATCGGCCAGCGCGGGCGGCAGCGGCGCGCGGCGGCCCAGGGCTTCTTCCAGCGTTTCCGAAAACTTGGCAGGCAGCGCCGTTTCCAGCACCAGCATGGGAATGCCTGGCTCCACATACTGGCGTGCCACGTGCAGGCCATCGGCCGTGTGCGGATCTATCATCAGACCATCGGCAGAGAAAACGCTGCGGATCGTGGACAGACGGTCGCCATGCGAGCTGGCACCGGCCACGAAACCATATTCGGACTCAAAGCGCGGCAGTTCCGCCGACAGGTCGAACTGGCCGGTCTTGGCCAGTTCGCGCCAGAGATCCGCCACGCGGGCGCCATCACGTCCGACCAGATCGAACACGAAGCGCTCGAAATTCGACGCGCGCGAAATATCCATGGACGGGCTAGACGTCTTGTAGGTATGGACGGCGTCGCGCGGACGGTAGATGCCAGAGCGGAAAAACTCTTCCAGCACGTTGTTTTCGTTGGTCGCCACCACCAGGCGACGCACCGGCAGGCCCATGCTGCGGGCGATGTGGCCCGACAGCACGTTGCCGAAATTGCCCGACGGCACGGCAAACGAAACCTGCTGGCCGGGGCCACTCGTTGCCTTGAGCCAGCCATGGAAGTAATACACCACCTGGGCAGCGATGCGCGCCCAGTTGATCGAGTTCACCGCTCCCAGGCGATACTTGGACTTGAACTCCAGATCGCCGGCCAGGGCCTTGACAATATCCTGGCAATCATCAAACACGCCATTGACGGCAATGTTGTGAATGTTGGCGTCCTGCAGCGAGAACATCTGCGCACGCTGAAAGGCGCTCATGCGGCCATGCGGCGACAGCATGAACACCTGCACGCCGCGCTTGCCGCGCAAGGCGTATTCGGCAGCAGAGCCCGTGTCGCCGGAAGTCGCTCCCAGAATATTGAGCGTGGTGCCGCGCTGGGTCAGCACATACTCGAACACCTGGCCCAGGAACTGCATGGCCATGTCCTTGAAGGCCAGCGTCGGCCCTTCGGACAGGCCCAACAGGGAAATGCCTTCACTCAACGGACGCAAGGGCACGACTTCATCATCGGCAAACACGCCAGGCGCATAGGCAGCGTGCACCAGGCGTTCCAGTTCAGCGGCCGGAATGTCGTCGGCAAACAGACCCAGCACCTTGACGGCCAGCGCCGGGTAGGACAGACCACGCCAGGATTCCAGCGTATCCGCGTCAAGGCGCGGCAATTGCTCGGGAATGGCCAGCCCGCCGTCCGGCGCCAGGCCTTCAAGCAGGATGTCAGAAAAGCTTTGCGGCGCCATGCCGCCACGGGTAGAGATATATTTCATTTCAGGTTTTCCAGGCGCAGGCGAGTCACGCGGGAATGCACGAAGGGCAGTTGTTCGATGCTGGCGATGGCCTCATCCACATTGCGTTCCACCGCTTCATGCGTCAGGAAGATAATGGTTGCGCCATCTTCCGCCTGTTCCTGGATCATGGAGCCGATGGAGATGCCTGCGCGCGACAGGATACCGGCGATATCGGCCAGCACACCCGGCTGATCCTGCACCTTCAGGCGCAAATAATAAGCGGTATGGACTTCGCTGATCGGCAGAATGGGCAGATCGGACAGCGCATCGGGCTGGAAAGCCAGGTGCGGCACACGGTTGTGAGGGTCTGCGGTATGCAGGCGGGTCACGTCGACCAGGTCGGCAATCACGGCAGACGCCGTGGGTTCCGCGCCTGCGCCCTGGCCGTAATAAAGCGTCGCGCCCACGGCATCGCCCCAGACCAGCACTGCATTCATCGCGCCCTCGACATTGGCCAGCAGCCGTTGCGCCGGCACCAGGGCGGGATGCACACGCAATTCGATGCCATCGGCACGGCGGCGCGTCACACCCAGCAGCTTGATGCGGTAGCCCAGGCGCTCGGCATGGACGATGTCTTCCTGCTCCAGCTTGCTGATGCCTTCGATGTGCGCCTTGTCGAACTGCACCGGCACCCCGAACGCCAGCGACGCCAGCAAGGTCAGTTTGTGCGCGGCATCCACGCCTTCGACGTCGAAGGTGGGGTCGGCTTCGGCATAGCCCAGGCGCTGCGCCTCGGCCAACACGGTCGCGAAAGGCAGGCCCTTGCTGCGCATTTCGGACAGGATGAAGTTGGTCGTGCCGTTGATGATGCCGGCCAACCAGCCGATGCGGTTGGCGGTCAGGCCTTCGCGAATCGCCTTGATGATGGGGATGCCCCCAGCGACGGCGGCCTCGAAGGTCACCATCACGCCGCGCTTGGACGCGGCAGCGAAAATTTCGTTGCCATGCACGGCCAGCAAGGCCTTGTTGGCCGTGACGACATGCTTGCCCTGTGCGATGGCTTCCAGCACCAGCTCACGTGTGAGCGTGGAACCGCCGATGAGCTCGACCACGATGTCGATCGCGGGGTCGCGTACGACGGCGTAGGGATCGGCAGTCACCGTCACGTCACCATCGACCCGGGCACGGGCCTTGGCCACATCGCGCACGGCAATCGCCGCCACTTCAATGCGGCGCCCTGCCCGGCGCGAGATTTCCTCGCCATTGCGGCGCAGGACATCCCAGACGCCGCCGCCCACCACTCCCAGGCCCAGCAGGCCGACTTTTATTGGTTTCATCTCAACAGACCATCCTTGCGAAACATTTCCTTGATACCGCGTACGGCCTGGCGGATACGCTGCTCGCATCCAGGATGCGCACTGACATCAAAACATCGGTTACTACGGGTGCGGCAAGCTGCCGTACCTGTGTGTTCTTGCCTTGCTGCCCGCCCTTCAGCCCCCCTCAGCCATCCAATGGCTGTCCTGGCACCGACCTCAGGCCAGTAACAGGCACCTTCAGGCCACCTGTCACGCCTGCGTTCCGGCGTTTTCGTGCAAACGCGCCAAGGGCCGCGCACAAAACCCAACTTTTCCGGACAATCCGCGCAATCCGGTGCAAACGGTGCATGGACAAGGAAGTTAGCGACAGGATCAGGCAAGAAACCGGATGACGGATTTTACGACGCCGCTCATGCCGAATCCATTAATCTAGCGCATGGTTGCCTGCTCGGCAAATGAACTGGCAACCTTACTGCCAGCCCAGGCCAAATCCCGCACTGGTCTGTCGCGGTCGGGCATCATAGTCTGATACAGACAGGCCTCCAATAACCTTTTTCCTCATGCTAGGCTTGTCGCCATGGACAAGACACCGCAACGCCGCCGACTTCTCGCCCAGGCCGCCACGCTCGGCCTGGTTTCCCTGTTGCCGATTGGCTCGGTATTCGCCGCCGCGCCCGGCACCGTACCGGCCGGCAAACCGCAATTGCGCCCAGGAGACTTCTACTGGCACCCGGAAATCGCGCCAGCAGGCCCGCTGATCGTCCTGGTCAGCCTGGATGAACAGCGTCTCTATGTCTACCGCAACGGCATCGCCATTGCTGCCTCCACCATCAGCTCCGGCAAGGAAGGCCATGAAACGCCAACAGGCGTCTTCACCATCCTGCAAAAATCCAAGGATCACCGCTCCAACCTGTACAACAACGCGCCCATGCCCTACATGCAGCGGCTGACCTGGGATGGCATCGCCCTGCACGGCGGCTCTCTGCCGGGCTACCCGGCCTCGCACGGCTGCGTCCGGCTGCCCCACAAATTCGCGCAGAAACTGTTCTCTGAAACACGGCGCGGCGATACCGTGGTGGTCAGCAATGCCAAGGTGAACCCGGCCGCCATTGCCTATCCCGCGTTGCTGGCGCCGGTTTCCAGTGATCCGTCCCAGTTGCCGGCTGCGCTGGTCGCCAGTTTCGAAAGCGGCGAATTCTGGGACCCCAGTCTCGCCCCCGATTCCGGGCCCGTCAATGTCCTGGCAAGCCTGGCCGAACAGCGCGTCTATGTCCTGCGCGACGGCATCGTCATCGGCGCCGCACCGCTGGTGGCTGCGCCGGAAGCACGTTTCGAAGGCACCTTGCTGCTGGTCATGGGAGAGGAAATCCTCAACGAGCCCAGCCCGCTGGACCCGCAGCGCCAGCGCCATCACTGGACCAGCTATGCGCTGCTGGGTAATCCGCCAGCCTTGCAGACGCTGGAAGACGGCATCAAGGCGCCCCCCGAATTCATGCAACAGCTCTACAGCGTCCTGAAGCCGGGCACGACCATCCTGGTCACCAGCCTGCCAGCCATCCGCCCCGAGCCCCTGCCCCCCGGCGCAGCGCCACCTGCACGCATTCTGGAATCCGACTACTGAAAGTGGCGGCCCCAGCGCTTAGCAGCCTGCCCGAATAGCGTGCTCGTTCGGTCACACATGACACCCGCTTGCCCCCTGCCGGCATTAGGCTATGCCTGTTCGCCCTGCCAGGAGGCAATATGTCTCGTCCAGCATCCTCGTTCGTAGTGCTGCCAGCAGCCCTGCCTGCTGTTCTACCCACCGTTTTACCTGATGCCCTGACCGCTGTTCCGTTCTCTGCCCCAGCCTCGGTCCCGCCCTCCATTCCGTCTCGGGTTCCACCCGCCGATTTGAAGCGAAAGTCGGGGCATTTGTCGCAGCGAGGCGTGGTCCTGTCCCGCAATGCACAGCCGGTACGGCCGGTCCCGCGCTGCCAGTCCGGTGCCCAGGCCCGGTTGCGCTATCGGGTACTGCCATCGTCCGCCAGCTGGCTGCATGCGCCATCGGCGCTGGATGACTATGGTGCCGCAGGCGCTGCGGATGCCAACTCGCCCACCGATGCCGACGGCCACTGGAAAGATGCGCTGGAAGCCTTGCTGGAACCCTGCATCGCGTTCTTCTGGCCAAGCCTGCATGCCGACATTGACTGGAACCATCCGCCGGCTTTCCTCGACAAGGAACTGCGTGCCCTGGCCCCGGGCCGGCGTCGCAACCGCCGCTACCTGGACAAACTGGCGCGTGTCCAACTCAAGGGCGGTGCACAGGCGCTGATGCTGCTGCACCTGGAAATCCAGCAGCGCCTGGGCAGCCGCTTCGCGCGGCGCATGTATGGGTATTTCGCCAGGTTGCAGGAAGTCTTTCCGGACGAAACCATCCTGCAGTTCTCCATCGTCACCCGCAGCGCCAGTCAGGGCAGCGTCCTGCACTACCACTATGCACCGAAAGGTCAGGATTTTCTGAGCCTGAGCTACCGCGTGCCGGTGGTACATTTGCTGGACTGGGCCGGCCGTGAAGAGGAGCTGCGCCGCCAGGCCCCTGCCAACCCGTTTGCCATCATCGTGCTGGCCGAATTGGCAGCAGCCAGGCGCAGTACGCCGCAGGCACGTCTGGAAGACAAGAAACAGCTGGTGCGCAGCCTGTATCAATACGGCTGGCAGGCCAGGCGCATCCGCCAGCTGTTCCTGTTCATCGACGGCATCCTGGCCCTGCCCGCCAGCCTTGACGAGGCATTCTGGCAATCCCTGGCAAGTTTCGAGAAGGAGCGCAACATGGCTTACATCAGCAGTGTGGAACGGATAGGCATCCGCAAGGGGCTGGAACAGGGATTGCGGCAAGGCCTGGAACAAGGCCGCGAAGACATGGCAGGCATGTTGCGCGAGCAGCTGGAAACGCGCTTCGGCCGCCTGGATGCAGCCGACCTGGATCGTCTACAAGCGGCCGACAGCACGACATTGCGATCCTGGGCCAGGCGCCTGATCGAGGCCCGGACCCTGGACAGCATCTGGCATCAATAGCGCCATTCAGGCCAGCCAGCGCACCCTGCCGCCTACCAGGGCCGATTGATTCAGCCACTGGCGATCCGGATAAAAACTGAATAGGAAGGCGTTGTCCGCCAGCTTGTCTATCAGCGGCCGCGCCACCGCGCTGCGCACGGCTGGGCAGCCCCAACTGCGGCCCAGCCGGCCCTGGGCACGGATGATGTCCTGGCTGACGTAGGGCGCGCCATGGATGACGATGGCACGCGCATAAGCCTGGTCATTGAATCCTGGCTCCAGCCCATGCAGGCGCAGGGAATAACCATTCCGGCCTGTATAGGTCACACCGGCCTGGAACGCGCCCAGGCTGGACATATGGCTTTCGTGCACGTTGGAGAAATGCTCTGCCATGTTGTCGCCGGTCTTGCGACCATGCGCCACCCACTCCTCGAACAGCAGCGCCTTGCTTTCCAGGTCGAAGACCCAGAGGCGCTTTTGGGTGGAAGGCAGGCTGAAGTCGATCACGGCCAGCGAACGCGGCGCAGCCTGCAACAGCGATGCGCGACGCGCATTTTCCAGTGCCTGCACCGCCAGCACCAGCGCCTGCGACGACAGGCCCGGCGCCTGTGCCGACAAGGCCGCCGCCATCAAACGTGCGTCGGCGCTGGCATTGACACCCGCCAGCCGCGACAAGGCAGCCTCGTCATCACTACGCCGTGCGGCCCAGGCCGGCAGGGCCAGCACGCCCAGCATTCCCGCCATGCCGCGCAACGCAGCCCGGCGGCCCTTACCGTTGAAATCAGGCTGATTCATTGGAACCTACGCCAATCAAAATCAAGAACACAAACGGCGTACCCGCGGCCATACGGCCGCCGGACTTGCGCCACTCTCACATGCGCAGGCACCCAGCCTGCAGAGACAGGCATCACCGTGCAGCCGGCCAAGCCGGCAGTGCGGACTCACAGGAAAGAAATCCCGGCGGCCAGAGCGGCCGCATGCCATTGATCGAGTGTACTGCAAGCCGGATGCAGCAAAACCCATGAAAGGACTATGGGTATAGGGAATAGGGATTTTTTACATTCTGCGCCGGCCCACGAAACCAGCAATCATGGCCGACAGTCAGGGCCGGCCAGCCACGTCCATGAGTTTCAGTTTGCCTGGCTGACCACCAGCGCCACACCGACCACAATCAGCAGGATACCGGCCATTTCGCGGCGAGTCGGCGTCTGTGCGAAGAAACTGCGGGAAATCATCTGCGCGAACAGCACTTCCACCAGTCCCAGGGTACGCACGTTGGCAGCGCTGGTCAGCGCAAATGCCAAAAACCAGCATTGCGACGCCGCTGCGCCCAGGAAACCGCCGGGAATGGAAGGCAGCCAGGCCCGCGCACATGCCACCAGCAGACGGCGATCGAACAAGATCATCCAGGCCATCAGCAACAGCACCTGCACGCCCAGCGACCACACCAGCGCCCAGGTGGAATCCAGCACGAACGACCCTGAGCCGATCTGCAGGATGGCGCCGCGGAAGAAGATGACCGAGATGGCGAACATCGACCCCGAGAACAGCCCCTGCAAGATGGGCCGCACCGATCCGCCGCCAGCCATGGCGCCAGCGGGGATGCGCGACATCAGCACCACGCCCGCGGAAGCCAGCAGGATCGCGCCCAGGGTCAGCCAGGACAGCGGATCACCCAGCACCGCCATGCCGAACAGGGCAACCTGAATCGGTTCCGTCTTGATCCATGCCGTCACCGTGACGAATGAACGTGCTTTCATGGCCGCCAGCATGAAGGCCGTTGCAGCGATCTGCGTCACGGCACCAGCCACGATATACGCCAGGAATGCCAGGTTCACGCCGGGCAGCGGCAACCTTTCCCAGGCCAATACAACGGCCAGAAACAGCAAGGCAAAGGGAAAACCGAACAGGAAACGCACTTGGGTCGCCCCCAGCGTGCCCAGGGTACCGGTCAGGCTGCGCTGAGCGGCGTTGCGCCCGGATTGAAAAGCGGCGGCGGCAATCGTGATGGGGATCCAGAGCCAGGAGAGTTCCATATGCGTTGTGATAAAGAGGGATGGCACCGCCGAACCAGCGCGGCAGAAGCGGGAAAACGGAGTCGCGCAAAGGTGCGCCGCTCCGCCGCATGTCTCTGGCCGATCACGGCCGGAAGCATGCCGGACGCCTGGATGATACGCCCGCCGGGCAGGCCTTCCGGCCCCTAATGACACAATGTATCCAGCCATTTTCCGACCCCTTGCCGCGATCAGTCGCCCAGCCACCGCATTATCAATGCCACCACCGTCCCCGCGCTGGCGGGGCCGCGACCTGCGCTTTGACGCATGGTCACAAACCGGCGCATGGATTGCCAAACCCTGCGCCGCGTTTGCGCTATTATCAGAACAAGAATGACACCGGGCGCTGTACCGCCAAGCCATACGCTCATTCCCCGGCCTGGCGGCGCCCTTTACGGAGTCCTTGCTTGAAACTGCATTCCGATCCCGCCACATCCCTCAATACCGTCACCGCCTATGGCGACGACTACATAGAAATCAACCAGGTCCGCTACACCCATGCGGTCGTTTTCGGTCCGGAAGGCGAAATCGCGCACTGGCCGGTCGTGCGCCCGGAAGATATCGCCGCCCAGCACCTGCGCCAGGCCGCCAGGCTGGAAGACCCGGCCGCCAATCCCCTGGCCTTTCTCGACGAACCGGAACAGGACGCCGTGCCGCGGCGCTCGCCTGACTCTCCCGAAGTCCTCCTGATCGGTACCGGCATGCGCCAGCGCATGCTGGCGCACAGCCTGTTGCTGCCCCTGCTGCGCGCCGGCGTCGGCGTCGAAGTCATGGGCACCCAGGCGGCCGCCCGCACCTACAACATCCTGATGGCCGAAGGCCGGCGCGTCATCGTCGCGCTGCTTCCTACCGGAGAAACGCAATCATGAGCCAGATCCAGATCGGACACCCCGTCCCGCCATTTACCGCGGAAAGCACCATAGGCCCCATCAGCCTGTCCGAATGCGCCGGCCGTGCCGTAGCGCTGTTTTTCTACCCCAAGGACAATACCCCGGGCTGTACCACGGAAAGCTGCGACTTCCGCGACAGCTATGCGGATTTCATCAAGGCCGGCTGCCTGGTCTTCGGTGTCTCGCGCGACAGCCTGCGCTCCCATGAGAACTTCGCCGGCAAGCATGAGCTGCCCTTCCCGCTGATCTCCGATCCGGACGAAACGCTGTGCGATCTGTTCGGCGTGATCAAGATGAAGAATATGTACGGTCGCCAGGTGCGCGGCATCGAGCGCAGCACCTTCCTGATCGACGCCACCGGCAAGCTGGTGCAGGCCTGGCGCGGCGTCAAGGTGCCCGGACACATTCATGAAGTCCTGCAGGCCGCGCAAAGCATAGGTTGAGGCGGATGCCGGCCTGTGCCGGCGCCCAGCTTCCCTGCGCCAGTCCCCACACAACAAGTATCAGTGCCTCTTCTGCCAGTCCCGTCGTTTCCTGACCGTTTCCCTGTGCGCCTTTTCCCGGAGCCCACTGTTCATGCCTCTTCCCAAGCTGCCAGTCCGTCCCGCCACGATTCTCGAAGCTCCCGCCAAGGCACCGGCCTACCGGCCGTCCCCCCGCAAGGCTGAACCCGCCATTGTTCATCCGGCGATTGCCGACGAACAGGAAACCTTGGCGGCCCAGCCCGTACAGACAGTATCCACCAGCACTGCCGCACCAGCCGGCGGACGCAAGCCGGCTACGGCCAGAACACATGCAGCGCCTGCCGCCGTACCGGAAAACGCCAGCGCGGCGCCTGCGGCAAAAGCCAGGCAGCACGCGCAAGGCACCATCCCCGCGGCTGCAGCAGATGCGGCACCAGTGGCCAAGGCTGCGCCGCCCGCCACGGCACCCGGGGCACCAGCCGTGCCTGTCACGCCTGCCGCCGTCCCCGTACAGGCTGCGCCGTCAGCTGTCACGCCATCGACCACCCGCTCGCGCCGCCGCGGCCGCCACGTAGCCGACGAGCCACGCAAGCTGTTCGTGCTGGACACCAATGTGCTGCTGCACGATCCCAGCAGCCTGTTCCGCTTCCAGGAGCATGACGTCTACCTCCCCATGATGACGCTGGAGGAGCTGGACCACCACAAGAAGGGCATGTCGGAAGTGGCGCGCAATGCCCGCCAGGTGAGCCGTTCGCTGGACGCCATGATGGACGTGACCGCCGACATCACCCAAGGCATGGCGCTCAACGCGCTGGGCAACAAGGACGCCAGCGGCAAACTGCTGATCCAGACCACCTCCATGGAAGGCGCGCTGCCCCCTTCGCTGCCGGTGGCCAAGGCCGACAACCAGATCCTGGGCGTGCTCAAGGCGCTGCAGGACAGCCGCCCCGAGCAACCCGTCGTCCTGGTGTCCAAAGACGTCAACATGCGCCTGAAGGCGCGTGCCCTGGGCCTGAACGCGGAAGATTATTTCAACGACCAGGTCCTGGAAGATTCGGACCTGCTCTATACCGGCCTGCTGCAACTGCCCGAGAACTTCTGGAACAAGCACGGCAAGGACATCGAATCCTGGCAGCAGGGAGGCACGACCTACTACCGCGTCCATGGCCCGCTGTGCAGCCAGTTCACCGTCAACCAGTTCGTGTTCCTGGATGGCGCCCTGCCGCTGCATGCGCGCGTCAAGGAAGTCAGCGGCAAGACTGCCGTCCTGGCGACGCTGCGCGACCATTCGCACGGCAAGAACAATGTCTGGGGCATCACGGCACGCAACCGTGAACAGAACTTCGCCCTGAACCTGCTGATGGACCCGGACTGCGATTTCGTGTCGCTGCTGGGCCAGGCCGGTACCGGCAAGACCCTGCTGGCGCTGGCCGCCGGCCTGGCGCAGGTGCTGGAAACCAAGCGCTACACCGAGATCATCATGACGCGCATCACCGTGCCCGTGGGCGATGACATCGGTTTCCTGCCCGGCACGGAAGAAGAAAAGATGCAACCCTGGATGGGCGCGCTGGACGACAACCTGGAAGTGCTGCACTCCACCAGCGGCACCAATGGCGGTGACTGGAACCAGAATGCCACGCTGGACCTGATCCGCTCGCACATCAAGGTCAAATCGCTGAACTTCATGCGTGGCCGCACCTTCCTCAACAAGTACCTCATCATCGACGAAGCGCAGAACCTGACGCCCAAGCAGATGAAAACCCTGGTGACCCGTGCCGGCCCCGGCACCAAGGTCGTTTGCCTGGGCAACATCGCGCAGATCGACACCCCGTACCTGACCGAAGGCAGTTCCGGCCTGACCTACGTGGTGGACCGCTTCAAGGGCTGGCCCCATGCCGGCCACATCACACTGCAACGCGGCGAACGCTCGCGCCTGGCCGATTACGCCGGCGACGTTCTGTAAAGCCGCCCTGCCCCTGGCCGGCCTGCTGCCCCTGGCGTAGCTGGCCGGCCAGTTTGCATGTCCTTGCGCAAAGTCATTTACAATCCTTTAAATCATCAAGCGGAATCCGGGCTGGCCCCGGCACTGTTTGCTCGGCTGCCCCAGCTTTTCTGACCCCATCCTTATTCCTCCCAACAATGGCCAAACGAGTACTCCTACCGTCCGAAGCCGTGCACTGTTCCAGTTGCATGCTGGGCCATGTCTGCCTGCCGATAGGCATGAGTACGCATGACGTCGCCAAGCTCGATGGCCTGATCAAGGAACGGCTTCGTATCGAGAAAGGCAAGCCGCTGTACACGCTGAACGAGCCTCTCACTGCGATCTACAGCGTGCGCATCGGCACGCTCAAGACCCAGATCGAAAATGCCCAGGGACAGTTCCAGATCACAGGCTTCCACCTGCCCGGGGAAATTGTCGGCCTGGACGGCATGATCGAAGGCCACCACGTATCCACCGCCGTGGCGCTGGAAGACGCCGAAGTCTGTGTCATCCGTCTGGAAGACATGGACAATCTGGCCCGCCACCTGCCCAGCCTGCAGCAGCAGGTGTTGCGCCTGATGAGCCGTGAAATTTCGCGCTCGCACCAGATGCTGATGGCGCTGGGTTCCATGCGGGCCGAACAACGCCTCGCGGCTTTCTTGCTGAACCTTTCCACGCGCCTGTCGGCGCTGGGCTATTCCTCGACCGAGTTCGTCATGCGCATGAGCCGCGAGGAAATCGGCAACTACCTGGGCCTGACACTCGAAACCGTCAGCCGGCTGTTCTCGCGCTTTGCACGCGAGGAACTGATACGCGTCAACCAGCGTCAGGTGCAGTTGCTCGACAAGGAAAAGCTGCACAAGCTGATCGAAAAGGAAAAAGACGCGGTCTGAATCCCGTCTCAGCGGGGCTGGCGCAGCCCGCCGCCCCCAATGCCTTCGCCTATGGCGCTGCGTAGACCTGGCGCGGCCGCTGTCATTGCCGGTGCGCCAGCATTCCCCAGCCGGAGAATTGCTGGAAAAAAGGCAGCGCGAACGCTGCCTTTTCCGGTACTGCATTTTCCTGTCTGGAAGGTACGGACCTAGCGCTGCTCGTCCTTGCTCCCCGGCGGGAACGGGAAGGTGGAAAAAAGATTGCGGGCCTGATCCTGCATCTGGCCCTGCATCTGCACGAACAGGTTTTTACTCTGTTCGATATAGTTGTTCATCATGCTCTGCACCATGGGCGCCTGCACATTCATGAACTGGGCCCAGACCTCCGGACCGAACTGCTTGCCGTACAAGCCTTGCGACTGCTCGGCCATGCGTTCCTGGATTTCCATGAAGGCCTGCAGGTTCTTCTCCAGGTACGAGCCCATGATGCCTTGCATGGCGTGACCATAGAAGCGAATGATCTGCGCCAGCACGGGCGCTGAGAACATCGGCATGCCGCCGCTTTCCTCTTCGAGGATGATCTGCAGCAGGATGCTGCGCGTCAGGTCTTCGCCTGTCTTGGCATCCACCACCTGAAAAGCCTCGCTGGCGATGACCAATTGCTTGACGTCAGCCAGGGTAATGTAGGTGCTGGTTCGCGTGTCATACAGACGGCGATTGGGGTACTTCTTGATGAGGCGTTGTGCTGCCTCGGCTGGCTTGGCTTGAGTCATGGCAATCCCGATATAACATCATTTACTGCGGCGCCCTGGAAAGGCGCCGGACGGCTAGGCTCTACCCCATATGCAGACCGCCGTTGACGGAAAAATCCGCCCCGGTGGCAAAACCCGCATCGGGCGAGGCAACCCAGGACACCATGGAAGCGATCTCTTCCGGGGTTCCCAGGCGGCGCACGGGGATAGTTCCAACGATTTTTTCCAGCACGTCGGAACGTATGGCGCGCACCATTTCGGTACCGATATAGCCGGGGGAAACCGTGTTCACCGTCACCCCCTTGCTGGCCACTTCCTGGGCCAGCGCCATGGTGAATCCATGGAGGCCGGCCTTGGCCGTGGAATAGTTGGTCTGGCCAAACTGGCCCTTCTGGCCGTTGACCGAACTAATATTGATGATACGCCCCCAGCCGCTGCCTACCATATCCTCGATAACCTGCTTGGTCACGTTGAACAGGCTGTTCAGGTTGGTGTTGATGACTGCCATCCAGTCTTCGCGGCTGAGCTTGCGAAACACGCCATCACGAGTGATGCCAGCATTGTTGACCAGGACGCTGACAGGACCGAGGTCGGCACGCACTTTCTCGAACGCGGCCACGGTGGAGTCCCAATCGGCCACATTGCCGACCGATGCATGAAAGCTGAAGCCGTCGGCCTGCTGCTCATCGAGCCATTGCTGCCAGTCCCGGCTCGGGCCGCATCCTGCCACGACGATAAACCCGTCGCGCGCCAGGCGCCGGCAGATAGCAGTGCCAATGCCGCCCATGCCTCCGGTGACATACGCGATTTTCTGAGTCATTTTGTCTCTCCTCTCCTTGCGCGGCAGCTTTCCGCCCCATCAAGAGCATCTTGCCGCAAAATCGGCATTGGCGGTATCGGTACTTGCATGGCCCCGCAACGAAGCCCGGCCTGGATGCCGCACCGCCTCCTTTGTTCTGTGTCCTGCTTGTGATGTGAGCCTATTCAGCCTTGACCATCACATAGCGTCCCGGTGCAGGTTCCAGCGGTTTGTAGCGGGTATTTCCCAGTTTCTGGGGCGCACGCCGCTGGCGGCCGCCATGCGGCGCCAGCCACGCCAACCAGTCCGGCCACCAGCTGCCTGCGTGCTGCGTCGCAGCCTGCAGCCATAGGCCCGGATCGGCCGGATAATCCCCTGCTTCCAGCGTCCAGTGCTGGCGTCGACTGCCGGCAGGCGGATTGACGACACCGGCGATGTGACCGGAAGAGCCCAATACGAAGCGGGTCGGGCCGCGCAATGCCTCCAGGCTGGCATAGGCGGTCTGCCAAGGCACGATATGGTCGTCGCGCGATGCATAGACATAAGCCGGCACGTCCACCAGCCCCAGGTCCAGTGCTTCGCCGCAGACTTCCAGCGCACCGGGCACGCACAGACGGTTTTCCAGATAGGCCTGGCGGAAGTACCAGGTAAAGAACGGCCCCGGCAGGTTGGTACCGTCGGCGTTCCAGTACAGCAGATCGAAGGGCGGTGGCATATCACCCTTCAGATAGTTCGACACGAAATACGACCACACCAGCTCGCGCGGCCGCAAAAAAGCGAAAGTCGTGTTCAGCTCGGCAGCGCGCAACAGCCCGCCCTGCCCCAGTGCCGCATCGCGCAGCGCGGCATGAGCCTCGTCGACAAACACCTTCAGCACGCCAACATCGCGAAAATCCAGCATGGTGGTCAACAGGGTCAGCGCCGCCACCGGCTGCCGGCCCCGGGCCGCCGCCACTGCCAGCGCAGCGCCCAGCAAGGTGCCGCCGATACAGAAGCCCAGCGCATTGACCTGCTCCTGGCGGCTGATGTCGGCCGCGACGGCAAGCGCGCGCAATACGCCTTCTTCAACGTAATCATCCCAGCGCGCCAGGGACAGCTGTTCTGCGTCTGCGTCGTCCGGCTGTGGATTGCGCCAGGACACCATGAACACCGTATGGCCCGCCGCGACGGCATGCCGAACCAGCGAATTTTCCGGGCGCAGGTCCAGAATATAGAACTTGTTGATACAAGGCGGCACGATGACCAGCGGCCTCGCATGCACCTGCGGCGTCAGCGGCTCGTACTGGATCAACTGGAACAGCGGATTTTCATATACCACGGCCCCCGGACTCACACCCAGATTGCGGCCCAGTTCGAAAGCGCTTTCATCACTTTGCAGCATGCGGCCACGCCGCACATCGGCCAGCAGGTTTTCCATACCGCGTGCCAGGCTCGCCCCCGCGCTTTCGCTGGCGCGGCGGATGACATCCGGGTTAAGGGCAAGAAAATTGGAAGGAGCGCTGGCCTCCAGCCACTGCATCAGGCTGAATTCGAGCCGCTCGCGCATCTCGGCGGACATGTCTGCCGAACGCGCCATGCGCGTCAATGTTTGCTCGGCCAGCACATGCAAATGGGCCAGCAACAGGTGCTGCTGGCTCTCGGCCCAGGCCGGGGCACTGAAACGCCGGTCACGCAACGCTGGCAGGCTACCTGATTGCCAGGCCTGCAGCACTTGCCGATAGGCATCCATGAACTCTTGTTGCATGAGCTGCCACGCCTCGGGCGGACAGAAAACCGGTACTGAATCTGACGCTGCTGCCTTCATTCCGCCCACATCGACTCCCTATCGTCTCACTGCTTGCCCGATGTTGCCTGCGCCCGCCAGGGCTGTCAATGCGGCAGCGCAGCACGCACCTGTCGCCGGTATCAGGGCAGCCAGGCCAACGTCGCCTGCCTGCCTGTCATTCCATCACGCCGGTAGGAAAAAAACGCCTGCGTGTCGCTGAATGTACATTCGCCGCTTTGCGCCACGACTTCCACACCCGCCAAGCGCAGGCGACGCTCGGCCAGCGCGGGCAGATTGGCCAGCCATTTGCCCGGCGTGCCGGGACGGGGCTGGAAGGCATCGGCAGCCACGGCATCCACCGACACGAAGGCGTGCCGCACTTCTTCGCCCACTTCAAACACCGCCGGCCCTATCGCCGGGCCGATCCAGGCGCGCCAGCCCACCGGGTCCGGACATTTCTGCCGCAGCGCTGCCAATGTGGCCTCCAGCACGCCACCGGCCAGGCCACGCCAGCCCGCATGCGCTGCCCCCAGCGCCTTGCCATGCGCCTCGGCAATGACGACAGGCAGGCAATCTGCCGTAAGAATCGCCAGGACACGGCGGGCCTGGGTCGTTACCGCGGCGTCAGCCTCAGGTTCCGCCGTGCCCGGTTGCGCATCGGCGTCGGCATCATGCACGTGTATTCCGTGCACCTGACGCAGCCATACCGGCGCTCCCGGCAGCGCAGCTGCCAGGCGATTGCGGTTGCGCGCCACGGCCTGGGCATCATCGCCCGCCGCCGCACCCAGGTTAAGGCTGTCAAAAGGCGCAACACTGCTGCCCCCCTGGCGCGTGGTCGTGAACGCTGCAGCGCCCAGCCAATCCGGCGCTGTCACTACCGGCAAACCCGCCCGGTCTACTCGTCCCATTCGATTGTCTCCCTGACTTGCTGCATATCGGCAGGCACCGGCGCCTGCCATTGGCATAGCCCATGCCCTGCCGGGTCTTCGAAGCGCAACGCGCGCGCATGCAACATCTGCCGCTGCGCGCCCCCTACAGTGCGGCCGCCATAAATTTCATCGGCCAGCAAGGGATGCCCCAGGCTGGCGAGGTGGACACGGATCTGGTGCGTGCGGCCCGTTTCCAGCCGACATACCACTTCCGTGACCGGCAGCGCTTCCACCTTGCCACGCGCCACAACGGAATAATGTGTCACGGCGGGCTTGGGCGCCACGGGACTGTCCACCGCCATGCGGACCGGCACCCGCCGGTCGCGGCCGATCGCTCGGTCCACGGTACCGTCACGCGCCACCCAGCCATGCGCCAGCGCCATGTATTCGCGCCCCATAGTTCGCGCCTGCAGTTGCCGCACCAGGTGCGTCTGCGCCAGTTCATTGCGCGCCACAACCAAGAGGCCCGAGGTATCCTTGTCCAGACGATGCACGATGCCGGCGCGCGCCACGCCAGCCAGCTCCGGGTAACGGTACAACAAACCATTGAGCAGCGTGCCCTGCCAGTTGCCCGCGCCGGGGTGCGTCACCAGTCCTGCGGGCTTGTTGACGACAATCCAGTCCGGGCTGTCGGCAATCACCTCGAAAGCCACGTCCTGCGGCTCGAAGGCCCGGTCTTCCGGCGCAGGCTGGGGCACGACGTTCAGGACATCGCCGGGATAGACGGTGGTCCGCACCTTCGCCGGCGCCGCGCTATCATTGATATGCACCGCGCCCGCTTCGATCCAGGCCTGCAGGCGTGCCCGCGAATGTCCGTCGAGCAGCGCGGCCAGCACCTTGTCGAGCCGGTCGGCACGGAACGATTCCGGCACAACCAACTCCAAAGCGTCATCTTCCGACAAAGAAACCGGGCTATCAGTACGTTCAGGCATGGCGTCGATCTTATAATCAGCCCGGAATGCTAACACCAAGGATATCTTCCGTGATCAGCCAGATTGCCATTTCCTTCCGCCGTCGCGGCTCGTTCAGCCGCTCCGTGCTGCTGCCCGTCGTCCTGGGCTCCGCTGTGCTGCTGTCCGCTTGCGGCACCGCTGGCCGCGAACGCGACATCACCGCCACCTGGACGGCGGAACAGCTTTATCAGGACGCCAAGGCGGAGGTTGACTCGGGCAACTGGACCGCCGCCCGCAACCGTCTCGTCACGCTGGAAAGCCGCTACCCCTTCGGCGTCTACGCACAGCAGGCGCTGATCGACCTTGCCTACGTGAACTGGCGCGACAGCGAGCCCGACCAGGCGCTGGCCACGATCGACCGCTTCCAGCAACAGTATCCCAACCACCCCGGCACGGATTACATGCTGTACCTGAAAGGCCTGATCAGCTTCACGCCGCCCAGCGCCTTCATGGCCAACCTGACCGGCCAGGACCCTTCCGAGCGCGACCCCAAGGGCCTGCGCCAGTCCTATGATTCCTTCAATGAGCTGATCGCGCGCTACCCGGACAGCAAATATGCCCAGGAAGCCCGTGACCGCATGGCATGGCTGGTCAACACCATCGCCATGAACGAAGTGCACGTCGCCCGCTATTACTACGAACGTGACGCCTATCTGGCAGCCATCAACCGCGCCCAGGCGGTGATTACCGACTTCGAAGGCGTCCCGGCCACGGAAGAGGCCCTCAAGCTGATGGTGCTGGCCTACGACAAGCTGGGCCAGACCGACCTGCGCGACGACACTCACCGCGTCCTGCTGGCGAACTTCCCCAACGCCACGCTGGTCATGAACAGCGACTACGACGACAAACCGTCATGGTGGAATCCGGTCGGCTGGTTCTGACCTGACCTGGGCGCCGGCCGATCATTCCTGGCCGGCGCGTTTCCCCGCGGGATCCGCATCCGGCACCTCCACAGCGCGGCGTTCGCGGAAAAAAGCCTTGACGTCTTCGACGTTGCGTGTCCGGGCAAAAGGCGGCAGACCGCGCCACAGGCGCTTGCCATAGGGCTTGTCCACGAGCCGGCTGTCCGCCACCATCAACACCCCCCAATCTGACTCGGTACGAATCAGCCGTCCCGCGCCCTGCTTGAGCGCGATTGCCGCCTCGGGCAGCTGATATTCGCCAAACGGATTGCCGCCGCGCTCGCGGCAAGCCCGCACCCGCGCCTCGACCACCGGGTCGTCCGGCGGCGCGAAAGGTAGTTTGTCGATTGCCACCAGCCGCAGCGCATCGCCGGGCACGTCTACCCCTTCCCAGAACGTAGCGCTGCCCACCAACACGGCATGGGGCTCCTTGCGGAAACGTTCCAGCAACTCGCCGCGAGCCCCCTGCCCCTGGCGCATCAGCGGCCAGTCCCAGCCACGATCGTCATACACAACTTCCAGCGCCTGGGCGATGCGTTCCACCGCCCTCAGCGTCGTGCACAGCACCAACGCGCCACCTTCGCTAGCCGCCAGGACGTCCGCCAACATATCCACGAAAGCCTGGGTAAAACGCGGCGATTGCGGTTCGGGCAGCGAACGCGGTACGAACAGCAGGCCCTGCGCGGCGTAATCGAACGGTGACTCCCAATAACCGATCTCCGCGCCGGACAGGCCCAGTTGGTCGATGAAATGGGCAAAATCGCCCCAGACTGACAGCGTGGCCGAGGTCATGACCCAGGCCTGGCCCGGCACCCGGCAGCGCGAAAAAGTTTCGCTCACCGACAGTGGTGCACGCTGGATGCGCAGGTGATGCGCACCCAGTTCCACCCAGCGTACTGCCCCGGCGGCAGGCGCCGGCACGGCTGGAGCGCCTTCGGCCGCCGGGACGGCTTTGCCCTGCCAGCGCTCCAGCCGCGCCAGGATGCCCTGCACCGTCCGCTGCGCGGCCGCCAAATCGGGATGGCGTTCGGCACAGGCCTTGAGCACGGCTTCCATTTGCTCCAGCGCGGCGCAAACCTGCTCCAGGCGCGCGCCGAAATCTTCGATACCGAAGCGGGCCAGGCTTTCCAGCGTGGCCTTGCGGCCCGGCGCCTGCTCCAGCGGCGCACACCCCAGCCGCCATTCACGCACCGCCGTTTCCAGCGCTCCGCACAGTTCTGCCCAGTGACAGGACTCCCGCGCCTGTGCCAGGCCCACGGCCTGGACCTGACGCGACAGGTCCAGCAACTGGTGCGTGGAAAGGCTGTCGCCCAGAAAACGTGTCGCCGTATCGGGCAACTGATGCGCTTCGTCGAAAATCACTGCCGAAGCCTCAGGCAGCAGATCCGTCACCCCTTCCTCGCGCAGTGCCAGGTCCGCCATGAACAAGGCATGGTTGACCACAACAATGTCGGCCTCCTGGGCCTGCCGGCGCGCCTTGATCACGAAACAGTCCCGCACATTCGGGCACTCCTGGCCAAGGCAATTATCATGGGTGGAGGTAACCCGCTGCCAGATTTCCGCGGTTTCCGGCACTGTTGCGAGCTCGGCGCGATCGCCCGTCTGGCTTTCGTTCGCAAACACGCGAATACGCCGCAGCTGAGCCACTTCGGAGCGAGAACGCAGGCCGCGGTCATCCTGTTCCAGATTAGCCAGGTGATAGTGGCAGACATAGTTGCCCCGCCCCTTGAGCAGGGCCACGGTGGCCGGCACGGCCAGCGCCGCCCGGACGCGCGGCAGATCGCGCTTGAACAGTTGGTCCTGCAGCGTGCGCGTGCCCGTGGAGATCAGCACCTTGCCGCCCGCCAGCAGCGCGGGCACCAGATAGGCCCAGGTCTTGCCCGTGCCCGTGCCCGCCTCGGCGACCAGCGTCGAGCCGCTGCTCAATGTCCGTGCGATGGCGCGCGCCAACTCCACTTGCGCCACGCGCGGGCGGAACCCCGGCACGCGAGCCAGCGCCCCATCCTCGGCGAACTGCGCCGCCACCTGTGTTTCCAGCATGAACCTTCCGTATGAATCGCAGCGCCAGCGCGCCACCCGCGCACGCCTGGGCCAGGCCAGCCTGCCCCGATATCAGGGGCGGACAGGCCGGATTAACCCGGGACAGCGCAAACCAATGCAAGATCATAGCGCCTGGCGGACGGTCATCCCTGGCACTTATGGCAAAATCGGCCACTTGTCCTGTTGATTCATCCTGTAGATTACCTGGTACTCCATGTCTGAAACGACCGCCACTTACGTTGCCGAATCGCCCGAACTGGCCCAGCAGCGCATCGTTGCCCAGCTTGCCACCGAGCTGTCCGTCCGCGCCGCCCAAGTGGCCGCCGCGATCGGCCTGCTCGATGACGGCGCCACCGTTCCCTTTATTGCCCGCTACCGCAAGGAAGTGACCGGCGGCCTGGACGACACCGTGCTGCGCAATCTCGAAGTGCGCCTGTCCTACCTGCGCGAACTTGAAGACCGCCGCAGCGCCATCCTGGCGTCCATCCACGAACAGGGCAAGCTGACCGAAACCCTGCGCCAGGAAATCTCGCAGGCCGACACCAAGCAGCGCCTGGAAGACCTGTACGCCCCCTACAAGCCGAAGCGCCGTACCCGGGCCCAGATCGCCCGCGAAGCCGGGCTGGACGCGCTGGTCGATGCCATCCTCGCCGACGCCAAGGCCGATCCGGCAGTGCTGGCGGAAAACCATCTCAATGCAGAAGCCGGTTTTGCCGACGCCAAGGCAGCGCTGGACGGCGCACGCGACATCCTCGCCGAGCGCTATGCCGAGGATGCCGACCTGCTGGCTAGTTTGCGCGATTTCGTCTGGCGCTCCGGCCTGCTCTACGCCAAGGTCGTGGAAGGCAAGGAAGCCGAAGGCGCCAACTTCCGCGACTGGTTCGATTTCAATGAAGCGCTGCGCAGCCTGCCTTCGCACCGTATCCTGGCGCTCCTGCGTGGCCGCCAGCAGGGTGTGCTGGACTTGCGCGTGGGCCTGGAAGCCGAGCAGGAAGCCCTGCTGCCGCACCCCTGCGTATCGCGCATTGCCCGTCATTTCGGCTGGAACGACAGCCTATACGCCGCCGACGCGACGGCGCACGAACGCTGGATCGGCGAAGTCTGCCGCTGGACCTGGCGCGTCAAGCTCCTGACCGCATTCGAAAGCGAAATGCTGACCCGTCTGCGCGAGGACGCCGAAGCCGAGGCCATCCGCGTGTTCGCCGCCAACCTCAAGGACCTGCTGCTGGCCGCGCCCGCCGGCCCCAAGTCCGTGCTCGGCCTGGACCCCGGCATCCGTACCGGCGTCAAGGTCGCAGCCATCGACCGCACCGGCAAACTGCTCGACACCGCAACGGTCTACCCGTTCGAACCGCGCCGTGACCGGGAAGGCGCCTTGCGTACACTTGCCATGCTGGCCGCGCGCCATGGCATCGAACTGGTTGCCATCGGCAATGGCACCGCCTCGCGTGAAACGGAAAAACTCGTGGCCGACCTGATGGCTCGCCATCCCGAACTGGGCCTGACCCGCGTCGTCGTCTCGGAAGCTGGCGCCTCGGTCTACTCCGCTTCGGAACTGGCGGCGCAGGAATTCCCCGACCTGGATGTCAGCCTGCGCGGCGCCGCCTCGATTGCGCGCCGCCTGCAGGACCCGCTGGCCGAGCTCGTCAAGATAGACCCCAAGGCCATCGGCGTCGGGCAATACCAGCATGACGTGAACCAACGTGAATTGGCCCGTTCGCTAGACGCCGTCGTGGAAGACTGCGTAAACGCGGTCGGCGTGGACGTGAACACCGCATCGGCCGCCCTGCTGACCCGCGTCTCCGGACTCAGTTCGCTAGTCGCGCGCAACATCGTCGCCTACCGCGACCAGCACGGCCCCTTCCCGGAACGCAGCAAACTCAAGGACGTGCCCCGCTTCGGCGACAAGGCCTTCGAACAGGCGGCAGGCTTTCTGCGCATTCCCAACGGCCACAACCCGCTGGATGCGTCCTCGGTGCACCCCGAGGCCTACCCTGTCGTGGCGCGCATCCTGGACAAGATCAAGGCTGACGTGCGCCAGGTCATCGGCCAGCGGGAGGCCCTCAAGGGGCTTTCGCCCAGCGAATTCACCGATGATCGCTTCGGCCTGCCCACGGTGCGTGACATTTTCTCCGAGCTGGAGAAACCTGGCCGCGACCCGCGCCCTGAATTCAAGACGGCGCAGTTCAAGGAAGGCGTGGAAACCCTGAACGACCTGCTTCCGGGCATGGTGCTGGAAGGCGTGATCACCAACGTCGCGAACTTCGGCGCCTTCGTGGACATTGGCGTGCACCAGGATGGGCTGGTACACATTTCCGCGCTTTCGGAAAAATTCGTCAAGGACCCGCGCGACGTGGTTCGCGTCGGTCAGACCGTGACGGTCAAGGTACTGGAAGTGGATGCGGCTCGCAAACGCGTGGCCCTGACCATGCGCCTGAACGACGATGCGCTGCCGGCGGCCCGCCGCAGCGGTGATGCCCCCGCCAGCCGGCGCGGCAACAACGGCAATGGCGGGCAAGGCGGCAAGGGCCGGGGCGAGACGGCGCCCTTCAACAACGCCATGGCAGCTGCCCTGGCCAAGCTGAAGCGCTAGCCCAGCTTCAGGCGCCCTGCCTTGCTTTCGGCCCCTGCCGCCAGCCGCTCCGGTTTGGCGGTGGGGGCCGTTCTCCATGCCGGTACGCCGACAATACCGGCAGGTAAATTTGTCGGCCCCGCTCCGGGTGCCGTTCCATCCAAGTTCCGGCCTTTCCCCGTCCTGCCTGCGCCTGCATCCAAATTTCCTACACATTCCCGGGTTAGAGTAACGTTCCCAGCGCTCAAAGGTTTTCATGATGTCCGCACGTCCGTCTTCCGGTTCTGCCCGCTCCGTTTCCTGGTCAGGCCTGCGCCCCCTGCTGTTACCCATGTTGTTGGCAATGGCGCTGGCTGCCTGCACCAAGGAGCAGCAGGCCCCGACGGCCACCGGCCCCGCCGAAGTCATCGTGCAATCGGTCGTCGCGCAACCGCTGGCCATGAACCAGCGGCTGCCTGGCCGGACAGTGGCTTACATGATTTCCGATGTGCGCCCGCAAGTCAGCGGCATCCTGCAAAAACGGCTTTTCACCGAAGGGCAGCAGGTCAAGGCAGGCGAAGTGCTCTACCAGATCGACCCGGCCACCTACCAGGCCGCATTCGACAGCGCCAAGGCCAACCTGGCGCAGGCTGAGGCCGCCGTGCTCGCCGCCCGACCCAAGGCCCAGCGCTATGCCAACCTGTTGAAACTCGATGCGGTCAGCCGCCAGGCGGCCGACGAGGCCCAGGCCACCCTGCGCCAGAACGAAGCGGCGGTATTGGCAGCCCGAGCGGCGCTGCAGACGGCGCGCATCAACCTGGACTACACCCGCATCACGGCGCCGATTTCCGGCGTGGTGGGCACATCCGCCTATACCCCTGGCGCCCTGGTCACCGGCAACCAGGAAGCGCCGCTGACCACCATTCGGCAGCTGGACCCGATCTATGTCGATGTGGCGCTCTCCAGCGCCCAGTTGCTGTCGCTGCGCAAACGCATGAGCAGCGGCGACCTGAAATCGGCAGGCGAAGCCATAGACGTGCGCCTGCTGCTGGAAGATGGCAGCACCTACGACCACAGCGGCTCGCTGGCCTTCATCGGCACCTCGGTAGGCACCGACACCGGCGACGTGCTGTTGCGCGCGCTCTTCCCCAATCCCGACGGCCTACTGCTGCCCGGCATGTATGTGCGTGCCGAACTGCCGATGGCGATCAACGACAACGCCATTCTCGTGCCCCAGACCGCCATCACGCGCAATACCCGCGGCGAAGCCACGGTACAGCTGGTCGACGACGGCAACAAGCTCGCGCAACGCGTCGTCGAGCTGGGCGACGCCATCGGCGACCAATGGGTAGTGCTGTCCGGCATCCAGGCCGGTGATCGCCTGGTCACGGCCGGCGGCAGCCGCCTGAAACCCGGCGCAGACGTCAATCCCGTCAACCAGGAAGCCAGCGCCGAGACCGCGCCCATGTCCCCGGTTGCCGCTTCCGCCGCCCGATAAGCCCGCGAGGAGCCTGACGCCGTGTCCCGTTTCTTCATCGACCGTCCCATCTTCGCCTGGGTCATCGCCATCGTCATCATGCTGGCCGGCATTCTGTCGATCAAGCTGTTGCCGCTGGAGCAATACCCTGATATCGCTCCCCCTTCCGTTTCCATACGCGCCACCTACAACGGCGCATCGGCGGAAACGGTGGAAAACTCGGTCACCCAGGTCATCGAGCAGCAGATGACGGGGCTGGACAACCTGATGTACATGTCCTCGACCAGCAGCTCGTCGGGCACATCGCAAATCTCGCTCACCTTCGAATCGGGCACCAACCCGGATACCGCACAGGTCCAGGTCCAGAACAAGCTCAAGCAGGCCGAGCGCATGCTGCCCGAGCCGGTGCAGGACACAGGTGTGACGGTCACCAAGTCGTCGGGCAACATATTCATGGTGCTGGCCTTCACGTCCGAAGATGACAGCATGAACCGCACCGACATCGCCGACTACATGGCGGCGACGCTGCAGGACCCCATCGGCCGTGTGAACGGCGTGGGCAACGTGCAGGTGATGGGGTCCAAATACTCCATGCGCATCTGGCTCGACCCCGACAAGCTGCGCACCTACACGCTCATGCCTTCGGATGTCTCCAATGCCATCCAGGCGCAGAACAATGACGTGTCCTCGGGCGCGCTGGGCGCCCTGCCTTCCATCGACGGCCAGCGCCTCAATGCCACCATCAGTTCGCGCAGCCGCCTGCAAACGCCCGAGCAGTTCGAACGCATCATCCTCAAGTCCTCCCCGAACGGCAGCGTGGTCTACCTGTCGGACGTCGCCACGGTGGAACTGGGCAGCGAAAGCTACGCCATCAGCAGCCAGTTCAACGGCAGGGTATCCGCCGGGCTGGGCATAGAACTGGCCAGCGACGCCAACGCGCTGGATGTCTCCAAGGCGGTCAAGGAAAAACTGGCGCAGCTTGCCGAATTCTTCCCGCCCGGCCTGACCTACCAGGTGGCCTACGACACCACGCCTTTTGTGCAGATATCCATCCAGGAGGTCGTCAAGACCCTGATCGAAGCCATCGTCCTGGTGGTGCTGATCATGTACCTGTTCCTGCAGAACTGGCGCGCCACGCTGATACCGGCGATCGCCGTTCCCATCGTACTGCTCGGGACCTTCGGCGTGCTGGCGGCACTGGGTTATTCCATCAATACCCTGAGCATGTTCGGCATGGTGCTGGCCATCGGCCTACTGGTGGACGACGCCATCGTGGTGGTGGAAAACGTAGAACGCGTGATGGTCACCGAAGGCCTGTCACCGCGCGAAGCCACGCGTAAATCCATGGGGCAGATCACCGGCGCGCTGGTCGGCATCGCGCTGGTCCTGACGGCGGTGTTCCTGCCCATGGCGTTTTTCGGCGGCTCCACCGGCATGATCTATCGCCAGTTCTCTGTCACCATCGCGGCCTCCATGATTCTCTCCGTGCTGGTCGCCATGACGCTGACGCCCGCACTCTGCGCCAGCTTCCTCAAGCCGCTTTCCGCCGGCGGCCATGCCAGCCCGCGTGGCCCGCTGGGACGCTTTTTCAGCTGGTTCAACCATGCCTTCGACCGCAGCGCCACGCGCTATCAGCACGGCGTGCAACGAGTCGTCACACATCGTCTGGCCTCGCTGCTGGTCTATGCGCTGCTGATCGCCGCCATGGCCTTGCTGTTCTGGCGCCTGCCCACTTCCTTCCTGCCTGAGGAAGACCAGGGCATCCTGATGGTGCAGGTCAAGCTGACCCCGGGCACCACCCAGGAAGTCACCGTGGACACCATGGGCCAGTTGACCGACTACGCGCTAAGCCAACCTGAAATCCAGTCCGTCATGGCCATTTCCGGCTTCAGTTTCAGCGGCAACGGCCAGAACGTCGGCATGGCTTTCGTCAAACTCAAGGACTGGTCGAAACGCAAGGCCAACGCCCAGGAAGTCGGCCGGCGCATTTCCAGCGAAATGGCAAAGATCAAGGATGCCCAGATCTTCGCCATGGCGCCCTCGGGCATCCCCGGCATGGGCCGCAGCGCCGGCTTCACGCTGCAATTGCAGGACCTGGGCGGCCTCGGGCATGAAGCCCTGGTCGCCGCCAAGGACGAATTGCTGCGCCTGGCTGCCGACAACCCCCAGCTGATCAACGTACGGTACGGTGGCCAGGAGGACTCCCCCTCCTTTGACATCAAGATCGACGATGCACGCGCCGCCGCGCTGGATGTCTCGCTGGGCGACATCAACAATACCCTGTCCATCGCCATGGGCGGCTCCTACGTCAACGACTTCATCAACCGGGGCCGCATCAAGAAGGTCTACGTCCAGGGGCAGGCGGAAGCCCGCATGCTGCCGCAGGACATCAACCGCTGGTGGGTGCGCAACGGCAATGGCGAAATGGTTTCCTTCGCCGCCTTCGCCACCAATGGCTGGAGCCAGGCGCCAGCCGCCCTGGCACGCTTCAATGGCTCGTCCTCGCTGGAAATCACTGGCGAACCGGCGCCCGGCGTCAGCTCCGGCACAGCCATGACCGAAATCGCAAGCCTGGTCACGCAGTTGCCGGCCGGCATTGGCTATGCCTGGTCCGGCCTGTCCTACCAGGAACAGATTTCCGGCGCCCAGGCGCCACTGCTCTATGCCGTGTCGCTGCTGTTCGTCTTCCTGTGCCTGGCGGCGCTGTACGAAAGCTGGTCCATTCCGTTCTCGGTCATGCTGGCTGTTCCCATCGGCATCGTAGGCGCGCTGCTGCTGACATACACACGCGGCCTGGCCAACGATGTCTACTTCCAGGTCGGTCTGCTGGCCACCGTAGGGCTGGCGGCGAAAAACGGCATTCTGATCGTGGAATTCGCGCGCGACCTCGAAAACCGCGGCATGACGCTGCTGGATGCCACCCTGCATGCCGCGCGCATGCGTTTGCGGCCCATCATCATGACGTCGCTGGCGTTCCTGCTGGGTGTCTTCCCGCTGGTCATCAGCTCAGGCGCGGGTGCCGGTGGCCGCCACTCCCTGGGGACCGGCGTCTTTGGCGGTACGCTGGTTTCGACCTTGCTGGGTATTTTCTTCGTGCCGCTTTTCTATGTCATCGTGCGCAGCCTGCTGCCAGGGCGCAAGCATGTCACACGCCATGACGAGGATCCAAGCTGATGTTCCTGTCACACCTTGCTTCGCGCCGTCTGGGGCTGGCCGCCCTGGCCATTGCCCTTGGCGGCTGCTCCACCCTGGCGCCCGATTATGAACGCCCGCCGCTGCCCGTCCCCGCCAGCCTGGATGGCGCCAGCCCGGACACGACAGCCGTAACCTATATGCCGGCCGCCTGGCGCGCCGTGTTCGTCGACCAGCAATTGCGCGAGGTCATGGAACTCGCGCTTGCCAACAACCGCGATCTGCGCGTGGCCCTGCTCAATATCGAGAAGGCGCGGGCGCAATACCGCATCCAGCGCGCCGACAGCTGGCCCTCGGTCAATCTGAACGGCCAGCACAGCGCGTCGCGCAGCGTCATTAGCGAAGATGCCACCCAGGTCAACCGCAGCAGCTCGTTGCAGGCAGGCCTGAGCAGTTGGGAACTGGACCTCTTCGGACGGCTGCGCAGCCTCAACCAGCAGGCGCTGGAAACCTATCTGGAGACAGAGCAGACCCAGCGCAGCACGCAGCTCAGCCTGTTGTCGGAAACCGCCAGCGCCTGGCTGGAGATTGCCGCCAGCCAGCAGCGCCTGGCCGTGGCCCGGGATACCCTGGCCAGCCAGCAGCGCACGCTGGCGCTGACCCGCGCCATGCACGACGAAGGCGTAGTGTCCAGCGTCGACCTGGCCTCGGTGCAGGCCAGTGTAGAGAGCGCCCGGGTCGACGTCTCGGCCTATGAAACAGACCTGGCACAAGCACGCAACGCACTCGACCTGCTGGCCGGCACCGCCGTCCCCGACAGGCTGCTGCCAGACGCCAGCCTGGATGCCATGCAGGCGTCCGTCATCCTGAGCGAACTGCCGGCTGGGCTACCGTCCAGCGTGCTGTTACTGCGTCCTGACGTCCAGGCCGCCGAACACGCGCTGCTCGCTGCGAACGCGAATATCGGCGCCGCGCGCGCGGCGTTTTTCCCCCGCATTTCCCTCACAGCCGGAGCCGGCATCGGCAGCCAGAGCCTGTCGGATCTGTTCGATGGCGGCGGACACCGCATCTGGTCATTCGCGCCCAGCATTACCCTGCCCATCTTCAATGCCGGGGCACTGCGTGCGGAACTGGATGTCGCGACGCTCAGCCGCGACATCAACATCGCCCAGTACGAGCGCGCCATCCAGACCGCCTTCAGGGAAACGGCCGATGCGCTGGCGGTACGCGCACGGATTGCAGAACGTCTCGATGCCCAGCAGGCGCTGGTTGCCGCGACCCAGCGCAGCTATGACCTTGCCGATGCACGCTATCGCAATGGCGTGGACAGCTACCTGGAAACGCTGACTGCGCAACGCAGCCTTTATGCCGCGCGCCAAAGCCTGATCAGCCTGCGGCTGGAAGAAGCCATCAACCGCATCACCCTGTTCAAGGTACTGGGCGGAGATGCCAGCAACGAAGCGGCGCCGGTCGCTGCATCAGCAGGCACTGCCTCCGCACTTGCCCCCTGATCCTGGCGCCCTGGCCCGGGCAGGCGAACGCAGGCAGCGCACAGCCTGCCGGCCAGTCAGGCGCGGCATAAACGACCACACCTGAACGACCCGGCCCAGCGTGAGGCGATGTCATGCAGACAGGGGGGCGTGTCCGTGCGCACGTGGTGTGTGAGGACCTGCGTGAAAATGATGCATGTGGTGGGTGCAGCGCAGCCCGTGTTACTCGAGCTCGGCCCGGTTGAGGACTGCGCCGCCCTGCGCCTTCAGGCTCGAAGCCAGCCTGAGAGTGCTGGCCGCATGGATATGACAAGCGTCTGCAGCACCGAACTCACGCAGCGCGCCGTTAATATAGACGGAAAAATACTCGTCACTACCCACGCCCAGGTGCTGAGCGACCACCTGGGCCGTCCCGCCAATCAGGGCCGCATCGCCAGCCTCCAGGCCTTCGATGGCGCAATTGCTGGCAATGAGATTCGCCAGTGCCAGCCCATGCAGGGCTGGTACTGACGCCATTTCGGCGATCGCGCTATCCGGCGGCGTCTGAATCAGGGGCAAGGCCTTGGATCCAGCCGGCTGCGCTGCCGCCGCAGACAGGCTGGCCACGGCGGCCAGGAATGCCACAACGGTGTGCGCAACACGCGGGCGGCGCAAATCGAAACGAAAACATTCAGGAAAAGTCATGGGCGATCTGCCGGATATTCATTCGCAGGAACATTCATTTTCTGCATAGGTCTTTTCCTGCATAGACCCTTGGACGAATAGGCCTTTTTGCGGGAGCAGCCTGAGAGAAACACGCACAGGCGCGTCCCGCCGCCCGTTCTGCGCAGAGCCGGCCCGCCGGCAAGACGCTGCGCACAGCCTGTCGCCACTCCTGCTGCCATATCAACTGTCCAAGCGGTGCAAGAAGCGTGTCATGCCGCCCATTCTGGACGGGGGCATGTTCACGTCAAGCTAGCCAGCTGGCCCTCAGGCCTGTTTCAGGACTTCCAGTTCCCAGCGCAGGCGTTCATCGAAGCCCGCTACGTCCTGGCTGCCGGTCGCCAGCAATGCACCATCCAGCGACACCACCCAGGCCCCGTCGGTAAATGCGATGGACACGCTATCCGGCTCGGCCACCAGGCGCCGCGTGACCGCGCCGATATCCTTGGGATTGGCGAAAACACGCGACAGCAGCAGTTCATCGCCGTTGCCGCTCAGCAAACGAAAACGAAACGCACCGTCATCATCGCGGAAACTCACAAAGCGTGGCGGCTTCGGCAGGGTCGCGCTTTCTTCCTTGTTCGCGGCTGGCGCAACCGAGGTTTTCAGGCTGCGCAGGCCGACCGCCGCACGCAGGGTCTCCAATGCCGGAATGGATTCCTGGCGCGCCTTGCGCGCGCCAGCCAGCAGGATGTCCTCGATGTCGTCCGGACGGGCGATCAGAGATTCATAGCGCTCGCGCATCGGCGCCAGCATGCGTTCCAGCAAGGCCAGGAACGCCTTCTTGGCATCGCCCCAGCCCATGCCATCCAACAGCTGCTGGCGGAACACTGCCGTTTCCTCGGCACTGCCGAAGGCACGGTAGAGCGTGAACAGATGCGATGCATCCGGGTCCTTGGCTTCCCCCGGCTCGCGCGAATCGGTGACGATGCGCATGACGGCATCCTGCAACGCGCGCGCGCCGCCGGCGAACAACGGAATCGTGTTGTCGTAGCTCTTGGACATCTTGCGGCCATCCAGGCCCGGCAGGGTCGCAACTTCTTCGGCGATCTCCACCGAAGGCAATACGAACAGGTCCTTACCCTGACCGTACAGATGGTTGAAACGCTGAGCAATATCGCGTGCCATTTCCAGGTGCTGGATCTGGTCGCGTCCCACCGGCACACGGTGGGCATTGAACATCAGAATATCGGCCGCCATCAGCACCGGATAGGAGAACAGGCCCATGGTGATGCCATCGTCAGCCTCGGCCTCACGCGCCAGGTTCTGGTCCACGGCAGCCTTGTAGGCATGCGCACGGTTCATCAGGCCCTTGGACGTCACGCAGGTCAGCAGCCAGGACAGTTCCGGGATTTCCGGAATGTCGGACTGGCGATAGAAAGTGACGCGCTCGGTATCCAGCCCTGCCGCCAGCCAGGTCGCCGCAATTTCCAGGCGTGAACGCGCAATGCGCTCGGGGTCGTCGCACTTGATCAGTGCGTGGAAATCGGCCAGGAAGAAGTAGGCATCGACATCCGGTTCCGTGCTGGCGTTGATCGCCGGGCGGATGGCACCCGCATAATTGCCCAGATGGGGAATGCCGGTGGTGGTAATGCCTGTCAGTACACGCGTAGTCATGGTATCGGTAAAAAGCAAGGCTGGACGGAACCGCGCCACGCCATCCAGGCGCAACACGGCTTAACGGTCCAAGTGTAACGCGGCTGACGCCGGGTTCGCAGGGCAGCAGCCGGGAATACAGCCCGCCGGTACGGTGTGCGCGCTGCCATGCGCCCCCGCCAACCACAGGATCAAAGCGCAGACACCATTCGGCGCTCGCTCTCCAGGTACTCGCGCGACTGCATTTCCACGATGCGCGACACGGTACGATGGAACTCATTGGCCATGGGGCCATCGACATATAGTTCCTCGGCCTCGCACTGGGCCGACATGACCAGCTTCACCTTGTGGTCATACAGGACGTCGATCAGCCAGGTGAAGCGTCGCGCCGCCGACGCATCGCGTGCGGTCATGCGTGGTACATCCGATAGCAGCACGGCCTCGAAGCGCGCCGCCAGCGCCAGGTAGTCGTTCTGTGAGCGTGGGCCGTCGCACAGGGTCGCGAAATCGAACCACACGACGTCTTCGGCCAGCCGCACCGCCGTAAGCTGACGATGCTCGACTTCCAGCACCGGCGGCTCCTGGCTTGGCGTGCGCGCAAAATGCGCGAAGGCCTTTTCCATGTGGGCATCGGCCTGCGGCCCCAGCGGCGCGTAATAGCATTCGACTTGCTCGAGCGCACGCTGGCGGTAGTCCACGCCGGTATCCACGTTCATGATGTCCATGCGCTCCTTGATCAGCGCGATGGCTGGCAGGATGCGATCACGGTGCAGGCCTTCCGGATACAGCGTGGAAGGCTCGTAGTTGGAGGTCATGATGAAGGACACGCCGTACTCGAACATTTTGAGCAGCAGGCGGTAGAGAATCATCGCGTCCGCGACATCCGACACGTGGAACTCGTCAAAGCAGATCAGCTGGTATTTGTCCGCGACACGCCGCGCCACTTCGTCCAGCGGATCTTCCATCCCCTTGACCGATTCCAGTTCCTTGTGGACGCCACGCATGAATTCATGGAAATGCAGTCGGCCCTTGCGTTCCACGGGCGCGGTTTCGAAGAAGGCATCCATGAGGAAGCTCTTGCCGCGTCCGACACCGCCCCAGAAATAGACCCCGCGCGGAGCGGGCTCGTGCCGCCGGAACAGGCGCCCGAACAGGCCACCGCCGCGTTTCAGATAGACTTCCCAATCTTCGTAATAACGCTGCAGCCGCTCTATCGCCTTGCGCTGGGCAGCGTCCGGCTTGTAACCGCGCTCGGCCAGAGCATGTTCGTAGTACTCGATGACATTCATGCGCCCATCACTCCATGGCATTCGCGAACAAAGCGTGAGATGCACCGGGCTGTGCCATCATCTTCCGCTCAAAAGAGCGATTGTAAGGGCCTGTTGGCAGCAGAACCACAGACATCCCTGAAAATCCTGTCAAAACCACGACACGTGCACGCAATCTCCGTCGGCTGGTGGCTGCGCTCCGCCCGTCAACAACCCACGCAGCGGGACGACTGCGCGGCCCCGGCGCCAAGCTTGTCTGCGCCTGTCCTGCTTACTGCACCTTGCTCTGCTTCGCTACCCTTGCCGTGCCGCACTGCCCAGGCCTGCGGCCGCTGTGTGGCCCGGCCGTTCCTCAGTCTTCCGGGCTTCCGGGCTTCCGGGGCAACGGTAACAAGCGTTCGCAACGGCCAATCAGCACCATAACAAAGGGCGCAACCTCGACGGAACGCACCGCGATCAAGCCATCGGTTGCGCGGTTTATCCCGGAGTAGATCCATCGCGCCACCATGCGGGGCTAAGGCGCTACTCAGACGCCCGCCGCATTCCAATCTTCTCACAAGGTCTTTGAAAAATCGAACATTGAATTGACCGACGGTCGGTCGATTGATAACATAAACGCAAATATAGATAACTATTCGCATTTCCACATGCCCAGGAATCCCTCGCCATGAATACTGCACGCCGCCGCGCCGCACTTGCCGCCGCGTATCTCGGCACGTTTCTCGCCACGTTGGATATCAGCATCGTCAACGTCGCCCTGCCCACCATGCAAACCGCTTTGCAAACCGATATTGCCGGCTTGCAATGGGTGGTCAATGCCTATGCCATTTGCCTCTCGGCGTTCATGCTGTCCGCTGGCCCGGCAGCTGACCGCCACGGGCACAAACGGGCCTGGTTGGCAGGCGTCGTCCTGTTCACGGTCGGCTCGGCAATCTGCGGGCTGGCCTCGACGCTGGCTGTACTGCTGGCCGGCCGGGCCATCCAGGGCGTATCGGCTGCCCTGCTGATTGCCGGCGCCCTGCCCATCCTGACCCACCTCTTCCCGGATCCCAAGGCCCGCGCCAACGCCATCGGCGGCTGGTCGGCCTTCTGCGCTCTGGCGCTCATCCTCGGACCGCTGCTGGGCGGCCTGCTGCTGCACGGCCTGGGCTGGCAGAGCATCTTCCTCATCAACCTGCCCCTGGGCCTGCTTGCCATCGCGCTGGGAGCCTGGGGCATACCTGAGCGCCGTTTTCCTGACCACGCGGCCCGTGACCCCTGGGGCCAGGCCCTGAGCGTCATCGCCCTGGGCGCGCTGGCCTATGGCCTGATCCAGGCCGGCGACATCGGTTTCGGCAATCCGGCCATCCTGCTGGCGCTGGGCGTGGCCGTGCTCGGCTTCATCCTGTTTGCCGTCGTGGAACGCCGCGTGGCACGCCCCTTGCTGCCTTTGCAACTGTTTCGCCAGTCCGCCTTTGTCCTGGCGAACAATGCTTCCTTCATGCTGGGCTTCGCCTACTACAGCAGCCTGTTCTTCTTTTCGATCTACCTGCAGCAGATCCACGGCTGGTCGCCGGTCGAAACCGGCTGGCGCATGATGCCGCAGTTCTTTGTCACCGGCTGCCTGTCCATGCTGTTCGGGCGGCTGGGTATGTGGCTGCCGGTACGCACCCTGATGATCAGCGGCTACGCCCTGACCGCCCTGGCCATGTTTGCCATGATGTTCTGCGATGCCAACACGCCCTACTGGTTCATCGGCATCAACCTGGTGCTGCTGGGCGCAGGTGCCGGACTGGCAGTTCCTGCCACCAGCCTGGTCATCATGGGCATGGCTCCGGCAGAACAGGCCGGCTCGGTCTCGGCCACCATGAATGCCTTGCGCCAGGCCGGCATGACACTCGGCATCGCGCTGCTGGGCGCCCTCATGAGCAGCCAGGCTATCCGCCAGCTCACGCACAGCGCCACCGAGGCCGGGTTGCCGGACGCCGCCGCCCTGGCCCATCTCGCCATCAACCAGCATCAGTTCCCGGCTGACGCCGGCGCGCAACTGGCCGGGCTCTATACCTCAGCCATGACCAGCGGCTTCCACCTGGCCATGCTGGGCGCAGGTGTGGCGTGCCTGCTCGCCATCGCCGGCCTGCTCGCCATACGCCATCCCGCGCCAGCGCAGGCCTAGCCGCGGCGGCCTGGGCATCCTAGTGAACAGCGGCAGGCCCGCCCCATGAAAAAAGCCCCCATCCTCGCGGAAGGGGGCTTGGAGTCCAATCACCCGCCCGAGGCGGGCTGGAATCAGAAGTTCAATGCACGCTTGTCCACGGCCAGCGCAGCTTCTTTCATGGCTTCCGACAGGGTCGGGTGAGCATGGCAGATGCGGGCGATGTCTTCAGCGGCGCCACGGAATTCCATGATGGTCACGGCTTCGGCGATCAGCTCGGAAGCAACCGGGCCAACGATATGCACACCCAGGACTTCGTCGGTCTTGGCATCAGCCAGCACCTTCACGAAACCGGTGGTGTCGCCCAGGGCACGCGCACGGCCGTTGGCCAGGAAGGGGAAACTGCCCGCCTTGTAGGCGCGGCCTTCCTTCTTGAGCTGCTGCTCGGTCTGGCCCACCCAGGCGATTTCCGGCGAGGTGTAGATCACCCACGGAATGGTCGCGAAGTTGACATGGCCATGCTGGCCGGCGATGCGCTCGGCAACCGCCACGCCCTCTTCTTCGGCCTTGTGCGCCAGCATCGGGCCGCGCACCACGTCACCCACCGCCCACACATTGGGCAGGTTGGTGCGGCATTCCGCGTCCACGGCGACAAAACCGCGCTCGTCCAGGGTCAGGCCCACGGCCGGAGCGTTCAGGCCAGCGGTGAACGGCACGCGGCCGATCGACACGATCAGGCGGTCGACCGTCAGCTTTTGCTCTTCACCAGCGGCATTCTTGTAGCTGATATCGACCTTCTTGGCGGAAGGCTTGATTTCGCTGATCTGCACGCCAACCTGGATGTCCAGGCCCTGCTTGGTGAAAGCCTTCAAGGCTTCCTTGGCAACCTGCTGGTCGGCAGCCGCCAGGAACTCGGGAGCCGCTTCCAGCACGGTCACGGCGGAACCCAGGCGGCGCCACACGCTGCCCATTTCCAGGCCGATCACGCCCGCGCCGATCACGCCCAGCTTGCCGGGCACTGCGTCCAGGCTCAGGGCGCCGTCGTTGGACAGGACGATCTTTTCGTCGAAGGGCACGCCTGGCAGTTCGCGCGGAGCCGAACCCGTCGCCACGATCACATGACGGGCAACCAGGTTTTCCTCGGTCTTGCCGGTCACATTGATGGACCAGCCGCCCTCGACCTGACCGGCAAATGCCGCATGGCCGTGGAAGAAGGTGACCTTGTTCTTCTTGAACAGGTACAGAATGCCTTCGTTGTTCTGTTTGACGACTTCGTTCTTGCGGCCGATCAGCTTGTCGAGCTTCAGGGACACGCCCTTCACTTCGATGCCGTGCTCGGCAAAGTGGTGATTGGCTTGTTCGAAATGCTCGGACGATTGCAGCAGTGCCTTGGACGGAATGCAGCCGACGTTGGTGCAGGTGCCGCCAGGCGCAGGACCGCCCTTGGCATTTTCTGCGGCATCGACGCAAGCCACGGACAGACCCAGTTGCGCGGCGCGGATCGCAGCCACGTAGCCGCCAGGGCCTGCGCCGATGACGACAAGATCAAATTGCTTGGACATGATTGAGGAATCTCTCGCTAGTGTCGGCGTGCCGGCCATGCCTGGTGCATGGAACGGCAGCCTCGGGGACGCAGCCCGCTCGCGGCGGCTGCTGCGAATGACCGGCCCCGGCAGGCACTGCCGGGGCCATGCTGGTGCTTACAGGTCCAGCAGCAGGCGCTGCGGATCTTCCAGCGCTTCCTTCATGGCGACCAGGCCCAGGACGGCTTCGCGGCCGTCGATGATGCGGTGGTCGTACGACATGGCGAAGTAGTTGATCGGGCGGATCACGACCTGGCCGTTTTCCACAACCGGGCGTTCACGCGTGGCGTGGATGCCCAGGATCGCGGCTTGGGGCGGGTTGATGATCGGGGTCGACAGCATCGAACCGAACACGCCGCCGTTGGAAATCGAGAAGGTACCGCCGGTCAGCTCTTCCAGGCCCAGCTTGCCTTCGGAGGCACGCTTGCCGAAGTCGGCGATCTGCTTTTCGATCTCGGCGATCGACAGCTGGTCAGCGTTGCGCAGGATGGGCACCACCAGGCCACGCGGGCTGCCGACAGCGATACCGATGTCGAAGTAGCCGTGGTAAATGATGTCCTTGCCGTCCACCGAGGCGTTCAGGATCGGGTATTTCTTCAGCGCAGCAACCACGGCCTTCACGAAGAAGGACATGAAGCCCAGCTTGACGCCGTGTTCCTTTTCGAAGCGCTCCTTGTACTTGTTGCGCAGGTCGATCACTGCCTTCATGTTGATTTCATTGAAGGTGGTGAGGATGGCGTTTTCGCTTTGCGATTGCAGCAGGCGCTCGGCCACGCGGGCACGCAGGCGGCTCATCGGCACGCGCTGTTCCGGACGGCCGTCCAGCGACAGCTGCACCGGCTGGGCAGCAGCAGGAGCGGCGGCGGACTTGGCGGCAGGCGCCTGGGCAGCCAGGGCATCGCCCTTGGTCACGCGGCCGCCACGACCGGAGCCTTCCACCGAGCTGGCTTCGACGCCCTTCTCGGCCAGGATCTTGGCAGCAGCAGGAGATGCCACACCAGCAGCGCTGGCAGCAGCAGGCGCTGCGGCCGGCGCAGCAGCGGCAGCGGCGGGGGCTGCAGCGGCGGCAGGAGCAGCGGCGGCGCCCTTGCCTTCGGTGTCGATCTTGGCGATCAGTTCACCGGAAGTCACGGTGCTGCCGTCACCACGGACGATCTCGGCCAGCACGCCAGCCTTGGGCGCAGGCACTTCGAGCACGACCTTGTCGGTTTCGATTTCGATCAGGATCTCGTCAGCGGCAACGGCTTCGCCAGGCTGCTTCTTCCAGTTGAGCAGGGCGGCTTCCGAGACGGACTCGGAAAGCTGCGGGACAACAACGTCGATAATGGCCATTATGTTCTTCCTGTATGGATATTGGTTCTGTTCCGGAATGGATTACTTGCTCAGCACGAAGCCCTTGAGCTTGCCGAAGGCCTGTTCGATCAGGGCCTTTTGCTGCTCGACGTGCTTGGCGAGATAGCCCACGGCAGGCGAAGCGGATGCGGGACGGCCCGCGTAGCTCAGCTTCTGGCCAGCGCTCATGTTTTCATACAGGTGGTGCTGGATGTAGAACCAGGGGCCCTGGTTCTGCGGTTCGTCCTGCACCCACACCACTTCAGCAAGATTCGGGTACTTCGCCAGCTCGGCGGCGAAATCCTTGTGCGCAAACGGATACAGCTGCTCGACGCGGACGATGGCGACATCTTCCGCATTGCGTTCGCGGCGGGCATGGACCAGATCGTAATAGACCTTGCCCGAGCAAGCCAGCAGGCGCTTGACCTTTTCCGGCTGGATGGCGGTATCGACTTCGCCGATCACCGGACGGAAATGGCCGTTGGCCAGTTCTTCCAGGGGCGAGCCTGCATCCTTGTTGCGCAGCAACGACTTCGGCGTGAAGATCACCAGCGGCTTGCGGAACTGACGGATCATCTGGCGGCGCAGCAGGTGGAAAATCTGCGCGGACGTCGTCGGTTGCACGGCCTGGATGTTGTTGTCGGCACCCAATTGCAGAAAGCGCTCGATGCGGGCCGAGGAGTGCTCGGGGCCCTGGCCTTCATAGCCGTGCGGCAGCATCATGGTCAGACCGCATTGGCGACCCCACTTGGCTTCGCCAGAGACGATGAACTGGTCGATCACGACCTGAGCGCCGTTGACGAAGTCGCCGAACTGGGCTTCCCAGATCGTCAGCGTGTTGGGTTCGGCCGAAGCATAGCCATATTCGAAACCCAGCACTGCCTCTTCGGACAACACGGAGTCGATCACTGTGAACGGGGCCTGGTCTTCCGAGACGTTCTGCAGCGGAATATAGATGCCGTCATTCCAGCGCTCGCGCTTCTGGTCGTGCAGCACGGCATGGCGGTGCGTGAACGTGCCACGGCCGGAATCCTGGCCGGTGATGCGAATCGGGTAGCCGGCAGCCACCAGGGTGGCGAAAGCCAGGTGCTCGCCCATACCCCAGTCGAGGTTGACCTCGCCACGAGCCATTTCCGCACGGCTGTTGAGCAGGCGCGCCACCAGCGGGTGCACCGTAAAGCCTTCCGGCACTTGCGTCAGCTTTTCGCCGATGCGCTTGAGTTCGGCCAGCGGCACGCCGGTATCGGCATGATCCGTCCACTTGGCGTTCAGGAATTGGGTCCAGTCGGTGGCGTACTTGCCCTTGTAGTTAGTCAACACCGGTTCGATGGTGCGTTGGCCGTCTTCCATCAGCTGGCGATAGGCAGCAACCAGTTCGTCACCGCTGCCAGCCGGCAGGATACCCTGGCTTTCCAGCTTTTCAGCATACAGCTGACGGGTGCCGGGGTGCTGGCCGATACGCTTGTACATCAGGGGCTGCGTCAGCGCCGGGGTGTCCTGCTCGTTGTGGCCCAGCTTACGGAAGCAGACGATATCGACCACGACGTCATGGTTGAATTCGCGGCGATAGTCCAGCGCCAGGCGGGTCACGAACACGACAGCTTCGGGGTCGTCGCCGTTCACGTGGAACACCGGTGCCTCGATCATCTTGACCACGTCCGTGCAATACAGCGTGGAGCGCGAGTCACGCGGGTCGGAAGTCGTGAAACCGATCTGGTTGTTGATGACCAGATGCACCGTGCCCCCCGTGCCGTAACCGCGGGTCTGAGCCAGGTTCAGCGTTTCCATGACCACGCCCTGGCCGGCGAAGGCGGCATCGCCATGCACCAGCACCGGCAGGACTTGTTCGCCCTTGACGTCGCCGCGGCGATCCTGGCGAGCGCGCACGCTGCCTTCCACCACGGGGTTGACGATTTCCAGGTGCGACGGATTGAATGCCAGCGACAGGTGCACGGGGCCACCGCGTGTCGACAGGTCGCTGGAGAAACCATTGTGGTACTTCACGTCGCCATCGGTCAGGCCTTCGGCGTGCTTGCCTTCAAACTCGGCGAACAGGTCGCCGGGCATCTTGCCCATGATGTTCACGAGCATGTTCAGGCGGCCACGGTGAGCCATACCGACGATGATTTCCTGCACGCCGGATTCACCAGCGTGGTTCACCAGTTCGTCCATGGCGACGATAAAGCTTTCGCCGCCTTCCAGCGAGAAACGCTTCTGGCCCACGTACTTGGTGTGCAGGAAGCGTTCCAAGCCTTCGGCCTCGGTGAGCTGCTGCAGGACATGGCGCTTTTGATCGACGGTCAGGTCCGGATGCGAATGCACCGATTCCAGGCGTTGCTGGATCCAGTGTTTGGCCTTCGGATCGGAGATGTGCATGAACTCTGCGCCGACGGAACCACAGTAGGTGTCGCGCAGGGCCTTGAGGATGTCGCGCAGCGTCATCCGGTCGGCGGTGGTGAAGTAAGTATCGGTCGCGGCGTAGACTTGGTCCAGGTCGGATTCGGTCAGGCCATAGAAGGCAGGATCGAGCTCCGGCAGTTGCGGACGCTCATGGCGCTTCAACGGGTCCAGTTCGGCCCAGCGGGCGCCCAGCGAACGGTAGGCGGAAATCAGCGTCTGGACAACGATCTGCTTGCTGGCGACGGAAAGGTCGGGTTCCTGGACACGGACGGCGAAGGCATTGGCCCGGGCGCGTTCGGCAAAGGATTGGACGATGGGAGCGTGGGCCCTGTCGCGCGTGGCTTCCTGACCATCGGTTGCAGGCTGATGCTGCAACTGGTCGAAGTAGGTGCGCCAGTTATCAGGCACTGCACCCGGATTGTCCAGGTACGTTTCGTAGAGTTCTTCTACGTATGGCGCGTTCCCCCCAAACAGGTATGAGGAGGACAGGGATTCTGTTTGCGATGACATGTAACGCTTCACCTTTCCGGGCGTTTCACCCTTGACGATGCAGGAAAACCTTCCGCGACACGGCCAAACCGGTTAGCGGATAGCGGGGCAGAAGGCGACGTGAACGAGCCTCAATAGCCGTATTGCAGTCCAGTATAGCGCTTTCATACGCCTTGAGGCCCATTTTTGGCCCCGTTCTAGTCCAAGTGCGGCCCGCCAAAATAATTTTGTGCGGCGCGATGGCAGCAGTAGCTAAGACTTAGCGGTGACATGCCAAACAAATGCCGTTCGATAAGTCCAAATCACGCCTTCCAGCCATGCAGCGCAAAAACCGTTAATGCAGCGCAACACATGACAGCTGCCCGCAGGCCTTCGTTTTCGAGTATCTTTTGACTCTTGCCGGCGCAGCAGACCTACGCACGGCCCTAATTTCTCACCTGTCTTTCAGAAAGTCCATGGACGAAAATCTGACCAAACTGGCGCTGGACTACCACGCCTACCCCAAGCCCGGGAAAATCTCGGTCACTCCCACCAAGCCGCTGGCCAACCAGGACGACCTGTCCCTGGCCTACTCGCCCGGCGTGGCCGCGGCAAGCATGGCCATCCATGCGGAAGGCAACGCCGCCGCCGCCCGCTACACCTCGCGCGCCAACCTGGTGGGCGTGATCACCAACGGTACGGCCGTCCTCGGACTGGGCAACATCGGTCCGCTGGCCGCCAAACCAGTGATGGAAGGCAAAGGCGGGTTGTTCAAGAAATTCGCCGGCATCGACGTTTTCGATATCGAGCTGGCGGAAAACGACCCGGACAAGCTGGTCGACATCATCGCCGCGCTGGAACCCACCCTGGGCGGCGTGAACCTGGAAGATATCAAGGCGCCCGAGTGCTTCTATATTGAGAAGAAGCTGCGCGAGCGCATGCGCATCCCGGTGTTCCACGACGACCAGCACGGCACCGCCATCATTTCCGGCGCTGCCGTCCTGAACGGCCTGAAGATCGTCGGCAAGCCGCTGGACTCCGTCAAACTGGTCTGCTCCGGCGCGGGCGCTGCTGCCATCGCCTGCCTGGACCTGCTGGTCAGCCTGGGCATCCGCCGCGAAAACATCTATGTCGTCGATTCCCGTGGCGTAATCACCGTGGGCCGCGACGCCAACATGGAGCCCAACAAGGCCCGCTACGCCCAGCAGACCGATGCCCGCACGCTGGCCGACGTTACCGCCGGCGCCGACGTCTTCCTGGGCTGCTCGGCCCCCGGCGTCATGACCGCCGACATGGTCAAGACCATGGCCGACCGTCCGCTGATCCTGGCGCTGGCCAACCCCGAGCCCGAAATCCGTCCTGACGTGGCCAAGGCCGCGCGCCCGGATTGCATCATCGCCACCGGCCGCTCCGACTACCCCAACCAGGTCAATAACGTCCTGTGCTTCCCCTTCATTTTCCGTGGCGCGCTGGATGTCGGCGCTTCGCGCATCACCGAAGACATGAAGCTGGCCTGCGTGCATGCCATCGCTGCGCTGGCCCAGGCGGAACAGAATGATGAAGTCGCCCTGGCCTATGCCGGCCAGGAACTGAGCTTCGGCCCCGACTACATCATTCCCAAACCCTTCGATCCCCGCCTGATCGTGGAAGTGGCTTCGGCCGTGGCCCTGGCCGCAGAAAAATCCGGCGTGGCCGCCCGCCCGATCCAGGACATGGATGCCTACCGCCAGGAGCTGCAGGCCTTCGTCTACCACTCCGGCCAGCTGATGCGCCCGCTTTACAAGCAGGCCCGCCAGGCACCCAAGCGCGTCATCTACGCCGATGGCGAAGAAGAACGCGTGCTGCGCGCCGTCCAGACGGTCGTGGACGAAAAACTGGCCTTCCCGATCCTGGTCGGCCGCCCTGCCGTGATCGACATGCGCCTCAAGAAATTGGGCCTGCGCCTGGAAGCCGGCACGCACTTCGAAGTCGTCGACCCCGAGGATGACGTGCGCTTCAACGAAACCTGGCAAGCCTACTACCAGCTCAAGGGCCGCAATGGCGTCACGCCCGCGGTCGCCAAGGCGATGATCCGCAAGCACAACACGCTGATCGGCGCGCTGCTGGTCAAGCGCGGCGATGCCGATGCGCTGATCTGCGGCGTCAGCAGCCGCTACGACAACCAGTTGCGCTACATCGACGAAGTGATCGGCCGCAAGCCCGGCATCAAGGCCTATGGCGCGCTCAACGTCCTGATGCTGCCAGAACAGACACTGTTCATCACCGACACGCACGTCAACGAGAATCCCAACGCCGAGGAACTGGCCGACATCACCATCCAGGCCGCGCACGAAATGCGCCGCTTCGGTGTCGAGCCGAAGATCGCCCTGCTGTCGCACTCCAACTTCGGCAGCCGCCCCAGCGAATCGTCGAACAAGATGGCGCTCGCCCGCGAACTGCTGGCGCAACAGGCGCCGGACCTGGAAGTCGATGGCGAAATGCACGCGGACTCCGCACTGTCGGAAAAAATCCGCAAGCTGTCGTTCCCGGATAGCACGCTCAATGGCCGCGCCAACCTGCTGGTCATGCCCAACCTGGATGCCGGCAACATCACCTATAACCTGCTGAAGATGACCGGCAGCCATGGTGTCGCCATGGGCCCCATCCTGCTGGGCGCCGCCCTGCCCGCGCACGTGCTGACCAACAGCGCCACCGTGCGCCGCATCGTCAACATGACGGCGCTGGCCGTGGTGGACGCGCAACAGCACGCGGAAGCCGCGAACTAAGGCAAGCCTGCTCCGCCCGGCTCCCGCCACAACGGGACCGGGCGACAAAAATGGGCCCCACGCCGCGCCTTCGGCTTGCTGCCCCCCAAGGGGACGTTTTTGCCTTGGGGCGGCCCGGCGACAAAAAATCCCGGCGGACACCACTCCGCCGGGATTTTTCTTTGGCTGACCGCCTGCGGCGCAATTGCCTCGGCGACCTGTCAACACCGCACATCCAGGTGCGGCTGTCTCCCGGAACGCTGCCCCACGCAGCATTCCGCCTCCTCTACACCCAATGGCTACCGCCCAAAGCCGCAGCGGCCCAACACGTGCGCACGGTCACCTGCCCGAGAACGCAGGGACGGCAATTGCCGCAAACCGTGCGCGATCCTCGCGCCGCCACCGGAAAGCGCGAGGACTTTACTGCCTTGTTACTGCCAATACTGGTACAGACGGCCTGCGCGCATCAATGCTGGGCGGCGAACTGGGCCTCTTCGGTCGAGCCCGTCAGCGCGGTAGTGGACGAAGCGCCGCCCTCGACCGCCTGGGTCACGGCATCGAAATACCCCGTCCCCACTTCGCGCTGGTGCTTGACTGCCGTGAAACCACGCTCGCCAGCGGCGAATTCCTTTTCCTGCAGCTCCACGAATGCGCTCATGTTGCGGCGGGCATAGCCGTAGGCCAGATCGAACATGCCGTAGTTCAGGGCATGGAAGCCGGCCAGCGTGATGAACTGGAACTTGTAGCCCATGGCACCCAGCTCGCGCTGGAACTTGGCAATCGTGTCGTCGTCCAGGTTCTTCTTCCAGTTGAAGGAAGGCGAGCAGTTGTACGACAGCAGCTTGTCCGGGAATTGGCGGTGAATGGCCTCGGCGAAGCGGCGGGCATAAGCCAGGTCGGGCACCGAGGTTTCGCACCAGACCAGGTCGGCATAAGGGGCGTAGGCCAGGCCACGTGAGATCGCCTGCTCGATGCCCGGACGCGTGCGGAAGAAGCCTTCCACGGTGCGCTCGCCGGTGATGAACGGACGGTCGTTTTCGTCCACGTCGCTGGTCAGGAGATCCGCTGCATCGGCATCCGTGCGTGCCACCAGCAGCGTGGGCACATTCAGCACATCGGCCGCCAGGCGGGCAGCAGCCAGCTTGGCCACCGCTTCACGCGTAGGCACCAGCACCTTGCCGCCCAGGTGGCCGCACTTCTTGGCCGAGGCCAGCTGGTCTTCGAAGTGCACGCCCGCCGCACCGGCCTCGATCATGGCCTTCATCAGTTCGAAGGCATTGAGCACGCCACCAAAACCGGCCTCGGCATCCGCCACGATAGGGGCGAAGTAGTCGATATAGCCTTCATCACCAGGGTTGCGCCCTTCCATCCACTGGATCTGGTCGCAACGCTGCAGACTGTTGTTAATGCGACGCACCACCTGGGGCACCGAGTTCGCCGGGTACAGCGATTGGTCGGGATACATCTCGCCCGCCAGGTTGGCGTCACCCGCCACCTGCCAGCCGGACAGATAGATTGCCTTCAGGCCGGCCTTCACCTGTTGCATGGCCTGGTTGCCGGTCAGGGCACCCAGCGCGTTCACGAAGGGTTGTTCATGCAGCAACTGCCACAGCTTTTCGGCGCCGCGGCGCGCCAGCGTGTGTTCGATACCGGCAGTACCGCGCAAGCGGACCACCTCGGCGGCGTCGTAATCACGACGGATGCCTTTCCAACGCGGATTTTCCGCCCAGTCTTTCTGCAGTTCGCGGATCAGGTTTTCGCGGGTGCTCATGGTTTGCCTCCTCAGCAGCTTCTTTGGATTGACGATGAAAAAATTGAAACCGTTGGGAGAAATTCTAAGTTTTATATGCGCCGCAACATATCAATTAGTCTTGCACAGGACGAATTAATTTTTCCTTAAAAATCAATAAGATAGCAGAACCAAACCACACTATGAAATGATACATCCGAGATGTGAAAAACAAATTTTCGCAGCGCAGCAAACATTTTTCATCAGATAAATCCTGCGTTTCACCATATAAAATATGGGGTATCGTTTTCTCTCGGGCGGGCGCCTTACCATGCACTGGCGGCAGCCAACAGGGCAGCATGCGGCCCAGGCGGACAAACGACCGCCAGCCGCTGCCCGGCTCTTGCCCTCCTCATTGTCTTCTTCGCCCTGGTTTTGCCATGTCACACACCCCATTGCCCGGCGCAACATTGCTGGGCCAAAGCGTCAGCTACCCCGACCATTACGACCCCACCGTCCTGCATGCCATCCCCCGGGAAGCGGCGCGCCAGGCGCTGGGCTACGCTGCCGTCCTGCCATTCCAGGGCGCGGATATCTGGCGCGCCTATGAGCTCTCCTGGCTGAACGCACGCGGCAAGCCACTGGTAGCCACGGCCAGCTTCGTCATCCCTGCCGATAGTCCGAACCTGATCGAATCGAAATCCTTCAAGCTGTACCTGAACAGTCACAACCAGGCCCGCCATGCCAGCGCCGCCACGCTGCAGGAACTGCTGGCCCGGGACCTGTCCAGGGTGGCGCAGGCACCGGTGCAGGTTGCGCTGCAACTCGAGGCCGGGGACATGGCTACCCCACCGTTGGCGGAGCTTTCAGGGCAATGCATAGACGGGCTGGATATTGACATCGAACGCTACGACCCGGCGCCCGAACTGCTGGCCTGCCGGCCAGACGCGGGCACAATCGAGGAAACCCTGGTTTCGCGGCTGCTGCGGTCCAACTGCCCGGTCACCAGCCAACCGGACTGGGGCAGCGTACAGATCCAGTACCGGGGCCCCGCCATGGATCATGCTGCGCTGTTGCGCTATATCGTTTCGTACCGTACACACACCGGCTTTCACGAACAATGCGTGGAGCAGATTTTCCGCGACATCATGGCCCAGTGCCGCCCCGAGCAACTGCGTGTCCATGCCTGCTACACGCGACGTGGAGGCCTGGATATCAACCCGTGGCGGGGCACGCATGGCATGCCGGCACCCGACGCAGCCCGCACCCCGCGCCAATAGCCTGGACAGGCCAACCCAACCCAACCCAACCCAACCCAACCACGGCGGCAAGCAGGCCGCCGAAGGCAAAAGGGCCCCCACGCTGCGTCTTCGGCTTGCTGCCCCCCCAGGGGGCATCTTTGTCTTGGGGCGGCCCGACAAAAAACGCCCTTACGGGCGCCAGCTTGGCTATCAGGAAGAAGAACGCTCGCTGATGATGGGCCAGGCACGCTTCATATAGAACAGCATGGACCAGAGCGTGAGGATGGCGGCGATAATGATCAGCACGCCGCCGATCTGGCGCGCAGGAAACCAGGCGATTGCGTTATCCAGCAGCAAGCAGGGAATCGCGACCATCTGCGCCGCCGTCTTGAATTTTCCAATGCGGTGCACCGCCACGCTGGCGGCTGCGCCTATCTTCGCCATCCATTCGCGCAACGCAGAAATCGTCAATTCACGGCCGATGATGATCAGCGACACGAAGACATCCACCCGGCCAAGATCCAGCAGTACCAGCAGGACGGCGCTGACCATCAGCTTGTCGGCAACGGGATCGAGAAAGGCCCCAAAGGCGGAGGTCTGCTGCCAGCGGCGCGCCAACCAGCCGTCAAACCAGTCGGTAAGCGCTGCCAGCACGAAGGCCACTGCCGCGACAACATCCCGCACCGGCACGGACAGCCAGGACTCGGGCAAATAGAACATGCCGACCACCAGCGGAATCATGACGATGCGCAACCAGGTCAACAAAATGGGAAGATTCAGCGGCATGGAAAATCAACGGTATTGGCAACGGCGTATGCTAACCCAGGCAGGTCGCGGCGTCAGGCGCGACCGCAGCGCAGTCGCCCCTTCGAGCCATTCTAGCGCCTGTTGGCAGGAAACGCCCAACCTGCCTCGGCAGGCCTAGTGCAGCGCGTCGTAAATGCGCTGCGCCAGGCCCAGGGAAATGCCCTCGACAGACGCAAGATCGTCCACACTGGCGCGTACCACGCCGGAAAAACCGCCGAAACGCGCCAACAAGCGCTGGCGCCGGCGTGCCCCGACGCCTTCGATCTCTTCCAGGCGCGACACCAGGCGGGCCTTGGAGCGCCGGGCGCGCATGCCTGTAATGGCGAAGCGGTGAGCTTCGTCACGGATCTGCGCCACCAGCATCAGCGCCGCCGATTCCAGGCCCAAGGCGCGCGGCTCGCGGCCATCGGCAAAAACCAGGGTTTCCAGACCGACCTTGCGCCCCTCGCCCTTGGCGACCCCCACCAGCGTGCCGATATCCAGCCCCAGCTCGCTGAACACCTGGCGCGCCATTTCCACCTGCCCGCGGCCGCCGTCGATCAACACCAGCCCGGGCATCGGCGCGTCGCCATCGGCCACTTTGCCGAAGCGGCGCGACAGCACCTGCCTCATGGCTGCGTAATCGTCGCCGGGCGTGATGCCGGCAATGTTGTAACGGCGATAGAGTGTGGGCTGCATTTCGTGGTGGGCGTACACCACACAGGAAGCCTGAGTCGCCTCCCCTGCGGTATGGCTGATATCGAAGCATTCGATGTGCAGGGCATCCAACGCTTCCGGATCGGTATCCAGATCCAGCGTTTCCGCCAGCGCCAGGGTACGCGCCGTTCTGGCGCCGCTTTCGCTCAGCGCCCGGGCCAGCGCCAGCCCGGCATTCTGTTGCGCCTGCTCCAGCCAGGAACGGCGGATACCCTGCGGGCGCAACACGATGCGCGACTTTCTTCCGGCCTGGGCGGACAGCAAATCCAGCAGGCCGGGGTCCGGCCAGGCATGCGAACAGACCAGCACTGGCGGCAGGGGATGCGCCAGATAGTGCTGGGCGGCAAACGCTGCCAGGATTTCGCCTGGCTGGGATTCCTGCTGACCGCCAGCCTGCGCCGGGAAGACGGCACGGTCGCCCAGGTGCCGGCCGCCACGCACCATCGCCAGGTTCACGCAGGTCCGGCCGCCGGCGCAGGCCACGGCGATGATGTCGGCATCCTCGGCATCGGCATCCTCCATGGTCTGCTGGTGCAGGATGCTGGCCAGCGCCCCCATCTGGTCACGCAGCACGGCTGCGGCCTCGAAATCCAGCGCCTCCGAGGCAGCAAACATGCGTTGTTCTATTTCCTTCAGCAGGTCTTCCGCCTTGCCATCCAGGAATGCAGCAGCACGCTGTACGTCCTGCTGATACTCCTCCAGCGAGACCTGCCCCGTACAGGGGCCGGAACAACGATGGATCTGGTACAGCAGGCAGGGCCGCGAGCGGTTGGCATACACAGCATCCTCGCAGGTCCGCAGGCGAAACACCTTCTGGATGATCTGCATGGTTTCCCGCACCGCACCGCCATTCGGATAGGGTCCGAAAAAACGCCCCGGGCCGCTGGTGGACCCCCGGTAGTACGCCAGCCGGGGCGCGGCATGCGCGCTCAGCTGTATATACGGATACGACTTGTCGTCGCGGAAAATGATGTTGTAGCGCGGCTTGAGCTGCTTGATCAGGTTGTTCTCGAGGATCAGTGCTTCCGCCTCGGAACGCGTTACCGTCACCTCTATCCGGGCCACCTGCGCCACCATCAGGGCGATCCGGGGGCTGGCCAGGTTTTTCTGGAAGTAGGATGAAACCCTTTTCTTGAGATCCTTGGCCTTGCCGACATACAACACTTCGCCATGGGCATCCAGGTGCCGATAGACCCCAGGCAGCCCGGGCAACTGCGCCAGAAAGGCCTTGATGTCGAACGGTTCACCACCTTCGGCGGCGTCACCCGCTACTTCCGGACTGCGATCCATGATGTTCCCGATGCGTCTCAACCGACCTGCTGCGCGGACGGGAAGCTTGCCAGCTGGTCCACCTGCAGACGCGCCTGGCGATACAGGGGCTGGGCCTGCAGTGCATCCCAACCCAGGGCCTGGCTGCGCGGCAGCAGGCGCTGAATACGCGCCGCTGCCGTTTCGTTTACCGGCATCTGCAAACGCGCCAGCAGTTCATCGGCCTGGTCGGGTCGGTTGCACACCAGCACCATATCGCAACCCGCGCCCAGCGCCGCCTCGGCGCGCGCCAGGATATCGCCGGCAGCGGTCGCCGCCTCCATCGTCAGGTCATCCGAAAAAACCACGCCGTCATAGCCCAGGCGCTCGCGCAGGATCTCCTGGATCCAGCGGCGCGAAAAGCCCGCCGGTTGGCTATCCACCTGGCGGTAGACCACGTGCGCGGGCATCACTGAAGGCACCACGGCGTCCCCCAGCCAGGCATAGGGCGCACCATCCTCGGCCAGGATGGCTTCCAGGTGGCGATCGTCGACCGGCATCTCGTGGTGTGAATCGCCCTCCACATAGCCATGACCGGGAAAGTGCTTGCCGCAATTGGCCATCCCGGCCAGCAACAGCCCATGGTTGAGCGCACGCGCCAGGCTGGCGACGATGGCAGGGTCACGATGCAAGGCGCGCTTGCCTATCACCCGGCTGCCGCCGTAATCCAGGTCCAGCACGGGCGTAAAACTCAAGTCCACGCCGCAGGCCCGCAATTCGGCAGCCAGCACATAGCCGGCCGCCGTGGCCAGGCGCTGCCCCAGGAAAGGGTCCTGGTCCCAGGCTTCGCCCAGGGCGCGCATGGCCGGAATATGAGTGAAACCATCCGTGCGAAAACGCTGCACCCGCCCCCCTTCGTGATCGACAGCGATCAGTACCGGGCCGGGACGGGCGGCGCGGATCTGCGCCGTCAGCGCCTCAAGTTGGGCGCGGTCGCGGTAATTGCGCGCGAACAGGATAACGCCGCCAGTCAGCGGATGGGCAATGCGCGCGGCTTCCGCCGGGGTCAGCGTCAGCCCGTCAACGTCCACCATGACAGGACCGGGCAGCAGCTCTTTACGGGATTCCACGCCAGACATACTTGCTATACCTTTTTTTCTACGATGACAGTGGCGGCGGCCAGATCGGTTTCATCCGTCAGGGAGATGTGCGCCGCGCCGAAACGCGCAACATACCACTCCAGCAGTTCTCCCGCCAAGACCACCTCCGGCCGGCCGGAGCGCTGGTTGAGCGTCTGCATGCGGTTCCACCACATCGGATGCCGCATCCCTAGCCCGACTGCCTTGGAAAAGGCTTCCTTGGCACAGAAACGGGTGGCCAGATAGCGCAAGCCGCGGCGTGGATCGCGCGCCTTGCGGCGCTGGTAAACCAGCCATTCATCCGGCCCCAGGATTTTCTGCGCAAAGCGTTCGCCGCGCCGCGCCATGGTCTGCTCCAGGCGCGGGATGCGCAGCAAATCCATGCCCATGCCGGCGATAGCCCCGGGAATCTGGTCGGTGCCGACAGGCTGTGAAGTGACGTGATTATCCATGCAGCTACTTTAGCGCAAAGCCAGCGCCGCCGCGCCATGCTGCCAGCCCTGCGGCGGGGTGCACAGCCGGATATACGTGCAGTACGCTCAGTCGCCCGGATAACTGGCGAGCATCGCCATCATGGCCTCAGGGTCCTGTGGTCGCGCGAACAGGAAGCCCTGCAATTCATGGCAGCCCTCCGCCACCAGCCAATCGCGCTGCGCGGCAGTTTCCACGCCCTCGGCCACGACCCGCAGGCCCAGGCTTCGTCCCATGCCAATGATGGCCCGGACGATCGCGCCATGATGCATATCGTCAGGTAGCTGGCTGACGAAACTGCCGTCTATCTTGAGACGGCTGACGGGAAACTGCACCAGGTGCGACAGGCTGGAATAGCCGGTGCCGAAATCATCCAGGGCAATGGAAATTCCCTTGGCACTGAGCCGCTGCAAGGTCTGGCGTACACTTTCCACCTCGCTGATCAGCATGGTCTCGGTAATTTCCAGCTCGATATCCGCGGGTTCGACGCCATATTCCTCGAGCACGGCACACAGCTTCTCGTAGAAATCGGCCTCCAGCACCTGCTCCACCGTGATATTGACGGAAATGCGCAGACGCCGGTCCATGCGTTCACGGATGATCCTGCTTTGGCGACAGACTTCGCGCAATACCCAGTACCCCATCGCGGCTGACTTGCGCGAATCCTCCACCAGGGGCACGAACACGCCCGGCGACACCAGGCCAAAATCCGGGTGTTGCCAACGGATCAACGCCTCTGCTCCCAGTACCTCACGTCCGCTGGCATCCATCTGCAACTGGTACTGCAGGAAAAATTCGTTATTGCGAATGGCGCGGTCGATATCTTTGGTCAAGGTGGACAGACGGTAGATGTCATGCGCCGCCTTGGGGGTCAGGTAACGCATGCCGTCGCATTCCTGCCTTGCCAAGGAACGGGTGCTCAGGCTCAACACCAGATTGCTTTCATCGCCCTTGCCATGAGACGTGACCGAGATGCTGGCACTGACATTCAATTGATGGCTGCCGCTCCAGAATGGCTCGGTCATCTGCGATATCAGTTCATCGAGCAAACCCAGCAATTCCTGCTCAGCCGCCTGGGGAAAAATGATGAGGAACTCATCGCTCTCGAGTCTTGCCAGATAGCCGCGCTGCTGTCCGGCTTGCCGCAATCGCTGCGAGACTGCCAATAAAACCTGATCGCCGACTCGATGACCATAGCGATTATTAATCTGCTTGAATTCATCGAGATCTATCAGGATGTAATAAAGCAACTGCCCGGGGACGTAATGCGCATTGATGTACCGCTTCTGCTGCCAGAAATAGGATTCGGCCATCAGGCGATTCGGCAATCCCGTCAATAGGTCGAAACCTTTTTCATGGCGGATGAAATCCTGATCCCGGACTTCTTCGGCGAACAGGTAATAACCGGGCGCATCGGAATGACTTAGCAGATATAAACGAAACTGACAATCCGAGCCTTCCCTAGCTCCGTGCCATACCGCCCCTCGGGTAGCAGCCCAGGTAACCAATTCGCGCCATTTGTCGAATTGCTCGTGCTGGGCCTGCAGCATCACCGGCCCTGGCGTGCGATCTTTGAAGCCATATTCGCGGAATATGCTGACGACGGGCTGTCCGCGCCCCCTGTCTGGCAGAAAAGCCAGCAAGGCGGCAGCGGCGGCATTGAACCAGACGATACTGCCGTCAAGATCCAGCCTGAATACGGCTATTGGAATGTGATCAAGAATGGAAAGGTAATTGCTACCCTCGGGCGGCTGCCAGGTGCTTTCCGGAGCTTTATGATTGTAATTAGCCGGCACGCCATTCGGATACACCCTTACCCCCCGTCACGAGCCTAGATTCACATGCGAGCGAACACTATAAAACATTGTTATCGGACGTGCCAATAGCGAATAAACTATTTCCAGGGCTGTATTTTGTTAATCAATATTAGCAGGCCCAGATACTTCATTTAAATAAATTCTTAATTTTCATAACAATTAAAACAAACTATCGAAGCCAAAAATCAATACATTCATTCTCTGCAGCGGCTGGCTCAGCCTATCCTGGCACAGCACAAAAAAAACGCCATGGTGTGCAAGCACACCATGGCGTTTATCTGTTGCCGGCGTATTACGCGACAGCAGCGCGTACGATCAATCCTTTCATTTCACGGATGGCTGCTTCCCAACCGGTGAACACCGCCCGCGCCACGATCGCGTGGCCGATATTCAGCTCGGAAATTCCCGGCAAGGCTGCGACTGGCTGCACATTGTCGTAATGCAGGCCATGACCGGCATTGACTCGCAGGCCACCCTGCTTGGCAAGGCCGACGGCCTGGCGCAGCCGTGCCAGCGCTTGCACCGCACGTTCGCCTTCGGCTTCGGCGTAATCCCCGGTGTGCAGTTCGATCACCGTAGCGCCAGCCTGCTGGGCCGCTTCGATCTGGCGAGCATCAGGGTCGATAAACAGGGATACCCGGATGCCGGCCTCTTGCAGGCGGATCACGGCATCGCGCACCTGGGCTGCATGCCCCAGCACATCGAGCCCGCCTTCCGTCGTCAGTTCCTGACGCCGTTCCGGCACCAGGCAGACATCATCCGGCCTGACCTGGCAAGCGATTGCCAGCATTTCCTCGGTGATGGCGCACTCGAGGTTCATGCGGGTCAGCAATTGCGGCCGCAAGGCTATTACGTCCGCATCCTGGATATGGCGGCGGTCCTCGCGCAAATGCAGTGTGATCAGGTCCGCACCCGCGGCTTCGGCACGCAGGGCGGCTTCCACCGGATCAGGGTAGGAAGTACCGCGCTGCTGCCGCAGCGTCGCGACGTGATCAATATTAACGCCCAGTTCCATGGCTGCTTTCCTTGATCGGCGCTCAGCTACCAGCGTTTTCCGCTTCGACGCGCTGCGCCGCCGCCAGGTCTTCCGCCTGCCAGCCGCCGCCCAGCGCCTTGTAGAGCGCCACGCGGTTGTTCAGCGACGCCGCTTCCGCCTGCACCACGGCCTGCTGTGCAGAGAAGTGCGAGATCTGCGCGGTTTGCACCTGCAGGTAGCTGTCCACACCGGTTTCATAGCGCAGGTTGGACAACTCCAGCGTACGGCCAGCAGCAGATTCCTGCGCCCGCAGCGCCTTCAGCTGATCACCGTACGTCGCCTCTCCGGCCAGCGCATCCGCGACTTCGCGGAAAGCCTGCTGGATGGTCTTCTCGTAATTGGCAACCGCGATATCCTTGCGCACTTCCGCCACGTCCAGGTTGGCCTGCAGGCGCCCTGCCGTGAAGATCGGCAGATTGATCACCGGCACGAACGACCATGCGCCCGAACCGCTGCCGAACAGGTCGGACAGGTGCGTGCTGGCCGTCCCGAACTGGCCTGTCAGGGAAATGCTGGGGAAGAATGCCGCACGCGCCGCACCGATGCTGGCGTTGGCCGACAGCAACTGGTTTTCGGCCCCCAGAATATCCGGGCGCTGCGTCAGCAGCGAGGAAGGCACGCCCACGGGAATGTTGGTGATCAGCTGGCTGCTGCCGAACGGCGCCGGCGCCGGCAGGTCGGCCGGCAGTTCCTGGCCGATCAACAAGGCCAGGGCATTCTTGGCCTGCATGGAGGAGCGCTGCAGCTGGGCCAGCTCGGCGTCAATGGCGTCGCGCAGGCCACGCGCCTGGTTAAGTTCCAGCTCGGTAGCCACCCCACCTTCGAAGCGCGCCAGCACCAACTCGTAGGACGCCTGGCGCGCTTCGCGCGTCTTGCGGCCCAGATCCAGCAGGGTTTCCGCCGCGCGTTCAGCGAAGTACGCATTCGCCACTTCCGTCACCAGCGCGATGCGAGCCGTCTTGGCCGCCTGTTCAGTAGCCAGGTACTGTTGCAGGGCTGCCTCGGAGAGATTGCGCACCCGGCCGAAGAAGTCCAGTTCATAGGAAGTCATGGCCAGACCGGCCTGGTAGACCGTGCCCAACGCCGGGCTGTCCGGACCGCCCGCACGCAGCTGTTCCGCCGTGCGGCTGCGCTGCACCTGGCCGTTCACGCCAATGTTCGGCAGCTGGTCGGCACGCTGGATGCGGTATTGCGCCCGCGCCTCTTCCACACGCAGCAGGGCCACGCGCAGATCGCGGTTGTTTTCCAGCGAAATACCGATCAAGGCCTTGAGCTGCGGGTCGAGGAAGAATTCCTGCCAGCTGATCTCCGCCGCCGTCCTGGCCGTGTCGGTATCCGCCTGGTTGGCGGTCCAGGTCGCCCCGGAGGGCGTTTCCGGCCGCTCATAGGTGGGAGCCAGTGAGCACGCGCCCAGCGCAAGAGTCAGCGCCAGCGGCAGCAAACGCACCGAGAACCGCCCCGTGCCATGCCCAGCGTTCAGGGCATGCTGCGAGTCTTGCTTGATAGTCATGCTTTATTCCCTTCTTCCTTGTCTATCTGTGCTTCTGCCGCAGCCGCTTCCGCCTGTGCGCCCAGCAGGCGCGGACGGGTCTTGAAAATCGACATGACGACAACGAAGAACACAGGCACGAATACTACAGCGAATGGCGTCGCGGCAAGCATACCGCCCAGCACGCCGGTACCGACCGCACGCTGGCTGGCCGCGCTGGCGCCGGTGGCCAGCGCCAGGGGCACCACGCCCAGGATGAACGCCAGCGACGTCATCAGAATCGGACGGAAGCGCAAGCGCGCCGCCTCCATGGTGGCATCCAGCAGCGTCGCGCCGCGGGCGTAGGCGTCCTTGGCGAACTCCACGATCAGAATGGCGTTCTTTGCCGACAGACCAATCACGGTAATCACACCGACGTGGAAATACACGTCGTTGGCCATACCCATGGCACCAACCAACAGTACCGAACCCAACACCCCGAGCGGCACGACCAGCATGACCGACAGCGGGATGGCCCAGCTTTCGTACAGGGCGGCCAGCACCATGAATACCACCAACAGCGCCAGGCCCATCAGGATGAAGGTCTGGTTGCCAGCTTCCTGTTCCTGGTAGGACAGGCCGTTCCACGCATAGGAGAACCCGTCAGGCAACTGCTTCATCAGGTTTTCCATTTCCGTCATGGCATCGCCCGACGAATAGCCTTCTGCCGCGCTGCCTTCGATACGCACAGCCGGGAAGCTGTTGTAGCGCACCAGCTGCACCGGGCCCTTGGACCATTCGTAGCTGATGAAGGTAGACAGCGGCACCATTTCGCCCTTCTGGTTGCGCGCGCTGAGCTTGAGGATTTCATCGAGCTCCATGCGATAGGCAGTATCTGCCTGCACCCATACGTTCTGCATGCGGCCGGCATCCGGGAACTTGCCCAGATACGAGGAGCCCAGGCTGGTGGAGATCAGGCCGGCGACTTCGGAGAAGTCCACGCCCTGCGCCGCCGCCTTGACACGATCAACCGTCAGCGTGAGCTGCGCACCCGGTCCGAGGCCGGTGATACGCACCTGCGACAGCTTGTCGCTGCCTGCCGCCAAGCCCAGCATCTGGGCCGCCGCCGCATTCAGCGCCGCCGTCCCCTGGCTGGACACGTCCATCAGGCGGAAGTCGAAACCGCTGGCGTTGCCCAGCGACGGAATCGCAGGCAGGTTGACGGTCACGACCAATGCATCGGGAATCCCCATCAGCAACTTGCCCATACTTGCACCGGCAATGGCCTCGGCGCTGGCGTCAGGCGCCTTGCGGTCCTTGAAGTCCTTCAGCACCACGAAGGCGATGGCGGCGTTGTAGCCACTGCCGTTGAAACTGAAGCCGCGCACCGTCACCATGTTTTCCACGTACGGGTTCGCCTGGAAGTAGTCTTCCACTTCCTTGATCACCTCGTTGGTGCGGTTGGTCGACGCGCCGGCGGGCAGTTCGATGTTGGTAATGACGAAGCCCTGGTCTTCCTGCGGCAGGAAGGAGGTAGGCAGACGCATGAACATCCAGCCCATCAGCACGACCAGGATCAGGAACAGGACCATCATGCGGCCCTTCCACGTCAGGATCTTGCCGACGCCACGCTCATAGTGATGCGTCAGGTTGTCGAAGTGGCGGTTGAACCAGCCGAAGAAACCCTTCTTCTCGGCCTGGTGGTCACCCTTGATCGGCTTGAGCAGCGTCACGCACAGCGCAGGCGTGAAGGACAGCGCCATGAAGGCCGAGAACAGGATGGACACTGCCATGGCGACAGCGAACTGGCGATAGATCACCCCCACCGACCCGCTCATGAAGCCCAGCGGCAGGAACACCGTGGTCAGCACCAGCGTGATACCGACGATGGCGCCGGAAATCTGCGGCATTGCCTTCTTGGTGGCCTCCTTGGGCGATATGCCCTCCTCGGCCATGATGCGCTCGACGTTCTCCACCACCACGATGGCATCGTCCACGAGAATCCCGATCGCAAGCACCATGGCAAACATGGTGAGCACGTTGATCGAGTACCCCAGGAACAGCATCACCGAGAACGTGCCGAGAATGGCGACCGGCACCACCAGCGCGGGAATCAAGGTGTAGCGGACGTTCTGCAGGAACAGGAACATCACCAGGAACACCAGCACCAGCGCTTCGAACAGCGTTTCGATCACTTTCTGGATCGACGCCTGGACATACGGAGCAGTGTTATAGGGAATTTCATACTTCACGCCATCCGGGAAGAAAGGCGCCATTTCCTCGAGCACCTTGCGCACGCCCTGTGCCGTTTCCAGCGCGTTGCCGTCCGGCGTCAGCTGGATGGCGAACGCAGCAGCGGCCTTGCCGTTCAGACGCGAGGCAAACTGGTAGCTGTCCTGGCCAAGCTCGATGCGAGCGACGTCTCGCAGACGTACCGTCGTACCGTCGGGGTTGGCGCGCAGCAGGATGTTGCCGAACTCTTCCGGCGTCTTCAGCTGACCGCTCACCATGACGATGGACGTCGTTGACTGGTCACTGGCCACGGGAGGCGCGCCCAGCGAACCGGACGGCACCACCACGTTCTGCTGGCGAATGGCCTGGTTCAGCTCGTTGACACTGATGTTCAGGCCGGTGAGTTTGGCAGGGTCCAGCCAGACGCGCATGGCCCGCTGGGCCGCGAACAGCTGGAACTTGCCGACGCCAGGCACGCGCGACACCGAGTTCTTCAGGTTGCGGGTGATGTAATCGGCCAGGTCAACGGCGTCGAGACGACCGTCTTCCGAGTACAACGCGGCGATCAGCAGGAAGCTGGCGCTGCTCTGTTCGAAGCGCAGGCCCTGCTCCATCACGGCGGTGGGCAGGGATGCCGACACGTTGGACACGCGGTTCTGCACGTCCACCTGAGCCATATCCGGGTCGGTACCCGGCTGGAAGGTCACGGTGGTTTCCGACTGGCCGAACGAGTCGGCCACGGATTCGAAGTACAGCAGGTTCTTCGCGCCCGGCAGCTCATCCTCGATGATGCTGGTGACCTGCTCGGACACATCCTGCGCCGACGCCCCCGGATAGGTGGCCGTGATCGTTACCGACGGCGCCGCCACTTCCGGATACTGGGCCACGGGCAGGTTCGGGATTGCCAACAGCCCCGCCAGCGTGATGAATAACGCAACCACCCAGGCAAAGATGGGACGTTCTATGAAAAATTGAGGCATGGAAATCTATCTCGCGATACGGTACAGGGAATCGCCCGGCGCCCGTTGGGGCGCCGAGGCGTGCGCGACCTCGCTGTGAATCATTTGGCCTCCGCAGGCGCCGCGGCGGCTGCAGGCGCAGCGCCCTCTTCCTGCTGCTTCCAGGGGTGTGCTTTCACCTTGGCCCCCGGGCCGATCTTCTGGAAGCCTTCAACGACGACGACATCGCCAGCGCTCACGCCTTCCTGGATCACCCACTGGCCTTGATAGGCAATGCCCACCTTGACCGGTGCCACGGCGATCGTGTCGCCATCACGCAACAGGAACACGCTGGCCGAACCGTCCACCGCACGCTGCAGCGCCTGTTGCGGCACCAGCACGGCGTTCTCGTCATAGCCCTGTTCAAGCTTCACCCGCACGAACATGCCCGGCAGCAATTCGGAATGGGGATTGGGTACCTCGGCACGCAGCTTGACCTGGCCGGTGCTCGGGTCGACCGTCACACCGGTAAACAACAGGCGGCCCTTTTGATCATAGGGCTGGCCATCGAGCATCACCGTAACCGGCGCCTCGTCGACGCGCTGCACCTTGCCATGGCTGAACACCTTGCGCAGCTGAGCCAGGTCGGCCGTACTCTGGTTGAAATCCACGTAGATGGGATCGAGCTGCTGCACGGTTGCCATGTGCGTTGCCGTCGAGCCTTCCACCAGTGCGCCCTCAGTTACCAGCGGTTCGCCGATGCGGCCGCTAATGGGCGACGTCACCTTGGTATAACCCAGGTTGATGGCAGCCGACTCCAGCGCGGCCTTGGCTGCCACCACGGCGGCTTCCGCCTCACGCGACGCCGACAGCGCGTTGTCGTATTCCTGGCGGCTGACCGCGTTGACCTTGACCAGCGGTTCGTAGCGTTGCGCCAGCGAACGGGCGCTCAGCAGCGCGGCCTCGGCCTGCTTGAGCTGTGCATTCGCCTGGTTGTAGACGGCCTGGAGCTGGGCGCGGTCGATCGTGAACAGCAGATCGCCCGCCTTGACGTCGCGGCCTTGTTCGAAATTGACCTTCTCTACAATGCCGGTGACCCGGGCACGGACCTGGGCGTCCCGGACGGCATCGACGCGGCCAGGCAACTCGGAAATAATGGGCACGCGCTGCTGGATCGCAGTCACGACCTTGACCTCCGGCTGCATCTGCGGCGCGCCTTGCGGCTTGTCGCCGCAAGCAGCCAGCAACAACAACATGGCACCCGTAACCACGATGCGTGGCGCAGTGAAAGAGATAGGCTTGGCTCGCATAGAAACCCTGTATTGAATCTTCTTGGCGTTAATCATGGCGCGCCCATATGGGACAAAAAAGCAACCATGACTATGGCGACATGGCCGCCGGACGACGCGGCCATGGGTGTGATAGCGGAAAGAATTGTGTGCACCGGGTAACCAGCCCGGGTAACTCGCTGAGTGTAATGCGAAAACGACGCAATTTGCAGCACCTGAAACAGGGCGAAGTACCTGGAAAATCCGGCCCTCCATGCATCTTTTTTGCTTGCTAATATTACCCTTTCCACGCCTTGCCGTGCCCCGCACCCGCGCCATTTGGGGAGATATCTGATGCCCGTCCTTGCGCGATGCCCGGAGGCGCTCAGTCACATCGCCGCAATCCCCCCGCCCGCCATCGGCACGAATCGCAGAACATGCCGTGAAAATACCGCAAAAAGCCTTGACTTGAGGGTTTTTTCGCTCGTTCCGTCACATTGACAAAAAACCGTCCGGGCGGTATCTTCCCCTGCCATGTCGATAGCTCATCAGCGCAAGAAACAGCCTGAATCGGTACGCCGGCAATTGCTGGATGAAGCGGCGCGGATTGCGCTCGAACATGGCCTGAACGGGCTGACCCTGCGGGCCGTGGCCCAGGAAGCGGGCGTCAGCAAAGGCGGCCTGCTGCACCATTTTCCCAGCAAGCACGCGCTGCTGGAAGCCATGTGCGATGAGTTCCTGCGGCGCCTGGACCGGCAGATCGCGGCACTCATGCAGCAGGACCCGGTCCCCCAGGGACGCTTCACCCGCGCCTACCTGGATGCCATGAGCAGCGCGCCGGCCAGCGCGCCATCGCAACGCTGGGCCGTCCTTTCCGTCATGCTGTTTTCCGAACCGGCCTTGCGCCAGCGGTGGCATGAATGGGTCAGCCGGCGCCTGCATGATGACTGCGGTGGCCAGGTGTCCGTCGGCGCCTGGATCGTCTGGTTCGCCACTGACGGCCTCTGGCTGTCGGATCGCCTGGGCAACCCCAGGCCGGATGGCCCGGAACGGCTATCCATCATTGCCCGCCTGCGGGCTGAGACATACCGGCAGGATGGCTGTTCCATCCCGCAAAACCCTTGCCACGAAGCGAATCTTCGCGGCAACGCCGCCGGCAACATGCCAGCCAGCGCCGTGGAACCCACCGGTCCCCTCGCGGACCGCTCCTCCATCGGCCAGTAAGCTGCCCCCGCCGACGGCAATTTCCGGCTAGCGCCTGCTGCCTCCGGCCTGATACCAGGCTGGGCGGCCGGCATTGTTTTCACCCAGTCAGTTAGACGCGCCTGAACTTTCCGCAACTGCCAAATGATCCAGACTCCTTACTACCTGATAGATGAATCCCGCCTGCTGCGCAACATGGAGAAAATTGCCCATCTGCGGCAGCGCTCCGGCGCCAAGGCCCTGCTGGCCCTGAAGTGCTTCGCCACCTGGTCCGTCTTCGGGCTCATGCGGGATTACATGGACGGCACGACATCGTCCTCGCTGCTGGAAGTGCGCCTGGGCCGCGAGAAATTCGGCGGTGAAACCCATGCCTACAGCGTCGCCTACAGCGATGCGGAAATTGCCGAGGTCGTCTCCCATGCTGACAAGATCATTTTCAACACCATCGGCCAGCTGCAGCGCTTCCGCCAGGCGGCCGACGGCATCCCGCGCGGTTTGCGGCTCAATCCGCAGGTGAGTAATTCCCCATACCTGCTGGCCGACCCTTCTCGCCCCCACAGCCGGCTGGGCGAGCACGACCCGGCCCGTGTCGAACCTTTCATCGGCGACATCAGCGGCTTCATGATCCACAACAACTGCGAAAACCGCAGTTTCGAGAGTTTCGACCAGATGCTCTCGCGCATCGAAGCCCGGTTCGGCCATCTGATTGCCCAGGTGGACTGGATCAGCCTGGGCGGCGGCGTGCACTTCACTGCTGACGACTATCCGATCGACGCCCTGGCAGACCGCCTGAAGGCCTTTGCCGACACCTATGGCGTGCAAATCTACCTGGAACCGGGCGAGGCCGCCATCAGCGGCAGCGCGACGCTGGAAGTCTCGGTGCTGGACACCCTGAACAATGGCAAGGACATCGCCATCGTCGACAGCTCCATTGAAGCGCACATGCTGGACCTGCTGGTCTACGCCCTGCCTGCCCGCATCGAACCCGACGCTGGCGCGCACCGCTACATGGTGTGTGGCAAGTCCTGCCTGGCGGGCGATATTTTCGGCGAGTTCAGTTTCGAGCAGCCACTGCAGGCCGGCGACCGTATCTCCATCCAGGATGCCGCTGGCTACACCATGGTCAAAAAGAATTGGTTCAACGGACTGAACATGCCATCCATCGTGGTACGGCGCCTGTCCGGTGAAACCGAGATCGTCAAAACCTTCGGGTACGACGATTACGCAGCGAGCCTCTCCTGACAGCCGTTACTGGCGGGGCTCTCCCGATTGTTCCCCTTTTCTCAACGAGGGTTTGATCGAGAAATGAAAAAAAATGTCCTGATTATTGGCGCTGGAGGTGTCGGGCAGGTAGTCGCCCACAAATGCGCCCAGAACAATGATGTGCTGGGCGACATACACATCGCCTCGCGCTCCATTGAAAAGTGCCGCGCTATCGCCAGCGATGTGCATACGCGCCGCAGCATGAAGATTGCCGGCAAGCTCGAAGTCCATGAACTCGACGCCATGGATAGCGCCGCTACCCGCGACCTGATAAACAGGACGAACGCGCAAATCGTCATCAACGTCGGATCGGCCTTCGTCAACATGCCTGTGCTCGAGGCCTGCATCGAAACCGGCGCAGCCTATCTCGATACGGCAATCCACGAAGATCCCGCACACGTCTGCGAACAGCCTCCGTGGTACGCAAACCATGAATGGAAGCGCCGCGAGCGCTGCGATGCCGCAGGCGTCACCGCCATCCTGGGAATAGGTTTCGATCCTGGCGTCGTCAATGCCTATGCCGCCCTGGCAGTCAATGAATACTTCGATAGTGTCGATTCCATCGACATCATCGACATCAATGCCGGCTCGCACGGCCGGTACTTCGCCACCAACTTCAACCCGGAAATCAATTTCCGCGAGTTCACCGGCACGGTCTGGACCTGGCAGGACAGCCAATGGAAAGCCAACCGCATGTTCGAGGTCAAGCGCGAGGACGACCTGCCTGTGGTCGGACGCCAGGCCAGCTACCTCACCGGCCACGACGAACTGCATTCGCTGTCACAGCATCTCAATGTGCCCAACATCCGCTTCTGGATGGGTTTCAGCGAACACTACATCAACGTTTTCAACGTACTGAACAATATCGGCCTGCTGTCCGAAAAGCCTGTGACGACCGACTGCGGCCAGACCGTCGTGCCGCTGCAAGTGGTCAAGGCCGTCCTGCCGGACCCCGCCTCGCTGGCACCGGACTATACCGGCAAAACCTGCATCGGCGACCTGGTGAAAGGCCGCTGGCAAGACCAGGAACGCGAGGTGTTCATCTATAACATCTGCGACCACAAGGCCGCCTACGAAGAAGTGGGCAGCCAGGGAATCTCCTATACCGCAGGCGTACCAGCCGCTGCAGCCGCCGTGCTGATCGCCAAAGGTGAATGGGATGTGCGCCGCATGGTCAACGTCGAACAGTTGCCGGCACGGCCACTGCTTGCCTTGCTGGAAACCATGGGCCTGCCTACCCGCATCCGCGATGAACGCGGCGAGCGCTCCCTCTTCGAAGAAGAGCTGGAACTGGAAGACGCGGCGCGCGCCTGATTTTTCGGCACGCCCCCCTTGCGCCAGAAACGCCTCCCTCCAGGGAGGCGTTTTTCATGGGCAGCCAGGCCCTGCCGCTCAAGCCCCCTGAACAGTATCCCGCAGCACCCGTATCCCGTGCCCGGCCAGCCGTGCCGGGAGGGCAGCCAACCGCATTGGAATGTCTTCGCCCTTCAGGACATAGCGATGCGTCCTGCCCTTGCGCACCTGAATGCTGAAGCCCGCCCGCCGGCCCTGCTGGCCGCCGGGCGTGGCGTCATGGATGGTCACGCAAGACACTTCCGCCAACGGGTAGAAAGTGTGCAGCAAATTGCCAGCGTACAGCCGCCCGCCGTCCACATACAGAACCGGGCGCCCCCGCCAGCCGACGGCCTGCCAAAGGAAACGGTAGCCAAGCAGCGCCAGCACCAATGCAGCCAGGGCTACGCCCAGCGCGGCCGCGACACCGAAGAAACGATAGACGGAACGCGCCATGCCCAGTTCCCTCATGGGTGGCGGCGTCAATTGCCCTGCTTCGATACGCGCGCGCAAATCCTTGTTCGACAAGGGTGGCAAGGATGCATCCAGCAACCACTGCCGCGTAGGCTCGTCCGCAATGCGATAGATGGGCTGCTCCAGGCCAAGCGACCAGCGCTCGCCGGGCAGGAAATACATCCGGCTGCCATGGCGCCATACCTCTCCCAGCCCCTGGCGTGCCTTTCCTGCCGAAACCCACCCGCCGGGTTCGCCATCATCCAGCATCCAGAGGCGCGTCCAACGTTCCTGCAATACCCTGCCACCCTGCCGCCCGCGCCTGATCCACTCCCTGCCGGCGTGCAACACCAGCACCTGGCTGCCATTGCTCGCCAGACGGTCCGACAGCGGCCGCCAGCCGCCGGTACGAGTCACTTCCGAAGTCAGCCTCAGGACCTCGCCGCGCACCGGTTCAGCGTAATAGACGCCGTCCGTTCCCGCCAGCAGCATGTGGTTCACCGGCGCATCCGGCGCACTCAGCGGCAGATAGGGCCCCTGCCCGGAGTCAAAGGCCAGATCCTGGGTATAGGCGCTGCCCGCCGGATCAATCAGGGTCTGCGGCTGGCGGTCGCCGCCCGCGATACTCACGACATACATGGCCGGGCTGGCCGGAATGTCCAGGCGTTTGCCCCGGTAATAGACATGGCGCGTATCCGCCAGGTAATCACTGGACCCAACCGCGCGGCCCCCACGCGACCAGGGCAGCACACGGATGTTCAAGGGATCTGCCCCAGGCAGCAACTGGCCTGCCAGATACACCAGCCGGCCATCGGTCGCCAGATGCGCACCCGGTAAAATGCGGTAGGGCACCGCGCTTTCAGGCAGTTGCACCCAGGCATGGATATGCGACTGGCGGCGTGGGCCCAGCCCCAACGCGTGTCGCTGCGCCTGCCAGAATCCTGCCAAGCCCTGCTGATCTGGATTGGCCGCGCTGCTTTCGCTGCAGAAATAGGTGGTGCGGCCGTCGCTAACGTAGTCCTGGCCCAGCACGACCGTCCGCGTCGGATTCATCCCGGCCAGCACATGGTTGCCGCAATATACATGCGTCCGGTCCCGCCCCATGTGGAACACCGAGCGCTGCTCCGCCTCCAGCGGTGCGAAGCTGGCTGGGTCCGCCTGCGGCATGGCGACCAACCCACTGCCCACCACCTGCGCATGCACGACGCCATCCACCAGGAAAAAGCGGCTGTGCCCATAGCGCTGCCCATCATTGCGGTCCGGCCTGTCGATATCGCCAAGCAAAATCGCAACCAGATCAGCGACCAGCAGCAATGCCAACGCAGCCAGCGCCCACAAAACCATGCCCTGCCTGCGCGTCATGTCACCGATCACCCGTTTCATTGCATTGCCAGCATTGTAATGAGAGACGCGATACTGAAACGCCCATCAATACCCCCACCCTCGCCGTGCCTTTGGCCCGGGGCTTCCGAGAAACGCTTTGCCCAGGGCCGCTCCGGCAAAAAAAAGACCTTCCCGGCGCAGGCGAAGGCCCGTCAGCCAGAGAAGGTCCAGGCACGGCGCCAGGCGCCGGCGCGGCAAGCGTTGCTTAGCCGAAACGGCCGGTAATGTAGTCCTCGGTTTCCTTGCGCGAGGGCTTCACGAACATCTGCCCGGTCTCGCCAAACTCCATCAGCTCACCCAGGTACATATAAGCCGTGTAGTCCGAGCAACGGGCGGCCTGCTGCATGTTGTGGGTCACGATCACGACGGTGTATTCGTTCTTGAGTTCCGCAATCAGCTCTTCGATCTTGGCAGTGGAAATCGGGTCCAGCGCCGAGCAGGGTTCGTCGAGCAGCAGGACTTCCGGCTTGATCGCCACGCCGCGAGCAATGCACAGGCGCTGCTGCTGGCCACCGGAGAGACTGTGGCCGCTCTGGTGCAGCTTGTCCTTCACTTCATTCCACAGCGCGGCCTTGCTCAGCGCCCATTCGACCCGCTCGTCCATTTCGCCGCGGCTGAGCTTCTCGAACAGTCGCACGCCGAAGGCGATGTTGTCGTAGATGCTCATGGGGAAAGGCGTGGGCTTCTGGAAGACCATGCCGACTTTGGCGCGCAGCAGCGAGATGTCCATCTTGGTGGTCAGCAGATTCTCGCCGTCGAGCAGGATTTCGCCCTCGGCGCGCTGCCCCGGATAGAGCTCGTACATGCGGTTGAAGGTACGCAGCAGCGTGGACTTGCCGCAACCCGACGGGCCGATGAAAGCCGTCACGCGATGTTCCGGAATTGTCATGTTGACGTTGCGGATGGCGTGGAACTTGCCATAGTAGAAATTCAGGTCATTGACCTGCAGCTTCGCGGGCTCACTGGGGATCTGGATGTGCGGAGCACTCGTCTTGGCGGCGGTAGCGGTATTTTCCATGATGAATCCTGGACAGCAGAGTATTCGGGTCGTATGCGCGGAGGATATGCGTTCAGTGCTTGCGGAACAGGCTGCGCGCAAGAATGTTGATGGCCAGCACGAAAAGCGTGATCAGCGCGGCGCCGGCCCAGGCCAGCGTGTTCCAGTCCTTGAAGGGGCTGGCGGCGTATTGGAAGATCACCACCGGCAGGTTGGCCATGGGCGCATTCATATTGAAGGACATGAACTGGTTGGACAGCGCGGTGAACAGCAGCGGTGCGGTTTCCCCTGCAATCCGGGCCACAGCCAGCAGCACGCCGGTGATCATGCCCGAGCGGGCAGCGCGGTAACAGACCATCAGGATCATGCGCCACTTGGGGCAGCCCAGGGCGAAGCAGGCTTCACGCAGGCTGTTAGGCACCAGCAGCAGCATATTGTCAGTCGTGCGGACCACCACAGGGATCACCAGGATGGACAGCGCCACGGCGCCCGCCCAGCCGGAATAGTGCCCGACCTGGTAGACATAGACCGAGTAGATGAACAGGCCGATGACAATGGACGGCGCCGACAACAGCACATCGTTCAGGAAACGTGTGGCCGGCGCGAGCCAGCCTCGCTGGCCATATTCCGCCAGGTAGGTACCGGCCAGAATGCCGATCGGGGTGCCGATCAGCGTGCCGACACCCGCCATGGCGAAGCTGCCCAGAATGGCGTTGGCCAGGCCGCCAGTCTGTCCTGGCGGCGGGGTAATTTCGGTGAACAGCGACAGCGAGATCGCGCCGCCACCCTTGACCAGCAGCGTAAGAATGATCCAGAACAGCCAGAACAGGCCGAAGATCAGTGTTGCCATCGACAGGCCCAGCATGACTTTGTTGGTCATGCGGCGGCGCTGGTAGATGCCGTTCTGCATGTTGATGACCGACTTGTTGCCGGAAGAAGCGGAATTCGTGGACATGGTGAGTCTCTCTTGCCTAATGTTTCCGGTCCGGTTCAGCTCTTGGTGCCTTCCGAGCGCGACAGGCGCAACAGCAGGACCTTCGAACACGCCAGCACGACCGTCGTGATCAGGAAGAGGATCAGGCCCAATTCGATCAGCGCGGATTTCTGCATGCCGCCCGCCTCGTTGAATTCATTGGCCAACGCGGAAGCAATCGAATTGCCCGGTGCGAAAATGGAATCCGGAATGCGGAAGGCGTTGCCGATGACGAAGGTGACGGCCATGGTTTCACCCAGCGCCCGGCCCAGGCCCAGCATGATGCCGCCGATGACGCCAGAGCGCGTGAAAGGCAGCACGACCTTCCACATCACTTCCCAAGTGCTGCTGCCCAGGCCGTAGGCCGATTCCTTGAGCATGGGGGGCACCAGTTCGAACACGTCACGCATCACCGAGGCAATGAACGGGATGATCATGATGGACAGGATCAGGCCGGCGGTGAAGATGCCGATGCCGAAGGGCGGGCCGGAGAAAAAGCCGCCGATGACCGGAATGCTGCCCAACACGGAAATCATGGTGGGTTGCACGTATTGCTGGAAGACAGGTACGAACACGAACAGGCCCCACATGCCGTAGATGATCGACGGAATGGCGGCCAGCATTTCAATGGCAGTGCCCAGCGGGCGGCGCAGCCAGGCGGGGGACAGCTCGGTCAGGAACATGGCGATGCCGAAGGACACCGGCACGGCGATGATCAGCGCGATGAAGGACGTCAGCAAGGTGCCGACAATAGGCACCAGCGCGCCATAGGACTCCTGCACCGGGTCCCATTCATTGGTCCAGAGGAAGGACAGGCCATACTCGGAAAGCGTTTCATGGCTGCCATAAATCAGCGACACCATGATCGCCGCCAACAGGATGAAAACCAGGAAAGCGAATATTCGGGTGAGATTCCTGAACAACGCATCCATCAGTGCGTTGCGGTTGGGGGTTTCGGGGACCGGGGCGCCTGTCGCCGCCTCGGGCTGACGCACAGCCTGCTCGCTGTTATCCATTACCGCACTCATGGGTGCATCTTCCTAATATTCAACAGAATCATTGCAAAAAAAATGCCGGGGTATGTTCTGAGGCAGCCCCCGGCCCAGGTGCCGCGGAAGCGGTCGCCCGCTTCCGCCCGGCCCTGCTGATTACTTCCAGATCGCGGCGCCGTCGGCAGCCTTGATTTCCTGCGCCCAGATGGTGCGGATCTTGCCGGTCACAGCTTCAGGCAGAGGCACGTAGTCCAGCGCGGAGGCCGACTCCTGGCCGTTCTTGAACGCCCAGTCGAAGAACTCCAGTACAGCCTTGCCTTGGGCCGGCTTGTCCTGGGTCTTTTGCACCAGGATGAAGGTGGCTGCCGTCACGGGCCACGAATCATCGCCAGGCTGGTTGGTCAGGACCACGCCCATGCCGGGAGCGGCATCCCAGTCGGCGTAGGCAGCAGCAGCGGCAAAGGCCTTCTGCTCAGGCTGAACGAACTTGCCGGCGGCATTCTGCAGCTGCGTCCAGGCCAGGTTGTTCTGCTTGGCGTAGGCGTATTCGACGTAGCCGATCGAATTCTTCAGCTGGCCGACATAGTTGGCCACGCCTTCGTTACCCTTGCCGCCCTGGCCCACCGGCCACTTGACGGCCTTGCCTTCGCCAACCTGCGACTTCCAGTCGGCATTGACCTTGGACAGATAGTTGGTCCAGCCGAAGGTCGTGCCCGAGCCGTCCGAACGGTGCACCACGACGATGTCAGCGTTGGGCAGGGTCACGCCCGAGTTCAGCGCGGCAATCGCGGGGTCGTTCCACTTCTTGATCTTGCCCAGGAAGATGTCGCCCAGGATCTGGCCCGACAGCTTCAGCTGGCCCGGCTGTACGCCGTCGATATTGACCACGGCCACGGTGCCGCCGATCACGGCGGGGAATTGCAGCAGATTGTTTTCCTGCAGCTTTTCGGCGTTCAGGGGGTCATCGGAAGCACCGAAGTCCACGGTCTTGGCAATGATCTGTTGTTGACCGCCGCCCGAGCCGATGGATTGGTAATTCACCTGGTTGCCCGTCTGGGCCTTGTAGTCCGATGCCCACTTGGCGTAGATCGGATAGGGGAAGGACGCGCCGGCGCCAGTGATGTCGGCGGCATGCGCGGACAGGGTGAACGCGCCAAAGGCGACACCAACGGCCAGCTGCTTGAAAACACGTTTGAACATTGCAATCCCTCAGGTCTTGTTAGGAAGTCACTGACAGGCATCCAGCCTGTACGAACGCTATCGTAGAGTCTGTCGATGACAGAAACATGACAGTCATGACTTTCCAAGCAAGGCCATCAATTTGTCGTGCAGGTTATACGCTTCGCCACGGCCGCGCACCCGCGCATAGTCGCCATCGGGGCGTTGCTGCCAGGCCAGCTGATTGTCACGCAACGCCATCAGGAAGGCTTCACTGATGACCCGGCGCTTGAGCTTGCGCTCCAGGATGGGGAAACCCAGCTCCACGCGGCGGAAGAAATTGCGTTCCATCCAATCAGCCGAGGACAGATAGACAGTCTCCTTGCCGCCGTCGTAGAAATAAAACACCCGGGAATGCTCCAGGAAGCGCCCGACGATGGAGCGCACCCGGATATTTTCCGACAGGCCCGGCACCCCGGAACGCAGCGCGCAGGCGCCACGCACGATCAGGTCTATCTTCACGCCGGCCTGGCTGGCCGCATACAGTTCCTGGATGATGTCCGGCTCCAGCAGGGCATTCATCTTGGCCATGATGCGGGCCTTCTGGCCTTCGGCCGCCGCGCGGGCTTCGGCGCGTATCAGCGACACCATGCGTTCGTGCAGGTTAAACGGCGACTGCAACAGCAATTGCAGATTGCGCCGCGCCCCCAGCCCGGTCAACTGGGAAAACACTTTGTCCATGTCGTCGCACAGCGCAGGGTTGGCCGTCAGCAGGCCGAAATCGGTATACAGCCTGGCGGTGCGGGGGTGATAGTTGCCAGTACCCAGGTGACCGTAGCGGCGAATCTGGCCGTTCTCGCGGCGCAGCACCAACGCCATCTTGGCATGAGTCTTGTGACCGACGACGCCATACACCACGTGCGCCCCGACCTCTTCCAGCTTGGCCGCCCAGTTGATATTGGTCTGTTCGTCGAAGCGGGCCATCAACTCCACCACAACGGTGACTTCCTTGCCGGCACGCGCGGCCGCCATCAGCAGGCGCATCAGTTCGGAGTCTTCTCCGGTGCGGTAGATGGTCTGCTTGACCGCCACCACATCGGGGTCCAGCGCCGCCGCCGTCAGGAAATCAATGACGGGCTGGAACGATTGATAGGGATGATGCAGCAGACGGTCGCCCGCCGCGATCGCGGCAAACAATTCCGCCGGTTTGGCGCCGCGCTGTGAGAATGGTTCCGGCACGGGTGCCCGGTAGGAAGGAAACAGCAAGGCTGGCCGGTCCGCGACGTCGCACAGGCGCATGAGGCGCGACAGATTCACCGGTCCGCTGACGCGATAGGTATCCGCCGCCGTCAGGGCGAATTCCTTTTGCAGATAGACTTCCAGGTCCTTGGGCGCGCGCGTATCGAGTTCAAGCCGCACGGCAGCCCCGAAATTGCGTTGCGACAGCTCCCCCTGCAAGGCCTGGCGCAGATTGGTGACTTCTTCCTCGTCCACGAACAGGTCGCTGTTGCGAGTCACGCGCCACTGGTAGCAACCACGCACTTCCAGGCCAGGGAAAAGCTCGCCGACGAAGGCGCGCATCAAGGCCGTCAGCAGCACATAGCCGTGCTGCATGCCGGAAACCGCCTCGGGCATATGCACCAGACGCGGCAGTGCCCTGGGCGCCTGGACGATGGCAATGGAAGCATTGCGGCCGAAGGCATCGGTACCGGACAACGAAACGATGAAATTCAGGCTCTTGTTGTACACCCTGGGGAACGGATGCGCCGGATCCAGGCCTATGGGTGTCAGCAGCGGCATAACGTCGCGCAGGAACATGTCGAAGGCCCAGGCGCGCTGCTCCTCGGTCCAGCGGTCCACGTGCAGCAGCGCGATCCCTTCCTTTTCCAGCCGCGGCAGCAGTTCCTCGCTGAGCAGTTCGTACTGTCTCTCGACCAGATCATGCACGCGGCTTTGCACCAGGCGGAAGGCTTCGTCCGGCGTCAGGCCGTCGTCACCACGCAGGTCCGGCGTCAGGCGCTGCTGCTCTTTGAGACTGGAGACGCGAATCTCGAAAAACTCATCAAGGTTCGAATTGACGATGCAGACATAACGCAGCCTTTCGAGCAAGGGCGTATCTTCCCTGTCCGCCATGCTGAGCACTCTTTCATTGAACTTGAGCAGCGACAGCTCCCGGTTCAGAAGCAATGCATCCGGACGGATGGAAACAGTATCAGGCATGGGATCTCTTCAACAAAATCGGCAGACGGAGAAAAACTCCTACTTTTACTTCAATAGAATGACATAAATATGACAGCACGCCAAAGCGCCTGCCATAGGGCCATCAGGGATTAATTCCCGAACAATGGAAAAATTCCGTTGCTGTGCAGCATTCTGGCTCTTTCATAAATCTATAATCCGGCAACTGCATATAACTGATAACAAGGGGAACCATGGATAACCTCCTGGCCGCCGTAGACCTCGGCTCCAACAGTTTCCGACTGTCCATCGGACGAGTCGTGCAGGAAGCCGGGGTCAGTCAGATCTACCAGGTCGACAGGCTCAAGGAAACGGTACGACTGGCTGCCGGCCTGGATGCCTCACTGGTTCTGGCAGACGAAGCCATCGTCCGCGCCACTGAAGTCCTGCGCCTGTTCGGCGACCGCCTTCGCGATTTCCGCCCGGACCGCGTCCGTGCCGTCGCCACCAATACCTTCCGGGTCGCGCGCAACGCCGATCAATTGCTGGCCCGCTGCGAAGCCGCGCTGGGCTTTCCCATCGAAGTCGTGGCTGGCCACGAAGAAGCCCGCCTGATCTATGCCGGCGTGGCGCATTGCCTGCCTTCCTCCACGGCCCAGCGGCTGATCGTCGACATCGGCGGCGGCTCCACCGAACTGATCATTGGCAAAGGCTACCGGCCCTTGCAGGTCGCCTCGCTGCACATGGGCTGTGTGAGCTTCAGCCAGCGCTTTTTCCCGGATGGCCAGATCACCAGCGCCAGCATGCAGCAGGCCGACCTGGCAGCCCGCCGCGAGATCGAAACCATCACCCGGCGCTACAAGAAAGTGGGCTGGGCCGAGGCCTTCGGCTCGTCCGGCACCGCCAAGGCGCTCTACGCGATCCTGACCGAATCCGGCCTGTCCAGCCAGGGCATCACTCTCAAGGGCATGGAAGCGCTGAAAGCCAAGCTGATACGCTCGGGCAAGGTCATTGCGTCCGAGCATCCCGGCATCAAGCTGGAACGCGCCGACGTGCTGCCCGGCGGTCTGGTCATCATGGCCGCCATTTTCAGTGAACTGAAAATAGAATCCATGCGTACTGGCGACGGCGCGCTGCGTGTCGGTGTCCTGTACGACCTGCTGGGCCGCGAAGACGAACACGATACGCGCCAGGAAACCGTCGATCAGTTCATGCGGCGCTACCACGTGGACCAGAACCAGGCGGAGCGCGTCCGCGACGCCGCGCTGGCGCTGTTCGAGCAATGCCGTCCAGCGGAAGTCGACCACGAACTGGTACTGGCGCTCAAATGGGCCGCCAGCCTGCACGAGATCGGCCTTTCCATTGCACACAACGGCTACGCCCGTCACACCGCCTATGTGCTGGAAAATGCGGAAATGCCAGGCTTTTCCAATGACGACCAGGAATTGCTGGCGCAATTGGCCTTCGCCCACCACGGCAAGCTCTCGCGCCTGCCCGGCAAGCCAAAGAATGATGTGAAATGGCGCGCCATTCTTTGTCTGCGCCTGGCCGCCCTGCTCTTTCGGCGGCGTCAGTCCATGGCTCGACTGCCGCTCTCGCTGGCCGTCAAGAACAGCCAGATCAGCGTCAGCATGCCGAACGGCTGGCGCCGTACCAACCCCTTGCTGGAATACGCCCTGGAAGCCGAGGCCTCAGAATGGCGCAAAGCGGGTTTTTCTTTCGAAATCCTTGAGCGTCAGGCGTAAGCTGCGCGTCGCCCGCAAATAGCGGCGCAACACCAAACGGCGCAGCCGTCTGTCAGACCGCTGCGCCGTTGCCATCTCAGGCCTTCCCGCCAGGCTGATTGCCCAGGGCGGGCAACCCTTCCGCCAGCAGGGCATCCAGCCCGAAGTGCTTGCGGTAACGTTCGTCCATTTCATCGACCGTCAGCAACATGGGAAAATCGGCCGTATTGAAATCAGGGTCCCAGGCCGGCTCGCCGCAGACCTTGGCTCCGATTTTCAGGTAGCCTTTGATCAGCGGCGGCAGCTTGGCCGGCAGGCTGTGATTCAGGCGTTCGACAGGATAACGATGCCAGGGCGCCACCTTCGGGCCCGGGCCACGGATCTGTGCTTCGGCCTGGCGATAGACTTCCGCCGCCGTCACGCCATCATCACGCAGCGGCACGCTGGCGCAGCCCAGCACGTAGCGGAAGCCGCCGCGCACCAGGAACTCCGACAGGCCAGCCCACAGCAACATGATCACTGACCCGCTGCGGAAATCGGCATGCGTGCAGGAACGGCCGAACTCGACCAGCTCCTGGCGGATTTCCCCCAGGCCGCTGAGATCGAACTCGGATTCGGAATAGTAGGCACCCGCGCCCCGCGCGCCTTGCGGCGTCAGGATGCGATAGGTGCCGACGACGCGGCCCGTGCCCAGTTCGCGCACCATCAGGTGTTCGCACCAGGGATCGAAACGATCTCGATCCAGGCCGTCTTCACAGCCATGCAGCACCGCGCCCATTTCCTCGGAGAAGACCTGGTAGCGCAGCCGCTGCACTTGCTCGATTTCCTCGGCCGTGCTGGCCAGGCCCGCGACCAATCCGGCCTCCCCATCGGGGGGCCAGGATTCTCCGGCCTCCTGAGGCGTAGAAATTCGGGCTAATTCGAGCATGCATGGACTCCTTGGCAAGGCATCATAGTGTCGCTCAGCGACATTTCAAGTCATTGACACTTTCATGAAGCCTGGGTGAAGTTTACGCTGGCCAGATGCTGCGCGCACGAACGAGCCAGTTCCGCTTCCTCCGCTTCGACCATCAGCCGCAGCTTAGGTTCGGTACCGGAAGCACGGATCAAAATCCGGCCACGGCCAGCCAGTCGCGCTTCCACGTCCGCTTGCGCCGCCTTGAGGCCCGGATGAGCCTGCCAGTCAGTCCCGGGGTTCAGGGGCACATTGATCATGACTTGCGGATACATTTTCAGATCGGACACCCAATCGGCGAGTGTCACGTTATTGCGGCTCAAGGCCGCCATCACCTGCAGCGCGGCGATGATACCGTCACCCGTGCGATGGCAATCCAGGCACAGCAGGTGTCCGGAACTTTCGCCGCCAAACAGCCAGCCGCGTTGCAGCAACTGCTCCAGCACATAACGGTCACCGACCTTGGCACGCACGAAGGGAATGCCGAGTTTCTTCATCTGCAGCTCGAAGCCGTAGTTGGTCATCAGCGTACCCACCACGCCTTCCACCGGGCCACGCTTGAGGCGGTCCAGCACAATAGCGTACAGCAATTCATCGCCGTCGTAGATGCGGCCATTGCCGTCGACCATCTGGATGCGGTCGGCATCGCCGTCGAGCGCCACGCCCATGTCCGCGCCACGAACCAGCACTTCGGTGGCCAGCGCTTCGGTATGCAGTGCGCCCACGCCTTCGTTGATGTTCAGGCCGTCAGGCGAGCAGCCGATGGCATGCACCGTCGCGCCCAATTCGCGGAACACGTGCGGCGCGATGTGGTAAGCCGCGCCGTGCGCGGCATCCACCACGACCTTCTTGCCGCTCAGGTCCAGATCATTGGGGAACGTGCTCTTGCAGAACTCGATGTAGCGCCCCGATGCGTCGTCCAGGCGCTGGGCCCGGCCCAGCTTTTCCGATTCCACACAGCTGATGGGCTGCTCCAGCGCTGCCTCGATGGCGGCTTCGGTCTCATCGGGCAGCTTCATGCCCTGATCGGAAAAGAACTTGATGCCGTTGTCGTAATACGGGTTGTGCGAGGCACTGATCACCACACCGGCATTCAAGCGGAACGCGCGCGTGAGGTAGGCGATGGCGGGCGTCGGCAGCGGACCGGCCAGCAGAACGTCGATGCCTGCCGCCGACAGGCCCGCTTCCAGCGCCGACTCCAGCATGTAACCGGAAATTCGCGTGTCCTTGCCGATCAGCACGCGGGGCCGGCCGGAACCGGCATAGCTCTGCGCCAGCACCTTGCCGGCTGCATAACCCAACTTGAGGGCGAATTCCGCATTGATCACCGGACCGCCAACCTTGCCGCGCACCCCGTCGGTGCCGAAATACTTACGCTTCGTCATTTGAGATATACCCCTGTTCCGCAGCCTGCCACACTTTCAGCGCATCGCATGTGGCTGCCACGTCGTGCACTCTGATAATTTTTGCACCTCGGGCCACGCACGCCAGTGCGCCAGCCAGGCTCCCCGCCACACGCTGCGCCACCGGACGGCCCGTGGCCGCGCCTATCATGGTCTTGCGCGACAACCCGATCAACAGAGGCAGGCCGGCAGCCAGCAGTTCAGGCAGCCGTTTGAGCAATTCGTAATTTTGATCCGCCGTCTTGCCGAAGCCGAAGCCGGGATCCAGGCAAAGACGCTTACGCGCCACGCCTGCCGCTTCCAGCGCTGCGACCCGCTGCGCCAGGAAAGCAGCGATATCGCCAGCCACGTCCTGGTAGACAGGCGACTGCTGCATGGTGCGCGGTTCGCCCTGCATGTGCATGACGCACAGGCCGCAACGGCTGTCGGCGACTGCTGCTACCGCTTCCGGCGTGCTGAAACCGGCAATATCGTTGATCATGTCGGCGCCGGCATCCAGTACGCGGCGCATGACTTCGGGCTTGCAGGTATCCACAGAGAGCGGTACTCCTGCGCCCTGCAGGGCGCGCACTACCGGCAGCACCCTGGCCAGTTCATCCTCGACCGACACCGGCTGCGCGCCGGGCCGTGTCGATTCACCGCCGATATCCAGGATATCGGCGCCTTCTTCCAGCAACTGCCAGGCATGGGCGATGGCCTGCTCCGGAGCATCGTGCTGTCCGCCATCTGAAAAGGAGTCCGGCGTTGCATTGACGATCCCCATGACAAGCGGACGCTTGAGCGCCAGCTCAAAGCGTCCGCAAAGCAGCGTATCTACCATGTGTGCAGAATTTGTACCGCAATAATCAGACCGTCGGCGACGAGGGCGCACTGTTGCCAGCGGCGTCGTCTTCCCCGGACTTCACGCCAGCCGACGGCGCGCCAGGCGCGGCATCGTTGCCGTTGCTGTCGCTGGGGGCATCCGGCACGTGGGGAGGACGAGGCTTGCGCCCGGCCATGATGTCCTCGATCTGGTCGAAGTCGATGGTTTCCCATTCCAGCAGCGCCTTGGTCATGACTTCGACCTTCTCGCGGTTGTCTTCGAGGATCTTGCGTGCCACGGCATACTGCTCGTCGATGATCTTGCGGATTTCCGCATCGACCTTCTGCATGGTGGCTTCGGACATATTGGTCGTCTTGGTCACGCTGCGGCCGAGGAATACCTCGCCTTCGTTATCCGCATAGACCATCGGGCCCAGGGATTCCGTCATGCCGTAACGCGTCACGATGTCGCGGGCGATGGCCGTGGCGCGTTCGAAGTCGTTCGAGGCGCCAGTGGTCATCTGGTGCATGAAGATTTCTTCGGCAATACGGCCGCCGAACAGCACGGCGATGGTATTGAGCAAGCGCTCTTTGTCCATGCTGTAGCGGTCGCCTTCCGGCAGTTGCATCGTCACGCCCAGCGCACGACCGCGCGGGATGATGGTGACCTTGTGTACGGGATCGGTCTTGGGCAGGCAACGCGCCACGACGGCGTGGCCGGACTCGTGGTAGGCCGTGTTGCGGCGCTCTTCCTCGGGCATCACGATGGAGCGGCGTTCCGCACCCATGATGATCTTGTCCTTGGCCTTTTCGAAGTCAACCATGTCCACGGTGCGGCCATTGCGGCGGGCAGCAAACAGCGCGGCCTCATTAACCAGGTTGGCCAGGTCGGCGCCCGAGAAGCCAGGCGTGCCACGGGCCAGCACGTGAGCATCCACGTTCGGCGCCACCGGCACCTTGCGCATGTGCACCTTGAGGATCTGGTCGCGACCACGGACGTCGGGCAGCGGCACCACGACCTGGCGATCGAAGCGGCCTGGACGCGTCAGCGCCGGGTCCAGCACGTCGGGACGGTTGGTCGCGGCGATCACGATCACGCTCTGGCCGGATTCGAAACCGTCCATTTCCACCAGCATCTGGTTCAGCGTCTGTTCGCGCTCGTCGTTACCGCCGCCCAGGCCGGCGCCACGCTGGCGGCCGACTGCGTCGATTTCGTCGATGAAGATGATGCAAGGCGCATGCTTCTTGGCGTTTTCGAACATGTCGCGCACGCGGGCAGCGCCCACGCCGACGAACATTTCAACGAAGTCGGAACCGGAAATGCTGAAGAACGGTACCTTGGCTTCGCCGGCGATGGCCTTGGCCAGCAGCGTCTTGCCGGTACCGGGCGAGCCCACCATCAGCACGCCACGGGGAATCCGGCCGCCCAGCTTCTGGAATTTGCTCGGGTCGCGCAGGAAATCGACGATTTCCTGAACATCTTCCTTGGCTTCATCGCAACCGGCAACGTCGGCGAACGTTACGGTGTTGTTGCTTTCATCCAGCATGCGCGCACGCGATTTGCCGAAGCTGAAGGCGCCCCCGCGCCCGCCACCCTGCATCTGACGCATGAAGAAGACCCAGACCCCGATAAGCAGGAGCATCGGGAACCAGGAAATGAAGATGCTCATCAGCATGGACGGCTCTTCACGCGGCTTGCCCGACACCTGCACCCCGTACTTCATCAGGTCAGGCACCATCCACAGGTCGCCCGGCGCCGTCAGGGAGTACGGACGGCCTGCGTCCGGCGTCACGATCAGCGTGTCGCCCTGCACGTCCACGGAACGAATGCGCCCCCCACGCGCGTCCTCCATGAACTGCGTGTAGCTCACGCGGTCCTGACTGGGCGCGCGGCTATCAAACTGCTTGAAGACCGTGAAGAGGACGAGTGCAATCACCATCCACACGGCCACTTTGGAAAACGAATTGTTCAAGGTCGATCTCCTGCTCTGATTCCGACCAGATGACGCGGCAAGCCCCCTCGCTGCGCCGTCATGAGTTTGTCAATATGTCCCATTCTACCCTGCCTGCGCAAGATCGTCTGGAAACGGGCATTTCAGATCCCTTCAGCCTGTTCGCCGGCCTGTCCTGCCGGGAAGCACCTTCTGAAGGTGAAAAAGAGCGCAACCGCGTTACTGTCAACGACGCAACGCACCGAAACACGCCATTTCACGGTTTCAGGCCGACACCGACGATGAAGGTTTCCGAGGATTTGTCGCGCGAGGCCTTGGGCTTGCGCTCCACCACCCGGCGAAACACTCCCTTGAAATCGGCAACAATTTGTGAGAACCCACTGCCATGGAACGCCTTGACGATCAACGCGCCATCCGGCTTGAGATGCGCCTGCGCAAATTCGAGCGCCAGTTCGCACACATGCTGGATGCGTGCCGAATCTGCAGCGCCCACACCGGATAGATTGGGGGCCATATCGGAAATAACAAGATCCACGGCGGCGCCTTGCAGCTCTTCTTCAAGCTGGCGCAGCACTTCGTCTTCCCGGAAGTCCCCCTGGATGAAGGTAACCCCTGCGATGGGTTCCATCGGCAACAGGTCCAGCGCCACGATACGACCGTCAACCGTTCCGCCCGCGCCCACCAGCCGCTCGCGTGCAACCTGGGACCAACTGCCCGGCGCAGCACCGAGATCAACCACCACATCCCCTCGGCGCATCAACTTTTCACTGTCGAGAATCTCGATCAGCTTGAACGCCGCACGCGCGCGATAGCCCTTCTGTTGTGCCATTTTCACATAAGGGTCGTTAATATGCTGTTGCAACCAACTTTTAGAAAATTTCTTCTTAGCCATTCTCGTACAATCCGGTTCATGCCGAATCTAGAAATCACTCCACGCGAGCGCAGCGCCCTGCGCGCCGCCGCCCACTCCCTGCACCCGGTCGTACTGATCGGGGATCGCGGGCTGACTGACGCCGTTATTCAGGAAATCGACCGCAATCTTAACGCCCATGGGCTGATCAAAGTACGCGCGGGCGGCGAAGATCGCGAAAGCCGCGAAGAAATCATCGCCACGATCTGCGAGCAGCTCTCCTGCGCCCTGGTGCATCACCTCGGCAAGATGCTGATTCTGTACCGTCCCACCGTCGAAAAAGAAACGCAAGCCCAGGGCCGCCGCAACAACGATGTCTACGTGCCCAAGAAACAGGCTGCAGCTGGCCGCAGTGCTCCCAAGCCTGCGTCGCGCCGCCAGGCCAATGCCGAACCGGCCAAACCGGCGCGCAGGGATCCCTACGACACCGACCGCCCGGCCCGCCCCACCCTGCACAAGAGCAAGACCGCTGGCCGCAGCAGCCTGGGCGGCAATGTCCGTCGCGGCAGCTCGATGACACTGCGCGCTGGCGCACGTCGCGGCCGCTGAGCTACGCATGACGGGCCGCCACAGGCCCGTCCGGCACCGCGCATTGCGCGCAGCCAACAAAAACGGGCCAGATGGCCCGTCATTTCTGCTTTGCCAACGGCGCATCGCTGCGCCGCCGGCCAGAGTCACCGCGCGCTGCCTTTCAGGCGTAGCGCACGCTGATGATTTCATACTCCTTGAGACCGGATGGCGCGTTGACCTCAACGACGTCACCAGCACTCTTGCCGATCAGCGCACGGGCCACCGGACTGGAAACCGAAATGCGGTTCGCGCGGATATCCGCTTCGACGTCACCCACGATCTGGTACACCACCCGGACTTCGCTTTCCAGGTCTTCGATTTCCACGGTTGCGCCGAACACCACCCGGCCCTCGCCGTCCAGTTCGGACGGATTGATGATTTGCGCGTTTGACAGCGTTCCTTCCAGCTCGGCGATCCGGCCTTCAATGAAGCCCTGACGCTCACGCGCCGCATCGTACTCGGCATTTTCCGACAGGTCGCCCTGGGCCCGTGCATCGGCGATCGCCGCAATTACAGTGGGACGTTCAACGGTTTTCAACTGATGCAATTCGGCTTGCAGACGTTCAACGCCACTCGCAGTCAACGGAATAGCAGGCATGTCTCTTCCTACACAACAAACAGCGCCTTGCCTCAAGGATAAGGCGCCTAGACTAGAACCGTACCGGTCTAAGCCTGTACGGGCGTTCATCACCAGGCGACGAAACCCCTCGCCACCTGGAAAAAACCCGATCTGCCAAGCAGATCGGGCCAGCAAAATCGCGGGCCGGCGTTGCCGCCAGCCGCGAAAGAAATCGGAGAAAATCTGGTTCCGCCTGACTGGCGGAAACCGGGGCGTTCTCTGCGCGGCCTTCATGGCGCGCCTACGCGCTGGCCACAGGCCAGCAGCAGGCCCCAGGCATCCAGGAGAACCCTGAACACCACAAAACAAAACCCCGGAACGTACTGAACCGGGGTGTGCGTTAATGACATTGTCGGCAAACTTGCAGGGAAAAGCAAGTACCCTAGGGGCTTTCTGCAAACATCTCCGGCGGCGCGCGCCAAGGCGCTGATTCGCGGCCCTGCGCGCGCACCGGAGCGGGCCTCAAGGCTGGACGGCCGTTTTGCGGCTGCGCAACAAGGCGTACAGAATGATCGCGCCGAAGGTAGCCGTCCCGATACCGTTAAGCGTGAAATTGCCGATGGACAGCGAGAAATCACCCGCTCCCATGACCAGCGTAACGGCCGCGACAATCAGGTTGCGGTTGTCGCTGAAATCCACCTTGTTCACCACCCAGATACGGGCACCAGCGACCGCGATCAGGCCAAACACCACCACCGACACCCCGCCCAGCACCGGGCCGGGGATCGTCTGGATGAGGGCACCGAACTTGGGCGAGAACCCCAGCACGCAGGCAAACAGTGCCGCCACCACGAAAACCAGGGTGGAATAGATGCGAGTAACAGCCATCACGCCGATGTTTTCCGCGTAGGTCGTCACACCCGTCCCGCCCACGCTGCCGGAAATCATGGTGGCCACGCCGTCACCGACGAATGCCCGACCCATGTAGCTATCGAGATCCTTGCCCGTCATGGCGCTGACCGCCTTGATGTGCCCCAGGTTCTCCGCCACCAGGATGACGGCGACTGGTGCGATCAGGCCCATGGCTGTCCACTGGAACTCTGGTGCATGAAAGGTCGGCAAGCCGATCCATGCCGCCTGCGAGACCAGGGTGAAATCTATCGGCGTACCCAGGCCCGCGACATTCGTCAGCAGGAAATACAGCACGCAGGCCAGGAACAAGCCTACCAGGATCAGCAAACGCTGCACCATGCCGCCAGTCCACACGGCCACGCCGCCAACGCAGAGCATGGTCGCCAGGGCCATCAAGGCATCGAAGGTAGACCCACCCATGGCCCCTTTGGCCGCGATGGGTGCAAGATTCAGGCCAATCACCGCCACCACGGCGCCGGTCACGACCGGCGGCATCAGCTTTTCGATGAGGATGCTTGCACCGCCGCGGGTCTTGCTGTTGTACCACCACACAAGCAGACCAATCAGCGTATAGACCAGGCCGCAGGCGATGATGGCTCCCAGCGCCACGGCAATATTGGGGTTTGGCCCGCCGCCGGCGTAGCCTGTCACGGCAATCACCCCGCCGATGAATGCGAAGCTGGAACCCAGGTAGCTGGGAACTCGGCCGCCGACGAACAGGAAGAACAACAGCGTGCCGACACCAGACATCAGAATCGCGACGTTGGGATCAAAGCCCATGAGCAATGGGGCCAGCACGGTCGAGCCGAACATCGCGACCACGTGCTGCACCCCCATGGCCGCCGTTTGCGGCCATGGCAGCCGGTCTTCGGGACCGATAACCGACTGGGCCGGATCAGCCAGCCGCCAGCGCGGGAAATAACTACCAGACATACGGAAACTCCAGAAAAAACCAAGAAGAACTTGCCGCCGTTCCCAGCCCCGGACGCGGCTGCCTGCCGCGCCCGACTCCAGCCAGGATCAGGAAAAATGCACCCGCCGTCAAAACAGCAGGCCGCAAAAAAGGCGGCGAGAAGAAAATCCTCATCGCCGCCTCGTTAGACTCTGGCTATCAGGCCTGCTGCTTGCGCAGGTCTTCGTGCAAGCCCTGCAGCGAGTAAACCTGCAGGCCACCGCCTTGGTGCAGATACTGCAGGCCTTCCACCGCAGCGCGGGCGCCGGCGATGGTCGTGAACTGCATCACACGCGCAGCCAGCGCATGGGTGCGGATGGCGCGCGAGTCGGCGATGGCATTGCGGCGCTCTTCCACGGTGTTGATCACCAGGTTGATTTCGCCATTCTTCAGCATGTCCACCACGTGCGGACGGCCTTCCGTCACCTTGTTGACCACCTGCACCGGGATGCCGGCGTTTTCGAGTTCAGCCGCCGTGCCACGCGTGGCCAGCAGCTTGAAACCCAGCGCATGCAGGCCACGGGCCACCTCGACGGCGCGGGCCTTGTCGCGGTTGCGCACGCTGATGAAGGCCGTGCCGGAAGCGGGCAGGCGCTCCCCTGCGCCCAACTGTGCCTTGACGAAGGCTTCGCCGAACGTGGCGCCCACACCCATGACTTCACCGGTGGACTTCATTTCCGGTCCGAGCAACGTATCGACGCCAGGAAACTTCACGAAGGGGAACACCGCTTCCTTCACGGAGAAGTAAGACGGCACCACTTCGCGCTCGACACCCTGGGCGGCCAGCGTCTTGCCTGCCATGACACGCGCGGCGATCTTCGCCAGTTGCAGGCCGGTGACCTTGGAGACGTAAGGCACGGTACGCGAAGCGCGCGGGTTCACTTCCAGCACGTAGACATCGCCGTCCTGGATAGCGAACTGCACGTTCATCAAGCCCTTCACGTTCAACGCACGGGCCATCAGCGCGGTCTGGCGCTTGATTTCCGCCACAGCATCTTCGGACAGCGAATACGGCGGCAGGCTGCAAGCAGAGTCGCCCGAGTGCACGCCAGCCTGTTCGATGTGCTCCATCACGCCGCCGACGAAAACGGTCTCGCCATCGGAAATGCAATCCACGTCGACTTCGGTCGCGTTGTTCAGGAAGTGATCCAGCAACACCGGAGAGTCGTTGCTGACCTTCACGGCCTCGCGCATGTAGCGCTCAAGGTCCTGCTGCTCGTGCACGATTTCCATGGCGCGGCCACCCAGCACGTAGCTTGGGCGCACCACCAGCGGATAGCCGATTTCGCCGGCATGCGCCAGGGCTTCCGCCTCGGTGCGTGCGGTGCGGTTGGAAGGCTGGCGCAGGCCGAGCTTGTTCAACAGCTTCTGGAAGCGTTCGCGATCTTCGGCAACGTCGATGGATTCCGGGCTGGTACCGATGATGGGCACGCCATTGGCTTCCAGGGCACGCGCCAGTTTCAGCGGAGTCTGGCCGCCATACTGGACGATCATGCCGACCGGCTGTTCCTTGTTGACGATTTCCAGCACGTCTTCGAGCGTCAGTGGTTCGAAGTACAGGCGATCGGAAGTGTCGTAGTCGGTGGAGACGGTTTCCGGGTTGCAGTTGACCATGATGGTTTCGTAGCCATCCTCGCGCAGGGCGAGCGCTGCGTGCACGCAGCAGTAGTCGAACTCGATGCCCTGGCCGATGCGGTTCGGCCCGCCACCCAGCACGATGATTTTCTTGCGATCCGACGGCGCCGCTTCGCACTCTTCCTCGTAGGTGGAGTACATGTACGCCGTGCGCGTAGCGAATTCGCCTGCGCAGGTATCAACGCGCTTGTACACCGGACGGATATCCAGCTGGTGACGCAGCTTGCGCACTTCGCCTTCGGAGGTATCCAGCAGGAACGCCAGACGACGATCGGAGAAACCGCGACGCTTCAGTTCACGCAGGCTGACGGCATCCAGATCGGCCAGCGTGCGCTGTTCCAGCGCCAGCTCGATATCGACGATTTCCTTGATCTGCGCCAGGAACCACGGGTCGATGCTGGTCAGCTGGTGCACTTCTTCCAGGCTGAAGCCCTGGGCAAAAGCGTCGCCCACGTACCAGATGCGTTCCGGGCCGGGTTCGCCCAGCTCGACCTGCAGCTTTTCACGGTCCGTCGTCTTCTGATTCAGGCCGTCGACGCCGACTTCCAGGCCGCGCAAGGCTTTCTGGAAGGATTCCTGGAAGGTGCGACCGATGGCCATGACTTCGCCGACCGACTTCATCTGCGTGGTCAGGCGCGAATCTGCCGAGGGGAATTTTTCGAAAGCGAAACGCGGCACCTTGGTGACCACGTAGTCGATGGTCGGCTCGAAGGAGGCCGGCGTCGCGCCGCCGGTGATTTCATTGCGCAGCTCGTCGAGCGTATAGCCCACGGCCAGACGCGCCGCCACCTTGGCGATCGGAAAACCGGTGGCCTTGGACGCCAGCGCCGAGGAACGCGATACGCGCGGGTTCATCTCGATGACGATCATGCGGCCGTTCTTGGGGTTGACCGCGAACTGCACGTTGGAACCGCCGGTATCCACACCGATTTCACGCAGCACCGCGATAGACGCGTTGCGCATGATCTGGTATTCCTTGTCCGTCAACGTCTGAGCCGGCGCCACGGTGATGGAGTCGCCCGTATGCACGCCCATCGGGTCCAGGTTTTCGATGGAGCAGACGATGATGCAGTTGTCCGCCTTGTCGCGGACGACTTCCATCTCGAATTCCTTCCAGCCCAACAGCGATTCTTCGATCAGCAGTTCTTTGGTCGGAGAAGCTTCCAGGCCGCGACGGCAGATGGTTTCGAATTCTTCAGCGTTGTAAGCAATGCCGCCACCGGTACCACCCAGCGTGAAGCTGGGACGGATGACCACGGGGAAACCGGACGTGCCGACATCGGCCGCGATGCGGCGCTGCACATCCCAGGCTTCGTCCATCGAGTGCGCCACGCCGGACTTGGCCGATTCCAGGCCGATGTCGGTCATGGCTTGCTTGAACAGCTGGCGGTCTTCGGCCTTTTCGATGGCCTTGGCATTGGCGCCGATCAATTCGACGCCATGGCGATCCAGCACGCCTTCACGGGCCAGGTCCAGCGCGCAATTCAGCGCGGTCTGACCGCCCATGGTCGGCAGCAGGGCATCGGGCTTCTCGCGCTCGATGATTTTTTCCAGCGCTTGCCAGGTGATGGGCTCGATATAGGTGACGTCCGCCGTTTCCGGGTCCGTCATGATGGTGGCAGGGTTGCTGTTCACCAGAATGGTGCGGTAGCCATCAGCCTTGAGGGCCTTGCAGGCCTGGGCGCCGGAATAATCGAATTCGCAAGCCTGGCCGATAATGATCGGACCCGCGCCGATGATGAGGATGCTTTTAATGTCTGTACGCTTGGGCATGGTAACGCTGTCTTCAGGATTTGGCGGTCATCAGGCTGACGAATTTGTTGAACAGCACGACAATGTCGCGCGGCCCGGGGCTGGCTTCAGGGTGCCCCTGGAAACCGAACGCGGGCCTGTCTGTCAATTCCACCCCCTGCAGCGTGCCGTCGAACAGCGAGATGTGCGTGACACGTGCATTGGCCGGCAGGGAATCGGCATCAACGGCGTAACCGTGATTCTGGCTCGTGATGTAGACGTTGCCGGTATCCAGTTCCTTGACCGGATGGTTGTTGCCGTGGTGGCCGTGACTCAGCTTGATGGTGCGAGCACCCAGCGCCAGACCCAGCAGCTGCATGCCCAGGCAAATGCCGAACAGCGGCACGCGGGCGTCAAGCAGCTCGCGCACGGCGGCGATGGACTGCGTGCAGGCGGCAGGGTCCCCTGGGCCATTAGACAGGAACACGCCATCGGGCGACATGGCCAGCACTTCGCTGGCAGGCATGGTGGCCGGCACCAGGGTGACGCGGCAGCCGGCATCGACCAGCAGACGCAGAATATTGCGCTTGACGCCGTAGTCGTAGGCCACGACATGGGGACGCTGGTTGTCCAGGACGGGGAAGCCCTCGCCCAGGTGCCAGGTACCTTCATTCCAGTTCTGCACTTCCTTGGTCGAGACCTGCTCGCCCAGGTTCTGCCCATCCATGCCAGGGAAGGCACGGGCCAATGCAATGGCCTGCTCGGCGTCATCACCAACCAGGATGCAGGCGCCCTGGGCGCCGCCTTCGCGCAGGATGCGCGTCAGCTTGCGGGTATCAATGCCGGAAATGGCGACGACATTCTGCTCGCGCAAGTAGGCCGGCAGCGATTTTTCCGAGCGGAAGTTGGAAACGCGCAGCGAACAGTCGCGCACGATCAGGCCGCCGGCGCAGACGGCCGGCGACTCGCAATCTTCGGCATTGATGCCGGTATTGCCAATATGAGGATAGGTCAGGGTAACGAGCTGCCCGGTATAGGACGGATCGGTCAGCACTTCCTGATAGCCCGTCATTGCGGTATTGAAAACCGCCTCGCCAACAGCATGGCCCGGCGCGCCGATGGAAACACCCCGGAAAACCGTGCCGTCTGCCAATGCGAGAATTGCAGGCGCAAGCTGGTCTACGCCCTCGGGAAAAATGGACGGCAACAAGGTCAAGATAAGCCCCAGTTCAAAAACGGTAAGTAAACCTTTGGATTATACCTTGCGTCTGGCTTCTGTTCGCAGAGTTTTACAGCCGCAGAGCACCGAATCTGCGCAGATTCCCGCACTGGCTGCCGCCTTGCACGATTTGGGAATGCTCCGATGCCATGGCGCAACAGAACCTTTCCATCCCGCTGCACCCATGCAAAGCCCCTGCCGCCTGATATCCAGCCCCACATCAGGACGGCACAAAATGCTACGCTTCCGGCAGCGCACCGTTACCGCCCCAAGGGCAGTCCGCCGCGCCCCAGAACATCTTTTTCTCCGGAGTTCCGCCACCATGCCTTCGTTGCTCGAATCCCTGCGCCGCCACACCACCGTCGTCGCCGACACCGGCGATTTCGCCGCGCTGAGGACCCTGCAGCCCACTGACGCCACCACCAACCCTTCGCTGATCCTCAAGGCAGCGCAAAAAGAGGAATACCGTCCGCTGCTCGAACGCGTGGTGGCCCAGCGCCCGGATGCCTCCACCCCTGAACTGCTCGACGACCTGCTGGTCGCCTTCGGCCGCGAAATCCTGGCCCTGATTCCCGGCCGGGTCTCGACCGAAGTCGACGCCCGCCTGTCGTTCGATACCCAGGCAACCGCCGAACGCGGCCGCGGCATCATCGCCCGCTACGAAGAAGCCGGCATCCCGCGCTCGCGCGTACTGATCAAGATTGCCTCCACCTGGGAAGGCATCCAGGCCGCCCGCATTCTGCAGGCCGAAGGTATACGCTGCAACATGACCCTGCTGTTCGCCCTGCCGCAGGCCGTCGCCTGCGCCGATGCCGGCGCGCAGCTGATTTCGCCGTTTGTGGGCCGCATCTACGATTGGTACAAGAAGCAAGCCGGCGCCGCCTGGGACGAGCCCGCCAATGCCGGCGCCAACGACCCTGGTGTCAAGTCGGTCAGCAACATCTACGCCTACTACAAGACCCACGGCATCGAAACGGAAATCATGGGCGCGAGCTTCCGCAATGCCGGGCAGATTCTGGCGCTGGCAGGCTGCGATCTCCTGACCATCAGCCCCGAACTGCTGACCGAACTGGCCGCGCAGAACGGCGAGGTCGAGCCCAGGCTGAATGCCGCCAGCGCGCGCGAGCAAGCGCCTGCCCTGCTGCCGTGCAACGAAATTGCCTTCCGCACCCAGCTCAACGACGACGCCATGGCCACGGAAAAGCTGGCCGAAGGCATACGCGCCTTCTCGGCCGATGCCGTCAAGCTGGACGCCCTGATCGAAGCGGCGCGCCAACGCGCCGCCTGACGTCTGGCCCAGCGGCGCCTGGCACCTATGCGCATGCCGGCGCCACGTACAGGCCAGACAAGAAAAACGCCTGCCGGACCATCTCGGTCCAGCAGGCATTTTTTTATTCCAGGCAGGGCACGACAGGCCAGCCCGGCCCAGCCACTACTCTGCGCTGCGGCGCTCCATCAGCGCCCAGGCGATCGTGCCCGCGTCCACATATTCCAGCTCACTGCCAGCCGGCACGCCACGTGCCAGGCGCGTCACCTTCAGGCCGCGTGCGGTCAGGGCTTCGGACAGAAAATGCGCCGTGGTTTCACCTTCGGCCGTGAAATTGGTGGCCAGGATCACCTCCCGCACCAGCCCGTCCGTCGCCCGGCGCAACAGCCGGTCGAAATCCAGTTCGCGCGGCCCGATGCCTTCCAGCGGCGCAAGGCGCCCCATCAATACATAGTACAGCCCGCGATACCCCTGGCTGGCTTCTATCGTATTCTGGTCGGCGGGCGTTTCCACGACGCACAGCAAACCTGGGTTCCGCCTGGGGTGGCTGCAGATTGCACAGGGATCCATTTCGGTGAAGTTGTTGCAGCGCGAGCAACGGCGCAGACGCGACAGCGCCCCGCCTATGCTGTCGGCAAGCTGGCGGGCGCCGTCCTGATCGTGCTGCATGAGGTGATACGCCATGCGGCGCGCGGAACGCACCCCTACGCCCGGCAAACGCCGCAGCGCGTCTATCAGTTCCCGCAAAGGCGCGGGTTCACCGGCAGGCGTATCCATCCCTCTGCGCCCTTAGAACGGCAGCTTCATGCCCGGGGGCAGCGGCATACCGGCGGTCGCGGCCGACATCTTTTCCTGGCTGGCGGCCTCGGCCTTGCGCAGCGCATCATTGAATGCGGCGGCAACCAGGTCTTCCAGCATGTCCTTGTCTTCGCCCAGCAGGCTGGGGTCGATGGTCACGCGGCGCACGTCGTGACGGCAGGTCATGGAAACCTTGACCAGGCCGCCGCCCGAAGCGCCATCCACGACCAATTCCGCCAGCGCTTCCTGCGCTTTTTTCATGTTTTCCTGCACTTGCTGTGCCTGGCGCATCAGGCCGGCAATTTGACCTTTCATCATGGTGCTGTCATTCCTTGCTTGCTTGGTGAAAATAGGGGCATCCAGGCACGCTCAGGCGTTGCCGGACGCCTCGGGCATGACTGCCCTGACCGAACCCGGATAGACCCGGGCGTCGAAATCCCGTTCGAGTTCCTGCACAAAAGGATCGGCCTGCACGGTTTCCTCGGCCACGCGCTGGCGCTCGGCGCGCACGGCCTCATCCACGGCGTAGGCAGTGCCTTCACCGGTTTCCGCAACCTCGATATCCAGATTGACCCGGCAACCGAAATATTCTTCCAGGCAGTGCCGCAGGCGGTCCCGGCCATTGACCTCGGCCAGGGTTCGTGCCGCCACTTTCAGACGGATGGTATTGCCCTTCACGCCCAGCCACTCGCTATGGCGCGCCAGTTCCGATGCCAGTCCGGTCACGGGCAGCGAGGCCGCAACCTCATACCAGGGCCGGTCCAGGGCAATGACGCCCGGCGTGGGCGCAGCTGACCTGGTCTGGCGCGGTGCCGATTCTGCTGGCCGGCGCGATACCGCACGGCTATCTGCCTGGCCTGCCCCCTGTTCTGCTGCGCGTCCCTTGCCGGCGGCACGCTGCGGCCGCGCTGAAACTTCCAGCTCATCATAGGCTTGCAGATCGTCGCCGGACGGCGGAAAGGCAGGAATGTCCATATCCCAGGGCGGAACGTCGCCATCTGGCGGCGCAGCGGACGCCCTTCCCTGCGGTCGCGCGATGGCCGGGCTGGCCTGGCGCTGGCTATCAGCCTCCGGCACGGCAGCCGAGCTGCGGCCATCGCCGCCGGCCATATGCCCAGGCGCCTCACGGCCGTCGGACCGGGCGGCGTTTGCTGGCGCATCCGCCCCGACAGGGGAACCCGCTGCTTCCGGCATGCCGGATATATTCTTGCTGTCAGTAGCCGGGCTGGCCGCTACAGCGGCTGGCTCGGCGGACTGCACCTGGTCCTGGTCCTGGACCGCCGCATCCGCAACATCTGCCGTGACGGATGGCGCAGCGGCCTCGGGTGCGCTGGCAGCCGCGCGAGACGCAGGCTGAACCGGTGTCGTAGCGGCCTGCGCGCTACCAATCGGCTCGGCCTGATCGACAGGCGCTGCCGGAACGGCAGCCGGAGCCGGCGAGGCCGTAACAGGAACAGGAGCGACGTCAGACGTAACGCCAGGAGCAACAACCTGCTGCGGGTTGGCAACGGCGCTCGCCCCCGCATTTGCCGGTGCAGGCGGCATGGTCGCACTGGATTGCCCGGACGACTCGGGCTGCGCGCACAGGCTGGGCTGGGCAGACGCAACGCTGGGCGCCGGCGCAGCGGCCGGCCTGGCATTGCCTGTATCCGTGCCTCCCGGGACGGGCGGCACGCCAGCCGCGCCGCCGGCCGAAGCCGACAACGACAGCATGCGCAACACCGTCATCACGAAGCCCGCATACTCATCCGGCGCCAGCGCCAGCTCGCCGCGACCATGCACCGCAACGGTGTAGAACAACTGGATGGCATCCGCGTCCATCCCTTGGGCCAGGCGGACGATATCCGCCCCCAGGGGATCATCCGCCGAGATCGCGGCCGGCACACGCTGGGCGACGGCGATACGCGACAGCAGCACCGCCAGGTCGCCCAGCGCACCGGAATACGACAGGCCGCGCACGGACAGTTCATCGGCAACCGCGAGGATGGCGGAACCATCCTGGGCCAGCAAGGCGTCCAGCAGTCGTACCAGATGACGCTGGTCTATGGTGCCCAGCATGCCGCGCACGGCTTCGTCCGTCATGCTGCCCGCGCTGTAGGCAATGGCCTGGTCAGTCAGCGACAAAGCGTCACGCATCGAGCCCGAGGCCGCCTGTGCGATCAGCCACAGGGCCTGCGTCTCGAAGGGAATGCCTTCTTCGCCCAGCACATGGCTGAGGTGGCCCACGATGGCATCGGCCGACATCTGCTTCAGGTTGAATTGCAGGCAGCGCGACAGGACCGTGGGTGGAATCTTCTGCGGATCAGTGGTCGCCAGGATGAACTTGACGTAGGGCGGCGGTTCTTCAAGCGTCTTGAGCATCGCGTTGAAGGCGTGCCCGGAAAGCATGTGCACTTCGTCGATCATGTAGACCTTGAAGCGCGCCGCGCTGGGCGCATATGCCGCTTGTTCGAGCAGTTGGGTCATTTCGTCGACGCCACGATTGGACGCAGCATCCAGCTCGACGTAATCCACGAAGCGGCCGGCATCAATTTCCGTACACGCACGGCAACATCCACAGGGGCGGGCCGTGATGCCGGTTTCGCAGTTCAGCGATTTGGCCAGGATGCGCGACAGTGTGGTTTTGCCCACTCCGCGCGTGCCGGTAAAGAGCCAGGCATGGTGCAGGCGCTGGGTCGTCAGCGCGTGCGTCAACGCACGCACGACGTGGTCTTGGCCGACCAGCGTGTCAAAGGATTTCGGGCGCCACTTTCGGGCAAGGACCAGATAACTCATTGCGCGATTGTAGAGCCTGTTGGCACATGCGCAAGATCACATTGCCAGATTATCCGGCCGCTTGTCCGGCATGGGGCGGAAACGAACAAGCCCGGTAGCGCTAACGCCACCGGGCTTGTTGAAATTCAAAAGGCGAGCCTGACTCCGGCACTGATTCTGCACGACTATGGCTGCTTCGTTCCCGACCTGACCAGATTCGCCGCCGAACCATGCGGAGGGGCCCGCCAAGCCGAATTCTAACAGAGTTTCATTTTATCTGCGCAAGGCTTTCCGGCCCCCGCCCCGGATGCCCTTTTCCGTCATGCATCAGGTCGGCCTGCGGCGGAACTGCGTCGTCACCAGCAACAGGGCCAGCGCAATCAGCCCGCCACCGCCCAGGTGCGCCAGGGACAATTGCTCGTCGAGGAACAGATAGCCCCACAGCACGCCGAACAGGGGAATCAGGAACGTGACGGTGGTCGTGCGTACCGGCCCCACTTCCGCCAGCAGGCGAAAGAACAGAATGTAGGCCAACGAGGTACAGACAAAACCCAGGGCAATCAGCGCGAGCCAGGCCTTGGCCCCGGCATTCAGCATATTGCTGCCCTGCTCCGGGTGCAGCAACAACGACACCAGCAGCATGGGCAGCAGGAAGATTGTTGCGCCCAACTGGCTGCCGAACGCCAGCAGGCGGTTATCCATGCCGCCCCGGCGCGTGATCCAAAGCCGCGTCAGGTACCCTACCGTGCCATAGCAAACCGTGGACACCAGACAGGACAGCATGCCGACCATGACCTGCCAGTCCAGCGCGACCGGCCCGCTTTGCATCAACACCCAGACCCCGGCCAGCCCGGCAAAGATACCGAAAACCTTGCTCAGGCTAACGGATTCGCCGAAAAAACAGGCCCCCACCAGCACGCTCATCAGGGGCGTATTGGCATTCAGAATGGCACTGTAGCCGGCTGGAATGAACAACGAGGCGATGGTGTAGCACAGGAAGGGAATGCCGGAACCGATCACGCCCAGCAACAGCGCCGGTACCAGGCGGCCATCGAAATCCAGTTTGATGCGCGCCATCCTGAGCAGCGCGTACAGGCCGATGGCCGCAATGAAGACCCGCCCGAACACCGTAGGCATGACGCCCATGACCGGCGTACTGATCCGCAGGAACATGAAGCTGCCGCCCCACACTGCCGCCAGCAGCAATAACCTCGCCCAGCTGTCCGCCTTCATGTCTCCCCGCTCTCGCCGCTACCGGCATCAGTATCTTCAGCCCGCCACTGTATCGCCTGCCCAGGCCAGGCCGGGAGATGCCTATGCTCCATGCATGGACATTGCTGCATCCACACCACACGCGCCCCGGATGACCGAAGGGTGCCCGCCGTCCAGGCCAGCCACGCCAACGGCTCTTGCCGTGGCCTGCCAGGCAGGCCCACCCTAGCATCTCGCGCCATTCATGGGCCGCTGCCCCGCCGCGCTTATTTCTTCTCCTGATTTTCTTATCACAAAAAGGAATAAACGGATCAGCTTATACGAACACATACACATATAAACTGGCAGCGATTCCCCGGAAAAATTCATGAAACACGCCATTCTCACTACCGTCCTGAAAGGCGGCGCTGCCCTCTTCATGGCTGCCTACAGCCTGCAGGCAGCCGCCAGCCAGCCCGTCCTGGACCCGGCCGCGCTCAATGAGCTGCGCACAGCGCCGGAAACCCGCATTATCGACATCCGCCCGCCCGAGCAATACCAGGCGGGCCATGTGCCCGGCGCCCTGTCCGCCCCCTATGGCTCCTGGCGTGGTCCGGCCAATAGCCCCGGCCAGCTGCCGCCGCTGACCCGCCTGGCAGAACAACTGCGCCAGCTGGGCCTGGACCAGGGCAGCCATGCCATCGTGGTCTCCAGCGGCGCGGACATCACCGACTTTGGCGCCGCCGCCCGAGTCTACTGGACCCTCAAGTATCTGGGCCTGGAAAACCTGTCTGTGCTCAACGGCGGCATGCATGCATGGCAGGACGCCGGCTTGCCCCAGGAACAGGCTGCAGCCAGCGTCGCTGCCAGCCAGTATGAGCCTGTGCTCAATACCGCGATCCTGGCCACCCAGGACGACGTGCAGGCACAGATAGGCAACCCGGAGGCACGCCTGGTCGACGCACGTCCGAAGAATTTCTTCCTGGGCCAGGTGAAGGCGCCCACCGCCTCGACGCCGGGGACCATCCACGGCGCGGTCAATCTTGAACACAGCGTCTGGTTCGAACCTGGCACCACCCGCATCGTCGGCGCCGAACAGGCCCGCGAAATCGCCCGCCAGCATTTCCCTGAAGTGGCCGACGACACCATCGCTTTCTGCAACACCGGGCATTGGGCCGCCACGGACTGGTTCGCGCTGTCCGAACTGGCAGGCCTGCCGAATGTGCGCATGTATCCGGAATCACTGGCAGACTGGACCAATGCCGATGCTCCCCTGCCCATGGACAACGAACCGGGGCGCGGCAGCCAGATCGGCAACAAGATCAAGAGCCTGTTCAACTGATGCTTTCCCGGCGGCGCGCCGAAGCCGGACGAATGCGCCGGTTTCCGGCCGCCACCGGCCCTTTGCCTTTCCTTCGCCCTTCTCCTGATATGTCACGCCTTCCACTCTCCATCGCCATCGCCGCTGCCTTCGTGGCGCTGGCCTGGTTCGTTTCGCTGCGCCAAGCCCTGCTATTCCTGGTCGGTCTGGGCATGGGCGGCATTCTGGCCGGTGCCCGCTTCGGTTTTACGACCGGCTGGCGCAAACTGATCGAAAACCGCGACGCTACCGGCGTGTGCGCCCAATTGATCCTGCTGGCCGTCGCGGCGGCCATCTCCATCCCTCTGCTGGCCGCCTTCCCCACCGACCTGATGGCTGCCCTGGGCCCCCCTAGCTTCAGCCTGCTGATTGGCGCCTTCGTCTTCGGCGCCTGCATGCAGATTGCCGACGGCTGCGGTTCAGGTACGCTCTACAAGGCAGGCATGGGCGTTCCGCTGAACATGGCCATCCTGCCGTTGTTCACGCTGGGCAGCTTCCTGGGATCGGCCCAACTGGAGCAATGGGTATCACTGGGTGCCGTCCAGCCGATCGGGCTGGTCAACACCTACGGCCCCGGCAAGGCCTTGCTGCTGACCTTCATCGGCCTGGCGCTGGTGGGCGCGCTGGCACTGGCATGGGGCAAGCGCGGCGAACGCCGTTCGCGCTGGCTGGATCGCAAGCTGGTGATTGCCGGCATCGGCCTGGCCTTGCTGGCTGTCCTGAACCTGGTCATCGCCGGCCAGCCCTGGGGCGTGGTCTATGGTTTCGGCCTGTGGGGCGCAAAGATTTTCACGTCGCTGGGCCTGTTCGATCCTGCCGCCAACCCGTTCTGGAGCCAACCCGGCAACTTCCACACGCTATCGCAGAATGTCCTGCTGGATGTGACCACCATCACCAACCTGGGCATCCTGGCCGGCGCCCTGTGGATTTCTGCCAGCAAGGCAGGCGCAGGCAAAGCCCTGACCGGCAAGCAGTGGGTCATCGGCCTGATCGCCGGGTTCCTGCTGGGCTACAGCTCGCGACTGGCGTTCGGCTGCAACGTGGGCGCCATGGTCAGTGGCATCAGTACGGGCAGCGTGCATGGCTGGATCTGGATCGTGCTGGCCTTCGGCGGCTCCATCCTCGGCGTGCGCCTGCGCCGCCGCTACGGCTTCTAAGGACAGATCATCATGCAGCGCAAATTTTCCATTACGCTTTTCTGGATCGTCCTGGTGGCCTTCCTGGCCTGGGACTGGTCAGCTTCCGCCCCCATCAACCTGCGCAAGGAACCAGCCATCATTGCATTGGGGTCTGGCCAGGCGCCGACCGGCGGGCACTGCTCGGCATTCTGAAGACAGGCGGGCCAACCGCGTACGCCCGGGCTGCAACCGGGCAATGATTGCCCGCCCCCCCGCCTGTCTGAACGCCAGCCCTTGCCGTCAAGCCTGCATTGAAGAAGGCCGGTGTGAATCGCTTCACACCGGCCTTTTCTGCGTGTCCCCATGGCCCTCACTTCAGGGCCAGGAGAAACACTGCCGTATCAATACAACTGATAACGCTGGCGATATCGGAAGGTTTGTTCAGGTTTTTCGGCAATGCGGAAGAACCATTCGATCTCCGTTCCGGGGTCCAAGGTTCCATTGGATGCCTGGCGCGGGTCATAGACGAGGAAGTAGACAGTTTCCCCGCGCTTGATCTTCTGGCCATTCGTCAATCCAACAAAGCTCGGCAATTCCGGACGATCGCCATCGGCCTGCACTCGCATATCCGACACGGTGTAATCCTTGTCATGGGCCGTCATGCTGAACAGGACACCTGCATTCCATGCCTTGCTCAAGGACGCGCCGCCTGCCGGATCCTGCTTCACGGCCACGGTATTCATCCAGTCATGCGGCCAACCCAGCTGCGGCTGCACACCCCCCCGGGTGGGACACAGATTGGCGGGGTCATCATAGGCGCCATGCGTCCTGAGCAGCAGGCCGGGATACTCCTCTTCCTTCACTACCTCGACCGCCACCTGCTGGGGCTGGGTCTTGACGATGCCATCGCTGGTAATGAACTGGTAAACATAGCGGCCTGGATACTGGGGCGTGAAGCTCAAGTTCTCGGTATCCACCGCCTCGACCTGTTCGCTGCCTTTCGGCTGCTCGATCAGGGTCCAGAGCGGATACAGCTTGTCGCCATCGGGGTCGCTCATGCTGATCGGCATCAGGTCGATGCGCTGTCCGACGAGATAAGGTTGCGCCGCGGTGCCCAAATGACTGCCCACCTGCTTGTTGGCGATGGACGTCCAGAGTATCGAGAACTCGCCATAGGCGTAATGATAGAGTCCGGCATATACCGGCGGGTTGTTGACGGACTTGACATGGATGCTGCCAGACGCGGCCTGGCTACGTGCGCCTTTGCTGTCCACCACCACCAGATCAACGACATACCGCCCCGGTTTATCGGCTTTCATGCTAGCCGTTTTGCCGCCGTTCAGTACCTGCAACGTCGCTGCGCTGCCGTCTGGCGTATCAGCCACGGCCCATTCGCATGTCAGTTCATCGCCATCCGGGTCGCTGCCGCCGCAACCGAACTTGATATCCTGATTGATCAGGGCTGTAGCAGCCGTCACCACGACACTTGCCTTCGGCTTGTGATTGGCGCCACGTTTGGCGGTATAGACCGCTTCGACCGGCAAGCTGTCCGCCAGACCATCATTGGAAATCAAGCGCACGCGATAGTCACCCAACTCCGTGGGCGTGAACTGTGTCGTGCTCCAGATGGGCGCGGACCAATCTGGCGGCGTAAACCCTGCCGGATAGTCCAGCAACTGCAATTTGTGCTTGCCCCAAAGCTGGTCCCCATCAATATCGTAGGATGAAAACGCGCTGATATTGGTGAGTTGGCCCAACTCCATCTCATACGTTTCGGTCGTCGTGACCGGATCCAGCCTTGCGACCGGCGGCGTATTCTCTGCCCCCTCGGGCTTGACCACATTCAGCAGAGCAGAAACCTGGCTGTAGAGTTGGCCATCGAAGACTTGCAGCGAGACCGACCAGTCGCCAGCAGCGACATCCGGTGTCATGCGGAATTCGGCCTGCTTGCCTTTGAGCTTGTTCGCAATCTCGGATCCCTGGGTCCAGCTCGTTGCGCCCCAGCGATAGCTGAGTTCATCCCCATCGGCGTCCGTGCTTCCGCTGCCGCTGAAAACAACTTCCTGGCCACGTTCGACCTGATATTTCTTGTTCTTGCCAGTCAAGGGTTCCACCGGCTTGCCGCCAATCGACACCACTTCGATCTTTGCTACCGGGGCAGCATTCCCTTTCGCCGCACGCACCAGCACTTCACGCGGCTGGCTGACCTGATCGCCGTAGTTGACGATCAGCAAGGCCAGGTATTCGCCTTCCACATCCGCATGGAAACGCGCCTTGGCCGTCGTCGCATCCGTCAATTCGGCCTGGGAACCCGAAGGCTTGGACAACAGCGTCCAACGATACACCAGCGCACCGGCATCACCATCGCTGGGCGCAACGCTCTGGCTGCCGTCGAGCACGACTTCAGCGCTCAGGGCCACGTCCTGCACCGGCTCGGCGATCGCCACCGGCACCGTGGTCGTCGCCGTGATCGTCACGCTGTCAGATGCGCTATCAACCACGCCGTCGTTGACAGTTAGCGTCGCGGTATAACGGCCCGGCAGATCCGCCAGGAAGCTGGGGTTCACAATACCCGCATCGGCATAGACCGCGCTGCTGCCCATCGGTTTCTCGGGCAGGCTCCAGATGTAGCGCAAATCATTGCCGTTGGTACCCGCCTCACTCGCGCCACCGTCGAGCTGCACGACTGTTCCCATCGGCACTATCTGATCAACCCCGGCATTGGCCACCGGGCTTTTCGTTACCGGGCGCTCGCCGCTATCGCCATCTCCGCCGCCACCGCCGCACGCGGCCAACATCAGGGGAAGGCCGAGCAACATCACGTACTTGTTCAGTTTCATGCTGGTCTCTTTCTGTTCAAAAAAATCGGTTATTTCATTGCCCCGGCACAGCCAGGTCCACGCGCATGCCCGTTGCCGGGCATGCCTTCTTCCCACCCTTGCTGGCGGGAGTCATCCATCAGGTTGCTGTCGTCTGTATCCAGTCGGCGGCAAAGGTTTCAGAAGTTCAGCGTCAGGCCCAGCCGGGCCGTGCGTCCAGGCGCCGGCACCATGCCCAGGCTGAGCGGATCGACGTAATAGCGGTCGGTCAGGTTGTCGATGTTGAAATCCACCGACACCGCCTCGCTGTACTGATAGCGGGCGTAGATATCCACGACCTTGTAGTCTTGCCAAAGCGTCGGCCAGTTAAAGGCCCGCTTGGTGTCATCATTGAATGCCGGCGTCGGGTTGCGCTTGCCCATCAGGGTCAATCGGGCGCCAAGGTCCAGCTTGCCGTCCAGCCAGCGTGTGCCGAGCAGTACGCTGGCATGCCATTTCGGCGGAATCATGTCGTTGAAGTAGGACGCGGCGACACCATAGTTATTGCAGTCATCACGACGGTAGCTGCCCTCGTGGCAGACTTCGATGAAGTTGTAGCGGGTGCCGCTCAGGCGTGTGTAGACACGTCCGGCGTCGTAATCCAGGGTGGCTTCGAAGCCGCGCAGCTTGACGCTGCGGATATTGCGCATCACGAAATCCTGCTGCAGGTTTTCCCACTCGTTGGGTGAAGTGCGTGTCAGGTAATCGTTGGTCTTGTTGCGAAAGTAGGCCGCCTTGAATGCCAGCCTGTCGTTGCTGCGCAGCACATCGTTGGTCAGCAGGTTCAGACCGAATTCACGATTGCGGGTATGTTCCGGCCGTAGCGGCACGCCGGGCGCGGGCTGTACCGACCAGCCCTGGGTAGATTCGAACAGGCTGGGCATACGCAACGCTTCGGCATGCCGCGCATAGAACTGCAGGCCATTGAGCCAGGGCTCCCAGCTGATGCTGTACACCGGCACCGTACCGCTGTTGCGGGTTTTATAGTGATAGGAGCAGGCTACGCCATCGCACATTTCCGTCGGCACTGCGACATATTGCTGGCAGCTTTCCACGCCCTGCGCATCCATGGCCCATTTGCCGCACTCATAGCGCATATCGGTACTCAGCTTGCCATCCCGGGTGCGGGAATTCTGGTAGCGCAAGCCGTAATTGATCTGCCATTCAGGCGCAGGCTGCCAGTGCCAGTCCATATACAGGCTGTATTCCCTGCGGTTGCCCTCGCGCCCTGCAGCGTCATCCAGCGCCCCGATGGACGGATCGGTCGAGATTTTCTCGTGCTGGAAGGTGGCGCCGTAGCTGAGTGTATGTTCGCCCCATACCTCGAACTGCGAGGTATTGCCCAGTTCCACCCCGATGCGCCGGTACGTTTCGGGTTCGGGTGCAACACCGGACTCGGCCCCGGCCTCGGCCTGGTCTTCCGAGGCGTAGTTGCGGTTCAAGCTGTCCGTATGCGTCATCCAGACTTTGGTGCGCAAATCCAGCCAGGACTGATCCGCCGGCTGCCAGTGATGTGAGAGCGTGGCAGTCTGCGCCGTCACTTCGCTGTTCTGCGTCTGGTAGATCTTGTTGAACCACATCAGCTGCGAAGGCATCAGCTCGCCATATTCGCTGTGGTAGCGCAGATAACTCAGTTCGATATCCTGAGCGTCGGACAACTTCAGCTTGCCTTTCAGCAACTGTGAATTGCTTTCGTTGTTACTGTTGAGCACACGCTCCCCAGTGTAGAAGCGCGTGGTGCCGCCATTCGTGACCGTAGCGGTGTCGTAGTAAATGCTGGGTGGCGGATCGGTCAAGGTGATGACCGGCTCTGCCCCCTTGCCGTGCTTGCCGGCAAAATACGTGCCCTGGCGGCGCGTGGAAACGGCGGCCACCAGCTCCAGTTTTTCGTTGCGCCAGGCGCCCGCGACACTGGAGGCATAACTATAGGGATCGAGCGTGCCGGGACGGTCGAAGTTCTCGTCATTGCGATAGGTGTCAGGCATGCTGTACTGCCCGCCGCACAGGGCGGCTGGGTCGCAGTTGACCCGGTAGGTGCCGGCATTGAACATGCCGCCCGCCGTCCCCGCCGCTGGCGCTGCACTGCTGTTGCCGGACGTACTGCCGCGCACGCGTATGCCCCAGTTTTCATCCTCTTTCTTGATGATGTCCTTGGCATTGATGGTGCGCATCGCCACCACCCCGCCAGTCGCCCCGGTACCCAGGGCACCAGCAACCGGCCCCTTGCTGATTTCTATCCCGCCGATCAGGTCAGGATCGACATAGGAACGCGAAGCCACGCCGGAATAGCCGCGATAGACCGTGGTTTCCTGGCGCGCGCCATCGACCAGCACCGGCACCCGGCCCTGGCCCTGCATCCCGCGGATGTTGATATCCAGTCCGCCTGAATTGCGGTTTTCGCCCACCAGCACACCGGGAATGCCCTGGAAGATGTCCCCGACCGAGGTGCCTCGAAAACGTTCGATATCGTCCTGTGACAGGTAATTCACACTGGCCGCCGTGCGGTAAACCTCATCGGCCGGCTTGGGGTCGTTTCCCAGGACTTCCACCGCCTCCAGCTCCGACACGCCACTGCCATCCGGCGATGGCGCCAAGCGCAGGCGATAGCCGCCGTCCGCCGCACGATAGGCTTGCAGGCCCGTCCCGGACAACAACCTGACCAGAGCCACGTCGACACTGTAGCGGCCGCGCACCCCCGGGCTATTGCGCCCCGCGGTCAGGCGCGTATCAGCCAGCACCATGATGCCGGCCCTGGCACCAAAACGGCTCAGGGCGTCATCCAGGCTACCCGCCTGGATATCAAAATCACGTTCGGCATTGGCCGCCGCAGCGGGCATGGCGGACTGGGCCTTGACGCCCTCTGGCGCATAGGCCGCCAGTATCAGCAAACTGACGAGAGAGACACGGAACCGCATTGGCATTCCTGAAAATTGGTTACCCCGCCGCGCCGCGATCATGCCCGCAGCGAGGCTTACATATGGGTTAACACTTCAGAAATGAGAAAGCGCCTCGTTGTTACAACTTTTTCGGCAATACCCGTATCCAATAACGGGAAAGCTGTTGCACCCTGACCGGCAAGTCCTGCGGCAGAGCGTCCAGCACCCTGTCGGTATCGCCCAGCGGAAAAGCGCCAGTCACGGTGAGATGCGCGACGTTCGGGTCGCACTGGATGACCCCCGAGCGATAGCGGGACAGTTCCTTGAGGAATACATCCAGCCGCATGCGGCTGGCGGCGAACATGCCCTGCTGCCATGCGGCAGGATCGCCCTGAATGTTTTCGATTTGCTGGCTGGCCTGCGGGCCGAAATCCAGCTGTTGCCCTGCCGCCAGCTCCAGGGGCTGAGGCAAGGTCGGCCCCTGCACCCGGACTTGCGCTTCCAGCACGCTCAGGCGCGTCACCTCGCCGCCGTCGAGGACGCGTGCAATGAAGCGCGTTCCCAAGGGTTCCATGACGCCGGCCTGCGTGTGTACCCACATCGGCTGCTTGACGGCAGGATCGTGCCCGGTCTGCACCAGGATTTCCCCTCGCCGCAACAGCAGCGTATTGCCTGCCTGCGTGATGTCGATATCCAGTGCGGTATCGGTGTTGAGCCAGATGCTGGCACCGTCGGCCAACAATACTTCCCTGGTTTCGCCCCTGGCGGTGCGGTATGCCGCATTCCAGGCCGGCCATGCGCGGTTGCCTTGCCAGACGGCGCCCGCGCCTACCGCAAAGGCACCACCGAGCATCAACGTCTTGATGGCTGCACGGCGTCCCTGCGCCGCGCTGGCCTGGTGCAGCACCTTCACGGCGGCACGCGGCGCCATGCTGGCGGTGCTGCCGCGCAAGCGCGCACCTACCGACACCACGCCCTGCCAGGCCCGTTCGTGGTCCGGATGTTCGGCCCGCCAGCGCCTACAGGCTGCTTCGGCATTGCCACTGGCATCATCGTTGACGCGCAGCAGCCAATCTATGGCCTGATCCAGCAGTTTTTCATTGGGCAGCGCTACCGCGCCTTCGTCACGAGCAGACATACCGTGCTACCCCACCATCGCGAAATAGCAATGCTTGATGCCCTGCGCCACCGCTTTCTTGACGACATTCACGCTCAGCTTCAATTCCGCGGCGATCTCGGGGCTAGTCATGCCTTCCAGCTGGGACATCAGGAAGATCAGGCGGGTACGGGCCGGCAAGCCGTCCAACACAGCGCAAGCCTGCTCCAGCGCCTGTACCGCCAGCAGCTGTTCCTCCGGGGAGGGTGCCAGGGGTTCGGGCAGGCTTTCCAAGGATTCCTGGTAGGCGCGAGCAATGCGTTCATGACGCACATGATTGAGCAGCACATTGCGCGCCACGGTCGTCAGATAGGCGCGCGGCGCCTTGAGCACCTGCGCCAGATCGGCACGCATGATGCGCTCGAAGGTATCGTGCGCCAGATCCTGGGCCTGCGCCGCGTCCGGCAGGCGCCGCCGCAACAAAGACACCAGCCAGGCGTGATTGTCGCGATAGAGGTCGTTGAGGTCGGCGGGCGAAGACGCGGGCGCGGAAGAAGACATGGGCATACCTGGCCGACAGTGGCAGGCGGCGCCCGCACACCAAATTAATGTAAATCAATCTCACTATTGGAGCATAACCGGCAAACTTGCAAAAGCAAGGAAAAGCCCTCAGCGGCGCGCACGCAACAGTCGGCCGCGCCGTAGCGGCCCCGACAACGGGACAGAATGAGACGAAAACCAGGCGAACAACAGCACCGCCCCTCCCAGGCGAGCGCCAAGGGATGCGACTGGAAGCCGCATCCGTCCTTCAACTTGCCATCGGCCTAGCGTCAGCGCGCCGGGGCGCTGCCCATATCCAGCCAGAGATCCAGCCGGGGGAAATACAGGGCCGCCCGCGCCGCGCTGCGCGTCAGCGCGGTGACCTGATCCAGGTAGCGCACCATCTGCGGCATATAGCGGACGCGCATGCGGCCCGCGAATGCCTCGGCGGTCTCGCCCGGCCAGGGCGTACCGGTTTTGTAGTCGACGATCAGCCAGGTGCCATCGTCCTCGAACGCCAGGTCCAGGATGGATACCTTGCCGCTGGCGTCGAGCAGCGGCCACTCCCGGCGTGCCGCCGCACGCTGCAGCAACCAGCGGCCGCGGTTGTTGCGCAGGGTAGCCAGCAGAATTTCCAGCACATCCCCTGCGTCCTGCGCCGCATGGGCCGTCCGGGTGCCGGCACGCGTCAACTGCCGCGCCATGATGTCCAGGCTGGCGCGCAGGCGCGTTTCCGGCCAGCATTCCAGGCCATCCTGCCCCAGCCGTGTCAGCCAGGCATGCACCAGCGTGCCGATAGCTGCCTGGCGGCTTTCCTCTTCCCCCCACTGGACGCTATCGCCTACCGGCGCCGCCTGCCCCGTCAGGGCAGCATCCGCACCGCTGCTTGCAGCCGGCGCCGTGTCCGCCAACGACAGCAGATCATCCTGGGAAATGCGCTGCAGCAATGCCCCATGCAAACCGGCGGCCTCGGCAGGGGCCAAATCCGCTTCCGGCAGCACGGGCGGAGGCGTTCTGTCGCAATCGTCCAGCAACGGCCACAAGCGCCCCAGCAGGCTGCTGCCTGCCGGCTGGCGCACTTGTCCGCTATCGTCGAGCATGACGCTACCAACCAGATGCAGGCGCTGCCGGGCACGCGTGGCGGCGACATACAGCAAGCGGTCGACTTCGTAATCACCGCGCACCTTCTCACGTCGGCCGATATAACGCGACAGCGGATCGGGTTCAAGCTGTGCGCGCGGCTTGGCAGGCCCGAACAGCACATTGCCGGCAACATGTTCGAAGCTCAGCAGCGGCGTGGACGCCGCCCGCGGCACGCGGTGCAGCCCGTAGAGGATCACCGTGTCGAACTGCAGGCCCTTGGATTTGTGCATGGTCATGATTTCCACGACCGGCCCGCTGCCTGGTTCCGGCTGCCCCGAGGCGAACAGGCGCGCCAGCGCAGCATCCAGCGCCACGGTATCAAGTTCGCCATAAGGCGCGAGCTTTTCCAGCAGCACGAAAACGCTTTCAGCGTCTTCTGCGGTACTGCTGCCGGCGTAGAGCCGGGCTCCCCCCAGGCGTTGCCACAGCGACTCGACCCAGGCCGCCCAGGGCAACACGCCATTTTCGTTGCCGCGATCGAGCAAGATAGCCGCCACGCGCAGCAACCGTTCCCGTTCTGGCGCCGGCAAGGAAGCAAGGATCTCGCCGACGGCACTGCCCGCCGCAGCGTGCAGGCACTCGCGCAACACCTGTGGCACCGGCCGCTCGTGCCGGCTGCCAAACAGTCGCGTCAGTGTCGTCAGAGTCAGGCCGCACCAGGGCGCCCGCAACACCGACAACCATGCCAGCCGGTCGGCCGGATGCACCAACGCGCGCACCAGTTGCACCAGGTCCGCCACGACATGGCGCTGCGCCAGCGGCACCAGCTCCACGGCACGGCAGCCGATACCAGCCCGCGTCAGCGCACGCACCAGCTCGCCCAGATGAGTACGCGCCCGAACCAGAATGGCCACGGAATGCGGCTTGCCCGCGGCCGAGGCCAGGGCATCGCGCACCAATTGCCCGGTAATCGCCAGCGCGGCTGCGTCCGACTGCGTCGCCGCGTCGCCCCAGGCCGCATGAAAGCATACCGCCCGGCCCGGCAACGCGGGATTGAATGCAACCGACCGCGTATAGGCCACGGCCCCGGCGTCGGCATTTTCCTCTTCACGCGATGGCAACAGGCTACCGAAACGCTGGTTGACCCAATCCACGACTCCGGCCTGCGACCGGAAGTTATCGGTCAGGTTCAGGAACTCCAGCCGTAACTCGCCGATGCCGTGATCGCGCACCTGCAGGAACAGCCCCACTTCCGCCTTGCGGAAACGGTAAATGGACTGCATCGGGTCGCCCACCAGGAACAGCGTACGCCCATCGCCCTGCATCCAGCCCGATGTGAGCTTTTCCAGCAGGCGCACCTGAGACTGGCTGGTGTCCTGGAATTCGTCGATCAGCAGATGCCTGATGGAGGCATCCAGCTTCAGCAACAACTCGCCCGGGTCATCGGCTGACCCCAGGGCAGCCTCGGCACGCTGGGAAATCTCGGTGAAATCGACCTCACCTTCTTGCGCGAAGCGCACCCGCAATTGCGCTGCCGCCAGGCGCAGCACGCGCCATTGCGCTTCCAGGATTTCCCATTGATCGTCCGCAAAATGTGCTGGCGGCAATTCACGCATGGCCGCCAGCGCAGACGCCCATGAAGTGTCCAGGGCGTGTTCATCCAGCCACTCACCCAGCACTTCCTTTTGCTGGCTCTTGGGCGGACAACCGAGGTTCTTGTTCAAGCCTCGGGGCGAACGCGGTTTGCCTTCGCTGGTCAGCAACAGATCTGCCAGAGCCGCCCAGGCCCGGGCCTGCGAGGCGTCACGCGCCAGCGGAGGTAACCAATCGCGCAGCGGTGCCAGTTTGTGGTCCGGGCCGCTTTCGTCCAGTGAAGCGACTGCCAGGCGTGCCGCCGGCGCCAGCGCGTCCTCCCAGCCACGCGGCATGCGCCGGGCGGCGGCCTCGATATCGGCCTGGATGAAGTGCGCGAGCGTGGCCTCCTGGCCGGCACGATCCAGGCCGTGGCGCAACAAGGGCATCCACTGGTCGCGCTGCGCCAACATGCTGGCAATCGCCTCCATCGCCGCGGCGACATCCACATCCATATGCGCCAGCAAACGCCGTACACATTCTTCGGATTCTGCCATGCGGAGCGTTTCCAGCGCGGCAGCTTCATAGTGGCTCCAGGCGTTTTCCGCGATGCCCGGCATGCCGCCCAGTTCGGAGAGCCACGGCATGCTGCGCACCAGGCGCGCGCAGAACGAGTCGATGGTCTGGATCGCCAGGCGCGCCGGATGCTTGAGCAACTGCCAATCCTGCTGTTCATCCCGCGCCAGGGCCTGGCGCGCCAGGCGCCAGCTGGCGCGCAGATGAGGCGCATCCGGTTCGATGCCGCTGGCGGCATGACGCAGTTTTTCCAGCACGCGCGCATGCATTTCCGACGCGGCCCGGCGAGTAAAAGTAATCGCAACAATTTCTTCCGGGCGCTCGACCGTCGCCAGCAATGCCAGGATGCGATCCGTCAGTAGCTCCGTCTTGCCCGAGCCCGCCGGGGCCTGCACCAGAAACGAACGCCCAGGGTCCAGCGCCCGGCGGCGCTGTGGCGCGTCCGCTGGCTCACGCACCGCGCCCTGGGGCGCTGCCGGTACAGCTGGCACGCCGGCCGCTGCAAACTGCCCCTCGCCCTGCCCGCCTGCCAGTGCCGGCGGCGTCGCATCATTCGGCATGTCGTCAAATTCAAACCCTTGCTGCGTCATGCTCATTCCTCTTCCCGCTGCAGCCGGAGAAACGGCAACGCGTCGCAATAGACCAAATCCTGCGGCTGCAGGACGAAATTGGCGGCATAGCCACGGCTGAATTCATCAGCCAACATGCCGATGGACGCCTCCCAGCGCCGCAGCACGGACGACCAGTCCTGCCCTTCGAAGACCTTGCTGTCCGTCACCGGGGTGACTCCCTTGATGCCCAGGTCTTCCGCGCCCAGCCCCTTGGCCCGGATGTGCCTTGCATGCACCTGAGCCAGCATCAGCCCGGCGATACCGGATTGCGCCGTCCCGGCCTGGCCAGCCAGGATCGCCGCATAGAACGGCAACTGCAGGTTGACCGGGCGCTGGCGCGACCAATCCGCCTCGGGAAACGCTTCTCCCATGCCGGTTTTGTAGTCGATGATCAGCATGCTGCCATCACCCAGTTGGTCGATGCGGTCCACCCGCGCGTTGAGCGTCAGGCGGCCGTGCTCCCAGCGGTAGCGTTCTTCGCGCTGATAGACGGCAAAAGGCGGGCGTGCCGCTTCGGCATGGCACCAGTCCAGCAACAACCCACGACCGCGCTCGCACTCCAGTTCGCGCAGCGCCGGCTCGTAGGCGCCCAGGTGCTCCTGCGCCGCCTGGCGCACCACTTCCACGACCAGCGCCTCCAGGCGCCCCTCTTCCATGGCGGCATGCAATTGATCCTGGTCGGGCAGCATATGGCCCAGCAACTCCAGCGCATGATGCAGGAACTGCCCGCGCACGTTCATCCCGGCGACCGGTTCATACGCCGGCAATTCGCGGCCACCCAGGCGATGGCGCACAAACGCCCAGAGCGGATTGCGCGCCTGAGTATCCAGTACATCCAGCCCCCCCGTCACCTGCTCGCCTTCAGCCAGAGGCGGCCCCTGGCTGTCATCGAGTTCTTCCAGCTGCAGTGGTGGCGCGTTGGCCGCCGCTGCTTGCGGCGGCACCACTGGCAGCCCGGCAATGAACGGCGAAGGCCGTAATTCCCGCTCGCCTTCGCGCTCGGCATGGCTGAACACCACGGCAGGTGCACCGCGCAACAAGGCCTCGTAGAGTTGTGCCGCCCAGGCGCGTTCACGGCCCGCCGTCGCCCGCGGAGCACCGGCACGTCGCAATGCCGGCGCCGGAACCAGCGGATTGGGCTTGGGCGACGCAGGCAGGACTTCGTCCGTCAGGCCGATCACCCAAAGCCCGTCCCAGCGCCCGCCCTCGGCCTCCAACAAACCCAGTACATCCAGCCGCGCACGAAAATCGCGCTGCGGCTGGAAAGGCATGCTGTCGGCCAGGCGTTCCAGCAAGGCAACCGCCATGCGTCCGCCCAGGCGGCCTGCCACGGGTTCGAGCGCGGCAAAACGCGCCAACGCCTCGCCAAAGGCCTCCAGAACCTGATAGCTCACGCTATCTATCTGCTGCCGTCCCGGAAACCCCAGCGCATCCAGGGTATGGCGCATGGCGGCTGCCCAGACGGCGGCACCAGCAGCCCCCTGGGGCACACGCCAGGCCTCGCGAGCCCGCTGCCAACGCTCGGCAAAAGCCTCGCCGCCGTCCTGCAAAACCCGGTTCCAATGCGCCGCCCCCACCGTACTCCAGCCGCGCCTGCGCCACTGTGCATCCAGTGCCGCAGGCGGCCAGCGCAGACCGCCCCAATCGACATGCCCGGCCAGCAACGCCGCCCCCAGGGTGGCGGCATCACAACCGCTGGTGTCATCCCAGCCAGCCATGACCTTCAACCATGCCAGCGCGGCGCGCACTGCCGGCCACTGAGGCAGCGGCCTAGCCACCGAAATATTGAACCAGGCAGACTCCGGCAGCTCAGGCGCCAGCGGCCGCAGCGCGCGCGCCAGCACCCGGCGCGCCAGCGGCGCATCCGCTTCCAGGCCGGAAGCCACGATCGCAAACCGCCCTTCGGGTTGGGCAACCAATTGCTGCGCCGCCCATGCCGCCGCTTCACGCCATTCGGCCGCGTGGTCCACCGCCATCAGGCGCGTGGCTTCACCAGTATCCGCCTGCTCTTCCGTCAACGCCAGACACTGCGTGCCGGCCTCTCGCGCCAAAGCAAGAATGCGCTGCATGCGTGGCGACTGCTCGGTGAAACCGGCCAGCACCAACACCTGCGGCCAACGAATGGCCTGTTGCCGCATGGCAGCCAGTACACGGCCTATGGCCTGATTCGCATCCTCGGCGTCCAGCGCCTGCAGTTTTTCCAGATAGGCGGCGCGCCAGGCCAGGAAACGGCGGTATTCGTCCGTTTCCTCAGGACCGAGTACCTCGATGTCCCACTCGTCAAGCAGGGTATCGGCCTCGCGTGCCAGCGACGCGGCCTGCGCGGCATCCATCAGCAGGCGTTCGGCCTCGGCCTCGTGAATCACATCCATCCACACCATGGCGGACGCAAAACTATCCAGCCAGTGCGCGGGCAAATGGGCATCCGGCACGAATGCCAGGCTCTCTGCCGCCTCGCGGTACCAGGATGCCAGCGGCACGATATGCGGCAACTCGCTGACCTGGCGCGTACTGCGCAGGCGCTCGGCGAGTGCCTGGGTCAGTCGGCGCGCCCAACGGTTATTGACCGTCAGCACCAGCGTCCCGCCTGCCGGCATGTCCGCCAAGGCCGCGATGTCGATTCTGGGCATATCGGTATGTAGCTCTGGCATAGATTCCTGGGTTCCTGACTGGCTTGCGCAAGCGGGAATCATAGCGCGCCGGCCGGCAGCCGACACCCTGCCCCGACAGCCCGCCCGGCTGCCAGCCAGACCACCCGCGCCTGAATCAACACGTGCAAAGATGGGGCATTAACAGTTACAATGCTGGATTCAGGTGCCGCTTCGTCCCCATAGTTCAACGGATAGAACAAGAACCTCCTAAGTTCTAGATACAGGTTCGATTCCTGTTGGGGACGCCATAAATCATGCGTAACACATTGATTTACAAGATAACTTAGGCACCAAATAAAAATCCTTATACCAAAAAGCCCGCTGGAATTTGCGGGCTTTTTTCGTCCTGAGGTTTGTATAACGCCGCTGGCGCCGCTACTTAGTGCGCACTACAATGCGAACATGAACAAACCATTCGAACCCCAGCGACAGTACCACGCCCGCTTGCTCGAAGAAGGCCGCACCCGAATGCCCGGCGGATTCCTGACCGCTAAAGCCAGTGCGGCGTTGGACGCGCTCACAGTTGATGGAATGAGCAAATCTGCGGTCATCAACGCTGCGCTGATCGAGTATGCAAAAAAGTGTGGGAAAACTCTTTGAAGCAGTGCGCACTATTATTCGATATCTCCTTATAGTGATCGAAACCAGCCTCGCGCCTAGGTGAATCGCGTTGGTTCGCAGCTACGGGCTGCACCAGGAGTTCATCACGCCGCACTGCCCACAGCAAAATGGCATGCTCGAACGCGTCATCCGCACATTGAAAGACCAATATGCACATCGCCACCGCTTCGAAACCCTGCGGCATGCCAGTCGCGTGATTGGCGACTGGATACGCTTTTATAACCATCAACGGCCCCACCAAGCGCTGAAGATGAAAGCCCCGGCTCAAACCTACCCTTTAGCCGCATAAGTTAAGCAGGTTCTGCTGGGTCAATACAGCTGCCTTCCCTGAACGTGTCACTGCGCCGCCGCGCAGGCGCATAAGCACCTGCGCACCTTCGCCTTACTCCACGCTGACAAACACCGGATTCGAATAGAACCACAGATCGTTGTAGTTACGCGCATTGATGGCGTCGAAACGGGCCTTGTTCTCGGTGATCGTCACCTTCGCGTCCGGCAGCGGTTCGCCGTTGGCGGTCTCACCGTCCACGTCTACCCCAAGATTGGTACCGCGCAGGCGCAAATACTGGTTGCGTTCGGCAGTCATGGTATAGCGGATCGTGTAATAGCCGTCTTCGTCCAGCGTCCAGTCCTCGCGGGTGAATCGTGCCAGCACATGCGTGGACGAATTGGTCGCACGTTCGTAAGCGGCTGTGCCAGGCTCGGCCTTGCCGGTGACGTCACCGACGATCAGGTCCACGTGATCCACTGTGGGACGCACGTAGGTCGGATTGCCGCTGCCCAGCGGATACTCGTAGTTATTGGCGGAAGGGCTGCGGAAGCGGATAGTCACGTCCACCTCGCTGCCCTGGGCCACCTTCAGTTCCTGGCCCATATGGGCGCTGGCATCGCCACTCACAGCCTGGAAATCCAGCGCGTCGATCAGATCGCCGAAAACACCGAACAAACGCCCGGCGCGCAGGCCAGCCAGAATGTCGGCCATGGTATCGCCATCCTTGAACAGATACGTGCGTGCATACTCTCCTGGTGCGTAGCCGCTGCTGTGCTGGCCGTTGGCGGTCAGAAAGTGATAGTCGGAATTGGCCACGTTCCAAACGCGCCGGCCTTCGCCTAGCAGCGCGTCCCAGGTGCCGCCGAGCTTGGCAACCAGGTAATCCGTTCCGCCGTAGGTCCGCGAGGGCAGATTGCCATCGGTATAGGCTTCGGCATAACCGCCGCGATCAGGCTCCATCTGGTTGCCGACCATACCTTCCATTGCAAAGAAAATCTCTGGTGCCAGATCGTTCATTTCGCGGATCTGGGCAATGGTGTATTTGCCCATGTAGCGCGAAGGATGATTCAGCAGCACATAGCTGTCTGGATGGTTGTCGCGCAGCCAGGCGATAGCCTTGAGCGAATCGGCGTGGGAGGAATAGGCCCGGGTCTCGGCGGACAGGCGCTCGACCAGAGAGGCATCGAACAGCGCGGCGTCGCGGCTGGTAAACAGGTACTCGAATTCGGCCACAGCCGTCAGCGATTCGGCGGAGAACGGGGCATCCAGGCCGATACCGATGTTCACGTGATCATGCGTGGGCATATCCCATTCGAACGACGAGAAAATCGTTTTGCCAGCGTACTTGCCGTTGGCCTGCGCCTGCTGGATGAAAGGCACTTCATACTCAGCCATGCCTTGCGAAAAAGGAATCGAACCGCCAGCGATCTCGGCGCCGGTATGGTCGCGGCGGGACAGGCGCAGGTGGTTGGAAATAGAGACCCAATCCAGATCGTAGCGCTCGAAAGCAGAATCGAGCACGTGTTCCAAGCTGACCTGGGCGTCGTCGGACTGATAGGTATGCACGTGCAGATCGCCCGCGCTCCAGGCGCCGGATTCTGGCTTCGGCTCGACGGTGGGCGGAATCGTGATGCCCGTATTGTCATTGTTGTCGCTGCCGCAGGCGGCGAGCAGGATGGCACAGGTCAGACCCGCCAGCATGGAGGGCAGGCGGGGTGCGAGGCGTTGGGAATGCATATTGAGGTGAAGCTCCGATGTGGCATCGGGCTGGACGATCCAGCCAGGGAAGCCGCGCAGGGAGCGCGGCGCAATGCCGATGAGGACGGGTGTCGGTAGCAGCCCGGATTAGAGGTGCGGGAAAACTATAGAGATTTGATGTGACGGTTCAATGACCCAAGCAAAACGCGCGGTTCGGACGTGAGTCGTCACGAATCAACGCTGGTGTCGTTGATGCAGCCGCATGCACACGGCGCGTCGGCGCCCATTACATCGTATTACGCGACTGCGCCGGATCAAGGGCGTTTGCGGCAGGAAACGCTACCATCCGGGATGTCTCGCCCCGCTGCCTGCCACGGCAGCTCCGGCCCCGGTGCTGGTGCGAATGTTTGAGTGCTGGCCGTGGCGCCAGGCGGGTTTTCCTGCTTTACGAAGGAGCCGCTATGAATCTTTCCGTGCTGGGCCGCTATGCCGTATTCCTGGCCTGTATTGCCTATACCGTCATTTCGCTGCCGCTGTTGCTGCTGGCCGGCCATTTTTCCTGGGCGTGGCTGCCTACCCTGATCACGCTGGCGCTCAGCATCCTGGGCTTTTACGATCTGCGCCAGACCGCTCACTCAGTGCGGCGCAATTACCCGGTTACGGGGAATGTCCGCTATCTGGTGGAGAGTTTCCGTACGGAAATCCGCCAGTATTTGATAGAAGGCGATAACGAGGCCCTGCCTTTCTCCCGCGCCCAACGCGCACTCGTCTATTCACGCGCCAAGCAGCAAAGCTCGGACAAGGCTTTCGGTTCTCTGCTGGATGTCTACCAGCCCAGCTATGAATTCATGGCGCATTCGATCCGCCCCGCCCCGCTGGCAGACCCCGCCACGTTCCGCGTGGATATCGGCGGCCCCGCGTGCAGCCAGCCTTATTCCATGTCGGTGTTCAATATTTCCGCCATGAGTTTCGGTGCTCTGAGCGCCAATGCGATCCGCGCACTCAACCGGGGCGCGCGCATGGGTAATTTCATCCACGATACAGGCGAAGGCGCCATCAGCCCGTACCACCGCGAATACGGCGGCGACCTGACCTGGGAACTGGGTAGCGGCTATTTCGGCTGTAGGAACGCGGAGGGGCGCTTCGATCCCGCCCTCTTCGCCAGCAACGCCGCTGATCCCCAGGTGAAGATGATCGAGATAAAGCTGAGCCAGGGCGCCAAACCCGGCCATGGCGGCATTCTTCCCAAGGAAAAGATCACACCGGAAATCGCCGCCACGCGTGGTGTTCCCATGGATCGCGACTGCGTATCGCCTTCCAGCCACAGCGCCTTCAGCACACCGCTGGAGCTGTTGCAGTTCATCACGCAGTTGCGCGAGCTTTCCGGCGGCAAGCCGGTCGGCTTCAAGCTTTGTATCGGCCATCCCTGGGAATTCATGGCCATCGCCAAGGCCATGCACGAAACCGGCATCCTGCCCGATTTCATCGTGGTGGACGGCAAGGAAGGCGGCACCGGCGCCGCTCCGCTGGAATTCATCGACCACATGGGCTTGCCGCTGCGTGAAGGGCTGCTGTTCGTCCACAACACGCTGGTCGGCCTGAACCTGCGCCAGTCCATCCGGATTGGCGCCAGCGGCAAGATCATCAGCGCCTTCGATATCGCCAGCGTCCTGGCCATGGGTGCCGACTGGGCCAACTCTGCCCGCGGCTTCATGTTCGCCATTGGCTGCATCCAGTCCCAATCCTGTCATACCAACCACTGCCCTACCGGGGTGGCGACACAGGATGAGCGCAGGCAGCAGGCGCTGGTGGTGCCAGACAAGGCGGAACGTGTATTCCATTACCACCAGAATACGCTCAAGGCCCTGGCAGAGTTGCTGGCAGCCGCCGGCCTGTCCCATCCTTCGCAGGTGGAGGCCCGCCATCTGGCCCGCCGCATGACCGGCACGGAAATCCGCCTGTATTCCCAGCTACATCACTTCCTCAAGCCGGGCGAGCTGCTGTCGGGCGCAATCGGCAGCGAGTTCTATGAACGCATGTGGCACATGGCACACGCGGAGAGTTTCGAACCGCTCGCTGCCTGATGCACAGGGACGGCGGGCGCCCCATGCTGTCAGCCTGGGGGCCGTCCTCCCTGGTTGCGGCCGCCCGCCTCTTGCGCGGCCACTGGCCGCTGGCGGCGCGCGGCCAGCCAGCCCAGCCCCACGCCCGCCAACCCCAGGCAGAAGCCGTAGACATGGGCGATGCTGACGATGGTGCCGCCTATCATCCGCTCTTCGGAAACCGAGGGCGCCACCAGCCACTGCCAGAGCATCCAGGCCAACACGCAGGCCAGCGCCAGCCAGGCACTTTTATCCCCCTGCAAACCCTGGGGCAGCAGGCACAGCACAAACATGCCATATAGCACGCCTGACAGCCCCACGTAATCAGGCACCCCGGGCGACAGCCACCACAGGCACAGCCCTACGCCCAGCGCCAAGCAGGCCAGGCGCAGCCACAGGCGGCGGTCGAAGCGCTCGGGCGCCAGCAGGCAGCACAACAGCACGCCGGCGCAATTGAGCCATGCGTGATTCCAACCCAGGTGCACGAAGTGCGCCGTCCACAAACGCCAGAGTTCACCGGCGGCGATGGCATCGCGTTCGAACCGCAAGGCGCCACGCACGCTCTCGCCTCCCAGCTGCAACAGCAGCAGTACCCCCACCAGCCCCACGGCCCTGCGCCATTCGGCGCGTATGCCCATTCGCATGAAAAATACCCTTGCGATCTTTGCCCCACGCATGGCTGCCGGCCGCCCAGGGCCGGGCCGCCGCACACCCAGGCGGAAATGATAAAGCAAGCGGCAGCCGTTGCCAGTACCAGAGCCTGCGGAAATTCGACCGCAAGAACCGGAGTGCCGGGGCCGGCAACAGATACTAAGCTGCAGCATCAGGATTACCCAGGTGAGATAGCATCATGATTTCCCCATTCTCCGCCCTGCCGGCTGCCGGCCCCGCACACCCCGTTCCGACACCTTTTGCCGCCATGCCTCAACCCCAACCGTCTTCCATGCATATGCCTGTCGCCCCCGCCGTCGCTGGCTCGCCATCTGGCGCTGCCATACCGCCAGCCGACGCCACGGCGCATGGCGCCATCTTCCTGCTGTACCGCACAGAAACACCGCTGGGGCAGGCCTTGCTGGTCACGGACGAACAGGGCCGCCTGCGCGCGCTGGACTGGCATGACCACGAAGCCCGTATGCACCAACTGATGACACGCCAATACCGCAGCCTGGCCATCCGCCTGCGCGCTACCGCCGAAGCGCCAGCGGCTGCCGACGCTCTGCTGCGCTATTTCGGTGGAGAACTTCACGCGCTCGACCGCCTGTCTGTCGCCCTGGGCGGCACGGAGTTTCAACGGCAGGTCTGGCATGCCTTGCGCAGTATTCCCGCCGGCCATACCCTCAGCTACGGCGAACTGGCGAATAATATCGGACACCCGGCCGCCGTGCGGGCTGTAGGGCTGGCCAACGGGGCCAATCCCGTCAGCCTGGTGCTGCCCTGCCACCGTGTGATCGGCAGCAATTCCTCCCTGACCGGATACGGTGGCGGCCTGCACCGCAAGCACTGGCTGCTGGCGCACGAACACGCCCTGCCTGCGGCCTCGTCCGCGCCGCCCGTACAACACAGCAACCGGCTGCCCGGATTCTGACCATGGCTGGCGCAACCCACGCCCCGGCCACCGTGCAAGCGATTGCCGCCGACCTGTCACCGCAGGCCTACGAACGAGCGGCAGCGCACCTGTCCAGTCTGGATGCTGATTGGGCGCGCAACATTGCTGCCATCGGTCCCTGCCGCCATGCGGCCAAACCCGCCCGCGAACCCTATGAAGCCCTGGTGCGCGCCATCGCCTACCAGCAGTTGAGCACCAAGGCCGGCGACACCATCCTGGCACGCCTGCTGGCGCTGTTTCCCGGCAGCCCGTTCCCGGCTCCGGCGCAGCTGCTGGCCTGCGACCCGGCTGCCATCCGCGCCTGCGGGTTTTCCGCCGCCAAACTGGCAACCGTGCAGGGCATCGCCCGGGCCACGCTGGACGGCACCGTGCCCTCGCGTGCGCAAGCCCTGCGGCTCGACGATGACAAGCTGATTGAACGGCTGATCACCCTCAAGGGCGTGGGTCGCTGGACCGTCGAGATGCTGTTGATCTATACACTGGAACGATCCGATATCCTGCCTGCGGACGATCTGGGCGTGCGTGACGGCTACCGGCTGCTCAAGCGCTTGGAGACAATGCCAAGCGCCAGGCAAATGCGCGAATTCGGCCGCGCCTGGCAACCATACCGCACCATCGCTACCTGGTATCTTTGGCGCATGCGCAGTGCCGTTACAACCTGAGCCTGTCTCCTTGTCATCCACAGATCTGGAACCCATGCATCATGACTGACCAGCCTGCCTGCTACGACACGGACGAACAACGCTGGCACGCCGTGATAGCACGCGATGCCGGTGCGAATGCGCATTTTGTCTATGCCGTGCGCACCACCGGGCTCTACTGTTTGCCCGGCGCCGCCGGCAAACGCCCGCGCCGCGAGAATGTCACATTCTTCCCCACGCCCGCTGCTGCCGAAGCCGCTGGCTACCGGCCCAGCCAACGTGTCCAGGCGCTGGATCAGACCTCGGCGCGCCATGCCGCCATCATCCGTCAAGCCTGCCTGCAAATCGAAACGGCAGAGACTGCGCCCGGCCTGCACGTGCTGGCGCAACAGGCCGGCATGAGCTCCTACCATTTCCACAGGGTATTCAAGGCAGAAACCGGCGTCACGCCCAAAGCCTATGCCCAGGCCGCTCGCGTGCGCCGCCTGCGCTCGGCATTGAGCGGAGATACGGCTTCGGTCACCGCCGCCATTTACGACGCGGGGTTCAACTCCAACAGCCGTTTCTATGAAAATGCCACACAGGTGCTGGGCATGCCTGCCCGGAGCTATCGTGCGGGCGGCGCCGGCGCCCTCATCCGTTTTGCCATCGGGCAATGCAGCCTGGGCGCGATTCTGGTGGCCCAAAGCCAGCAGGGCATCTGCGCCATTCTGCTAGGCGATTCGCCGGAAGCGCTTTTACGCGACCTGCAGGACCAATTTCCCAGGGCAGAACTGCTGGGAGGCGACCCGGCATTCGAACAACGGATCGCCCAGGTAGTCGGGTTCATCGAAACCCCTGCGTTGGGCCTGAACCTGCCGCTGGATGTTCGCGGCACGGCCTTCCAGCAAAGAGTCTGGCAGGCGCTGCGCGAGATTCCCCCCGGGGCCACAGCCAGCTACATGGACATCGCCAACCGCATTGGTGCCCCCAAGGCGGTACGCGCCGTCGCCCAAGCCTGCGCCGCCAACAAGCTGGCTGTCGCCATTCCGTGCCATCGTGTCGTGCGCCAGGACGGCGACATATCGGGCTACCGCTGGGGCGTTGCGCGCAAACGCGAACTGCTGCGGCGCGAACACGCCGATTCCACGGCTGCGGCGCCCGACAACGCTCCGACAAAACCCCGTCAAAAACCCGGTAAAACGCCAACATAGGCCCGATTGATACCACCCCTGACACTTGCTCTCCGGCTGCCTGGCATGCTTCCACGGCTCGCTGGACTGCTACAGCCGCGCGTTGGATAACGACAGCAGTGAAGAACTGTGACGCGGTCGCCTGCCCGTGGGCGGCCAGGGTGCCCCGATGAGCTATATCGGGACCGATGGCAAGCAATATGTCGTCGTGATCGCAGGCGGTGCCACCCGTACCGGTACCAATGACAACCGTAGCGATTACGTGATCGCCTACAACCTGCCGTAAGCCACATGCGGCTGAGCCCGGCCTGGATTGCTAGAAGCGATCCGGGCCGGGCCCGTGGCAAGCCAGAAAGACGGCAAACCGCTTGCCGCACCGTGTGCCGATGCAGCAAGCCTGGTGGTGTAGACCGTCAGGCGAAGCGATAGAGGTCAAAAGGCGTCGGATCCAGGATGGGCTTTTCACCAAGCAGCAGCGCTGCGGTAATTTCGGCCGAGACCGGGCTTTCCGTCATGCCCCAGCCCGTTGCCGTATTGATGACCATGCCAGGTACTTCTTTCACGACCGAGATGATCGGATTTTCATCCGGTGCAATCGCCATCGCGCCACTCCACTGGTCAATCAGCGTCGCCTCCTTGAACGCAGGGAACTCTGCCCTGAGCTTTTCCAGTGAGGCATTGAGTTCCGGCAGATCAGGGGCCGCAACCATATTCCTGTTCGTTTCAAACGGCGAAACCTCATCCAGTGCCCAATGGGTCGACTGCATGAACGAATTCAGCAATTGCTCGTTCAGCGAAATATGAACCGGGAAGTCAGGCAAGGCCAGCAACGGGAGATACTTGTACCCGTAGATGAAGGACTCTTTCACCACCGGCGCCACAATGACTCGGGGCGAGGTCGCATAGGTACCGTCCGCCTGTTCGCGGAAGTAGATATTTCCAGGCAGCGCCACGTTGCCGCCCGGCAGGCCTGGGGCGGCGCTGACGAGTTGCTGGGACTGGTAGGCCGGCAGCGTCGGAACTGAAACATTCAGGTTCTGCATGAACAGCCTGGACCACGCGCCACCCGCCACCACGACGCGGGAGGTCCTGATGGCGCCCTTTTCGGTCACGAGATCGGAAATCGCCCCTGCCTGGGTTTCCACGCCACGCGCAGCGCAATTCGTATAGATCTTGACACCGATACGCTTGGCGTATTCGGCAATGACGAACGTCGTGACCTCGGCATCCAGACTGCCGGAGTCCTCTTCGAAACCGGCGATCTTCCATTCAGAAACAGCACCCCGCAGCCGCTGGGCAAGTTCCGCTCCCTCAATGATGCGGGTCTTGAACGGAATATCGGGACCGAGTTCCGCGCTCCTGGCGGCGATCCACTTCCGGACATTTTCGAGGTCTTCTTCGTCCAGCGGCACTTCAACCCGGCCCTGGGTGCGGTAGCTGGTATCGAAACCAACCTTCGCATTCATTTCACGCCAGCGCTGCTTGCCCAGATGGTGCAGCATGAACGTAGCGTCAGGCATCTTGTAAGTGATGACCTGGCCATAGAAGCGGCTCGACTGCTCACCCGCGATATTGCCCTTCTCGACGATCACGACCGACAGTCCGCGTTCAACCAGGCTGATTGCTGTCATGAGGCCCAGAATACCCGCGCCGACAACAACGACGTCTGCCTGAGCCGGCAGCGGTCCTTCCATGCCTTCGACAAAACCGACCCGGGGCTGACCCGGAACCAGGCTTCCTTCGCGCGTCAGCATGGGGGTCAGGACCGCGCCACCAGCCACAACGACGGCAGCCCCTGACCCCATCAGGAGCTTTCTTCTTGTGATGTTCATATCAAAACTCTCAAAACTTTCATGTGTGTCCGGCTGATCTATCAATGCTCAACCAACCGCGCCATTATTTCACATCTCCCACGGAAGCAAGCATAAAGCAGATGAGAATCACTTGCTATTATACAAATGCAAATAGTTGATTATGCTTATATATCCAATTCAGGCACCCTCTGGCGCACCTCAGGATTGGGATCATTCTGAGGCAAAAAAACCGCCACGCCATGCATCCCGGGTTTACCGGGAGACACGTCGTGGCGGTGCTCCGGCCATCCAACCGTCACGGGCAAGGAGCCACGCGCCGGTTGCTGCGGTCAGCAGATCAGGCCAGTTGGTAGTGCGAGGTCAGCAGATCGCCGAAGCGGTCGTAGGCAGCGTTGGCGCCGGCCACGACACGATCCTGCTCTTCCTGGCTCAGTCCGCTTTCGTTCAGCGCGTTGACAAAGCTCTTCCAGGCCTTGGCACGGCCTTCCGGATAGGCGGCCAGATTGCGGGCACCATGTTCGGCGGTCAGGCCCAGCTTTTCACCGGCTTCCTTGAACAGGAAGGCAGCGCCCAGCGTGGAACCTTCGGAGACATACAGCCAGCCCAGCGCTTCGGGCGACACCACGTCCGAGGTGGCGATGGCGATGTCTGCCGGGGCATCGGCGCCGATGTCCTTCAAATCCTGCAGCGCGGCTTCCTGGCGGCCACGGATATCCAGATCCGGCACCAGTTGCTTAAGGCGCTCGTCGCTGAACAAGAACTCGACGTCGCGCTGGAACAGATACTGCGCTTGAACAAACTTTGCATAACTTTGCACATCAGCAAAGGGATTGGCACGCGCCATCAGGCCGTGCATGCGCTGGTGCTGTGCGCCGGTCTCAGTTTGCAGACGCTTGGACAGCGTGACTTCCGTCGTTGCGGCTTCCTGGGTTACTGCGGACATGTCTGGCTCCTTGCGGGGAAGATGACTGGATAATGCGCGCCAGCCCTGGCGCCGCCAAAGGGGCGCAGCACCGGCGCCATGCCGATACCGGACTGGTACCTGACCAGTGTATCGGAGCGCAAGGAAACGCAATCTCAAGAATGTTCTATCAAGCTCAACGCATCAGGGCTGGGCTGGCGAGGATTCCGGCGCGACTTTCACGAAGCCCTGGATCACCGGCCTCGGGTCGGCAGCCATGCGCACGGCTTCGACCGCGCCATCCTGGTCTATCGAGACCTCATCGCGCGCCACCGCCACCAGTGTGACGCCCGGCGCCAGGGTTTCACCCACGCGGTAAGCACGGGGCGTGGCGCCATCCACGCTCAGCACGGCAGCGCCACGGTCGTTGCCCATGGCGATGATCCCCGCCACCGTCACGCGCACCCGTTGATTGCCGCCGCCAAACCAGCGCGCCACCGGCTGGACGTCCGTACCAGCCACGGTCTCGAAAGTCATGGAGGGAGGAATGGCGCCGGGCCTCGGCGCCAGCAGCAAAACCGTCCATACCCCCAACCCGACGGCCAGCGCCAGGGCCGCCAGCAGGCGTACCAGGCTCGCCGGATTCACACGGATCTGGGGAAAACGTAAGGCAGGAAGACGAAAATTCACAAATGCACCGTGACAGTGGCAAATATTCAGGGCCGCGAATCGCGGGCAGGCAAAGTCCAGATATATTAGGGCAGGAAACGCAGGGACAGCAGCAGGAAAACAGAAGGAACAACAGGAACGGGTACCAAGGCCCTCCGCCTCGCAGCCTGCAGCAATAAGCACTGTCATCCCGGCGCAACAGAACGGGGGTTATCGTACGGAATTGTCCGGATCACGCACAACCCTGCCTTTCTATATGATGTGCGGGCCCAATCTCCCCTATCCGGGAGTGACAAAGTATAAACTAATGCTATTCTCATTCATTTGACAGTTTTTTGACGTCGCCATGATACCCACCGCCTCCTCGGCCCCCCGCTTCCTTTCCCGCCAGCGCCGTTTCCGCCGCGCCGGTCGGCAGTCCGGTTTTTCCCTGATCGAAATCATGGTAGTCGTGGTCATCATGGGCATTCTCGCCGCACTGGTGGTGCCTAACCTGCTGGATCGTCCCGACCAGGCGCGTATCACCGCTGCTCGCCTGAATATCAGCGAGATTATGCAGGCACTCAAGCTCTATCGCCTGGACAACGGCCGCTACCCGAGCCAGGCTCAAGGCCTGGAAGCGCTGGTCAAGCGTCCCGACGTGGCGCCCCTGCCCAACAACTGGCGCTCCTATATGGACCGCCTGCCCAACGACCCCTGGGGCGCTCCCTATCAATACCTGAATCCCGGTGTACACGGCGAAATCGACATATTCTCGTTCGGCGCGGACAGCCAGGCCGGCGGCGAAGGCAACGATGCCGATATCGGTTCCTGGCAATAAAGCCTTACCCGGTCTTTCTGGCGGACAACACGGTTTTTCCCTGCTGGAACTTCTGGTCGTGCTGGCGATCATCGGTATCGTTACCGCCATCGCCGGCCTGAGCGCCTTTCCCTCCTCGAAGGATCGCGCCTTGCAACAAGATGCCCACCGCCTGGCTCAACTGCTGCCCGTCGTGCAGTCGGAAGCCCGTAGCGGCGGGCGTCCCATCGTTTGGGAATTCGATACGCAGGGCTACCGCTTCGCACGCCGCCCGCACACGCTGGCGCTGCCGGTAGGCATGAGCGCGCTGGCACCGGTGGAATCCGAGTATTTCGAGAACGACGACTTGCTGCGCCCACGCCGCTGGGACAGCGAAACGCCGGTCACCGTGCGTCTCTCGCCCAATTCGGCCAATGTCTTCAATGTGGAATGGATGCCTGACCCGATGGTCATCGAGCTGGACAACGGCCAGCAGCACCTGCGCATAGAGCGCGATGCAACCGGGCACTACGAGGTCGTGCTGCCATGAACCTGCCTCGCCTGCGGCGTGCCCGCACGTCCGGTTTCACGCTGATAGAAGTACTGGTCGCGCTGGCCATCGCCGGCGTGGCACTGGCTGCCTGCGTGCGCGCCCTGGGACTGAGCGCAAGCGGCACCCAGGCCATGCGCGAGCGCAGCCTGGCGCTGCTGTCAGCGGAAAACCGCATGGCCGAGCTGCGCCTGCTCAATGCCTTCCCAGGCCCGGGGCGGCAAACGGAAAATTGCCCCCAGGGGCCGCTGACCCTGACCTGCGAGCAGGAAATCCGCAGTTCCAACAATACCAATTTCCGCCAGGTCACCATACGAGTCCGCGATGCCGAAGGCACGGTACTTGCCGACTTGCGCGGCCTGCTGTCGTCGCTGAGATAAGCCATGCACAGCCGGCAACATGGATTTACCCTGATCGAAGTTCTGGTCGCACTGATGCTCATGGCGCTGGTCAGCCTGATTTCATGGCGCGCACTCGACAGCGTGGAGCGCACCAGCGAACGCCTGGAACAGGTTTCCGAAGACATCATGTCCCTGATGCGCGTTTTCGGCCAGCTGGACCGCGACCTGCGCCTGCACGCAGACAACAACATCCTGCCCGAATACCATCCTGTCGGGCAGGCTGTGGTCGCCCGTTCGCTGCCGGCCGGCATCAACTATATCCGTACCGATGGCGGCGTCCCCTACCTGCAGGTCACACGCGCCGCCCCGGCTGACAATGGCACCTGGCAGCAGGTACGCTGGTGGCTGGAAGGAACGCGCCTGATGCGCGCCATCGCCCCCGCCGGCCGGCAATTGCCGCTACCCGAGCCGCCACAAAAAGGCACGGTCGTGCTCGACGACGTGAATCTGTTCGAAGTCCGCGCGTGGTTGCCGGGACGCGGCTGGACCAACCTGCCGCTGCCCGAAGGCTCGCCCAATGCGACAGGCCTGGAAATCACGCTAGGCCGTGCGTCGGGCCCGGATGCCGGCCGCTATCGCAAGGTGGTGCTGCTGCCATGATGCGCCGACGCTCCTACCCCGTCCGTCCCGCCCGGCCTGCGCCAGGGCGCAGCTTGCTGCCGCGCTTGCCCAGCATGCGGCTGACAGCCTGGCGACAACGCGGCATGGCCGTGATCAGCGCGCTGATCGTCGTGGCGGCCGCCGCCATTGCCGCCACCGCTATCCTGGAACGCCAAGCCTACCTGGCACGCACCCTGGCCAGCGAACGAGACCGGGCGCAGGCCGACTGGCTGTTGCGCGGCGGGCTGGACTGGTCGCGCGTCATCCTGCGCTGGGATGCCCGGCGCAATGCCATCACCCGGCCGGATTCAGCCTGGGCCCGTCCGATTACAGGCTTGGAAGTTTCCGAACCTGATGATCCACGCACCGCGCTGTTTTCCGGCCGCGTAGAAGATGAGCAGGGTAAATACAACCTGAACAACCTGGCTGCCCAGGGCGTCATCAAACCGGAAGAACTGATGTCGCTGGAACGCCTGCTGAACTATCTGCGCGTGCCCACCCATCTTGCCAGCAGCATTGCCCAGCGCGTTGCCGACAGCCAGCCCACCGAGAACCGGCGTGCCAGCGCACCCGGCCTGCGGACGATCAACGATCTGCGCGGCATCGACGATATCGACGCCACTACCGTAGACCTGTTGCGCCCCTATCTCACCGTTTTGCCCGCCACGACGGCCATCAATGCCAATACCGCCAGCGCGGAAGTGCTGAGCGCCGCCATCTCCGGCCTGTCGCTGGCCGATGCACGGGCCCTGGTGGTACAGCGTGACCGAGGCCAGTGGTTCAACAACAGTGGTGACTTCGTCAACCGTCTGCCCAACCGCGAACTGGACGTCGGCAACCGCATCACAGCCAACAGCAACTGGTTCCGGGTAGCCGGAGAGGTTTCACTGGACAATGCCGTCGTCGGCATGGAGGCGTTGCTCAACCGCGCCGATCGCAATTCCCCGACGGTCGTCTGGATCAAGGAAATGAATTGAAGAATCACCTACGCCTGGCGCTTCCTCCTCTGGCCAGCCTGAGACCCGAAAGCCACGTCGCCTTTGCGCTGCTGGACCGCAACGGCACCGTGCTCCGTTCCGGTGAGCTGCAGCTGGCGCAGCTTGCCAGCGCCGTGCCGGCGCCCGGCGTACAAGCCATCCTGCACCCTGGCGACGCCGTCATCGTCACGCTCAATGTGCCCGCACTGTCCGGCAACCGCCTGGACCTGGCCGTGCAATCGCTGGTGGAATCGATGGCCCTGTCGGATACCGACGCGCTGTGCATCATCCACGGCCCGAGGCAGGAAAACGGCAGTGCCATCGTCGCATGGACCGACCGCGAACCGCTGCTGCGGGCCTGGCGCCTGCTGGCGGAAGTCGGCCTGAATGTCCAGAGCCTCACGCCGCTGCCGCTGGCGTTGCCTGCGCAGGACAAGGAACGCGAGCGCCAGTTGAGCCTGCCTGCCGACGAGCGCTGGCGCCAACCGCTGCCCAAATGGTCCTTCGCCCGCCCGGAATGGCGTCCCGCCGCCGACCAGCGCCGCTGGCGCGCGCCGCTGGCGTGGGTCGCCGGCGCTGCCGCCCTCTGGATTCTGGGCCTGAACATCCATGCCGCGCAGCGTGGCGCCGAAGTCCGTACCCTGACGACAGGCATTGAACAAAGCGTACGCCGCGCCTTTCCGGAAATGTCGGTCATCATCGACCCGCTGCGCCAGGCGGAAAACGCCCGGGATACCTTGCGCCTGGCTCGAGGTGCCAGCAGCAATGATGATTTCGTTCCGCTGGCCCTGGCTGCGGCGCGCGTCATGAATGGCGCCGAGGGCCGGGTCGCACGCCTGGTCTATGACAAGGGCGAATTGCAGCTGGGCTTCAACGAGGGCTTCACGGCGCCGCCGGAAGCCAGCCTGAACCAGGCCGCCGCCGCCCAGAGCCTGGAAATACGCAAAGACGACACCCTGGAAAATACCTGGATCATTCGCCGTGCCCGCGAACGCAGCCAGGGAGGACAGCAATGAATACGCCGACATCACAGGCCACCCCGGCCTGGAAACAGAACCTGGAGCAATCCAGCGAACGCCTGCGCGCCTGGTGGTCGCAACGCGAACCGCGCGAGCGCAAGCTGCTGCAGGCTGGCGGCCTGGCGGTAGCGCTGGCGCTGGTCTGGCTGATCGGCATCAAGCCGGCGCTGGGCGCCATTGAGCAGGCCGACAAGCGCCTGCCGCAATTGCAGGCAACGGCACTCAAGGTCGACGCCGTCATCCGCGAGGCGCAGGCCCTGCGCCGTGGCCAGAGCGGCAGCATTCCGGCCGAAGAACTGACGCCGGCACTGCAATCGAGCCTGCAACGTGCCGGTCTCTCCGAGCTGGCGACCCTGCGCGAAACCGAGGCCGGCATGGACGGCGCGCGCCAGTGGGAAGTCCTGCTGGAGAACGCCAGCGCCGGGCGCGTCATCGAGTGGCTGGCGGACGTGCCTGCCCTGCTGCATGTGCAGACCCGCAGCGTAGACCTGTCCCGTACCCGCATCGACGGCCGCGACCGTCCGGGTTCGGTAACGGGCAAGATCATCCTGGCAGCCCCGCAGGAGAATGCTTGATGCGTCGTAAACTGATCCTCAAAATCATCGGTTTCATACTGATCGCGCTGGCTGCCGCACTGGCTGTCATGCCCGCCCGCTGGGCCATGGTTCTGCTGCCTGCTTCGCTGCCGCTCGCCATCGTCGACGCCAGCGGTTCCATCTGGAACGGTAGCGCCACTATCGCCGTCGGCCCCGAAGGCCGACGCCGCACCCTGCCCGATCCGCTCAGCTGGAAACTGGCCTGGCGCCAGGGGCCTGTGGCAGACCTCCGTCACCCCTGGCTGGGCGGCCCGGTCACGCTGGCCCCTGGCTGGCGCGGCCTGGCCATCAATGCGCAATCGCTGCGCCTGCCTGCCTCCACACTGACCGCCTTCCATGCCGCGCTGGACACGATCGCACCCGGGGGGGAGCTCCAATTGAACTGGCCCGCATCCACGCTGGGGGCCGCCACGCCGCCCGGCACCCGCCTGCTGGATATCCAGTGGCGTAACGCCTCGTCCGATCTCACCCCGGTGAAACCATTCGGCAGCTATGATCTGGCGGTTAGTCAGGATACCGATAAACGCGTCAAGCTGACGCTGGCCACCCGGCAGGGCCCGCTGCGCCTGCAAGGCGAAGGCACCATCAACAGCAAGGGGCTGGCGTTCGACGGCACCGCCGAAGTCGAAGCCAGCGCCAACGCCGATGTCCACGGCGCCCTCAATGAACTGCTCGCCGCGCTCGGACCGCGCACAGGCAATCAGACCCGCCTGCGCTTCCGCTGAGCCCGCCCCCAGAAACGAAACGATATCGCCATCATGACCGTCAAGCGCAACGCCCCGACCTCTTCCTTTCCGCTGATTCCCAGCGCCCTGCTGACCCTGATCCTGGCTGGTTGCGCCACCGTGCCGCCGCCCGAGCAACAGGACGCCTCAGAACTGCTGGTCCGCACCAGCGGCGGCGTGCAGCGCAATGCCGACGACAGCCGGTTCCGCAACGACCTGCCACCGCCACCGCCACCGCCCGCCCAGACTTCGCGCAGCAAGCAGGTCACCACGGCTGCGGCGACGCCGCGCACGGTTGCCGGCCGGGGCACCACCAGCGATAACCAGGTCATGCTCAACTTCGTTGACGCCGACCTGCAGGGCGTGGTGCGGGCGCTGGCACGTTTCACCGGCAAGAACTTCATCGTCGACCCGCGCGTCAAGGGCCAGCTCACACTGGTATCCGAAGCCCCGGTATCACCGCAGACCGCCTATACCATGCTGCTGGGCGCGCTGCGCATGCAAGGCTTTGCCGTGGTTGAGGTCGATGGCGTCAGCCGCGTCGTGCCCGAAGCCGATGCCAAGCTGCAAGGCAGCCCGGTCAGCGCGGCCGACGGCACGGTGCCCAGCAGCGGCCTGGTCACGCGTGTCTTCTCGCTGCGCTACGAGAATGCGGCCAATCTTGTCCCGGTGCTGCGCCCCATGATCGCGCCCAACAACCCCATCAATGCCTACCCCGGCAACAACACGCTGGTCATCACCGACTACGCCGACAACCTGGATCGCATCGCCCAGGTCATCGCCGGGATAGATACGCCGCACTCGATCAATACGGACGTCGTGCCCATCCGCTACGCCATCGCCGCGGATATCGCCGGCCTGGCCTCGCAATTGCTGGAAGGCCAGGGGGGCTCGGGCGACGCCACCCAGCGCATTTCCGTCGTGGCCGACCCGCGTACCAATAGCGTGCTGATCCGCGCCGGCAGTCCGGCCCGCCTGGATCTCGCCAAGGAACTGATCCAACGCATCGACAGCCCCACCACCAAGCCCGGCAACCTGCACGTGGTCTACCTGCGCAACGCCCAGGCAACCAAGCTGGCGGAAGTCCTGCGCGGCGCGCTGACCGGCCAGGGCGGCAGCAGCACTGGCAGCGAGGGCCTGTCCAATACCTCTGGACTGTCCTCGTCATCGTCGAACTCGTCCTCCAGCAGCTCGCGTTCGGCCAACAGCCTGCTGGGTACCAGCAGCAACAACAGCAGCGGCAACACCAGCAGCAGCGGCAGCAGCAACAACCAGCAATCCGTAGCCTTCTCGGCTGGCGGCGCAACCATCCAGGCCGACCCGTCAACCAACACCCTCATCATTTCCGCTCCCGACCCCCTGTATCGCAGCCTGCGCGAAGTCATCGACCAGCTCGATCAGCGCCGCGCCCAGGTACTGGTCGAGAGCCTGATCGTTGAAGTCAACGCCGACAACTCGGCTGAATTCGGCATCCAGTGGATGGTTGGCGGCGACAGCATCAGCAGCGGCAATACATCCTTCGTCGGCGGTTCCAACCTGGGCGGCTCGGGCCTCACCGGTAACGGCCCCACCACCATCGACGCGCTAGGCAAAGGCCTGAGCCTGGGCGTGGTCAAGGGTACGGTAGATATCCTCGGCAATGAAGTCCTCAACTTGGGCGTACTGGCGCGCGCCATGGAAGGCACTGGCCAGGCCAACGTGCTGTCCACCCCGAACCTGATGACGCTGGACAACGAGGAAGCCAGCATCATGGTCGGCAAGACCGTGCCCTTCGTCACCGGCCAGTACACCACCTCAGGCGACGGTTCCAGCAACCCGTTCCAGACCATCGAGCGTGAAGACGTCGGCCTGACGCTGCGCATCCGTCCACAGATTTCCGAAGGTGGCACGGTCAAGCTCGCGCTCTACCAGGAGGTCAGCAATATCGACGATGCGGCCTCCACCAATTCGAGCAGCATCGTGACCCGCAAGCGTTCGCTGGAAACCAATGTCCTGGTCGATGACGGCCAGATCATCGTGCTGGGCGGCCTGCTGGAAGACAACGTTTCCAACACCACCGTGGCAGTCCCCCTGCTGGGTTCCATCCCTTTCATCGGCAATCTGTTCCGCTACGACAAACGCACCCGTACCAAGACCAACCTGATGGTCTTCCTGCGGCCGCACATCGTGCGCGACGCGCGTGACAGCGCCAGCCTGACGCTGGACCGCTACAACTTCATGCGCGCCGCGCAGAACAACATGCCGCTGGAATCGCGCTGGCTGACGCCGGATGACTCCCGCCCCCTGCTGCCAGAACTGGACCGCAACGATGCGGGTCTGCTGGATCTGCGTGACGACGGCCCAGCCCCGGCCAGCCCCGTGACGGCGGAACCCCAGGTCATCCTCGACAATACGGACGCCGGCCAATGAACGCACGCCTGCCCTATTCCTGGGCCCGGGCCCAGCGCGCGCTGATCCAGGCCAGCCCGAACGGCCTGGCCCTGGTGCTCAGCCCGGATACGCCCGCCTGGGCCCGGGCCGAACTTCAGCGTCGCTATGGCGAGCTGCCCAGCCGTGAAGTCAGCGACGCGGAACTCGATACGCTGCTGGCCGCCGCTTATGCGCAGACCGATGACGCCGCGGCCGTGGTCGATGCTGCCGCCAGCGAAATCGACCTGGACCGCCTGTTGCAGGATATTCCTGAAGTCGAGGACCTGCTCGAGGCACATGATGACGCCCCGGTGATCCGCATGATCAATGCGCTCTTCACCCAGGCCGCGCGCGACGGCGCCAGCGACATCCACATAGAACCATTCGAAACGCACTCAGTAGTGCGCTATCGCGTCGACGGCACCTTGCGCGACGTAGTCAGTCCGCGCCGCGCCCTGCATAGTGCGCTGGTGTCCCGCATCAAGATCATGGCCAGCCTGGACATCGCCGAGAAGCGGCTGCCGCAGGACGGCCGCATCGCGCTGCGGGTTGGCGGCCGCCCGATCGACGTGCGGGTTTCCACGCTGCCCACCGGTCACGGCGAACGCGCCGTGCTGCGTCTGCTGGACAAGGAAGCCGGCCGCCTGCAACTGGAAAAACTCGGCATGGCGCCCGATGTACTGCGCCAGCTGGACCGTCAGATCCGCCAACCGCACGGCATCGTGCTGGTGACCGGTCCTACAGGCAGCGGCAAGACCACGACGCTGTATTCTGCACTGGGGCGCCTGGATGCCAGCACCACCAATATCCTGACGGTGGAAGACCCGATCGAATACGATCTGCCCGGTATCGGCCAGACCCAGGTGAACCCGCGCATCGACCTGACCTTTGCCTCGGCGCTGCGCGCCATCCTGCGCCAGGATCCGGACGTCATCATGATTGGTGAAATCCGCGATCTGGAAACTGCCCAGATCGCCGTGCAGGCCTCGTTGACCGGCCACTTGGTGCTGGCCACGCTGCACACCAACGATGCCATTTCCGCCGTGGCCCGCCTGATCGACATGGGGGTCGAACCCTTCCTGCTGGCCAGCACCCTGCAAGGTGTGCTGGCGCAGCGCCTGGTGCGCCGCTTGTGCCAGCACTGCTGCAAGAAGCATGATGACGGCACCGCCAGCTGGACGCCTGGCGGCTGCCCGGCCTGCAGTCACACTGGCTACAGCGGCCGTACCGGTATTCACGAGCTGTTCACCGTGACGGATGAAATTCGCTCACTGGTGCACAACAATGCCGATGAACTGGCATTGCGCAGTGCCGCACAAACCGCCGGCATGCGCACGCTGCGCCAGGATGGCGACCGCTGGATCGCACAAGGTGTCACATCGGTGGAGGAAATCACCCGTGTTACCCGAGACGCCTGACCCTGCCCGCCGCCCTGCCCTGACCCCGGGCGCGGAATTCCGCCGCCCGCCCTACCCATACATCCTCCCCAGCCATGCCTTCCTACCAGTATGAAGCCGCCGATACGACAGGCCGCATCGAGCGCGGCCTGATTGATGCCGACAGCGAACGCGGCGCACGCCAGGCGCTGCGCTCGCGCGGCCTGGTCGCGCTGAAAGTCCGCGCGACCGGCGCTTCACGCCAGGGTAGCCAGCGCAGCAGCCTGGGGCCGCGCATCAGCGACTCGGACCTGGGCTGGCTGACACGTCAGCTTTCCAGCCTGCTGGCGGCACGGCTACCGCTGGAAGCAGCGCTGACCGCCACGCTGGAGCAGGCGGAACGCCGCCACGTCGCGCATACGCTGGCGGCGGTTCGCGCCGATGTGCGTGCCGGCCATCGCCTGGGCGAAGCCCTTGCCGCCCACCCACGCGACTTTCCCGACATCTACCGGGCGCTGGTCGATGCCGGCGAACAATCCGGCGACCTGGCCCAGGTCATGGAAAAGCTCGCCGACTACATCGAGTCCCGTGGCGCGCTGCGCAGCAAGATCCTGACCGCCTTCATCTACCCCATCATCGTGACGGTCGTGTCCATCGGCATCGTCATTTTCCTGTTGAGCTATGTCGTGCCGCAGGTGGTGGGGGCATTTTCACAAGCCAAGCAGAAACTGCCTGCGTTGACTGAAATGATGCTCAGCGCCAGCGGCTTCATCCGCGAATGGGGGGGCGTCACCGCGTTGGCGCTGGCTGCCCTGTTCGTGCTCTGGCGCTTCAGCCTGAGGCGTCCGGCGGCAAAACTGGCCTGGCACAGCAAGGTCCTGCGCCTGCCTGTCTTTGGCCGCTACGCCATGGGTGTGGACATCGCCCGCTTCTCCGCGACGCTGGCCATTCTCACCAGCAGCAACGTCCCGCTGCTGGCCGCGCTGGATGCCGCGCGCAAGACCCTGCGCAACGAACGACTGCGCAGCGCCGTCAATGACGCCACGGTACGGGTACGCGAAGGTGCGCAGCTGTCCGCCGCCTTGCAGGCGCAGAAAATCTTCCCGCCGCTGCTGGTCCACCTGGTCGGCAGCGGCGAACGCACCGGCGAACTGCCCGCCATGCTGGACCGCGCCGCCAAGACGCTTTCCAGCGAACTGGAACGACGTGCCATGACACTCACCGCCCTGCTGGAACCGCTGATGATCCTGATCATGGGCGGCATCGTACTGGTGATCGTCCTGGCGGTGATGATGCCCATCATCGAAATCAACCAGCTGGTGCAATAGGCGAAAGCGCAACATCGGTCACACGCCGGGTCAGCCACCAGAACACCAGGGCCAGCAGGCTCACCAAGGCTCCCAGCGCGCATACACCCGCCCATCCAGATCGCGCATAGGCCAGGGTGGAGCCGATGGCGCCCAGGCCACTGCCGACTGCATAGAACAGCATATACAGACCGACCAGGCGGCTGCGCATGGCCATCGTTTGATTGCACGCCAGGCCGCCGTCGCCCGACGGCCCCATAAAAGTCCCCATGATCGCTGCCCCAACCGATCCAGTTTCAAATAAAAACTGATTGAATGCCAGATCACGTAGTTTTAAAATGCAACCACCAGGTTTATCCGCCAGCCACCAGGAGATGCCGTGCCGTCCCGAAAAAAAGCCCGCCAGGAAACCTGCCCGGTTGCGCGTTCCGTTGATGTGATCGGTGACCGCTGGTCCCTGCTCATCGTGCGTGATGCTTTTGACGGCATCAGCCGATTTGGCGATTTCCAGCGCAGCCTGGGAATGGCCAGGAACATTCTGGCCGATCGGCTACGCAAGTTGGTCGATGCCGGCATCTTCGCCATGCAGGATGCATCCGATGGTTCGGCCTATCAGGAATACAGCCTGACGCCACGAGGCAAGCGCCTGTTTCCCATTGTGGTCGCGCTGCGCCAGTGGGGCGAACATCATCTGTTTCCGCATGGCGAAGCTCACTCGATACTGGTGGATAAGCGCACCGGGCGCCCCATCGCCCCCATGGCGCCTCAAGCCGAGGATGGATCGGCACTGTCGCCCGAGGGCACGGAGGTCAAGAAAATAGAGGCGACTGACGCAGGCGCCACCTGAAGCCTGGCAGACCCCCAAAAAAAATTTGCCGTATCTCTCTTTTTTTCACCAATAGTGTTGACACACAAAAAAATAAGCCATATACTTCTTTCCCTACGCTTCTGACACGGAAGAGAACTTCTGAAGTCGACGAAACGTTGCCCAGGTGGCGGAATTGGTAGACGCGCTAGTTTCAGGTACTAGTGCCTTCGGGTGTGGAGGTTCGAGTCCTCTCTTGGGCACCAATTGCAACGGCTTGAAATCGAAAGATTTCAAGCCGTTTTTACTTTCCGGCGGCATTCTCCCCAGCTGAATTCCTGCATCGCCGTTCCAGCCAGCCCGGCAACCTTGTCTCACGTCTGCCGGTGGCGATGCCAGGCAATCCTCATTGCATCAGCCACCGACCGCAGGGAACGCCCCTGAGCCCCCCCAATGCAGCAAGCTTGCGCGCTTGCCGGACCAATCCGGCAAGCGCACGTCCGCCGCCCTTATCAAGAGATTAAAACGGCAGCCCTGCATATTGCTCGGCCAGCGTCGCCAGCGCACGCTCGGATTTCTGCAGGTACTGGAACTCGTTGAGACGCATTTTTTCCTCGAACCCGGAATCCTGCGGAAAGACATGCAACAGCTTGGTCAGCGACCAGGACACGCGCTCCGACGCCCAGACCCGCCGCAAAGCCGTCTCCGAATACCGCTCAAGCAATTCATCCTGCTGGTGGTTGTAGTAGGCATCGAAAGCTCGCGACAGGTAATAGACGTCGGATACCGCCAGGTTCAGGCCCTTGGCGCCCGTCGGCGGCACGATATGGGCAGCATCGCCCGCCAGGAACATCCGGCCGTGGCGCATCGGCTCGGCAACGAAGCTACGCAAGGGCGCGATGGATTTTTCTATGCTGGGGCCGGTCACGACGGTGCGCGCCAGCTCGGCCGGCAAGCGCCGCTTGAACTCTTCCCAAAAACGTTCGTCGGGCCAGTCATTGAGGTCCGTATCCATCGGACACTGGATGTAGTAACGACTCAAATTCGGGTTGCGCTGGGATGCCAGGGCGAAGCCGCGCTCATGGCGCGCATAGATCAAGTCCTCCATCGGCGGCGTTTCCGACATGATGCCCAGCCAACCGAATGGATAGACCTGCTCATAGGTCCGCAGAACACTGGCCGGAATGGATTGCCGCCCGATGCCGTGAAAGCCGTCGCAGGCGGCGATGAAATCGCAATCTATCCGACCCGCCTCGCCATTGCGGGTATAGGTCACATAGGACTGGACGCCCGTAATATCGTGCAGCACGACATCGGTGGCGCGATCAAGGATTTCCGTGCCCGCGCGATCATGGGCCGCATACAGGTCTTCGGTAATGGCGGTCTGGCCATAGGCAACCATGGGCCGACCGGCATACTTCATGGTGTCGATCACAAAAGAACCTTCGCCATGCCAGGTCACCAGCGTACCGTTGTGCTCCAAGCCTTCGCGATCCAGCCGTTCGCCCAGGCCCACATCCCGCAGCAACTGGACCGTGCCATGCTCCAGCACGCCGGCCCGGATGCGCTGAAGCACATATTCGCGGCTTTGCCGCTCAAGCACGATGCTACTGATGCCATGCAGCGCCAGGATATGGGACAGCAATAGCCCGGCTGGGCCGCCGCCGATGATCGCGACCTTCGTCTTCTTCATGATTGTCTCCTCTGATTGTTTGGGGCGGGCCCGCCCTTCCTGGCGCCATTGCCTGGCCGCTCTCAGGTGCGTTCCCGCCCATCGGACCGGCTTCAAGCCTGGCCGTCATCCTCCAGCCAGGCGCGCAACATCCGCGTCACTGCCTGTGGCTGTTCCATGGTGCTCATGTGCCCGCTGTCTTCGATGACGACCAGGCGTGCGGCAGGACACTGCCGCTGCATTTCCTCATGGCGCGCGACCGGGCTCCAGGCATCCTGCCGCCCGCAGGACAGCAGCACCGGCACTTGCAGGCGCGCCAGAACGCCGCTGGCGTCCGGCCGCTCGATCAGCGCCTGCAACTGTGCGGCAAAAATATCTGGCGTCTTGCGTTCTATCATCGCCAGGATTTCCTCGAAGAGCGGCGTTTCCAGCCTGTCCTTGTGCACCATGCCTCGCGCCCATTCCCGGCCCATGGCGCGCATGCCTTGCGTACGTGCGATATGCAACAGCGCCATACGCCCCGCCACCTCTCGTTCGCCCGCAGCCCCTGATGCCAGCGAGTGCGTGCCGGTATCCAGCAAGGCCATACGCTCCACCCGCTCGGGCATCTGGCGAGCGATTTCCAACGCAACCCGCCCTCCCATCGAGTGACCTGCCACGGCAAAACCGCCTGCCGGCACGGCATCCAGCGCAAGGCTGGCCATGGCGCCAATCGAATCCGCGCAGCCATAGTCCGGTACCACGCAGTGGTAGGCCGACAAGGCCTCGCGCTGCTCGCGCCAGACCGTCTCATCGCACAACAGCCCCGGCAATAACAGCAAAACCGGTTTGCTCATGTTTTCCTGCTCCCTATCTTCTATTCGTTCATCGCCCGCATCCGCCAACAGGCGGGTCCGGGCGGCTCACTGCCACACCGCGCCCCCTTCCGAGCCAGCCGCTTCATGCCCCCTCGCCCTTGCCCGCTGGCGGACGGCCACCTGCCAGCATCATGTCGCGGTAGGCCTCCTCGCTCATGCCTGTCATGGTGGACACCATCTTCTGAACACTGACACCATCGGTTGCCCCCACCTTGACCAGGAAATAAATGCTGCCGCCCAGCGCGATGCAACGGTTCAGGTCACGCGCCAGCAGCGCCTGCTTCTGCTCTTCCGACATCGGCCATTCATCCAGGTAGACGCGTTCGTCGGACTTGAAGCGCTCTCGGTTGGCGGGCTGCATCAGACTCATGCAAAACTGATTCAACCAGTAGCCCTTGCGGGATTGATCGGCGTCGAACACCGTTGTCCCCGGCACGTCCAGATAAGGTTTATCCAAGGCCATGTCACCTCCTCGAGCGATTGCAAAGCAGCTATCAGTATCGGCAAACCAGGCCACCACCACCAATCAAAAAAAGCGCCTTTTCAATGTGTTTTACTTATATGCTGGAAAACACCTAGTCCTTCCAAAGAATCAAAAACAAGACTGTCATTAATAAAATCAAGCCAATGACAGGCATTCAACGACAGGCTTGCTGGCACAGAATCATGCATCCTGGTTATGCTGTGCCACAGGCCTGATTCCTTTTACGTTTCCCTGCCCATGCGCTCCGCCCCGCTTTCCCCCGCCAGCCAGGCAACACACGGCACGCCAACCCTGCTGCCGATGCTGCGCTCGCTGCGCGCCATGAGCGCCGTCGTGCAGCACGGCACCACCTTTGCCGCCGCCGAAGCCTGCCATGTTTCCCAGCCCGCCATCACTCGCGCCATTCAGCGCCTGGAGCGCGATTGCGGACTGGACCTCTTCTTGCGCACCGCGCGTGGCATGGCGCCCACCGAACCGGGCCGGCAAATGGCGGCGCGGGTCATGGCCTTGCTGGCATGCCTGCAGACTGGTGCCAGGGAAGCCCTGGCCAGCGACGCATCGAAGCGTGGGGGCGACGGCACGACGGGCCGGTTTGCGCGCAGCGTTACGCCCAGCCAGATCCAGGCGCTGCTCAGCGTGGCAGCCTGGGGCAGCGAATCGCGCGCGGCCCAGGCGCTGGGCATCTCCCAGCCCGCCATCCACGCCGCGCTGCAAGGACTGGAACGCCTGATCTCGGTGCGGCTGTTCTACAAACTGCCATCTGGCACCTGGCTCACGCCGCCAGGCGATGCGCTGTTGCTGCGCACCCGGCAGGCGCTGGCTGAACTGCGCGGCCTGGAAAGCGACCTGGCGGCCTGGCAAGGAGAAACCCGAGGCACGATAGTCATCGGCACGCTGCCACTGTCCGTGCCCATTTTCCTGCCGCACGCGATCCAGACCATCATGCAGGCGCACCCCGGCGTGCGAGTGGGCATCATTGACGGTACTTACGAAGACCTGCTGCAGCGCCTGCGCAGCGCCGATATCGACGTCATTGCCGGCGCGCTGCGGCGCGACCCGGTGGATGATGACATCCGCCAGATAGCGTTATTCGAAGATGATCTGGTCATTGTTGCGCGCCCGGACCATCCCTGCCTGCAGCAAGCCGGCCTGCAGCTGGACGACCTGACGCGCTGGCGCTGGGTCACGCCCCTGCCGGACACGCCTGCGGACCGCCTGCTGCGCCAGATATTCGCCGCGCAGGGCCTCGCGCCGCCCTCCGGGCGCCTGTATGCCAACAGCCCGATGATGACGCAGGCACTGGTGCAACAAACCGGGCACCTGGCCATCGCGTCGCGGGGTCAGGCACAAATCGAGGCCCGCCACGGAAACCTTTGCATTGTCCCGGTTGCAACGCCAGGCACCGGCAGGAAAATCGGGCTGGCCCTGCGCACGGCCACCCAGGCCTCGCCACAGCTCCATGCCCTGCTGCAGGCCTGCCAGGATGCCGTCGCGGCACCTGGCAGCCTGCCCGCTGCCCTCAGGGCAGATGGTTCAGCCAGGCCTCGCTGCTGAACTTGCCCTGCGCCAGGCTCTCCGCGGCAGCAAACTCTTCGGGTGTAATCTGCCCCGGCGTGCCGCCATTGAGCGCGGCGAAGGTCGCCTTCATGCGGGCGATGATCTGCTCGCGCGCCAGCCCGGTCTGGCTGCGCAAGGGGTCCACACGCTTGGCGGCGCTGGCAGTGCCTTTGTCGCTCAGCTTTTCCCGGCCGATGCGCAATACCTGGAGCATTTTGCCCGCATCCATGTCGTAGGCCATGGTCACGTGATGCAACACGGCACCATTGGCGAAACGTTTTTGCGCAGCACCACCAATCTTGCCCTGCGGGCTGGTAATGTCGTTGAGCGGTTTGTAGAACGCGGCAATGCCGAGTTCGTTGAGCGCCTTTAGCACCCAGTCGTCCAGAAAGGCATAGGATTCCGCGAAGCTCATGCCACGCACCAGTTCGCCTGGCGCATACAGGGAGTAGGTAATCGTCGAGCCGGGCTCCACGAACATCGCCCCCCCGCCCGTGATGCGACGCACCACATCCACGCCCAGGCGACGCGCAGCATCCCTATCCACTTCGTTTTTCAAGGATTGGAAGCAGCCGATGATGATGGCCGGATGGCTCCACTCCCAGAACCGCAGGGTCGGGGCGCGCTGCCCTGCCCCTACCGCCTGGCCCAGCACATCGTCGAGCGCCAGGTGCATGGCCGGCGACATCGGGCCGGCCTCGACCAATTGCCACTCGTAGTCACGCCAGCTGCGCTCCACGCCCAGCGCGCGGCGCACGGCGATGGCGACCGCTTCCGGACTGAAGCCAATCAAGGCTGCATCCGGCCGCAACCCACGGCGTATGGCTGCAGCCATGTCTTCCGCCGAAGCACTGACCGGCAGTCCGTTGAGTGACTGCCGTATATCGGCCAGCGCCTCCGGCGGCTCGAGGAAAAAATCCCCGGCGACACTGACGTCGCGCAAGCAGCCCGCTTCCACCTCCAGATCGACCACTACCAGCTTGCCGCCGTGAACCTTGTACTCACCATGCATGGAAAAACCTCTATCGCAACACGACAGCACCCGGCTGCCATGCCGGACGGCAGCCGGGTGCAAAACCGGCCCGGCCACGATGGCCAGGCCGATCATCCTTCAGGCTCAGTTCGCGCCCTGGCGCAGCAATTCGACCACAGCCTGCGCATCTTCCGCGCTGCGCATGGGCACATGCACAGCCGGTCGCTCATAGGACGATGCCACCTGCGGAACAGCGACGATCTGGTCATTGATCGTCAGCACCAGGTAATTGCCTGCCGCCTGGCGACTGATGGATTCCAGCTTCTGCGCACCCTGCTCATTGAAATCGAAGCGCAGGAAAACCTGGCCCTGCTGGCTTTGCAGGGGAACGATCTGCTGCAGGTCAGCCTGGGTAAAAACGGGCTGCGGCAAGGCATACACGCTGGTCTCGGGATTGAGCTGAATCTGCACCAGGTCATCCGCCGGCTGCGGTTGCGCAAGAAAGAAACGAATGGCGGGCGCGGTATTCGCAGCAGCCTGCTGCTGCGTCAGCTGCGCCTGTTGTGTTTGTTCCTGGCCTTGCTGCTGTGCCTGCTGCGCGGCCTGGGATTCGCTTTCCGGCTGGCGCGGCACCGTGTTCTGGCAAGCCGCCAGGCTCACGGCACCTGCCAACATCAGCCAAGGAAACAAAGGTCGCGTGGAAAATTTCATGTCTTGCTGGCCCCAATAAAGAGAATTGAAAACAGGTTGTGAAAACTGCACGGCCATACCTTGCCACGGCTGCCGCGCGACTTCCAGACGGCCTTACATCTTCACACATAACGTATTATCCACTTTTACCTGAAATAAATTGGCATCACAGGCCAGTACACACCTCGACCGCCCGCCTCCCACGGCGGCTGACGACGCTTGTGCATGTGTTTGCAACATTGCGCTAGCACCAGGGAAACGACGTTCCTGCCGCCAGGCTTCTATTTCCGCCGCAATCCGCCCTGCCGCCCGCTTCCCCCTCGGGATTGCCCGTAGCATTCTGATACTATCGCGCTCCCCGCGCCCAGCATGCGCGCACCAGGCCTGCCTTCTAAAATCGCGCATGCATGGCGCACACCGCGTTTCCAGCGCCTGGTTCGTGTTCCGGACACAGCGCAACTGGCCGGGCCATGCCGCACAGGGCCGAGCCTGAATCATTCCTACGAGGATCTATGAAACTCTCCACTCCGCTTGCAGCAATCGCCGGTGCGATCGTCGCGGGTTCCGCTGTATTTTTCTACTTCCAGCAACACCAGTCCCAACAACCGGCCGCCACGCCGCTGACTGTTGGCAAGCAAGTCTCGGGAGAACTGTCCAGCAAGAGCCTGCTGAACTATAGCGACGGCGTTCGTAGCGCTCTGTTCAGCCTGAACGCGGAAAAAGACCAGTTGTTCCGCATCATCGTCACTGGCGCCCTGCGCCCGCAGATCAGCGTGCTGCGTGACGGCAACCTGGTTTCGCGCCTGAACAACCCGTGCGACGACTGCTCCGGCTCGAACCGTAATAACAAGACGGTACTGGGTTTCAAGACCGAAGCCAATGGCACCTACAACATCGCGGTCAGCGGCATGGACGCCAGCGCCTACGGCCCGTTCCAGGTGGAAGTGGAAAAACTCCAGCCGTATTCCGGCGAGCCCGTCACCGCCGGCCAGAACGTTACGGACTGGGGTACTGGCAAGGTGCTGGAATACCGCCTGAACATTACCGAAGAAGGCATCTACCGCATCGACATGCGTGCGTCGCAACAGGGCCTGGACCCTTATCTGGTGCTGCGCGACAGTGCCGGCAACGACCTGTTCAGCGACGACGACAGCGGCGGCAACCTGGATGCGCGCCTGCAAGTGGCACTGAAACCCGGCAGCTATACCATCGTGGCCGACTCCGCCATGGAAACCAGCCAGTTCCAGGGCGGCTTCACGATTGATGTCGAACGCCTGCCGATGCCCGAAGGCGAGCTCCTGGCGCCGAATGCCGCCCTGCAGCTCAACGGCCCCTCAGGGACAGCAGTTTATGCAGGCGAGGAACAACAGTACTCGTTCCGCCTCAACGAACCCGCCCTCGTCACCGTGGAAATGAGCGCCCAAGGCTTCCAGGCCGACGTGGCGATCAGCGCCGATACCGGCAACGTGCGCGGCAGCAGCAGCGGCCAGCGCAACCGGGTTCGCAGCGTCCTGCAGCCGGGTACTTATTACGTCAACATCGGCGGCGGCACGCAAAGCGGCCCCTACACCCTGGCCGTCAAGACCCAGGCGGTACCCGAAAATGCCGGCGGCGGCACCCTGAAGGTAGGCGAACCACGTGCGGCACTACTGCTGGGCGGCAACGAAGCCGATAGCTACACGCTGCAGATCACTCAGGGTGGCACCTATGCCATCACCATGCGTGCCCCGGACTCCGACAGCTACCTGACGCTGCTGCAGGACGGTTCGACGCTGGCAGAAGACGATGACAGCGCCGGCAACATGGATGCGCAGATCGTCACCGAACTGGCGCCCGGCACTTACGAGGTCCAGTCCCGCACCCTGGGCGACGGCGACCGCGACCGCCGCTATACCATTTCGGCCCAGCGCCGTTGATGTTTCGTCCTGGCCGCCAACGCGGCCAGGACGAAACTGCCCTTGCGGCCATCAGATACCTGAGCGCATCCACGCGCTGCGGCCCATCCAGGCCGGCCCGCATCGGGCCGGCCTTTTTCGTTCCAGCCCGGCGCTCACACGCCCGACCTGCGCCACCAGACGGCCACCCACCGGTCTCCTGTCTGGTACCAAAAAGCCAAGAGCCCCCCGCCGCTGCGGCTTTGCCCCATTAGCAAATAAATAATCCTTCGTTCGGCCACGGGCGCCATATTTCTAGAATTCATTCCACGGCAGCAAAAGTCCGCCGGCGCCTCCGGCGTCTGTTGCGACGCGCCGCGTTTCTCTAGAAAGCATCCGCCATGACTCTGAATATTTTTACGCAGGCTCCCTCATTTTCCCTGCTGCAGGCGCTCCCCGGGGCCTGGGCACGAACCAGCCTGCGCCTGTTGGCCAGTGCCGTACTGGCCAGCACGCTGGCCGCCTGTGACAGCAACACCCCCGCCGCCAATACAGCGGGCGGCAGCAATTCGGCCAGTGCGCCGGCCGCCCCCACCGGCCAGTCCGGCACCACGGCAACGCCTCCGGCAGGCGCCGGCACGGCAACGGCTGCCCAAGCTGCGGCAGGCGACTACACCTTGCGCCTGGGCTATATCGGACCGGGCCAGAGCATAGGCGGCCCGGTAGGCTGGGCACTGGAAAAAGGCCTGCTGGCCGACGCCATCAAGGGGCTGGGTTTCAACCAGATCACCCAGCACATTTTCCCCAATGGCCCCGACCTCAATGAAGCGCTGCTGAGTGGCAAGCTGGATGTCGGCATCTATGGCGACACGCCCGCGCTGTTCGCCCGCTCCAGCGGCGGCGCCACCCGCCTGCTGGGGTTCAACGGCATTGCCAGCGATGCATGGCTGGTCGTACCCGCCAATGGCGTCGACACACCGGCCGAGCTGGCTGGCAAGCGCGTGGGCCTGCCACGCGGCTCCTATCTGCATCGCTACTTCGCCGGTCTGAAAGACCAGGGCGTCATCAAGGATGTCGAAGAAGTCCACCTGTTCCCGCGCGACGCCCAGCCCGCGCTGGAACGAGGCGACATCGCAGCCTATACCGCCCCGACGGGCCTGGGCCCGCAGCTCAAGGCGCAAGGCCTGAAAGTCATCGACCAGGCCAGCCAGCACGGCCTGGAAGGCAACTCGGTGATCGTCGCCAGCGAAAACTTCCTCAAGGCTCACCCCGGGTTCGCCGCGGCTTTCGACCACGCGCGCGAACAAGGCGCCCGCGACCTGCATGCCAACCCCGACGCTTACTACACCTACTACCTGACCACCACGGCCTTCAGCGAGCCGGTAGTGCGTGAATCCTGGCCAGTCAGCTCGTTCAACATCGACGCCTTCCCGCAACAAGGCCTGGATCTGCTGGAAGGCACGAAAGCCTTCCTGCTTTCCAACGGTCTGGCCAAGGAGGATTTCTCGATTGCCGACTGGCAATGGCATGAACCCGCCCAACAGGAAGGCGCAAAGTGAGCCGGACCGGCCGTGCGTCCCTGGCTCCGTCTGCCACCGCACCGCTGCGCGCGGTCTGGTGGCAGGCCATGCCTTGGCTGATCCCGATACTGACCATCATCGTCTGGCACTATGCCTCCACGCGCGGGCTGGTGTCGGCGCGGCTGTTTCCGCCCCCACTCGAAGTCCTGCACACGTTCGTGCGTCTGTTCATGAGCGGCGAACTCTGGCACCACGTGGGCGTGAGCTTCGCACGCGCGGCGGCAGGCTTCACGCTGGGCACCGCGCTGGGCCTGGGGCTGGGCCTGCTGACCGGCCTGTCGCGCACAGGCGAGCGCCTGCTCGATACCACGCTGCAAATGCTGCGCAACATTCCCTCACTGGCGCTGGTGCCGCTCGCCATCATGTGGTTCGGCATCGACGAGACCACCCGCATTTTCCTGATCACTTTCGCCGCCCTGTTCCCGGTCTATCTGAATACCTACCATGGCATCCGTTCGCTGGACAGCGGCCTGATCGAAATGGCGCGCAACTACGGCCTGAGCGGCTGGCGGCTCTTGCGCTATGTGGTGCTGCCGGGCGCTGTGCCTTCCATTCTGGTTGGCGTGCGCTACGCACTAGGCGTGTCCTGGATCGTGCTGATCGTCGCTGAAACCATTTCCGCCAAGTCCGGGGTCGGCTATATGGCCATGACTGCCCGGGAATTCCTGCAGACCGACATCGTCGTGCTGTCCATCATCATCTATGCCTTGCTGGGCAAGAGTTCCGATTGGGCGGCACGCCTGCTGGAACGGCGCTGGCTGAAATGGCATCCATCCTATCAATTGGCGGAGGCCCGGCCATGAGCAGCCAACCTGCATTTTTTCCTTCGTTCTGGCGCCGCCTGCTGCCGCACTCGGCCAGCGCTGAACCCCAGGCAGAGACCGGTGCAGCCCGCGCCCCCCGGCAACCAGCCTACGACCGAACAGCCGCCGCTGCTGGCCAGGGACTGGCGCTATCCATCCGCGGCCTGGAAAAATCCTTTGGTTCGCAGGCGGTCATCCGCACGCTGGACCTGGAGGTCGGCGCTGGGCAGTTCCTGGCTATCGTCGGCCGTTCAGGTTGTGGCAAGTCCACGCTGCTGCGTGCATTGGCCAGTCTGGAAACCGCTGATGGCGGCCAGTTGCAGGCCGATGGCGGCAGCCTGCGCGCCCAGGCGCGCAATATCCGCATGATGTTCCAGGATTCGCGCCTGCTGCCCTGGCTTTCCGTGCTCGACAACATCGGCCTGGGTCTGCGCGGCGACTGGCGCCCGCGCGCCCGGGCAGCGCTGGAAGAAGTGGGGCTGACCGAACACGCAGGCAAATGGCCCGCGCAATTGTCCGGCGGCCAGCGCCAGCGCGTCGCGCTGGCACGGGCATTGATCCATCGTCCTCGCTTGCTGCTGCTCGATGAACCCCTGGGCGCCCTGGATGCACTGACCCGCCTGGAAATGCAGGCGCTGGTGGAAAAAATCTGGCAAACCCACGCCTTCACCGTGCTGCTGGTCACGCACGAAGTCGAAGAAGCCGTCGCGCTGGGCGATCGTGTCGTGCTCATGGATGGCGGCCAGGTTGCGCTGGACCTCGCCGTTCCGCTGCCCCGGCCGCGGGCCCGGGGCAACCCCGCGTTCGTCGCCCTGCGTGAAACCGTGCTGGACCGCGTGCTGCAAAAAACCTGACACCCCGGCGCAACGGCATCTCTGCCACGGCGGCAGCCAGCACCACCGGAGCCGCCCCGGCCCCGGCCGTCGGAATGCCAGAGCGGCATTCCGACGGCCTTTTCCAAATTTTCTGTTTTCCCCTATCGCCATGGCTTCCTACCCCAGCAGTAACCTCGTCCGCCCCGGTTCCCACGACCATGAATACAGCGCCGACATTCTTGTCATTGGCGGCAGTGTCGCAGGCTGCTGGGCAGCACTGAGCGCGCGCACGGCCGGCGCCAGCGTCATCCTTGCGGAAAAAGGCGTGGTCGGCGAAGCCGGCGTCGTGGCCAAGGCCAGCGGCAGCGCCTGCTACACCCGGCCGGGAGAAACCGCCTACAACGACAAGCTGATCCACTCGCGCCATGCGGCTGCCTGCGGCCTCGACGACCTCGCCTATATCGAAAAAGTCTACGAAGAAAGCTACCGCATCGGCCTGCAACTCAAGGCACTGGGTTTTCAGTCGGCCTATGGCCTGCCGACGCTGGATGGCAGCCCGCCCAGCCTGCTGGCATTCCAGGGCCCGTATGCCCTGCTGTTCCTGCGCGAACAACTGCTGCAGGCCGGCGTGCAGATACTTGACCACAGCCCGGCGCTGGAATTGCTGGGTCATGAGGGCGCGGTTGCGGGTGCGGCAGGCTACAACACTGAAGACGGGCAAAGCTGGAGCGTACGTGCCGGCGCCGTCATCCTGGCCACGGGCGGCAACGCCTTTCTATCCGGCGCCATGGGCACCGAAGGCACGACTGGTGACGGCCACCTGATGGCAGCCGAGGCTGGAGCCAATTTTTCCGGCCTGGAGTTCAGCGGGCACTACGGTATTTCACCGAAAGGCAGCCCCACTACCAAGGGTTTCTGGTACAGCAGCGCCACCTTCTACGACGGCAATGGCCGCGAGCTGCCAGCCAATGGCTGGGAATCCGTCGCCGATGTCGGCCGTGCCATCATCGAAACCGGCGGGGCCTACGCCAGCATGAACCGGGGCAACCCGCACCTCAAGGCCTTTGCCAAGACAGTCAGCAGCATCTACGAGCACTTCCGTACCATCGGCGTAGACCCGTTCACCGAACGCTTTCCTCTGGAACTGCGCTACGAAGGCCTGATCCGCGCTGCCGGCGGGCTGACGACCGACGAACGCTCTGCCACCAGCGTGCCAGGGCTGTATGCCGCCGGCGATGTCACGGAGCGCACCCATTTGTGCGGTGCTGCCATGAGCGGCGCCGGACCGGCCATTGCCTGGTGCCTGGTATCGGCCAAATGGGCGGCCCAGGCCGCCGTAGCGGCGGCGCAACCCGCCCCGGCCCCACAGCAGGCCCTGCATGGCCTGGGCGGAATCGGCCTGCGGCCACGCGGTGCAGCCAGCAATGCCCCCAGCGCAGCCATCCGCCAGGGTGTCCAGGCGGAAATCCTGCCCATCGAAAAAAATGTTTTCCGCAACCTGGGCGGCATTCGCGCCTCCCTCGACAAGCTGGAAACGCTCTGGGACCAGGCCAGCGCAGGGCTGGCCCCCAATGCCGACCAAAGCCCGCGCCACGCCCGCGAAACCGCTGCCATGCTGGCGGGCGCACGCTGGATCTACCGCAGCGCCAGCGAACGCCGCGAAACCCGGGGCATGCACCGTTTGCAGGAACTGCCGCATGCCGACCCGGCACAGCAGGACCGCATCATCATCACCGGGTTGGACGACATCCGCCTGCAACGCATCCCCGTCACGCAAGCCGCGCCGTCCACGCAGGCAGCCTGAGCGGTTCGTGCACAGGACATGATCGGCGCTGCCGGCCATGCCCTGTTTTTCGCTAGGAAACCAGCAGCCACAGCCAAACAGCCATAACGAAAAGGGGCTTACAGTTTTCACTGTAAGCCCCTCTGAATTGGCGCGCCCGGCAGGATTCGAACCCACGACCCCTTGGTTCGTAGCCAAGTACTCTATCCAACTGAGCTACGGGCGCATTCTGTCTTGTGCTTCCTTGCGGACCGGCTTTTTTGAAAGCCAGATGAGCAACAAGTGCAGAGAAAGAAATATAGCATGTATTTTTCTATTCATGCAAGCAGAAAAATAAATGCCCACAGATACACCTAGCCTGTAACACGTCCCTGCCCCGCTGGCACACCGGCGCACAATACGAAAAAGCCGTGGCATCCCCGGCTTTTTCCTGCATTTCCGCGTGTTCAGGCCAGTCAGCGGCCAGATTCAGAAAATGCTGTTGAGCGCCACGAAAATAATGGAGCTGAGGATGGCTGCCGCAGGCAGGGTGATGATCCAGGCCATGGCGATCGGCTTCATCAGGCCCCAGTTGGTCTGGCGATTGGCCAGGCCAATGCCCAGTACGGCCCCGATGAGGATATGCGTGCTGGAAACCGGCATGCCCATCAGGGACGCCATCATCACCACCACGGCTGCCGCCAGCTCGGCAGAGAAGCCAGAGGCCGGGTGCATTTTGGTCAGGTTGGTGCCCACCGTGGCAATCACTTCCTTGCCGATGAACCACAGGCCCACCACCAGCGCCACGCCGAACGTAATCATGGCTTCCGCCGGAATGGCCGCCGATTCGCCGATGGAACCCGTACGCATGACATCCAGGATGGCGGCAAACGGACCGATGGCATTCGAGATGTCGTTGGAGCCATGGCTGAACGCAAACGCCGCTGCCGTGAACAGCTGCATCCAGCTGAACATCATGAAGGTCGATTTGCTCAGGGACTTGCGCTTGAGCGTCTTGGCAAAGATAAAGGTCGCCATCCAAACAAAGGCGCCGATCATGCCGATCAGCACATACATGTGCAGCGACGACAGCCCCAGGTTGGCGTTCTTCAGTCCTTTGAAGAGCAGCATGGATGCAATGACTATGGCGCCGATGGCGGCAATAAACGGCACGCCATTTTCCAGCGCGCGGTAGGCTCGGATTTCTTCCTTGCGCTGCTCGAACTGGTGCAGGCCACGGTAGTAGTCCGACTGCAGATGTTCCGGCTCGAACTCCTCGTCTTCCATCAGTTGCGCGTCCTGCTCCAGCAGGCGGCTATAGGAAGCTTTCTGGATATCCGTCAGACTTTCGAACGCTTCCTTGTGCTGTTTCTTGTAATCACGGCGCGCACGGCGATTTTCACGCAGCTGGGCGTCCGCCGTCTCGTTGTAGTTAAGCACATGGCGCTTGACCTGCGCATAGAGCAGGTACGACATCACGCCGCCAAGCAGGGGCGACACCACCCAGGACAGCGCAATCGTGCCGATCTTGTCCCACTGCACCAGATCCAGCGCGGCGCTGCCACCGCTCAGCATGAAGCCCAGCGTGATGGAACTGCCCACGATAGCGCCGACAATGGAGTGCGTCGTCGATACCGGGTAGCCTTTCTTGGAGGCATACAGCAACCAGATCGCCGCTGCACATAGCGCCGACATCATGATGTGCACCAGTTGCAGCGGTTCCAGATGCATCGCCGACATATCGACAATGCCGCCGCGGATGGTCGCGGTGACCTCCCCGCCCGCCAGGACTGCACCGCTGACTTCGAACACGGCGGCAATCAGCAGCGCCTGTTTGACCGTCAGGGTCCGTGCCCCGACACTGGTTCCAAACGAGTTGGCGACGTCATTGCCGCCAATATTGAAGGCCATGAAGACCCCGAACAGGATCGCCAGGATCAACAGTACGGGGTGATTGAAGTGGGTGTAGCCCAGGGCCCAATAGACAAAGTAGCCAGAGACGCTGACCAGCAGTACGGCAAAAAACAAGCTGATGCGCCAAGACCCCGCAGTGTCGTCGACGGGCTTGGCATGCAGTGGAGATGCACTCATGAGAAGTTATTCTGTTTCCAACTCACCACCCAAAACCGCAGTGACCGGCAAATCCGGCCCACGGCTAACAGCAGTTCTCATCCCGGAAGCCCAGGCTGATGTGGTCGATTGAACTGCCATCAAAAAATGACAGGAATTTGACCATGCTTTTCGCCAAATAGGGAGATCACGTACGCGAGTATCGCAAGTAGACGACAGAAAAAAGCGCAAGGGGTGCCCAAAAAGGTGCGCATCCCGGGAAATTCCGGTATGGGGACGGAGACAGTCCGGCACCGTGCACAGGCAACGAAAAAGGGGTCTACAGTTTTCACTGTAGACCCCTCTGAATTGGCGCGCCCGGCAGGATTCGAACCCACGACCCCTTGGTTCGTAGCCAAGTACTCTATCCAACTGAGCTACGGGCGCATTCTGATTTTTCCATTACCTGCCCTTGCTGTAAGGACGGCGCGAAAAACGCAGAAGCAGAAATATAGCACGCTCTCGTTTTAAATAGCAAGCCTATTTTTACAGATTTTTTTCATGCCATCGGCGATGCCGCCGGCCCTGCTCCTGACGCCGCGCATGGCACTGACAAGCTGCCATCCACACCACTGTAAAACGAGCGGGCAGAAAAAAGCCCTTGATGTCTCAAGGGCTTAGTTCTAACTGGCGGAGACGGAGGGATTCGAACCCTCGATACGGGTATAAGCCGTATGCTCCCTTAGCAGGGGAGTACCTTCAACCACTCGGCCACGTCTCCGTGAAACCGTAATTCTAGCACGATATTTTTTATTTTGTCGCGCCCCCCGCATAGATTTTTTCATTCCTCGTTTCACGTCCCTGCACCCACAGGCAAAAATGAAGAAACCATGGAATCAGGCGCCAGATGGCCCGCAATGCGCCCAGCGCCTGGCAGATGCGTAACAATATGGCCATCTGCCCTGGCGGCGCCTGCTTTGGCGGCATGACAATGAGACTGCAATCCGGTATTACCTTCAAACTATTCTTGACTTTGTTTGCAACCTGCATCGTGGTGATCCTGGCCATGGGTGCCGCCATACGCTACAGCTTCGATGCCGGTTTCCGCAGCTATATCCAGCAACGGGAAGAACGCAAGCGCGAGGAACTGAACCAGGCGCTGGTCACCGCCTACGAACATCACGGCAACTGGGAATTCCTGCGCAGCAACAGTTCCCTCTGGCTACGCCTGCAGCGTGCTTCGTCGCGCAACCAGATGCCGCACCATGAGCGCGGCAATATGCCCCCCCCACCGCCCCCACCGCTGGCGCTGATACTGCTCGATGAGAACCGCGAACTCGTGGCAGGCGAGCGGGCGCCGTCCAGCGGCACGCCGCTGTACCCCATCCGCCTGGAAGGACGCACCATAGGCTGGCTGGCGGTGGAGCCGCCGGACCGCACGCCGGATGCGCCCGACAACCGTTTCCAGCGCGAGCAAACCCGGACCACCTGGGTCATCCTTGGCCTGTCGCTACTGCTGGCGGCACTGGTGAGCATGTTGCTGGCGCGCAGCTTTCTGGCGCCGGTACAGCGCATTGCCCGAGCCACGCACCGGCTGGCCGCTGGCGACTATGCCATCCGCATCGAACAGACCTCCCGCGACGAACTCGGCCAGCTTGCGCTGGACTTCAACCGCCTGGCCCAGGCGCTGGAAAAGAATGAACGGTTGCGGCGCCAGATGATGGCCGACTTGTCCCATGAAATCCGCACGCCACTGGCCATCCTGCGCGGCGAACTGGAAGCCATGCAGGATGGCGTGCGCCAGCTGACGCCAGCCACCATCGCCTCCATGCATGCCGAAGTCACCATGCTGAACAAGCTGATCGACGACCTGCACGAATTTTCTCTGGCCGACCTGGGCGCGCTGAGCTACCGCATGCACCCCGTCGACCTGGCCGGGCTGGCCGATACCGCACTGGCCTTCTTCGGTGAACGCCTGGCGTCTTCCGGCTTGCGCGCGGAACTGCTCGCCGCCCCGAACTTGCCCGCCATCGAAGGCGATGCCCAGCGCCTGACGCAACTGCTGAACAATCTGCTGGAGAATTCCGTGCGCTACACCGACCCGGGCGGCCTGGTGCGGGTTCGGCTGGAACAGGCGGACGATGAAATATTGCTGACGGTCGAAGACTCCGCGCCTGGCGTGCCTGAAGAAGCCCTGCCCCATCTGTTCGAGCGGCTGTACCGCGTCGAATCATCGCGCAACCGCAACCACGGCGGTGCCGGCCTTGGGCTGGCGCTGTGCGAACGCATTGTGCACGCCCACCACGGCCGCATCACTTCCTCGCTTTCCGATCTGGGCGGCCTGAGCATTACCGCCGCCTTTCCCATTCCCTCACAGAAGACGACACAGCCATGAGTACCATTCTGATCATCGAGGACGAACCCAAGTTGGCCCAGCTGCTGCAGGACTACCTGACGGCGACGGGCTTTCAGGCCATCTGGATCAGCCATGGCGACGAGGCCCTGCCCGCCTACCATCGGCACACGCCCGACCTGGTGCTGCTGGACCTGATGCTGCCTGGCCGGGACGGCCTGGATATCTGCCGCGAATTGCGCCAGGACGGACACGTTCCCATCATCATGCTGACGGCCAGGGTGGAAGAAATCGACCGCCTGCTCGGACTGGAGCTGGGTGCGGACGACTATATCTGCAAACCCTTCAGCCCCAGGGAAGTTGTCGCCCGGGTCAAGGCCCTGCTGCGCCGCGCCCAGGCCTATGCGCAAGGCGCCGCAGGCAGCCAGGGAACGGATGCCCCCGTCTCCCCCGAGACACCCGCCGCCGCGCTGCAAATCGACAGCGACCGCTACCTGGCCACGCTGGACGGCCAGGCCCTGTCGCTGACCCCGGTGGAATTCCGCATGCTGCGCACGCTGGCGTCCGCACCCGGCATTATTTTCTCTCGCGACCAATTGCTCAGCCAGCTCTATAACGATCATCGCGTCGTTGCGGATCGTACCGTCGACAGCCACATCAAGAACCTGCGGCGCAAGCTGCAAGCCATTCGTCCCGAAGACGACATCATTCGCTCCATATACGGTGTCGGCTACCGCCTCGAACTGGAATGATGCCGGCAACAGGTCTGCCGGCATACCTGGCGCAGGCGCCAGCCGCCAAAACCCGCCTGGCCGCAACCCGCACGGCCGGGGATACACCGGAATCAGGCGCCTACCCGGACGATCTCCACAATTTCTGCCCATTGCACCCATAATTTGCCCCCATTGCCTCTTTAATCTGTCTGTAAGCCGGAAATCTCCTCCGGCTATCACCTGAAAAGGAGCGCAATCATGATCGGTTTTTCTCACTCCGCCCTGTCCCGCCGCCTGCTGACCGGCGCCTTGCTGGCCGCGCTGGCCGCTCCGGTCCTGGCACAAGCCACAGACACCGCTGATGCCGCCCCCGCCGTCCAGTCCCAGGATGTCCGCTTCGGCCCGCATCCCGGCATGATGATGCATCATGGCGATGCGCGTGGACCGGGGTTCGGCCCCGCTTTCGGCCCTGGTTTCGAGCGCCTGGACTTGAGCGAAGCTCAGCGTGACCAGTTGTTCAATATCCGCCACCAGGCCGAACCGGCCCTGCACGAAAGCCGCAAGGCCTTGCGCCAGGCGCACCGTGAACTACGCGAACTGCAGCGCGCCGACAAGCTCGACGCCAATGCGCTCAAGCGCGCCACGGATGCCCTGGGCAATGCCGTTGCCGAAGAAGCCAGGCTGCGCGTAACACGCGACAACGCGCTCTATCACGTGCTGACGGCGGAACAGCGCAGCCAGCTCGAGGAGCGCCGCCAGGAATCCCGTCGCGGCATGCACCAGTCCGGCGAACGCCGCCCGCAACAACAACTGCAACGTTAAAACAGAAGCAGCCATGGCACGTATCTCCCGCCGCTGGCTGCTGGCAGGCTGCGGCATCGCCGCAGCCGCTGCCGTTGCAGCCGCAAGCTATCCCCTGCTGACTTCATCCGGCGCCGACAGCAGCTTTGTCACCGTTCCCGTACGCCGGGCCGCCATCGAGGACACAGTCCTTGCCACCGGCACGCTGCAAGCGTACAAGCAGGTGGACGTCGGCGCGCAAGTTTCCGGGCAACTCGTCAGTCTGAAGGTCGAATTGGGCGACCGAGTCGAAAAAGGACAATTGCTGGCCGAGATCGACTCCCTGCCCCAGGAGAACGTGCTGCGCAACGCACAGGCCGGGCTGGCCAGCGCCCGTGCCGAGCAGGCTTCACGCCAGGCCCAGCTCAAGCAGGCGGAACTGGCCCACACGCGCCAGAAAACCATGCTGGCCGCAGACGCCAGCTCCCGCGAAGCCTATGAAGCCGCCGTCGCTACGCTGGCTGCCGCCCGTGCCGGCCTGGAATCGGTCAAGGCACAGGTTGAACAGGCTTCGGTTGCCGTCGATACCGCCACGCTGGACCTGGGCTATACGCGCATCTCCGCTCCCATAGATGGCGTAGTCGTCGGCCTGTCCGCCGAGGAAGGCCAAACACTCAACGCCAACCAGCAAACCCCTACCATCCTGACCATCGCCCAGCTCGATACGCTTACCGTCAAGGCACAGATTTCCGAAGCGGACGTGGTGCGCGTCGCGCCCGGCGATCCGGTTTACTTCACCATCCTGGGCCAACCCGGCCAGCGCCGCAGCGCGGTACTGCGCGCCATCGAGCCGGCGCCGGAAAGCAGCACGAGCAGCAGCAGCTCATCGAGCAGCAGCACTTCGAGCAGTTCCTCATCGAGTTCCGCGGTGTATTACAACGGCCTGTTCGAAGTCGCCAACCCCGACGGCCTGTTGCGCATAGACATGACGGCACAGGTCTACATCGTCCTCAAGCAGGCCGAAGATGCACTGGTCATTCCCTCGTCGGCACTAGGCGCCAGCCAGCCCGACGGCAGCTATCTGGTGCGCGTGCTGAATGCCCAGGGACGCCCCGAAGAGCGGCACATCACAATCGGCATGGACAACCAGATTCAGGCGGAAGTGCTGTCAGGACTGGCCGTCGGCGACGCCGTCATCCTGGGAGATGCGAGCCAGTTGTCCAGCACTGGCGGCATGCGCCGCGGCCCGGGCATGAGGCTGTGATGGATAGCGCAACCCCTTTGTTGGACATGCGCGGCATCCGCCGCGAATTCGGAAGCGGCGAACAGTGTGTGACGGTGCTGCAAGACATCGACCTGCAGATCCGGGCGGGCGAGATGGTCGCCATCGTCGGCGCCTCCGGCTCTGGCAAGTCGACGTTGATGAACCTGTTGGGGTGCCTGGATCGCGCCTCCGGCGGGGAATACCGGATCGCCGGCAAGAACGTCGCCAGTCTGGATGCCGACGGCCTGGCGGCATTGCGGCGCGAGCGCTTCGGCTTCATTTTCCAGCGTTACCACCTGCTGCCTGACCTCAACGCCAGGGACAACGTGGAAACCCCGGCCATCTACGCCGGCGTCAGTGGACAGGAACGTGATCAGCGCGCCCTGGCGTTGCTGGGTCGCCTGGGGCTGGCCGATCGTGCCCTGCACCTGCCCAGCGAGCTTTCGGGCGGACAACAGCAACGGGTCAGCATTGCGCGCGCGCTGATGAACGGCGGCCAGATCGTCCTGGCCGACGAGCCCACCGGCGCGCTGGACAGCCGCAGCGGCAAAGATGTACTGGACATCCTGCAGGAACTGCACGGCCGCGGCCATACCGTCATCATCGTCACCCATGACATGAACGTGGCGCGCCATGCCCAACGCATCATCGAAATTCATGACGGCCGCATTGTCGCCGACCGCGCCAATTCGGATGCGCCGGCAGCGACCACTGCCGCCCCGGAGTCCCCGGCACCGGAGGCCGCTGGCCGCACGCGCAACAGCGACCGCTACCTGGAAGCAGCACGCATGGCATGGCGCGCCATGCGCGCGCACAAGCTGCGCACCTTCCTGACGATGCTCGGCATCATCATCGGCATCGCATCGGTCGTCTCCGTCGTGGCGCTGGGCGAAGGCTCGCGCCAGCGCGTGCTGGCCGACATCAGCGCCATCGGCACCAATACCCTGGAAATATATTCCGGCCGCGGCTTCGGCGACGAGCGCTCAGGGCGCATACGCACCTTGCTGCCCGGCGACGTCGATGCGCTGGCGCAGCAACCTTATGTCGATAGCATTACGCCGCTGGTCAGCACCAACGCCAGCCTGCGCTTTGGCAACACCTCTGCCAGCGGCCAGATCAACGGCGTCAATGAGCAGTATTTCCGCGTGAAGGGCCTGAGCATTGAAGACGGCCATGCCTTCAATGCAGCGGGCGTGCGCAACCTTGCGCAGGAAGCCGTGATCGACCAGAATACCCGCAACACCCTGTTCGGCCCAAACACCGACCCCATCGGCCAGGTCATCCTGCTGGGTAACGTGCCGGTGCGAGTCATCGGCGTGACCGCAAAAAACGAATCGCCTTTCGGCAACAGCGAACAGCTCAATGTCTGGGTGCCCTACACCACAGCGATGAGCCGTATTCTGGGGCAATCCTACCTGCGCAACATCACCATCCGGGTCGCCGATAACATCTCTACCACTGCCGCGCAGCAAGGCGTGGAAACGCTGCTGACCCGGCGGCACAAGGCGCAGGACTTCTTCATCGTCAATACCGACAGCATCCGCAACACCATTGAAAGCACCAGCGCCACCATGCGCCTGCTGATTTCCGCCATCGCGCTGATTTCGCTGGTCGTCGGCGGTATTGGCGTGATGAACATCATGCTGGTTTCCGTGACTGAACGCACCGGCGAAATCGGGGTACGCATGGCGATCGGCGCGCGGCGCAGCGACATCATGCAACAGTTCCTGATCGAAGCGGTTCTGGTCTGCCTGTTTGGCGGCGTGCTGGGCATTCTTGGTGCGCTCGGCATAGGCGCCCTGTTCTCCGTGTTCAGCACCGGCTTTTCGATGGTGTTTTCATCCATGTCCATGGTGGCCGCAGTGGCCTGCTCCAGCCTCGTCGGCATTGTGTTCGGTTACCTGCCCGCACGCAGCGCTGCCAACCTGGACCCCATCGTCGCTCTCTCGAAAGGATAACCATGCCTGTTCCGTTCTCCTTGCGTCACGGCGGCGCCAGCCTGTTGCTGACTTTGCTGGTATCCGGCTGCGCCGTCCATACGCCGTATTCCCAGCCGGACCTGAACCTACCTTCGGCCTGGCAGGCAACCGCCGCCACACCACTGGTGCTGGCGAGTGCAGACAGCGCGACCGGCTGGTGGCAGCAATTCGATGACCCGCTGCTGGACCGCTGGATTGCCGATGTCCTGAACCGCAACAGCGACCTTGCCAGCGCCAGCCTGAAGACCCGGCGAGCGCGCCTGCAGGCCGGTCTGAGCGCAGATGCGCTGCGCCCGGCGCTGTCGGCCGATGCCAGCAACAGCCTGAGCCAGGATCTCGACCATGGCAATGAAAGCCGCCAGAGCAGCGCCCGGCTGGGGCTTTCCTATGAATGGGATCTCTGGAGCCGCCTGTCATCCCGGGACGCTGCGGCCCAATGGGAAGCCCAGGCCACCGACGCAGACCGCGAAGCTGTGCGCCAGGGCCTGGTTGTGACCACGGCCTCACTCTACTGGCAGGCCGGCTATCTCAACCAGCGCGTCGCGGCCAGCAGCGAAAATATCGCCAATGCCCGCAAAACCTGGCAGATCGTCAACGTGCAGCACCGCGCCGGCGCCGCCAGCGCCCTGGACCTGGCTGAAATCACCCGCAGCCTGGCGGCCCTGGAGAGTACGCACGCCCAGCTACTGCAAAGCCGGGACGAGAATCTGCGCGCACTGGCGCTGTTGCGCGATGCACCGCCCAGCACCGAGCTGCCCGTGCCACTACAACTGCCCGACACCCGTCTGCACGATCTGGCCGCCGGGCTGCCGGCCAGCCTGCTGGCCCGCCGCCCGGACGTGCAGGCGGCGGAACTGCGGCTGCGCAAGAGCTACGCCAGCGCCGACGCCACCCGGGCAGACTACTACCCGCGCCTGTCTTTGACGGGTGCGCTGGGCACCAGCAGCAGCGCCCTGCTCAACCTGCTGTCCAACCCTGTGGCCACCCTCGGGGCCGGCCTCAGCCTGCCATTCCTGCAAGCCACGGAAATGCGCCTGAACCGGGATATCGCCGACACCGATACGGAACTGGCCGTCATCAGTTTCCGCCAGACGCTTTATCAGGCTTTCGCGGAAGTGGAAAATGCCCTCTCTGCGCAGAAACGCTATACCTCGGAAACGTCGCAACGCCAATTGGCGCTGGATGCCGCGCGTGAGACAGAACGGTTGCAACAAGTCCGCTACCAGGCGGGAGCCGTGGACCTGAAGACCCTGCTGGATGCGCAGGACGCTCGCCGCAGCAGTGAAACCTCGCTTTGGGAAGCCCAGCTCAACCAGCGCATCAATCAACTGAAACTGTGGCAGGCTTTGGGGGGCGTGCCTGATGACACCCCCGCGGCAGCGGCCTGATTCCCTTCTGCGGGCAGACACCAGGCGGGCAGCAGGCAATCCTGCCTGCTGCCCGCTACCAGTAAGCTGCCCCCATTGTTTCAGGGGCGTGCCGGCACTGTGGCGGTGTTATTGCCCTGCGATGGGTCCAGCAGCTCATTATCCAGCGCCCCCTGAACCATATCCTCGGTCACTCGCAATTCCACCCCAGTAGGCGACATCTGTGATGCCGCCGCGAAAGGCGCTGCGGGCGCCGGGGCCGGCCGTTCCTGACGGCGCCACACATACAGCCCCAACATCGTCAGATTCAGCAAGGCAAAGGCCCAGAACAGACCGCTTGCGCCCATCCAGGTCATCATGGGCGCAATCGCCAGCGGGCTGATGACCGACCCCAGCGAATTGATCAACAACAAACCCTGGATCATGCGCACCAGCGCATCGGCCGTGGCTCGATCTGCCGCATGGCTGACCGAGACCGGATAGATCGCAAACACGCCACCGCCCAGCAGGAACAGCAGGACGGACATCAGTGGCAGCGACGCCGGCAGCAGCAGGATGGCCAGCGAAAGCAGCGTGCAGAACACGCTCAGGGAAATCAGCACGACCTGGCGGCTTTGCCTGTCCGACCAGCGACCGACCGGATACTGCAAGACCATCGCACCGAGAATCGTGATGGCCATCATCCGGCCGATGTCGCCTACGCTCAGCCCGATACGCTGCAGGTACAGCGGCAACAGGGTATAGACCGCAGCGATAGCCACGCCGGAGCCGAAGCAGCCGATAACGCCGGTAGGTGACATGCGCAGCAGCTTGTGCGGCGACAAGGGTTCCACCCGTTCGACAATGGGCGACACCCGGGGCAGAATCACCATGGGCATCACCGACAGCGAGGCCAGCATGCCGGCCACCATGAAAGGGGCGGCCGCACCGGAGGCATCCACCGCACCAAGCATGGCCTGGCCCAACATGCCCGCGCCGTACAGCGAGATCATATAGACCGCCAGCAGCCGCCCGCGCAATTTCGGGTCTGCCGCCATCAGCAGCCAGCTTTCCACCACCAGGAACACGCCCACCGTCGCCCAGCCGTTGAGCAGGCGCAACAGCGCCCAGCCCCAGGCATCCAGGAACAGGCCCTGCAACAGCACCGTCACGGCGATCAGCGAGGCAAAGCTGCTGTATGCGCGGATGTGTCCGATGCGCACGATCAGGCGATCATTGAACATGGCCCCCAGGGTCAGGCCGATGAAATAGGCGGAAGAAACGATACCGACGACGATGGCCGATTCACCCACCGCATCCAGCCTGATCGACGTCAGAGAAGAAATAAACCCGTTACCGATGCAAATGATGAACAGGCCGAGTAATGGCGCCAGCGCATTGGCCAGCAGTTGCCGCAACATAAGAACCTCGAAGCACCGGCGAAACTGCCGGTAAAACGCAAAGGAAATCCGCGAAAAGGAGAATCCGGAAGAAGAATCCGCAACACGGATTCAGGAAAGGGAGACACCTGCCTGGCCCCATGCCCGGCCTGGCGGACCCTGGGCGCGCAACAGACCCAGGCAGCTGGCGGGACGGGATTGCGACAAACGCGCATACGCGGGTCGGGAGGATCGTCCCGAGGCACGCCCGTACAGTTTCATGATGAGGGGGATCTAGGCCACAGCCAGCCCGGGCTTGCGCGCATCCGGGGCAAAGGTCTGTCCAGGACGGGAAGCCGATGGAGGGAAACTGGCGATCAGGGCGTGCGCGTGTGGCCTATGGACAGACAAATGAGGGGAAGTAAACGGATGCCCGCCCCGCCTTCGGGGAGCAGGCCGTGGAAATTTTACTCCCAACACGGGAAAAATCACGTATCGCGCAGGCCACACCACAGCCGGTGTTGCTGAAGCAAAACAGCCCTGCCGGGACATGCCCGGCAGAGCTGTTTATTTCTGCCGCTGCCGCCTGCCCCAAGGACAGGCACGCGCAGGAAAATGACAATATCAGGCGACCTTGGGATCGCCGTCCAGGCCGAAGGCCTTGTGCAGCGAACGCACGGCCAGCTCCATGTACTTGTCTTCGATCACGACCGAGGTCTTGATTTCACTGGTGCTGATCATGCGGATGTTGATGCCTTCCTTGGCCAGCGTTTCGAACATCAGCGCCGCCACGCCCACGTGGGAGCGCATGCCGATGCCGACGATGGAAACCTTGCAGACCTTTTCGTCGGTCAGCACTTCGCGGGCCTTGATGGCGGGCACGACTTGCGTGTCCAGCACCTGGCGGGCGCGCAACAGCTCATTGCGGTTGACCGTGAACGAGAACAGCGTCGTGCCTTCGACCGACTGGTTCTGGATGATCATATCCACGTCGATGCCGGCTGCAGCAACCGGGCCCAGGATGGCCGATGCCACGCCAGGGGTGTCGGGCACGCCGACCAGGGTGATCTTGGCCTCATCGCGGCTGAACGCGATGCCGGAGACAACGGCGGATTCCATTTTTTCGTCTTCCTCGAAAGTAATGAGCGTGCCCGAGCGCATTTCTTCGTCGAGCGGAATAAGGGGGTCGGTGAGCGAGGACAGCACGCGCACCGGAACACGATACTTGCCGGCGAACTCCACCGAGCGGATCTGCAGCACCTTGGAACCCAGCGACGCCATTTCCAGCATTTCCTCGAAGGAAACGACATTCAGGCGGCGCGCTTCCGGGACGATACGCGGATCGGTGGTGTAAACGCCATCGACATCGGTGTAGATCAGGCACTCGTCTGCACCCAACGCTGCAGCAATGGCCACGGCCGACGTATCCGAGCCGCCACGGCCCAGCGTGGTGATGTAGCCGTTGTCATCCACGCCCTGGAAACCGGTGATGACGACCACGCGGCCAGCATCCAGATCCGCCTGCACACGGGTGGCGTCGATCTCCTGGATACGCGCCTTGGTGTAGGCGGAATCGGTACGCACCGGCACTTGCCAACCCGCATAGCTGCGCGCAGCCACGCCTTCGGCCTGCAGGGCCAGGGCCAGCAGGCCGCTGCTGGCCTGCTCACCGGTAGCAGCGATCATGTCGAGTTCACGACCATCGGGCATGGCAGAAATTTCACGTGCCAGACCGAGCAGGCGATTGGTTTCGCCCGACATGGCAGACGGCACCACCACGACTTTATGGCCGGCAGCGTGCCATTTGGCGACGCGCCGCGCGACATTCTTGATCCTTTCGACAGACCCCATGGAGGTTCCGCCGTACTTGTGAACTATCAGAGCCATCTTCCACCCGGTTTAAGCACGCGCCCGTTGAACGGGAAATAAAAGGGGAATAATTTTAACGCCTAGCGTTTATTTGCATATGGCGCAAACGGTCTATCTTATCAATGATAGATAGCCAAATGCACAATTTCCTCGCGGAACTTGCGTATCTGTCGGCCCCGGCCTGCCAGATTCGCCTGCTGGCGGTCAAAAAAACCGCAGTTTTCGTCCTCGGCTGCGCCAGTGACGACCGCCGTGCCGCATCATTCATGCGGCAACAGCCTGACGCGGCCACGAACGCAACTGACGACCCACTCCCCGTGCCTGACCGACATTTTCCGGTCATGTCCCAAGGCATGCAGTTGGCGCAGTTGCCTGAGCATATCGTTGAGCCTGGCCTCGGTCGGCATCATTGCCCCCCGAGTCTGCAGCCAGTAGCGAAAGACATGCGCCTGGCGGGCCGTGGAAAGCTCACGCCAGCGCGCCAGCGCAAAGCTGCCATCCTCCGCCAGTTCCAGCGCCTGCAAATCGGCATGCGCGACTTCCGCGAGTATTTCCGCCTGCTGGGCCGCAAGGCGGGCATGCCTGGCGAGGATACTGCGCCAGCCGCGCCAGCGCTCGTCGAGCACCGGGGCAAGCTGCACACGCAATGCCGCCCGGGTATAGCGGGGATCGAGATTGCTTGGATCATCGGCCAGCGGCACGCCATATTGCTCGGCGCAAGCCTGCGCCAGCGGCACGATACGGCTGCGCGGCACATCCAGCCAGGGCCGCCAGTACGCCAGCCCGCCACGCTCGCTCTGCCGCGCCATGGCGGCCAGGCCTTCCGGCCCAGTGCCGCGCAACAGGCGCAACAGCACGGTTTCCGCCTGATCATCCTGATGATGTGCCAGCAGGATGATGCCTACCCCATGGGTCCGGGCCAAGTCGGCCAGCGCCGCATAGCGCGCTTCGCGAGCGGCGGCCTCCATGCCTAGTGCGGCAACACCGGTGACATCCACCCGGGCGACATGCACCGGACAGCCAAGATGAACGCCCAGCGCGCGCGCCTGGGCAGCCCAGGCATCGGCCTGCGCCAGCAAACCATGATGCACATGGAAGCCATGCAATGCCAGGCCCAGGCCCTGTGCCAGCGGCGCGGCGCAACACGCCAGCGCAAATGAATCCGGCCCGCCGCTCAGGCCCACGGCGATGCGTGTTCCTGGGGGCAGGCCGGCCAACATCACCCGCAAGGGCTCGGTCAGCGCGTTGGCGGCGCTGGCGCTCGAGCCGCGAGCCGCCGCTTGCATACTGTCCTCAGCCTTTGACTTCCTGCACTTCGCCATAGGCGCGAATGCGCTCCAGGCGGTGGGCCACCAGCTGGTCGGGCGTCATGCCGCTCAGCTGGCGCAGGGATTCGCCCAGCGCCCGTCGCAGCAGGCGTGCCATGACGCCAGGGTCGCGATGTGCGCCACCGATAGGCTCATTGACGATGCGGTCGATCAGGCCCAGTTCCTTGAGGCGCGGCGCCGTAATACCCAGCGCGGCCGCAGCTTCCGAGGCCTTGTCCGCACTGCGCCACAGGATGGAAGCGCAACCTTCGGGGGAAATCACCGAATACGTGGAGTACTGCAGCATCAGGACGGTGTTGCCCACGGCAATGGCCAAGGCACCGCCCGAACCGCCCTCGCCGATGATCGTCGAGATGATGGGCACACGCAGCTCGGCCATGGCGTACAGATTGTGGCCAATGGCCTCTGACTGGCCCCGCTCTTCGGCACCCACGCCAGGATAGGCGCCCGGGGTATCGACGAAGGTGAACACCGGCATGCGGAATTTTTCTGCCAGACGCATCAGCCGCAGGGCCTTGCGGTAACCCTCGGGCCTGGGCATGCCGAAATTGCGGCGCGCACGCTCCTTGGTATCGCGGCCCTTCTGATGACCGATCACCATGCAGGGCTTGCCTTCGAAACGCGCCAGGCCACCAATGATGGATTGGTCATCGGCGTACATGCGGTCGCCATGCAGTTCGTGGAAATCAGTGAAGATCTCGCGCACGTAATCCAGCGTATAGGGACGCTGCGGATGGCGCGCCACCAGGGCGGTCTGCCAGGGCGTCAGCTTGGCGTAGATGCCCTTGGCCAGCGTCTGGCTTTTCTGCTGCAGTTTGGAGATTTCATCCGAAATGTCGACTGCCGAATCAGTCTGGACATAGCGCAGCTGTTCTATTTTGCTTTCCAGCTCCGCCAGAGGCTGTTCGAATTCGAGAAATGTATTGCGCATTGCGTATGGGATTCCGTATGCGTGAAGACGAGTCCGGGCCGTCAGCAGGAAGGCACTGCGACGGCATTCAGGCTGCGCCAGAGATACCAGGTGGCGACGGTGCGCCAGGGCTGCCATGCCTGCGACACCTCACGCGCTTCGAAGCGCGACACGGGCTCGCCACTGAAATAATGCTGCGAAATGGCTTTCAGCAGGCCGGCATCATCCAACGGCAGGACATCCGGCCGCTGTAGATTAAAGATCAGAAACATTTCCGCTGTCCAGCGGCCGATGCCGCGGATAGTGGTCAATTCGGCGATGACTGCCTCGTCATCCATGCTATCCCACAGTTCGGGGCGCAGCCTGCGCTCTTCGAAACCCGCTGCCAGATCAAGCACATACTCTGCCTTGCGCTTGGGCAGGCCGGCGCCTCGCAGGCCATCTTCGCCCAGCGCCAGGTACACGCCCGGCTCATGCGCCGCGTCGCTGGCCTGGCTCAGGCGTTCCCAGAGCGCGTTGGCCGCCTTGACGGAAATCTGCTGGCCGACCACCGAACGCACCAGCGTCGCAAAGGGCGTGCCGCGCGACATCAGCCAGCTGCCATCGTGCTGTGGAATGATTTTCTTCAGGATGCGGTCGCGGCGCAGCAAATGCGCCACCGCAGCGTCCCAATACTCCGGCTTGGCGGAAGACATCTCCTGGCCGGCCTGGCCGATCTGGCTCATGCCCGCCTCCATACTGTCACGCCACCCGGCTTGTCGTCCAGTTCGATGCCCGCTGCCCGCAATTCGGCACGCAGAGCATCAGCACGCGTGAAATCACGCGCGCGCTTGGCTTCGCCGCGTTGTGCCACCAGCGCCTCGATGGCAGCATCAGCGAGCGCCGCGCCCGTTTCTCCACCGCTGTCGGTTTCCTGCTTCTGGCGATAGCGCGTCGGCCACTTGAAATAAGCTTCGGGGTCCTGTTGCAGCAGGCCCAGCAATTCGCCCAGGCCGCGCAGTTGTCCCGCTGCGCGGGCCGATGCATGACGGTTGGCTTCGCTGGCCAGTTCGAACAATACGGCCAGCGCGCCCGGGGCATTGAAATCATCGTCCATCGCAGCCTTGAATGCCTGCGCACTGGGGTGGTCCCAGTCGATCCCGGCGTCATCCGGGCGTACCGCCTGCAGGCTGCGGTACAGGCGATCCAGCGCATTCTGGGCGTCGTTCAGATTATCCGGCGCGTAGTTCAGCGCGCTGCGGTAGTGGTTGCGCACGATGAAGAAACGCAGCATCTCCGCTTCACGCCGGTTGAACCAGTCGTCGCCTTCGCCTTCATGGTGTTCTTCATGGGAAGCGTCACGAGCGATGGTCTGGCGAATGGTGCGGAAATTGCCCAGCGACTTGGACATCTTGTCGGCATCCACCATGAGCGGGCCGCAATGCATCCAGATATTTGCCAGCGTCTGTTCGTAGGCGCCCTCGGTCTGGGCGATTTCATTTTCGTGGTGCGGGAACTTCAGGTCCGGGCCACCGCCATGGATATCCAGCGGCAGGCCCAGCAGCGCCTTGCTCATGGCCGAGCATTCGATATGCCAGCCTGGTCGGCCAAAGCCATAAGGCGAATCCCAGCGCGTATCGGCCGGCTCGGCCGGCTTGGCCGCTTTCCAGAGCACGAAATCGAGCGGATCGCGCTTGCTGGTATCGACCGCCACCCGTTCGCCGGCACGCAGGTCGTCCAGGCTGCGCCCGGAGAGCTTACCATAGCCCGGAAACGAACGAACCGAATAATTCACGTCGCCATCATCGGCCCGGTAGGCCAGGCCTTTTTCCTCGAGCCTGGCGATGATGCCCAGCATATCGCCCACGTGCTCGGTCGCACGCGGTTCGGCGTCGGGAGACTGCACGCCCAGCGCACGCTCGTCGGCATGCATGGCGTCGATGAAGAAAGTCGTCACTTCACTGATGCGCCTGCCGGTCTGCACTGCGCGGCGGATGATCTTATCGTCGATATCGGTGATGTTGCGCACGTAACGCACTTCCAGCCCGCTGGCCCGCAGCCAGCGCTGGACCACATCGAAACTGACCAGCATGCGTGCGTGGCCGAGGTGGCAGTAGTCATACACCGTCATACCGCACACATACATGCGCACCTTGCCCGGTTCAACGGGGCGCAAGAAATCCTTGTTGCGTGACAGGGTGTTGTGAATCTGCATCATGAAGTCTAACGGCCCGATGTATGACAGGTAATGAACATGGCCGCGCGAACAGTGCATCCTGGGGAAATACCCCCTGGCGGCGCGGCGCAGCCAGCGACATGCCGTACCGGACGGCAAGCAAGGCTAAAATGGCGATCGGCAAGTATAGCAAGCACGGCTGCCCAGACTTCAAGCCCGGCAGTCTTTGCACAGAAATCCGCCCAGGCGATATGACCACAACCTTCTCGAATATCCTGTCCCGCACCCTGTTGGCCAGCCTGTTGCTGGCCTCTGCCGCTGCGCACTCCCAGGCATTGCCTGTCGTTGACCTGCCCACGCCGGGCAACAACGGCGAGCCCAGTGGCGGCTCGGACACACTGGCCCGTTTCCTCGAAGCCCTCAAGCCCGGCGTCGATACCTCGCTGCCGCCCAGCGCCAGCGAAACGGCGGCGGAAATCGCCCATCTGCTCGATAGCGGCAATACGAGCGAAGCCATGGAGCGCATCGAACAGCGCCTGGCCGAGGAAAGCGCCCGCAACGATCCCGGCGTCGATGTGCAGCTTCAGTTCCTCTATGCCCGCGCCCTCCAGGCCAGCGGCCAGACGGAACAAGCCATGAACATCTACCGCGAAATGACCGGCAATTACCCGGAACTCCCCGAACCCTGGAACAATCTGGCCGCGCTCTACTGGCGCGCCGGCAAGCTCGACCTGGCTGAAGATGCGCTATCCATGGCACTGAATGCCGACCCGGGCTATGCACTGGCCTGGGCCAACCTGGGCGACCTGCGCCTGGCACAATCGGCGCGCGCGCTGGAACGCGCACGCGCGCTGGGCCTGCGCGGCCTGGATGGCCGCATCTCCGCCGTACAATCCCTCTCATCCCCTGAGGTCCAGCCATGACCAACAGGACTTTTACTCGCCGGCTGGTTTTCTCCGGCATCGCCCTGGCGGCCGTGGTCGCCGCCAGCTTTGCACTGCTGCCGGTCAAGACCGGCGGCGCCTCCAGCCCGGCAATTTCACCGACAACTCAAGGAGCCCCCGTCATGAGCAATCAGCCCCGCGTCAAACTGCAAACCAATCAAGGTGACATCATCATCGCCCTGGACGCGGAAAAAGCGCCGGTCAGCGCCGCCAATTTCCTGACTTACGTCCAGGAAGGCTTCTACGACGGCACCATTTTCCACCGCATCATCGACGGTTTCATGATCCAGGGCGGCGGCTTCGAAGCCGGCATGAAGCAAAAGCAGACCCATGCCCCGATCAAGAACGAAGCCGACAACGGCCTGAAGAACAAGCGCTACACGCTGGCCATGGCCCGCACCAGCGACCCGCACTCCGCTACGGCCCAGTTCTTCATCAACGTCAAGGACAACGACTTCCTGAACTTCACCTCGCCCACGCCGCAGGGCTGGGGCTACGCCGTCTTCGGCGAAGTCGTTGAAGGCCAGGATGTGGTCGAGAAGATCAAGGGCGCCCGCACCGGCAGCCGTGGCTTCCACCAGGACGTGCCGGTCGAGGACGTCGTCATCATCAAGGCAGAAACGATTGAGTAAGTTGCCGCGCCTGACGCTGCCCGGCACGCTGTGGTTCGCCGCCGACCTGCATCTGGCGCAAGCCACTCCGGCTACCAATGAAGCCTTCATCGGCTTCCTGGAAGCCGCTGCCGAGGAAGCCGACGCCCTGCTGCTGCCGGGCGACATCTTCGATTTCTGGATCGGCGACGATACGGTCGCCATCGCGCCGCCCTGGCTGGCGGCAGTACTGGAGGCCATGCGCGCCACGGCCAGCCAGATCCCCCTGTGGATCGGCCGGGGCAACCGCGACTTCCTGATGGGGGAAACGCTGGCCGGCCAGTTGGGCGCGCAGTTGCTGCCCGACGCAGTGCTGCTGGAAACGGACTATCGCACCGTGCTGCTGTCGCATGGTGACGAATACTGCACCGACGACCAGGCCTACCAGCAATTCCGCGCCATGGTACGCGATCCGCAATGGCAGGCGCAGTTCCTTGCCATGCCCATTCCGGAACGCCTCAAGATGGCGCAGCAGGCCCGCAGCGACAGCATGCAGGCCAACCAGCAAAAGTCGCAGGAAATCATGGACGTGAATGCGCAAGCCATTGACGCCGCCTTCCGCGACACCGGTGTCTCCCTGATGATTCACGGCCACACCCATCGCCCCGCACGCCACGTGCTGCAGGTCGATGGCCGGGCCTGCGAACGCTGGGTGCTGCCCGACTGGAGCTGTGATGAGCAGCCCTGGCGCGGCGGCTGGTTCGCGCTGGACCTGGATGGCCTGACCGCCTACGACCTGGAAGAAGCCGACAACGAGGCAACGGAACACCGTTCCTGAGCCAGGCAGGCCGCCAGCCTGGCGGCCTGCCCGGCAATGGCCCGCTTGCAGACGAAAAAACCGCCTGCCACCCTGGCTTCATCCAGGAATGGCGGGCGGTTTCTTTTTGCCGGGCAGCCCTGGCGGCGGCGCCGCCTGCTGGATGCCCCCCGTTCAGGCCTTGGCGAACAGGACGACGGCCACCACCAGGCCCAGCGCGATGCGGTACCAGGCAAAGCCGCGATAGGTGTGATTGGCGACGAAGCGCAACACTGCACGCACGACCAGGATGGCGCTCAGGAATGCCGCCACGAAGCCCACTGCAATGGCCGACAGGTCATGTTGCGTCAGCAGGTGATAGTTGCGGTACATGTCGTAAACTGCCGCGCCCAGCATGGTGGGCATGGCCAGGAAGAACGAGAACTCCGTTGCCGTCTTGCGCTGGATGCCTGCGATCATGCCGCCGACGATGGTGGAGCCAGAGCGCGAAGTGCCCGGAATCATGGCCACGCACTGCGCCACACCCACGCCCAGGGCCTGCTTCCAGGAGATCTGCTCCAGCGTATGCGACGTGGCACGGACATCGGCCGCCGTCTGCTTGGGCTCCTTGGCGTTGTGCGCATTGCGCTCCACGTACAGCATGATGAGACCGCCGATGATCAGTGTGGTCGCCACGACCCCGGGGTGATAGAAGATCGCCTTGATCTGGCTGATGAAAATCGCGCCGACGATGCCGGCCGGCAGGAATGCCACGATCAGGTTGCGCGCGAACAGCACTTCCTGGCGTTCACCGCGCAAGGTGCCGCCGATCAACTGGCCCAGGCGGGCACGGAAAATCCACATGACAGCCAGGATGGCGCCCAGCTGGATCACCACTTCAAACACCTTGCCGTCACTGCTCTGGAAGCTGATCCAGTCACCGATGAGGATCAAATGCCCCGTGCTGGACACCGGAATGAACTCCGTCAGGCCTTCGATAATGCCTAGAAAAAATGCCTTGACCAGATGTAGAAGTCCTGCGTCCATGAATGTTTCCGATAGTCATTTAAGAAATCGGCAACGGCTGAAAGCCGCTGCCGTGTTTTATATCCGCTATCCGCCCAGCTGTGCTGTACACCGGAATCGGTCCGAAACGCCGCATCATACCCGGCTTGCCTGACCTCTTCTTGAAAGCGTGGCCGGCAAGCCGGCCACGCCTGCCGGGGTTCAGGCTGGCTGAGAGCCGCTTTCCGGCATTTCCGGCTCCAGGATGGAGCGTTCAACCAGTACGTCGGCGATGCGCCGGCCTTCCAGCGCCAGCACCTTGAAGCGCACGCGCACATGGTCCTGGACGTATTCGCACACGTCATCCACCTGCGGCAGGCTGCCGAAGCGTGCCAGCAGATAGCCTGCCAGCGTGGTGTAGTCGTCGGCCTCGTCCACCAGGCCATCGACTTCCAGGACCTGCTCCAGGTAGTGCAGATCGGCAGCTCCATTGACGCGCCAGCGGTTGTCACCGTCGGGGATGACATCCGGTGTTTCATCTTCGTCGGGAAACTCCCCCGCAATGGCTTCGAAAATGTCGATGGGCGTCACCAGGCCGTCGATCGCACCGAACTCGTCGGTCACCAGTACCAGTTGGCCCCGCGAACGCTTGAGTGTTTCGATCAGGCGCAGGATGCCGATGGACTCGTGCACGATCAATGGCTCCCGCAGGCGGTCGCGGCGGATGGCGCCTTCCGTGATGATGTCGGCGATCATGTCCTTGACCCGGCCTACTCCCACGACCTCATCGAGCGCCCCATCGCACACCGGGAAGAAGCTGTGCGGCGACGCGCTCAGCTGTTCACGGATTTCCTCGGGGCTGTCCTTCAGGTTGACCCAGCTGATATCCGTGCGGGGCGTCATGATGGACTGGATGGAACGCTCGGCCAGCGTCAGGACGCCGCTGACCATGTTGCGCTCTTCGACGCCGAAGGCGACGGCAGGTTCTTCCGGCGCCGGCTTGTCGGTTTCGATTTCATCCGGCAGGCGCTTGCCCAGCATGCGCAACACAGCTTCGGCCGTGCGTTCACGCATGGGTCGCGCCGCCACTGTGCGCACCAGGCTGCGACGTGCCAACTGATTGAGCACCTCGATCATGATCGAGAAACCGATGGCCGCGTACAGGTAGCCCTTGGGCACCTTGAAGCCAAAGGCTTCCGCCACCAGCGAAAAACCGATCATCAGCAGGAAGCCCAGACACAGGACGACCACGGTAGGGTGGCGGTTGATGAAGATCGTCAGCGGCTTGGAGGCGATCAGCATCACGCCAATGGCGATAACCACAGCCATCATCATGACCGACAGGTGTTCTGCCATACCGACGGCGGTAATGACGGCATCCAGCGAGAATACGGCGTCCAGCACCACGATCTGCGTCACAATGACCCAGAAGCCGGCATAAACGCGCGGACCGCGGACGTGATGTGTCTTGCCTTCGATACGCTCGTGCAACTCCATCGTGCCCTTGAAGAGCAGGAAGAAGCCACCAGCCATCAATATCAGGTCGCGGCCGGAAAAGCTCAGCGCCCCGATGGAAAACAACGGGGAAGTCAGGGTCGCTATCCAGGAAATCGCCGTCAACAGCGCCAGACGCATAATGAGCGCCAGTGACAGGCCGATGATACGGGCACGATCCCGCTGCGAAGGCGGCAGTTTCTCTGCCAGGATAGCAATGAATACCAAGTTGTCGATGCCAAGCACCAGCTCGAGCACGACCAATGTCAGCAAGCCGACCCATGCTGAAGGGTCCAGCAGCCACTCCATGTAAGACTCCCGTTGTTCTTGAAGCCTCTAATCGTACTAGGATTCTGTGTCACACGCGGCGCAACAGGATAAAAAAGTCTACGCATCCATCCGGCAATACGAAGCCGGGGCCACCCCGCGCACGATTCCTGCGGCCTGGCCGGCTCGGCCACCATCCTGGCCCGTCTTCGTCTGGCGCAGCGTGGAAACCATAAAAAAACAGGCGCGGACCTTGCGGTTCGCGCCTGTTGCCGATGCATGGTTCCTGCCGCCATACGGCAGGCTGCCAACCATCAATCCAGTTGCAGGTGCCCCAGCATCTGCGTGAAGATCTTGGGCGAGCCGGCCAGCACATTGCCGGTTTCGAACCAGGTCTGCTCGCCTTCGAAATCGCCCACCAGGCCACCGGCTTCCAGCACCAGCAGGCCCGCGGCCGCCAGATCCCAGGGCTTGAGGTCCATGCCGCAGAAACCATCGAGGCGACCGACGGCCACATAGGCCATATCCAGCACCACCGAACCGCTGCGGCGCACGCCCGAGCACTGTTCCATCAATTCGCGGTAGCGCGGCACGCCGACCGGACCGGCACCGCTGGGCCAGCGCACGCCCAGCAGGGCGTCGTGATAGCGCGCGCGGCTGCCCACGCGCACACGGCGGTCATTCAGGAATGCGCCGCCGCCACGGCTGGCCGTGAACAGCTCATTGCTGGAGGGATCGTAGATCACCGCCTGGGTGGTCACGCCGCGATGCTGCAGGGCGATGGACACGGCAAAGGACGGATAGCCGTGAATGAAGTTCGTCGTGCCATCCAGCGGGTCGATGATCCAGCGATACTCGGATTCGGTCGAACCGTCGGCAGGCGGAACGTCGCCCGACTCTTCCGCCAGGAAAGCGTGGTCGGGATAGGCGGTGCTCAGGATTTCGATGATGGCCTGCTCTGCGGCCCGGTCGATTTCCGTGACATAATCGTTGGGCCCCTTGCGGCCGACCTGAATCTTGTCGAGGTCCAGGCTGGCGCGGTTGATGATCGCGCCGGCACGGCGCGCCGCCTTCACGGCGGTGTTGAGCATGGGATGCATAGAATTCCGTATTGATCCGTTCGCAGGCCCTGGATGGCTCCCATCCAGGGCCTATATAAAAGTAACTGGCAGTAGGCCCAGACCGGTATTTTAAATGACGCCTGTTTTTTCGCGTGTACGCTTCATCATGACCTCCCCCAGCCACCCTGGCAATGTGGGAGCAGCCGCCCGGGCCATCAAGACCATGGGGTTCTCATCGCTGGTGCTGGTCACGCCCAAACTGGACGATATCACCCTGCATCCCGATGCCATTGCCATGGCCAGTGGCGCCGATGATATCCTGTCTGGCGCGCTGATAACAGCATCTCTTGAAGAAGCGCTCGCGCCGGTAACCCGGGCATATGCCCTGACCGCCAGGCCGCGCGACATCGGCCCGCCGGTCTGTGACATCCGCGAAGCCGCCGCAGAAAGCCGCGAATTGCTGGCCTCTCAGGATGACGCCAGCGTCGCCATTGTATTGGGAACGGAGCGCAGCGGCCTGACGAATGCGCATATTGCCCTCTGCCAGCGCATTTGCCACATTCCCGCCAACCCGGAATACAGTTCGCTGAATGTGGCGCAGGCGCTGCAACTGGCCGCGTGGGAAATGCGTTACGCGCTGGGCGCCGAAGGACGGGCGCTACCACAAACGCCCATCCAGAGCGTGGACCCCGGCACGGCCCTGGCCAGCAACGGCCAGGTTCAGGCTTTCCTCGAACACTGGCGCGAAGCGCTGGTGGCCGTCGGCTTTCTCGACCCGGAACATCCCAAGAAACTGGTGCCGCGCATGCAGCATCTGTTCGGCCGCAGCGCCCTGACCCGTGATGAGGTCGATATGATGCGCGGTGTCTGTACCGCCATGCTGGCGCCGCAAAACTACCGCAAGCAGGACTGAACCGGCCCGGCACGCCGAGCCGGTTCAGGCTGGCTGCCTCAGCCCTGCTGGCGCTCCTTGGCAACAACCGGGCCCTGCAATTCGCGCACGGGCACCGCAGCGCCCATGCCGGCACCCACCAGCGTCTTGCGAATCTTGTAGAGCAGGTCCCAGCGCAATTCCCAGTATTTGCTGTTGTCCGTCCAGACCCGCACATTGATGCTGACGCCGTTGTCACGGTAGCCCATCACCATCACCATGGGTGCCGGCTCCTTGGATACCAGCGGATGGTCGTTGATCAGCGCCTTCAGGCTCTCCACCGCCGCATCCAGATCGTCGTCATAGCGCACCTGGGCTTCGAGATCCAGGCGGCGGGTCGGGTTGCGGCTGTAATTGATCAGGTTCGCGCCCCATACCGTGCTGTTCGGCAGCGAGATCGCAATGCCATCAAATTGCGTCAGGCGCGTCATGAACAGGCCGATTTCCTCGACCGTGCCTTCATTGACACCACCGACGGACACGTACTCACCGGCACGCATGGGCCGCAGCGCCAGCAGCATGACGCCAGCAGCAATGTTCTGCAAGGTGTTCTGCAACGCCAGGCCGATCGCCAGGCCAGCGGCGCCCAGGACGGCGATGATGCTGGCCGTCTGCACACCAAAGCGGGCCAGGACCGCCACCAGCGTGAAAACACGGATTGCCCACACGGCCGTGCTGCTCAGGATGGGCACGATGGTGGCGTCGATGCGCGGCGAACTGGTCGCGGCGCGGCGCACCATGCTGCCCACCCATTTGGATACCCACCAGCCGACGATCAGAATGACGGCGGCGATCAATAACGTAATGGCGAAACCGTATGCCTGGGATTCCAGTATGGCCTTGCTGACTGAGTCGGACATGAAGAAACTCCTGTGATACCTGTCTCCCGCCGCCACCACGGCAGCCGGAACTGCCGACAGCCTAGCACACCCCTTCGGCGCGTCCACCCGTCATTTGTCCATTCTTATCCCGAAAAAATGTGGACAACTTTTGGGATAGCTTGGGGAACACATGATTTCCCCAATAAAAATCAATTACTTGAAAACAGTGATTAAACTTTGAGCAGAAACATATGCACACCAGTACAGGCAAACGGACGGCATCGTTCACTGCCCCGCGCTACCGTCGTGCCGAAAAATACGCATGATCTGCTGGCCGATCTCCGCCGGTGACAGCAGGCCCTGGCGGTACCAGCCGCTCACATTATTGAGCAGGGTCAGCAGCAGCAAGCGGTAGACATTGCGGTTCAGGCCGGGAGCCAGCGGCAGCGCCGCAATCAGACCGCGGAAAATATCTTCGAATTTGTCCCGCTTGGACACCAGGCTGACACGGATCTCCGGGGGCACGGAATTGAAGTCGCTCATCAGCGGCATGGTCAACGATTCCGGGTCCAGTTGTATCTCCAGCATGGCGATACAGGCTGCCTCCAGGCGCCTCCACGGGTCCTCGTGCGGCGCCACTGCCGCGTTGATGCGGTCTTCAGCCACCTGCAGCGCCATGTCGTGGATATTCACGAACAAGGCCTCCTTGGATTTGATGTAGTGGTACAGGGAGCCGCCCAGCAAGCCCACGCGCTCGCCGATGTCCCTGACCGAAGTCGCCGCATAGCCACGTTCGGCGAACAGGGCCGCAGCCGCCTCCAGCACCTCACGGTGGCGTTCGCTCATGCCTTCGACGGGTAATGCGCTGATGAACTTTCCCCGACTGGCCCGCTTTTCCGCCCCGCTTCCATTACCCATCATTTCTGCTCCGACCCGATTGATTGAATCCCCTTCCGTGCATCGGCACCGGCACGCGGCACGCAGGGGAATGTGCGGATATAGCGTGTTCACGGCATCGCGTCAAGCTGGGAGAATCGCCTTCTTCGTTATTACACCAATCGTTTGATATAGTCATTGGCAGATAGAACGCCGTGCTCTTGGCCATCGGTTTCCAGTAGCGGCTTCCTGGTCCAGGCAGGCCTGTCTGTCTCGATCCCTCACCGCGCGGCGCGCATTTTCAACCTACACAAGGAACACATGCCGTGACGAGCAATACCCAGCGCGAATCCATGGACTTCGATGTGGTCATCGTCGGCGCGGGTCCGGCCGGCCTGGCCGCAGCCATCCGGCTCAAGCAACGGGCACAGGCGGAAGGGCGCGAGATTTCCGTCGTGGTCGTGGAAAAAGGATCGGAAGTCGGCGCGCATATCCTGTCGGGCGCCGTCATTGACCCGTCGGGGCTGGATGCATTGCTGCCCGACTGGCGCGATGATGCAGACCGGCCACTCAAGACGCAGGTCAGCGACGATCGCTTCTACTTGCTGTGGCGTACCGGTGGCATGCGACTGCCCAACCGGATGATGCCGCCGCTGATGAACAACCATGGCAACTTCATAGCTTCGCTGGGCAGCCTGGCGCGTTACCTCGCCAGCCGCGCCGAGGCCCTGGGCGTGGAAATCTACCCTGGATTTGCCGCCACCGAAGTGCTGTACGACGACAAGGGCGCCGTCTGTGGCATCGCGACCGGCGACATGGGCATAGGCCGCGATGGCAAAGCTCGTGCCGACTATGCGCCGGGCATGGAACTGCGGGCCCGCTATACGCTCTTCGCGGAAGGCGCGCGCGGCAGCCTGAGCAAGCAATTGCTCGCCCGATATGGCCTGGAGTCCGGGCGTTCACCGCAGAAGTTCGGCATAGGCATCAAGGAGCTGTGGCAGGTCACGCCCGATGCGTTCCAGCCTGGCCTGGTCCAGCACTCATTCGGCTGGCCGCTGGACCGGCAGACCGGCGGGGGGTCCTTCCTGTATCACTTCGACGACCATCTGGTCACCGTCGGCTTCGTCCTGCACCTGGACTACCAGAATCCGACGCTGTCCCCTTACGACGAATTCCAGCGCTTCAAGACGCATCCCCTGATCCGTGGCACCTTCGAGGGCGCGCGGCGCCTGGCCTACGGCGCACGGGCGCTGACCGAAGGCGGCTGGCAGTCCGTGCCGAGGCTGGCCTTTCCCGGCGGCGCGCTGACAGGCTGTGCCGCCGGTTTCATGAACGTGCCACGCATCAAAGGCAGCCACAACGCCCTGCATTCCGGCATGCAGGCGGCGGACGCTGCCTTCGATGCCCTGGCCGCCGGGCGCGGACATGACATCCTTGACGCCTATGACGACGGCTGGCGCGACTCTGCGATCGGCCGCGACCTCAAGCCCGTGCGCAACGTCAAGCCGCTGTGGTCACGCTATGGCACGCCGGTCGGGATCGGCCTGGGCGGCCTGGACATGTGGTTACAGACCTGGACCGGCAAATCCCCATTCGGCACCCTGGCCCACTGCAAGCCCGATCACGCCTGTCTGAAGCCGCTGGCCGCAGTCCGGCCCATCGTGTATCCGAAATATGACGGCATCCTGACCTTCGACAAGCTTTCCTCTGTCTTCCTGTCCAGCACCAGCCATGCGGAAGACCAGCCCATCCACCTGAAGCTGGCCGACCCCGCCATCCCGATAGGCAGCAATCTGCCGCGCTATGGCGAACCTGCACGGCTCTACTGTCCGGCGGGCGTCTACGAAATCGTCGATGACGCCCCTGCCACCAGCAACCCCACGGACCCAGCCATGCCGACTGGCGCGCCGCGTTTCGTCATCAACGCGCAGAACTGCGTGCACTGCAAGACCTGTGACATCAAGGACCCTGCCCAGAACATTACCTGGACGCCACCGGAAGGCGGCGGCGGACCCAACTATCCCAATATGTAATGCATAGACATTCCTTACCGGAGACTCCATGACAACCGCATTCATCGTCGATTACCTGCGCAGTCCTTTCACGCCGGCCCATCGCGGCGCGCTGGCCGGCGTCAGGCCCGACGATCTCGCCGCCAGCGTGATCGCTGCGCTGGTACGCCGTTCGGGCCTGGACCCGGCCTTGCTGGAAGACGTCAACCTGGGCTGCGCCTTTCCCGAAGGGGAACAGGGCCTGAACATCGCCCGCTGTGCGGCGCTCACGGCTGGCCTGCCGCTGTCGGTTGGCGCCTCTACCGTCAATCGCTGGTGCGGTTCTTCGCTGCAAGCCGTGCAAATGGCGGCCGGCGCCATTGCCATGGGCGCCGGCGAAGCCTTTATCGCCGGCGGCGTGGAAAGCATGAGTCGGGTACCGATGATGGGTTTCAATCCGCTGCCCAATCCCGCATGGGACGATGCTCTGCGCACGGCACTGCTGAATATGGGCCTGACGGCCGAAAACCTGGCCAGCCGTTACAGCATCGGCCGGGCTGAACAGGATGCCTATGCCCTGGAAAGCCAGCGTAAAGCACTGGCCGCCCGCGCGGAAGGCCGCCTGTCTGCGGAAATCACACCAATCGACGGTGTGACCGAGGACGGCTGCCCCAGGGCCACGGACGCCGACAAGCTCGCCGGCCTGAAGACCGTCTTCAAAGCCGAAGGCAGCGTCACCGCAGGCAATGCGTCGCCCCTGACGGACGGCGCCAGCGCCACCCTGGTGTGCTCCGGCGATTTCGTACGCCGTCACCATCTGCAGCCGCTGGCTCGCGTTGCCGGCTATGCCATCTCGGGCTGCGCCCCAGACATCATGGGCATAGGACCGGTCGAAGCCACGCGCAAGGCCCTGGCCCGTGCCGGCATAAGCGCGCAGCAACTGGACGTCATTGAAATGAACGAAGCGTTTGCCGTACAAGTACTGGCCTGCTGCAAGGATCTCGATCTCGATCCCGCCCGGCTGAACCGCGACGGCGGCGCCATCGCGCTGGGCCACCCGCTCGGCGCCACGGGCGCACGCCTGGTCGGCAAGGCTGCCAGCCTGCTGCACCGCGATGGCGGACGCTATGCACTGGCAACCCAGTGCATAGGCGGCGGCCAGGGCATCGCCATGGTGCTGGAGGCTGCCTGACATGAACGCCCCAATTCAAAAAGCCGCCGTCATCGGCGCTGGTGTCATGGGCGCTGGCATTGCCGCCCACCTGGCCAATGCCGGCCTTCAAGTCGTCCTGCTGGACCTGGAAAAAGCCCAGGCCGATGCCGGCATCGCCCGCCAGCTGAAAGCAGGAGGGTTCATGGACCCCGCCTTCGCAGCCCGTGTGCGCACGGGCGCAGTTGCTGCCGACCTGCCCGCCATTGCCGATGCCGACTGGATCATAGAAGCCGTCGCCGAAAAGCTGGACATCAAACAGGCGCTGTACCGCGATATCGAAAAGACGCGCAAGCCCGGCAGCCTGGTGTCCTCGAATACATCGACGATTCCGCTTGCCGCACTCACGGCCGGCATGCCCGAACGCTTCTGCGGCGACTTCCTCATTACCCACTTTTTCAACCCGCCGCGCATCATGCGGCTGCTGGAACTGGTGAGCGGCCCGCAAACCCGCAAGGAAGCCACTGAAACACTGACCTACTTCGCCGACCGCCAGCTGGGTAAAAGCGTGGTGCATTGCAAGGACACGCCGGGCTTCATCGGCAACCGCATCGGCAATTACTGGATGGTCGTGGCTCAGAACGAAGCCATCCGCCTGGGACTGGACGTAGAGGAAGCCGATGCCATCATCAGCCGGCCTTTCGGCATCCCGGCCACCGGCATTTTCGGCCTGCTGGATCTCGTCGGCATCGACCTCATGCCCATGATCCTGCGCATCCTGCAACAGGCCACGCCTGCCGGCGACGCCATCCAGGATTGCGATGCAGAGCCGCCGCTGATTGCCCGCATGATCCGCGAGAATCGCCTGGGCCGCAAAAGCGGGGCCGGTTTCGTACGCCTATCGGCCGACCGCCGCCAGCGCGATGTCATCGACCTGGCAACCGGCGAGTACCGGCCACAGCGCAGCGTGGCCTCGGAAAGCCTGCAGGCCAGCCAGGGCGACCCGCGTGCGCTGATGGAACACCCTGCGCCTGGCGGCCAGTATGCGGCAGCCGTCATGGAGCGCGCCCTGGCCTACGCTGCCGCGCTGGTGCCGGAAATTGCCGATACCCCCTTCGATATCGACGAAGCCATGCGCAACGGCTATGGCTGGAAACAGGGTCCATTCGAACTGATGGACAAACTGGGCACAGACTGGCTGGCGCAGCGCCTGCAGGCGCGTGGCCTGCCGGTGCCGCCCTACCTCGCCCTGGCGGCGCGCCATGGCAGTTTCTATTCGGTACGCGACGGCCGGCGCGCCTGCCTGCTGCCGGACGGCAGCCACCAGCCACTGCGCCAGGCACCTGGCGTGCTGCTGCTGGGCGACCTGGCCCTGGCGCAACAGCCTGTTGCCAGTTGGAGTACCGCGGCGCTCTGGGACCTGGGCGACGGCGTGGCTGGCCTGGCTTTCCGGACCAAGATGAATACCTTTAATCCCACGCTGCTGGAAACCATACAGGCCGCGCTGGCGCATACACAGGAGCATTTTCAGGCGCTGGTGATCGGCAGCGACGCGCAGGCATTCAGCGCGGGCGCCGATCTCCGGGTCTTTCTTGAAACCCTGGAGCAGCACGGCCAACCGGCCCTGGAACGTTTTCTCGACCTGGGCCATGGCACCTTCCAGGCCATCAAGTATGCCCCCTTCCCGGTAGTCGGCGCGGCGGCCGGCCTGGCCCTGGGTGGCGGCTGCGAAATCCTGCTGCACTGCGACGCCATCCAGGCGCACGCCGAGCTGTCCATGGGACTGGTCGAAACGCGTATCGGCGTCATCCCCGGCTGGGGTGGCTGCAAGGAGATGCTGCTGCGCATGCAGGCCGCATCGGGCGTGCCCCATGGGCCGGTCGCCCCGTCCATTGCCGCCTTTCAGCTCATCGCTGCCGCGAGAGTCTCCAGCAGTGCGTTCGATGCCCGCAGGCTGGGCTTTCTGAAAGACAGCGACGGCATCACCATGAACCGCAGCCGCTTGCTGGCCGACGCCAAGACCAAAGCGCTGGCGCTGGCTCGCGACTACCTGCCGCCCGAACCCGCCTGCGTGACAGTGGCGGGCGCCTCGGGGCTGGCAGCGCTGAAAAACCTGATTGCCACGGAAACCTTGGCAGGACGCGCCACTCCGCACGATGATGTGGTCAATACCGCCCTGGCGGAAGTATTGAGCGGCGGCGCCGGCGCCGACCCGCTTTACCCGGTGGCGGAAGCCGCGCTGCTGAAACTGGAGCGCTCCGCCTTTCTTGAACTGCTCGCCACGCCTGCCAGCCAGGCGCGTGTCCGTCATATGCTGGACACTGGAAAGCCCCTGCGCAATTGATTCGACTCGCCGTCCCTAGACACAAGGAAACACGATGACTGCTTATATCCCCACGACTGAAGATGCACAATTCCTGCTGTCCGACGTCTTCGATTTCAATGCCAGCATGGCCGTCTTGCCGGGCTGCGAAGAGGTGGACACCGATCTTGCCCTCAGCATCCTGGAAGAAGGCGGCAAGTTCTGCGTCGAAGTGCTGGAACCGCTCAACCGCAGTGGCGATGAAACCGGCTGCCGCCTGGAGAACGGCCAGGTCATCACCCCTCCCGGGCTGGCCTCGGCCTACCAAGCCTTCCGCGAAGCCGGCTGGTGCGGGCTGTCCGGTTCCGCCGACTATGGCGGTCAGGGCCTGCCGCTGACCTTGCAGATCCTGCTCAACGAAATGGTGTCGTCCGTCAATCTTTCCTTCGGCCTGTTCCCCGGCCTGACGCACGGAGCGGTGGAAACGCTCACTCACCACGCCAGCCCGGCGCTCAAGGAGCTTTACCTGCCGCGCATGATCAGCGGCGAATGGACTGGCGCCATGGCCCTGACCGAAGCGTCCGCTGGCACGGACCTGGGCCTGCTCACCACCCGCGCCGAACCGCTGGACGATGGCAGCTACCGCATCACCGGCACCAAGATCTTCATTTCCTCCGGCGACCAGGATTTTGGCGGCAACATCATCCACCTGGTCCTGGCACGCCTGCCTGGCGCAGCCCCTGGCGTGAAAGGCATCAGCCTGTTCCTGGTGCCCAAGTTCCTGCCGGACGCCAATGGCGAAATAGGTGAGCGCAACAACATGTCGGTGGGCGCGCTGGAACACAAAATGGGCATCCATGCCCAGCCTACCTGCGTCATGAATTACGACGGCGCCATCGGCTGGCTCGTGGGCGAAGCCGGGCGCGGACTCAACGCCATGTTCACCATGATGAATGCGGAACGCCTGTTCGTCGGCATTCAAGGCCTGGGCCTGGGCGAAGCCGCCAACCAGAAGGCGGCCGCCTATGCGCGTGAACGCCTGCAAGGCCGCTCGGCCGACGGCAGCCGCGGCCCGGTAGCCATCATCGAACACGCCGACGTGCGCCGCATGCTGCTGACCGGCCGCGCACTGAACGACGCAGGACGCGCGCTGGCCGTCTGGACGGCATTGCAGATGGACACTGCAGCCCGCCATCCCGATGGCGCCACGCGTCAGCAGGCCGACGGCTTCGTCGCGCTGCTCACGCCCGTGATCAAGGCAGCCTTCACCGACTTCGGCTTCGAAACCGCCGTACTCAGTCAGCAGGTTTTCGGCGGCCACGGCTACATCCGCGAATGGGGCATGGAGCAATATGTGCGCGATGCCCGGATCACGCAGATCTACGAAGGCACCAATGGCGTGCAGGCCATGGACCTGGTCGGCCGCAAGTTGCCCATGGCGAACGGCGCACTCGCCAGCAGCTTCTTCGCGCTCGTGCGCAAGGAACTGGAACAGGCCCGGGCCGGCAACACCGCCGACCTGGCCGCTCCCGTACTGGATGCCCTGCAGCGCCTGGAAAGTGTGACCGGATACCTGTTGTCGTCCGCGCATGACGCCAATACCCTGGGAGCAGCCGCCACCGACTACCTGCGCTTTTTCGCACTGGTAGCCTATGGCTGGCTGTGGGTACGCATGGCCGGCAAGAGCCAGGCGGGTGCAACGCCGCTGCATCAACGCAAACTGGCCGCCGCGCGCTTCTTCGTGACCCGCCTGCTGCCGCAGACGATCGCGCTGGAACAGGCAATCCGCGCCGATGCAGCCGAGCTTGCAAAACTGGCAGCAGACGCATTCTGACCTGCGCCGACACCTGGAGGAGACAACCCATGCTCGGCAATATGATGCACCAGCCCCTGCTGATTTCATCGGTTCTGCGTCACGCGGCCACCTACCACGGAAAGACCGAAATCGTGTCGCGCACCGTGGAAGGCCCGTTGCACCGCTACACCTATGCTGACGCCTGGCGGCGCAGCCAGCAGCTCGCCAACGCCCTGCAGCGCCTGGGCCTCAAGCTCGGCGACCGCGTCGCCACCCTGGCCTGGAATGGCTACCGCCACCTGGAGCTGTATTACGGCACGTCTGGTTCCGGACTGGTATGCCACACCATCAACCCCAGGCTGTTCAAGGAGCAGATCAGCTACATCATCCGCCACGCCGAGGACAGTGCGATCTTTGCTGACCTCACGTTCCTGCCTCTGCTGGAATCACTGGCGGATCAGCTGGGCGGCATGAAGGCAGTCGTCCTGCTGACCGACGACACCCACATGCCTTCGTCGAGCTCGCTGCCTGGCCTGATCAGCTATGAAACCTTGATCGGCGGCGAATCGCCAGAGTACAACTGGCCGGTCTTCGACGAGAACACCGCTTCCGGCCTTTGCTATACCTCCGGCACGACCGGCGAGCCCAAGGGCGTGCTGTACAGCCATCGGTCCACGGTGCTGCATGCCATGGCCATCCCGGCACCAGACGTGCTCGGGCTTTCCGCCAGCGATACCATCGTACCTGTCGTGCCGATGTTTCACGTCAATGCCTGGGGCCTGCCCTTCGCCGGACCGATGGTCGGCGCCAAGCTGGTCATGCCCGGACCGCGCCTGGACGGCGCCAGCCTGCACGAACTGTTCGCCAGCGAAAAAGTGACTTTCACGGCAGGGGTGCCCACCGTCTGGCTGGCACTGCAGGACTGGATGGAAAGCAACCGCCAGAGCCTGCCGGACCTGCGCCGCGTGGCGATAGGCGGTGCGGCAGCGCCTCCCATCATGCTGGAACGGTTCCGGCGCATGGGCATCGAGACCCGCCACGCCTGGGGCATGACGGAAACCAGTCCGGTCGGCCTGTCCTGCAGCCTTCTGCCCAAGCATGCCGCACTGACACCCGAGCAGCGCCTGATGCTAGAGGCCAAGCAGGGCCGCCCCGTCTTCGGCATGGAATTCATGATTCACGGCCAGGACGGCCAGACGGTGGCGCGCGACGGCAAGTCGTTCGGCTCCATGCTGATCCGCGGTCCCTGGGTAGCCGGCAGCTACTACAACGCGCCCCCCAGCCCCGCCCACACCCTGGTCCCGGGCTGGTTCGACACTGGCGACATCATCACCATGGACGAAGATGGTTTCGTACAGATCGTCGACCGCAACAAGGACGTAGTCAAATCGGGCGGTGAATGGATCAGTTCGGTCGAGCTGGAAAACCTGGCGCAGGCGCATCCCGCCATCCAGGAAGCCGCCGTGGTCGCCATGCCAGATCCGCGTTGGGGCGAACGCCCCATCCTGGTGGCCGTTATCCGGCCTGGCCACACCTTCACACGCGACGACATGCTGGACATCTACAAGGACAAGATCGCCAAGTGGAGCATGCCCGACGATGTACTGATCGTCGACGAACTGCCGCACACAGCCACAGGCAAGCTGCTCAAGGCGTCCATCCGGAAGCTGGTACACGAACGCTATCAGTCAGGCATTTAGCGCACGCCACTATCGGCGCGATCAGTAGTCCACGCCAGGCTGAGACAATTCATTGGATGGATTTCCTGGATAATCCATCCAGGGCCAGGTGGTTTATCTCCGGGCACCCTCGGCCTAAGCTGGGGGCATCCCCATTTGCAAAGGAGAGTCCCATGGCAGACCATTCCATCAAAGGCAAAACCGTTCTCATCGCCGGCGGGGCCAAAAACCTCGGCGGCCTGATCGCCCGTGATCTGGCCCAACATGGCGCCAAGGCAGTGGCAATCCACTACAACAGTGACGCCAGCCAGGGTGATGCAGAGGCCACAATGACGGCCGTCAAGGCAACCGGCGCGCATGCCGTGGCAATCCAGGCAGACCTCACCACAGCAGCTGCCGTCGAGAAACTATTCACCGATGCCATTGCCGCCGTAGGCAGACCTGACATTGCCATCAATACCGTAGGCAAGGTGCTCAAGAAACCGATCACCGAAACCAGCGAAGCCGAGTACGACGACATGTCGGCAGTAAACACCAAAAGCGCATTCTTTTTCCTCAAGGAAGCCGGCAAACACGTCAACGACAACGGCAAGGTGCTTACCCTGGTAACCTCGCTACTCGGGGCTTTCACTCCGTTCTATGCTGCGTATGCAGGCACCAAGGCGCCGGTAGAGCACTTCACCCGTGCCGCGGCAAAGGAATTTGCTGCACGCGGCATTTCAGTCACAGCAGTTGGACCGGGTCCGATGGACACGCCGTTTTTCTACCCGGCTGAAGGCGCCGATGCCGTGGCCTATCACAAAACTGCGGCAGCGCTTTCTCTGTTCAGTAAAACCGGCCTGACGGACATCGAAGACGTCGTACCCTTCATCCGCCACCTGGTTAGCGACGGCTGGTGGATCACAGGCCAGACCATCCTGATCAACGGCGGCTACACCACCAAATAAGCAGGCTGGCGGTGCCCCCACTCGAGCATTTGCTGGCTGAACCGGGAACAGCAAAATAGCCTGGACCTGGGCGCCAGCACCATGGGGAGACTATGGACAGGCTCGATCAGTACCGTATCTTCGCTCAGATTGCGGAGATGGGCAGTTTCATCAAGACGGCGCATGCACTGGAGTTGCCGCGTGCCTCGGTGTCGGCGGCCATCCAGCAACTGGAAGCTCAGGTAGGTACACGTCTGTTGCACCGGACCACACGCCAGGTACATCTGACCGCCGACGGTATGCAGTTGCTCGAACGCATACGCCCGCTACTGGCGGATGTAGAAAACATAGACACGATGTTCCAAGCCAGCCAGCGCCAGGTGTCAGGGCAGCTGCGAATTGATGTGCCCAGCCGCATCGCGCGCAGGCTTATCGTGCCGGCATTACCCATGCTTTTGCGGCAGCATCCCCAATTGCGACTCATCCTGGGTTCCAGCGATCGCGCCGTTGACCTGGTACGGGAAGGCATTGACTGCGTGGTGCGTGTCGGCGCGTTGCCGAACACCGCACTTGCCGTCCGGCCGTTGGGCCTGATCAGGCTGATCAACTGCGCCAGCCCCGCCTACCTGCAAGAACAAGGCATACCAGAGCACCCCGAGGAGCTCTGCAGCAAACACTGGATGGTCGGTTACGCCTCTCCGTCCACCGGGCGAGAAATACCGTGGAGCTATATTTCCGCCGACGGCGCCGAGCACAGTGTGCCCATACCCAGCCAAGTCGTAACGAATAACGCGGAGAACTACATTGCGTGCTGCCGCACGGGTCTGGGATTGATCCAGATACCCGGTTTCGACGTGCAGCACCTGATCGACGCGGGAGAACTACAGGAAGTCATGCCTGACCATCGCGCAGCCCCCTTGCAAGTATCACTACTCTATCCGCATCGCCGCCAGCGCTCACGCCGGCTGGCGGTATTCATGGACTGGTTCGAGGCACTAATGAAGCCCCATCTGCAGGCATGTTGAACTACGCTCGCCGTCAGGCCAGGAGGGCATGCACCAAGGCGTTCATCGCCAGCCCGCCCCCAAGCAGCCAGGCAAACAGCATCGCTGCCAGCAGCAAGGGGCGCAATCCAGCCCGGCGCAATGCCGACACATGCGTCGTCAGTCCCAGGGCGGCCATGGCCATGGCAAGCATAATGGTGTCCAGGTCGAGTGCGACACGCACCAGTTCGGAAGGCAGTTCGACCAGCGAATTGAATGCCGCCATCAGGATGAAACCGAACGCGAACCAGGGAATCGCGATCCCGCGCCGCCCCGGCCCCGGCGCCGGGGCCCCGTTGCTCGCCCCCCGCCGGGCCAGCAACAATGCAAGCCCGAGCAGGAAGGGTGCCAGCATCATTACCCGCACCATCTTCGCAATCACGGCAGCATCCGCTGCATCGCTGCCCAGCGCACGCCCGGCAGCCACCACTTGCGCCACCTCATGCACCGTCGCGCCGATGAACACGCCCGCCTGCCGCGTATCCATGTGCACCCAACCCCACTCTTGCCCCAGGTGATACAAGGCAGGCCAGGCAAACATCGCCAAGGTGCCGAAGATCACCACCGTCGCTACCGCCACGCTGATCTGGGCTGCCCGCCCGCCCACCACCGGACCGGCCGCCATCACGGCCGCTGCGCCGCAAATCGAACTGCCTGCGCCGATCAGCAGCGCAGTCTGGCGGTCCAGGCCCAGCCAACGCGTCCCCAGCCACCATGCCAGACAGAAAGTGGAGAGCAGCATACAGGCGTCCAGCAACACCCCTTCATAACCTACCAGGGCCACGTCGGAGAAAGTCAGCCGTAGCCCATACAGCACGATGCCGGCACGCAATAGCCGCGTCTTGGAGAAATCGACCCCGGCACCCAGCCTGCCTGCCACTGACGGATACACCGTATTGCCAACCAGCATCCCCAGCACGATGGCCAGGGTCAGCGCCGCTATACCATGCGTCTGAGCCCACGGCTGGCTGCTGAGCCATTGCGCGGCCGCCGCAATGCTGCCAGTCAGCAGCAGCCCGGCGACCAGTGCGCCCGGCTGCCACGACCTGCCTGCCGGCGCCTGGGCACCTGGGGAAACTCTTGCCGGCGCAGCCGCTGCAGCATAGGCCGCGCCTGCGGTCAATGCCGGGGAGCCTTCATGCAGCATGCCCTGCCCTTCCCGTGCCGGACGATCTTCCTTTGCCTCGCCGCGCAGCGCCGGACAGCCGTCCCTGCCCGCAGTCAATATATTATTAGCAGTCATTACGGAACAATTCCTTATGAATTGAACACATAATGAATGCAGAAGGAATATCTGTAAAACAGGTTATATTTCTATAACCTATCGTAATTTCAAATAGATTAAACCGCCCGATGCGCATCACTCTGAGGCAGCTGCATATTTTCACGGCCATCGCCGAACATGGCAGCACGACAGCGGCTGCCAGCAGCATCCCGCTGTCGCAATCCGCCACCAGCGCCGCGCTGGGGGAACTGGAAGCCATGCTGGGCGCCAGCCTGTTCGACCGCGTGGGCAAGCGCCTGCAGCTCAATGAGACCGGGCGCGCCCTGCTGGACCCGGCACGCTCGCTGCTGGATATGGCGCGCACGATAGAAACCCATTTCGGCATGGATGGCGGCAACCCTGGCGCGCCACTACCGGCACGCATCCGCCTGGGCGCCAGTACAACCATCGGGAATTATCTGATGCCGGCCCGGATTGCCCGGCTGCTGGAGGCCCATGCCTTGGCCAGCGTGGAAATGCGCATCGGCAATACCCAGGAAATCGTGGGCGCTGTGCTGCGCCGCGAAGTCGACGCCGGCGTCATCGAAGGTCCCTGCCATGCCGACGAACTGGAAGCGCTGCCCTGGCTCAGCGACGAACTGGTGTTCGTCGTGGCTGCACACCATCCGCTGGCGCAATCCCAGACCCCCTGCCCGCTGGCAGAACTGCGCAAGCAACGTTGGCTGCTGCGGGAAAGCGGGTCTGGCACCCGCGAGGCCGTGGATAACGTGCTGCTGCCGCATCTGGGCAACTTCGACCTGGCCTTGCAGCTGGGCAGCACCGAGGCCATCAAGCAGGCCGCAGCCGCTGGCCTGGGCATCGCCTGCCTGTCCCGCAGCGCGGTTCAGGACCTGGTGGATCTGGGCCGCCTGGCGCTGCTGCGCACCGCCCTGCCACCACTACACCGCCAGCTCTACCGCATCCGCCACCGCAGCAAGCAGTTCTCTCCCGCGCTGGCCCTACTGCTGGAGCAGGACTGAAGCCGGACGGAGCAGGCCGCCAACACCCGCCTACTGGAAAGCCGTTTCGATGAAACTGCGCAGCTTGCGCGAGTGCAGCCTTTCCTTGGGCATGCTGGCCAGCAGTTCCAGCGCATGGATGCCGATCTGCAGGTGCTGGCCGACCTGACGCCGGTAGAAGTCATTGGCCATGCCCGGCAGCTTCAGCTCTCCATGCAACGGCTTGTCGGAGACGCAAAGCAAGGTACCGTACGGCACTCGCAGGCGGAACCCGTTAGCGGCAATCGTGGCCGATTCCATATCCAGGGCAATGGCACGCGACTGCGCGAAGCGCTCGACCAGTTCCTGGTGATCGCGCAACTCCCAGTTGCGGTTGTCTATGCTGGCCACTGTACCGGTACGCATGATGCGCTTGAGCTCCCAGCCTGACAGGCCGGCAATTTTCTCGACGGCCGTTTCCAGCGCCACCTGGACTTCCGCCAGCGGCGGGACCGGGACCCACAGCGGCAGGTCTGCATCCAGCACGTGATCATCCCTGACATAACCATGCGCCAGCACGTAATCTCCAAGGCGCTGGGTCGAACGCAAACCGGCGCAATGCCCCACCATCAGCCAGGCTTGCGGCCGCAATACCGCGACGTGATCCGTGATGGTCTTGGCATTGGACGGGCCGACACCGATATTGATCAGCGTGATGCCGCCATGACCTGCCCGGCAGAGGTGATAGGCCGGCATTTGGGGCAGGCGCTCAGGCGCCGTACCCGAGACGGGTTCAGCCTCGCCGCGCAGCGTGACGACATTGCCCGGCTCGATGAAGGATTCGTAGCCACCGACGCCGTCGGCCAGCCTGGCACGGGCGTAGGCGCAGAACTCGTCCACGTAGAACTGGTAATTGGTGAAGAGCACGAAATTCTGGAAATGCGCAGGAGACGTCGCGGTGTAGTGCTGCAGGCGATGCAAGGAATAATCCACCCGCGGCGCAGTAAAAGGCGCCAGCGGGTGCGGCTTGCCCGCTACCGGACGCCAGCTGCCGTTGACAATGGCATCGTCGGTGATGGTCAGGTCGGGCACATCGAAAATATCGCGCAGCGGACGACCCAGCGCGGCCAGGTCCACGCCCTCCACGTGCGCCCCGCCAGGGAACGCGAAATGCAGTGGAATGGGCGTCTCCGATTCACCGACCGCTACCTTCACTTTGTGATGCAGCAGCAACAGGCCGATCTGCTCCACCAGGTAGGCCTGGAACAAGCGCGGCTGGGTAATGGTGGCCTCGTAGACGCCGGGCTCGGAAACATGGCCGTAGGACAGCCGCGTATCAACCAGGTCATAGGTATCGACCTGGATGCGGATCGCGGGATACCAGGCCCGCACGCGGGCAGAACGTGGCAAGGGCTCGCCACGGGCAAGTTCTGCGAAATGGCTGCGCAGGAATGCGGTATTGCGCTCGTAAATCTCGATCAGGCGGTCCACCGCCGCTGCGGCGACCTCGAAGGACTGGAAATCGACCGGTTCCGGAGTGAGTACCACCGAAGGAAAATACGCGGACATCCGTAAACTCTCCTGGCCTGCCGGGTAACGTTTGAGGGCCTAAGCGTGGGTTGTCGGAAGGCCCGCACCGCCATGCGGGCGGGCCGGGCACATCATTCAGCTGGACTGGCGCGCGCTCATCAGCGCGCTTTGCCAGATATGCAGGGGCACATGGGTACGCAGGCGCTCGATAGCGCGGGTCACCAGCGCGACATTCAGCTCGTGGCCGATATCGGGCAGGATATCCAGCGTGGCGTCGCCTTCGAGTTCCTGGATACGGTCGTAGGCATCCTGCGAGGACGACGGCGGCACGACATCGTCCTCGGCACCATGCAGCAGGTGCACGCTGGTTTCCGGCGCGGCTGCCTGCGGCAAGCTGGCATAACCGGCGGAAAAGGCGATTACGCGGCCAGCCAGCGCATGGTCGGCTGCAGACAGTTCGAGCGCCACCAACCCGCCTTGCCCCAGGCCGAACAAGGCCGTGGCGGCAGGAGCAATCTGCCATTGCGCCTGCACGCGGCGAATCAGCTTGAGCAACGGCGGCAGGCCGGCTGCGACCTGCCCGGCCAGCTCATCGGCATTCAATTCATCTGCGACGAACCACTGTCGGCCCTCGGCTTCGCTGACCCCTGCGGGATAGGGAGCGCGCAAAGCCATGATGGCTGCGCCTGGCCATTGCGCCTGCAGGGTGCGGGCCAGCCAGAGCAGGTCTGCCGGTTCGCCTCCCTGGCCATGGAACATGACGAACAGTTGTCCCGGCGCCTGGCCGTCGTGGGTCGGGGGAACCAGCCACAGGGCTTCGCCATCCGAGGAAAATTGCGTGGGGTTCTGAGCATCTGTCATATAAGCCTTCTCCTGCTGCTAGCGGGATATTGTATGGCGGCTTTGCAACATTGCCATGAAGGCATGGCCAGAATTATCCCTGCCCGCCCTCCCTGAAAAAAACACGCACCAGTCCCAGACCCGCCGCTATTGCCATGTAGGACACGGCTGCCAGCCTCCGTGCATGCCGAACATGTCATTTTCATGGCAGAAACAGAATTTTGACTGAATTCTGGCGATGTAAGCACCACAATGCACACACATCGCCGAATTTCCCGTTTTCAGCAGGCAACACTTGACAGGCCGCAGGATACTCTCCATAGTGATCAATTCCTGACCACCTGCGTGCGCCGTCTGCCACCGGGGATCGGTCGTGAAGCACGCCTGCTTTCCAGGTCGGCGCGTCTCCGCCACGATCCGGCAGCTTTCGGCTCCGGGTAGTCACCGTCTTGCGCGGTCCGCCCTCGGGGCGCCAGGCCCCTTACCGGGTCCATGACCGGCCAAGATGCTCTACAGGAGATGTGCCTGGTGTACCCGAATCGCTACATCTACAAGGGCTATCTGCTGCTCGCTCGCCTGTCCACCGCGCCTGAAGGCGCCAATGGCTCCGGCCCGGCTTTCACCGCCACGCTGGACATACGCAAGGCCAGCCAGCCCGACGACCCTGGTTTCACCTATCCCGTACCGGCATTTGCCAACGCCGCAGATGCTGCCGTGGCCTATGCCCTCAGTCCGGCTCAGGCCATAGACACGGCCATCGGCCACGGCATAGACATACTCGCCACGTTGTTCGCGCCAGACCCTTCCCGTCAGGAAGTCTGAACCGCCCCGGCTGCTGCGGGCGAGCGGGCAGTAAAAACGCATCACGCACCAAAAAAAGGGCCCCCACGCGGCGCCTTCGGCTTGCTGCCCCCCAAGGGGGCGTTTTTGTCTTGGGGCGGCCCGGCGACAAAAAATGGCCGGTGTCAAGCGTTTCATGCAAATCAAGCGAGGCTTGAAACCATATACGGGGCAATAGGTTAGCTCTGTTCCGTGCCGCTTGCGAGGGATGTGGCGTTGTGGGCTGGGAGCCACATGAGAGCCTTGGGAAAGTAAGCCACGTCATGCTGTGACGGTGAAAACTATCCAGAGACAGCGGGCTTGTTAGCCATAGTAACCCTTTCTTTCGTACACCATCAAAATCAAAAAAGGCACAACAGCAGATGCCAGGGAAGACGACTGGTCTCGACCCTGAGCAGACAGCCACACTATTAACGAGAAGCTAGGCTGACTGCCGAAGGCGGGTGGGCTTGAGCGCCGAGTTAGATCCAAAGCCCTAGAAAAGCATGACCGCAAGGGCTATGAAAATAAAGCTGCTTGCAAAATCAGCCACCTCGAATATACGTAGTCATAATAGAAAATGAATCTGGTTCAATTTCTTTTTTTAGAAGTTTCGTCTTTTGATTAACATAAAGCTTTAACCATTCAAGTTTTTCAACAACTCTTTGGTCATTTGAAAAGGCCTCTAAATCAGCGTCAATTTTGCCTATTACAGTTTTCTTTACACTCTCAAGTGTAAGCAAATCCTCTCCAGCTAAAAACTGTCCACTTCTTTGCAAGACATTGAAAGGATTAACAAAATACTTGCTATTCTCAAGTTCTGAAACAAAAGGGACTTCATTAAACATTGATAACAATTCAGGATCTTTTTTTGAAACATCGTGCTCCCATTCAAATATGTTTTTTCCTAACCCCTGATCGAACTGAAGGCGAGGGAAAATAGCTTCTTTTGATTCAATCTCATGTGCACGCTCTACGGCAGGACCGAAAAATCCCAATTCATCAATAAAAACATCTCCAAAAGCAACGCCACCCCTTGCCAGAAATCCTTTGCTCATTAACCTAAGAAATGTTAATGAAACATTGTATGCGGCAATATATGCAAGATTTACATCGTTTTTTCTTTCTTCTTCAATTCCATCTTTGTAATAGAAGAAAAAATATGCGCAATCTGAAAATCCAAAAACTTTTCGATCGTATATGACATGAGGTATTTCAGATTGGCGCTTCGAATGAATGGCCACTTCCTCATGAAAGAGCCTATGAAGATCATATTTTTTTGAGAAGTCAGTAGTGTTTTTATATCCGATTACATCGACAAAAATAGCCACCATTTTCTTATAATTCATATATGTCCTATATGGAAGGTTAGTAGATGTAGAGTGCATGAAATGGTGCTCTTTATTTTCATGCAATTAATCCATTAGTGGTCTTTGGAGCGAGCAATTACTCGCCTAAATTTTAGGAAAATCTCAAATTTTTTTGAACTCGGAGCTTGAGATGAACCGCCCAAGACCCATGCTGGAATGACTGCTCATAGCCGATAACGGACATTATAGAATTTCGTTTGTATTTTGTTACCTCTGCCTGCATACTTTTCTGAATCCCCGATCCCCCGCCATGAACGCCTCCAGCATGTGCGGGATCAGCGTCACGGCATCGACCGCCTCGCCATACGCCTGCGCGTGTAGCGCGGCGTAGCGGTCGAGGTCGGCTTTCAGGCTGGCCGGGCAAGAGAAGGTCAGCTTCGTGACTTCTTGGCGAGGCAGAGGGCCAAGCCGCAGTTTCTTGGTCGTGCTCATCGGGAAGTCCCCTTATTGAAGAACAGCGGCTGATAGGGTCGCAGCACCAGATCGCGGTTGACGATGATGCGCACCGGCAAGCCCGGGCGGCTGGTCAGCGTGGGCTGGATGTTGAGGTTGCGTCGGGTCACTTCCTGGCCGACTTGGTTCACGGTGTCCTGCAGGTTGTCACGCCCGGCGATGATGACGCGATCACCGTCCTGGCGGTTTTCCGGCGCGGCCAGCTCAGCACTGATGCCCAGCAGCGTCGTCAGCACGGCACCGGCAAAAATCCGATCCCAATGCCAGTCCACGTCGTCTTCCAGACCGGCATAGCCCGCCGGGTCTGTACCGACGAGATTGTCGAGCGTGAGTGATGACGTATCGGGCAAGATGATGCGGTTCCACACCACCTGCACGCGGCTCTGGCCGTAGCTGACCTGGCTGTTGTACTTGCCCAGGATGCGCGAACCCTGCGGGATCAGCAGGAACTTGCCAGTGGCCGTGTCGTAGATCGGCTCCGTGACCGTGGCGATCACGTCGCCCGGCAGGTCGGACTTGATGCCCGTCACCAGTGCCCCGGCAATGACGGTTCCGGCCATGACCTGATAGGGCGATGCGGGCATTTGCAGGTTGCCGGAGTTACGGGTTTCCGTAGAGCCGCCTGTCAGGAAGGCCTCTTTCTGGTCTTGCCGGTTCTGCACGACAGTCGGATCAGCAGGCTGGGCCGCCGTCGAGGCCGGGCCAGCGGCCAGCGGATCGAAAGCGGCATTGGCGGCGAAGCCCGGCGCGGCAGAAACTTGCGACTGCGCCACGGGCGCGGCCTGCGTGGAGCCGGTGCGGAAGAATACCGAAGAAGCTGCCGCAGCTTCTGCTTCCTTGCGCAGCGCATCGTTAGGATCGTAGCCGGGCGCGGCATAGGAGGCGGCAACTGGCTGCTGCGAATTGACGATGGCTGGCCCCAGATCACCCGGCAGCGGTGGCCCCAGCTCCGGCACATCGGGCGGCAGCGCTGGCAACTTGGAATAGTCGGTAGGAAGTTGGTCGAGGCCTTCCGAGCGCGACACACGATCCACGTTGTACAGCTCCGTGGATTCGCCCGCGCCGCGTTGCTGCGGTTGCAGCGACCAGATCAGCGCGCCCATCACGCCGACCGACAGGCCGCCGGCGAGGATGGCCAGCGTGCGCCGGTTCAGGCGCGTGACCGGGCGCGGTTGGGCGCGCAGCGCCACCGCCTCGGGTGCCACCTTTTCCGCCTGCGGCGTGGCAAGGTCGGGAATGTCGTCCTGGCTCATGCTCAGTTCCTCCCGGCGATGCCATCCGTGCGCTCGATGCGCACCACATCGCCCTTGTCGGCTCCCAGGCGAAGTTCGGCCGCGCCGAACAGCCGATCCACGATGTAGTACGGCGGGCGGAAGCGGTAGTTCACCAGTTGCCCGTCGCCCTGCGCGCCGATGACGAACAGCGGCGGCAGCTCGCCTTGCGCGATGCCCGGCGGGAACTGGATATAGACCTTCTCGCCGTCATCGAAGGCGCGCAGCGGCTTCCACGGCGGATTGCTGCCGCTGACCGCGTAGCGGAAGCGGATCTTCTCCAGCGACAGGCCGGTATCGACCGGCGCGGCGGCGCTGGCCGCCTGCGCCTGGCGCTGCAAAGCCAGCATCCGGTCTTTCGGGTAGTCCCAGGACACCGAGGCCATCCACGCCTTTTCCGTCGAGGTCAGTTCCAGCAGGTAGGTGCGGCGGCTGGTGGTGATGACCAGGTTGGTTTTCAGGCCCGAGCGGATGGGCTTGACCAGCACATTGACACGCAGCGTGTCGCCGCTGCCGCTGGACGTGTCACCGACAATCCAGCGCACCGTGTCACCGGCGGCCACTGTCACCAGTTCCTCCCCCGGCTGGAGCGAAACCACGGTCACGCGCCCCGGCGCGGCATAGACTTGGTAGAGCGCGCCATCGGTGAAGGGCCACACCTGAATCGCATTGACGTAGCCCTCGCGGGTCGGAGCGATGCGCGCCTCGGCATTGGCCCGGGAAACACGCACCTTCTCGTCGGCCGACTCCGGCGCGGCCGGGTTCGCATCGACCTCCGGCAGCGGCTTCAACTGCGCCGGCAGCGCCAATGGTTCGGGGACGGCGACGACTTCGAGCGGCTTGGGCGGTTCGGGCAGCGGCTGCGCCTGCACCGGCTCATCGAGCGAGATGGTCGGCGGCGGTTTTCCCTGCGAAGCGCAGCCCGAGAACAGAATCGTTGAGGCCAGCAGGATTGACGGCAAAGCGTAAAAGCGGAAAGGCAGGTTCATGGCTTGGCTCCTTCGGAAGAATCCAGTTCGCGGCTCCACGACAGGCCATTGACGTAGATACCCAGCGGGTTCTTGCGCAGGCGCTGTTCGGTGCGCGGGGTTTGCAGGACGATGGAAAGCACGGCATTCCAGCGTTCGGTGCCAGCAGGCGAACCATTGACGAAGCGTTGTTCCGTCCAGCGCACGTTGAAAGACGTGTCGCTGGCTCGGACAACGCTGGTGATCTGCACCGTGACCGACTCCTTGCCGATGCGGGCGAAGGGATCGTTTTTGCTGGCGTAGTCGTTGAGCACCGCCGCGCCCTTGTCCGTGGTGTAGTCGTAGGCATCCAGCCAGTTCTGCCGCACCACGATGGGGTCGATGGACAGCGAGCGCACCAGCGTCACGAAGCGCGCCAGGTGGTGCGCGATCTGCGCATCGGCGGGCCGGTACGGCGTGGCGGCTTCGCCCACGGCGCGCACCTGGCCTGCCTCATCCACCTCGATGACGTAAGGCGTCACGATGGACTGCGCGGAACGCCACACCAGACCGCCGGCCATCAGCAGCGCAAGCACCAGGCAGCCGAACGCCATGAGCCGCCAGTTCTTCGCCTGCACGCGGGCCGAGCCGATACGGTCGTCCCACACCTGGGCGGCGGATTGATACGGGGTGGCAGGTTGCGGTGTATCGGCATAGCGCACCTGCGGTCGCTTGAATCGCATAAGGTTCTCCTTGGTGGTCAGGTATCGGAATCGCGCAGGCTCGGGCCTTGCCCTGAGCCGCCGCCGTCGCCACCGCGCAGCGTGTGGGCGGTAGTGGTCGCGGCATGGGTGATCTGCTGGCGGCGGTGCATCCGCTTGGCCCAGGCGGGTTGCTCCTGCTTGGGCGCGCTGGCGGCACCATCCGCCGCTTCGCCGGCGGTGGCTTGGCCTGCGCCAGCAGCGCCAGAGCTTGTGCCGTTCCAGCCGGCGCGGAAGGAATCCGCCACCTTCTGCCCGGCAGCGGAAGCGCCGGACGCGGCCCGGCGGCCTGCCGCCTGTGCGCCGGTCTTGGCGACATTGCCCAGGCCAGCAGCCGCGCCCTTGGCCCCGCCGCCCGCAGCGGCGGAACCGGCCTGGAATGCCGACCGGGCGTTACCGGCCGCCGACGTGGCGGCACGCGCACCCGCGCCGGCCAGCTTGGCGGCGGCTGGGGCCATGCGTGCGCCGGCCATGACGGCACCGCCCACGCCAGTCGCGGCGGCACCAATGGCAACGCCTGTGCCGACAGCACCGACGGCAGCGCCGGCCATCGCGCCCGCGCCGAGCTGCGGCGCACCGGACACGAGGCCCGTAGCGATGCCGGGGCCGAAGATGCCCAGCGCCAGCAAGGCGAGCGAGGCCAGCATCACGACAAGCGCGTGGTCGATGGAAGGCTCGTCAGGGTGAACCTGGAACTCCGCGAACAGGCCCGAGCCGATGCCAACGATGACGGCCAGCACCAAGACCTTGATGCCCGACGACACCACGTTGCCGAGCACCTTTTCCGCGAGGAAAGAGGTCTTGTTCCAGAGTGCGAACGGAATCAAGACGAAGCCGGCAAGCGTGGTCAGCTTGAACTCGATCAGCGTGATGAAAAGCTGTACCGCCAGCACGAAGAAGCAGAGGATCACCACCAGCCACGCGAGGAACAGCACCACGATCGGATCAAGGTTGGTGAACACCTCGGGGAAGCCGGCCATGTCGCCGATCTGTTCCAAGATCGGTGCGCCAGCGTCAATGCCCGTCTTCGCCAGCCGTCCCGGCTGGAGAAAGTTCTCCATGCTCAACGTTGAGCCGGTGGCCGTCAGGCCCAGGCCGGCGAACGACCTGAACACGATGCCCGACAGCCAGTTGAAGTTGTTGATGATGTAGGCGAAGGCACCGACGTAGAGCACCTTGCGCAGCAGCTTGGCGATCACGTCCTCGCCCTGGCCGGTGGCGTGGCTCATGGCCCAATACAGGCCGGCGATGGTCATGTCGATGACGATGAGCGTGGCCGTCAGGAACGCGACTTCGCCTTGCAGCAGCCCGAAACCGGAGTCGATGTAGCGCGAGAAGGTATCGAGAAATCTGTCGATGATGGTCACGTCGTTCATGGCGTGTCCTCCGCAGCGGCGAGCGGCGCATCGCCTTCCGGCGTGTCGTCGGTGGGCGTGTCGAAGCTCGGCGGAATCGGCGGCAGGTCGGCCAGCGTCCGGTATTCGTCCGGCCCGGTGTGGCCGGCGAAGAAGCGCCGCCGGAAGGCTTCGGCGGCGGAGCGGCAAGCGTCTTCGCCCACGGCCTGCCGGTCGGCCGCGCATTGGGCGCGCAGCGCCTTGAGCCGCACGGGATCGGCGGCCAGGGCGTCGGCCAGGTTCTCGGCCGGCTGCTGGCCGCACGCGGTCAGCAGCACGGCCAGCAGGACTGAAGGGCATCGCATGGCCGCCTCCCGTCAGTTGTTGTAGAAGTTGACGGACTGCGGCGTGTACGGCGTACCGCTACCCAAGAAGCGCCGCCGCACTTCGCGGGCGCGCTCGGTTGCCGCCGCTTGTCGCGCCAGTTCCAGCGAGGCCGCACGGTCTTGCGTGATCTGGAGCTGCTGGGCCTGGATGGACTGCTTGGCCTGGAGCGCGAGAAGCTGGTTGGTCGCCTGCATCGCTTGCAGCGCGCCCGTGGCCGACTGGCTCTGGCTCACGAGGTCGGCCAGCGCGCTTTCGTCTTGAGCGAGGTTCTGCGACGCCTGCGCCTGCATCCGCATCGCGGTGTGCAGGCCGTTCAAGGTGTTTTTCCAGCGTTCCTGCGCATCGCGCAGCATCTGGTCGCCGCTGATGGTGGCCGCGTACTGCTCCGGGTAAAGGCGGGCGAACGTGGCATCCATGCTCTGCACGTCGTAGGCCAGCCCCTGCGCCTCGGCGATCAGGCGCTCGGTGGTGGCGAGCGTCGAGCGCAACCGGTTGACGATGTTGAAATCGAGATTCGCCAGGTTGCGCGCCTGGTTCATCAACATCTGCGCCTCGTTCTGAAGCTGGTTGATCTGGTTGTTGATCTGCTCCAGCGTGCGAACGGCGGTCAGCGTGTTCTGCACGAAGTTGGATGGGTCAAAAACAGTCAGCGCCGATGCGGGCTGCACGGTCAGGAACGACACCGACAGCGCGGCGGCGAGCGAAACGGAAAGCACGCGGGTCTTCATGGCGAAACCTCCAGCGGTTGAGAAGCAAGGAAAGAAGCCGCCGCCGGCGAGGACGGCAGCAGGTCGGCGGCCCAATCGAGGCCGCGATGGCGCAGCCACGCACCGGCAAAGCCGGGAGCGCCGGCCTGCGTCAGCACGCGGTCGATGTCGCGTTGGTCTTGCGGTGTGGATGCGCCCGCGAAGGCGAGCGCGGCCGGCCCCAGGTCGAGGTCGAACAGGCGGTTGCCGAGGCGCGATTGGTAGTAGTAATCGCGCTTTGGCTGCGCGGTGGCGACGATTTCGATTTGTCGGCCGTTGAGGCCGAAGCCCTCGTAGATCGTGCGAATCTGCGGCTCGGTCGCCTGCGGATTGGGCAAGAAAATCCGAACGGCGCAGCTTTCGATGATGGCCGCCGCGATGCTGGAGTTCTGAATGTCCGCCAGGCTTTGCGTGGCGAAGACGACACTGACATTGCGCTTGCGCAGCGTCTTCAACCACTGGCGGATGCGCGCTGCAAATACCGGGTCATCCAAGAACAGCCAGGATTCATCAAGGATTAGTAGCGTGGGTGCACCGTCGAATCGTTCATCGAAACGGGCGAACAAGTAGCCCAGCACCGACCGCACGGCGGCTGGGCTGGCCATCAGTTCCTCCATCTCGAAGCACTGAACGTCCGCGCTACCCAGTCGGTCGCGGTCGGCATCCAGCAGCTTGCCGTGCGCGCCGCCGAGCACATAGGGCGCCAGCGCCTGCCGCAGCGCGTTCGATTGCAGCAGCACCGAAAGCCCCGTCATCGTGCGCTGCTCGACGGGCGCACCGGCAAGGCTTCCAAGCGCCGACCAGATAGCCGCCTTTTCATCCGGGCCGACGGTCACGCCTTCATGCAGCAGGCGGCCTTCCACCCATTCAGCGGCCCAGGTGCGATAACCTTCACTGTCGATGCGGGCCAAGGGCTGAAAGGCAATGCCTCCATCCGCGCCGAGGTCGTAGTGTTCGCCGCCCAGGCCGAGGATGGTGGCGCGCATGGAGCGGCCCATGTCGAAAACGAAGATGCGCGAGTGCAGATAGCGTCGAAATTGCATCGCTAGTACGGCCAGGAAGGCCGACTTGCCCATGCCGGTCGGGCCAACCACGGCCATGTGGCCCACGTCGCCGATGTGCGTCACCAGACGGAACGGCGTTGCGCCGTCGGTGCGCGTGACGATCACCGGCGGGCCATCCAGATGCTTGTTGCGCTCCGGGCCGGCCCACACCGCCGACAGCGGCATCATGTGCGCCAGATTCAGCGTCGAGACGATGGGCTGGCGCACATTCGCGTATGCGTTGCCAGGAATGGAAGACAGCCAGGCATCCACAGCGTTCAAGGTTTCGGGGATGGTGACGAAGCCGCGACCCTGGATGACGCGCTCCACCATGCGCAGCCTCTCGTCGGCCACGGCGGGGTCGGTGTCGAGCACCGTCACCGTGGCGGTGAGGTAGCCGAAGGCGACTTGATCGCTGCCCAGCTCCTGCAAAGCGGCATCGGCGTCCGCCGCCTTGTTGCTCGCGTCGGTATCGACCAGTGGCGATTCCTGCTGGAAGATGGTTTCGCGCAGCAACGCGACGACGTTCTTTCTTTTCGCAAACCATTGGCGGCGCAGGCGGCCCAGCTCCTTTTCCGCCTCGGCTTTGTCGAGGCAAAGGAACCGGGTACTCCAGCGATAGGCAAAGCCCAGGCGGTTGAGGTCGTCCAGCAGGCCCGGCCAGGTTGAGGTCGGGAAGCCGCGCACCGACACCACGCGCAGATGCTGGTCGCCTAGCACGGGCGCGAGTCCGCCGACCAGGGCGGAATCGGCCAGCAGCGCGTCGATATGGAACGGCACTTCGGGCACGCCTACGCGATAGTGCCGCGTCGAAACCGTGGCGTGCAGGTAGGTCAGCGTCTGCGCATCATCGAGCCAAGCGATTTCGGGCATCACGCCATCAAGCAGGTCGAAAACCCGATCCGTTTCCGCCACGAAGGCATCGAGCCGGCCGCGCCAGTCCACGCCATCACCCGGTGCGTGCTCGTAGAGCAGCTTAGCCGCGCGGGCGCGGGATTCCTCCGGTGGCAGATAGGCCAGCGTCAGGTGGTAGCTGCTTTCGTAGTGGTTGCCCGATTCCTCGAAGGCGGCACGGCGCTCCTCGTCCACCAGCCACGAAAGTGGCTCGGGGAAATCGGAGTGCGGGTAATCCGCCGCCGGTCGGCGCTCGGCCTCGATGAACAAGGCCCAGCCCGAACCCAGCCGGCGCAGCGCGTTGTTCAACCGCGCAGTAGTGGCGATCAGTTCGCCCTGCGTGGCGCTATCCAAATCCGGCCCGCGAAAGCGCGCCGTGCGTTGGAAAGCGCCGTCCTTATTCAAGACGACGCCGGGCGCGATCAGCCCGGCCCAGGGCAGCCAGTCAGCCAGCAGCGCGGGCCGCTGGCGGTATTCGGCAAGGTTCATCATGGCGACGTCTCCCTACACGTCCAGTAGCGGCTTGTGCTTGATGTGCCGGGCGAAGACCTGCATGAACTGCGGATCGACGCGCGCCCCCCACACGGCCAGCGAGTGACCGACGATCCAAAGCACCACGCCAGGAATCCAGAGTTGCAGCCCCAGCCCGACGGCGGCGGCCAGCGTGCCGTTGGCAATCGCCACGGTGCGCGGCGCACCGCCCATGAGGATCGGTTCGGTCAGCGAGCGATGCAGCGGCACCTCGAAGCCTGGAAGATCGGTGGCCGTGCTCATACGACGGCCCCGCCGGAGAAGCTGAAGAAGCTCAAGAAGAACGAGGACGCGGCGAACGCTATGCTCAAGCCGAACACGATCTGGATCAGCTTGCGAAAGCCGCCCGACGTGTCGCCGAAGGCCAGCGCGAGGCCCGTGGCGATGATGATGATGACCGCGACGATGCGTGCCACCGGCCCCTGAATCGACTCAAGAATGGATTGCAGCGGGCCTTCCCAGGGCATCGAGGAGCCGGCGGCCTGCGCCGTTCCGGCCAGGAACAGCAGCAGCGCGGCCAGAAGCAGCCCTTGCCCCGCAGGGCGGGCCAGGCTGCGCAGTCGTGCCAGGCTGGACAGGTGGGGAAGCGGATTTACGGAGATACGGAAAGAATGTGCGTGCGTCATGGCAGTTCTCCAGGTTGGTCAGGGGACAAAGAAGGCGCAGCGGCATCGGCTGCAAGAGGAACCGGCGGTGGCTCGGGAAACGGCGTTTCCAGCGCGTCCGCCAGGCGGTAGCCAGTGCCGTCGAAGCCGACGACACGGGCAATGCTTCCGACGCGGCGCTTGCGGCCGCGTCCGGCGATGTGGATGACGACGTTGACCGCCTCGGCAATCAGCGCACGCGGCGGATTCACCGCGACTTCGAGAATCAACTGTTCGAGGCGCAGCAGCGCGCCCAGCGCGGAACCGGCGTGGATCGTGGCAATGCCGCCGGGATGGCCGGTGCCCCACACCTTCACCAAGTCCAGGGCTTCGCCGCTGCGCACTTCTCCGACGATCACGCGGTCGGGCCGCAGGCGCATCGTGGCGCGTACCAGCTCGGTCATGGACACGACGCCGGCGCGGGTGCGCAGCGGCACATGGTCGCGGGCGGCGCACTGCAGTTCGATGGTGTCTTCAAGCACCAGCACGCGGTCGCCCGTGGCGGCAATCTCGGCCAGCAAGGCATTGGCGAGCGTGGTCTTGCCGCTGCTGGTCGCGCCCGCAATCAGAATGTTCTGGCGCTCGCGCACGGCGCGGCGCAGGAAGTCCGCCTGCCCGGCGGTTAGGATGCCGTCAGCAACGTAACGATCCAGGCCGATGATGCTCACGGCGCGCTTGCGCAGCGCGAAGGCTGGCCCCGGCGCAGCCGGCGGCAAGATGCCCTCGAAGCGTTCGCCCGTCTCCGGTAGCTCGGCGGTCAGTAATGGTCGGCTGCGATGCACTTCAGCGCCGACATGGGCGGCCACCAGGCGGATGATGCGTTCGCCATCGTCTTCGGACAGTTCCACGCCCAGCGGCGTGCGGCCCGAAGACAACCGATCCACCCATAGGGTGCGGTCGGGGTTGAGCATGATTTCCACCACGTCCGGGTCGGCCAGCGCGTCGGCGATGACCGGCCCCATTGCCGTACGCAGCATCTGGATTCGGCGATCCAGCGAAGCCGCGGTGGATGAGCGTTCGGGCGGGGTCTGTGGAACGGCGCTCATAGGGCACGCTCCGCTGTTCGTTCGTGGGCTTGGGCGAGTGCTGCCGCGTCGTCCATCCGCACCGGGTCGGGGTGCAGTTCTTCCACCACGTCGCGCACCAGGCTGCGCCCGCGCAGCAGGTGGCGGCCGAGCTGTTCCACGAACTGCTCGAAACGCGCCTTGCCCTGGGCGCGGGCTGCGTCTTGATGGGCCTCGGGAACCGGCGTGCTGACGGTGAGGAAGTAGCGGATGAACAGCGCCAGCGTTTCGATCTGGATGTTCTGGTCGCGCTCTAGGCGTTCGGTCTGCCGCGACAGGCGATCCAGCCGCTTGGCAATGGCCGCCTCACGCTGGTCGCCGGCATCGGGCGATAGCCACGATGCGAGCGCCGCTGCGACGATGGACGACTTGGATACGCCTTTCTTGGCGGCCAGTTCTTCGAGACGCTTGGCGTGCTCGGGCTGAATGAACAAATTGAGGCGGTATTGGCTCATAAGTCGATTCCGTCGTTAGGGTCGAGGAAAGCCAGCCGGGCCGTGCGCTGCATGGCCGGATCGAGCTGGCCGGGAAGCACGGCAAAGACAGGCAGCGACAAGTCGTCGTCATCGAGCAGCGCCAGGTCGTTGGCGGCTGGCGCTTGTTCGGGGAGGTACTCGGCAACCTCGGATAGCTCCGGCTGCCGACGCGGGCCGCCGTCATCGGTGCAGCCCAGGTCGTCGGCGGATACCGTGGCCGGTGCGGCGGGGACGGTGGGAATCGCCAAGGCGCTCCAGTCGTCGGGGCGAACTGGCGGCGCGTCGGCGTAGCTCCCGGCCGCGAGCGCGGGTGGGGAAAAGACGCGCTGCTTGAAGTTGGCGTCGGCGTAGTAGCGCAACTTCTTGGTCTTGATCGGTGGCAGACTGGACACCATCACCACCGCCTCGTCGGGCGGAAGCTGCATCACCTCGCCCGGCGTCAGCAGCGGCCGGGCGGTTTCCTGCCGCGACACCATCAGGTGGCCCAGCCACGGCGCCAGCCGGTGGCCGGCGTAATTGCGTTGCGCACGCAGTTCGGTGGCCGTGCCGAGCGTTTCGGAAATGCGCTTGGCGGTGCGCTCGTCGTTGGTGGCGAACGTCACGCGCACATGGCAGTTGTCCAGAATCGAATGGTTCTGGCCGTAGGCTTTGTCGATCTGGTTGAGCGACTGCGCGATCAAAAAGCTGCGGATGCCATAGCCCGCCATGAAGGCCAGCGCCGTCTCGAAGAAATCCAGGCGCCCCAGCGCCGGAAACTCATCCAGCATCAGCAGCAGCTTGTGGCGGCGCTCGATACCGTCGCTGCCATCCAGCGATTCGGTGAGCCGCCGCCCGATCTGGTTGAGGATCAGCCGGATCAGCGGTTTGGTGCGGCTGATGTCCGAAGGCGGCACCACCAGATACAGCGACACCGGATGTTCGGACGCGATCAGGTCAGCGATGCGCCAGTCGCAGCGCGAGGTGACTTCGGCCACCGTGGGGTCGCGGTACAAGCCGAGGAACGACATGGCGGTGGAGAGCACGCCCGAGCGTTCGTTATCCGACTTATTCAGCACTTCGCGGGCAGCGGACGCGACAACGGGGTGCGGCCGACCATCGCCATCATTGCCCAGGTGCTTCGTCGTCATCATCCGATGCAACGTCAGCTCGAACGGGCTGGCCGGGTCGGAGAGGAAATTGGCAACGCCGCGCAGCGTCTTGTCCTCACCCGCGTAAAGCACATGCAGGATGGCCCCGACCAGCAGCGCGTGCGAAGTCTTCTCCCAATGGTTGCGCTTCTCCAACGCGCCCTCGGGGTCAACGAGAATGTCCGCGATGTTCTGCACATCGCGCACCTCATGCGCGCCGCGCCGGACTTCGAGCAGCGGGTTGTAGGCCGCCGACTTCGCATCGGTCGGGTTGAACAGCAGGCAGTGGCTGAACCGGCTGCGCCAGCCTGCGGTGATCTGCCAGTTCTCGCCCTTGATGTCATGGATGACGGCCGAAGCCGGCCAGGACAACAATGTCGGGACAACCAAGCCGACACCCTTGCCCGAGCGAGTGGGCGCGAAAGTCAGGACATGTTCCGGGCCTTCATGGCGCAGATACTCGTTGCGATACTTGCCGAGGAAGACGCCGGCCGGCTGCGTCAGCCCGGCTTTGCGGATGTCATCCGCTTCGGCCCAGCGCGCCGAACCGTAGGTCGTGACCATGCGCGATTGCCGCGAGCGCCACACCGACATGGCGATGGCCACCACCACGGCCAGCAGGCCGCTGCCGCCCGCGATGGCCCCGCCGATGTCGAAGACCTGGGGCGCGTAGGCATCGAAGAAGAACCACCACTCGAACAGCCGCCAGGGGTGATAGACCGGCGTGCCGAAGAAATCGAACCACGGCGAGCCAAGGCGTAGCTGATAGCCCAATGCGGCGGCTGTCCATTGCGTGGCACCCCACACACCGGCGATCACGATGCCGAAGACGGCGGTGATCTGCCCGAACAACACGCCCTGACCTTGCATAGACTGGCCTCCGATTTCCCTGCGCTGATTCCTCGTCCAAACGCGGCACGAGGACGTGCCGCATGATGTGAGGATCAGTGCCGGGGCGGTGCCGGTCAAAGACCGTTATCGGGAGAAAGGTCGAGTAATTGGAAAGAATTAGGGTCGTATCGAGCCAAAGAAAAACGCCGCAAGCGAAAGCGCATTGCGGCGTGTCGGGCAGAAAAACAGAAGTGACGTGGCGAATCGCCCACGATCAGAACTTGGGCGGATTCTCCGGCGGCGTGTAAGGTGTATTGCCGTTGCCATAAAACCGCTTGCGCGTGGCTTCGGCCACCCGGTTGCACAGCATGTCGCCCAGCGCGGTACGATCAGTCCTGCACTGCTGGCGCAGCTCTTTCAGGCGCACGGGATCGGATGCCAGTTCTTCAACGGTTGGCACATTTTTCGTCTCTGGCGTTTCGGCGGGGCCGCAGGCGGTCAATACCACGGCCAGCAGCAGGATTACCTTCTTCATGGTTTGGGTTCCCCCGGGGGATCAGGGATATGGCCTGGTGCAGATCTGGCGACTTCCGGGGATTCGATAGCCTGCACGCGCTCAATGAAGTGGGCCAGCGTTTCCGAAGGTTCGCCATCTAGGCGCAGCAAATAGGTCGTGAGCATGGGCGAACGGCCAACCAGCGGCCGCGCGACGATACCCTGTTCCTGGCTGGCCGCGATATGTGCGGCGCCGGTCAGGCCCAGGGCAAAGCCTGCGGAAACCAGCGCCATCATCAGGTCGCAGGATGCCACCCGTTCGACGACCAGTGGTTCCACGTCGACACGGCGCAGCACACGATCAACCTGCCGGCAATGACCCTCGCACGCCTGCGGATCGCACAGCACCAGCGGATAACGCAGCAGTTCTTCCAATGGAATGCGCTTGTGGGCCAGCAACGGATGCCGCGCCGGCACCGCCACCATCAGCGGATCGTTCCAGACGGGCAAGGCGACGATGCCATCGCCGACTTCATCGGCGCGGGCAAAACCCACGTCGTACAGATCGTCATGCAGCCCCTTGATCTGCTGAGCTAGCGGCACCTCGAAGAAGCGGATTTCGACTTCGGGTTCCTCCTGCCGACACAGCGCCAGCAAGGCAGGTAGCCGCGACGGCGTGATGCCGTCGGACAAGGCGATGCGCAACTGGCCATGGAAGCCGTTGGCCGCTGCCTTCACGCTATCGCGCGCCTGCTGCAAGGCGGTGAAGACGCGCGGCACATAATCCAGAAACAGCTTGCCCGCGCGGGTCAGTCGTGTGCTGCGCGTGGTGCGGGCGAACAGCACCACGCCCAGTTCTTCTTCCAGTTCCTTGATGGCACGTGACAGTGGCGATTGTTCGATATGCAGTTTCTCCGCTGCGCGAGCGAAGTGGAGTTCTTCGGCGACGGCAAGAAAGCAACGAAGATGACGTAGTTCCATTGCGCACCTATAGAAGTGGTGGCGCAATCGGGTTTGGCGGCGACGAGCGAATCATGACAGCCAAAGAGATCGACAGCAGGCTGCACCAAAATACGAACTGGTAGCCGCTGATATGCGCCGCGACTTGCGCTTCGCGTGCCAGCACCTGCGCAATACCAGCTACCCCAGACGCGGCCCGCTCCATGACCCACGGATCGCCTGCCGGGACATACGAACCCAAACTTGTGCGACTCATATCCGCAGCCGTCCGCAGCCAAGCGGTCATGATCGTGCCCGCGGCCACGGGCGTCAGAACCCGGGCGATCGGTACATAAGCGCCTAGCGCGACGCCATGCAGCGGATTCAGGTTGGTAACAAAAGCCGCGATTAGCCCAATCAGCATGAGGCTCTCACCCAGCGATTGCAGGATCAGCATCATGACGAACTGATCAACGCGCCAATTGTGATTGATATGTGTCCCTAGCCACGCAGTCGTGGCAATTATGGTCAATCCGCAGATAATTAGAAGCCTAGGCTCGAAACGCCTTCCGAGATAAATCGCCAAAGGCGTCGCGGCAAGGTAGGCTGCGAAAGCGATCCATGTGGCTGTCCCGGCCTGCATCGGCTTCAAGCCACCCATCTGGGCCAGAAACGTCGGTATCAGCAGGGATGATGGCGTCATCAATACGCCGAACAGGCAAGCGATCACTAGGCAGATGAAGATGTTGCGGTTTGCGAATGCAATTAGCTGTGCAAACGAACCTTTCAGGCGAATAGCACGCATGACGGCTGTGCAGAACAGAACTGCTCCGCCCACGAGTGTAGATACGACTAGGCCCGAATCTGCCCACCCCAATCGCTCAGCGGACTCAATACCGATAAAGAACAAAACTAACCCCGTGCAGAACAAAGCCATACCTCCCCAGTCCGCTTGCTTCAACTGGGCACGATCAACCGGTGTCAGTGGCATGGCTTTCCATGTCAGCAAGGCAATCAATGGGCCTGCTATCGCTGTGATCCAGTACACCCAATGCCAGCCGATGCCTTCAACCAGAAAGCCGGACGTACCGTATCCCGCGTCCATACCTGTGGATACCCTTAAACTGTAGGCCGCCATGACCGCCAGCCAGAATCGAGGATGCGCGCTGCGCAATCCAAGGGAAATGGTCAGGGGCAGGTAGATTCCCAGGCATAGTCCCGCTGTGGCATGCAGGAACATCAGCATCGGGTAGTGGTGTGCGAAGGCTGGAATTACCAACACTACAAAACCCAGCAACAGACTCGGTGCGACGAGAACACGTGTTGGCCCAATAACCGTAGCAAGCCAGGGAACGATGGGCATGGTGACGAGTTGCGCGCCATTGAGCGCCGTCCCCAGCCAAGCCGCCTCCAGTACGTCCAGACCGAACTGCCCGCGCAAATCCGGTAATGCCGCAGAAAACAGGCGTCCTTGCAGCGTTGTTAGGACAGCACCAAGAAAAATTGCCGCCACGGTGAGCGCCGGACGCGGGATAGGCGTGTTGGAAAACAGGCGGGAAAAGGCCATGATCAATCGGCCTCTCGGCCCGCGATAGCAGCAAATTGCGCCGTTTTTACCGCTGCTGTCGCATAGACGGCGACTGTTTCGCCTTCGGTGTCGATGCGCGTCTCCGCTGACATTCCCGGGCGTAGCCGGTCGAGTGCGTCCTGTCCTGGCTCCAGTTCGATGCGAACCGGAATCCGCTGCACGACCTTCGTAAAGTTGCCCGAGGCGTTATCCACCGGCAGCAGCGCGGACTCTGCTCCACTCATGGGTGCGATTTCAGCAACCCGACCACGGAAGTGCCGGCCTGGCAGGCCATCGACAGTCACGACAACAGGCTGACCCGGCTTTACGTGCGCGAGCTGCGTTTCTTTGTAGTTGGCAATGACGTAGGCTGGCCTTGATGGAACAAGAGATACGATTTGCGTGCCGATATTGACCAAACTACCAGCTTGCACGTGCCGTTTGTTCAGTATGCCGTCAAACGGCGCAACAATCCGTGTATAGCCAAGGTTTCGTTTGGCTGTTTCAAGTGTTGCGATGGCAGCGTTCACATCTGCCTGCCGAAGTTTCCGCTGGCCTTCCAGAACGTCCAGTGATCGTCTGGCCAATTCAGCTTGTGCAGCGGCAGCCTCACGCTGGCTCACGGCATGATCCAAGTCGGCCTGCGCGTTCTCGAATAGTTGGCGAGATAGTGCCCCCTCTTTGACCAGTTCGGCCTGACGCGCAGGATTGCTCCGGTACTGCCGAATCCGGATTTCGGCCGCACGGACATTGGCCTGCGACTCATTGATGCGCGCGCGCTGCTGGGCCATTTCCGCATCCAGATTGTCGAAGTTCGCTTGCACCTTGGCCAGGGCCGCTTGCGCTGCCGACACGGCCAGTTCATAGTCACCATCGTCAATCTGCACGATCAGCTCTCCGGCATGGACGGTCTGGTAGTCGCCCGCAGGTAGCGCATTGACATAGCCCGATACCTTGGCACTCAACACCGCGATATCGGATTTGACATAGGCATTTTGCGTCGTCTGAATGGTTCGGCTGCTGGTCCAATCGCCCCACTGGGTGGTTGCCAGAATGACCAGAGCAATGACGGCAGCGCATCCTAGCCAGGGGGCAAGCCGCAGCGCCAAGGATCGCGGCTGTGTTGCAATTTCAGGTGTGCTCATTGGTGTTTCCATGCCAGGTTGGTTGTCGTACTCGCTGCGTCGAAGCCGCCACCCAGGGCGCGGTTGAGTTCCACGCCAAGGACTAGTTCGCGTGTTTTCAGTGCCAGTTGCTGCTGGCGTTCGCCCAGCAAGGCGTTCTGGGCGTTAAGAACCGTCAGGTAGTCCGTCAAGCCGGCTTCGTACTGCCGCCGCGCAAGTGCAAACGCAGCCTGCCTAGCCGCGAGCGTTTGCGCTTGTGCGTTCGATTGCGGCATCAATGCATCCAGAGAGACAAGCTGATCGGCCACATCGCGCACAGCAGCAAGCAAAGTCTGGTTGTAGGTTTCGATGGCCGCGTCCAGTTCGGCTGCTGATCCTTTGAACCGGGCACGCAGCCGGCCTGCATCGAAGATGGGCAGCGTGATGGCAGGCGCAACGCCATAGGTTCGGCTGCCCGCAGTCAGCCAGTCGGACAAGCCAACCGATAAACCCTGGCGGGCAAATCCCGCGAATGCGCTCAGACTGATGTTGGGATAGAAGCCCGCTTTGGCGACTTCCATTTCCTGGGCGGCAGCCTCCACCCGCCAGCGCGCTGCGACCACATCCGGGCGATGACCAATCAGGGCGGCAGGGACTGCTGCCGGAAACTCGCTGTCAGGCACGGCGCTGAGGCTGGGCATGACATCGGACAGCGCATCCACTGGAAGCCCCGCCAAAGCAGCCAGCGCATGGCGTTGCAGGGCGATTTGCTCGTCCAGACTGAAAATCTCTAGTTCGGTAGCGGGCAGATCGCCTTGCGCTTGCTTGCGATCCACTTCGGTAGCAAGGCCTGCCTGAGTCCGCCGTTCCACGATACGCAGCGTGTGGCTGCGTATCGTCAACGCCTCTTGTGCCAGTTCCCGCAGGGCGATCAACTGCGCCAGCTCAAACCAGGCACTGGCAAGCCGGCTCGTCAAGAGCACCCGGGCAGCCTGTACTTCCGCACTTCGCGCCGCCGTTTCCCCCAAGGCCGACCTCAAGGCGGCACGCTGCTCGCCCCAAAAGTCGAAGGTGTATTGAATTTCAGCGCCGAGCGTGAGGGTCGTTCCGTGGTGCCCGGCCAGCGGCGCGTCTGCATCGTATTGCTGGGCATACCGCTTCCGCACCCCGCTGGCATCCATGTCCATCTTCGGCCACCGCTGTGCGCCGGCCTGTTCGGCCAGGGCTGCCGCCTGCGCCAGCCGCGCACCTGCAATCCGCAGATCGGGACTCTGCGCCAGTGCTCGCTCGATCAGGCGATTGAGCGCTGGGTCTTGATAGTTTTCCCACCAGCGATCGGAGGGCCATTGCGATTGCGCACTCTCTTTGGCGCCGATGGCCGTTGGCGTGTTCAGCGTCGCCCTGGGGGCTTTGTCCAGGCCATCCATGCCAGCGCAGCCTGCCAGGCTCGATGCCAAGATGCCGCATAAAACAATCGTTCTCATATCAAATCTAACGTCGTTAGTCTTGATTGAAATGATACACTAACACCGTTAGATTTCAAGCCCAACGGAAAATTCCCACACGTGAAAGCCCCAAAGATCCAGCGAGAACAGGTCATCCAGGCAGCGCTGGAGCTGCTAGATAAGGACGGTCTGGAAGGCCTGACCATGCGCAAGCTCGCCCAGGCTTTGCAGATACAAGCACCGTCCCTCTATTGGCATTTCGACAGCAAGCAGGCCTTGATCGACGGCATGGCCGATGCACTGGTGCAGGATGTGGCGCGCGACCTTCCTGAGAATCAGGAATGGACGGATCGAGTCCGGCAGGTGGCGAGTGAGCTTCGCCAGGCTCTCCTACAGCGCCGCGATGGCGCGCGGGTGTTTGCGGGGACATACGTTGTCACGGACAACGTACTGCGCACCAGTGAGGCATTGCTCTCAGCCTTCGCGCAGGCGGGTGCAGATGCTGACCTCGCGGCCACTGCCAGCTTCAGCGTCACTTATTACGTGTTGGGCTTCGTAACGGAAGAACAGGCGCTGGGGCCGGGCAGCACGCTGGACCTGGCCACGCGCAAGCAGGCATTTATTGAACTGTCGCGTGAGAGGTATCCAAACAACTGGATCGCTCGTGATGCCATTTTTTCAGAGGATTTCGATGGCCGGTTTTTGACCGGCTTGGAACTTCTGATCGCTGGTGTGCAAAACACCTTCCATGCCCCTGGTAATGCAGTCGCCTAGCACTAAGGAAGCAGCCTATGCACATTGATACTCGCCTTTTCCCGTTGGTATGGATGTCTTCCTCTCAACCATCTAACTGGGAATCGCAATTAGACGCCTTGCTGAGTAAAGGGGAGAGATTCGTATTGCTCACACGGGAGATGCCAGACAGGGGGCATGATGCAAATGGCGAAGACCGGAAACGATTCGCGCTTTGGCTCAAACGGAACCGAGAATCGTTAAAGCGAACTTGTGCGGGTAGTGTTGTCATCGTATCGAACCAAGCCATTGCGGTGTCTTTGAGTGTTGTGGTAACACCGCTTAGCAAAGCATTTGGTTATCCGGTGCGCGTGGCAACAGAGGATCACCTCAAAGCAGAAATAAACAGCCTGCTTGGAAAAACTTGTTCCAAATGATCTTTCCTTGCAGACAGCAAGACACCTTTTTCATGCAATGTCCTGAGGCAATTTATATCTGTGGGCCACGTTGCTTCCCAATCTCCCAAGACACGCCCCCGCCACGCACCGTCGCAACGAGCTGCTGCCCCAGCCTCTGTTCGATCACCGGCCGCCACGGCACCAGGCTGAACCCCATGCCGTCGTCCAGCATCGCGTAACGCCCGCTGCCGAGCATGACGGAGCGCCGGTAGATGCCGGCCACGCGCTGCCCGTCGGCCACCGGGCGATGCTCCAGGCCTGTTTCGGCGGCAATCTCCTTGGCAGCCTGCGCCAGCTCCCGATTGCGCAGCGTGCCCAGCAGGTTGCGTGCGAGGATGACGCGCTGCCCACGCCGCTGCGCCAGCCCCTGTTCTTCGAGGAAGACGGCTCGCTGCTGCATGGCCTGCTTCGCATCGCCGCCAAAGCCCAGGTCGCCCAGTCCACGGCCGCCGCCGATCAGTTGCTGGTCAAGCCAGGTCGCGCCGATCACGCGGGCCTGCCGCTCGATGGGAAGATGGGACTTCATTTCCACGGCCACGCCACCCAGGCGCTGCGCGTCGTACTGGCGGCCACGCTCGGCCAGGTCGTCCGGCACCTTCCATAGCCCTTCGGTCACGCGCTCCACGATGCCGGCCCGGCGCAGGGCTTCCAAGCGACGGACATGCGATGCGACAACCTCCTGCGGATCGCGACCGGGCTTGGCGCGGCCCTGCTCAATGGCAAGGTGATGATCGGTGCGGTACAGGCCATCGCTTGCCAGTGTGGCGATGTTCTTGTCGGCGGCGCGCACCTCGGCGGAACCGCGTATCTCCACCACGGCGCCGGTGGGATAGTTCGCCAGCTCGTCGCGGGCATTCAGCGCGACGTAGTGGGCCTTGCCGTCGGTGCCGTCGACGACCAGATAGCCGCGATCGTGCAGCTCGTCGGCCAGCCCCTTAGCAACCACGCGGCCGATGACGGTACGGCCATCGTCGCCCGGCTCGAACACCGCCAGCTCACGCGGCTGGCCGCTCATGGCGCGCTGCATGGTGCGGATGATGTCGCCACGCTCGCCCAGGGCACGCAAGGTCTTCTCCGCGTCCGCATGCACGACCCAGGTGCCGGGCTGCACCTCGTCGGCCAGGCCCAGGCGCTGCAAGCGTTGCAACCGGCCAATCAGCAACAGGCGCTGGCGTTGCAACCGGGGTTCGTTGAAGCGTTCGATCCGCACCCGGCCGTCGTCGTCGGCCTCGCGCTGCAGCGTGCGGTCGAGGCTCGTCCACCGCTCCTGTTCCACTTCGCGCCCCAAGGTCTGCTGGATCTCCAGTTCGGTGCGCGGCCCCAGCCACTCCGTCACCAGTTCGGCGGCGCGATGGCGAAAGCCGTGGGCGATGTAGTCGCCCGCGATGATGAGGTCTTTGCCGGTGTCGTCGCGCCCTCGCACGATCAGGTGGGTATGCGGGTTGTCGGTGTTCCAGTGATCGACCGCCACCCAATCTAGCCGCGTTCCCAGGTCGGCTTCCATGCGGTTCACCAGATGCCGGGTGTAGGTGCGCAGGTCGTCCAGCTCGCCCCCGTCTTCCGGTGAGACGATGAAGCGGAAATGATGCCGGTCGTCGGCGGCCCGCTCCTTAAAGGCGCCGAGGTCGGCTTCGTCAGTCTGCGGCCCATAGGCCCGGCCCGATTCGCCATCGCGGCCCACGCCGTCGCGCTCGATGTAACGCAGATGCTTGGCGAGCGATTGCGGGCTGGCCCGTTGGTGATTGACCAGCAGCGTCTTGATGGTCACGCGCCGCGACATGGGCGTCAGCGTCGCCCCGGCGAAGCGCGCTGCCGTGTGGCCGCGCCCGAGGCGCGAGCCGGGACGCTGGCCGGTGCCGGCCGCCCCAGGACGGCGCACCGCCGACTTGCCGCTGCTGGCCTTGCCAGCCTGCTTGAGCACCTTGGAAACGAAGCTCTGGCCCTGGCCCTTGCCCCGGTTCTTCGGGGCGCTGGGGCGCACCCGGAAATCATCATCGCGGCGGTCGGTCATGGCTGCGCTCCCTGCAAGCTCGGGCGTGGCCGGTCGTGCGAAGCACGCGGACATGCCTGCATTGGCGCGATCCTCGCGCCGAACGCGGCACGGCGGCGAAGCCGCTCCGTGCTGCGTTCCCCCCATGTGCAGACAGGCTTTCGACGCGGCCCGGTGCCGCGTCCTTTTGTCTTGCCTTCCGCCTTTGCCTGTCGCTGGTGCTCCAGGCGTCGGCGGCCCGGCGGCGCTGCGCTGCTTGCAGCCAGCCCGCCGGCGAACGCACAGAGGGACACGCCGATGGCAGCAGGCTGGGCGCGTTCGAGGCAAGACGCCTGCACGTTGGACGGCTGCGCCGAAGGCAGCGCGAAGTGCGGTGCGAATGCACCCGCACTGCACGCGCGACGACATGGCGGCAGCAGCCGGAACGGTATGCCCGATGGCACGATGAGGTGCACGGCAGCATGTAGCGAATCGGCGACCATCATGGGCGTGTCTCCAACCAAACCGGGTGCGCGACGCCGATCACGGCGGATGCACTGACTGGCCCGAAATAGCGGCTGTCAAACGACGCCGGGTTGGTCACGCTCAACAGGAACAGTTCGCCAGGCACAAGGCGGCGACACTGCGGCCAGAATGACAGCGGCCGGCCCAGCCGATCGGTAGACAGTGCGGCGGCCACCGGCACGCCGTCGATGCGAACCTGCCCAGCGACAATGCAGACGTGTTGCGGCGCGACCGCCCCCACACGTTTGAGCAGCGGAATGTGTTCCGGCAGGTAGCCGCGCTGCGCAGCGAGCGCGGCAGCGCCGGCAGGCAATCGGATCAGGACGATGCTGCCTACAGGCAACGGATGTGGCAGCAAGTCGTGCCGATGATCGAGCGGTTCGACGCGATACCAACCGACCGGCACGCTGTCGGATGGGTTGTAGATCAGACGCGGCAGCGGCTGCACGAATGCTGCCCAGGCCAGCGCAGCAAGGCCGACGGCGGCGAAGCCCGCCAGCGCGATGCGAGCGCGCAGGCGCGAGCGAGGATGCGGCGCGGCTTCGGAAGTGCGCGCGGCGATGGAATGGACAGTCATGGCAGCGCCCTCCCGGTCAGCCAGGCGGCGTGCCGCTCGGTGGTGTATTCGGGCAGCGCAAGGCGCGCCGCCAGACGGTTACCCAGCGTGCGCCAGTACGCGGGCGACACGTCGATGGCGGCGATGCCCAGCGCCTCGATGGCGTCGATGCGCTCCAGCACGGCGCGCACGTAGGCATCGCCTTCGGCATGCAGCAGCAGGAGCGCACCCGGCTGCACGCCGGGAATGCGCTGCATGGCGTCCAGTGGCGTGCATGCCTGCATCACCATGAGCTGCCAGCGGATCGTGCCGTAGTCGTTGGCCTGCCAGCGGATACGGCAGAGCATCGCGCCCGGCAGGAACACCGCGCAGCGTCGCCAGTCGTCCAGGCGCAGTGTTCGCGCGTGTTCGCCGAAGCGCAGATAGAGCTTGAAGCGATGTTCGAAATAGGCCAGCGAAACGCACGTCAGCGGCACGTTGCCGGCCTGCCCGGCGAGTGCCGAAAGCGCAGGCAACGGCGTAGCCGGTGCCGCGTTCGCGGCAGGCAAAACGGATGCGGTCATGGCGTGTTCTCCGTACGGTTCTCGGGAAACTCCCGTTCCAGCAGGCCGCGCAGCAGTTCGGCCACGGTCACGCCCTGGCCGAAGGCGGCGATCTTGATGCGCGCGCGCATCGCAGCCGTCACGTCAAGCGTCAGGCGAGCCGTATAGAGGTCGCCCTTGTTGAGCGCATCGACGTCGCCCTGGCGAATCCACGCCTCGGCGTGCGGATTCGCCGGTGGGCGCGCACCGATACCGACGCGCTTGGCCGTGCGTTTGCTGTTCCGTGGTGGTGGCTTCGCTGTCATGTCAGCCACCGCAGCAGTTCGTCCACCAGGGCCGTGATTTCGCGTGCGGCGGCGCTATCCGGCGCCGTCTCGCGTGCAAGCCGGCCAGCGGCCACGCTGTCGGCGAAGACGATCCTTTGCCGAACCTCGGCGCGCAGCGCCGGCAGCGGTTGTTCGGCCAGCGACTGCCGCGCCTCCCGACCGATCACCGTGGTACTGATACGCCGGTTGATGACGAAGGCCGCGCGCAGCGTAGGCCGAAACACCTGCGCCTCACGGATCAGCGCCACCATCTCGGCACTGGCCCACAGGTCATAGGGGCTGGGCTGCACCGGAATCAGCACCCGCTCGGCCGCCAGCAGCGCAGAGCGCGCCAAGGCGGCAATCCTGGGTGGGCCATCAATGACGACATGATCGGCCCGCCTGGCGAGTTCTGGGGCTTCCTGGTGCAGGGTTTCCCTTGCCAGCCCCACGGCGCTGAACAGCCGGGGCAAGCCTTGCTGGCTTCTGCGTTGCGTCCAGTCCAGCGATGAACCTTGCGGGTCGGCATCCAGCAGGATGACCGACTGCCCGCGCAGCGCCAGCTCCCCGGCAATGTGCGTGGCGAGCGTGGTCTTGCCCACGCCGCCTTTCTGGTTGAGCAAGGCGACGATCATGGCGCGGCCCTCCGATCTGGAAAGCCAGCGTGGTTTTGCCTTGCCGAACGGGGTTGGTGTTGGGGCTGTTCTTGCCTTCGGATGGGCGGCGCTTTTTGCCTTTCGGCAGTTGTCCACCGAAACGGCGCTTCTCTACTAAAAGTTAGAGAATTTAAGTTAGGTATGTTAGAGGGCGCGCAAACCCAATGCTGGCGCGGGTTTGCGGCCGATTGGCACGCCTGATAGCACGATAGGGCCACGCCTGATAGCACGATACCCCGCACGCCTGATAGCACGACACTATTCACAGCTTGTCCACCAGTTATCCCCGTGCCGTAGACGGCACGGGCCGGAAGGTCAATAACTCCGTCCCGTCGTCCGGCATTCGCTCGATGCCCAGGACGTAACCGGGCAGCGACTGCCGCGCGACCAGGGCGCGTAGGTCGCAGGCGAAGTCGTAGGGCTTGGCGGTGCTGCCGGATTTCTGGTGCAGGTAGCGAAAATCGAACTGCCAGCCGTATTCCTGCCTGCCGCCGTGCTTGCGCACTAGGCGGTACAACCAGCGTTCGATGCCGCCTGTGAGCCGGAAATACGCCGGGTCGATGGTCAGTACCAAGGCCGCGTCGAGCACGCCCGCGTAGAACCAGTCCGGCAGGATCAGTTCGATGCCCAATGGCGTGCCGCTGGCGTCGGCCAGTTCCTTCCACTCGTTGATCCATGAGAAGCGATGCAGCCGCCTTCCCGTGGTCTCGCGGATGGAGGTCGCCACCGTGGTCGATTGCAGCCGGTCGAGCGCGGCCTTGAGGCGCTGGTAGTCGCGTGAGCCGGTGCCGCGCCCGATGAAGCGCAGGATCTCGTAGGGCGTGGCGTGCATCAGCCGCGACGGCCGCAGGCCCGCGTCCTTCGCTTCCACGATCTGCGAAGCCGCCCAGATCAGCACGTCTGCATCCCAAATCGTGGCGATGCCGTGCTCGGCCGTTCCCTCCACGCGAATCGTCACGTTGCCCGCCCGGAAGTCGATGGGCTTGACCCGCTTGGATTTCGCCAGCGAGAAGAACGGATAGGCCATCAAGTCCTGGCTGTCGCGCGGCGCCATGTCGCCCGGCAAGGCGCGGAACAGATCGAGCTGTTCGCGCTCCTGCAGCGGACGCTGCCGGGGCGGCAGCGCGGGACTGGACATGACGGCGGCCACCCCTGAACCTGCGATCAGCGGCGGTCACGGTAGTCACCCGCATGGCGCTCGGCGTATTCCGGGTCGGAGGTGGCATCGAAACTGCGCGCATCCGCCCAGGCGTCGAGATCGGCCACCGCGTACATGACGCGCCGGCCGAACTTGCGGAACTTCGGGCCGCCGCCGATCACGCGCTGTTTTTCCAGCGTGCGGGGCGACAGCCGCAGGTAGTCGGCGGCTTCGTCGTTGGTCAGATAGCGTTGGGGCTGTGCGGGCGCAGCGACAACAGCGGAAGGAGCGGTTACAGAGGGCCGCAAGGGAGCGGGTCGCATGGGATTTACCTCCATCAAGCCCGGCCACACCACGCAGCCGGATGGAGGCACTTTCGAGAAATTCAGGCTTCCTGCTAAGGGACGAATTGCAGGGGAGGCAAAACGTCCCCCCTCACTACGATACAACTGGCCCAAGCTGCGCCAGACTGCGATAGCCGCCGCGCATCAACGCCTCGCCACGACGCACCAGCCGCCGCACGCGGGCACGCAAGGCGCTGTCGGCGTGCCAGTCGGTGGCCACGGCATCCACGCCGAACAACCCTTCGGCCACCTCGCGCAAGGACGCGCCCGCCAGGGTCGCGTCGAGCGCCTGCAAGGTGTGCAGTTCCTGCACCGCTGCGAGCGTGGGCCGGGAACGGGCCGCTGCCGCAGGCACGGAGTCCGGCAGCACCGTCAGCTTGTCCAGTTCGGCCACCAGGGCCTGATAACGCGCGCAGGGCATGGCGCAGGCGCGGGTGGCGTAGAGATAGGCCATGCCGTCTTCCAGGCCCGGCGCCAGCGCGAGCCGCAGGCAGCAGCCGGGCCAGCGCGACACCAGCACCAGGCGCTTGCCGTCATGGATCAGGTGCTTGCGACCGGGGACGCGCCAGAATTCGAAGGCATAGGCTTCGGGCGGCGGATCGGCATCGGGATAAAGCTGCACCACGGCATCGTGATCGGGAAACCAGGCGGGATGCGCGTCGCGTGCGTCCAGGGCGGGATCTTCCAGCAGGCGCAGGCCCCAGCGGTGCGCCGCATCCGGCCGACAACCACGGCGCAGCCAGTCGCGGCGGTAGTCGGGATTGCGGCGCAGGTATTCCCAGGCCAAGGCCGGGCCATCAAGGTGCAGCGTGTAGAGATACGCGGCGGTGGGATACCAGTGTTCTCGATGTTCGGCACTCGGGCCAGCCATGACGCAACCTCCTGTCAGTCAGCAGGAACGTCGCCAGGGTTTTCGACGTGCGGGAGCTACCGTTTCAACATCAAAACGTCATCGTTATCGGGTTAAGCTGAAACTGCGGATGTCAAGTCCGATTGGCTCCGGTGCATTGCGAAAATCGTCTGAATGCGACGGCTGCGCCGCCTGGAATTGACGGTCAGCAGTCGATACCGTGCCGCAGCCCGGGCTAAAGACCATGACTGTTTGCAGCAGGGTCGCACCGCTTCGGTGCAAGAGTGCGGATTCAGACCGGGCGGGTCTTGAGTGAGACGGAAATAGTCACAATACGCTCCGGCCGGACGGACTGCGCAAGCCTGTCGCGGCAGGCCGCACAGGCTTCGATCAGTCCGGTATCGAACCGTTTTCCTGCGCCAGCCGGACGTACTCCGACAGCGGTCGCGTCGCCTGAAAGTAATGATCGCGCATCACAGGCTGCTTGCGCGGCCCGACGATGAACGCCAGATCGGACAGCTTGACCGTGCCCAGCGCCGGCATCCCGATGCCAAGGTCGATCAGGCCATAGGCCGTATCGCCATCCGCAGGATCGAGCGACACCAGCAGCCAGATGGCGTGCGCATCCGGCGTGAACAGCCGCACCACGGGCAGCGGATCGGTGTCCTGTCCGCCAGCGCGGGCCTGGCCGTTGGCCAGCAAGCGCGTGCGGTCGTCGGTGGTGATGAGCTGTTTCATGGCTGCACTCCCACGGATGCGCAGAACCGCCGAGACGCTTTCCGGCCTTCCAACGAAAGCACAGAAGCGCATGACCACGCATGCACAAAAGTGTAAAGGCACGAAGGCGTATGTGCGGAAGTCAGGAAAGACTCGATTCAGGCTCTCCGGTTTGGAGGAAACCCGCCGATACGGATTTCCGTAGAGGCACAAATACAGGCGAAATTGGATGAATGAGTTAAATATAACGTGGTTTTAATTGTGCTGCGAATCGACGCTTCTGTCTATGCAGAAGCGAACCGTCCAGCGCGGCCGACCGGCCGGCTCCACCACCTTCGATGCCGAACTGGCCCAAGCCTTCGGCGCGGCGGTGCGTGCGCTGCGAACGGAGCGCGGCATCGCTCAGGAGACGCTGGCCAACCTGGCCGGGATTGAGCGCTCGCACATGGGCAAGATCGAGCGTGGGGAGCATGCGCCGAGCCTGGCGATCATCTTCAAGATCGCCGGTGCACTGGAATGCAGTACCGCGGTGCTGATGGCCGAGACGGAAAGCCGGGTTCAAGCCGCCGAGACATAGCGGCTGGGAGGAAATGCCCCGCCGCAACGGGCGGGGCGCTGCGGGCGGCCGTCAGGCCGCCTTGGGCTTGCTGCGCGACCAGATCAGGTCGTGCGTGCCGTTCTCGCCTTCGATCAGACGGGCATAGACCGTCGCCGGGAACGAAGGATCGTCGATGGCCACCGACAGGTAATCCCGCCCGGCCTCGCTGGTTTTCTTCCACCCCGCGCCGAAGTCGTGGCCCGCCGCTTGCAGGCGGAAGTCGGGAGCGCTCTCGGTGTTGCCCTTGTCGTTGGGAACCAGCTTGACCTTGACATTGAGCGTCAGGGTACGGAGCGTGCCGGTGTAGCCGTCTTTGTCTGCGGTGAAGGTGCCGATGTTAGCCATTGCGATTTCTCCTTTCGGGTGAATCAAGGTCGCGCCAGTGCGTCCTTGTTGTGATCCGTCCGGCGGGGGATGGGCTGGCCGCACCGCGCAGCGGTCGCAACACCGTGGAGAACCTGGAAGCGCCTACAATTTGGCCCGCGAGGAATGCGCGCAGCGCAGGGGAAATTGTTGGCGCTGCAAGGTTGTGGCCATGAAGCCCAAGGCGCAGCCGCGCCACCGCCAGGATTCACGACAAGACAAGGACGTACAGGCCGACCGCTCCCGAATGGAGACATGGCCGACTCGGCATCCCCGCGTGATGGCTTCACCGGCTTGCGCCCTGACGCGGGCCAGGTCAATGTCCCGACGACAAGGCCAGAGCGCCCCTGCCGCCACTTGCGGCACATGCTTGAGGTGTGTCGTGGAATCCGCATGGCGAGGTCGAGCGGTGTGTCGGTGAACCGTCCTTCGTGACGAACAGGCAACGAACCGCCAGCGTCGGGCACGGCACGCTTTTACACAACCTGCCGCAGCAAGCCGAGGCGTAGCCCACCAGCCCCGCCCATTGCGGCGGGGCGCTTATTCCGCAAGCGGTAGCGCGATGCGCCGACACGCCCGACGTTCCCCACCGCTGGCCAGCACAGCTAAACCCACTTATTAATCGGACACCGACACCATGAACCCCTTCGTCATCATTTCCGGATGCTCGAGCGGCGGCAAATCAACCCTGCTGGCCGAACTCCAGCAGCGCGGCTATGCCGTTATCGAAGAACCCGGACGGCGCATCGTGCAGGAACAAACCCGCACAGGCGGCCAGGCCCTGCCGTGGCTCGACATGACGGCCTTTCTGCGCCGGGCGATCGACATGGCGCTGGATGACCATGCCCATGCATCACGCGACGGCTCGCAATGGGTGTTCTTCGACCGTGGCCTGATCGACGCGGCGGCAGCACTCCAGGCATTGACCGGCGAACCTGTGCTGGACACCCTCGGTCAGCAGTACCGCTACCACCCGCACGTTTTCCTCGCGCCGCCCTGGCCCGATATCTATGCGCAGGACGCGGAGCGCCGCCACGACATGGATGCCGCCCTGATCGAATTCGAGCGGCTTTCGCACGCTTATCCGGCGCTGGGCTATGCGGTATCGCTGTTGCCCAAGGTCGGCGTGGCGCAGCGCGCCGACTTTGTGCTGGACACTCTGGCAGGTCGCTGACCTGCCACGTTATCGCTGGGCCTTGCAACCGGGCGTGGCCACTGCCGCGCCCGAATTTTTGACCACCGGCCCCAAGGCGGTACGGCTTGGGGCCGGTGCTGATTGGGCAGCAAAACGCCCTGGCCGAAACCAAGGCGCTTGCTTGTGTGTAAAGATCACGCGGCCAGCGCCTGGGCCTGCTGCTGTTCATCCGCCATAGCGGCAGCTTCCGGTGCTTCGGCGTCTTCACACTCTGCCACGGCCTGCGCGTCCTGTTGCTGGCTTTCAGTACGGAAGATGGCGGGCATCCATCCCGTGCCATCGGCCAGCCGTTCGGCTTCGCTGGCAATGTCGGCCTTCTTCAACTTCGCTAGCCGGGTGACATGCTCGGGCGCGTACTCGCCCACGGCGTCCAGAATCGCGGCCTTGGAAATGTGCTTGAAGTAGCCTTCGGCAGTCGGCTGCCACCATGCGGCCATGTCCAGCCCCACCGCCTGCGCCAGTGTCGCGCCCGGTTGCTGCACCGTGGCGCGTGGCGTCACCGCGTCCACCGTGGCCGCCACGCACACCGCCAGCAGCCGCACCAGTTCATCCTGCGGCTTTGTCAGCAGCGCGGCGAACAGTTCGGCGCTGTCCTGCGACAAGGCAACGCCTGCCACCTGTTGCCGTTCGCGCAGCGCTACGGCGGCGGGCGATTCTGGCCAGTCCGGGGCAAGGCTTTCCAGCCGGTCTTGTACGGTCAGGCGCACGCCCAGCGGCAGGCTGTCACGGTTCAGGCCGTAGCGGCTGCCTTGCAAGACGGTCTGCACCATGCCATGCACCACAGCAGCCAGCGCGACACTCGGATGCCGGGCGACTTCGATTTGCAGCGCGGCGGTGCGGTGGGCGCTCAGGCGCTGCGCCAGCCGGTCGGACATGGCGGCAGTCTTTGGTGCGTCCTCGCCTTCATCCTCGTTGGCGGCATCCTCGCCACCAAAACCCTGCCGCAAGCGTTCCAGCGTGCGCAGGGCGCGGGCTTCGGCTTCCCGCATCAGGCCGCGATGCACCACGGCTGCGCCGTTGCGGTCGATAGTGACGATGGCACCGGCGGCAGCCTTCACGTTCGCGCTGTAGTCCTGCAAGCCATCTTCCAGCGCCTGCAACTGCTCGCCCAGGCGTTCGCCTTCCTCCTGCAAGGCATCGGCCTTGTCCTCGTCGTCGGCGTCCAGCGCGGCATCCACGGCTTCGGCCAGTGCGTGCAGCTTGGCTTGCAGGGTCTCGATGCGGGAGGCTTCACGCTTGTTCGGTTCGCGGCGCTCCCTCGGGGCACGCTGGAAGGTGTGCAGGTCGGCATGGGTGACAGAAGGCGTGGCATCCACCCATGCCCAACCTTCGGCCTTCACCTCGGTGGCAAGGCTGGCCAGCTTGTCCTGCGCCAGCCCTTCCAGCAGCGCCGCATCGGTCAGATACACGCCGGTATCGCCTTCCGCGAACAAGTCGCGGCGGATGCCACCGCCAGCGGCTTCGTAGGCGTCCAGCCCAACAAAGCGCACCAGCGGATGGTGATGGGCATCCATTTCCCGCTCGGTCAGGCGTTCGCGCAAGTACGACGGATGGCGTTGCCATGTCGGCGCATCGTAGAACGCGGCTTCCTGCGCGGCATGGTCGTCGGTGATGGCAAGCGCCATCAACTGGTCAAGGCTGACGGCTTCGGCCCGGTAGTCGGCCAGCAGGCGCGGCGAGACATTGGCGAGTTTCAAACGGCGTTGCACCACCAGCGGCGTGACGCTGAAATCCGCTGCAATGTCCTCGATGCTGCGACCCTCCATCACCAGCGCGGCGAAGGCTTCGAACTGGTCTGCCGGGTGCATGGCTTCGCGCTGCACGTTCTCGGTCAGGCTGGCCGTGCGGGCCGTGCCATCGGCGACCCGCAGGCAAGGCACCCCCCATTCCTTGCTGATGCGGCGCTTCTTCGCCAGCAGCTTCAAGGCGGCAAGGCGACGGCCACCGGCGACGACTTCGTAGTGTTCGCCATCGGCGGTCACGGTGACGATCAGGTTTTGCAGCAGGCCGACACGCTGAATGCTGGCGGCGAGTTCGGGAATGGACATGCGCGGGGTCTTGCGCACGTTGCGGCCCTTGGGGCGCGACACCAGCCGCGACAGCGGCACCAGAATCAGGTTCTTGGTGGGGTCGGCGGCTTCCAGCGGGATGGCAGGCGTGGCGGCGGCGTGGATGGCTTGGGTTTCGGTGTGGTTGATGGCGTTCATGGTGAAAACTCCTTGCAGTGATGGAATGCAGCAGCGAATGACGCGGCAAGGGTCGCTGCCTGCCCCTGCCGCGTGAGGGGTTCAGGCTTTCAACTGGCGCAGGCCATCGGCCAGCAGCCACAGGGCGCGATTGAGGCGCACATCGGAATCAATCCCCTGCACCGGGCGAGTGCGCTGGCGGCGTCCGTTGGCGCTGCGCCCGGACAAGCCGCCTTTGGTCAGGTTCTCCTGGGCGCGGTTGAACACGCTCCACAAGTCCGGGCGGCGGTCATCGAACCGGCGCGGCATCAGGATTTGCGACTCGGACACCGGCGCGGGCTTGTCCGGGTCGTCGTATTTCAAGGCCAGGGCGGCGCGGGCGAATACTTCGGCTTCGCCCTCGTCGAGCGTCACGGCCCGCATGGCTTCGCGGTTCTCCTTCACGCGCTCAAAGCCGCTCAAGACTTCGTAAGCGCCTTCGATCACGGAACCGGCCACATCGCCTTTGTGGGGAATGCGCACATCGGCCACGGTGTCGCCGCAGACAAGGCCATTGCTGCACACGAAGCGGAACATTCCGGCCAGCATCTGATAGCTGCTGGTGCCGTCGTGCGAGTTCAACAGCACAATTTCGTTGGCTTCCGCGCCATTGATCTGGCTGGCGTGGCGCAGGCGAATCATGTGCTTGGTGAAGTCGCGCCGGTCGGCAAAGCGGGTGCGGGTCTGCGCCACCATGAAGGGCTGAAACCCTTCCTTGCGCAGTTCGGTCAGCACGGCGGCGGTGGGGATATAGGCGTACCGCTCGGAACGGCTCTCATGCGGCGCTTCCGCGAAGATGGATGGGGCCACGCGGTGAATCTGGTCATCGGACAGCGGGGAATCGCTGCGCAGTACCGGGGAATGGGAAGCGAAACGGGATGCAAGCATGGTCTTTCTCCTGACGAAAAGGGTTTGCTGTTCACACCGCACACCGGATTCCAAGATTCGGAGCCCAGCCTTTGTGGCTGTTCGGTGCGGTTGGCACGAAGAACCCGGTTGGCCCTGTTGCCACCGTCTTTCCTGAGTTCATCGCCCGCGACGGTCAGGAGCCCACGGACGGGGGCCGTCAAGGAGGAAAGCGTCAGGGGGGCGCGGCCCGCAGGCGCAGCCGAGGACACGGCCTGGCGCGCCTTGACGGCACGCGGCCACGGGCTACAGTCGCGAGCAAGGTGATGGACTCAGGAGAGACGGCTGGACATGGCAACGGCCGCCCCTTTGTGCCGGCCTGCACGCAAGCGGCGAGCGCGCAGGCCCGGATCTGGAAGCCGGGCCGTAGGCGTCAGGGATGTGAAAGGCTGGCGAATGCCAGTCCCGTCAGGGATGAGTGGATAGCGAACCTGGAGCAGCGCGGTCCGCGAAGCGGAGACGCAAGAGGAATCTTCGTTTATTATTTGTTTTGCAAGAAAATGTTTCCAAGAAAGGAATACAGAGACTCAAAATCTAGCTCGACTGGCTATTTGTTGGCTAAGAGCAGATGGTAGTCGAGCTATCAAGGCGGACGGAGCGCGCTCGGCCTAGCGTCTGATTGGGCATTAGGGTTACCGCCGCAAGTATCCCTATGGGAGGGGGGACAGTCATGATCAAAGACATCGTCATCCAAGGCTACAAGAGCTTTCATCCAACAACTCCTGTCACTATCACGCTTGAGACGGCGACACAAAAGCCAGTGTTCTTCTACGGGCTCAATGGCGCCGGAAAAACAGCGATTGGGGAAGTGATCCACGGTCACAGCCTGGGAGATGCCGATTTCCATGCATGTCGAGTAGAGACTACACAGGGCGGGCCATTCCGCTATCTGGTCTACAACCACCATTTTGTGCAATCTGTGATCGGTGAAGCCGAGGGCATGCCCGGCATCTTCACGATGGGCGAGTTGGACACCCAAACACAGAGGCAGATAGAAGAGCACGAGCGCTTGCTTCATGATGTTCGGATAGCACGCGAGGCCGCACAGCGAGATATCTCCCGCATCAACGGAGAACTCGCGACGGCGCTAACCGATGCCAAGGAGTCCGTGTGGGCTACTTACAAGGCTCATGATAAAGGCGTGTTCGACAATTTCCTCACGGGATACGGACGTGGCGCACAGAAGTTTTTCGATGACCTCCGCAAATATGAAGTCCCGGACGACGAAGTCTTGGACGATCTGGATAACCTAGCCAAGCGCTTAGGTGATATTTCCGGGGATGAAACATTGAAAGGTACCCACCACTTTTCAGTGGACGCGTTCCTGGTCATTGAGAAAGACAGCATCTGGCGGGAACGAGTGGAAGTATCAGGCGAAAGCCGCCTTGCCTCCCTTGTAGAGAGGCTAGGAAACGGTGACTGGGTAAGCAAGGGCCGCGCGTTCGTGCATGACGATCACTGCCCATTCTGCCAGCAGGAGCTGCCTCACGGCTTTCTGGGAGACTTGGCCAAACTACTGGACGGAGACCGTCAACAGAAGATTGACCTCATCGAAACCCACGTCCTCGCTTATGAATCCTCGATTCAGACCTTGGAAGAATCTGTTAACGGCGCGCTAGCAGAACCCCTCTCCCAAGAGACTGACTTGCAGGCAAAGTGGGATGCTACGCATGCTCTTTTAAAGGCGAACTTGGCTACCATGCGGCTGAAACAGGCGACACCTGCAGAACCAGTTGAAATTGCCTTGGTGGATATGCTGCCATTGCAGGAGGCGCTATCGGCACTCAACACTCGCATTGGAGCCTTCAATAAGCGAATCCAGAACAAAGTGGCCGAACACAAGGCAATCCGAGACGAATTCTGGAAGAATATGTGGCGGGACCGCGTTGACGTCTATCGGGCATATGACGCCCGCATTGCTCCACTCGGCCTGCAATTAGCTGCCGCAAAAACTGCGGACCAGGAAGCAGGAGCCAGAGAAACCCACCATGTTGGTGCCCTTACCGAACTCCGCAAAAAGCAGGAAGGCGTGGATGCATCGGTGGCGTCAATCAACGATCGACTGAAAGGGCTAGGTATTGATTCCTTCTCGATAGCCCGCAAACCCGGCGAAGGCAGTTTGTATTGCTTGGAGCGTCCGGCACACGGCGAGAGCAGCGCCCAGTCGCTGAGCGAAGGAGAGAAAACCCTGATCTCCTTTCTCTATTTCATCGAGCTTCTGAAAGGTTCTAAGGAGCAAGGGGCTTCGGTGGATATCGGAAAAACGATTGTAGTCATTGATGATCCAATATCCAGCTTGTCGCACAATTTCGTCTACGACATCGCGTCTATGATTTGCCATGAACTAATCAGGCCGCCAGGTGGACAGAAAGTTCGGCAGGTCATCGTTCTCACTCACAATCTCTTCTTTCTGCACGAGCTGGTGTATCAGATAGCGGGCAGCAGACTGGCAAAGGCTGGCGAAAAATGTCAGTTAATACGTGTGGTTAAGAGCGAGCACAGTCGAGTGGTACCGATGGATGCCCGAGACTTTGCTAACGACTACGACGCGCTCTGGCATGTCATGAGGATGCCAAAGAAGGATCGGCCCGCATCCAGGTGGTACCGAATACCATGAGGTGCATACTGGAAAACTTTTTCGCGTTCACGGGTAATACGAAGCAGTTTGAGGAAATCCTGAAACAGTTGTCCCTGGAAGACGGGGCCTTCCGTCCCTTGGAGCGGTTTTTGAACCGGGGATCACACCGGGACGAAACCAACATTGCCCACATTGACTGGGGACAGTTCGATATTTCCTACTATCTCGGCAAGCTGGAAGCTGTCTTCAAAGCCGCAGGTCATCCTGACCACTACCGTTTGAAAATGGGGCTTCCAGATCCCGGATAAATCCAAGCAACAACGCTTGGACGCAGCAAAAAGGGGCCGAAGCCCCCGAAGTCATAGCAAGCCGCGCTCTGCGAATGAAGTGACAGCGGCGCCTGCGACGATGATGTGATCCAGCACGCGAACGTCCACCAGCGCCAGCGCCTCCTTGAGCCGCTGGGTCAATACCTTGTCTGCCTGCGACGGCTCAGGATTCCCGCTCGGATGGTTATGCGACAGGACGACCGCACCCGCATTGAGCCGAAGCGCAGCCTTGACCACCTCGCGCGGGTACACCGATGCACTGTCGATGGTGCCCCGGAACATCTCGGCATACTCGATTAGCCTATGGCGCGTATCCAAGAACATCACCGCGAAGACTTCATGCTCGAAGCCCGCCAGCATGTTGCGCAGGTACTCCTTGACCAGCGCCGGAGAAGTGAACTCAGCACCGCGCTGCATCTTCAACTCAATGGCCTGGCGTGCTGCTTCAAGAATCTGATCTACCGACGCCGGCAGATAGCGCCCTTGGGCGTCACGCACCAGCAAAGCGTCATCGAACGAGGAAAAGGACAGTTGCGACATGATCGTGCTCCGGTTGCTCGGGCGGAATTGCCCGGAACCGTGGCCAGCACGGCGCAGCGCAAGCAGTCACAGGATCGAAGACGGCCATGGGCCGCAAGCGTGCGAGCACGCGCAGTCCTTTACGGCTGCGACCGCCGTGATACGGTGAAGGGAACGGCAAGCCGCCCACACTCCCCACCAGCCACACACCCGCTGTTGGCAAGTGCGCAGCACGCGCAGGCCCGGATCAACGAGCCAGGCCGGAGGCGTCAGGGATCAGCGCCGAATGGCAGTGATTCGATACGAAGCACGGGGCGCAGCCCGCGAGTCCGACGGCGGTACGCTGGGGCGCCATGAAGCTCGGTCGGCTATCCTCCTTTCATTAATTCAATGTTTGTTGTATTATCGAATAATGAACGAAGATCAAGCCGTTTCCGCCCTGAGCGCCTTGGCGCACACCCAACGCCTACGCGTGTTCCGCGCCCTGATCGTCGCCGGCCCGGAAGGACTCACGCCCAGCGTGCTGGCCGACCAGTTCGACGTGGCCCGCAACACCTTGTCGTTCCACCTGAAGGAACTGGCTCACGCCGGCCTCGTCACCATCGAGCAGCAGGGTCGCAACCTGATCTATCGCGCCGAATACGTCCATATGAACGGCCTGATCGGCTACCTGACCGAGCACTGCTGCCAGGGCGGCGTCTGCGAAGTCTCCGAATCCACCCAATGCGAGTGCTGACGCCATGACCGACACAACCTACAACGCACTGTTCATCTGCACGGGCAATTCAGCCCGCTCGATCCTCGCCGAAGGGCTGCTCAACGAATTGGGTCAGGGCCGCTTCCACGCCTATTCGGCCGGCAGCCAGCCAAAGGGCGAAGTGCATCCGCTGGCGCTCGCCACGCTGGAGCGCCTGCGTCTGCCGACGACCGGCTATCGCAGCAAGAGCTGGGACGAGTTCGTAGCCCCCGGTGCGCCGGTGTTCGACTTCATCTTCACCGTCTGCGACAACGCCGCTGGCGAGGCTTGCCCATTCTGGCCGGGCAAGCCGGTATCGGCGCATTGGGGCGTGCCCGATCCGGCCGCGGTCGAAGGCACCGAGGAGCAACAGCGCAAGGCGTTCCTCGATGCGGCGATCACGCTGCGCCGACGCATCGAACTATTCCTGTCCCTGCCGCTCCAGCGCCTCGATGCCCTGTCCTTGCAGCGCGAGTTGCGCGATATCGGCCACCAGTGAGGCCAGCCCCGATGACCGCAACCGATACCGTCGGCAGTGTGCCGGCCACTTCCGCCATGAGCGGCTTCGAGCGTTACCTGACAGTGTGGGTGCTGCTGTGCATCGTCGCCGGCATCGCGCTGGGCCAGTTCGCGCCTGGTGTGTTCCAGACCATCGGCCGCATGGAAGTGGCCCAGGTCAACCTGCCCGTGGGCCTGCTGATCTGGGTCATGGTGATTCCGATGCTGCTCAACAAGGTGGACTTCGGCGCACTCGGCCAGGTCAAGCAGCACTGGCGCGGCATCGGCGTGACGCTATTCGTCAACTGGGCGGTCAAGCCGTTCTCGATGGCGCTGCTGGCATGGATCTTCATTCGCCAGGTCTTTGCCGACTGGTTGCCGGCCGACCAGCTCGACAGTTATGTCGCCGGGTTGATCCTGCTGGCCGCGGCGCCCTGCACCGCAATGGTGTTCGTCTGGAGCCGTCTGACCGGCGGCGATCCGGTGTTCACGCTGTCGCAGGTGGCGCTCAACGACACCATCATGGTGTTCGCCTTCGCGCCCATCGTCGGCCTGCTGCTGGGCCTGTCGTCTATCACTGTGCCGTGGGACACTTTGCTGACCTCGGTGGCGCTTTATATCGTCATCCCGGTCATCCTCGCGCAACTTTGGCGCCGCGCGCTGCTGCGCCGGGGCCAGGCCGCGTTCGACCGGGCTTTGGAGCGCATCGGCCCGCTGTCCATCGCCGCACTGCTGCTGACACTGGTGTTGCTGTTCGCCTTCCAGGGAGAAGCCATCATCCGCCAGCCGCTGGTCATCGCCATGCTGGCCGTGCCCATTCTGATCCAGGTGTTCTTCAATTCCGGCCTGGCCTACTGGCTCAACCGCAAGGTAGGCGAAAAGCACAACATCGCCGGGCCGTCGGCGCTGATCGGCGCGAGCAACTTCTTCGAGCTGGCCGTGGCCGCCGCCATCAGCCTGTTCGGCTTCCACTCGGGCGCGGCGCTGGCCACCGTGGTCGGCGTGTTGATCGAAGTGCCGGTGATGCTGCTGGTAGTGCGCATGGTCAACCGCTCGCGTGGCTGGTACGAACGCCGCGCGACCATTCCGTAATCTTCAAGGGCATCCCATGAGCACCATCACGATCTACCACAACCCGGCCTGCGGCACCTCGCGCAACGTGTTGGGCCTGATCCGCAACAGCGGCGAGGAGCCGATCATCATCGAGTACCTGAAAACGCCGCCCGACCGCGACACGCTCAAGGCGCTGATCGCGGCGATGGGCGGGCCGGTGCGCGCGGTGCTGCGCGAGAAAGGCACGCCCTATGCCGAACTCGGTCTGGACGATCCGAAGTGGAATGACGAGCAATTGATCGACTTCATGCTCCAGCACCCCATTCTCATCAACCGGCCGATCGTGGTCACACCGCTGGGCACGCGCCTGTGCCGGCCCTCGGAAACCGTGCTCGAGCTTCTGCCACAGCCGCAGCGCGGTGCGTTCAACAAGGAAGACGGCGAACCCGTGGTGGACGAGGAAGGTAGCCGTGTCTGAATCCCGCCTCGACCTGCCGAACATCGACTCGGCGCTGTTCCAGCAGCCGGACACGGAACGGCTGCTGGCACCCGAGCGGGCCACGCACGCGCCGCGCTTCCTGCTGCTCTACGGCTCGCTGCGCGAACGCTCGTTTAGCCGGCTGGCCGCCGAGGAAGCCGCCCGCATCCTGCGGGCGCTGGGCGGCGAGACGCGGATGTTCAACCCCTCGGGCCTGCCGCTGGTGGACGATGCGCCCGCCGATCACCACAAGGTCAAGGAACTGCACGAGCTGGTGCAATGGGCCGAAGGCATGGTGTGGAGTTCCCCGGAACGCCACGGCGCGATGACCGGCCTGATGAAGACCCAGATCGACTGGATTCCGCTGTCGATGGGTGCAGTGCGACCGACCCAGGGGAAAACGCTGGCAGTGATGCAGGTCTCGGGCGGCTCGCAGTCCTTCAACGCGGTCAACCAGATGCGCGTGCTCGGCCGCTGGATGCGGATGCTGACCATCCCCAACCAGTCGTCGGTCGCCAAGGCGTATCAGGAGTTCGACGAGGCCGGGCGCATGAAGCCCTCGGCCTACTACGATCGCGTGGTGGACGTGATGGAAGAACTGATGAAGTTCACGCTGCTGACGCGCGGCGTGGCACCGTACTTGGCCGATCGGTACAGCGAACGCAAGGAAAGCGCCGAGGCATTGAGCCTGCGTGTCAGCCAAGCGGCGATCTAAACGCCATATCAGGTCTTTCCTGCACTATCGCGCTGCTCGATCTGGAGCCGTGCCCGCTCGGTCGCCTGCTGCAACCGTTCGCCCAGCACCGCACGCGGCGGCAAGGTGGTTAGATACTCGGCAACGTGGATGCCTGACTTGTCCAACTCCAGCAATTCGATCTGCTCGGACTTCTTGCCCGTGCAGAGGATGATTCCCAGCGGCGAGGCTTCCTCCGGCTCGCGTTCGTGCTTGTCGAGCCAGCGCAGGTAAAGTTCCATTTGCCCCTTGTATGCCGCCTTGAACTCGCCGATTTTCAACTCCACCGCCACCAGCCGACGCAGCTTGCGGTTGTAGAACAGCAGGTCAAGGTGGAAATCCTCATCGTCGATCTGGATGCGCTTCTGCCGGGCCAGGAAGGAAAAGCCCGCACCCAGTTCCAGCAGGAAGGATTCCATTTCACGGATGATCGCCGCTTCCAAGTCGCCTTCCTGCCAGGTGTCCCGCAGCCCCAGGAAGTCGAGGATGTACGGGTCGCGCATGACCAGCGCCGGTGTCATGCGCTGCGCATCGCGCAGGGTCGCCAACTCCTGCGCAATCGTTTCGTCCGGCTTCTTCGACAGCGCCGTGCGCTCGTACAGCATCGAGTCGATGCGCTCGCGCAGCGTCCGCACACTCCAGCGTTCGGCACCGGCCATCTGTGCGTAGTAGTCCCGCTGGAGCGGGTCTTTTAGCGGCAGCAGCGCGACGAAATGCGACCAGCTCAATTGTCGTGACAGCGTCACGACAATTGGTTCGTCCGGGTACGTAGCGGCGAACTGCACCATTCGGCGCAGGTTCTTGTCCGCGAAGCTGCGCCCGTAATCGCGGACAAGCTGCTCGGCCAGGGACGGCATGATTTCCTCGCCGTACCCGGCCCGCTGGCCGGCCAGCACTTCCGTATGGATGCGCTGGCCGATACGCCAGAACAGCAGCGTCAGCTCTGCATTGACCGCCAAGGCGGCGCGCTGGCGCGACGCCTCGATCAGTGCTCGAAGGTCGCCCAGCAGCGCCGACGGCGCTGCGGATGACGTGATGGATGCCGTACGCTTGCTCATGCCAGGGCCTCCGCTAGTTGAGCCGGTTGCCGCACGCCCGTGATGGCCTGGCGCCGGCTCGCCACCAGTTCGGCCGCATCCCGCACAGGCTTGTCCTCGGTGTGGACGTAGTGCATGAACATCGCCACGGTCTTGTGGCCCGTCAGCTTCATGCCCACCTTGGTCGGCACGCCCGAGTTGGCAATGTCGGTCGTGGCCCGATGGCGGATGCCGTGCGTGCCGACATGCGGCACGCCGGCGGCCTTGAGTACGCGCGTCCAGCCGCAATAGTGCTCGCCGAAGGTCAGGTGGCGGGTCGGGTCGTTGGGCGACGGCAAGACGTAGGCGCAGCCCTCCAAGCGTGGCGCTGTCGAAAACAGCCGATAAGCTTCCTCGCTCATGGGCTTGGAAATCCCGCCGGTCTTGCTGCCCGGCCAGACGACACGACGCTTTTCCAGATCAACCCAGTCCCATTCCAACGGGCAGATTTCCGAGCGGCGGGCGGCGAACTCGAATTGCAGGCGGATCGACAGCGGAATGACGTAGTTCTCCAGCCCCTCGGCTTCCAGATGTTCCAGATGGCGGAAGATCCGCACCAGCTCATCGTCCACGATCAGCCGGGTTTCCTTGCCAGGTGGATACATCGGAACATGGCGGCAAGGATTCGTGCCGTCAGGGCGCAGCCCCCACACTTCGGCCAGGTTGAACATCTTGCGCAGTACACCGAAGGTACGGTTGGCTTCGGCCTGCTTGTAGGCCAGCTTCTTCATCAGCGCGGCCACGTCCGGGCGCTTCACGTCCTGCACCTTCATCCGGCCCATGATCGGGATGATGCAGCGGTCAATGACGCCCTGATAGACGCGCTGCGTGCTGGCCTTGTTGCGCTGCTTGGAGTAGTCCTCCATGAACGTGTGGCAAAACTCCTTCACGGTCGGTGCCTTGCGGGCGGCGTTCTTGACCGCGCTGGGATCGCCGCCCTTGCGCACCTCGGCTAGCCACGCCTGCGCCATCGTGCGCGCCTGATCGACGGTCAGTTCCCCGTACTGACCCAAGGCGGGCTTACGGCGCTCGCCGGCGTTCGTGCGGTACTGGAGCATGAACACCTTGCGGCCCGCCGGGGTGATCTTGCACAGGAAACCCGGCACCACGGTGTCCCGCAGTTCGACGGCCTTGGCCTGAGGTTGCGCCGCATCGACTGCGGACTTGGTGAGCTTGATTTTCGCCATGATGACTCCTCGGAAAGCCCGGTTTCCAAGAGCCGCATGGGAGCCACACGAGGGGAAGCCGGGTCAAGTTTCGGAAAGCACCGGCATATGTTGAACTCGCCTAAGTGATTGATAAACCTGTTGTATCGAGCCTTGGCGTAGTCCAGCGAATTGCGGTACTGGAGTCATCGTGAAACAAAAAAAACCGTTTCCGCCCCAAGGGCCGGAAACGGCAGATACCTGCTTTTCCGCGCATCGCGGAACCGGCCTTATTTCATCGGCAGGCCGACATAGTTCTCCGCCAGCGACGTCGATGCCGCCACGGATTTCACCAAGTAGTCCAGCTCGGCTTCCTGAATCTTCTGACCGAACTCCCCTTCGGCAGGGAAACGGTGCATCAGCGACGTAAACCACCAGGAGAAGCGCTCGGCCTTCCAGATACGGCTCAGGCAACGCTGCGAGTAAGTGTCGATACCAGCCTGGCTCTTCTCGTCATAGAACTCGGTGATGGATTCGGACAGATAGCCTACATCGGACGCGGCCAGGTTCAGGCCCTTGGCGCCCGTGGGCGGCACGATGTGCGCGGCATCGCCAGCCAGGAACAACCGGCCAAAGCGCATGGGTTCCGCCACGAAGCTGCGCAGCGGGGCAATGCTCTTTTCCAGCGACGGGCCGGTCACCAGGCGTTCGCGGGCCTCGGCATCCAGGCGCAGGCGCAATTCGTTCCAGAAGGCCTCGTCGCTCCACGATTCCACCTTGTCGGTCAGTGGCACCTGCAGGTAATAGCGGCTGCGTGTCAGGCTGCGCATGCTGCACAGCGCGAAGCCCCGTGGCGTGTTGGCATAAATCAGTTCGTCGCTGACCGGTGGCGTGTCGGACAGCAGGCCCAACCAGCCAAACGGATAGACTTTCTCGTAATTGTGGATGGCGGACGCCGGTACGCTGGCGCGGCTCACGCCATGGAAGCCATCACAGCCAGCGATGAAATCGCATTCGATCTCGTGCTCCTGGCCATTTTTGGTATAGCGCACACGCGGGCGTTCGCTGTCGAAATCATGCAGGCTGACATTGGACGCCTCGTAGATGGTCGTCAGGCCTTCGGCAGCCCGGACTTCCATCAGGTCGCGGGTCACTTCGGTCTGACCGTAGACCAGCACCGACTTGCCGCCGGACAGCCCCGTCAGGTCGATACGGTGGCGCTCGCCCTTGAACAACAACTCAATACCGTGGTGGGGCAAGCCTTCCTCGTGCATGCGAGAACCCACGCCAGCACGATCCAGCAGATCGACCGCCACCTGCTCCAACACGCCGGCCCGGATGCGGCCCAGCACATATTCGCCAGTCTGGCGTTCAAGGATGATGTTGTCGATGCCGGCCTTGTACAGCAACTGGCCCAGCAGCAAACCGGAAGGACCGGCGCCAACGATGACGACTTGGGTACGCATGGGGGAGTCTCCTTGTGATTTTTACCTGGCCGGAATCTGATTCCGAACCGACGCTCACAGACTAAGAGACCGGCTTTCTTTGCGCCATGGCCTGCCCTGGCTATTGCTCGATCATTAGAATGGCTGTGCGATAATCGCGCAATTATTGATAGAACCCAACTGTCTCGTCGCCCAACTGAACGGACCGCGCACCATGCCGAACTCCCCCCCGCCCGGGATTGGCCCCCACTCGAACACCCATCCGACCACGCAGCCAGCACTGTCTGCCGGCGGCATCGCCCATGCGGATTTCATTGCCGGCCTTGCCAAGGGGCTGGCAGTCCTGGAAAGCTTCGATACCGAACGCCAGCGCCTCAATGCCACCCTGGCCGCCGAACGCGCCGGACTGACACGCGCCGCCGCCAGGCGTCACCTGCTGACACTCACGCATTTGGGCTACCTTGAGAGCGATGGACACTATTTCTGGCTGTCCCCCAAGGTACTGCGCTTCTCCGGCAGTTATTTATCCTCTGCACGCCTGCCACGCGTGGTGCAGGCCACGCTCAACCGGCTGGCGGCACAGACCGGTGGATCGTTCTCCGTTGCCGTGCTGGATGGCGATGAAAGCGTCATTGTGGCCCGCAGCGCCAATTACGGGGGAGGCGAGCGCGCCATGCTGCCTTACGGCTTGCATCTCGGGGCGCGCCTGCCTGCCCATGCGACGTCTACCGGACGCATGATGCTGGCCCTGCTGGCCCCCCAGGAACTGGCGCACTGGCTAGAGGGCCCCGCGCCCGGCAGCATGCGCGAACTGCCGCGTCTTACCCCGAACTCGATCACCGACATCAGGGAACTGCGTGGCAGCCTCGAAACTGCGCGCAAACAGGATTTCTGCCAGGTCAGCGAAGAGCATGAACTGGGCGTGCATGCGCTGGCCATCCCGCTGCGCAACATGAAGGGCATGGCCCTGGCCGCGCTGAATATCGTTTCATCCACGCAAGGCCGTACAACCCTGCAGGTTCGCCAGGACATGTTGCCGGCCATGCTTGATGCCGCCCGGGAACTGCGCGGTCTGCTATAGCAGGGGCCGGCGTCGCGTCAGCCCCACTGACGCAGGATCATGTGCAGACCCAGCCCGGCCAGGCACAGGAAGAAACAGAAACGGAAGTGTTCAAGCGACAATCGGGCGCGTAGCGCCGCGCCCAGCTGCATGCCCGCCACGGCGGGCAGCAGCATCAGGCAGGAAACCGCCAAGGTCCAGCCATCGTAACTGGCGTTCAACCACAATCCGGCGGCCAACGCCAGCGTCGATGCGGTAAAAGCCAGCCCCATGGCGCGTATGAGTTCATCCTTGGCGAGGCCCAAGCCTTGCAGATAGGGTACAGCCGGCAAGACAAACACGCCTGAAGCGGCTGTCAGCAAACCGGTCAGCAGGCCGGCCAGCGGTCCCATCCAAGCCTCATGGCGGCGCGGCACAAGAAACCTGCGGCCAGCCAGCCCCCATGCGGCATAGGCCAGCAATGCCAGGCCCAGCACCACGCTGGCGGCACCGCCTGCCGGCGCCCCCAGCCAGGCCGCGCCGGCCAGCGTCCCGGCGACACAACCGGCCAGCAGCCCGCCCAGCCTGCCTACCTCCGTCCTGACCGCACGCCAGGGGCCAGCCTGCCAGAGATTCGTCAGCAAGGACGGCACGACCAGCAAGGCGGCCGCTTGCGCCGGAGCAATCAACAGGGCCAGCAAAGCCATGGAAATCGTCGGCAATCCCAGGCCCACCACGCCCTTGACGACACCTGCCAGCAAAAAGACCGCCACCACTGCAAGCAGGACACCCACTGACACTTCATGTACAGACAACACCATTGCCATGCTCCCGGGCCACGTCGGCCACTATGGAAATTCACGGTATTGTGCGCCGCTGCCCGGCCCTGGTGTGATCGGGATATTCTTGACCCAGCCTCAGGCCTATCCTTAGCCTATTTTAGTCACGGCTACCGCAACCCAACACGCGCCCCAGGCACTGGCAGGCATCGAAGAATGGTGTCTATAAGCGATAATTTCCGCTATTTCGGCAGCTATCATGTGGCATGGCCTGAACCGCCGGCGGTCCGCCGGACACCTGAAAACCTAAGGCTGGCACTGAGCCTGCCAAGTTGCGGAATTTCCCATGCGCTTCGACCTGACGGACCTGAGCCTGTTCCAGCACATCTGCGAGAGCGGGACCATCACCGCCGGCGCAGAACGTTCCCACCTGACGCTGGCATCAGCCAGCGAACGCGTGCGCGGCATGGAAGCCACGCTTGGGGTTGCACTGCTGCGGCGCGACCGGCGCGGCGTGACGCCCACTCCCGCCGGACAAACCCTGCTGCACCATGCGCGGCTCATGACCCAGCAAATGGCACTGATGCACGGCGAACTGCAGCAATACGGCCAGGGGCTCAAGGGCCTGGTGCGCATGAGCAGCAACGGCGCGGCGTTCAGCGAATACCTGCCCACCCTGCTGGGCAGTTTCCTGCACCGTTATCCGGGCATTTCCATTGATATTGAGGAACGTGCCAGCCATGAAGTCGTCGATGCCTTGCGGCGCGGCGCCTGCGAACTGGGCATTGCCGCAGACAGCGCGGACCTGTCGGGTTTGCGCCAACTGCCCTTCCGCCACGACACGCTGGTGCTGATCGTACCGCCCGGGCATGCGCTGGCAGCCCGGCGCAGCATTGGTTTCGATGAAGTGGCCGGCGCAGATTTCGTCGGCCTGGACAACGACAGTGCCCTGCAACAGCACATCGCCCAGCATGCCCGCCGCCAGCATGGCGGCCTGCCGGCCTACCGCATACGTGCACGCAGCTTCGAGTCTGTGTGTCGAATGGTCGGTAGCGGCGCCGGCATCGCCGTGGTACCCAAAGTCACGGCCATGCGCTGCGCCCGCCATTCCGGCATCCGCCGCCTCACACTGGAAGACGCCTGGGCCGAGCGCACGCTGGTACTGTGCACGCGGGCCGGGGAACCGCTATCGCGGCATGCCGGCCAGCTCGCCGCCCATTTGCTGGGGTGTCAGGATGACGCGACGCTGGCCTGGTCCAGCACGGCGTAATCTTCCGCCGACAGGCGCAGAGTCGTGGCCTTGAGCAGGCTTTCCAGCTGATCCAGGCGCGTGGCGCTGGCAATGGGCGCCGTCACGCCATCGCTGCCTATCAGCCATGCCAACGCCACTTCCGCCGGCCGGGCATTGTGCCGCCCTGCCACTTTATCCAGTGCATCCAGGATGCGCAGGCCACGCGGGTTCAGGTATTTCTCTACACGACTGCCCCGTGCGCTCTGCCCCAGATCATCCAGGCTGCGATATTTACCAGACAGGAAGCCGGACGCCAGGCTGAAATAAGTGATCACCCCCAGCCCTTCGTCGCGTGCCAGGGCCCGCAACGCACCCTCGAAACCGGCCCTGTCATACAGGTTGTATTCGGGTTGCAGGACGTCGTAGCGCGGCAGGTTTTCGCGCTCGGAAACCGTCAGGGCCTCGCGCAGCTGCGCGGCATCATAGTTGGAAGCGCCGATGGCGCGCACCTTGCCTTGCTGCAGCAGTTTTTCGTGGGCCCGCAATGTTTCCTCGATGGGCGTCTGCGCATCAGGATGGTGGCTGAAGTACAGGTCGATATAGTCAGTCTGCAGGCGCCTGAGCGAATCCTCCACAGCCTTCAGGATGTACTCCGCCTTCAATCCGCCGCCGCCCGGGGCGTCGGGCCAACCGACCTTGGTAATCAGCACGGCCTGGCTGCGCCGCGACGGCGAAGCCTTGAACCAATTGCCGATGATGGTTTCCGATTCCCCGCCCTGGTTGCCCGGCACCCAGGCCGAATAGACGTCGGCCGTATCGACGGCATTGAAACCAGCGTCGAAGAACCGGTCCAGCAATTCGAAGGAGCGTTTCTCGTCCACCGTCCAGCCAAACACATTGCCGCCGAACACCAGCGGCGCAATTTCCAGGCCGGAGCGGCCCAGCGGGCGCTTGCCCGGGTTTCCCTTCGATGCGGTCATGAACGTCTCCTGGAGATCGGTTGCGTGATATCGCCGGCGCCCTGGCGCGCCGGCAGCGCAACCATTGTAAGTGGCTGGCGCGGCCTGTAAATCCCGGCTGAGAAATAAACTCATTTCCGCCTGCTGCGCCTCGCCCCCAGGCCGCAGACCAGCAGAGTGACGGCCTGGCGCCGCCACTCTGCCCGCACCGGCATCAGCCCGCGAATTCGTCCGTGGCGCGCACCAGCGCATCCACGTTCTGCACTTCCGAGGCCGCATGGCCCGCCAACGGCGAAATGTGCAGACGCGACCCGGGCCAGGCATGATGCAAGTCCCAGGCATTGGCCAGGGGGCAGATCATGTCGTAACGACCATGCACGATGACGCCGGGAATGCCCGCCAAACGGTGCGCATCCCGCAGCAGCTGGCCATCTTCCTCGAAGAAGCCAGCATTGAAGAAATAATGGTTTTCGATGCTGGCGAACGCCAGTGCGAACATGTCTTCCTCATGGCCGGCAATCGCCTGCGGGTCCATTTCCAGGCGGCTGGTCGAACCTTCCCAGGCGCTCCATGCCTTCGCCGCAGCCAGCCGCGCGGCAAGATCGCAACCATTGAGGCGGCGGTGATAGGCTGCAATCATGTCGCTGCGCTCATCGGCCGGAATCGCATCACGGAACCCTTCCCAGGTATCGGGGAACAGGTGGCAGGCCCCTTCCTGGTAAAACCATTCAAGCTCCCAGCGACGCACCAGGAAAATGCCGCGCAGCACCAGATGCAGTACCTGCTCCGGATGGCGCTCGGCATAGGCCAGCGCCAGCGTTGAACCCCAGCTGCCGCCAAATACCTGCCAGCGCTCGATGCCCAGGTGGCGCCGCAGCGTCTCGATATCTTCGACCAGATGCCAGGTGGTGTTGTTACTCAGGTCCGCATGCGGCGTAGAACGGCCGCAGCCCCGCTGATCGAACAGCACGATGCGGTAGCGCTCGGGGTTGTGGAAACGGCGCATGTCGGCATTGCAGCCACCGCCAGGTCCGCCATGCAGGATCACCACCGGCAGCCCATCCGGGTTGCCACATTGCTCGTAATAGAGCTCATGCCGGTCGTCCACACGCAGACGGCCGTGGTCAAAAGGTTCGATTTCCGGATACAGGGTACGCATGTCTGGCCTTCTTCAGCACCCTGCCGCCAGGAACGGCGGCAGGCAACCGACCGATTGTATGCCTGTGCCCCGCTGGCGCGGCAGATCCCCCAAAATATGACAAGGACCCAGGCACGCATGCGCCGGGGCCCTTGCAACGCGCCATGCCGCCAGGCATGGGCGGGATAGCCTACAGCATGCGCCCAAGGAAGGCGCGAGCGCGTTCATGGCGCGGCGCATCGAAGAATTCGGCGGAAGGCGCTTCCTCCACAATCTGCCCCTGGTCCATGAACACCACGCGTTGCGCCACTTCCCTGGCGAAACCCATTTCATGGGTCACGACCAGCATGGTCATATGCTCCTCAGCCAGCTGACGCATGGTGCGCAACACTTCAACCGTCAGCTCCGGGTCCAGCGCGGACGTCGGCTCGTCGAACAACATGATTTCCGGTTCCATCGCCAGCGCCCGGGCAATGGCCACACGCTGCTTCTGCCCACCAGACAGGCGCGAAGGATAGTTGTCGCGCTTGTTCAGCAGGCCCACCTTGCGCAGCAGTTCCTCAGCCCGGGGAACCGCCTCTTCTGCCTTCATTCCCTTGACCGTCACCGGCGCTTCGATGATGTTCTGCAACACCGTCATATGCGGGAACAGGTTGAACGACTGGAACACCATGCCCATCTTGCGGCACAGGCGCCGCACATCGGCGTCTGGCGCATAACGGCTGCGGCCATCGGCCTGCGCCTGCGCCAGCGTCTCGCCTTCGACGCTGATGCTGCCTTCGTCTATGGTTTCCAGATGATTGAGGCAGCGCAGGAAAGTGCTTTTGCCCGACCCTGACGGGCCGATCACTGCCACCACCTCGCCTTTGCCCAGGGTCAGCGAAACGTCGCGCAATACCCGGGTCGCGCCGAAGGACTTGCCCACGCCACAGGCTTCGATCATGATGTGGCGCGCCGCGGCTTCAATTGTCGTACTTGGCATAGTGCTTCTCCAGGCGCTGGAAGATCCAGGTCAGCAACAGGGTCATGGTCAGGTAGAACACTGCCGCGACGATGAAAGGCGTACTGGTGAAATCACGCTGCACGAATCCCCGCGCCACGCGCAGCACTTCGTTCAACGCAAGCACGTAGATCAGCGCCGTGTCCTTGATCAGCGTAATGGTCTCGTTGCTCATGGGCGGCAGAATGCGCTGCACCATCTGCGGCAGCACGATGCGCCGCATGGTCTGGACATAATTCATGCCCAGCACTTTTGCGCCTTCGTACTGCCCCCGGTCTATGGACTGGATGCCAGCCCGGAAGATCTCGGCAAAATAGGCAGCGTAATTCAGGGTGAAGGCCACCACCGCCGCAGGAAAATCATCCAGCCTCACCCCGATCACCGGGACATAAGGCAGGGCGAAATAGATGAACAGCAATTGCAGCATCAGCGGCGTGCCGCGCATCAGCCAGATGAAGCCATTGACCAGCCAGTTGAGCACCTGGAACCTGGAAATGCGCGCCAGCGCGAGCGCCAGGCCCAAAGGCACCGCCAGTATCAGGGTAATGAAGAATAGCTTGAGCGTTACCTGGGCGCCTTGCGCCATCGGCCCAAGCAGGGAAAAAACATAATCCATGCAAGTTTTCCAGCGGCACAGGCCGGCCACCGCGCGACACGGGGCCGGCCCCTGGCGGATGGCCGGCTAGGGCCTTGGTCTTTGGTGAGAAGGACCGTATTTTATTTGATGATGTCGGCGCCGAACCACTTATTGGAGATCGTGGCGGCGGAACCGTCCTTCTTCATGGCATTGAGCGACTCATCGAGCTTCTTCAGCAATTCGGTGTCGTCCTTGCGCACGCCCACGCCGTATTCCTCGGTGCCGAAGTGGTCTTCCAGCACGCGGAACTCATCCGGACGCTTGCCGACATAATAGCGGCCCACCACTTCGTCGACCACCACGGCTTCCAGACGGCCCGTACCCAGGTCCATCAGCGCGGTGATGTTATCGCCGAAGGTCTTCAGGTCCTTGAAGCTGGCGGCGACTTCGGTTTCCTTCTTGATGGCATCAACGGCGCTGCTGCCTTCCTGCGCACCCACCACGCGGCCAGCCAGATCAGCCTTGGATTGCACTGGCGAATCCTTGGTCACGATAATGATCTGGTGGTTTTCCATGTACGGCTCGGTGAAACCGATGTTCTTGCGGCGCTCGTCGGTGATCGTCAGGCCGTTCCACAGCACATCGACGCGCTTGCCGTTGAGCTCCGCTTCCTTGGAACCCCAGTCGATCGACTTGAACTCGACGTCAGCACCCAGGCGCTTGGCAGCTTCGCGGGCCATGTCGATATCGAAGCCAACCAGTTCATTCTTGTCATCGCGAAAGCCCATGGGCGGGAAATTATCATCCAGGCCCACGACAATCTTGGCCGGAATGGCGGGCGCAGCCGCCACAGGCGCGGGATCGTCTTTCTTGCCGCAAGCGGCCAGGACGGCAGCAGACACCAGGAGAACAGCAGAGATTTTTTTCATATCCAGGAACGCCGTAGCGAAAAAGTCAGAAACATTTGCCGAGCCAGGGCGCGGCGGGAATCTTCCATTTTAGCCTCTGGCTGAAATAAAAAGCGCCCAGGCACGTAAAAGGCGGCAAAGATGCCAAGACAGGCAAAGTCCGTCACGACGGGTCCGCAAGACGGTGGGCGCCCTCCATGGGCACGCTGTCCGCCCTCACTGTCTGCGGCAACATGGCCGGCCCAACGGCAGATACAAAAAAGCATGGCCGGCCAGGACGCTTGTCACGCCCCGACCGGCCATGCGCGGCAGCACTATCCACCGGCCCCGCCACTCAATGAGGGCAGACGCTGGCTCAGGCCTCCAGTGCAGGAATGCGCAGCACCTGGCCCGGATAAATCTTGTCCGGGTGGGTCAACATCGGCTTGTTGGCCTCGAAAATGACGGTGTACTTCGCACCTTTGCCCTTACCGTACTGGGTCTCGGCAACCTTCCAGAGCGTGTCGCCCTTCTGCACGGTATAGAACACCGCCTCGACGGCGGGCGCGTCCACTTGCAGTTGATTGTCCACGGCGGCCACACCCAGGGTATTGCCCAGCGCCAGCGCGATTTTCTCGGCTTCCTCGGTGGAAGCTGCCTTGCCCTTGACCGTCACCTTGTCGCCATCGACAGAAACATCCAGGCCTTCAGCGCCCAGGCCCAGCTTATCCAGCTCTTTCTTCAGCGCGTCCGGCGTCGCCGCCTGGGCTTCGCTGCCACCGAAAATCTTCTCACCGACGTCTTTGATAAAACTCAGCAGGCCCATGGCTGGACTCCTATCTGGTTGGGAAAACGGAAACATCCCAGCCATCATATCGGCATATCCGGCTATCCGTCTGTCAACGGCTGTTAAAAAAAGCAATTCCCGTAAATACTGGCAATACCGGAAATGATGGGGAGGCGCCAGGCTGGCAGCCTTCAGACACTGGCCGGACGACTCACTCGCTCATTGAGCGACTGCATCAATTCATGTTCGCGCAGCAGGATGAGCCGCATGCCCAGGATCACGACCACGAACGGCCCCAGGAGCGCCAGCAGCCAACTGCTCCAGACCAACCCGGCCAGCGACAGTGACAGATAGATCGCAAACGTAAAGGCCGCGACGCGGACGATGTATCGGGCATTGGCAGCGTCATAGCCCAGTGCCCGGCCGATCACCATGGGCAGGATCAGCAACAGGGCGATGACCTGCCCGAGGAAAGGAATGGCGCACATCACGCCAGTCTGGATCGCCAGCGCCCCGGCGGCCGCGCGGGTGGTCTGGCCGCCTTTTTCATACAGCATGCGCGCGTCGCTGACATCGTAGATCCGCACGATATCGTGCCTGGCGTCACTGAGCAGCCTGACCACATGCCCCAGCTCCATCTGTTCCGCCACCGACAGCGCCACGGTAAAGGTATGGGACTGCGTTCCGCTCGACAGCGTGACACTGTCGCCCACACTGGCCACCACCGTGCCTTCCAACATTCGATAGTCCCGTTTACTCATGGCAGTCATGACTGATTTCCGTGCGCCTGGCAAAAAGCGACAGCTTAACCGCTATCCGCCTCGTCCGTCGCCGCTGCTTGCCCATCACACGCCTGGCCCGCTGGCAGCGCGCCCCGTCCCAGTAACCGGCCCGGCGCGGCGCCGCCCTGCTGGGCCGTACGGTGCTGCCGCCCGACAGGCTGAAATATGTGTTCGCATGGTGCGGCACGGTCATGTCACTGACAGGCCGACTCTGCTATCGTGTTGATTCACTACCAGCCAACGAGGCCAGCCATGCAACGCGATTTCGACTTGATCGTCACTCTCCTGGGCGCCTTCCGCGATGCGGATTCCGCCACCCTTACCGCCAACGACCTGACCGTACTCCTCCAGGAAGAAGACAGCAGCGAAGATCTGGAACGCGTGCTGCTACACCTGGACCTGCTCGAAGACGCCGGCCTGGCCCGCAAGGTCGACGAAACCGGCATTCCGGAAGACGATGCCTGGCGCATTACCTGGAAGGGCTATGACGCCCTGGAACAGGACGAGGAAGACGACCTCGATGATGACGAAGACGAACTGAACGACTGAAGCCTGTGCCTGAGGCGGCGCCGCAGGCAAACCGGCCTCCGCTCCGTGTAAAAAAGGCCCCCTACGCTGCGCCTTCGGCTTGCTGCCCCCGTTGGGGCGTATTTGTCTTGGGGCAGCCAGAAAAAAAGGACCTCCCTTTGCCGGGAGGTCCTTTTTTCGTCACCCAGCCGCCCCAAGACAATCACTTGGGAGCAGCCGGCCGGAAAGCACTGCTTGGGAACTTTGTCCCCTGCTGCTCCGGCGAGACCGGCAGCGGCATGCATCATGCCAGCTACCGGCAACCCGGATCGTGCCGCGCCTAGCCAAGCCAGCGAATCATGCCCAGCGACAGCACGGGGAACAGCACCAGCAACACGATACGAACCAGGTCGGAAGCCAGGAACGGCACCACGCCACGGAAGATGGTGCCCGGGGAAATGTCCTTGGCCATGCTGTGGATGATGAACACGTTCATCCCCACCGGGGGTGTGATCAGGCCGATTTCCATGACCACCAAGGCCAGCACACCGAACCAGATGGCCTTTTCATCAGGTGTCAGGCCCCAGAACTCCAGGCCCATAATGATGGGCAGGAAAATGGGAATGGTCAGCAGGATCATCGACAGGCTGTCCATCACGCATCCGAGCAGGATGTAGATGATGATGATGGCTGCCAGCACGGTGAAGGGATCCAGGCCCAGGCCCTGCACCCAGGTAGCGAACTCGACCGGCACCTGGCTCACGGCCAGGAAGGCATTGAGCATATCCGCGCCCAGCAGGATCAGGAACATCATGCCGGTACCTTGTGCCGTACCCAGCACGCAGCGCAACAGGCCGCCATTGCTCAGGCCGCCAGCCATCCAGGCAGCCAGGCCCGCCGCCACGGCGCCGATGGCGGCCGCTTCGGTAGGCGTGAACAGGCCGCCATAGATACCGCCCAGCACGACGATGAAGATCGCCATGACCGGCCAGGTCGCGCCCAGCGTGCGCAGGCGCATCATCCAGTTCTGGCGCGGCAGCGGAGGGCCGCTGGCATCGGGATCGCGCCAGCAGATCAGACCTACGACCAGCATATAGCCCAGCACAGCCAACACGGAGGGCAGGAAGGCCGCCATGAACACCTTGGCGATATTCTGCTCGGACAGGATGGCGTAGATCACCATAGGCACGGAAGGCGGGATCAACATGCCCAACGTGCCACCCACGGCCAGGGAAGCGCTGGCGAGACTGGGCTTGTACTGGTAGCGGCGCAGCTCGGGCAGCACGACGTGCGACATCGTGGCCGCCGTTGCCAGCGACGAGCCGCAAATCGCGCCGAAACCCGCGCAAGATGCGATACCAGCCATGGCCATGCCTCCGCGCCGGTGCCCCAGGAATGCACTACCGGCACGGAACAGCGCCTGAGACAGCCCCCCTTGCGTGGCGAACTGCCCCATCAGCAGGAACAGCGGCACGACCGACAGGTCATAGACCGAGAAACGCCCAAACGGTGCGTGCTTGAGATGCGCCATCAGGGGATCCCAACCGGAAATCCACCAATAGCCCAGGCCGCCAGCCAGGAACATGGCAATCCCGATATGCATGCGCATCGCCAGGAACAGCATCATCAGAATCCCGATGATGATCCCTATGGTAGTCCCGCTCATGCCTGCACCTCGCGCTCATTGTTCAGGGGACGCAAGTCCTGCACCACCGCCATCAGCGCGGCAAGACCAAACAGAACGAAAGACGGCATCAGCGGCACATAGCCCCACCAAACCGGCATGGAAATCACCATGGTGGTTTCGCCATATTCGTGCATTTCCACCATGCCTTCCCAGCAACGCCATGCCAGCAGGAAAGCACAGCCTGCCAGCACTAGCGAGGCAAATGCATCCATGTAACGCTTCACCGGGGCCGGCGCCCACAGCGTAAAGAAGTCGACGAACACGTGGCCGCGCTTGATCTGGCAATACGGCAGGCACATGGCAATACCCATCGCCGACATGAGCTGGACCAGCTCATAATCACCGGAGATGGGAGTGGACAGGAAGATACGGCCCAGCACACTGGCCACAGACATCAGCGCTTCACACAAGAACAGCAGGCCGCCCAACACGGCGAGAAATGCGCACGCCTGCTCCAGGGCCTTGCCCCACGCGCTAGATGCCACGGCATCAGGCCGCGGCAATGGTTCGGACATTTTGGATACTCCAGGTTACAAAAAACACCCGTGAACTGGCGATTCGGCAGGCCGGACGCAGGGCTGGCAAGACCGGCCGCAACGCAGCCGGACACTTGTTCCAGCACAGCCCGCCCGGGCATGAAGACGCTGGCGCCTCACAGACAGTTCAACGGAAAACGGCAACGGGTTGATGCCTAGAACGTGAAAAGGGCCGTTATGCGGCCCTTTTCATTCAGGAATGGCAGTCCAGGCCTGTCCCGGACGTGCCATCACTGCTTGCTTTACTGGGCCGAGGAATACTGTTTGACCAGGTCCCGGGCTTCCTGCACCAGCGCTGCGCCATCCACACCCTTGGAGGAAACTTCCTTGATCCACTCGGCGATGACCGGCTGGGTAGTCTGTTCCCACAGCGCGGTCTGCTCGGGGCTCAGCGAATAGACAACATTACCGCGCGCAATCGCTGCTTCGCGGCCGGCAGCATCGGCAGCTTCGAACTGGGACGCAACCCAGGCGGAAGTATCGCCACCGCTATTGGCGTCGATGACCTTCTTCTGTTCCGGCGTCAGGCTATCGTACTTGCGCTGGTTCATGACGAACACCATGGTCGCGGTGGTCATGGCCGTGTCGCCAGCCGTTTCCATATGGAACTTGGTCAGCTCATGCGCCTTGGTGGCCGGCAGCACTTCCCAGGGCACCAGCGCGCCGTCGATCACGCCCTTGGAGAGGCTTTCGGCCATTTGCGGCACGGGCATGCCGACCGGGGTCGCGCCCAGCGCAGCCAGGATCTTGTTACCCAGGCGAGACGGTGCACGGATCTTCAGGCCACGCAGCTCTTCAAGATTTTCCACCTGCTTGTCGCGCAGATGCAGCTGATTGGCGCCATTGACCCAGATGGCCAGCGGCTTGACGCCACGGAACTCGTTTATGGCGTTCTTCTGGACGAAATCCCAGATGGCGCGCGAAGACGGTTCGTGCTTGGTCGTCAGGAAAGGCAGTTCAAACACTTCGGAAATCGGGAAGCGACCGGCGGTATAACCCGGCAGGGTCCAGACAATGTCGGCAACGCCATCACGCGCCTGGTTGAACAGCTGCGCCGGCGTTCCGCCCAGCTGCATCGCCGGGTAGATCTGGCACTTCAGTTCGCCATTGGATTCCGCTTCGATCTTTTCACACCACGGGGCGATGAATTTGGTATGCCCGGGAGAGACCGGAGGCAAAAAGTGAGCAACCTTCAGAATCACCGGTGCCGCCTGCGCTGCGCCCCCCGCGGCCATTGCCACGACTGCTGCCAGCCCTGCCAACGCTTTGCGTTTGATCATATCTCTCTCCTACGGTACCCGCGGACATCCATGTCGCCCGGGGTGAATTGAAACAATAGGCGGTAATACCCGCCTTCTAACCCCAGTTTGCCAGAGCGGCCGGGATGAAGACAGCAAATTGTCGTTCTAACAGCTATCTGTATGCCACCCCTTAAAACTAGGGATAACACCAGTGCAAAAGAAAAAAATCCCGTGTATTAGCCTGCTGCGCCTTTGGCACGCCGGCAGCAGAGCGACAGCTGGCCTTCACTTCCTGCCGTCCCGGCGTCGCACCGACATCTGGATGCCATTTACGATTTGTTCCGCACCACCGGCATCTGGACACAGTATGGCTCGATATCCAGCTGGGTTGTGCGATAAACTCGCGGCATTGCGCCCAGAGCCCCACCCTGGCCTTGTGCCGTGCGCCTGGCTGCCGCAGGATCCATTCTGCCCGGTGCCGGCCTGCCGCTGTCCCCGGGCCAGCCGATTCACCACCAGATTCATCACTATTACATAAGGATTTCAACGTGAACCAGGAACAACTGGCAAAAGTCTCGCAAGGTAACGGTTTTATTGCGGCGCTCGACCAGAGCGGCGGCAGCACCCCGAAGGCGCTGCGCCTGTACGGCGTCGAGGAATCCGCCTACAGCAACGAAGCGGAAATGTTCGACCTCGTGCACGCCATGCGCACCCGCATCGTGACCAGCCCGGCGTTCGACGGCCGCCGCATTCTGGGCGCCATCCTGTTCGAAGCCACCATGGACCGCCAGATCGAGGGCCAGGATTCCGCCGCCTATCTGTGGGAAAAGAAACAGGTCGTCCCCTTCCTGAAAGTGGACAAGGGCCTGGCTGCGCAAGCCGACGGCGTGCAGCTGATGAAGCCCATGCCCGAACTGGAAGCCCTGCTGGAACGCGCCGTGGCCAAGGGTATCTTCGGCACGAAGATGCGCTCGGTGGTTGCAGAGAACAACGCCGCCGGTATCGACCAGGCCCTGGATCAGCAATTCGAATACGGCCTGCGCATCCTCAAGGCCGGCCTGTGCCCAATCCTGGAACCGGAAGTGCTGATCAACGCCCCGGAAAAGGCTGCCATCGAAGCCCGCCTGAAGGAAGGTTTCCTCAAGCGCCTGGACGCCCTGACCGGCGACAACCGCGTCATGCTCAAGCTCACGCTGCCCAGCGTCGATGGCTTCTATGACGAACTGGTCAAGCACCCGCGCGTGGTTCGCGTGGTGGCCCTGTCCGGCGGTTACTCGCGTGCCGATGCCAACGACATTCTGGCCCGCAACCCCGGCATCATCGCCAGTTTCAGCCGTGCCCTGACCGAAGGCCTGAGCGCCCAGCAAAGCGATGCGGAATTCAACCAGGCGCTGGATGCTTCCATCGAATCCATTTACCAGGCTTCGCTGAAGTAATCACCCGCCCCTTTCAAGGGGTGGCGGCAGGCCGGATGGACAGCACGCTGCACCACCGGCAGCCGCCAGGCAACAGGCGCCTCCCCCATGGGAGGCGCTGTTGTTTTCCCGCCGCCCATTTCCTTTCGCCATCGTCTACCCATTTCCTCCCCCAGACAGGAGACCTGCCCGTGTTGAAGCGCCCCCGCTGGCAACAGCAAGGCCAAGACCCCGATTACCGTTTCACGCTGGCCAACGAACGCACCTTCCTCGCCTGGATACGCACAGCACTGGCAGTGCTGGCTGGCGGCGTGGCCCTGGACCAGTTCGCCAGCCAGCTTGGCCCTCCGGGCACCGTGCGCGTGCTGGCGCTGTGCCTCGCCCTGCTGGCAGCCTTGCTCTGCCTGTTGGCCTACATGCGCTGGCGCCAGAATGAACTTGCCATGCGCCTGTCGCGGGGATTGCCGCATACGCCCGCCATTCCGTTGCTAGCGGCGGCCCTGGCAGGGATCGCAATCGTGCTGGCGATACTGCTCTAGGCTGGCACGCGCCATGGACCCCAACGACCCCGGTTTGCAGCCGCAACGCACCGTCCTGGCCTGGAACCGCACCTGCCTGGCGCTGATGGCCAACGCGTTGCTGATTCTGCGTTCCGGCATGCTGCAGCAAAGCCATTTCATCCTGGCCCTGGGTTCGGTCGTGCTGGTGCTGGCCTCAGCCACCTTGCTGCTGGCCTACCGTCGCCACCATCTCCTGCTGCGCGGCGGACGGGATGCCGCCGCGGGCGCCTCGGTGCTATCGCGCGCCATCCCGTGGCTCGCTGCGACCTGCGGCCTGGCCACGCTGAGCGGCATCCTCACCATCCTGACCACCACCGCGGCCTGAATGCTGCCGACCGGAAACATCCGGCCGGCCTGAAGACGACTGCCCCCAATACTGTTGCCCGGATCAGGGCAGCACGCTTCAGTCCGGCCAATCCGGAAACGGATTTTTCCAGTCCCTCCAGGCCCGCGGACCCGCTGCCATTTCTGCATCGGTCAACAGGCAATGATCAAACCCCTGGCGTAATGCGGGTTCGTCCATGTCCGCGCCGATCAATACCAGTTCCTGGCGCGCATCCCCTACCCCATCGACCCATTTCCGCCGGATCAGCGCAATGGCCTCGGGGTCTTGGGGCCAGCGCTCGGCAGGCATGGCAGCCCACCACAAGCCTGCTACCTGTTGGCGCGCCACCACCCCGGCCTGGGACCAGGTGGCCGCCAGCGCAGGGTGGCTGGCCAGCCAGAAAAAGCCCTTGGCACGAACCACGCCCGCCCAGCGTTGCCGCGTCCAGTCGAAAAAACGTTGCGGATGGAACGGGCGCCGGGCGCGGTAGACGAAACTGGCAATGCCATATTCCTCTGTTTCCGGCACGTGTTCACCGCGCAGTTCCCGCAGCCAGCCTGGGGCTTGCTCGGCCTGCTCGAAATCGAACAAGCCGGTTTCCAGCACGCTGGACAACGGCACCTGGCCGAAGCTGGCCAGCTCTATCCTGGCGCGCGGATTGAGACTGCGCAGTATGGCCAGCAGGCGTTCGCGCTCGGCCGTGCTGACGAGATCCGTTTTGTTCAGGACGATCACATCGCAAAACTCGACCTGGTCTACCAGCAAATCCACCACGGTGCGCTCGTCTTCCTCTCCCAGCGATTCGCCGCGCGCTTGCAGGCTGTCCCGGGACTCATAATCTCGCAGGAAATTGCAGGCATCCACCACCGTCACCATCGTGTCCAGGCGCGCAATCTCTCCCAGGCTGCGGCCATCCTCTCCCTCGAAAGTGAATGTTTCCGCCACGGGCAAAGGTTCGGAAATACCGGTAGATTCAATCACCAGCTGGTCAAAGCGACCTTCGCGCGCCAGGCGCTGCACTTCCAGCAGCAAATCCTCGCGCAGGGTACAGCAGATGCAGCCATTGCTCATTTCCACCAATTTTTCATCGGTGCGCGACAAGGCGGCCCCACCCTCCCGCACCAGCTCTGCATCAATATTCACTTCCGACATATCGTTGACGATCACCGCCACGCGGCGGCCCTCGCGGTTGTTCAGAATGTGATTCAGCAATGTGGTCTTGCCTGCACCGAGAAACCCTGACAGCACCGTGACCGGCAGCCTATCCTGTCTATCTGGCATGACATCTTTCCTTGAAACGTTAAGGCGGGCGCTTGCCTTGGCAACTCCCGCCGGACTCGGCTCCCACCGAAAATATAAAATGATATAACATTTCAAATTATAGATGCAGCCATTTCACAGAACGCCATTGCACAGACAGACAGCGGTGGAAAATCCAGAGATGAAATGGCGCCAAAGCCCAGACCCGGCACGCACAAGCCCTCGCCTTCCTGGCGGACACAGCCTGACAGCCTGCAGTACCAGTCAGCCCGCCCCCTGCCGCTTGCCATCAAAGAAAAAACCGGGTGGGAGCCTGTCAACGGCTCCCACCCGGTTCCGGCCCGGGCCGGTCAAGGCCACGGACGTATGGATCAGCTATGTGCCGCGACGCGCGGACGCATCATATTTTCCGGCTTGAGCACTTCTTCCAGCACGTCGTCATCAAGCAGCTTTTCTTCGCGCACCAATTCCAGCACGCCACGGCCCGTTTCCAGGGCCAGCGCAGCAATACGCGTGGAGTTTTCGTAACCGATGAACGGGTTCAGCGCTGTCACGAGGCCGATCGAGTTTTCCATCAGCTTGCGGCTGTGCTCGGCGTTGGCAGTGATGCCGACGATGCACAGTTCGCGCAGCATATCCATGGAACGCGCCAGCAGGCGTTGCGACTCGAACAGCTTGAATGCCACCAGCGGTTCCATGACGTTCAGCTGCAACTGGCCAGCTTCAGCCGCCATGGTAATCGCCACGTCGTTGCCCATCACCGCGAAAGCCACCTGGTTGACGGCCTCCGGAATCACGGGGTTGACCTTGCCCGGCATGATGGAGCTGCCCGGCTGGCGCGGCGGCAGGTTCAGTTCCTGCAGGCCGGTGCGCGGACCGCTGCCCAGCAGGCGCAAATCGTTGCACATCTTGGACAGGCGCATCGCCAGGCGCTTGAGCGCCGACGACAACATCACGAACGCACCCATGTCGTAGGTGGCTGCAATCAGGTCGCGCGCCGGCTTCATCGCTTCGCCGCTGACAGCCGCCAGGCGGGCCACGGCCAGGCCGGCGTAATCCGGATGCGTGTTGATGCCGGTGCCAATGGCAGTGCCGCCCAGGTTCACGTCATACAGCAAGCGCTTGGCATCCAGACGCAGGTAATCCGCGTCGTCGGCCAGGGTGCTGGCGAAAGCATGGAATTCCTGGCCCATGGTCATGGGCACGGCATCCTGCAACTGGGTACGGCCCATCTTGAGAACGTCAGCCAGTTCACCCGCCTTGCTCTCCAGCGAGTCGATCAGGCGGTCCAGGCTGGCCACCACTTCCTGCTGCTCCAGCAAGAGGCCCAGGCGGATCGCCGTCGGGTAGACGTCATTGGTGGACTGCGACATGTTGACGTCGTTGTTCGGGTGCAGATTGGCGTACTCGCCTTTCTTGCGCCCCATGAACTCAAGGCCGACATTGGCCACGACTTCATTCATGTTCATATTGGTCGACGTACCTGCGCCGCCCTGAATCATGTCGACCGGGAATTGGTCGCTGAACTCACCGTTCACGATGCGCTGGCAGGCGTGCACAATGGCCTCGTGCCTGTCGTCGGCCATCTGGCCCAGCGCATGGTTGGCATCCGCGCAGGCATGTTTGACCATCGCCAGCGCCCGGACAAAGGAAGGATAGTCGGACAACTTCGTACCGGACAGGTTGAAATTGTGCACGGCACGGTAGGTCTGGATACCGTAGTAAATATCTGCTGGCAATTCCAGGTCGCCGAGCAGATCATGTTCAAGGCGTGTTTCCATCTCGTCTTTAATCATTGCAGATAAACAAGGGACTGGCGGTCTTGCATCCCGCCGCTCCCACTTCCGGTTCCGACCCGAACGGCTTCATGGCCGGGGCCTGCGCGCAGGCGCGTGGTCAGCCATGCGGGAGACGCAGCGCCTCCTGGGCACTGCCGTCAAAGCGCCTACTGCTTGTCCGCGCTTCCTTTTGGGAGGCTGACAACAGCAACTGCTCCATACGGACGAGACCCGTCCCGCCTGGCCTGGCTGGCTATGGACTAACCAAAAACTTGCAAACGCCCCCGGAACCGGGGTCTTCGATCTCTCGCGGCTGGAGTTGCAGCACATGCTTCAAGCATGCCGTGCATCGCCGGAGAGTGGGAGAAAAAACAGACTGGAGCCCGGCCAAGGACGCCAGACGAGGCGTCTCATGCGCAATCGGGGAATCGCGCAGCCGCAATACGGCATGAAAGGAAATCAGTCTGATTGATAGCCCAGCACGCCGATGCGGTCAGCGGACAAATTCGAGGGATCGAAAATTATCGTAACACGCTGCAGCGGAAAATCTCCATGCCCCGTCACATTTCCGGCCCTAATTTTTTTATCCAGGTGCAAATTCCTGGACAGACTGTGCCGTCAAGGCGGCAACAGACCAGCATAGACACGAAAAAATTGGCAATTATGCGAACACTCGGCATCTATGCCACATCCGATAAAAAAATGGTCCCGTACTGGCAGGGGGCTTGCGCCACTGGCTTCGGGCGTTAGAATAAGACCAGGACTCTTCAATAACGGCGTCTGCCGTGCTGCGAAGAATCATCATTTCCGACAGGAACCAGACTTGGTCACTTCTTCCAACAAACGCCAGCTCTCGCCGCGCCTCGCGTGGTGGGTGCATATCTGCAAGCGTGAACGATGGCACAGCCCCATCGTTTCCACGCTGCTGATCCCGCACGCCTGAGATCAGCCAGTCGGCATTTGTTGTTTCATTCCGCTCCCTGACGTCCATGCACGCCTGCCGTGGCCGGTCCTATCCGGCTCTGCCGTGCCGTGCTGCCACGCGAACGGGCCGGGCGGAATGATCCCTGGAAATATCCGTCCCCTGTTTTCGGCGCCTCGTACGGCGCCGGCGTGGGCGGAGCAATGGAGTCTGACCATGAGTTTCAATCGTCCCCTGCAAGCAACCGCAACGGCTGCTCCCCAAGCCCAGACCGCCCCGGCAAGCACCGCCACGACGGATTACGCCAACTACCAGCAACCCGACGCCAGCGGCCATTTCGGCCCCTATGGCGGCAGTTTCATCAGCGAAACCCTGGCACAGGCCGTCACGGAACTGGGCGAAGCCTATCGGCACTACCGGCGCGACCCGGCTTTCATTGCCGAATTCCGCAATGAGCTGGCCCATTACGTCGGCCGCCCTTCACCGGTCTATCACGCCAAGCGCCTGAGCGACGAAACCGGCGGCGCACAGATTTTCCTCAAGCGCGAGGACCTCAACCATACCGGCGCGCACAAGATCAACAACGTCATCGGCCAGGCGCTGCTGGCACGCCGCATGGGCAAGCCGCGCATCATCGCCGAGACCGGCGCCGGGCAGCATGGTGTCGCCACCGCCACCATCTGCGCCCGCTATGGCCTGGAATGCGTGGTTTACATGGGCAGTGAAGACATCCGCCGGCAAATGCCCAATGTGCAGCGCATGCAATTGCTGGGTGCCACCGTCACCAGCGTCGATTCAGGCAGCCGGACGCTCAAGGACGCCATGAACGAGGCCATCCGTGACTGGGTCGCCAACGTGGACCGCACCTTTTATCTGATCGGCACGGTGGCAGGCATGCATCCCTACCCCATGATGGTGCGCGACTTCCAGAGCGTGATCGGCAAAGAATGCCGGGTGCAGATGCCCGATATGCTGGGCAGCCTCGGCCTGGGACGGCGCCAGCCCGATGCCGTGGTCGCCTGCGTCGGCGGCGGCAGCAATGCCATCGGCATTTTCCATCCCTATATCAGCGAGGAAAGCGTACGTCTCATTGGTGTGGAAGCCGCCGGCCTGGGGCTGGACAGCGGCAAGCATGCCGCCTCGCTGCAACGGGGCCGGCCCGGCGTGCTGCACGGCAACCGCACCTACATCATCCAGAACGAGGATGGACAGGTCATGGAAACCCATAGCATCAGCGCCGGCCTGGACTACCCTGGCGTCGGGCCAGAACACGCCCTGCTGCATGATATCGGCCGCGTGGAATATGTCGGCATTACCGACGAGGAGGCCCTGCACGCCTTCCATTACCTGTGCCGTGCGGAAGGCATCATCCCCGCGCTGGAATCCAGCCACGCTGTCGCCTATGCACTCAAGCTGGCGCGCGACATGCGCCCGGACCAGGCGGTGCTGGTCAACCTCTCCGGCCGCGGCGACAAGGACATGGGTACTGTCATGGAATATATGGCGGCCAGCAAGGCTCCCTGACCCCCTGCCCGGCTGACCCGGGACGTCTGGCAGGCACGCCTGCCAGACGCAGCGGCATCCTCAATAACCGAGTGCGCGGGGCAGCCACAGCACGACCTGCGGCACGAAGGTGCACAGCAGCAGCAACAGCACCATGAACAGGCTCAGCATCACGGCCCAATAGGTGGTGGACTCCAGTGATGTCCTGGCGATGCGCGCCGTGACGACCAGGTTCAGACCTACCGGCGGGGTGAACTGCCCGATCGCGATATTGATCGTGATGAGAATGCCGAACCACACCGGATCCCACTGAAAGTAATTCATGATGGGGATGAACAGCGGCAGGAAAATGAAGAAAATCGAGATCCCGTCGATGAACATGCCGGCAATCAGCAGCACCAGGTTGATCATCAGCAACAGGCCGACTTCGGAACTGACCGACGCAACCAGGGCGCGAGCCATGTGATCGAAGGTGCCCAGGGCATTGCTGGCCAGCGAAAAGACCGATGCCAGCGCCAGGATGATGAGGATGATGGCCGACAATTCGCAGGCCTCCACCAGTACGCGGTAAAGCACCCGTGGCGTCAGCGTGCGGTAGACCAGCACACCCACGACCAGGCCATAGAACACCGCCAGCACCGCGGCCTCGGTCGGGGTCACCAGCCCGGTGCGCATACTGCCCAGAATCACCACCGGCGCCATCAGTGCCCAGATGGCCTCGCGCAGGCTGGCCCAGAATGGTGGCCTGACATCTTCGCGTTCCGTGCCGATTTCATGGTGGCGCGCCAGCCACACCGAACCGCCGATGAGGCACAGGCCGGCCAGCACGCCCGGCACCATGCCTGCGGCAAACAGGGCCGGCACACTGGCCTCGGGCACCAGCATGCTGTAGATCACCAGCGCGATGGAGGGCGGAATGAGGATATCCGTGGATGCCCCGGCCCCGACGACGGCTGCGGCAAAACCGCGCGGATAGGCAGCGCGTACCATCTGCGGAATCATCACCGCACCGACGGCGGAAGACGCCGCCGGGCCCGAACCGGATATCCCGCCCAGGATCATCGCTACAATGATCGCGGTGGCAGCCAGGCCGCCGCGCCTGGGCCCCACGATGGATGCCGCAAAACGCACCATGGAAGCTGCAATACCGGCGCGTTCGAACAGCACCCCGGCCAGGATGAACATCGGAATCGCCAGCAGCGGATACTTGGAAATACTGTTGTAGACGTTCATCGGCACGGACAGCATGCCCAGATCCGCAAAAGCGACGACCGCCGTACCGGACAGACCCAGCGCCACCGCCAGCGGCACTCCGGTGGCCAGGAACAGCAGAAACAGGGCGAACAGCATCACCCCCAGCATGTCATAGCTCATGGCTGCTTGCGCCTCAATGCAATGGCCAGGGCCTGAAGCTGGCGCAGGACAATCAGGCAGGAAAATACCGGCACCACGGCGGTATACCACCACTGCGGCACGCCCAACCCCGGCGACACCAGCCCGCTGTCGTAGTCATCCAGCCAGGCCAGGGCGCCGTACCACGCCAGGATGCCGAACATCAGGATGCCGCAGGCCAGCGCATAGACCCGCTGCCAATACTGCACACGCCAGGGCAGGCGCTCGACCAGCGCCAGCATTGCCAGGTGCAGGCCGCGCGAAAACGCCGTCGCGGTACCGATGAAAGTCATCAGCACGACCAGGAAAACCGAGATTTCCTCGGTGAATGCAAAGGAAACATTCGTCAGATAGCGCGTAGCGACATTCAGCAACGTAATGACGCAAAGCACCGCCATGATGCCCGCGGCCAGTGCTTCCTCTACATGGAAGCCGCGCACCGGGACGCCCGACGATGGCTCATCCTTGGATGGCTCAACAGACATAAATCCAATTCCAGAAAATTCCGCCGTGCCCGCCTCTGCGCACATCGTGCGGCGCCCGGCATCCTGCCAGGACGCAAGCGCCGGGCCACGGCCTCTACACCGCGCCCCGGCGAACCCGGCGACGCAGCTAACCCATGCGGCAAAAACCGGCCCGCCGCCAGGCGCAATCCATGCTTGCGGTGGCGGCGGCCGGTACGGCGTATCAGCGTGTCGCCGCGACCTCTTGTTGCGCCTTGCGAACCAGATCCTCGCCGATGGTCCGGGACCATTTTTCGACCACCGGACGTGTCGCCTCGGCAAATGCCGCCTTCTCGGCATCACTGAGAATCGTCACCTGTACGCCTTGCCCGATTGCCTGCTGGATCAAGGCGTCGTCTCCCGGGCTCACGCCCTTGCGAGTCGCGGCAATTTCATTGCGCGCCGCTTCCTGCGCCGCCTGGCGTACGATTTCCTGGTCTTCCGGCGACCAGCTTTCCCAGGCTTTGGCCGACACCGCAAATACCAGCGGATCGTTGACGTAATTCCACTTGGTCAGATACTTCTGCCCCAGGGTATGCATCTTGGCGCCAACAAACAGGGAAATCGGATTTTCCTGGCCATCGACCACGCCGCTTTGCAGCGCCGGCTGGGCGTCAGCAAAGGTCATTTGCGTCGGATTGGCGCCCAGGGCCGTATAGATGTCGTTGAAAATAGGCGAACCGACCACGCGGAACTTCAACCCCTTGAGGTCATCCGGAGTGCGGATCTCGTGCTTGGAATTGCTGATTTCCCGCGCGCCGTTTTCACCCCAGGCCAAGGGCACCACCCCCCGCTTTTTCACGATTTCAAACAGCTCGTCTGCCACTTCACCGCTGGTCAACGCATCGAAGGCCTTGTCATCCGGAACCAGGAACGGCAGCAGGAACAGGTTCAGTTCCTTGACGTGGGGCGACCAATTGATCACCGACGACACGTTGAAATCAATGCCGCCTTGGCGCAACGCCGTAAATTCACGCGTGGTTTCCCCGCCGACCAATGAAGAGCCGGGATACCACTTCACATTGATGCGGCCATCCGTGCGTTCGGTGACCAGGCGCGCCCATTCCTGCGCGCCGCGCCCCAGTGGGAATGCTTCGTTGACATTGGTGGACAGGCGATATTCCTGTTTGTAATCCGCTGCCTCGGCGCTTCCGGCCACGCCGGCGAGCAAAGGCAGGACCACGGCAGGTATGGCCGCAAGGCTGAACAACGACTTCATGATGCGATCTCCAAGGGAGAATGATTGAGCAAGGCAACGATCGCCGCGCGGACCTTGCCGGCGTCGATACGCGATTCGTTTTCAAGTATCTGGGCATAGCCCACCGGAATGCGCGGCGCGCCCAGGCGCCGCACCCTTGCGCCCGTATGTTCGGCGACAGTCGCCGCCACCTCGGCGCCGAACCCGGCCACCTGCACCGCCTCGTGCGCCACCAGCACATGGCCGGTACGCGCCGCCGACGCCAGCACGGCCTCGCGGTCCCAGGGCCAGATCGTGCGCAAATCCAGCACTTCCACGCTGATGCCTTCAGCGGCCAGTTGTTCCGCCGCATCGGTGCAGGCATGCACCTGGCGCGACCACGACACCACCGTGACATCGCTGCCAGCGCGGGCAACCCGGGCCTTGCCCAAGGGCACGGGCTCGCCGGTATGCACCGTGCCCTTGGAACCCCAGAGTTCCTTGTGCTCCATGTAAATCACCGGATCACCGGATGCGAGCGCAGCATGCAGCAGGCCATAGTTGTCTGCCGGCGTCGCCGGCGTCACGACGGTCAGCCCGGGAATATGCGCAAACCAGGCTTCCAGGGATTGCGAATGCTGCGCCGCCGAGGCGCTCCACAAGCCTATGGGCAAGCGCGCCACCATGCCAACGCGTCCCTGCCCACCAAACATGAAGCGATTCTTGGCTGCCTGATTGACGATTTCGTCGATGGCACAAAGCGCGAAATCCACCACCCGCAACTCCACTACCGGTTTGAGCCCGGCCAGGGCCATGCCCACCGACGCCCCGACAATGGCGGCCTCGGAAATCGGCGTATCCACGATGCGCTGCTCGCCGAAGCGCTGCACCAGCGGCTGGTTCTCGAGATCGCGATACTGCCCGAAGACGCCGCCGCGCCCCAGATCCTCGCCCAGCGCCACGACGGACGGATCGGCCTCCATGGCCTCGGTCAGCGCCAGCGCCGCTGCTTGCGCATAGCTCAGGTTCAGCGTGCTCATCGCCAGGCTCCTTCACCGGTGGTCGTGATATCCGTATAGGCGTCCGCCACTTCCGGGAACGGGTCCGCCTGCGCGGCGGCCAGCGCCGCGTCTATTTCCGCCTGTGCTTGCGCCTCGATCTGCGCGGCCTCCTGCTGCAGGCCCAGCTGCACCAGGCGCTGGCGTGCCCGCAGCAGCGGGTCCCGCGCCAGCGCGGCCGCCACCTCGGCGGGATCGCGATAAGTACCGGGGTCTACCGATACGTGCCCCTTGTGTCTGTCCGTCAGCGCATGCAGCAACCTGGGGCCCTGCCCTGCACGTATGTCGGCAATCAGGCCGGCCGCCGCATCAGCAACGGCTTCGACATCATTGCCATCGACCTTGAGCGCCGGCACACCCAGCGAGTTCGCTCTGGCGCTGGCACCTTCACCACCCGTCATCGGCGCGCTGGCGGTCGTTGCCGAAATGCGGTTATCTTCGCAAACGAAAAGCACCGGCAATTGATAAACCACCGCCCAATTCAGGGATTCCAGGAATGGGCCGCGATTGATCGCGCCGTCGCCAAAGAAAGAAACGGCAATGGCATCAACACCACGCAATTTCAATGCCTGGGCTGCACCGACGGCAATCGGCAATCCCGCTGCCACCACCCCATTGGCACCCAGCATGCCCACGGAAAAATCCGCGATATGCATGGAACCGCCTTTACCCTTGTTATAGCCAGTCGCCCGGCCGAACAACTCTGCCATCATGCGCTTGCTGTCCGCGCCCTTGGCCAGCGTATGGCCGTGCCCCCGGTGCGTGGAAGTCAATAGATCCTGCGGCCCCAGATGGGCGCAAACCCCGGCCGCTACGGCTTCCTGCCCCGTAGACAGATGCAGCGGCCCGCGTACCAGCGCCGGCTTGCTGGATTCTGACAAACCCCATGCCTGCACCCCGCCCTGGCTGGCGATTTCCGCCGCATCCTCGAAGGCGCGTATCCGGACCATGGTCCGGTAAAGCTCCAATAAATCTGCCATACACCCGGTAACTCATAACCATTAGAATTAAATTCACCCCACCTTAATTAAAAATGGAATGAAACCGGGATTAACAATAGCAGCCGATATTTATCGACAAAACGACTTTCGAATTATGTCGATATACCGACGCGCGATAATGGAACAAAGACTCCCATCAATCATAACCAGTGGAAATAACAATATCTCCGGCAGGTATTGATAACGAAATTGAAACCACCATCTTGATTCACGAACCGCTGACAGGAAAAAAACGGCCTCCCGCAGGAGGCCGACCACAGTCAGGAAAGCCGCTCAGGCCCGGGCGGGCCTCACGCCTTGGCGCGGTAGAAACACTTCCACAGCACGGCCGCTGTCGTGCCGCAGATCGCCATGGCGAACGTCATCGGGTAGGCCGTGCCATTCTGTGTCGCCGCCACCACACTGCTGACCACGAAAGCCAGGCTGAACTGCAGCACGCCTATCAAGGCCGAACCGCTGCCCACATGTTGCATGCTGGCGCTCAATGCAACGGCTGCCGCATTCGCACCGATAAAACCCAGCGTGCTGATCGTCAACCACAGCGGCACGAACAGCAAAGGCAGGCTATGCAGACTGACCGACAGCACCGTACAAATACCGGCAGCCGCGTTGACGCGCAATGCCCAAGCCAGCAGGCGGGCCGGCGGAAAACGCCGCAACAGCCGCCGATTGATGGAAGCGCCGACAATCAGCGCGCAGGCGATAGCGGCAAACAGCAAGCCGTAAGTCTGTTCATCGGCATGATGCAACTGCATGAATACGAACGGCGAACCGGTAATGAACGCAAACATGCAGGCCTGCGCCATGCCGCCCAGGATAGCGGGCACCACAAAGGCACGCGTGCCCAACAAAGTGCCCCAGGTGCGAAACACACCGCCCAGGCTGGTACGCCTGCGCGCTTCCGGCGGCAGCGTTTCGGGCAGATAGCGCCATGCCAGCACCCAGCAGCTCAGGCCGAACAGCAGCATGATCACGAAAACGGCGCGCCAACCCATGTGGGTAACGACAAAACCGCCGACAATCGGGCCGAGAATCGGCGCCAGCGTGACGATCGCCATCATGAGTGACAGGGCGCGCGCGCTTTCCCGGTCATCGTACAAGTCGCGGATGATGGCCCTGCCGATGACCATGCCGGCGGCACCCCCGGCGGCCTGCAGGAAGCGCAGCAGCATGAACAGGCGGATATCCGTCACCACCAGGCACAATACCGTAGCCACGACATACAGGCTGACGCCCACCATCAAAGGCCGCAAGCGGCCATAGCGGTCTATCATCGGGCCATAGACGGCCTGGCCGCAGGCCAGCCCCAGGAAAAACACCGACAGCGAGCCTTCCACGCCGCCTTCCGGTACATTGAAATACTTTTCCAGCAAGTGGAAGGCAGGCAGATACATATCCGTCGCCAACGGCGCGAATGCCGTCAGCATGGCCAGAATGACAATAATGCCGCCTGAAGAAACTGCCCGTTTTTGCCTGTTTATTGGCTCAGCCATCTATTCTTTCCTGATTGAAACGACAAGCGCCAGCCTGCCGGCCGGCGCCTTTGCGTCATGATACGGAGTCTTCCGGCCAGGCGTAAACGCTGTTTTCACGCTGTCACACCCGGGCCGGACTCCCCTGCACGGTATCGTGCAAACATTAAAAAAGCCATGATGCCCCTACGCTGCGCTACGATTTCAACTACCGCGCACGAGCGCCGGCTGCCATCTGGCGGCCCTTCACCTGGAACACCCGCAGCATGTCACCCACCGCCGCCAGCTACTGTTATCTGCTGATCGCCATCGTCGCGGAAGTCATCGCGACATCCACGTTGAAACTCTCGAACAGCTTTACCCGCCCCTGGCCCAGCCTGATCACCATCCTGGGCTACGGCATTGCCTTCTACTGCCTGTCCCTCAGCCTGCGCACCATGCCTACCGGCATTGCCTATGCGATCTGGTCCGGGCTGGGTATCGTCCTCATCTCGCTGGTGAGCTGGCTGTTCTTCCGGCAATCACTGGACTGGCCGGCAATACTCGGCCTGGCCTTGATCATTGCCGGAGTGCTGGTCATCAATGTCTTTTCCAAAAGCCTGGCGCACTAAGCAGCGGGCCAGGGCAATCCGGCACCCGCTTCATCCAGCCGTCCGTGCCGGTACACCTATCGGCTGGTAGCCCTGCCAGGCCGGCTCCGCCTCCCTGCCATCGGGGTTCACGTTCAGATGGATATGCCAGCCCCCCAGCTCGTTCAGCATCAGGCAATCATCCACGTCCTTGAGGTTGTCGCGGTGCTGGTGGCCAATACCTGGCAGCAGGCGCTCCAGCGCCCGGCGTTTTGCCGTCGCAGCGTCAGGGGCAACGAACAAGCCATATTCATGCTGCTCTGCCAGGGTGTCGGCGCGATAGCCACCCACATTCACGAAGAACAGGCGTACCTGTGCTGCAGCGGGCGGCGCAGGCAGCAAGCGGACATCATGTCCATCCGCCCATTCGATCACGCTGTATCCATCGACATGGATTTTGTCGGGGTCGCCAAACCAGGCCTGGCGCAACAGCGGCCAGGCTGCTTCGGGCCGATCCACGGCAGCAAACTGGATATCATGAACCTCGATGTTGGACCGGCCGGCATTGCCGCCGACATAGAACATGTGCAATTTGACCAATTTTTCTCTTCCCGGACAGATCAGCCATCACCGAACGATACTGCCTGTCACAGGCAGTGAAACGGAAAAGCCGGTTCCCGCTGTAGCAGGAACCGGCTTTTTGACCGATGACATCAGTTCACTCCGGCGCATGGCCAGAAACGCCGTCATCTCAGTTCGGTGGCCAGGCCACCTTATTCGAAGGGGACTTCTCCAACTGCTTGCGCAGCACTCTCGCCGGGCTCGGATTCATCGACTTTTTCCCGAAGTTCCTTGCCCGCCTTGAAATGCGGAACCTTCTTGCCAGGAACCATCACGGGTTCGCCGGACTTGGGGTTGCGGCCCACACGGGCCGCACGCAGGGACAGGGAAAAGCTCCCGAAGCCCCGTATCTCGATGCGCTGACCCGAGGACAAGGCCTGGGTCATGGCATCAAGGACGGTCTTGACCGCATAATCTGCATCCCTGGCGGCAAGCTGAGGATAGCGTGCCGCCAGGATGGCGATCAATTCCGACTTCGTCACCGCTTCTTAACCGTTGTCGCGCTGGAGATCCAGCTTGGCCTTCAGCAGCGCGCCCAGGTTCGTCGTACCCGACGAAGCGCTGGCTTCGGACATGCGCTGGATGGTTTCAGCGGTTTCAGCGTTGTCGCGAGCCTTGATCGACAGCTGGATCGAACGCGTCTTGCGGTCGATGTTGATGATCATGGCGTCGATGTTGTCACCGGCCTTCAGGGCGGTGGTTGCATCTTCGACACGGCCTTGCGAGATTTCGGAAGCGCGCAGGTAGCCTTCGACATCCACCGACAGGGTCACGACTGCGCCCTTGGCTTCAACCGACTTGACGGTACCTTGAACCACGGCACCCTTTTCATAGGTGGCAACGTAGTTGTTGAACGGATCGCCTTCCAGCTGCTTGATACCCAGCGAGATGCGTTCCTTCTCGACGTCGATGCCCAGAACCACGGCGTCGACTTCGTCGCCCTTCTTGTAGTTGCGCACGGCTTCTTCGCCCGATTCCGTCCAGGACAGGTCGGACAGGTGCACCAGGCCGTCGATGCCGCCTTGCAGGCCGACGAACACGCCGAAGTCGGTGATCGACTTGATGGCGCCGCGGACCTTGTCACCACGCTTGAAGTTCGAGGAGAACTCTTCCCACGGGTTGGCACGGCACTGCTTCATGCCCAGCGAGATACGGCGACGGTCTTCGTCGATTTCCAGGACCATGACTTCGACTTCTTCGCCCAGGGTGACAACCTTGCGCGGATCGACGTTCTTGTTGGTCCAGTCCATTTCGGAAACGTGCACCAGACCTTCGATGCCGGCTTCCACTTCCACGAACGCACCGTAGTCGGTCAGGTTCGTGACCTTGCCGAACAGGCGGGTGCCTTGCGGGTAGCGGCGGGCCAGGCCGATCCAGGGATCTTCGCCCAGTTGCTTGACGCCCAGGGAGACGCGGCTCTTTTCCTGGTCGAACTTGAGCACCTTGGCTTCGACTTCCTGACCCACTTGCAGGACTTCGGAGGGGTGACGGACACGGCGCCATGCCATGTCGGTGATGTGCAGCAGGCCGTCGATACCGCCCAGGTCAACGAACGCACCGTAGTCGGTGATGTTCTTGACGATGCCCTTGACCACAGCACCTTCGTGCAGGGTTTCGAGCAGCTTCTGACGGTCTTCGCCCATGGTGGCTTCCAGCACGGCGCGACGCGACAACACGACGTTGTTGCGCTTGCGGTCGAGCTTGATGACCTTGAACTCCATGGTCTTGCCTTCGTACGGCGTCGTGTCCTTGACGGGACGCAGGTCAACCAGCGAACCCGGCAGGAAGGCGCGGATGCCGTTGGTCATGACCGTCAGGCCGCCCTTCACCTTGCCGGTGATGGTGCCGGTGACCAGTTCATTGTTTTCGAGCGCCTGCTCCAGTTGCAGCCAGGCCGACAGGCGCTTGGCGCGGTCACGCGACAGGATGGTGTCGCCGTAGCCGTTTTCGAGGGAGTCGATCGCGACGGAAACGAAGTCGCCCGGTTGGACTTCGACTTCGCCCTGATCGTTCAGGAACTCTTCCAGGGGGATCAGCGCTTCGGACTTCAGACCGGCGTTGACAACGACGAAATTGTGGTCGATGCGCACGACTTCAGCGCTGATGACCTCGCCGGAACGCATGTCCTGGTTCTGGACGCTTTCGGCAAACAGATCGGCGAAGCTACCGCCGGCTTGAATAATGGAAGAATTGGCAGACATTGAGAATCCACAGCGGCCCGAGGGCCGTTTGTTACACGCCCGGCAGGGGATCAGCCGGCCAGGCGGAGTTCACGAAAAGCCCAGGCGACCCTTGCGGCCCCTAGGCAACGATTTCGGACCAAAGCTGCAATATGGCCCGGGTGGTTTCCTCGGCCGTCCAGTTGGACGAATCGAGGGTTATTGCATCCTGCGCAGCCACTAGCGGCGCCACGCTGCGATGGGTATCGCGTGCATCGCGCTCGCGCATGTCGCGCAAAATATCCTCTAGATTAGCAGAAATCCCTTTGTCACTCAACTGCTTAGCCCTGCGTCGTGCGCGTGCCTCGGCATCCGCGACCAGAAATATCTTCAAAGGGGCATCGGGAAACACGATAGTGCCCATATCCCGGCCGTCTGCCACCAGGCCCGGCACCTGCCGGAATGCCCGCTGGCGGGCCAGCAGCGCCTCGCGCACGGGCAGCAGCGCTGCGATACGCGATGCCCGGTTGCCCACGGCCTCCTGGCGTATGGTTTCCTCGACACGCTGTCCGGCCAGCCAGATCGCCCCGCCATCGAAACGCACGTCCAGGCTGCGTGCCGCCTGGGCCAGCCCATCCAGATCCTCATCGGCGATCCCGGCCTGGCTCGCCGCCAGCGCTGTCAGTCGATACAGGGCGCCGCTATCGAGCACCTGCCAGCCCAGCGCGCTGGCCACTGCCTGCGCCACCGTGCCCTTGCCGGACGCAGTCGGGCCATCAATCGTGATCACAGGCGCCGGCGTACTGTCCGTGCTTGGGAAATTCTTCATGAAACAAGCTCCAGCTATGCCACCAGACGGGCATAGACATCGAAATAATCAGGGAAGGTCTTGCTGACGCAGCCTGGTTCCAGAATGCGCACCGGCACCGGCCCGAAGGCAGCCAGCGAAAAGCACATGGCCATGCGGTGGTCATCCCAGGTACCGATGGCGGCCGGCTTCCATTGCTCCGGCCCAGGCGGTACGACACGCAGCCAGTCAGGCCCGGACGTCACCTCTGCCCCCAGTTTCCTCAATTCGGTTTCCATCGCATGGATGCGATCGGTTTCCTTGACGCGCCAGCTGCCAATGTTGCGCAAACGACACGGTCCGTCCGCAAACAGCGCCAGAACAGCCGTCGTCATCGCGGCATCGGGGATCAGATTGAAATCCATGTCGAAGGCACGCAGGCGCTCGCCCCGCGCCACATTGACACCCTCGGCTTCCATCCAGTCATCGCCACGCCGGATGGTGGCGCCTATCTGCGCCAGCGTATCGGCAAACCCGATATCGCCCTGCACGCTGCGCGCGCCCACGCCCTCGACCCGGACCGGACCGCCACCGATGGCGCCCAGCGCCAGGAAATAGGATGCGCTGGACGCATCGCCCTCGACCAGATAACGGCCAGGCGACACATAGCGGCTGGCCGCAGGCACCAGGAAGCTGGACCATCCGTCCTGCTCCACCTGGACGCCGAAATCGGCCATCATCGCCAGCGTGATGCCAATATAAGGCTTGGAAATCAGCTCGCCCGCGACGTCGATGCGCAATGCCTTGCCGGTACGCTGGACATGCAACGGCGCAGACAGCAGCAACGCCGTCAGGAACTGGCTGGAAACATTGCCCTGCACGCTGACGCGATCGCCGCCCTGGCCCGCCACACCCTGACCGATTTTCAGGGGCGGATACCCCCCGGCCCCCAGGTAATCAACCCTGGCGCCCAGGACGCGCAAGGCATCGACCAGGTCGCCGATGGGACGCTCGCGCATGCGCGGCACGCCATCCAGGCGGTAATCACCGCCATGCAGCGCCAACGCCGCCGTCAGCGACCGGAATGCAGTCCCCGCGTTGCCCAGGAAGAACTCAGCCTGGCGGGTGGCGAACTCGGCCACGCCATCGACAGTCACTTCACCTGCCCCGCGCTCCTGCACCCCGACACCCAGCCCTGCCAGGGCATCGAGCATGACACGTGTGTCGTCGGATGCCAGCACGCCGCGCAACTCGGTACGCCCAGGTGACAAGGCCGCCAGCAGCAGCGCCCGGTTGGAAATGCTCTTGGAACCCGGCAGCGCCAGGCTGCCGCGCGCCTGCGTCACCGCAGGCAAATCGAGAAAATGTTCAGTCACTGCGCTTGCCCCCCGGCTGCCATGCCCGCCGCGCCTGCGCGGCCTCATCCAGCCACTGCTGCAGGGCGTCGCCATCCGTCCGGTCCAGTGCCGCCTCAAGGCGATCCAGCGTCCGGCGCAACGCCCGCAGCTCGGCCTGCATGGCTGTTTTGTTCGAAATGAATACGTCCCGCCACATTTCCGGCGAACCGGCCGCGATGCGGGTGAAATCCCGGAAGCCGCTACCCGCGAGTTCGAAACGCAGATCGGCGTCTTCGCCGGTTTCAAGATAGTGCACGTAGGCCGCGGCCAGCCAGTGCGGCAAATGGCTGACAGCCGCGAACACGCCGTCATGGCGATCCGGTGTCATCAGCCGCGTGCGCGCACCACAAGCCCGCCACAGGCTGGCCACATGGGCCACGGCCTGCGGATCGTTCTCGGGCAAAGGCGTGAGGATGACATTCCGGCCGCGGTACAGATCGGCGTCTGCTGCCTGCGGGCCTGTCGCATGCGAGCCGGCAATGGGATGACCGGGAACGAATTGCGCGACCTTGTCACCCAGCGCCAGGCGCGCCTGTTCGATCACGTCCGCCTTGGTACTGCCGGCGTCCGTCAGCACGGCCCGGGAAGACAGGGCATCCTTCATGCTCCCCAGGATCACGCCCATGGCGCTCACCGGCGTGGCCAGCAGAATAATGTCGGCCTCACGCGCCGCCTGCTCAGGGCTGGCAACTGCGTCGATCAGGCCAAGGTCCAGCGCCTCGTCCAGCGACTTGCGCTGGCGCCCCACGCCCAGCACCCGCCCAACCCGCCCGGCAGCACGCAGGCCGGCCGCAAAAGAGCCGCCGATCAGGCCGACGCCAACGACAGCCAGTGTCTGGCAGACACCGGTCCCATTTCCATCCGCTGCAAGCGGTGAGTTCATCGTTGCAAAGCTTCCCATCAAGGCATCAGTGAAGCCCGCGACCGGGTTGGCCGGCGCCGGCCATGCCGACCCCTTATCGTCACGCCAATTGCTGCGCGGGATAAGAACCAAGGATCTTGAAAAAGGCAGCGCGTTCCTGCAATGCCGCCAGCGCACCGGCGACATTCTCATCCGCGCGATGCCCCTGCACATCCACGTAAAAATAATATTCCCACTGGCCGGTGCGGGCCGGGCGCGATTCGAAGCGCGTCATGGACACGCCAAAGCGCGCCAGCGGGGAGATCATGTCATAGACGGCGCCAGCGCGATTGGGCACGGCAAAGACCAGACTGGTCTTGTCGCCACCGCTGCGTTCGGCATCGCGCTTGCCGATGGCAAGGAAACGCGTGCGATTCTGCGCATCGTCCTGGATGCCTGCGGCCACAACCGCCAGCCCCCAGACTTCGGCCGCACTCTCGCCTGCAATCGCGGCAATCGACGGGTCGGCGGCCGCCAGGCGCGCCGCTTCCGCATTACTGGAAACCGCATCCCGCGGCACGCCGGGGTATTCACGATTCAGCCATTCCTGGCACTGTGCCAGCGCCTGGGGATGCGCCAGGATGCGCTTGACCGCATCCATGCCGTCACGCGCCATCAGGCAGTGGCGGATCTGCAACGAATGCTCGCCCAAGATCTTCAGCGGGGAATGCAACAGCAGATCCAGCGTGCGGTTGACCGCCCCTTCAGTTGAGTTCTCGACCGCAACCATGCCGACATCCGCCTGCCCTGCCTCGACGCAGCGAAATACTTCGTCGAAATTGGGGCACGGGATGCCCTGGGCCGAATGGCCGAAATGGCCAAACGCCGCCTGTTCGGAAAACGAACCCTGAGGCCCGAGGTAGGCCACGGTCAGCGTACGTTCCAGGCCACGACAGGCGGAAATGATTTCCGTCCAGATGGCCGCGACGGCCTCATCGGGCAAGGGGCCGTCGTTGGCCCGCTGCAAGGCGCGCACGATCTGCGCTTCGCGCTCGGGGCGCAGCACCTGGCCATCATCGCCCTTGGCACCTGCGGCTTCCTTGACCTTGCCCACTTCCTGGGCCAGGCGTGCACGGCGCGATACCAGGCCGAGGATCTCGCGATCCATGGCATCTATGCCTTCGCGCAAGGGCCGCAGTTTTGCGGCAAGCGACTCATCAGCCATGGCGACGCTCGAACTCCTGCATGTAGCTGATCAGCGCGCGCACGCCTTCGATGGGCAGCGCGTTGTAGATGGAGGCACGCATGCCGCCGACGCTCTTGTGACCCTTGAGCTGCATCAAGCCGGCTTCCTGCGCCCCGGCCAGGAATGCCGCATCCAGCGAGGCATCACGCAGTACGAAGGGGACGTTCATGCGCGAACGCACTGATTTTTCCACCGGGTTGCGATAGAAGCTGGTGCCGTCCAGATAGGAGTACAGCAGGTCGGCCTTGGCGATATTGGCCTGCTCGATGGCAGCCACGCCCCCCTGCTCCAGCAACCACTTGCACACCAGGCCCAGCATGTAGATGCCATAGGTGGGAGGCGTGTTGAAACTGGAACGGGCTTCGACCACGTTCGCGTAGTCGAACGCGGACGGACAAATCGGCAACGCATGGCCCAGCAGGTCCTTGCGCACGATCACCACGGTCACGCCAGCCGGGCCGGCGTTCTTCTGCGCGCCGGCGTAGATCAGCCCGGCGCGGGACACATCCATGGGGCGCGACAGGAAGTGCGACGACGCATCGACCACCAGTTCGGTATCCGGCGCCCCCAGGCTGGCCAGCTCGGGCCAGTCGACGAACTCGACGCCGCCGATGGTTTCATTGCTGCACAGGTGCACATAGGCAGACTCGGGGCGGACGTGCCAATCCCGGGCTTGCGGCACCCAGGTCCAGGCTGCCTGCTCGACCCCGCCGAGCACGGTCGCGCTATCGCTGGCCGCAGCGACCTGAACATCGCCGTAGCGCTGCGCTTCCTTGAAGGACTTGCGCGACCACTGGCCGGTCAGCACGTAATCCGCAGACTTGGTGCCGCGCAGATTGATCAGGTTCATCGGCACGATGGCATTTTCCGCCGTCGCGCCACCCTGCATGAATACCACGCCGTACTCTTCCGGGATCGACAGCAGCGTGCGCAGGTCGGCTTCCGCTTCGTCGCAGATCTGGATGAACTGCTTGCCGCGGTGGCTCATTTCCATGACGGACATGCCACTGCCATGCCAATCAAGCATTTCCTCGGCGGCGCGCTTGAGCACCGCTTCAGGCAATACCGAAGGTCCTGCCGAGAAATTCCATGGTCTGGCCATTTCGCCTTACTCCTTTGCTTCTTCGCCCGCCTGCGGGTCTGCCGAAGGCGCCTGTCCGGCCGGATCCTGGCCATCAGTCGCGCCGTTTTCCAACGATTCCAACTCTTCCGCTTCGTCCGCGTCGCTTTCCGCGACCCGGCGCACGCCGGACAGCACGCTGCCATCATCCACGCTGATCAGTGTCACGCCTTGCGTGGCGCGGCCCATTTCGCGGATTTCTGCCACCCGGGTGCGCACCAATACGCCGCCAGTGGTGATGAGCATGATTTCATCCTCGGGCTGCACCAGCACTGCGCCCACCACCTTGCCATTGCGAGCCGTGGTCTGGATCGCGATCATGCCCTTGGTGCCGCGCCCGTGGCGCGTGTACTCGACGATGGACGTACGCTTGCCATAGCCATTCTCGGTTGCCGTCAGCACGCTGGGCTGCAACCTGCCATCGACTTCGGCCACGACTTCACCGCCTTCTTCCGGCAGCACTTCGGCGACCAGCAGCGCGATCACACGCTGGCCGTCTTCCAGCATCATGCCGCGCACGCCACGGGCATTGCGGCCCATCGGGCGCACATCGTTTTCGTCGAAGCGCACTGCCTTGCCAGCGTCGGAGAACAGCATCACGTCATGCTTGCCATCCGTCAGGTCGGCGCCGATCAGGTAGTCGCCCTCATCCAGGTCGACCGCGATGATGCCTGCCTTGCGCGGGTTGGAGAAATCCGACAGCGGGGTCTTCTTGACCGTGCCGCGCGACGTCGCCATGAAAACGTAGTGGTCTTCGCTGAACGCCTTGACCGGCAGCACCACCGTGATGCGCTCGCCATCAGCCAGCGGGAACATGTTGACGATGGGGCGGCCGCGCGAATTGCGCGAGCCCTGCGGCACTTCCCACACCTTCAACCAATAGACGCGTCCGCGGTCGGAGAAGCACAGCAGGAAGTCGTGGGTATTGGCAATGAAGAGCTGGTCGATCCAGTCGTCTTCCTTGGTGGCCGACGCCTGCTTGCCACGCCCGCCGCGACGCTGCGAGCGATACTCGGACAGCGGCTGGCTCTTGATGTAGCCGGATGCAGAAAGCGTCACCACCATATCCATCGGCGTGATCAGGTCTTCGGTATCCAGTTCCGTCGCATTGTGTTCAATGGTGGAACGACGCTCGTCCTTGGCACCGAATTCAGCCTTGATGGCCTGGAGTTCGTCGCCGATGATCTGGTTGACGCGCTCAGGACGCGAAAGAATATCAAGCAAATCCGCCACCAGCAGCATGACGTCGCGGTACTCGCCGACGATCTTGTCCTGCTCCAGCCCGGTCAGGCGTTGCAGGCGCATGTTCAGGATTTCCTGAGCCTGGACTTCGCTCAGGCGGTACAGGCCGTCGGCCTGCATGCCGAATTGCGCTTCCAGCCCTTCGGGGCGATAGGCTTCGCGCCCGCCCGGGGTTTCGCCATCGGCACGCGCGAGCATCTCGCGCACCACTGAGGAATCCCAGGTACGCGCCATCAGTTCCTGGCGCGCCACCGGCGGCGTGGGCGCCGCCTTGATGATGGTGATGAATTCGTCGATATTGGCCAGCGCCACTGCCAGGCCTTCCAGCACATGGCCGCGCTCGCGCGCCTTGCGCAGCTGGAACACCGTGCGGCGCGTCACCACTTCACGACGGTGCAGCAGGAAGTACTGCACCAGCTGCTTCAGGTTCAGCAGGCGGGGCTGGCCATCGACCAGCGCCACGAAGTTCATGCCGAAGGTATCCTGCAGCTGCGTGTTCTTGTAGAGATTGTTCAGCACAACCTCAGGCACTTCGCCACGCTTGAGCTCGATCACCAGACGCATGCCGTCCTTGTCGGACTCATCGCGGATATCGGAAATGCCTTCGATCTTCTTTTCGTTGACCAGCTCGGCAATGCGTTCCTGCAGCGTCTTCTTGTTGACCTGGTAGGGCAGTTCATCGACGACAATGGCCTGGCGGTTGCCACGCTCCATGTCCTCGAAGTGAGTCTTGGCGCGCATGATCACACGACCACGGCCCGTGCGGTAACCTTCGCGCACGCCGGACATGCCGTAGATGATGCCCCCGGTAGGGAAATCCGGTGCAGGAATGCGCTCCATCAGCTCATCGACCGAGCACTCCGGGTTGGCCAGGCAATAAAGGCAGCCCTCGACCACTTCAGACAGGTTGTGCGGCGGGATATTGGTCGCCATGCCGACGGCAATACCGGAACTGCCGTTGACCAGCAGGTTGGGAAGGCGCGACGGCAACAGCAGCGGTTCCTGCTCGCTGCCATCATAGTTAGGCCCGAAATCCACGGTTTCCTGGTCGATATCGGCCAGCAACTCATGGGCGATCTTCGCCAGGCGGATTTCGGTATAGCGCATGGCAGCCGCACCATCGCCGTCGATGGAGCCGAAGTTGCCCTGGCCATCCACCAGCATGTAGCGCAGCGAGAAGTCCTGGGCCATCCGGACGATGGTGCCATAGACCGCCTGATCACCGTGAGGGTGATATTTACCGATGACGTCCCCGACGATACGCGCAGACTTCTTATAGGCGCGGTTCCAGTCATTGTTCAGCTCATGCATCGCAAACAGCACACGGCGATGCACAGGCTTGAGGCCGTCTCGCACATCAGGCAGTGCCCGTCCGACGATCACGCTCATGGCGTAATCGAGGTAGCTGCGGCGCATTTCGTCTTCCAGCGATACGGGAAGTGTTTCCTTGGCGAAGGAATCCATAGTTGTGGCGGCTATCCAAAATCAGTTACTGCCCACCGGCATGCAGCGCAGCGCTCCCGGAATGGGAATGGCGCCGCACTATCCCGCGCCATCGCAACAGCGCTGGCGGGCAGGCCTCGTACACACGCACGAAAGCATGGCGGACTAAACAGGCCATTCTAGCATTGGCGGCCAAATTCCATGGTTTTCCACCTGACACCGCGTGCAATCCGGCGCAAAAGCCGGCTGACACCCATCCCCCTGGGCATTGTTGCCAAAAACCAACAAGAAAAATGGCCCAACTGCCAGAAATCCACAAAGGAAAGGTCAATCGCCCCACGCCGCAAGACGAAAGCGACGAAATCACCGTAAGATTGACTTCAGGCACGCAGGAAGCCCCCAGCAATGAATGCGCCAAACAAGCCTTGCATTGCTATACTGGCCCCGCTTCCTGATTGTGGCGGGGGATTCGCTGCAAGTCACTTATTCAGCTTCAAGCTTAACGAGGAGAAATATGAACAAGCCCTCCAAATTCGCTCTGGCGCTTGCGTTCGCCGCCGTCACGGCCGCTGGCGCCGCTTCCGCTCAGAATGTGGACAACTGGCGCAACAGCTCCGGCGAAGTCTGGCGCAACGTCAACGGCGAACTGTGCTGGCGCGATGCCTTCTGGACGCCTGCTACCGGCGTTCCCGGCTGCGACGGTGTACCCGTTGCTGAAGCTGCTCCGGCTCCGGCCCCGGCTCCCAAGCCCGCCCCTGCCGTTGTCGCGACCAAGGTTGTCTTCAACGCCGATACCTTCTTTGACTTCGACAAAGCCAACCTGAAGCCAGAAGGCCGTCAGCTGCTGGACCAAGTCGCTGCTCAAGCCAAGGCTATCGACCTGGAAACCATCATCGCCGTCGGTTACACCGACTGGACCGGTCCTGACGCTTACAACCTGAAGCTGTCCGAGCGCCGCGCTCAGTCCGTGAAGAACTACCTGGTTGAGCAAGGCATCGACCCCAACCGTATCTACACGGAAGGCAAGGGCAAGGCTGATCCTATCGCCAACAACCGTACCCGTGAAGGCCGCGCAAAGAACCGTCGCGTGGAAATCGAAATCGTCGGTACGCGTTACAGCCGTTAATAAGCCAGGCAGCCAGTTTTCTGGCTGACGGCTTACAATGAAAGGGTTCCGGTTTCGGAACCCTTTTTTTTGCCCATGCGCAGCCGGGCACGCCGGCAGCGAACCAGGCAAACCTGTTAACGATGCAGGGCCAGGGCCCTCTTCACTGACATTTTCCGTGCCATGACCACCACATCCAAGCCTGCCACCGAGCATCACAACGTCAGCCAGGCCGAACTGGACAAGTTCAGCGCCCTCGCCTCCCGCTGGTGGGACCCCGAAAGTGAATTCAAGCCCTTGCATGCAATCAACCCCCTACGTCTGGGTTGGATACGTGAACAGGCAGGAGGTTCCCTCAATGGCCTGCGTATTCTCGACGTCGGCTGCGGCGGCGGCATTCTTGCCGAAAGCATGGCGGCCCAGGGGGCCGAGGTCAAAGGCATAGACCTGGCTGACGCTTCGCTTCAGGTGGCGCGCCTGCACAGCCTGGAAAGCGGCATCAAGGTTGACTATGAATCCGTCGCTGTCGAAGCGCTGGCCGAACGTGAACCCGGCAGCTACGATGTCGTGACCTGCATGGAAATGCTGGAGCATGTGCCCGACCCCTCTTCCATCGTGAAAGCCTGCGCCACCCTGCTCAAACCCGGCGGCCTGGCGACCTTCTCCACGCTGAACCGCAACGCCAAGTCTTTCCTGTTTGCGATCGTCGGCGCGGAATATGTGCTCAAGCTGCTGCCGCGCGGCACGCATCAACACGACAAATTCATCAAGCCCAGCGAACTGGCCGCCTATGTGCGCCGCGCCGGACTAACGGCGCAAAGCATGCGCGGCATGGAATACAACCCGTTGACCCAGCACTACCGCCTGTCCGGCGACACCTCGGTCAATTACATGATGGCAACCACCAAATGAACCAAATGACCTACCAGGGCCTGGTTCTCTTCGACTTCGATGGCACCCTGGCTGACTCGGCACCTGATCTGGCGGAAGCTGCCAACAAGCAGCGCCGGCGTCGCGGGCTGGAAGACCTGCCCTATGAAGCACTGCGCCCAGTGGCCTCCCAGGGCGCGCCCGGACTGCTGCGCGTCGCGCTGGGCCTGGAACGCAGCGACACGGAATTCGAGCCTACGCGGCAACAATTCCTGGCCGACTACGCCGCCTGCATGACGGAACGCACCGACCTCTTTCCCGGCATCCCCGAGCTGCTGGGCAACCTCGAAGGCCACGGGCTGGGCTGGGGCATCGTCACCAACAAGGTCGAACGCCTGGCTTTGCCCATCATCGAATACCTGGACCTGATGCGCCGCAGCGCGGCGACTGTCTGCGGCGATACCTGCGCCTACGCCAAGCCCCATCCCGAACCCGTCGCACATGCGATCCGGCTGGCGGGCTACCAGGCTGCCGACACCATCTATGTCGGCGATGACGAACGCGACATCATCGCTGGCCGGGAAGCCGGAACGCGCACCATCGCCGTCGGCTTCGGCTACTGCGACCCGGCACAGGCCCGCAACTGGGGCGCCGACCTCTATGTCGGGCATCCCGACGAACTTTGGGACGCAGTACTGGAACTGCTGCCGCGCCGCTAGGCACCGGCCTGCCCCGGCGTCGCTGCCGCGCCGGGGCTTATTCCCTCCAAGCCTCCTCTTACCAAACGCGCCTGCGCGCCACCCTCACCATGCCTCGCTCCGCCGTTTCCCGGCCCAGCCGTGCCGTTGCGCTCGCGCCGCAACTGGCCCTGGTGTTCATCACTATGATCTGGGGCGGCACGTTCCTGGCCGTCCAGTACGCCCTGGGCAGCAGCACCCCGATGTTCTTCGTCGGCTGCCGCTTTGCCGCCGCCACCCTGGCCGTCGGGCTGATTTCCCTGAACGCGCTGCGCGGCATGACTTGGCGCGACATCCGGGCCGGCGTCGTCATCGGCATTTCCATCACGCTGGGATATGGCGCCCAGACCCTGGGCCTGCAAACCATCACCAGCAGCGAATCCGCCTTCCTGACCGCGCTCTACATGCCCCTGGTACTGTTGCTGCAATGGCTGCTATTGCGCAAAGCGCCACGCCTCATGACCTGGCTGGGTATCCTGCTGGCCTTCAGCGGCCTGCTGTTGCTGACCGGCAACAACACGGGCGCCATTACCCTGAACCAAGGCCAATGGCTGACCATTTTCTGCGCCTTTGCGGTGGCAGTTGAAATCGTGCTCATCAGCCATTTCTCCAGGAGCGTGAACCTGCGCCGCGTAGTGGTCGTGCAACTGGCCACGGCCTCCGTCACGGCGTTCGCCCTCATGCCGCTTGCCGGAGAAACCCGCATCCCGCCGTTCTCCTGGACGCTGCTCCTGTGCGCGGGCGGCCTGGGGTTGGCCAGCGCCCTGATCCAGCTGGTCATGAACTGGGCGCAGCGCTTCGTCGATCCCGCCAGGGCGGCCATCATCTATGCTGGCGAACCGGTATGGGCCGGGCTGATCGGCCGCATTGCCGGCGAACGCCTGCCTGCGCTGGCGCTGCTGGGCGGCAGCCTGGTCGTACTGGGCATCATTGTGAGCGAGCTCAAGCCGCGCCGCTGGCGCAACCGCCCAGGCGCGCCGGACAGCAAGGCGCCGGCAGCACAGTCATGACGCCACAGAGGCTGGTGCCATGCGGTTGCGCACGGGAGACACCTGTTTGAAACATAATGCTGGCATTAGCCAGCATGTACGCGTAGAATTAACTACCTCTGGGGCCGATCCGGATTCGACGTGGGTCATGAAACAGAGCAGGGCATGTCGAGCACCAGTTCGCTCGTAAATCCACTGGAAAACTACAAACGCCAACGACGAGCGTTTCGCTCTGGCCGCTTAAGCGGTGAGCCGCTGCACTGATTTGTCTTTGGGTCAGCCAGGGTAAAACCTGGAGCAGCGTCATCTACAAAGAATCGGGTCTGTCTGGGTCACGAAGCCAGATCTTAAATCCAGTGAATCGCCAAGGAAGGGCCTGTCGATAGGCATGATCCAAGGTTAAAACTTAAAATTTATCGACTACACATGTAGAACTGCCTGCGGAGGGCTTGCGGACGCGGGTTCAATTCCCGCCGGCTCCACCACTATTTAAAAAACCAACCGTTCTCGGTTGGTTTTTTTTTGTCTGTTCCCCCCAGTGTTGGCGCGGTTTCCGGGCATTGCCTCGCGAGCGCCACCCCTGCGAAGGCGGCGTTTTCGCCCCCGCCGTCGCCTCTCTGTTCTCCGTTTTCTCTGGTGGTCACGCGAGCGTTCTCAAGGCCACGGCTCTACCCCATAAACGGGGGACGGTGATTCATCAGACCCGGTTGATCACACCATTCCAACCGCACTAGGCCAAGACCCGCATGCGGTAATTCTCAAAGTTTCTGAATCCATACGCCCTGCGTGAGAACATTTCCTTCAGGCGCATCATCACCAGAAATCCATTAAGTTGTTGCTTGGCAAAATACAGCGCCTGCAATACGGGCGACCGGGCTAGGTACTGGCGCAGCTTCTCTTTCTGCAACGCCGACAGCTTCCAGTGATCCCCGCATGCGCGGGGAACACCAGGCCAAGCCGTTGCAAGCCAATTCCGGCGCCGGTTCATCCCCGCATGCGCGGGGAACACAGCGTTCACATTCACCCGGACGCGCGGATGGACGGTTCATCCCCGCATGCGCGGGGAACACTCATGAGCAACCATCAGCCCGCGCTCGATCAGCGGTTCATCCCCGCATGCGCGGGGAACACGCATAGCAGCCTCCGATCAGCAGTCCGTCGCGCCGGTTCATCCCCGCATGCGCGGGGAACACCTCATCCTGGACAGCTCCAGAATATCCAGTTTCGGTTCATCCCCGCATGCGCGGGGAACACTTCAGCCTGGGCGCGGGGCGGGTGGGCGTAGAGCGGTTCATCCCCGCATGCGCGGGGAACACAGTCCATCCCCAATCGCCCATGTTCCAAGCCGCGGTTCATCCCCGCATGCGCGGGGAACACTTATTGTGTGCGCCCCGATTGTGCCATTCGACCGGTTCATCCCCGCATGCGCGGGGAACACATTGCAATTGATGGGTGCAGCCGCGATGATTTACGGTTCATCCCCGCATGCGCGGGGAACACTTCTGGCCTATGGTTTCTCCCGTCCACCACCAGCCGGTTCATCCCCGCATGCGCGGGGAACACGCAATCTTTACAGCCTCTATGTAACGCTGTCGCGGTTCATCCCCGCATGCGCGGGGAACACAAAGGAAACAGATGGACATCCCGAGTCCCTATCGGTTCATCCCCGCATGCGCGGGGAACACGTAAAGCGGCAGGCGAACCAGATCGAGATAGTCGGTTCATCCCCGCATGCGCGGGGAACACTGAATCCAACAACCATTTCCGCGACGTTCTGCCGGTTCATCCCCGCATGCGCGGGGAACACTGAACCACATGGCGGTTTCCTTTTCGGTAAGCCGGTTCATCCCCGCATGCGCGGGGAACACCCGAGATGACGACAGCCGCCGAATTGTTCGGCCGGTTCATCCCCGCATGCGCGGGGAACACTGCGGCAAAGGGGGAATGATGGACTGGATTTTCGGTTCATCCCCGCATGCGCGGGGAACACCCAACAAAATAGCTGCGCTGGCGCTAAGTTGGCGGTTCATCCCCGCATGCGCGGGGAACACTACTCGGCTACAAGAAGCTGATCGAGGGCAGGCGGTTCATCCCCGCATGCGCGGGGAACACCCGCCAAGCGCCGCAACCAGATCACCAAGCAACGGTTCATCCCCGCATGCGCGGGGAACACTCATCCACTGGTTCTCAGCCATTACCGTTCTCCGGTTCATCCCCGCATGCGCGGGGAACACGATATTTGCCCCAGCGCACGCCCCCGGATAGCCGGTTCATCCCCGCATGCGCGGGGAACACGCGAAGCGCTCCGGCCTGGGGTGGGGCCCAGGCGGTTCATCCCCGCATGCGCGGGGAACACACGGACTATTATTCAATTGAACCCGCCAGGGTCACGGTTCATCCCTGCATGCGCGGGGAACACGAATCTAAATCTTATCCGATTGGAGCCAGCCACGGTTCATCCCCGCATGCGCGGGGAACACGGACGCAAAAGAAGTCATCAAAAAATATTGGCCGGTTCATCCCCGCATGCGCGGGGAACACGGGACTATTATTCAACTAAACCCGCCAGGGGCAGGTTCATCCCCGCATGCGCGGGGAACACATCTAATTCTTTTGTGACATACCACATGCCCGCGGTTCATCCCCGCATGCGCGGGGAACACGAACAATAGTGAATTCGTCTCGCTTAATGTTCCGGTTCATCCCCGCATGCGCGGGGAACACGTGGCCCAGCATGTCAATCATGTATGCCATGCCGGTTCATCCCCGCATGCGCGGGGAACACGTTTCAGCGCTGGGCGGCCCGGCGTCTATTTTCGGTTCATCCCCGCATGCGCGGGGAACACTACGTATTTCTCCCCGCCATGCATAATGCGAACGGTTCATCCCCGCATGCGCGGGGAACACAAATGCGCTGGCTGCTGCCGGACAGGTTGGCGCGGTTCATCCCCGCATGCGCGGGGAACACTGGAACCTGGCACAAATCGTCAATTACCGCGACGGTTCATCCCCGCATGCGCGGGGAACACGAAATTACAGACGAAAAGAATAGGGGCTATGTCGGTTCATCCCCGCATGCGCGGGGAACACCCATATCGACTAATCCAATCCGTTCGCCCTGCCGGTTCATCCCCGCATGCGCGGGGAACACGCGAAGCAGCGTGAGAAGACGCCGGCACTGATCCGGTTCATCCCCGCATGCGCGGGGAACACATGCCGAGATTGGTCAGCGATTTGCTGGCTTGCGGTTCATCCCCGCATGCGCGGGGAACACGAAACGGTAGCGCGGCTTCCCGCGTGAGGTTTCGGTTCATCCCCGCATGCGCGGGGAACACATAAGTATTGCCGATCTGGATGGATTGTGCGCGGTTCATCCCCGCATGCGCGGGGAACACCAAGCCGTCGATCAGTTTCTGGACAGGACTGTCGGTTCATCCCCGCATGCGCGGGGAACACTGCACAGGGGAGAAAACAGTCGCTAGGATTGTCGGTTCATCCCCGCATGCGCGGGGAACACGTGAGATAGTCAACCAGTTTCGATTCGGCCAGCGGTTCATCCCCGCATGCGCGGGGAACACCTGAATGCCTCCGGTCGCGCATCCTGCGTTTTCGGTTCATCCCCGCATGCGCGGGGAACACGCAATGAGGTCGTCGGCGTTCATTTGGTTCGAGGTTCATCCCCGCATGCGCGGGGAACACGCAATGAGGTCGTCGGCGTTCATTTGGTTCGACGGTTCATCCCCGCATGCGCGGGGAACACGGTGATTCATCAGCCAGCGCTGCGCCAATGTACGGTTCATCCCCGCATGCGCGGGGAACACTGCCCACTTCCAGGCGTCAAGATACAGCGCGGCGGTTCATCCCCGCATGCGCGGGGAACACAAGTCCCGAAGGACAAGCACCGACTCATGCTGCGGTTCATCCCCGCATGCGCGGGGAACACGGGTATGAGACGGTTAGGGGGTTGAGTGAGTACGGTTCATCCCCGCATGCGCGGGGAACACAGCCACGCTCCTGGCCGGACTGCGGCGGTAATACGGTTCATCCCCGCATGCGCGGGGAACACGTCGCATCGCCATTATTTTTGGCAATTTTGGCCGGTTCATCCCCGCATGCGCGGGGAACACGCTGAAATTCCCGGATTCGGTGAATACGTAAGCGGTTCATCCCCGCATGCGCGGGGAACACCACCCGCGAGCATGACGGCAGGACGTATCTGACGGTTCATCCCCGCATGCGCGGGGAACACGTCCTGGTGCTGGCCCGTTCTAGGGGTCCACCGGTTCATCCCCGCATGCGCGGGGAACACTAGACTTAGCCGGGTCGCCGTCCGGCAGCTGACGGTTCATCCCCGCATGCGCGGGGAACACCTTCGGGGTGATGGTGTCGCGCAGGTTTGTTGCGGTTCATCCCCGCATGCGCGGGGAACACCGCAGCGTGAGTGTGAGAACGAAAAGAATCAGCGGTTCATCCCCGCATGCGCGGGGAACACGACACATAGGGCGTGTTATACGGACCGATCACCGGTTCATCCCCGCATGCGCGGGGAACACGGGTGTCGATGATGGCACTCCGCTTGAGCAGACGGTTCATCCCCGCATGCGCGGGGAACACTTCAGGCGGTCAATAGACCACCGGCCATCGGCCGGTTCATCCCCGCATGCGCGGGGAACACGGTGACTAGGCCGACGAGATGCTGTGGGAGCGCGGTTCATCCCCGCATGCGCGGGGAACACATCTCGCGCAGGTTGTCGATGTGTTTGAGGGGCGGTTCATCCCCGCATGCGCGGGGAACACAAGCCGCAGACGGCAGCAAACGTCATTAGCGGCGGTTCATCCCCGCATGCGCGGGGAACACGGCCATGAATTATCGCTAGTGTTTCGTGGTGTCGGTTCATCCCCGCATGCGCGGGGAACACGGTGGTGAGATACTTCGCGTGGATGGCGTAGACGGTTCATCCCCGCATGCGCGGGGAACACAGGACAGGAGCCACGCCGGTCAGGGAGAGGGTCGGTTCATCCCCGCATGCGCGGGGAACACACCAAATATAAGCCATTGATCCATAAAGACAAATATGGCAATAGAAAAACTACCGAATTTTGTTAAAGATCAGATTCCATCTGTGGATCAAACGCCACCAACCTCAAACCGTCATAGTCAATCGGTCTGCGACGATTAGCGCCTAGCGTCTGGAAGTCGAAACCTGACTCGGTTGGACTCGCCCACGCCATTACCACGCTGCCATCTTCATACCCAGCCTCCAACTGTTGCCAGAGCATCTCCCTTACCCGCTTGGAAACATCACCAACATAAACGCCAGCGCGCACTTCCAATAACCAGATGGCCAGCCGCCCGCGCAAACGGGGAGGAATGTTCTCAGTGACGACAACCAAAAATGACATTACCGGCTCCGATGCCCTGCATCACCCAGGCCATCGGGATTGGGAATGGCCGGAGGGACGGATTCAGGCGGCGCTTCGGGCGGGGAGATGCCACCTGAGGCCAGCACTTCCTCAATTAATGGAATGATACGGCCCAGCAGCTTTTCCGAACGAAACAGATCACGGCAAGCCATGCGGACTTCACGTTCCGGAGCAATCGGTGACTTGGAGGCAATACGAAAAGCCAATGGCACCACTGTTTCGAATTTGTACAAATCTGCAATATCGTACACGAAGGAAAGTGGCTTGCCGGTATGAATGAATCCCACCGCCGGCGCGTAACCTGCTGCCAGGACCGCAGCTTCGGTGATGCCATACAGACACGCGGTCGCAGCCGACAAGCAACGGTTTGGGATGTCGGCCGCATCCCATTGGTTGCGATCGTAATTACGTGCCTGCCAATTCACCTTGTACTGCTGTGCCAACAGTTTGTAGGTAGCCCTAACCCGAGCACCTTCAATTCCACGCAGTTGCTCCACACTACGCCGCGCCGGCGCTGGCTCACCGAAACGTACTTCGTACATTTTACGCACGACCTTCAAACGAAGGTCATCATCCAAGGCAAGCCTTGCCTGGTACAACAACCGGTCTGCACGAGCACCACCGGGCTGGCCGCTGGAATACAAGCGTACGCCGGCTTCCCCTACCCAGACCAGCAACGTACCAACGGTCGCCGCCAGGTTGACTGCCGCATGGGAAACCCGCGTGCCCGGCTCCAACATGATGCAGGCTACCGAACCAACGGGAATGTGCGTGCGCACGCCATTCTTGTCGATGACAACAAACGCGCCATCAATGACATCTATTTGCCCGTACTGGATGAAGATCATTGACACGCGGTCCTTCATCGGTAGCGGCTTGAGTGGAGGAAGCATGCTTCAGACCCGCGCCAAGCTCAACAGGCCACAACCGAATGCCTTGCCCGGGCCGATACCAGCCTGAACAGCAGCAGTCAACGCTGTGACATCAAATGCCTGCAGAATTCCCTCGAACAAGGCTCGCTGTAATTGAATCTTCGTCTTTCCTTTACGAATGACGAGCAGATCACTGGCAGCAACCAATGCCATTTCAACGTGGAAACCCAGCCGCTCCCCCTGACGGGACAGCCAAGCCAGTTGTGCGTCTTCCGACGCCAAGCCAAAGCGCTTGCCTTCGCGGCTCACTGTGGGGTTTGCCAACAACCGGAAACGGTATCGACTGTCGCGACGGAGCAGGCTTTCGAGCGCCACGGACTTGATTTCCGGCGATTTTTTCAAATAGCCGTGTATGGCGTCCAAATAGGCCCAGTCCCCAGAATCACTAGACTGCACAATCAACTGTGGATCCCGCCAAGCCGCCGACGTTTCCAGTCGCCAGAGAAAGCGCGGCGGTGGTAGAGAGACGTCATCCGCGAAAGCTCGCACAAGGGTACGGTGCATGTCATAAGGATCGGCCAGGTCGCGCCGCGCTTGCGGTGCGAGCGGGTCAAGCCATAACCGGGTCAGATGCACGCTCGCCTCCTGCTGGTAATACAAGGGTTTTCACAAAACGCGGACCGAAACGTCGTTCGGCAAAAGGAGCCACCGGCTGATCAAGCCGGATTGCCCCTTCGGAAGCATCTTCCAACACGAACCGCCGCGCCTCTTTTCCATCACCCACCAAGGCCTGCCATTGAAACAGTGCTTGCGCCAAGCTGACATCAAGCAGGGCCTCAGGCAAATGCACCGGCATCGACGGTACGAAACTTTTACGCCCCAGCGCCAGCGGCCAGACAGGTTGGCGCAGTGCTTCGTAGATACTTTCCAGCAAGGTGCGATCACCCTCCAGCCCTACCAGGAATACTGCATCGGACAGATAAAAGCGGGGGCTGACCACAGTACGATCCTTTTCCACCTTGCCCGTTGCGTTGATGACGCCAGTCGCGGTCTGGTAATCCCGCATCGGCACTCCTTCACGATCCACGCGCACACCCATACGCAACGTGGCCAGATCCTCCACCGGCTCACTACGGTCACGCCCCAATGCTGCGCAAACCAGGCCGATCACGCCGGACTTAGACGGTTCCAGTTGCGTATCACGTTCGTCGAAACGGCTGGTGGTACCCCACGATTGCATAGGTCCTTGCAGACGCAATAGCAAGGTAGCCACTTTCATTCCCCCAAACTGGCAGCAACCAGTTCCCGCAAACGACGCGCCAATTCAACCAGGGACATCTGCGCTTCGCCCTTGTCCTGTGGCCAACGGCCGGTAAGATCAAGGTACAACCACTGATCCTGCTGCGTGGCGTAAACGGAAGCGAGCTTGTCTTCATAATTGGCCAGCGCAGCGACCGACTGCGCAGTGAGGGAAACGTCGGATCTGGGTTTGACCGGCAGCTCGAAGGCATTGGCCAGGTTCAGCGGCGTGGCGTGGCGCAAGGAAACACCGATGAACTCGGGCGGGTTGTGCGCCGCAAAGCTGTTTTGTTTGCCACTGGGAATGGCACGTGCCAGCGCCTGCGTGAAGGCCTCGATTGCCGCCAGTGTCAGCTCACGGTCACCCTGCAAGTTCTCCAGCAGTTTTTTCACGTCCAGCACGGCATAGCGGTAAAAAGTGGCCGAGTTGAATTCCACCAAGCCAATCATGCCTGCCCCGGTTTCATCCTCGCCACCCTTGTCATCTACGGCAGTGAAATAGTCGAACTCACGTTCGACACGATGAGTGCTGATGGCATGAGCCACCTGGCAGGCTGCATCTTGGTTGACCGCCGGCAGGTCGGCCAACATACGACCGAACAAGGCCACATCCACGGCCTTGCCTCCATCCAACAAGGCTTTGGCCTTCTTGACGATCTCAGGCGGAATGCCGGCCTTGGCGTCTTTCTTGCTCTTTTTCTCGCTGCCCACGGCCAGTTCATCCCAGTACTGGTCAATCAATGCCGCAAACGCCGCCACTTCGTTCTGGCCCAGGAACAACAGATATTCGGTCTTGCCATTATCCTTGAGTTTCAAGCCAGCCGCCCCCAAGGCAACTTCGATCTTGCCTGCGGCTTCATTGACATCTCGCTCGGCCAACTGTTCGAGCAACAAGCTCCTCAGCTTCTTGGTTCGGATCCCGCGATACGCCTCTGGCACCAGATCATGCTCGGCTGCCGCAAGGCGGGTGGCCCGCTTGAAACACTGGCTGCTCACCCGCGCCCGGCGCTGGCCACCGAAGATGGCATCTTTCGGCGCGCCGGTGTCGTCGCGGTTGAGATTGGACGGGGCAAAATTCTGGATCAAGTGAAATTCGATGAACGTGCTCATGAGGGCTTTCCATTTACGAGGCGATATCAGATTCGGTGTTGAATTCGGCGGCGCGGTAGAAATCACGTGCCCAGTGTTGGCGCAAACGATCCCGGTCTGCATGCGGGTTCATCCAGACGGCAAGATCGTCCAGCAAGCGGACATAGTCCAGACCTATATCATCAGCCGCCAGCAAGCTGATGGCCTGGCGCAAGTAATCGAGGATGTTGTCGGCATCGGCTTCGAGCAGGGCAATGAAGCGCTTTTCGATACTCGGACTCTCACGCTTACGCAGCAATTCGCCAAAGGCGGCAGCAAAACTGCGGTTCTGCTGTTCGGGATGCCGTGCAAACAACCCAGCTACGGCATACAGAGCCAGCCGCCAAACATTCCTGGCCGAACGCTCAGCCCCAACAAATCGTTCCACATAGGGAAATGCCCTCGGATAAGCGCCAGGCTCAAAAGTCAGGCTATGCCGCAGCACCGCTATGGCGCCGGCATCGCGTTCGCGCAAGGCCTTGAGGTTTTCGATGAATCTTTCCGCGTGTTCGCTCACGTCAAGCCTCCTTGGCAGTCGCGGGTGGTTCAATAACCGGCACATGCTTGTTGAGCAGGCCGTGGAAACGGGGCAGGCATCTGGCATCGGCCCGCAGGGCGCGGGACGAGCGGCCCAGGCCAATAGAGACCTGTTCCCAGGCTACCAGGGCACTGCTGCGCAGGATGGCATGCCAGCGCTCGGTCGCCTGCTCGAAATCACCTTCGCCCAGCAAGCCCAGCAATTCTGGCAAAGTGCGCTCGGCCGTGGCGTAGTAGCGGGTAGTGAAGGGACTGGCATCAAGTATGCTGCGTGCCCGGGTGTAAGTGTCCTTGCTGCCTGCATCTGGAAGTGTCTCGGCCAGCATGCGCACAGCCAGCTTGCGCAGGTCACTGAACAGGTCTTCAGCCTTTTCCACCAGTTCGCGCAGATAACGGGCTTTGTCCGCATCTTCCAGCAAGGCTACGGGCAACACAATGCTTTCCGAACGCCAACGTAGCAACTTGGCCTGGTCGCTGGCCAACCCAGCGATCAGCAAGGGCTGATATGACGATTCAAAAGGGTCGAGCTGGTCATGCAAGGCAAGCGCATAGCTCAGCACCGCCGCAGGCTGACTGGTCCCGGAAGGGTTTGGCACCAACGCCGGCAAATCTCGCCATAAAGCCCGCCCAGCAACAAAGCTCAGTCTCACCGGGCCGTTGCTTCCTACACGAAAGCTGGCCATAGAGTCAGGAGAATTGGCATCCTCCTCCAGAGCGAAACCCGCAGCAAAATGCAACCACAGGATCGAACCATCCGTTTCTCGCAATAGCAATACAGCACGGCTCTGGCGAGTGTAACGGTCATTCGGACCTGTCGCCAGAACCGGCGCAGCGCGCAGTTGTGACACGGCCAAAGGTTCACGCTCCCAGGCAGGAGCGTCATCACTGCCACGCCAGGGATGAAGACACAACACCAACGTTTGCGTCAGGTTGATTCCGACAGGAAGAACCGCAGCGGTGTTAGCGAGCGCGCCGGCTTTGTCTGAGTCACGTAAGGTTTTGACCAAGCCGCCAGGCGTGAATTGTAAAAAACCCAGTAAATTACCGATCACGCTACTTGGTGAAATAGCCGTCGGTATAGCGTCACAAGCGTGGTCAAAAACCACTGGGGTGTTGCCATTGGCACTGGCTAGCGCGATCTGTGTCCATGGCTTTTTCTTGTCCTTCGTCTCCTCCGCCTCAGCCAAGGCCGCCACCTGCATGAAGGGATATTCAGGATGAAACAGCCAGAAGCGTTCGCGCCAGTGTTCCAGATACTCGATGATAGCTTCGACGGGCAGCCCCTCGCGGTACCATCGGGCACGATCCCTGTCCTTCCATCCTTCCGGCAAGGCGAGGGTGAGTGCGCGATGCAGAATGGCCAGCAACAGCCGATATTGCGCCACCAGATTGGGGGGCGCAGTGTCAGCCAACGCTGTGATTTCGCCACTGCGGCGAAAAACATCCAGCAGTCCCAACGCGTCAATGCGCCCATCAGCCAAGCGCACTGGCAGCCAGGGTTCATCCAATAGATTGAAGTCCTTGTTCATCCACCACTCACGTTCGAGTCTTCGATTTCATAAACCAGCCCCAATTCCGCATCCAGGCGCAGCCGTATGCCCAGGAGATCATATCCTCCCTGCGTTAGCGGCAGCGGACGGAAATTTCGCAATAGGGGATGTTCAGCAAAAGCTACCGGCAGATCCATACCTTGAAAATGCTTGACCACGGCCATACGCGACAGGCGCAATTGGCGCCCATATAAGAACCGGGCACATGCGTCGTCAAGCTGCTGATCCGGCGAGACTACCTCCTCCAGTACACGCCAACCGCCTTCGTCTACCTCAATTGGCACCAGCGTGATGGTTTCCCGACCCAGACGGGTGCTGTTACGCAGGCCCAGCAAATCATCCTCGTCGTTGCCTCGAGGCTTGTCGATATAGGCAGACTGGGGCTCAGCCGAAGGATCAATGGCGATGTTAAGCGATTGCTGCCTTTCCTTGTTCACCTTGGCACGGTACTCGCCATAGGCCTCAATCTCGATGGCGTTCTGCACTTTTTCGCTCAGGTTTTCGGGCAATGGCTCACCACCATAGACAGCCTGTACCAAACGATCAATATCGTCGGGCAAGGTCAGTGTTTCTTCGTTCTGCAACAGCGCCCAGGTGCGCCCGAGGATGTAAGGGTCATAGACAAAACCCCAGGCCGTCGCCTTCAGATCGGGAAACGTTGGTTCCAACCCTGCTACCCACAGCCGTGCTTCACGGTGAAGCTGTGGCCTTTGACGATCCGCGTGGCGGTGCAGGCGACCCGCACGTTGCAGCAATAGATCAATCGGCGCCAGGTCGCTGAGCATGAAGTCGAAATCAAGATCAAGCGACTGTTCGGCCACCTGAGTAGCAATCAGCAAGCCCCGACCAGGACGATCACTGTTTGGCGCAGGCCCGAATTTGGACAATACGTCCTGTTCCCGCTTACTGCGCTCATCCATCGGATAACGTGCATGGAACAGTAACAGCGGGATATCCGGCTCCAGCCGCTCACGCAGCAGGCGATACAAGGTCTGGGCACGATCGACGGTATTAACAATCACTGCCCCACAGCCACCAGCAGCGAGCAAGTTTCCAGCCTGGTCGGCAAGTTCTTCCACGTCCTCTCCCAGTCTGGCCAACTGGATCGGCGGTAGTGGGCGCGCGGAAAAATGATCGCCATGCACACCATGGTCATCGACCAACAACAAGCGTGGATAAGCCAGTTCCGGCACAGCCCCGAGCTCAACGCCCCAGGCAGCCAGCAGTTCGTCCCGTCGCGCCCTAGGCAAAGTGGCACTCATCAACACCACCGAACTGCCCAAGGCCTTGAGCCATTGCAACAGCGTCACAATGAGCCCGGACGTGTAGGTGTCATAAGCGTGGACTTCGTCGAGCACCACGACGCGATTGCCCAGCCCCCACAGACGCACGAAGTGATGCTTGACGTTGAGCACCGAGAACAACGCCTGGTCGATCGTTCCCACTCCGTAGGGCGACAGCAGTGGCCGCCGACGTTGGGAAAACCATGCCGACGCCGCAAGGGCTTCGCCTTTGTCCTGGTTGATCCCGCGCAGGTGCACTGTGCGCAAGTGCTGTGCGTCCTCGTTCATCGAAGCACCACCGTGGACAAGCTGTACGTCCAACGGATTGGTGGCGAAGGCGGCAAGGAAAGTCTGCGCACGTTTGAACATCGCATTACCGGTAGCCTGAGTCGGTAGAGCGACATACAGCCCACGATGCTCATTGGCAGCCTGCAGGCGCAAGTAACAGAGAAATGCCAACTCGGTCTTGCCCTCCCCCATTGGCGCCTCGACCAGCATCAGCGATGGACCTTTCGCGCCATTCAGCAGCCGCTCGCCAGCCTGTTGCAATGGTCTGGCGCGCATGTCTTTGCGCTGTGTAATGCGCGACAGCAGGGTATCCAACGCTGCAGGTTCGTCCTGCAACTTCTGCACCTGACTCCAGCCAATTCGGCCCAATGCATCTGCAGCCAATACTTTGGCGTGCGCGTAATAGGCGTGCAAATCGTCATGCCGTTCACCCAGCGGAAACCACTCGGGATTGGAGGCAATCCAGTCGGCAGCGCTGGTTATGCCTGCCAGCCAATTCACGGCAGGCAGGCTCAGTTCGTCCTGACGTGGTCTCCCTTCCGGTGCCAGTATTTGCCAATAAGCCTGGAGGATCGCATGACGGGCTTTACCCCATTCAGCAGGTTCCCTGATGGGCCGGGCATTATTTATTTCTGCTACCTTGAAATGGAAACCATGGTGCGCGCTGATCGCCTGAAGAACATGCCGAACCCAACGCGCCTCCGTATCGGTCAACTCAAGCAACAGTTTTCCCAGCAGTGCCGCTGTCGCACACGCGTGATCCGTAACCCCGCAGGAAAATGACGGAAACGTCAATCCCTGGGATTTATCTCTTGCCACTCCGTCCGGCCATTTTTCCTGAAACCCCGGTATGCCCTTGCCGAAATCATGCAGCCCCGCGAGAACCGCAATCCAACGCTGGCAATGCTCTCGGGGCAAACCAAACACCGAAGCAACCCATGCCACAGAGCCTGCCGGCTCTTGATCCAGAATGGCTTCAGCAGTGGCCGCAACATCCAGCATATGTGCCAGCAAGCTATGCCCTCCGCCCACTCCACTTTTGGCCCATATCGTCCTGGCTACGACGGGAATGGAGGAAAACCGTAGTGGATTTTCCGAACCCGCCATATTCTATTGCTCCATACCTATGATTTACCATCATTTTGATCACTGAGGAGAACACATGTGCCCGCTATGAGAATATACGAATAGCAACAATCAGTCGATTCACATCAGTTGCCGCTCACACTCCATCCGGCAGCTTGGACAGCATTTGTTCACGCCGATTCATGTGTTTGCCATCAACGATGAACGTCCCGTCCCCCACCGCATGCAGCATGCGCCGCGTACCGGCCTTGTCATCCACATACGCCACCAAGCCTTCCAGCACAACGATGCCATGCGCGGCAACGATATCAACCACCCGGCATTCGATATTCGCCATGCACTCCTGGATCAACGCGGCTCCCACATGCCGGCCACGTACGGGTGTCAACCCGAAACGCCGGAACTTATCTACCTCGCTGCCCGAGCAGGTGCCAATGCCGATTGCGGTATCCAGCATGTCGGCCGAGGGAATCGCCAGCACGCATTCACGCTTGGCTTCGAGCGCAGCATAGGAATAGTTCCAGACTCCAGTTGCCAACGCAAAGCGCGGCACGAAATCCAGCACCATGGTCCAGGTAATGGTCATGATATTGTCCCGCTCGCCATCACACGTCGTCACCAGCACGACAGGCCCAGGTTCAATCAGCGTGAATGCCTTGGACAATTGAATTTCCTGCATGCCCCCTCCTCTTTCCCGACCTGTTGTTCTGCCAACTCGCCTCGCAGCAAAAACATGGCAGCCCGCTTTTAGCTTTTAATATGAACCAATATTCAACGGAGAATATGAAATGTCTGTCACCTCACGCAAGGCCGACCCGCTCTCCTGGGGCCATGGTGACAAGATTTTTGAAATGTTCCTGGAACCCACCTGCCCTTTTTCAGTCCGGGCGTTCAACAAGATGGATACGCTGCTGGCCCAGGCGGGCGCAGACCGGATCACGGTGAAACTCCGGCTGCAATCGCAGCCCTGGCATATGTATTCGGGTGTGATCACCCGCTGCATTCTTGCCGCCTCCCTGCTGGAAGGCGGACGCGACAACGCCAAACGCGTGCTACAGGTCGTCGGCGAACACCGTGAGGAATTCGAATTCGAAGGCCACTGCAAGGGGCCGAACATGGACGCCACGCCGCGCGACATCATCCGGCGCATCGAAGCCTACAGCGGCCTGGCGCTGGCCGAGGCTTTCGAATTCCCGGAACTGGAAACCGAAATCAAATGGCACGCCAAATATGCGCGCCAGAACGGCATTCATGTCTCGCCCACTTTCATGGTGGATGGCCTGATCCAGCCCAAACTGGGCAGCGGTGACCCGGTGGAAGATTGGGTCCAGGCGCTGCTGGGCTGAGCACAAAAAAGGATGCCGCCTCGCAGGCGGCATCTACAGCAACAGACACGCGCCGGCAGCGATGTGCCAACAGCGATCCAACGTACCCAGTATCGCAAACCGTTTTGGCGCTCAGGCGCGCTTCAGGCCGTCACGACGCTGCCCGAGCCAGGCCAGGGGCAGCAGCAGCAAAGCGACGGCACCACCGCCACCACCGGACGAGGCTTCCTGGCCTTCGGTATTTTCAGTGCCAGACTCATTACCGCCAGGATTGCCCGTGCCTTCGCCACCGGTCGGACCGCCCTCCCCTGATATCGAATAGCCACTCTCGATATACCTAAACATCGAATCAATCACCGCCGTGCGTCACAGTGTTGCGCTGCCCACTCCTCAAGGCTTGGCATATTAATTAAGAAAAATAAAATATAAAAACAGTATGCCACGCATTAATTCTCTCTGAGGTGTCTCCATTTTTTATCGCTACCCGTCTACTGCTACAGATGGGCAATAAAAAAGAATGACTTTCTTTAAGATTTGCATCCTTGACTTGAACTTTGACCCTGTCGGGATTGACGCTTTTCGACCTGCCCCAGGCCTCTCCCATGCTTACGCCAGGAAAAAATAAAAACATGTCACACAGGAAATACAGCCAGCCGGCAAGCCGTTCGTCGGTCCGGGTATCACCTTCGATCCCGGCTTTCCGCCACACGCTTATTTCCCTTGCCATCGCCGCACTGCTGGGCGGCCATACCCTGCCTTCCACGGCCTATGCGCAAGACAGTACGGTCATCCATGGCACCCTGGAACTCTCCCTGCCCGCCCAGCCACTGACCGATACTCTGACCGAGATTTCCCGCCTCAGCGGCATCCAGATATTTGCCAATGGCGCAATACTGGCCAATCTGCAGGCGCCTGCCATCAGTGGCGCCATGACCCCGCAGCAGGCCGTCAGCCGTGCGCTGGCCAACAGCGGCCTGCAGGCCATGGCCAGCGGGCCGGATGTCCTCACCATCATCAAACCCAGTGAGCAGGGCCACAATGCCGTCACCACCCTGGAAGAAGTCACGGTCATCGGCGCCAACCGCCACGATCAGGGTCACCAGAATGTCTACGACAAGGACATCACCAATATCTACCTGGACCGAGCCTATCTGGATACCTACCGCGCCACCTCGCCGGCAGACATCTTCCAGGGCGCGCCAGGGATATTCAGCGGCGAAGCCCGCAACAGCGCTGCCCTGGACCCGAACATCCGCAATATCCAGGGCCAGGGCCGCGTGCCGGTGGCCGTGGACGGCACGGAACAGGCCGTCACTGTCTATCGCGGCTATTTCGGTGCCAACAACCGCAACTACATCGACCCTGCGCTGATCAGTTCCGTCGCCATCGAAAAAGGCCCGACGCTCAGCCGTGACATGCCGCATGGCGGCATAGGCGGCGGCATTGCCATCACCACGCTGCGCGCAGACGACATCATCAAGGATGGCCAATCCTTCGGTGCCGAGCTCAAGCTGGAAACCGGCAACAACGCCACCAAGCCCCGCATCAATGACAGCATCTACAACACGGACTACCGGGATATACCTGGCGCGCACCGCAACTGGGAAACCTTCGCTTCCAGCTGGAAATGGACCAACCTGACCAGCGACGCCAAACGCAGCGGCCGCAGCGGTTTCAACATGGAAGATGCCGCCGCCCGGCTGGCGCTGGCCTGGCAGGGCGAAAAATACGAAATCCTGGCGGCCACGGCCGTGCGCCGGCGCGGCAACTACTACTCGGGCACCAAGGGCGCGGACAAATATATGGATGCCGCCCCGAACACCAGCACCTCGCTGAACCCCTGGCGCAGCCCCTTCGCCCCCTTCATTGCGCGCGTGGCGCTGCCGGGCACCGAGGTCATGAACACCTCGATGGACACCACCTCTTTCCTGCTGAAAGCCAATCTGCTGATGCCGCAGGAACAGCGTCTGGGCCTCAGCTATCGCAAGACCATCATCGAAAACGGCGAAATCATGCCCTCGCGCCTGAACTGGGCACAGCTGGAAAAAGACGGCGGCCTGCCGCAATGGCCGCTGGCGGAAGTGGACCAGCAGGCCTTCAGCCTGGACTACGCCTGGAACCCCGACAACAACCGCTGGATAGACCTGAAAGCCCAGGTTTGGGCGACACGCACCAAATCGGATACGAACAGTTCTGGCGGCTACGCGGTGGAGCCCTATGAACAGGATGATGCCTGGAATGCCTATCAACGCTCCAAGGAATATCACGAAAGCAATACCGGTACGCCTTACACCGGCACACCCGTTCTACCCAACCCGAACATAGATGGCCGCCTCGTCAATAAGTCAAAGATGCGCTCCACCGAGAACCGCATCGGTATCCGCCTGGACAACAACATCAACCTGCGCGACAACCTCAGCCTGCTGCTGAGCGCCGATTTCCAGCATGAACGGCTCAAGCCCGACCCCCACTACAACTACTACACCCATGGCGGTGAATTCGAGGCCCGCCCGCGCGACGGCAAACGCCGTGAATCCAAGTTCGGTTTCAACTTCAGCTGGCAGCCGCTGTCCTGGCTGGACGTCAATGCGGGCGCCCGGTATGTGAGCTATGCCTCTACCGATTTTGAAGTGGACGCAATGCTTGAAAACAGGGGCTGGGGGCCGTTTACTGGCTCCGACAGCAAATCCTACAGTACCGGTCTCTTTTCCTCCTGGCTGGTTCCCCTGGACAAGGAAATGGCCACCCTGAAAGCACTTTATGAAAAAGCCAAGCAGGAAGGCAACAATGCCATCGCGACTGAAGCCAGCAACAAACTCAATGCGGCGTTGCGAACCAAATATCCTGATACCGACAATACTTACGGACATCAAGGCATTCCCTACGAAGTCAAACAGGTGACAGATCCTCTGAGCGGTCAGGCAATCTGGGTCGCTCATGTCCCTATTGAATGGAAGCGCAGCACGGAAGGCTACAAATTCGAGGCCGAGGACAACCCCTTTACCAATGGCACTTATGACGCCGACAACGGTACGGTCGAATACTACGCAGATCCCTTGAACCCGGATGCCGCTCCCATTGAGGTCAAGCAGTTACAACAACAAATCAGTGCCTTCCGCCATTCCAGAAAAAGCATCAGGCTGACCAGTCCGGAAGAATTGCGCGCACTGATCGAGAAGAACAAGAAGCGCCATGCTTGGGCCCCCGTCTTTTCAATTAGCGCCCGCCTGACAGATAACAGCCGCATCTACAGCCGCTACGCCCAAAGTGTGCGTATGCCCAGCATCTTCGAAGACACTTCCGGCTTTTCCAAAGGCGCCGCAGATATTGGCGCCCCCTTCGCCAGCAGTTTCAAGCCTGAGCGCGCCACCAACATCGAAGTCGGCTATGCCCACAATCTGACGTCTTACCTGCCATCGGCACGGCATGCGGACATCCGCTTTTCCTATTACCACACCACCGTCAAGAACATCATCGACCGCATCGACGACAACCTGTTCTGGCAATTCGACAAGATGAAAACCTCGGGCCTGGAACTGCAAGGGCGCCTGGACACCGGCCGTTGGTTCTTCAATGTCGGCGGCAATTACAACCTCAGCCAGGAAGTCTGCGACAAAGGTGAAGCCCTGGCGCTGGACCCGCTCTATGGCCGTATTCCCGAATGCATAGAAGGCGGTTTCCCTACCGGTTTCCTGCGCAGCATGGTCGGGCCGCGCTACTCCATCACCACCGACCTGGGCACACGCTGGTTCAATGATGACCTGGAAATCGGCGGCCGCCTGACCTACCACAGCAGCCGCAACCAGACCCAGGAAGCCGAGTTTGCCAATATCGAAGGCGCGCGCTGGCCGGAAGTCTCAGCAGGCAACCGCCCTATCCAGTGGCACCCGGTAGCCGTCTTCGACGCCTATGTGCGCTACCGCTTCAACGATCACTACGCCATGGAAGTCGTCGGCACCAACCTGAGCGACCGCTACTACCTGGACCCGCTGACACGCACCATGATGCCCGCGCCTGGCCGCGCCGTCAGGCTCAGCGCCACGATGAAATTCTGAACGGACATGCCAATGAAAAACGCACCCAGTTTTTAAGACGCCTTGACCAAGACTCCAGGCCACACGCTACCCCATGCAGCGTTTCATCCAAACACGGAAGAAACGCTGCCGACGACAGACCTGCACCTTGCTCACGCTGGATTTTCGAATGGAACCGCACCATGACACACGCTGCCTGCTGTACCTGGCCAACGCCAGTTTCCCACACTCACTTTTAAGGTGAACAGCATGAAAAAGTCCGTTATCTTCGCTGCGGTCGTTATCCTGTCTACTACGACATGTGCATACGCACAGTCTGGTCCATATCAAGTCATAGGCGATGACTCAATCAATGGCTCTTTAGTTGGCGTAGCTAATTACACCACTCCTGGCCACGGCCTAATGGGCATACCAACAATAATGAACTTGCGCACCCATACTCTTTATGAAACGGGTACGTCAATTAGCACTACGGCACAAGGCAATTTCATTATTAAAAAAATCAGTATAGGATCTCCTTACACGACGATGGGCCGCATCGTCGATGGCGCTAAGAGCGCGCAAGGCTACTACGAGAACGAGGTTTACTTCGGCTCGTGGGTCTATGACCCGGCCATCTACCAGCCCACCACGTGGGACCGCGCCCAGTTCTACACCGGCATGCAAGGCAGCGGCGATATTTCCGCCAAAACCGGAACCGTCATGTATGACGTGCGCGGCATCAGCAACTACGTCAATGGAGCGGGCACACAAACCGATTCCTTCCTGATCGGCTCGCTGAGCGCCAACTTCACGACTTCCGTGCTGAATGGAGGCATCAGCAACGCTTCGGGCAACAAGCAAATCGCCTTTGTCAATGTCAAGATCGACAAAGCCTCGGGCTCTTATGGTACTGCGGGTGGCGGCCTTGTTATCGGCGTACAGGGCACCACCCAATACAACGGCGTGACTACCGGTCTCTTCTACGGTGATCAAGCACAAATCCTGGCAGGTTATGCCACATTTGCCGGCAATGCTGACCTGAATACAGCTTACGGTGGCGCCAGCGGCTCGGCCAAGTTCGAGTAAGCGCTAACCCACATTCCGTGGGTTAGTTCTCTACGCACAGGCCCACTTCAAGTGTGCCTGTGCCTTTGTTTTCTGTCTTACTCACGCACAGATACTGCTTTGGCCTTTCCTGCTTATCCCACCTCGTTGCGACTTGTAAGGTTCAAACACCTTCCCGTTTTGCGCCTGCTATCCGGTCTTACCCTTTTTTTCGGTATATCTCTATCGCTGGCGCATGCCCAACCCGTCAGCGCCAATATCGAAGATGACCAGCGCCTGATCTTCGACAAGGCGCGTGCGCTGACACAACAACGTGAACAGGCCATCCTTCCGGCGGCCGACACGGCCGAATCCTTCACGCTGAAACCGGAAGTCAACGGGTTAAGCCTGGAATACAACGGCCAGATCCTGCGCCTGGGTTATAGCGAACAAGACCTTGGCCGGGCGCTGTTCATCAGCATCAACCTGCAGCGCTGGGATGACGTGCGCACGCTGCAAAAATTCTATCTTGGCCTGCCCGAACACAAACCCGCCATGGCGGCATTTGTCGAGGCCGGCCTGTTGCAGGCAGAAGGCCGCTTCGCCGCAGCCAAGGAACGCTACCGTGCCGCGCTGGACCTGGACCCCGCCTTCACCCGCGCCCAGCTGGATCTGGCGCAGCTGCTGTTCCTGGACAAAGAAGACCGTGAATCACAACAGTTCTTTTCCAGCCTGCAGGCCGCGCCGCTGCCCGCCGGACTCTCACAGCGCATCACCGCTTATCTGAATGCGCTGGACCTGCGCCAGGCCTGGAACGGTTATATCTCGCTGGGTATGGTGGACAACCACAATATCAATCAAAGCAATGGCAATGAAATCTTCCAGTTAATGTCCAACCCTGGCGGCAATCCGCCCTTTCTGCTGATCGTCACCCGTCTCCCCAAGCCCATCCGCGCCCGAGGCCCCGCCTACGAATTCAGCGCCAACAAGAACTGGCAATTGCGCAGCCATCATTACCTGACGTTCCGCAGCAGTGCTTATGGCCAGCACTACAACAATTACCGGGAATATTCGGACGACCACGTTTCCGTCCATACCGGCTACGCCTACCAGAGCGCGCGCGACACGCTGGCCGGCCTGCTGGTCGGCGAGTTGCACCGCCAGGATGCCAGTACCGATTACCGCGTCTATGGCCTGCGCGGCGAATGGGGGCACAATTTCCTGCCCAGAGCCAACCTGAGCCTGCAGGCCGAACACAAGCTGCGCCGCTACACGGATCAGAACATCGCCCAGCGCATGGACGGCCGCCAGGCGTATGTCGGCCTGCAAGGCTATTACTCCTTCACCCCCAACACATTGCTATTCGGCGGCGTGGACTTTACCCGCTTCAAAACCGACAACAGCCCGACTGATAGCTACCGCCAGAAAGGCGCGCGCCTGGGCTTGTACCAGCAATTCGGCAACAGCTTCAGCACCACACTGATGGGCATGCAGCGCAACCGGCGCTTCGATGGACCGTTCCTGAGTGCAGAGCACTACGACAAGGAACGCATTTATATGGCCACGCTCAAGGCCGATGCCCTGGCGCTGGCCGGCTTCACCCCTGTCCTGAGTTTCAAGCACACCCGCCTGCGCAGCTCCATAGACTGGATGCTCGACTACCACCAGAACGAAGTCTCCCTGAAATTCGAAAAACAATTCTGACCGTCATGAAGACCTGCTCCTATTTCCCCATCCAAACCGCTGCGCCAGCGCCACGCCAGCAGATAGCCCGCACGCTGCTGACGCCGCTGATTCTGTGGGCCGGCCTGCAAGCCGCACTGGTGCCAGCGCAGGCCGCCTCCAGCGCAGCCCCAAGCTACCGCACATTAGGCATTCTCAATACAGCGCAACTGCCGGGCACTCAGCCTGGGATGCTGCTCTACAGCCAGGGCAAGCTGTATGGCAGCGTGATCAACGGCGGCAAGGACGGCAAGGCCTTTTTGCAGCGCTGGGGGCGTCTCTTCGTCGGCACGGCAGCCCCCACAGCCGCCTTTCAGACCCTTGATGCCAGCGACATCCAGGGCCAGGATCTGGGCCGCGGCACCATGCTGGAGTATGTCAGCCCTGCGACAGGTACGATTTATGGCTGGCGGCCCTATCAACGGCCACTGGACAATCAGCTGGAATGGAGCCGGCCAGAACAACGCAGCGCCATCCTGAAGTGGACACCCGGGCAACCCGCCCCTGACGTACTGGAAGTCGATAATGCGCTGGAGTTCTCGCCGAACTATCAAGTGGGCGGTATAGAACTTGGTGTTTTTGGCACCACCTGGGCAGAGGATTCCCAAGGAAATATTTACATTCCCGCATGGAACTCAGGATTATTCCAGCTGAATGCGGAACAACACATTTCTCCTATTTTCATATCGACGCAATCAGTAACCACACCCAAGGTGCCTGACGCATCGCTTCCTCCTGTCGTACCAGACCACATATGGGCCTTTCCCTTGCCGAACCCAACAATGTGCCTGGATATGGCCAACAATTACGCCCCTGTAGATTGCGCCCTGTATTTCCCACCTGCAGGCTCAATTACAGTTACCTACGAATACTGGCCCAACGGCAGCAATACTCATGCAGTCGTCCACAGCTCAGACCATGGCGGGACGCTTTATGTGCTGGTGGGCGGAGGCAACACTTATACCGCCTTCAATTCTGAAACCGTTAACGAAGCCACAAAATGGATAGGCACCTACCCCAACGCCAGCATCCCCATGGATGACTCCGCTGGCGCTGCCATCCTGGCGGTTCGCACCTCGGAACTGAACGGCACCGATGCGCCGTCAATCACTTTCCTGCAAAGCCTGGCGCGCGCACGTGATGGCCAGACAGTATTCGAATCCAGCGGATTGATAACACCTGCCCCTAATGGCATGGTCGAAGTCGGCGACTATCTTTACGGCACAACAGATAAAGTGCTTTGGCGGTACAACAAGGCCGAGGGCCCTGGCGGAACAATTGAACATGTCCATGTGTTCAATACCGCTGCGTCCGATGGCAGCATCACGGGCGACCTGAACACGAACACCTTCCGCCCCTACGGCCCCATGGTGCTGGCCAAGGATGGCTGGCTCTACGGGACGGCAGCCAATCGCGTGGCCAATGCCAGGAATACGGAAACCGGCGAACTAGACTCAGTGAAAGACTACGGCGCCATCTTCCGGGTCAAACCCAGCCACACCACGACAGAAGAGGATGACGCCAGTTTTGAAATCGTGCACCGCATGGCCATTCTGGACGGCACGCACCCAATAGGCCTGAGCAGCGGCCCCGTCACGACCCAGGCGGACGGCAGGCATATCCATACCCTGCTGGGCGCCAACCGCTGGGGGGGCTACGCACGCTCGGGCGGCGGCGACGATATCGACCCCAGCCGCTACACACCCAGCAGTGAACGCGGCGGCGGCTCCTTCTTTGCCCTGGATCTCACGATTCCGGCCATGCTGACGCTGAACCCGGCCAGCATTCAGGCCGGACAAAGCGCCGAACTCAGCTGGAGCACAAACAGCCTGAGTTGCCAGGCCCGCAGCAGCGATGGCAGTTTTAACGGCGCGCAGGGCGTGTCGGGCAAGCTGCAACTGCAGCCGGCGCAGAATGGCCGCTATACCTACGAGCTGGACTGCCGTGACGCCCAAGGCCGTGTGTATGGCGATGCCGTGAGCTTGCAGGTGGGCGACGCTAAAGAAGAAACCCCTGGCGGCACCGACAATGACGGCGACAGCGGCTCGGGCGGCGGCCCGCTGGGCTGGCCACTGGGATTGGCGCTGCTGGCGCTGCTGGCGGCACGACCGGCCATGCGGCAGGCTGGCAGGCCGTCGTCCACCCGTTGAGCTCGTATTCGGCGCGACAACGAGTGCCTGCCATAATCGGCATGCACTCGTTTGGGATCTCAGATTCAAAAAGCGTGACGTTTCCGTCACGCCTGCCCTTGGCAGACACAAGCCAGCCGCGCATGCTGTGAGGGTCGTCAACCCGCCCGCTGTTTCCCATGTTGCCAGCCATTCCCCAGCAGGCCATGTGCCGGCCTGCCCGCTCACGCCGCAGTTGCCGGCCCGGCCCAACGCGCAGTGCCGCGCAAATGCCGGTTCCGCCGTCTTCCGATAGACCGGAAGCGGCATCGGCCCTACTACCGGCAAGCTCATTGTGTGCCGACTCGGACGGCCACTGGAAAGATGCCCTGGAAACCTGGCTGCAACCCTGCACCGCACTTTTCTGGCCGGAATTCCATGATTTGATCGACTGGCGCACGGCTCCGGTTTTCATGGACAAGGAACTGCGCCGCATCGGCGGCAGTCTTTACCGCGACCGGCTCTATGTGGACATAGCTCGCGCAACTGCACACCCGGCACGGCCCGGTGCTGCTATTGATGCACACGGAAATCCAGGCACGCCTGGAACGTGATTTCCACCAACGCATGTTCCGCTATTACTGCCGCCTGGAAGCGCGGTACCCCAAACACGACATCGTGCAATTCGCTATCGTCACCAAGAGCAAGAATTCCAGAAAAATCCGTTGTTTGGAACACCGCCGTGCCCCCCTGAATGGCAATTTTCTGACCCTTTTCTATGCCGCACCAGTGATACATTTACAAGATTGGGCCGGCCAGGAAAAAGCCTTGCAGGCACAGGCCGGGCATAACCCTTTTGCGATGGTACTGCTGGCCGAACTGGAAGCGGCCAAACGCCCTACATCGGCGCGCACGCGGCTGCACAGCAAAATCCGGCTGGTGCGCCGGCTCTATCAACTGAAGTACTCGGAAACCGAGATACGGCAGCTGTTCCTGTTCATCGACCATGTCCTGCGTCTTCCCGTTGCACAGGAACTTGCATTCACCCAATCTCTGGAACGCCTGGAACAGGAGGAAAACGTGGCCTACATCTCTAGCGTCGAACGCGTCTGGCTGCATCGTGGCCTGGAACAAGGCATAGAACAGGGGCTGTCGCAAGCCCTCACTGCCCAGTTGCAGCAACGCTTCGGTTGCCTGCCCACCGACTTGCAGCAACAGCTGGACCGCGCCTCGGTGGAACAATTGCAACGTTGGCTACTGTCCGTCATGCATGCTGAATCACCACAAGCGGTGTTCAACAGCTGACAAGCCCCATGCCCTCAGCCTGATGCCCCGGTATTCACCGCAACCTCACATTTAACGCAACCGCAATAGCAGCGCGTTGCGTTCTGCGTCAGGCTCCACACGGATTGGCAGAATCAATGGCAAGGCAGCCAGCAAGGCCTTGGGGTCGTCCGCACGCAGCCGGGCAGTCAGGCGCAGCTGCCCAACCCTGGGGTCCAGGCTCTTCAATGGCCGGACCAGATAGGCATTCAGCACAGGCAAGGCTTCCAGCAGCGGCATATTATCGAAGACCAGCCAGCCGTCACGCCAGCTGTCTTCGCGCCCACCCGGTATCACGACACGCCTATCCACCGCTGGCGCCTGGCCGGTACGAACGGACAGACGGTCGCCGGCATACAGGTCTACGGTTCCGCCATCCCCCCAGGGCCAGTATCCATCCGGACGCCAGCGGACATGTCCCTGCGATACCCCCACCTGTACGCTCTCACCGCGGTCGGTGACCGTGAAAATCGTGCCGACGACCTCAACTTCGCCTATGCGCAGCGGCACAATGAATGGCCGCTGCACATCTGGCGTCACCTCGAAACGAACCCGGCCTCGTTGCAAAGCCACTTCGCGCTTGCCGGCATACATTTCCGCCAGGATTTCACTGTCGGCATCCAGATACAACTGACTGCCGTCCGGCAATTCGACAGCAAAGGATTCCGCGATCCGGGTGCGATAGCGCCGGCTGAATTCTCGCAGGGAATGCTGCCAGGCCAGTATGGCAGCGCCGCCCAGCAGGCCTGCGGCCGCCATGGCCAGGAATTTCCGGCGGCCGGGCTGCGCCAGCGTCGCGGCAAACATTAACCCTGGTTGTATTGGCCGGCGTGGCGCGGGTTCCGCGAACTGATCGCGCAAACCGGTCCCGATCTGATCAAGCATCTTCCAGCGCCGCAACGCTTCGGCATGTGCCATGGCATGGCGTTCGGAGCGGGCCACCCACAAGCGCAATTGCTGGCGCGCCGCCTGAGCTTCGTCGTCAGGCGCTACCGCTGCGGTTGCGATCAGGCGTAGCGCGTGCGCGATCATCCGTTCGGATGGCGGAGCCGGCCGCGTGCTTGCCGCACTCACGGCGCACCCCGCAATGCAGGCCGTGCAACACCAACAGGCCGCCATTCAGGGCGGCATGACCGATAGGAGCAACAGGAATTCCGCAGGGCTTTCATCTTCGGCAGACTAACACTCCGGCCCGGCCAATGCCCGCAATTCAGACAACGCGGCAGCGCAATCCAGTGTAGCCCGCACGACATGCTTGGCAACCGCTGCCTCGGTAATGGCCAGCCGTTGTGCAATTTCCGCCCTGGAATAGCCATACACACGGAACAGCACGTAAACATCACGACGCCGACCAGGCAGGCTTTCCAGCTTGGCAACGACTTTTTCCATCAACTGGCGATACATGACGATGGTCTCCGCAGAGGCCGCATGACACGGCATGGCTTCAGCCGCAACCAGGCTGGCTTCCAGGTAATCCTGTTGATGTTTGCGTTGTCTGATGAAGTCGATGACGATATTGTGCGCGGTGTGGAACAGCAGGGCCTGCGGCGATTCGATCGCCCCCGCCCCCTCGCGCATCATCTTGGCATAGACTTTCTCAAAGCTGTGCTGAGCAATGTCATCGGCAGTATGCGGATCACGCAGCTCACGCGCCAGATGCCTGCACAACTTGTTGTAGCAGGCCAGCAATTCTTCCACGACATTGTTCATCTGGTACCCACGATACGCCAGTACCGCCAGGAAAAAATTGGATGGATCGGCAGAAAATCAACAATTGCCGGCGCGCTCCGACAGTCTGGCCGCCAGCCTGAAGCAAAGTGGAACAGCGGCAAGAAGTATGATAATCATTATCATATCATGCAATGGGACATCCGATTTTGAGAGAATTCTCAAGATTGTTGCCCGCTGTCCACGCTCACTATTTTCCCCCTGAATTCCGCGCGGATCACACCCGCTATCCGCCCTGCTGTCCATGGGCCATCTCTGGACATTCAAGGCTGCGCGGCATCGCCCTCCGGCACGTAAATCATGCGCCCATCATCCAGCCTATAAGTTACGCCCGCTCGCATACCTTGACCTTCTCCGAGTTTTCCGGAAGATTCGTAACGTTGCAGTTCCTGGCCATTCTTGATGGTGATGCGCATATTGTCCTCGCCGGGATTCTCTACCACCACGACATGCTCGCTGGCATAGGGATTGAGCGGATTGCTTGCGATCACTACCATCAGAACGCCGATGACAACCAGGAATAGGTCTATCAGATTGACGACCGACAAAATGGGATCATCGGCGTCGTCGGATTCCAGAAACCGCATCGCTCAACCCTCTCCTACAGCGCCGGCAGCACTATGCGGCTTGCCGTTTTTCTCGATCTCCCGCAATTCTTCCAGCAACCAGCGGCGCCGGATCGTCAACAGAAAAAACGCGATGCTGGCGCCGGCGAGCGCCAGGATCACTGCTGCGAACGACACCACCATATTCCTTCCCACTGTCGCCGTATCGCCACTGCCCAGGGCCAGCAAGGCCGGCCCCATGGGAATCATGGTGGCAATCAGCCCCAGCATCGGCGCCACACGTGACACCATCCGCAGGCACTCCAGGCGCTTCATGATCCATAGCTCCATATCGTCCGTGGCCCATTGCTGTTCCTGTGCTTCCCAGCGCCTGCGCAACAACGACTGATGCCGGCCACGCAGGCGCGCCAGCCATTCGGCCAGGAAGCCACCCAAGGCAAACAAGGAATAAGCCAGCGCAGCAAGAATCAGCACCAGCACCGGCCACAGCAATACCCTGGAAATTTCATATAGGCCTGTTTCCAGGCTAGGCGCACCCATCATTTTTCTTCATGTCCTTTTGTCATTGCGTGAATGCCGGATCGGGTCATGCGCGGACGCTGATTGGCATGGCGGTACTGCCAGGCGCCAGCCACCAACAGCAGCAGCACTGCCAGCGCGATCGCGCCCTGCAGCAACGCGAGCTGCTGCGCGTCCGCCATGTCCGCCACAGGCTGCAGCTCCTGCCCGGTCACTGGCACCGATGGCGTTGGCTCCTGACCCTGATCCGCTTCCGGCTGTGGCATGGCCGCCTGCCCTGCCGCTGTTGCAGCAGCCTCCGATGGCGCTGCACCATCCTGCAGGCCGAAACCCGCCAGCAGGTCCGCCAGATAGTCTTGGGTTACCGCCGCGCTGGCCTGAACCTGGAAATCACGTTGCAGCGCCTGCCAGCGCTGGGCCAGCTTGCGGCGCGTGTCTGCCGGCGCGTCCCAGTATCCTTTGCGCACTGCTTCGGCCATGCGCTCCAGCATCTGCGCCTGGGCGTGCGGGTTGTCGCGCTCGAACCATTCCTGCATACCCAGTTCGCGGGTATCGGAAACATAGGTATCGAACATGGCCTGCCATTGATCCGCGCGTACCGTGGAGGCATCCATGGCTTGCCAGCCATACAGGTTGTTCGTTGCCTCGAGCACCGCCAGGGTACCGGCGTAACCCTCTTCCTGCATGCCCTTTATCCAGGCAGGGTTGAGGTAGCGCACCCGCATCTCATCAGACAGGAAACGTTGCAGGCTGGCCGTGCGCGGCTGTCCCTGGCGAAGGTCGGAAATCAGCAATTGCGGCGCGGCGCCGTCTATCTGCCGAATGGCCGCCGATAGCCCGCCCATGAATTCAAAGGGGTGGTCAGTGGACAGCACGCCATGCAAATGGGATGAACGCGACATCACCACTGCCTGCACGCCGCCCAGTTGGGTTTGCAGCACCTGGATGCCGCCACTGGCATCCCCCCAGGCAGCCGTGCCATAAGCATACTGGCTGCTCTGCATGAACTGCTGCGCCAGAGCCGACTCGTCCTCCCAGGCATCCGCGCGCAGGGTCAGATGCGGCACGCCGGTACCATAGGCGCCTGGCGCATTGCCGAAAATGCGCAGCAGCGCGCCCTGCCGCGCCTGTTCCGGCGTGACGCCGGCAGCCAGCAAACGAGCTTGCGCGGCACGGGTATTGGCAGCCACCTGGTTGCCTGGCTCGTCCAGTTGCGCCAGGCGCTCCATGGCCTCTGCCAGCAGGCGCATGAAACCGTCGAACTGATCCCGGTATACGCCGGTCACCTGCACCACCACATCCACGCGCGGCCGGCCCAGTTCATGGGCTGGAATGATTTCCAGGGCTTCCACCCGGCCACCGCGCCCCCAGACCGGCCGCAAACCCAGCGCATGCAGCACCTGGGCCTCCGTGACTCCCAGGTGGCGAATGGCTTCCGAGGACCACAGGCTGAATGCCAGCTTGCCCGGTACGGCACCCTCATGGCTGGCTGCATAAGCCTGCAGCAGCTGCGCATAGGCGGCGCCGCCTGCTTCGAAGGCCGCCGGGCTGGGAATGCGGTCCGCCTCGAAGGCATAGAGATTGCGGCCGCTGGCGATATCCGGATTGCGCAGCGGGTCTCCGCCTGCGCCCGGCAGCACGAAGCGGCCTGCCAGTCCGGCCAGCAGGGCTTCGATTTCCTGCGTATCTTCCAGTGCCCGGTCCAGCTGGCGCGCACGCGTCACCTGTTCCTGCAATGCGGGTTCCGGGCCGGGCGCCGCTGCCGGCCCGTCATCCTGCACCGGCGCACGCAAATGGGTTTGCAGAAAACGGTAGGGCAGCGACTGCTGCAAGGTATCCATCCCGGTCGCCACCGATGCGGCGACTGCCTGCTGCGGTAGTTCTCCTGTCAGCGCATCATCCTGCCGGCTTTGCTGCCCGTTTGCCGCAGCGCCGACGGCAGCAGCAACACCTGGAACATGCCCTTGCGCCAGCCATTCGTCATCCTGCAGGCCCAGCGCACGATAGAAGGGCTCACCCAATTGCTGCATCACGGTCATCAGGCGATGCTCCGGCTCGGCCGGCTCGCCGAACGTATGCAGGCCCAGCGGCATGGCCGCGCGTGCCAGCTCGTGCAGGTGATCATGCAGTTCCTGCACAAAATCCTCGAAATGCAACCGCGCCCGGTTTTCATCCCAGCCCAGGTCTGCCACCATGTGGTTGGCCTCGGCAGCGGCCAGCACTTTGTCGCGGGCCACCGCCTGCGCAGCCCCTTCATCGAGTTGCTGGTATTCGTGGATCAGCTGGTGCAGGTCCGACAGGGTGTCGTACAAACCGGCGGGGGCGAACGGTGGCGTCTGGTGACTGATGATGACGGCGCGGCCTCTGCGCCGGGCCTGCATGGCTTCGCCGACGTTATCCTGCAAATAGGGATAAAACACCGGCACGTCACCCACCGCCAGAAAAGGGAAGTCCGTCGCTGCCAGCCCCCTGTCCTTGCCGGGCAGCCATTCCTGCGTGCCATGCGTTCCCATGTGGATGATGGCGTGCACGCCCAGCCGCTCACGCAGATACAGATAGGCGGCCAGATAGAGATGGTCCGGCGCACTGGCCGTATCATGGTAATGCTGGCCCATTTCCGCCGCGCGCGGCATCTGCGGCATGACCGTGAGATTGCCCAGCTGCAGGCGCGGGATGATGAATGCCGGTTCGCCCGCCACCATGCGCACGGACCAATGCTTGCCAGGATCACCCCAATGCCGCAGCGCCTGACGCTGCGCGGTTGGCAGGCGGCGCAGCCATTGCCGGTAGGCATGTACCGGATAGCTGTCTGCCAGGCCTTGCTGCAGCAAGGTTTCCAGCGGTACCTGGCGGTACAGGGCGCCCAGCATCTGCTGCGCCTGCTCGATCAGCTCGGTTTCACCCGGTACTGTCACCTGATATCCCGCTGCATTCAGGCCGCGCGCCAGCGCCGCCACGCTGCGCGGCAGGTTCAGGTGCGACGCTGCGAGGTTTTTCTCGCCCTGGGGATAGTTCCAGAACAGCAAAGCCAGCTTCTTGCCGGCTGCCGGCAACTGCCGCAGCGCCACCAGGCCCTGCAGTTTGCCGATCAGGGCATCAGCCTGTTCTGGCAGCAAACGCTGCTCCCCCTGTACCGAGGCCCGCAAAACAATGGGGTCCATCATGCCCCAACCTTCCGGGCCCGCCAGGAAAATCGCCAGCGTGCGCGGCGGCATGCCACTGGCAGCGTGCGCCCAGTCGGCCTCGCCAGGTTCCTGGCGAAAAGTGGTGGTCTGCAAGACGGGAATATCCAGCGCCCGGAAATCTGCGCTGCGCGCCTTGCCATCCTGCAAATGCCCCAGATTCACCAGCGCATCCACTCGCCCCTGCCCCAGTACCTCCGGCAAGGTTTCGTGCTCGGCATCAAACCAGAATATGACGGGCACCATGCCGGCAGCTTCGGTTTTGCTGGCCAGCACATCCAGCGCATCGGTCTGCAGATCGCCCAGCGCGCCGGCATGCGTCAGGAAAGCCACCACGCCGCTGCCCGGTTGCCAGCGGGCCTTGCCCCAGGCCAGATACGCCTCCAGCGTCGAAAATACCCCGGGGGCCGCAGGATGATAAAACCCGGTGCCTGCCGGTGCCTGCGCAGCAGGGAAAGCACTGGTATCACCGCCCGCCAAGGCTGCCCTGACATAGCCGAAGAAATGCTCAAAATTGGCAGCGCCGCCCGCGGCATAATAGGCCGCCAGGCGCCGCGCCGCGCCCGCATCCAGACCACTCTGCCCCGGCGCCCCGCCCCCTACGGCCAGCCAGCGCCGTCCCGGCGTATGCAAGGCCTCGCCCAGCGAGGCCTCCACTTGCGCACGGTCTGCCGGCCTGGGGACATCCAGCACCACCAGATCGGCATTCGCCAGCCAGTTGGCGGCAGTCCCTGTGGCGTACTCAACATTGACATGTTCCAGCTGGACGCCGGCCGCTGCCGCCAGAGGAAGCATGCGTTCGAACTTGCCGTTGGGCACAAAGCTGTTGCTGAATACGCGCACCATGGGGCGAGCTGCTGCGGCCTCTGCGCCATCCCCTGCCGCCGGTTGCGGCATGCCATGCCCAATCACACCGCCTTGAACAACTTCGTGGCCGGCCCCCGGCTGGCTGGCCCGGGCCTGTCCGGCCAGGCCGCCCAGGCTGACTGCCAACAAACACAGCAACGCCAGGAGCCAAGCATCCAGACCATTTCTCATGCGGCCCGCGCAAAAACAAGCAATTTCAAGCCCGCTTTCAAACCCTATGTCGGGCCGTCTTTCAAGCCCACTTTCACGTCCGATTCCATGGCTGATTCCGCAACCGGCGTGACATCCTGAGCCACGCCCCATCCGGCTCCCAATGTATTTCGTCCAGGCAGGCATGCGTTCAGAACCTCGCATTCATACCCAGGTAGTAGCGCCGCCCCTCATCAGCCAGGGAATAGCTCGTCGCGTCTTCGGCGGCCAGCCTGCGGTCACCCAGGTTTTCCACACCCGCCTGCAAGGTGAGATAACGGTTGATGGCGTAATCTGCGTACAGCGACAACAAGGCATAGCCCGGACGTTCGGTGCGTGGCGTGCTGCCCGAGTTGTACTGTCGTCCAACGATTTCCGCGCGCAACCGCGCAGTCCAGGCCGGCAGCGGCGACCAGGCCAGCGTCGCGCCACCGCTGTGCCTTGGCCGGTCTGCCAGGGTCTCGCCAGTTTCCCGGTTCTTCGGGTCCAGCCACATGTAGTTGGCATCCAGGCGCATTTGCCACGGCAGGTCCACGCCTCCCCCCAGTTCCAGGCCGCGGATACGCGCCTTGGCGACATTCTGGTAGTACAGGCAGGTCAGCCCCTTGATATCGCAACTGGCGGCACGCTGGGTTTCGATCAGGTTTTTGACATCGTTCTGGAATACCATGGCATTGGCATTCCAGCCGCCGCCGTCATAGTCCAGTCCGGCCTCGAAGGACACCGCCGTTTCCGGCTGCAAGTCCGGATTGCCACGAATGATGCCGCGCCCACCCATGGCTGCGCGCGACTCATATTCGGGCGAAAGCTGCTTGAGCGTCGGTGCCTTGAAGCCTTTGCCGATCCCCCCCTTGAATGTCAGCGCGTCATTGAAGTGGTACAGCACGTACGCACGCGGGCTGGCCTCACGGCCGAACTCCTCGTGCCAATCCAGGCGCCCGCCCAGCACCAGTTCCCATTGCCGATTCAAGCGCCACTCATCCTGCAGCAATGCAGCGTAGTGCTGCATGGAAAGACGACCCGCACGATTGACGGTCGGGTCCTCGAGTTTCTCGCGACGCGCCGTGCCACCCAGGGTCAGGGTATGCCCAGCCCAGGGGACCAGTTTGAGGCTGGCGTCGGCCACGGTATCGACAAACCGGTTGGGGCCGGTTGCCGTGCCGCCGTCGCTGCGCCAGTTTTCCCGGTACAGGGTGGAGCGATAAAGTTTGACGTCGCTGCTGCCCCAGCTCCAATCGCCGCGGTACGCCGCAGAATAGTGCCGCCGCCGCACGGTATCGTCGGATTCATAACTGGCTGCCGTCGTGCCACGCACGCCGTCGCGCTCCTCATTGCCCGCACCAGCCGTGACGTCAATACGTTGCCGCCCGTCCGGCGTCCAGCTCAAGGCTGCGTTGCCACTGCGTGCGACATTCCTGTCCAACAGGCTCAAACCGGGATTGCTGCCATCCTCCAGCGCATTGCGGCGCAGGTACTCCCCCCAGACACTCAGGCCCAGCACATCCTTTACCAGCGGGCCGCCCGCATACAGGCCTGTCTTGAACTGGGCGCCGCCCGTGTCGTGGGCAGGCTTCACGTAATAGGATGACAGGGAACCCTGCCATTCATCGGTCGCGGTCCGGGTGATGACATTCACCACGCCGCCCAAGGCTTCCGATCCATACAGCGACGATAAGGGGCCGCGCACCACCTCCACCCGTTCAATCGCCTCGGTCGGCACCCAGCCCAGCTCGTAATCCGAATGGGAAATCCCGGAAGACGAAGCGCTGATACGCTTGCCATCCACCAGGAACAAGGTATGTGCGGCATCCATGCCACGGATGGAAATTGCCCGCCTCCCCAGCCCCGCGCTCTGGATATTGATACCTTCCGTGCCGCGCAGGGCATCGGCCAGATCCAGCACCGGCCGCTCGCGCAGTGCCGCGCCCTGCACGACGCTAACGCTGGCTGGCACATCGGCCAGATTGCGCTCCCCGGCAGTCGCCGTCACAACCACCGGCTGCAAGGCCGCCACCTGCGGCGCGGCAGCAGGCCGTAGCGGCACTGCCTGCGCATGCGCCTGGGCGCACAATAAGGACAGCACGGCCGCCAGGGGCAACATGCGCCAGACAGGTGCTCCCCAACCACCCAGCCCTGTGCGGCTCTCGCCGCCTCCGCCTGTCACACTGGCATGCGCCAGGAATCGTTCGCTGCCCTCTGGCAGCGGATCGGGCAGGAAATTGCGGCAAAACATGGAAACCCCGTCAGGCATGCTCAGGCCGCCCGGATAGCGGCCCGCAAAAACTGGAATGATATATCAAATCAAATAAATTGAAATGATATATCAAAACATATGGCAGCGTGACGTCAAAAGATGCCAAATCGCAGAGCCTGGCCCCCAGGGCACAAGCCCTGGATGGACGAAAGCCGTCAACCCAAGTGGCCCCGTCCCCTTGGAATTGCTCACTAAGTGAGCAAAATTCCGGCGAAATTCTGTCGCGAAGAACAAAAATCCGTCTTTTATAGAAAAAACACAGAAAAGACTTGCGCACATCGAAAAAAATAGGTTATATTTAATTCTTCAGACGCGGGGTGGAGCAGTCTGGCAGCTCGTCGGGCTCATAACCCGAAGGTCGTAGGTTCAAATCCTGCCCCCGCAACCAAATACAGAAATGCCCTGATGCTTACGCATCAGGGCATTTTTATTTTCAAAAACGGTTAACCGGAATAAGCACGGCGCGGGATAAGCACGACGGTTCTAGCCGCCCCTGCTGACGCAAACCTCCGTCACCGGCGACAGTGAGTCGTCGATTCATCCCCGCATATTCATCCCCGCATACGCGAGGAACACCCGGGCGGTCAAGGCGTGTTCCAGAACACTCCCCGCCTGACAATATCCCCGCCACCTCTCCTTCCTCCAGGCGATGTCCGGGATGGAGATAGTTCCCAGATGAATAGAGAACGGCATTCATGCCCGCGTCTGAGAAAAACGGCAAGAACCAGGGCAAGGTACAGACAATACGCTGCCCGCCAGGCAGGCACCAGGCTACTCCGTTAGCCAACGGCTCCAGGCCAATTGACCAAGGCCGATCTTGCGCGCCGATTGCAGGTGATGGATAGTAATCTTCCGAACTTCCGCCTTGCTGGCTTCGATATGCGTGCGCAACAAGCACTTGGCCGCGTCCCCCCGTCGCGCTAGTATGGCCTGCAAAATTGCAGCATGCTCGGCATAGGTCGCCGCCACCCGGTTCTGCTTGGTGAAATCCAGGCGTCGCACGATGCTGATCTTGTCGGTCACATCCCTATGCATGGCCCCCAGTTCCTGGTTGCCGGTCGCCTCCACCAGCCTGCAATGGAATTCCTCGTCCAGCAAGGCGACCTCACGGCTGGCCGGCAAACGCTGCTCCGGCGTCACGCTCCAGATGCTGTCAAGTTCCTGCAGCAGGCTATTGGTGCCCAGGCTTGGCTGCTGGCACAGACGTTCCACCGCGGCCAGTTCCAGAATGATGCGCACATCGTAGAGCTGTTCGAAACGGTCGAAGTCGAACGGGCACACCTGCCAGCCATGGCGCTGGCTGACACGCACGAAGCCTTCCCGGGCCAGTTGTTGCAAGGCCTGCCGCACAGGCGTGCGGCTCACCCCAAGCGCGCTGACCACATCGGATTCGGTGAAGTGATCACCAGGCAGCAGCGCCAGATCGAACAGTCCGGCTTTCACATGCTCGTACACCTGTTCGGCCAGACTGGGCGCCAACGAGGCGTCCTGGTGCATTTTCAGCTGCAAGCGCAGCCCCTGTGACGCCGCCATCTGCTCACCTCTCCGCCACCAGCCGTTCCGACAGCACCAGCAATGCGTCGCCGCTGTCCACTGGCCTGCCTGACTGGCAGAAAATCTCATCGACCACGCCAGCGACGGGCGCTGCCACATGGATCTCCATCTTCATGGCCTCCACGATGACCAGCGTGTCACCGGCCTGCACGATCTGACCCGCCTCCACCTGGATTTTCCAGATGTTGCCGGACAAATCGGCTTCGACCAGCACTTGTCCTTCTTCCAGTACGATTTCTGCAGTTTCCGCCGCTGGCGGCTCGATCGCGGCGATGTCCTCTTCCTGCCACAGGGCCACTTCATTGCGGAAGGCTTTGGCCTGATGCGCCTGGAAGGCGGCGATATCTTCCTGGTTGTCCTCCAGGAAGCGACGGTACTCGGCATAGTCGAAGATTTCCTCTTCAATCCGCACCATCGCCCGGCCTTCACGGAAATCCTCCCGGAAACGATTCAGCTCGGCCTCTTCCACCGGGTAGAAACGCACCTGATCGAAGAAACGCAACAGCCACGGCTCGCCAGCATGAAATACCGGGTTCTTCAGGAATTTGTTCCAGATCGGTACCGTGCGCCCCACCAGCTGATACCCGCCAGGAGAATCCATGCCATAAATGCACATATAGACCCCGCCGATGCCTACCGTACCTTCCGCCGTGAAGGTGCGCGCCGGGTTGTACTTGGACGTCAGCAGGCGGTGGCGCGGGTCCAGCGGCACCGCGCAAGGCGCCCCCAGGTACACGTCGCCCAGGCCCATCACCAGATAGCTGGTATCAAAGAAAATGCGCCGGACATCCTCGCGCTCCTTCAGTCCGTTGATGCGCTGGATGAAGTCCACATTGTTGGGCAGCCAGGGAGCCTTGGCCTTCACGGTTTCGCGGTAACGTTCGACGGCACCCAGGGTGGCGCTGTCTTCCCAGGCCACCGGCAGATACACCACGCGCGTCGGCACTTTGACAGTATTGACGTCAGGCAGCAAGGCTTCGATCGCGAGCAAGCGCCGCACCAGTTCTCCCTGGGCGATCACCAGCCCGTCATAGCGCACCTGCAAGGAGCGCACCCCTGGCGACAGTTCCCGCACGCCATCAATCGGCTGCACCTTTAAGTATTGCATCAGCAGATGGATGCGCAGCCGAGAAGATATATGCAGTTCGTTTTCCCCGTACTCAAGCAGCAGGTAGCTATCGCCCGCCTGGCGATAGGTAATCAAGGGCTGATGCCCCTGGGCCGGCACGCAGGCCACGATGGTAGAGGCCAGTGCTGCCGCCTGACGCACCGGCAGGCTGGCAATGCCTTCCTGCGGCGCCCTGAGCGTCGCCACCGCTTCTTCCTGGCGTAGCAGCAGCGTCACGGACTGCTCGTAGCTGAGGGGATGAAATCGGATGGTATCGCCAGGCTTGACCTGCCCGACTTTCCACAACTCTGCCCTGGCAATGGTGACGGGGCAGACAAAGCCGCCCAGGCTGGGGCCGTCGCGCGTCAGGATGATCGGCGTGTCGCCAGAGAAATTGATGCTGCCCAGGGCGTATTCGCAATCATGCACATTGGACGGATGCAGACCAGCCTCACCGCCGTCACTGCGGGCCCAGACCGGCTTGGGGCCAACCAGACGGATGCCCAGGCGGTTGGAGTTGTAGTGCACCTGCCAATCCGTGCCGAAGAACATGTCCAGCGCTTCGGGCTTGAGAAAATCCGGCGCACCATGCGGGCCATACAGCACGCCAATATCCCAATGACTGCGATACACCGGTACCAATTGGGCCTCCAGACGCTGTGGCGGCCCCACAGGCGCCGGTGTCGAGCAGGCCGGCAATTCAGGCTGGGACACGGCCAGCATATCGCCGCTGCGCAACACCCGGCCCGCGTGTCCGCCAAACTGTCCCAGCGCAAAAGTGGAACGGCTGCCAAGATAAAGCGGCACATCCAGGCCATTGCGTACTGCCACATAGGTCCGGCAGCCCGACAGCACCTTGCCCAGCCGCAGCACCTGCCCCGCTTTGACTTCAAAGGCATGCCACATGGGGCAGGCATCGCCATCCAGCGTCGCTGGGGTATTCGCGCCCGTCAGCGCTATGACCCCATCACAATGAAAGCGCAGTACCGGGCCGTTGAGCGTGCATTCCAGACCTGCGGCCTCGTCAGCATTGCCCACCAGGCGGTTGGCGATGCGGAAAGCGAAGTCATCCATCGGGCCGGAAGGCGGCACGCCGATATCCCAATAGCCTTCGCGGCCCGGCCAATCCTGCACGCTGGTGGCCGTGCCCGCTTCCAGCACCTCAATCACGTGCGGCCGAAAGTCGAAACTGCCCAGAAACTGGGTCGTGGCACGCCCGGCCTGGAATACCTCGGAGGCAATGATCTGGCGCAGGTAGTCCAGATTACTGGCAATGCCATGCAAACGCGTCTGCGCCAGCGCCTGCTGCATGCGTGCCAGCGCTGCGCCGCGATCCTTGCCATGCACGATGATCTTGGCCAGCATCGGGTCGTAGAATGGGGCCACTTCTGTACCGGTTTCGACCCAGCCATCCACGCGGGCATCCTGCGGAAATGCGACATCGGTGATCGTGCCCGGCGAGGGCAGGAAATTCTTCTGCGGGTCTTCCGCATACAGGCGCACCTCTATCGCCGCGCCTTGCGGTACGCGACGCAGGGCTTCCCAGTCCAGGGCATCGCCAGCTGCCACACGCAGCATACACTCCACCAGATCCAGGCCAGTCACCGCTTCGGTCACAGGGTGCTCTACTTGCAGACGGGTATTGACCTCCAGGAAATAAAACTCGTCGCGGGCGCTGTCATAGACGAATTCCACCGTGCCCGCGCTGCGATACTGCACTGACTCCCCCAGCAGCGTGGCCGCCTTGAGCAGCGCTTCCCGCGTCGCCGCAGGCAGGTTGGGTGCCGGCGTCTCTTCGATCACCTTCTGGTTGCGGCGCTGCACGGAACAATCGCGCTCGCCCAGCGCGGCCACCTGCCCCAATCCATCACCGAATATCTGCACTTCCACATGGCGGGCGTTATCGACAAAACGCTCCAGGAACACGCCCCCGTCACGGAAAAACGTCTCGCCCAGGCGCTGCACACTCTCATAGGCGCGCGCCAGATCTTCGGCATCGTTGCAGCGTGTCAGGCCAATCCCGCCGCCTCCCGCCGTGGTCTTGAGCATCACGGGATAACCTATGCGCTCGGCCGCTTGCACGGCCTCTTCCAGGCTTTGCAGCAAACCCGTGCCCGGCGTCATGGGTACCCCTGCAGCCGCTGCCAGTTCCCGCGCCCGATGCTTCAGGCCGAATGCTTCTATCTGCTGCGCCGTCGGGCCAATGAACACAATGCCTGCGGCTTCGCACAGGCCGCTGAACTCGGTACTCTCGGACAGAAAGCCATAACCGGGAAACACTGCTTGCGCGCCGGTGCGGCGGCAAGCCTCCAGCACTTTGGCGATATCCAGGTAGCTCTCTGCTGGTTTATCGCCCCCCAGGGCAATGGCTTCGTCAGCCAATTGAACATGCGCGGCATTGCGATCGGCATCGGAATAAATGGCGACGCTGAGTACACCCAGTTTCTTGAGCGTTCGGATGGCACGGACAGCGATTTCGCCGCGATTGGCGATCAGGACTTTGGTAAACATGAAAAACTCCCCCGGGTTCAGCGGCTTTGCAAGTAGGCGCGCCAGCCGCCAAAAGCAGTAATGTCGGTCGCACCGTCCAGCGCGGCAGGCTCGCAAATGAAGCCTTTGACCACCCGGCCATCGGCCAGCATGACGTTGCCTATGCCCAAAGGCTGCGGCACCTCGGCCACGAACTCGCCAAAGGCATGCGGCGTCAACGCCCACAGTTCCAGCACAATGGCGTCGCCCTGGCCTGGCGCATATTTGAGGCCAGGCTTGGGAGGAACCGTGCCAGGCAGCGCATACAGCCGGTAGTCGCCTGCTGCGGTCTGCGTCTCTTCCAGGAAACGCGCCTGACGGCTGGTCAGCTGGTGATTCAAGGGCATGCCGCGCAGGTGCGCGCCCACGACAGCCAGAATGATTTCGCCTTCGTCCTCCAGCCAGGCAGCTGGGCTGTCCGGTCGCGGTACAGGCTGCGCCACCACGCCAGGCGCACCCGGCAGGACACCAGCCTGGGCTTGCCAGCGCCTGCCGAAATCTGCCAAGGCCCAGTCATGCCAGGCGGGTGCAATCAAGGTAATGCCCGCGGGCAGACCGTCCTGACGCAGGCCAGCAGGCAAAGCCAGCGCGCTCAGGTCGGCCAGATTGGTGAAATTGGTATAGATACCCAATTCCGAGTTGCGGCGTACCGGCTCCTGGCACAACTGCTCAATGGTGTAGATCGAAGGCGTGCTGGGAACCACCAATGCGTCGAAGCCGGCCAGGCTGTCCTGGATACGCCGTGCCAGGTCCGCCCGGCGGTACTCGGCGCGAAAGGCATCGGCCGCCGAATAATTCCCCGCCTGCCCCACGATGCCTGCGACCACCGGGTCCAATGCAGACGGCTCTTGAGCCAACAAAGCCGCAACGGTCACGAAGCGCTCCGCGACCCATGGCCCCTGGTACAACAGCCCGGCCAATTCCGAAAAGGGGGAAAAATCAATTTCTTCCAGCACTGCCCCCATTTGCTGCAGCTGCTGCCGTGCTTCGGCAAAGTTCGACCGAGCCTGTTCATCGCCAAAGAATTCGAGATGATCTGGCACCGCCAGGCGCGGCACAGCCGGAAACCGCACTGGCGCGGTGACAGGACGCTGGCGCGCGTAGCCATCGGCAGCGTCATAGCCGGCCATGCTGCGCATCACCAGCGCCGCGTCTTCTACCGTCAAGGCAAAAGTACTGATGCAGTCCAGGGTACGGCAGGCAGGCACCAGGCCGGTGTTGCCCACCCAGCCCTTGGTCGGCTTGAAGCCAACAATGTTGTTGAATGCGGCCGGCACACGTCCGGAACCCGCCGTATCGGTTCCCAGCGCGAACGGCACCAGGCCGCGTGCCACCACACTCGCAGAACCGGAACTCGAACCGCCGCTGATGTAGGCAGGATCGAAACTGTTGGGCACGACGCCAAAGGGGGAACGCGTCCCCACCAGGCCGGTGGCAAATTGATCCAGGTTTGTCTTGCCCACCAGAATCGCGCCCGCCGCCTTCAGGCGAGCCACGGCAAAGGCATCCTGCCGGGCTAGATAGGCGAATGCCGGGCAAGCGGCAGTCGTCATCCAGCCTGCCGCATCAATGTTGTCCTTGACGGCAAACGGTACGCCATACAAAGGCAGGCGGCTGCGGTCACCGCCAGCCGCCTGCAGCAATGCTGCCAGCGTCTGTAACTGCTGTGCCAACTGCTCTGCCGAAGCCTTCGCAATCCAGGCGGCATCGCCCGCCGTCAGGGCGGCCAGCAACTGCGTCAATAATTCGCTGGCATCCGCATTCTGTTCGATATAGGCATGCCGCCACTGCGCCAGGGTCCAGCCACGGGAAGGAAATGAGGATGTGCAGGAAATCATGCTGTGGAATCCTTATTGGTATACAAGCAAGCATCACCCAGCAATATCCGTGCCATCACACTCGTACGCAGCTATCCGATATCCCCATAAGACACTGATAAATATGAAAATCCGATACTGAAAAAGAGGTCGCACACGCAGTTTCCCTGGCGGTTCGCCACGAGACAGGCACCTCTCTGCCCTCCCCCTTTAGGCATCCCACAATGGTGCGTCGCGCACCTTTTTCTATCAAAAAACTGTCGGGATGGTGCCTGCGTTCCTGCCGCAAAGGGCAGCAGAATCTCTTCGAATTACCCAGAAAGCCGCCCCACGGTGTTCCCCTGAAAGTGCCTTGCCGCAGGCACGCCTGCGCTGACCGACGCCTGAGCCTCCATGGCGATCCGAAATCTGGCACGGATCTTGCTGAATGGACTGCAGGTGGCGTCCTGCCATCGCCCCGCAGCAATCCAACCTCTTTCAGGGAAGGCTTTCTCATGCAACGCAGAACGATCCTCAAGCAATTGACCGTAGCGACCCTCCTGGCGGCCTCCGGGCTGTCCTTGAACGCCTATGCCGAAGACACCATCAAGGTCGGCATCCTGCATTCGCTCACAGGCACGATGGCTATTTCCGAGACCGCGCTCAAGGATGTAGCGCTGATGACCATTGACGAAATCAACGCCAATGGCGGCGTCCTTGGCAAAAAACTGCAAGCCGTGGTGGTCGATCCTGCCTCCAGCGAACCGCTCTTCGCGGAAAAGGCACGCGAACTGCTGGGGCAGGAAAAAGTGGCCGTGGTATTCGGCAACTGGACCTCCGCCTCGCGCAAGGCCGTGCTGCCGGTGTTCAAGGAGCTCAACGGCCTGCTGTTCTACCCGGTGCAATATGAAGGCGAGGAGCTGGAACGCAATGTGTTCTACACCGGCGCGGCCCCAAATCAGCAGGCCATTCCCGCTGTCGAATACCTGTTGAGCGAAGACGGCGGCGGCGCCAAGCGTTTCGTGCTGCTGGGCACGGACTACGTCTACCCCCGCACCACCAACAAGATCCTGCGCGCCTTCCTGAACAGCAAGGGCATCACCGACGAGAACATCATGGAGGTGTACACGCCCTTCGGGCATTCGGACTACCAGACCATCATCGCCGACATCAAACGCTTCGCGGCGGGCGGCCCCACAGCCGTGGTCTCTACCATCAACGGCGACTCCAACGTCCCCTTCTACAAGGAACTGGGCAATGCCGGCCTGAAGGCCACCGACGTGCCGGTTGTCGCCTTCTCCGTGGGCGAAGAGGAACTGCGCGGCGTGGACACCAAGCCGCTGGTCGGTCACCTCGCAGCTTGGAACTACTTTCAATCGCTGGACAATCCCACCAACGAAGCCTTCATCTCAAAATGGAAAGCCTATGCCAAGGCCAGGAACCTGCCCAAGGCCGACTCTGTCGTGACCAACGACCCGATGGAAGCTACCTACATCGGCATCAATTTGTGGAAACAGGCGGTCGAGCAAGCAGGCAGCACGGATGTGGACAAGGTCATCGAAGCAATCGGTGGCCAGAGCTTCGCGGCGCCTGACGGCTTCACCATCAAAATGGATGAAACCAATCATCACCTGCACAAGCCAGTATTCATCGGTGAAATCCGCGACGATGGTCAGTTCGACGTAGTGTGGAAAACCGACGGCCCGATCCGTGCCCAGCCCTGGAGTCCCTACTTGCCCGGCAACGACAAGAAGCCGGACACGGCGCCGGCCAAGTAAGCCGCACCGTTGCAGGAACGGCGAGGCCACCAGCCCCCAGGGGCCGCAGACCTCGCCCCCTCCCCAGACAGCGCGTCATTGCCTGGCCTGGCTCCCCCAGGATCAATGGGCCTCAAACTTACTGGCCATGAACCTGGGCCGAACCCCGCTTCTCTCGCAGCAAACGGGCAGCGAGGCCGGACGGCTTCTGCTTTTTGGCCGAAGAGTCTTACCGCCGACATGGCAACAAGACAGACCGACTACACACCAGGGCATCCATTATGTTTCCTACCCTGTTCCACGCATCAAGCCGGCCTGCCTGGCTGGCAGCCGTGCTGGCCTTGCTGGCCTGCCTGCTGCTAGTCTCCGCGCCAGCCCAGGCTGCCGTCTCTACCGAAAGCCTGGCCCAACTGGCTTCGGGCGACAACAACGAACGCCTGGAAGCCATAGACCGCCTGGGCAAATCCGGCGATGCACAAAGCCTGGCGATATTGCAGGCACTGGCCGACGGCCGCCTGCGCGGCACGCCAAATGGCGGCGTTTGGATCATAGACAGTGGCGCCGACAACACTGGCATTGCAGCCAACCACCCGGCCATCAATGCCCTGACCGGCGCGCATGAGCCGCTGCCCGTCGATGCCAGCCGCATTACCATCAACAACAGGCTGCGCCGCGCCCTCTCCGGCGCGCTCGCCACCGGGCAGCTGTACGCGCCCGACGCGGCCACCCGGCTGGCTGCCGCCCAACAACTGCGCAACACCACCGATGCCAGCCTGCTGCCCATGCTGCAGCAGGCGCTGGCAAGCGAAGGCCATGACAAGGTCAAGCAGGCGCTGGCTGTCGCGCAAGCCAATCTGGAACTGCAAAGCCCTGACGCCGCGACCCGGCTACATGCCGTGCAATTGTTGACTGCCGCCAACGACGCATCGTTCCGCAACGTGCTCGCCGGCATGCTGGTGCAACACAACGGCAACTGGGCCGAACCCGACGCCGAGGTGCGCCGCGCTGCGCAGCAAGCCGTCGCCGCCATCGACCGCCACCTGCAAACTGTGCAATGGCTGGGCAACCTGTTCTACGGCATCAGCCTGGGCAGCGTCCTGTTGCTGGCAGCGCTGGGCCTGGCCATCATCTTCGGGCTGATGGGCGTGATCAACATGGCGCATGGAGAACTGCTGATGATAGGCGCCTACGCCACTTACCTGGTGCAATCCGGTTTCCGCCAATTCGCTCCGCAATGGCTGGAATGGTATGTGGTGGCAGCCCTGCCCGTGGCTTTCGTCATCACGGCCTGCGTCGGCATGGTGCTCGAACGCACCGTCATCCGCTGGCTCTACGGCCGTCCGCTGGAAACGCTGCTGGCGACCTGGGGCATCAGCCTGGTGCTGATGCAGGCCGTGCGCAGCCTGTTCGGCGCGCAGAACGTTGAAGTGGCCAACCCAGGCTGGCTCAGCGGCGGCCAGGAAATCATGAATGGTCTGGTACTGAGCTACAACCGCCTGGCCGTCATCGTGTTCTCGCTGCTGGTGGTGGCTTTCGTCTGGCTGCTGCTGAACCACACCCGCCTGGGCCTGTTCGTGCGCGCCATTACGCAGAACCGGCGCATGGCCGGCTGTGTAGGCGTCGCCACCGGCCGCGTCGATATGCTGACCTTCGGCCTGGGCGCAGGCATCGCCGGCCTGGCCGGCGTCGCGCTTTCACAGTTGGGCAACGTCGGCCCCGACCTCGGCAAATCCTACATCATCGACTCTTTCATGGTGGTGGTACTGGGTGGCGTAGGCCAACTGGCAGGCACCGTGATTGCCGCCTTCGGTCTGGGTAGCATCAGCAAATTCATCGAACCCTTCTCCGGCGCGGTCCTTGCCAAGATTGCCATCCTGGTCCTGATCGTGCTGTTCATCCAGAAGCGCCCGCAAGGGCTGTTCGCCCCCAAAGGAAGGAGCGTGGAATGAACAAGCGCCACCGCGATACCCTGCTGGCGCTCAACCGCCAGCCGCTGTTCCCCGCCAAGGCCTGGACCGCCCTGGCCATCGCCACCGCGATACTGGCCATCCTGCCGCTGCTGAACCTGTTCTTTGCCCCCGGCCATGCCCTGCATGTGCCAGCGCATACGGTTGCGCTGCTGGGCAAGTTCATGTGCTACGCCCTGGCCGCGCTGGCGCTCGACCTGGTGTGGGGCTACGCCGGCATCCTCTCGCTCGGGCATGGCATTTTCTTCGCACTGGGCGCCTATGCCCAAGGCATGTACCTGATGCGCAGCACTGCTGAAGTAACCGCTGCCGCAGGCGGCTCCCGCCTGCCCGCCTTCATGTCCTTCCTCGGCTGGACCGAATACCCCTGGTACTGGTCCATGACACAGCATTTCTGGTGGGCCATGCTGCTGGCGCTGGCCGTCCCCGGTTTGCTGGCCTTCCTGTTCGGCTACTTCGCCTTCCGCTCGCGCATCAAGGGGGTGTACTTCTCCATCATCACCCAGGCATTGACGTTCGCCGCTATGCTGCTGTTCTTCCGCAATGAAACCGGTTTTGGCGGCACCAACGGTTTCACCGACTTCCAGCGCATCCTGGGTTTCAACCTCACCGCGCCAGCCACGCGCGCCTGGCTGTTCTGGATCACCCTGGCCGTGCTGTTCGCCGCCCTGGTGCTCTCGCGTCTGCTGACGCAATCACGCTATGGCCGGGTACTGACCGCCGTGCGCGACGCCGAAAGCCGCGTGCGCTTCCTGGGCTACGAACCGCTGGGCTTCAAGCTTTTCGTCTGGACCATTTCCGCCATGCTGTGCGGCCTGGCCGGCGCGCTCTACGTGCCGCAGGTAGGCATCATCAACCCCAGCGAAATGTCCCCGGCCAATTCCATTGAAATGGTGATCTGGGTTGCCACCGGCGGCCGTGGCACGCTCTTCGGCCCGATCATCGGCGCTGGCACCGTCAATGGTCTGAAAACCTGGTTCACCACAGCCATGCCGGAATACTGGCTGTACGCACTGGGCGCGCTTTTCGTGATCGTGACAATTTTCCTGCCGCAAGGCATGGTCGGCCTGGCCCGCAAACTGGCGGCCCGGCGCAAGGAGCAGGCCCATGATTGATGCACCCAAGACGCAAGCCTCCGTCAAAGAACCGGACATCCGCTCCGAACTGCACCCCGGCGGCGAAGCCAGCTACAGCCGCGCCCTGCCCGCCGCCGCGGCCGGTAATACCGTGGACACCACTCATGGCGTCATTCTCTACCTGGAGAATATCAACGTGGTATTCGACGGATTCCGCGCCATCAAGGACCTGAATCTGTATATCGGCGTCGGTGAACTACGCTGCATCATTGGCCCCAACGGCGCGGGCAAAACCACGATGATGGACGTCATCACTGGCAAAACCCGGCCCACCAGCGGCAGCGCCTTCTTCGGACAGAACATTGACCTGACCAAGCTCAGCGAAACCGAAATCGCCAACATAGGCATAGGCCGCAAGTTCCAGCGTCCCACGGTATTCGAGGCGCATAGCGTACTGGAAAACCTCGAACTGGCCATGAAGGCCGACAAACGTGTTTGGCCGACCTTGCGGTCGCGGCTGACCAGCGAACAGGCAGACCGCATTGCCGAAGTCATGGAAACCGTTGGCTTGACACAGGCCTATGCGCGCCAGGCCGGCCTGCTGTCGCACGGACAGAAACAATGGCTGGAGATCGGCATGCTGCTGATGCAGGAACCCCAACTGCTGCTGCTCGACGAACCCGTAGCCGGCATGACCGATGCTGAAACCGAACGCACGGGCGAACTGTTCAACACACTCAAGGGCAAGCACTCGCTGATGGTAGTTGAGCACGATATGGACTTCGTCACGCAAATTGCCCAGGGCGGCAACGTCACGGTCCTGAGCGAAGGCTCGGTACTCGCGGAAGGCAGCATGGACCAGGTACAGAACGATGAGCGGGTCATTGAGGTGTATTTGGGGCGTTAATAACGGAAGCATTGCAGCCCTGAGAGCGCCATCTGCCGCATCGGCCGCCCGCAAACCGGACACGCCGAACAGCGCGCCTGAGCCCCTCAGGAAAAGGAAGAGTGACATGCTGGAAATCAAGCAAATCGAGCAATACTATGGCAGCAGCCACACGCTGCGCAGCGTCTCCATGGACGTTCGCAGCGGCGAGTGCATGGCGCTGCTGGGCCGCAATGGCGTCGGCAAGACCACACTGCTCAAGTGTCTGATGGGCGTGTTGCCCATCGCCCGGGGCCAGATCCTGCTGGATGGCACGGACATCACGCGGCTGGCGCCGCACCAGCGCGCCGGGCTGGGCATGGCCTACGTGCCTCAAGGACGCGACATCTTCGCGCGCCTGAGCGTGGAAGAAAATATCCTGATGGGTATGGCACGCTTTCCTGCGGCCAAGGCCCGGCGTATCCGCGAAGATGTCTACGAACTGTTCCCGGTGCTGCAAACCATGCTGGCGCGGCGCGGCGGCGACCTGTCCGGCGGTCAACAACAGCAACTCGCCATTGCCCGCGCGCTGGTATCCGAACCCCGCTTCATCATTTTCGATGAACCCACCGAGGGCATACAGCCTTCCATCATCAAGGACATAGGCCGGGTCATCCAATTGCTCAAGCAACGCGGCAACATCGCCATTCTGCTGTGCGAACAGTACTTCGACTTTGCCCACGAACTGGCCGACCGCTTCGTCGTCCTGAACCGTGGCGAAGTCGCGGCACACGGTTCGCATACGGAAATGGGGTCCGAAGACGTGCGCATGCTGCTGGCGGTCTAGCACCCTGAAGACCTTGGGCAACCGGGGGCTGATGACGCGCAAGCTGCATCCTGTACTGAGCCAACTACTGCACGTGGCGGGAAAATGCTTGCATCTCCCCCCATTTCCAGACAACAATGAGAATTAATATTAACCTCATGTCTGGTCTGGCTTCCATGAATGGTACCTTGGCTGCGCACCTGTACGATAGTCACTATGGATGGCTGGAACGCTGGCTGCGGCGCTGGGTCTCCACGCCCGCCGATGCCGCCGACTTCGCGCAGGACACTTTTGTCCAGCTGCTGATACGCAAGGGCGGAGTGGACATTGGCGACAACCCCCGCGCCTTGCTGGTGCGCATCGCCAAGGCCAGGCTTATCGACCACTGGCGCCACCAGGAAGTCGAACGCATCTATCTGGAAGCACTGGCTGCGCAGCCGGAAGCGGAAGCGCCCTCGCCCGAATCCATCCTGCTGGTACGCGAAGCATTGATGCGCATCGACGCCATGCTGGGTGCCATGCCAGAACGCACCCGCACGATTTTCCTGATGGTGCGTGTCGATGGCATGCGACATGCGGAAATCGCCGAACGCCTGGGCATGGCCGAAACCTCCGTCAAGCGCCACGTCCAGCGCGCCTATCTGGCCTGCCTGTCCCTGGCTGCCTCCTGACGCTGGCGACATGGCTTCGGATACCGACATCGACCCTCGCATCCTGAACGAAGCCGCCGCATGGCTGGCTCGTTTCGATGAAGGTGCGCTGAGCGCCGACGAAACTGCCTCACTGCGCGCCTGGCAACAACGCAGCCCGCAGCATACGGAAGCATGGTCGCGGGTGCAGGCGCTGATGGCAATCTTCAACCAGATTCCTGCCCAGGTGCAGCCGCAGGTCCTGCCGGCCATGGCCCTTTCCAGATCCCAGGGCCGGCGCCGCATGATGCGCGGCCTGGGCATGCTGGCCCTGGCCGCCCCCCTGGGCTGGCTGTCCTATCGCTACCATGCGGACGGCCTCGCGGGCGGGCCATGGCAACCGGTTTCCGACAGGTACACGAGGCTGGGCGAAATCAGCGAACAGCGGCTGGATGACGGCTCGCTGCTTGTCATGAATACCGACACAGCTGTCGATATCCGCTTCACCGCGCAGGAACGGCGCATACGCCTGCGCGCAGGCGAAATTTTCCTGGAATCCGCCCGGCAACCCGACCCGCTGCAACGCCCCTTGCTGGTGGAAACCCGGGAAGGTACCGCACGTGCGCTGGGTACCGGCTACGTGGTCCGCCAACATGCCGACCGCACCGAAGTGGCGGTGCACGAAGGCCGGGTCGCCCTGAGGCGCCATGGCGAAACCCGGGACTTTATCGTACTGGAACCCGGCCAGGCCATGGACTTCAGCCGCACCGGCACGCCAGGCGCCGTTCGGCACGCGACGCCGGACGCATTGATGTGGCGCCATGGTCTGCTGGTGGCCAACGGTATGCGCCTGGACACCCTGCTGGCAGAGCTCGGGCGCTATCGCCCCGGCCTGTTGCAGGTTCAGCCCGAAATTGCCGGCCTGCGTGCCTCGGGGTCCTTTTCCTTGCGCGATACAGACGCCAGCCTGGCCCTGCTGGCCGACACCCTGCAACTGCGCATCACGCGTCGTACCCGATACTGGATCGTCCTCGGCCGCAGTTGATACAAATTTTTTTGCGCGGTTTTTCAATCTCGCCCGATAGAACAAGTAAGAGCCTCCATCATCACCGTTCCGGGGATGGGGGGTCATCTTCTTCCAGTTCTTGCGACGAAAAACCACCATGCTGCGTTCCGTACCCCGCCCGGCCCTTTCCTTGCGTGTGTCCGCGCCTCCTGCACGCCATGGCAACACGCCCAGTGCCATCTACCTGGCCTGCCTGGCCTGCCTGCTGATCATCGGCCAGCTGCCGGATGCCGCGCAGGCGCAAGGCGCGGCGCAACAAGCGCATGCTGAAAGCGAAAAACGCGACATCCGGCTCGCGCCAGGGCCGCTGGGCACAGTCCTGGCCCGCTATGCTGCGCAGTCGGGCGTCCTGCTTTCCTTCGATTCGGCACAGCTGGACAATCTGCAAAGCGCCGGCCTGCAAGGCAGCTATACCATCAGGGAAGGCTTTGACCATCTGCTGCGCGGCAGCGGCTATGTACTTGAACGACGCCCCAACGGCTACGCCTTGAAAAAAGCTGCCAACGTAGTGGAACTGGATACCGTCCAGGTCACTGCCCTGCGCGAGGAAGACCTGCGCGACAGTCCCTACCGCACCGCAGGTTCGCAGGCCGTGCTCAACCGCGAAGATATCGAGCGTTCCCGCGGGCTGTCCGTCGGTGATATCTTTCGCGGCATCCCTGGCGTGCTGGTCGGGGAAAACCGCAACAGCGGCGGCCTGGACGTGAATGTGCGCGGGATGCAGGGCCAGGGACGGGTGCCGGTCCTGATTGACGGCACACGCCAGGAAACCACGGTATACCGCGGTTATGCCGGGGTCGCCTCGCGCAGCTATGTCGATCCGGACCTGATAGGCAGCGTCCAGATCGACAAAGGCCCGACCATGTCCGCCCAAGGCACGGGCGCCACCGGCGGGCTGGTCAGCATGCGTACCATCAATGCAGAGGATATTGTTCCCGATGGCGACAGCTTCGGCATGCGCGTGCGCGGCAGCGCCACAGGCAACAACAGCGGTTCCGCCCCCGACCCCGGCACGTATGCTGGCTACTTCCTGGAGAAAAACGCCTACCGTTCCGATTGCCGGATCAGCAGCTATTGCTCCGAGGACTACACCATGCCGGACAGCTTCGCCCCTGACGACGGCATGGACCGGCCCGGCACCTACCGCCCGAAGAGCTTCGCCGGCAGCATTGCCATCGCCAAGCGGCTGGAACACATCGACCTGGTTGCCGCCTATGCGCAGCGCAAGCAGGGCAACTATTACGCCGGGCGCCACGGCCCGTCCCCGTATATCAAGCAGGGCGAAAAGCAGTTCGCAGGCTGGTACTGGGAAACGCCGGTTTCCATCGAAGGCGTCTCGCGCTTTCGCGCCGGAGAACGTATCCCCAATACCCAGTACGAGAGCAAATCCTTCCTGCTCAAGAGCAATATCTACCTGAACGATGCCAGCGAACTGGACCTGAGCTACCTGCGCTATTCCAGCGACTTCGGCGAAATGATGCCCTCCCAGATCCAGGGCTTCGGCCAGGCTCGCCAGTGGATCCCCAGCCAGGTAAAGCAGGACACCTATGCCCTGCGCCACCGCTGGCAACCTCAGGACAACAACTGGATATCACTGCATACCAATCTCTGGCACACCGACAACCGCAGCGATATCAATACGCCTGAAATCTATAGCGTAGATATCGAAAAAAACACGCATCGGGAGGAAACCTACCGGCGCTGGGGCGGCGACATCAGCAACACCATGCAATTCGATGTCCTGGGCGGGATCAAGCTTGAATATGGCGTGGCCGGGCAACAGGAAAAAATGAATACCGATGTCGCCGAGGGCAGCTACACCGGCTTCTATGGTGGCGCGCGCTCGGGCAAACGCTGGGAAGCCAGCACCTTCGGCAACCTGGCCTGGACGGTATTGCCCAGCGTCACTCTCAATGCCGGCATCCGCCAGACCTGGTTCGGTTCCGAGGACAACAATGCCCTGCCTGTGGCCGAAAACAGCCAGTACTGCAACGATGCCGATGGCGATGGTGAATGCGATGCCGTGTTCTACAAGAACCGGAAAAGCGGCTCGGCCCCCATGTTCAGCCTGGTCTGGGAGCCGATCGACGGCTTGCAGTTCTACGGCCGCTATGCCGAGGCGCTGCGCATGCCCAGCCTGTTCGAAACCACATCCGGCTGGTCTGTCGGGCCCGCCCTGGATATAGACCTCAAACCCGAACACACCAAGAACAAAGAAGTCGGTATCAATTACATGCGGGATGGCCTGCTGCGCAGCAACGACAAGCTGCGCCTAAAATTCGCCTACTTCCGCAACCACACCAAGGACTATCTCACACGCACGATACCGAATATGTGGGAAGAAGGCGCCTCCTATGGTTTTTTCCGCATGCGCAATATCCAGGGGGTCCGTTTCGAGGGCCTGGAACTGTCCGGCAGCTATGACCTGGGCATGATCTATACCCACTTCGGCGCCACGCGCTACACGCGCATCGAAGTGTGCAACGTCGGCAGCCGCGTGCGGGATTACTGCACCAATTACGGCATTGCCCAAAGCTATATCAGCAACATGATCCCGCCCAACTGGCATGCCAGCGTCACGCTGGGAACGCGCCTGCTGGACCGCCGCCTGGATCTCGGCCTGCGCGCCATCTTCATGGGCGAACGCAACCAGGTGCCACGCTACAACGCCCAGGTCGGCTTCAACGCTCCCGTGCTCTGGCACTCCTACCGGCTCTTCGACCTCTACGCCAACTACAAGGTCACCGACCAGTTCAGCGTGGATTTCACCATCGACAACCTGACGGACCGTTTTTACCTCGACGCGCTCAGCCTTGGCATTGTGCCTGCGCCGGGACGCACGGCGCGCCTGGGCATGACGATGACCTTCTGAACCCGATCCCCATTCCAGCGCGCCCGGGCAAGCGCGCTTTCATTCCGCGTCCGGCCTGCCGGGCGTGACTTTTCAGCATAGGAAGTTCACCACCATGAAATTCTCACTACGCAATCTTGCGGCTGGACTGGGCACCGCCCTGTTTCTCGCCGCTTGCGGCGGCGGCAGCGATTCCTCCCCGCCGACCGAAACCAGCCTGCCGGTTGCCGATGCAGGCAGCAGTCAGACCGTGAACATGGGCGATATCGTCACCCTGCGGGGTTCCGGCAGCTCTCCCAACCAAGGCAGCCTGTCCTACAAGTGGACGCTGGCGGGCAAGCCGACCAGCAGCACGGCATCGCTCAACGGCGACAACACGCAGGCGCCCAGCTTCACTGCCGACCTGCCGGGCACTTACACGGCCGACCTGATCGTCCATGATGGGACTGCTTCGAGCAAGCCCTCCCGCGTCGTCATTACGGCAAACAATACCGAACCGGTCGCCATCACCCAGACGCAATACAGCGTCCGGCTGGGCACCGCCACCCTGGGCCTGGACGGTACCGCCAGCCTGGCTCCCACCGGCTCCTCCGGCGCCTTGAGCTACCTCTGGACGCTGCTGGAAAAACCCGAAGGCAGCGCCGGCAATATTTCCGACTACACCTCGGGCAATGCCACCTTGCACCTGGATATCGCCGGCAGCTACATCCTGCAGCTGGTGGTCAGCCACAACGGCAAGGACAGCCAGCCCGCCCGCGTGGAAGTCACCGTATCCTCGGGCAATGCGCCGCCCGTTGCCGTGGCTGAAGACATCACCATCAAGCTCGGCGAAACCGCCAGGCTCGACGGCAGCGCCAGCTATGACCCGGATCAGCAACCCCTGCAATACCGCTGGCGTTTCGCCCAGTACGGGGCGGCCCCGGCCTATTCGCCTTTGCCGGAACTGGCGAATGCGAATTCGGCACGTCCCAGCTTCACGCCGGCCGCCGTCGGTGACTACCTGCTCGAATTCTTTGTCTATGACGGCAACTGGCAAAGCGCGATACAGAAAGTCAAAGTGACGGTCGTGAAACCTGACAGTTTCCCCGGCAAGAACCTGCCGCTGGCAGGGCAATTGGTCGGCACTGGCTACTATCCGTCCAGCAGCGTCGGCGAACAGGAAGTTGGCGGCCGCGCGAACTTCATGTTCGAAGGCTATGACCCGGAAGGCGAACCGATACAACTGATCAGGGCCGAATTGATCACTATCCCACAAGGCAGCACTGCCACGCTGGTCGAGGCACTTCCTGGCTCCGGCATGCCTACCTATCAAAAGATTCAGAAGCTGGATCTGGCTGGCGACTATACCGTCCGCATGACGGTTTCCGATGGCGTCAACGAGCTCGTCTCGACCGCCACCGTCACTGCCAAAATCGGCGGTGTCAACAATACGCCCTCGGCCGGCACGATCAAACCCATTGCAGCATCCGTGCTGGTCAACGAGCCCATGCTGTTCCTGGCATCCAGCGCCAGTGACCCCGACGGCGACCCCTTTAGCTTCCACTGGTCGCTGTTTGATAAACCGGATGGCAGCCAGGCTGCGCTGGTTGCGGAAATCGAACCGGAATCCCGCGAATACCGCCGTGCCCGACTGATTCCTGATGTACCGGGCGTTTATACCGTGCGCCTGGAAGTCGAGGATGACCGCGGCATGCGCTCCAGCAGTTATGCCCAGACCCAGGCCATTGCCAAGCTCGTGAACAATCCGCCGGAAATCCGCCGGATCGCCTACCGTACCCAGCATACGCAGTTGCGGGATACTACCCCGTACCAGCTGCTGCCGTGCATGATCATCCCCTTCTCCCCCGTGGTGATTGACCCCGACGGCGACACCATCTATACCCATCGCACCCTGATCAGCAAGCCGGAGGGCGGCAACCACGGCAACAACCGCAACAGCGGCCTATGCAAAACCTCGTCCGAGACCTTCAGTGTGCCAGGCGAGTATGTGTTCCGCTATCAGATCAGTGACGGTATTGCCGACCTGCCGGACTACGATTTCACGATCGCCATTGATTCCCTGAGCAACGCCAGGGGCATCGTCCTGGAAGACATCTTTTCGCCCGGCTCCGCCAGTGAGCAGTCCGCCCTGCAACCTTGGCCGTATGTCCGCCAGGTACCTGAAAACTACGGTGGCGGCAGCAGCCAGCCCGGCACCGCCCCGATGGCCGAGAAAACATTCCGGCTGACGGCCATGAATGGAAACTACACCATCGTGGACGTCCGCGGCGAGCATCTCAATGGCAACATTTCCCGCCTGACGCCCTACTTCGATGGACTGACCGAAGGCCAGGTCATTCCCCAAGGCAGCACCGTGGAAGTCAAGCTGATGAGCCCGCTCTTCAATTGCCTGCGCAACGACGAAACGCTGTATGAGGGTTTCCGCTGGACGTTCCGCGTCAAGGAGATTCCGGAACAGACCTTCGTCTATGAACATTGGCGCGGCGCCATTCTCAACAATGGCGCCACGCCGTGGCCGCAATGCGCCCCGGAGCAATGACACACCGAACGGCCCGGCCTGCTGATGCGAGTCCTGTTGGTACTGGGCTGACCCAGGCGGCCAGGCTGCAGCCGGCCTGAAGCCTGGCATCCCGGAACGCAGCCTGACAGCAGGCTGTGCCTGGCGCCCGAAAGCCGCACCTGCCATGACCGGCCGGTGCGGCTTTTTCACCCTCATTGGCACGACGGGTTCACCGTGCCCCCATCTTCCATACGAACTGGCGCCAGTAGCACCCATTCGGGTCTTTCAGCTTGGCAACCGCGGTGCAACCAATCACAAGCTGCAACTTGCGCATACGGTCTGGATGATCAGCGGGCCGCCAGCCAGGGACAAGCCCTGGGCATCCGCCAACCGCAACAGCTGGTCGCGCAGGCCAGGCGCATCCAGGATGACCGTGCCACCGCACTCCACACACATCAGCCTGTCCTGCTGGCGGTCGATATGCTGTTGCACCAGGCGGTGCAGCGTTTTGGCGCCATTGCGGCTGGGGCGATATTCACGCCGCACAATGCCGCGCTCTTCCAGCTCGCGCAGGATACGATAGACACTGGCCAGGCCGGTACGCACGTTACGCAGCAACAGATGGCGCAGGACTTCCTCAGCAGCCAGCGGCTCCGGCGCCACGGCCTCCATGGTCTGCAGGATCGCAATGCGCGCCATGGTCGGCCGCAGGCGCAGGTCGCGCAAACGCGACAGCGCCGGCTCATCCTGGCGCACCGTCCTGGCCCTTGCCTTGGTTCGGGCAGTCAAGCCGCTCTCGTGGGGAACGTCCGCCACTGTCAGGTCTTCCGTATACATGCGCGCCCCCTGTTCTAAAGCGCGGAAGCAATCAGGCTGTCTGCAATTTCCCTGGCGGCTTCATGGGTGGCAAGCACTTCCTGGCGGATACCGAATGCCTTTTGCGCCGTTGCAGCAAAGGCGCGCACGTTTTCACGCTTTTGCTCATCCGGCTCGATACTGATCAGCGCCAGGCATACCTTGCCCAGAGCTTCTTTGTTGTGCTTGAGCCAGAGCGCCCGCACCTTGCGGTCCTCATGTTCTTCCTCGTGACTGAGCTGGTCGTACACGATCACGAACGGCAGGCCGCTGGCCACCAGCGCATCCATTTCGGTTTGCCACTGGCCGGCATAGCCGGGCTTGGCCGCCTCGTTACGGAAGACGATGTACGGAAACGCCTGGACATCGTGAATGATGAAAGAGTTGGAATCGAACGCCATGGCCGGATTTTCCTGTAGTCAGACTGCCGCGCGTCACGCCCTGTGACAGCGGCTGATCCCGACGCACTGCCAACCCTCAGAGACCCGATGACAGCCGGGCCGGGCCAGCAACGCGCCGGACGGGACCAGCCTGGCCTCCCGCCGTCCTGACACTGCGCCAGGGTTGCAGCGCAAGCAAGAAATCACGGTGATTGGCATGACTGGCCTGCCCAATGTATGCCCGGCCATGCATGCGGAAAAGTGACATCTCTTAAATTCATGATTGCATCAAACGCAATCTTTAGATCAACGGTGAGCGGGCTTGCCAGGCAACCGAGGCATCGTCTCCGGTACACAGCGCCCGAATGGTCCGGCGCAGCCATTGATGCCCCGGATCATTCTGGAAACGCGGATGCCAAGCCTGGGTGATGGGTACCGTCGCCAGCGAAATCGGCAGATCGAACAGCCGGATTTTCAGGCCTGCCGCCAGGGCGCCGTGCGCCAGATGACCGGGCAGCGGCAGCAGCAGGTCGGAATCACGCAGGGCGAAAACTGCGGAATATGGCGTGGGCACGACCAGCGCCACATGCCGGCGCAAGCCCAGGGCCGCCAGCGCGCTGTCTATCGGACCGGTGGATTTCCCGCGCCGCGACACACCGATATGCCCCCAGCGCGTCAACCGCTCCGGCGTGATTTCATCATCGAAGATGGGGTGACCGGCACGCGCCACACCTATCACCGATGTCGTGAACAATGATTGTTCGCAGATCTCCGGCGCCAGCTTGCGCGCCGCGCTGATGAACAGGTCGATGCGTCCGCTGCGCAGGGCTTCATCGTCGATGTCATCTTCTTCCGGCGCAAAACGCAACATGGCGCGCGGCATCTCCCTTGCCATGACATCCAGCAGGCGGCCAGCGTGGGCACCCACGAAAATGTCGTTGGCACGCACGCTGAAACGACGCTCCAGGGTTTTCAGGTCCACGCCGGTGGCAGGCTGGAACACCAGTCCGGCCTGCTCCACCGCCAGCCGGACCTGTTCGCGCAAGGCCAGCGCCCGTGGCGTGGGGACCAGGCGGCGGCCTGCCTGCACGAATACCGGGTCGCCCAGGGCTTCCCGGATGCGTCCCAGCGTGCGGCTCATCGCTGGCGCGCTCAGATTCATCCGCCGGGCCGCGCCGATCACGCTGCCCTCCTCAAGCAAGACATCCAGCGCAACCAGCAAATTCAGGTCAGGAAGTTCCATGGCATTTCCCTATTCATTGCGGCCCGGCATACGGCAACGCACATGCCGGCCTCATTGCGTATGCCGCAATCGTACCGGCATGACGCCTGCGTGGAAAGCTAGGAGTCATCATTGCGCAAGACGCACTTCTGAAATGCAGACGCCGGCATTTACCACCAAATCCATGCGCAGCAGAATCATTTTCATCTGCGTTTGCAGCAATTGCCCCCCGCCCATTTCCGTGCCGCAGCACTTCCGGTCCCGGTAAGACGCCATGCTTCACGGCTAGGCCCTGTACCGATCCCAGGCATGCAGGAATACCGGCGGGCACAGGCACTGTTTCCTGTCCATCTGGAGATCCTGATGCAAAGTTCCCGCGCCGGTCTCGCCCGTGTCATCCGCCCTGCCTTGTGGCTGGCCGCCTTCCTGCCCGTTGCCCCGGCACTGGCGACCTCTTGCGACACGCCAGCCTGGCCTGTCGTGCAGCAGTACATCGCCGCCTGGAATGAACACGATGTCCTGGCGGCCGGCACCACGCTGGATGCCCAGGTCAGCTACTTCAGCACCAGCGCCGCAACCACACGCCAGGGTAGCCAGGTAGTGCTCGATGTCGTCAAGGGACTGACCGGGCTGATCCCCGACCTGCGCTGGCGAGTGCTGGGCACGCCCGTGCAGGCCTGCGAGCAACTGGCCTTCGAATGGGAATTCAGCGGTACCGCACAGTTTCCTGCCCAGGACGGCAAACCCGCCGCTTCCCGCCCCGTCAGCTTGCGCGGCGCCAGTTTCGTCCGCGTGGAACACGGGCGCATCGTGCAACTGGCCGACTACTACAACGGCCTGACCATGCGCGAGCAACTGGCCCACTAAGACTGCAGCGACAATGATCATGATTGCCCCCCCTCCCCTGTTTTCCAGCCCTTGCGGCAAGCCCCAGCCCACCGCACTGGCGCTGGCCCTGGCGACCTGCCTTTTCAGCGCGGTGGCCGGTGCGCAGGACACCCGCCCACCCATGCCTCCTGACCCTGCCGGGGCCCGTCCGGCCACGCTGGATGCGATTGTCATCACCGCCACGGAAGACAACAGTGCCACGGAAGGCAGCGGCGCCTATACCGTGCGGCAGACATCGGCCGCCACCCGCCTGCCGCTTTCACTGCGCGAAACCCCGCAATCCGTCACCGTGATGACACGCCAGCGCCTGGATGACCAGCAACTGGGCTCGGTACAGCAGGCGCTGGAGCAAACCGTGGGTATCTCGTCACAAACGCTAGACAGCGAACGTGTGAGTTTCCACGCCCGTGGTTTCTCCATCGACAGCTTCCAGTTCGATGGCATCCCGACCGAATTTCTCGACGGCGCCAGTTTTCTCGATACCGCGTTCTATGACCGTATCGAAGTCGTCCGTGGTGCCACCGGCCTGCTGACCGGCGCCGGCAATCCGTCCGCTTCGATCAATCTGGTGCGCAAGCGGCCCCGACGGGACTTCGCCGCCAAACTCTCCGCCAGCGCCGGTTCCTGGGACAATTACCGGGGCATGGCTGACCTGTCCACCCCGCTGGTCGAAGACGGACGCATCCGCATGCGCGTGGTCGGTGCTTACCAGGACCGCCATTCCTTCATAGACCTGTATCAGCAGAAGAAACAGGCCTTCTATGGCATCATCGAAGCCGACCTGAGCGATACGACGCTGCTCAGCCTTGGTTATGACTACCAGAACATCAAGCCCGAGGGCACGACCTGGGGAGGTGTGCCAAGCTGGTACAGCGATGGCACGCAGGCCGACTGGCGCCGCTCGAAAACGCTAGCCGCCGACTGGAGCCACTGGGACAACCGCATCAGCACCGCCTTCGCCACACTGGAGCAGGAGCTGGGCCATGGCTGGAACGCCCGCTTGTCATTCAACCAGCAACGCAGCCATTCGCATGCCCAGCTGTTTTCCGGCCTGGGCTACCCGGATCGCGATACCGGGCAGGGCTTGTTGCCGGTCGCGTTGGCCAGCGACGGACAGACTCGTCAGAACAGCCTGGATGCCATGATTTCCGGCCCATTCGAACTGCTGGGCCGCCGCCATGAACTGACGCTGGGCATGATGAACTCGCGCCGCAGTGCAGATGACAACAGCACCGGTTTCGTGTTTCCCGCCACGCCCATCGGTAATTTCAACGACTGGAACGGCAACTATCCTCGCCCTGATTTCGGCGCCCAGCCGCACACCCTCACCCATACGACAACCCGCCAGCGCGGCATCTATGGCGTGGCGCGCTTTTCGCTGAGCGAGCGTCTCAAACTGATCGCCGGGGGGCGGCTGAACCGCTACGAAATCAGCCAGACGGCAGCCGGCAAGGCCTTCCACAACAAGGAAACCGGCAAATTCACGCCCTATGCCGGCCTGGTCTTCGACCTGAGCGCCCAGCATTCCATCTATGCCAGCTACACGGAAATCTTCAATCCGCAAACCACACGAGACCGCGACAATCAGGTGCTGTCGCCCACCAAGGGGAAGAATCGTGAAATCGGCCTGAAGAGCGAGTATCTGGGTGGCCGGCTCAACACTGCCATCGCGCTGTTCGATATCCGCATGGATAACGTGGCCCAGATAGACGCAGGCCAAATGCTGCCAGACGGCACACAAGCCTATTACGCTGCCAGCGGCACGAAATCGCGCGGCTTCGACATCGACATCCAGGGTGAGCCGCTACCGGGCTGGAACCTGTACGCAGGAGTCTCGCACTTCACCGCTGCAGATGCCAACGGCAGCCGCCTGAGCACGCAATTGCCGCGCACCACGGCCAGGTTGTTCACCACCTGGCAGCTGCCTGGAGACTGGTGGAAACTGACGTTGGGCGCCGGTCTCAATTGGCAAAGCCGCTTCTACCAGACGGCCACCAGCCCGGCGGGAGCCGCCGTGACCGAGCAGTCTTCCTATGCACTGGCCTCGGTGATGGCGCGTTATGCCATCACGCACGAGCTGGACGCCACGCTCAACATCAACAATCTATTCGACAAGAAGTATGCCGTCATGAGCGGCTTCTACAACCAGGTGCTGTATGGCGAGCCCCGCAACGCCATGCTGACGCTGAACTACCGCCACTGACAGCATCGCCCTCTGGCTGACGGCCCCGGCGCGCCCTGAAGGCGCCCGGGGAATATGACAATCCTTGTCGCCCCGCCCACGCCGCACGGCCCGGCGCCCGCCCCCCGGCGCGGCGATACGGGCACTATGGCGGGCTTGATCCAGCCCCTGACGCACGCCGTTGCGAGACGCAGGGCATCCGCCGCCCCGGCCTGGCAGGATCGGAAATGCCTAAATCGTTGTCAAATCAGCGACAATAAGCATTGTTTCATATTGCATTCCGACCAACACATCCTCAAAAAGCCTACCGACCCGTGACCAGCACGAATCAGCTCGAACACCTGTTCCAGGAATACTGGCCGCACATCATCTTTGTCGTCTCGCTGATCATCAGCCTTGCGGCAGCCGTGCATATCGCCATGAACAAGCGCGATGCGCGCGCCGCCATCGGCTGGGTCGGCGTGGTCATGCTTTCTCCTATCCTCGGCACGCTGCTCTACATCATTGCCGGAATCAACCGGGTGCGCGAGCAGCGTGTTTCGCAACAGCGCAGCGAAACCCACCTGGACGCTTATCCCGACATGCGCCCCAGCGATGTCGATCTGGTCCATACCTACGGCGTGGCCCTGGCGGGCCAGAAAACCCTGGGCGACCGCGTCAGCGAATTCCCCCTGCTCGACGGCAACCTGGTACAGATACTGCCGGGTGGCGACAGTACCTATCCCGCCATGCTGGAAGCGATACGCAACGCCAAGACCTGCATTGCCATGCAGAGCTATATCTTCGACCATGACCGCGTCGGCGTGGAGCTCGCCCAGGCGCTGGTGGATGCCCATCAGCGTGGCGTACAGGTACGCGTACTGGTCGATGCCGTCGGCGAAAAGTATTCGCGCCCGCCCATCACCCGGATCTTTGCCCAGCACAAAGTCCCGCACGCACGATTCATGAGCACCGGTCTGGGCCTGCGCCTGGCCTATGCCAATATGCGCAGCCACCGCAAGATACTGGTGATCGACGGCTGCCTAGGTTTTACCGGCGGCATGAATATCCGCGAAGCCTTTACCCACCGCTATGGCGGCGACAACATGGCGCGCGATACCCACTTCCGCCTGGAAGGGCCCATCGTGTCGCAACTGATGTACGGCTTTGCGCATGACTGGGAATTCACCACCGGCGAATCCCTGTACGACACCCAGTGCGACTGGTTCCCCGTCATTCCCACGCCAGGCTATGTACCGGCACGCTGCGTGCCCTCGGGGCCGGATCAGGCCCTGGGAAGCAACCACAGCATGATCATGGGTGCGCTGGCCGCCGCACAGCATCACGTCATGATCCAGACCCCGTATTTCCTGCCTGATCCCGCCCTGATCGGTGCGCTGGCCACCACGGCGCGCCGTGGCGTTGCCGTGGATATCGTGATTCCCGGCCAGAACAACCTGCGCCTGGTTGATTACGCCATGAAGGCGCAAATCGACCTCGTCATCGCCAACGGCTGCCGCGTCTGGCGCTCGAATGGCGGCTTCGATCACTCCAAGCTGATTACGCTGGACGACGTCTATTCCTACGTGGGCTCGTCGAATATGGACCCACGCAGCCTGCGCCTGAACTTCGAAATGGATGTGGAAATCTACGACCGAAATACGGCCGACTGGATCAAGCAACGCATTCAGTCGCAGATCGAATCTGCCACGCTGGTCACGCTGAAACACCTCAACAGCCAGCCTTTTCTCAGCCGGCTGCGCAACAAGATCATCTGGCTGGCCTCGCCGTATCTGTAACACCCGGCCCTGCGATAGGCCCTGTCGTACCCAGCGCAATGCCCGGTGCGCTGCCCGCCATGCAGGCAGCGCACCCACATGGCCCGTTCAGCGCGCCGCTACCGGCATCTGCCAGCCCGCGCCGAAAGCGCGGCCACGCAACTTCAGTATCGGCGGCGCCTGCCGCCGCTTGAACTCGGCGCGCGCCACGAGTTGCTGCACCCGCGCCACTGTTTCCGCGCCCCCCGCTTCCTGCATCAGGCGTTCCACGAAATCGGTCGCGGCAGCCAGTTCCTGCGGACGCAGCGCCTCACCCTCGATATGCCACTTCAGGATTTCATCCAGCACCGGATACGGTGGCAAGGAATCGCTGTCGCGCTGGCCTTCGGCCAGCTCTGCCGAAGGCTCCTTGGTAATGATGGCTTCGGGAATGATCTCGGCGCCATGGATGCGGTTGAATTCCCGCGACAGCTCGAACACCTCGGTTTTGTACAAGTCCCCGATCAGGTTCAAGCCGCCGTTGGTATCGCCATACAGCGTGCAGTAACCCACCGCCACCTCCGATTTGTTGCCAGTGGTCAGCAGCAAGGGGCCATGGCGGTTGGAAAACGCCATCAGGATGGTTCCGCGCACGCGCGACTGCAGGTTTTCCAGCGACAAGCCTGCGAGCTCGCTCGCAAAAGCGGCCTGGAAACCCGTGCCATAGGCCTCCACCAGCGGCGCGATCGGAAATTCGTGCAGCGCAATGCCCAGATTGCGGCACAGATCGACGGAATCCGACACGCTGCCCGCCGTGGAAACGCGCGAGGGCATGGTAACCGCCTGCACGTTTTCCGCGCCCAGCGCGTCCCGGGCCAGGGCCAGGGTCAGTGCGCTGTCGATACCGCCCGAGCAGCCGACTACCACGCTGCGCACGCCTATCTTGCGCAGGTAGCCCCGCAATCCCAGCAGGATCTGCTGATAATAGAAACGACTGTCGTTGAGTTCGGGCAAGGCCAAGGGTGTGGCTAGGATGCCTGCCTCGCTGGAAAAACCCCGGCCCGGTTCGAACACCAGGCCTTCCTGCGCAGGCTCGAACCAGGGCAGGCGCGCCACCACGCCCACGGCGGGGTCAACCACGAATGATGCGCCATCGAACACCAGGCTATCGTTGCCGCCAACCTGATTCACGAAGACCAGCGGCAACTGCAGGCGGCGGCTCAGGGCGGTGAACAGGCCGTCGCGCTGGGCCTGCTTGCCCACGCTCGAAGGGCTGGCGTTGATGCTGACCACCATTTGCGCCCCCGCATCCCGCAAATCCTGCGCCGGGTCCCGCTCATACAGGCCGGTGGCATCGTGCCAGGCATCCTCGCACACGAGAAACCCCACCTTCACGCCGGCCAGTTCCAGCACCGCCGGCTGGCGCGGGCCGGGCTCGAAATGACGCTGTTCGTTGAACACGTCATAGTCCGGCAGCAATTGCTTGTGGTAACGCAGGACTTCCCGCCCTGCCTGCAGCACCACCAGGCTATTGAACCAGGGCTTGCCCGGTCCCTGGTTGGGCGTGGCCATGCCGAACGCCAGCGCGGCATGGGTTTGACGGGACAAGGCCGCCAGCTGCTCCAGCGCACGCGCCTGGCCTGCGCGGAAAGCCGGCAGGTCCAGTTTGTCGGCGGGATAATAGCCGGACAGTGAAAGCTCGGAAAAAACGATGAGATCGGCTGGTCCGGCCGCTGCGACGGCTTGCGCCATGAGTTGGGCATTGCCGTCGAAATCGCCGACCGTATAGTCGAGCTGGACCAGGGAAAGACGTAACGTCATCAGGACCACCTGTGATGGCGCCCCCGGCGTGACTCGAACACGCAACCCCTCGCTTAGAAGGCGAGTGCTCTATCCGGTTGAGCTACGGGGACGGTATAAGGGCCGTATTCTAACGCGAGCGGCGCAGCCTTGCGAATCCTGGCGCGCCGCTGCCCCCGAGGCGGCGCCGGGCAGCACGCTTTACTCACATTTTTAGTACAGCGGCTATCGACAGGCCCAGGCAAATCGGATTCAATCCTCATATCGCATCGCCTCGTTTCCGCCCGATCATGGCCCCGCCCCTACCCGTTTTCCGCCGCAACCTCCCAAGCCGCCCAAGCAGCCCACGTCGCCGCGCCCCATGGTCGCACCTGCACCTGCGTTGGTTCGCCTGTCTGCTCGGGCTGGGCATGTCCGCCGTGGCCCATGCCGGGCTGACCTTCTCGCTGGATCGTCCGCAGGCTGTCAGCGGCGAACCCATCTCCGTGCAAGGCCTGTTCTTCAACGACCAGAAGAACAAGACCTCCTGGATCGCCCCCGAGCTGATCGTGCTGCAATGGCGTTCGCCCCAGGGCGAGATCATCCGCACGACGGCCAGGCTGGACGGACGGCCCGGCACCATCAGCCTGCCGGTAGGGGGCTATGCCCGCGTTTTCTGGAAAACCGAGGTGCCGGCGTCGCTGACCGGCCTGCAGGCCATTTCCGTGGAAGGCTACCCGGCACTGCTGGCGCTGGATACCGACCCCATCGAGGAAAGCCGGGTAGCGGCCACGCCGGCCAACGTTCCCTTGCAGGAAGTGCCCGTGGTGCAGACCGGCAACCTGCTGGCGGCCTCCCCCAGTGGCATTTCGGTCGATCATGGCCCGGCGCCGCTGGAAAGCGCCGCCGTTCATGCTCCGTCGCAACCGGTGCCCAGCGCGTCCGAGCGTTTCCTCAGCGCGTTTTCCGCCTATGAACCGCTCTACTTCGCCTTCGGCAGCCGTGGCGGTTTCCATTCCCGCTTCCAGCTCAGCTTCCGCTACCGCTTGTTCAACCCGCGCAGCGAACCCAATCTGCTGCTGGACAATCTGTTCCTGGGCTATACCCAGACGGCGATGTGGGACCTGTCCGGTGAATCCAAGCCTTTTATCGACACCACCTACAACCCCAGCCTGTTCTGGCGGGCCGAACGGCTGGTGCAATCCGATGATGCGCGCTGGGGCCTGGGTTTTGCCACCGGCGCAGAGCACGCATCCAACGGCCGCGATGGCCCGGAATCGCGCTCGCTCAATGATTTCTATATCCAGCCTATTGCGCACCTGCGCTTCGGCAGCAATCTGCTGACCTTCCAGCCGAGGTTCAAGCAGTACTTCGGCGTCGAAGAGGAAAACCATGACTTCCGCCGCTATGCCGGACGGGTCGACTGGCGCCTGCGCTGGGCGCAGGACAACGGCATCATCATGCATCTGCTGTACCGCCAGGGCAGCCACAGCCGCCGCGCCACCCAGGTCGATGCCTCCTGGCCGCTCAAACGCATCTGGCCCGACATGAACGGCTACCTGTTCGTGCAGTATTTCAACGGCTACGGCGAAACCCTGCTGGGCTACAACGAACGCCAGTCATCGCAATTCCGCGTGGGCATTTCTATCGTGCCATGACCCTGGGCAGCCTCGTTCCCGGGGCTGCGCCCACGCTGCCACCGGCCACTGCCCGGAGACATATCCGGACAGGCCCGCACTGCAACGCTACTGCACCGCTGCCTCCCAACAAAAACGCCAGGCCGGAATATACCGAGCCTGGCGTTTTCCTATCTCCCGCGTCCGACGCCGCCCCATGCCGGACATGGCCGGGCCACGGACGCGGCAGGCCTATCCCAGCAACAAAGCGTCGTCGTCCACCGATTCGCCACGCACCCGCTCGAACATGGACAGCAAGTCCCGCACGTCCATGCCACGGCGCTCTTCGCCCGATACGTCCAATACCACCTTGCCCTGGTGCAGCATCACCGTGCGGTCGCCGACATCCAGCGCCTGGCGCATGCTGTGCGTCACCATCATCGTGGTCAGCCCGTAATCGGCAACGATGCGTACCGTCAGTTGCAGCACGAAGTCTGCCGTGCGCGGGTCCAGCGCTGCCGTATGCTCGTCGAGCAGCAGGATGCGCGACGGCTGGAGCGCCGCCATCAACAGGCTGACAGCCTGGCGCTGGCCGCCAGACAACAGGCCGATGCGATCGGTCAGGCGGTTTTCCAGGCCCAGGCCCAGGGTAGCCAGGCGTTCGCGGTAGAGCTCACGCCCGGCAGTATCAACCGCGCGGGCAAAGCCCCGGCCACGTCCGCGGCGATGGGCCAGCGCCATGTTTTCCTCGATGGTGAGGTCTTCGCAGGTTCCGGCCAGCGGGTCCTGGAACACCCGCGCCACCTGGGTCGCACGCGTCCAGACAGGCATGCGTGTGACGTCCTGGTCGCCGATATGGATGCTGCCTTCGTCTACCGACAGTTCACCCGATACCGTATTCAGGAAGGTCGACTTACCCGCCCCGTTGGAACCGATCACCGTCACGAACTGGCCTGCCGGAATGTCCAGGCTCAGCCCCTGCAAGGCCTTGGTTTCTATCGGCGTGCCCGGATTGAAGGTCAGCCGCAAGTCTTTTACCGTCAACATATCAGCGTGCTCCCTTGCCGGAACGCCGTTTCTTCAGGCGCGGCAATACCAGTGCAATCGTAACCAGGACAGCAGTCACCAGGTTCAGATCCTGAGCCTGCAGGCCGATGAAGTCGCTATTGAGCGCCAGGGCGATGAAGAGCCGGTAGACCAGCGCCCCCAGAATCACCGCCAGCGTCGCCAGCACCAGCTTGCGCGAAGGCAGCAGGCTTTCGCCCACGATGACCGCCGCCAGACCGATCACGATGACGCCCACGCCCATGGAGATGTCCGCGCCGCCCTGGGTTTGCGCAAACAGCGCCCCCGCCAGACCCACCAGCGCGTTCGACAATGCCATGCCGCCGATGATCATCGCACCGGTACGGATGCCCTGGGCCCGCGCCATGCGGGGATTGGAACCCGTGGCGCGCATCGCCATGCCGGAATGCGTGCTGAAGTAGGCATCCAGCGCGAACTTCGCGACCAGAACCACCAGCAGCAACAGCAACGGCCGCATGAAGGAATCCGCCAGGACGTCCGTTTGCAGAATGGAAAAGACCGTTGGTTCCAGGATCAGCGGCACATTGGGCCGCCCCATGATGCGCAGATTGACCGAGTAAAGCGCGATCATCATGAGGATACTGGCCAGCAGATCCATGATTTTCAGGCGCACGTTCAGCCAGCCGGTCATCATGCCAGCCAGGGCGCCGGCACCCGCCGCCGCCAGGGTGGAGACGAAGGGATCATGGCCTGCGCTGATCAGGGTGGCGGCAACGGCACCGCCCAGCGGGAAGCTGCCATCGACCGTCAGGTCGGGAAAGCGCAGCACACGGAAGGAAATAAAGACACCCAGCGCCACCAGACCGAAAATCAGGCCCAGCTCCAGGGCACCCATCAAGGAGAAGAGAGACATGATGCGTCGCGAGAGAATGTGCCGGCACTACTGATCCGCAGCGCCGCGCATAAGCGCGACGCTGGCGCATTCATTTCTCCGGCGAACCGGCCGCAGCCGGTGCTAGACAGCAGGGATTACTGCACTACCTGGTCGGCCTTCTTGATGAAGGCTTCCGACAGGGGCGCGCCCTGCTTCACGGCAGCGGCCGGATTCACGTACAGCAACAGGTCCTGCGGCACGGCCGATGCAATGGTGCCGGGGGCTTCGCCATTGAGAATACGCACCACGACTTCGCCGGTCTGTTCGCCCAGCTTGCGGTAATTCACACCCAATGCTGCGATGGCACCGCGCGCGACGCTGTCGGTATCCGAAGCAACCAGCGGGATCTTGGCATCGTTGGCCACCTTGACCAAGGCTTCGAAGGCGGACACGACATTGTTGTCGGTGTTGGTGTAGAACACATCGACCTTGCCGATCAGGCTGCGGCCGGCTGCGCCGACATCAACCGTACGTGGCGCCGCGGCTTCGACCAGCGTCATGCCGCGCTGGCCAAGCAATTCGCGCAGTTCCTGCACGACCACCACCGAATTGGCTTCGCCGGGGTTGTAGACGATGCCCACGCGCTTGGCATCGGGCACGATTTCGGTGATCAGGTCGATCTGGCGCGACAGGTCCAGCTTGTCGGACACGCCCGTCACGTTATTGCCGGAGGCATCAAAGCTGGGCACAAGCTGTGCAGCGACCGGATCGGTAATGGCGGCATAAACGATGGGGACATTCTTGGTCGCGGCGACGGCAGCCTGCGCCGCTGGCGTCGCGACCGCAACGATGGCGTCGGGCTTGTCACCCACGAACTTGCGCACGATCTGGGCGGCCGTGGCCGTATTGCCCTGCGCACTCTGATATTGCCACTTGAGCGCCTTGCCATCCTCATAACCGGCCTTGGCCAGCGCATCCTTGACGCCATCACGCACCGCGTCCAGCGCAGGGTGCTCGACAATGGTGACCAAAGCAACGGATTTCTGCTGTGCGAACGACGGTGCGGCAGCTGCCAGGCCAGCGGCGGCGACCATGGCCAGGACTGTACGTTTGATATGCAACATAACGAGATTCCCCCGGAAAAGCCCTGTGAAAGTGGGGAAATAGTAACCCGCACAGACCTATATCGGTGAATTATGGAATACGCAGGTTGCGCAAATCGCCAGACCAATATATAGCGAAATTGCAGGCATCATGCTTGGATGGATAACTTGACGCAGGAATACACCCAATAAAAGGATAACGCTGCACTTCCTCACCACCAAAATGCCATTGCATGACGCGCCCCGCCAGCGCTGCGAGGGCGCCGCCAGGACGCCCATGCACGCCGGAAACCCCCGGCCCGCGCCAGATCAGACACGCAGGATGCCGTCCTGCGCTTCGCTCAGCAAACTCCGGGCCCAGCGCCGCGCCGGCAGGCCGTAGCTCGACTCTACCGTCTCGGCGCGCGCCAGCAGGCGCTGCGCATCCACCTCCAGGGGAGGACCGCTGAAGGCGATGGCAATGCGGTTGCCCGCGTCGATTTCAGGCAGGAGCAGCAGCCGACCATCAAAGGCCTCCCGCAGGTTGGCAATATTGGGCGCGAAGCTCTCGTGCGCCCCGAACAGATTCACCGTCAGCACGCCGGTATCCCCAAGCACGCGGCGGCAATTGCCATAGAACTCGACGGAATCCCGTACCGGACCCTGGGCATCGGCATCGTAAAGATCGACCATCAGGACCGGGCAGCTGCCCGCGTTCAGCGGGTCGGCCACCCAGTGCTCGGCATCGTCGATCTCTATATTGAGACGCGCTGCATCCGGCAAGCGAAAATACAGACGGCACATCATGGGCAGCATGCGGTTCCATTCCACCACCGTCAGGCGGCTGCGGGTCTGCTTCAGGCAAAACCGCGTCAAGGACCCTGCCCCCAGGCCCAGCTGCCCGATGGCGCCGTCACGCGGCGGCTCCAGAAACAGCAGCCAAGCCATCATCTGCCGGGTATATTCGAGCACCAGCTCGGCAGGCCGGTCCACCGCCATCGCCCCCTGTATCCATTCCGTACCGAAATGCAGGTAGCGGATGCCATCCTCTTCGGACAAGGTGGGGTCGTCATACATGCGGCGATCTGCGCCTTTGCGTGCGCGGCTGGCGCCGCGCCCGTTTACTGCTGCCACGAATACTTCTCCTGTTTCAGGCTCAGGCCGTCGCACCGCGATCGCCAGCGTCCGGCGGCGTACCACCCTCGGCAGGTGGCACCGCTTCGTCCAATGCCGGGTCCTGCACTTGCGCGGCAGCCTCCTGGGCGTCGGCCACGATCGGGGCCACCAGTTCCGCTACCTTCTTGCGCGACAGCATGCCTATGAATTCATCATCCTCGCCCGTAACAGCAACGGGGTCATTGCTGTCGAGCATGCGGCTCAAGACTTCGTCGAGCCCCGCCGTCGCCGGCACCGAGGTCATATCGCCAGTGTAGGCTGAAATGTCACGCGCATGCGCGGCAATGGCCTCATCCAGGCGCTCGCGCAGAATGATGCCTGCGAGACGCTTGCCATCGAGCACCGGCGCATATTCATAGTCCAGCATCTTCATGCGCTGCAGGGCATGCGCCGGCTGCGAACGCATGGTGAGCGTCAGGCGCGGCGGGTTGACCACATGGCTGGCATTGAGAACCTTGGTGCGGTTGACGTCCTGCAGGAAGGCCTGGACGTAATCCGTCGCGGGGTTGAGCAGGATATCCTCCGGCGTTCCCTCCTGGACCAGTTCGCCATCCTTCAGGATGGCAATCCGGTTGCCCAGGCGCAGCGCCTCGTCCAGGTCGTGGGTAATGAACACGATGGTCTTGTTGAGCTTCAACTGCAACTGCAACAGCTGGTCCTGCATCTCCCGGCGGATCAGCGGGTCCAGCGCGGAAAATGCCTCGTCCATCAGCAGGATTTCTGCATCTGTCGCCAGCGCGCGCGCCAACCCGACACGCTGCTGCATCCCGCCGGACAACTGGTCCGGGTATTGTTCCTCGAACCCGGCCAGGCCCACCTGCTCCAGCCAGTAGCGCGCCTTTTCTTCGCGCTGCGCCCGCCCCACGCCCTGCACTGACAGCCCATAGGCGGCATTCTCCAGCACCGTGCGGTGCGGGAACAGGCCGAAGCGCTGGAAAACCATGCTCATGGTCTTCTGCCGGAACTGTTCCAGCTCGCGCTTGCCCAGGCTCATGACATCGACGTCATCGACCAGAATCTGGCCCGCCGTCGGTTCGATCAGGCGGTTGAAATGGCGGATCAGGGTGGATTTGCCCGACCCCGACAGGCCCATGATCACGTAGATACTGCCCTCTTCGATGGACAGGCTGATATCCCTCAGGCCCAGCGTATGGCGGCTGCGCTTGAGCAGTTCTTCCTTGCTGATGCCGGATTGCGCCTCGGCCAGCCATTTCTTGGGGTGCGAGCCGAAAATCTTGTAGATACCCTTGACTTCGATCTTGCTCATCGCGCACCTCCTTGCCGCACTCGCTGTCCATACGATTGCGTAATGCGGTCGAACAGCACGGCCAGCACCACGATACCCAGGCCGGCCAACAGGCCGCGCCCCACTTCCAGGCGGTTGATGCCCAGCAGGACTTCATAGCCCAGGCCCCGGGCGCCGATCATGGAAGCGATCACCACCATCGACAAGGCCATCATCGTGGTCTGGTTGATACCGGCCATGATGTTGGGCAGCGCCAGCGGCAGCTGCACGCCGAACAATTGCTGGCGCGAATTGGCGCCGAACGCCCGCGACGCTTCCAGGACCTCCTGGTCTACCAGGCGGATGCCCAGGTCGGTCAGGCGGATCAGCGGGGGCACCGCATAGATCACCGTCGCGATAATGGCAGGAATCTTGCCCAGGCCGAACAGCATGACCACCGGGATCAGGTAGACGAAACTGGGCATGGTCTGCATGACGTCCAGCACCGGCATCATGACGCTGCGCAGCCAATTGACGCGTGCCATGATGATGCCCAGCGGAATGCCTATGATGACGGAGGTCACGACCGCCATGATCATGAGCGACAAGGTCTGCATGCCGGCATCCCACAGCCCGAGCAGGCCGATCACGCACAGCAGCGCCCCCATGGAAATGCTGAGAACCAGCCGGCGGCTGACCAGCCATGCAATGACGATGACCGCCAACACGACCACCCACCAGGGCGTGCCGCGAAGAACTTGCTCAAGCCAGACCAGTACATGCAGGAAGGGCTTGGACAAGGTCTCCAGCGTATCCGCATAGCGGGAAACAAGATTTTCGACAAAACCGTCGATAGCGCGCCGCAAATCGCGCGCGGGGATCAATTCAGGAAACATGATGTGCACCATTAAGCATGCCGGGAACGCGTGCGCCCCCGGCATGTTGTGATGAGAGGAAATGGCCGGCGCAGGCGTGCCCGGCGCAGCGCCGGACAGCCTGGCTGTCCGGCTGCGACGGTCGCGCGCCGCGCGTGCTCAGGACTGGCTTAGAGCGCAGCCTGCACCCGTGTGGCCACGTCTTCGGGCACCCACTGCTTCCAGACATCGCCATGGTTTTTCAGGAACCATTGGGCCACGTCGCCAGCGTCATCGCCGGTTTCCTCGAGATGCGCCAGGGTGGCGTTCATCACCGGCAGCGGTACGGACATCTTGGTGAAGAATTCCGTCAAGACTGGCGCCTTCTCGGCAAAAGCCACATTCAAGCCGGTGAAGACCGGGTTTTCAGGATAGGCGCTGGGCTCGGGGTTGGCGCACTTGGGAGCGGTCAGGCACTCGTGCTTGGCCTTGTCATAGGGCGGCAACTCCAGTTCCACGAGGTCCATCGCCCCGACCAGCGGAGTCGGCGACCAATAGTAGAAAACGATGTCCTGCTTGCGCTTGTAGGCCGACGTCAGCGCCGCCTTCTGCGCCGCGCCGGTGCCCGGCGAGTACAACGTGAAGCTGTCTTCCAGGCCCAGCGCGCGGTACAGGTTGGAACTCACGACTTCGCAGCCCCAGCCGGCCGGGCAGCCATAGAATCGGCCCTTGCCGGGCTCCTCGGGGTCCGCGAACTTGTCCTTGAACTTCGGCAGGTCTGCGGCCGACTTCAACTCCGGATAGCGCTCGGCCGTATAGCGCGGGATGTACCAGGCCTCGCCGCCCATGTACAGCTCCCCCACGCGCTTGACCTTGCCGCCGCTTTCCGCCTTGGTCCAGGGTTCAGCCACGCTGTTGAGCCAGATTTCCGTATTCACATCGAGGTCGCCACGTTCCAGCGCCGCCAGCGCGGGCAAGGTTTCCGTAGGCAACACATCGGTCTTGCAGCCATATCCCTGCTCGAGGATAAAGCGCTGCACATCGACCAGCACCAGGTTGGACTCCCAGTTCATGCCGCCGAAATTGACCGGACGGCTGACTTCGCATTCAGGGGCCGATTGCGCCTGCGCTGTCCCGGCAATACCGGAAAGCGCCAGCAGGACGGCACCCGCCAGCAGTGTGCTGCGCTGATTGCGCGCCACATTGCGAGCAGAATTGAAACGACGGGAAATACTCATGATTCGCCTCCTTAAGGGTCTTGGACGCGGTGCCGCCGACTAGAAGCAGCAACGCGCCATTTAGCAGATAAGGAAGGTGTGCGGAAGACGGGCAAGACCGCCAATACATACCGACATTTTGACGGGGAGCCAGGCAGTGGCTCTCCACAAGGGATCGTTTTTCGTCATGGAAAGCCAAAACGAATACAACGAAATTGACATCAAACTGAATGAAGAAGGGGGCATTTTAACCAAAAATGGCTGAAACCCCAAATAATCCAGGAAAACCCTGAGACGCAGACCGTCCCGCTGGCCCGGATTCCGGCAACAAAAAGGCCTGGAAACCGCGGGAGTTTCCAGGCCCGTCCAAGCCGGAGAAAAGCGCGTGAAAACACGCTTGCCCCCGTGAAGAACTTCGGCCTAAAGGCCGAAGCTTCTCCGCCACGATATAGGGGCGCCTGCGGCGCCGTATGGATATTGCCTCGCTCGACCCCGGCCTGAAGTCCGGGGCTTGCGCTTAGGCACGTGGTCAGAAAATAGCCTTGCAGGCAGACGCTCAGGCCTCCCGGTAGATATCGTCGCGGCGCCACGGATAGGCCAGGTCTGCCGGATAATCCAGCTCGTCAGCCCGGCCCCGGCGGGGCTGGTGCTGGGCCACGACCTGATGCAAGGCAATCCAGCCGTTTTCGAAGCCTGCCGCACATCCGGCCAGGTACAGCCGGTAGGCACGCAACGAGCGCTGCCCCTGCTCGCCTGCCAGAATACTCGAGGCTTCATCCAGGCGCTGCTCCAGAGCGTCGCTCCAGGCCCACAGCGTGCGTGCGTAATGGGGCCGCAGATTCTCGGTATCAAGCATTTCCAGCCCACCCGCCGACAGGCTTTCGATGACATGGCTGATGTGAGTCAGCTCGCCCCCCGGGAATATGTACTTACCGATGAATTCACCCATGCCACCGCCAACTTCGGCGTTATACAAACCGCCAGCCGTGATGCCGTGATTCATCACCAGCCCGCCCGGGCGAATCAGTTGTGCCAGGCGTTCGAAATACTTGCTCAGCTGCGCCCGGCCTACGTGCTCGAACATGCCGACCGAAGCAATCTTGTCGTAGGGGCGAGTGGTATCGAGCTTGCGGTAATCCAGCAATGACATCCGCACCCGGCTGCCCAACCCCTTTTCTTCGATCAGACGATTCACATAGGCATGCTGGTTGCGCGACAGCGTGATCCCTTCGGCTTCCACCCCATAGTGTTCGGCCGCCCACAGCAACAGGCCGCCCCAGCCTGCGCCGACGTCCAGGAAGCGCTCGCCGGGCTGCAGGCGCAGCTTGCGGCAGATGAGATCCAGCTTGGCTTCCTGGGCCTGCGCCAGCGTCATTTCAGGCTTGGCGTAGTAGGCGCAGGAATAGACGCGGCGCGGATCGAGCCAGAGGCCATAGAAATCGTCCGACAGGTCATAGTGGAACTCGATTTGCTTGGCGTCACGTTCGATGGAGTGGCGCCAGACTGACAGCAGGCGGCGCACCAGATCCGTAAACAGGCCGCCGCGCGCCGCCTCGACCGGCGAGCCGGGCAGCAACTCTGCCGCCGCCGCCATGATGTCGCGCATACTGCCCTGGATATCCACCCGGCCTTCGACATAGTCCTGCCCCAGGATACCGATGTCGCCAGACACCAGGCGCGCCAGGACAGCCTTGTCATTGATAGTAAGCACTACCTTGGGGTCAGACGCCCCCAGTTTCTCGCCGCCCGGCATATTGACCTGCACCGGCGTGGCAAGATTTTCCAGAATCGAACTGACTTTGGACAACAGTGGATTCACCAATATCTCCCAAGCTGAATGATCCCAGCCGCAATGGCGGCACACCATTGTGAGGCACTCCAGCCTGATGGCGGGACTGTCTCCGCAGCCATTCAGGGAAGCATAAACCTCATAAGCCACCGTGCTCGACCTCGCCATCAACCGCAAGGTTCCGCATTGGCGTTTGGTCACGGCCGGAGGAACATGCCCGATCCGGCCATGAAGCCGAGCGAGTATCCAAGCCTGTGATCAGACTGTTATAAACGTTATGAGCAGTACTTGGCAAACCACTTGATCAGCGATCCTTCGGTTTTTTAGAAAATAAAAGACAAAGCTGAAACAATTGGACATCCACCGGAAATCCAGCCGCCTTGCCACAAGGCGGCTGGCCGTGAGCACCATTTTTCTTATGACGATTGCCCCGCCTGTCTTTGGCAGACGAGGGGTAGAAAGCAGCACAACAGCGGGAGCTGACACCGCACCAGGCAAAGAAAAACGGCCTGGAGAGGTTTCCCTCTCCAGGCCGTTCAAACCAGTTGCCGGTATTATTCGGCAGCTGCTTGGGCTTGGGCTTGCGCTTGAGCCTGGCGCTTGTTGCTGCGCACCAGCTTTTCCTTGATGCGAGCCGACTTGCCGGAACGCTCACGCAGGTAGTACAGCTTGGCACGGCGAACGTCGCCACGGCGCTTGATTTCGATCGAGGCAATTTGCGGCGAGTACAGTTGGAACGTACGTTCCACAGCTTCACCGGACGAGATCTTGCGCACGATGAAAGCGGAGTTCAGGCCACGATTGCGCTTGGCGATCACGACGCCTTCGTAAGCCTGGACGCGCTTGCGCGTGCCTTCAACCACGTTGACGTTGACCACGACGGTGTCGCCAGGGGCGAAATCAGGAAATACCTTGCCAGCCGACAGGCGGGCAATTTCTTCCTGCTCGATGATTTCAATGATGTTGGCCATTTAGGGCTCCAGAACCATCATGCTCGGGGATGTTATAGGAACAGAACTGCTGAACCCCGGCAGAGGATGCGTTGAAAAACCAGTTATTCTACACCAGATTCAGCCACTTACGCTGGTTTCCTGCCTCCACCGTTGCATGGCCGCCAAGATTGAAAACCAGGCAGTCGCCCTCAAAAGCCGGCATAGTGCCCCAGCCACATGAACCCGGGGATCAAGGCGGCCCACATGCCCAGAAGCACGACGTCCACGCATTTCTGCCGGAAGCTCACCGTTCCAGCGATGCTACGGAATGCCTGGGTTCCCCCCATGGACACAGCTGCGGCCAGCTCTCCTGCCGCCACCGCCCTGTCGACGGGCATGCAGACGGCGACCGGGGCCACGGCGACGGCACCGGACGACTGACCCGCCGCAACCTGGCGGTCAGCAGGTGCAACGGGAGCCGTCGTGGCAACGGGACGCACCGCTGCCGCCTGGCGGGCGACAGGACGGCGGTTTGCGCCGCCGCTACTGCTCACGCCCCCGGACAAGGGGAACGCGATAGAATCGAATTGGGAAACAAGTGCTGAACTGGACATGGGATCGCTCCGGCAAGGAAACTGGCTTGAGGTCGTGCCAACGGAATATTGTTGTCACGATGCCCGTGAACGCTTTTCGTGGACACGGTTACGCCTGGACCCCCTGTTGCAGCCTTGGGGGGCTTGCAAGCCCTGGCGCCGCAACTGCCCTGTGATCGGTAATCGGTGATCTGTACCTACCTGGCAATTGAGCAAATCCGGCCTGCTGATTGATACTGTATAAAAACACAGTATTTTCTGCAAGCGTTTTTGCGCGCCGGTGCGGTAGCAATGCAACACCTGACTGCCGCCTGGCAGGCAGCGCCCGCCAGGCCAGCAGCGGCCAACCGCCGGCCCGCCAACCGAAGCTGTTCCCGACTGCCCTTAGCCGCCCCATCCGAACCTTCGCCTGCCATGCCGCCTAGCCCCCCAGCTTCATCCGCCCCTGCCTCCCGGCCAAATGTCCCGGCCGCAAGCGGCCTGCCCGCGCAATGGGAAGCCGCCACGCTGTCCGCGGCATTGCAATTTGAAATGCGTTCTGCACATACTGGCCGGCAGTACCGCATCCTGATCGGCCTGCCTGGCGAACCTGCGCCGGCGACGGGCTATCCCACGCTCTGGATGCTGGATGGCAGCGCCAGCTTTCCACTGGCCAGCGCATCCCTGGGACGCGCCGTCCGCCATGTACCGGAAGCGCGCCGGCCCGCGCCGCCAGCCATGCCTGCCGGCCTGACCATTGCAGTCGCCCATGCCGGAGCCTGCAACTTCGACGTAGACGCCAGGGCCTGCGACTACACCCCTGAGCCGGATGGTGCGCCGGGCGACCTGCTGTCGCCGGCATTCGGCGGCGCCGCCGCGTTCCGCCGCTTCCTGGTGGAAGAATTGCGGCCGCTGATTGCCGCCCGGTTTCCCCTGGATGCCTCGCGCCACACGCTGTTCGGTTTTTCCTATGGCGGGCTGTTCACCGTCGATACGCTATGCACGGCCCCCGCGCACTTCCAGCGTTACTGGGCCGCCAGCCCTTCCCTCTGGTTCAGCGATGCCCTGCCCATGCGCAGGCTGCGCGAATCCGCACGCCTGCCGGCCGGCCAAGTGGCGCGCATCATGCTGACGGTCGGACGCGAAGAACAGTTTCCTGCGGCCGCGCTGCCCCCGGAGCGCCTGGCGCACCTGGAACGGCGCGCCATGGTCGGCCATGTCAGCGAAGCTGCCGCACTGCTGGCCACTGCAAACCCCGGCGTTACCGTGCAAAGCATCATCGCGGCCGATCACGATCATTTCGACATGCTGATGCATGGCGCGCGCCGCGCCATTGCATTTGCCTTTGGCGACTGAGCCCGGCCGCCAGCCGCCATCAGCGCTGGCGCTCCAGCACCAGCTGCGGATCCACCCTGACCCCGAACCAGTTCATGCCCCAGTGCAGGTGCGGGCCGGTGGAACGCCCCGTGGAACCGACCGCGCCTATGACTTCGCCCTGCTGCACGCGTTGCCCGACCTTGACGTCCAGACGCGACAGATGCAGGAAATTGGAGCTGACGCCATGGCCATGGTCCAGCAGGATCGTGCCGCCCGTCAGGTACAGGTCCGGGTCGGCGAATGTCACGATGCCCGCTGCCGGCGCCTTGACCGGCGTGCCGCTGGGTGCGGCGATATCCATGCCTGAGTGCGGTGAACCCGGTTTGCCGTTGTAGACGCGTGCGCGACCGAAGCGGCCGCTGATGCGGCCTTGCACCGGCCAGATGAAAATCTGGGCGAAATCGGCGCGCTCGTCGTCGCGCTCCCTGGCCGCCACGACCCGCTCCTGCTCTTCACGTATGCGGCGCGCCAGCGCGGGCGGCGGCTCCACGGTGGAAGGCGGCACGCCGTTGACGTGTTGCAACGGCCAATCTCGCGGCTCGACGCGAATCTGCGCTTGCTGGGCGGAGCCATCCGTCAGGGTGATAGATACCTGTGCGGGGCCGCGCTCATCGCGGCCTATGCCAAATACCACCGAACCATAGGGCGTCACCCGCAATTGTCGTCCACCATACTGCACCAGGCTGCCAGGCGGCACACGGCCGATCACCAGGGCTCCCTGCTGCACCGCAGCCGGAAAAACAACCCGCCGGTCATCCGGCTGCGCCAGGACCGGCAGGACCACGCCCCAAGCAGGCAGCATCAGCGCGGCCGCTACCAGGCGGCGGCGCGCAGACAGGTGATCTGACATACCGGACATTCATCTCTCCTCTGATTCCATTCAAACAGCAGCTTGTGCAGCGCATGCGCTGCATCACGCAGGTTACCCCGCGCCTGGCCCGCTGGGCCAGCACGGCACGGCGGCGCTGCAAGAAAAAGCAAAGGCCGCATCAGCCTGTCAGCCGGCACGGTGCCCCAAAAGAAAACGGCCTGCCCGATAAGGGGCAGGCCGTTGATTTCCTGAAAGGAGAAATCACTGTACGACAACAATCACTGCATTACCCAAAAAAGCATCAGTCCTTGTTCGGCTGCGGCGTCAGGCGCAGGTAGGGACGGACGGCCTTGTAGCCCTTGGGGAATTTCTGCTTGATGACTTCCTCATCCTTCAGCGAGGGCACGATCACCACGTCGTCGCCATCCTGCCAGTTCACCGGCGTGGCAACGCTGTAGTTGTCCGTCAGTTGCAGCGAGTCGATCACGCGCAGGATTTCGTTGAAGTTGCGGCCGGTGCTGGCAGGGTAGGTCAGCGTCAGGCGCACTTTCTTGTTCGGGTCGATGATGAACACGGAACGCACCGTCAGCGTGGAGTTCGCATTCGGGTGGATCATGTCATACAGGGTGGAAACCTTACGGTCCTCATCAGCCAGGATGGGGAAATTCACCGTGGTGTCCTGTGTATCATTGATGTCGTCGATCCAGCGGCCATGGGAATCCACGCCATCAACCGACAGGGCCAGCACCTTCACGTTGCGCTTGGCGAATTCGTCCGCCAGCTTGGCGGTATAACCCAGCTCGGTCGTGCAGATCGGCGTGAAATCGGCAGGGTGGGAGAAAAGCACACCCCATTGATCGCCCAGGTAATCGTAGAAACGGATGCGGCCGATGGAGGAATCCTGCTCGAAATCAGGGGCAATATCGCCCAGCCTCAAAGTATTGCTCATGAATAACCTCTTGCGATGATGGCGATGCCTGCGGCAGAAACGGCGGCATCACGGAAGTGATGGATTGATTTTCACACCGGCATCCCGGTTGGGGGAAATAAGTTTTTCATATAACTTTATGCTATTTCGATCTGGTTTATCCAAATATTGAAATATGGACCGGCGCAGCCTGCCCGTCCGCCCACGGCACCTGCCCGAGGCTGGGCGCAAGCGCAAACCCCGATGGCAAGACAGCCCGGTATCGCTTGAAATACTTTCTTTTGCATGAGGTTTCCGCATGCCGACCGCCGCCTCATTCCATGACCTGATCGCCGCCAACGCCGCCTACCGCCTGGAAACCCAGACAGCGCGCCCGGACGCCGGCGCGCGCCTGACGACCTGCCGCTTCGTCGCCCACGACCTGCAAAGCCCGGCCTTGCCCGAGCTGGTGATGCTGGCTTCCCATGAATACCAGTTGTCCACCGCCATGGTAGACCTGGGCTGGGGCTACCATGATCACTTCAGCAGCGCGCCGCACCCGGTGCATGTCATTCCCCCTGATACCGCGTTCCGCTGGGTCAAGGATGGCGCAGCGCGCGTGACCTTCCTGTCGATAGACAAACAAAGCGTCTTCGACTACTTCGAGCAGCTGGAAGTCGGCAACGCTGAGCACGGCCTGTGGATGCTGGCGCAAAAGGGCTTTGCCAACCCCTTCCTGTATGCCAGCATCATCGCGTTTGCCGAACAGGCCGGACGCAACGGCTGCCCCCGGCTGCTGGCCGACAGTTATTGCGTCACCATTCTCAACGCGCTGGCGCAGCAATGGCGCCGCCACGACGAACGCGGTGCCGGGCGCCAGGCACCGCGCCTGAACGCCAGGGCGCTCAAGCAGGCGCTGGAAGTACTGGAACAGCGTCTGGCCGAGGATTTTTCACTCGACAGCCTGGCCCAGGACTGCGGCATGACCAAATTCCACTTCACCCGCTGCTTCAAGGCGTCTACCGGCGTCTCTCCCTATCACTACCTGCTGCAGCGCCGCGTGGCGCGCGCCAAGCAATTGCTGGGCGCCACGAACTGGCCGCTGGAACGCATCGCGGCCAGCGTCGGGTACCAGGACCCGGACAGCCTGGCGCGCCTGTTCCGCCGCCATGAAGGCATGAGCCCGGCCGCCTGGCGCCGCCTGAACTGAAGACCGAGACTCGCGCTCAGGCCCGCGGTCAGGCCCAAAGCGCGCAATATCGTCGGGAATAGCGCAATTTCCGCCGGGCGGACCGCCCGGCGCGGCCCATACACTCCTTCGGACAATTCACTGATCTTCCGGAGGAGACACATGCGTACCGAGAATTCCCTGCGTTGGCCTATTGTTCCCAGCCGCTCGATGCTGCTGGTCATCGACATGCAGAATGATTTCGTCCGGGCAGGGGCCGTCATGGAAGTGGCCGCCGCGCGCGAACGGCTGCCCGCAATGCAGTCCGTGCTGGACTGCTGCCGCCGCCACGACGTGCCGGTCGCCTACACCCGTCACGTGCTGTATGACGGCTTCGACATTTCCCCCATCGAAACCCAGATGCATCCACAGCTGACAGGCAGCGGCTTGCGCGAAGGCACCGCCGGTGCGGAAATCGTGGAAGAGCTGGCGCCTCGCCCCGGCGACGCCATCATCGTGAAGCACCGCTACGACGCGTTCTACAACACCAATCTTGAAACACTGATCCGCACCATGCGCGGTAACGCCGCCATCGACACCCTGATCATCATCGGGACCGTCACCAGCGTCTGCTGCGAATCGACTGCCCGCAGCGCCTTCATGCGCGACTTCAAGGTCGCTTTCGTCGGTGACGCCACCGGCGGGTTCGACGACGCCTCGCAACAGGCCACGCAAACCGCCATCGAATCCGCCTTCGGACAAGTTGTTTCAGCCGACGCCCTGGCATGGGCACTGGCCAGGGAGTAGCAACATGAAAAACACTCCTTTCGACACCCGCTATGAGTGGCAATCCGTCTCGCTGCTGGCACTGGGTTTCGGTTTGATCGGACTGGACCGCTGGCTGCTCGCGCCGCTGTTTCCCTTCATGATGAAAGACCTCGGGCTGGGCTACCAGGACCTGGGCAACCTGATCGGGGCGCTAGGCATCGCCTGGGGCGTGTCCGCCATTCTGATGGGTCGCCTGGCCGATCAAATCGGAAGACGCAAGGTACTGGTGATTTCCACCATCGTCTTTTCCCTGCTGTCCAGCATCTCTGGCCTGGCCGGCGGCTTGACCAGCCTGCTGCTGATCCGCGTTGCCATGGGCATCTCCGAGGGTGCGTTCTGCCCCGCTAGCGTCGCAGCGGCCGGGGAAGCTTCGCATCCGCGCCGCAGAGGGCTCAACCAGGGCCTGCAACAAAGCGCCTTCGCCCTGTTCGGGCTGGGTTTCGCCCCCATCATCGCCACCCAGTTGCTGGTCATCATGCCGTCCTGGCGTTATGTCTTCCTGGTTTCAGCGCTGCCTGGCCTGCTGGTTGCCTGGGGACTGTATCGCGTGATCCGCGAACCCGGTGCGCGGACGAACATACCGGCGGCGCCCACGGCCAAGCCTTCCCCTGCCCCGGTACGCTGGTCCGATCTGCTGCGCTCACGGAATGTCGTGCTTGCCATGCTGGGCATTCTCTGCGCCATGACCGGCATCTTCGTGATCGGTGCCATGATGCCCAGCTATCTGATCGACTATCTGCACCTCAATGGCACGCAGATGGGCTGGATCGTGTCAGCCGTGGGTTTCGGCGGGTTCCTGGGTGAATTCCTGGTACCCGGGGCGTCCGACCTCATCGGCCGGCGGCTTGCCGCCGTACTGGCCTTTATCGGCGGCGCCATGGCCCTGCTGGTCTTCACCCGGATCGGCGCCACGCCGTGGCAACTGTTTGCCGCATTGTTCGTGGTGTCCTTCTTCTGCCTGGGACTGCTGGCGCTGTTCACCGGCCCGGTGGCCATGGAAGCCGCGCCACCGGGCCTGGTCGCCGCTGCCATCGGTGCGGTCTGCGGCGTCGGTGAAATTTTCGGTGGCGGCTTTGCGCCCGCCATCGCAGGCCACATCGCCCAGCAATACGGTATCGAATACACCCTGTACTTCGCCTTCGGCGGTATTGCGGCCGGCGCGCTGATCAGCCTGTTCCTGGCGGAATCTGCGCCGCGCAAGCTGCGCCAGGCCGGCTGACGACCGATCTGCGACTGCGGCCGGCACCGGCGCGGGCCGGCCGCCATCCAACACCCCGCTCGCCCGAAAGGGTATATTGCGCTTTTCCGTCCAAGGATGGCGATAGTGAGCTTCTCCCGGCCCTGTTTTCCCGCTAGCCCGGCACCGCGCAGCAGCGCGGGCGGCATGGCGGCGCCGTGGACGCCCGCGGCCATCTGATCCGCCTCATGCAACATTATCTGGCGCGACGGGCGGCAGGCCTGCTGGCCACGCTGGCTGTCGCCACCCTGCTGATTTTCCTGGCGCTGGAGGTACTGCCCGGCAACGCCGCCCAGATGCGCCTGGGGCCTGACGCGCCGCCCGAGGCCGTGGCCGCCCTGAGCACTCATCTCGGTCTGGACCTGCCCGCCTGGCAACGTTACCTGCAATGGCTGTCGGGCCTGGCCACCGGCAACCTCGGGGAAAGCCATGCCTATGGCGTGCCCGTTGCCAGCCTGATCACCGAGCGCATGGCGCTGACATTGCCGCTGTCGCTGGCCGCCATGGCCCTGACCATTCTGCTGGCCCTGGCCGCAGGCATCTACGCCGCGCTGCGCCATGGCCGCAGTGGCGACCTGCTGGTCATGGGCATCTGCCAGCTAGGCCTGGCCGTCCCAGGATTCTGGCTGGGCATTCTGCTGATCATCATCTTTGCCGTACAGCTGCAATGGTTCCAGGCCGGTGGCTTCCCTGGCTGGCAGGACGCCCCCCTTGCCTCGCTGCAAGCCCTGGTGCTGCCCGCCATCGCTCTGGCGCTGGTACAGGCCGCCGTCCTGGCCCGCATCACCCGTGCCGCGGTGCTGGATGTGCTGCGCGAAGACTATGTACGCACTGCCATGGCCAAAGGCCTGCCCCGCCGCCAGGTGGTCGCCCGCCATGTGCTGCGCAATGCCCTGATTCCCATCCTGACCATCGCCGGCCTGCAATTCGCCCACCTGCTGGCCGGCGCCATCGTGATCGAAAATGTTTTCAATCTGCCCGGCCTGGGCCGCCTGATCCTGCAGTCCATCGCCAACCGGGATCTGGTAGTCGTGCGCAACGCCGTCCTGTTCCTGGCGCTCATGGTCATTTGTGTCAATTTCCTGGCAGACCTGGCCTGCGGCCTGGCCGACCCGCGCAGGCGGAGGGCCAGCACATGACAGACCATCGCCTGCTTGCCACGGGACTCCCCCCCCGGCGGCGCCAACGCGGGCTGGCCGGCCGGCTGCTGGGCCAGCCCCGTTTCGTCGCCGGCGCGGTGCTGGTCGTGCTGTTCGTCGGCATTGCGCTGCTCGCTGAAATCTGGACGCCCTGGCCGGTCGAAGGCATTTTCATGAAGCATCGGCTGCTGCCCCCTTCGCTGGAACACTGGCTGGGCACGGACCCGCTGGGGCGCGATATCGCTTCCCTGCTCATGGCCGGCGCCGCCAGCAGCCTGCTGGCAGGCGCCATTTCCGTCTCCCTGGGGCTGCTGGCGGGTGCGCTGCTGGGGCTGCTGGCCGCCATGCGCGGCGGCTGGCTGGATGAAATCATCATGCGGGCAGCAGACTTCAGCTTTGCCTTTCCCGCCATCCTGCTGGCCACAATCCTGGCCGCCGCATCGGAAAGCGGCCCCGGGCTGGACATCGCAATCCTTGCCATCGCCCTGGCCATGATCCCGACGTTCACTCGGGTCACGCGCGCCTCGGCCGGGGTCATCTGGCAAATGGAATATATCGCCGCCGCACGCGCCGCCGGACGCAGCGAATGGCATATCGCGCTACGCCACGTGCTGCCCAATCTGGCTTCGCCGTTGATTGTCCAGGCCACGCTGCAATTTTCCATTGCCATCCTGGCCGAATCCGCGCTTTCATATCTGGGGCTGGGCGTGCAGCCGCCTGCGCCATCCTGGGGCAGAATGCTGAGTGAAGCGCAGTCGATGATATTCACGGCGCCGGAACTCGCGTTCTATCCCGGCGCCGCCATTGTGCTGGCCGTCATGGGGCTGAACCTGCTGGGTGACGGCCTGCGCGACGCGCTGGACCCACGGCTGGCGCCTGTGCGACGCCGTCCCCTGGCATGACAAAACAAGAAACCGGAGAGACTTGAAATGCTACGCAAACTGCTGCTGGGTTGTGTCCTGGGCACCCTGGGTTCGATCCCGGCACTCGCGCTATCCGCCCCGGAGCGCCTGACCATAGGCATGACGCTGGAACCCCCTGCGCTGGACCCGACTGCCAACGCGGCGGAAACCATTGCCGACGTCACGCTCTACAACATCTACGAAACCCTGACGAAAATCCAGGAAGACGGCAGCGTGACGCCGCTGCTCGCCGAAAGCTGGACAGTCTCCGATGACGGCCGGACCTACACGTTCCGGCTGCGCGATGGCGTGCGCTTCCATAATGGCGCAGCCATGGATGCGCAGACAGTACGCTATGCCTTTGAACGCGCTGGTGCTGAGAACAGCACCAACAAGGACAGGCGCCATTTTTCGCAGTGGCAGATCGACACCCCGGACCCGCTGACCGTACAAATCACCCTGCCGCAGGCCGACCCCGATCTGCCCTTCCGCCTGGGCATGATGACCGCCGCCATCGTCGAACCCGGCAGCGCCGGCACCAATGCCACCCAGCCTACGGGCACCGGCCCGTACCAGCTGGCGGGATGGCAACGCGGCAGCCGCCTGCAACTGAAGAAGTGGCCGGATTACCGCAATGCTTCCCAGGTTGCCCTGGACGAAGTGACGATACGCTTCATCAGCGATCCGGCCGCGCAGGCCGCCGCCCTGCTGGCCGGCGATATCGACGCCTTCCCGCGCATCCAGGCTTCGCGCAGCCTGCCCCGGCTGCAGCAGGATTCCCGCTTCGACATCGTGGTCGGCGGTTCCAGAGCCAAAACCATGATGGCTATCAACCAGCGCCGCGCGCCGCTTGATGACGTACGCGTGCGCCGCGCCATTCTTGCCGCCATCGACCGCGATGCCGTCATCGAAGGCGCAGCTGACGGCTACGGCCTGCCCATCGGCAGCTTCTATACGCCGGGCACGCCCGGCTACGTCGATACGACAGGTATCAATCCCTATGATCCCGCCAAGGCCAGGGCTCTCCTGCAGGAAGCCGGTGTCGCGCAGCCCTTGCGCCTGGACCTGCTGCTGCCCCCGCCGCCCTACGCACGCCAGGGGGGGGAAATCATCGCCGCCCTGCTGGCCCAGGCTGGCATCCAGGTCCGCATCAAGAACGTCGAATGGGCGCAGTGGCTGGCCAATGTCTACGGCGGCGCACACGATTACGACCTCACCATCGTGTCGCATGTCGAGCCGCTGGACCTCGGGAATTTTGCCAACCCGGACTACTACACCGGCTACGATTCTGCGGCCTTCCAGCAGATTTACCAGGACACGCGTTCGGCCGCCGACGAGAACCAGCGCCTGAGCGCCCTGCAGGCCGCGCAACGCCAACTGGCCGAGGATGCCGCCGCCGCCTTCCTGTACCAACCGCAATGGATCAGCATCGCCCGCAAGGGACTGAGCGGCATGCGCAAGGATGTGCCGGTTTTCATTACCGACTTTGCCACCTGGCGCTGGCAGGACTGAAGCTCCCGGCACAGGCGACAGCGCCGCCCGCCAACGCCATGAACAAGACAGGCCCGTGCGCAAAAACGCGCCGGGCCTGTTTTCTTTAGGGCGGGCCGGATCGGCCCGCCCGTAGCCTTGGCATCAGAACTTCATGCCCAACCGGGCCCAGACGGTACGGCCGGGTTCGTTGATGGCCGTCGTGCCGGAATAGCCCCAGGCGCCGTTGCCGGCCATGTTCAGGTGCTCGTGATAGGTCTTGTCCAGCAAGTTGTCGATACCGACATTCAGCTGCCAGCGCTTGTCGATGGCATAGCCGCCATTGAGCGACAGCACGCCATAGCCGGGCGTCGCGCCGAAATCCTTGCTGGCAACGTTGCCCAGGCCGTCGGAATAACGGTTCTGGCTGGCCACCAGGCGCCACAGCGCCCCGAACGACCACGTACCATCGTCATAGCTGGCGCTCAGGCGCACTTCCAGCGGCGGTTGCTGCGGCAAGGCGCCGCCGCCACTCATGCGGCCCCAGGCATAGGCCAGACTGGCTTCCGTGCGCCAGGCGGACGTCCAGTTGTAGCCCGCGCCCAGTTCGCCACCCAGCGTGCGGGCATTGATGTTCTCCGCACGGCTGGCCGCACCATGGCCGCCGCCCATGGCATGCACGTTATAGTCGAACAGGATGTAATCCGTCACATGGCCGGCGTAGGCGGAAATCCATGCGTCGAAATTGTCGCCATGGTAATCCGCGCCGACATCCAGTTGCGTGGTCTTTTCCGGCTTGATGGCCGAGAAAGCGTTCACGCTGCCCGCCGGGCCCATTGTCGGCGAAAACAGTTCCCAGTAGTCAGGCATGCGCTGCACATGGCCCAAACCGACATACCAGCTGACCGGCAGGCTGGACAGGTCCGCCTCGTAGCGGGCAAATGCCGAAGGCAAGGTCTTGCTGCGCTTGTCGCCATAGGTCGGCGACGTCGTGCGGTAATCCTTGACTTCTGCACGGTCGATACGCAGGCCGGTGATGACGCGGCGTTCGTCGGCCAGTTCCCAGCGCAACTCGCCAAAAACGCCGATATTGTCGAACGCGGCATCCTTGACACGCGGCTTGCTTTGGTAATCCACCGACATGCCGCCCATGCCACTCATTGACCCCATGCTGCTGCCGTGACCGCCCATGCCGCCATGGCCCCCGCTACCCATTGCCATGGCGCTGCGTGCACGATGAGTATCGTGTCTGGCATCCAACCCGGACGTCAATTTGACGGTCTCTGCCAGGCGGAAGGTACCGGCCACCCGGCCGCCGTTGGTCGTCCGGTCCACATTGCTTGCCATGGCCATGGGCATGGAACTGGCGGGGTCCGGATCACGCAGCTTGTAGTTGTCCATCACGTGGTCGGCGTAGTTGTGATAGACCCGCGCCTCGACCTTTTCCAGCCAAGGCGTGATGTTTTCCTTCTCGAAGCGAAAGCCTATGCTTTCGCGCTTGAAGCGTGTGCCATCCATACCGCGCCCGGCCGAACGCGCTTCTCCATCACCAACGCCGGCAGTCAATTCATACAGGGTGTCCGTATCCGGCGTCAGGCCAACGGCCAGGTCCACGTTCCATTTGTCCCAGCGCGACGGAACCTCGTCACCATTGCCGTCCTTGTAGTTCTGGGAATGCGAATGGTTGGCCGCCACGCGCGCATAGATGTGCTCATTGCCGGCGATCAGGTCGGCATTCTGGTCGTTGCGCCCCCAGGACCCACCCACCACGCTGCCCTCGAAGCGCACCGGCGCATCCTCTTCTGTGAAAACCGGCTTGCTGCGCTCGAATCGCACCGTACCAGCCGAGGCGCCTGGGCCCCACAGCACGGTCTGCGGCCCCTTGACCACAACCAGTTCGTCGAAGTTTTCCGGCGCAATATAGGACACCGGGGTATCCATGCGGCTGGGGCATGCGCCCAGCATCGTGGTGTCGTCGACCAGGATGTTCAAGCGCGAACCGAACATACCGCGCAATACGGGATCGGCATTGGCGCCACCGCTGCGCACGGCCGTGAATCCGGGAATGGTCTTGAGGTAATCGGCGCCATCGGCTGCCGGCAGGGGCTGGCGCGGAATCTTGGGATCGGTCTCGATCACCAGCGGTGAGCTGGGCGGCAGAGCCGTGATCACGACCGGCGCCAGGCGGCCGCCATCGGCCACTTTGTCGGCCTGCGCCACCATCGGCAAGGCCGCCGCCAGCGCGGCGCACAACACATGCAGGGCCAGGCCGGCCTGGCCCCGGCGGGCGGCCTGTGCGGCCCCTGAGGAATAAACGGAAAACGTGGAAAGCTGCGCCTGGGCGCGGATCATTGCTGACATTGAAAACCTTTCATGGTCTGTCACGCACGGCAGCGCGAACGCCTTCCCTGCGGAACACACAAGCGGTATTCCGCACGGGCTGCGGGACGCCAGCCATGCGTAGAAAATTCAACTTTTGGGAATTCCTGCCGGCTGCGGCCAGGCAACGGGCGGCCCGGCAACGCGGAACGGCAGACTGGTCAGGACTATGAAAGGAGAGGTGGCGCCTGGGAACCAACGGGGGGGCCACATACAGGCCCATAGGCAATGCGAGCGGGAAGCTGGCGCGGCAGCGGGCGCACCATGGCGGGCACCAGCGCCAGCACAGGCGGCCACCAGAGCGCAGGCGCCACCGCCTGGGACAGCATGATGCCCGTCGGGCAATCCACGCTGATATGTTCGATGTCAGCGCCCTTGCCATCGCGGGACTGGAGATGAGGTTCACCGCCGCCATGGTCAGCATGGCTACCGTGGCGGCCATGATGGCCATTTTCACCACCGGCCGCGCCGGGCTGGGGCGCATCCACCGGCCAGCGCCATCCTGTCGCCGGGCATGGCATCAGGGCGTAATGGCCCGCACGTGCAGCGGCGGGGTCCACCATGTAGCCATTGGGAATGATGGCCCGCAGCCACATCAGCGCCAGCAACAGCAGCATGATGCCCAGGCGTGCCAGCGGCAATGCCGATACCGGCCGTGACCGTCGGCCCAATGCCTTGCGCGCCCCGCCACGCCGCGAAACCCGGCTGGATAGGGGCGCAGCGGCAAGGCCGCCAGCCCTGGCGTCGGTCATCGGCAGGCGCGGCAAGACTTACCCCGCCATCAGCGCCCGGACGCGCTCCAGGCCTTCGGGGGTGTCCACCCCTGGCCCGACGGCCTCGACCTGCCAGGCACGGATGCGCAGGCCGGCTGCCAACAGGCGCAACTGTTCGAGTTGCTCGGCACGCTCCATGACAGGACGCGGCAGACGCGCGTAATCGCGCAATACATCATGCCGATAGGCATAGATGCCGATATGCTTCAGATAGGTCACTGCCGTATCCGCATCCCGTACATAAGGAATGCGGGCACGGCTGAAATACAGCGCGTCGCCGTTGTCCGCCAGGACAACCTTGACCTGGTTCGGGTCCTCGGCGTCCTGCACACTGATCGGATGGCACAGCGTAGCGACGGCAATCGCCGGATCGGCGCGCATGCCATCGGCGAGGATCTCGATGTCGCCAGGCCGGATCATGGGCTCGTCGCCCTGCACATTGATGTAGACCTCGGCCGGCAGCTTGGCCATGACTTCCGCCAGGCGGTCGGTACCGGAAGGATGGTCGTCACGCGTCATGACCGCCTGGCCGCCAAAGCTGCGCACGGCATCGAAAATACGCGCATCGTCCGTCGCCACCACGACATGATCGACCCCGCGCGCCTGGCTGGCGCGCTCGTAGACATGCTGCACCATGGGCTTGCCGTGAATATCCAGCAGCGGCTTGCCCGGCAGGCGGGACGACGCGTAGCGCGCCGGAATGACGATGGCGATACGCATCTCAAGCTCCGGCAATGTTCAGGGGCGCAAACCCTTTCACCAGATCATCCAGCGCCTTGAGCTGGGCCAGGAAGGGTTCCAGCTGGTCCAGCGGCAACGCGCTGGGGCCATCGCACTTGGCTTGTGCCGGGTCCGGATGCGCTTCCAGGAACAGGCCCGCCAGCCCGATCGCCATGCCCGCACGCGCCAGGTCAGCAACCTGTTCGCGGCGGCCACCGGATGCCGCGCCCATGGGGTCGCGTTGCTGCAGCGCATGAGTCACGTCGAAAATCTGCGGCAGGTTGTTCGTCACTTTCTTCATGACGCCAAAACCAAGCATGTCGACCACCAGATTGTCGTAGCCAAAACAACTGCCGCGTTCGCAGACCAGCAAGCGCTGGTTGCCCGCCTCATGGAATTTTTCCACGATGTTCGCCATCTGCGTCGGGCTGAGGAACTGCGGCTTCTTGATATTGACCACCCGGCCCGTCCGGGCCAGCGCCACGACCAGATCGGTCTGGCGCGCCAGAAAGGCGGGCAGTTGCAGCACGTCAATCACCTCGGCGGCCACCGCAGCCTGCTCGGGCTCGTGCACGTCGGTCAGCACCGGCACGCCGAAGCGTTCCTTGACTCCACGGAATATCTCCAGGCCTTCGTGCAAGCCTGGCCCTCGGAAAGAATGGATGGAAGAACGGTTGGCCTTGTCGAACGAGGCCTTGAAAACATAGGGAATGCCGAGCTTGGCAGTCACCGTCTGGTAGGCCTCGCAAGCCCGGAATGCCAGGTCGCGCGACTCCAGCACATTGATGCCGCCGAACAGTACGAAGGGCCTGTCATTGGCGCAAACCATTCCAGGGATGATTTCAACGGCGATCGGGGGCGTAGTAGCGGTCATGATAGTCGCGCAAAAGTCATATTCGGCAAGCCGAGATGATACCCGAGAGCGCCAGCTGCTCCCAAGCATCCCCACTGCAACAGGCATGGAATCCTGCCATCTGCTTGCGGCAGGCTGCCAGGCAAGCGGGACAGCAATGCCTGCCCTCACCCGCCTGGCCCATGCCCTGCGGCCTGATACCGGGCGAAAAAACGCCCCATGGCTGCCTGTGTCGGCAGGCCATGGGGCGCCGGGAAGCAGGCTTCGCCTGCCGCCTGCCTGCCGGCCGGGACACCCGGCACGGCAGACGGAAACATCAGAGCGCTGCGGTCAGCGCAGGCACGGCCTGGAACAGATCCGCTTCGATTCCGTAATCAGCCACGCCGAAGATCGGCGCTTCCGGGTCCTTGTTGATCGCCACGATCACCTTGGAATCCTTCATGCCTGCCAGGTGCTGGATGGCGCCGGAGATACCGACCGCGACATAAAGCTGCGGCGCGACGATCTTGCCGGTCTGCCCGACCTGCCAGTCGTTGGGCGCATAACCCGCATCGACAGCGGCACGCGAGGCACCCAGCGCTGCACCCAGCTTGTCGGCCAGCGGTTCGAGCAGCTTGAAATTCTCGGCGCTCCCCAGGCCACGGCCACCAGACACGACGACTGTGGCAGCCGTCAGTTCCGGGCGTTCGCTGGCCGCCACTTCACGGTTCACGAACTGCGACAGGCCGCTGTCGGCAACCGCAGCCACGGTTTCAACGGCGGCGCTGCCACCATCCGCAGGCGCGGCATCGAATGCCGTGGTGCGCACGGTCAGCACCTTGACGGTGTCAGCCGATTGCACCGTGGCAATCGCGTTGCCGGCGTAAATGGGGCGCTGGAACGTATCGGCGGATTCGACCGCGATGATGTCCGACACCTGGGCCACATCCAGCCGAGCGGCCACGCGCGGCGCCACGTTCTTGCCCGATGCCGTTGCCGGAAACAGAATATGGCTGTAGCCGCCGGCCACCGCCAGAACCTGTTCCGACAGGTTTTCAGCCAAGCCATCGGCCAGTTGCGGCGCATCGGCCAGCAACACTTTGGAGACACCAGCCACCTTGGCCGCCTGCGCAGCCACTTCCGCCGCCTGGGAGCCCGCCACCAGCACGTGTACATCGCCGCCGATGGCAGCTGCCGCCGCCACGGTATTCAGGGTCGCGCCCTTCAGCTGGGCGTTGTCGTGTTCAGCAATTACCAGGATAGCCATCTTCAAACCACCTTCGCTTCATTCTTGAGTTTATCGACCAGCGCGGCCACATCCGACACCTTGATGCCTGCCTTGCGCGGCGCGGGTTCGGATACCTTCAACGTCTTCAGGCGCGGCGTGGGGTCCACGCCCAGTGCGTCGGGCGTCAAGGTTTCCAGCGGCTTTTTCTTGGCCTTCATGATGTTGGGCAAAGTCACGAAGCGCGGCTCGTTGAGACGCAGATCGGTCGTGATGATGGCCGGCAACTTGACGGAAACGGTTTCCAGGCCGCCATCGACCTCACGGGTAACGATGGCGCGCTCGCCGTCGATTTCTACCTTGCTTGCGAAAGTGGCCTGGCTCCAGCCCAGCAGCGCCGCGAGCGCCTGGCCGGTCTGGTTGGCATCGTCGTCGATGGCCTGCTTGCCCAGCAGCACCAGTTGCGGCGCTTCCTTGTCCACCACGGCCTTGAGCAGCTTGGCCACGGCCAGCGGCTGCAGTTCGACGTCAGTCTGCACCAGCACGCCACGGTCGGCGCCGATGGCCAACGCCGTGCGCAGCGTATCCTGGCACTGGGCCACGCCGCACGATACCGCGACGACTTCCGTCGCCGTGCCCTTTTCTTTCAGCCTGATGGCCTCTTCGACGGCGATTTCGTCGAAGGGATTCATCGACATCTTGACGTTGGCGATATCGACGTCCGACTGGTCGGACTTCACGCGTACTTTGACGTTGTAGTCAACGACACGCTTGACGGGTACGAGAACCTTCATCCAGCAATCTCCAAAAAATCAAAACGGGCAGGCTTCCCCGCGCAGCATGCCGGCCCCATTGCCGGCGTCCTTCATTTACGACACGGCGGACGCGCCGATACTCTGCGTTTGCAGCCCGCCATGCGGGAAACGCGCCACACCTGGGCCTGTCAGGCCCAAACCTTGCGATTCTACAGCTTCGACAACGCACGTACGTGCGCCACCACGCTGCGCCCCAGCGAGGACAACTCGTAGCCGCCTTCCAGCATACTGACGATGCGGCCCTGCGCATGCCTGTCGGCCACGTCAACCAGCACGCGGGTCAGCCAGGCGAAGTCCGCTTCCGTCAGCTTCATGCCCCCCATGTCATCTTCACGATGGGCATCGAATCCGGCGGAGATCAGCAGCAACTGCGGCCTGTGGGCCTCAAGGCGCGGCAACCATTGTGTTTCAACCAGTTCCCGCACCGCGTCGCCCCCGCTACAGGGAGGCAGCGGCACGTTGCACATATTGGGCGCCTGCGGCGCCTCGCCACGGTGAGGAAACAGGGCTTCCTGATAGAACCCGCACATCAGCACGCGCCCGTCGCCCGCGAACATGGCCTCGGTGCCATTGCCGTGGTGCACATCGAAATCAATGATCGCCACGCGTTCCAGGCCATGCGCATCCAGCGCATGGCGGGCGGCCACGGCGATATTGTTGAAGAAACAGAAGCCCATGGCCTGGTCCGGCAAGGCATGATGCCCCGGCGGACGCACGGCGCAAAAGGCCACGTGGCTTTCGTCGCCCCCCATCACCGCGTCGACGGCGGCGATGCCGGCGCCGGCAGCATGGCGAGCAGCGTTGAAGGTGTAGGGATTGATCTGCGTATCCTGGTCCAGGCGCACATAGCCTTCGGACGGAGTGATGTCGCGCAGCCGGGCGATATATGCCGGATCATGCACGCTCGCCAGCGCCTCGTCGCTGGCGGGCCCCGCCTGCATTTCCCGCAGGCAGGTCATCAGCCCACTGGCCAGCAACTGGTCGGAAACCGCACCCAGCCTCTGGGGGCATTCGGGATGATACGGCCCCATCTCATGCAGCCAGCCTGAGGGGTGGGTAATATATAGTGTCTCCATAAGGTTCATTATGTTCGCCACCTCGCGTTTCCCGCAACTGGGATTTCTTGCCATGATGCTTGCGGGCTGCGCCAATACGGCCAGCTCCATCGCCAGCGCCCCCGCCACCGGCGTCGCGCCGCAAGCCTTCCAGGCCGCCCGCATCACCGCGGACGGCGTTCAGCCGCTTCCCCTGCGTCCGGCCGACACGGTTGCGCCGCCCGCTCCGGCGGCCGCGCCTGCACCTGCTGCCAGACCGCTCGCCGCCCCTGGCCCGCTACCTGATTTTCCCAGCATCCCTGGCGGCTTCTCTCCCGAAACCGGGGCTGCCTTCGCCCACGCCGCCGCCAGCTCGCGCGGCCTGCCTGCCGAATGGGCCGAAAGCGCCATGGCCGAAGCGCAATACCATCCGCAAGTGGCGCGCCTGATGGCCCCCACGCGCGGCGGCAAGCCTGTCGTGCGCAGCTGGACTACCTACCGTGGACGTTTCGTCGAACCCATCCGCATCCGCAAGGGACGCACCTTCATGGAGGAAAACCGGGCTGCGCTGCAACGCGCTGAAACGGAATACGGCGTTCCCGGACACGTCATCGCCGCCATCATCGGTGTCGAAACCCTCTATGGTGAACAGACTGGCGGTTTCCGCGTGCTGGACGCGCTGGCCACGCTGGCCTTCGCCTACCCCGACCCGAACCGGCCCGAACGCGCCAGCCTGTTCCAGGAACAACTGGCCGATTTCCTGCTCTGGACCTATCAATCGGGTCAGGACCCGGCTGCCCCGCGCGGCTCTTTTGCCGGCGCCATGGGCATGCCGCAGTTCATGCCGACCAGCATCCTCAAGTTCGCAGTGGATGGTGACGGCGATGGCCTGGTCGACCTGCAGAACAACAGCACCGATGCCATCCTGTCCGTGGCCAATTTCCTGCGCCAGCACGGCTGGGTGCCCGGACTGCCCGTGTTCGCGCCCGCACGCCTGAGCCAACAAGCGCAAACGCTGGCGGATGGCGGCCTGGTACCGCGCCAGGATTGGCAATCGCTGCAACTAGCAGGTGCCAGCCTGGCCCCGGGCGCGTCCGCCCAGGCCGCCTGGCTGCAGCACCCGCTGGGTGTCATAGACTTGAAGGATGAAGCCCGCGGCGTCACCGAGTTCCGTACTGCAACGCCGAACTTCTTCGCGCTGACGCAATACAACCGAAGCTATTTCTACGCCACTGCCGTGAGCGACCTGTCACAGGCGCTGCTGAAGCAACCGTGAACGCAACCTGGCGGATTTTCTGAGCATGCTGCTCGGCGGCCTGCCTGAAGGCCGTGCGAAAAGCGCCATACGAGAGGCACGCCGGGGTCTGCCCGGCATGCCTGCAGCGTGTCAGTTGAACACGCCAGTGGAGAGGTAGCGGTCGCCCCGGTCACAGACGATGAACACGATCGTCGCGTTCTCGACCCTTTCGGCCACCCGCAACGCGGCAATCAATGCGCCGGCGGATGAAATCCCCGCAAAAATGCCTTCCTCGGCAGCCAGCCGGCGTGCCATGGTTTCCGCCGCAGACTGCTCGATGAGTTCAAATTCATCGACGCGATCCGCCTGGTAGATGGCAGGCAGATAGGCTTCCGGCCATTTGCGTATGCCGGCGATCTGCGAACCGGGCGCCGGTTGCGCACCCACCACGCGTATCCCTGGATTCTGGCTCTTCAGGTAGGTCGAGACCCCCATGATGGTGCCAGTAGTGCCCATCGCACTGACGAAATGGCTCACCTGCCCGTCGGTCTGGCGCCAGATTTCCGGACCGGTCGTGTCGATATGCGCCCGCGGATTGTCCGGGTTCGCAAACTGGTCCAGCACCTTGCCCTTGCCTTCCCTCTGCATGGACTGCGCCAGGTCGCGTGCATATTCCATCCCGCCCTGGTCGGCAGGCGTCAGGATCAGCTCCGCCCCGTAGGCGGTCATCGCCGCGCGCCGCTCCACCGTCAAGTTGTCGGGCATGATCAGGATCATGCGGTAGCCCTTCATGGCTGCCGCCATCGCCAAGGCAATGCCGGTATTGCCGCTGGTGGCCTCGATCAGGGTATCGCCAGGGCGGATATCCCCACGCGCCTCGGCATGGCGGATCATGGACAGTGCTGGACGATCCTTGACCGAACCAGCGGGATTGTTACCTTCCAGCTTGGCCAGCAGCACATTGCCGCGCGCAGCGATGGCATCACCGGGAATGCGCTGCAGCCTGACCAGCGGGGTATTGCCAACGGTTTCTTCAATCGTAGGGTAGTTCTTCATAAGCCACCGGAAATCACGAGCCTGCGCCCTCGGAACAGGCACGGCGCACCACCGGGCCAGACACCTGCTGACAGGGTGCGTCATGCGGCGCAAAGCGCCAGGGCATCCGCGTAGAAAAAACAGCCATCATACGCCTATCGCCCCAGGCGCACGCAAGCGCCCCCTTCACAACAGGCTTTCCGCGCGGCCGCCCCCCTCCTGGCGGCCCCGAGCAACCCAGGCACCCTCTGGTGATCCTCCCCGACACCGCCCCGCCCTTCTGCCCCTTCTGCCCCCTACAGCTACCTGCCGCTACCTGCCGCCACGCCGCTACCCGCAGCGCCGGTTGGTTGCCCATGAACCTCCAGCCCGCCCGCCTGCATGGCCCGGGCCCGCTTGGGACCTATTCCCCGAACCCGGTCCGCCAGATCGGACAAGGACTCGAAAGCACCGCCACGCTCACGCTCTCGAACGATCAGCAACGCGGTTTTCGGCCCGATGCCGCGCACCGAAATCAGCTCCGCCACGGTCGCAGAATTCGCATCCACAGCGCCAGCGGCGAAACTTGCGCAGGCACCGGAAACCGCCAGCGCCGTCCAGGCCAGGCCACGGCGCCACGCCCTGGCCTGCTTGTCCGGTTGTTGGGTGGCCGGCGCAGGCCGCTGCCCGCCCCCAACCTCCTGCCCGGCATCCGGCCCTGGCCGGCCCGTGGCCCTGCTACAACATGCCGGCACCCGGGCTGCATCCGGTCTATCCCGCAATGTTCGCCATGCCAGTGCAGGCGCAAGAAATGGGTTCATATCCTCTCCGTCAAGGTTGCCGTCTCGTGCCGGGGCAGGATTGCCCCCAGCGCCAAGCGCCATTGGCCCGCGCAAGCCCGGCCAGGGCGCGGCGCAGGCTGGAAACATCGGCCTGCGTCAGAGCACATCATGCACCGCCGCAGCTCGCCGGCGACAGCCCTGCGGCACGGGTTTGGTCATGGGGAAAAACCGGCGTGCAAGCCGTTGGCCCCATGCCCATGACACAATGTCCACGCCATTGCGCCCAACAATGGTTATCATGTATGAACTACGGGATGGCGGCCTCATGACACCTGCGCAGCGTGCCAGTTACCGCCTTCGCCGCGAGATTACCTAGCTACCCATCCTCGTGTGCTACCTCCGCCGGCAATGGTTCGTCCGTTGCGCGGGGTTCGTTTATCAGAGAACAACATGTCCGCTGCATTGTCTTTCACGCATATTCCCAACCCGACCCCCACTCCTGCCGCCGAGCGTGAAGCCCTGCTGGCCCAAGGCGGCTTCGGCACCGTCTTTTCCGATCACATGGTTACCATCGAGTGGTCGCAGGACAAGGGTTGGCACAAGGCCGAAGTACGCAAGCGTGAACCCTTCCTGCTGGACCCCGCCGCGGCCGTGCTGCATTACGCACAGGAAATTTTCGAAGGGATGAAGGCCTACCGCACGCCCGAAGGCAAGATCACGCTGTTCCGCCCGGACCAGAATGCGCGCCGCTTCAACCTGTCGGCCGAACGCATGGCCATGCCCACGCTGCCCGAGGAAACCTTCCTGGAAGCCGTCGAACTGCTGGTGCAGACCGACAAGGACTGGATCCCCGGCGGCAACGGCAGCCTGTATCTGCGTCCCTTCATGTTCGCCAGCGAAGCATTCCTGGGCGTGCGCCCGGCCCATCACTACACCTTCTGTGTCATCGCCTCGCCGGTGGGCGACTATTTCAAGGGCGGCGCCAAGCCGGTGTCGGTGTGGGTTTCCACGGAATACACGCGTGCATCACAAGGCGGTACCGGTGCGGCCAAATGCGGTGGCAACTACGCCGCCAGCCTGGTGGCGCAGGCAGAAGCCTACGATAACGGCTGCGACCAGGTTGTCTTCCTGGATGCTGCCGAACACCGCTGGATCGAAGAGTTGGGCGGCATGAATGTGTTCTTCGTCCTGGAAGACGGCAGCCTTCTGACCACGCCGCTGGCCGGCACCATCCTGCCCGGCATCACCCGCGCCTCGCTGCTCGAACTGGCCCGCGCGCGCGGCCTGAAGGTCGAGGAACGGCGCTACTCCTTCGAGGAATGGCAAGCTGATGCCCGCAGCGGCAAGATCAAGGAAGCCTTCGCCTGCGGTACAGCTGCCGTTGTGGCCGCCATTGGCGAAGTGCGTTATGCCGGCGGCAGCTTCAAGATCGCCGACGGCCAGACCGGCCCGCTGACGGAAAGCCTGCGTGAAGAACTGACCGGCATTCAGCGCGGCCGTGTCGCCGACACCCGAGGCTGGGCTCGCCCCGTCGCCATCTAAGGCAGCGCTATCGCATTGCCTCGCCGGCCCTGCCGGCAATAAAACGGCCGGCCAGCAATCATGCTGGCCGGCCGTTTCAATTTTTGCGTTTGTCTATTTGCCAGCTGCTCGCCTGGCTGGCCAAGGGATCAGACAGCTGCCGCCATCTCCTCGGCAGTCACGATGGACGTCCCAAGCTTGCCCACGACAATGCCACCAGCCTTGTTGGCCCAACGCATGGCCTGGTGCCAGTCCATGCCTGCAGCGCGCATGACCGCCAAGGTAGCGAGGACGGTATCCCCGGCACCCGAGACATCGAATACCTCGTGCGCCTGGGCGGCCACGTGGTCCTCGCCCTCATCCGTATACAGGGACATGCCCTGTTCCGAACGCGTCAGCATCAGGCCACGCAGGCCCAGCTGCTGGCGTAACGCCTGCGCTCGCCGCGTCAGGTCTTCTTCGGTACGCCAGGCACCAGCCACCACTTGCAATTCTTGGCGGTTCGGCGTCACCAGGTCAGCGCCGCGATAGCGGGAAAAATCGTCACCCTTGGGGTCCACCAGGATGGGAACGCCCGCAGCCCTGGCTCGTTCGATCAGAACTTCCACCTCGGCCAGCGCCCCCTTGGCATAGTCTGACAATACCAGCACGTCATAGCCGGCCAGCAGCGTATCGACCTGATCCCGAATCCCGCGCAACACCGACACGCCCAGGGTTTCCTCGAAATCTATGCGCAGCAGTTGCTGCTGCCGGCCCAGCACGCGCAGCTTCAGCGTGGTCGGGCAGTCCGGCGTTCTAACCAGCGCCGATGCAATCCCGGCCTCGTCCAGCAGGCCTGCGATGCGCCTGCCGGGTTCATCTTCGCCGACCACGCCCACCACGCAAGCCTGGGCGCCCAGCGCCGCAACGTTACGCGCCACGTTGGCAGCACCGCCCAGCCTGTCCTCGCGCCGCGCCACCCGCACCACGGGTACCGGCGCCTCCGGCGAGATACGCTCGACCTCGCCAAACCAGTAGCGGTCCAGCATCAGATCGCCAACGATCAGAATACGCGCACGCTTGACTGCATCGACAGGAAAAACGTTCATTGCGCCTCCTCCAGGCGCCTGGGCGGATATGTCTCCCAGGCATTGCATCCCGGGCACTGCCAATAGAAACGACGGGCCTGGAAACCGCAGGCGGTGCAACCATAGCGATCCAGCCGCTGGGTATGCTTGTGAATCAACGTCCGCAGCAGCGCCAGGTCTTCATGCTGGCCGCCGATGACAGCGGCCACGGAACCCTCAGGCGCGTCCTTGGTTGCGGCCAGCTCGATTTCCAGCAGGCGGTCCAGGCCCAGCAAAGATGGGCGGCGCGACAATGCACTGCGCGCAAAACTCCATGCCGTGCCTTCGGACTGCTGGGCGCGCAATTCACGAAATACGATATTGAACAGGTCCAGAGACGGCTGGCTGACATACTGCGCCTGCAACTGTGCCAAGCCCTCGGCTGCCTGCCCGGCGGCGCGATAGTTCTGCAACAGGGCCTCGGCCACCAGGCCCGCATACGCGGGATGCTCGCGCAATACGGATTCCAGGTGCAGGCGCTCCGCCTTGGCGTCGTCCTGGCGCGCGGCAATCTGGGCGCGCAGCATGGCGACACGCACGGCCGCAGCAGCCCCCCGTTGCACGGTGCCATCTTCCCCGCCCTGCCGTTGCAAGGCGGCTTCCGCCGCATCCAGCGCTTCCTGGGCGCCCAGCAGATCCGGCGTTTTGGCCTGCAAGGCCATTTGCGCCAGTTCACAATAATAGTGTGCCAGTTCGGGCACCGGTTCATTGGTCATCGCACGCAGCATGCGCACGGTTTCAATCGCCTTGGGCCAGTCGTGGCCAGCTTCATAGATACGGATCAGGGCTTGCAGCGCCTGCTGGGCGTAGCGCGTATCCTGCAATTGCCGGAAGGCTTCTTCGGCCCGGTCCAGCATGCCGGATTTCAGGAAATCCTGCGCCAGTTCGTACAGGGCCTGCTCACGCTGGAGCGCAGGCAGGTCTGCCCGCGACAGCAGGCTCTGGTGCACGCGGATCGCACGTTCGATCTCTCCACGGCGGCGGAACAGGTTCCCCAGCGCGAAATGCAGCTCTATGGTTTCAGTATCGAGCTTGGCGACTTCGACAAATGCGTCGATGGCGCGATCAGGCTGCTCGTTGAGCAGGAAGTTCAGCCCACGAAAATAGGAATCCGGCAATTGGCGCGTCTCGCGCAGCATTTGCCGGATATCCACACGCGCCGCCACCCAGCCCAATCCAAACAGGACAGGCACGAAAATGAGCCACCAAGGTTCGAAGTTCACGCGAAGAATCCGCCAGAAAAATACATATCAACAAGCCGGGCCGCCGCGGCGGCCGGGCAATTACAACGGCGACAGCGGTGCGACGGTTTCCGGCGCAACGACAGCTTGCTGGTCATGGTCGCGAGCGACGATTTCCCGCACTTTTTCAAGTTCGCGCCGCAGGCGGGCCGCCTCGCGGCGGTTGCGCAGCACAGCCGGCACCATCAGCAACAGGCCAAACAGCGTGCCAAGCACGAACACGGCCAGCATCACGACAATCAGCGGCACCTGGTCAGCCACGTAATCGCCATAGAATTTCACGGCAACAGGCTCGGTATTCTTCAACGCGAACATCAATACCGCGATGAAAACCAGCGCACGAAGGAACCAGACGAAATAGCGCATGAGACAAGCTCCGCAATGGATGGGGTACTGTTTATTGTAATCTGCTATGGATGCCGGGGTTTCTTCATTCGCCCTGCTACGGGGCAACCCTGAAGCGACCTCCCCGTGCCCATGCCAGACCCGGGCAGAACCAACAGAAACGCCGCACTTGCCGGCAAGGCAAGGCGGCGTTCTTTCAAGGCCTGGCGGCCCTGGCGTTCAGGATCAGAGCTTATCCTTGAGCACCGTCAGCAGACGCCGGGCAGCGCCATCGGACACCTTTTCGCCCTTGTCGTCCACAACGTAGACCTGGGTCAGGTCGCCGACCTGCTGCAGGCGCAGGCGATAGACCTGTACGTCGAGATCAGGAGAAGTGCGGAACAGGCGCGTGAAGAAATTGGCCGATTCGTTCTTCATGCCGCTGTCGATGTCGGCATAGCGCACGAAGTACTCGCCCGCTGCGCGATCGCGGTCATCTACCGTGAAACCGGCAGAATCCAGCCCCATGCCCACACGGCGCCATGCGCGATCGAAGGGCTCGGGCACTTCCAGCACGTCTGCGCCGCTGGTCAGCGACACGGCTGCCGGCTGAATCTCTCCGGTACGGTCAACGACTGCCTGCTCGGCCTTGGCCTGCTCTGCCTTCTTGACGGCTTCTTCGTCGCCGCCCCCCAGATAGACCATCATGCGCGACAACATGGCGGCATTCAGTTCGGGCGACTCCGGACCGACCTCCCAGGTGATGCGGGAGTCATCGTAGTTCATGCGGCGCTCGAACATGTGGTCATGGCTGATGAAGATTTCCGTACGGCCATCCACCCGCTCCAGACGGGTACGGAAGCGCTCGCGCTCGCCGCTGTCCCAGGCCTGGTCGATGATGCGGCCCAACAGATTACGCAGACCACTTTCCGGAATCTTCGCACGGTTCTCCGCCCAGCCCGTCTGGATGATGCCGACGGTCGGATTGTTGCTGGCGATCGGGAAACCCTGCTCTTCCCAGAAAGTCACGATGCGCGGATAGAGCTCGCTGGGAGGCGCGTCGGCCTCAAGCCAGCGGCGATCGCCATCACGCACAATGCGCAAGCCGGGGAACTCCGGCAGCACGTTGGGGCCCACAGGCTTGGCCTGTGCCGCCGCTTCAGCGCCTTGCTGCTGGAATTCGGTAAACGTCGTGGAGCCGGAAGCCGGCATCTGATAGCGCGGATCGCTCGCCGCCTGGGTCAGGTCGGGAGGAATACTGAGGGGCTTGGTCCGGTTGGCGCCAGCCCCCTTGTAGTCGATGGACTCTTCGTTGCCCAGCAATTCATTGACACTGCTGCAACCTGCCAGCAGGACAACGAGGGTCAATGCCGGGACGGCCAATCGGCCTTTATTCATTCGCAACCTCTTCATTCAATTACAGGCCCGCTCGTTGCATGGCGTCCCGCACCGTGGAGTGATACTCCGGCGACAGGGTAACCAGCGGCAGACGATAGCCAGGCGGGATCAGACCACGTTCGGCCATGGCCCACTTGACGGGGATGGGGTTTCCTTCTACGAACAATGCCTTGTTCAGACGCCCCAGACGTCCATTTAGTTCACGAACCCGAGCAATATCTCCGGCCAGTGCGGCAGCACACAGTTCGCTCATGGCGCGCGGCGCCACATTTGCCGTGACAGAAATGTTGCCGGATGCCCCCAGCAGGATCAGGGCGGCGGCCGTGGCATCGTCACCGCTGAATACCTGGAAGCCTGCCGGCACCTCGTTGAGCAGCAACGCGCCACGGCCGATATCGCCGGTGGCGTCCTTGATACCGATGATGCCGGGCACCTGCGCCAGACGCAGGACGGTATCGTTACTCAGGTCGGCAACCGTGCGGCCAGGCACGTTATAGAGAACGGTAGGCAGATCGACGGTTTCGGCGATGGAGCGGAAATGCTGATACAGACCTTCCTGGGAAGGACGGTTGTAATAAGGCACAACGGACAGGCCTGCATCCGCACCGACGGCCTTGGCATGCTTGGCCAGTTCAATGGCTTCGCGGGTGGAGTTGGCGCCAACACCCGCGATGACGGGGATGCGTCCGGCGGCATGGGCCACCGCCACGCGGATCAATTCCGCGTGCTCGTCCACATTCACGGTCGGGGATTCGCCAGAAGTCCCGACAACCACGAGAGCATTGGTGCCCTCGGCGATATGCCAATCAATCAAAGCGCGGTATGTCTCGTAATCCAGGCTGCCGTCGGCATGCATGGGCGTCACCAGCGCGACCAGACTACCGCGGAAGACCGGGTTCTGGGATGCAGTCGCGTTCTCTGCCATTTTGAAAGCTCCAGCCGTGCCCGGCATGGGCCACGGTAACGTATCAAACTACTGAGTTTAACGGATGCCGGCCGGGCAATTTCAAAAAAGAGCGCAAACCGGCGCGCACCAGCCCATCAGGGACTGGCGCGCAGGAACGCAGCATAGAAAATTGGCAATCAGACGGCAAGACCCAATGTTGCCGGATCCCCCTGCCCCAGGCGTTCGATCACCGGCGTCGCCCCCGACATATCTATTACCGTAGTCGGCAAACTTGGGCAGACACCGGCGTCGATGATGCCGGCCAGCTGGTGGGAATAGCGCGCTTCTATTTCTTCCGCTTCGGTCAGTGCATCGGTCTCGCCCTGGGGAATCAACGAGGCGGAAATCAGCGGCGTCTGCGCACTTTCCAGCAGCGCCAGCGCTGCCGTATGCGACGGCACGCGTATGCCGATGGTCTTGCGCGAAGGATGGGACACGCGCCGAGGCACTTCGCGGCTGGCTTCCAGAATGAAAGTCCAGGGACCCGGCGTGGCGGCCTTCAGCAGTCGATACTGTGAATTATCGACTTTGGCCAGATGCCCGATTTCCGCAAGATCACGGCACAGCAATGTCAGATGATGTTTGTCGGTCAAACCGCGCAGGCGCCGTAAATCATCGGCTGCGGATTTATCGTCGAGGCGCGCCACGACGGCATAACCGGAATCCGTCGGGATTGCCAGCAAACCGCCATTACGCAGTAAATCGGCAGCCTGGGCAATCAGGCGGGGCTGGGGATTCTGGGGATGAACAGAAAAAATTTGTGCCATATTCCTGAATACTGAGCCATTAAATAGTTCTTCCAATCTACCACAACTCTGTGCACGAGATGCAACGCAGCGTGCTTCAAACAGCACCTATAAAGCACTTCAAAGACGTTTATTGCAGGTTTTTTCAGGGCCTATCCATTTGCCCATCATTTATGAATACCTAGTCACCTTTTGCGACAAACCCTGCGTCATTGCAGTGCAATAAATTCAAGAAAATTCCCATATTCAAAGATTCGGAAATACCAAAAAATGGAGAATCCACCTACATTGCCTCAAGAACAGTCAAGAAACTCTGAACACCCTTCTACGCAAAACGCCAGAAAAGAAAAAGCCCCTCTACGAAGAGGGGCTTTCCAGGGCAGTGATAAAACCTGCCATTGCCTGGACTGTGATGCAGCGGGCGGGAAGGATTGCTAAAGAAAGCAAATTCCTTACACCCGGAAATCTTCCTTGTTCTTGCCTTCAGCCAGTGCATTTTTCAACCATTGGGGCTGGCGGCCCATACCGGACCAGGGTTCACCGTTCGGTCCGCGATAGCGCACCACAGAAGCCGTTTGTTCGGCTTTGCGACCAGCAGTTGCCTTGCGGGCGGAAGCGACATTGGCAAAACCAAGATCAGCGGCGCTCAGGCCATATTCAGCAATCTTGGCCTTGATATCGTTAATCACGACAGCGATCTCCTGCCGACGCAGATGCTCGGCCTCCTCGAGCAGTTTCTCTGCCTGTGCTTTGAGTTCGAGATAGGTAGCCATATATGTATTAATCAACACGTAAGTTAACGAGGATTTTATTCTAGCATAAACAACTACTAAGCTTGGTACGCAATTCCACCCAAAACCAGACAGTCCTTATTCAAACAGAGACAATCGAAAGCATCCGAAACAATCAGCGCTATCTGTTGTCTCTCAACACTTGCCAAATATGAACAAATGGCCTGCATAGATAGTCGAAAGACGTCCAGAATAGAACCCTCCGGAAGTCAGGCTGAGAATAATCGGGGGGCGATGTTGCAGCGCAAAGCGAGATGAGATTCATTCCCAGGCATAAAACATGTCATATGACAAGAATGGCCATTGCGAACTGCCGACGACCGCCAAACAATTAGCGCAGCCGACAATTCAATGAAACCTTGACTGGGAAATGAAAGAATTAGGCAACAAGCCTGGGCCGAATGGCCGGATAGATATGGGAAAATAACGCAAAAAAGCCCTTGACTATGCAAGGGCTTGGAAATCTGGGGTGGCCGATGGGGCTCGAACCCACGACAACCGGAATCACAATCCGGGACTCTACCAACTGAGCTACGGCCACCACCGCAGAAACAGAACTATAGCACGTTTTTTGGTTTTGGCAAATACTACAGTCGCATGTCGCATTATTTTCAGCATGCTGCACGATGCGCCAACCCCGGAAACCCTCGCCCTGATGAAGCGCACATCCGGCACGCGCCAGGGAACCAGGGCCTGCGCCGGCACACTAAGCCACTGACCAGCCGCCCGAAAAATGGCATGCCTCGCATCCTTACCGGACACAATGCGTGTTCCAGATCACGTACGGCGTGCGGCAAGGTGCCGGTGTAACAAGGCGAACACGCCCCTCCAATCACCACGATTTTTCCTATTTCAGTCAGGAGCCTCATGAAACTCTCCCAATTCGCCGTCGCTGCTTCCCTGGCTGTCCTGAGCAGCCAGGGGCAAGCCGCCCAATATCCATTTGCCGATCTCCAGGCTTTCCAGGGACTGGAAAACGGCTTGTGGCATTGGACCATGACCACTCAGCCACGCCAGCCCGTCATTCCTGACCAGGACCAGCGCCGCTGCGTTGACATTGCCCGCTCGCTGGAACGCGCCATGCAGGAAATCCAGAAAAATGCGCCGCAATGCGCCATACAAGTACAAAGCGATACGGCGGACCGGGCCGAATTGAGCAGCCAATGCCCTGCCATGCAGATCATGCCGGGCATTGCCGTGCCCGCCATGCAAATCAGCTATCTGGTACAACGGCTAGGAAAAAATGAAATCCAGGTCGTGGCTACCGCACCCAATTTCCTGACCGGCAGCGGCAACCTGAGCTTCCGGCATCAGGCACAACGCCTGGGCGCTTGCCCACAACAATAATTCCGCCATTTCAGGGAGAACAAGGAATGCAGGCATTGATTCAGCGCGTCACCCGTGCCGAAGTACGTATCGGCGGCCAGGTCCATGGTGCCATCGGCGCCGGCCTGCTGATACTGTTATGCGCCGAAATCGGAGACGGTGCGGAACAGGCCGATGCCTTGCTTGGAAAAATTCTGAAACTGAGAATTTTCAGTGACGACGCAGGAAAAATGAATCTCAGTGTGCAGGATGTTCGCGGCGGCCTGCTGATCGTCAGCCAATTCACACTGGCTGCCGATACCCGGCGCGGCAACCGTCCCAGTTTCACGCAAGCCGCGCCCCCCGCCCTGGGGCGAGAGCTCTACGATTATTTTGTCGGCGCCGCGCGCCGGCTGCACCCGGAAGTGGCTACTGGGGCGTTCGGCGCAGACATGGCGGTCGAACTGATCAATGACGGCCCTGTAACGATTCCGTTGCATATTCCGGCGCCAACGCACGGCCAGGATTGAAACTTCTGTGCCATACTCAGGTCGTATATTAAATATCTTGATAAGAAAAGCCATTTTTCATCGTTCCTTATCATTCGAAACGAGGCTATAAACGATGGCAACCCGCACGGCATGTGCCGTGCATAACAAAAAAGGAGAGTCATATGACCAGAACCTCCAATCAACTGATGGGCTACGCCCGCATCCGTACCCGCCGCACCCAGGAACTTTATGACCTGGATACCAAGGCGGAACTGCAGGAACCCGTACGCGAACAAGGTAAATCCGGCGTACCGCAAAGTTCCAGCGCCAATCGGGCCTAAGCGCCCTTAACCAGAACGGCATCGCGACAGCGGTGCCGTTTGCATTTCAGCCTGCCTTTTTTAGCCCGTTTTTCATGCACGCCCTGCCCATCCTTTCCAGCCTGCCCGCCACCACCGCCACCGAACGCCAAGAGCAATACAAGGAATTGCTCGGCCAGGCACAAGCGCTGTTTTCCGGCGAGACCGATGCCATCGCCAATGCCGCCAACCTCAGCGCGCTGGTATATCAGGCCTTGCCTGGCCTGAATTGGGCGGGATTCTATTTCCTGAAAGAAGGAGAATTGGTGCTGGGACCCTTCCAGGGCCGGCCGGCCTGCGTGCGCATTCAGCTGGAACGCGGCGTCTGCGGTGCTGCAGCCCGCACCCGCGATATCCAGATAGTGCCGGATGTCCATGCCTTTCCCGGACATATCGCCTGCGACCCGGCCTCGCGTTCGGAGATCGTCGTACCCCTGGTCGATGCGCAAGGAGAATTGCTGGGCGTATGGGATGTGGACAGCCCCCTGCCCGGCCGCTTCGACGATATCGACGCCGCCGGCATGCAGGCCTTGTGCCTGGCCTGGCGCGACAGCCTGGCGCCAGCGAACTGATCAGTCGGCCGCATTGGGGCGGATGCCCCGGCTTTCATGCGGCACTGGCCGGCGGAGAACGCGGCCAGGGACAGAGACTCAGAACTCCTCGGTATCAATCTCCACCTGCGTGGCAGCCGGATAGCGCGGCCCGACGACCGTTTCCTGATTGATCAGTTCATCAAGCTGGGCCAGCACGGTGGCGTCCAGCTTGATATCGGCCGCCTGCGCGTTGTCGCGCGCGTGCTGCGGATTGGTCGTGCCGGGAATGGCGAAGATATGGTCATCCTGCGCCAGCAACCAGGCCAATGCCAATTGCGCCGGCGTAATTTCCAGTTCGTCGGCGATTTCCAGGTATGGCTCCAGCAATTCCAGATTGCGGGCATAGTTTTCCGGCGCGAAACGCGGCATGCCGCGACGGATATCCTTGGGCTCCAGCGCCGTCACATCGCGTAGCTCTCCCCCCAGATAGCCACGCGCCACAGGGCTGAACGCCACGAATGCAGCGCCCAGTTCACGGCAGGCCTGGAGCACGGCAATTTCTGCATTGCGCGTCCACAGCGAATATTCCGTTTGTACCGCCGCGATGGGATGTACCGCATGAGCCTTGCGCAAAGTCGCAGCCGACACTTCCGACAAGCCAATGGCGCGGATCTTGCCCGCCTGCACCAGGTCGGCCAGGGCGCCGATACTGTCTTCGATGGGTACGTTCTTGTCCCAGCGGTGCAGGTAATACAGGTCGATGACATCGGTGCGCAAGCGTTGCAGAGAGGCGTCGCAGGTTGCCTTCAGGGTTTCCGGGCGACCGTCGATCACGCGCTTGCCGTCCACACCGGTCATGCCGCACTTGCTCGCCAGGAAAATATCCTTGCGATGCGGCGCCAGCAATTCGCCCATCAGGGCTTCGTTGGCGCCAAAGCCATAGAGCGCGGCCGTATCGAAGAATGTCACGCCCTCGTCCAGGGAAGCACGCACGACCTGTTCGGCGACCTCACGCCCAGGCGGCGAGCCATAGGCATGACTGAGATTCATGCAGCCCAGACCGATGGCGCTGGTCGATGAAAATCCAATCTTACGTTGTTGCATGGTGGGATGCTCCGGTAATGGCGTTCCGGCCTGCCGCGGCAGCTTTGCATGCCACCGGCCGCCCGCCGTCTTTGATCTGATTGCCATTTGCGCTACAGCCCTGCCTGGGCCGCCCGCTGGCAAATACACTATCTATCGTACAGAGAAAATGGCCTTGCCATCTGCAGCACACGGAGTGCCCGATGGCAAGGCCATGGATGCCGGCAAGTCAGTCGGGTGAGAGACAGGCCGGCTGCGGGCGCGGGCCGCGACACCGTCGCCTGCCCGTCCTGCCATTTAGTTATCGCGCGCCAGTTGCTGTTCCAGCTGATGCAGCACTTCATAGCAAGGCAGCACCTGGGCAACGCTGGAGTTCGGCTCGCGGCCTTCGCGGATGGCGGCAAAGAATTCGCGATCCTGAAGTTCGATACCGTTCATCGACACATCAACCTTGGACACGTCGATCTTTTCGTCACGGCCGTTGACCAGATCATCGTAACGGGCGATATAGGTCTCCGTGTCACCGATATAACGGAAGAAGGTTCCCAGCGGGCCGTTGTTATTGAAGCTCAGGCTCAAGGTGCAGATCGCGCCGGTTTCGCTCTTGAGCTGGATGGACATGTCCATTGCAATGCCCAGGTCCGGATGAATCGGGCCCTGCATGGCATGGGCCTGCACGATCTTGCCGGCCTGGTAGGCGAACAGGTCCACCGTATGGGCGGCGTGGTGCCACAGCAGGTGGTCGGTCCAGCTGCGCGGCTGGCCCAGCGCATTGGTATTGGTGCGGCGGAAGAAATAGGTTTGCACGTCCATTTGCTGGACATGGAAATCACCCTTTTCGATCTGCTTGTGCACATACTGGTGGCTGGGGTTGAAGCGGCGCGTATGGCCGACCATCGCCACCAGGCCGGTTTCCTTCTGCAGGCGCGCAACTTCGCGCGCGCCTTCCAGGCTATCGGCCAGCGGGATTTCGACCTGCACATGCTTGCCGGCCTTCAGGGCCTGTACCGCCTGGGCCGCGTGCATTTGCGTCGGCGTGCACAGGATGACGGCATCCAGTTCCGGCAAGGCCAGGCTTTCCGACAACTCGGTGGTGACGTGCCCCACGCCATACTTGCCAGCCACTTCCTTGGTCTTTTCCAGATCGCGGCCAACCAGCGAGATCACTTCCACGCCGTCGATATTCTTGATGCCGTCCAGGTGCTTGACGCCGAATGCGCCGGCGCCCGCCAGGGCGACCTTGATGGTCTTGCTCATCAGTTGTCCTCCAGAATCAGGTGGCCCACCGCCGTATTCGACGCAGGCACATGGTAGAAACGCTGCGCGACGGTAGGCGCTTCGCCACCGACCGCATCAGCCATCGCGCCGCGCGCGATCAGCCACATGACCAGTTCGATGCCTTCCGAACCAGCCTCGCGCACATATTCGATATGCGGCACTTGGGACAGGCTGTCCGGATTGGCGATCAGGCGGTCCAGGAACTTATTATCCCACTCGCGGTTGATGAGACCTGCGCGCGGACCTTGCAGCTGGTGGCTCATGCCGCCCGTGCCCCAGATCTGCACGTTCAGGTCTTTGTCGAAGGATTCCACTGCGCGGCGGATAGCCTTGCCCAGCTCGAAGCAGCGGCGGCCCGAGGGCACCGGGTACTGCACCACGTTCACCGCGAACGGAATCACCGTGCAAGGCCATGCCTCGGGCTGGCCGAACATCAACGAAAGCGGCACGGTCAGGCCGTGATCCACGTCCATCTTGTTGACGATGGTCAGATCGAAGTCTTCCTGAATCACCGATTGCGCAATGTGCGCCGCCAGCTCCGGATGGCCGATCACCGGCGGCACGGGACGCGGGCCCCAGCCTTCGTCAGCCGGCGGATAGAACGGGCCGGTACCGATGGCAAACGTGGGAATCAGGTCCAGACTGAAGGCCGTGGCGTGGTCGTTATAGACCAGGAACACGACATCCGGCTTATTCTGCTTGATCCATTCCTTGCCGAAGTCATAGCCGGCGAATACCGGCTTCCAGTAATCCTCGTTCTGCTTGTTCAGATCGAGCGCCGCGCCAATGGCGGGAACGTGCGAGGTGTAAACACTGGCAGTGATCTTGGCCATTATTTCTGGTCTCCGGTGTAGCGGTTGCCCTCGACGGAGCGACCGCCCTTGAGCATCATGTCACGGTACTCGGCTTCGCTCATGCCGGTCATGCTGCCCGCCATTTGCTGGAACGACTTGCCATCGGTGGCACCGATCTTGGCAAGAAAGTAGATGTTGCCGCCCAAGGCGATGCAGCGGTTCAGGTCGCGGTCGAGCACTGCCTGCTTCTGCTCCTCGCTCATGTCCCATTCATCCAGGTAGGCGCGCTCATCGGCCTTGAAGCGATCGCGGTTCTCTGCCTTCATCAGCGACATGCAGAACTGGTTCAGCCAGTAGCCTTTGCGCGACTGGTCCGCGTCAAAGATCGTCGTGCCAGGCACGTTGGAGTAAGGTTTTTCAAGCGACATGCGATTCTCCCCAATAAAGTCGGGTGGGATTATCGACCAGCAGCTTGCGCTGCAGATCGGCCGTCGGAGCAATGTGCGGAATGAAGTCGACCAGCAGACCGTCGTCCGGCATGTGATCCTTCAGGTTCGGGTGCGGCCAGTCGGTGCCCCAAAGCACGCGGTCGGGAAAGGTTTCCACGATACGGCGCGCAAACGGCACAACATCCCGATAAGCGTTCTGCTCGCCGTCCAGCGCGCGCGGGCCGGTATGGCTCAGACGTTCGGGGCAGCTTACCTTGCTCCAGACATTCGGATTTTCGCGCATGAACTTCACGAACAGTTCGAACTCGGGGCCGTCGACCGGCTTGGTCACATCCGGACGGCCCATGTGGTCCACCACGACCGTGGTTGGCAGGCTGGTGAAGAAGTCCCACAGTTCAGGCAGGTCCACCGCCTCGAAATAGATGACGACATGCCAGCCCAGCGGCGCGATGCGGCTGGCGATCTCCATCAGCTCGTCCTTGGGCGTGAAGTCCACCAGGCGCTTGACGAAGTTGAAACGCACACCGCGCACACCGGCTTCGTGCAATTCCTTCAGTTCTTCGTCGGTAATGCTGCGGCGCACAGTCGCCACGCCCCGGGCACGGCCATCGGCAGCCTGCAGCGCATCGACCAGCGCCCGGTTGTCGGCGCCATGGCAGGTGGCCTGCACGATGACATTCTTGTCGAAACCGAGGTGATCGCGCAGCGCGAACAACTGGTCCTTGGATGCGTCGCACGGCGTGTACTTGCGCTCCGGCGCAAACGGGAACTGGTCGCCAGGGCCGAAGACGTGGCAATGCGCATCGACGGCGCCTGCCGGCACCTGAAAGCGCGGCTTGCTCGGATTGGCATACCAGTCCAGCCAGCCTGGGGTTTTCTCAAATGCTGCCATGATGTCGCCGTCCTCAGTCGATATACTTCAGACCGGCAGCAGCCAGGTCTTCACGCATTTTGTACATATCCAGGCCAAGCACACCGCTGGCCAGCTTGGCGCGCTTGCTGGTTTCGTTGTCTTCGCGCTTTTGCGCGGCGTCGGCCACCTGGCCGGCAATCGCCGCCGGCACCACGACCACGCCGTCATCGTCGGCCACGACCACGTCGCCAGGGTTGACCAGCGCACCGGCGCACACCACCGGGATATTGACCGAACCCAGCGTCGCCTTGACCGTGCCCTTGGCGCTGATGGCCTTGGAAAACACCGGGAAGTTCATCTCCGTCAGGTCACGCACATCGCGCACGCCGCCGTCGATCACCAAACCGACTGCGCCCTGGGCACGGAAGGACGTCGCCAGCAGGTCGCCGAAGAAACCGTCGGTCGATTCCGCCGTAACCGCCGCCACGACGATGTCGCCCGGGCGGATCTGTTCTGCCGCCACGTGGAACATCCAGTTGTCACCCGGCTGCAGCAGCACCGTCACGGCGGTACCGGTCGCCTTGGCGCCGGTGAAGATCGGGCGCAGATAGGGCTTCATCAGGCCGACGCGGCCCATGGCTTCGTGCACGGTGGCGGAACCGAATTTCGACAGGCGCTCCACCGCTTCGCGGTCGGCGCGCTGGATGTTGCGGTAAACCACTCCGAGATTGTTCAGGCTCATTGCAATTATCCTTTCTGGCTGATTACAGGCCCTTGGCCTTCAGTTGCTGGTCGAGACGTGAGAACACGCGACGCGCATTGCCTTCGTAGATCATGTGGCGCTCTTCGGCAGTCAGCTCGGCCGCTTCGATGTAACGCTTGGTGTCGTCGTAGTAATGGCCGGTCAGCGGGTCCACACCGCGTACTGCGCCGATCATTTCCGAAGCAAACAGGATGTTATCCACCGGGATGACGTTGGTCAGCAGGTCGATGCCAGGCTGGTGATACACGCAGGTATCGAAGAAGATGTTTTTCAGCAGGTGCTCGCGCAGGTCGGGCTTCTTGAGCTCTTGCGCCAGGCCGCGGAAACGTCCCCAGTGGTAGGGCACGGCGCCGCCGCCATGGGGGATCAGGAACTTCAGCGTCGGGAAATCCTTGAACAGTTCGCTCGTCAGGCACTGCATGAACGCGGTGGTATCGGCGTTCAGGTAATGCGCGCCAGTGGTGTGGAAACACGCGTTGCAGCTGGTGCTGACGTGGATCATCGCCGGGATGTCATACTCGACCATCTTTTCATAGATGGGATACCACTGGCGGTCGGACAGCGGCGGCGAGGTCCAGTGGCCGCCAGACGGATCAGGATTCAGGTTGATGCCGACAAAGCCGTATTCCTTGACCGTCTTTTCCAGCTCGGGAATGCAGGTGGCAGGATCGACGCCCGGGGATTGCGGCAGCATGGCGGCGCCGACGAAATTATCAGGGAACAGTTGCGACACGCGGTAGCAAAGCTCATTGCAGATCGCCGCCCAGGTAGAACTGGTATTGAAGTCACCGATGTGATGCGCCATGAAGCTCGCACGCGGCGAGAAGATCGTCAGATCAGAGCCGCGCTCCTTCATCTTGGCCAGCTGGTTCTTCTCAATGCTTTCGCGCAGTTCGTCATCGCTGATGTGCAGGTCGCTGGCCTTGGGGCCCAATTCCGGCGTATTCAGATTGGCGATCTGCTGCTCGCGCCAATCAGCCAGCGCCTTGGGCGCGGTAGTATAGTGACCGTGGCAGTCGATGATCATGGCTTATCTCCTGTGACAATGAGTTGTTCTGCTGCGCGCGTCTGCTGTACGCACTGGCCGCCGAATGCGCGCAGTGAATGGCGGAAAACCGTGCCAGCGCTCTGGCGAACGTTTTCCGCCCGCGCTGAAGCGCCATCCGAAGCATTCCTGACGGGTACGGGCGGCCCCAATATGGGTCTTGGTCTATTATGGTGGCCGTGGACCCCCTTGGCTAGAACAAGGTCCTGCTAACAGATATAGCATTAGGACATAACTCAAGAGATTCCATCCAGCTTTTGAATAGCCATTTCCGGCCAGCCATTTCCGGCATCTGTCCGGCTGATCTATTTCCTATGGACCTGAAACAACTTGAATACTTCGTCCACGTCGCTGAACTGGGCAGTTTTACCCGGGCTTCCAGCGTGCTGGACGTGGCTCAGCCTGCGCTGAGCCGGCAGATCCGCCTGCTTGAAGTCGAGTTGCGCCAGCACTTGCTGACTCGCAACGGGCGCGGCGTGACCGTCACCGAAGCGGGACGCCTGCTTTTGGATCATGCCCGCGGCATTCTGCACCAGGTCGCCCGCGCCCAGGAAGACCTCGGGCGCGTTCGGGGCTCGCTCGCCGGCCGTGTGGCACTGGGCATGCCGCCCAGCATCGCCCGTGCGCTGACGGTGGCCCTCACCCGGGAATTTCGCCAGCGCCTGCCGGACGCCGCCCTGTCCATCAGCGAAGGCTTGTCCATTCCGATGCAGGAATGGCTGCAGGGCGGCCGGCTGGACATTGCTCTGCTTTACAATCCCACCTCATCGGCGGAAGTGGAAATCGAACCGCTGATGGAAGAAACCCTGTTTTTGATCGGTCACGGCGAACCCGGCCATGACGGCCAGCCCATCAAGCTGGCGGAAGTCTCCGAGTTGCCGCTGATCCTGCCGGCGCGGCCCAATGCAATCCGCACACTGGTCGAAACACGCATGGCCAGCATTGGCCGCAAGCCGCGCATCGCGCTGGAAATCGACGGCGTGCCTGCCATCCTTGACCTGGTGGCAGATGGTGCCGGGCTGGCCATCCTGCCGCATTACGCGTTGAATTCGGCCGCCAGCCCCAAGGATTACTACGCCCGCCCGATCAACGAACCCACGCTGACCAGCACGCTATGCATCGCAACCTCGTCGCGGCGCACCGGCACCCTGACACAGCAAGCCATGCTCGACCTGATCCGCGACATGGTCAAGCGCGTTTTCCCGGAAAACGCGCTATAAAACGGATCATCGGCCGCGCCGCCCCGCTGCCCTGCGCCTGCAAAGGCGCCATGGCCGCGCATGGCGCGCCACATTACCGAACCGGAGTATCGTTACCATGAAAGGCCATCCCGAAGTCCTCGACTATCTCAAGAAGCTGCTGCGCGGCGAACTGAGCGCACGCGACCAGTACTTCCTGCATTCGCGCATGTACGAAGACCTGGGCCTCAGCAAGCTCTACACGCGCATCAACCACGAGATGGAAGAGGAAACCCAGCACGCCGACGCACTGCTGCGCCGCATCCTCATGCTCGAAGGCACGCCGGACATGCGCCCCGATCCATTCACGCCCGGCACCGATGTTCCGTCGATGCTGCGCGCTGACCTGGATCTGGAATACCACGTCCGCCAGGCGCTCAAGGACGGCATGGCGCTGTGCGAAAAGCATGGCGACTATGTCAGCCGCGACATCATCCTGGCCCAGCTGCGCGATACGGAAGAAGACCACGCCTACTGGCTGGAAACCCAGCTCGACCTGATCGAAAAGATCGGCCTGGAAAACTACCAGCAGTCGCAGATCTGATTTCCACCGGCCGCCGGCGGCACACCCGCTGACGGCCACCCTTCCGGCGGGTCAAACCGCCTGTAGCCTCCGGTCGGCTTGCAATATGGAATGGCCCTGTAATCCAGGGCCATTTTCATTTCTCTTTCCAGGCGGCACGCCGGCCTGCCATCGTGATCAATGCGATGGCCCAGCAGCCTCGGCCAAGACCTGCATGCAACCCGCAGGTAAGCCGGCGCCTGGCGATCAGGCTTGCAGAACTTCCAGGCCGCCGACGTACGGACGCAGCGCGGCAGGCACTCGGATGGAACCATCTTCCTGTTGGTGGTTTTCCAGTACGGCCACCAGCGCACGGCCCACGGCCAAGCCGGAACCATTGAGGGTGTGCACGTATTCGGGCTTGCCCTTCTCCTGGCGGCGCACACGCGCCTGCAAACGGCGCGCCTGGAAGGCTTCGCAGTTCGACACCGACGAAATTTCACGCCAGGTATCCTGCGCCGGCAGCCAGACCTCCAGGTCATAGGTCTTGGCAGCGGAGAAACCCATGTCGCCGGTGCACAGCAGCACCACGCGGTATGGCAACTCCAGGGCCTGCAACACATGCTCGGCATGGCCGACCATTTCTTCCAAAGCCTGGTAGGAAGCATCCGGGTCGGTAATCTGCACCATTTCGACCTTGTCGAACTGGTGCTGGCGGATCATGCCGCGCGTATCGCGGCCGCCGCTGCCCGCTTCAGAGCGGAAGCAGGGCGAATGGGCCGTCAGTTTCAGCGGCAGCTGGTCTGCAGCCAGGATTTCATCGCGCACCGAGCCGGTCAGCGTGATTTCCGAAGTCGAGATCAGGTAGAGGTCTTCAGCCGTTCCGTCTTCCTGGCCGCCCTTGGTCACCCAGAACATGTCATCCTTGAACTTGGGCAACTGGCCTGTGCCGAACAGCGTCGGGCTTTGCACGATGTACGGCGTATAGCATTCGGTATAGCCATGCTGCTGCGTCTGCAGGTCCAGCATGAATTGCGACAATGCACGATGCAGGCGTGCCACAGGGCCGCGCATAAAGGCGAAGCGCGAACCCGACAGCTTGGCGGCCGTTTCGAAATCCAGGCCCAGCGGTGCGCCCAGTTCAACGTGGTCGCGCGGCGCGAAAGGCAGCGGCGCCGGACGGCCATCAGCCGCGGCAGCTCCCGGCAGCCAACGACGCACTTCGACGTTTTCGTCGCTGTCCCTGCCTTGCGGCACGCTTTCATGCGGCAGGTTGGGCACGGCCAGCAACAACGCATTGAGATCCTGCTGCAGGTTGCCCAGTTCATCTTCCAGCGCCTTCAGCTGGGCCGGAATCTGCTGTGACTCGGCCAGCACCGTGCTGGCATCTTCGCCCTTGGCCTTGAGCTGGCCGATCTGCTTGGCCAGCGCATTGCGGCGCGCCTGCAGGTTCTCGGTTTCCATTTGCAGGGATTTGCGGCGGCCTTCCAGCGCATTGAAGCGCTCGACATCGAAGGAGAAGCCACGCGACGACAGGCGTTCGACGATGGCAGGCAAATCTTTACGCAGCAGGGTGGGCTCTAGCATGATGAAAAGTAACAGAGTAATGAGGAATCGACTCCAGCCCTGAGGCTGGAACGGAGATTGTTGCACGCCGGCGCGCTCCCTGAAAGGGCAAGCGCGCATAACGTGAATCGGCCCGCCGCCATGCAACAAACCAGCGGCACGAACAAGAGGCGCGACAAGCGCTCCGAATCAAGAGGGCTTGCGACGCGATTCGCGATCCAGCTCACGCAGAAAGGCCAGCTTCTGCTGAATTTTAGCTTCCAGTCCGCGATCGGTTGGCTGGTAGAAGCGCGCCTTCATGCCGTCCGGGAAATAGCTCTCGCCAGCGGCATAGCCGTGCGGCTCGTCGTGAGCATAGCGATAGGCCTTGCCATGGCCCAGCGCTTTCATGAGTTTGGTCGGCGCATTGCGCAGATGGATGGGGACAGGCGCGCTGCCGTTGGTTTCAGCAAACTTGCGCGCCGCTTTATAAGCGTTATAGACCGCATTGGACTTGGCCGCACAGGCCATATAGACCACTGCCTGCGCCAACGCCAGCTCCCCCTCGGGCGAGCCCAGGCGTTCATAGATATCGGCGGCATTCAAAGCCAGTTCTGTCGCGCGCGGGTCGGCCAGGCCGATATCTTCGACAGCCATGCGCACAATACGCCGCGACAGGTAGCGCGGGTCTGCCCCGCCATCGAGCATACGGGCGAACCAGTACAGCGATGCGTCCGGGTCGGAACCGCGCACCGACTTGTGCAACGCGCTGATCTGATCGTAGAAGGCATCGCCGCCTTTGTCGAAACGACGCAGGTTCTGCGATAGCGAGGTTTCCAGCCATTCGGGGTCGACGGTATCCCGGCCCGCCCCCAGCGCGGATTCCGCCACCACTTCCACGGCATTGATCAGGCGGCGCGCATCGCCATCGGCCCAACCGGCCAATTGCACGATAGCGTCCTCGTCGAAGCTCAGCGCCGGCACGGTATCATCGGCGCGGTCGGCATTGAATGCCTCGACGGCCCGGCGCGCCAGGCTCGCCAGCTGCTCGCCATTGAGGGCCTGCAACACGTAAACGCGGGCCCGCGACAACAATGCCGAATTCACTTCAAACGAGGGGTTCTCTGTGGTGGCGCCGATGAAAGTGAACAGGCCGCTTTCGACATAGGGCAGGAATGCATCCTGCTGCGCCTTGTTGAAACGGTGGACCTCGTCAACAAACAGGATGGTCCGCCGCCCCTGGCCCTGCGCTGCCTGCGCCGACACTACGGCATCGCGAATATCCTTGACGCCGCCCAGCACGGCGGAAATGGCGATGAAATGCGCATCGAAGCCATCAGCCATGAGCCGTGCCAGCGTCGTCTTGCCAACCCCCGGCGGGCCCCAGAAAATCATCGAATGCGGGCGGCCTGATTCGAAAGCCACGCGCAGCGGCTTGCCCGGCCCGAGCAGGTGCTCCTGCCCGACCACTTCATCCAGGCTGCGCGGCCGCAGGCGCTCGGCCAACGGCACGCTGCCCGGTAATGCCTGAGAGAACAGATCCCCTGCCGTCATTACATGACCACCACGTCCGTCCCTGCCGGCGGCACAAAGGAGAACAGGCTGTCATCCAATTGCCCGGCCGTCCGCAGGTTGTCCAATTCGATGCGCGTCATCTGGCCGAAGCCGTCGCGCACTTCCAGCACCACGGGCAGGTTGTCACGCAAGCCGATATCCAGGCTTTCAAAACCGGCGTCTGCCTGGCGCGGCGTGGCTCGCAGCCACTCCATACCGGCGCGCGCCGGACGCGGCGTCAGGACGAAATTGTCATCCAGCTTGCCGGAACCGAACAGGATCGCCGCCGGAGAAGCGCCTATGGCTTCGTCCACGCGGCGTTGTGTCATCTGTTCCAAGTCAGGATCATATTGCAGCAGCACGCTGCCATCGGACAGCACCAGTTGTTCATAAGGTTGCTTCACTTCCCAGCGGAACCGGCCCGGGCGCTGAAAGGCAAAATCGCCCTGCTGCTGCGGCGCCAGGCTGCCATCCTCGGCCTGCACCACCTGGGTAAAGCTGCCTTGCGCCGCCTGCACGCCATTGATAAAGGCCTGCAACTGCGCCAGCGCGTCGGCGCGGGCCAGCGAAGCGGAACACATCAGGACCGCAAACAACATCCACTTGCGCATACCGGCCTCCCAGCCAAAAACGCTACGGTGCTTCATTTTTCCTGCGACGCCAGGCGCCGCACCTCCCTGTGGTGAGGGACGCCGGCACAAAGGCCGGCGCCAGGGCACGAGATCAATCCGCGTCGTCGTCACGCCGGGGCGCGAGAATTTCACGGTTGCCATTGGACTGCATGGGCGATACGACCCCGGCAACTTCCATTTGTTCCAGCAAGCGTGCAGCGCGGTTGTATCCAATGCGCAAATGGCGCTGCACCAGCGAAATCGACGCGCGCTTGTTCTTGAGCACGATTTCCACCGCCTGGTCGTACAGCGGGTCTGATTCGGCATCGGCAAAGCCAGTCACGCTGCTCACGCCGTCGCCGGTTTCACCCTCGACGGCGCCTTCGAGCAGGCCTTCCACATAGTTGGCTTCGCCCTGTTCCTTCAGGGATTCGACGACACGGTGCACTTCGTCATCAGAAACAAAAGCACCGTGCACACGCTCGGGCAGACCTGAGCCTGGCGGCATGTAGAGCATGTCACCCTGCCCCAGCAGGGTTTCCGCGCCCATCTGGTCAAGAATGGTACGAGAGTCGATCTTGGACGAAACCTGGAATGCAATGCGGGTCGGGATGTTCGCCTTGATCAGGCCGGTAATGACATCCACGCTGGGCCGCTGCGTCGCCAGCACCAGGTGTATCCCGGCAGCCCGCGCCTTTTGCGCCAGGCGGGCGATCAATTCTTCGATCTTCTTGCCCACCACCATCATGAGGTCGGCCAGCTCGTCGATGAACACCACGATATGCGGCAGATGGCCCAGGGGCTCGGGGGCATCCGGCGTCAGCGAGAAAGGATTGGGGATATTTTCCTCGCGCTTCTCTGCCTCGCGTATCTTGGCGTTGTAGCCGGCCAGGTTGCGCACGCCCAGCTTACTCATCAGCCGGTAGCGCTTTTCCATTTCATTGACGCACCAGTTCAGCGCATTGGCTGCCTGGCGCATGTCGGTCACGACCGGCGCCAGCAGGTGCGGAATACCTTCGTAGACGCTCATTTCCAGCATCTTCGGGTCGATCAGGATCAGGCGCGTGTGGTTGGCATCCGCCTTGTACAGCAGCGACAGGATCATGGCATTGATCCCCACCGACTTACCCGAACCGGTGGTGCCGGCGACCAGTACGTGCGGCATGCGGGCCAGGTCGGCCACGACCGGGTTGCCGGCGATGTCCTTGCCCAGCGCCATGGTCAGCACCGAAGCACTGTCGTGATAGGTGCGGGAGCCCAAGATCTCCGACAGCTTCACCATTTGCCGGCGCGGATTGGGCAATTCCAGCCCCATCAGGTTCTTGCCTGGAATAGTTTCGACGACGCGGATATTGACCATGCTCAGAGCACGGGCCAGATCCTTGGCCAGGTTGACGATCTGGCTGCCCTTCACCCCCGTGGCGGGCTCGATTTCGTAACGAGTGATGACAGGCCCGGCCTGGGCCGCCACGACCGTCACCTGCACGCCGAAATCCGCCAGCTTCTTTTCGATCAGGCGCGAGGTGTATTCGATGGTTTCCTGCGAGACGGTTTCCTGCGCTTCAGGCGCCGGGTCCAGCAGGTTCAGTGCTGGCAGGTCGCCCTGCACGGCATCGGTAAAGAGGGTCTGCTGCTTTTCTTTTTCCACCCTGGGCGACTTCTGCACCTCGCGCACGGCAGGCTCGATGCGCACCGGTTCGTGCACCATTTTTTCCTGCTTGGCCACGACCTGCTCCTCGCGTTCGGCCTTCGCCACCGCGCCCACGCGCCTGTCCTGGCGCGCCACATAGGCATCGCGTATGCGGCAGATGACCGTTTCGATCAGGAAACCGATGCGCTCCGCCAGGCGGACCCAGGAAAAGCCGAAGAACAGGCTCAGGCCAATGGCCATGATCACCAGCAATGCCAGCGTGCTGCCGGTGAAGCCTATGATTTCCTGCAAGCCGCCCTTGAGCAATTGCCCGATGACGCCGCCTGCGCCGCTGGCGGTCGAACTGGCGGCAGGCAGGTCCATGCCCCAGGAATAGAAACGCAAGGCCTCCAGGCCGACCGAGCCCAGCAGTATCAGGCCGAACCCCAGCCCCTGCTCCCAGCGTACACGCGGCAGCTCGCTGTCGGCTTCATCCTCGGCCTGCAGGCCAAACATGCGCGCCAGCCGGCGATAGCCTGCCCGCACGCGCTGCGCCAGCAGCACGACCCACCACCATGCCGAGAAACCGAACACCAGCAACAGGACATCAGCTACGTGCGCACCCGCAACGCCTCCCATATTTGTAACTTCCACGCCTGGCATGGACGAACGCATCCAGCCAGGATCCTGGCTGCTCCAGGTATACAGGCTGATGCCCAGCCAGACGGCCAGGAATGCAAACAGAATCCAGCGAGCTTCGCGGAACAGCGAGGAAAGACGGCTCTGCAGCGGCGATGGGCCGTTGCGCGTATTCCGGGACGAACGAGAGGAACGTGTTACCCGCGACGCGCGGGATTTGGAAACAGGTATGCGCGGCATGGGGTCATTATAATTGCTGCACTGTTCAACGAATGTAAACCTTGTCAGCCATGTCCACGACCAAACACGCCAAAGTACTGATCCTGGGTTCCGGCCCCGCCGGCTACACCGCCGCCGTCTACGCCGCCCGTGCCAATCTGCAGCCCATGCTGGTCACCGGCCTGGCCCAGGGCGGCCAGCTGATGACCACGACGGAAGTCGACAACTGGCCGGCCGATCCGCTCGGCGTGCAAGGCCCCGAACTGATGGAACGCTTCCAGAAGCACGCCGAACGGTTCAATACGGAAATCGTATTTGACCAGATCGACAAGGTCGACTTCAGCGCCCGCCCGTTCCGCCTGCACGGCGACAGCGGCACCGATTACACCGCCGATGCCGTCATCCTGGCCACCGGCGCATCCGCCAAGTACCTGGGCCTGCCCTCGGAAACCGCGTTCATGGGCCGCGGCGTGTCGGGCTGCGCCACCTGCGACGGCTTTTTCTACAAGAACCAGGACGTCATCGTCGTGGGCGGCGGCAATACCGCCGTGGAAGAAGCCCTGTATCTGTCCAACATCTGCCGCAACGTTACGGTGGTGCACCGCCGTGATTCTTTCCGCGCCGAGCCCATTCTGGTCGACAAGCTGATGGAGAAAGTCCGCTCGGGCAATATTTCCCTCAAGCTGTTCCATGAGCTCGACGAAGTGCTGGGCGACGAAAGCGGCGTGACCGGGGTGCAGTTGCGCGACGTACAGACCGGCCAGACCAGCAAGCTGGACGTGAAGGGCGCCTTTATCGCCATCGGCCACCATCCGAACACCGACCTCTTCGTTGGCCAGCTGCAGATGAAGGATGGCTACATCATCACGCGCAGCGGTCAGAACGGCTTTGCCACCATGACGTCGGTACCTGGCGTCTTCGCTGCCGGCGATGTGCAGGATCACGTCTACCGCCAGGCCATCACCAGCGCCGGTACCGGTTGCATGGCAGCGCTCGACGCCCAGCGCTGGCTGGACAACGAAGCGCAGAAATGAGTACGCGCAACAAACCGCTGAAAGGCAACCTGGAAGACCTGAAACGCCTGCACCAGCAAGCGCGCGAACGCGACGAGCAATTGCTGGCGCGGCAGCGGCTGGCTGCACGCCAGACTGCGGCCGCCGCCCCGTCCAGGGCGGCGGACAGCCGTGCGGCAGACCGTGCCACGGCGGCTGCCCAGGCAGCCGCCAGGCAAGCGGCCCGCCCCGCCGTCCAGCCTGCCGCCCCTGGCGCAAAACCGGAACCCGCTGCCGAAACTTATCGCCCGCAAGCCGGTGAAGATGATTTCACGCTACTGCTGCGCAGCATGGCCGGGGTCACGCCCATCCGCCAGGGCCGCGACGTCAACACCCGGGTCTACCGTGCCGCGCCGTCGGATGAACAGTTGCGCAAGCGCCAGGCAGCCGCCGGCGTGGCCACGCTGGAGGAAGCGCACATTCCCGCCCCGGCCGTGTCGGATGAATACATTGCCGCACGCCTCATCGAGAATGGGACGGCCTACCTGCGCGCCGGCATGGCGCCCGACACCATCAAGCGCCTGCGGCGCGGCAAATGGCCCTTCCGCGCGGAAATCGACCTGCACGGCATGACGGTGGACAACGCCCGCCAGGCCTTGCTGCCCTTTCTGGCCCAAAGCCGCATCCAGGGCCACCGTGGCGTGCGCGTCATCCATGGCAAGGGCCTGGGCTCACCCGAGCAACAGCCCGTACTGCGCGAAAAGGTGAAAACCTGGCTGGTGCAATATCCTGATGTGCAGGCATTTGCCCAGGGCCGCGAGGCCGATGGCGGCGCTGGCGCCGTCCTGGTGCTGTTGTCCAGCCTGGACGGCACGCACGACGACGACTGAAGCCCCCACGGAACTTCCGCCCGCGCCGCCCTGGCCGCGGGCGGGTTCCTCAGGCCCCCCTTGGGAGGCCTCTTAATGCGCTTCCTCTTAGTGCGTTTTTTTCCTCGCTTGCAAAGGGCAGGTACTCAACCCCAGCAGCCGGTAGAGAGGGCAGTAGCGCGCCAGCCCCGTCAGCAGCGGTAGCACCCCCAGCCACCCCCACCAGCCGATGACGCCGGCTGCCGCCAGCACGATCAATACCAGGCCGATAACAACACGCAGCACCCGGTCCATTCCACCGACATTGCTCTTCATGGTCTTTTCCTTCATTCAACTTGAGATATGAACCTGGCCTCGCCCACCGCAGCCTCAGCCGATGAGTGCACGGCGGTTCCAGGGCATTTTCATGAGCAGCCTGGCCAGCCCGCAGAACCCGGAAGCACCGGCGAACACGAGCCCGCCGCCCATGAATCCGGGCACGAGATAAAACAACGGGGAAACCGTTGCGCCCAGAATGGTTCCCAGCAAGATCATCGTCCCTGCCGCGATCTGCACCTGGCGTTGCAGTTCCATGGGCTGGGAGGCATCCATGACTACCGGCAGGCCCGCCTTCTTCCAGGCGTCCAGACCACCTTCCAGCACATAGGCCTGGCAATCCGTGCATGCCGCCAGGGCCCCAGCATTGAGTCGTGTGCGATTGCCGGAGCGGCAATGGAAGATAACCGCCGGCACACCGGAAACCCCGGCACCGGCCAGCAATTGCGTCATCGGGATAGGACGTGCGTCGCTGATATGTTCACGCGCATATTCATCCATGCTACGAATATCGACCAGCAAAGCACCCTGAGCCATCTGCTCGCGCGCCGCCTGGGGAGAAAGCAACGGTAATGACATATTCAATACTCCTGGCAAAGCCTAAGATTGCAGGCAGCCTCCGCTTCGGGCCAGCATACCCAGCCATGTGCGAAGATATGCCATGCCCGCCAGCCGCCCTTGCTGCGGACCCTCGCCTTGGCAAGAAAAGTTTGTTGCCTGGCCAGGCCATCAATATATTAATTCATATTATATAGTTTTCTTAATAATTTGACGTCAGACATGCAAACAACAGCCCAGGCTTTTGACATGACCCCGGAACAGCTGCGCGAACACGCCGGCCAGGCATGCGCGCTGCTCAAGGCACTGGCCAATGAAGACCGGCTGATGCTGCTGTGCCAGATCGCCTCGCGCCAGCGCCTCAATGTTGGAGAACTGGAAAACGCTACCGGCATTCGGCAACCCACCTTGTCGCAACAACTGGGCGTGCTGCGCCAGGAAGGCCTGGTAGCAACGGAAAAGGAAGGGAAATTCGTTTACTACAAACTGGCCAATGAGAATGTCGTGCAGGTAATGCGCACGCTATGGGAGATCTACTGCGCCCCACGCTGAAACATCCGCAGGCCCGCGATGCAAAAATGGCAGCGGAAATGCAGAAAGGCCAGCTTGCGCTGGCCTTTCTGCTTTCTTCTTTTTATAGGGTACTGCTGGTTTTATGGTTTTTATCAGCCGGATCACGCCGGTTCGCTGCCCCTTGCAGGGCATGTCTCCTCACCTGCATGGACGCAATTGTGCACGATGACGGTGCGCGATGCACTAGGGGAATGCCCTAGATAGGGTCACTACCAAGAAGCAGCGAAAACCGCCAATTTTCAGCCTGACCATGACGCGTACAGATATCAATCGCGACACAAAACCCGCATTCATGCGGCTTTCCGGCGCATGGGCTGTGCCCGGCGTGACGCCGTGCACCACGGTGGGGCCCATGGTCGGGAGATCGGCTGCGCCAGTCTGCGCCGCGCTTGAAGGCCCGGTCATTGAACAGTCATACTATTTCAATATGCTTGCGGTCGCGCCCGAGCAGCCCGTCCGACGCCGTACGGACCGCCATTCCACTGCCTTTCTCCCTTACTGCCCATCTCTGACTGAGGTCTTTCCATGAGCGATTCTTCCCGCGTTCCCTCCCTGGACGATACCGCCCGCCGCATGCGGGCGGATCTCATCGACAGTCTGGATGAAGAACTGGAAATGGAGCTCGATGACGAACGCCTGGCGCACTTCGCCGACCTGCTGCCGCGCAGCGAGGACTGCGAAGGCGAGGAAATGGATCGCAGGCGCTACTTTCGAGAACTGCTGCGTTTGCAGGGCGAACTCGTCAAACTGCAGGACTGGGTCGTCCACAAGAAGCTGAAGATCGTCGTGCTCTTCGAAGGGCGCGATGCCGCCGGCAAGGGCGGCACCATCAAACGCATCACCCAGCGCCTCAACCCGCGTATCTGCCGCGTGGCCGCCCTGCCCGCCCCCAGCGAACGTGAGCGTTCGCAATGGTACTTCCAGCGCTATGTGCAGCACCTGCCCGCCGGCGGCGAAATCGTGCTGTTCGACCGCAGCTGGTACAACCGGGCAGGCGTCGAACGCGTGATGGGCTTCTGCACCGACGATGAATACGAGGAATTCTTCAACAGCGTCAGCGAGTTCGAAAAGATGCTGGTGCGTTCCGGCATCGTCCTCATCAAATACTGGTTCTCGATTACCGACGACGAACAGCACCGCCGCTTCCTGATGCGCATCCATGATCCGCTCAAGCAGTGGAAGCTGTCGCCCATGGACCTGGAATCCCGGCGTCGCTGGGAAGACTACACCAAGGCCAAGGAGACCATGCTGGAACGCTCGCACATTCCGGAAGCACCATGGTGGATCGTCGAAGGCGTGGACAAGAAGCGCGCGCGACTCAACTGCATCAACCATCTGCTGGGACAAATTCCCTACCAGACGGTACCGCACGAAGAAATCGCGCTGCCCCCGCGCATCCATCACCCCGACTACATCCGCCACCCGGTACCCAAAGATATGTACGTACCGGAAATCTATTGAACGATGGCCGCGGCGCGCCGCGGCGTTCAAAGCGCCCGTATCTGGGCCAGCAGCTCGTCCGGGCTGCCATAGACAGCCGTGGACGGCAGCAACTGCATGGTTTCGTTCACCTCCAGCAGTAACGTCGGAACGCCACGCGCATGGGCTGCCTGCATCAGCCGGCGCGCATGCTGCGTGCGCGCCTGCAAGGCTTGCACCAGGGTCAGATCCGGTTCCGCCAGCGCAGTGGCCGCCGGCTCCAATCCCAACTCGCCCAGCAAACTGACCAGCGAGCCGGTGCGCGTGATATCACGCCCATCGACATAACGGGCCAGCTGGATAGCCTTGAGGGCTTCCAGTTCGCGCTCGGGTGCGCTTTGGTGGACGGCCTGCAAGGCCAGCGTCGCCGCACCGCTGTCGAACATGCCGCCCGCTTCCAACACCTGCCGACGATAAGCCTCGGTAAAACGCTGCCCGGTCAACTGTTCGATACGCTGGTCATTCGACCACGCATATGCGGCAAATTCCGTATCCATGGCGCGCGCCCCCGGCCCGGAAAACAGGCCGGTCGGCCACAGCGACAGCGTCAAGCCCGGTTCCGACTGCGCCTTGCCCATGAAGGCCGACGCACCGTAGCACCATCCGCAGAGCGGATCGAACAGGTAATGCAGTGTTTTTTCTTTGATGGACATTTTTTATGCTCCAGGCCAGGCGGGTTCAGAACATGGTGTTGCGGTTGGCTGCTTCTGCCGGTACTTCCTGGATGACATCCCAATGTTCGACAATGCGGCCATCCTGCACCCGGAAGATATCAATGACAGCCTGACCTCGGTCCAGCTCACCATTGGTCGAATGCACGTGCAGGTAAACCAGATCGCCCTCGGTGGCGCTGCGGACAATACGTGCACGCGATTGCGGGTTCTCCTGGAAATAACCAGTGAAGAAGTCCACAAACGGCGCCTTGCCATCGGGCACTGCCGGATTGTGCTGGATGTAGTCTTCCGCCACGACAGCCGCCGCCGCAACCGTGTCATGCTGATTGAAGAAACGTTCGTAGAACTCGACGACCAGGCGGCGGTTGGCTTCCTCCTGGGCCAGATTCCTGGCGGCGGCGTGCTGCACCACCGGTTTGTTTGCAGAGGCCGGAGCGGCCGGTGCGCTTGCCGCTGCCGATTGCGTTGCAGCGGCCAGCGCACTCATGGAAAACAGGACCGCGCCCAGAAGGGCATGACGGAAATTGAGGGACATGGAAACTCCTTATCGTCCTTGTCGCTGCCCGCAGCATCAATGCGCGAACAGCGTGGCGGGATAGGTGCAATGGCTGACTGGCATCCGGGCACACTCATGGCGCTCCGTTTGCTGCCTGTCTTGCGCCTCTCGGCGAACATCAATGGTCTACAAAATAGACCAATAAATCGCATACTACCCCTTACTGCCTGACGCCGACAAGAAGTCACACCGGCGTGACTACCTCGTTGCCGGCCTAGGCAATGCCCTGGTCTTTCTTCCATTTGCGCAATCTGCTGCGGGCGTTGGCATAGGGAGATGATGTATTGAACTGGATCATCCGGCCCATGGTGTATTTTTCATACCAGGGCTCGCCATAAAGAGAGACATCATTTTCCGCCTCTATCCTGGCCACAATGCGCGTATACGCCGCATCCAGCCGTTGCAACAATGCGGGATAGCCGAGCTCGGCGAAATCCGCATAGAAACGCTGTGCCAGACGGCCAAGCTCGTTCCATTTGTAGCCTGTGTCGGGAAATTGACATCCTCCCCTGCCAGAAAGCAAGGGATTCCTACGGCGCTCACAGCGGCAAGGGGCTGCTGTGAGTCGCTTCGGCGGGTTCCTGCTTCGCAGAGGCTGCACGTCTGGCCTTCGTCCTTGCGGCTTCGGGCCGGGCGCGACTGACATCCTCTCCACAGGCTAACCGGGCGTGTCCCGCCCTTAATATATTCATCGCGCCGACCACATTGGCGTTTTCCTCATAGCCACACGCCACGCACAGAAACAACGCCTGCGTGCGCCGATTGTCCTTGGCCACCTGCCCGCAGCACGGGCAGGTTCTACTGGTGTTCTGTGGCGGCACCGCAACCAGAATGCCGCCGTTCCACGCCAGCTTGTATTCCAACTGCCGCCGGAACTCGAACCAGCCCTGATCCAGAATGGCCTTGTTCAGACCCGACTTGGCCTTGACGTTCCTGCCATGCTGATCGGCATTGCCCCTGGCCGAGTGGCTCATGTTGCGCACCTGCAAGTCCTCGATACTCACCATCGCGTGGTTTTGGCTGATGGCACTGGTGGCCTTGTGCAGGTAATCGCGCCGGGCGTTGCCGATGCAGGTGTGGGTAGCTTGCACTCTCCTTCTGGCTCTGTGCCAGTTGTTGCTGAATTTCTGCTTGCGGCTCATCGCCCGCTGGTAGCGGCGCAGGCGCATTTCGTGCTTCTGGAAACTGGACAACGGCGCAAGGAAACTGCCGTCCGAGAACGTGGCAAACCTTGCAATACCCATGTCAATGCCGATGGCCGATGTGGCCTGCGGCACGGGCTGCCGCACCTCGCGCTCGGTCTGGATAGCGACGAACCACTTGCCGCCCGATTGGCTGATGGTGGCGTTGCAGGGCTTGCCCAGCAACGCACGAGACAACCGCAGCTGCATCCAGCCCAGCTTGGGCAGAAAGATGCGGGTATTGCCCGTGTCCAGCTTGAACTGTTTGGCGTCGGGGTAGCGAAAGCTTTCGTGCTGCCCCTTCTTCTTGAAACGTGGGAAGTTTGCACGTTTGGCGAAGAAGTTCCTGTAGGCCCGCTCCAAGTCCTTGAGGGCGTGTTGCAAGGGATGCACGGGCGCGTCCTTGAGCCACGGCGTTTCAGTGCCATTGCGCCAGGCGGTCAGGTGCCTGGCCATGGCGACGTAGCCGATAAACTTGCCGCCTGCCTCGTGGTTGGCCTTTTGCAGCGCCAATGCCTTGTTGAACACGAAGCGGCACGAGCCAGAAAAACGGCGCATTTGCCGCTCTTGCTGGCCGTTGGGGCGCAATTCGTATTTGAAGGCTTGAAGGCGTTGCATGGCCATGCTGTATACATATACAGCGATAGTATAGGGCCACTGCGTGGCCCGCGCTATCCTTCCGCGCCCTGAAGGGCATGGTTTGACGCGCTTTCTGATCAAATAGGCCACCAGATCGGACACGCTCATCCACGTGTTCCGGGCATGGCCGACCATGCTGGCTTCACGCACGCGTTCTGCCGGTACGGTCGCGCCGGATTCCTCCCGCACGACCGCCCTACATCCGGGCTTGATGCCCAGATGCCCGGCAAGCACCAAGCCCTGCCTGGCCGACGCTTGCACACATTATTGTTTACATCTGGTCGATCATGACCTTGCCGAAGCCCGAGCACGATACCTGGGCAGCCCCTTCGAGCTGACGCGCAAAATCGTAGGTCACGTGCTTGGAAAGAATGGCCTTTTCCATGCTGGAGACGATCAACGCCGCCGCTTCCACCCAGCCCAGGTGGCGCAGCATCATCGCCGCCGCCAGGATTTCCGAGCCGGGATTCACGTAATCCTTGCCAGCGTAGCGCGGCGCCGTGCCGTGCGTGACCTCGAACAAGGCGGTGGTATTGGACAGGTTGGCACTGGGAGCAATCCCGACAGCGCCGACCTGTGCGGTCAACGCATCGGAAATATAGTCGCCGTTCAGATTTAGCGTGGCGATGACATCGTATTCCGCAGGGCGGCGCAGGCTGCGCTGCAGGAAGGCATCCGCCACCACATCCTTGACGATGATCTCGCGGCCCGTCTTGGGATTGCGGAACTTGCACCACGGCCCGCCATCAATAGGCTTGGCATCGAACTCGCGGCGCAGCAGTTCATAGCCCCAATCACGGAAGCTGCCTTCCGTGAACTTCATGATATTGCCCTTGTGCACCAGCGTGATCGAACTGCGGTCGTGGTCGATGGCGTACTGCGCGGCCTTGCGCACCAGGCGCTCGGTACCTTCGCGGGACACCACCTTCACCGCCAGCGACGCCGTATCCGGGAAGCGGATCTTATTGCCCACGCCCAGACGGTTGCGCAGGAATTCGATCAGTTCCTTGGCCTGCTCGGACTCAGCCTGGAATTCAATCCCGGCATAAATATCCTCGGAATTCTCACGGAAGATGACCACATCCGTCTTTTCCGGTTCACGTACCGGTGCCGGGACGCCCTTGAAATACGCCACCGGGCGCAGGCAGACATACAAGTCCAGGCGCTGGCGCATGGCGACGTTCAGGGACCGGATGCCACCACCGACAGGCGCTGCCAGCGGGCCCTTGATCGACACGACGTATTCGCGCAGCGCATCCAGGGTTTCATCCGGCAGCAGGACGTCGGGGCCATAGACCCGCGTCGCCTTGGCACCAGCGAAGACCTCCATCCAGTGTATGGCGCGCTTGCCGCCATAGGCTTTTTCGACAGCAGCGGCCACGACCGACTGCATGACAGGGGTAATATCCACGCCCACGCCATCGCCCTCGATGAAGGGAATGATGACCTGATCGGGAACATTCAGCGAGCCATCGCTATTGACTGTAATTTTCTGGCCCTGCTCTGGAACCTTGATGTGCTGGAAAGACATAGGCGCTCGTATGCTTGGTTCGATGCTTGTGCGACACTGCCGGCCATCCGGACGGCCCCAAAGGCCGAACCTTCCCTCCTGTGCGCCGCAAGCGGCGTGGCCAGGCAGAATGATCACTGATTTTATCCTGCATCCGCCGATTGCGCCGCCAGACGCCGTGCCATGGAGAACCCGGTGCGCAAAGGACACATTCCCTCACCAGAAGAAAGCAGGCCCTGCAACCGGACTGACCCATCGGACTGGCACAATTCAGGTCGGCCCAGGCCGCGATCACCCTGAGCAGCCATCACTGCATGCCTGTCACCCGAGCAAGGAAAAAGATATGAACGCCACCCCGGCAGAACGCCTGTCCATCAACGCCTATGCCACCGTGCGAACCCTGCCTGCCCTGGATTTTCCCCATGAGATGCTGGGTTGCCGCGGGCTGGACGACTCCGAACTGGCACCGCACCTGCAAGGTTTCGTCGGCTACATCATGAATCGGGGTGATGGCAGCATGACGGCACGGCGCTACCATCTGTGGCGTCATATCCAGCGTGTCGGCCAGCATGCCAGCTTCACCATCGACAGCAAGGACAGCGACGCACTGGCCGGCATGCAGGAGTGGGCCTACCGCGCCAATGCCATCCTGTTCCTGCCCGACGGCTCGGTGCGTGACCCGGCCCTGCGTATCCTGATGGCAGCCGATGGCGCAGCCGACGACGAAGCACGGCTGCCCTATCCGCCTGACGCGCTGCAGCGGCGCGTCCGTACCCTCGCCCTGCTGGAGCAGGCGCGCCCCGCGCCGCCCGCCGGCATGCCGCCCTCACTGGGCGTCGACGAAGCTGCCCTGCCGGCTGCCGAACAGGTCGTGCAGCGTGCCATGGCCTTGTTCTGCGTCGCGGCGCATGCTGAAGCCATCCTCAACGGCGACTTCGGCTTCGCGGCCATCATGCGCGCGCGCAACCCCGACGGCGTCGCAGCCCTCACGCCCCAGGAAAACGAGTTCCTGGAGGCAACCCCGGACAATCCGGAAGCCGCCTCGGCCCAGACTGAAACCGCCAATAACATGGTGTGGCGCTATGAAGCGCTGCGGGCCCTGCTCTGGGCGCTCTCCCTGGCCGAGATGGATCCGGCGGACGCCGTCTCGGCAGCGCAACCGCAGGCGCTGTCGCGCATCGTGCTGCGCCTGGCGGAAGATGCCGCGTTCCGCCAGGCCACGCGCCTGCGGCCGGCCGATGAAATTCTGGATGCGCTGGACATCGTCTGGCGCCAGCACTGGATCGTCCGCCAGGCCGGGCAGCAGGACACTGCGCCGCAAGGCGTCAATGGCGACATCGTAATGGAACGCCACCATGCCCTGAACTGGCTGACCGGCTTTCAGAATGACGCGGGCACGCCTTGGGACGAAATCGACACCCCCACCTGAATGTCTCCGCAAGCCGCGCCGCGCTTGGCCCACGGACTTCAATGCGTGGCGAGAACAACACAACTTGTCAAGTACAGGCCCGGCATAGTAGAATAGCCGTCTTTACGAGACACGATTTGTGTCCCGAGCCGTATTTTTTGAGTTGGCGCCTCGTCCCTGGCCTTCACCGGCCCTGCTGGCGCCCCCGTGAATGCGGTGCTGTAGCGCAATAACAGCGCCACAACGGGTTTTTATATTCAACAGACGCCTGCAGCCTGGCCATGATGGCGGGGCGCCCAGCCTGAAACACGGTTGGCAGCGACATTTATTGACTAGAGGTGCAACCATGGCACGCGTATGCCAAGTGACCGGCAAGGGCCCGACTGTGGGCAACAACGTTTCGCACGCGAACAACAAGACCAAACGTCGTTTCCTGCCCAACCTGCAATCGCGCCGGTTCTGGGTTGAAAGCGAAAACCGCTGGGTTCGCCTGCGCGTTTCCGCCAGCGCCCTGCGCACCATCGACAAGCACGGTATCGACGCCGTCCTGGCCGACCTGCGCGCCCGCGGCCAAGCCGCCTAAGCAGCCAAGCTGCATATCACTAGGAGCTCACCATGGCCAAAGGTATTCGCGAAAAGATCAAGCTGGAATCCACTGCCGGCACCGGTCACTTCTACACGACCAGCAAAAACAAGCGCAACATGCCCGAGAAGATGCTGATCAAGAAGTTCGATCCCGTCGCTCGCAAGCACGTGGACTACAAGGAAACCAAGCTGAAGTAAGCCTTCGTGCTGCCACAGCCTGAAAAAGGCCCTGCTCCTGCGGGGCCTTTTCTTTTGCCCGCGTTCTTCGCTACCATCCAGACAGAAACCAAGGGTTATCCCTTATCAATCAATTGATCGTCGCGGCGAACGAGCGACTTATACTTACATTGATGATAACTCTTGGACGCCGCCATCATGTCCTGCCTCCGCCGATTTGCACTAGGCCTGATCATGGGCCCCACCCTAGCCCTGGCCGCCTTGCAGGCTCATGCCGAAAAGCCTTTGCGCATCGGCGAAGTCAACAGCTACAAGGCCATTCCCGCCTTCCTGGAACCCTATAAGCTGGGCTGGGAACTGGCGCGAGAGGAAATCAACGCACGTGGCGGCATTCTCGGCCGGCCGGTGGAAGTCATCTGGCGCGACGACAACGCGAACCCGGGCGAATCCGTGCGTGCGGCCCAGGAACTGCTGGCGCGCGAGCGCGTGGAAGTCCTGTTTGGCGGTTTTCTGTCCCATACCGGCCTGGCGCTGACCGACTTCGCCCGCCAGCGCAAAGTCTTTTTCCTGGCGGCCGAACCCCTGACCGACAAGATCACCTGGGGCAACGGCAACCGCTACACCTTCCGCCTACGCCCCTCCACCTGGATGCACGTGGCGGCCCTTGCCCCCGAAGCCATCGCCCTCAAGAAAAAGCGCTGGGCCATCGTCTATCCTGATTATGAATATGGCCAATCCGCCGTTGCCACCTTCAAGGAAATGCTGCGCGCAGCCCAGCCGGATGTCGAATTCGTCGCAGAGATCGCTGCACCGCTCAACAAGCTGGATGCCGGCCCGGTCGTGCAGGCGCTGGCCGATGCCCGGCCCGATGCGATCTTCAATGTCCTGTTCGCTGCTGACCTGACGCGCTTCGTTCGCGAAGGCAACACCCGTGGCCTGTTCGAAGGCCGCGATGTCGTGTCGGTACTCTCCGGCGAACCTGAATACCTGGAAGCGCTGGGCGCAGAAACGCCCAAGGGCTGGATCGTCACCGGCTACCCCTGGTATGCCATCGACACACCTGAGAACCAGGCCTTCGTCAAGGCTTACCAGGAACGTTTCAAGCAGAATCCCAAGGTCGGTTCGGTCGTGGGCTATGCGTCGCTGATGTCGCTGGCGGCAGGTATCGAGAAGGCCGGCAGCACCGATACGGAAGCGCTGATCCAGGCCTTCCGCGGCCTGCAGCTCGACAGCCCGTACGGTCCCATCGAATACCGCGATCTCGACCATCAATCGACGCTGGGGGTCTATATCGGCACCACCGACGTCGAGAACGGCGAAGGCGTGATGCGCAACATCCGCTATCTGGATGGCGCCACGCTGCAACCCAGCGACGACGAAGTACGCAAGCTGAGGACTGCGCCGCGATGAGCTTCAGCGGGCTGCTGCTGCAGCTGCTCAATGGCCTGGCCGACGCCAGTGCGCTGTTCCTGGTAGCCGCCGGACTGTCGCTGGTCTTCGGTGTCACGCGCATCGTCAATTTCGCCCATGGCTCGTTCTACATGCTGGGCATGTATCTGGCCGTCAGCCTGACCCGGACAGCCACCGGCTGGAGCGCTGGCACGCCATGGGAGACAGCTGCCTACTGGCTCGCGCTACCACTGGCTGCCGTGGTCATCGGCCTGCTCGGCGGGCTGCTGGAGATCGTGGTGTTGCGCCGTATTTATCGAGCGCCCGAACTGTTCCAGCTGCTGGCCACTTTTGCCTTCGTCCTGCTGTTGGGCGACCTGGCGCTGGCTGTGTGGGGCCCGGCCGACCAATTCGCCGCGCGCGCGCCCGGCCTGGGCTACGCCGTTGTACTGCTGGGACGCCGTTTCCCGGCCTATGACCTGTTCCTGATACTTGCCGGCCCCGCCGTGCTGGGCTTGTTGTGGCTGCTGCAACAGCGCACGCGCTGGGGCATGCTGCTGCGCGCTGCTGCCGAGAATCGCAGCATGCTGTCGGCCCTGGGCGTGAACCAGGCGCTGCTGTTCACCAGTGCCTTCATGCTGGGCGCGTTCCTGGCCGGCCTGGGTGGCGCTCTGGCCGCGCCCCGCACACCCGCCACGCTGAGCCTGGATATCGAGGTCATCGCCAGCGCTTTTGTCGTGGTGGTCGTCGGCGGCCTGGGTTCCATCCCTGGAGCCTTCCTGGCCGCGCTGCTGATCTGCGAAATCAAGGCGCTGTGCATTTTCATCGGTGACATCACTATCGCGGGGCAAGTGTTCAGCCTGTCGCGCCTGACCCTCGCGGCGGAATTCATCGTCATGGCGATCGTGCTGATCTGGCGCCCCTGGGGCTTGCTGGGCCAGCCCCAGCCGGCGCCGCCCCCCGAGCGCGGCGCGGCAACACTGCGGCCAGCCAGCCCGCGCGTGCGGCTGGCCTACCTGTTCCTGTTGGCGATACTGGCCGCGCTGCCCCTGCTGGCAGACACCTGGCCGTATCTCACCATCCTGGGTACGGACATCCTCATTGCCGCGCTGTTTGCCGCCAGCCTGCATTTCCTCATCGGCCCGGCCGGCATGCATTCCTTCGGCCATGCCGCCTGGTTCGGCCTGGGCGCCTACGGCGCTGCCTTCGCCGCCATCCATGCAGGCTTGCCCATGGAAGCCGCGCTGTTGCTCGGCCCGCTACTGGCGGTGCTGGCTGCCCTGCTGTTCGGTTGGTTCTGCGTGCGGCTTTCCGGCGTCTATATGGCCATGCTCACACTGGCATGCGCGCAAATCATCTGGGCGCTGGCCTATCAGTTCGAAAGCCTGACCGGCGGCAGCAACGGGCTGATCGGCCTGTGGCCATCTCCCTGGCTGGATACGCCCGAGACCTACTATTACCTGAGCCTGGCAAGCTGCGCGGGATGTGTCTGGCTGCTGCGCCGTCTGATTTTTTCGCCGCTGGGCCTGGGCTTGCGCGCCACGCGCGACCACAGCGCCAGGGCGCAGGCGCTGGGCATGGACACGCGCCGCCTGCAATGGGCAGGATTCATCGCCGCCGCGCTGTTTGCCGGCATGGCAGGTTCGCTCTATGCCTTTTCCAAGGGCAGCATCGCCCCGGACGTGCTGGCCGTGGGCCGCTCCGTCGATGGCCTGGTGATGGTCATGCTGGGCGGCCTGAACGCCCTGGCCGGGCCGCTCGCCGGCGCGAGCGCCTATACCTGGCTGCACGATACCGTCGCGCGCGCCACGGAATACTGGCATGCCGTGCTGGGTCTGGTCATCCTGTTGCTGGTGGTGCTGCTGCCAGGCGGACTGCTGGGCGGCCGCAACCGGCCTGCGCCGCCCCCGGCTCCGGGAGCCTCCCATGCCTGAACAGCAATTGCTTGCCCGCGGCACCCTGCCCAGCGCCGCCGTACCGCTGCTGCAAGTCAGTGGCCTGCGCCAGGTTTTCGGCGGCGTCACGGCGCTGGATGATGTCTCCTTCGATTTGCATGCCGGTGAAATCCTGGCGTTGATCGGCCCCAATGGCGCGGGCAAGTCCACCTGCTTCAATATTCTCGGCGGCCAGGCGCGTCCCACGGCGGGCTCGGTGCGCTTCGACGGCAAGGAACTGACCCGGCTGGGCCCGCAGGCCATCTGGCGGCTGGGCATAGGCCGCACCTTCCAGACTGCGGCCACCTTCGCCATGCTGAGCGTACTGGAAAACGTGCAGGCCGCACTGCTGTCGCGCGACCGCCGGCTGATGCACTTCTGGCGCCGCGCCGCCAGCTACGCGCCACATGAAGCCCTGGCCCTGCTGGAACAGGTGGGACTGCGACAACAGGCGGCGCGGCCCGCTGGTGTGCTGGCCTATGGTGACGTCAAACGGCTGGAACTGGCCATGGCCTTGGCCCATGCCCCCAGACTGCTGCTGATGGACGAACCGGCCGCCGGCATGAACAGCGCCGAGCGGCATGCGCTCATGGAACTCGTGCGCTCGCTGGTCGAGCAACGCCGCCTGGCCGTCCTGTTTACCGAACACAGCCTGGACGTGGTGTTCCGGCATGCCAGCCGCGTCGCCGTGCTGGCCCAGGGCCGGCTCATCGCGCTGGGTTCGCCTGCCATCGTCGCCGAAGACCCTCAGGTCAGGCGCGCCTACCTGGGCAACGACAGCTTCCAGCGCTAGCCATTTCGCCGTCCGGCAGCCATCACCCATACTGCCCGGTGCTGCAGTCACCCGCTCAAGCGGCCTGCCCAGCCCTGGCCTGATATCCATGTGCCTGTCCGACGCCTGCCTGCTGCCGTCACCGCCCCGCGACGCAGCAATCCAATGACAAGACCGCCCCACTTCGGTACTCGTCCGGCTTGCCAAGACACATGACGATGCCGCCAAGCCAGGCGCCAACGCATGCAAAACAGCACTGCCATGCCACGCCATGCAACGGCAATTCACCATCTGAAATAAAGCCCATGCAAGGCATTGATTTCATACATGAAAATGGCAATTACCATATACGCAGGAACGCTTTTCAGGTAAAAAGCCTGAAAGACGTTCGCTGCAATGCAGCATTGCCAGCGGCGATAAAAGTTTCAATCAAGGTGGAGTCAACACAATGTCTGATCGCATTACACGTCACGGTCTGCGCGTCGCCCGTGAGCTCGACGAATTCCTGAATAATGAAGCCCTGCCGGCCGCAGGCATCCCGGGCGATGCGTTCTGGGCCGGATTCGCTGCTATCGTCAACGATCTCACGCCGCGCAACCAACAACTGCTGGAAGAACGCGACCGCCTGCAGCAACAACTGGACGAATGGCATGCCCGCCATCCGGGCCCCATCAGCGACGCCGCAGCCTACCGCGCGTTTCTGCAGGAGATCGGCTACCTGCAGGCCCTGCCGGAAGCCGTATCCGCCGGCTCGGACGACGTGGACGAGGAAATCGCCCACCAGGCCGGCCCCCAGCTGGTCGTGCCTGCCAGCAATGCACGCTATGCCCTGAATGCCGCCAATGCGCGCTGGGGCAGCCTGTACGACGCCCTTTATGGCACGGACGCCATTCCCCGCGAAGCCGGCAGCCAGCCCAAGGGCTACGACCCGGTGCGCGGTGCCCAAGTCATCGCGCGCGGCCGGGCGCTGCTCGATGAGGCAGCCCCCCTGCAGCAGGGTTCCCATGCTGACGCCACCGGCTACCGTATCGTCAACGGCCAATTGCAGGTCAGCCTAGGCAATACCGTCACTGCACTGCGCGATGCCGGACAGCTGCGCGGCTACCAGGGCCAGGCCGACGCCCCCCAGGCCATCCTGCTGCAGCATCACGGCCTGCACCTGGAAATCCAGTTCGACTCCCAGCACGCCATTGGCCGCAGCGATCCGGCCCATATCAAGGACATCGTGCTCGAAGCTGCGCTCAGCACCATCATCGACTGCGAGGATTCCGTCGCCGCCGTCGACGCGGCGGACAAGACCGAGATCTACCGCAACTGGCTGGGTCTGATTCTGGGCACACTGACCGAAGCTGTCAGCAAGGATGGCCAGACCTTCACACGCAGGTTGAACGCCGACCGCGAATACACCACCCCCGAGGGCGGCAAGCTCACCTTGCACGGCCGCTCCCTGCTGTTCATACGCAACGTCGGCCATCTCATGCGCAACCCGGCCGTACTCGACGCCCAGGGCGCTGAAATCTTCGAAGGCATTCTCGACGCCGTGGTCACGACGCTGGCCGCCTTGCCCGACCTGAATAGCGGCCGCAACTCGCGGCGCCGCTCCATCTATATCGTCAAGCCGAAGATGCACGGCCCAGCCGAAGTGCGCTACGCAGATGATCTGTTCAGCCGTGTCGAAAGCCTGTTCGGGCTGCCCCGCAATACCGTGAAGCTGGGCATCATGGACGAAGAGCGCCGCACCAGCGTCAACCTGCTGGCCAGCATTGCGGCAGCGCCGGCACGCGTGGCCTTCATCAACACCGGCTTCCTGGACCGCACCGGCGACGAAATCCACAGCATCATGAATGCCGGCCCGGTGCTGCGCAAGGGCGACATGAAGCACTCTGCATGGATCCAGGCCTATGAACGCAACAACGTGCTGGCCGGCCTGCATGCCGGCCTGGGTGGCCGGGCGCAGATCGGCAAGGGCATGTGGGCCATGCCCGACCTGATGGCGGCCATGCTGGAACAGAAAATCGCCCACCCCAAGGCCGGCGCCAATACCGCCTGGGTTCCCTCGCCCACGGCCGCCGTGCTGCACGCCATCCACTACCACCAGGTGAACGTGCAGGAAGTGCAGCGCGAACTGGCCAAGACCGCCTATCTGCAGGTGCGCGATGCCCTGCTGGACGACCTGCTGCAAATTCCAGTTGTCGCCCAACCCGATTGGAGTGCGGAAGACATACAGCGCGAACTGGACAATAACGCCCAGGGCATCCTGGGATACGTGGTGCGCTGGGTGGACCAGGGCGTAGGGTGCTCCAAGGTGCCCGACATCAATAACGTCGGCCTCATGGAAGACCGCGCAACCCTGCGAATTTCCAGCCAGCATATCGCCAACTGGCTGCACCACGGCATTGTCAGCGCGGAACAGGTCGAAGCCACGCTGCGCCGCATGGCTGCCGTCGTCGACCAGCAGAACGCCGGCGACCCGGCCTACCAGAACATGGCGGGCCGCTTTGATGAATCGCTGGCCTTCCAGGCGGCTCGCGCCCTGGTGTTCCAGGGCCGGGCCCAGCCCAACGGCTACACCGAGCCCCTGCTGCACGCCTACCGACTGAAAGTGAAGGCGCAGGGCTGACGCCTAGCAGACGACAGCCTGGTTGCGGCGCCTGCAGGGGCCGCGACCAACGCCCTGGCCTGCGGTGTGCTCAGGACGGCAACAGCGCCTGGGCGGTCAGGGCAATTCCGCCGGATAGCTGTCCAGGGCCAGCCTGATCTGACGGCCGATATCCACGGCGCTCAGGTGCGCCTGGATCGCGCCATAAAAAACGCCATCACGCACCACGAACAGCGCCGGCAGGTGAAACACCTCGTAGCGTTCCACCAGGCCGCCATTGTCACCGGCATCGACCCAGGCCAGCCTGGCCACCGGCAGGCGCATGCCGGGCAACTGGCGCCGCGCCACCGCGCAATTGGCGCAGGTCTTGCTGTGGAATACCACCAGCGTCGTGCCTTTCGCATCCAGCAGGAAGCGGTCTGCCGTGCCGTCGTTCAAATCGGTTTCCGGCAGGTCGGCCTGCGCCCATGCGTCTTCGTCCCGCACCGGTTCCATGGCTTCCTCGGAACCCCGCTCGCTGCTACGCCATCCCATCGTCTTCCTCTCCCGGCGCATCCGCGAGGGCGCCACACTCCAGTGTTGATTACCAGGCATTGCCCCGGCAGCCAGCGGCCGTGTTGCAGCCGGAACAATGGGCGACATCGTAGCCTGTCCCGGGGCGCCATGGGACAATGACAGCTTGCTAGAGTTTGCTTCCGTTGTTTCGTTTCCGTTGTTTCGTTTCCGTTGTTTCGTTTCCGCCACCTGCGCCATGCCATCCTCCCTGAATGATTTCCCCGCCCTTTGGCTTGTGCTCGCCGCGCTGGCCGGATTTGCCGCTGCCGCGCTGCTGCTGCGCATCCGCCAACGCACCGCCGTCGAACGCGCCAGCCAAGGCTTGCAGACGGAAGTGCTTGCCCTGCAGGCCCGCCTGGAATCCCGCGAAGCAGAGATCATCAACCTGCACCAGCGCCTGGAAGACCAGACCGAACAGACGGAATACTGGCGTGCTGCCATGGAAGCGCTGCGCAGCGAACACGCCACGCTGCAGGAACGCCTGAACCAGCAGGGCCGCCTGGGCGCAGAAATCAGCCACCTGCAGCTTGAACTGCAACAGAGTCACGCGCTGGCGGCCGCGCTGCGCGAACGCCTGGTCAGCATGCAGGCCCAGCTTGAATCCGAACGCGAACGCCACGCCGAAAAACTGGCACTGCTGCAGGATGCCCGCCAATCCCTGACGGATCAGTTCCGCAGCCTGGCCAACGACATACTGGAAGACAAAAGCCAGCGCTTCACCCAATCCAACCGGGACAGCATGAACCAGATTCTGCAGCCGCTGCGCGAACGCCTGCAGGAATTCCGCGGCAAGATCGAAGAAATCCACGGCCAGGACATCGCCCGCCATGCCAGCCTGAAAGCCGAACTGGCCCAGCTCAAGGAGCTGAACCGGCAAATGTCGGAAGAAGCCCACGGGCTGGCCGTTGCGCTCAAGGGGCAAGCCAAGAAACAGGGCAATTGGGGGGAACTGGTGCTGGAAAACGTGCTGGATCGCTCCGGCCTGCAGGATGGCCGCGACTACCGCCGCGAAGTCAGCTTCCAGACCGAGGATGGCCGGCGCCGCCCGGATGCAATCATCTATCTGCCGCAGGGCAAGCACCTGATCGTCGACGCCAAGGCCTCGCTCAACGCCTACACCCGCTATGTCAATGCAGAAGACCCCGCCGAACGCGCCCAGGCACTGAAGGAGCACGTGGCGGCCATAGGCAGCCGCATCAAGGAACTCTCGGACCGATCGTACTTCCAGCTGCCGGGGCTCAATACCCCGGAAATGGTCTTCATGTTCATTCCCATCGAATCCGCATTTGCTGAAGCCATGCGGGCCGACAGCGAACTGTTCCAGCGCGCCATCGAAAGCAATGTGCTGGTGACTACTCCCACCACGCTGCTGTCCAGCCTGAACATCGTGCGCCAGCTATGGCGCTTCGAGGCCCAGAACAAGCACACCATGGAACTGGCCGAACGGGCCGCCAGCGTGTACCGCAAGCTGGCCGGTTTCCTGAGCAGCATGGAAGAAGTCGGCAAGGCCCTGGAGCGCGCCCGCGACGCACACAATACCGCCATGAACCGGCTGGTCACCGGACGCGGCAATCTGATCCAGCAAGCCAACGACTTCCAGCGTCTGGGGGTGGCGGTACAGGGCAACCTGCCCGCGCACCTGGTCCAGCGCGCCGCGCTGGAACTGGAGCTGGACGACACTGCCCCCGCCCCCGAACCTGATGAGGCCACGCCCTGAACCCCATAGTGCCTGGCAACAGGCGGCCGCACGCCGCCTCGCGGCTTTGGCACGGATATAAACTGGTCTGCCGGCGCCAGGCCTGCCTGGACACCGGAATCGCCCCAAACACGCCTGCCGCGCCATGCTTTCCAGTGGTCACAGGCACTTTTCCTACGCAAGGATTGCAATGAAAACCCTGGGCCTGCTCGGCGGCATGAGTTGGGAATCCACCATTCCGTACTATCGCCAGATCAACGAAACCATCAAGGCGCAGCTGGGCGGCCTGCACTCGGCGCGCATCCTGCTCTACAGCGTAGATTTCCACGATATCGAACGCCTGCAACATGCGGGCCGGTGGGACGAGGCAGGCGCGCTGCTGGCCGATGCCGCCCGGCGGCTGCAAACCGCAGGCGCCGACGGGCTGGTGCTGTGTACCAACACCATGCATAAAGTCGCCGACCGGATCGAACAGGCAACGGACATTCCCTTGCTGCACATTGCCGATCCAACTGCGCAAGCCATACAGGCGGCGGGTTTTACCAGCGTCGGCCTGCTGGGCACGCGCTTCACCATGGAACAGGACTTCTATCGCGCCAGGCTGGAAAACCGCTACCGGCTGCAAGTGCTGACCCCGGACGATGCCGACCGCGGCACCGTACACCGCATCATCTACGAAGAGCTCTGCCAGGGCATCATCCGTGATGAATCCCTCGCGGCCTACCTGGAAATCATTCAGCGGCTGGTCGGCAACGGCGCGCAGGCCATCATCCTGGGCTGCACCGAGATCTCGCTGCTGGTGCAGGCTCAGCATGTGGACGTGCCGCTATTCGATACCACGCGCCTGCACGCACTGCATGCAGCGCAATGGGCGCTGCGCCCATAAGCGGTTCCAGGTGGAAGCCAGCATGACAGACCACGCTTTCAACGTACGCCGGGTGGCCGGGTTGGGCATGGAAATGGTTGAGGCCCAGTCCAGCCGCCACTTCGGCCGGCATATCCACGATGATTTCGGCATCGGCCTGATCCTTGGCGGGGCGCAACGCTCGGCCAGCGGCCGGGGACAGGTGGAAGCCATGGCGGGTGACCTCATTTCGGTCAATCCCGGAGAAGTGCATGATGGCATGCCTGTCGGTGACGGCCCGCGCTGTTGGCACATGCTTTACTTCAGCCAGGAACGGATGGCCGCCGCCCTGGCAGACATGGTGGACAGCACAGGCAATCCCGTGCAAGAGCTCGCCTATCCCGTCCTGCGCCACACGCAAGCGCGCAGGCGGTTCCTGGCGCTCTACCAGGCGGCGGTCGAGGCAAGCATTGGCGGCGACCCGCTGGCAGTAGACGAAACCTTGCCCCTGCTGCTGACGCACCTGCTGGATCGCCCCCTGCCCGCCCCCGTGGCTGCCCACACCCTGGTCGGCCGGGCCAACCGTGCGAAAGCCATGATAGACGATGCGCCGCAGGCGCCGCTTTCGCTGGCGGACCTGGCCCGCGAAGCCGGCTTGAGCCGCTTCCAGCTGGTACGTGCCTTCGCCGGCCTGACCGGGCTCACGCCTCATGCCTATCTGGTGCAGCGACGCATACTGAGGGCGCGGCAGTTCATTGCCAAGGGCATGTCCCTGGCCAATGCTGCATTGGCCTGCGGCTTTGCAGACCAAAGCCACATGACACGCTGCTTTGTCCGCAACTTCGGATTTTCACCCGGCAGCTATGCCCTGCAGTCGCGCTCAGCAGCCGGGGCCGTGACTGCAGCAGGCTGAAGCGGCCATCAGGCAAAGGGCCGACAGCCTTTCTTGCACCCTTGCGGCTCCCGGCCAACGAATGGCTGCAATTTTCTTCAAGACGCCAGCCCCCGCGAACCGCAAACTGATGCTTGGTCCCTCAGCCGGAGAACAGTCGTGCGATTCAGCTACGCCCCCGAAATACGTTCGGATTTTCCCGACCTGGCCACTCACGCCATCATGCTGGACGGCATTACCCCCCAGGCCCGGCCTGAGGGGCATATTGCCTTGCTTTGGACCCAGGCGGCCCGCCGCCTGGAAACCGGGCAGGAAGGCAGCTTCGCCGAAATTACCGCATGGCGGCAGGCATTTTCGCGCATGGGTCTGAAGCCCTCGCAATACCGTTGCGCCGCCGAAGCCCTGCTGCGCCGCTTTCGCCGTGAACGCCTGCTGCCTGCCATCCATCCGCTGGTCGATCTTTGCAACGCGGTATCGTTGGCCCACGCCATTCCCATTGCCGTCTTCGACCTGTCCTGCATCCAAGGTTCGCTGCAGGTGCGCCCTGCCACCGGGCAGGAAAGCTACCATACCTTCGACGGCACCCAGGAGCAGCCGGATGCCGGCGAGGTCATCTTTGCCGATGACGCCGGGCTGGCCCACGCCCGGCGCTGGTGCAACCGGCAGAGCGCGGCGTCCGCCGTGTGCGCCACGACCCGCAGCGCCCTGATCGTGGCCGAGGCGCTGCACGCCCGGGCAACGGCAGACCTGGCGCGGCTGGCGGAAGTCCTGCAACTCGCGCTGGCCGAAACATGGCCCCAGGCGCGCCTCCAGCAGGTGGAAACGGCATGACCCCGGAATTCCTGCTGACCTCTTTCATTGTCGTGGCCTCGCCTGGCACGGGTGCCGTCTATACCGTAGCTGCCGGCCTGGCGCAGGGTGGGCGCGCCAGCCTGGCCGCCGCGCTGGGCTGCACGCTTGGGATCGTGCCGCACATAGCCGCCGCCATGACCGGCCTGGCGGCACTGCTGCACGCCAGCGCCCTGGCCTTCGAGATCGTGAAATACCTGGGCGTGGCCTACCTGCTATGGATGGCCTGGCATACCCTCAGGCGCCAGGGCGCGCTCAGGGTAGCACCCGGCCAGGCACCACGTTCACATGGCGCCACGGTGCTGTCCGGCATTCTGCTCAACCTGCTGAACCCGAAGCTGTCCATCTTCTTCCTGGCCTTCCTGCCGCAATTCGTCGCGCCTGGCGACCCTGACGCCACGCTGCACATGCTGGCCCTCAGCCTGGTCTTCATGGCCATGACCTTCGCAGTATTCGCGTTCTATGGCGTATTCGCGGCAGCCATGCGCCGCCATGTGCTGGAACGTCCGCCGGTACTGTTGTGGATGCGCCGCACTTTCGCGGCCGCCTTCCTTCTGCTGGCAGCCCGGCTGGCCTATATGCAGCGCTGAGCCCGCGGCCAGTACGGGCTCGGCCTCTCTTCCCGGCGTCAGCGCGGGCCGGGAAGCACCTGCGCCAGCCTGCCACGTCCCTCCTGGCCTCGGCAGGATCGAGCGCGACGCCGCCACCCGTAGCCTGCACCATGCGTTGCAATGCGATACAGCTTCTTTGACTCGCTGCGATCTGCCCCATAAAATATCTTTAATTAAAGATATTTAACTTAAAGATAATGCAGCCTGACCTTTCCCTTGCCCCCGACACCCCCGCTGAGGCGACCGGCACGGACTTCGTCGACGGCATCCTGGGCCAATGGCAACAACATGCGCCAGACGCCGACACCTCGCCCATGCATGTCACCAGCCGCATCTGGCGCCTGGCGGCCCTGCTGGACCGGGACATGCAGCGCCGCTTCCGCGAGCATGCGCTGCAAATGGGCGATTTCGACGTGCTGGCGGCGCTGTACCGCAGCGGCCCGCCCTATTCCCTGCACCCGCAGCAGCTCACGCAACAATTGCTGCTGACTTCCGGCGCCATGACCTACCGCCTGGACACCCTGGAAAAACGCGGACTGATCGTACGCGCCCCCAACCCCGACGACCGGCGCAGCATCTTCGTCAGCCTGACTGCCAGCGGGCAGGCCACCTTGCTCGCGTCGCTGGACACCTATATGGCAGAGATGAAGCGCGTGCTGCATCCTCTGGACACGGCCGAAAGCCTCATGCTGGCAGCGCTGCTGCGCAAGCTCCTGCTGCCCTACGACCGGACATAGTCAACGCAAGCCATGCCGGCCCGGCCGGCGTCCTGTTCAGATATTTCCCTTCCCCCAGACAATCAGGCATCCCTTCATGAAACTCCGTCCTGGCCAACTGTTCTGCATCGCCGCCATTTTGCTCGTCGGCCTCAATCTCCGGCCTGCGCTGGCCGTCATCAGCCCGCTGATAGAAACCATACGCAGCGCGACCGGCCTGAGCTACCAGGCCATGGGTTGGGTAACCGGGCTGCCCATCATGGCCATGGGTATCCTGGCGCTGGCGGGCGCTACCGTCTACCGGCTGGGCATGCGGCGCGGCATCGCCATCGGCGTGCTGCTGGTATTCATTGCCTGCCTACTGCGCCTGATGGCGGCCAACCCTGCCTGGCTGCTGGGCAGCGCCCTGCTGGCCGGCATCGGCATTGGCATCGCGCAAACGCTGGTCCCCGGTTTCATCAAGCTGCACTTCCCGACCCGCATAGACACGCTGATGGCGCTCTATGTGAGCATGATCATGGGCGGCGCCGCCATGTCCGCCGCCGGCACCCCTGTCCTGTTGCACAGCATGGACTGGCAGCCAGCGCTGGCAATGTGGGCGCTGCCCGCGCTGCTGGCATTGGTGCTCTGGCTGTCCGCCACCCGCAATTTCCGTGACCCGGCCCGCACGCCAGCCGCTGCCGGAACGCCGGCCCCCGCCGGCACGGTCTTCCGCCCCTGGCGCTATCGGCGCGCCTGGCTGCTGGCCGGCCTGTTCTGCGCCTCGGGCAGTTGCTATACGCTCGCACTGGCCTGGCTGGCGCCGTACTACATCGAACTGGGTGCTTCGCCCCAGCGGGCAGGCATCCTGCTGGCCGTACTCACGCTGTTCGAAGTCGTCGCCGGTTTCCTGGTGGCCTGGCTGGCCCCGCGCAGCCCGGACCGCCGCTACCTGCTGGCCGGCTGCACCGTCCTGGCAACGGCAGGCTACCTCATGCTGGCCTGGATGCCGCTGGCCGCCCCCTGGCTCATCATCGCCATGCTGGGCCTGGGCATAGGTGCGCTTTTCCCCCTGACGCTCATCCTGGCCATGGATCACGCCAGCCAGCCGCGCCACGCCGGCGTCCTCGCCGCCTTCGTGCAGGGCATCGGCTATCTCGTGGCGGGCGTCCTGCCTTTTGCCGCCGGCCAGCTGCGCGACAGCCTGGGCAGTCTCGAGGCTGCCTGGAGCCTGATGGCAGGCTTGGTGCTGCTGTCCCTGGTCCTGGTGGTGCAGGCATCGCCGGCCAGCGCCAAGGCATTCGACCAGCGCTGCCGCCAGGGTTAGCCGCCTGGCGGCGCATCCCCCTATAATGGATACCTTCTCGCGCGGCCCGATGGCCGCGCTCATTATTTTCTGAATGACGTGAATATCATGCAGGATCGCTACCAGCCCCTCGCCGTCGAATCCCAGGCCCAGCAAAACTGGCAGAGCCGCGACGCCTATCGTGTCACCGAACACGCCACGAACGCCGACGGCACGGAAAAGCCGAAATTCTACGCTTGCAGCATGCTGCCGTACCCCAGCGGCAAGCTGCACATGGGGCACGTGCGCAACTACACCATCAATGACATGATGACGCGCCAGCTGCGCATGCGCGGCTACAACGTGCTCATGCCGATGGGCTGGGATGCGTTCGGCATGCCGGCCGAGAATGCCGCCATCAAGTCCAAGGTGCCGCCTGCAAAGTGGACCTACGACAACATCGCCTACATGAAGAAGCAGATGAAGGCGATGGGCCTGGCGATCGACTGGTCGCGCGAAATGTGCGCCTGCGATCCGTCCTACTACAAATGGAACCAGTGGCTGTTCCTGAAGATGCTGGAAAAAGGCATCGCCTACCGCAAGACCCAGATCGTCAACTGGGACCCGGTGGACCAGACCGTGCTGGCCAACGAACAAGTGGTCGATGGCCGCGGCTGGCGCTCCGGCGCCCCGGTGGAAAAGCGTGAAATCCCCGGCTATTACCTGCGCATCACCGACTACGCCGAAGAACTGCACGAAACGCTGGAAAGCGGCCTGCCTGGCTGGCCCGAGCGCGTGCGCATCATGCAGGACAACTGGATCGGCAAGAGCCAGGGCGTGCGCTTCGCCTTCACGCATGACATCCGCGATGATGCCGGCCAACTGATCCAGGACGGCCGCATGTATGTCTTCACCACGCGTGCCGACACCATCATGGGCGTGACCTTCTGCGCCGTGGCGCCGGAGCATCCGCTGGCCCAACATGCGGCCCGCAACAACCCGGAACTGGCCGCCTTCATCGAAAAAACCCGCCTGGGCGGCACGACCGAAGCCGAAATCGCCACTCGCGAAAAAGAAGGCCTGCCCACCGGCCTGAGCGTCATCCACCCGCTGACTGGCGCGCAGGTGCCGGTCTGGGTCGGCAACTACGTGCTGATGAGCTATGGCGATGGCGCCGTCATGGGCGTGCCCGCGCACGACGAACGCGACTTTGCCTTTGCGCTGAAATACCAGTTGCCCATCCGCCAGGTCATCGCGCTCGAAGGCAAGGAATTCTCCGACCAGGCCTGGCAGGACTGGTATGGCGACAAGCAAAGCGGTCTGACCGTCAATTCCGGCAAGTACGACAACCTGAGTTCTGCCGCTGCCGTGGATGCCATCGCCAATGATCTCGCCGCCCTCGGCCTGGGCGAAAAGCGCATCACCTACCGCCTGCGCGACTGGGGCATTTCGCGCCAGCGTTACTGGGGCACCCCCATCCCCATCATCCACTGCCCGGATTGCGGCCCGGTGCCGGTTCCCGAACAGGACCTGCCGGTGGTGCTGCCCGAACACCTGATCCCGGACGGCAGCGGCAACCCGCTGGCCAGCGACGAAGCCTTCCTGAAGTGCAGCTGCCCCAAATGCGGCAAGGCGTCGCGCCGCGAAACAGACACCATGGACACCTTCGTGGATTCGTCCTGGTATTTCATGCGCTATACCTCGCCCGGCAACGATCAGGCGATGGTGGATGCCCGCAATGACTACTGGATGCCGATGGATCAATACATCGGCGGCATCGAGCACGCTGTGCTGCACCTGCTGTATGCGCGCTTCTGGACCCGCGTGATGCGCGACATGGATCTCGTCAAATTCGACGAACCCTTCACCCGCCTGCTGTGCCAGGGCATGGTGCTGAACCACATCTATTCGCGCCGCAATGAACGCGGCGGCATCGAATACTTCTGGCCGGAAGAAGTCGAAAACGTCTACGACGCCAAGGGTTCCATCACCGGCGCTCGCTTGAAGGCGGATGACAGCCACATCGACTATGGCGGCGTGGGCACCATGTCCAAGTCCAAGAACAACGGCGTCGACCCGCAATCGCTGATCGACAGCCAGGGCGCCGACACTGCCCGCCTGTTCGTGATGTTCGCCAGCCCGCCCGAGCAGACGCTCGAATGGTCGGAAGCCGGCGTTGAAGGCGCCAACCGATTCCTGCGCCGCCTGTGGTCCGTGGCCCATCGCCTGCAAGCCTCCGTGGCCCAGGGTCTGGCCGTCGCTGCCCCGGACTGGCAAGGCGCGGACAAGCCCGTCAAGGAACTGCGCCGCGAAATCTACGCCCTGCTCAAGCAGGCAGACTACGATTACAGCCGCATCCAGTACAACACCGTGGTGTCGGCCTGCATGAAGATGCTGAACGTCATCGACAGCGCCGAGTTGCCCGATACCCCGGCAGCGCATGCCGCCCAGGCGGAAGTGCTGGGTATCCTGGTGCGCGTGCTCTACCCGGTGGTCCCTCACGTTACCTGGAACCTCTGGAACGAACTGGGCTATGCCGCCAAGCTGGGCGACCTGCTCGACGCGCCCTGGCCCCTGGTCGACGAACAGGCCCTGGTCGCAGACGAGATCGAACTCATGCTGCAGGTCAACGGCAAGCTGCGCGGCAGCCTGAGCGTGCCCAATGGCGCCAGCAAGGAATCCATCGAGCAAACCGCTACCAGCCACGAAGCCGTCGTCCGCTACCTGGAAGGCCGCCAGCCCAAGCGCGTGATCGTCGTGCCGGGCAAACTGGTCAACGTCGTCGGCTGATAGCCCGAGGAGAAGCAGCATGTCCCGTTCCCTGCGCATACTGGCCACCCTGGCACTCATGCTCACATTGGGCGCATGCGGCTTCACGCTGCGCGGCGTGTCGCCGCTGCCCTTCGACAGCCTGTACATCAGCATCCCGGAAAACACCCGCTTCGGGTCCAGCCTGCGACGCGCGCTGCAGGCGGCGTCGCCCGGCACCCGCCTGGTGGACAGCGCCGACCAGGCCGCCGCCAGCCTGATCCAGGTCAGCCATTCCCGTACCCAGCGCGAAGTCAGCCTGACGCCGCAGGGCCGCGTGGAAGAGTACGAACTCATCCTGAGCTATGTCTTCCGGCTCACGACAGCCAGCGGCGACATCCTGCTGCCGGACACCACGCTCACCGCCAGCCGCGACATGCCCTATGAAGAACAACTGGTCCAGGCCAAGCAAAGCGAAATGGACACCCTCTTCAACAGCATGGAGCAAAGCCTGGTCGAGCGCCTGCTGCGGCGCCTGACGGCCCCGGATGTTGCCGAGGCCTTCGAGGCCTACCAGAAGGAAAACGCCGAACTGCCGCCGGCCCCGGCCGAAGGCGGCGGACGCATGGCGCCCGCGCTGCAACCCTGAGGCAACACCCTACCCATGGATGTTTCCCACCTGCGCCAGCAACTGGCCCGCCAGCCTGACAGCCTGTCGCCCATTTATATCGTGGCAGGCGACGAAACCCTGCTGGTCATGGAAACCGTCGATCTGCTACGCCAGGCCGCCCGTGCCGCAGGCTACACCGACCGCAGTTCCATGGTCGTCGACGCGCGCAGCGACTGGTCGCAGATCGAAGCATCCACCCGCAGCATTTCCCTGTTTGGCGACCGCCAGCTGCTGGAACTCAAGCTGCCCACCGGCAAGCCAGGCAAGCCGGGCGCCGAGGCCCTGCAACGCATGGCCGAACAGGCTGGCGGCCAGGCCCTGCCCGATGCCCTGATCATCCTTGCGCTGCCTCGGCTGGACAAAACCCTGCGCGACAGCAAATGGCTGCAGGCGCTGGCCAGCAGCGGTACGCTGATCGAAATTCCCAATATCGACCTGCCACGCCTGCCCGCCTGGATAGGCGAGCGGCTGGCGGCGCAGAACCAGAGCGTAGACAAGGATACGCGCCAATGGCTGGCAGAGAAGGTGGAAGGCAACCTGCTTGCTGCCCACCAGGAAATCCTCAAGCTCGGCCTGCTGTTTCCCGAAGGCGAACTGTCGGCCGAACAAGTGCAGTCTGCCGTGCTGAACGTCGCGCGCTACAACATTTTCGGGCTGCGCGACGCGATGCTGGTCGGCGACCCGGCCCGGGTGACACGCATCCTGGACGGCCTGCGTGCCGAAGGCGAAGCACTGCCCCTGGTATTGTGGGCCGTCGGCGAAGAGGTTCGCCTGCTGGCCCGTCTCGCCCAGGCGCGCGCCGCCGGCCAGGACCTCAATGCCCTGATGCGGAAAATGCGTGTCTTCGGCGAACATGAACGCCTGGCGCGCCAGGCCCTGGGCCGGATTCCACCACGTATCTGGCCCGCCGCCGTGCAGCATGCCCACGACATAGACCGGCTCATCAAGGGGCTACGGGTGGAAGGACGCATGCAGGATCCCTGGGAAGAAATGCTGCGACTGGCCTTGCGTCTGTCACTGCCGTCCAGAGCCGGATAGAATGGCGCATAGCCCTATTTTTTTCTCCGCCCCCATGACCACCGATACGCTTTTCACCGCCATGCAGGAGCTGGGCCAGCGCGCCCGTGCCGCATCGCGCCACATGATGCGGGCCAGCAGCCAGGCCAAGAACGACGCCCTGCGCGGTATGGCCCAGGCCCTGCACGAGCAGCGCAAGGCCATCCTGGCCGCCAATGCCCTGGATCTCCAGGCCGCTGTAGACAACCAGTTGCCGCCGGCACTGGTGGATCGGTTGCGTATCTCGGAAAAAACCCTGGGCCTGATGGCCACCGGCCTGGAACAGATCGCCGCCATGCCTGACCCGGTCGGCAGCCTGTCGCCCACGACGCAACGCCCCAATGGCATGCGGATTGCCAAGATGCGTGTGCCCCTGGGCGTGATCGGCATCATCTACGAATCCCGCCCCAACGTCACCATCGACGCGGCCGCCCTGTGCCTGAAATCCGGCAATGCCGCGATCCTGCGCGGTGGCAAGGAAGCCCTGCATTCGAATATCGCATTGGGTGCCGTCGTGCGCCAGGGTCTGTCAGCCGCCGGTTTGCCGGCCGAGGCCGTGCAGGTCGTGGAAACCACGGATCGCGCCGCCGTCGGCCATCTGGTCACCATGACGGAATATGTCGATGTCATCGTGCCGCGCGGCGGCAAGAGCCTGGTGGCTCGCCTGTCGGCCGAGGCACGGGTGCCGATGATCAAGCACCTGGACGGCAATTGCCACGTCTACGTCGACCAGCACGCCGATCTGGCCGTTGCGCATCGCGTCGCCTTCAATGCCAAGACCTACCGCTATGGCGTCTGTGGCACGATGGAAACCCTGCTGGTGCACCAGGCGGTGGCCAATCAGTTCCTGCCCGGCCTGGCGCGTGCCTTGCTGGATCATGGCGTAGAACTGCGTGGCTGCGAGCGCACCCGCGCGCTGGTTCCGCAAGCGCATGCAGCCAGCAATGAAGACTGGGCCACGGAATACCTGGCGCCCATCCTTGCCATCCGCGTTGTTGATTCCATCGACGATGCCATGGAGCATATCGCCACCTGGAGCTCCGGCCATACCGAAAGCATCGTGACGGAAGCGCTGCGCGAAGCCCAACGCTTCCAGCGCGAAGTCGATTCCAGTTCGGTCTACGTCAACTTGCCCACTGTCTTTGCCGACGGTTTCGAGTACGGGCTGGGTGCGGAGATCGGCATTTCCACCAACCGCCTGCATGCGCGTGGTCCCGTCGGCCTCGAAGGCCTGACCACCGAAAAGTGGGTATTGACCGGCGAAGGCCAGGTACGCGGCTGAAGGCTGGCGGCCCTGGCCAGGGACAACGCAGGCAGCCATTGCCGCTCGGGCGGCGACCTGCCTGCGCACTGCATATGAAACTGCCCTGCCCGGATGCCATGACGCCGGGCGCGAGGATATCTGGTCCTGCCTGCTGCACGGGAAAAAAGGATATCTCCTTATCCCGCCGATGAATGATCGGCACTGACGTTCCCCGGTACCTGCCGGATTTTTTTCTTCTTATTGCGCGGCCTGCCGCCACATCCATGTCATCCAACGATTCCGCACCTCCCCGCAAGACCCTGTCCATCTCGGCCCGTCCTGCAGCGCCTTCCGCGCAGAAAAAAGACACCCCCAGCATGCGATCCGGCAGCCGGGCGCGCGTGCACAAGGAAAGGTTGCGCGCCCAGGACGACGGCGACAAGCGCCCTGCCGGAGAGCGCGCACCGCGTGAACGCCGGGATGGTGAGTTCTCCCAACGCCCGCGCCGTGACGGTGACTTCCAGTCCCGCCCGCGCCGCGAAGGCGAATTCCAACCGCGCGAACGTCGCGAAGGCGGATTCGTGCCACGCGAACGCCGCGAGGGTGAGTTCTCCCAACGCCCGCGTCGTGACGGTGACTTCCAGTCCCGCCCGCGCCGCGAAGGCGAATTCCAACCGCGCGAACGTCGCGAAGGCGGATTCGTGCCGCGTGAACGCCGCGAGGGTGAGTTCTCCCAACGCCCGCGTCGTGACGGTGACTTCCAGTCCCGCCCGCGCCGCGAAGGCGAATTCCAGCCACGCGAACGTCGCGAGGGCAGCTTCGTGCCGCGTGAACGCCGCGAGGGTGATTTCTCCCAGCGCCCGCGTCGTGACGGTGACTTCCAGTCCCGCCCGCGCCGTGAAGGCGAATTCCAGCCGCGCGAACGTCGCGAGGGCAGCTTCGTGCCGCGTGGACGCCGCGAGGGTGATTTCTCCCAGCGCCCGCGTCGTGACGGTGACTTCCAGTCCCGCCCGCGCCGCGAAGGCGAATTCCAGCCGCGCGAACGTCGCGAGGGCAGCTTCGTGCCGCGTGAACGCCGCGAGGGTGATTTCTCCCAGCGCCCGCGTCGTGACGTTGACTTCCAGTCCCGCCCGCGCCGCGAAGGCGAATCCCAACCCCGCGACCGCCGGGAAGGCGGTTTCCAGGGCCGTGAACAGCGCGACCATGGTTTCCAGCCGCGCAACAGCACCATTGGCGCTGGCGCCAGCGCCCGCGAGTCTGCCGTGTTCAAGATTTTCGCTTCCTGCCCGCAAGGCCTGGAAGCCGCGCTGGAAGCAGAATTGCAGGCCCTGGACTTCGTCGAAGTGCGCCAGGGCCGTGCCGGCTGCCACTTTGAATCAGATTGGCGCGGCGTCATGCGTGCCAATCTGTACTCACGCCTGGCGACCCGCATCCTCATCCAGCTGGCCCAGGCGCCGGTGCAGACCGAGGACGACATCCTGGCACTGGCCGTAGATACGGAATGGGAACAATGGTTCGGCCCGGAACACCGGCTGCGCGTCGATACCTCGGCCATCCGCAGCCCCATGCAAAGCCTGCAATACTGCAACCTGCGCGTGAAGGACGGCATTTGCGACCGCCTGCGCGCACGCGAAGGCGCGCGTCCGGATATCGACACCGTCCGTCCTGACGCCCGTGTGCACCTGTTCCTGTCCGAAGACACCGCGACGCTTTACCTGGACACATCAGGCGAATCGCTGTTCAAGCGCGGCTGGCGCTACGACAAGGGTGCCGCCCCCTTGCGCGAAAACCTCGCTGCCGGCCTGCTTGCGCTATCCGACTGGGACCCCGCCGCAGCACTGCTCGATCCGTTCTGCGGCAGTGGCACCATCCTGATCGAAGCGGCATGGATCGCACTGGGCGTGCCACCCGGCATGAACCGCCCCTTCGGTTTCGAACGCCTGCGCGATTACGACGCCTACCAGCTGGGTCAATTGCGCCAGGAAGCCCAGGCTGCCATCCTGCCCTCGCTGGATGCACCGCTGGTCGGCGTAGATCTTGACCCCGCCGTCATCGCTGCGGCTCGCAGCAACGCAGAACGTGCGCGCCTGAGCCCGGACGCCATCCGGTTCGAAGTCGGTGACGCGCGTCATTTCGCGCCGCCAGCCGACAGCGGCTGGATCGTGACCAATCCCCCTTATGGCGAACGCCTGGATGAACACGAAGACGCGCTCTGGCAGGAATGGGCCACCCATCTCAAGCACAGCTACGCCGGATGGCGCCTGAACGTCATTTCCAATGACATGTCTCTGCCCCAGGCGCTGCGCCTGAAGGCTTCACGCCGCCAGCCCGTTTTCAACGGCTCGCTGGAATGCCGCCTGTTCTCCTTTGACCTGGTCGAAGGTTCGAACCGCAGCTAAAGCAAAAAGCGCCGTTTCCGCAAACGGGAACGGCGCCATTCGCACCGGAAAAAATCGAACACGATCCGGGCCTGCTGCGGAAAAACCGTATCAATGGATATCAGGCGCCAAGGCGCCGCACCCTGGTCACAAACGCGTCATCCTGCCGTGTTTCCATGTGTGCAACGCCATCGTACGGGAGCCGCCATGACCACCTCGCCTCATCCAGAAGACCAGGCCGGCCAGGCCGCCGACAGCACGGCTTCCGGCGGCAAGACCGTCAGGCGCTGGCGCACGCTCTGGATATCCGACCTGCATCTCGGTTCTTCGGGCTGCAAGGCCAATTTCCTGCTGGACTTCCTCGAATACAACGAAACCCAGACGCTGTACCTGGTTGGCGACATCATCGACGGCTGGCAATTGCGGCGCCACTGGCACTGGCCGCGTGCGCACAACGACGTCGTGCAAAAAATCCTGCGCATGTCGCGCAATGGCACGCGCGTCTATTTCATTCCCGGCAACCATGATGAATTCGCCCGTCAGTTCCTGGGCTATGCCTTCGGCGACATAGAGATCCACGACGAGATCGAGCATCTCACGGCGGACAAGCGCCGTTTCCTGGTCATGCACGGCGACCGCTTCGATGCCGTCATCCAGCACGGCAAATGGCTGGCCTACCTGGGCGACCGCCTCTATACCTGCGCCATCTGGATCAACAACCATTACAACCGTTTCCGTCACCGCCGCGGCCTGCACTACTGGTCGCTGTCGCAATACCTGAAGCACAAGGTCAAGAACGCCGTCACCTACATCACGGACTTCGAGGAAGCCCTGGCTGGCGAAGCGCGGCGCCGTGGCATGCACGGCATCATCTGCGGCCATATCCACAAGCCGGAAATGCGCGACATCGACGGCATCCTGTACTGTAACGACGGGGATTGGGTAGAAAGCCTGTCGGCGCTGACCGAGGATCACGACGGCAAGCTTGCCTTGCTGGACTGGTCTGTGCATGCCAACCTGCATGCACGCCACCCAACAGCCTCGCACCAACCGGTTTCCCTGCCCGCGCTGCCTTCCGCCCTGAGCCGGAAAAGTAAAAGCGCCGGCCTGCGAACGTCGGGGAAAACACGCTAAAACCGTCGGGCATATTGCGCAATCCTTCGCCCTGGTTCATGCTTATGGCGTGAAAGCATACCAGCGCAAGCATGCGCGCATCGCTCGCACGCCTGTTACTGCACGCGTGCGGCCCTGTCGCACCCCTGCGCCCTCCCTACCCACGGGCCTATGAACGACCAATATTCGCAGCTTTACGAATCCTTCCGGTGGTTGTTGCCTGCCCAGTTCAATCTGGCGCAGCCCTGTTGTGTCCAATGGGCGATCAGCCCATCCGACGCCCGCCGCGTCGCCCTGGTCGTCGAAAAAAGCGAAGGCGATGCCACAACCTGGCAATACGGCCAATTGCAGAATATCTCCAGCCGGCTGGCCGGCGGCATGGCGCGCATGGGCGTACAGCGTGGCGACCGTGTCGCACTGCTGCTCTCCGACCCGGCCTACCTGGTCATCGCCGCACTGGCCGCCTGGACCCTGGGCGCCATCGTCATGCCGCTGTCCGCACGCCTGTCGCCCACGCAACTGGCCCAGCGCCTGCGCCAGGCCGCCCCGCGTGTCGTCGTGCTTGATGATCTGGCCCTGGCGGCCTACCTGGCTGAACGCGCCCGCCTGCCGGCAGGCACGCGTCTGGTGGGCCAGGGCATGGATAGCGAACACTGCATCGCCTGGAAAGGCCTGCTGGCCCGCCAGCCCAACGGCCTGCAACCCGTACCGCTGCCGCCGGATGCGCCGGCCATGCTGCACTTTCCGCCGGAAGCCGGCCCGCATCATGGCGGTGTGCTGCTGCCGCACAGCGCCCTGATCGGCAACCTTCCCGCCTTTGTCGCCTCGCTGGACTGGTTCCCGCGCGGCAAGGACCGCCTGTGGGTGGCCGCCAACTGGTCGCAGGCAGATGTCCTGCTGGGTGCGGTGCTGCCAGCCCTGTACTTCGGCGCCACGGCCATTGCCATCACACAACCACCCGATGCCGCTTCGCTGCTGTCGCGGCTCTACCGCCTGCGCATCAGCGACATGATCGCCACCCAGGACACCCTGCGTGAATTCTGCGCACCAGGCCATCCGCCCCTGCCCCTGGCCAGCCTCAACGCCATCGCCGCGATCGTGACCGACGCCTATCGGGAAACCGACATGCAACGCTGCCAGGAGTTGCTGGGCCGCCGCCCCAACGCGGTCTACGGCGTGCATGGCATGTATGGCCTGGCTGGCGACAGCGGCGAAAAATGGCCGGTTGCCGACCATAGCCCCGGCCGGCCGTATCCTGGCCATTACCTGGCCGCACTCGACCCCGCCGACAATGAACTGCCGCCGGGCGTACAGGGCGAGTTGGCCTTGCGCCAATACGACCGACACGGCCATGCCGACCCACTGTTTCCGGTCGGCATCTGGCAACAAGGCGAAATCCAGCCCGCGCCTGCTACCTGGATGCGCACCGGGCTGCAGGCGGCACTCGACAGCGAAGGCCGCATCATGCCCCTGCCGCCCCCGGCTGCCGAAAAAGCCCAGGGCTCGCACCGCAGCAGTCGGCCGTCAGCCAGCCGCGCCAACCATCGCCCGGCCCCGAAACCCAAGACACCCTTGCCACGCAACCGGCGTGCGCCTGGCTCCACCGCCTGACCGCCTGTGCGCCGCACGCCACGTCCTTGCTCCCTGTTCCTGCCCTAGCCGCGCCTTGCCATGCCCATTTACCAACTGGATGACCTGACCCCGAACATCGACCCGGATGCCTTCCTGTTCGAGAACACCACCGTCATCGGCGACGTCACCCTGCATGCCGGTGCCAGCCTCTGGCCAGGCACCATCCTGCGCGGCGACAGCGCCCCCATCGTGGTTGGCGCCAACAGCAACATCCAGGATGGCTGCGTGTTGCATGCCGACCCCGGCTTTCCCATGACAGTCGCTGAAAACGTGACAGTCGGCCACCAGGCGATGCTGCACGGCTGTACGATCGGGGCGGGCAGCCTGATCGGTATCCAGGCCGTCGTCCTCAATGGCGCCGTGATCGGCCGTGATTGTCTGATCGGCGCCGGCGCGCTGGTCCCTGAAGGCCGTCATATTCCCGATCGCTCGCTGGTCATCGGCGTGGGCAAGGTTGTGCGCACGCTGGACGACGAAGAAATTGCCGGCCTGCATGCCAACACACAGCGATATGTGGCGCGCGCGCAGCTTTACCGCAACCGCCTGCGGCGACTCGCCTGAGCCTGGCGCCAGCCGGCCATGGGCTTGAGTTAAGATGTAGCCATCATGACCGACACCCTGAAAAAATACCTTTTTACCGATCGTCGCGTCCGTGTTGTCACGGCTTCGCTGGATCAGTCCTGGCAGGATTCCCTGCAGCACGTCCAGTATCCCGAAGGCGTGCGTGACCTGCTCGGCGAGCTGGTTGCCGCCGCAACGCTGCTGACGGCGAATCTGAAACTGGACGGTTCGCTGCTGCTGCAGATCCAGGGCGACGGCGCCATCGCGCTGCTGGTCGTGGAATGCCGCAGCGATCTCTCCATCCGCGCTACCGTCAAACTGCGCTCCGGCCAGTCCTGGCCGCAAGGCGTGGGTTTGCAGGCGCTGCTCAACCCCGGCGGCCAGGGCCGTTTCGTCGCGGTACTCGACCCGCGCAACAAGCTGCCCGGCCAACAGGCCTACCAGGCTGTCGTCCCTCTCGTCGGCAACAATGTTTCCGAAGTGCTGGAACACTACATGAAGTCGTCCGAACAGCTCGATACGCGTCTTTGGCTTGCCGCCAACGACAAGCGGGCAGCCGGTCTGCTGATTCAGCGCCTGCCCGATCACGGCGGCACGCTGGCCACCGACAGCGAACTGCCGGCCGACCAGATGGACGACTCCTGGGAACGCGCCGTCACGCTGGCCAGCACGCTGAGCTACCAGGAACTGCTGGCCCACGACACGGACATCCTGATCCATCGTCTGTTCTGGGAGGAAAGCCTGCTGGAACTCCCGCCGCGCAGCATCCGCTACTTCTGTCCGTGCACGCGCGAGCGCGTTGCCGGCATGCTGCGCATGCTGGGCCAGCAGGAAACCGATGCCATCATCGCAGAACAGGGCAAGATCGAAGTGCAGTGCGATTTCTGCGGCAAGCCGTATGTCTTCGACCCGGTCGATGCCGCCGCACTTTTCACGGCCCCCAGCCCTGCCCCCAGCGCAGACCAGGCGGAAACGCGACACTGACCAGACTGGCACGCTCGCACCGTGCCAGGCCCGAACAAAGCCGGCCAGCGCCGGCCACCTGGTGGGCAACCATACGGCCGGCCATCGCAGCCTATACTAAACCTGCATTCCGCTCGGCACCCGGCGCCCTAGGCATGCCCCACCCCCGTCTCTCGCTTACAGGGAAATGGGGAATTCTGCGACCTGACAGACGCCAGCCGGGCGGGCAGACTGCTGGCAGATGCATATCTCTTCTGCCTGCCTCCCAGCCTGCTCCATGCGCCGCCTTCCGCCCTGCCTTCGCCACGGCCCCGGCACGACCGCGCCGCTCACCTCCGTCTGCGCCGGTTCACCCTGGCGCCAGGCTGGCAGCAGCATGGCCGAGGCATGCCTGGCCTTTGCCGTGCTCGGCAGCATCTCGCTGGCGGCGCTGGAACTGGAACATGCCGGCAATATGGCGCAAATCGCCGAAGTCGCGCTGCTGGATGCGCTGCGCGCCGGCGCCAGTGATCACGCACGCCCGCAGGCCATGCGCCAGGCCTTCGAGCACACGATGCGGGCCAGCCTGCCTGATGCGCCCAGCCAGACGCCAGGCTCCCGCCTATACCAGGCCTGGCAGAGGCGTCAGCAGGCCAGCGGCGGACTGCCCGTCTGGCGCCTGGATATCCTCAACCCTGGCCCCGACAGCCTGGCCGACCATGCTGCGCCGGGACGCGATATCACCGGCAATATCGCCGCTGCACAGCCTGCGGACGCTGGTGCCGCTGCGCTGGCCTTCTACTACCAGGACCTGCGCCATCGCGAGAACCTGGCCAGAGGCTGGCAACAAGGCCAGGGCATCGCTTCCGGGCAGAACGTCTTCGAAGCCAATGTGCTGACCCTGCAGTTGCGCTATCTGCATCGTCCTCTCAGCCCGCCGGCCCGCTGGCTGCTGCGCCTGGGAAGCACGCTATTTGCCAGTGCCGGGGACACGGATGGCCCTGCCATCGCCCAGGCCGGCCTCTGGCCGATCTATCGTCGCGCGGCGCTGCCCATGGCGTCCGAAGCCTGGGCATGGCCGCAACGCCGCCTGCAAAGCACCGACGGCCCGGCCGGCGCAGGCAGCCCCATCCCCTCGGGCAACGCGCATGAGCCCACGTCCATTGGTTCAGAAAACAGCGGCACGCCATGGCCGCTGCCCGTCCCAGGCGCGCCTTCCACGCCGCCAGAGAATAGCCATCACGATCCAGATCGCGATCCTTGGCTCACCTGGCCCACTACCCCTGCAGTCTCTCTGCCCGACGGACTTGGCCCGTCTCCCAGCCTACCGGAAGCCCCCGGCGCCCCCGCCGGAAGCGGCTTGCCCGAAGCCGGTGAACCGCTTTGCGGGTTGATGTTCTGCTGCAGCGGCTGACACACCCCCCAAGCCGGCACCCGCCTCAGGCGAGCCGCAGCACCCCGGCGCCCAGCGCAATCACAGCCACGGCGATCAAGCGCTGCCGGCCAATATGCTCTTTCAGGATCAGGCCGGAAATCAATACGCCAAACAGGATGGACGTTTCGCGCAACGCCGACACCATGGCCACCGGCGCCTGCGTCATGGCCCACAGTGCTACGCCATAGGACACCAGCGTGCCCGCGCCTCCCACCATGCCCATCGGCCAATTGCCGCGCAGATAACGGATGAACGCCCGGTAGCGCGTAGCCAGCGCCCATACCAGCAACGGCACGCCGGTCAGCAGAAAGATCCACAGCGTATAAGCCGCCGGTGCGCCCGACAGCCGGACACCTGCGCCATCGACCAGCGTATAGCTGGCAATGAATACCGCGTTGATCATGGCCAGCCTGACCCCGCGGCTATCCTGCCCGGCGCGACGCGCCAGGGCCATGCTCAGCACCCCCAGGCAAATGACGACTATGCCGATCCAGCCAGCGGGCGCAACGGCGTCATGCAGGAACAAGGCGCCCGCGCAGGCCACGATCAGTGGTGCCGTGCCGCGCATGACTGGATAGGTCTGGCTCATGTCCGCAATACGATAGGTATTGGCCAGCAGAACGTAATACGCCACCTGCAATAGCATGGAAACTGCGATGAATGGCCAGCTGGCCCGCGCTGGCATATCCAGGAAGGGCAGCACCACGCCAGCCATCAGCATCGCACCGAATGCTACCAGCACCGTGCTCAACAAGGTATCCGTCCCGCCCTTGACGATGGCATTCCACGAGGCGTGACACGCGGCAGCCATCAGCACCAACCCAAATACCAACAGCGACATGGCGATCTACATCCCTACGCGACAGACCAAAATGAAACCGAAAAAACGGATCTTGCCATTGGAATCCTCACCGGCCGGCAATGCAAGCCGCCGCTGTCTCGCCGGCCGCTGACGTGTAAGACCCGGTAACCGGCGCCCTGTTCTGCTTCATTGCGTCCGCTAATGTCCTTGCGGACACAATGATGATGCATTTCATGCTAAACAAATAGGGGGCTGATCATTGAGCGCTTACCTTTAAACTACTCACTTTGACGCAAATCGAGTACCAAGAAATGTACAAGATGTCCTCCGATGTGAAGGAGCCAGGCAAGCAAGCGCCCCGTCCTCGGACAAAACCAGCGGAAGTTCGCCTGGATGAACTGATGAACGCGGCGGAAAGGTTATTTCTCGAAAAAGGCGTCGACTCGACGACGATTAACGAAATCGTCGAGGCTGCACAGGTAGCCAAGGGCACGTTCTATCACTACTTTTCGTCCAAGAACGAGATTTTGGAGGCGCTTGGCAGACGCTATACCGATCAATTCCTTGTTAGCCTGGAAACGGCAGTTGACGCCTGTGCGGAAGGGGACTGGGTCGGACGGCTACGCGCCTGGATCCACGCCAGTGTCGTGACTTACGTTGACACATTCCGCATACACGACATTGTCTACACCAACCATCACCATCATGATCGTTCCAACCAGGCCAAGAATGCCATTCTTGATCAGTTGCTCGGGATCATTGAGGGCGGCACGGTTGCCGGTCTCTGGACACCGGAAAATCCGAGAGTGGTAGCGCTGTTGATCTACTCGGGCGTACATGGCGCAACCGATGACGTGATCGCCGCTCAAGCAAAGGATTGCACGGCGTTTGCACAAGCAGTCACGGAAAACTGTTTGCGCATGCTGGGCATCTTTCCATAAAAAAGATCGGCATCCATCAAGCCTTGGGACAAAGTGCGTTGAGTAGCGCAGTGACAGATGGCGCATCTTCTAGCATCTCGGCGAGTTTCGAACCCATCCTAATTCCCAAGCATGGGCGGCATTTCACGGGTTTTGACGACGAGGGCATGGCCGAAGCGCCTGCCTGGCAAGTCCGGCCGCTGGAGATCATGCACCTGGTCGCGCTCTTCGATAGCCTGCGAGTCAAGATCCGCGAGGATGCCATGGCGCGCGACAAGGCGGTCTGTTCTACATTCTGGATACGGGGTCTTTAACGATCGAAGACCCGTGATGTCCTGGACTCCTGAGCGCTGCCTACGATGGCCTCAAGGACATGCCTGAGGCGCTGGCAGCGGTACGCAAGGCCATCAAGACAGGTGGCCACTACCCTGACGGCGAAGCTGCCAACAAGCTGATCTGGCTGGCCCTATGCCACATCACTAAAAAATGGGATCGTTCTGCCCATGATTGGCAGACCGTCATGAATCAATTCGCTCTCCATGGTGAAGAGCGATTCATCCAGCCTTCCGTCTGTTGGTCAATTCGCCTGGAACCCGGCATGAAGGACACTCCCAGCCGACACTCCCGGCTCAGGCCTCAGGGCTTTAGGGCTTTAGGGCTTTAGGGCTTTAGCCGACCGTCCAACCCCTGGGGTCAGTTCACAAGGAGCGATCGTCACCGACGGCACTGGCATCAGCCGATTGCAAGTCCGGTTCAGCGGCGCCGGTTGGCCTGTTTGGGGTCCGGCTGCTTGACTTCGGGTAGCGGGGCGCCGGGCGGCAGGATGCGTACGAAGATTTCTTCCTGGCGCATCATGCTCAACTCGCCCCTGGCCCGCTCTTCCAGCGCCTCGGTGCCGGTGCGCAAGTCACGGACTTCAGCATCCAGCGCCAGGTTGCGCGCACGCAAGCCTTCGTTGACATCCAACTGCTCGACCAGCTGCTGCTGCAACTCATGGGTCGCGAACCAGCCGCCCTTGCCCAGCCACAATGGGTACTGGATCAGGCCAACCAGAATCAACAGAAGCAGGGCGAACAGCCGCATGGGATTATCCGTCTGGGAAGGCTGGCAGGCACCATGCCCGCTGCCCCCTCCCGGCTACGATCAGCGCAGATTATAGAAAGCTTCGACGCCCGGATAATGCGCCACGTCCGCCAGTTCCTCTTCAATGCGCAGCAACTGGTTGTACTTGGCCATGCGGTCCGAGCGCGACAGCGAACCGGTCTTGATCTGCATGGCGTTGGTTGCCACCGCGATATCGGCGATCGTGGAATCCTCGGTTTCGCCCGAACGGTGCGACACGACTGCCGTGTAGCCCGCACGCTTGGCCATTTCGATGGCAGCGAAGGTTTCCGTCAGCGTACCGATCTGGTTGATCTTGATGAGGATCGAATTGGCGATGCCCTTGTCGATGCCTTCCTTCAGGATCTTGGTGTTGGTCACGAACAGGTCGTCACCCACCAGCTGGACTTTCTTGCCCAGGCGCTCGGTCAGGTGCTTCCAGCCGGCCCAGTCGCCTTCGGCCATGCCGTCTTCGATGGTGATGATCGGATACTTGTCGCACCAGGTTGCCAGCAGGTCGGTGAACTGTTCGGCGGTCAGGGAAACGCCGCCCTCGCCTTCCAGGTGGTACTTGCCGTCGCGGTAGAACTCGGAACTGGCGCAATCCAGGCCCAGCGCAACCTGGGTACCCGGCTCGTAGCCGGCGTCCTCGATGGCGCGCAGGATCAACTGGATGGCCGCTTCGTGGCTTTCCACGCTGGGAGCAAAGCCACCTTCGTCTCCCACGGCAGTGGAGAGGCCCTGGTCGTGCAGGATTTTCTTCAGCGCATGGAACACTTCGGCGCCGACGCGCAGCGCTTCACGGAAGCTGCGGGCACCCACCGGCAGGATCATGAATTCCTGCAGGTCCAGCGAGTTGTTGGCGTGCGCGCCGCCGTTGATGATGTTCATCATCGGAACGGGCATGCTCAGCGGGCCGCTGCCACCGAAATAGCGGTACAGGGACAGGCCGGCTTCGTCGGCGGCAGCACGGGCCACGGCCATGCTCACGGCCAGCATCGCATTGGCGCCCAGGCGCTCCTTGTTCTCGGTGCCATCCAGCTCGATCAGGGTGCGGTCGATGAAGGTCTGTTCCTGGGCATCCAGGCCGATCAGCGCTTCGGAGATTTCGGTATTGACGTTCTCGACGGCGCGCAGCACGCCCTTGCCGAGATAGCGCGACTTGTCGCCATCACGCAGTTCGATGGCTTCACGCGAACCGGTGGATGCGCCCGACGGTACCGAGGCGCGGCCCATGGCGCCGGATTCCAGCAGGACGTCGCATTCGACGGTGGGATTGCCGCGCGAATCCAGAATTTCGCGGCCGATGATGTCGACGATAGCACTCATTGTCTTAAAACCCCCAGATGGTTACTGATTCATGTGTTCTTGCGCCCAAGGCGCCTGCAAGCAGCCTGTGCGTCCTGCTCATGGCAGCCAGCGGCAGGAGGCGCGAGGCGCTTCCTGCCGCTGGCTGTCGCAGGACATCCTGCATGGCCGCTGCCGCTGCTTACTTCTGCTCGGCCTGCTGGCGCGCCTGGCGATGAGCCTGGGCAGCGCGCACATAGCCGATGAACAACGGGTGGCCGTCACGCGGCGTGGACGTGAATTCCGGGTGGAACTGCACGCCCAGGAACCACGGGTGATCCGGAATTTCCATGATTTCCGGCAGATTCTCGGTCGGCGTGCGTGCGCTGATGACCAGCCCGGCTTCTTCCAGGCGAGGCACGTACACGTTGTTGACTTCATAGCGGTGGCGATGGCGCTCGTTGACTTCGTCACCGTAGATCTTGTGCGCCAGCGTGCCCGGCTTGACCGGCACGCGTTGCGCACCCTTGCGCATGGTGCCACCCAAGTCGGAGTTATCGCTGCGGCGTTCGACCTTGCCTTCGCGGTCCATCCATTCGGTAATCAGCGCCACCACCGGATGCGGTGCGGACGGATCGAATTCCGTGCTGTTGGCGCCGCCCAGGCCGGCCTTGTGGCGGGCGTATTCGACGACAGCCAGCTGCATGCCCAGGCAAATGCCCAGGTAGGGCACCTTGTTTTCACGGGCATAGCGCACCGCAGCGATCTTGCCTTCGGTACCACGCTTGCCGAAGCCGCCGGGCACCAGAATGGCATCCAGACCGGAAAGCAGCTCGGCCGCGCCGCGCTTTTCGATTTCTTCGGAGTCGATGTAGTCGATGACAACCTTGCTGCGCGTGTGAATGCTTGCATGCACCAGGGCTTCGCTCAAGGACTTGTAGGACTCGGTCAGGTCGACATACTTGCCCACCATGCCAATACGCACTTCCGATTCCGGATGGCGCAGCGCCTCGTTCATGGTATCCCAGGCGCTCAGGTCGGCCGGTGGCGGCGTGAGGTTCAGCGCATCGCACACCAGGCTGTCCAGCCCCTGCTTGTGCAGCATGGACGGGATTTCATAGATGGACTCGGCGTCCCACACGGAAATCACCGCATCCTGCGGCACATTGGCGAACAGCGAAATCTTGGCGCGCTCTTCGTCCGGGATCGGACGGTCGGCGCGGCAAAGCAACGCGTTCGGATAAATACCGATTTCGCGCAACTTCTGCACCGAATGCTGCGTAGGCTTGGTCTTCAGTTCGCCGGCGGAAGGAATGAAAGGCACCAGGGTCAGGTGCACGAACGCCGCATTGCCGCGCCCCAGGCGCAGGCTCATCTGGCGTACGGCCTCGAGGAACGGCAGGGACTCGATATCCCCGACGGTGCCGCCGATCTCGACGATGGCGACATCAGCATTGCCGTTGTAGGCCGCCTTGGCGCCACGGGCGATGAAATCCTGGATTTCATTGGTGATGTGCGGAATCACCTGGACTGTCTTGCCCAGGTAATCGCCACGGCGTTCCTTGCGCAGCACCGACTCGTAGATTTGTCCGGTGGTGAAGTTATTCACCTTGTGCATGCGCGCCGAGATGAAGCGCTCATAGTGGCCGAGATCCAGGTCGGTCTCGGCGCCGTCCTCGGTCACGAACACTTCGCCGTGCTGGAACGGACTCATCGTGCCCGGATCGACGTTGATGTAGGGGTCCAGCTTGAGCATCGTCACCAGCAGGCCACGCGATTCCAGAATCGCGGCCAGGGAAGCTGCAGATATGCCTTTACCAAGCGAGGACACTACCCCGCCCGTCACGAATACGTACTTGGTCATTTCAGAATACGGCCGGGGCAATCGGCCGTTGCGGTCTGGAACAGAACAGGCGGCTTGCGCCAAGCCCGCACCATCCCCAGGAACCCCGGGCACGGCCTGCCACGTCCGGGGTTCGGGTTGATAGGGATAAAGACGAAGTTTAACTCAGCTTCCGGACCACTAGTGGCCTGCGTTGCAAGTTGTCTCCTGGCGCACGGTCACCAGATGTCGCAGACGGACACATACCGGAGAACCTTGTACCCGCAGCCACAGATATGATGAACATGTCACTTTGCCGGCCCAGGCAGCCCGGCAAGCCCAGCAAACCGTTGTGCCCCGCCGGGCTGCCGCCCGCCGCATCACCCTGGATCGCCCATCCCTCATACAGGAGTCCCTATGCGTATCAAATCCCGTCAATTCGCCAGTGCCTGCGTTCTGGTCCCCGCCCTGGCCCTGCTGGCCGCCTGCGACAACAAGGCCAACGATGCCACGCCTCCCGCACCGCCTGCCACTTCGGCGCCTGCACCGGCTGCCGAACCCCCGGTGACGGCACCCACCACGCCGCCGGCCCCGGCCGACAACGGCACGCAAACCCCGGCCACACCGTCGGCCGACACGCCGTCCATCGGCACCAACGAATGGTTCGACTGGGTTGAAACCAAGGCAGGCATCACGGACGGCCAGGGCCACGGCCCCGACCAGGGTTCGGAAGAATGGTGCCGTGCGGTGTCGTTCAAGGTATACGGCAAGGAGCCCGAAGGCGCCGTCACCTGCGATCAGGTCTGGATGGCGGATATCGACGCCCGCCTGCGCGCAGCCCAATAAAGCCAGCAGAGCCCCCCGCCGCCGCGCCTGGCTAGGTGCGGCGCTGCCGCTGCGTGCGGTCATTGGCGCGACGCCCCGATCAGACGTCTTCCGCACCCGGTGGACGATTGCCATCGCACTCACCGGGCGCCATTGCTTATTGTGGCGCCAGCAACGGCTCGGTCCGCTGTTCCAGCCAATGCAATGCCTCTCCCTGCAACAGGGGTGCCAGCCGTTGCCGGACGTCGGCATGGTAGCCGTCCAGCCAGCGTAGCTCGTCCTCGCGCAGCAGGCTGATGTCCATGCAACGGGTATCTATCGGGCAAAGCGTCAGGGTTTCGAAGGCCAGGAAATCACCGAACTCCGTTTCCCCGGCGGGCACGGCCAGTACCAGGTTCTCAATACGGATCCCCCACTGGCCCGGGCGGTACAGCCCGGGTTCATTGGAAGTCACCATGCCGGCTTCCAGCGGCACCTGCACGGCAGCACGCCAGGAAATGCTCTGCGGCCCTTCGTGCACATTCAGGAAATAGCCGACGCCATGGCCCGTCCCATGGCCGTAATCCAGGCCATGTTCCCACAAGGGCGCCCGGGCCAGCACATCCAGCGCCTGGCCGCTGGCCCCATGGGGGAAGCGCGCACGCGACAGGCCGATCATGCCCTTGAGCACCAGGGTGAAGTCCCGCTTCTGGGCCGCCGAAGGCTGCCCGATGGGAATGACCCGAGTGATGTCTGTCGTGCCGCCCAGATATTGAGCGCCCGAATCTATCAGCAACAGGCCATTGCCACGAATATCCGCATAGGATTCCGGCAGGGCGCGGTAATGCGGCATGGCGCCGTTGGCATTGAAACCGGCGATGGTAGGAAAGCTCAGAGATACATAGCCGGGCCGGCGTGCACGCGCAGCAGTCAGGACTTCGTCCACCGTGAGTTCGGTCAGTGCCGCGCCAGCTGCCAGTTCGCGCTCGAACCAGGCAAAGAATTCACACAGGGCTGCCCCATCCTGCTCCATTGCCTGGCGGATATGCGCCTGCTGCGCAGGCAATTTGCAGGCTTTGAACAGGCGCGAAGGATTCGGTGCTTCTATTGTCGGCAAGGCATCCGGTACCCGCCGCACAAGATCCACAACGACATTGGCCGGATCAAGCAGCAGGCCCTCGCCCTCCAGCCCTTCAATGGCTGCCGTTATCGCTTCATAGGAATGCAGGGTCACACCGGCTTGCTGCAATGCCGGCGCCACACCGGCCGCCAGGCGCGAGGCATCGACAAACAGGTGCGCCTGCCCCTGCACGCTGATCAATGCATGGGCCAGAAACACCGGGTTGTAATCGACATCGCTGCCGCGCAGGTTGAACAGCCAGGCGATGTCGTCCAGCGTGGATAGCAAATGCCAATCCGCCCCGTGCTCGCGCATGGCGGCACGTACCCGTTCCAGTTTGCCGGTACGAGCCTCGGCAGCCCAGGCCAGATCATGTTCTACGACTGGCGCTGCCGGCAATGCCGGCCTGTCGCGCCATGCCTGATCCACGCCATCGAAATCCACTTGCAGTGCCCAGCCATGTGCCGCCAGGTCCGCTTCCATACGGCGCCAGAAAGACAAGGACACGGTGCGACCATCCACGGCCAGGCGGCCAGGTTCGCCTTGCTGCGCCAGCCAATCGGCCATGCCCGGCGCACCGCCGCCCAGGCGCATCAGCACGATACCCGTGCCGGCCAATTGCGCTTGTGCCTGTTCCCAGTAGCGGCTGTCGGCCCATAACGCAGCGGCTTGCTGCGTGACCAGCAGATTGCCCGCCGAGCCGGTGAAACCACTGAGCCACTCGCGCACCTGCCAGTATCCAGGCAGGTATTCGGAAAGATGGGGATCGGAAGTCAGTACCAGGCCGGCCTGGCAGCCGGCATCAGCCAGGGCACGCCGAAATGCGGCCAGGCGCGCTTGTATTGCATCTTGATTCATTGCGGCACTCTCGGGTTTGCACGTTTTGCATCATACCGCCGCCCCCATGCAGGTACCTATTGCCGCACCTGATGTCACTGCTGATATCACGCCTGTGCCATGCCTGTTCCAGCCCCCAGCCGCGCATGGCCTGGCAGCGGCTACCGGAACAAGGACGAAGGCATGCGCCATGCTTGCCTTCGTCCGGCATGCATGCGGCCTACAGCGCCGGCACTTCCAGCCTGGCGGACGTTTTCGCCTGGACTTCCTCTACCGTGACGCCAGGCGCCAGTTCCAGCAGGCGCAGGCCGTCAGGCGTGACTTCCAGGACGCACAGGTCGGTAATGATCAAATCGACCACGCCCACGCCGGTCAGGGGCAAGGTGCATTCCGGCAGCAGCTTGATGTCCTCGCCACCGTCCTTGCGGCGCGCGACGTGCTCCATCAGCACGACGACGCGGCCAACACCGGCCACCAGATCCATCGCGCCCCCCATGCCCTTGACCATCTTGCCCGGAATCATCCAGTTGGCAAGGTCACCACGCTCGGAAACCTGCATGGCCCCCAGGATGGCCAGGTTGATCTTGCCGCCGCGTATCATTGCGAAGGAATCCGCCGACGAAAAGAACGACGACCCCGGCAAGGTGGTGACAGTCTGCTTGCCAGCGTTGATAAGGTCGGGATCGACCTCGCTTTCCGTGGGGAAAGGACCGATGCCCAGCAGGCCGTTTTCCGATTGCAGCCAGACTTCCACACCAGGCGGCACATGGTTGGCCACCAGCGTCGGCAGACCAATGCCCAGGTTGACGTAGAAACCGTCCTGCAATTCACGAGCGGCGCGTGCCGCCATTTCATCTCTGCTCCATGCCACGATGGTGTCCTCCTCAGGCGCTGCGCGTCGTGCGCTGTTCTATGCGTTTTTCAGGGTTGGCATTGACGACGATGCGATGCACGAAAATACCGGGCAGATGGATTTCATCCGGCTCCAGGTCGCCGACTTCAACCAGATGCTCCACTTCCACCACCGTGACCCGCCCCGCCATCGCAACATTGGGATTGAAGTTGCGCGCCGTCTTGCGGAAGATCAGGTTGCCGCTGCGGTCGGCCTTCCAGGCATGAACCAGCGAGACATCGGGCACGATGGCGCGTTCCAGCACGTAATCATGTCCATCGAAATGCCTGATTTCCTTGCCTTCCGCAACAATGGTGCCCACGCCTGTGCGGGTATAGAAAGCCGGAATGCCGGCTCCGCCCGCCCTCAGTTTTTCGGCCAGGGTACCTTGCGGCGTGAATTCAACCTCCAGCTCGCCCGCCAGGTACTGGCGCTCGAATTCCTTGTTTTCCCCAACATAGGAGGAAACCATCTTGCGCACCTGCCGGGTTTCCAGCAACTGTCCCAGGCCGGCGCCATCGACGCCGGCATTGTTGCTCACGCACGTCAGGCCACGGACGCCGCTGTCGCGCAGCGCGCGTATCAGGGCTTCCGGAATGCCACACAGCCCGAAGCCCCCCACCCCGATGGTCTGGCCGTCCTTCACGATTCCATCCAGCGCTTGTTCCGCGCTTCGATAGACTTTATCCATTGATTGTCGCTCCTTACTGGCATTGATACTGCACAACAACGAGACCTCGGCACCAGCCAGATAACCCTTGGCTATGAGCAGGACAAGGTTAAGAAAAACCGGCAATCAGAGGGCCAGGCCCTGCGGGTGGCACCCCGCTGGCTTGCCCTACAATCCCGCCCATCATACTTCGAGTCCCAGCAAGGAAAACCATTAGCTATGTCGCAATTGTTGCAACGCGAATCCATGGAATATGACGTGGTGATCGTCGGCGGGGGGCCGGCGGGCCTGTCGGCGGCGATCCGGCTCAAGCAGCTGGCGGCGGCGTCCGGCAGCGAGCTGGGCGTGTGCGTGCTGGAGAAGGGCGCGGAACTGGGCGCGCACACGTTGTCGGGCGCGATCATGGACCCGCGTGCGTTAGATGAGCTGCTGCCGGACTGGCGCGAACGCGGCGCGCCGCTGGACGTGCCGGTCACGCAGGACCGCTTCCTGTTTCTCACGCAGGAGAAGGCGCTGCGCACGCCGGACTGGCTGCTGCCGTCCTGTTTCCACAATGAAGGCAACTACATCGTGCGCCTGGGGCACGTGGTGCGCTGGCTGGGCGAGCAGGCCGAGGCGCTGGGCGTGGACATCTTTCCCGGCTTTGCCGCCGTGGAGGTGCTGTACGACGCACAGGGCGCGGTGCGCGGCGTGGCCACCGGCGACATGGGCGTGGCGCGCGACGGCAGCCACACGGCGAACTACCAGCCCGGCATGGAGCTGCTGGCGCGCTATACGGTGTTTGCCGAGGGCGCGCGCGGCCAGCTCGGGCGCGAACTGATCGCGCGCTTCGGGCTGGACGCGGGGCGCGACCCGCAGAGCTATGGCATAGGCATCAAGGAGCTCTGGGAGGTAGACCCGGCGCAATCGCAGCCAGGCCTGGCGATCCACACCAGCGGCTGGCCGCTGGACAGCAAGACCTACGGCGGCACCTTCCTGTATCACCTCAATGACAATCAGGTGGCGCTGGGCATGGTAGTGGGGCTGGACTATGCCAACCCCTGGCTGTCGCCCTTCGAGGAATTCCAGCGCTTCAAGACGCACCCGGCCATCCGCCCCATGCTCGAAGGCGGCAAGCGCCTGGCTTATGGCGCGCGCGCCATCACGGCCGGCGGCCTGTTGTCGCTGCCCAGGCTGGATTTCCCGGGCGGTGTGCTGGTGGGCTGCGAAGCCGGCTTCATGAATGCCTCGCGCATCAAGGGCAGCCATGCCGCCATCAAGTCCGGCATGCTGGCGGCGCAAGCCATTCATGCGGCGCTGACCCAGGGGCGTGGCCAGGATGCGCTGGACGGCTACGGCCAGGCCTTCCAGGCCTCCTGGCTGCACGAGGAACTGAACCGGGCGCGCAACTTCAAGCAGTGGTTCAAGAAGGGGCTGCCGGTGGCAAGCTTCATGACGTTCGTGGAGCAGGGCCTGCTCAAGGGACGGATGCCCTGGACACTGCACCGCAAGCAGCCCGACCACGCCTGTCTGCGGCCGGCGGCGGAGTACGAGCGCATCGAGTACCCGAAGCCGGATGGCAAGATCACTTTCGACCGCCTGAGTTCGGTCTTCATCTCGAACACCAACCACGATGAAGACGAACCGGTGCACCTGACCCTCAAGGACCCGGCCGTGCCGGTGCAGGTGAATCTGGCCATCTATGCGGGGCCGGAGGCGCGCTACTGCCCGGCCGGGGTGTACGAGTTCGTCAAGGACGAAGCCGGTGCCGACGCGCTGCGCATCAATGCGCAGAACTGCGTGCACTGCAAGACCTGTGACATCAAGGACCCGACGCAGAATATCGTCTGGGTAGCGCCCCAGGGCGGCGAAGGGCCGGTTTACAACGGCCTGTGATGCCCCTCTCCCTAGGCCCGTGCCCGGGCGGGCAGGGCCTGTCGTCCTGACGACCTACAGGCCCAGTGCAGCGATACCGGCGCGGGCGATTTCGACGTCTTCCGCCGACTTTACTCCGGAGACCCCCACCGAGCCCGCCACCTGCCCGTCCACGATGATGGGCACACCGCCTTCCAGCATGCCTTCGCTCAAGGGAGCGGAACCAAAGGCGTAGCGCCCCTGATTGATGAGATCTTCGAAACCTTTGCTTTCGCGCCGCCCCATTGCCGCAGCACGCGCCTTGGCCGGCGCCACCAACGACGTGAACGGCGAAGCTCGGTCCATGCGCAGCAGCCCGAGCAGATGGCCGCCATCATCGGCCACGGCGATCGTCACCGCCCATTGCTTCTGCCGTGCATACGACTGGGCTGCGTCCAGGATCTGCGTCACTTCGGACTGTGTCAGAAAAAACTTCTGCTGCATACGGAACTCCCTAGCTGAACCAGCGATAAGACAATCGGGCGACAGCGCCCTTGGCCCATCATAACCACAGAAACCGGCACTGGCGGCCCGGCGAGAGACCAGCGCGCCCCGCCTGCCCTGGGATATATGACCGCCATTTATGTCTCGTATTAACACCAGAAACGATGAGCATATGGCCAGGATGAAAAATTTCCTTGCATTTCACGGCCTTCGATCAGGTTTCGCACCCGACTTATTGGCAGATTTGCTAAAATTGACGCTCACCGTCAAGCCCATTCAAGCTGGCGCTGCTGCTGCAGCGCTGCCGCCAAGTTTTCAACGACGCCCATGCACGCCGCCCGCTCAAACCGTCCAGGCATTACCTCCATTCTAATGTCTGCGCCGCGCTGCCTGATTGCATGCGGAGTCCTGTTCCTGGCTGGCTGCGCCAGCACCAATCCCCCCCAGCAGCAGCAAGCACGCCTGATCTCACTGGAAAAGCCGGGCTCGGCCCGCCAGCCGCAGGCCGATGAAAGCTCCCTGGATGCCCTGATCGCCAGCTACACCGCCAGGCAACGTGACCGCGCAGCCCTGCCGCGTAGCAACCTGGCCTCGGACCGCTACGCGGACCACGGCACTTCCGATACCGACAACGCGCTGGTCAGCTCCGCCCTGGAACACCTGGGCGTGCGCTACAAGTGGGGCGGCACCAATCCCGACACCGGTTTCGATTGCAGCGGCCTGGTCGTCTATGCCGCGCGCGAATCCCTGGGCCTGCAACTGCCGCGCAGCGCCTCTGAAATGGCACATTCCGGCAAGGCCGTCTCCCGTTCGGAACTGCAACCTGGCGATCTCGTCTTCTTCAATACGCTGGGGCGGCGCTATTCCCATGTCGGCATCTATGTCGGCGACAATCAGTTCGTGCACGCACCGAACTCCAAGGGCGTCGTTCGTATCGAAAGCATGGATATCCGCTATTGGAGCAAACGCTTCAATGGCGCGCGCCGCCTGTCGGCTGCCGCCAGCTGAATCCTACCCGCTGAAAAACCTTTGGCTGCGTTCCCTTCCCTGGATCCTCAGGGACGGGCCTGCAACACAAGGGTGCCACCCCACCCTGCCCTTGCTGCCCGTAGCCGGCCCTAGATCTGGCCCTAGTGCCGACGCCAGGATCGCCCCCCTGCCGCTGATTGCATGCGGACCGGCAGCGCTCACCCGTCCTGGCTGCGACAGATGCCCCATGAAATAAAAAACCCGTCAGGACTCTTTGCTCTGGCAAAGAGTCCTGACGGGTGCTGCATGATTTTTTCCTGTATGGCCCGCCATACCGGACAACACGCAAATGCTATGGGAAAAAAACCGTTTCAGCAGGAAGAACAGAGGCCGCACTGATTGAGCGCCTGCTTCATGCTGCAGACAGAACGGCGGCAGGCGACGACACGGACGCCGCTGCGCATGGCCGCGCTACGGAAGGTCTTCATGACGTTATGCCCGAGGAAGTCAGTCAGCAGGATGACCAGCTCGGTACCGGAAGGCAATTGCAAGGTTTTCTTCTGATGGGAAGGATCACGGCCACTGATGTGGTGCGTGATGGCAATATTGTGGCCTTTCAGGAGATCCGGGATATTGCCCAGACGGTCGGCCCCGACGACGACGGCACTCAGTGATTGCGACATGGTTTTCCTCATAGCATCGTTACGATAGATGTAATGATAGTGATTCCTATTTGGAATGCAAGAGTAAAAAAGTCGGGTATGCCGAATTTATTTCTATTCAAGCTATTGCGTCGTTAGGTTTTCGCTATTGCAAGGTGGTCAGCAGCCTTGCAGGGCTGCCCAACAGGCCCGCACAAACGTGGCAGCCACCCCACACACCCCAAAAGAAAAAACGCGCCTGCGTCAGCCGCAGGCGCGTTCCTATCCCCATTCAACACCAGCACCTGCCGGCGGGCACGTGTGGGCACACTCTCTTTGCGTTCCCGGTCATGCAGGCGCAGGCGCATGTTATTCCGGCGCGATATCGCCGCCGTGTTCCATGATGGCCTGCTGCACGACCTCGCGGGTCAGCTGCGGCGCCGCCATTTCCAGGAAGGTATAGACGTAGTCGCGCAGGAACACCCCTGCTTTGACCCCTATGCGCGTGGTATGCGTGCCGAACAGCCGTCCCACAGGCAGGCCCACCAGCCCGGAGTCGCGTCTCGGGTCGTAGGCCACGCCGGCAATGATGCCGATACCCATGCCCACATCCACGTAGGTCTTGATCACGTCGGCATCAATGGCCTCGAGCACGATATCGGGATGGATACGCTGCCCGGCAAAGGCGTCGTCTATTGCCGTCCGGCCGGAAAAGGCCCGGTCGTAGGTAACGATCGGGTATTCGGCCAGTTGCTCCAGCGACAATTTCTTCACGGCGCTGGAGCGCAAATCCGCCAGCGGATGATCTGGGCGCACCACCACCACGTGTTCCCACGTGTAGCAGGGCAGCGTTACCAGGCCAGGGGTCAACGCCAGCGATTCCGTAGCGATGGCCAGGTCGGCTTGCCCGTGCAGCACCATTTCCGCCAATTGCCGCGGGCTGCCTTCGGCCAGCGAAAGGTGGACCTTGGGAAAACGCTGCCTGAACGCCGGGATGACCTTGGGCAGCATATACCGGGCCTGGGTATGGGTACAGGCGATGGTCAGCCCGCCCTCATCGCGGCGCGCGTACTCGTCGCTGACTTTCTTGAGATTGTCGACTTCGAGCATGATGCGGTCGATGACCTGGGAAACCGCCAGGCCGGGGCGGGTCAGGCCCTTGATACGCTTGCCATGGCGTTCGAAAATCTTGATTCCCAGTTCGTCCTCGAATTCGAGAATGGCCTTGGAAACACCCGGCTGCGAGGTGTAGAGCATCCGAGCGGCTTCAGTCAGGTTGAAGTCGCGGCGAATGGTTTCCCGGACAAAACGAAATTGCTGCAGGTTCATGGTGTGGCTACCTCGACATCGTAGCAACCGATTGTAGGGAATAAGGGAAGCAAAGCTTATAAATAATGCACATAAGCTATTTCCCTACGGCATAAGCGACTTCCCCGGACAGGGGTTTGTCCACTGCCTGCCCCCTGCGCTGGCCTGTCCGTTACCTGCCGAAGGCGGGTTCAGCCCCCCCTCCGGCAGGTAGGCCAATGTCTGCAGCAGCTACTGCTTCGGCGCCTTGATACGCATGCGTACATAGAATAGCCAGGCCGTTAGCAAGGCAAACACGCCATGCACCGCCCAGACACCGATGCCGAACGACAGGCTGCCCGAGCCGATCCAGCTGCGCGAAAGATTGATCAGATTCATGTAGAGCAAGGCAATCAGACCCGCCAGCAGCAGGTCGCCGGAACGTCCCAGGCGCGGATTGACCGCGCCCAGCGGAATGGCCAGCAACGCCAGGTTGAGCGCCGCCAGCGGCAAGGCCAGGCGCCACATGATCTGGGCGCGCGACCGATCAGTACCATCTTCCAGCAGAGCGCCCAGCGGACGCGCCTTCACTACGTTTTCGGCCTCCAGCCGCGCCTGCTTGAGCGCTTCTTCTCCGCCCCGGCTTTCCAGGCGCGCACCGTAGCGTTCGAATTCCGCCATGCGGAACTCCGGCGTGCCCGGCTTGAAGTCATAGCGGTAGCCTTCGCCCAGCACCAGGAAACGGTCGCCGTTATCCTGATTTTCAATGCGCACGCCATCGGCGGAAACGACGCTGAGCCAGCCATCTTCATTGAGCCGCAGGAATACCGTACCCAACTCGTCGTCCGGCGCCTTGGGTTCTTCCGCGAAGAACACCCGAGCGCCGCCGCTGGTTTCCAGGAACTGTCCCGCCGAGACTTTGGAAAGATCGGAGCGTTGTTCATAGCGCTGGCGATATTCGGCAATCTGCCGGTAGGCCCAGGGTGAGGCCTGCAAAGTCAGCACGGCAATCAGGATGGACGTGGGCACCGCGCAACGCAGTACCGGCCGCAGCCAGTCCAGCAAAGAAAGGCCGCTGGCGAACCAGACCACCATTTCCGACTCACGGTAATTGCGCGTTACCGTCGTGAGCACTGCAATGAAAAGCGAAACGGACAGCACCACCGGCAAGGCGGTGATGGTGGAGAAGGCGGCCAGGCCCAGCACGACATCGGCGCCAATGGAGCCGCTGGCAGCATCGCCCAGCAGGCGGATGAGCAGCACGCTCAGCCAGACAATGACGAGCGTGGAGAACACCACGCCTGCATGGCTGGTGATCTCGCCCACCACGGATTTCTTGAACAGGGACATGAAGAAGCAAATTGCGGGATAATCGTCGCGTTCCTTATTGAATGCAACGGGAAATCCTCATGGAATTTAGCACACAGTCAACCGTGTCGCTGCACCGGATTAAAAGTGCCGCTCTGGCCGTCGGCGTTTACGCTGACGGCACCCTGACGCCTGAAGCGCAAGCGCTGGATCGCGCCAGCCAGGGCCTGATTACCGACGTCGTCAAACAGGATTTTCGCGGCACTGCCGGCGCAACCCTGACCCTGCACCGTATCGAGGGCATCACGGCCCGCCGCGTCGTTCTGGTCGGCCTGGGCAAGGCGGAAGAATACACCGCTGCCGCCCACGCCAAGGCTGAACGCGGCCTGGCAGCGGCGCTCTCCCAGCTCTCGCTGGCGGATGCCGCCTCGACCCTGGCCGCCCTGCCCACCACCAATGCCAGCACGCTGCGCAGCCGCGCCAGCCAGGCAGCCCAGGCCGCTATCAATGCCGGCTACCGCTATGATGCAACGCTGAGCAAGAAAGACGACAAAAAAACGCCATCCGGCCCGAAGAAGCTCACGCTGATCGTCGCCCGCAACGAAGCTGCCGAAGCGCAGCGCGGCCTGGCCGAAGGCGCCGCCATTGCCAACGGCATGGCGCTGACCCGCACGCTGGGCAACCTGCCGGGCAATATCTGCACCCCCACCTACCTCGCGGATCAGGCCAAGCAACTGGCCAACACCTACGACAGCATCAAGGTCCAGGTGCTGGAGCGCAAGCAGATCGAAGCCCTGAAAATGGGTTCTTTCCTGTCCGTCGCCAAGGGTTCGGCGGAACCGCCGCGCTTCATCGTGCTGCATTACAAGCCCGCCAAGGCAGTCAAGGCCAAGGGCAAGGCCGCGCAGCCCATCGTGCTGGTGGGCAAGGGCATCACCTTCGATGCCGGCGGCATTTCCCTCAAGCCTGCTGCCACCATGGATGAAATGAAGTACGACATGGGGGGCGCCGCCAGCGTGCTGGGCACCTTCCGCGCCATCGCCGAACTGGGCCTGGAGCGTGAAGTCGTCGGCCTCATCCCCTCGTGCGAGAACCTGCCCAGCGGCACGGCCAACAAGCCCGGCGACGTGGTCACCAGCATGGCTGGCCTGACCATCGAAATCCTCAATACCGACGCCGAAGGCCGCCTGGTACTGTGCGACGCGCTGACCTATGCGGAACGCTTCAAGCCTGCTGCCGTCATTGATATCGCAACGCTGACCGGCGCCTGCGTCGTTGCGCTGGGCCATGTCAACAGCGGCCTGTTCTCGACCGACGACGAACTGGCCCAGTCCCTGCTGGATGCCGGCCGCGCCGCCCAGGACCCCGCATGGCGCATGCCGCTGGAAGAGGCCTACCAGGAACAGCTGAAGTCCAACTTCGCCGACCTGGCCAACATCGGCGGCCCCCCTGCCGGTTCCGTCACGGCTGCCTGCTTCCTGTCCCGCTTCACCCAGGCCTACTCCTGGGCGCACCTGGACATCGCCGGCACCGCATGGCGTGGTGGCAAGGACAAGGGCAGCACGGGCCGTCCCGTGCCGCTGCTGGTGCACTACCTGCTGAGCCAACAGGCTTCGGCCTGAGCCCACGGCCATGGCGCGCATCGACTTCGCCTTCGGCGCAGCCGACCGCCTGCTGGTGGCCTGCCAGACTGTCCACCGACAGTATCTGGCAGGCCGCCGGTTGCTGGTCTACTGCAGCGATACGCAAAGGCTGCAGGCCTTCGACCGCCTGCTCTGGACCTTCGACGACATTTCTTTCGTCCCGCATGTCGCCATCAATGATCCGCTGGCACCGCAGACGCCGGTACTGCTGACCCGCAGCCAGCCGCTGCCACCGCCTGACTCAGCCGAAAGCTGGTTGATCAACCTGGATGACGGCTGCCCCCAGGAGTACGGCCACTACACCAGAATTCTGGAATTCGTCTCCGGCAGCGACGCCGATCGGCAGCATGCCCGCCTGCGCTGGCGCCGCTACCAGGACGACGGCCACGAACTGAAGGCGCACGATCTCTCGCAGCGCTGATATGCGCCCACCGCTGCCCGCCACGGGCATGCCGCTGTGTACCCTGCCTCCCTGTGCTCATTTTTTCACTGGATTATTTGAGTTTTCAGGGAACTGTAAGCTATGCTACGTGTCTGAACTTGCGTCCGGGCCCTTGCGCCCGGCATTCGGAACCCTATAGGAGCCGTCATGAATACCGAACGACCTTCCCCCTTCAATCGCTCGGCCAGCGCCCCAGGCGAGGTCGTGCGCAACCGTGTCCTGCGCAATACCTACTGGCTGCTGGCGCTATCGCTGATTCCCACTGTGCTGGGCGCAGCACTGGGCCTGTCGATGAACTTCGGCGCCCTGACTGCCGGCAGCCCCGGCCTGACCGCCATCCTGTTCCTGGCCGGCGCCTTCGGCCTGATGTACATGATCGAGCGCAACAAGAACAACAGCATGGGTGTCGTACTGCTGCTGGCCTTCACCTTCTTCATGGGCCTGATGCTGTCGCGCCTGCTGGGCTTCGTGCTCGGCATGAGCAACGGTGCGCAGCTGGTGATGACCGCCTTCGGCGGCACCGCCATCGTCTTCGGCACCATGGCCACGCTCGCCACGACCATCAAGCGTGACCTGTCCGGCATGCAGAAGTGGCTGTTCACTGGCGCCATCGTGATCCTGGTGGCTGCCCTGGCCAACATCTTCCTGCAAATGCCGGCCATGATGCTGACCATCTCGGTCCTGGCGGTCGTGATTTTCTCGGCCTTCATGCTGGTAGACCTGCAGCGCGTCATCAATGGCGGCGAAACCAACTACGTGTCCGCCACCCTGGCCATCTACCTGGACGTCTACAACGTCTTCTCTAACCTGCTGGCGCTGCTGGGCATCGCCGGCGGCAGCCGTGACTGATGCCGAGACCGTAGCGGGCGGCCTGCTGCCCGTTACGCGCTGACCTGACGCTTTACCCCTGTATCCTGCCCGGCCGTTCAGGCCTGCGGCAGGATTTTTTTGACCCAGGGCTGGCAACGGCATCTACCATGGAACAAAAAACGGGGGGCTGCCTGGGCCCCCGCTGCCATCCTCAGAACCGCAATTCGGCACCGATCATGTAGGTACGGCCGCGCGCCGTGGTGTTGATGGACATCCCCTCTTCAGCGTAATACAGGTCCTGATTCATCCGGTTCAGGGCTTCGGCATAGTCCTTGTCGGCCAGGTTCTGCACCGAGAAGCGCAGGCTCAGCGCCTCGGACACCTTGTAGCTGCCATACAGGTCCACGATGGTCGGAATGCGCGGCATGTCTTCCTTTTCCACGGTGTTGCTGTCCAGGCTGATGCCTTCGGTACTCAGGCGTTTAACGCGTCCGGTGTACTTGATCAGGCTGCCGATGACCAGGCGGCGGTCGAAGAAGCGCCCTCCTAGGTCTATCGTGCCATAGCTGCGCGGCAAGTCGGCCATGTCGTCATAGCCGAACCCGAGCTGCGTCGTGCTGGCAATCGAGGTTGGCTGGTTGGTATGCTGCCAGCTCCATGCCACATTGACGAAACCGACACCGGCATCGTAGGCAGCTTCCAGTTCATAGCCCCGCGTGGTGACAGGCGAAAGCGTATTGACCGACATGTGCGCATTGAAACTGGCGCTGGAATTGTCGATATCCTTGCAGCGGGAGCCGTCGTTGCACAGGAAGAACGATTCGCTGGCAATGTAGTCACGGATGCGCGTGCGGTATGCCAGCGCCTTCAGCCGGAAGGAATCACCGGCAGTCAGCAGGTCCGGCTTGATCAGGTTGAACCCCGCCTCGACAGTGCGCGCATGCTCGGGCTTGAGGAAAGGATTCATGGAGCCACCGCCTTCATTGCCGAAAAACACTTCCTGCACGTTGGGCGCCCGGGTGGAATGGCTGTAGCCGACAAAGGGCTGCAGCCATGGCGTCACCTGCGCCGAGAACGTTACCGAAGGATTGAAGGACGAATCCTTCAGGTTGAGTTCCGAGGCCCCCTGCGGGAAGCAGGCCACATCCTCCGGGCATTCGGGCTTGAAGCCCTGGACCTTGCTGCGCGTGTAATTCAGGTTCAGGTCGAGCTGGTAAATACCGCGACTGATCCCCAGCCCGGTATACAGTGCTGCGATGCGCTGGCGTCCTTCAGGCAGGAAGGCGTTGTAACCCTCGTCTTCCCATACTCGGGAGTAATCGCGCTGATAACGAGTGTTCATGAACTTGCCGCCCACCAGCAGCGCCAGCCTGGTCTCGCCCAGCGCAAACCGGCTGGTGTTGCTGAGGTCCACGGTTTGCGAACGGTTTTTGATGGCTGCGCTTTCGTAGGTGAACGGAGCACCCGGCTCGAAATCCTGTTGCGAGCGGCTGGTACTGAGCAGCATGCTCACATCCACCAGATCGGAACCCGGCGCGTAGTTGTACTTCAGGTAGTAATCATCGCTGCGGATGTCGCGCTTGGTCATCTGCGTCTTGTAGTTACGGCCGCTGAATTCCAGGCGATGGAAGCGGTTGGGCCGCAGCTCCACCTTGTAAAGCTGGGACCGGGGGCTTTGCTTGAGGAATTCGTTGTCCTCGCCCAGGAAATCCTCGCTGCTGCGGCCGCCGCCATTGGTGTAGGTGGCATGCAGCGTGCTGGCGCTCATACCGACCAGCGCAGCAATACTGCCGCTGTCAGTGAAAGCCTGGGTACGCCCGGCCAGCGTTACCATGCCGGTGCGGCCCAGGCCATTGCTGCCCACTGAAGCCCGGCCCAGCATCCCGAAGCTGCGTCCTTCTCGCAGCACATCATCAACGCCTATGGTGCGCATATTGGCGCTGCCCGCCAGCGCATTGACGCCCTGTGAACCCGCGCTGCTGCCCCGGCTGACATCCACGCCCACCAGGAAATTCGGGTCTATCATCACGCCCGAAGACGTATTTGCACCCGCGCCGTGATAGCTCGAAGGCGCCACGCCGTAGTAGGTCTGGGTCACGCCATCAACCATGGTGTTCACCCGCCCCAGGCCGCTCATGCCGCGCACGTTCACCGTTACCGCGCCCTGCAAGGGATCCAGCTGCGTATAGGTGCCCGGCATGCTGCGCAGGACGGCATCCAGGCTTTGCATGTTCTCGTTCATGACGCGCGAACTGTGCGCCCCCGGCTTGCCATAGCTGCCATCAACACCTGTCACCGTCACCACATCCAATAGTGCCGGGCCGGCGCCATGTGCACGCGCCGGTGTGCGTTGCAGCATATAGCCGCCGCTTCCGGTTTCCACCGCCTGCAGGCCGGTATTTTCCAGCAGCAGTGCCAGCGCGGCCTGAGGCAGATAATTACCTTCCAGGCCGGGGCTTTGCTTGTGCTCGACCAGTTCGGGCGCATAGGTCAGCAGCCAGCCCGCCTGCGTGCCAAAATCGTTGAGTACCTGCTCCAGCGGGCCCGCCGCAATGGAAAAAGCCCTGACACCGGCGCTGCCGGCCTGCACTGCCGCCGCATTGCCCGCAACCCCAGCAGCGACGCCGGACGCGGCAAAAGCCGGAGGTGCACCCAACGCGAGCAGGGCCGACACTACTGCAACAGGTAATTGGGCTGGCATGACGGCGCCCGCGACGGAGGCCTTCCAGGCCCGGGAATTTTTGACAGTCATCATTTCATCCGCGTACAAGTAGCGCCATCCAGGCAGGATGACCGCATGCCCCGGCGCACCACGGCCAGGGCTTCTACCTGTCATGTCGCATGAGACTGAAAAACAGACCACCCATGAAAAAATGGCACCAGTCATGCCATGGGTACTGCGAGCCGCCAGCCTCGTTCGCCTGGCGACCTAGCGGCCTGGCCCGTCGGCCCGCGCGGACAGATGGAATGCATCGCTGCGCCAGCGCCGACGCCGAGCCTCGACTTCCAGGCCCAGCATGCGCGCCACGCTGAAAATCACATCCTCGGGCCGGTCCAGCGGATACGAGCCTGACAGGCGGCGTCCGGCCACCGCCGGATCGACACTGACAGTGAACGGCAGGAAGGGATCCAGTTCCGCCAGGAAAACATCCAGGCGCTGCTGGTGCGCGACCATCATGCCGCGCCGCCAGCTTTCCCGGTTGACGTCTGCCGGGCCGGGTTGCCCGTAGCCACCGGCATGGAATTCGACCTGTTCCCCGGCATCCAGCACCCGGCCAACTGCCGCACTCTCCCCGTCCCCTGGCCCGGCGCCAGCTTCGGCACCAGCCTGCGTCCCATTGAACCAACCGGTGTCCGTCACCGAACCGGTCAGCCCGGCTTCTGGCCGGACCAACACCCGACCACTGAAGACCGCTACCTGGGCTGCCGGCCGGCCCTGCCCTTGCAACAGGCGCACGGAATATTCAGTTCCCAGCGCCTGGGCGCTGCCCAGCGGCGTGCGCACCAGAAATGGCCGCGACTCGCCGGTTGCATGTGCGGTGCTGATGAATACTTCTCCGGCCAGCAACTCGATCACGCGTTGCGCGGCATCGAACCGAACGTTCAGCGCACTGTTTCCCGCCACGGCCAGTTCCGTGCCGTCATCCAGGCGTTGCTGCCAGCGCTCGCCCTTGCCGGTGCGCACCTGGGCAGTCCAACGCAGCACCGGCAGGCTGTCCTGCGCCGTCCAGGCGCCACCGCCTATCAGCAGTGCCGCCATCATGCCCGCAAAGACACGGCGGCGCCGGTCTGGCGGCGCGCCCACCAGGGCACGCCTTGCTGCAGCAGCCGAATCGGGCGTCACAGCCTGCACTTGCTGGAACTTGCCGTGCAACGCTTCGATACGGCGCCAGGCACGAGCGTGCTCAGGCGACGCATCGCGCCAGCACAGCCATTCACGCAAGGTTTGGCGTGAGCCAGGGTCTTCCTGCAGGGTCAACAGCCAAAGCACGGCCTGCTGGGCAATGTCCCTGGGCACCGGTGCCTCTTCCTGATCTGGCGCATCTGCGGCCGACGGGTTGCCCGGCCGCTGGCCGGCATCACGCGAAAAATCTTGATGCATGAGGCTATCAGCCGCCCTGGCCGCAAATGGCTTGCACCCCTTCCGGGAAATAGCACTGCAGGGCAGCCCGCGCCAGGTAGCGTTTGACCGTCGTCACCGAGATACCCATTTTCTCGGCGATTTCTGCCTGTCTCAAGCCTTCCAGCTGGCTCAGAAGAAACGCCTCCCTGACCGCACGCGGCAAGCCTGCCAACAGTTGGTCCACTTCCATCAAGGTTTCGATCACGATGGCCTGCGCCTCGGCAGACATGGCATAGGCCTGTTCATGCTGTGCCAACGAATCCAGGTAGGCACGTTCCAGTTGCTCTCGCCGCCAGCGGCTGGCCAGCACACGCTGGGCAATCGTCGTCAGCATGGCGCGCGGTTCCAGCAGGGGCGCAGGTTCGATGCGCGTCAGCAGGCGCATGAAGACATCCTGCACCACGTCGGCCGCGCCATGGACGTCACCCAGCTTGCGTGCCAGCCAGGACTTCAGCCAGGGCTGGTGCGCATGGTAGATCTGCTCGATATCGGTATAGGGGGCACGCATGAAAGCCAAGCTTGTGGGACATGCTGGATGCACAAGCCGACCGGCCTGACCGGCACAGCAGTGGCACGCCCACACATACAAATGAAAATTGATGTTAATTGCATTTTTAACACATGAGTATGCGAATGGACTCGATTCCTGCGTCCCTACCCGCCCGAAAGAGGAATCATCAGTTGCGCAAGGGCTTGCCGGTCTTAAGCGTATGGGCGATGCGCGCCTGTGTTTCCGGCGTGCGCAGCAGCTCGATGAACACCCTGCGTTCAGCTGCCAGCATCTGTGCAACCGGCGCCTGCGTGCCGCTATCCGGCTGGCCGCCGCACAATACCGTCGCCGCCCCCAGCGCCACACGGTAATCGTGCTTGCTGATGCGGCCAGCCTCGCGCTGGACACTCAGTTCGGTTTCCAGCATATCCAGGCCAGCCTGTCCGGCGACAGGAATCACGGCATAACGCGGCGGCGGCGCATAACCGGACTCCGCCAGACCGCGCGCCGCCCTGATGCCCGAGTACAACAGTTCCGCGGGATGGAACAGCACCGTATCGCCATGGCGTGCATAACCCAGGGCCTGGGCATCCCAGGCGCTGCGCGACGTCCGCGCCTGAGCCACGTTCTGGAACAGCGGGCGCAAATGCGGCAGAATGGTGCCGGTAGCATCCGCCGTGGCTGCCAGCAGGGCGGCGCGCTGCGCCACATAGACGCAACCGCCGCCAGCGGGAATCAGGCCCACGCCCGTTTCCACCAGGCCGATGGAGGTTTCCAGCGCCAGGACGCGCCGCGCCGCATGGACGGCGAATTCGCAGCCGCCGCCCAGCGCCATGCCCTCCACGGCGGCCACCACCGGCACCTGTGCATATTGCAGCGCCAGCGACACCTGCTGGAAACGCTGCAGGATACCGTCCACGGCCTCGAACTGCCCATCCTGCGCAGCGGCAAGCAACTGCTTCAGGTTCGCACCGACTGAAAATGGCGCAGAATGCCACAACACCAGGCCATCGAAATCCTGCTCGGCGCGGGAAATCGCCTGCAACAGGCCGTCGAGCACTTCCTCGCCCACGGCATGCATGCGGCTCTTGAAAGACACCACCGCGATGCGTGCATCCAGCCCATCCAGAGCCCAAAGACTGACGCCCTCATTTTCCCAATGCACGGTACGCCCGGACGCCGCGCTCTCCCCGGCCAGCCGCTCCGGGAAACATTGGCGCCGGTAAACGGGCAAGGCGCTGCGTGGATGCAGGCGGCCGTCACCAGCGCCATAGGAACCTTCAGCCTGGTGCACGCCCCGGCGCGACGTCTCCAGTACCCAGCCAGGCAAGGGAGCATCGGCCAGTGCCCGGCCTGCCGCGACATCCGCCGCGATGGCCTGCGCCGTTGCCTGCCAGTCGCTCTGCTGCCATGTCTCGAACGGCCCTTGCGACCAGGCGAAGCCCCAGCGCAACGTCAGATCCAGGTCTCGTGCGCAATGTGCGATCTCCGCCAGGTGGTACGCGCTGTAATGGAAAATATCGCGGAACACATTCCACAGGAAATTTGCCTGCTTATCGCTGCTGTCGCGCAGGGCGCGCATACGCGCGGCCGGGTCTTCCAGCTTCAGTATCTCTGCCAGGGCTGCGGACATGCGGCCGGCGCCATCGCGGTACTTGCCCGTGCCGGCATCCAGCACCTGGATGACACGGCCTTCCTTGCGATAGACCCCTGCCCCGGTTTTCTGCCCCAACGCGCCCTGGCGGATCAAATCCTGCATCCAGGCTGGCAGGCGGAAGTAGCGATGCCAGGGATCGTCCGGCAAGTGCTGGTCCATGGTTGCCACCACATGCGCGAAAGTATCCAGGCCGATCACGTCTGCCGTACGATAGGTTGCGCTCTTGGGCCGACCGATCGCAGGGCCGGTAATGGCATCGACCTCGTCCGGCGCCAGGCCCATGGCTTCGGCGTGATGCAGTGCCGCCAGCATGGCAAAAATCCCGATGCGATTGCCAATGAAATTCGGGGTATCCAGCGCCCGCACGACGCCCTTGCCTAGCCGCGTCGTCAGCCAGCTTTCCAGGCCGTCGAGCACGGCGGCATCAGTATCGCGCGCAGCAATCAGCTCTACCAGCCGCATATAGCGCGGCGGATTGAAAAAATGCACGCCGCAGAAACGCCGGCGCAGGGGTTCCGGCAGCGCATCCGCCAACGTATTGATGGACAGCCCGGATGTATTGGTGGCGAACACCGCATGGGCAGGCAGGTGCGGCACCACACGCCGGTAAAGATCGAGCTTCCAGTCCAGCCGCTCCGCAATCGCTTCCAGCACCAGATCGCAATTTTCAAGCGAGGGCAGGTCATCGTCATAGTTGGCAGGCTGGATCAGGCCGACGCGCGCGGCCTCGGCCAGCGGCGGCGGTTGCAGGCGCGCCAGATTGGCCACAGCGCGCGCCGCGGCCCCGCTGCGATCACCGTCTTTGGCGGTCAGGTCATACAGCAGCACCGAAATGCCGGCATTGGCAAAATGCGCGGCAATCTGCGCCCCCATGACACCTGCACCCAGCACGGCTACCTGTTTGACTATGAGCTTGTCCAAGCGAATCTCCCGTTCGTGGATGCGCCAGCCCCATCCAGCCCGCCAGCGCGTGGTAAGGAACCAGCATAGCATCGGGCCGAAATCATCCTCTACCCAGCCTCATAGCCTATTCATCGAAGATGACGGCAATAGGCTGGCTGCGCACGTGCCCACGCCTATCTGCATGCCTCGACAATGACCGGCTGACTGCTTTGCCGTCCTTGTGCTTCGTCACTAGTCACCAAGCCTTCTTTTCCCCTTTTCCCCTTGCCATCCCTGTAGCCAGGTCACCTGGCAGAAGAGTCAGCCCTGGCGCGACGGGATCACGGCAGCCGTCAGGCTGCCTGCCCAGGACTAGCATTTCTCCCTACGGGAAACTCCCCATGAAATCTGATATATCAGATATTGACTGTGATATATCAGAATGGAACAATGGCTTCAACACAAAACAACAGGAAAAGGCGCAGCAAAAACCGGGTTCCGGCCCAGTCCCAGTCATTTTCCTGTTGATGCCAAGACCGTATTTCGCTGTCACCCGTTTCCTTTTTTGATCCCCACCGGGGCTGCAACAATGTCCAATGCCGTTTTCTCCTCGCCCATCCAGCCGATCAAGCTGCGCAGCCTGCGCGACCACGTGCACGATCAACTGCGCTCGGCCATCATCGCCGGCAAGCTCCGCACCGGGGAAAAGCTCAACGAGCGACAGCTGGCCGCACAGTTCGGCATCAGCACCAGCCCGCTCAAGGAAGCGCTGCGGCAGTTGGAAGGCGAAGGCCTGGTCCACACCGAAGCCAGGCGTGGCACCTATGTCACCTTCTCTGCCCGCCAGGCCGAAGAAATGACGCTGGCCCGGGCCGCGCTGGAAAGCATCATTGCCCGCCAGGCCGCCAAACACGGCAGCGACGCAGATTTCAGTTTCCTGAGCAACGCCATCGTGCAAATGCAGCAGGCCGTGGACGCGGGCGACATTGACGCCCTGGTGGAACTCAATGAAAGCTTCCACGACGGCATCCACAGCGCCTCCGGCTGTACGTATCTGTGCCGGCTGCAGAACGCCCAGCGCATGTACGACCATGCGGCACGCATCACCGTCCTGAGCAGCCCCGAGGTGCGTGAGCAATCGTTCTGCGAGCACCGGGACATCATGGCCGCCATCACTTCAAGAAATGAAGACCTTGCCGAACGGCTGATGCGCGAGCACATCCTGAAAGCCGGTCAGACACATATCGAACTGGTTTTCTAAGCCAATAACAAAAGGAGGAGACAATGGATTTCAAGGCATACCGCCAGGTGCTGCATGGCATCTCGGGGGTTCACGCAACCGCTTACGACGCGCAAGGGGAAATAGATCCAGCGCTCACCGGGCGCATCATTTCCAGCATTGCGGCAGCCGGTGTGCACAACATCGTCAGTGGCGGCAATACCGGCGAGTTCTACAGTCTGACGCTCGACGAGATCATCCGCCTGCAGGCAATTGCCATCGAAGCCAACGCCGGCCGTGCCGCCGTCACCGCCTCTGCGGGCCGCTCGGTGCGTGATGCGATCCACCTGGCGCAAGCCGCCACTGCCAACGGCGCCGACGGTTTGATGATCCATCATCCGCTGGACCCTTTCGCGGCGCCACATGCTCAGGTGGACTATTTCATCGCCATCGCCGAAGCCACCGAGCTGCCCGTCGTTGCGTATATCCGTTCCGACCAGATTCCTCTGGACGACATGGTGCGCCTGGCCACCCACCCCCGCGTCGCCGGGGTCAAGTTCGCCGCCACCAATACCATGCTGTTCTTTGAATGCTGCCGCGCCACCAAGGGTACGGATGCCACCTGGATCTGCGGCCTGGCCGAAAGCTGGGCCCTGCCCTTCCACGCACTGGGCGGCAAGGGATTCACTTCCGGGCTGGTGAATATCGCCCCCGAGCGCTCCCTGGCAGTCTGGCGTGCGCTTGAGGCCGGGGACTATGCCCGCGCCCGCGCCGTGGTGGACAGCATCGCAGAATTCGAAACCATGCGTACCAAGTATCGCAATGGAGCCAACGTCACGGTCGTGAAGGAAGCGCTGCAAATCCGCGGTTTGCCTGTCGGCCCTACGCGCTTGCCTGGCCTGGAGCGCCTGGAACCCCAGGACCGCGCCCGTCTGGAACACATCATCAAACACTGGGAGACCGACGGAATCATGTAGCGCATCCGGCAACGACCCGGAATGGAGCGCACCACCACCCGCGCATCCCTGCCGAGTTGCTTGCCTGAAACAGTGGCTTCTGGAGGAGACATGAAGCCGGCTGGACCTGGTTTTTATAGAAAACGGCCGTGACACAACACACAAGACGAGCCGTTCAATGACAAAGGAGGATGACATGGATGCACGCTTTTCCCGGCGCAGCTTTATCGCAGGCGCCAGTGCTGCAGGGCTGGGGCTGGTTCTGCCCAAGGGCAACGCCTGGGCACAGCTGGCGCTGCCCAGCAAACCCGTGGCCCTGAACGTGATCGACGCGGCAGGCAATCTTGCATTGACGCAACCGATCTTCGACAACTTCGCCAAGGCGCGCCCCGAGCTGGTTTCGCGCTTCACCTTCAACAAGGCCCCGGCCCCCGAATTGCCCGGCAAGATCAAGGCGCAGCAACGGGCCCGCCGCATCGACATTGACCTGGTCATCATCGGCCCCGATGCCCTGTCCGCCGGCCTGGGGGACGACATCTGGACGGACTTTTCCGCCATCCCCAATAGCGGCCTGCCCGACCTGAAAAACATCTACCTGGACCCCGCCTGGCGGATGCAGGAAATGGGCAAGGGCCGAGGCGTGGTGGTGTCCTATTACCCTTCCGGCCCCCTGCTTGAGTACAACCCGGCCAAGGTTCCCAACCCGCCCAAAAATGCCGAGCAGCTGCTGGCCTGGGCCAAGGCCAACCCGAACAAGTTCATCTATGCCCGTCCCGCGAATTCCGGTCCGGGACGCACCTTCCTGATGGGCTTGCCCTACCTGCTGGGCGACAGCGATCCCAAGGACCCGGTCAATGGCTGGAGCAACACCTGGGCCTACCTGAAGGAACTCAATCGCTATGTCGAGTACTACCCCGCAGGTACCGGCGCCCTGATGAAAGAACTGGGCGAAGGCACGCGCGACATGACGGTCACCACCACGGGCTGGGATATCAACCCGCGGGCCCTGGGCGTGGTGCCGAAATCCATGGCGGTAGGCAAGCTGGACGGTTTCCATTGGGTCTGCGACGCCCATTACTTCTCCATTCCCCGCGGCGTGCCGGAAGAACGCATCGCCGTGCTGCTGGAATTCATCAAGTTCGCGCTGCAACCTGACCAGCAGGCCTATTCGTACGACGCGGGCTACTTCTATCCCGGCCCCGCCGTCAAGAACGTCACCATCGAAATGGCGCCCAAGTCCAGCCAGGAAATCATGGCGGAATACGGACGCCCGGAATACGCAGACTGGATTGCCAACAATCCGATCGACCTGCCGCTGGAACCGGAAGCGCTGGTCGCGGCATTCCGGATGTGGGACGAACTGGTCGCCTCGGTCTGAGCCGTCCAGCGGAGGTAGGCCGCCTGCGCCCCGGCGGGTAGCGCCCAACGCGCCACCCGTTGCCGGCCTCGCTGCCGCAAGGCATGCCAGGCGCTGCCTCCCGCCCGCATTTCGCCGTCCTTAGATTCATCGCCTTGCCCCGGCGCCCGCCTGCGCGCGCCGGGTGTTTGCCCCATGTCAACATTCTGGGTATCCGCTATGTCTTTCAGCGAACTCCGGCTCAACCGCATGAGCCGCGCCTTCGGAGCATTCAACGCCCTGAAGGCCATCGACCTCTCCATCCGCAAGGGTGAATTCATTGCTTTGCTGGGCCCGTCGGGCTGCGGCAAATCCACGGCGCTCAATTGCATCGCCGGCCTGCTCGGCACGACTGGCGGCGGCATCTACATGGATGACCGCCGCATCGACCGGCTCAAGCCCGAAGAACGTGGCTTCGGCATGGTGTTTCAGAACTATGCGCTCTTTCCCCACATGAGCGTACTGCACAACGTCGGTTTCGGCCTGAAGATGCGCGGCATGCCCAAGGCGGAAATCGAAAAACGCGCCCGCCAGGCTCTCTCGCTGGTCCGGCTGGAAGGCCAGGCGGAAAAGTTGCCGGGACAACTGTCCGGCGGCCAACAGCAACGCGTGGCAATCGCTCGCGCCATTGTCATCGAACCGCCGCTGGTGCTGATGGATGAGCCGCTGTCCAACCTCGACGCCAAGCTCAGGCTGGAAATGCGCTCGGAGATCCGCCGCATCCACAACCAGCTGGGCGCCACGACCATCTACGTCACCCACGACCAGGATGAGGCCCTGTCGCTGGCCGACCGCATCGTCGTCATGCGCGAAGGCGAAATCCGGCAAATGGGCGCTCCTAGCGAACTGTATGAAAGCCCGCAATACCTGGACGTCGCCGCATTCATGGGCTTTCGCAATGCCATCCCCGGCAAGGTGGTGGAAAAGGCCGGCGATCAAGTCACGATTGCCGTCGCCGGCGACCGCCTGACCGGCCGCGCCATGGCAGCACTGGACATCGGCGACGAAGCCATCCTGGCCGCACGCGGCGACGATGTCACCGCCTGCGGCGCCAGTTCCAACACGATCTCCGCCACGGTGGAAACCATTGAGTACCGCGGCCGCGAATACGTCGGTACCGCCCGCACCGACACCGGCTTGCAGCTGATTTTCCACGCACCGAAGAATGTCGAACTGGGCAGCCGCATTTCCCTGCATATCGACCAGTCGCGCGCACTGGTATTCGCACCGGAGGGCTGAATGATGTCCATCACCGAAACTCTGCCGGTCACGCGACGTGACGACGACCAGCCCGGCTGGCGTCAGCGGCTTGCCAATCGCGGCGTGGACGGCACGACGCTGCTGATCCTGCCCGCCCTGATCTTCGTCGTCGGCGTATTCATCTATCCCTTCCTGTACGGTCTTTTCCTGTCGTTCGACCCACTGGACGGAGGCGGTGCACTGGCGAACTACAGCAAGTTCTTTTCCGACCCCTACCTGTACAAAACCATCAGTGCCACGCTTTGGCTGGCCGTGCCGGTCACCCTCTTCTCGGTGCTGTTTGCCGTCCCCATCGCCATGCGCGTGCGGCTGATGTCGCGGCAACGCCTGCTGACCACCATCCTGGTGCTGCCGGTGACGCTGGGAACGGTTCTGATCGCGGAAGGCCTGCTCAACTACCTGGGCCCCCAGGGCTGGTTCAGCCGCACGCTGATGGCCATCGGACTGGTGGATAACCCGCTGAAACTGACCAACAACTACTGGGGGGTCTTCGTATCACTGGTGATCACGGTCTTCCCGTTCACCTTCCTGCTGACACTTTCCTACGTCACAGGCATAGACCCTGCCCTGGAACGGGCGGCTGCCACCCAGGGCGCCGGCAGTTGGCAACGTTTCCGCCACGTCATGCTGCCCTTGCTGGTTCCCGGTCTGGTAGTGGCTTCGTGCCTGACCTTCGTGCAGGCCTTCGCGGTATTCCCTTCGGCTGTCCTGCTGGGCGCGCCGTCTGGGCCGACACGCGTCATTTCGATCGCAGCCGCCCAGGCCGCCTTCGAACAGTATGACGATTCCATGGCGTCGGCGATCGCCATGATCATGGCCGCAGTGCAGCTGATTGTCGTCGGCGCACTGCTGGGCGTGCGCTCCATGTTCTACCGCGGCTCCGCTGCTGGCGGCAAAGGATAAAAAAATGATCCGCGACACTACATTCCTCTCCCGCCTCTGGATCACTGCAGTCTGGGTGATCACCGGTTTCTTCGTCCTCAACGTGATTGCCGTCATCGGCGCAGTGCTGGTGTCCAGTTTTGGCACGCGCTGGCTGGGCACCTGGTTTCCGGAAGGCTTCACCACCCAGTGGTACGCCGCTTCCTGGGCCGAATTCCAGCTTGGGCAAGTCCTGCTGGTGACGTTCCAGGTCGTCTTCCTGGTCGTGCTGCTATCCGGCCTGATCGGCGTCACCGCGGCCTATGCGATGGCGCGCCGCGAGTTCCCGGGCAAGAAGGCCGTCATGCTGATCTTCCTGCTGCCGCTGCTGGTACCGCCCATCACCTTCGGTATCCCGCTGGCCACCGTTCTGTACAAAGTCGGCGTGGGCGGCACATTCTGGGGGGTCGTACTGGCCAATCTCGTCCCGACAGTGCCTTTCGTCATCCTGGTCATGATTCCCTTCATCGAGCAGATCGACACGAAGATCGAATCCGCTGCACGGGTCTTCGGCGCAGGCACGTTCAAGCTGTTCTGGCACGTACTGCTGCCCATGCTGCTGCCCGGCATCCTGGCCGCCATGCTGCTGGTGCTGGTCCGTACCGTCGCCATGTTCGAACTGACCTTCCTGACCGCAGGCCCGACCTCGCAAACACTGGTCGTCTCCCTCTACTACTCGGTATTTGCTGCCGGGGTGCGCTCGGTGCAGTCCATTGACGCCATGGCCGTGATCTACATGGTCACTTCCCTGGTCTGGCTGCTGCTTGCCCTGCGTTTCGTCAACCCTACCCAGATTGTGGCGCGCAGCCGCCAGCCCTCGGAACACTGAGATGAAGATTACTGCCCTGGAAACCATCCAACTGCCGCACCTCAACAATATCCTGTGGGTGCGCATCCATACTGATGAAGGCATCATCGGGCTGGGTGAAACCTTCCGTGGCGCCACGGCCGTGGCGGCCTACCTGCACAGCGAGGTAGCGCCACAGCTGCTGGGACGCGATCCTCTGGAAATCGACAGCATTTCCAAGCTGCTGCTGGAACCTTATGTCGGCTTCCGTTCCTCCGGCGTGGAAATCCGCGCAGCATCCGCAGTCGATATCGCCTTGTGGGACATCTTCGGCAAAGTCACCGGACAACCCGTGCACCAGTTGCTTGGCGGCTTATCCCGGCCACGAATCCGTACCTACAACACCTGCGCCGGCTATACGTACAACAAGGCCGGCGCACGCCGCTACATCGGCGATGGGGACCAGGGCGCGGAAGGCCCTTACGAAGACCAGATCGCGTTCCACCGCGATGCGGGCGCCCTCGCCGAAAGCCTGCTGGAACAAGGCATCAGCGCCATGAAGATCTGGCCTTTCGACCCCTACGCGGTGGCCAATGGCGGCAACTTCATCCACGCCACGGAAATCGACCAGGCGCTCAAGCCTTTCCGGCAGATACGCGATGCCGTCGGCGACCGAATGGAGATCATGGTCGAGCTGCACTCGATGTGGGACCTGACTTCGGCGCTGTCGATTGCCAGCGCGCTGCGCGACTTCAGGCCCTTCTGGGCCGAAGACCCGCTGAAGATGTCCAACCCGCAGGCGCTGGCCACCTATTCCCGGCAAGCCGGAATTCCCGTCTGCGCCAGCGAAACCATGGCCACGCGTGCGCAATTCCTGGATGTGCTGCGCGTGGATGCCACGGACTACGTGATGCTGGATATCTCCTGGTGCGGCGGCCTGTCGGAAGCCAAGAAAATCGCGACCATGGCCGAAGCCTTCCAGCGGCCCGTGGCGCCGCACGACTGCACCGGTCCCGTTGTCTTCGCAGCATCCATCCACCTTGCGCTGAACGCCCCCAATGCAGTCTTCCAGGAATCGGTCCGGGCCTATTACACGTCCTGGTACCGCGACCTGGTCACCGTCATGCCGCATATCGAGGCAGGTCATATCCATCCCTTCGAAGGAGCCGGCCTGGGCCTGGAGCTTTCGGAATTCGTGCTAACGCACCCTGATGTGATCCGCCGCCGTACGGAAGCCGAATCATGACTGGCCCCTTTCTCTGTCTGGCGGATCTGCGCGGCGGGCTGCTGGAAAGCCCGCTGTGGGATGATCGGCGCCAGCTGCTGTTTGCCTGCGACATCGACACCGGCCTCGTCCTGGCGCTTGACCTGCAAGGCAACACGCATGGCCGCTGGCAATTCGGCCAGGCGGTCACGGCACTGGGCCTGGGCACCAGCGGCGCGCTGGTGGTCGCCCTCGCCCGGTCGGTGCTGCGCTTCAACCCCGACACCGGCGCCCGCGAGGTGCTGTGGAACGGGTTCGACGAACCCGCGACCTCTCGCCTGAACGACGGCAAAGTCGGCCCCGACGGCGCGTTCTGGGTCGGCAGCATGGATGGACGGCCACAACGGGAAAAGGTCAGCCGGCTTTACCGGATCACCGCAGACGGCACGGCGGAAATCAAGGCGACCGGCATCGAGATTTCCAATGGCCTGGCCTGGACCGCAGACGGCCGCACCATGTTCCATTCCGATTCGCGCGGCCCCTGGATAGACCGCTATGACTTCGATTGCAGCAACGGCGGCCTGTCCAACCACCGGCGTATCCGCGAACTCGACGAAGCCAGCGGCAGGCCGGACGGCGGTGCCTGCGACGCCAACGGTAATTACCTGAGCGCAGGCGTCTCGGCGGGCGTCCTGAACCTGTTTTCGCCGGCAGGCGCCTTGCTGGACTGCTATCCCTTCCCTGTCCCGGCCCCGACCATGCCCTGCTTCTGCGGCCCCGGGCTCACGCAGTTGGCAGTGACCAGCCACCGGCACGTCAGCGCAGCGCAACTGGCAGCAGCGCCACAATCCGGCGGCATTTTCCTGGCCAGATCCGGTGTGGCGGGCGCACCGGTGGCCCGTATGAAAGGAATCTGAGATGAAAAAGCACTTGTTGCTGACCGGGGCTTCCGGCAACCTTGGGCGCCTGCTGGCCCGCGAACTTTCCGCGCTGGGCTACCGGCTGCGGCTGTCCGATATCGTGCCGTTTCCGGACCCCCTGCCTGCCGGGTGCGAATTCCGGGCAGCCGATCTGGCAGATGCCAGCGCTGTCGCCAGCCTGGTGCAGGGCACGGACTGCATCCTGCATTTCGGCGGCATCAGCGTGGAAAAACCGTATCCCGGCATTATTGAATCCAATGTGCTGGGCAGCACGCATATTTTCGAAGCCGCACGGCAGGCACGCCAGCGCGTGATCTTCGCCAGTTCGAATCACGCCATCGGCTTCCATGGGCGCGACACGCCGCTCGATAGCCATGACAGCTATCGTCCCGACGGCTACTACGGTTTGTCGAAGGCATGGGGAGAGTTGCTGGGCCGCATGATGTTCGATAAGCATGGCATCGAAAGCGTGCACCTGCGCATCGGCTCCTGCCTGCCCGCGCCGACCGAGGCCAGGCACCTGGCCACCTGGCTGTCGCACGGCGACCTGCTGCGGCTGGTGTGCGCTGCCATCGAAGCGCCGGAGACCGGCTGCGCCATCGTCTGGGGCGCCTCGGCCAACCGTGCCAGATGGTGGCACCAGGACGATGCCGCACGCATCGGCTACACCCCGGAAGACGACGCCTCCCGGCATGGCGAATTGCCTGAAGTCGGAGATGCCATCGCACAGCGCTTCCAGGGCGGCAGCTTCACCGCCATCGACTATTCGAAAACGGAGTAGCGCAATGCTGGTTCTCGACGCGCATGGATACCGCCTGACCGTTGCACCTGAATATGGCGCAACGATGCTGACGGCTGACTGGCAACATCCCGACGGCCGTCGTGTTTCGCTTCTGGCGCCGCTGGATCAGCCAGGCCAGGGCTTGAAGGCGGGCTGTTTCATCATGGCCCCGTTTGCCAATCGCATCGCCGCAGGCCGCTTCGAGTTCGAGCATGTCACGCATCAACTGCCCATCAACCGGCCGGAAGAGAACGTCGCCATTCACGGTTTTTCCCGGGATCGCTCCTGGCAAGTCCTGCAAGCCGACGCCAGCCTCGCGGTGCTGGCCGATGAGTCCGGCACCCCGGCCGGCCAGACCGGAATGCCCTGGTGCTATCGCATCGAACAGCGCATCCAGCTGTCCTCGACGGGCATCGAGATCCAGCTGTGCCTGACCAACCGGGGCAAGCACGCCCTGCCGTTCGGCATGGGCCTGCACCCCTGGTTTCCCAGGTCTGCCGGCACGACGCTGGCATTCTCGGCGAACGGCCACTTCCCCCGGGATGCCGACGGCCTGCCGGCAGGTTCCTGGCAGCCCCATCCGGAACTGGGGCGAGGCACGCCGACGCTGCTGTCTGCGTGGCAGGGCACGGACTTGTGCTTTCTGCAATGGCAGCCGTCCCTGGCCCGCATCAACTGGCCAGAACAGCAAACGACGCTATCGCTGATTGGCACTGGCGCACTGCGACATCTCCATGTCTACCTCCCGCGTGACCGCGACGTGTTCTGCGCCGAACCCGTCAGCCACCTGCCCGACGCCATCAACCGCCCCGGCCTGGGGTCGCTGGCGGCCATGAGCACACTGGCCCCCGGGGAGAGACTGGCAGGCGGGCTGACGCTATCGGCCTTGGCCCTGGATGAAGCGACCGGCCTGGCAGCGGCCACGCCCTGCTCATCCTCATCCGGACACTCCGGACAACTGAAAGCTGCACTTGAAAATCAACACCAAAGGCAACAGATATGACTGAAAAGAAAAAATACAGTGACCTGCGCTCCGCACGCTGGTTTGCACCCGATGACCAGCGCTCATCCGGGCACCGCTCCCGCACCCTGCAAATGGGCTACGACCCGGCCGACTGGGAGGGCAAGCCTTGCATCGCCATCATCAATACCTGGTCTGACGCGCAGCCCTGCCACATGCACTTCAAGGAACGGGTGGAACGGGTCAAGCGCGGCGTGCTCCAGGCCGGCGGCTTCCCGCTGGAACTGCCCGCCCTCTCTTTGTCGGAAAGCTACGTCAAACCCACGACCATGCTCTACCGCAATCTGCTGGCGCTGGAAACGGAAGAACTGCTGCGCTCCCATCCGATCGACGGCGCCGTGCTCATGGGCGGCTGTGACAAAACCACGCCGGCACTGGTCATGGGTGCCGTCAGCGCCGGACTGCCCTTCATTTACCTGCCGGCCGGCCCCATGCTGCGGGGTAACTACGCCGGAAAGTACCTGGGTTCCGGCACCGACATGTTCAAGCTCTGGGATGAGCGCCGCGCCGGCAATGTCACGCAAAAGGAATGGCAGGGCATGGAAGCCGGCATCGCCCGTTCCTACGGGCATTGCATGACCATGGGAACCGCGTCCACCATGACGGCCATCGCCGAAGCCATGGGCCTGTGCCTGCCGGGGGCGTCATCCATTCCCGCCGCCGACGCCAATCACCAACGCATGTCCACCGAGTGCGGGCGTCGCATCGTGGATATGGTGTGGGAAGACCTGACACCCAACAAGATCATCACCCCGGCCGCCGTCCGGAATGCCGTGACGGTGGCAATGGCGACCGGCTGCTCCACCAACGCCATCATTCACCTGATTGCCATGGCCAGGCGCGCAGGCATTCCACTGGAGCTTGACGACCTGGACCGCATCGGACGCACCACGCCCGTCATTGCCAACATCCGGCCCTCAGGTACGCAGTATCTGATGGAGGATTTTTTCTACGCTGGCGGCTTGCGCGCGCTCATGCGCCAGCTTGGCGACAAACTGGATGCCAGCGCGATCGACGTCACGGGCCGGCCGCTGGTGGAGGGCCTGGCAGATACGCCCATCTGGAATGAAGACGTGATCCGGCCACTGTCGAATCCGGTCTACCACGAAGGTTCACTGGCAGTTTTGAAAGGCAATCTCTGTCCGGATGGCGCGGTCATCAAGCCTGCGGCCTGCGACCCGAAATTCCACCGCCACCGCGGTCCGGCGCTGGTTGCCGACAGCTACCCCGAACTGAAGAAGATCATCGACGACCCGGATTATCCGATGACGCCCGACACCGTACTGGTGCTGCGCAATGCCGGCCCGCTGGGCGGGCCCGGCATGCCTGAATGGGGCATGATCCCGATGCCCAAGGCGCTGATGAAACTGGGCATGCGCGACATGGTGCGGATTTCCGACGCGCGCATGTCCGGCACCAGCTTTGGCGCCTGCGTGCTGCACGTCGCGCCGGAATCCTTCATCGGCGGTCCGCTGGCGCTGCTGCGCAACGGAGACATCGTGGAGCTGGATATTCCCGCGCGCCGCCTTGACATGCTGGTCCCCGAGGCGGAACTGGCCGAGCGCCGTGCCGCCTGGCAAGCCCCCGAACCCAAGTACGAACGCGGCTACGGACATATTTTTTCCAAGCATGTCGAACAGGCTGACAAGGGCTGCGATTTCGACTTCCTGAAAACCGATCATGGCCGGCCTGTCGATGAGCCGGTCATCTACTGACCCACTGGAGTATCAGATGTCTGACTATGTGCTTTCAGAAGCTACACGCGCCAAGCTGAAAAAAGTGTCCACCGCCTCTGTGGCCACGGCGCTCTACAAGCGCGGCCTTCGGACCCAATTCATCCAGGGAGTTGTGCCCGTCACCCCCAAGCCCGAGAACATGGTGGGGCAGGCATTCACGCTGCGCTACATTCCGGCCCGCGAAGACCGCAATCCGCTCAGTGTTTTCCGCAACGCAGACCACCCCCAGCGCGTCGCAGTGGAAACCTGCCCGCCCGGCTGGGTCCTGGTCATGGACGGCCGCAAGGATGCCCGTGCCGCCACGGCGGGTTCCATCCTGATCACCCGGCTGGCATTGCGCGGCGCTGCCGGTATCGTGACGGACGGAGGCCTGCGCGATGTCACTTCCATCGGCGCACTGGACATGCCGGCCTATTGCGCCAGGGCATCGGCGCCCACCAACCTGACGCTGCATGAAGCGCTGGATATCAATGTGCCCATCGCCTGCGGCGACGCGGCGGTTTTCCCCGGTGATGTACTGGTTGGCGATGGTGATGGCGTGATGGTGATCCCCGCGCATCTGGCCGATGAAATTGCGAATGAATGCGCCGATATGGAGCGCTTCGAAGATTTCGTGCTGTCGGAAGTCCAGGCAGGCACGCCCATCATCGGCCTCTACCCCTGCACCCAGGAAGAGAACCAGAAGAAATACGAGGAGTGGCGCGTCAGGACCGGGCGCTGAACCGGCCGGCAATACCTGACTTTTCCCTACCGCGCCTGGCCGCGCGGCCAGTACCAAAATGCAAGGATGACCATGACTTTCACCCCGCACGGCAAGCATCTGATCGCCGGAGAATGGGTCGCCACCACTGACGCCTTCCAGAGTAGCCCGGCCCACGGCCCGTCGTACCGTTTTTCCACAGGCTCGCCTGAACTGGTGGACCGTGCCTGCCAGGCCGCCGAAGCCGCCTTCCCGGCCTATGCAGCCAGCAGCCGCCAGGACCGGGCTGCCCTGCTCGAAGCCATCGCAGATGAAATCGAGGCTCGCGGCGCCGATATCACGGCCATTGGCAGCCAGGAAACCGGGCTGCCTGAAGCCCGCCTCAATGGCGAACGCGGCCGCACCACCGGCCAGTTGCGACTGTTCGCCCGGCACATACTGAAAGGCGAATACCTGGACCGGCGCCTCGATGAAGCCCAACCGGAACGCCAACCGCAAGCACGCCCCGAAATTCGCATGATGCAACGCCCGGTCGGGCCTGTTGCCGTGTTCGGAGCCTCTAATTTTCCCCTCGCCTTTTCCGTGGCCGGGGGCGACACGGCGGCAGCTCTGGCAGCAGGTTGCCCGGTCGTGGTCAAGGGCCATCCCGCCCATCCCGGTACCGGTGAAATTGTCGCGCAGGCCATCCTCGCCGCCATTCAGCGCACCAACATGCCACCCGGGATTTTTTCGCTGATCCAGGACGGCGGGCCGGCGACTGGCGCCGCCCTGGTCCAGCACCCGCTGATTCTTGCCGTCGGATTCACCGGCTCACAGGCAGGCGGCCGGGCGCTCTTTGATCTCTGCGCCCAGCGCCCCGAACCCATTCCGTTTTTCGGCGAACTGGGCTCCGTCAACCCCATGTTCATCCTGCCCGCCGCTCTGCACGCCAGGGGCGCAGAACTGGCGCAGGGCTGGGCGGCATCCTTGACCCTGGGAGCCGGCCAGTTTTGCACCAACCCCGGCATTGCCATCGTCAGCACTGGCCCGCAGGGAGATGCCTTTGTGAATGCCACGGCCAGCGCCCTGGCGAATATCGGCCCCCAGACCATGCTGACCAGCGGCATTGCCGATGCCTACTGCCACGGCAAGCAGCGTTTCGAGCAACATCCCGCCGTGCGCGAGGTCTACGTCAGCGGCAGCAGCGGGCGCAGCGCCAGCCCGAACCTCTATGAGGTCTGCGCGCAGGATTTCCTGGCTGCCCCCACCCTGGCGCATGAAGTTTTCGGCCCCCTGGGCCTGGTGGTACGTGCAAGCAACGACCAGGACATGACACGGCTCGCCCGCCAGCTGGAAGGCCAGCTGACCGCCACGCTGCAGATGGATGACGACGACACGGCATTGGCGCACGCACTACTGCCCATCCTGGAGCGCAAGGCCGGCCGCATTCTGGTCAATGGCTTTCCTACCGGCGTGGAAGTCGTCGACAGCATGGTGCATGGCGGCCCCTATCCTGCCAGCACCAACTTCGGTGCAACATCGGTAGGCACCTTGTCGATACGCCGCTTCCTGCGCCCTGTGGCATACCAGAACCTGCCTGGCGCCATCATGCCGGATGACCTGCGACAGTTCTGAAACCTCGCCCCTGGCCAGGCCCCTGAAAAGTAAAAGCCGGACCGCCAACTCGTGGCGGTCCGGCTTTCAAGGGCGAACAGCAATGGCGGCCGCCCTCCTGCCTCAGCTGTATTTTTTCTCCAAGCCGTCCCAGAAAGGCTTGTTCACCAGGCGCTGGCGTTCCAGGAACGGAGTGACCAGGGCGGGATCTTCCTGCACTTCCTTTTCATCGCGCAGCACCGTCAGCACTTTCTGCATGCCGGCCACCGCCCCTTGCAGAGCCGCATTGGCATAGAGCACGAACGCAAAACCCAGCCCGCCCAGTTCCGTGGCATTGAAAATCGGAGTTTTTCCGCCGATGACCAGGTTCATGAGCTGCGGTTTATCGACCAGCTCAGGCAGGCGACGGACCTCTTCCTGGGTCTCCAGCGCCTCGACAAACAGGATGTCGGCGCCAGCTTCGGCATAGCGTCCGGCACGCTCCAGGGTTTCCTCGAAGCTATGCGTACTACGGGCATCGGTACGCGCCATGACCAGGAAATCCGGGTCGCGGCGGGCATCGACAGCTGCCTTGATCTTGCCGACCATTTCATCGGCGGCAATGACTTCCTTGCCGGAGAAGTGGCCACAGCGCTTGGGGCTGACCTGGTCTTCCAATTGAATGCAGTCCGCGCCCGCACGCTCCAGCGTACGTACCGCGTGGTAGGTATTGAGTGCATTGCCAAAGCCCGTATCCGCATCCACCAGCAGCGGCACCTCGACCGCGTCACGGATGCGCGCGGTGTGCTCGGCGATGTCGCTCAGGCCCATGAAGCCCTGGTCCGGCAAGCCGAAACTCATGTTGGTCACACCCGCGCCGGTGATGTAGATGGCCTCGAATCCAAGGTCCGCAATAACGCGGGCCGACAAGGCGTTGAACGCGCCCGGCACGATGATGCCGCGGCGAGCCTCGGCCAGCGCGCGCAACTGCTTCCTGGGGGATGATGCCTGACTCATTGATAGACTCCTTCGATTGCTCGCCGCACAGGCCCGCCATCCAGACCGGTCCTGCGCCGCCGTTCCGGGCGCGGCGAGGGTATCTCGATCCCCGCCGCGCCCGGCATGGCCGGTGACCCGGCGCCAGCCGTGGGGACTGGCGGGGTGCTGCCGGCATTCTCCTGCGGTCACGGCCCTGCCGCAGGCCGCTCAGATGACGTAGAGGTCAACGTATTCGTTGACCGGGATGTCCTCCAGCTTCGCCTGGTCCAGGCTCACCGCCAGGATGGCTTCCTGCTGGCGTGCCGGGAACTGGCGCGCCAGGTTGGTGCGGAACTTGGCTTCCAGCAGGGGGATGCCCTGCTCGCGGCGGCGCTTGTGGCCAATGGGGTACTCCACCACGACCTCGTCCAGGCGGCTGCCGTCATTGAATTCCACGGTCAGCGCGTTGGCGATGCTGCGCTTTTCCGGGTCATGGTAATCCGCGGTGAACTGTGGGTCTTCCTCGCAGTGGATCTTGGCGCGCAGCGCGTCGATGCGCTCGTCGGATTGTGCGAAGGCATCTTCATAGTGCGCTGCCACCAGGTTGCCATGGATCAACGGCACGGCAACCATGTACTGGATGCAGTGATCGCGGTCGGCCGGGTTGTTGAGCGGGCCCTGTTTGTCGATGATGCGGATGCAGGCCTCATGCGTGCGAATGGTGATCTTGCGAATGTCCTCGATCGACTTGCCGGCCGCCTTGAGCTTGCCATGCAGCGTGACTGCTGCCTCGACTGCCGTCTGGCTGTGGAACTCCGCAGGGAAGCTGATCTTGAACAGCACGTTTTCCATGACATACGAACCATAGCTGCGCTGGAACTTGAAGGGCTGGCCCTTGAAGAGCACGTCGTAGAAGCCCCAGGTCTTGGCCGTCAACACGCTGGGATAGCCCATTTCGCCGGTTTTGGCGATGAGCGCCAGGCGCACCGCACGGCTGGTGGCATCACCCGCGGCCCAGCTCTTGCGGCTGCCGGCGTTGGGCGCATGGCGGTAGGTGCGCAGCGACTGGCCATCGACCCAGGCCAGCGATACCGCATTGATGATTTCGTCACGCGACAGGCCCAGCATTTCCGCGACGACAGCTGTCGAAGCCACCTTGACCAGCACCACGTGATCCAGGCCCACCTTGTTGAAGGAATTTTCCAAAGCGATGACGCCTTGGATTTCATGGGCCTTGATCATACCCGTCAGCACGTCACGCATTTTCAGCGGCGTCTTGCCCTGAGCCACGCGGTTGCGGCTGATCCAGTCGGCCGTCGCAAGAATGCCACCCAGGTTGTCACTGGGATGGCCCCACTCCGCCGCCAGCCAGGTGTCGTTGAAATCCAGCCAGCGGATCATGGCGCCGATATTGAAGGCGGCCTGCACCGGGTCCAGTTGGAACTGCGTGCCCGGTACCTTGGCGCCATGCGGCACGATGGTGCCGGGCACGATCGGCCCGAGCAGCTTGCGGCAAGCCGGATATTCCAGGGCTTCCAGCCCGCAACCCAAGGTGTCGATCAGGCAGTTGCGTGCGGTTTCATAGGCCAGCGACGACTCGATGCGATAGTTGATGACGTAATCGGCAATATCGACCAGGACCTGATCGGGTTCGGGGCGGACGTTGGAAATGTGTGCGGACATGGCGCTTCTCGTCTGTCAGAAAGTATGGGTAAAAAATGCCGGCCCATGCAGGCCGGCTGGGGCAAGGCGGCTGGCGCTCAGCCGCGCTTTGCCAACGGCACGAAGACCTGGTCTTCCGGGCCGATGTAATTGGCGCTGGGGCGGATGATCTTGCCGTCCTGGCGCTGTTCGATCGCATGCGCGCTCCAGCCCGCAGTACGGGCCAACACGAACAGCGGCGTGAAGTGCGCGGTAGGAACGCCCATCATGTGATAGCTCACGGCGCTGAACCAGTCCAGATTGGGGAACATTTTCTTGGCGTCCCACATGACGCTTTCGAGGCGCTCGGCAATGTCGAACAGGCGCAGCGTGCCGGCTTCGCCGGACAGCTGGCGCGCCACTTCCTTGATGACCTTGTTGCGCGGATCGCTGACGGTATAAACCGGGTGGCCGAAGCCGATCACGACTTCCTTGCGTTCCACACGGGCGCGGATGTCGGCCTCGGCTTCGTCAGGGGTGGCATAGCGATTCTGGATTTCAAAGGCGACTTCGTTGGCGCCGCCATGCTTGGGGCCGCGCAGCGCGCCAATGGCCCCGGTAATCGCCGAGTACAGGTCCGCGCCCGTGCCCGTGATGACGCGGCAGGCGAACGTCGAGGCATTGAACTCGTGCTCTGCGTACAGGATCAGGCTGGTGTGCATGGCCTCGACCCAGGATGCAGGCGGTGTCTTGCCATGCAGCAGGTGCAGGTAGTGGCCGCCAATGGAATCATCGTCGGTTTCCACTTCGATGCGACGGCCATTGTTGGCGTAGTGGTACCAGTACAGCAACGCGGACCCCAGCGAAGCCAGGAGCTTATCGGCGATATCGCGAGCGCCCGGCAGGTTGTGGTCGTCCTTTTCCGGCTGCACCGTGCCCAACGCCGACACGTAGGTACGCATGACGTCCATGGGGTGCGCAGCGGCGGGCAGTGCCTCCAGCACGGCACGTACCTGCACCGGCAGGCCACGCAGGCTTTTCAGCTTGGTCTTGTAGGCGGTCAGTTCGGCCTGGCTGGGCAATTTGCCATGCACCAGCAGGTAGGCGATTTCTTCGAATTCGCTGCCATTGGCGAGGTCCAGGATGTCGTAGCCGCGATAGTGCAGGTCGTTGCCGCTGCGACCCACCGTACACAAGGCGGTATTGCCCGCCACGATGCCGGACAGTGCCACGGATTTCTTGGGCTTGAAGCCTGTGGAAGTCGTTTCTTCACTCATTTTTGCTCTCCTCTTGTTCCTGGCGGTCAGTGCCGCTGACTGGGCGGAATCGCTGAATTTTTATTTGCAGTCTACGCAAGCCACCCCGCCATGTCATCCTTTACAAGGCGAAAATCGGCGTACCCTGAATGCCACTTTTGCGAATCTTGCGAATAAAATGCCGGCTTAAATGGCTTTCAGGGATAGGTACAGGTATGCGTAAGGTTTTCATGGGCGTACGGCTGCGCCGGCTGCGTGAAGAGCACGGCATGACGCAGGCAGCGCTGGCGCGCACGCTGGGGCTGTCTCCCAGCTACCTGAACCAGCTTGAAAAAAACCAGCGCCCCCTCACCATGCCGGTGTTGCTGCGCCTGAACGAAGTCCTGGGCGTGGACGTTCAGAGCTTTTCCGATGACGGCGAAGCACGCATGGTCGCCGCTTTGCGCGAGGTGACGGCCAGCCTGCCTGCCTCGGCCGTGGGCGGTACCGACGACGCCCGTATTTCTCTCGCGGAAATCCGTGAAATCGCAGCGAACATGCCCGCGGTCGGGCGCGTGCTGATCCAGTTGCACCGGCGCCATCGCGAAGCCCTGGAACGCCTGGACAGCATGGCCGAAGTACTGGCGGGCGACGATGCCGGCGACCGCGGCCGGGCGCTGGCGGCCCCCGACCAGCCCTACGAGGAAGTGCGGGATTTCTTTTTCACCCATCACAATCACTTCACCGAACTGGATCGCCGCGCCGAACAGTGTTTCGACGAATGGGAACTGGCCGACTGCCACCCGCAGCAGCTCGCGGACCGCCTTGCCGCGCGTCTGCAGGCGCGCCACGCCATCACGGTGCGTCTGCATTCTCCCGGTCCTGGCCTGCAGCGCAGGCTGGATGCCAGGACCGGCGAGCTGTCTCTGTCACCCGCCCTGGCACCGGGCCAGCAGGCCTTCCAGCTGGCCACGCAACTGGCTTTCCTGGAAATGGACGATACCCTGCGCCGGATGTCAGAAGCACCCCGATTTTCCGGCGCCGAAGTCCGCCGCCTGGTACGCCTGGGCCTGGCCAATTATTTCGCTGGTGCGCTGATCCTGCCTTACGGCCGCTTCCTGGCTGCCGCCGAAGCCTTGCGCTACGACATTGATCTGCTCGGACAACAATTCGGCGTCAGCTTCGAGACCATCTGCCATCGCCTCAGCACCATGCAGCGGCCGGATGCCACCGGCGTGCCCTTTTTCTTTATCCGGGTAGACCGGGCCGGCAATATTTCCAAGCGCCAGTCGGCCGCGCATTTCCATTTTTCACGCATAGGCGGCACCTGTCCGCTGTGGAACGTGTATGAAGCGTTTTCCCATCCCGGCCGCATTCTGCGACAGCTGGCGCGCATGCCGGATGGCCGCGTCTATCTCTGGATCGCCCGTACCGTGTCACACCAGACTGGCGGCTTCGGCCAGCCTGAAAAAATGTTTGCCGTGGCCCTGGGGTGTGACATCGAACATGCGCACCGTCTGGTATATGCACAAGGACTGGATCTGCATGACCCCCAGGCGCCCACGCCCATAGGCATGGGTTGCAAAGTCTGTGAACGGCCCGCCTGTCCGCAGCGGGCCTTTCCGTACATCGGCGGGAAGCTGGCCGTCAGCGAGGACCTGGGCAGCTTCTCGCCCTACCCGCTGGCGGCCGGCTAGGCGGCCATTCCGGTACGCCCCATCACCATGGCGTACCGGAACCCGGCCGACAAGACTTGCCGGCTTACATATAGGTCAACCAGCCGGTGTAGCTGAAGTTCCAGTCCGGACGGCCGGCGATCTCGAAGGACCACAGCAGCGTTGCGTTGAAAATCATCTCCGCATTCGGATTGTCCCGCTGCAGCTGCAGGCGGAACACGACGGATTCCCCCTTGCGGATGATCTGGCCATTTTCCAGCCCCTCGAAGATTGCACTGAAATCGGCCGCATCGGATACAGCCTTCAGGTTCTCTATCTTGTAATCCTTGTCGAAGGCTGTCAGGCGGTAATAGCTGACATCGGGATTGAAGCTCCCAGAGAACGAATAGCGGTTCACGTAGTTCTGCTGTTTGTTGGGCAGGGCACGCTGACTCAATTCGGTTTCGTCGGCCGACTCCAGCGTCTTCAGCTGCTCCAGCAGCAGGGTCGGGAAGTGGGCCCTATCCACGGCCGGCACGCTCAGGGTGTAAGGCCCGACGGTGATGGAACCGTCGTACACCAATGCCTCCATCAAGTAGTTGCCTGGCATGGTAGGCGCCAAGGTCTGCTTGGCGCACGACCAGCTGCGCGCTTCCAGGATTTCCGCCCAATACTGCATCAGGGTCTTGCCCGCCGCAGCCAGCGAGGCATCCGAAGCGGTACGGCCATTCTGGCACGCAGCGTCGGAGGCGAAGGCGAACTGGTGGCCCGACGGTTCCCCCGTGAGATTCCACAGATAGGTCATGGTATCGCCATCCGGGTCGTAGGCATTGGCGTCGACCGAGAACGATTTGTACACCACCACGTCTTCCGTCACATTGGTCACCACGCTGGTGTACTGGCGCCGTTCCCGCACGCCCAGGACCAGAGGCTGTTCCGCGGTATACGGCTGGTCCAGCGTAGGCCGGACTACCGGGGCATGGTTTTCGGACTTCGCCTTGATGGTGATGTAATTCGGACGGTTATTGGCGTAGTAGTTCGGAAAGCCCCACTCGTCAGTGACCGTCAGGCGCGCCGTGTAATAGCCCGGCTTGTCCAGCATCAACAGCGGCCTTTCCACCTTCGCATTGTCAAAAGCGGCCTCGCTGCCATCCGGCCGATCCAGCAGCTCCCAGCGGAATACCAGGCGGTTGCCATCCACATCAGAACTGTTGCTACCGGAAAGCGAAGCCTTTTCGCCCACCATGAAGTTCGTATTGCCGGTCGCACTGCTGGCCTCGGCGCGCGGCGCATGGTTGGCGCCCAGCACCACCGTGTACGTCTGGCGCACGGTATTGCTGTAGGCGCCCTTGCTGTCCTTGAGGCGCGCCTCGATGACGTAGTCGCCGTCCACCTTGGGAATGAAACCGCTGTCCCAATAGGACGTGCTCAATGTGGAATCGGCCACCGGGTCAAAGCCCGAGGGATAGGACACCCAGGTCCATTCATAGACATAGCTGTCGCCATCAGGATCGAAGGCAGCGCGATCGCTCGTGAAGATCACTTTCTGGTTGCTGCGTTCGATCTCATAGGTATTGTTGCCCGAAGGCGGCAACGGCGACGCCAGGACCGGCGGCATGTTTTCCGCCCCCTCCGGCGGCTGCGCACGCAGGCCCAGCATGGTCGAGGAACGCGTCACGCCGTCATAGACATAGAGCGTAACGTAATAGGTCGCGACGACATCGGGCGTGAACGTCATGGTCACCGTACGCTCGCCCTGCATGAACGCTTCCGAGCCGATAGGCAAACCGTTGGAATTGCTGTTGCCCTGGAAATCCCAGCGGTATTGCAGGTGGCCGGTCTCGCCGGGATGATCCGGATCCGTGCTCAGTTCCGCGCTCAGCGTCACCGGCTGGCCCCGCACAACCATCAGCGTCTTGCCATTGACGGACTGGCCGCCCTGGCTGATGACGGCCACTGGCGGCACATTGGCCGCCACGACCTTGATATCGACTTCGTCCACCGCACTGACCATATCGCCATAGCGCACCGTCAACGCCGCCTTGTAGTCCCCGGTCTTGTCGGCCGTGAAGCGAGGCTGCACCTGCGTGGCGTCGTCAATGCTGGCCGTGCTGCCTTCAGGCACCGTTACCAGTACCCAGGAATACATCAGCCGGGTCGGGTCGCCCTGGTAAGGCGGCTGGCTGCCGGAACCGTCCAATTGCACCGGTCCTGGCAAGGTGGCGATATCCTCGCCGGCATTGGCCGTGGGTTCCTTGCTGAACGCCGTCACCGTCACTTGCGCCTCTGCGCCGCGCTGCCCGTCCGTGATGTTCAGCCCGACGACATAATCCCCGACGCGATCCGGCGTGATGGCGCTGCCCGGCTGGTCAGTCGTGGCCAGCACCGCCTTGCTTGCGGGCGGGAAGCTGCGCAGCTTCCAGGCATAGGCGGGCGAACCGCCAGCATCGGTGCTGCTCGTCAGCTTGACGGTCTGGCCCACTTCGACCAGGGTCTTGTCGGCGCTGATGCTGACGCTGGGCGCGGCACTGCCGCCGTCTCCGCCCCCGCCGCAGGCGGCCAGGAACAGCGCCATGCCCAGCCCGGCCATGGAATGTTTGAATATGGAACTCATAAAAACTAGCCTCCCGGGGCTTGCGGCCCCTTGGAAAAATCGAAGCGCTGCAAATCAGAAGGAAACCGTGGCGCTCAAGCGCGCGGTGCGGCCGGGCGCCGGCACCAGCCCTAGGCTCAGTGCATCCAGGTAATAACGGTCGGTGAAGTTGTCGATGTTGAAATCCACGCTGAGGCTGTCGTTCACCTTGTAGGACGCGAACAGATCGAACACCTTGTACGCATGCCATTCCACCGGCGCAGTCGAGGCCAGGCCGATATTGCTGGACGCCTGGTTATTGTTTTCCGGCACCGGATTGCGCTTGCCCATGAAGGTACCGCGCACGCCCATCGTCAGGCGCTGATCGAACAGACGCGTGCCGATAGTGGCCGTGGCGTGCCACTTGGGCGGAATCATATTGTTGATGTAGCTGTTGGCAATACCGTAATCCGTGCAGGCATAGCGGCGGTAGCTGCCCGTCAGGCAGGTTTCGATCTTGGTATAGCGAGTAGCGCCAAAATCCGTGAACAAAAAGCCCAGGTCATAGGAGCCGCTGACTTCCAGGCCATTGAAGGTGGCGCGGTCGATATTACGCATACGCCAGAAAGAGTTCTGCCCGGTCGAGGTATCTTCCCAGGTATTGCTGATGGTGCGCGTGAGGTAATTGCGCACGGTATTGCGGAAATAGGCGAATTTCAGGCGCAGGTGATCGTTCGACGCCAGCACGCCATCCTGGAAGATGTTCAGGCCGAATTCACGGTTGTAGGCATGTTCCGGCTTGAGGTCGGCATCCAGCGTGGGCGTCACGGAAAACCCGCTGGAGCTTTCGAACAGGCTGGGCATGCGGATCGCCTCGGCATACAGGCCATAGAGCTGCCAGCCGTTGGCGAATTCCCAGGTTGCGCTGAGACTGGGTGTGACGCCCGTCTTGCGGTTGCTGTAGAACACCGGGTCGCAACGACCGTCGTTGTCCGCATCCACGCAGAACGCACTTTCTTCGTCGATCTCGATGGCGTTGTCGTCCTGAACACGGAAGCGCGTATAGCGCAGCCCCGCGTCCAGCGTCAGGCTGTCCACCGGCTTCCATTGCAGCGAGGTGAACAGGCCATATTCGGTGCGCTTGCCGTCACGGAAGAAGCCATTATTTGCCCCCTGGTCGTCACCCAGCGCATGGGAACCGATTTTTTCCCACTGTACCGACGCACCGTAATCCAGGCGGATGCTGCCCAGGCGATAGAACATCATGGAATTGGTGAGATCCACGCCGCGCCGCTTGTATTTCTCGCGGCCATTGAGCGAACCACCTGAAACCTGCCCTATCGTTTCCGAGTAGTTGCGGTTGAGCGTGTCGGTGTCCGTCAGCCAGGCATTCAGGCGTACGTCGATCAGGTCATTGTCCAGGGGATTCCAGCGGTAGCGCGAGGTATAGGTCTTGACCGTGACCTCGCTGTTCTCCGTCTGCTCGGCATTACCGAACCAGATCAGCTGCGAGGGCATCAGCTGCCCGTAGGAACTGTCGTAGCGCATGAAGCCCAGTTCCAGCTCCTGGTCGGCCGGCAGCCAGGTCTTGGCCTTGAGCAGCGTCGAATTGCTCTTGTAGTTGCTGTTGACGATCAGCTCTTCGCCGCGAAACCGCGAAGCGCCTTCCAGCTTGGGCACCACCTGGGTGTAGAAACCGCGGTTGTACTTCTCGCTCAGGTCCAGCCAGGGGGTCTGACCATGCTTGCCGGCGTAGTAATTGCCCTGCTCGCGGTGCGCGTAGGCAGCCACCAGGTCCAGTTTCTCGAAGCGCTTGGCAATGGCGATGCTGCCGGCATAGCTTTTCGGCGTGAAGGTACCGGGGCGGTCCATGGTGTCGTCGGTGGGATACAGCTGGGCCACGTCCGACCCCTGGCACAGCCAGGCGCTGGCGCAATCCTGCCGGTATTCCGTCACGCCGCCCAGCAGCCCGCCCACCGAGCGGTAGCCCGATTGCGTGCCCGGGTCCACTGGTGAACCGCTGTTGTTGCCGATGGCGCTACCGCGCATGCGGATGCCAAAGGTTTCACCGTCCTTGACGATATCTGCCGCTTCCAGCGTGCGCATACTGACCATGCCGCCAATGGCGCCCGTGCTTTGCGCCGTCATGGTCACGCCCTTGTCGATCTGGATGCCACCGATCAGATCGGGATCGACATAGCTGCGTGACGACACGCCGGAGTAGCCACGGTAGACCGTCGTTTCCTGGCGTGCGCCGTCGATCAGCACCGGTACGCGGCCCTGGCCCTGCATGCCGCGGATATTGATATCCAGGCCGCCGCTGTTGCGATTCTCGCCCACCAGCACGCCAGGCGTGCCCTTGAAGATATCGCCCACCGAGGTTCCGCGGAAACGTTCGATGTCGTCGCGCGAAATGTAGCTGGATGAACCCGCCTTGCGGTAAGCCTCGTCCTTGGGAGACAGATCATCCCCTGTCACGACGACAGTATCCAGCACCGCCGTGTCACTCGCCTGGGGAGCGGCGCGCAACAGGAAACTGCCATCCTCAAGCTGGCGCGCTTCCAGGCCGGTACCGGAGAGCAGGCGCCCCAAGCCATCGGCCGCCGAGTAACGCCCTTGCAGGCCGGGGCTGCTCACTCCCTGCGTCAGGGCCGGCGCGCTGCCCACCATGACGCCGGCCTGCTGCCCGAACTGGCCCAGCACCTCATTAAGGCGGCCAGGGGCAATGCTGAAATCCAGCAGTGCAGCGGCCGGCGCGGCTTCCGCCGCAACAGCTACGGAAACGCCTGGACCGGGCAAATGTCCCATCCCCAGGAAAACAGTGATCAGGCACGCCCGCGTCACAGTGAGACGAGGAAGAAAAGTAACTGGCATGGCTACGGCATCCCATCAAAACGGTTGCTGGCGCCCATGTGGTGTCCGGGCGCTTCAGCAGGGTTGTCGCTTGAAGGACGGAAATCCGCCGTATTGCTTACAACTCTTACAATCAGCTCGGCAAACTTTCCACTGTGACCCAGAAACGGGAACGATGGCGCACCTGGACCGGCAGGATCTGCGACAGAAGCAACAAGGAAGCATCGGTATCTTCCACGGAAAACACTCCGACGACAGGCAGGCTGGCAATGGCCGGATCGCAGCGCAGCCAGCCACGGCGATAACGCCCCAGTTCCACCAGGAAGTCGGCCAGGGGCATGTTGTCGGCCACAATCATGCCGCGCTCCCAGGCGGCGGCATTGCGCGGCGCCGGCTCCGGGGTTTGCGCGTCCCCGGCACCGAAGGCCAGGCGTTCGCCCGCGTGCACCCGCAAGGCCGCGCGTCCGTCCGCCGGCAGCGGCAGCCAGTCCACCGCGCCTTGCAGCACGGTGAGGTCGTAATGCATGCCGGCGCGTTCGCGCACCACGAAACGCGTTCCCACGGGTTGCAGGACAGCATTGGCCGTCTGCACGAAAAAGGGCCGCCCTTGCAGATCCACGGCCGTTTCGATCAGGATTTCCCCCTGCAGCAGGGTGACGCTGCGAGCGGTTGCGGTGTAGTTCACATCCACCGCAGAACGCGTGTTCAGATACAGCAGCGTGCCATCATCCAGTTCCAGGATGCGGCGCTCGCCGGGTGCGCTGCTGGCATCCGCCAGCCAGATCGCGGACGTCTGGCGCACCGGCCCGGCGCCATACCAGATGGCAGCCAGCGCGGCTGCACCGGTCACGCCGCGCAGCAGGCCCCGGCGCGCTGCGCGATGCTGCGCCCGGCCCAGTACTTCTCGCACCTGCGGTCCGCCGGCAGCGCCAAGGTGATCCTGCAGCGCCACGCCCAGCCCGGTCACCCGTTGCCAGGCGATTTCATGCCGGGGATCGGCCGCGCGCCAGCGTCGACAGGACTCCTGGTCCTGCTGCTCCGCACCGGCCTGTATGCGCGCAGCCCAGGCTGCCGCCTGGCGCACGATGCCGCGTTCCAGCGGCGCCTCGTCCGCCGGGCCGGGGGGCCGCAATAGCGTGCCTTGTCTGTCAGGAGAAGTCATAGACAGCGAAATAGCATTGTTCCAGGCCTCGCGCAACAGCTTTCTGCACCGCATTGGCCGTGACGCCCAACTGCGCCGCAATTTCCTTGTGCGACAGGCCGTCTATCTGCGCCATCAGGAATATCTGGCGGGTACGCAGCGATAGCCCATCGAGGGCTTTCCAGACCGCCAGCAATGACTCCAGGATCAGATACTGTGTTTCCACCGAATCGCAGCAGGGTTCAGGCTGGCCGGCCATGACTTCCTCCCAGGCCTGCTCCAGCGCACGGCGGCGGAAATGGGAAGCGACCAAGCGCGTCGCGATGGTGCTGAGATAGGCGCGAGGTTCCAGCAGGTGCGCCAGGTCGACCCGCAACAGGCGTTCGAACACATCCTGCGCCAGGTCGGCCGCCTGATGGTTGTCCCCCAGCCGCCGGCGCAACAGCGAAACCAGCCAGGCATGATGTTCGCGGTACAGACCATGTACGATCTGGTCGCGTTGCGCAATATCGCCCGCCATGTTGTCGGTACCTTACTCCAGGGAAATCCAGGGGGAAAACTCGCCAGCCGCGGAATCCGGCGGGCATGGGCCCGCCGCTGCGCCAGGATTGCCCACTGGCGGCCAGGCAAACTTCGGGGGGCCCAGGAATGGAATGATAATACTTATTATCAACAGATGTATATTCCCGCAACGTTCCCAGCCACCGGCCGCGTTGTTTTTTCGTTCCTGGCCCGCCCTCCCGGTTTTCCCTGATGCCGCCCCGGCCCGTCGCCCTGGACCGCACCCTGCCCTTTTGAGGTGAAACCAGCACAGGCGCGGGATGCGTCACACCTGGCGTATGCCCTCTGCAGGCCAAATAAAAAGATATCCTTTGTTTATATGAAAATGTGATTTCATAATTTTCCGTCCTATTGATAGTCTTGCAATCACTCAACGTGAATCAGGGATGCAAGATGAAATTCCGCCGTTTGTTCTCCGTTCTGGCTGGCTCCGTGCTTGGGCTGGCCGCGCTGTCGGCACAGGCCGACCAGCTCGATGACATCAAGCAGAAAGGCGAGTTGGTCGTGGGCGTGCTGGGCACGGACGAACCTGCGACTTTCATCGACCCCAAGACCCGCCAGTTCATTGGCTATGAAGTGGACCTGGCCACCGAAGTTGCCAAGGCCATCGGCGTCAAGCCGGTCTTCAAGCAGGTGGCAGTGGCGGCCCGCATTCCCGAACTGCAACAGGGCCATGTGGACCTGATCGCCGCCGGCCTGACACACAACAAGGAACGCGAGGAACTGATTGATTTCTCCGTCACCACTTTTGTGACCGGCCAGAAGGCCCTGGTGCGCGCGGACAGCGGCATTACCGACCTCTCCGGCCTGGAAGGCCGCAAAGTCGTGACCATCCGCGGCGGCACGCAGGAACCCAATATCCGCAAGGCGGTGCCGGGCGTGGACGTGGTCACTTTCGATACGAGCCAGCAAGCCTTCCAGGCCCTGCAGCAGCGCAAGGGCGTAGGTTACGTGGACGACGAGGCGGCGCTGATGCGCGTCTACGCCAAGCTGGGCGATGCCAAGAAAGATTACGTGGTGCTCAAGGACAACCTGAGCCAGGAATCCCTGGCCTTCGGAATCCGCAAGGGAGAAACCGGCCTGAAGGCCGTGGTGGATGAGACCTTGCGCGGCCTGGAAGGCAGCGGCGAAGCTGAACGCATCTTCTTCAAGTGGTACGGTCCGGACACCAAGTCTCAGTTCGAATCCCGCGATTTCAAGCTGGAAACCGATCAGATCGACGGCTAAGCCTGGCGCACGGCTTTCCGGCAGCGGCCCGCATGGCAACCATGCGGGCCGCGCCGCCGTTTCCCGTCCGTGCCGCCAGCCTGTACCATTCCTCTCCCGCCGCAATCCCGGCGCAGACCTTCTGGAACCTATCCGCATGATCCGCAAATTCACCCTGTCTGCGGCCTTCGCCCTGACCTCCCTGCTGACCCTGCCCGCCGCCCACGCCGACCAGCTCGATGACATCCGCGCCAAGGGCGAAATCGTCATCGGCGTGCTGGGCACGGCCGAACCCTACAGCTATATCGACCCGAAAAGCCGGCAGCTGGTCGGCTATGAAATCGACCTCGGCCATGAAATCGCGCAGGCTCTGGGCGTCAAGCCGGTGTTCCGCCAGATTGCCGTGGCGGCCCGCATCCCGTCCTTGCAGCAGGGACACGTGGATATCCTCGCGGCCGCGCTGGCCCGCATTCCCGAACGCGAGCAGCAGATCGACTTTTCGTTGCCCATCTTTGTGACCGGGCAAAAGGTGCTGGTGCCGAACCGCGGCGGCTTGCAGCACGTGGCGGAACTGGACGGACGCAAGGTCGTGACCATCAAGGGCGGCACCCAGGAAGACAACATCAAGGCAGCCGTCCCTGGCGTCACCGTGGTGAGCTTCGACAGCGCGCCCCAGGCTTTCCTTGCCTTGCAGCAAGGCAAGGCGGAAGGTTTCGTCGATGATGAATCCGGCCTGATCGGCGTCCTTTCCAAGGCGGGCACCAAGGCCAGCGACTACGCCATCCTGCCCGAACGCGTCAGCACCACGACCGTCGGCATTGGCCTGCGCAAAAACGAACCGGCGCTGCTCGATGCCGTCAACGCCGCGCTGGGCGCGCTGGAACAGGACGGCAAGGCAGAGAACCTGTTTTTCAAGTGGTACGGCCCGAACACCCGCCACGGCTTCACGCAGCGGGACTTCCGCTTCGAGGCTTCCCAGCCCTGACGCCGGCAGGTGACCATGGGTTTTGATCTCTCCATGCTGATGGGCGGCCAGTATCACGAGATGCTGATGGCTGGCCTGCGCCTATCGCTGCTGCTGTTCGTGGTTTCGCTGGCCTGTGCGCTGCCGCTGGCGGTCATCGTGGCCCTCATGCGCCTGTCGCGCTTCGCCATGCTGCGCGCGCTGGGCATGGCCTATGTGGAAGCCATCCGCAACGTGCCGCTGCTGGCGCAAATGCTGTTCTGGTATTTCGGCGCGCCCGAATTGCTGCCGGAAAGCGTGCGCTACTGGCTTTATGACGGCGAAATCGAGGCCGTCGCGGCCATCGTCGCCCTCTCCCTCTATACCGCCGCCTACATGGCCGAAGACATCCGCAGCGGCATACGCGCCGTCGCACCGGTGCAGTCCGAAGCCGCCCGGGCGCTGGGCCTCAGCTACCTGGAAAGCATGCGCCTGGTCATCCTGCCACAGGCGGTGCGCATTACCGTGCCGCCGCTGATTTCGCAGACCCTCAATCTGTGGAAGGGCACCAGTATCGCCACCGTCATCGGCGTATCCGAGCTGATGTACCAGGCCGGCCAGGTGGAAAGCGCAAGCTTCCGCAGCTTCGAGGCCTTCGCCTTCGCATCTGCCTCCTATCTGGGCCTGTCGCTGCTCATCACCGCGCTGGCCGCCTGGTACCAGCATCGTTATCCGGCGAGGGCGCTATGAGTTTCCTGGAAGTCATCGACACCTATTGGCTGTATTTCCTCGTCGGCCAGTACCCCAACGGCCCGCTGGGCGGCCTGGCGCTGACCCTCGTACTGGCGGCAGCGGCCTTGCTGCTGGCCTTTCCGCTGGGCGTGCTCCTGGCCTTCGCGCGCCTGAGCCCCTGGAAAGTGCTGCGCTGGCCGGTCACAGGGCTGGTTTTCGTGGTGCGCGGCACGCCGCTGCTGATGGTCGTGTTCTGGGCCTATTTCTTCCTGCCCAGCGTGACCGGCGTCAAGACAGACCAATTCGGCACCATGCTGATCGCCCTGGTGATTTTCGACGCCGCCTACCTGTCGGAGATCGTGCGTGCCGGCATCCAGGGTCTGCCGCCAGGGCAGATGGAAAGCGCCCGCTCGCTGGGTCTGGGCTATTTCCGCGCCATGCGCTTCATCGTGCTGCCGCAGGCCCTGGTCAACATGCTGCCGTCCCTGGTGAATCAATTCGTCTCCACCATCAAGGAAACCTCGCTGGGCTATATCATCGGCCTGTCCGAAGTGTCCTTCGTCACCTCGCAAATCAACACCCAGGTCATGACCCATCCGGTGGAAATCTACCTGGTGCTGGGCCTGACCTACTTCCTGCTGTGCTTTGCACTGTCGCGCTGCGCCTATGCCATGGAGCGGCGCCTGGCGCGCCGTCCGCAAGCCCGGCAGGAACCCCAAGGAGTTCCTGCATGAACATGATTCAGTTCGAGAACGTCAACAAATGGTATGGCAAGTACCAGGCGCTGACCGATGTCAACGAGACTGTCGCCAAGGGCGAGGTCGTGGTCGTCTGCGGCCCGTCCGGTTCGGGCAAGTCCACGCTGATCCGCACCATCAACCGGCTGGAACCCATACAGTCCGGCACCATCAGCGTGAACGGCCAGGACATCTACGACCCCAAGCTGGACCTCAACGAGTTCCGTTCTCACATCGGCTTCGTCTTCCAGCAGTTCAATCTGTTCCCGCACCTGAGCGTGCTGGAAAACTGCACGCTGGCCCCCATCCGCCTGCGCGGCCTGGCGCCCGCTGCGGCCAGGACCCGCGCCATGGCGCTGCTGGAACGGGTCGGACTGGCCGCCAAGGCCGACGCCATGCCGCACTCGCTGTCCGGCGGCCAGCAGCAACGCGTCGCCATTGCCCGCGCCTTGGCCATGGAACCGCCGCTGATGCTGTTCGATGAGCCCACCAGTGCGCTGGACCCGGAGATGGTCAGCGAAGTGCTGCTGGTCATGCGCGACCTGGCTCGCGAAGGCATGACCATGGTCTGCGTCACTCATGAAATGGGATTTGCCCGCGAAGTCGCGGACCGCATCATTTTCATGGATGCCGGACAGGTCCTGGAACGCGGCACGCCCAAGGATTTCTTCGAACGCCCGCAACATCCGCGTGCACAGAAGTTCCTGGCAGACATCCGTTCTCCCTTCGCCACGCCCAACGCCCAGCCTGCCGCCTGATTACCCGTCCGAGACCCGCCATGACGACCCCGAACGCCTCTCCCGCCTCCACCGGCCTGCCCATCATCGACGTCGCGGCGCTGCGCGCCCCGGACGATGCAGACGGCCGCACCCGCGTCGCCCAACAGATACGCGCAGCCTGCCGCGAGCATGGTTTTTTCTATGTCAACGGCCATGGCGTCAGCCCGGAACTGATCAGCCGCCTGGAACGCCTGAGCCATGATTTCTTCAATCTTGACGAAACCACCAAGCTGCAGTGGCGCATGGCGCTGGGCGGCCGCGCCTGGCGCGGCTACTTCCCGCTGGGCGGCGAACTGACCTCCGGACGCCCCGACTGGAAGGAAGGCCTGTACCTGGGCACCGAGCTCGCCGCCGACCATCCGCTGGTACAGGCCGGCACGCCCGTGCATGGCGCCAACCTGTTCCCGGACGTTCCCGGCCTGCGCGCAACCATCCTCGAATACATGGCCGCCACAACCCAGCTGGGCCATCAACTGATGGAAGGCATCGCACTCAGCCTGGACCTGCCGGCCAGCTACTTCCATGACCGCTACACGGCAGATCCGCTGATCCTGTTCCGCATTTTCAACTATCCATCGCAAGCCGTGCCCGAAGGGCTGGATGTGCAGTGGGGCGTGGGCGAACATACCGACTACGGTTTGCTGACCATCCTGCTGCAGGACCATATCGGCGGGCTGGAAGTACGCACGCCCGGAGGCTGGATAGACGCGCCGCCAGTGGCCGGCGCCTTCGTCTGCAATATCGGCGACATGCTGGACCGCATGACGGGCGGGCTCTACAAATCCACGCCGCACCGCGTCAAACGCAATACCTCGGGCCATGACCGCCTGTCCTTCCCGCTGTTTTTCGACCCGAATTTCTTCGCACGGGTGCAACGTATCGAAGGCCTGGCCGATGCCCCTGCCCAGGATGACAGCGCCGAGCGCTGGGACCGCGCCAATGTCCATGCCTTCAACGGCATCTATGGCGACTACCTGCTGGACAAGGTCTCCAAGGTTTTCCCCGAATTGCGCCGCGAAGTCCTCTGACACCCCTGCCGCCTTGAGGCGAAAAGGCCTTGCCGCCCCCAATTGCACCAGCGCCCGCCGGGGGCTGGCGAAGCAGGCCGGTGACGAGGCCGACTTCCAAGCCTTTGATTCACGCCATGCAGGCGATATCCTCGGCATCCCCGGCGTAGGCCAGAGCGGCAGGCTGCCACGCCCAGCCCGTCAGGCTGCCCGCCAGGAGCGCCAATAGCGTATCGACCCGATATGCCCTGGCCTGAACCATCCCCTGGCTCAGGCCGGCTGCGCAACTTGCAGCCAGCCCCAGCGCCTGGGCCGCACCTGCGCTGTCGACTCGCTGCGGCGCCGCCCCCAGCATCTGCGGCTGGGCCGTACGCAGGATGGCGATAAGATTGAAAGGATCACGCTGCGCCAGCGCCTGGCTGCAAAGCAGGAACAACTCGCTGTGTTCCTCTTCATCGGCCATTGCGACGGCTGCCGCCCCGCCGCTGGGTGCGCAGCGACCGCGCAGCCGCTGCAGCCAGCGATGCATCTGCTGGCGCGACGCCGCCTCGCTGCGGCCAGACAGGGCACCCAGTTCCGCATGCCCGAAGCCGAATACCTCATAGAGCAAAACTGCCGCCACGGCGCCAGCCGACAGGGTCTGTATCAACAAGGCCAGCGCCTGTTCGACCCGGCGGGCCTGATCCGCCTGCGCCGCCGGTTCCGGCGCTTCATCCATGGGAATCAGTGGGTCACGCGCCAGGATGGCCTGGTAGCGGCCCTGCCGGCGCCAGGCGTCGATGCACAGGCGCTGCAACACGGTCACCAGCCAGGCCTCACGCCCTGCCTCGGTTTCCGGCAGGCCTCCCTGCGCCGTGCGCAGATAGGCATCCTGCACCAGATCCTCGGCATCGGCGCCATGCCCGACCCAACGCCGGGCCAGCGCCAGCAGGCGCCGGCGCAACGCCGCGTCACTGGCCAGGGGATGAATGGAAGTCGGTGTCACGTTCATAGGCGCTCATTCGTCTAGCTAGGCAAACTTAACACGCAAAGGAGTTATTCCGCATGTACCCCCAACATACATTTGCCAGTGAAACAGACACTCCCGCCCCGGCTCCCGGCAGCCAGAACAGCGCCTTCCTGGAAGAAAAGGCCTTCCGCGCCCGAACCGTACTGGTGTTCGGCACCATTACGGATATCGTCGCCGCGGAAACTGTGCGCCGGCTGCTGGCGCTGGACGCCGAATCCTCCGCTCCCATAGACATGATTGTGTCATCGCCCGGCGGCCACCTGGAATCCGGCGACGCCATCCATGACGTAGTACGTTTCATCGACTCGCCAGTGAACATGATAGGCACGGGCTGGGTCGGCAGCGCCGCGACCCACCTGTACCTGAGCGCGCCGCTGGAGCGCCGCGTCTGCCTGCCCCAGACCCGTTTCCTGATACACCAGCCCAGCGGTGGCGCCGGCGGACGCGCCAGCGACATGGCATTGCAGGCCAGGGAAATCATCAAGGCGCGTGAACGTATCGCTGCCGTCATCGCGCGCCAGACCGGCCAGCCACTGGAGCGCGTGCGCGAGGATATCGAACGTGATCTCTGGATGCCCGCCACCGAGGCCATCAGCTACGGGCTGGTATCGCGCATTATCGAGCGGCGCCAGGAACTGACGCGGTTCTAGGCGCCCTCATCGCCTGCCGGCACTCCTGCCATGACGGCCGCAGCCACAACGGCCATGACAGCTGACGCGGGCACGCGGTAAGCTGTCATGACAAACCGTCCGCCATTCCCGCCCCACCCACCTTACCGCCTTTCTGCCATGCTGACCATCCTCGGAAAACGTTCCTCCATCAATGTCCGCAAAGTCATGTGGGCCTGCGACGAGCTCGGGCTGGCCTGGCAGCAGGAAGACTGGGGCAGCGGGTTTCGCGATACCCATGCGCCGGAATTCCTGGCGCTCAACCCGAACGCCATGGTGCCTGTGCTGCGCGATGGCGACTTCGTGCTATGGGAATCAAACAGCATCCTGCGCTACCTCGCCAATCGCTATGATGGCAACGCTCTCTATCCGCAACCTGCCCACGCGCGGGCGCGCGTCGACCAATGGCTGGACTGGCAGGCATCCGATCTGAACCGGTCCTGGAGCTATGCCTTCATGGCGCTGGTGCGACTATCCCCCAACCACGCCGACCCCGCGCAGATCCAGGCTTCGCTGGATGCCTGGCATGGTTTCATGCGCATTCTCGACGCCCGCCTGGAAAAAACCCGGGCCTTTGTCGCCGGCGCCGATTTCAGCCTGGCGGATATCGCCATCGGCCTGTCCGTCAACCGCTGGTTCGCCACGCCTTGCGCCCACCCTGAACTGCCCGCCGTACAAGACTATTTCACACGCCTGGGCACCCGTCCGGGCTTTCGCAAGCACGGATGCAACGGCGTGGCCTGACGCCCGTGCTGTACAAAGCACCGTAGTCACCGTGCTGACATGAGAAAAAAGTACAAACAGGTCTTTCTTCACTGGTTGGACCTTTTACTGCATCATGTCTTCTTCCCCTTCCGATCGTTCCGTTCCCGTCCTGGCCCCGGCCGACTCTTCACGCCGGCGCCTGCTGCGCGGCAGCCTGGCTGCCAGCCTGCTGCCGCTGGGCGGCTCGGTCTTGCTGACGGCCTGTGGCAGCAGCAGCGACGATGATTCCGGCAACGTCGCCCCGACGCCGGAGGGCGCTTCGCGATTCGCGCTGGCCGTCCTGCCCGACACCCAGTTCTATTCGCGCTACGCCACGCCTGACGAAAACAGCCAGTACAGCCGCAAATTCGGCAGCGAGCCCTTCATGGCCCAGACCTACTGGATTGCCGAACACGCGCGCGAGCTGGGCATCTCATTCGTGGCCCACCTGGGCGATGTCGTGGATCAGGTCCGCAAGCCCGACCAGTGGAAAGTGGCGGATCAGGCCATGCGCGTGCTGGAAACCGGCAAAGTGCCTTACTCCATCCTGGCCGGCAACCATGACGTCCTGAGTGACCGTGGCTATGTGGATGCCAGCAGCCAGGCAAGCGGCACCGATGCCCAGCGCGACCTGGCCGAGGAACCCTACCTGCAGTGGTTCGGCCCGACACGCGCCAAATGGCAGTCGACCTTCGGCGCCCGCGACAGCAGCGGCTTCCACGAATATCACATCTTCGAAGCCGAAGGGCAGCAGTTCATGGTGTTGTCGCTATCGTGGCGAATTTCCGATGCCGGTATCGAATGGGCTCGCCAGGTCATTGCCAAACATCCCACGGTACCCGTCATTCTGGTCAACCACCAGTTGCTCAATATCGACCGCGACGGCGTCAGCCCGCTGGAAACGTCCTATGGCCTGATGCTCTGGGAAAAGCTGATCCGCGACAACGACCAGATTTTCCTGACGCTCAACGGCCACCACCATGGTGCGGCCCACCTGACCAAGGTGAACGACTTCGGCCATAACGTCGAACTGATGGTCGTGGATTACCAGATGGCCTACCAGGGCGGCAATGGCCTGATGCGCCTGTATGAATTCGACCTCACCCACAACCTGATAGACATCCTGTCGTTCTCGCCCTGGGTCGTGCAAAAACCAGCCGATACGCTGACCCGCTTCGACCAGGCCGTACTGACCGGCAACAACGAACGCCTGACCATCCAGATGAACTTCGCGGAGCGCTTCTCCGGCTTCAACAAGTCGTTCATCGCCGGCCCCGGCAAGCGCGCCGCCATCGTGGCCCAGACCAGCGCCCTGATCCTGGATGGCTACACCGAACCGGAAGTGGTTGAACCCCGTGCGCCTGCGGACAGCGACGATTACGCGCACGTGGCCTCGACGGTCGCCCACTGGCGCTTCTTCGGCGGCAGCGCAGGCACGCCGGTACCGGCCAATCATGTCATTGCCGACGAAACCGGCGCCAACCCGCTCCACCGTGCCGCCCTGAATGCCGAACGCGGCGTGACCTCGGCACGGCTGGAAGACATGGTGTGGTCCGACGATCGCCACCACCTGTCGGCAGCCCCGGGTTCCGTGCGTTTCCTCAATACCAGCAAGCGCGATGGCCGCCTGAGCTACTTCCTGACCGATACCAGCGCGGCGCTCAACGCCATGGAATTCGCCGATAGCGGCTACACCATCGAAGCCTTCGTGAAGCTCGACAAGGACTGGAACTCCAGCCTGCATGCCTGGATGAACATCATGACGCGCGATGGCATGCGCGGCTCGGTGCCCGGCTTCTCCGGTGGCGATCCGGAATCGCCACCGCTGCTGTTCGCCGTGTCCAGCCTGAGGGAAATCCAATGGGAAGTGGTCACGGCCCAATCGGGCAGCCGTTCGCCCCAGGCCAGCTGGTCGGGTGAAATCATGGCCGACACCTGGGTGCACATTGCCATCGTCGCTGACCCGACCACCAAGGAAAGCACCATGTATATCGAAGGTGCCCCAGTGCTGCGCAATTCCGGCAACGCCAGCGGCCTGGCCTCGGCCGGCGCCACCCTGCCCTGGGTCATAGGCGCAGGCAGCTGGGAAGGCGAACGGACCGACGGCTTCTTCGGCCAGCTGGGCGAAGTCCGCGTCGCCGCTGCCCCCCTGGCGCCGGAGCAATGGTTGACGGCACGCCGCAGCTGAACCTGAATGCGCTGCGCCTGGATGCTTTCCAGGTGCAGCGCCAGCATTCCAGCACATGCTGGAACACTTGTGTGCCTCGCAACAGCTGATGCTGAAAAAAATGCCGCATGATGCCGGAATCGGCTGTCATGCGGCATTTTCCAATTATCCGCCTGGTCGTGCCGTTGCCAGCGCAACGACAGAACCAGAAGGACAGGCAGCGATCAGAAACGAGCCGTCAGATTCAGGAAGTAGGAACGACCGTGTTCGTTATAGGTGCGGGCCCCTGCACCTTCGATCAACGTATTGCCAGTACCGTAATTCAGACCCTGGCGATACAGCTTCTTGTTGAACAGGTTATTGATCCCCAGACGCACACTGAAATTCTTGCTGATTTCATAGCCGCCATTGACACCGACCAGCGCATAGGGATTCAGGCCAGGACCGATAGCGACATCGGTACCGCGCCGGACATCAAAGGTCGCCGGCTCCTGCTTGCCATACCAGGTCAAGTTCGCTTGCAGCGACAAACGCTCATTCACGGCCCAATCCAGCCAGGAATTTACGGTGTACTTGGGAATAATACTCAGGGGCTGGTTGTAGGTCTTGTCCTTGGACGAAATCATGTAGGTGAAGTTTGTATTCCAAGAAACTGCTTCCGTAAACGGAATGAAGACATTGCCTTCCAGCCCGGAAACTTCAGCCTTGGGCGTGTTCACCCATTGCAGCAGATAAGGATTCTGGGTACCCAACTCGACTTGTCCGATGGGATCAACACCTGCAACGATCTTATTCTTGTAATCGTTGCGGAAATAGGCCAGGCTGGCATTGAAAATGCCATCATCATAGGCAAAACCGATTTCCTTGTTAATGCTGGTTTCGCTCTTCAAGTCCGCATTGCCCTGCAGGTAGCATCCGCCCTGCGAGCTCATATTCCCACGGCAACCATTGCCCCGGCTGTAAAGCAGGTAATTGGGATTCGCTTGATACAGATTAGGCGTCTTGTAGGCCCGGGCAATCCCACCACGAACCGTCCAGACATCATTGATCGCATAGGAAGCCGTCAGGCCAGGACTCACATTGTTGCCAAACTCCTGGTGATGATTGAAACGCACCGTGGGCGTCAGTGTGAATGCCTCTGTAACCCGAATATTGTCTTCGGCCCAGATGGCAAAGCTGTTGTAGGCCACCTTGGAGTCTCCATCGCGCCCAGGCACACCAACGGGTTCGAAGTCACGCGACCCCAGCGCCAGGGCCCTCAGACTGCCAGGATCATCCAGCGACTCGCGCTTGAATTCTCCGCCTAGTGTCAACATCTGCTCGATCCCACCGATATCCAGCGGCAAGCTGACATCCCCATCCAGCCGTCACTCCTTGAAGCGGCTGTCATAGCGACCTTGCGGCGATTGGCCTTCACCCAGGAAGGCCCCTTCCGGCCCTCCGAACAGCCCTTCAGCATCGCGCGAATTGCGGGTATAGCCATAACTCAGACCAATATTGGATACCCCCCAATCCCAGGTGCCCTTGTGCGTCAGGCCCAGATCCGTCCGATAAACAATGGTGGTTTCACTCCCCCAGAGTTCATTGACAGGGGTAAAGGTTCCGCCCGAGCCAGTTTCGTAACCATTGAGATTCTGCGTATCGCCGGAGTACAGATCACTCTTGCGACTGAAGCCAAGGTCCAGTTCCAGCGATTGGCGGCTATCAATATCCAGTACCAGTTCGCCATTAACAAACTTATCCCGCTTCCCAGTCTTGCCTGCCGCACCGGTAATGCCGTTTGCCGTATAAGCGCCATGTCCTTCGTTGATATTCAGATCGTCAGGACTCGTCTTGGCATAGCCACCATAGAGGCGAAATCCCAGCTTGTCGGCAGCCGGACCAGACAGCAAGAAATTCACACGCCGGCTATTGCCTTCGTCGGAATCCTGGTGCCAGTCGTTATACGTCGTCACCGAACCGTGGAACTCGTCCGTCGGCTTCTTGGTAATGATATTGACCACGCCGCCCATGGCGCCAGACCCATAGCGTGCCGCTGCCGGGCCGCGCAGGATTTCCACGCGCTCGATGGCTTCCGGCGGAACCCAGCCGGTATCGCCATCCGTGTCACGCTCGCCCGTCCAGCCCTGGCGCGAAGCATTGCGCGAATTGGCCGGACGGCCATCAATCAGCACCATGGTGTTGTCCGGTCCCATGCCACGGATGTCAAGTTGACGACGGTTGCCGCGCATACCGGAAGCCGCGCTGCCGGTCAGGTTCACCCCTGGCTCACGGCGCAGGATCTCCGCCAGGTCGGATGCCGGCGGCCGCTTTTCCAGTTCCGCGGCCGTGATCACCGATACGCCCAGCGCTTCTTTCTGCTCTTCTGCCGCAGTTCCTATCACTGTAACGGCTTCCAGTTCCCGCGAGGGTTGAACCGGAGTGGTCTGCTGTGCTTGCGACACAGGCAACACAGACAGCAGGCATAGCGCGGCAGCTATCCGGCTGGGCCGGAATTTGGCGTGATGAAGCATGGGAAGAAGTCTCGCTCAAGGAATATTCTGGCATCATTCAAACCCAAGCTCATGGGAATCATGCCAAGATAAAAGAAAAAACATTAAGAACCATTCTCTTTCGATTCTTACATGAAAGCCTTGGTCAAACAAGAAACCATAAGAAGTCTGTAGTTTCTATTCCACAGATATAGATCCAGCACAAAGACCTGCCGCCTATCTGCCCATCTGCTCCCGCGCCAGCGTTGCGCGCAGGCGTACGCCTGCCCATCAGCACAGGCAAGTCAACTTAATTGGGGAAAATGACAGCAAGGAAAAACGCGGCCCAGACTAGCGCCACGTGGCATCTGACCACAGCACTGGCTCGGCCTGCGGCCCTGGTTCAACCGCCCGGCTGGTTCTGCGCCAGCCAGCGCTGCAGGTCTACCAGCACCCGGCGTGTCGCGAGTTGGCGGCCTGCCAGGTGTTCTGCCAGGCGTTCACGCAAGCGGGCTCGCAGGCCCGGCTCATTGTCCAGCGCGGAAAAATCGGGCTCGGCTTCATCCAGGCCGTAACCGGTTTCACGTAGCAAAATCCATTCGAAGTGGCGCAAGGCCGCTACGGCCGGGCCGCCGCTGGCCAGCTGCCGCAACGCGGCTTCATAGGCATCGAAGACTTCCGGGTAGGCATCTTCACGCGGCAGGAGCCGCAACAGCAGCTCGTTCATGTACCAGGCCGACATCAGCGCGGCGCCAGACAATGGCATGAGCCCGGCAATGTCGGCGCGCACCAGCGTCTTGACCTCTCCTGCCCCGCTCCAGGAAAGCAGCAGCGGTTGGAAAGTATGCAACACCGGGCGCAAGGTGGAATACGGGCGCTTGGCGCCCTTGGCAACCAGCGCCACGCAACCGTGATCGCGGCTGAATGCCTGGACGATCAGCGAGGTTTCCCGCCATGCTGTCGCATGCAGCAGGTAGGCAATGACATCATTGACGCGCCGTGCGCGTTTATTCATATCCCAGATCGCGCAGCGCGCTTTCACGCTCGGACCAGCCCTTGCGCACCTTGATATAGATTTCAAGGAACACCGGCTGCTCCAGCAGCTTGGAAATATCCTGGCGTGCTTCGGTGGCGATGCGCTTCATGTGCTGGCCGCCCGCACCCAGCAGGATGGGACGATGGCTTTCACGCTCGACCACCACACACGCCGCAATGCGCACGCCGCCGTTTTCGTTTTCTTCCCACTGCTCGATCACGACGGTGCAGCCGTAGGGCAGCTCGTCGCCTACCAGGCGGAAAATCTTTTCGCGGATCAGTTCGGCGGCAATGAAACGCATCGGCCGGTCTGTCAGCGTATCCGGCTCGAACATGGCTTCGCCTTGTGGCAGGCCAGCAGCGATTTCCGTCAGCAAGACGTCCAGCTGCTTGTCCTTGGCCGCGCTGACCGGCACCACGGCATCATAGGGATACTGCGCGGTGAGCTTGGCCACGAAGGGGAACAGCTCATTGCGCTGCTTCAGCAAGTCAACCTTGTTGACCGCCAGGATGACGCGCTTGCCCTTGGGCAGCAGCGGCAGCAGCTTGGCGTCGCCTTCGGACCATTTGCCCGCCTCGACCACATGCACCACCACATCGACATCGGCCAGTGCCTGAGTCACGACACGGTTCATCATGCGGTTCATGGCGCCGCCATGGCGGGTCTGGAAACCGGGGGTATCGACGAAAACGAATTGGGCATCGTCGCGCGTCAGCACCCCTTGGATGCGATGGCGCGTCGTTTGCGCCTTGCGCGACACGATGGAAAGCTTAGCGCCTATCAGCGCGTTCGACAGGGTTGATTTCCCGACATTGGGACGCCCCACCAGCGCGACGAAGCCACAGCGGTAATCGGTGTCCACGCTATCCTCTGCCGGCAGCGCCTGCGCCGGGTCTGCCGCACCGTCCGGTACGCCTGAATCTTTGTTGTGCTCGCTGTTCATGTGCCCTTGCGCTTCATGCGCTCCTGTTCAACCGCGACGGTCAGCGCCGACTGCGAGGATTTCTTGGCGGCCTTGCCGCGCAGCGGTGCCGGACAGGCGCGCTGCGCCTGGACCAGCGCTTCGGCTGCCGCCAGCTGTTCGGCTGCCCGGCGACTGCCGCCTGCCGCCGTCACCTGGATATTCAATGGCGCGATCGAGCACTGCAGTTCGAACTGCTGGTCATGCGCCGCGCCGTGGATGGCCAGCACCGTATAGACCGGCAACGGCAGCTTGCGCCCTTGCAGGAATTCCTGCAGCAGCGTCTTGGCATCCTTGCCCAGCGTGTGCGGATCGACGCTTTCCAGCACCGGTTCGTACAGGCGCCGGATGACCCGGCGGGCTTCATCGAAGCCCGAATCCAGGAACACGGCACCGAAAATGGCTTCGAGCGCATCGGCCAGAATCGAAGGACGGCGATAGCCGCCACTCTTCAGTTCGCCTTCACCCAGGCGCAGGAATTCCGACAGCGCCAGGGTCTGGGCGATATCCGCCAGTGCCGACTGCTTGACAAGATTGGCACGGATGCGCGACAGGTCGCCTTCATCCAGCCGTTCATAACGCTGATACAGCAAGTCCGCCACCACAAAGTTCAGCACGGAATCACCAAGAAATTCCAGGCGCTCGTTGTGCTTGCCACTATGGCTGCGGTGCGTCACGGCCTGATCCAGCAGGGCCGGGTCCGTAAACTTATGGTCTATGCGCTGTTCCAGCAAACGCAAAGGGGTCATTGTCTTATTTAAATCCGCCGATACGGCTGGGCTCGCGGAAATTCATCCAGATGAAGAATGCGCGGCCAACCAGGTTTTCATCGGGCACGAACCCCCAATAGCGGCTGTCCAGGCTATTGTCGCGGTTATCGCCCAACACAAAATAATTCCCTTCCGGCACGATGCAACGCACGCCTTCGCGGCCATAGCGGCACTGGTCGAAATGCGGGAAACGCCAGATCGGGCTCAGATTCGGCATGGCATTCTCATTGAGCAGGATGTCATGCTTGCGCTCGCCCAGCGTTTCTAGATAACGGGCCCCATAAGCCATGCGCTCAGGATCGTAATAATCGCCATCGCGCACATGGGGCACGACCTTGCCGTTGATCAGCAAGGTCTGGTTGATATAGGCAACTTCATCGCCAGGCAGGCCGACGATGCGCTTGATGTAATCGGTCTGCGGCTCCACCGGATAGCGGAATACCACGACGTCACCGCGTTGCGGGTCACCCAGCGGGATGACCTTCTTGTCCAGTACCGGCAGACGTATGCCGTAGCTGAACTTGTTCACAAGGATCAGGTCGCCGGATTGCAGGGTCGGCAGCATCGAGCCCGACGGAATGCGGAACGGCTCGACAATGAACGAACGCAAGACGAAGACAAACAGGATGACCGGGAAAAAGCTGACCGCATATTCCACCCACCAGGGGGCACGGTTCATCTTGTTGCGCAGCGCGCGCGAACGCTCCTCGGCGGAATCGGCATCCAGCACGCCTTCCTTGAGCTGGCGCTGGATCTCCGCTTCGGCACGCGCTGCCCTGGCTTTCCTCAACCACACCCGGTCGATGATCTTGACGGCCCCCGTCAATACCAGCAGCAGAAACAATATCAGGGCGAAATTCCAGCTCATCCGCGTTCCAACCTTATTTATCCTCAACCTGCAGAATGGCCAGGAACGCCTCCTGCGGGATTTCCACCGTGCCGACCTGCTTCATGCGCTTCTTGCCCGCCTTCTGTTTCTCGAGCAGCTTCTTCTTGCGCGTGATGTCGCCACCATAGCACTTCGCCAGCACGTTCTTGCGCAGCGCCTTGACGTTCTCGCGCGCAATGATTTCCGCGCCGATCGCCGCCTGAATGGCCACATCATACATTTGGCGCGGGATCAGTTCGCGCATCTTGGAAACCACCTCGCGCGCCCGGAAACGCGCATTGCTGCGGTGAACGATCATGGACAAGGCATCTACCCGGTCGCTGTTGATCAGCAGGTCAACCTTGACCACGTCCGCCGAGCGATATTCCACGAACTCGTAATCCATCGACGCGTAACCGCGCGAGACCGACTTCAGGCGGTCGAAGAAGTCCAGCACGATTTCCGCCAGCGGGATTTCGTAGACCAGGTGCACCTGCTTGCCGTGGTAGCTCATGTTGACCTGGGCGCCGCGCTTCTGGTTGCACAACGTCATGACCGGCCCCACGTACTCCTGCGGCATGAACAGCGTCACTTTCACGATAGGCTCGCGAATATCTTCGATCTTGCCCACTTCCGGCATGCGCGATGGGCTTTCGACCATCAGCATCTCGCCGTCGCGCTGCATCACCTCGTACACCACCGACGGCGCGGTGGTGATGATATCCATGTCGAACTCGCGCTCCAGGCGCTCCTGCACGATTTCCATGTGCAGCAGGCCAAGGAAGCCGCAACGGAAACCGAAGCCCAACGCCTGGGAAACTTCCGGCTCGAACATCAGCGCAGCGTCGTTGAGCTTGAGTTTCTCCAGCGCATCGCGCAGCTGGTCATATTCGCTGGATTCGACCGGATACAGGCCGGAGAACACCTGCGGCTGGACTTCCTTGAAACCCGGCAGCGCACTGGCAGCAGGCTTGCCCGCCAGCGTCACGGTATCCCCTACCTTGGCGTGTTCCAGCTCCTTGATGCCGGCAATAATGAAACCAACCTCGCCTGCCGACAGGCTATCGCGCTTGACCGACTTGGGCGTAAACACCCCGACCTGTTCACACAGGTGGGTATAACCCGTTGCCATCAACAGAATTTTGTCCTTGGTACGCAGGACACCGTTGACGATACGTACCAACATCACGACCCCGACGTAATTGTCGAACCAGGAGTCGATGATCAATGCCTGCAAAGGCTCGTCCACGCTGCCTCGCGGCGGCGGCACCTTGGCCACCACCATCTCCAGGATGTCGTCTATGCCCATGCCGCTCTTGGCGCTGGCCAGCACTGCCTGAGAGGCGTCGATGCCGATGACATCCTCGATTTCCGAGCGGGCGCTTTCCGGATCTGCCTGCGGCAAGTCCATTTTATTGAGCACCGGCAGCACTTCTACGCCCAGCTCGATGGCGGTGTAGCAGTTGGCGACCGTCTGCGCTTCCACCCCTTGCGATGCATCAACCACCAGCAGCGCGCCCTCGCAGGCGGACAGCGAGCGGCTGACCTCGTAGGAGAAGTCAACGTGCCCCGGGGTGTCGATCAGGTTGAGCTGGTAGACCTGGCCGTCGCCAGCCTTGTAGGTCAGCGCGGCTGTCTGCGCCTTGATGGTGATGCCACGCTCGCGCTCAAGATCCATGGAATCGAGCACCTGCGACGACATCTCCCGGTCCTGCAGACCGCCGCAGCGCTGGATCAGGCGATCCGCCAGCGTGGATTTACCGTGGTCGATGTGGGCAATGATGGAGAAATTGCGGATATGCTGCATAAACCGTCATGAAAAAGGCGGGAACAGGCCGGCAGATGCCCAAGGGGCGGACATTCGCCGCCCGGCCGGGAATTAGCCGTGATAGCAAAAAGGGGCGCGACGCGCCCCTTTTTGCGGCAACCAGCCATTTTAGCGGGTTTTGCTCTTACTTCGCGGGCAGTTCCAGCGTCACCCACAGGCTGATGTCATCACGGCGCACCAACAGGGCCACGCGGCTGCCCGGTTTAAGCTCCGAAACCAGCTTGTTGAACTGATCCGGCGCGCTGATATCCTGGGTGTTGAGCGTCAGCAACACATCGCCTTCACGGATGCCCGCGGCTGCCGCCACACCTTCGGCGCGGCGCACCACAACCCCGCCGGCCACCTTGAGCGCGGCACGTGCCTCGGCATCCAGCGGCGCCACGGCCAGGCCCAGCACATTGGCGTTGGCGCTGGCAGGCGCCTGGGCCACGGCCGCACCCTCTTCTGCCGGGATTTCGCCGATGCGCACGTTGAGCGTCATCTTCTTGCCCTTGCGCCACACTTCCAGCGGCGCCTTGGTATCAGGCTTGGTATCACCGACCAGGCGCGGCAGGTCGGACCAGCGCTTGATTTCATGGTCATTGAAACGGACGATCACATCACCAGGCTGTACGCCAGCGGCTTCCGCGGGCCCCTTTTCCTCAACCATGCTGACCAGGGCGCCCTGGGCATTGGGCAGGCCAATGGCATCGGCCACGTCCTTGCTGACTTCGGAAATCTGGACGCCGATACGGCCCCGCACCACCCGGCCATTGGACTTGAGCTGGTCGGCAACACGCATGGCCTCGTCAATGGGAATGGCCAGAGAGATGCCGATGAAACCGCCGCTACGCGTGACGATCTGCGAATTGATGCCCACGGCCTCGCCATCCAGGTTGATCAGCGGACCGCCGGAGTTACCGGGATTGACGGCCACATCAGTCTGGATGAACGGCAGGTAATCCCCGGTTTCGCGGCCGATGGCGCTCACGATACCGGATGTGACGGTCGACTCCAGGCCAAAGGGTGAGCCGATGGCCAGCACCCATTGGCCTTTGCGCAGCTTGTTGGAATCACCAATGGCCAGGGGCTGCAGGTCTTTCTGGTCGTCGACCTTGATCACGGCCACGTCAGTGCGCGCATCGGCCCCGATCAGGCGCGCCTTGACCTCGCGTCCGTCGGTGAAGGTCACGAAAATATCGGTCGCGCCTTCCACCACATGATTGTTGGTGAGGATATAGCCATCGTCGGACACGATGAACCCGGAACCGATGCCGCGCGGCACGGTACGGGGCTCGGCCGGCGCGGCGCCAGCGCCAGGACCGGGGCGGCGGCCGGCGCCGGGCGGCACCATGTCCGGCCCGAAGAACCAGCGGAACATTTCATAGGGGTCTTCGCCGCCGAAACCGGGCATGCCGCCGCGCGCCTGCACGGTGGCAGTGGTGCGGATGTTGACGACCGAGCCTTCGGTCTTTTCCACGATGGGGGTGAAATCCGGCAGGCCATCCAGTGTGCGCGTCTGCGCCACCGCCTGCTGTGCGCCCAGCGACATACACGCCGCCAGGGCCACGGTCACCGCCTTGAAAGCGGCAGAACGGAATAGTCCGGTCATGAAAGAATCACTACGCATAATAGCCTTCTGCTCCATGCTCATTCCTGTGCAATGAGAAACCCAGTTTTTATCTGGGCAAGGTCTTTTACTGCGGCGCGCCCGGCACGTACTCCACTGCGTCGACCACGTGCGCCAGCGCATCAGCAGGCACTTCACCCACTGCCGTCAGCCAGTAATCGGCTATGCGCACGCCATGGATATGCGTTGCGCCCCGCTGCGCCTGCTCTCGGACCGGACGTCCGGTCCGTTGCGAGGACTGCAGTGGCTCGATGAACACCGAGAAAGCCGCCAACCCATCTGACAGCACCAACTGGCTAACAGTTTCACGGTGGTTTAAATTTCTTTGCACTTGCATCACCGGAACAAAGCCCGGCGGCGGCGTGATACGCCAACCCTGGCTCGCCAGATCGGCAGGCGCCATGTGGCTTTCCTGAACTTCCCAGTCAGGCTCGGCAGAACCGCCACGCAGGCGGGCGGGATCGACGTCGGCGCCGGTATCCAGCGCCGCAAAGGCATATTGCTCCAGCACCTGGCCATCCTGGCCGATGATCTGCGCCTTGAGCAGCAGGCCGGTCGCCTGGTCTATGCAGACCCGATGGGCGTAGCGGTAGTTGTCCTTGGGTTCGATGTACGCCACCTGGCACGGCCTGCCGGCAATGCGGGCCAGCCCAGTGTCATCGACACGCACGACGTAATGCTGCAGCAGCTTGGCCGCCTCACCTTGCAACAAGGACGGAAAGCGCCCGGATTTCCCGGTTTCCTGCTTGACCAGCTTGCGCTGCGGCAGAATGTAGCTGACTTCGTCGTTGTGGCGCAGGTATTCCCTGGGTTCGCCATCCAGCGCGTACATGCGCTCGCGCTCACCAGTGCCATCCATGATGTGCGCAAGCAGGGACGACTGCAGCGCCTGGCCCTGCTGGTAGACCACAATGCCACTGTAGTCGGCATCCCTGGCCGCCGCCTGCACATGTTCCAGCAGCGCCTTGGCTTCGTCATCGCTGAGGGTCAGCGGCAACGCAGGCGCTGCCTGCACCGCGCCGGCCAGGGTCAGGGCGCCCATCAGGCCCAATGCACCCAGGGCCGCCAGGCCGCGCCGCCACGACGGCGGCAAGCCTGTTTGTCCTCCGGTGGTAGACAGTCCGAACATGGGCCGCCTCACAGGCCGCCGTCGAACGACACCTGGCGGATACCGGAACCCGGGTTTGCCAGTTCACGATGCGCATCGACGTACTCGAGCAGCGCAGGCGCTTCCGTGTTGCGGCCGTCAGCCAGCACCGGCGCGGGAGACGTGCCGGTGGAAAAATAAGGTTGCGCCACCCAGGCCACCGATGCCACCGCCGCCGCCACGGCCAGCCCGGACAGACCGAAACGCCAGGCGCGACCACCCCGGCGCGGCGCCATCAGTGTGGGCTCCGCTTCGAGTGCGCCGGCCAGACGCACGCGCCACTTCTCCGAAACCTGAATAGACAGGCCCGGGCTGCGCAGCACATCGCCAATCAGATGATAGGTATCCCAATCCTGACGCCCCTTGGGGGTGTCCAGATCCAGCGGCCAGGCATCCGCGCCTTCGCCGTCCATGAAGGCGGACAATGCCTGTTCGCGTGACAGGACATCCGCCTCGGCCTCTTGCCTTCGCGTACTTGACTGCATGATAGCTCCTTACCAGCGTCGTTCCTGGTCCGTATCCAGCAACGGACGCAAGCGGGCGGCGATCGCCTCCCGCGCGCGGAAAATCCGCGACCTTACCGTCCCAATGGGGCAATTCATGGTCTGAGCAATTTCATCGTAGCTCATCCCTTCTATTTCCCTCAGCACGATAGCCGTACGCAGCTCTTCCGGCAGTTCCTCGATCACTGCATTGACCGTCGCGGCAATTTCGCGGCTGGCCAGCACCGATTCTGGTGTGCTGATATCGCTTAGGTTGTCGGTTTCGCTAAAAGTTTCACCGTCCTCGTTTTCCACCATGCCGCTGCCGCTGGGACGCCGACCGGAAGCCGACAGCCAATTGCGCGCGGTATTGATGGCAATACGATACAGCCAGGTATAGAAAGCGCTTTCGCCACGGAACTGGCCCAAGGCGCGGTAGGCCTTGATGAAAGTTTCCTGCGCGACGTCTTCCAGGTCTGCCGGGTCGCGGATCATGCGCGACAGCAAACGCATGATCTTGCGCTGGTACTTGCGCACCAACAGATCAAACGCAGTCTTGTCGCCTTGCTGCACCCTTGCGACCAGGGCGCTATCGACCTCTTTTTCACTCATGCAGTCCCTCCCTGACGCGGCTCGCCCGCATTGGACCGCTGGCGCACCGCCAGCAGATTCAGGCGCCGCCAGCCTGCCGGCTCGACGGCATCGCGCCAGATCGTTATGTTCCGCACGCCTTGCGGCACTTCCAGCCGCAGCGCCAGGCAAGCAGGCGAGGCCTGAGCCGACCAGTACCGAGCCGGTTGCCAACCCGAGGCAGTGGCCAGGCTGACGCGGCCCTGGGCATCGACGCGCAGCATGCCCTGGCGCGCTACCAGATGGTACTCGCGCCAGGCCATCAAAAGCATGGCGGACAGGCCAGCCAGCAAAGCCAGCCGGATGTCCGCCATCCACCAGGACAGAAATAGCGCCAGGCATGCGCCTGCCGCCAGGCTCATGGCCAGAACCAGCACCCGGCGGCGCCTGGAGCCACCGGGCACGACCAGCAGCACGCCCTGTCCGGCGGAATCCACGGTATCAGACCTTGCGGACAACCATAGAGCCGTTGGTGCCACCGAAACCGAAGGAGTTCGACAGGGCCACGTCGATCTTGAGGTCACGCGCCTGGTTGGCGCAGTAATCCAGATCGCATTCGGGATCCTGGTTGAACAGGTTGATGGTCGGAGGCGAAACCTGGTTGTAGACGGCCAGGGTCGTGAACACGGCTTCAATGCCACCTGCCGCTCCCAGCAAGTGGCCGGTCATGGATTTGGTGGAATTGATGACGAGCTTGTGCGCATGATCGCCAAAGGCCAGTTTCAGCGCTTCGGTTTCGTTCTTGTCGCCCAGCGGCGTCGAAGTACCATGCGCATTCACGTAGCTCACGTCTTCGGCGTTGATGCCGCCGTTGCGCAACGCGTTCTGCACGCCACGGGCCGGCCCCTCGCGGTTCGGGGCAGTGATGTGATGCGCGTCGGAACTCATGCCATAGCCAGCGAATTCGCCGTAGATACGGGCACCGCGCTTGCGCGCATGTTCGTATTCTTCCAGCACCAGCACGCCTGCACCTTCGCCCAGAACGAAACCGTCGCGGTCGCGGTCCCAGGGACGCGATGCCGTTGCCGGATCATCATTGCGCAGCGACAGGGCACGCATGGCGGCAAAGCCACCGATGCCCAGCGGCGACACGGTGGATTCCGCCCCCCCAGCCAGCATCACGTCGGCATCGCCGTATTCGATCAGGCGGGCAGCATCACCGATGCTGTGCAGACCGGTCGTACACGCCGAAACCACGGCATAGCTCGGCCCACGCATGCCGAAACGGATGGACAGCTGGCCGGAAATGAGGTTGATCAGCGAAGCCGGCACGAAGAACGGGGAAATACGGCGCGCGCCGCGCTCCAGATACTCCGTCTGGGTTTCTTCGATACGGGGCAGGCCGCCAATACCCGAACCGACGATGACGCCGACACGGTCTGCATTGGCTTCGGTAATTTCCAGCCCGCTATCTTGCCACGCCTGCACCCCTGCAGCCACGCCGTAATGGATGAAGGTATCCATCTGGCGCGCTTCCTTGGAGGGAATGTATTGCGTGACATCAAAATCTTTTACTTCGCCGGCGATCTGGGCCGTCAGACCAGACGGATCGAAGCGGGTAATGCGCCCGATCCCGGACCGTCCGTTGACGATGTTGTCCCATGCCGTAGCGATGTCGTTGCCGACGGGGCTGACGATACCCAGGCCTGTAATCACGACACGTCGCTTCACGGGTGACTCCTAAAACAGACAAAGAAAAGGCGGCCTGCAGACCACGACAAATGCCGTATCAGCCAGGATGACCGGTCGATCGGAATACGTCGCTAGTCTTCAGTAACCGCCTGACGGACGGGCGCGCCAGGCGCGCCCGTTACCTAGAACAGACAACAAGAATTACGACTTCAGGTTAGCGCTGACGTAGTCGATGGCTTGCTGAACGTTGGTGATCTTCTCCGCCTCTTCGTCGGGGATCTCGGTTTCGAATTCGTCTTCCAGCGCCATGACCAATTCGACCATGTCGAGCGAATCGGCACCGAGGTCGTCAAGGAAGGAAGATTCGTTCTTGACCTCGGCTTCGTTGACGCCAAGTTGTTCAGCGACGATCTTCTTGACGCGCTGTTCGATGCTTTCCATGCAGATCTCCAAATGGGGAAAAATCCCGCGAATTATAGCCAAGCGTGAAAATTTTCAAACACCGGCCGTGACAAAAAAAACATGTACACGCGCAATTGCCCGCTGCGCGGCGTACGCCTCTGAAAAGCACCAGCCTTCCGCAGCCCTGTTTCAGGGCCGCCAGGCGGCTGGCACAGCGGCATTACTGCATATACATGCCACCGTTCACGTGCAGCGTGCTGCCCGTAATGTAACCTGCCTGCGGTCCGGCCAGGAAGGCCACCGCATGAGCGATATCCGCCGGATCGCCGAGGCGGCCCAGGGGAATCTGTGACAACAGCGCGCTGGTCTGATTTTCGCCCAGCGCACGCGTCATGTCAGTTTCGATGAAACCCGGCGCAACGCAGTTTACCGTGATTCCACGGCTGCCCAGCTCGCGGGCCAGCGCCCGGGCCATGCCGGCAACACCAGCCTTGGCGGCGGCATAGTTGGCCTGACCGGCATTGCCGCTGGCGCCAACGACCGACGTGATGTTGATGATACGGCCCCAGCGGGCCTTCATCATGGGGCGCATGACGGCGCGCGACATGCGGAACACCGCGGTGAGATTGGTTGCCAGCACGGCATCCCAATCTTCGTCCTTCATGCGCATGGCCAGCATGTCGCGGGTAATGCCCGCGTTGTTGACCAGGATGTGCGGGCCGCCCTGGGCCGCCAGCTCGTCGACCAGCGCCGTGCAGGCGGCGGGGTCATTGACATTGAGCACTACGCCGCGGCCGCCCTGGGCTGCCAGCGCTGCGCTGATGTCCTGCGCGCCCGATTCGGAAGTCGCCGTACCAATGACCGTCGCCCCGCGTGCCGCCAGCTCCAGCGCCACGGCGCGGCCGATACCACGGGAAGCCCCCGTCACCAGTGCAATCTTGTCCTGCAGTTCCATAATTCGTTCCTTGATCCTCAGGCGCCTGCCAGCGCGGCCAGGGCCGCTTCCAGCGAGGCAGGGTCAGCTACCGACAGGGCAGTGATTTCCGGTTCGATGCGGCGCACCAGGCCGGTCAGTACCTTGCCCGGCCCGAATTCGACGATATGGGTCACGCCCTGGGCGCGGAAGGCCTGGATCGTTTCCACCCAGCGCACCGGATGCCAGGCCTGGCGTACCAGCGCGTCGCGGATGGCGTCCGGGGACGTTTCCACGGCCACATCGACGTTATTGATGACAGGCACTTCAGGTGCATTGACCGCTACGCCCGCCAGCGCCTGCGCCAGCACATCGGCGGCCGGGCGCAGCAAGCTGGAATGGAACGGTGCAGAGACCGGCAATGGCAGCGCACGCTTGGCGCCAGCTGCCTTGGCACCTGCGCAGGCACGCTCGACCGCGCCTTTGTGGCCAGCGATCACGACTTGCGCAGGCGCATTGAAATTCACGGCTTCGACCACTTCGCCCTGGGCTACGTCACGGCAGACGGCACGCACGGTATCGTCGTCCAGGCCGAGAATGGCGGCCATGCCGCCCTCGCCCACCGGCACGGCCTGCTGCATGGCATTGGCGCGCACACGCACCAGCGGCACGGCATCGGCCAGCGACAGAGCGCCCGCCGCGACCAGCGCAGAATACTCGCCCAGGCTATGGCCTGCCATCACGGCGCCCTGCGCGCCACCCGCCGCGCGCCAGGCGCGGTAGGCTGCAACAGCAGCCACCAGCATGGCGGGCTGGGTATTGGTCGTCAGGTTGAGTTGTTCCGCAGGCCCCTGGGCGATCAGCGCGGCCAGGTCTTCACCCAGCGCTGCATTGGCTTCGGCGAGCACGGCAGCCACATCGGCCTGCCCGGCCCAGGCATCGAGCATGCCTACTGATTGCGAGCCCTGGCCCGGAAAGACGAACGCGAGTTTCATCAATGCGTCTCCTGTTTGATGATGTCTGGGGGCAATTACATGCGCACCAGCACCGAGCCCCAGGTGAAACCGCCACCCACGCCTTGCAGCAGCACATGCTGGCCAGGCTGGATGCGGCCATCGCGGCGCGCGGTATCCAGGGCCAGCGGCACGCTGGCGGCAGAGGTATTGGCGTGCTTGTCCAGCGTCACGACCACCCGTTCCAGCGGCACGCCCAGTTTGCGCGCCAGCATGGTCAGGATGCGGACATTGGCCTGGTGCGGCACCATCCAGTCGATATCGGCAAGGCTGATGCCAGCCTGCTCGCAGACGATGCGTGCGGAACGGTCCAGCACCGTGACGGCCTGCTTGAATACCGCCTGCCCGTCCATGCGCAGGAAGGGATCGCCAAAGACTTCACCATAGGCGACGTTACCCGCCGCGCATAGAATCTTGCTCTGCGAACCATCAGCCTGCAGGTGGGCGGCCAGCACGCCAGGCTGTTCGGCCGCACGCAGCACGACAGCACCGGCACCGTCGCCAAACAGCACGCAAGTGCCACGATCGCTCCAGTCAAGGATGCTGGAAAACACCTCAGCACCGATGACCAGCGCGCAACGCGCACGGCCCGCGCGGATGAAGGCATCCGCCGTGCTCAGTGCGTACACGAAACCACTGCAGACCGCCTGCACATCGAAGGCGGCGGCATTGGCCGCACCGATATTGGCCTGAACCAGGCAAGCGGTGCTGGGAAAAACGAAATCCGGTGTGGAGGTGGCCAGAATGATGAGATCGACCTCTTCCGCCTTGGCGCCGGCATTCTCCAGCGCAGCAAATGCCGCGCGTGTCGCCAGCTCGCTGGTGCGCACGCCGCGTTCGGCCAGGTGACGCTGCCGTATGCCTGTACGCGTCACAATCCACTCATCGGAGGTTTCCACGCCGCGCGCAGCCAGGTCGGCGGCCAGCTCATCGTTGGAAACACTGCGCGGCGGCAGGAAACTGCCCGTCCCGGCGATCACGGCATATTGCATAGCTTTTCCATTAAGTAGGCGTTTCCAGGGACTCGCCACCCTGCTGCGTCATCTGCGCAATATAGGATGCGGTACGTTCCAGCACGCCTTTCGCGACCGCGTCGCGCGCGCGCTGCAGCGCAAAGCCGAAAGCATAGCTATCTGCCGAGCCGTGGCTTTTGATGACCACGCCCCGCAAGCCCAGCAATGCTGCGCCATTGTAATGACGATGATCCATCCTATCCTTGAAACGATTGAGCACCGGCTTGGCGATCATTCCCGACATCATGGAATAGGCATTGCGCTGGAATTCCTCGCGGATCATGCTGCCCAGCATCTTGGCAATGCCTTCCATGGCCTTGAGCACGGCATTGCCGACAAAGCCATCGCAGACCACGACGTCCACCGTGCCCTTGAAGATGTCATTGCCTTCGACATTGCCGTAGAAATTCAGCGGGCTGTCGCGCAGCAGCACGGCGGCGTGCTTCACGACATCATTACCCTTGATGATTTCCTCGCCGATGTTCAGCAAGCCCACGCTAGGACGTGCAGACGCATCGCGCCCCTGTGCCAGGGCGGCGCCCATGATGCCGAATTGCAGCAGGTGCTCGGCGGAACAGTCGACGTTGGCGCCCAGGTCCAGCATGATCGTCGCCCCACCCAACTGGTTGGGAATGGACGTCGCGATCGCTGGCCGGTCAATGCCGTCCAGGGTTTTCAGCACATAGCGCGTAATCGCCATCCAGGCGCCGGTATTGCCGGCGGACACACAGGCATCCGCCCGCCCATCCTTGACAGCCTGGGCGGCCACGCGCATGGAGGAGTCTTTTTTGCGGCGCAAGGCCACTTCGACGGGATCGTCCATCGCCACGACTTCCGTGGCAGGCACGACTTCCACCCTGTCGGCGAGCACGCGCGAACGCGCATCAGCCGCCAATGCAGCAGATACGGCGCCAGGCTGCCCGACCAGCAGCAAATGGACATCAGCGAACCTGCTGGCAAAATCCAGCGCAGACGGTACCGTGACGGGCAGGCCGAAATCGCCACCCATGCAATCTATCGCGATGCGTATCACAATCGCCAGCTATTTGTTCGACAGCCCGGCGAGTATCGCCGGGCGTGTTTTTGCATCAGACCGCAGACCGTCAATTACTCGTCGTTCTTGGTCTTCAGCACCTTGCGGCCACGATACACGCCGTTGGGGCTGATGTGGTGGCGCAGGTGGATTTCGCCCGTGTTGGGCTCGATCGCCGTCGGCGGATTCGTGAGGAAATCATGCGAACGGTGCATGTTGCGCTTGGACGGACTCTTTTTGTTTTGTTGAACAGCCATGATGGACTCCTGGAAAACGGAACGGATTGTACGACAAGCCGGCCTGATTAACCGCTAACCCCTCGCCGGACACCCCGGCAAGGGCACTTTACTTTTTCAGTTTGGCCAGCACCGCGAAAGGTGAAGGCCGTTTTGCTGCGGGCGCTTCCTGCTCATCCCCGGCACCCGCCGCCGACGCGTCCGGGCAGACATCGTGCCGGGGCGCGTAGGGAATACTCAAAATCAACTCATCCTCGACCTGCTCCAGCAGATCGAAGCGCGACGAACCCAAAATTTTCTCTGGCTCATCCTCTTCGCCGTCATCGCCGGAATCATCCGACTCGGCGTCACCTTCAAGCCGGGCCTCGTCGGCGACAGGCTGCAACAGCGTATCGACATCGACCGGCCAGACAAACGGCACCAAACAGCGTTGGCACATCACGACTGGCTGCGCCTGCGCCCGCAGGCGCAACAACGATTCACCGTGGCGGCCGGCAACACCTTCAGCCTGCCAGCGCACCATGCCGGCCTCGCCCTGGGGCTGTTCCGGCAAATCCGACACCAGGCGCGTGAAGCGCGCCAGGGGCTGCTCGCCCCGGGTCTGGCGGCGTGTACGCACAAACGCGAAAATATCGACGACAGCACCCATGTCCAGCCCCTCGAAGCGAATGCGTTACCTGCTTGATCCGCCGCATGCTTGTTACGCTTGCCCCGTCAGGATCCCGGCTGGCGCACAAAAAAGACGCCCCCGGCCGAACCTCCGGCATCACCGGAATCGGTAAAACCCCCGGCAAAGCGGAAAGCCGCTACGGAACAAAACATAGCGAAACGGGCGATAATACCGTGATTGCAGATTGACCGTCAATTCCAGACTCGCATATGCCCTCCTCCCTGCCAGCCTCTTCCCCACATCCGCAGCTGATCCTCGCCTCGTCGTCCCGCTACCGCCGGGGCATGCTGGAACGGCTTGCCCTGCCTTTCGAAAGCATTTCACCCGATGTGGACGAAACGCCACAGCCCGGCGAAATGCCGGCCGCGCTGGCCCTGCGCCTGTCCATCGCCAAGGCCCAGGCGGTGGCGCGCCAGCGGCCCGGCAGCATTGTCATCGGCTCGGACCAGGTTGCAACACTGGGCAACGACCCCATCGGCAAACCCGGCAGTTTCGACAAGGCGCTGGAACAGTTGCGCCGCCTGTCCGGGCAAATCGTTACTTTTCATTCCGCGCTGGCGGTGACCGATGGCCATACCGTCCTGCACGACGACATCATCACCGAGTGCCATTTCCGTCAGCTGGACGATGCAGAAATCACCGCTTACCTGCTTGCTGACCAGCCCTTCGATACAGCCGGCAGCGCCAAGGCGGAAAGCCTGGGCATTACGCTGATGGAACGCATGCGCAGCGACGACCCCACGGCAATCATCGGCCTGCCGCTCATCGCGCTCAGCCGCATGCTGCGGCACTTCGGCCTGTCGGCCACTCAGGGAGCCGCGGCATGAACACCAGCGGCACCCTGCACCTGATTCCGGTCGGCCTGGGCGAAGATGCCCCCCTGTCCGCCTGGCTGCCCGAAGACACGCGCGCGCTGGCGGCGCGCCTGGATACCTATATCGCCGAGAACGCCAAGACCGCCCGCGCCTTCCTGAAACTGGTCGGCGCGGAAAAACCCTTGCGCGACATCACGATACACGCCATCGACGCCTCGACCGACGCGGCAACCATCACCCGCTGGCTCAAGCCCTTCCAGGCCGGCGGCGAAATCGGGCTGGTATCGGAAGCCGGCTGCCCGGCCGTGGCCGACCCTGGCGCCAATGCCGCCCGCGTGGCCCATGAGCTGGGTCTCAGGGTGCGCCCCTGGGTCGGCCCTTCCTCGCTGCTGCTCGGCCTGATGGCCAGCGGGTTGAATGGCCAGCAATTCGTTTTTCATGGCTATCCTCCCAAGGACGCCCCCTCGCGCGCACGCTCGCTGCAACAATGGGAACGCACCTCGGCCCAACTGTCACAAACACAGCTCTTCATTGAAACACCGTACCGCAATGCCGCCATGGTGGATGCGCTGCTGCAAACCCTGAGACCCGACACCCGGCTGTGCCTGGCCCGCGCCCTGACCACCGGCGATGAATGGGTGTGCACGCGCACCATCGCCGAATGGCGCAAGAACCCGCCGCCCGAGCTGGGCAAGCACCCGACCCTGTTCCTTTTCCTGGCCCACGGAAAATGACCCTCATGCGCAGCCTCCGCCTTTCCGCCCCGCAAGCCCGCATCCTTCCATGGCTGCGCCTGCGCCGCCATGGCCTAGCGGGATTGCTCTACGCACTGGCGCTGGCAGGCTGCGCGACGGCGCCATCACGGCCCTACACGCTGGACGACAGCCTGCAGGCTGCCAGCCAGAGCAGCCGCGTGCGCTTCATCGTGCTGCACTACACCGCTTCCGACCGCGCCCGTTCGCTGCAACTGCTGAGCCAGGGCAAGGTCAGCAGCCACTATCTGGTCAGCGACGAGCTGCCGGGCAAGGTCTATGCCCTGGTGGACGAAAACCGTGCCGCCTGGCATGCGGGCCCCAGCAGCTGGTACGGCTACACCTGGCTGAATGCCAGTTCCATCGGCATAGAAATCGTCAATCCCGGATGGGTCGACGACGGCCGCGGCGGCCGTGCCTGGCCCCACCCTTTCAGTGAAGCCCAGATCCAGGCCATCATCGCGCTGGTCCAGGACATTGCCCAGCGCCACGGCGTCGAGCCACGAAACATCGTGGCCCACAGTGATATCGCCCCTACCCGCAAACAGGACCCCGGCCCTCTCTTTCCCTGGAAGCGCCTGGCCGCAGCCGGCCTGGGCCGCTGGTACGACGAAGCGCTGGCCGCCGATTTCCGCCTGGCCTTCGAAGCCAAGGGCGTACCCGATGCCGCCTGGTTCCAGGAAAACCTGACCCGCGTCGGCTACGGTATCGAACGCACCGGCAACTTCGACGAAGCAACGATAAAAACCATTGCTGCGTTCCAGATGCACTATCGACCGGCGCGCAGCGACGGCCTGCCGGATGCAGAAACTGCGGCAGTCCTGCAAGCCCTGCGCTAGACCTGCTCCCCGACGCCCCCCGGCCCGGCCGGCACTGGACGCTCAGCCGCATAGGCCACGTCCAGAAAGCGCGCCAGCACCGGGGAATCATCATCCGTGCGCCAGACCAGCTCTAGATCGAGCTGCGTATCGAGGTCGGGCACCTTGTGGAACACGATCCCGTGAGGATGCATGACCCGGCTCACGCCGGGCACGATGGCAATGCCCATGCCCGCCGCCACCAGCCCCAGCATGACCAGGAAGTTGTTGCCCATCTGGACCACCCTGGGCTTGAAATTCAGGCGCCGGTATTCGCTTTCCACGTAATCATTGAAGTGCAGCGATGATTCCTTGGGTGTACCGATATAGGCCTCGCCGGACAGTTCGCACAGGCGCGCTGGCGGCGCACTGGCATAAGGCGAGTTCTCCGGTACGGCCAGCACCAGGCTTTCCTCGTGGATCAGGATGCCCGACAGCGCCGGATCCTCCCTGGGACGCATGAACATGAACCCCGCGTCCAGTTCCCCGCGGCGGATGGCGTCGAGCTGACCGCCCGATTGCAGCATGTTCAGCGCCAGCGTGACCTGGGGATGGTCATTCCGGAAGCGGGCCAACATGCTTCGTATCAGGGGCAGCCAGACGTGCTGCGGGCTGACCCCAAGGCGCAGGTTGCCCAGCACGCCTTCGCTGGCCTGGATAGCGTTGTTACAGGCCTGCGCCGTCTGCTGCAGGATGCGTACGGCGTCCTGGTAGAACTGCTGCCCCGCCGGCGTGAGCTTGACGCCCCGCGCATGCCGCACGAACAGCCGCACGCCCACGCTGTCCTCCAGGGATTGGATGGAGCGTGTCAGCGCAGGCTGCACCATGCACAGGATGCGGGCAGCGGAAGCAATATTCTCCTGCTGCGCCGCCACGACGAAATGACGCAAATGCCGCAACTCCATGCCACCCCCTGATATGCATTTAATGCATCAATACCTAAAAAATTAAGCACTTCTTTTTTATACCACCATTGGATACGCTAGCTGTCACAAAACATAAAACACGGCGGATCCATACCCTCGCGGGATGCCCGCTTCCCCTTCGGAGACAAACTGAATGACAGAGTTTCTGCAACAGCTGCTCTATGGATTATCCGTAGGCAGCACCTACGCGCTCATTGCCTTGGGCATCACCCTGGTCTATCGCGGCATGGACCTCATCAATTTCGCCCAGGGCGAACTGTTCATGGCAGGCGCCTTCATGGGCTATGTCTTTCATGTGGATGCCGGCCTGCCCATCTGGCTGGCGCTGCCTTGCGCCATGGCTTCCGCACTGGCGCTGGGCGCGGCGCTGGAACGCGTTTTCCTGCGGCGCATCGAGAACGCCAGCCCGCTCACCCTGTTCATGATGACCGTCGCGCTGTTCATCCTGCTGCGCAGCGCAGCCCAGCTCATTTTCGGTTCCTCGGCCTACCGCTTCCCGCCGTTCAGCGACAAGGTGATCGACATCGGCGGCGTGCAGATAGGCATGCAATATCTGCTCATCATCGCCGTGAGCCTGATCATGATGGCCGCGCTGTACTGGCTGTTCACGAAAACCAAGATCGGGCTGTCGGCGCGCGCCGTCGCGCAGGACAAGACCACGGCGCGCATGATGGGCATCAACGTCTCCCGCATCAACTGCTTCACCTACGCGCTCAGTGCACTGCTGGGAACAGTGGCCGGCGTCGTCTACGCTCCCATTGCCGTACTCAGCTTCGACATGGGCAACCTCATCATGCTCAAGGGCTTTACCGCCGCCCTGCTGGGCGGCCTGGGCCTGGTATCGGGCGCGGTGTTCGGTGGCTACGCCCTGGGCATCATCGAGCAGTTCGGTACGCTGGCGCTCAGCTCCGCCTACAAGGACATGGTGTCCTTTTCGATCCTGCTGCTGATCATCCTGCTCAAGCCCAACGGCATCCTGGGCAAGAAAGTCGTGAAAAAAGTCTGAGCGGAGCACGCCTGCCATGAATCGCAAATACCTTGCCGCCCTCGCGGCCATCCTGCTGTTGCTGCTGCCCGCGCTGCTCAACGATCCATTCATCACCCACTTGTCGATACGCGCGGCCACCTACGCCATCGTGGTCATGGGCCTGACCCTGTTCGTCGGCTGCACCGGGCAGATTTCGCTGGGCCATGCGGCCTTCTTCGGCCTGGCGGCCTATATCTCCGGCATCCTGGCCAAGGCCGGCGTGCCCTACCTGCTGGCCGCGCTCGGCGCTACCGCTGCCACCGGCCTGGTCGGCGCACTGGTAGGCATGATTGTGCTGCGCACCAGCGGGCATTACCTGGCGCTGGCCAGTATCGCCGTGGCCGTCATCATCCAGACGCTGATCAAGAACGCAACGATCACCGGCGGCCCCTCCGGCCTGACGGCCATCCCCGCGCCCGAGTTCTGGGGCTTCGAGCTCGACGGCGGCCTGGGCTATTACTACTACGTGCTCATCATCATGGCCCTGGGCCTGCTGATCCTGCACCGCATCGTGGCCTCCCGCACTGGCGACGCCCTGCAGGCCATCGCCAACAATGAACTGGCCGCACAGTCGCTGGGCATCCCGGTATTCCGCTACAAGGTCCTGTCCTTCACCATCAGCGTTCTTTTCGCGGCATTCGCCGGCACCTTACTGGCCCACTACGACGGCTTCATCGACCCCGACCGCCTGGGGACCAACGTGTCGATCCTGTTCCTGATCATGGCCTTCGTCGGCGGCATAGGCAGTCTGCCGGGCGCTTTGCTGGGTGCATTCTCGCTGACCATCATGGAGGAATACGCGCAGGAATTCGGCGAATACAACGTGCTGGTCTACGGCCTCATGCTGGCCCTGGTCATACTTTTCATGCCCAAAGGCCTGATTTCACTGATACAGCGCATTAGCAGCCGGGAGGCAAAATAAGATGTTGACCGTCAATAATGTCAGCCTGGCCTTCGGCGGCGTCCGGGCACTCACCGATGTCTCGTTCACCATCCAGCCCGGCACCGTGACCGGCCTGATCGGCCCCAATGGCGCAGGCAAGACCTCGCTGTTCAATGTCGTCAGCGGCATCTATACCCCGACCAGCGGCTCGGTGCATTTCGGCGAGCACGAGATCAGCAGGCTCTCGCTGCACCAGATCAACCGCCTGGGCGTAGCCCGTACCTTCCAGCACGTCATGGTATTTCCGGAACTGACGCTGGTGGAGAACGTCATGATCGGCCGCCAGGCCCGCACCCGCGCCGGCGTGTTCGCCTCCGTGCTGCGCACGCCAGGGGAACGCCGGGAGCGCGCAGCCACCCGCCAGCATGCGCTGGCGCTATTGGAAGATGTCGGCCTGGCCGGCAAGGCCGATGAACTGGCAGGCAACCTGCCCTATGGCGACCAGCGCCAGCTGGATATCGCCCGCGCCCTGGCGACCGACCCGCGCATCATCCTGCTCGACGAACCCGCTGCCGGCCTCAACCTGCAGGAACGCATCGCGCTCAAGGCGCTGGTGCGCCGGCTGCACGACAAGGGCTACACGGTGGTGCTCATCGAGCACGACATCCGGCTCGTCATGGAGCTGTGCAGCCATATCGTCGTCCTGAACTACGGCACCAAAATCGCCGATGGCACCCCGGAGGCCGTCCAGCAGGACCCTCAGGTCATCGCCGCCTATCTGGGCGAAGGAGCAAAACAAGCATGCTGAAACTAAACAATCTCAGTGCCCGATATGACCATATCGAAGCCCTGAAGGGCTGCTCCCTGGAAATTGCCGCTGGCGAGTTCGTTACCCTGATCGGCGCGAACGGCGCGGGCAAAAGCACCATGCTGAAGGCCATCCTGGGCCTGGTGCGGCCCAGCCAGGGCAACATCGAATTCGACGGCAAGAGCCTGGCCGGCCAATCGACCGAGTCCATCGTGCGCAGCGGTATCAGCATCGTGCCCGAGGGCCGACGCGTGTTCCCGGACTTCACCGTCGCCGAGAATCTCATGATAGGCGCGCAGATCCGCAACGCCTCCAAGGACGACATCGAGACTGATCTGGAACGGATCGTCGCGCAGTTCCCGCGCCTCAAGGAACGCTGGCAGCAACGCGCCGGCACCATGAGCGGCGGTGAACAGCAGATGGTGGCGATCGGCCGCGCACTGATGAGCCGCCCGCGCCTGCTGCTGCTGGATGAACCCTCGCTGGGACTGGCGCCGCTGGTCGTGGTTGAACTGATGGAAAAACTCAAGGAAATCCATCAGGCTGGCACCACGATTTTTCTGGTGGAACAGAACGTCACCCTGGCCTTGCAGACCGCCCAGCGCGGTTACCTCATGGAAACCGGCCATATCGTCGGCGCCGATAGCGCCGCCGCGCTGCTGGCCAGCGATACCGTCAGGAAGGCCTATCTGGGCATAGAAGATTAAGCAGGATCAGTTAAGCAGGCATAAGCCCGCGTCATCGCACGCCGCGCTGCGCGGGCACCTATCTTGATAACAAGGAGAGAGACATGCAACATCATCAACCCAAACTGCGCCTGGGCATCCTGGCCGCCGTCCTGCTCGCGGTCGGACTGAGCGCCTGCAACCGCAACGACACCCAGGCCTCGCAACCGGCTGCGAGCACCAGCGGCACGGCGGGCGCCGACAGCAGCCCGCAGGCCATGCGCCTGGGCTTCATCGAATCCATTACCGGCCCGGGTGCCGCCTACGGCGAAGCCCACTACAAGGGCACGCGCCTGGCCATAGACCTGATCAATGCGGAAGGCGGCGTTAACGGCCAGGCCATAGAAATCTTCGCGGAAGACGACAAAAGCGATCCCACGGCCGGCATCAACGCAGCCAAGAAGCTGATTTCCCAACGCAATGTCGATGTCATCGCAGGCTCGTCCGCCAGCCTCGTCACCATTGCATTCTCACGGGAAAATGAAAAATCCAAGATTCCGCTGGTCGTGGGCGTGGCCGGCTCGCCGACCATCACCAACCAGGGATACGGCTATGTCTGGCGCGTCAATGTGACCGACAATCAGCTCGATGCCAAGGCCATGGAGCATTTCTTCACGGAACACGGCAAGCGCCGCTTCGCTTTCCTGGCCGAAAACTCCGATTACGGCAAGCCGCCCACCAAGGGTGCGGCCGACCTGATCCGTTCACTGGGCGGTGAAGTCGTGGCATACGAAGAATACAACCGCGGCGAAACCGACTTCAAGGCGCAGCTGACCAATATCCGCAAGCAGAACCCCGACGTTCTGCTGGTTCATGGCTACTACACCGAAGGCTCCATCATTGCACGCCAGGTCAAAGAGCTGGGCATAGAAGGCCAACTTGTCGTGAACATGGGACAAGGTGTTCCCAAGTTCGCCGAACTGGCCGGCAACGCTGCGGAAGGCGTCATCTTCCCGACCAACTGGGCCGCCGGCTCCGACCCGCGCCATGCTGCCTTCGAAGCCGCCTTCAAGCAGAAGTACGGCACCGAGGCCAGCGCATTTGACGCGGCAGCCTTCGCCGCAGTCGAAGCCATCGTGGAAGCGGCGCGCCGGGGCGGCGGCAACCGCGCGGCGGATATCCAGAAGGGCCTGGCGATGCTCGATGGATCCGAAACGCTGCTGGGCCCCATCCAGTGGGACAGCAATAACCAGAATGACGGCAAGGTGCTGCTGGCCCGCTTCGAAAACGGCCAGATCGTCCCCGTCGAGCAATAACCCCCACCCAGGCCGCCAGGCTGGCGGCCTGCCTCTTTCCGCCCCCAATTCCGTTTACTCCCGACTCATGGATACATACGAATATTGTGATGGCATTGACCTCGCCACAGCCGTCAGGCGGGCCGAAGTGTCTGCCGAAGAACTGCTGCAGGAAGCCATCGCCCGGGTCAAGGCGCTCAACCCGGCACTCAATTGCATCGCCTATTACGACGCCCAGGCTGGGCGCGACAGCATAGGCCAGGCCAGCCCTAATGGCCCGTTCTATGGCGTCCCCTTCCTGCTGAAAGACCTGTCGGCAACGGCTGCCGGCCTGCCGCTGGGCAACGGCTCTCGCTTTTTCCAGGGCGAACGCTCTACCGAGGATTCGGAACTGGTGGCACGCTACCGCCGTGCCGGACTGGTTATTTTCGGTACCACTACCACACCCGAATTCGGGGCCAATTGCACCACCGAAGCCCTTGCCTATGGCGGTCCGACCCGCAATCCCTGGGATCTGAACCGATCCGGCGGCGGCTCCAGCGGCGGCTCGGCCGTGGCTGTCGCCGCAGGCATCGTGCCGGTAGCCCATGGTGGCGATGGCGGCGGTTCGCTGCGTATCCCGGCCTCGGCCTGCGGCCTGTTCGGCTTCAAGCCTTCGCGCATGCGCAACCCCACCGGCCCCACTGGGGGCGAGGGCTGGGGCGGGCTGGCGGGCGACAACGTCATTTCGCGTTCGGTGCGCGACAGCGCCGCCATGCTGGACTTCAGCCATGGCATGGACGCAGGCACGCCCTATGCCGCGCCGCCTTTCAGCGGCTCCTTCCTCAAGGCAGCCGGCCAGCCTCCCGGAAAACTGCGCATCGGCCTGATCACCCGCTCGCCTTCCGGCGAACCCGTCCATCCCGACTGCCTGGCTGCCGCCGAGGATGCCGCCGCGCTTTGCGCCTCGCTGGGCCATCAAGTCGAACCCACCGACTTCCCGGCGGCAATCGACTATGAACGTTTCGGTCACGCCATGCGCCTGATCGTCGCCTCCGGCATGGCCTCCGCCATCCGCGCCCGCGAGCAGGCGCTGGGACGCCACGCCACCCATGATGACCTGGAACTATCTGTCTTCAGCGCCGTCGAGTTTGCCCGCAGCCATTCCGCCGTCGAATATTTCGATTCGGTCAGCATGATGCACAGCATCGGGCGCCATCTGGGACGCCTGATGGGCCAATACGATGTCCTGCTGACCCCAACCCTGACGGAGCCGCCGGTCGAGCTGGGCCGCTATGCCGCAGACAAGGAATATGTCGCGCACCGCAGCGCCACGCTGAAATACACCGCGTTCCTGCCCTATTTCAATGCCAGCGGCCAGCCGGCCATGTCGGTTCCGCTGTACTGGAATGAAGACGGACTGCCCATTGGCGTGCAATTTGCCGCCGCACTGGGCGGAGAAGCCTTGTTATTCAGCCTGGCCAGCCAGCTGGAAGCCGCCCGTCCATGGTTCCACCGCCGGCCGGATTGTCTGGTCGCCACCCCAGCCACGGTGGCATAAGCCCCATCGCCGGGCGATCCCTGCCCGGCACGGGCCCGGTCAGCGGCGGATCAAACCCGCCGCTGACCGTTCAGCAGCATGACCAGGCCGCCACCCACCAATCCCCAGAACGCCGACCCTATCCCGAACAGCGTCACACCAGAAGCCGTGGCCAGGAAGGTCACCATGGCCGCATCCCTGCGGAATTCATCACGCATGGCCAGCGACAGGCTGTTGCCCATGGTGCCCAGCAGCGCCAGCCCGGCCACCGCCAGCACCATTTCCCGGGGCAGGGCCGCCAGGAAAGAAACGACCGTCGCCCCAAGCAGGGCCACCACCAGATAGAACACCCCTGATGCCACAGCGGCGGTATAGCGGCGGCGCGGGTCCGGATGGGCATCAGTGCCCATGCAGATGGCAGCGGTAATGGCGGCCAGGCCGATGGCATAGCCACCAAAAGGCGCCAGCAGCAGGGTCGCCAGCCCGGTCCAGCTGACCTGCGGAGAAATCGGCACGTCGTAGCCGGAAGCACGCTGTGTGGCGATGCCAGGCACGTATTGCGACGCCATGGTCACCATGAACAGCGGCAATGCCACCCCGATGGCGGTCGACAGACTGAAGGCGGGCGTGGTCCATTGCGGCATTGCCAGCGTCAGGCTGACCTTCTCCCAGTGCAGATCGCCCTGCAGGCCGGCGCAGATGCCTCCCACCAGCAGCACCACCAGGATGACATAGCGCGGCAGGATGCGCCTGACGATGAAGAAGGCCAGGAACATCAGGCCCACCAGGGTCAAGGCACTGTTCATGGAAAGAAACAGGTCCATGCCGAACCGCAGCAGCACGCCTGCCAGCATGGCAGCAGCCAGGGACAGGGGAATGCGCGACATGGCTCGTTCGAACCAGCGCGTCACGCCGCAGATGAAGATCAGGGCACCGCAAATGACGAAGGCCCCCGAAGCCAGTTCCGGTGTCAGGCCGGAAGTCGTTGCCAGCAAGGCGGCCCCCGGCGTGGACCACGCAGTCACCACCGGCTGCCGGTAGCGCAATGACAGGCCAACACCCGTCAGGCCGCACCCCAGACACAGGGCCCACATCCAGGAGGCAATGCCGGCTTCGTCATAGCCGCTGGCGCGGGCAGCCTCGAACACGATAACGGCCGAGCTGGCGAACCCCACCAGGACGGCAACCGCGCCGGCGACGATGCTGGACGGTGATAGGTCTTTCCAGAAATTCAGTCCCGCTTCGTCATCCTGCCACTGCCCGGCCATGTTTTTCTCCATGCTGTTGTTGTTTTCCCTGCCGACCCGATGCGGGCGGAGCCGCCCCTCTTCCTTGGCAGACTATCGCAGATTCCGGCTGTCATCGGCCTGACAGGCCGCCACCGTCAAGTGGTCTGCGCGTCCTGGCGTCCACCGGCCCGGGATTCGCGCCATGCAATATAGATACCGCTGGCGGCAATCAGCGCCGCTCCCAGGCAGGCGATCCAGCCCGGCACCTCATCCCAGAACAGCCAGCCGAAAATACCTGCCCACAGCAAGCCGCTGTAGTCGAACGGCGCTACCACCGATGCCGGCGCAATGCGGAACGCCTGCGTGATCAAGCCCAACCCGGCCGTGCTGCAGATGGCCATGCCCGTCAGCCCCAGCCAGTGGATTTCCTGGTTGATGGGTTGCCAGAACCAGGCCACGACCGCGCCGGCGACGATGACCTGCGCCAACGCGATATAGAACATGGTGGTCAGCAGCCCTTCCTCGCGCCCAATGCCACGCGCGCTCACCATCATGACGGCATAGCCGAAGGCGGTCGCCAGCGGGAACAGCGCAGCCGGCTGGAACGCAGGCCCGCCCGGCTGCACGACAATCATCACCCCGGCAAAGCCAGCGATCACTGCGGCCCAGCGCCTGCCGTCCACCTGTTCCTTCAGGTAAAGCACCGACAGCAAGGTAACGAACAGCGGCGCAGAAAAGGCGATGGCCGTATTTTCCGCCAGCGGCAGTTGTGTCAGCCCGTAGTAGAAAAAACTGGCCGACACTACATTCAGGAAGCCGCGAAACAGGTGCAGGCCCGGATAGCGCGTGCGCAGGGCAGGCCGCCCGGCCAGCGCCAGGATCAGCACCAGCATGATAGGCACCGCCAATGAGCCGCGCAGGAACAGCAGTTGCACCGGCGCGTAGGTGCCGCCCAGCCATTTCGCCAGGGAATCACTGATTGTCAGGAAAAATATGCCGCACAGCAGGCAGAGAATGCCGCGCATGGCGGGCGAAGCGGCACCCACGCCGGCCCGCGCGGCGGAAACAACTGACATAGATGCCTCTGCTTCAGCCGCGCAGGCGCGGCTGCACCCATTCACGCATGGCGGTCACGCTATCGACCACATGCAGCGGCTCGCCTGCCAGCAGTTCCGGCAGCGGATGTGCACCATAGGTCACCCCCAGGCCATGCACCCCGGCGTTGTTCGCCATGCGCATGTCATGGGAGGTATCCCCGATCATCAGCACCTCCTCGGCGGGCACCATCAGTTCTTCCATCAGCTCATGCAACATCGCCGGATGCGGCTTGCTATGGGTTTCGTCAGCGCAGCGGGTCGCCTCGAACACCCCTTCCAGGCCGAAACCGCGAATCACGCGATCCAGCCCGGCCCGGCTCTTGCCAGTCGCCACGGCCAGCCGCACCCCCTGCTTGCCCCACTCGGACAACAGGTCGGGAATGCCATCGAACAGGCGCAGATCAGGATCCCGCAACAGGTAATGGATACGGTAGCGTTCAATGAAACGAGGCAGCAGCGATGGCGGCAGGTCGGGCACCACTTTCGTCAGCGCCGCGTCCAGCGACAGGCCGATGACCCAGCTCGCGCTGGATGCTGCCGGCACCGGCAGGTCCAGGTCCCGGCAGGCATTCTGAATGGCCGTAACGATACTGGGCGTGGAATCCATCAAGGTTCCATCCCAATCAAACACAACGACTGAATACTGCATGCAGCTGCTCCTCAATATTTCCCGGTGCGGCGAGGCTGGCCTTGGGCAGGCGCACCGCCCGTACCGGACGCCTTGTCCAGCACAAGAAGGAGATTCTCACATTCTGGTGGCAATTGCGCTACCAGGCGCAGGGCTTCGCCGCTCACCGGATGGGGAATCTCCAGCCGGTGAGCATGCAGGAACATGCGTCGGAAGCCCTTGGCCACGAGCGCCGCGTCGGCTGCCTCGTCGCCATATTTGTCGTCGCCCACGATGGGAAAGCCACTTGCCGAAAGGTGCACCCGGATCTGGTGCGTGCGTCCGGTGCGCAGTTCCGCATCCACCAGGGAGACCTCGCCATAGCGGCGCTCCAGGCTGATGATGGTATGGGCGGCCTGACCTTCCTGCTCATCGACCCGCACGCGGCGCTCACCGGTACGCGTCAGCCATTTCAGCAAAGGCAGGCGGATATGCTGGCGGCCGTTGACCCAATCGCCGTGCACCAGCGCGAAATAATGCTTGCGCCCCCGCCCTTCGCGGAACATTTCGTGCAACCCCAGCAGCGCGCTGCGTTTTTTCGCCACCAGCAACAGGCCCGAGGTATCGCGGTCCAGGCGGTGGGCGAGCTCCAGGAACCGCGCCTGCGGCCGCGCGGCGCGCAGTTGTTCGATGACGCCAAAGGAAACGCCGCTGCCGCCATGCACCGCCACCCCTGCCGGCTTGTCGACCACCAGCAGCGCGTCATCTTCATAGACGATGGGAAACTCGCAGCCCGGCACCGGCGCCTGGGCCGTTTCGGCCGGCAGGCGAAAGGGCGGAATGCGCACGGTGTCGCCCGGTTCCAGGCGGCTGTCAGCGCTGCAACGGCCCTTGTTGATGCGTACCTGGCCGCCGCGTATGGCCTTGTAGATATGGCTTTTCGGCACCCCTTTGCACATGCGCAAAAGAAAGTTATCCAGACGCTGGCCCGCATGTTCTTCGGTCACCTCGACGAGGCGTACCACTGGTGATTCTGACATTATTTATATTTGTTTGCGCATTGCGAAAAGCGGCATATAATCGTTTCACCCTAAAAAAGGTGTGCCTGCCGCCACTCGACGTAGAGATACGAAACCGCGTCTCCGTCGGTGAAAACATTGTACTGCCAGAGCAGGCGCTCCTTGGGGTCACATGGTCGCCGATCCAACCGAGGCGCCGCTCGGAAAAGCCGACAAGGCTACCCCTGCACGAGCGCCCGTTGCATCCGTATGCGTCCTGAAGCGAAAAGGCAAAACAAGTCGTCATTTCCTGCACCAGCCGCCATTCTAGAAATGGAGGCTGTTGTGTTCCAAAGCAACCGCCATCCGTCAACACATACCATTGTGCCCCTGACCTCCCGACTGCTAACAGAACCCCGCGCCCCAACAAGGCGTGCCGTGCCGGCCTGACCGCCAAGAGCGGTTGCCGTTCGCACGGCGCCGCCTGCCCCCCGTTTCAGCCCGCTGCGCCAGTGACCCGAGGTGACGAGTCGATTTCGGCTCGCCATACAACGGAGAACATCACTCATGAAGCGCATGCTGTTCAATGCAACGCACCAGGAAGAACTGCGCGTTGCCATCGTCGACGGGCAAAAGCTCATCGACCTAGACATTGAGACTGCCGGCCGCGAGCAACGCAAAGGCAATATCTACAAGGGCGTCATCACCCGTATCGAACCAGGCCTGGAAGCCTGCTTCGTCAATTACGGCGAAGAGCGCCATGGCTTCCTGCCGTTCAAGGAAGTCGCGCGCAGCTACTTCAAGGACGGCGTTGAAGTTCGCAGCGCCCGCATCCAGGATGCCCTGACCGAAGGCCAGGAAATCATCGTCCAGGTCGAGAAGGAAGAACGCGGCAACAAGGGTGCCGCGTTGACCACCTTCATTTCGCTGGCTGGCCGCCATCTGGTCCTGATGCCCAACAACCCGCGTGGCGGTGGCGTTTCGCGCCGCGTCGAGGGCGAAGAGCGCCAGGAACTGCGCGACGCGATGGACCAGCTCAACATTCCGCAAGGCATGAGCGTCATCGCCCGCACTGCCGGCATCGGTCGCAGTGTGGAAGAATTGCAGTGGGACCTCTCCTACCTGCAGCAGCTCTGGGATGCCATCGACACCGCCGCGCGTGACAACGCTGCGCCGGTGCTGATCTACCTGGAATCCAGCCTGGTCATCCGCGCCATCCGCGATTATTTCTCGCCAGATATCGGTGAAATCCTCATCGACACCGACGACATCGCCGATCAGGCCACGGCTTTCATGAGCGTCGTGATGCCGGACAACGTCAACCGCGTCAAGCGGTATCGTGACGATATCCCGCTGTTCTCGCGCTTCCAGATCGAACACCAGATCGAAACCGCCTACGCCCGCACGGTGGAACTGCCCTCCGGCGGCGCGGTGGTCATCGACCATACCGAAGCCCTGGTCGCCGTCGACGTCAACTCGGCCCGCTCCACGCGTGGCGCCGACATCGAGGAAACCGCGCTGCGCACCAACCTCGAAGCCGCCGACGAAGTGGCCCGTCAGCTGCGCCTGCGCGACCTGGGCGGCCTGATCGTGATCGACTTCATCGACATGGAGGACAGCAAGAACCAGCGCGCCGTCGAACAGCGCCTGCGCGATGCCCTCCGTTTCGACCGTGCCCGCGTGCAAATGGGCAAGATTTCGCGCTTCGGCCTGATGGAACTGTCGCGCCAGCGCCTGCGCCCGGCCCTGAACGAAGGCTCGCACATCACCTGCCCGCGCTGCAACGGCACCGGCGTGATCCGCGACGCGGAATCCAGCGCGCTGCACATCCTGCGCCTGATCCAGGAAGAAGCCATGAAGGACAACACCGCCGCCGTGCATGCACAGGTGCCGGTGGATGTCGCCACCTTCCTGCTCAACGAAAAACGCGGCGATATCGCCAAGCTTGAGGCACGCCTCAAGGTCAACGTCATCCTGATTCCGAACAAGAACCTGGAAACGCCGCACCACAGCCTGGAGCGCCTGCGTCACGACGATCCGCGCCTGGAAGAAACCAAGCCCAGCTTCACGTTGGCTGAAGCCGCCGCCGAAGTCTCGGTCTGGAAGGCTCGCGAAGAAAACACCAAGCCGCGCCAGGAAGCCCTGGTCAAGGGTGTGACGCCGGAAACTCCCGCACCGCTGCATACGCCGCGTCCTGCCGCCGCTGCCGCAGGTACCAGCGACAGCGCTGCCGGCGGCATTGCCGGCCTGTTCAAGCGTATTGCCGCCTGGTTCGGCGGCAGCACGGCGGAAAGCAAGCCTGCCGCGCAGCCGGCCAGCGCCAAGCCCGCCGGCGCTCGTCCGGAAGGCGCATCCTCGCGCCGCCAGTCGGATTCGCGCCAGCAAAACGGCGAACGCCAGCGCAATAATCGCCGCAATGGCAGCGAACGCCGCGCTCCGGAAACCACAGAAGCCGGCAGTACCGCTGCCAGCCAGCAACAGGAACGCCGCCAGCCGCGCACGCCCCGCAACGCGGATGCCCGCGATGCCGTGCGCCAGCACCAGGTCGCCACCCGTCACCAAGATGCCCAGGCCCCCGTGCCCGCCGCCGCCGAAGGTGAAGACGGCAGCCCGCGCAACTCCCGCAACCGCCGCAGCCGCAGCCGTGGTGGCCGCCGTGAAGATCTCGCCCTGAACGGCGACGTCCAGACGACGGACACGAACGCCAGCGTCCTGCCCGTGGCCGCCGCCGGCATTGCCGCCAACGCCACGGCGGAAGCCGGCATACCGCAGGCCGCGCCGGTAGCCGCCGCGCAATCCCTGGACCAGGTCGATGACAGCCAGGACCTGGATGCACTGCGCCAGGACGGCGCTGACGACAACGGTGAAGCCGATCCGGAACGCAAGCGCCGCCGTCGCCGCAGCCGTCGTGGCCGCCGTCAGACCGGCGACGAGAACGGCACGCAGCTTGATGGCGAAAACAGCAACGAAGATGGCAGCTCCGTCCAGGCAGCAGCCGATGACGAAACCAGCGCAGCCACACCGGTCGCTGCCGTTGCCGCCATTGCCGCTACCGTACAGAGCGCAGAAGCCTCGGAAGCCCAGGCCGTTGCTCCGGCAATCACCCCTGCCGCTGAAGCGCCCGCAACGACGCTAGCCGACGACGCCAGCCCCGCTGCCGAAGCCGCTGCACCCGCCGCTGTCAGCACCACGCCGGCACAGGCGCAAGAAGCCGTACAAGCCGCACAGGAACCGGCGGCTGCCGAAGCCCTTGCAAGCCTTGCTGAACCCCAGGAAGCGGCAGCCCAGCCGGTTCAGGCCGACGCCACCGTAGCACCGGAACAGGCATCTGCCACGCAGGAAACGCTGGCTGCAGCCGTGGAAACTGCCGAGACCAGCGCTACCGCCACCACCGCCGAAGGCAGCATCAGCGCCTCTGACGATGCGGCCGTCGTAGTGGAAATCACGGCTGCGCAACCCGCGGAACAGCAGGCTGCCGATGCCGTAGCAACGACCAACGCGGCCCAGGCCGCGCAGCCGGAACAAGCCGAGCCCGCCGTACAGGTGGAACAGGCGCCGGTGCAGGCCGTACAAGCCGAAAACACGGCAGCAGCAGTCGCCACACCCGCCGCACAAACGGTAGAAATGGCAGAAGCAGCACAGGCGGAACAGGCAGCACAAACCGCTGAACCGGTTGCAAGCACCGTCAGCAACATCGAAACGGTGGTCGAGCAAGCCATCCAGGTGCGTGCTGCCGCTGGCAGCCACGGTAGCGCCAACGGTCAGGCTCAGCCCCTGGAATCCGTCATCGCCGCCGCAGGCCTGCAGTGGGTCGAGACCCGCCACGATGCCGTCACGCCGGCAGCCAGCGCTGCGCCCCCCGTCAAGCTGGGCCGCCCGCGCAAGACGGCTGCTGCCGCGCCGGCACCTGTTGCCCTGCAGCAAGTGGAAACCGCTGACGCGGACGCCCCTCACGCCGGTTGAGCCACGCTGCGGCCCCTGCGGGGGCCGCGCGGGCAGCACCAGCCATAAAAAATCCCTCGGCAAGCATGGCTTGCCGAGGGATTTTCATTCTCCGGCCTGCAGGCCGCAGCAAGGCACTCAGAAACGGTAAACGTAATTGAGTTGCAGCGAGTTCAGCCCGGGATTGGGACGCTTGATACTGGCGTTCGAATAATGGGCGAAGCGCAGGCTGATATCGTGGGAACGCGACGGCCGGAAGCCGATACCGATCTGGTCCGCGAACTGGAATGCCGTGCTGATCTGCTTGCCGGCCACATGCGTGGTGCTGAACACGCTGGGGCCCACGCCACCTTCCAGATAGAGGGTGGGCGTCATCCACCAGCGCAACATGGGCGTCGCAGTGAATTGCCAGGCATTGCCGGATTCGTCGTTGTGGCGCGCCTTCCAGTAAGCCACGCCGAACTCGCCGTCGAGCGTCAGTTTGCCCCAATTGCCGCCCAACTCATAGGACCAGAACGGCTCGGTCTGATAGAACACCTCGGCGCGATAGGCTTCCGAGCCCATCCCCGCACGTAGACCCAGCCCGCCTTCGGCGGCCTGGGCCGACGGAGCACAGCTCAGGAAAGCCATTGGCAGGGCTGCCAATGCATAGCGCAGCCGATGCGCCAAAGCTTGCTTAATCTGCATGATTTCTCCCTAACTTCCACTCAATACTGGAGCCATACACGCAAGGCGCCTTGTCTGGCGCGAAAATTCCGCGTGCGTAAAACCCTTATCAAACCACAAGGCCAACGAAACCAACAGATGCTGGATCATGCCTTGAGATCAAAGCTTTTTCAAAAACGAAACATTTTGTGGCAGCGCGCCCTTCTGCCGGCCTAAAAACAAAGGGCGGCATCGCCATCGCTGGCAGTACCGCCCCTGCCGGTCCAGAAGAGGAATCAGGCCTTGTCTGTCACCGCAACACCCGTCAGCAGGCTAAGCAGGTCTGCCAGCTCCTGCTTCAGGTGGCGACGATCGACCACGCGGTCGATGGCGCCCTTCTGCATCAGGAATTCCGCGCGCTGGAAGCCTTCCGGCAATTTCTCGCGCACGGTTTGTTCGATCACACGCGGGCCGGCAAAACCGATCAGGGCCTTGGGTTCGGCAATCACCACGTCGCCCATGAAGGCGAAGCTGGCGGATACGCCACCCATGGTCGGATCGGTCAGGACGCTGATGAACGGCAGACCGGCCTGCGACAGGCGCGTCAGCATGGCGTTGGTCTTGGCCATCTGCATCAGCGACAGCAGGCTTTCCTGCATGCGGGCGCCGCCCGAGGTCGCCACGCAGATGAACGGGGTACGCTGGTCCAGCGCCGCCTGCACGCCACGCGCGAAGCGCTCACCCACCACCGAGCCCATGGAGCCGGCCATGAAAGAGAACTCGAAGCAGGCCAGCACCGCAGCCACGCCGTGGATGCTGCCGCTCATCACGATCAGCGCATCGGTTTCACCCGTCTGCTTCATCGCTTCCTGGAGACGGTCCGGATACTTCCGGCTGTCCTTGAACTTCAGCGTGTCCACCGAACGCGTGTTCTGGCCGATTTCCATGCGACCGCCCAGATCCAGCAGGGAATCAATGCGGGCACGTGCACCAATGCGCATGTGGTGATCGCACTTGGGGCAGACGTTCAGGTTTGCGGCCAGGTCTTCGTTGTAGAGAACCGCCTCGCAAGACGGACATTTGACCCACAGCCCTTCCGGCACCCGGCGGGCGCCGGAGTCCTGGGATTTGGTCAGGCGTGGGGGAAGGATTTTCTCGATCCAGCTCATATTCGGTTGATCCGGAATGAAGGTTTCAGTGACGGGCGGTGTCCAGCGCGCGACGGATGCCGCGCAGCCAGTCGGCGACGGCCTGGATGGCCGCCTGCGTATCGCCAGCATGGTCACGCAGCGCCTGCTGCATGACCTCGATAATCTTGGTGCCGATCACCACGGCATCGGCAAAACTGCCGATGCGACTGGCGGTGGCCGCATCGCGGATACCAAAGCCGACACCAATGGGAATCTGCACGTCGCGACGGATCTGCGACAGCCTGGATTCGACTTCCGCCACATCCAGGCCGCCGGCGCCCGTCACACCGCGCAGCGAAACATAATAGACATACCCCCGAGCCACCCGCGCGACCGAGCGGATGCGTTCTTCGGTGGAAGTCGGCGCCAAGAGGAAGATAGGCGCAATGCCTGCCGTTTCCAGCGACTGCGCCAGTTCGCCGATTTCTTCGGCGGGATAGTCTACCGTCAACACGCCGTCCACGCCGGCCGCCTTCGCCTGGCGGACGAATTCAGCCTCGCCCATGCGTTCGATGGGATTGGCGTAACCCATCAGTACGACTGGGGTTTCCTGGTCACGCTGACGAAACTCGGCAACCATTTCCAGCGTGCGGCGCAAGCCAACGCCCTGGGCGATGGCTCGCTCGGCCGCCAGCTGTATGACCGGGCCATCGGCCGTGGGGTCGGAGAACGGCACGCCCAGTTCAATGACATCGGCACCGGCATCAACCAGTGCGTGCATCAGGGCCGGAATGCTGGCCGCATCCGGATCGCCTGCGGGAATGTAGGGAATCAAGGCCGCACGGCCGGCTTCCCGGGTCCGGGCAAAGGCCCGGTCGATACGCGAATTGCTCTGCATGGTTTGATCCGTCACAGTTCAATACCGCCGCGTTCGGCAACGGTATGCATGTCCTTGTCACCTCGGCCCGAGAGATTGACGAGGATAATCTTGTCGCTGGGCAGGGTCGGCGCCAATGCCACGGCATGCGCTATGGCGTGTGACGATTCCAGCGCGGGCATGATGCCCTCGATGCGACAGCAGTCATGGAAGGCCTGCAATGCCGCGTTGTCGTCGACGGCAACGTAGCTGGCGCGGCCGCTGTCCTTGAGCCAGGCATGTTCCGGCCCGACGCCCGGATAGTCAAGGCCTGCAGATACCGAATGCGTCCCCAGCACCTGGCCATCCTCGTCCTGCAGGACATAGGTACGGTTGCCGTGCAGGACGCCAACCGAGCCACGCGCCAGCGATGCCGCATGGCGGCCGCTGTTCAGGCCGTCGCCGGCAGCTTCGACACCGACCAGTTGCACGGCAGCATCGTTGATGTACGGATGGAAAATGCCGATGGCGTTCGAGCCGCCGCCCACCGCCGCCACCACGACATCCGGCTGGCGGCCGGCATCACGCGGCATCTGTTCGCGGCATTCCTTGCCAATAACGGTCTGGAAATCCCGTACCAGCATCGGATAGGGATGCGGGCCGGCAGCCGTGCCGATGATATAGAAGGTGTTGTCGACGTTGGTGGCCCAGTCGCGCATGGCCTCGTTGAGCGCGTCCTTGAGCGTACGCGTGCCAGACTCGACTGGAACGACCGTGGCGCCCAGCAGCTTCATGCGGTAGACGTTGGAAGCCTGGCGGCGCACATCCTCGCTGCCCATGTAGACCACGCATTCCATGCCATAGCGCGCCGCAACGGTGGCCGTGGCAACGCCGTGCTGGCCGGCGCCGGTTTCGGCGATCACGCGGCGCTTGCCCATGCGGTTGGCCAGCAGGGCCTGGCCGATGCAGTTGTTGACCTTATGCGCACCGGTATGGTTGAGATCCTCGCGCTTGAACCAGATCTGCGCTCCGCCCAGCTGTTCCGACCAGCGCCGCGCATGATAGACCGGCGTGGGACGACCGACGAAATGCGCCAGTTCGTTCTGGAACTCCTTGAGGAATTCCGGGTCTTTGCGGTAGTGCTCGTACGCCGCGGTCAATTCGTCCAGCGCAAAACGCAGGGTTTCCGCTGCGAAAACGCCACCAAATGGGCCGAAGTGCCCAGCAGCGTCCGGCAGATCGTAAGGTTTCACCAGGATTCTCCCGCCTCTAACAATATCCCGCCAGACAAGGCGGGATCCGATAAGCAATCGGGCATTTTACCCGAGCTGAACCGACCTGTAGCGCGTCCGTCCCGGAACAGGCCCACACAGGCCGCCAGGATACCCTTTCATGCAGTGGCGCGGCCCCGGCGGGGCCGCCCGCGAGCCTCAGGACAACATGGCCTGGCGCCGGAAATCCGTCGGGGACAGCCCGCTGTGGTCACGGAAGACGCGGCTGAAATGCGCGCCATTGCTGAATCCCCAGGCAAAGGCAATATCCGTGATGGTCTGCCCCGCCATGGCCGGATCACGCAAATCCCGCATGCAGGCCTGCAAGCGGCGCTGCATGATGTAGTGCGCGATAGACTGCTCCGCACCGGCAAAGGCATGGTGCAAATGTCGCTTGCTGCAACCGAACGCCAGGGCGATCTGATCCAGCGTCAGTCCCGGGTCGCGCAAGTGGCGTCCGATGTATTCCCGCACACTATCCCGGAAAGCTTCCTGGCGGCTGACAGCGGTCTGCTCGCCGCTCATTTCCAGCAACGACAGGCGCACCAGCTCGGCGATTGCCGCGCCTGCGCCACTGGCCGTGCCAGGCGCCATGTGCTGCAGTTCCTGGTAGGTACTACGCATGGCTTCCAGCGCGACCCGCGCAATGCCGCTGCCGCCCGTGCCCCGCCCCATCAGGGGCGCCAGCGCCAAACCTCGTTCGGCCAGCGCGGCGCGCGGCACCATGACAATCAGATGATCGGAATACTGGGGGTTGGACACGCAATAGCTGCGTGTCATGTCGTAGACCGCCCACCCACCGGGGCGCACCCGAGCCAGGCGCCCTTCCTGCTCCACCTGAGCCTCACCCTGCCAGGGCGCGACGATTTTCAGGTAATCCGCGTCGGGACGGCAACTGGCGCTGCCGCGCCGCCGCACCCGGTGGCGGTTGGCCTGCAGCCGTGTCAGCACGACGTCGCCGGCGCAGGCCGTGGCTACGCGGCCATCGAAACTGGCGTCGCCATAAAGATCGGATTCAATGCCATGGAACAGTTGGCCCATCCATTCCGTCCAGGCCGGCGCCGTTTCGGCTGCATGCAGGCCATCCGTGCTCAACACCGTCCCCGCCCCTGACGGGCGTTGCGCGTGCGCGGCAGTGGGCGTTGCCTGGCCTGGCGCGGCCGGCAACAGCGACGTTCCTGAGCGACTGGCAAGCGGACTGGACGCCATGACGAAACTCCCGGATCTGGATGGATGCCCTGTATGGGCATCCGGCTGGACTGTCATTATCCCCCCAATTATTCCCCACTGGCGCGCCATACTCCACCGCCCCTGACCGGAGCAGGCATAAAACGCCATGAAGCGCCGTGGGTCGAGCCAACCAAGGGAAAACACTGATCTTCTTGCCTCATCAGGCAAACCGTCACTGCGCTTTCAGGCAAGCAGGCATGGCGCCTCCGGTCTACGATAGGCAAAGCGCAGCCAGGCAGGCGGCCGGACAGGCCGCCGCGAGCGCCATTCAATACGCGAGACAAAACAGTCGGCCGGCCCGCAAGCGGCGGGCCTCTGCCCACACAAGGAAAGGAACAAGCCATGACCACTGACATCCAGATGCTGATTGGCGGCCAGCGCCGCAGCGCCGCCAACGGTGCCACCTTCGAGCGCCGCAACCCGCTGGACGGCAGCGTTGCCACGCGCGCGCCCGCCGCCACCGCCGACGACGCCCATGCCGCTGCCGAAGCCGCTGCCCGCGCCTTCCCTGCCTGGGCTGCCATGGGTCCGGGCGAACGCCGCGACCTGCTGCTGAAAGCGGCCGTGTCCCTGGAAGCCAAGGGCGAAGCCTTCGCCCGCGCCATGGCCAGCGAAACCGGCGCTTCGGCCATGTGGGCCGGCTTCAACGTCCACCTGGCTGCCGGCATGCTGCAGGAAGCCGCCTCCCTGACCACGCAGATCAACGGCGAGCTGATTCCTTCCAATGTTCCTGGCAGCCTTGCCATGGCCGTGCGTCAACCTGCCGGCGTCGTGCTGGGCATTGCCCCCTGGAACGCCCCCATCATCCTGGCGGTGCGTGCCATTGCCACGCCGCTGGCCTGCGGCAATACCGTCATCCTGAAAGGCTCGGAACTGAGCCCCGCCACCCATGGCCTGATCATCGAGGCGCTGCAGGAAGCCGGCCTGCCGGACGGCGTAGTCAACTTCGTCACCAACGCCCCTGCCGATGCCGGCGCGGTAGTGGAAGCCATCGTCGCCCATCCGGCCGTACGCCGCGTGAACTTCACCGGCTCCACCCGGGTGGGCCGCATCATCGCGCAAACCTGCGCCAAGTATCTCAAGCCCGCCGTGCTGGAACTGGGCGGCAAGGCGCCCTTCCTGGTGCTGGCCGATGCCGATATCGACGCCGCCGTGCAGGCCGCCAGTTTCGGCGCGTTCGCCAATTCAGGGCAGATCTGCATGTCCACCGAACGCATCATCGTGGATAACGCCATTGGCGACGAATTCGTCGCGCGCCTGGCTGCCAAGGCGCAATCCCTGCCGCTGGGCGACCCGCGCAAAGGCCCGGCAGTCCTTGGCTCCGTGGTTGACCAAAGCACCGTGGACCGCTGCAATGCACTGGTCGACGATGCGCTGGCCAAGGGCGCCAAGCTGGTATGCGGCGGCAAGGCCGACAGCACCCTGATTCCCGCCACGCTGCTGGATCACGTCACGCCGGAAATGGGCATCTACAGCGAAGAAACCTTCGGCCCGGTCAAGGCCATCGTGCGCGTCAATGGCGACGAAGAAGCCATCGCCATCGCCAACGACAATGAATTCGGCCTGTCGTCGGCCATCTTCAGCCGCGACATCGCCCGCGCCTGGCAGATCGCTGCCCGCATCGAAGCCGGCATCTGCCATATCAACGGCCCGACGGTGCACGACGAAGCACAGATGCCCTTTGGCGGCGTGAAGAATTCCGGCTATGGCCGTTTCGGCGGCAAAGCCGGCATCGAAGCCTTCACCGAATTGCGCTGGATCACGGTGCAGACCGCGCCGCGCCATTATCCTTTCTAAGGTATTGCAGGCTCGGCCGTCCCGGCACGTCTGGCCTTCTGCCAGGCGCTGCGGAACCGGCCCCCGCCCGCCAGCCTTGCCCAGGCCGCGGCTTCCTGCGAAGCGCGGCCTGCTTCTCGTGCAGCCTCGCTGCACCCTGAGCCAGTCCGGCCCTTCGTCCGGCCCTGGCATTCCCTGCCAGCCCCGGGCTGGCATGCGGGAGTCTGTCAAAAGGAACCGTTATGCTGCAAGATAAAACCCTAGTGATCACAGGCGTCTCGTCCGGCATCGGCGCGGAAACCGCCAAAGTCGCTACCGCCCAGGGGGCACGCGTCATTGGTGTGGACATCAACCCGCCCAAGGTGGATGTCGCGCAGTTCATCCAGGCTGATCTGGGCGACCGCGCTTCCATCGACGCGCTGCTGGCGCAGTTGCCCGCCCAGCTTGATGGTCTGGCCAATATCGCCGGCCTGCCGCCCACCCGGCCAGCCGAACAGGTGCTGCGTGTCAATCTGGTGGGCCTGAAATACCTGACGCAAGGCGTGCTGCCCAAGCTGGCGCAGAATGCCGCGATCGTCAACCTGGCCTCGCTGGCCGGTATTGGCTGGCCCGAAGCCATTCCTGCCATCCGCGCCAGCGAAGCGCTGGATTTCGATGGCGTCGCCGACTTCTGCCAGCAGCAAGACATCAGCGGCGCACGCAGTTATTTCTTTTCCAAGGAAGCCCTGATCGCCTGGACCATGCAGAACCGCTGGACCTGGCGCGATCGCGGGATACGCATGAATGCAGTCAGCCCCGGGCCAGTCGATACGCCCATTCTGGGAGATTTCATCGAAACCCTAGGCGCGCGAGCCGAAGAAGACATGAAAACCATGGACCGCCCCGGCCGTCCTTCGGATATCGCGCCTGTCGTGGCCTTCCTGCTGAGCAGCGGCTCGGTCTGGATGCGCGGCGTCAATGTGCCCGTCGATGGCGGCATGCAGTCGCACATCCTGGTGCAGCAGCACGGCCTGGCCTGAGGCCGTCGCGGCACGCGCAGCCACCAGGGCCGCCAGGGTCGCGCCAGCAAGGGACGCGGCCCTGGTTTTTCCGGGCAGAATCAGCGGCGCTGCACCGACAATACGCCCGGGACTTCACCCAGCACATGAACAGCACGCCCCAGCTGTTCGCCGTCAATGACCTCTACCGTGAAGATCATGTGCGCCAGGGATTGCCTGCTCTGAGTGTTCACACCGATGACATTGAGCCGCAGCTTGGCAAAGGCTTCGGAAATATCGCGCAACAGGCCTGAGCGGTCCTGCGCGCGCACGCTGATGTCCACCGGATAGCGTGCGTCGTCGGCGCGGCCGCCCCAGGCCACGTCAATCACACGCTCAGGATGGCGCGCCGCCAATGCCGCGAAACTGTGGCAATCGTCGCGATGGATGGACACGCCCCGGCCACGCGTCACGAAACCGCGGATGGCATCGGGCGGCGCAGGCCGGCAGCAGCGCGCCAATTGCGTCATCAGGGAATCGACCCCCACGACCAGCACGCCGGTCTTCCCGCCGGCCATCTGGGTGGACTTGCCGCTGGCCACCATGCCGGGCTCGTCGCGTTCAACCGGGCCATTGAAGCCCGCTTCGAGATGGCGCAGGCTGAACTCGTCCTTGGCCACCGCGATATAGAGGTCGTCAGCCTTGGCAAAACCATGCTGCTGCGCCAGCTGTTCCAGGTTCACCGCCGTCTTGCCCAGGCGTTGCAATTCCTTTTCCACCAGCGCCTGGCCCTGCGTAATGCGCTGCTGCAGTTCGATGGCGTTGAACCACAGCCGAACCTTGCTGCGCGCCCGGGAACTGGCCAGGTAGCCCAGTTGCGGATTAAGCCAGTCCCGGGATGGCCCGCCAGACTTGGCCGCGATAATTTCCACCGTCTGGCCCGTCGACAGCCGCGTGAGCAAAGGCACCATCTGCCCGTTGACGCGCGCGCCACGGCAACGGTGGCCAAGGTCGGTGTGCAGGCTATAGGCGAAATCCACCGGTGTGGCGCCCTCCGGCAGCTCTATCACCCGCGCCTGCGGCGTCATTACATAAATGCGACCACCGCTCTTGCCGGCCTCATCCTGCGCCCCCGGACCGCCTGCCGAGACGTCGGCATTCCAGGCCAGCAGCTGGCGCAGCCAGGACACTTGCCGGTCTTCCGCACTGGAAGCTGCAACCTGGCCGCCACGCTTGCCGGCCTCTTTGTAGTGCCAGTGCGCCGCCATGCCGAACTCGGCATGGTTATGCATTTCGCGGGTACGGATCTGCACTTCGAAGGGCCGTCCATCCTTATCGAGCAGCACCGTATGCAGCGAGCGGTAGCCATTGGGCTTGGGACGCGAAATGTAATCGTCGAATTCATCCGTCAGCGGCGACCAGAGCGCCTGCACCACGCCAAGCGCGGTATAGCAGGCCCGCTCGTCCTCGACGATCACGCGCAGTGCGCGCAGGTCATAGAGCTGCGAGAACGCCAGCCGCTTGATGCGCATCTTGTTCCAGATGCTGTAGATATGCTTGGGCCTGCCGCTGATATCGGCATCCAGGCCCGCCGCTGCCAGCGCCTCGCGGATGCGCTCAATGGCATTGCGGATGAAAGCCTCGCGCTCGGTGCGTTTTTCTTCCAGCAGCCGCGCGATTTCCTTGTATTTGTCGCTGTCGAGAAAGCGGAAGGCCAGGTCTTCCATTTCCCATTTGATTTGCCAGATGCCCAGGCGGTTGGCCAGCGGCGTGTAGATATCCAGCGTTTCGCGAGCGAACTCGCGCGTGCAGGGCTGCTTGGCGGCCGCATGCCAGCGCAATGTCTGGTAGCGCGAAGCCAGCCGCATCAGCACGATGCGCAGGTCTGCGGCCATGGCCAGCAGCATCTTGCGCAGCATTTCCTTCTGCGCGCCGCTGTCGGCGGCGCTGTCGCTGGAATCACGCGTGGCAGCCGTCAGTTTCAGCAACGCCCGGCTGCCCTGCACCAGGCGGCCAATGGCCGGACCGAAGGCCTTGATGACCATTTCGTCACGGGTCGCGCTGGTTTCAGGAATAGCGCCCAGCAACGCCGCCGCGCGCACTTCCGCGTCAGTCTGCAAATCGGCCAGGATGCGCGCGGCCCCGGCGGCATGGTGTTCCACCGGCTCGCCGGAAATCGCGATTTCTCCCTGCAGATGCGGCAACGCCCAGTCCCTGGCACGCAGCACCAGTTCGCGTCCAGCTTCGTCCAGACCGGCGCAAACGCGCTCCTGCCATGCGGCATCGGACAGTGAATCGGCGGGCGGATCGTCAGATAACTTCATAAAGCGCCATCGCGGCTGATAACACGAAAAGCCCGCGAACACCGCGGGCCAATATCGGAGCAGACACTCTACACCAGCCCGAATCGACATTCAAACGAGAAAACGGCATATGCACCATCATGGCACGCCAGTGACGCCAAGGGGCCTGAGCATGCAACAATTCACCCTGGCGGTGCAGCCCCTGCACCGCTGCAGTCACCCGCCCAACGAACTCCCTGACCCAGGACGCAAGCCGATATGTTCCGCTGGTTGACAGGTTCCGGCGCCTCCCGCAGCGCCACCGAACGCATGCAGGCCAGGATTCCAGCCGACCTCTGGGAGGCAACGTTGCGCGCCGCGCCCTACCTCGCCGCGCTCGACGACACTGAACGCACGCTCTTGCTGCAACGCACGGCCTGGCTGCTGGCCAGCAAAACCATCAATGGTGCGCAGGGCATGGTGATAGACAACCGCATCCGGCTGACCATCGCAGCACAGGCCTGCCTGCCCATCCTGCACTTGCCGGTGGAACTTTATGCGGGTTGGGATGAAATCATCGTTTATCCCAGCGGTTTTCTCATCCCGCGCCAGGATGCCGATGTCTTCGGCGTGGTGCACGAATATATGGAAGAAGCGGCTGGCCAGGCCTGGGACGGCGGGCCGGTGCTGCTGTCTTGGGACGATACCGTCGACCCGGGCAGCCCGGGTTTCAATGTGGTGATCCATGAGTTCGCGCACAAGCTCGACCTCTATGCCGGCGATGCCGATGGCACGCCGCTGCTCGAGGGGCATGCAGGACTCGCGCCGCGCCGCTGGCGGCAGATTCTGGATGAAGCCCTGGAAACCCTGCGCTGCCAACTCGAAGATATTGAAGCAACGCTGCCGCCGGATGTCGATCCTGACAGCCCGGAGGCAGACCCCTGGTACGAGGACCTGCCGCTGGACCCTTATGCGGCAACCGACGAAGCAGAATTCTTCGCGGTCAGTTCGGAGGTCTTTTTCGTCGACCCCCTGCGTCTGGCGCAGGCCATGCCGGCCTGGTACGAGCAGCTGAGCCGCTATTACCGGCAAGACCCGCGCAATCGTTCAATTACTGCAGCGCAGCCGTAACAACGATTTCCACCTTGACGTCCGGATTGGCCAGGCGGGCTTCGATCGTGGCACGCGGAGGCGCCTGGATACCGGCGACCCATTCGTCCCAGGCCTGGTTCATGCCATCGAATTCCTTCATGTTGGCAACGAAAACCTGGGCGTACAGGATGCGCGACTTGTCGGTGCCGGCTTCCTTGAGCAGGCCGTCGATGATCGCCAGGACTTCCTTCGTCTGGCCGACGATGTCCTTGGTCGTGTCATCCGGCACTTGACCGGCCAGATAGGCCACGCCGTTGTAAACAGCCATATCCGACAGGCGCTTGCCCACGTTGAATCGTTTGATTTCCGACATTTTTTGCTTCCTAAATAAAAACCGGCCTGGCCAAATCAGACCGGCGGCAGATTGAATACCTGGCGCAGGTACGCCAGATAGGCAGGATCATCGCACATGGTTTTTTCCGGTGCATCAGAGACCTTTGCCACCGGCTGGCCATTGCAGCGCACCATTTTCATGACGATCTGCAATGGCGCATAGCCCAGGTCGTTGGTCAGGTTGGTACCTATGCCGAACGATACCTTGCAGCGCCCTTCGAAGCGACGGGCCAGCTCGATGGCCTTGGGAAAATCCAGTGAATCCGAAAATACCAGTGTTTTGTCGCGAGGATCGACCCGGTTGGCCTGGTAGTGCGCCAGCAGCCGTTCACCCCACTCGAAGGGATCGCCGGAATCATGGCGCGCGCCATCGAAAAGCTTGCAGAAATACATGTCGAAGTCGCGCAGGAAAGCTTCCAGCCCGTAGACGTCCGACAGGGCGATGCCCAGGTCTCCGCGGTACTCGCGCGCCCACATTTCCAGGGCGAACACCTGGGAATCACGCAGGCGCGGCCCCAGCGCCTGACATGCCTGCAGGTATTCGTGCGCCATGGTGCCCAGCGGAATCAAGCCGTTGCGCATGGCCAGGTCGACGTTGCTGGTGCCGACCAGATGCTTGCCCAGGCCGGCCTGCAAGGTCTGCAGGACTTCTTCGTGCCAGGTACGGGAAAACCGGCGCCGGGTGCCGTAATCCGCCAGGCGGAAATGCTCGAGATCGGAGGCCTGGCGGACCAGCTGGATCTTGTCTTTCAGCCGCTGCCGGCCTTCTTCCCAGTCCGGTTGCTGCCGAGTGTTGCGAAAATACACTTCATTGACAATCGCCAGAACCGGAATTTCAAACAGGATGGTATGCAGCCACGGGCCACGCACGGTGATGGCAATTTCGCCGGGCTGCTCGCCCTTTTCGATGTGGATGCAACGCTCGGGCAGATGGAACAGGCCGAGGAAATCGACGAAGTCGCTCTTGATGAAGCGCAGGCCGCTGAGGTAGGCCAGCTCGTCGTCCGTGAAGCGCAGCGCGCACAGCGCGCGCACTTCGTCGCGAATTTCGTCGAGGTACGGAACGAGGTCCACGCCCTGGGTGCGGCACTTGTAGCGATACTCGACCTGAGCGGCGGGGAAATGATGCAGGACGACTTGCATCATAGTAAATTTGTATAAGTCGGTATCGAGTAAAGATTTAATAATCATGGCTGCATGAGAATTTTTCTCAACATTAGCACAAGTACCATGTGCAGGTAGGGGTAATTACGGCTGCTACGGCCACAATTCGTTAAAATTGTGCCCTATTTGCCGATACTTTACGCGCCCAGAGCGCATCTGCCAGCATGACTCACGTCGTTACCGAAAACTGCATCAAATGCAAATTCACCGATTGCGTTGACGTATGTCCTGTCGATTGCTTCCGTGAAGGCCCCAATTTCCTGGTCATCGACCCGGACGAGTGTATCGACTGTGCCGTCTGTATTCCAGAGTGCCCAGCCAATGCCATTTTCGCCGAGGAAGACGTGCCCGAGGACCAGCAGGCGTTCATTGAACTGAACGCTGAACTGGCCCCGGTCTTTACCAGCATCAGCCGGGCCAAGGACCCCTTGCCAGACGCCGAAGACTGGAACGGCAAGACCGATAAACTTCAATACCTGGAACGCTGACCCTGGCGTATTCCAGGCGTTGGCCAACCAGGAAAGCCATGAGCACCGACGCTGACAAATACACCCGGCAAACCTTGCTGTCCCGCACCGAATGGATGCCGGGCAAATTGTTTTCCGTGCGGGTCAGCCGTCCTGAGGGTTTCAGTTTCCAGCCGGGCCAGTTCGCCCGCCTGGGGTTGCCCGAGGAATCCGCCGATGACGCAGCACCCACGATCTGGCGCGCCTATTCCATGGTGTCCGCCCCCGACGAAGCGGAACTGGAGTTCTACTCCGTCGTCGTGCCCGAAGGCGATTTCAGCACGCGTCTGGCCCAGCTTGCGCCCGGCGCCAGCCTGTATATCGACCGCACGGTCTTTGGCTTCCTGACGCTGGAGCGCTTCGTCGACGGCGAAGACATATGGCTGGTGGCGTCCGGCACCGGCCTGTCCGCCTATCTGTCCATGCTGCGCGACCCGGCGCTATGGCAGCGCTTCCCCCGCGTCATCCTGGCCCATGGCGTTCGCGAAGTCGCGGAACTGGCCTACCGCGAGGAAATCGAAGCCCTGGCGCGCCGCCATCAAGGCCAGTTGATCTATCTGCCTCTGCCCACGCGGGAAGCCTATGGCAACCATCCCCAGGCGCGGCTGACGCACCTGTTCGAGGATGGCCGTCTGGAACAGCTTGCCGGCGTCACCCTGGACCCGGCCCGTTCCCGCATCATGCTGTGCGGCAACCCGGATATGGTCGCCGACACCCGCAAACTGCTCTCCGCACGCGGTTTCGCGCCCGGCCGGCGGGGCAATGCCGGCAACCTCGCCGTCGAAAACTACTGGTAATCCTGCTGGCGTCATCGGGCGCCAGCCCCGTTTTTCTTTGTGGCCCTATCTGTTCTGGTCCTTGTCCTTTCCGTCCCGCTTATGTCCGATCCCCTGTCCGGCCCCCGGCTGGCCCTCCGTATCGACGCCCTGTTGCCGCAAACCCAATGCACGCAATGCGGGTATGACGGCTGCCGTCCGTATGCCGATGCCATCGCCGCTGGCGACGCGGAAATCAACCGCTGCCCACCCGGCGGAACCGCAGGCGTCGACGCCCTGGCCAGCCTGCTGGACCGTCCGGCCCTGCCCTTGGACCCGTCCTGTGGCGAGTTCAACGGTTTCCACCTGGCCGTCATCGAAGAAAAGCACTGCATCGGCTGTACGCTGTGCATCACCGCCTGTCCGGTCGATGCCATCGTCGGCGCCAACAAGCGCATGCACACGGTGCTGGAAGACTGGTGCACCGGCTGTGAGCTCTGTCTGCCGGCCTGTCCGGTCGATTGCATCGCCATGGTGCCTGCCGGCCGAGACTGGCAGCGCGGCGACGCCGATATCGCGCGCCAACGCCATCAAGCCAGCCAGAGCCGGCGGCAGCGCCTGCGCCAGGCCAGCCAGCAGGCGCCGGCGCTGCCGCCGATTCCCCTGGCCGCCGCTGCAACGGCCAATGCGCCTTCCGGTACGCCTGCACCCGTTGGTGGCGCCAGCGCCGATACCCGCAAACGCGCCGTCATTGCCGATGTTCTGGCTCGCGCCCGCGCCCGCCGCGCAGCACCGGCTGCACCAGGCGGCGACACGCCATGAACCAGGCCCAGCGCGAGGAGATGTTCGCCCGCTTCCAGGCCGCCAATCCTCATCCCACCACCGAACTGGAATACAGCAGCAACTTTCAATTGCTGATTGCCGTGCTGCTGTCCGCCCAAGCCACGGACAAATCCGTCAATATCGCCACACGGCGCTTCTTTCCAGAGCATGGCACGGCCGCCGGGCTGGTGGCGCTGGGCGAAGAAGGACTGGCCGAGTACATCAAGACCATCGGGCTCTACCGCACCAAGGCCAAGAATGCCGTGGCCACCAGCCGCATCCTGCAGGAACGCTTCGGCGGTGAGGTGCCGCCCGACCGCGCCGTGCTGGAATCCCTGCCCGGCGTGGGACGCAAGACCGCCAATGTCGTGCTCAATACCGCATTCGGCATGCCCACCATTGCTGTCGACACCCATATTTTCCGCGTCTCCAACCGCACCGGCCTGGCACCCGGCAAAGATGTCGTCGCGGTGGAGCAACGGCTGGAACGTGTCGTCCCGCGCAAGTACAAGCAGGACGCCCACCACTGGCTGATCCTGCATGGCCGCTACGTCTGCGTCGCACGCAAGCCGAAATGCCCCCAGTGCGGCGTTTCGGACCTGTGCGACTTCAAGGAAAAGACCACTGCCTGAACCGCCTCTGCGGCAGGAGCCTGCGCGCTGCCATCGGCCGGTGACGACCCGCCCTGCCATGCTTGAGCATCACCGTTTCCGTCTATGATTGGCAGATGGCGCGCCGGGCCTGACGCCACCCCTGGAATCATCATGACCGACAGTCCTGCCCTTGTTCTGAAAGACCTGCATGCCTGGTACGGCAATGTCCATGTGCTGCGCGGCGTCGACCTGACCGTCCCGCGCGGGGAGGCCGTGGCCTTGCTGGGCCGCAACGGCGCGGGCCGCACCACGACACTGCGCGCCATCATGGGACTGGACGTACGGCGCAGCGGCTCGGTACTGGTCAACGGCACCGAGGCCATTGCGCTGCCGCCACACCGTATTGTCCGCCTGGGCGCAGGCTACTGCCCGGAAGAGCGCGGCATTTTCGCCAGCCTGAGTTGCGAGGAAAACCTGATGCTGCCGCCCGAAACACCAGTGCCCGGCGGCCAGGCCATGCCTTTGCAGGACATCTATCAGCTGTTCCCCAATCTTGAGGCACGCCGCCATACGCCCGGCACCCGGCTATCGGGCGGCGAACAGCAGATGCTGGCACTGGCGCGCATCCTGCGCACCCAGGCCAACCTGCTCCTGCTCGACGAAGTTTCCGAAGGCCTGGCTCCCGTCATCATCGAAGCCATGGCGGACAGCATTGCGGCGCTCAAGCGGCGGGGCTACAGCATTCTGCTCATCGAACAGAACTTCCCCTTTGCCTCCTACCTGGCCGACCGATTCTACGTGATGGAAAACGGCATGATCGTCGACCACTTCCCGGCTGCGGAACTCGCTTCGCGCCAGGAAAACCTGATGCAGCAGCTGGGGGTCTGAACCCCAGCCATATGCAAACAGCCTGCTTACAGCGGATAGATGCGCCGCACGCGGAACGTCAGCCAGGCAGCAATCAGCACCTTGATGATGTCACCGGGCAGGAACATCAGGGCTGCCATCAGCGCCTGCTGCAGGCTCATATTCAAGGCCAGCGCCATGCCCGGCACGCCGAACAGGTAGACCACCAACACGCCACCGATGAAGGCCGACAGCGCATAGCCCGAGACCGCATGCAGCAGTTCCTTCTGATGATAGGCGGCACGTCTCGCCAGGTAGCCCACGACCCAGCTGCCCGCCAGCATGCCCAGCAGGAAGCCGCCGCTGGGCCCCATGAACGCGCCCAGGCCACCACGCCCGCCGGTCAGGACAGGCAGGCCGGCTGCGGCCAGCAATAGATAAAGCACCACCGCCATCAGGCCGCGCCACGGCCCCAGCATCAGGCCAGCCAGCATCACCCCCAGCGTCTGCAGGGTCAAAGGCACTGGAACCAATGGCAAGGCGATGGGCGGCATGACGCCCAGCACGATGATGATGGCGGCAAAAAGCGCCACCAGGACAAGATCTTTGGTCTTCAGCACAACTGTTTCTCCGTGATTCCGGCAAGCGCCTGCCGGCTGGCGCATTTTAGTGAAGAACCCGCAACACAGACAGGTCGTACCGGACGGCGGCTGCCAGCCAGGCCAGCTGCGGCCTCAGTGTTGCCGTCCGCCGCCGTCCCTGGCGTCGATGGCATCGGATATTTCCTCGGCCCGCCGCAAGGTGCGCACGATCAGCGGCACCAGCAACGCCACGGCATTGGCCTTCAGCCCCCGTGCCTGCTGGGCCTCGCGCAATTCGCCGTATTGGCGCAGGATTTCCGGTACAAAACGCAACACCAGCCCGATGGCCAACGCCACCCGGCCAGCGTCCACCCAGCCACGCCGCTGCAAGGGCTGCAGCAGGCGCTCCACCACGCGCAGCAAATCCCCGCTGCGCGTGGTGAAAGTGACCGCCATGCCCAACATGCAGACGGCGCCCACCCGCAGCGCGGCAATACCTGCCCGCGCAGCGCTATCGAATATCGCCATGAACAGGCACAGCAACAGAATCAGGCTCAGCAACGCCCGCCCCTGGCGCCAGATACGCACCCAGCCCGCCCCCGAACGCCACAGCAGGATGGCTGACAAAACCAGCGCCACCGCCAGGGCCAACGGTTGGGTGATGACATAAACCACCAGCCCTGCCAGGCACAAGAGCGCCAGCTTCCAGCCGGCAGGCAGGCGATGCAGCCAGCTGTCACCCGGCACATACAGCGACAGCATCATGCCCGCCCTCCGTTCTCATGGCACGACCCGATGCCAGCCTTGGGTTTACTCATGGCCCGTCTCAGCCACAATGCCGCCGATACCAGGACAGCGCCGCCGCTGGCGTATCGTCGGCAGCCACCCGGCCGGCCTCTATGACCAGGACACGATCGCAGCCCGCCAGCAGATCCAGGTCATGGCTGACAACCACGGCCTGCTGCGGCAAACGCGCCAGCAGGCTTTCGAAACGATTGCGGTGCCGCAAATCCAGCTGAGTGGTCGGTTCGTCGAACACCAGCAGTGCCGGCTGCATCAACAGCACGGCCGCCAGCGCCACCAATTGCCGCTCCCCCCCGGAAAGCGCATGGGCAGGCCGTTCGAGCAAATGCGCAATGCCGAGATCGGCCAGTTGCGCTTCGATACGCGCCTGGCGCGCTGCGGCATCCAGCCCGGCCGCACGCAGGCTGAATGCCAGGTCTTCGCTGACGACCGGAAATACGATCTGGTTTTCAGGATTCTGGAACATGAAGCCTACGCGCTGGCGTACCTGCGCGGTCTGCCTGCGGGTATCCAGCCCGTCGACCCGCACCTGGCCACGCGTCGGCATGCGCAAGCCGTTGAGCAGGCGCGCAAACGTACTCTTGCCTGCGCCATTGGGCCCGGCAATACCAATGCGACGCTCGGACAGCGCAATGCCGATGCCGTCCAGCACACAGCCCGAGGGGGTTTCGACGCCGACGTTTTCAAACTCGATTAACATGAGGGGCGATTATGCACCAAGCGTCTCCCAAAGCCTTTCATTAGTCTTTAAACTACCAGGCCGATCACGCACTGTTTATGCAGAAAGTCCATAAAACCGAGGAAGAGTGGCGCGAGCAGCTCAGCCCCGAGGAATTTGCCGTCACCCGCCGCAAGGCCACCGAACGCGCCTTCACGGGCCGCTACTGGGATACCGCCACGCCCGGCATCTACCGCTGCGTCTGTTGCGGCACAGCCCTGTTCGCCTCGGACACCAAGTTCGACGCCGGCTGTGGCTGGCCCAGCTATTTCGACCCCATCGTGCCGGAATATGTGCGCGAAGAAGTCGACACCAGCCATGGCATGGTACGCACCGAGGTGCTCTGCAATATCTGCGATGCCCACCTGGGGCATGTCTTTCCCGATGGCCCGCCACCGACTGGCAGGCGCTATTGCATCAATTCCCTTGCCCTGACCTTCGAACCCGAAAACCGCGAGCCCTGAACGCGCGCGCCCCAGCATGAAAAAATTCCTGTTCGACCTGTTCCCCCTGCTGCTGTTTTTCGTCGCCTACCGCTTTGCCGACATCCAGGTAGCAACCGCCGTGGCCGTCGCCGCAGCCGTGCTGCAAATCCTCTGGATGCGCGTCCGGCGCCAACCCATCGAAATGATGCAATGGCTCACGCTAGGCATCATCGTGGTATTTGGCGGCGCCACCCTCTGGCTGAACGACCCGGCCTTCATCAAGTGGAAACCCACGGCGCTGTATTGGCTATTCGCCGCCGCCCTGCTGGGCGCCCGGCTGCTGCGGGGCCAGAACCTGCTGAAGAAGCTGCTTGGGGAAAAGGTATCCATGCCCGACCACGCCTGGGAAAAGATGAACGCCAGCTGGATACTGTTCTTCCTGGTAGCCGGCGCACTCAACCTGTACGTGGCATTTTCCGGCCATTTCTCAGAAGAACAGTGGGTCAACTTCAAGGTCTTCGGCCTGATGATCCTGATGCTGGTCTTTGTCGTCATCCAATCCATCTGGCTGGGCCGCCATATGCAGGACAATGGCAAGGGCGCCGCCAATGACGAGAATTATTGAGATGGCGGATTTTGAAACACTTCAGGCAGTACTGACTGAACGTTTGCAGGAACTGCATCCTTCCAGCCTGGTCATACTCGATGAGTCGCACCTGCACGCCGGACATGCCGGCGCTCAGGGCGGCGCCAAGCATTTGCGGGTAAAAATCGCAGCGGCAGGTTTTACCGGGCTTTCCCATGTGGCGCGCCATCGCCTCGTGTATGATCGCCTACGCGATTTGATTCCGCACCCTATCCACGCGCTTGCGCTGGAAACGCAGGCCTCCTGAAAGGATCTTCATGAAACGCTTTGCCGTACTGCTCGCAGCAGCCGCCATTTCGGCGCCGATCTACGCCCAGAACATCGCGACCGTCAACGGGAAACCCATCTCCCAGAAAGACTTCGACCAATTCATCTCCTTGCTGGTCGACCAGGGCGCCACGGATTCGCCGCAGCTGCGCGAACAGGTCAAGCAGGAATTGATCAATCGCCAGGTGCTGGTGCAAGCGGCCGAAAGCGCCAAGGTCGGCAGCAAGCCTGAAATCGTCACCGAAATCGAACTGGCTCGTCAGGGCATTCTGGTGCGCGGCCTGATGGACGACTACCTGGAAAAGAACCCGGTTTCCGACTCCGCCATCCAGGCCGAGTACGACAAGGTCAAGGCCGAACAGGGCAACCAGCAGGAATACAAGGTTCGTCACATCCTGGTGGAAGACGAGAAAACTGCACAGGACGTCCAGAAGCAGCTGAAGGACAAGAAGAGCAGCTTCGCCGACCTGGCCAAGAAATACTCGCGTGACCCGGGCAGCGCCCAGCGTGGCGGTGATCTGGGCTGGGGTGCCGCAACCAACTATGTGAAGCCCTTCGCTGACGCCGTGACCGCCTTGCAAAAGGGCCAGATGAGCGCCGCGCCGGTCAAGAGCGACTTCGGCTGGCACATCATCGAACTGGAAGACGTGCGCCCGGTGGCCTTCCCGCCGCTGGAACAAGTGCGCCCGCAGATCGAACAGATGCTGCGCCAGCAGGCCCTCTCCAAGTACCAGCAGGACCTGGTGGAAAAGGCAAAGATTCAGGAAAACTGATTCCAGTCGCGGTTTGACTGCACACCCGGTTGCGGCCCTGGCTGCAACCGGGTGTTTTCATAGGAACGTCAACAAGGGACAGGCAAGGCACAACCGCATGAGTCGGGGCTGCCAAGACCGCAGCCTTCAGCCGCGCTCAGAGCACGACCGGGGCGTTCGGCAGGCCTTCGCTGTCTTCACGGTCCGATATCGGGCAGCAGTATTCAAGCCGGGTTTCTATACCGGCAATCGCCATTTCCAGGCCGGCCGCGAACTCTCCGCGCGCCAGATAGGCTTGCAGGCTGGCGCACAGCATGGCCCAATCTTCCTTGGCCACGTTCACGCCCCGATCGGCCACCAGTTCTATGCTGTGGTCGCCCAGGCACAGATAAAGCAGCACGCCGGTGCGCCGTGGCGTATCCCAGACCCGCAGGCGGCCGAAGACCTCCAGCGCCCGCGCCAGGCTATCGGGCTGGGAATCAGGCAAGGCCTGCTCGACGGCCAGCACCAGTTCTCCGGCATGGCGGGTTTCACTCTCGCTAATTCGCTGTTCGAGCTGCTTGAGCACGGCTGGCGGAAAATGGCGCGACCTCAACCAGCGACCATGCAGGTTGCTCCAACCGACGGCCCTCAGGCACTTACCAACGACCGGATGCACCGCCACCTCCGCTACGGCCACCGCCGCCCCGAAACCCGCCGCCACGGCTGGACCCCGAGGATCGGCCGCCCCAACTGCCCGAAGAAAACCCGCCACGGGACGAACCGCCGCGGCGCACTGCGGTCCCCTGCACACGATGCAACAACTGGTTGAGCACCATGACCTGCACGGCAGCGCCAATGCCCAGCCAGATGCTGCCGGTCAGAAAGAAGATGGCCACACCTGCAATGGGACCGGGCACGGCCTTGAATACCAGGATGACCAGAAGCACCAGGCTTTCGAGCAGGCCCACGCCCCAGGATTCACCACTGCTGTCAGAGGACTCGCCAGAAGGCTGCCCCTGCGGCGCAGGCAACTCGCCGGTACGTACCAGCAGCGCCAGCTGCTCCACGGCGCCATGCAGCCCACCGGCGAAATCCCCCTGGGCGAAACGCGGCGCCATCTGTTCACGGATGATGCGGCTGGCACGGGTATCCGTCACCACGCCTTCCAGCCCGTAGCCCACTTCGATGCGCATGGCGCGATCGTCTTTGGCAACCACCACCAGTATGCCGTCATCGACATCCTTGCGCCCCAGCTTCCAGGTTTCAAATGCCCGCACGGCATACTGTTCAATACTGTCATCTCCGGTCGTGGGAACGATCAGCACGGCAATCTGCGCACCGCTTTCCTGCTCCAGCGCAGCCAGTTTTTCGGTGAGCTGGCGCTGCTGCTCCGCATTCAGCGTAGCCGTCCGGTCCAGCACGCGGCCACTAAGCTGCGGAATGGCGATATCCTGCGACCAACCAGGGACGGGCAACAGGACGGTGCACAACAAGACCAGCAAGGCCAGGCAGTGTTGCAGGGCGTGCCGGCCCGCTTTGCGGTCCGGCACGCCTGCGTCTGCCATGCGCGGGTGCAGGACGCCGTCGGGCGCAGGCATCATCCCTGTGCCCGACGTCCGGCCCGCGCCTGCGCATGGCCGCTGCATCACTGTGCGGCTCCTGCCGCCGGCGCGTTGCCCGTGCCGAAGTTGACGACGGGCGCGCGCGAGATATCGGCCTCGTTTTCTACGCTGAAATTGGCCTTGGTCTTGTAGCCAAACATCTTGGCAGTAATGACAGCCGGGAACTGGCGCACCAATACGTTGTAATCCTGGACCGCCTGCACATACCGGTTGCGCGCCACGGTGATACGATTTTCCGTGCCATCGAGCTGCGCCTGCAGATCGCGGAACGCGGCATCCGCCTTCAGCTCAGGATAGTTTTCAGCCACCACCAGCAAACGCGACAACGACGAGCTCAGTTGCGACTGCGCCGCCTGGAAGCGCGCCAACTGTTCCGGATCTTCCAGCATTTCCGGCGTGACCTGCATGGAACCCACTTTCGAACGCGCCTGCGTCACTTCGGTCAGCACCTGGCGCTCGTGTGTTGCGTAGCCCTGCACCGTATTGACCAGATTCGGAATCAGATCGGCACGGCGCTGATACTGGTTCAGGACTTCCGACCAGGCCGCGCTGACCTTTTCATCGGCCGCCTGAATGGCGTTGTAGCCACAACCACTGAGAAACAGCGCGCTCAACAGCACGCTGAATAAAGCCGCGATGCGTTTCATTTCAACTCCTTGCCCGCCGGGGACCATCCCCGGACCTTGATCATATTCAGTAAATCCGGCGCGTGGCGGCCAAAACCGCTCAACACATTCCAAAGTGCCATAGAAAAAACCGATCGTCCGGCAACGCGCCGCCGGAAGCACGGCGGTGCGCCACAGGAAATATCCGGCCACACCGCCTGGCGGCAAGCCGCTCAGGGCTCGCCCAGCATGGCACGCAACTCGTCTTCGTCCAGCACCGTGACCCCCAGTTCCCTGGCCTTGGTCAACTTGCTGCCCGCTTCCACGCCGGCCACCACGAACGAAGTCTTGCGCGACACCGAGCCGCTCACCTTGCCGCCAGCCGCGATAATGCGTTGCGAGGCTTCCTCGCGTGTCCAGCGTGGAAACGTGCCGGTCAGCACGAATGTCTTGCCAGTCAAGCCGGTCGAAGCCGGCGCCACTTCCGGCTGCGGCTCGACGCCATGACGTTTGAGCGCTTCAAGCACTTCGCGGTTATGCGGTTCGTCGAAGAAACGCCGCACGGACGCCGCCACCACCGGACCGACGTCGGGTGCACGCTGCAAGGCCTCGAGATCGGCATCGGCCAGCGCTTCCATGCTGCCGAAATGCCTTGCCAGGTCCCGCGCCGTGGTTTCACCCACATGGCGGATACCCAGCGCATAAATCAGCCGGCCCAGCGTGGGGCGACGTGCAGCCTCTATGGCAGCGACCAGATTGGCCGCCGACTTCGCTCCCATGCGGTCATAGGACGCCAGCAGCTCGGCACGCAAGTCGAACAGATCCGCCAGGGAATGCACCCGGCCATCGTCCACCAGCTGCTCTATCAGCTTCTCTCCCAACCCGCCGATATCCAGCGCCTTGCGGCTGGCAGCGTGCCAGAGGGACTGCTTGCGCTGCGCAGCGCAGAACAGGCCGCCGGAACAGCGTGCGATGGTTTCGTCCTCGGGCCGCTCGATGGCCGAACCGCAGATCGGACAATGCGTCGGCATGACAAATGCACGCGCATCGGCCGGTCGCAGCTCTGGCAACGGGCGCACCACTTCGGGAATCACGTCCCCTGCGCGGCGCACGATCACCGTATCGCCGATCATCACATCCTTGCGGCGGATTTCATCTTCGTTGTGCAGCGTGGCATTGGTCACCGTCACGCCACCGACGAATACCGGCGCCAGGCGCGCCACTGGCGTGATGGCGCCAGTACGGCCCACCTGTACCTCGATATCCAGCAAGCGGGTCTGCGCCTCTTCGGCCGGAAATTTATGGGCCAGTGCAAAACGCGGCGCGCGCGCCACGAACCCCAGCGTCTGCTGGCTACGCAGGCTATCCACCTTGTAGACCACGCCGTCGATGTCGTACTTGAGCCCGGCACGCGTCGCGCCGACCTCGTTATAGAAGGCCATCAGCCCATCGACACCGCGTGCAACCCGGTTGTACTTGCTGTTGACCGGCAAACCCAGTTCAGCCAGCCAGGCCAGCATGCCGCTATGCGTGCGGGCGGGCAAGGCGGCATCTTGGGCCGCAGCCTCCGCAGACGCAGCAGCAAACAGATCACCGCTGCCGCCTGCCGGCGCCACACCATCCTGCCCTGCGCGGTATTCTCCCCATCCGTAGGCGTAGAAACGCAGATTGCGCTTGGCGGTAATCGTGGAATCCAGCTGCCGCAGGCTGCCGGCCGCCGCATTGCGCGGATTGACGAAGACTTTCTCGTTACGGGCCTGCTGGGCCAGATTCAGGCGCTCGAAATCTTCCCGGAACATCAGGACCTCGCCACGCACTTCCAGCACCTCGGGCACAGCCCGGCCAGATGCCTGCAAACGCAAGGGGATCGCACGGATGGTACGGACGTTATGCGTGACATCCTCGCCTTCATAGCCGTCGCCGCGCGTCGCGGCCTGCACCAGCACGCCGTTTTCATAGCGCAAGCTGATGGCCAGCCCGTCGAACTTCATCTCGCAGAAATATTCCGCTGCTTCCGCCAGGCCCAACTGGCCTGCATCACGCAGGGTATCGGTGACACGACGGTCAAACGCTTCGACTTCTTCCCGATTGAAGGCATTGCCCAGCGACAACATGGGGACGGCATGGCGCACGCTGCCGAACGCCGAGGATGGCGTGGCCCCGACACGCTGCGTCGGGGAATCCGGCGTACGCAATTCCTCCCACTCGGCCTCCAGCGCTTCCAGCTCGCGCATCTGGCCGTCATAGACAGCGTCCGGCACACTGGGATCATCCAGCACGTAATACCGGTGGTTGTGGCCTTCAATTTCCCTGCGCAATGCCCCGGCCCGTTCCCGGGCCGCTTCCAACGTCAAACCTGAACTCACGAAAACACCCTCAACGCCCTCGCACTACCGGCCGTCAGGCCTGCCTTGTCCAGTTGGCCGTACAGCCGCACCAACTGCTGGTCTATGACCTGCTCGGCACCCTCGGCCAGCGGCCTGCCGCTGTCGTCGATCAAATGGGCATCCAGGCGCAGCGCCAGGTCGCGGCCGACCTTCACCATGCGGCCGAATGCGTGCTCGTCAGCCGGACTGCGCGGCACGTCGAGCAACAGGCTCAGGTGAGCCAACGGCGCCTGCCCCATCTCGAACAGCGCGCCGTCGCCGCGCGCCAGCGTGAAACGCACCAACCCCTGCTCGGACAGCCAGGCCAGGACGCCGCCAGTGGACTGGAAGCCCAGCTCATGGGCCACGGCCAGCACTTCGGCTGCCGGACGCGGCTCCGTCAGCGCCAGGGTAACGCTCAATTCTGCATCCAGTGCGGCCGCCACGCGGTCCAGCTGCGCCGCCTGCTCCAGAACGGCCACTTGCTCCGGGCCGTACAGCTTGCCATTGCAGCGCTTGGCGATCTCCTGGGCACGCGACCAGATCTGCAGCCATTCCGCCGGACTGATGGCGCCCGCCCGATTGGCCAGTTGCACGGCGATATGCACGGAGGTGTAGGAATCCTGGGTGGTCAGGTGCTGGCGCAGGGTGCCTTGAGCGGAAAAAGCAAAGAAACGCAGGGGCTTGCGGGCCTGCTGGCGCAAGGGATGGGCAGCGCCCAGCAGGTCGGCTCCCGCCACTGGTGCAGCGAATTCAATGGAAATCAGTGCCTCGGTTGCCCGATCTGCCGGCACGTCAGCTGCACCACGTGCCGTTACTGGCGCCGCAGGTGCGGATTCGGTGGCCGGGGTGGCAGGCGCCGGAGTATCTCCGCCCAGCCCTGGTTCACGGCGTTCCGCGACCGGCGCGGCAGCGCTCTGCCCCAGCGTGGGGTCGGCCGTGGGCGCTGCACCAGCCTGGGCGCGAGCGGCCTGATCCGCATCCAGCAGCGGGTCGTGCGCCGGAGGCTGGAATTGCTGCTGCATGCGGCGGCGCACACGGCGGTCCTGCCACCAGTTGAAGGCAAGCAGCACCCCAATCAGCACCAGCCCCAGGATGATCAAACCAATCTGCAAATCACTCATTCCATACTCCACGCCTGTTCCGGCGTCTATCCTGCATCCAGCGCCCTTGCCGGACGATTTCCATTCCCGCCCCGTTTGCCGGCAAACGCCGGCCCACGCGCCTGCGTGCTACGCCGCCCCATCAGCCCACTTGGCCGCCAGGTCGATATCCACTGCCACAATGCGCGATACCCCCTGTTCCTGCATGGTAACGCCGACCAACTGCTTTGCCATCTGCATTGCGATCTTATTGTGAGAAATAAAAAGAAACTGTGTCTGGTCGCTCATGCTGCTGACCAGATTGGCATAGCGCTCGGTGTTGGCATCGTCCAGCGGCGCGTCGACCTCATCGAGCAGGCAGAACGGCGCCGGATTCAGCTTGAACAACGCGAACACCAGCGCCGTCGCCGTCAGCGCCTTTTCACCACCTGACAACAGGTGGATCGTACTGTTGCGCTTGCCCGGCGGCTGCGCCATCACCTGGATGCCGGCATCGAGAATCTCGTCGCCGGTCATGGTGAGCCTGGCCTCGCCGCCGCCGAACAGACGCGGGAACAACTCTCCAAAGTGACCATTCACGATATTGAAAGTTTCCTGCAGCAACTGCCGGGTTTCACGGTCGATGCGGCGGATGGCGTCCTCCAGGGTCTCTATGGCCTCCAGCAGATCAGCATGCTGGGAGTCCAGGAAGGTCTTGCGTTCGCGGGCTGTCATCAATTCTTCCAGCGCCGCCAGGTTGACCGCGCCCAGGCTGTCGACCTGCCTGGAAATGCGTTGCACCTCGCTTTGGAGCCAGCTGCCCTTGCGCCAATCCGGCGGTAATTCATCAAGTTCGCGGGCCAGCGCCTCGCGCACCAGCTGGCGCGCATCCAGCTGTTCGGCGAATTGCTCCACCGCCAGGCGCGCAGCCTGTTCCTGCAGTTGCAGCGCCGTAATTTTTTCGCGCAACGGGTCCAGTGCCCGCTCGCGCACCATGCGCTGCTCATCGGCGGAACGCAGCATGGCAGCCAGGTTGTCCAACTCGATGCGCGCCCGGGTCAGCTCTTCCTCGGCCGCCGCCCGCATTTCCAGCGCATCCTGCAGGCCAGCCTGTGCCGCCGAAGCATCCAGCACGGCCAGATCCTGTTGCAACTGTTCCTGCTCCACGCCGGCCCGCCGCACCTGCTCGATGGCCAGTTGCAGATTGCGGCGCAGTTCATCCAGCCGCGCCTTCAGGCCTTTCTCTGCAAATTGCGCTTCCTGCGCGCGCCGGTCCAGATCGCGCAACCTGGATCGCGCGGCATCCGCACTGGCGACCAGGGCTTCATCGGCAATTTCCAGGTCGGCATAGCGTGACTGCTGCTCGCCCAGTTCCTCATCCAGGCGTTCAAAGCGCTCTTCCGCTTCCGCCCGGGCGCCGCGCCACTCTTCCTGCAATGCAGCGATTTCCTCGAGGTCTTCCTGCAGGCGTGCAGCACGCTCGCCGGATTGCGCCGCCAATTGCTGCATGCGGGTATGTTCAAGCTGCACGTCGTGCAGGCGGCGCGTTACCTCTGCAACGCGCTGCCGCGCCGGGGCCATGGCTTCGCCAACTTGCCGCCAAGCCGCCTCTGCCTGGGCCACGCGATCCTTGGCGGCATCCGCCAGCAGGCGCTGCGCACGCGCTTCCTTCTGCAGGTTTTCCAGTTCCTGGCGCCGCGCAAGCATCCCGGCCTGCTCGGAATCGGCGGCATAAAAGCGCACACCATGCGCATCGACCATATGGCCGCTGCGCAGCACCAGCACGGCGCCAGGCGGCAGGCTGCCGCGCCGCGCCAGCGCCTGCTCCATATCTTCGGCCGTAAAAACGCCCTGCAGCCAATCCTGCAACAAGGAGCGCAGGATAGGGTCGGACAACTGCAGCAGCGACGACAGCGCGGTGAAGCCAGCCGGGCTCGCCGGCGCTACCGGCGAGCCCGGCAACTGATAGAACGCCAGCCGCGCCGGTGGTGGGTCATTCACAAAAGCACGCACCCAGTCCAAACGACTGACGGGCAAGGCCGCCATGCGCTCGCGCAGGCTGGCCTCCAGTGCCGTTTCCCAACCCGGCGCCACCTTCAGTTCACGCCACAGCCGCGGCAGGCTCTCCAGCTCGTGCTTGGCGAGCCAGGGCGCCAACGTGCCCTGCTTTTCCACATCTTCCTGCAACTTGCCCAAAGCCGCGTGACGGGCCTCCAGGCGCGCCAGCGCCTGGGCTTCGTGCTGCGCTGCAGCCTGCGCCTGTATCCGCGCCGAATCGGCCTCGGGCAGGCGCACTTCGAGCTCGGCCAACACTGCCTGCGCTTCTTCCAGGCTGCCTTCAAGCACCTCGCATTCGCCGCGCAATTGCTCCAGGCGCTGCGGGTCCGGCCGCTCCAGGCCGCGTGACTCCTGCTCCAGCCTTTCCCGGCGCAGTGCCAGATCCTGCAACTGGCGGTCGGCGTCGCGTTGCGATTGCGCCGACAGGGCCAGTTGTTGTTCCAGCTTGGACAATTCAGTGCGCAGAACTTCGCGCCGGACCGCCGCGTCACGCACCCGCCGCTCGATATCCGGCAGTTCATCCTGGGCCTGTGCGGCGGCAATCTGCGCTTCCTCGGTCAAGGCAGCGCCGGCCTCCAGCTCGTCTTCCGTGGCCGTGATCTGACTTTCACAGTGCTCGCGCTGAGACAGCCACTCTTCCATCTGAGCCTGCAATTGCGCTTGCCGACCTTGCAGGCGATTGCGTGAATCCACGACATGGCGGATTTCCGCTTCCAGCGTACTGACCTGCGCATTGGCTTCGTACATCTTGCCTTGCGCCGCATGTACCGCATCACTGGCGGCGTAATGGGCCTGGCGCCGGCTTTCCAGATCGGTTTCCCCGGCACGCAAGGCGGCAACTGCCGCCTCCAGCTCGTTTTGCGCCTGTTCCGTCTCGCGGGCACGGGCACGTTGCTCGTCACGCGCCGCCTGCTCCCGGACGTACCAGAGAAAGGTCTGTTTGCGCTCGCCGTCTTCCTGCAACGCACGATAATGCCGCGCCACTTCAGCCTGGGCCTCGAGCTTTTCCAGCTGGGTATCGAGTTCGCGGCGGATATCCTCGACCCGGGTGAGGTTCTCGCGGGTATCGGACAGGCGGTTCTCGGTCTCGCGGCGGCGCTCTTTGTAGCGCGACACGCCTGCGGCTTCCTCGAGATAGACCCGCAACTCTTCCGGCTTGGCTTCGATCAGCCGGTTGATCATGCCCTGCCCGATGATGGCATAGCCACGCGCCCCCAGGCCCGTGCCCAGGAACAGATCATGGATGTCGCGCCTGCGCACCTGCTGGTTATTGATGAAATAACTGCTGGCGCCATCGCGGGTCAGCACGCGGCGCACCGCGATTTCGGCGTAGGTGCTCCATTGGCCCACTGCGCGGCCGGCATCATTGCTGAACACCAATTCCACCGACGCCCGGCCGGCCGGGCGGCGCTGGCCCGAGCCATTGAAAATCACGTCCTGCATGGACTCGCCGCGCAACTCGGAAGCACGCGTCTCGCCCAGCACCCAACGCACCGCGTCGATGATATTGGATTTGCCACAGCCATTCGGCCCGACGACGCCCACCAGTTGGCTGGGCACCGGTATCACTGTCGGGTCAACGAAGGATTTGAAGCCAGCAAGCTTGATCTGCGTAAGACGCACGGTAGGAAAGCCAGAAGCAGGTCATTGTTCTCTCCAGCGGACCCTCGCAACGCCTTGCAGCGGCAAGCCCGTGGAATCAATCTGCAATGATAACGCAGCGCCTTGCGCCACCAGATTCAATTCTCACCCATCACGGTACATTTACGCTCTTTTACCGGATTATTACGCCCGCCGGCCCTGCCCCGATCCCCCCTATCCAGCCCCCAGGCGCGGCCCTTGCGCGCACGTCACGTAAAACCCGTACGCTTCATGGGGGCTATACTCCCCCACCGAACGGACGGTAATGCCCCCCTGGCAAAAAAAACAGCCTCCAGGCAAACCGGCATTTGTTTACACTTTGACGTTCATTGGCACCAATACCTTACACATCCGGGAGCAGCTGCTTGAAAAGAGGCTTTTATCTGGTCATGGCCGCGCAGGCTTTGTCATCGCTGGCCGACAACGCGCTTTTCATTGCCGCCCTCGCGCTCATCCAGGAACTGTCCGGCCCCGACTGGATGGCGCCAATGCTGAAATGGTGGTTTGCCCTGGCATACGTCCTGCTGGCCGCTTTCGTCGGGGCTTTTGCGGACTCCGTTCCCAAAGGCCGGGTCATGCTGATGACCAACGCCCTCAAGACACTGGGCTGCATCATCATGCTGGCCTATACCTGTTTCGGCATGTCGTCCGTGCAGCAAACCTGGCTGATCTGTGGCGCCTACGCCCTGGTCGGCATCGGTGCCGCCGCCTACTCTCCGGCCAAATACGGCATCGTCACAGAAATGCTGCCCCCCTCGCTCCTGGTCAAGGGCAACAGCTGGATCGAAGGCCTGACCGTGACGTCCATCATCATCGGCACAGTGCTGGGCGGCGCGCTGATTTCGCCGCATGTTTCCAGCCTGCTGCTGACCCAAACGCCCCTGGGCAGCTTCCTGTCCACGCCGGCTGAAGCGGCCATCTTCTGTATTGTCTTCATTTATGTCGGCGCTGCGATCTGCAATCTGCTGATCCCCCACACCGGCTACTACTATCCCAAGCAACCCCGGCAGATCTCGGTACTGCTGCGCACCTTCTTCGGCTACGTGGGCATCCTCTGGCTCGACAAGCTGGGCCGCATTTCCCTGGCCATCACTACGCTGTTCTGGGGGGCTGGCGCCACGCTGCAGCTGATCGTCATCGAATGGGGCCACGCCCACCTGGGCCTGCGACTGGACCAGGCTTCGGTGCTGATGGGCATTTCCGCGTTCGGCACGGTCGTGGGCGCGATTCTGGCCGGCCGCCTGCCGCTGCAAAAATCCCTGGTCGTCCTGCCGCTGGGCGCTGTCATGGGGCTGCTGGTGCTGTGCATGCCCATGGTCAGCGCTACCTACACGGTCTACACCCTGCTGTTCCTGATCGGGGCGGCCGCCGGCTACTTCGTCGTGCCGATGAATGCGCTGCTGCAACACCGGGGCCACGTACTGCTGTCTGCGGGGCACTCCATTGCCGTGCAGAACTTCAATGAACAGATCAATATCCTGTTCATGGTGGCGCTGTACACCCTGCTGCTCAAGATGGAACTGCACATCAACACCATCATCACCATCTTCGGCCTGGCCGTGTTCGGCCTGATGACCCTGATCATCGTGACCTGCAAGCTGATGCTGCACCGCGACCCCAGCCTGGAAGCCCAGATTGGGCAGACCGGACACGGGCAGGCGCTGAAGTAAGCGGCCTCAGGCAAGCGAGCAGCCGACGGGCCACGCCCGTCGCTGCGGCACTTGACGCCTGGGCCGGAAAATCAGCCCTGCGGCGCCTGCGCCACCGCCAGCCGCAAGTCTTGCCAGGCTGCTGCCTTGGCATGAGGGCTGCGCAACAGATAGGCCGGGTGATAGCTGACCACCAGCGGAATATCCCTGCCACTGCCATCGCGCCAGGCGTGTACACGGCCGCGCAGATTGCCAATGGAAGCCTCAGTCTGCAATAACGTGTGGGCGGCAAAGCGCCCCAGCACCAGAATGCCTTCAGGCTTGATCAGCTCAATCTGCTTCATCAGATAAGGACTGCACGCGGCGATTTCTTCCGGCCTGGGATTGCGGTTCGCTGGTGGCCGGCACTTGATCACGTTGGCAATGAAAACCTCGCGCCCGCGTTGCAGGTCGACGGCGGCCAACATGGAATCCAGCAATTGCCCGGCCCGCCCGACAAACGGCGAACCCTGGCGGTCTTCCTGCTCCCCGGGCGCTTCGCCGATCACCATCCAGCGTGCCGGGAAAGCGCCGTCGCCAAATACTGCCTGGCGCCGCGTCTTGCATAGATCGCAGGCGGTACAGGCCAGCACCTGCTCGCGCAGACCCTCCATATCCTGGGCCAGCGGCCCACGCTCCGCCATCACGACAGGCTCACCGCCCGGCTGATCCACTCTTTGCGCCGGCGCCTGGGCCACGGACTGTCCGGCTTGTGGCGCCTGCGCCAGGGACACTGCCGCAGGCGCACCAGGGCGCGCAGCGGCCGGACGGCCCGCCTGCCTGTCGCGACCGGCAGCCAGCAGAGCCAGCGCATCGCCAGCACCGCTGCGACGTACCTGGCCGCTGGCGTCGTCCGCAGGCCGGCGGGCTTCGGCCGGGCCGGACGGCGCAGCGGCTGCCGTCGCCACCTGCACGCCCGCATCGGCCGGCGGTGCCGGACGGCGCGGCGGCTCGGGCAACAGCCAGCGCCCAACGCCCATTTCCTTGAGCCAAAGGCGCTGCATGGACGATACGGACACCTGCGGCTCGCTCACGCCTGGCTCCCTGCAGCCACTGGCAGGCGCTTCTGGAATACCCAGGCGTCCTCCCGTTCCGTGCCCGCTTCGTAATAGCCCTTGCGCACACCGATCTGCTCGAAACCGAAACGGCGGTACAGCGCCAACGCCCCGGTATTGGACGGCCGAACTTCAAGCAGCAAGCCTTCCAGCCCCGCCTCGGCGGCGCGCTGCGAAAAATGCTCCAGCAGACGCCAGCCCCATCCACGGCGCTGGCGCTCGGGCGCAACGGCCACGGCCAGCAAATGCGAGACATCCGGCGCCAGCATGGCGATATAGAAGCCAACGACGGCATCGCCTTCGCACAGCACCCAGGCGTCATAGCCGGCAGCCAGCGCATCCTCGAAATTGCGGCGCGTCCACGGATGCAGTTGTACCTGGGCCTCGAGATCGACCACGCTGTCCAAATGCGCGGCACCCATGGCCTGCACATAAATAGGTGCGGACGCCCTGGGATTGCCGCCATCGCCCTTGGCGCGCTCGGCCGTCGTGAAAGCCACTTTATCCCGCACGTATAGCGGCATGGCTTCGGGCGCCGGCCGCCCCTCGCCGCGCAGCAAGGCTTCCAGGCCCAGCCGCGCCACGATTTCCGCCTCTGGGCGCAAAGCCAGCAATTCCGGCGCGAACCTGACACCAGCCTGGGTCAGCCGCCATCCATCACCAGCCCACAACGGCGCAGCGACACCAGCGCCGTGGCTGGCTTGCCAGCCCGGCAACAGGCTTTCCACCCAGGGCACGGCGTCGGCTGCGGCAACCAGCTGCGGCGCCAGCAATTCCTGCCAGGCGGCACCAGCCTGCGCCGGCGCGCGGTAGACCGCCAGATAGACCTCATCCATGCGTGCATCCAGCGCCGTCATTACCAGTTGTCCTGGTGCAGCGCTGCTTGCTGCAGCCACTGCCAGATTGGACACCACCGGCAGCACTGGCACGTCCAGCGTGTAGGCGACGCCCTGCGCCACGCCGCAAGCCACGCGCAAGCCGGTAAAGCCGCCAGGCCCCTGCCCGAAAGCCACGCCATGCAGGCTGGCCACCGTCAGGCCGGCATCGCGCAGCAGGCTGCTGGCCAGAGGCAGTATCTGCTGCCCATGATCCTGTCCCCCATCATGGCTGCGCGTCGCTATACTACGGATGGCCCCAGCAGAAGCGCGCAGCAATGCCACGCTGCAACGCGGCCCCGAGGTTTCAAAACTGATCAGATTGATGTCCATTCCAGGATTGTAAGGAATGCAGCCCGGAAACGGGCAGATGGAATCGTCACGCCGGGCAGGCCACTGACCCTGACATCCGTCCGGAACAGGAGCAGGCAAGGAACTACTGGCGCGCCGAGCGCTCTACAGAAGGATATGCTGAGCTGCCACTTGTGGCGAAACTTACACTTGTGTAACGTTAAGTAAGCCCCTTTGGCCCCCTTTTAGCCCGCTGTTACATTTACGCCATGCCTACACCACAAACGCCTCCAACTCCTCGCAAACTGCTGGTCGTCGATGACGATCCCCGTCTGCGCGACCTGCTGCGCCGTTACCTTTCGGAACAAGGCTTCAATGTTTTTGTGGCTGAAGATTCCAAGGAGATGGCGCGCCTGTGGCAACGTGAGCATTTCGACCTGCTGGTGCTCGACCTGATGCTGCCCGGGGAAGATGGTCTTTCGATCTGTCGCCGGCTGCGTGGCGCGCATGACAATACGCCTATCATCATCCTGACGGCCAAGGCGGAAGAAATCGACCGCATCCTGGGCCTGGAAATGGGTGCTGACGACTACCTGTCCAAGCCGTTCAACCCGCGTGAACTGCTGGCCCGCATCAATGCGATCCTGCGCCGCCGTGGCGCCGAAGAGCATCCCGGCGCGCCCAGCCAGGAAAACGAGTCCGTCGCATTCGGTCCCTATACCCTGAATCTCTCCACCCGCACCCTGATGCGCAACGGCGAAACCGTGCCCATCACCACGGGCGAGTTCTCGGTCCTGAAAGTTTTCGCACGCCATCCCAAGGTACCACTGTCGCGCGACAAACTGATGGAACTGGCCCGTGGCCGCGAATACGAAGCCTTCGACCGCAGCCTGGACGTGCAGATTTCGCGCCTGCGCAAGCTGATCGAGCCGAATCCTTCCAAGCCCGTCTTCATCCAGACGGTCTGGGGCCTGGGCTACGTCTTCGTCCCCGATGGCGGCAACTGACACTCAGGCACCGAACCGACCAACTGCCCGCCACGCCGAACAGTCCCGCTGGACGCGACTGTTCCGTCTCGGGCTGTTCGGACGCACATTCCTGCTACTCAGCACGCTGATGATCGCCAGCCTGCTGGCCTGGCTGCAAGTCTTCTTCAGCATGGAAATCGGCCCGCGCGCCTACCAGATGGCGCAGCGAGTCGTCACTTCCGTCAATATCACCCGCGCCGCGCTGATCTATTCAGCGCCGGATTCCCGCAGCCGGCTGCTGCTGGACCTGGCAACCAATGAAGGCTTGCAGGTCTATCCCCGCACCGAGCAGGACGATATCCAGGCGCTGCCGCACGACGATTACTGGACTCGCGTCGCCACGCTGATCCGCAGCCGCCAGGGCGAAGACATCCGCCTGGCCAGTTCCGTCAACAATATCTCCGGTATCTGGGTCAGTTTCCGCATCGACGATGAGGATTACTGGCTGGTCTTCGAACGCGACCAGTTCGGCCTGACAGGCGGGATGGAATGGATAGGCTGGGGGGTGACCGCGCTCATCCTCTCGCTGATAGGTGCAGCCATCAGTGTGGGCTTCGTCAACCGCCCGCTGTCACGCCTGGCCAAGGCCGTGCAGGAACTATCGCGTGGCTCCACTCCTTTGCCGCTGCCCGAAGGCGGCCCGGAAGAACTGCGCCGCATCAATGCCAGCTTCAACCGCATGGCGCATGAGTTGCGCCAGAGCGAAGAAGACCGGGAACTGATGCTGGCCGGCCTCTCTCATGACCTGCGTACGCCGCTGGCGCGGCTGCGCCTGGAAATCGAAATGAGCGGAGTGTCTGAAGATACGCTGCAGAATATCGACCAGGATCTCGGCCAGATCGAACGCTGTATCGGCCAGCTCATGGATTACGCCCGCCCTGCCGGCACATCCGGCCAGGAAGTCACTTTCGTCTCGGACGTACTGCACGAAATCTACCAGCGCGAACGCAGCCATACCGAAGCGCTGGGCGGTACCCTGCAAGCGGATATCGCCCCAGATCTTTACGCCCGCATCTCGGATTTCGACCTCAAGCGCATCATCACCAACCTCATCGAGAACGCCAGGCGCTATGGCCTGTCCGGTGACGGCCGGGCCCATATCAACCTGTCCGCCAGCGTACAGGGCAAATGGCTGCGCATCGACGTTTCCGACCAGGGCCCAGGCATACCGCTTTCCGATAGCGCCAAGATGCTGCGCCCGTTCTCGCGCGGCGAAAGCGCGCGCACCGGCGTCAGCGGGGCCGGCCTGGGGTTGTCCATCGTCGAACGCTTGCTGAGCCAGATCGGCGGACGCCTGAACCTGTTGCAAAACGACCCCTCGGGCCTGCTGGTCCGCATCGAACTGCCACGCCCCCAGCAAAGCTGACGCCCCCCCCGGCACGCTCTTATCTCCAGCCCTGGCTCTCGCGTAGAATGCTTCCAGCGAGCGTCATCCTGACGCTTTGGGACTCCTGGGAGATTTTGATGAAAACCATCGGCGACAAACTCGACTCGTTTCGCATTATCGGCGTCAAGCCTGGCTTTACCCTGGCGGAGGAAAACGGCGTTTCGGCCTTCGAAGACATCACCGAAAGCACCTTTCCCGGCAAGTGGAAAGTCATCTATTTCTACCCCAAGGACTTTTCTTCGGTCTGCCCGACGGAAATCGTCGGCTTCGATGCCCTGGCCGAAGCCTTCGAAGAACGCGATGCCATCCTGCTGGGCGGCTCCAGCGACAATGAACACGTCAAGCTGGCCTGGCGCCGCGAACAAAACGAACTGGCGCGCATCCAGCATCACCAGTTCGCCGATACGTCCGGTTCCCTGATCGACCAGCTGGGCATCCGCGAACGCAGCCAGGGCGTGGCACTGCGCGCCACCCTGATCGTCGACCCGGACAACGTGATCCAGCACATTTCGGTCAACAGCCTGAAGGTAGGCCGCAACCCGGAAGAAGTGCTGCGCGTGCTGGATGCACTGCTGACCGACGAACCCAGCGTCTGCAACCGTCCCATCGGCGGCTGACCCGGACAGCCTGCGCAGCCGGACCGCGCACCACGCCTGGCCTCAGTTCTGGCGGCGTGCCAGCAGAGCCACCGTCGTGGCCGCAATCCCTTCCTTGCGGCCCAGGTAACCCAGATGCTCGTTGGTCTTGGCCTTCACATTCACGGCGCCAGCCTCAAGGGCGAGATCAGCAGCGATATTGGCCACCATCGCCGCGGCATGCGGGCCTATCTTCGGCGCCTGGGCATGTACCGTCGCATCCACGTTGACGACTTCCCAGCCAGCGGCACGTACCCGCGCAAACGCCTCGCGCAACAGCACGCGGCTGTCCGCTCCCTTGAATGCCGGATCGGTATCGGGAAAATGCCGGCCGATATCACCCAGGCCCGCCGCGCCCAGTACAGCATCGGTCACGGCGTGCAGCAACACGTCGGCATCCGAATGCCCGGCCAGACCATGCGTATGCGGAATCGTCACGCCACCGATGATCAGCGGGCGGCCCTCGACCAGCGCATGTACGTCAAACCCCTGGCCCACGCGAAACGGAATACTCATCCCCAATTCTCCATCCATTCAAAATCTTCGCTCCAGGTCAGCTTGGCATTACGCGGCGACCCTCTTACCAGCAACGGCGCATGTCCCGCCGCCTCCATTGCGCTGGCCTCATCCGTGACGGCCACGCCAGCGGCGCGTGCTTCGGCCAGCGCCTGGCGCAGCAGACCGGCACGAAACATCTGCGGCGTCTGCGCCAGCCATATTTCATCACGAGGCAGAGTGCGTGCCACCCTTTCTCGGCCCTGCTTGACGGTATCTGCCGCCGGCAGGGCCAGCAGGCCGCCACAGGCATCGGCCAGGCAGGCGTCTATCAGGCGTGCCAGGGCCTGCACCGGCAGGCCCGGCCTGGCGGCATCATGCACCAAAACCCAGTCGCGCTCGCCCAGGCCGGCATGCAACGCCGCATCGGCGAGCGCATTGGCCACGGTATCGGCGCGTTCGACGCCGCCGCAAGGACGGCACTCGACCCTGGGCAGGCCGGCCAGCGCTTCGGCTGCCCAGCCGTCGCCGGGCGCCACCGCGACCCGCACCTGGCTCACCCGTGCATCCGCCAGCAAGGCCTGCACCGCCAGGCGCAGCACGGGTTCGCCGCGTAGTTGGCGGTATTGTTTCGGCACATCGCCATCATGCCGGCTGGCGCGTTTCCCGACCCCGGCGGCGGGAACGATCGCAATCAGTTTCTCTGTCATGCCAGGGATTTTATAATCAGAGTCCTCATGCCTGAATCCACCACCACTTCCAGCGCCTCGCTGCTGCCCGAATCGCCGGCCACCGCCAGCGTCCTTGCCGCCCTGAAACCCGGCCTGCGCCATGCCCAGCCGCGCCCGCACGGCTCCGGCGATGCCTGCTGGCTGGCGGAACTCTCGGAGCGCGCCGGCCAGCCCATGCTGATCCTGTGCGCCGAGCCCCTGCAAGCCCAGCGCCTGGCCGAGGAAATCCGCCTGTTCGCGCCGGAACGCCGGGTGCGCCAGCTGCCGGATTGGGAAACCCTGCCCTACGATGGATTCTCGCCGCACCAGGATCTCATTTCCGAGCGTCTCAAAACGCTGCATGCGCTGATGCAGGGCCAGGTAGACATTCTTACCGTCCCTGTCACCACCGCGCTCTACCGGCTCGCGCCACCCTCGTTCCTGGCAGCCTATACCTTTTCCTTCCGCAAGGGCGACAAGCTCGATGAGGCCGCGCTGCGCGCCCAGCTGGTCCTGGCCAACTACAGCCATGTCACGCAGGTCAGCGCGCCGGGAGAATTCAGCCTGCGCGGCGGCATCATCGACCTCTTTCCCATGGGGTCGGCGGTGCCCTACCGCATTGACCTGTTCGACGATGAAATCGAATCGCTGCGCAGCTTCGATGTCGATACGCAACGCACACTCTACCCCGTGCGCGAGATCGAACTGCTGCCCGGCCGCGAGTTTCCGCTGGACGAAGACGCACGCACGCGCTTTCGCGCACGCTTTCGCGAAGAATTCGAAGGCGACCCCAGCCGCGCACTGCCCTACCGCGATATCGGCAACGGCATCGCCTTTGCCGGCGTCGAATACTACCTGCCGCTGTTCTTCGACGAAACCGCCACGCTGTTCGACTACCTGCCTGCCGGTACGCTGGCGGTCACGCACGGCGATATCGACAACACCATCCAGGGCTTCGCCCGCGACACCCAGAGCCGCTACCAATTCCTGAAAAGCGATCGCGAGCGGCCGCTGCTGCCGCCCGACCGCCTTTTCATGAACCAGGAAGTCCTGTTTGGCCATCTGCGCCAGCTGCCGCGCCTGGCGCTGACCGATACCCCCAACCCGGACTTCACCGCGCCACCCGATGTCGCCATTGCGCGCCGCGCCGAAGACCCGCTGGCGCGCCTGCGCCTGTGCATCCACGGCCTGAAGGGCGCCAGCGACAGCGCAGCCCGGCGCGTCGTCCTGTGCGCCGATTCCGCCGGTCGCCGCGAAACTCTGCTGCTCATGCTGCAGGAGCACGGCCTGGCGCCGCACGAACAGGCCGACAGCCTGCCTGCCGCCAGGGTTGCGGACGGCCGGTTCATACTCGCGACAGCACCGCTGACGGCAGGCTTCATCCGGCATGCCGACGGCACGGTCTTCCTGACCGAAAACGATCTCTACCCGGATAGCGGCGGCAGCCTGCGCCGGCCGCGCCGTGCCCAGGAACAGGCCAGCAACGTCGAGGCCATGGTACGCGACCTGGCCGAGCTGCGCGAAGGCGACCCTGTGGTACACCTGCAGCACGGCATTGCACGCTACCGCGGACTGGCCAGCATGGACCTGGGCGAAGGCCAGATGGAATTCCTGCATCTGGAATACGCGCAGGGCAGCACGCTGTATGTACCGGTGTCGCAGTTGCATCTGATCGCCCGCTACAGCGGCGCCGACCCGGAATCCGCGCCGCTGCACCAACTGGGCTCGGGCCAATGGGAAAAAGCCCGGCGCAAGGCGGCCAAACAAGTGCGCGACAGCGCCGCCGAGCTCCTGGACCTCTATGCGCGGCGCGCTGCCCGCCAGGGTTACGCCTTCGAGCTGTCTCCGTCCGACTACGGCACCTTCGCCCAGGGTTTCGGTTTCGACGAAACCCCGGACCAGGCCGCTGCCATCGAAGCCGTCATCGACGACATGACTTCCGGCCGGCCGATGGACCGCCTGGTGTGCGGCGATGTCGGCTTCGGCAAGACCGAAGTCGCCCTGCGCGCTGCATTCATCGCCGTGGCCAATGGCAAGCAGGTCGCCCTGCTGTGCCCGACCACACTGCTGGCGGAACAACATGCCCAGACCTTCTCCGACCGCTTCGCGGAATGGCCGGTCAAGGTCGTGGAACTGTCGCGCTTTCGCTCCGCCAAGGAAATCACCAGCGCCATCGGCGGCATCAACGACGGCACCATAGATATCGTCATCGGCACCCACAAGATCCTGTCCAAGGATGTGCGTTTCAAACGCCTGGGCCTGGTGATCATCGACGAAGAGCACCGTTTCGGCGTGCGCCAGAAAGAAGCGCTCAAGGCGCTGCGCGCGGAAGTGGATGTCCTCACCCTCACCGCAACGCCTATCCCGCGCACGCTGGGCATGTCGCTCGAAGGCATACGCGACTTCTCTGTCATCGCCACCGCACCGCAGAAGCGCCTGGCGATCAAGACCTTCGTGCGCCGCGAGGACGGCAGCACCATCCGCGAAGCGCTGCTGCGCGAACTCAAGCGTGGCGGTCAGGCCTATTTCCTGCACAACGAAGTGGAAACCATACACAACCGCCGTGCACGGCTTGAAGAACTGGTTCCCGAGGCCCGCATCGCCGTGGCGCACGGACAGATGCCCGAGCGCGAACTGGAACAGGTCATGAAGGGCTTCTACCAGCAGCGCTACAACGTGCTGCTGTGCACGACCATCATCGAAACCGGGATCGACGTTCCCAGCGCCAACACCATCATCATCCACCGCGCCGACCGCTTCGGCCTGGCCCAGCTGCACCAGTTGCGCGGCCGCGTCGGCCGCTCGCACCACCAGGCCTACGCCTACCTGCTGACCCCGGGCGAGGACGCCATCACCAGCAACGCGAAGAAGCGCCTGGAAGCGATCCAGGCCATGGAAGAGTTGGGTTCCGGCTTCTACCTGGCCATGCATGACCTGGAAATCCGTGGCGCCGGCGAAGTCCTGGGCGAATCGCAATCGGGCAATATCCAGGAGATTGGCTTCTCCTTGTATTCGGACATGCTCAACGCCGCCGTGCGCGCGCTTAAATCCGGCAAGGAACCCGACCTGGATGCCGACCTGCACGCCGGTTGCGAAATCAACCTGCATGCGCCGGCACTGCTGCCGTCCGATTACTGCCCCGACGTGCACGCCCGCCTGGCGCTCTACAAGCGCCTGTCGCACGCGCCTGACGACGACACCCTGCTGGGCCTTCAGGAAGAGCTGATCGACCGCTTCGGCCCGTTGCCGGAAGCCGCCAAGACGCTGCTCGCCAGCCACCGACTGCGCCTGCGCGCCGAAGCCCTGGGCATCCAGAAGATAGACGCCAGCGAAACGCAGGCATTGCTGCATTTCCGCACCGATACCCGGGTCGATCCGGTACGCCTGATCGAACTGGTTCAGAAGCAGCGCCACATCCGCCTGAGCGGCCCGGACAAGCTGCGCATGGAGATATCCAAGCCCGACATTGCCGCGCGCATCGACGCCGTACGTGGCCTGCTGCGCGCGCTGGGTTGATGCGGGCAGCAAACCACCGGCAGGAAGCAGGCCATTGCCGCCGGGATATCCTGTTTTTGCGGCAACCGGCTATGATGCCTGCTGGCCAAATCCACGCACGCAGCACCGCTACCCCAGGTGCTGCGGCTCTTACCCGCCCCGCCCGCGCCTACTGGTGCCGGCCCGAAAGCCATGACTGATTCCAGCATCCATCTCATCCTGCAATCTCCCGACCTGTCTGCCGACCGTATCGAACAGGCGGCCGCGCTGGCCTGTGCCAATGGCGTGCGCCGCATCAGCACGACCGCAGCCCGCTTGACCGGCGTGGCCGGCGACGAAGCCAGCCGCAAGGAACTGGCTGATTGGTGCGCCAGCCGCCACATGGACTATGCCTATGTGCCGGGCCAGGCCAAGCTGTCCGATTACCGCGTGCTGGCCATGGACATGGATTCCACGCTGATCAATATCGAGTGCATCGACGAAATTGCCGATGCCGTCGGCCGCAAGCCAGAAGTGGCTGCCATCACCGAGGCTGCCATGCGCGGTGAAATCAAGGATTTCACGGAAAGCCTGCGCCGCCGGGTCGCGCTCTTGCAAGGTGTGGCGGCCACGGCACTCGAAGAAGTCTATGCCGACCGCCTCAAACTCAACCCTGGCGCCGAACGCCTGGTGGAATCGGCCCGTGCCGCCGGCCTGAAGATTCTGCTGGTTTCCGGAGGATTCACCTTCTTCACGGAACGCCTGCGCCAGCGCCTGCAGCTGGATGCGGCCCATGCCAATACGCTGGAAGTCAACGACAGCGGCATACTCACCGGCCGCGTGCTGGGCGATATCGTCGATGCCCAGGCCAAGGCCCGCCTGGTGCAACAGTTCGCCGCCAGCCATGGCGCACAGACCAGCCAGGCGATCGTCATCGGCGATGGCGCCAACGACCTGCAAATGATGAAGCTGGCAGGTATTTCGGTCGCCTACCGCGCCAAGCCTGTGGTGCAGCAACAGGCCAGCCACGCCCTGAACTACACCGGCCTGGATGGCGTGCTGAACTGGTTCGCCAGCTGAGTCCTGCCGACCGTGCCCCTGTGCCGTCGGCCCCGCCCGGCGGCGCCGGCCCGTCATTGCCCCCCACAAAACCGACCATGCCCGACACGCTTACGCCTGCCACGCCTCCCTCCACCCAGCTGCGCCTGGGCAATTGGGAAGCACTGCGCGCTGATGCCACCCCCATTCGCTTCGAAGTCTTTGTCGATGAACAAGGCGTGCCGCCGGAAATCGAGCTCGACGACATGGACCCACTATGCCTGCATGCCGTCGCCTACGATGCACATGGCATTGCGCTGGGCACCGGCCGCCTGCTGCCCGACGGCCATATCGGCCGCATGGCCGTGCTCCGCCCGGCGCGGGGTACCGGGTTGGGTGGGCTGCTGCTCGAGGCACTGGTCGATGCCGGCCTGCGCCAAGGGCACACCACGCTGGTACTGCATGCGCAATGCCATGCCCGGCCGTTTTACGAACGGCACGGCTTCCAGGCGGAAGGCGCCCCTTTCCAGGAAGCCGGGATAGACCACATCGCCATGGTACGCCGCGCCCGCTGAGGCGCCTGGCGCTGGAAGCGGACGGCATGCGCCGTCCGACGCTGCGTACCAAGCGACAGGCAGCAATCGGTACGCGATTACCTGGCGGTATAGCCGCCGTCGATCACCAACTCGCTGCCGGTCACGAACTTGGCCTCGTCGGAAGCCAGGTACACCACGCCCCAGGCGATATCGTCCGGGTCGCCGACATAGCCCAACGGATGGCGTGCATCCAGTTCGGCACGGAAGGCCGCCGGTCCCGCCGGCGAATTGTTGGCCAGATCCTCGACCAGCGGCGTCCAGATGAAGCCCGGATGCACCGAGTTCACGCGGATGTGGTCACGGGCATACAGCAAGGCGTCGTTCTTGCTCATCAGGCGCACCGCGCCTTTGGAGGCGTGATAGGGCGGCAGGTCTGCTGCGCCGACCAGGCCATAGATGGAAGACAGATTGATGATGCTGCCGCCACCCTGCTCCTGCATGGTCGGCACCGCATGCTTGGTGCAGAAAAATACACCCTTGACGTTGACGTCCATGACGCGGTCCCATTCCGCTTCCGTGATTTCATGCGTGGGCTTGTTCACGCCGGAAATACCGGCATTGTTCACCAGAATGTCGATGCGGCCAAAATACTCGGCCACTTCGATGAAGGATTCGGCAACCGAGGCCTCATCCGTGGTGTCTACACGCCAGAACTTGGCCAGCCCGCCCAGCTTGCTGATGGTGTCCACGACTTCGGCGCCGTCCTGCACATCCGTCACGGCGACCTTGGCGCCTTCCTGTGCGAGGCGCAGCGCGATGGCGCGCCCGATACCGACTGCAGCGCCGGTGACGATGGCGACCTTACCTTCCAGACGTTTCATTGCTTTCTCCTGTTCAGCAAGCGGCAACGGCAAACACCGCTGCGCCCAAGCATTGTCAGCCTCCCCGCTGTCGCCTGTAAATGGTCGCAAATGCCGCCGCTTGCGGTAAATCAAATTGCGAACATTTATCAATATTGCCGGTAAGAAGACGCAATTTATTACACGTACCCCGAACTTCTCCATGAAATCTCCACGGCCCATGCAAAGCGCAGGCACACACTGGTATCCACGGATTCCTCCGCTGCCTACCTGAAAGGAGCTCCATCATGGCGAGCCGCAATAAAACTACCTCTGTCATTATTTCGACCCTGCTGGGCATCTCCGCGGTAGCCTTCAACCTGACTGCCAGCGCCCAACCTTCGCAAGAGGGCCTCCGGGATAACGCCCAGCAAGAACGACGCGACAATCCTCAATCCTCTCCGAACCGCCCGTCCACCCAGAACCAGCCGCAGACGCACAATCAGCGCCCGTCATCCTCACCCGGCAATAACAACCAGGCCAGGCCCCAGCAAAGCCATGAGACGGGCCGGAAAGCAGCACCATCCAGAAACCACACCACACCAGCCGCTCAGCAGCATCCCAGCCAGGCCAGGCATGGCGCCGGCCCGGATGACCGCTATCGCAAGGGCGACACCCTGCCCCAACCGTACCAGGGCCGCAGGTACTACGTCAGCCAGCCTGAACGTTACAACCTGCCAGCGCCGGGCCACGGCCAACGCTGGGTCAAAGTGGGTGCGGATTATGTGCTGATCACCATCGCTACCGGCCTGATCATCGACCTGGTGATTCACCCACGTTAATCGCCTCTCGTTGCCCGACACAAAAACAGAGACAAAAAAAACGCCGGCCCTGGGCCGGCGTTTTTCACTGGAATCAAGCGATCAGAATGCCAGCGAAGCGCGGATCACGTCCACCGAAAGCTGGATGATGCCGTTTTCCTGGATGCCCAGCAGCAGGAGCAGTGCAGCGTTGATCGCCATCACCGCGCGCGGCAGACAGCCGGCCTTGATCGTCGGCGCATTTTCTTCCGGTTCGTCGAAGTACACCACCTTGACCACGCGGATGTAGTAGAACGCGCCGATCAGCGAGAACAGCACCGCAAGGATGGCCAGCCACAAGTGGCCAGCCTGCACCACCGCTTGCAGCACGGCCAGCTTGGCATAGAAGCCAACCAGCGGCGGGATGCCAGCCAGCGAGAACATCAACAGCAGCAGGACCAGCGCATACAACGGGCTGCGCTTGTTCAGGCCCTTCAGATCGCTGATGCTGTCGCATTCGAAGCCTTCGCGCGACATCAGCATGACCACGCCGAAACCGCCCAGCGTCGTCAGCACATAGACCAGCATGTAGAACAAGGCAGCACCGTAGGCCGAACCTGCCGCGCCCGGGTTGCCGTCCACCACGCCCGAAAGCAGGCCCAGGATGACGAAACCCATGTGGGAAATACTCGAATACGCCAGCATGCGCTTGAAGCTGGTCTGCATGATCGCGGTCAGGTTACCGATGGCCAGCGACAACACGGCCATGATCATGAGCATGCTCTGCCAGTCGGCAGCCAGCGCATGCAGGCCTTCCACCAGCAGGCGCAGCGTGATGGCAAAGGCGGCCAACTTGGGTGCAGCACCCAGCAGCAGGGTCGAGGCCGTGGGCGAACCCTGATAAACGTCGGGCACCCACATATGGAAGGGCACCACGCCCAGCTTGAATGCCAGGCCGGCCACCACGAACACCACGCCGAACACCAGGGCCATGTGCTGGAAGTCGCCCGCACGCAGCACTGCGGCGATTTCGCCGAGGTCGAGCTTGCCGGTCGCACCGTACACCATGGACATGCCGTACAGCAGGAAACCGGAAGCCAGCGCGCCAAGCACGAAGTACTTCATCGCCGCCTCGGTGGCCACCACGTGGTCGCGGCGCAGTGCGATGAGCGCGTACAACGCCAGGGACATCAATTCGAGGCCCAGGTACATGGACATCAGGTTGCCGGCCGAGATCATGACCATCTGGCCCAGCAGCGCAAACAGCGACAACACGTAGATCTCGCCGCCACGGGTCATCATGTCGCGGGCCTGCGCATAGGCACGGCCGTAGATCAGGCTGACCGCCACGGCGATGTAAGACGCGACCTTCAGCAAGTGCGCCAGCGGGTCCAGCACGAACATGCCGGAGAAGGTGGAGCCGCGCACGCCATCAGACCACTGCACCAGCGAGACAACCGTCAGCACCAGCAGCAGCACAAGGCTAAGGGTGTGCGTCATGCGGCGCAGGGGATCATTGCGGACGGCGTCCAGCAGCAGGATCGCCATGCCGCCTATCAGCAGGATGATCTCCGGCAGCGCAAGGGTAAAGTTGAACGAAGATTGCATGATGGTCCAGCCTTACAGTTTCGAGATGGCAACGTGCTGCAGCAGCGCATCGACCGAGACGTGGATGAGATCGACAAAGGGCTTCGGATAGATACCCATGAACAGCACCGCGATAGCCAGGATGCTCAGCATCAGGAATTCGCGGCTGCACAGGTCCTTCAGCTTGCGCACGTTGTCATTGGCGATATCGCCCAGCACCACGCGCTTGGTCATCCAGAGCGAATAGGCTGCGCCCAGGATCAAGGCCGTAGCCGTCAGCAGGCCGATCCAGAAGTTGTATTCGACAGCGCCCATGATCACCATGAACTCACCGACGAAACCGCTAGTGGCCGGCAGGCCGCTATTGGCCATCGAGAACAGGATGAAGAAGGTGGCGAACTTGGGCATGGTGTTGACCACACCACCGTAAGCCGAAATCTCGCGGCTGTGCACGCGGTCATACAGCACACCGATACAGAGGAACATTGCGCCCGCCACGAAACCGTGCGAGATCATCTGGACGATGGCGCCTTCCATGCCGGCGGTATTGAAGATAAAGAAGCCCAGCGTCACGAAACCCATGTGGGCAACGGACGAATAAGCCACCAGTTTCTTCATGTCCGCCTGGATGATTGCCACCAGACCGATATAGATCACTGCAATCAGCGACAGCGTGATCATCAGCCAGGACAGCTCATGCGCAGCATCCGGCGCGATGGGCAGCGAGAAGCGCAGGAAACCATAGGCGCCCAGCTTCAGCATGATCGCGGCCAGCACCACGGAACCACCGGTAGGCGCTTCCACGTGGGCATCCGGCAGCCAGGTGTGCACCGGCCACATCGGCACCTTGACCGCGAATGCAGCCAGCAGCGCCAGGAAGATCAGGATCTGCGGCGTCATGCCCAGCGGCTGTTGCTGCCAGGTGGCGATATCGAAGGTTCCCGTGACACTCCACAGGTAGATAAAGGCCACCAGCGTAAGCAGCGAGCCCATCAGGGTGTAGAGGAAGAACTTGAACGCTGCGTACACACGGTTCGGGCCGCCCCAGACACCGACGATGATGTACATCGGAATCAGCGTGGCTTCGAAGAAGATGTAGAACAGCAGGCCGTCCAGCGCCGCGAAGACACCAATCATCAGGCCGGAGAGGATCAGGAACGCCGCCATGTACTGAGCGACGCGCTTGGTGATGACTTCCCAGCCCGCCACCACCACGATGATGGTGATGAAGGCAGTCAACAGCACGAACCACACCGAGATGCCGTCAACACCCAGGTGGTAATCCACGCCGAGCGCCTCGATCCAGCTCGATTTCTCGACGAACTGCATGTTGGCGGTGGTGGCATCAAAACGCGTGTACAGCGGAATGGTGACCAGGAAGCTGACGATGGCGCCGATCAGCGACAGCCAGCGGGTGCGGCCAGGCGCGGAATCGCGTCCGAGCGCCAGGACCAGCACGCCGAAAACGATGGGCGTGAAGATGGCCCATGTCAGCCAGGGGAATGTTGTAGATACCATGTCGCTAGCCATCATTTGTAAATCAGCACATAGAAGGTCACCAGAACCATCACACCGATGATCATGGCAAACGCATAGTGATAGATGTAGCCGGTCTGTACCTTGCGGCTGACGGCGGCGATCCAGCCCACCATGCGGGCGCTGCCGTTGACCAGGCCGTCGATCAGGCCGCGGTCACCGTAGCGCCACAGGCCGCGACCCAGCGCACGAGCGCCACGGGCGATGACCTGCTCGTTGAACCAGTCGACGTAGTACTTGTTCTCCAGGATACGCAGCAGCCAACCCATGCGGGCGTGGATGGCGGCAGGCACCTTGGGATTGATCAGGTAGCAGTACCAGGCAATGACGGCGCCAGCGACCACCAGCCAGAACGGCAAGGTCTGGAACGCATGCAGGCCGTAGGCCACCCAGCCGTGCCAGGTCGAAGCAATGTCGGCCATGGCCGGGTGTTGCGGCAGCACCGTGATGACACCGTCGAAGAACGAGCCGAACAGCATGGGATCAACTACCAGTGCACCGATGATGATCGACGGAATGGCCAGCAGGATCAGCGGCAGCGTGACCACCCAGGGCGACTCATGCGGCTTGCCGCCATGATGGCCGTGATCGTCATGTCCATGGTCGTCGTGGCCATGGCCGTGCGCGTCATGGCCGTGCTCAGGGAAGCGCTCCTTGCCGTGGAAAACCAGGAAGTAGACGCGGAACGAGTACAGCGAAGTGACGAACACGCCGATCAGCACCGCCCAGTAGGCGAAGTCCGCGCCCCAGACGTTGGCGGCATGCGCGGCCTCGATCAGGTTTTCCTTGGAGTAGAAACCCGAGAAGAACGGCGTGCCGACCAGCGCCAGCGTACCGATCAGGAAGGTGATCCAGGTGATGGGCATGTACTTGCGCAGGCCGCCCATGTTGCGGATGTCCTGATCATGGTGCATGCCGATGATGACGGAACCAGCACCCAGGAACAGCAGGGCCTTGAAGAAGGCGTGCGTCAGCAGGTGCAGCACGGCCACCGAGTAGGCCGAAGCCCCCAGCGCCACCGTCATGTAGCCCAGCTGCGACAGCGTGGAATAGGCCACGACGCGCTTGATATCGTTCTGGATGATGCCCAGGATGCCGAGGAACAGCGCACCGATGCCGCCCACCACGATCATCAGCGACAGCGCCGTATCCGACAGTTCGAACAGCGGCGAGAAACGCGACACCATGAAGATACCGGCGGTCACCATGGTGGCCGCGTGAATCAGCGCGGAAATCGGAGTCGGGCCTTCCATCGAGTCAGGCAGCCAGGCGTGCAGCGGCACCTGCGCCGATTTACCCATGGCGCCGATGAACAGACAGATACATGCCACCGTCAGCAGTTGCCAGTCAGTGCCCGGCAGTTGCAGCGCGTCCAGCTTGTCGGCCTGGGCGAAGACTTCGCCGTAGTGCATGGTGCCGGTGTAGGCAAACAGCAGGCCGATGCCCAGCACGAAGCCGAAGTCGCCGACACGGTTGATCAGGAAGGCCTTCATGTTGGCGAAGATCGCCGTCGGACGCGTGTACCAGAAGCCGATCAGCAGATAGGACACCAGGCCCACCGCTTCCCAGCCGAAGAACAGCTGAACCATGTTGTTGGACATGACCAGCATCAGCATCGAGAAGGTGAACAGCGAAATGTACGAGAAGAAACGCTGGTAACCGGGATCGTCGGCCATGTAGCCGATGGTGTAGATGTGCACCATCAGCGACACCGAGGTCACGACCACCATCATCATGGCCGACAACGAGTCGATCAGGAAGCCGATTTCCAGCTTGGTGGTACCGATCAGCGTCCAGGTATAGACCGTGCCGTCGAAAGTATGGCCATTGAGTACGTCACGCAGCACGAACACCGAGCCGATGGCCGAGATCGCCACGCCCAGAATCGTGATGCAATGCGCTGCCCGACGCCCGACCGGACGGCCCAGGAAGCCAGTGCCGAACAGGCCGGACAGGATGGCGCCGACCAGCGGAGCCAGCGCAATGAGCAGATAAAAATTGGTTTCAGACATGATTCCGGGCCCCATCAGCCTTTCAGGCGATCAAGATCGTCGACGTTGATCGTGTTCAGGTTACGGAACAGCAACACCAGGATCGCCAGACCAATCGCGGCTTCGGCAGCCGCCACCGTGAGAATGAAGAACACGAAGACCTGCCCCGCCGCATCGCCCATCCAGGAAGAGAAGGCGACGAAGTTCATGTTCACGGCAAGCAGCATCAGCTCCATGGACATCAGCAGAATGATGAGATTGCGCCGGTTCAGGAACATCCCGAAAACGCCGATGGCGAAGAGGATGGCCCCCAGCACCAGATAGTGCGCCAGAGTGAGTGTCATTGTTTTTCTCCTTCGCCAGCTGCCTCGGCTGCCGGTGCCTCAGGCGCCACATCGCGCTGAGGCTTGACGTTGACGATACGGAAGCGGTCCTTGGCCTTGACCTTCACGGCACCGGACGGATCGTTGTAGCGCACGTCGGTACGGCGGCGCAGCGTCAGCGCGATGGCGCTGATCATGCCGACCAGCAGCAGCACGGCGCCGACTTCCACGCCAAAGACATACTTCGTATACATCAGTTCACCCAGCACGCGGGTGTTGTTGTAATCGCCCGGCTGCACCGGCATTTCGCCGACGCCGCCCCAGGTTGCCCACAGCACGAATGCCATTTCCAGCACCATGACCAGGCCGACGATGCCGCCGATGAACATGTAGTTGCGCGCACCGGCGCGCAGCATGTCGAGCTTGATGTCCAGCATCATCACGACGAACAGGAACAGCACCATGACGGCGCCCACGTACACCACAACCAGCAGCAGCCCGAGGAACTCGGCGCCGATCAGCACCCACAGCATGGCGGCGTTGAAGAACGCCAGGATCAGGTGCAGCACCGCAGTGACCGGGCTGCTCGCGGTAATCACGCGCACAGCCGCGATGACCAGGATGGCCGCAACGACGTAAAAGAGAATGGTAGAGAAGATCATGAGCCAGCTACCCCGTTATCAACGATAGGGCGCGTCGGCCGCGCGCCGTTTGGCGATTTCATTTTCATAGCGGTCGCCCACGGCCAGCAGCATGTCCTTGGTGAAGTACAGGTCGCCGCGCTTTTCACCATGGTATTCATGGATATGCGTTTCGACGATGGAATCCACCGGGCAGCTCTCTTCGCAGAAGCCACAGAAAATGCACTTGGTCAGGTCGATGTCGTAACGCGTGGTACGGCGCGTGCCGTCGTCGCGTTCGCCCGATTCGATCGTGATCGCCATGGCCGGACAGACTGCTTCGCACAGCTTGCAGGCGATGCAGCGCTCTTCCCCATTGGGGTAGCGGCGCAAGGCGTGCAGGCCACGGAAACGCGGCGAAGCCGGCGTTTTCTCAAACGGGTAGCGCAACGTGATCTTGCGCCGGAAAAAGTACCTGCCGGTCAGGCGCATGCCCTTGAGCAGTTCCGACAGCATCAGGCTGCCGAAGAAATCCTTGATCGCTTCCATATCTTGCCTCTGCTCGTCCGCTTCAGTTCCAGATATTCCAGGGCGTCTGCATCCAGATCGCCACCACCACCAGCCACACACCGGTCAGCGGGATGAAGATCTTCCAGCCCAGGCGCATGATGTGGTCATAGCGGTAACGCGGGAACGACGCACGGAACCAGATGAAAAGGGACACTACGACAAACGTCTTCAAAGCCAGCCAGAGCCAGCCTGGCACCCAGGTAAACGGCGCGAAGTCCAGCGGTGCGGACCAGCCGCCCAGGAACATGATCGACGCCATCGCCGACAGGAAGATCATGTTGGCGTATTCGCCCAGGAAGAACAGCGCGAAGGCCATGCCCGAGTACTCGACCATGTGGCCGGCCACGATCTCCGATTCGCCTTCCACCACGTCAAACGGGTGGCGGTTGGTTTCAGCCACCATACAGATGATGTAGATGACGAACAGCGGCAGCAGCGGCAGCCAGTTCCACGACAGGAACGTCAGGCCCATGCCGGCGAAGGTGCCGCGCAATTGCACGTTCACGATCTCGGACATGTTCATGCTGCCGGACACCAGCACCACGACCAGCAAGACGAAGCTGATGGCCAGTTCATAGGACAGCATCTGCGCCGAGGCACGCATTGCCGCCAGCAGCGCGTACTTGGAGTTGGATGCCCAGCCGGCCACGATCACGCCGTAAACGCCCAGCGAAGTGATCGCCATGACATACAGCAGGCCGGCGTTCACATTGGCCAGCACGGTTTCAGGACCAAAGGGAATCACCGCCCAGGCCGCCAGCGCCGGCATCAGCACCACGACAGGCGCCACGATGAACAGCACCTTGTTGGCCTGGCTGGGAACCACGACTTCCTTGGTCAGCAGCTTGAACACGTCGGCGAACGGCTGCAGCAGCCCGCGCGGACCGACACGGTTCGGTCCACGGCGCACGTGCATGAAGCCGATCATCTTGCGTTCCCAGTAGGTCAGGAACGCCACGCAAATAATGATGGGCAGCGCGATCACGACAATCTTGATCACCGTCCACACCACCAGCCAGGCGGTCGGGCCCAGCAGAGCCTCACCGTGGCTATTGATCACATCGAGCCAGCTCATGTCAGACACGCTCCACCGAAATTGCACCGAAGGCGCTGCCCAGCGCCGCCGTCTGTTCGAAACCGGCAGCGACGCGCACGGCGCCATCAGCCACCTTGTCATCACGCGCAGCCGTCAGCTCCGCTTCGCCATGGGCTGAACGCACACGGACCTTGGCACCCTCTTCCAGGCCCAGGCGTTCCAGCGTAGCTGCGTTCATGCGAGCCTTGGGCGCGCGTGAAGCGGCCGCTGCCTGCAACGATTCGGCACGACGCACAATGGCGTCGGTACGGAAGATAGGCAGCTCGGCCAGGCGTTCCAACGTGCCTTCGGCGCGAACAGCCGGCAGGCCGGGTTCAGCCTTGACGCGATTCGACAAGCGAGCCGGGATGTCGCCAGCCAGGGCCGTGTCGCGCACGGACTCGGAAGTTTCGTCGTCGAAACCAGCCAGCTTGAGCACGTTGCCCAGCACACGCAGCACCTTCCAGGCCGGACGGGCCTGGCCCAGGGGCGCCGTCGTGCCCTTGAAGCTTTGCGCCAGGCCGGCCGCGTTGACGTAGGTACCGGAGGTTTCGGTGAACGGCGCCACCGGCAGCATGATGTCGGCCCAGCTTTCGGCAGCGCTGCGATAGGACGTCAGCGCCACGGTGAACTGCGAGCCGCGCAGTGCTGCCAGCGCCTGAGGCGCATTGTCGGCATCCAGCTGCGGTTCGGCGTGCAGCACCACATAGGCGCGCATCGGCTCGGCCAGCATGGCGGCGGCGTTCTTGCCGCCGACGCCGGGCACGGCGCCCGCCAGGTAACCGCCTACCGTGTTGCCACCGGCCGTCAGATGGCCCAGCGTTGCACCGCTGTTGTCGGCAATCCATTGCGCATTGGCAGCCAGCAGCGTGGCATCGGGCGAATTCACCGCCAGATTGCCCAACAGCACGGCGCCCTGTTGCGAACCTGCCAGCAGTGCGGCGATGGCCTGGGCTGCTGCGCCCGCCTGCACACCGGCAAAGGCGGCAGGCACGGCGGTTTCCTTGGCCGCAGCCAGCGCCACGGCGATTTCGGCCAGCGCGCGCGGCAGCTCGGACGGCGCCACGGTGATGCGCGCGGCCACCGGCAGCAGAGGATCATCGGCAGCGCTGTCCACCAGGATGACCTTGGTGCCACGCTTGGCGGCCTGACGCAGGCGCTGCGCGAACAGCGGATGGTCCTTGCGCAGGAAAGAACCTACCACCAGGACAACATCGCGGTTATCCAGATCGGTGATGGGCATGCCCAGCCAGGGCGTGCCCTCCAGGGCAGCATCCAGCCCAGCGTCGGTCTGGCGCAGGCGGAAGTCGATATTCTCGGAACCCAGCGCACGGCCCAGGCGGGCCAGCAGCGCGTATTCCTCGACCGTGGCGTTTTCGGACGCCAGCAGGCCGATGTCGTTGCCGCCATGGCTTTCGCGCACGCGGCCCAAGCCTTCCGCCACGGCTTCCAGGGCTTCCGCCCAGGAAATCTCGCGCCAGCGGCCATCACAGCTCTTGAGCATCGGCACCGTCAGGCGGTCTTCGACGTTCAGGCCTTCGTAGGAGAAGCGGTCACGGTCGCTGATCCAGCATTCGTTGACGGCATCGTTCTCGAACGGAACGACACGCAGGACCTTGTTGTCCTTGACCTGAACCACCAGGTTCGCACCCACGCTGTCGTGCGGGCTGACGGCGCGGCGGCGGGCCAGTTCCCAGGTACGGGCCTGGTAGCGGAACGGCTTGGAAGTCAGCGCGCCGACAGGACAGAGGTCGATCATGTTGCCGGAGAGTTCGGACTCGATCGAACGGCCCACAAACGTGGTGATCTCGGAGTGCTCGCCGCGCTTGATCATGCCCAGCTCCATCACGCCGGCAATTTCCTGGCCGAAGCGCACGCAGCGGGTGCAATGGATGCAGCGGCTCATTTCTTCAGCCGACACCAGCGGACCGAGGTCCTTGTGGAACACCACACGCTTTTCTTCGTTGTAGCGCGAAGATGAGCCACCGTAGCCTACCGCCAGATCCTGCAGCTGGCATTCTCCACCCTGGTCACAGATCGGGCAATCCAGCGGGTGATTGATCAGCAGAAACTCCATCACGCTCTTCTGAGCCGCGACAGCACGCTCCGAACTGGTATGCACCACCATGCCGTTGGTGGCAGGCGTCGCGCAGGCCGGTAAAGCCTTGGGCGCCTTTTCCACTTCGACCAGACACATACGGCAGTTGGCCGCGATGGACAGTTTCTTGTGATAGCAGAAATGCGGAACGTACACGCCCAGCTTGTGGGCAGCGTGCATCACCATGCTGCCTTCCGGCACCTCGACGACCCGGCCGTCTATGGTCAATTCAACCATTTTGAATCCTCTGTCTCACAGATACGGGGCAACAACGCCCCGCTTGTGCTCGATGTAGTGCATGAACTCGTGCCGGTAGTGCTTCAGGAAAGCACGCACCGGCATGGCTGCGGCGTCACCCAGGGCGCAGATGGTGCGGCCCATGATGTTGCCTGCCACGCTATCGAGCAGTTCCAGATCCTCGGGACGGCCCTCGCCGTTATAGATACGCTTGACGATCCGGTACAGCCAGCCCGTGCCTTCGCGGCAGGGCGTGCACTGGCCGCAACTTTCTTCATGGTAGAAGTACGACAGACGCAGCAGCGACTTCACCATGCAGCGGCGCTCGTCCATGACGATGACAGCGCCCGAGCCCAGCATGGAGCCGGCCTTGGAAATGCTGTCATAGTCCATGGTGCATTCCATCATGATGTCGGCCGGCAGCACGGGCGCGCTCGAACCGCCGGGGATCACCGCCTTCAGCTTGCGGCCACCGCTGACGCCACCCGCCAGCTCCAGCAGTTTGCTGAACGGGGTGCCCATCGGGATTTCATAGCAACCCGGGCGCTCGATGTCGCCAGAGATCGAATAGATCTTGGTGCCACCGTTGTTGGGCTTGCCGACTTCCAGATAGGCTTGACCACCATTGCGGATGATCCAGGGCACCGCCGCGAAAGTCTCGGTGTTGTTGATGGTCGTCGGCTTGCCGTACAGACCGAAACTGGCCGGGAAAGGCGGTTTGAAGCGCGGCTGGCCTTTCTTGCCTTCCAGCGATTCAAGCAGCGCAGTTTCCTCGCCGCAAATGTAGGCGCCGTAGCCGTGGAAAGCATTCAACTGGAAGTTGAAGCCGGAACCCAGGATGTTGTCGCCCAGGAAGCCTGCCTTGCGGGCCTCTTCCAGCGCCGCCTCGAAGCGTTCGTACACTTCGAAGATCTCACCGTGGATATAGTTGTAGCCGGCGCTGATGCCCATTGCATAAGCGGCAATGGCCATGCCCTCGATCACCACGTGCGGGTTGAAGCGCAGGATGTCGCGGTCCTTGAACGTCCCCGGCTCGCCCTCGTCCGAATTGCAGACCAGGTACTTCTGGCCCGGAAAAGTGCGCGGCATGAAGCTCCACTTCAGGCCGGTGGGGAAGCCTGCACCGCCGCGGCCGCGCAGACCCGAGGCCTTGACTTCGGCAATCACGTCTTCCGGCTTCATGCCGGAGGTCAGCACCTTGCGCAGGGCTTCGTAGCCGCCGCGCTTGACGTAATCTTCCAGGTGCCAGTTGCTACCGTCGATGCCCGCCAGGATCTGCGGTTCGATGTGACGGCCATGGAAACACATGGACTGGCTCAGGTCGCCCAGCGGATCAGGCTCCAGGCCTTGGGAAAATCGGCTGAGGTCCAGCGCCGCCAACGGTTGTTCGAGCATCGTCGTCATGCCGATTCTCCTTGCAGTTTCGCTGCTTCCGCCTTGAGGCTGTCCAGCATGGCATCCAGGCGCTCTTCGGACATGCGCACGCACATGTGCCGGTTGTTGACCAGCATCACGGGGGCATCACCACAGGCGCCCATGCACTCACCTTCAACCACGGTGAACATGCCGTCCGGCGTCGTTTCGCCCAGGCCCACACCCAGCTTGCGCTGCACGACTTCGGCGGCCTGCTCGCCGCCGCGCAGGGCACAGGGCAGGTTGGTGCACACCGTCACCTTGATGCGCCCGACCGGGCGCACGTCGAACATGTTGTAGAAAGTCGCGACTTCCTGGACGGCGATGGGAGGCACGCCGATATATTCCGCGACGTCCTCGATGACCTCGGCCGACACCCAGCCCTTCTCAACTTGCGCAATGCCCAGGGCCGCCATGATGGCAGACTGCCTCTGGTCGCCAGGGTACTTGGCCAGTTCCCTGTCGATCTTCTGATATGCCTGTTCGGAAAGCAGCATAATTTTGAATCCGTGTATGTAAAGGGAGAAAACCGGCCGCTCAGCGGTCGATTTCCCCGAACACGATGTCCTGCGTACCGATGATGGTTACGGCATCGGCCAGCATGTGGCCGCGCGACATCTCGTCCAGCGCCTGCAAGTGCGTGAATCCGGGCGCGCGGATTTTCAGGCGGTAAGGCTTGTTGGCCCCGTCAGAAACCACATGCACGCCAAATTCGCCCTTGGGGTGTTCCACTGACGCATAGACTTCGCCAGGCGGCACGTGGAAGCCTTCCGAGAAGAGCTTGAAATGGTGAATCAGCTCTTCCATGCTGCTCTTCATGCCGGTGCGCTTGGGCGGTGCAACCTTGTGGTTGTCCACCATGACGGGACCGGGATTGTTGCGCAGCCACTCGACGCACTGCTTGATGATGCGATTGCTCTGGCGCATTTCGTTCACGCGCACCAGGTAACGGTCATAGCAGTCGCCGTTGACGCCCACGGGAATATCGAAATCCAGCAGGTCGTAGACTTCATAGGGCTGGAACTTGCGCAGATCCCACACCACGCCGGAACCGCGCAGCATCGGGCCGGTGAAGCCCAGGGCCTTGGCACGCTCGGGATCAACCACGCCAATGCCCACCAGGCGCTGCTTCCAGATACGGTTATCAGTCAGCAGCGCTTCGTACTCGTCCACACAGGCGGGGAAACGATTGGTGAAAGCTTCGATGAAATCCAGCAGCGAACCCTCGCGCGTTTCGTTCAGCGCGCGCAGTTCCTTTTCGGTACGGTACTTGCTGGTGCCTTCGTTCAGCGGCATGCTGTCCGGCAGGTCTCGGTACACGCCACCAGGGCGGTAATAAGCCGCGTGCATACGGGCGCCCGAGACAGCTTCGTAGCAGTCCATCAGGTCTTCGCGCTCACGGAAGGCATACAGCATGACGGCCATGGCGCCCACGTCCAGCGCGTGCGTCCCGACCGACATCAGGTGATTCAGGATGCGCGTGATTTCATCGAACATCACACGGATGTACTGGGCGCGCAGCGGCGGCTCGATACCCAGCATGCGTTCGATCGCCATGCAGTAGGCGTGCTCGTTGCACATCATGGAGACGTAATCCAGGCGATCCATGTAGGGCAGCGCCTGGAGATAGGTCTTGTATTCGGCCAGCTTTTCAGTGCCGCGGTGCAGCAGGCCGATGTGCGGATCGGCGCGCTGGATGACTTCGCCATCCAGTTCCAGCACCAGGCGCAGCACGCCGTGCGCGGCCGGGTGCTGAGGGCCGAAGTTCAGGGTGTAGTTCTTGATTTCGGACATGCTTACCGCCCTATTCCGTATGCATCTTCACGAACGATGCGCGGCGTGATTTCACGCGTCTCGATGGTGACAGGCTGATAGACCACGCGCTTTTCGGCTTCGTCGTAACGCATTTCGACGTGGCCGGACAGCGGGAAATCCTTGCGGAACGGGTGACCAATGAAGCCGTAGTCGGTCAGGATGCGGCGCAGGTCGTTGTGGCCTTCGAAAACGATGCCGAACATATCGAACGCTTCGCGCTCGGGCCAGCCCACGGCAGGCCACACGTCGGTCAGCGAGTCGATCACGGGAAATTCGTCAGACTCGAGCCAGGCACGCACGCGCAAACGCCAGTTGTGCGTGACCGACAACAGATGGATCACCACCGCGAAGCGTGCCGGGAAGGACTCGCCGGAGGGCTCGCCCACCTTGCCCACGCCGTAGGTCAGGTAATCGACACCAGTGAGGTCGATGCAAGTCTCGAAACGCAACGACGCTTCGTCGCGCAGCCGGGCACAGCCAGCCGTCCATTGCGTTGCAGGAAGCTCCAGCGTCAGCTCGCCCAGCGCTTCGGTCAGCGCGGCGTCTTCGCCAAATGCCTGGAGCAGGTTATGTTTCAGGGTTTCCAGCCTGGTCATGTCATTCAATCCTGGATGTCAGTCTTGTGTTGCGCCATGACTCAGCGCGCAATGGTATTGGTGCGGCGGATCTTGCCCTGCATTTGCAGCAGGCCGTAGACCAGCGCTTCCGCGGTGGGCGGACAGCCCGGCACGTAGATATCGACCGGCACAATGCGATCACAGCCCCGCACCACCGAATACGAGTAGTGGTAATAGCCACCGCCGTTGGCACAGGAGCCCATGGAGAGCACCCAGCGCGGCTCCGGCATCTGGTCATAGACCTTGCGCAGCGCCGGCGCCATCTTGTTGCACAGCGTGCCAGCCACGATCATCAGATCGGATTGGCGCGGACTGGGACGGAAGATAATGCCGAATTGGTCGAGATCGTAACGCGCCGCACCGGCGTGCATCATCTCGACCGCACAACAGGCCAGACCGAAAGTCATGGGCCACATGGAGCCCGTCTTGGCCCAGTTCAGGACCTTATCGGCGCTGGTGGTAATAAAACCCTGCTTGAGTATGCCGTCTATCGCCATGATTGCCTCGTCAGGAAAACCGTTCCGGGATTACTCCCAGTCCAGCGCTCCCTTTTTCCATTCGTAGATAAAACCGACGGTGAGCACCGCCAGGAAGACCATGACCGTCCAGAAGCCAACCAGGCCTACCGCGCCCTGGGCCATGGCCCACGGGAACAGGAACGCAATTTCAAGGTCGAAGAGGATGAAAAGAATGGCAACCAGGTAATAGCGGATATCGAAACGCATACGCGCGTCATCGAACGTTTCAAAGCCGCACTCATAGGGTGAAAGCTTTTCCGCATCAGGGCGCCTCGGCCCCAAAAGGGAGCCTGCTCCAATCAGCGCGAAACCGATGCCTGTCGCCACCAGAATGAAGAGCAGTACGGGAAAATATTGTTGCAGATTCATAACCGACCCGCCTATATGCAAACTTTCCTATTGTAGCATTCGAGCGCCTTACAGCGCCCTTTAAACCCCTATCACCGCGCATATCTGGTTAAAGCGAACCATTTTCAATTACACACAATGTTTCTCTGGCGCAGCGCACCATCGCCCCTGCTTTCTTCCCCGAAAACCAGATAACAGAGAAATGAAAAAGACAAAACTATAGAAAAATGACGAAAAAAAAGCCGCCCCCGAAGGGCGGCTTTCATTCGCTTGTCACTCACCGACATTACTGCCGGTTGCAACCACCGCCAGCAGGTCAGATGACCTGCCGGAGGCGGATGTCGTGATTAGAAGCGGTGACGCAGACCGATACCGGCTTGAGCAGCCTTTTGGTCCTTGATGTACAGGTAGTCTTGCGTGTAGTTGCCGTAGACGTACAGGTTGGTACGCTTGGACAGGTCGTAGGTGTAGCCGACGGTGAACGCGTTGGACTTCTTCTCCTTGTCCTTGGCATCCGACAGGCTCCATTGGCCGTAGATGTTGCCGTTGGCGCCCAGAGGAGCACCAACGCCGACCAGGTAGGAGTTCACGCTGTCAGCATCCAGCAGACCGGGGTTGCTGCTGTTAAGGTCTGCGAACGGAGCGCCGTGCTTGACGTGTTGGTAGCCCAGTTGCAGAGCCACGACTTCGAAGTCATACGAAGCGCCAACGATCAGGGCCTTGGGGTCCTTGCCCGGATCAGCCTTCTTCAGGTAGATCTGGTCGTAACCGACGGCAACAGCCAGGGGGCCGTTGGCGTACTTGATGGCGGCGTTCAGTTCACGATCGAAATCGGAGTTCTTGGCACCGGAAGCGGAGCTGTTGCCCGGGCTGACGCCGTCGTTGTTGAACGAGTAGCCAACGCCGAATTCAATGCCGCCGAAGCTGGGGCTGCGGTATTGGATTTGGTTGTCGTAGCGCGTGGTATCGCCGGTGGAGAAGAACGTGCCGTTCACCGGAGCGTAGATGCTGCCGAAGTTCACGATGCCGCCAACGTACTTGTTAACGGTGGTGATTTGGCGACCGAAGTCGATTTGACCCCAGGCATCGCTGGCCAGACCGATGGTAGCTTGACGACCGAACAGACGGCCACCTTGACCAGACTTGCCGTTGTTGGAGTTGAAGCCGCTTTCCAGCGTGAAGACAGCGCGCAGGCCGTCACCCAGATCTTCCGTGCCACGCAGGCCCCAACGGCTGCCGCTCTGAGCACCGTCACGCAGACCGAATTGGTTGGTGGAGTGGGTGTCACCCGCAGCATCCTTGGTCTTGACGTATTGATAGGACAGGCCGGTGTCAACGATACCGTACAGGGTAACCGAGTTCGCCGCTTGAGCGGAACCAGCAAAGCCAGCAAGCAGAGCGGCGGCAAGCAGAGTCTTTTTCATTTAAGAAATCTCCGAATATTTGAGTGACAAGAGCAGCGTATCCGTTTGTCGGCCTACCGCTCCCCTAACTCCGCTAAGGGAAGTTGTAGCTATTGCATCAAAAATCGCTGCATTCGGCTACGTTCCCCCGCGGAAAACAGCACAGGAACAGGATTATTGTTGGTTTAAGACAACATCCCAACCCGGATTCAGACCAGGCGCAGCCTGCGCCACGCCTGCCCATAAATCATGAAAAACCAATAATTTCAAACAATTAAAGATAGAACACCGGAATATCCCGGCATCCTTGAGCCGCCGGCGTGGCGTTGCTGCACGCTGCGCCAGGCCGTTGCCCGCCCTGCGCTGGCACCATCGTGGTGCCAGCCAACAGGCCACCGGAGAGTACCACCATAGCGGGTGCGGCATTGGCGATGCGCGGGCCTTCCGGCGCGCCGGTCGCAAGTGTACGCATGGCCCGCCAGACACCGGAATGAGCAATCACCAGCGGCTGCTCGTGAGCAGCCAGCAGTTGCCGCAAGGCATCCAGCACCCGCGCCAGGAAATCATCCCAAGGCTCCCCCCCGGGCGGCGTATCGCGATAGGCGCATTGTTCCGCCAGCGGCCGGCCCTCCAGGTCACCCCAGTCCCGTTCACGCAGGCCGTCGAACACCAGGGGCGCGGACTGGGGCACGGCGAGTAAGGCCGTTTGCCAGGCCCGCAGTTGCGGGCTGACCGCCACGCAATCGAACGGCAGGCCAGCCAGCCGCGCGCCGGCGTCCTGGGCCTGTTGCCTGCCGACGGCATCCAGCGGGGGCTCCAGCCTGCCGCAGATCGCGCCAGCCGCATTGAACGCAGTTTGCCCATGCCGCATGAAATAGAACGTCCGGCCCGGCTCGCCAGCCAGGCCCTGCGCCAATGGTATGCCTGTCATCCCTGCTCCAGTCCCCAGGCCTGCCGCAACTCGGCCGCCACCACATCCCCGACAGCCAGGCCAGCCTCGTGGTACGCCAGCAACCGCTGCCCGCCAGCCAGCACCAACTGCACTTCATAGCGCTCGCCGCGAAACACGCAATCCTCTACCTGCCCTGCCAGCTCCCCCCACTGCGCGGGACGCTGGTGCAACCGCACATGCTGCGGACGCAGCAGCACCGGATACGCGCCACCTGCCGCCAATGCCTGCGCCAAGTCCGTTCCCGCCAGCACCCGGCCAGCTTCGGACCGGGGCACGCGCAGGACACTGCCCTGCCCGACGAAGCCTGCCAGCCATTCACTCCGGGGACGAGCGTAGAGTTCCTGGGGCGTGGCCCACTGCACCAGCTGGCCACGATTCATCACCGCCACATAATCCGCGAGAGACATCGCTTCGGCCTGATCATGGGTCACATAGACAAACGTGCTGCCGGTCCGGCGATGAAATTCGCGGAAGGTATCCTCCATCGAGGCTCGCAAGTGACGGTCAAGATTGGCCAACGGTTCATCCAGCAGGATCACCTCGGGTTCGGCCACCAGGCAGCGTGCCAGCGCAACGCGCTGGCGCTGGCCGCCGCTGAGGTCCTGGGACGCCGCCTGCGCACGGCCATCCAGATGAACCAATTCCAGCGCTTCGCGTACCCTGGCCTCGTAGGCCGCACCACGCACGCCGCGCAGTTTCAACGGATAGCCGACATTTTCGGCCACCGTCAGATGGGGCCAGAGCGCATAGGATTGGAACACCATGCCCATGCCGCGCTGTTCGGGCGGCACGCAACCCTGGGGGCCGGCCAGCACCCGGTTGCCCAGACGGATCTCACCGGCATCCGGATTCTCGAAGCCGGCGACCATGCGCAGCGTCGTCGTCTTGCCGCAGCCGCTGGGGCCCAGCAAGGCCACAAACGCCCCCTGGGGAATGCAAAGACTCAAACCATCCACGACAGTCGCGCTGCCATAGCTGCGCGACACCATGGACAACATCAATTCCGCCATGGAATGACTCCCGGGGGCAAACGTCCACCCAATAAAGATAAGGCCGCCATCAATAATGCGACACCGGCCACGATGGCCACGGACACCGCCGACGCCAGAACGTTGTCGCCACTTTCGCTGAAGTTGAAGATCAGCACGCCCAATGTTTCCGTTCCGGCACTCCAGAGCAGCGCAGACACTGTCAGCTCATTGACCGCCGTCAGGAACACCAGCAGCGCGCCGGCGAATGCCGATGGCGCCAGCAAGGGCAGCAGCATGTCCCACAGGCGCCGCAATGGACCGGCACCCGCCAGCCGGGCGGCTTCTTCCAGTGCGGGGTCGAGCTGGCGCATACCCGCCTGCACCGGCTTGAGCGCCACCGTCAGGAAGCGCGCCAGATAGGCAAAAAAGATGATTCCCAGCGTGCCGTACAGACTGACTTCGATCCAGGGCAAGGGACGGGCGAACAACAGGATGCAGGCCACGGCCAGTACGGTTCCCGGCAAGGCATAGGGAATTTCGACAATCGCTTCCAGCAGGCGCGTCCAGCGCCCCGGCTGCCGCGCCATCAGCCAGGCCAGCGGCAGGCTCAACGCCATCAAGGCCAGCGCCGCCCCGCCCGCCAGCAGACTGCTGTTCCAGGCGGCACGCCAGGTCGTTCCCTGCCGCGTGAGCATTTCCACATAGGCGGACCCGGTCACGGTGTCCCAATTCAGCGGCACGCCCATGGCCGGCACCAGCGACGCAGCCAGCAAAGCCCCCAGCGGAGCCACCAGGATCAGGGCCAGCACCAGCGCCATGCCTGCTTCAGCCAAGTGGCGCTTGCGGCCCAGCACGATCACCGCCATCCGCCGTCCGGAACCGATCAGGCGATAGGATGCCCGCGCCTGCAAGCGCCCCTGCAGCCACACGCCGGCGACGGCAAGCCCCCCCACCAGCATGGACAACGCAGCCACCTGCTGCAACATGGACGGACCGAAACTGGCCATCTTCTGGTAAATCAGTGTCGGCAGGACATAATAGCCAGCGGGAATACCCAGCATGGCGGGGATACCGAAGTTGCCCAGCGCCGACACGAATGCCATGGCGGCACCGGCAACCAGGCCAGGACGCGCCAGCGGCAGGATGATGCCCCGCAGCACCTGGGCCTGCGAAGCGCCTGCCAGCCGCGCCGCCTCGCAAAGATCGCCCGGCAGCGTCAGCAGGCTGGCGCGCAATGCCAGGAATACCAGCGGCGCATGCTGCACGCCCAGCAAGAGGGCGATGCCTTCGGCCGAATACAAGGGCTGGGGACTGCCCATCGCAGGCGCCAGTCCCAGCGTCTGCAACAGGGCGCTGGACGGCCCGAATAGTTGCAACCAGGCCAGGGCCGTCACCTGCGGCGGAATCATCATGGGCAGCATGAACAGGAAGACCCACCAGGATTTCCGCTTGACGTCAGTCAACACCACCATCCAGGCGAAGCCCGCGCCCAGGATCACGGCGATGACGGTGCCCAGCACACCGGTATAAAAACTATTGAACAATGCCCGCCAGGTGCCGGGCTCGGACAGCACGCGTACCAGGGCGCCCTCGCTGCCCGCCGCCATGCCGGCCGCCGCCTCCCAAACCAGGCGCACACTCGGCAGCAGGCCAAGCAGGGCCACCAGCCCCAGCAGCGCATAGGCCAACCATTCGGCACGCCACCACGTCAATGGCGCGGGCAGGCCCGGCATGCCTGACGGCATGGGCATGGTTCCCAGATTTCTTGATATTTCAGACACGGGTGTATCCCCTCTTGCCGGACCGGCCCATGGCGCCCCCAGGCGACATGCCCGCCAGGCACACAATGGCGGCAACCTTCACTGCGGCAATTTGCCGCCAGCGTCGCCGCGCCGATCCCATACGCCAAGACCGTTCCCGCGTCTTGCGCCGGAACGGTCCCCGGCCATGCCGCAACGGCGCAGGCCACTCTATGCGCCCGGCAATTGCGCCGGGCGGTTGACGCCGTCATGCGGCACCACGCTTACTTGGTACCGAACAACTCACCAAAACGACGCTTGTTGCTTTCTGCATCACGCAGCGCTTGCCCGGCATCGAACGGCAGCAGCTTGATCTCGCTGCGCGCCGGGAAGCCCTCGGGCACGGACACCGATTCCAGCGCCGGCACATAGCCTTGCTCACGCACCAGTTCCTGGCCAGCCTGGGACAGCACGAAATCGACGAAGCGGCGCGCCGCCTCGGGATGCGCCGCCGACTTCAGGATGCCTACCGGCTCGGTCACGATGCTCACGCCCTCCTGGGGGAAAACGAATTCGATAGGCGCGCCCTTGGCCTTTTCCCGGATGGCCATGTAGTCCACCAACATGCCATAGGGCTTGGTACCGCTGGCGATTGCCTTCAATACCGCGCCATTACCCCCCTGGGCACTGACATCATTGGCCTTGAGCTTTTCATAGTATTCCCAGCCCAGCCCCGGGGTCTCGGTAATGCTGGCCAGATGGATCAACGCGGCGCCGGAATACAGCGGGCTGGGCATGGACACCTGCCCCTTGAGCCTGGGGTCCAGCAGATCCTGCCAGCTTTCGGGCTTGACGGCGGCCTGGCTGTGATGGGCAATACCGGTGGTAATCAGCTTGGTGCCGTAATAGTGGCCATCCGCGTCGTAGAGCGCGCCGTCATACGCCTTGCGTTCGGGGCTCAGGTAGGCTTGCAGCAGGTCACGCTGCTTGAGCGATTCCATAGTGACGCTGTCTGCGATCAGCAGGACATCCGGCTTCACGGCGCCGGCGCTGATTTCCGCTTCCAGGCGCGCCATCAGCTGCGTGGTGCCGTCGCGCACCCATTCCACCTTGATGTCGGGATTGGCCTTGCTGAACAGATCGACCGTCGATTGCGCATCCGCATTGGGCTGGCTGGTATACAGCACCAGCGTCTCGGCCTGGGCCCCGAATGCCAGGCCTGCCAGCAAGGTCGCGGCCACGTAGGAAACTTGTCTGATAATCATGATTACTCCGGATGTAACGACGGGAAAAGCCGGTTAGATCGCCAGCTTATCCAGCGTCAATGACAAGCATGTGACCCTGCATTACTCTAAAGTCATCAGCCTTGAGCAGGCAGCAACAATGCGGCTGTCCATGCGCCATGGGCGACAAGCGCGCCACTTGCGCAGACGCAGTCTTTTACAGCGATTCCTAACATAATGAAACAGAATAGCTTGAAGCCAAGCTGCGAAATGGACTAGAACACGTACATCCCGCAACGACCGGTCGGCAGCGGACTGTCGCCAGCCTGCCGTTCGTGGCGAACTGCTCCATCTCATTGCATGTGCTGTTTTTCCCTGCCCAGGCTACCCGCAGGACATGTGGGCATGTCTAGGCAGCCCCACCCGTCACACCCACCTTTGAGCAAAGGAAGTAGCAATGACAGTACCCGAGCAAAAGGACTTCAATCTGGGCAGCCTGATGGCCGCACCTTCCCTGCGTTCCGATCTCTGGCTGGAACTGCTGGCCCAGGCGCGCAGCCTGGCCCATAGCGAACCAGGCCAGGCGCTGGACACTGACAAATTCTCCGATCTGCTGGCAAAGATCACGCAGACGGAAAAATACTTTGCCTACCCCGGTTCGGGCGTCCTCGACACCCTCGCGCACTTGCTGGCCGAGCAGGACATCAAGGGCCTGCTGAAACTCACCCAGAGCACCGCCACCTCCATCATTGCGCAAAAATACGCGCAAGACCCGGACCTGGCCGAACACGGCGAAAGCGACAGCAGCAGCCCGGCCGACCGCCTGCCCCCCTCGCTGAGCAGCAACAGCCACCGCCCCTATTTCGAAGTCCTGAGCGTGGTGCCGCATGCGCCTTCGCGCTGGCCGCATATCGTCCAGGAGTCGCGCGCCGTACGCCGCCCCGAGGATGAGTTCATTTATGACGTGGTGGTCACCGGCAATGCCGAAGACGCGCTGACGGCCGTCATCCTGAACCACCACATCAATGCGGTCGTTCTCTATGAAGGCTTCGGCGCCAAGGGCGCTGCTGAGAACCCCATCGTTGCCGCCATCCAGGCATCCGTTTCCATGGACCTGGGCAACGACGAAGAAGAATACGCCCAGCGGCTGGCCACACTGATCCACCGCATCCGCCCGGAGCTGGATATCTACCTGCTCAGCGACCGCTCGGTGGAAAAACTGGCTGCCGATGCCAGCAACCTGACTTTCCGCCGTATTTTCTATCAGGTGGAAGAAGCGCTGGAACTGCACCTGTCCATACTGGAAGGCATACGCGACCGCTTCAGCACGCCGTTCTTCGACAACCTGAAGCGCTACGCTCAGCGCCCGATCTCCACCTTCCATGCACTGCCCATCGCCCGCGGCAAGTCCATCTTCAAATCGAACTGGATCCGCGACATGGCCGAGTTCTACGGCACCAACCTGTTCCTGGCGGAAAGTTCGGCAACCACCGGCGGGCTGGACAGCCTGCTCGAACCCACCGGCAACATCAAGGTAGCCCAGGAAAAGGCCGCCCGTGCCTTCGGCGCCCAGGAAGCCTACTTCGTCACGAACGGCACGTCCACCAGCAATAAGATTGTGCTGCAGGCCCTGCTGGCGCCCGGCGACATCGTGATCATCGACCGCAATTGCCATAAATCGCACCACTATGGTTGCGTGCTGAGCGGTGCCCAGCCTTATTACGTGGAAGCCTACCCGCTGACGGAATATTCCATGTATGGCGCCGTGCCGCTGGCAACGATCAAGCGCGCGCTGCTGACCCTGAAGGCGGAAGGACAGCTGGACAAGGTAAAGATGGTCGACCTGACCAACTGCACCTTCGACGGCCACGTATACAACGTCCGCCGCGTCATGGAAGAATGCCTGGCGATCAAGCCCGACCTCATCTTCCTGTGGGACGAAGCCTGGTTCGGTTTCGCCCACTGGTCGCCGCTGCTGCGCCAGCGCACCGCCATGGGTGCGGCCGCTGCGCTGACCGAACACCTGCAGAGCGACGCAGCGCGCACGGCCTACGCCCGGCAACGCGAGGAACTCGGCGACAACCCCGACGACGCCCGCCTGCTGGCAACGCGCCTGGTCCCGGACCCCGACAAAGTGCTGCTGCGTGTCTACCAGACCAACTCCGTGCACAAATCCATGTCGGCGCTGCGCCAGGGCTCCATCGTGCTGGCGCATGACGTATTGCACGAAAAGGTCAAGGGCCGCTTCCGCGAAGCCATCTTCACGCATTCGACCACCAGCCCCAACCAGCAGATCATCGCCACGCTCGACCTGGCTCGCCGCCAGATGGAACTGGAAGGCTACGGCCTGGTGACCAACGCGATCCAGATCGCGCTGTCCATCCGCCGCGCGGTCAACCACCACCCGCTGATCTCCAAGTATTTCCGCATCCTGACCAACGAAAACCTGGTTCCGGCGGAATACCGCGACACCGGCATCAACGAATACACCGCACACGACCTATCCTGGGCCGACGCGGCGCAAGCCATCCGCCAGGATGAATTCCTGCTCGACCCCACGCGGCTGACGCTGCTGTGCGGCACCGCCGGCTTCGACGGCACGTCCTTCAAGAAGCTGCTGGCCGACAAGTACAGCATCCAGGTCAACAAGACGTCTCGCAACAGCATCCTGCTGCAATCGAACATCAACAACACGCGCAGCGACATCGCCATGCTGTTGCGCGTACTGATTGAAATTTCGATCGAGCTGGAAAAGCACCTGGCCGACCCGGCAGAACGCGCCCGCTTCGAACAGCGCGTGAAATCGCTGATCGAGGACGTGCCGCACCTGCCCAACTTCAGCGCCTTCGACTCACGCTATCGCGACCAGGCGGACAGCACTACCCTCCATGGCGACATCCGAACGGCATTCTTCGACGCCTACGATGACGAGCAATGCGCGTACCTGGCGTTGAACGGCCCGGAAATCGACCAGCTGCTGGCTTCCGGCGCGAACGTGGTGTCGGCCAATTTCGTGATTCCCTACCCCCCCGGCTTCCCCATCCTGGTACCGGGCCAGCTCATCACGAGCGACGTCATCGAGTTCATGCGCAAGCTCGACGTCAAGGAAATCCATGGCTATGACGCCAGCCTGGGCCTGAAAGTCATTCAGCGCGGCCAAGGCTGATCTGTTGCGCCGCAATGCCTCGCCTGGCGCGGCATTGCAACGGCGGCATCCGTTCACTCCGGCGGATGCCGCCCCTTTCTGTCTTTGCTGCCTGGAATCAGTCCCGCGGATCGCACCATGACGCCAGCCATAGACCTTATCTCCCCCCGCAGCCAGCGCGGCGCAGCCGTGCCTGACGCCCGCTATCGACCTGTCATCCACTACAGCCCTGCCAACGGCTTCATGAATGACCCCAACGGCCTGATCCTGGCCGATGGCATCTACCATCTCTATTACCAGCACAACCCCGGCGCCCCGGTATCGGGCAATGTCCACTGGGGCCATGCCACCAGCCGCGACCTGATCCACTGGCAGGAACAGGCGCTGGCGCTCTTTCCCGATGCCAGGGGCCAGGCATTCAGCGGCTCCATGGTCTGGGATGGCGCCAATACCTCGGGACTCTTCCCGGACGGCCAGGGGGGCATGGCGGCGCTATTCACCCGAGCAGGCCCCGGTCGGCAGGTTCAGGAACTGGCCCATGTGCAGACACAATCACCACGGCTGGCCCTGTATAAAGGCAACCCGGTACTGGACGAACAATCGGCCTCGTTCCGCGACCCGAAGGTGTTCTGGCATGACCCGATCCAGCGCTGGGTCATGGTGGTTGCCCATGCGCGCCGCCATGAAATCGGCTTCTATCACTCCACCAACCTGCGCGACTGGCGCCATACGGGCAGCTTCGGCCATGCCGGCCTGCTCGGCCTGGACTACGAATGCCCGGACCTGGTCGAACTGCCTGTCGAAGGCGGCAGCAGCCGCTGGGTCCTGTTCCTGTCCATCAATCCCGGCGCGCCTACGGGCGGCAGCACCGTGCAGTATTTTGTCGGCCATTTCGATGGCCTGGGTTTCACCGCACAGGACCAGGCCACCCGCCTGCTGGACGCAGGACAGGACTTCTATGCCCTGCAAACCTTCGCCAATACACCGGGGCGCGTGCTGGGCATGGCCTGGATGAACAATTGGCTGTACTGCAACGCCACCCCGGCCCACCCGGCACGCGGTGCCATGACGCTGCCGCGCGAACTGTCGCTGCGTCGGCGTGACGACCATTGGCATATCGTGCAACGGCTGCCGGACCTGAGCCCCTGGGCCGCAGAAGCGGGGCAGGAACTGTCCTGGCATGACGCCACCAGCGGCACGCTGGCCTGTCAATCCTGGTCCGACCTCCACGCGCTGGAAATCACCGCCAGCGGCCGGCTCAGCCCGGACAGCCGCCTGCGCATACGGCTGACCAACCGCCAGGGTGAATGCCTGGAAGCCGGCCTGGACAACGGCAGCTACCCCGGCTTCTACCTGGACCGTTCCAACGTGCGCGGCTTCGAACATCCCTTCTGGAACCACAAGGCCATTATCCAGGTTCTGCACACGCCGCTGCCGCATTTCGACTGCCAGATCGTCATCGACCAGAGCTCCATTGAACTCCTGGGCATGCAAGGCGAAAACGCCGCTACCTTCCTGCACTTTTTCAAATACCCGCCGGAACAGTTGAGCGTTCAGCTGGAAAACGGCCATTGGCAGGATGGCAAGCTACGCATACGCCCTATCGGATAGCACCGCCGCCGCAACGGGCAGCGCACCGAGGCTGCCGCCCAGCCCGCCTTGCCTACGGGCGGGCGCGCAAGCGATACAGCACATGCCTGCGCATGGGATGCCCGACAGGCAGCAAGGGATGGTCGAAATCCTCCGCTGCATCCCGGGTCATGCCCAGCTTTTCCATAACCCGGCGCGATGGGTGGTTCTCCCGCAAAGTATACGCCACCACTTCTTTCAACGCCAACGTACCGAACGCATAATCGCGTACGGCGGCAGCAGCCTCGGGTGCCAGCCCCTGGCCCCACCAATCACGCGCCAGGCGCCAGGCCAGTTCCACGCACGGGGTGAAAGGCGCATCGAAACGAGGCTCCGCAAGTCCGACAAAACCGATGAAACCAGCCTGCCCCGGCACCTCCACGGCCCATATGCCATAACCCTGGCTATCGAACTGCTGGCGCAGCCGCGCTGCCAGCGCATCGCTTTCATGGCGTTGCAGTACTGCCGGAAAAAAACGCATGACCTGCGGATCTGCGTTCAAGGCAGCAAACGGCTCCAGATCGCTATCGCGCCAGGGCCGCAACAGCAAACGGCCGGTGCGCAGTGCCTGCCCGGCGGCATCCCACTGCGCAGATGCCTCTGCTGCAGGAAGACCGCGAGGGCATCGCCCTTCTGCCTCCGTCACGGCCCCTACGCTGACACGATCCTGCATAAAAATAACCTCTCTCAAAATAGCCGCCCCCTCGGAGCGCATGGAACAACACGGCAACAAATAGCACGGCCGCTGACATGGCAATGGCGCAACGCGGGAAATTGCCTCGCCCTGCCCGGCGGGCTATGATGACAGGCGCCGGCGGAAACCGTGGCCGGTATGGCGTGTACATCCTTCATCGCAAATACTGCGAGTACAGTGCCCAATTTCTTGAAAGACCCGGGACGGACCGGCTCTACCGAAACGAGATGCCCTGTCTCGCGAGCCGAAAATGATATATCTCAAACCGCTTACCCGCCGCATTATCTACGTCGCCACCTTCGAAGTCATCGCCATCGCGGCATCCACGCTTTTGCTGAGCCTGCTCAGCGGCGGTCCGGCGCATGATTCGCTGCCCGTAGCCGCGGCGGTATCCGCCATAGCCGTGGCCTGGAACTACATTTTCAACACGCTATTCGAAGCCTGGGAACGCCGCACGCACCGCAGTTCCCGCAGCCTGGCCTTGCGCTCCGTCCACGCCATCGCCTTCGAAGGCGGCCTGTTCCTGTTCACCATCCCGCTTTATATGGGCTGGTATCACGTCGGCCTCTGGGAAGCCGTCAAAATGGAAGCCGCGCTGCTACTGTTCTTCCTCTTCTACACCTTCCTCTTCACCCTGGCATTCGACATGATCTTCGCCTTGCCCGGGCAGAAAGAGAAGCAACCAGCGGCACCTCAGGCGGCAACGGCAGAAAGCATTGCGACGGAAGCCACCCGCTGATCCTGACGGCCAGCATGGCTGGCTGCCATTGCGCGCAGTCTTGACGATACGGCCAGAATAGCGGTCCAGGGCACAGGCAAGCCGCCATCACGCGGTGTTCGCCTGCTCCTGGCGTGACGAAGCGGCATCACCAGCCGGGCAATCATGCAGATAGATATGAGTTTTCTATCGTTTGGCTGCGGCCCGGGCAATCCGACAATCTCCTGTCCGATTGCTCCTTGCCTACGTGGCGGCCGCCATGCATACCGCATCTTCCTCCCGCTTTCTTCTCCTCAACCTGCTGCATGCCTGCCTGGTCCGCACCCGCATGGCCTGTATGCTGGCGCTGCACCTCAGTGTTGTGGGACTGATGCTGGGCACCCCTCAGTCCAACGCCCAGGAAACGCATCATGGCGGCACACTGAATCTGATCGTGCAGCCCGAACCGGTATCCCTGAACCCCGGCATCAACCGCCTGGGGCCGGCAACCTTTGTCGGCAACAAAATTTATGACTCGCTGCTCGGCTATGCCCAACAGGGCGTCACACCCATTCCCCGGTTGGCCAGTGCATGGACGGTTTCTGCGGATGGCCGGGTTTATACCTTTACGCTGCGCCCGGGCGTCAAATGGCATGACGGCCAACCGTTTACCTCCCGGGATGTCGCCTTCAGCCTGGGGGAATTCCTGCCCGCCCAGCATGCGCGCTCCCGCGACCTTCGCAACGAAATAGAGCGCATAGAAACCCCCGATGAGCTGACCGTCGTTTTCAGCTTGAAACAGGCCTATCCCGCCTTCATTCATTCTCTTAACGTCCCCATCGTTCCCGCCCACAAGTATGTCGGCGTGACTGACTATCGCAACGCGCCGGCAAATGCTGAATTCATCGGAACCGGCCCCTTCAAACTGGTGGAGTGGAAACGCGGCAGCCACATTCGGCTGGCACGCAATGAATCCTATTGGGATGCGGGCAAGCCATATCTGGACAACATTGTTTTTCATATCATTCCCGACGCCAATTCCCGTGCCATTGCCTTCGAAACCGGCAAGGTGGATGTGCTTCGCTCAGGTGACATAGAAAGCTTCGACGTCGCACGCCTGCAGGCATTGCCTGGCGTGACATTGCGCGAGGACGGCTGGGAATACCTGCAGCCTGTCGGGTATGTGCATATCAATAATCGCACGCCCGAACTGGCCAATCTGAAAGTGCGGCAGGCGATCAACCACGCCATAGACCGCAACTTCATCATAGAGACCATTTTCGCGGGCTTCGGCAAGCCGATAAACGGCCCATTCTCACGCCTCTCAGCCTATAAGGACGAGGACGTCGAAACCCGTTATCCCTACGATCCGGCCCGCGCCACCACCTTGCTGGACGAAGCCGGCTATCCGGTTCGTGCCGACGGCACGCGCTTCACCTTGAGACTGGTTCCCCTGCCTTACGGCGAACTGTGGGCACGCCAGGCCGAATACCTGCGTGAAGCACTGACGGGAGTCGGAATCAAAGTGGACATCGTCTCCACCGATGTGGCGGGTTGGTTCCAGCGACTGGTGCACTTTGACTACGACCTGGCGCAGAATTTCGTTTACACCACGCCGGATCCTGCCATCGGCATTTCCTATGGCTACAAGACCGTCATCGGCGACAACGCCGGCACGACAGGCGCCAACGTCAACGGATACTCGAATCCAGAGGTCGATGCCCTGCTGGATCAGGGCGCGCACGATGCCAATCCAGCCGAACGCCAGCGCATCTACTCCCGCGTACAGCAGATCCTGTCCCGGGACGTACCCCTGGTCTGGACCCACGACATCATCTTCCCGACCCTGCACCGCAATCGGGTGCATGCATTGATTTCGACAGCGCTGGGCACGGATGACAACTTTGCCGATGTCTGGCTTGAACCATGACCCCCAGCGCACAGGCATCCTCCCGCCTGGGCAAGCGGATTTTCCTGGCGGCCAATCCTGCCCTGATCGCGCAGCGCCTGGCCCAGGCTGCGCTGACGCTGCTGGCCGTCATTATCGTCAGCTTCGTCCTGATCCGCCTGGCACCTGGCGACCCGGCTTTGCTGCTGGCCGGCGATTCCGGCGCCAATGACGCAGCCTTCGTCGAGGAGATCCGCCGTGACCTCGGCCTGGATCAACCCATTGCCGTCCAATTGTTCCGTTATCTGAAGGCCGTACTCAGTCTGGATTTCGGGCTTTCGTACCGCGACCGCCAACCCGTCCTGGATATCGTGCTGGAACGGGTGCCAGCGACGCTGCTGCTGACCACATGCGCTTTCATCCTCTCCTTGCTGGCAGGCATTGGCCTGGGCGCGCTGGCTGCCCGCCGTCCGGGTTCGTGGCTGGATAGCGGCATCACGGCGCTATCCGTCATGTTCTTTGCCATGCCCATGTTCTGGATCGGCCTGATGCTGATCATCATCTTTGCCGTCAATCTGGGCTGGTTGCCTTCCTACGGCATGCTGGACCCGGGGGTTCATGGGTTCTGGCCGTCACTGCGGGATCTTCTCGCCCACATGACGCTGCCGGTGCTGACGCTGGGCCTGTATTACATGTCCATTCAAGCCCGTGTCAGCCGCGCCGCATTGCTGCAAGTCTCCGGTAAAGAGTTCATCCGCACCGCCAGGGCCAAGGGCATGGCGCCATCACTCATCTGGCGCGACCACTTGTTGCGCAATGCCCTGCTACCCATCCTGACCATCGCCGCGCTACAGGCCGGCCACCTGATCGGCGGGTCGGTGCTGGTGGAAACCGTCTTTGCCTGGCCCGGCATGGGACGCCTGGCCTTCGACGCATTGATGGCTCGCGATTACAACGTGCTGCTGGCCGTGTTCATGCTGTCTTCGCTGGGCGTGATTGTCGTGAATCTGCTGGCGGATATCGCCTACCAGCTGATTGACCCGCGCGTGAACCTGAGGGCAGGCGCATGACGACGACCCGATCGCTGCACCCCATGCTGCGCCCAGCCCCGCTGTTCGGGCTGGCCATCCTGGCCTTGCTTTTGTTTTTCGTCCTCTGCGCCGACTGGCTGTACCCGGGCAACCCGTGGCGCATGGCCGGCCGCCCCAACCTGCCGCCCCTATCGCCGGGATTTCCTGCCGGCACAGACATGCTGGGCCGCAACCTCGCGGCCGGCCTGGTCCATGGGGCGCGCGCCACGCTGGCCGTCGCTTTCGGCGTCATGGCCATCGCTACCAGCACAGGCGTCATCGTGGGCCTGGCGGCCGGGTATCTGGGAGGAAAAACAGATGCGCTGCTGATGCGCCTGACGGAATTCGTCCAGACGATTCCTGGCTTTCTGCTCACCTTGCTCATCGTCGCCATTCTTTCCGCCACGCCTCGTGACGTCATTTTTGCCATTGCGCTGATTTCCTGGCCTTCGGTGGCGCGTGTCGTGCGTGCGGAAACGCTGGCCTTGCGACGCCTGGACTGGGTGCGTGCGGCGCGTCTCGGCGGCCTGTCGCAAACGCGCATTGCCTTGTTGCACGTATTGCCCAATGTCCTGCCGCAAGTTGTCATCCAGGCTTCGCTGATGGTAGCCAGCGCCATCATGATTGAATCCAGCATCAGCTTTCTCGGGCTGGGCAGCCGGGATGCCATTTCCTGGGGGTTTCTGCTCGGCTCGGGCCGCACCGCTTTCAGTGTGAACTGGTGGCTGCCAACCTTGCCCGGCTTTGCCATTTTCTTCACGGTGCTGGCTTTCAACCTGGTCGGTGATGGCCTGGAGCGCTGGCTACACCCCGACTCCCGGCGAGGGCAAGCATGACAACACCCCCTGCACCCGGCCATGTACCGCAAACCCTCCGCCCCTGCGCCTTGCTCGAAATAGAAGGCCTGGATATCTCTCTGCCCGATGGCGCGGATCGTCCCCTGGCAGTCAGCGGTGCCAGCCTGACCCTGCAACGTGGCGAAGTGCTATGCCTGGTAGGGGAAAGCGGCTCGGGCAAATCCGTACTGGCCTCGGCAATCGCCGGCCTCTTGCCTCACCCCGCGCTACGCGTTACCGCCGGCCGATTGCATTTCTCGGGCCAGGACATCCTGAGCCTCAAAGAAGCCGGATTGCGCCGATTGCGAGGCGCCCATATCGGCTACGTCTTCCAGGAACCGATGAATGCGCTCAATCCACTGTTGAGCATCGGTCATCAGCTGGCTGAAGCCCTGCAGGCACATGGCCTGCCAGCGCCACCGGATACCATCGCTGCCCTGTTGCGCGCCATGCGCTTGCCCGAACCGGAAACGCTGGGCAGGCGCTATCCACACGAATTGTCAGGCGGCCAGCGTCAGCGTATCGCCATTGCGATTGCCATCGCCTGCCAGCCCGAACTGCTGATTGCTGACGAACCCACCACTGCGCTGGACGTCACCACGCAGGCCGAAATTCTGCGCATCATCCTGGCACTGAGAAAAAGCCAGGGTCTGGCCGTCCTGTTCATCACGCATGATTTCGGTATCGTCCGGGAAATTGCCGACCGCATCATCGTGATGCAACATGGCTGCATCGTTGAGGCCGGCCGGGCCAAAACCGTACTGCAGCAGCCCCGTCATGAGTACACGCGCCGCCTGCTGGCCGCCGTCCCTCGGCTGGCTGCCTTGCGCCCGCCGCCGCAAGCGCCTGCGCCCCAGGTACTGACACTGGCCGGCATCCAAAAAACACATGCCGAGCGCCGGTTCTGGGGAGCGCCCCGGCGTGTCACGCAGGCCCTGCTCGGCGTGGATCTGCAACTGCATGCCGGGGAGACCGTCGCCCTGGTCGGCGAAAGCGGTTCGGGTAAATCCACGCTCGGCAACATCATTACTGGCCTGGCCGAACGCGATGCGGGCAACTTCCTGCTGGACGGCCAGCCGATTGCGACAGCCCGCGATCTTTTCACCCGCGAACGGCGCCCTGCCGTGCAAATGGTTTTCCAGGACCCTCAGGCTTCCCTCAATCCGCGTCACAGCATTCGGCGGATTCTTACCGAACCCCTGCTTCAACTGGGCGTGACACGCGCAGAAGCGGAACAGCGTATGCAGCAACTGCTGTCCCGGATAGGCCTGAACCCTGCCGCCGCCGACCGGCGCCCGGGCGCCTTTTCCGGCGGCCAACGCCAACGCATCGGCCTGGCCCGGGCCTTGATGTTGCGCCCGCGGGTTCTGGTCGCCGACGAACCCGTCTCGGCGCTCGATGTATCGGTGCAGGCCCAGGTTCTCACGCTGCTCGACGAACTGCAGCGCGAACTGGGATTGGCCATGTTGTTCATTACCCATGATCTGCGCGTTGCCGCGCAGGTCGCCGACCGCATTGCCGTCATGCAGCACGGCCGCATCGTGGAAACCGCAGCAACCGCCCAGCTCCTGCGCGCGCCCTGCTCGGACTACACCCGCGCCCTGCTTGCCGCGATTCCCGGCGAACACGCCCGCCCCCAGGCCACCGTGTTCCCTTCCTACGCAGAGAAAGTGTCCGCATGAATTCCAGACCTCCGCCCCGCCCGGGCAAAAAGCCCATTCTGTTGAACGCCTTCACGATGAACGCCGCCAGCCATGTCGCCTATGGGCTGTGGCGCCACCCTGAAGACCAGCACTACCGGCATGCCGAACTGGATTACTGGCAGACCCTGGGCCGGCTGTTGGACGGCTCCGGCTTTGACAACCTCTTCATTGCCGATGCACTGGGCTTGCTGGATACCTATGGCGGCAATGCCGCAGCATCGCTGGAGCGCGGCGTGCAGTCGCCACTGACCGACCCGCTGCTGGTGGCTTCGGGAATCGCTGCCGTCACTGAACAGCTGGGCATAACGATCACGGTATCCACGACCTATGAACATCCCTGGCTGCTGGCTCGCAAATTCACCACGCTGGATCACGCCACGAACGGGCGGATCGGTTGGAATGTCGTGACTTCGCAGCTGGAAAGCGCCGCACGCAACCTGGGCCTGGGCACGCAACTTGATCACGACCTGCGTTATGAGCGCGCCGAGGAGTTCCTGGAGGTCGCCTATAAGCTCTGGCTGGCCTCATGGGAAGATGGCGCCGTCGTCCGTGATAAAGGCAGCCCGGCGCATCCTGATGGGCTATACACCGACCCGACGCGCGTGCACGCCATCAACCACGAAGGCAGATTCTTCCGCGTACCGGGGCCGTACATCAGTGAACCCAGCCCCCAGCGCGTGCCGGTGCTGATGCAGGCTGGCGGTTCGCCCAGGGGTGTCGCCTTCGCGGCGCGACACGCCGAAGTCATCTTCGTCGTCGGCGCCAATGATGACGCACTGCGCCGCAATATCGCCCGTACCAAGGCGCTGGCCACTGCCGAGGGCCGCGCACCAGATGCCATCCAGTTTGTCACATCCGTCGCTGTTGTCACGGGTGCCACCGACGAACAGGCGCAGCAAAAGCTGGAACAGTATCGGGAATATTTCGATTTCCAGGGCGCAGTCGTTCACTATGCCGCGTCCACCAATATCGACTTCTCGTCCTACGGCCCGGAAATCCCCATCCGGCAGCTGGATACGCAATCCGGGCGCGGCCTGCTGAATCTGTTCACCCCGGAAGAATCCGGCCGCGAATGGACCTTGCGGGATGCACTCGCCCCCGCAGACGGCCTGGGCCGCTCCCGCCTGTTCGTCGGCAGCGGCAAGACCGTCGCCCTGGCGCTAGACCAATGGCTGGATGACACCGGACTGGACGGCATCAATTTGCTGCATCTGGTCAGTCCGGGTTCGTACACAGACTTCATCGAGCACGTCATTCCTGAATTGCGCCGCCTGGGTCGTATCCGTCCGGATACCGGTAGCGGCACATTGCGCAGCCGTCTTGCAAGCGCATCCCATCCCCCGACTCCCCGCGTGGACGGCGCCGCCCGGAACAATGACCTGCCCGCCACGCACCATCCCTCTCACCGGCTGGCAACGGCCTCAAACCGGCCTGCAAGCCTAGCAAAGGACTGATGCAATGAGCCTAGTGGAAGCACAGGAAGAATCCAAGGCAGTGGACCGTCTGGCAATCTGGCTGGACCAGGCGGGCCAGGTAGCTGCCGAACTGGAAAAAACAGCCGTCGAACGCGACGCTGCCGGCCATGATCCGGTTGCGGAAATCGCGCTGCTGCGCGACGCCGGCCTGCTGACCATCGCCATCCCGGCAAAACTGGGCGGCGGCGGCGCCACAGATAGCCAAATACTGCGCGTCATCCGTCGACTGGCTCAGGCCGACACATCCATCGCGCAAATTCTCACCTATCACCTGTTCGGCTCACGCATCGGTCTAGGCCACAACAACCCCGGTTTACGCCGTAAACGCCTGACCGGTTTTCTGCAGCATGGCTGGTTTCATGCAGGAATCGCCCAGGCAGCCTATCCGCCGCTGCTGCAAGCCAGCAATACCGGCGATGGCTATGCGATCAACGGCAGCAAGCCTTTTACTTCAGGCGCAGCCGTGGCCGACACCCTGCAGGTCTGGGTGCGCTTCGCCCCGGGCGCGACCGTGGACGGACAGGATGTCTCACACCACCTGGGCCAGTTCATCGTCGATAACCCCAGCCCCGGCCTGAGCTTCGGCGGAGACTGGAATGCCATCGGCCAGCGCCAGACCGTCAGCGGCAGCGCCCGCCTGGAAAATGTCCGTGTGGCCCGATCGGATCTGGTGAACCACTACCCGGAAACCCAGAAACTTCCGCCGCACGTAACCGTACATGTTCCGATCATTCAACTCTCCTTTGCCGAACTCTATATCGGCACGGCCCAGGGCGCCCTGCATGCCGCGCGCCAATACATCCGGCAGGAAAGCCGTCCCTGGGTCACATCCGGCCACGAACATGCGGCGGCGGACCCGCTGATCGTCGACCGTTTTGGCCGCCTCTCTGTGCAGCTGGCAGCTGCCACCGCCCTGGCCGATGCCGCTGGCGCCCAGGCAGATGCTGCTATCGCCCGGGGGCCGGCGCTGACCGAAATTGAACGCGGTGAGCTGGCCATCCTTGCCTATCAGGCCAAGGTGGCGGCCCACGAAGCCGCACTGGAAGTCACCTCCCGCATTTTCGAACTGATGGGCGCCCGCGCAGCCGCACGCAAATACGGTTTCGACCGCTACTGGCGCAACGTACGTACCCATACCCTGCACGACCCCATTCATTACAAGCTGCTGGAGGTAGGCGACTGGGCGCTCAACGGCCGCTACCCGGAACCCGACTACTACCGCTGAGGCCGACTGATGAGCTCCACTCCCAAACCCCTCATTCTCAACGGCTTCGCCATGACCGTGCCGGGCCACGTTTCGGCCGGTGTCTGGCGTCACCCCGACGACCGCTCGCATGAGTACATCAGACTGTCCTACTGGACTCATCTTGCAAAACTGCTCGACGAGGGCGGCTTCGATAATCTGTTCATTGCCGATGCGCTGGGCCCTATCGACGTTTATGGCGGCACGCCAGACGCCGCCCTGCGCACCGCTGCGCAGCAACCCCTCAATGACCCGCTGGTGCTGGTCGCCGCGATGGCAGGTGTGACCCGACGGCTGGGTTTTGGCGTCACCGTCTCCACCACCTATGAACAGCCCTATGCCCTGGCCCGCAAGTTCTCCACGCTGGATCACCTGACCCAGGGCCGAGTGGCCTGGAACGTCGTGACATCCGTGCTTGAAAGTGCAGCCCGAAACCTGGGCCTGCCCCGGCAGATCGAACATGACGAACGCTACGATCTGGCGCAGGAATTCCTGGAAGTCTGCTACAAGCTCTGGGAAGGCTCCTGGGAAGACGAAGCCCTGTTGCGCGACCGCACCCATGGTCGTTACATCGACCCCGCACGCGTGCATCCCATCGAACATGCCGGGCGCTATTTCCAGGTACCGGATGCCCATGTCAGTGCGCCATCGCCACAACGCACACCGTTGATTTTCCAGGCAGGCACCTCGGCAAGAGGCAGGGAATTCGCTGCCCGCAATGCCGAGGTCGTCTTCCTTGGCGGAACCAGTCCGATACAGATACGAACATCCGTGGATGCGATTCGCGCCAGGGCCGTCGAGCTGGGCCGCCGGCCTGACAGCATCAAGTTCATCACGGCCATCGTGGCCATCCCGGCAGCAAGCGCTGAAGCCGCCCAGGCAAAGTACCAGGAATATCTGAGCCATACCAGCCTGGAAGCCGCACTGGCGCTATTTTCCGCATGGACGGGCGTGGACTGGTCGCAATACGACCTGGACCATCCACTGGAATATATCGAAACCAATGCAGGGCGCTCGGCCCTGCGTGGCCTGACGGCCAAGGACGCAAGCCGGCGCTGGACTGTACGCGACATCGCCGAATACATCGGCGTTGGCGGTATCCACCCCAAACTGGTAGGCACCGGCGCACAGATTGCCGACCAGCTCGAACAGCTGGCCGAAGAAGCAGGCGTGGATGGCTTCAACATCGCCTATGCCATCAGCCCTGGATCATTCGAGGACTTTATCGAATATGTCATTCCTGAATTGCGCGCCCGCGGCCGCCTGACACTGCCAGGCCACGGACGTACCTTGCGTGGCCGCCTCATAGGCACCGACAGACTGGGCGACGACCATCCCGGCGCAGCATTTCGTGCCCTGCTGCAAGGCCCGTCCGTCCTGGCGCAGGACTATCGCGCAAGCGCAGCCAGGGAACCAGCATGAGCGGCAATATCCATCTGCACTGGTACCTGCCGACCAACGGCGACAGCCGGGGACTGACCGGTTCGGGCAATGACAGTCATGTCGTGGGGGCCAGCGGCAGCTTCCGCGCACCGACCCTGGCTTATCTCACAGATGTGGCGCGTGCGGCCGAAGCCCAGCCATTCCATGCTGTCCTGACCCCCACGGGCACCTGGTGCGAGGATGCCTGGATTACGACCGCCGCGCTCTCACGTGAAACGGAACGGCTGAAGTTCCTGGTGGCCTTCCGCCCAGGGCTGATTTCCCCGACGCTGGTCGCCCATCAGGCAGCCACCTTCCAGCGTCTGACAGGCGGACGCCTGCTGCTCAACGTCGTGACAGGCGGAGACCGTTTCGAACAGGCACGCTTTGGCGACCACCTGGATCACGATGCCCGTTACGCCCGTACCCATGAATTCCTGGATGTCCTGCGCGGCGTCACCTCGGCCTCGCCTGGCGCGCCGTTCTCCTACGCCGGACAGCACTATGACATCCGTGATGCCCGCATCGAGACGTCCCCTTACGGGCTGCCGCCAATTTTCTTCGGTGGTGCCAGCCCGGCAGCTGAAGCCGTGGCCATCGCACATGCCGATGTCCAGCTGTTCTGGGGCCAGCCCCCTGCTGTCGAAGCCGCCCGGGTGGCACGCTTGCGGGCTGCCGCCGCGCAGCGGGGCCGGCAATTGCGCTTCGGCATCCGCCTGCATGTCATTTCCCGCGATACCGAAGCCGAGGCCTGGGCCGTCGCCGATCGGCTGCTTTCCGGTCTGTCTGAAGACAGTATCAAGGCTGCGCAAAGCTTGCTGGCGCAATCGGAATCGGTCGCACAACAGCAAATGTCAGCCTTGCATCACGCTCGCACCAGCATTCCGCGCTCGGCCCGTGAACTGGAGATTTACCCCGGCCTCTGGTCAGGCTACGGCCTGGTGCGCGGCGGTGCCGGCACGGCACTGGTTGGCAGCCATGCACAGGTCGCCGCACTGATACGCGAATACCACCAAGCGGGTTTCGACCACTTCGTGCTCTCGGGCCAGCCGCACCTGGAAGAAGCCTGGCATTTCGGCGAAGGCGCTGCATCACTGCTGCGCGCCGAAGGCCTGCTGGCCGCACCCACCGAGCCCGCACCCGCCCACTGAACTGAACGCAAAGGAAACCTTCATGTCATTCGAGACTGCCTTGGCAGAATCCACCGCCGCCACGCTGTACCAGGGAATCCCGGCAGCGGACTTCTCACGCTGGCAACAACGTGCCCGTACTGTGGCCGATGAACTGGCGCGCACCATCATCACCAGGGACAAGGCCAACCAGGACCCCCACGCAGAAATTGAACTGTTGCGTGGTGAAGGACTGCTGGGTCTGGCCGTCCCGCGTGCACTGGGCGGCGCAGGCGCCAGCCTGCTGCAAGCCATGGAAATCGTCCGCATCATCTCGGAAGCCGACGGCTCCATCGGCCAGTTGCTCGCCTACCATTATTCAAATGGCGTCTGGACCTGGATACTCGGCACGCCTGAACAATGGGAAGACACCGTACGCCACGTCGCGCAAGACGGCTGGTTCCAGGGCGGCGTTTCGAACCCGCGAGATCAATGGGCCGAAATCGAGCGCGATGGCGACCGCCGCTTCATTTCAGGCAAACGCACATTTGCCACGGGCACAGCCATTTCCCAGATCATTACCGTCAGCCTGTGGGACCAGGGCAAGCGTGTGCATTACCAGATTCCGACCAATCGCCCAGGCATCACCTTCGGCGACGACTGGGACAATCTGGGCCAGCGCCTCACCGCCTCCGGATCAGTCACCTTCGAGCGGGTCGAGTTGTTCGAGCACGAAAGGCTATCCGGACTGGATCATTGGCCGGCTGATGCCAACCAGCGTGATGGCTTGCGCCCCCTGTTCAGCCAGATCATTTTCGCGCACTTCTATCTGGGCATCGCCGAAGGTGCACTGAAAGCCGCTGAATCCTATGTGCGACATCATGGCCGCCCCTGGCCTGAATCAGGTGTATCGAGCGCCCTGGAAGACCCGTACAACCTTGCCATTCTCGGCCGTTTTTCCGCGGCCATCGAGGCAGGCGTAGCGCTGGCGGACAAAGCCACCGTCAGCTATCAGCAAGCCCTTTTCGCTGGCGCCGCGCTGAGCGCGGAGGCATGGGGACAGCTGGCAATCCTGGTGGACCAGGCCAAAGTCGTGGCCAACGACGTTGTGCTTGAAGTGACTTCCCGCATTTATGAAGTGACCGGCGGCCGCTCGACGGCAAACCGGCATGGGCTGGATCATTTCTGGCGCAATGCGCGAACGCATTCGGTGCACGACCCGGTCTCCTATCGTGCACGTGAAATCGGGCAGGCACGCCTGGGCAGAAGCTGGCCCAAGCCCAGGGTCTACACGGAACCGCCCAAGGCGCAGTGAACCATGGATGCTTTTTTTCCCCCTGTGACGGTCCGTCCGCTGGATAGCGAGGCAGAACGTCGCAACGGCTTTGCCTGCTTCCGCCAGGCCATGTTGGCCCTGCCTGATCTGGGCAGTATCGAACCCGACATGGAAACCGCGTATCTCGCGCATGGCAGAATGCTGGGCGCATTCGATGGCGCAACGCTGCTGGGCGTCACCAATGGCTATGACTCTGCCATTACCGTACCGGGCGGCGCACAGATACGCCACCTGAGCGTCACCCACGTCGGCGTCACCGCCACGGCGACCCGGCGTGGCATTGCACGCCAGCTACTCACACAGCAATTGCGACAGGCCCGTGACACAGGCTATGCCGTGGCAGGACTGCGCGCCTCCAATGCCGGCCTGTATGGCCGCTACGGCTATGGCGTGGCTTCGTGGTCCGTACGCCAGGAACTCGACCTGGCTCAGGCACACCCCGCCATCGCCTTGCCGCGCACAGGAGTGCGCCCGGTCGATCCGAGCACAGCCTTTCCTTTGCTGCGCCGCATTGCCGCAGCACACCCCCCCACACGAGCCGCAGGCCTGGTGCGCTGGGACGCGTGGTGGGCCATGCAGGCTTTCCGTGCACGGCACGGTAGCACCCCCTTTCACGCAGCCGTTTTTGGCGCAGAGGACGACGAACGCGGCTTTCTTCGCTTCCATGTCGCCCCCAATGACAACTGGTTGATGTCCGCCAGCCGCAGCATCATCGTCGACGATCTTTATGCCGCTGATGACGAAGCCTGGCGCGCCTTGATCGGCTATCTTTTTTCCTTGGACATCGTGCAGCGAGTGATCTTCAACTCCCGCCCCGTGGATGACCCTTTGCCCCTGTTGCTGCGCGACCAACGCGTATTGGAGACTTCCCTGCGCCGTGACGAAAGCTGGATACGGCCACTGGATGTCGCCACACTGCTGACGGCAAGAACCTATGGTGACGCCAACGCCATCGTCCTGGCCATTGAGGATGAACTGTTCCCGGAGAACAACGGGCCTTGGCGCATCTCACCGCAAGGCGTGGCTCGCGTCGTTGCTGCGCCGCAGGCACGGATCGCTGTTGCAGACCTGGCATCGCTGGCATTCGGCGCGCATGGCGCCCATGAACTGGCAGCGGCACAACGACTGCATACAACCGCACCGGACACCCTGGACCAGCTTGCACGACTCTTTCACACGCCACGTTCCCCCCATGCCGGGCTGATGTTCTAGAAACGCAGCCATCCCGCCAAGGTCACACCGACCGCCAGCCCGCCTTCCTGGCCTGTGGCTGGCGCACTGTCATGCGCGAGGCATCCCGGTTCGCCTCGCTCGCATTGCCGCTTCCTGCAACGCTTGACCCGTTGATGCGAGACGCGCCGAATGAAGCCTGGCCATTAGCAAATGCCGACAAAGTCGAAGGCCACAGCTAACGACCGACTCATAATGCTTCATCCAAAACAGCAAAGTTTTCAAGAGGATCCCTCCATGCCGTATCCGATGTTCAGGGCTGCGCTGGCCAGTCTCGCCCTGGCTGCCGCCTTCGCGCCGCAGCAGGCCATGGCTGATAACCCGCAACGCGGTGGTACCTTGCGCATAGCGTCGCTCAACGCCGACCTCGATGCTTTCGACCCGCTGACCGGATACAGCATTGACTCATGGACCATTCTGCGCGCCACCACCCGGCAATTGGTCACCTACGCCGGCTCACCCGTCAGCCTGAAAGACGACACAACCCTGGTCCCGGACCTGGCGGAATCCTGGCAGGTTTCAGACGATGGAAAGACCTATACCTTCAAGTTGCGCCAGGGTGTCCGCTACTCCGGGCCAACCGACCGGGAAATCAAGGCCGAAGACTTCGTCTATGCCATCAAGCGCTTCTGCGACCCCAACAAACAGGTTGCCGCGGTCAATTACTTCAACCTGGCATTTTCCGGATTCAGCGAATATTGCCAGGCATACGCCAAGGTACCAACCGGCGATCTCGGCGCATCGCAAGCCTTCCTGGATGCCCACGACATTCCCGGCGTCAAGGCGCTGGACGATTACACGCTGCAACTGCGTTCCGACACCAAGAACTACGATTTTCTGAATATCCTCTCGATGAATTTCGTCACGCCCCTGCCGCGCGAAATTGCCTCGAAATACTTTCCTGACTCTATCGAATTCCGCAAGAACTTCCCGTCCAGCGGCCCCTACTATGTCGATCGCTACACGCAGGGCAAAGAACTGGTGTTGCAACGCTCCCCCCATTACGACGGCAAACTGGACCCGGCACGCCATGCGTGGGTAGACAGCATTGTGGTGGATTTCACCACCAACAACGAAGAAACCATCGTCCAGAAGATCGCGACCGGTGAAGCTGACCTGACGCTGTACCTGGAAGTGCCGCCACGCGCGACCATCGCCCGCTACGTACGCGAGAAAAGCCCGCAGTTGCACGCCACCAACTCAGGCTCCGCAAACTTCATCACCTTCAACGCCAGACCGCAAGCCCAGACTCCTGGCGCCACGGCACTGCGCGACCTGCGAGTGCGCCAGGCACTGACATATGCCGTCAACCGCGCGCACATTGTGCAAACCCAGGGCGGGCCGATCGCCGCTGTTCCCCTGACGCAAATCATCACCTCCACCATCCTGGGCCACGAACCCTTCGACCCCTACCCCACGCCCGAGCATCAAGGCGACCCCGCCAAGGCGCGCCAATTGCTGGCCGAGGCAGGCTACCCGGACGGCCTGACGCTGGATGCCATCTACCGCAGCACCGCCCAGTTCGAAGCCATCGCCCTGACCGTCAAGGAAGATGCCGCACGCGCGGGGATCAACATCAACCTGATCGCCATTCCACCCACGCAATGGTATGCCCATATCCAGGACCCCAAGAGCCGCTGGGACATTTCATTGGGCAGCCAATTCGCCCCGGACTGGCAAGGCCCCAGCACCCGCATGCTGCTGGGCGGTTGGCTGAATTCTGACGCTGCGCCTTGCGGCACCGGCAATGTGCATGCGATCTGCTACTCCAACCTTGAATTGAACAAACTGGCCGCCCAGGCCTATGTATCAGACAACCCCGGCCCGATATGGACCCAGGCCGACCAGCTGGTCTCGACCGACCTGCCCTGGATTCCACTGATCGAGAAACGCAAGATTTCCCTTAGCTCCAAGCGCGTGACCAACTGGCACTGGTCCTCACTCTCGGTACAGGCGGACATTACCAATGTCGCCCTACAACCCTGAACCGGAAACAACACCGATGGATGAATACAGCCATACCGGCGCCAGCGAGGCCAGCTTCCCGCACGACACATTGTTCGAGATCCGGCAATTGCACGTCGGGTTTGGCAACGCATCCCAGCCCGTGGTGAGTGGTGTCTCGCTGCATGTGCGGCGCGGCGAAACCCTGGCCCTGGTGGGAGAATCCGGCTCTGGCAAAAGCATTTCCTTGCTGGCGGCGACAGGCCTGGCTTCACGACAGGCACAGGTATCAGGCGCAGTGCTGTTCGAAGGCCAGGACCTGTTGCGCCTGTCAGACCGGGAACTGCGCCGCCTGCGCGGCGCACGCATTGGCTACGTTTTCCAGGACCCTCAAAGCAACCTGCATCCCTACCAAACGGTCTATGAACAGCTGGCCGAAGCCATTCTGGTGCACACGCCCAGGCCATACCCAGGACGGCGCGCCTTGCGCCAGCGTGTGACCGAACTGCTGACCGAAGTCGGCATACGCGACGCTGCACACCGCCTGGACGACCTGCCCCGACAATTCTCTGGCGGCATGCGCCAGCGTGTGATGATCGCCATGGCACTGGCGCTGGAACCGGCCCTGCTGATTGCTGACGAACCCACCACCGCACTGGATGTCACCGTACAGGCGCAAATCCTGGCCCTGCTCAAAGACTTGCAGCGACGACACGGCCTGGCGGTGATTTTCGTCAGCCATGACCTGGCGGTCGTCTCTGACATCGCCGACCGCATTGCCGTCATGCAGGAAGGGAAAATCGTTGAAAGCGGCAGTACGGAACAATTGCTGGCCCAGCCCCGGCATCCGTATTCACGCCGCCTGCTGCATGCGGCCGGGCTCGCTCATGGCGCCCTGCCCGGCACATCGGCCTGCGATACCCTGAGCCGGCCCGCTGCAGCACCACTGCTGCACGTCCAGGGGCTGACACGCAGTTTTGGCGAGCGCCCGGTGCTGTCAGATATCAACCTGGAGATAGCCGAAGGAGAAATCTTCGGACTGGTGGGCGAAAGCGGCTCAGGCAAAACAACATTGGGAAGATTGATTGCTGGGCTGGATCGGCCGGATCATGGCACCATGACCCTGCAGAGAACCGCCTTGCAGGTTCCCTATCCCCCTGCAACACGCCATGCCATCCAGGTGGTATTCCAGGATCCTTATGCCAGCCTGAATCCACATCGTCGCATTGGCGCAATGCTTGCAGAAATCCTGCGGCGCCGTGGCGTCGCCCAACCCGCCCGGGAAATCGAACGGCTCCTGCAGGCAGTACGTCTGGACCCTGCGCTGGCGCAACGCCTGCCTGTCCAGCTATCCGGCGGGCAGCGCCAGCGCGTTGCCATTGCCCGTGCACTGGCGCTGCAACCCCGCCTGATCATCGCCGACGAACCCGTTTCCGCACTGGACATCACAACGCAGGCGGAAATCCTCCAGCTCCTGCTGCAGCTACGCCGTGAAACCGGCCTGTCCCTGCTATTCATCACACATGACCTGGGCGTTGTGGCCCGTTTCTGCGACCGGGTCGGCGTACTACAGCATGGCGTGCTGGTGGAACACGGCGCCGTCGCCTCCATTTTCGCCCAGCCTGCCCACGCCTACACCCGCCAGCTTCTGGCCGCCATCCCGGGCCAACGTTTGCGCCCCCCGCCTGCGGCCAGTGCGCCGCTGCCAACGGCTGCCCTGATACCGATTGTCAGTCCATCTGCCGCACCCGCTCTGTGCTATGCCTGAATCACTCTCTTTGCCTGATCGGCAGCAACAACATTCGACAGGCCGATCATTTCTCCGTCCACGGCGCGCCTGGCGCACCGGCAACATTGCCCTGACAAGCGGCCTGCTGCTTTTCGGCGTGGTCATTGCAGGTGCCCTCGCCGCCCCCCTTATCGCCGCGCTGACAGGCCATGGCCCTACCGAGCAATTCCGTGCAACCGGCCTCGATGAAATGGGCCTGCCTGTCGGGCCCGGCAAAGAATTCCTGCTGGGAACGGACGGCCTGGGACGGGATGTCCTGGTACGCATCCTTTACGGTGCCAGGGTATCGTTACTGGTCGGCATACCAGCCACCACACTGGCTCTCGTCATCGGCACGCTACTGGGCTTGCTGGCAGGCTGGTTCCGTGACTGGCGCGGCAAGCTGCTAGACAGGATCATGGATGTTGTCCTCGCCTTCCCGTTTGTGCTGATGGCGCTGGCGCTGATCACACTTAACCGCGACGCGGCAGGCAGGCCTGTCTTGGCGCCGGAAGTGCTGGTCATCCTGGTGATTGCGCTCTTCTCGTGGATCTACTTCGCCAGGCTGGTCCGCAGCATCGTACAGACCCTGCGCCATGGCCCGCTGGTAGAAGCGGCACAAGTTTCCGGCGCGGACACTGCCACCATCCTGTTGCGCGATATCCTGCCCATCCTGGCCCCAAAACTTGCCGTTTTCTGGGCCGTGCAACTTCCGGTCAACATCGTCGCCGAAGCCACCTTATCCTTCCTGGGCGTCGGCATTGCAGCCCCCATGCCCAGCCTGGGCAACATGATTGCCGACGCCCAGCGTTCCGGCCTCTATCAGATTCAGCCATGGCTATTGCTGGGCCCCGGGCTGATGCTTTTTCTGGCCGTCGCCGGTGCCAATCTCATTGCAGCCGGCACGCGTACCTGGCTGGACCCGAACTCCGCGCGATCCTAATTCTGATCCTGCGCCATCATCCCAGTGAATGCCTCCACCATGCTTGCCCGTCTCTTGCGCTCCCTGCTCCAGGCCCTGTTCACCCTGCTGGCGTTGCTGGCCGCCAGCTTTTTCCTTACCCGGCTGGCCTACCGCAACCCGGCCGCCATGCTGGCCCCGCACAACGCCACGCAGGAATCCATAGACAGCATCGCCAATGCGCTGCGGCTGAACGAACCCTGGTGGCAACAGCTCTGGCATTACTTCTACCGCGGGCCGGATATTCAAGGCGCCCCCATGGGCCTCATGAACTGGCCCCCGGCACTGGGCTATTCCTTCCGCAAACAGGCCCCCGTCACCGACCTTATCCTGGAAAAACTACCCGCCACCCTTTCCCTGGTGCTGGGCGCTGCACTGATCTGGTTCATCCTCTCCACCCTATGGGGAGTCTGGGCGGCGCGCCATCAGGGGCGCTGGCAAGATCAGCTGACTGGCGTGCTGGCCTGCATCTTCATGTCTATCCCCGTCCTGCTTTCGGGCATCCTGCTGTCGTACGTATTTTTCTATCTGCTGACCGAAGCCGGTTGGCCCCTGTTTCCTTCCTCGGGCTACGTCGCGCTCACCGACAATCCATGGCAATGGGCGCGGCACCTGGCCCTACCTTGGGCCACACTGGTTCTGGTGCAGGTGGGCGTCTTCCAGCGAGTTATCCGAGGAGCCGTTCTGGACGTACTCGGCCACGACTATATCCGCACCGCACGTGCCAAAGGCGTGGGTGAAAACAGCGTGCATTTCCGCCACGCACTGAGCGCCGCCCTCAACCCCATCATCACGCTGGGTGCCCTGGAAATCGGCACACTGCTGGGCGGCGCCATCGTCACCGAAACCATCTTCGGCATAGACGGCCTGGGCCGCCTGGCCATCTCCTCGGCCCTGGACGGCGATTTCCCCGTGGTCATCGGCACCACCGTCATTGCGGGCGCGGGCATCATCTTGATGACCAGCCTGGGTGACCTGCTGGTCAGGAGCCGGGAACGGGCCTGACTCGTTCATGCCCTTTTTCTCGGGCCAGAGGTATGCTACTTTTCCAATCTGATAGGACACCGCTCCTGACCTGGCAAGCGCATCGCCGCCCCTGCCGTTATTTGTTGGGAACTTGCGATGAACCCATCCATCATTCAGTCCATCACTTTCGGCCGTACCGCGCCATGCCTGCCCGTCCGTAATATCCAGGCAGCGCTGGCCTTTTACTCGGGCGTTCTCGGGTTTCAGAAAACCTTCGAAAACGGCGATCCTGTCGGTTTCGTGGTGCTGAAAAAAGATGCCGCCGAAATCCATCTCAGCCAGAATCGTGAGCACCTTGCCACCCGCATGAATGCGCTGCACATGTTCGTCGATGATATCGACGCGCTCTACCAACTGTGCGTAAGCGCAAGGGTGCGCATCATCAAATCCCTGAGCGACAAGGACTACGGCCAGCGCGCATTCGTGTTTGCTGATCCGGATGGCAACCGGATTGATGTCGGGGAAAAGCGGTAAGTCTTCCCCTTCATCCTGGCAATATGCAAAAGGGCCTGCAGGCATGAATGCCTGCAGGCCCTTTTCTGATGGCGACAGGCCGGCGTCATAACGCGCAGGCCTGTCGAACACACCTGGCAGTCCGATCACTCCACCCGGCGAAGCCTGACGGTGGAAACCGCCGCCATCGAAATCAATGCCGCCACAATAATGTAAACCGCGACGGGCACCCACGAGCCATCGTATATATCCAGCAGCCAGGTAGCGATCAGCGGTGCCGTACCACCGGCAACGGCTGCGCCGATCTGGTAGCCCAGCGTAATGCCGGTATAGCGCACGCGGGTGGCAAAAATTTCGGAGAACATGGTACCGAGCACCGCCGTAATGGGCGCCCAGATCAAGCCGAGAGCCACGACCGTCGCAATAATCAGGGCCGTATTCGAACGCATATCCAGCAGCATGAAGTAAGGCACTGCGAACAAGGCCATCGCCAGCGCGCCAACCATGAACACCTTCACGCGGCCCACATAATCGGACAGCAGGCCCATCAGCGGTATGCAGAACGTGGTAATCAGGGTAGCGATGGTGACCGCATTGAGCACGTCGAAACGATCGTACTTGAGGCCACCGGTGGCATAACTCACGACGAAGGTCGAGAACAGGTAGAACGGTGCGGTCTCCACCACCTTGGCGCCGATGGCGATCAGCACCTCGCGCCAGTGGTCGCGCAGGGTTTCGACCAGCGGCATCTTGGCCACCTGACCTTCTTCCTTGGCTTTCTGGAAATCCGGCGTTTCATCTATGCCATTGCGCACCCACAGGCCCAGGAACACCAGGCCTGCACTGGCCAGGAACGGCACACGCCAGCCCCAGCTCATGAACTGGTCATCAGGCAACAGGCTCATCAGGGTCATGGCCAGCGTGGCCAGCAACATGCCGATGGTCACCCCCATTTGCGGCACGCTGCCAAACAGACCGCGACGGTTGGGTGCGGCATATTCGTAGGCAAGCAACAAGGCGCCCCCCCATTCGCCACCAATACCCAGCCCCTGGATCAGGCGCAACAACACCAGCAGGATAGGCGCCCACACGCCTATATAGTCATAGCCAGGCAACAGGCCAATCCCGACCGTCGCGCCACCCATCAGTGAGAGTGTAATAACCAGCGTTTTCTTGCGCCCGATGCGATCGCCGATATGCGCAAAAATCAGGCCGCCCAAGGGACGAATGAAAAACGTCAGCGCAAACGACAGGTACGACAGCATAAGGCCGACGACCGGGTCGAAATTCGGGAAAAACAGCTTATTGAAAACCAGGGCAGCGGTGGTGCCGTACAAAAAGTAATCGAACCACTCGATGGAGCTGCCGGTCAGGCTGGCAAGCAGAACCCGTTTGGCCGATGCGCGTTTGCCGGGCGTGGCGGCGGTTTGTTGGACCGTCATGACGAAAATTCCTTGTGATGTAAAGCGCGTGGGGCGTATCAGCCCGGCGGTGCAGAGACTAGTTGTTGCCGGCTTTTGGCGCCTGGCATAAGCAGCAGACTTGTGGCCTGCCTTGTCTGGTCGTCCTGCCAGTAAATGTTCCTGAGCGGGGCATAACACCCTTCGATGAACTTGGCCTTGATGGCTGCAAGCAGCCGATCGAAAGGTAAACAGCGCTCAGTCAGCGCTTGATCAAGGATTTGCATATGACTACCATCGTCGTACAGATAAAACCTGTACTTTCTTAAAAAATATTTCGTATAAGAAATATTATTCCGATACTAAAAAAATCGCCTTTAGGGTTTTCCACAGGAAAAGAAAGTCCTGATATACAGGAGACAAACATGGTTGCTACCGAAGAGGTGGTCAACGTACTGGCGGACAAACTGCGCCAACTGCGCAAGCAAGCCGGGTTGACCTTGCAACAGCTCAGTGAACGCTCTGGCATCTCCGCATCGGCCCTGTCGAAGATCGAGAACGGCCAACTCTCGCCGACCTATGAAAAAATCGCCGCCCTGGCGCGGGGACTGGACATCAACGTCGGTGCACTGTTTCAGCCGGACGACCGCAAACCCACGGCCTTATGGCGCCGCAGCGTCACCCGGCGCGGCGAAGGCGTCACGCACGACACACCACAATATGGCTACGAAATCCTGCACAGCGACCTGGCGGACAAACAATTCCTACCCCTGGTCACCACCATCAAAGTGCACGACTCGAAAGCCTTCTCCGAATTGCTGCGCCACGATGGCGAGGAATTTCTCTACGTACTCTCCGGCACAATCGTCATCCACACCGATTGCTACGCCCCGCTGACCCTGCAACCGGGCGACGCCTGCTATTTCGACAGCAACATGGGCCACGCCTGCATATCCGGAGGTCAAGAGGATGCACGGATTTTATGGGTGAGTTCGCATCCGGATTCGATGCACTGAAAAGTGCGGTCAACGAGTGGATGGAAAACAAGAAGGGCCTATGCATGGTTTGCGTAGGCCCCTTCGTATTCTGGTGGGCCTGCCGCAGTTGGCAGAGCTGCTGCATCACAGCCCGGACGGCTTGCGGGTGGCACTTCGTACGTCGCAACCCTATGCGCTGCAAATCCGGCAGGCCCGCGTGAAGATCGGGCGCAGGGGTGTATTTCCGCACTGCCGACATTGCCAGCTATCTCAGTCAAGCTGCTGCCTGATGTTCGCCAGGTTTGAATGAGCTTGGTCATTGCGTATCAAGCCCGTCGAACCTGATATGGATGAAGACAGCGTGCTACCAAAGATTCGCTCTCACACGACCAGGCGGCATCACTGCAAGCCCATACCTTGATAAAGCGTATCCGTTCGGATACTATCTTAGCCATGAACACGATCAACCTCACCGAAGAGTTTGGCCGGTGGCTTTCAAGCCTCAAAGATGTGATGGGCAAAGCCAAGATCCTCGCTCGCATCAGGAATGCCAGCTTGGGAAACTTTGGTGACATCAAACCTATTGGCGACGGCGTCTAAGAAATGCGGATTGATTTCGGCCCAGGCTACCGTGTCTACTACGCCCGAGAAGGGCGCGTGGTTTATCTCCTGCTTCATGGTGGCGACAAGTCCACCCAACAGAAAGACATCGCGACTGCCATCAGGATGTGGAAAAAAATTCAAGAGGAACAATCATGACCGCCATCAAAACCGTCCCGTTCGATGCTGCGGAATACCTCGACAACGAAGAAGCGATTGCAGCCTATCTGTCTGCCGCCCTGGAAGAGAATGAACCGGCGCTCTTTCTGGCTGCACTCGCAGATGTGGCCAAGGCACGCGGCATGACAAAAATGGCTCAAGATGCAGGACTAGGCCGTGAAAGCCTGTACAAAGCACTGGCGCCTGGTGCAAAGCCACGATACGACACAGTGCTCAAGCTGGCACGTGCCGCTGGCGTGAGACTAACCGTGGAGCCGATTCCATCCCATTGACGCCATCGGCGGCCAATCATCTTAAAACACACACGAGACGCCGCCGCTCACCATACGCTCAAAGCAAAAACAAAAAGGGCCTACGCACAGCGTGCGTAGGCCCTTCATATTCTGGTGGGTCCTGAGGGACTCGAACCCTCGACCAACGGATTAAAAGTTTGTGATGGAAAGGCAGTGCTTGGGGGAATGGGGTGCAGGGGTGCGGAGGTGATGGGAGGGGAAAGTAGTTTGGTGACAGTAGGTTAGCGGAGTTTTGGGGAAGCGGTGAAAACGGATGGGTGTACCGGGAGTGTACCGAAGGCACATATCAACCGCACTGTCTGCTAACGACCCAAACCGGAAGTTCGTCTTGCACCAAAGCGGTCATTCAGCCCGTACCCGGCGCCCACAAAAAAGCACCAAGGACATGACTCCCTAGTGCTCTAAAAAGCCAGCGGCCATCAATTACCGCCAGCTATAGGCGCAGCTTCCGCTGCATTGCAATCGTCACGCCATCACTAGCGGCGCATGTACAGGCCGAGCGCTGCAAAGCCCAGCACCATCACCGACAACAGCAGCCGCTCCCACAGTTCGCCAAACAGCGGCACCGGTGTGGGAGTTGCAGGAACCTCCACAGCCGCTGTCACGTTAATGCTTTAAGTCTGTACCACTGTGGGCATTCATGGTGAACTAAGCCGCCTCCGGCATGAAGACTGCCTACGTCCAAGTTATTGTTCTGGCCTCGTTATGGGCAAACGCATTGCCACTCGCCGCTCGACTGGGAGGCCGTGAGCAGCCTCGGCATTCAGCGCATCTCGAAGATGCAGGACGGGGTTCATCACGGGTTTGAACCCGAATTTTGCATACGCCGGCGCACACCACGGAACATCTTTAAAAGTCGTCAGCGTCAGCGCAGCCAAGCCGGTCTCCACCGCATATTGGTAAGCGCTGCGAAGCAGTCCCGTGCCAACACCTTGTCGTTGCCAATCGCCATGAACAGAAAGCTCCCAAATGTGAAGCTCATGATTCAAAACTTCGGCATTCAAAAATCCGACCAGGTTGTCCTGCGATGTCTCAGCGACCCAAACGCTTCTCTTGAGAATGAGCCGCTCATGTTCAGCCCGCGCGATGACCTGGCCAGCTGCCAGCCAATCCAAATGGGGGATAGCTCGATAGAGCTCGCTGGCGGACTTTTCGATTCGCGGCAAATATGCCGCGTCCTCAAGGGTGGCAACACGAATGAACATGTGGGCGGAAATGACCGGTCAATTGGAAGGCTGCACCCGCGCCAGTGAACCAGGCACTTTAGTGAGGTGCAGTCCTCCACAACGATTGTGGGGTAGCATCTGCACGCAAACTGTACAGATGATCTTGGTCAGTCTATCGCTTGACCGCACTCAGATAACGGAAGCCGCCGCCTGCAATCTGCAAGCCATCTCTGCGGCCCGCGAAATAGCGGGCGTTGAGTTCTGCCGGCCCCAAGTCTTCATCGACTTCAAAGCCCGCAAATGACAGCAGTTCACGCATGCGCTCCGGCGTGCAAGATGATTGCCACGGCTCGCCTCCCGCAGCCATCATGCTGGCCGTGAACTGCATCATGACTCGCTCCACAGGATGCAGTTGGGCCTCATCCAGGCGGTAGTCCAGCGTAACGGTGGAGCCTGGAGCAAGTTGCTGTAACGCAGCAATCTCGCGCTCAACCACATCGTTGCAAAGGTAGACGAGCACCCCCAGCACAGACAGGCTGACAGGCTTGGCAAGGTCTGCTCCACCTGCGAGAAGACCATCAACACTGGTCATCTCCCGCAAATCGGTGGCTACATAGCGCAGGCTTGCGGGCTGAGCCCATCCGTTGTCTGTATAAAGGTCTGTCTTCCATTTCTGCATTGAAGGCTGGTCCAGTTCAAACGTGGTGACGGCAGGAAGCGTGGACGCACTGCGCAGTGCCCATGTATCCAGACCTGCCCCGACTACGCCGTATTGCACAGTCCCGTTGGCAATGGCTTTCAGCAAATGGTCTTCCGCGAATCGTGAGCGGGCTACGATGCCCGCCCGCATGGAGCGTGACGGGACATCGTTTTGCACCATTGGTTCGCGCATCAGTGATGCAGCATTGGCACTTCCCAAAGACGCTATGGCGAAGGGGTCCTTGAATACCAGGTCGTCTTCGAGAATCTGGTGCGCTGCTCGTGAAGTGGCGACACGCATGGCCGAGGGGCTTGGACAGCCAGTGAATTTCATTGGAATACTCCTGTTGTTAGTTCAACGAAAGGAGTACTTTCAGGCCTGACGTAACGTCAGGGTCAAGAGGCAGCAGCTTCGAGGTATGCCCTCAGCTGTGGACCAACAAAGTGACCGAGCGCCAATATGGGCTCCGAGGTATAGGCCTGCTTCAGCTTGACCGCAAGCGACATATCCTGCGCTACGGTTCTAAGCGAGAGTTCGCGATATCGCGCCACCAACTCGCGCGCAGCCTTTGTCTTTGGAGAGACTCTATTGGCGAGCAGCCTCTCTCCTTGAGCCGCAAATGTCTCCCACTCAGGCCCTGTAGAGCCATCCAGTCTGTTAAGTTCGTCTGGCGAGAGATGACGGCGCAATGCTTCCAGGCGCAACTCGATGGCTTGTTCAAGGTATTGCATGAGCTCTGGCTCAAGTCCAGCGTGCCGCGCCGTCTCAGGCGCTTCCCGATGCATTCGCGCCCAATCAAGGATGGCGCCCAGCCGTCCTCCGAAAACAGACATTGCGATGTTCATCCACCGTTGTGCGAGCAACTGCGTTTGCGCTGCATCGACCGGAACAGCGCCGCTTCGGCATGCAAGCAATTTTCCGGCAACTGGCTGCCATCGGGCCTTGGCGCGACGCCAGCGCGCAAGCAGCCGCCGTACGTCCTCTGAGGGAAGGTACAACTGATGAGTCTCAAGGAGGCGAATGCCGTCGAGCAAATCACCGGCCGATGCGTTTTGGCGAGAGACAGCGTGCTCCAGAAACAGCAGCTTTTCTTTGAGCTCCTGGATTTCCACCAGCTTGCGCGTAGCATCTTCTACCTGGCGACGCAGTAACACTTGAGGTGTGACTTCACCTCCAGTCAATGTTGCCGCAATCGCTTCGAGGCTGAGTCCTAGTTGTTTGAGGGACTGAACGGCATGCAATCGCTCGATGTCGTTGGCACTGTAGAGGCGATACCCCGACTCGCTTCGAGCACTGGGGCATACCAATCCGATATGGTCGTAATGATGCAGAGTACGTACAGTGATACCCGCACGCTTGGCGACTGCTCCTATGGTGAGATGAATGGCGTCCACGGTTTACACGGTTTGTCAGATTTACCACGATTGTCTGGTAAAGGTCGAGCCTGTAGGGGGTAACCGCCCTAAAGCGGGCTTAGCGTTCTTTCAATTGCCGGCATGGCGGGTTAACCTAAGTCTGCGACACACGCTCAAGGCCATCCGAAGCTTCCGGCCCGTAGGTGTCAAACGACAACTTGATGCCGCGCTGCGCTGGTGCAAGCGTGTTCTCGGGTGAAAGCTCCACGCCCTTGCTATTATTGTCCATGAACCATCCGCAGAACAGGTCAACACGAAACCGAGTCACGATGTCACCCTAAACCGCTAGGTCCGACGTGACTTGACCAAGCAACTCCGAGACCTGACCATCCAAGTCTTCTGGCTCGGTCTCCTTCGCCCTTAGACGCCACATGCCAGATTTCTTCGTGCCAATGCGGCCCGATGGGCTCGAAGGAATCTGCGGCCCTTTCACATGAGCTGACGTCGGCATTGCACTGAGTAGCCTCGAAATTTCCTCAGGCACTAGTTCGTCACCCATGATGCGCAACGTTGCCACAGACCGTTCGAGATGAACCATTAGTGAAGCCTATTCAGATTGACGAAGGACCGCTGTTGGCTCCATTGTGCCCGTGGAGCGAATGTCGGGTCATGGCCGAAAGCAGACGCTGATAAACGACCATTTTCGAACCACAGCGAAAGCATGAATTTGTCTTATGAAAGGTTCGATTCGAACTTGGCAACGCCGACGAGCATACCGCCATAATCGCTCACGATAGAAGGCAGTACGTGCGGCACAAGAAGATATTCATGTGAAGAGCAAGACACCCCACCTACTACATCCGCAAAACTTCCGAATCGTAGGCAACGACCTCTTCTGAGGTGTGAGGGACGCCTCCCCTACATCTTGAATGCATACCAAGGTCAGCATCCCAGTTAAGCTGCCGATCTGCTAACTCAGGATTAAAGCCGTGGCTTACGGCCCCAACATCAAAATCTGTTTACAAAACGCTTACACAGACCCAGAAAAGCAAAAGGCCAACCCCGAAGGATTGGCCTAAGTGCTTGAAAATATTGGTGGGTCCTGAGGGACTCGAACCCTCGACCAACGGATTAAAAGTTTGCGATGGAAAGGTAGTGCCTAGGGGAATGGGGTGTAGGGATGCGGAGGTGATGGGAGGGGAAAGTAGTTTGGTGACAGTAGGTTAGCGGAGTTTTTGGGAAGTGGCGAAAACGGATGGGTGTACCGTAAGTGTACCGAGGAGAAATACCAGACACACTTCTGCTCACGACCATGACGGACATCTATTGTGACCGAGGTAGCGGCAGACCGACCACCAGAGCGCGTGCCTGTTCCACAGACAGGTTCACGTGACTGCCCAGCGTCGGCCACGCGAACTGGCCCTGGTGCAAGCGGCGTACCGCCATCCAGACGCCGAAGCCATCGTGGATCAGCACCTTCAGACGTGTGCCTCGACGGTTGGCGAACAGGTACGCGTGATGCAGCTGGGCACGACCGAACACCGACACTACCTGCATCAGCAATCTATCCATGCCACTGCGCATGTCCACCGGATCCACGCCCAGACAGATATGGTCGATGCGGATCATGTCAACACTACCTTCAGGCACACGGCCAGACGGTCGGCGTGTTCGGCGTGCCAGTGCAGTCAGATCGGGCCTTGGCTCGACGGTAGTTCGATGGTGATCTGCCGCCGCCTGCACTGCGCGATGTCGGTCTTCAACGCCATGCAATGCGGGTTGCAGTTCAATGAAGGCCGTTGACCTGTCGGGTCATGCCGCCGTTCGCAACGATCCTTGGGACATCTCGTCAGCTCGGGACCGCTTGTACTCTTCGACCCAGCGGCGCAGCAGATTGGCATTCAGGCCATTGGCCAGCGCGATCGACACATGCGGCTGCAGGCATTGCGCGGCCAGCTCTGCCTTGTATTGTTTCGTGTAGCTGCGTCGACGCCTCGGCCCAGCCAACACCTGCTCATCAAAGTGCATACTTCTCCACCTATTTTTAATGGACAAGTATCCTCTTGTGCCCTTGCCCTGCGATCAAGGGTGGGTTCGGCGAACGCTTACCTTGCTAGCTGGTTTTTGCCAAAGTTTTGAGACATTTTTCCTCGTGCCCCTCCATTTTTTTTAAGAAGCAACCACAACCCCTGCATCGAGTCTTACCTTTTAAATCAACATTATTTTTCAATGCAAAGTTGCTCCAACTATCTGAGTGCGCTTGACTTATATGCTGAACCAAGTCTACAACTTGCTTATCACAGTAAGGGCAATTTGTTCTTTGATGCACTGGTTTGATAGTCTTTTTTAGACTTTCTAACCTGTAGTGAAGATGCGAATTATATAAATACTCAATTCGATCCGAACTGAAATTAGCTCCACGGCATGATTGAATGCCAGACTCTCGGAAAAATCTCGCCAAATCGTAGAGCGGGGAATGTGAACCAGATCTTTTCAAAACCAAATAGAGACTGCACGCTGCGTCAATGAACTGAGTTGAGTATGTAGTTGCCCAACTGCCAGGGCCATGGTGTGCCGGAATATACTGACCTTGCATTTTCTTGCAAATAGCAAGCAATGCTTCGACTTTTTTTCGGTTTTTTTTTGTAAATTCCATATTCTCCTAACACCTCCTTATTCTACCGACTCGAGAATCAAACTAACGCAGCATCCCTATCCAACTAGTCTTTGCAAATGAAAGTATACGTTCGAGTTCGTTTCATAAAACCACCTGCGATCGACTGCGAGAAATTGGGATCATTGATGAAATCAAATGAGGATGGGCAGGTTTTTGCAGCAAATTTGTGCGCAAAAATATGAATTCTTTGAGCAATTGATCCTTCGGTCTCCAGCAAGCCTGGGGCTGCTGTTATTGTAAGCAAATGTTTCTTTTCTCCAAGTAGTTCATGCGAAAACTGCACATTTCCTGTGCCTCCAACTTGAGAGCCCTGCTCAATTGACGTTGGTTCCCCTGTATATGAGCAGCCAGCCAAAACCACCAAGAATACCATCAGAGCAGCCATTTTATAGTTAATTTCAGTCATTTCTAAAAACAAGTCCTGTTTTTTTATTTCGATATTAAAATTTTTCGACAAGCATTTGAGTCCACTCTCTTTTTAGCATTCAAAGAAGCGCGCCTAATATTTTTGTATCACTGTTATTCATGCGTTATTGAGTACGTTGCATGCAAGACAGCACATTCACTTTTATACGCTGCGCCAGACGAGAAATACTAGTACAGAGGATTTCATAATTTTTTCAAATTAAAACTAATGAGAGGCCGCGCCTAGCCGTTTGCTAGCCATCAATATTCTAAATATTTTTCACCAAAACCTTATAAACCGCCTGCCGACTAACACCAAACCGCTCCGAAATCTCCCGCCTAGAAGCCCCCAGCTGCGCCATCTCCCTTATCTCATCCGCCCGCGTCCTCCTTGGCACCCGCACCAAAACAAACGCTTGGATCCGCACCGCCGCTTCATCCTGCACCTGTTCCCAAGGCTGTTCCTTACGAGTTACCAACGCCAGCTGCCGTTTCACTTCATCCTGAAACCGTTGTCGATACCGATGGTCCACGCGGTAGCGTGACGTGGGGTCTGAAGGATTGTGCTTGGCGCAGAACCGTCCACTGAACTTCCACGCATTGCCTTTACGTTTGCCATTCTCTAACGCTTCCACCACCGCGCGCATCGTCTTTCGCCAGCACAGCTCACAAAACGGATAATCCGGCGATATCTTGCGGCAATGATTGACGACCTCAGCGGCTTTTTCAGGTTTGACGCCCACTGACTTACGCGCCCGGCGCAACGACACAAATACCCCGACCTCGTATAGCGTCTCCAACAATGCCGTCAAATGCGGATCATGCGGCTGCTGCTTCGGTAATGCGCTGTGCACCATGTCCCTATGCTGCATGCTCAGCGGCCACAGGCGCTTACGCTCCCCGCGCTCCAATCCCATCTCCAACCAACGCGAAAACGGCCTATCAAGCAGCTCCGGCTGTCCCAAGGCATCCAAAGCCTGCGCCACCGGCGTATCCAGATACTCGCGCACCTTGCTCCAGATCGAATACCGCCGCGACGCCATGGTGTATGACGGCGTGCAGGCCTGCTCAAACGCCACCACCGCCGCCCTCACCAGCTCCGGGCAGCCGTCCCACACCACGATCTGATTTTTCCCTTTTGGTGCCATATCTTTGCTCAGCCCAGTCCTGTCAACCCCGCTGTCATATTTCAATCCTTTCAAGGTCTGAAGTTTCGAATAACTTTAGTACCTACTGAATTCTTTTGGAAGGAGTCGAATGTGAATACCCCACACAGCACCCAGGCGCTGGAAACCAACCTGAACCAAATGTACGGCCCGTTGCTGAGCCTGCCGCAACTGGCAGAGCTGCTGCACCGCAGCCCGGACGGTTTGCGGGTGGCGCTGCGCACGTCGCAGCCCTATGCGCTGCAAATCCGACAGGCCCGCGTGAAGATCGGGCGCAGGGTGTATTTCCGCACGGCCGACATCGCCAGTTATCTCAGCCAGGCAGGTGCCTGATGTTCACCAGGTTTGACTGGGCTTTGTCATTGCGCATCAAGCCCGTCGAAAAACTGATCCTGCTGGTACTGGTGAAGATGATGGATAACAAGGGAGCTTGCTTTCCCAGCATTCGCTTACTGGCCGAGCAATGCTGCGTGTCGGAACGCACGGTGCAGCGCACTTTGAAGCGATTTGAGGCCAATGGATGGCTGAAGATCGAGGCACGCTGGCGCGATAAAAACGCTGGCCAAACTTCTAACAGTTATCAGTTATTGGTTGAGCCGTCTGAAAACAAGCCCTCTGAAAACGATCCATACCCCCCTGTCAATTTGTCACCCTCCCCCCGTCAAATTGTCAGGGGCGGGGTGACACAGCTATGTCACCGGGGGGGTGACATAGCTGTGTCACCCCATGAACTACCAACTGAACTATCTATTGAAGATGTAGTACCGGAACAAGCTGTGGATAACAGACGGTTGATGATGCCGGAGCCGTTCAACGCAGGTGAAGCCGCAGAGGCAGCCGTTTTGCTGCATGGCATTGCGCAAGGCGACGCGCAGTTGCTGCTGGACGAAGTCGCGGGAGCGATGCGCAAGCCTGGCACCATCAAGACCACGCCGATGCAATTCCTGCGCGGGCTGATCAAAAAGCACCAAAAGGGCGATTTCAGGCCTTATCTCGGCAAACAGTTACCTGCCCATGACGACAGCAGAAAGAACGCTGCAGCAGCCCCAAAATCGACTGACAGCAGCATTGCCACAGCACACCTTGCGCAGATAAAGCAGATGTTGAGTGGCAACGCATCGCAATCTGCTGTCCGGGACTCCACCGGCCCGCCTTCGGATCGCCCTCCTGCATGACGACCAAGGCATCAGTACCGCTGCACGACAGGCGTCAAACCAAGCAGGCCCTGAAAAACACCTTGCGTATGCGATCAAAACGCGACGATGTGCGAAAGAACGCGAGGCAATGCGATTCATCGCGACGGAATGCGAGGGAACGCGAACATGCGCGATTTCAGCCAGCCCAGCCAAAGAATCGCACATGTTCGCGTGAAAAGTGACGGCAAGATATGTGTTGCACCGGTACAGGCGAGGCCTGCACCCGATCCAACACCTTCCTGATTCGCTGGCCGCTCAACAGGCCTTGCTCTGCGAGGCGAACGAGAGCTACCGCTCTTTCAACTTAACCACAGGAGAACGTGATGAATAAACCAAAAACAGACGCACCAAAAAAGAAACGCGGCGGACGCCCAAGAGGCAATTGCGTGGACGTGTACCTTGCGCCAGAGGAAAAGGCAGTCATTGCACAGCGTGCTGCCCGATCTGACAAATCCTATTCTGGTATGTTGCGCGCTTTAGGTTTGAACACACCCATTCCCTCCATCCTAGACAGCGATGTCATCGCTGAACTGGTCAGGGTCGGCGCAGAGGTGAATCAGGCAGGCAGCCAGTTGAAGGAGTGGCTTGCCGCAGATGGCAAAGATAGTGCCCCGGAGATCAACCCCGAAGCGCTGTTGCGTGAAATGCAGGCCCTCGCCGAACAGATGCGAGTTTTAATGGCCAAGGCAGTACGCGACCGCTGACGCGCCAGTCAATTCGACGGGATGCCTGGAACCTGTACCAGAGAGATTCCAGGCATTCACTCAGAATCCTTTGTTCTGGGCGCTGTTATGCGGAGTCGTGTGAGTAAAGCCTTTGGTTGCGGGCAGCGCACGGCCTTCTGCGGACGGCTTGCTGTCGGTTTCGCCGCCGCCTATGTTGATCACGACAACAGTTACCGCCACCACGGCGGCCACAAGAATGACGATGAGCTTGGTGTTCATTTTCCCTACCTTGATCCGGCCCAGGTGACATGGCATCACCGCAACCGGACAGCATAAATAGTCTAAATTCGAATATTCAAAAGCGGACTATAGCATCGAAAGATGCTTTATGGTCCCGCCTACGAGGCAATCCGCAACCTGCTCCGTGAGACTCGCAAACACGCGAATCTCACGCAGGTGGAGCTTGCCCAAAAATTGGGCCGTGGGCAAAGCTACGTTTCCAAGGTGGAACGCGGCGAACAGTACATTGATCTGGTGGAGTTTCTGGATTGGTGCCGGGCCTGCAACGCCAAGCCTGAGGAAGTCATCGCCAAACTCTGAGCGCCTGCGCTCTACGCACACTGCTGCTTGCGCCGCCGATCATGATTGGCCTGCATCGCCAGCCACGCTCTGGCGGTACTGAACCCCGCTTTTTCCAACCGCCGCGCCAAGTCAGCATCCACCGCCACCCTGCCGTCCAGTACGGCCTGCAACGCGGAAACCTCGACACCAAAGCGGCAGGCGGCATCGGCCACTGACAAACCCAGCGCGGCTATCACGTCTTCACGCAAGATTTCCCCTGGATGGCACGGAATCTGCACAGCCCTATTCCTTTCATTCAACCAGGGCGACATGACGACATGCCGCCCCATCCCCATCACGCCCGCACCTTGCGCGGCTTGATCGCGTCCAGTTTGTCCACCAAATCCTCGGCCCGCAAGTGGGTGTAACGCTTGAGCATCTGCATGGATTTGTGGCCACTGATCGCCGCCACTTCCTGATCGCTCAATCCCGCTTCCACCAAACGGCTGACCGCTTCATGCCGCAGGTCGTGAAAGCGCAGCCCCTCAATACCCAAACGCGCCTTGATGCCAAGCCAGACCTTGTTGAAGTTGTATGGCCTGCGTTTGCCGTCCTTGCCCGGTTCACCGTAGAAAATCAGGTCGGTGTCCAGCGGACGCACGGGATGCGTCAGGGCCTCACGGAACACCTGCGCCGCCTGTGCAGTCAGCGGCACAGTGCGCGGCTGGGTGTTCTTGGTTTCCAACAACCGCCCGACCCGGCGCGACAGATCGACCTGCGAACGCTTCAATGACGTGATTTCAGACGAGCGCATGCCGGTTTCAATGGCGATACGCACGATCCAGCGCAGCATGGGGTTCGAATGCGCGTCCACAGCTTCCAAGAGTGCAGTTTCTTCCGCAGGCGACAACCGCCGGTTACGCCCGGCTCCCGGCGATGGACGGCGCACATTGGCTACCGGGTTGTAGGCCAGCCCCAAGCCCCATTCCTTGATGGCGACGTTATATAAATGCCCCATCAGTGCCAGCTCCAAACGCACTGTGTTAGAGGCGCGAGGCTGCGGCACACCCTCCACACAGCGGTCTTCGCCCGACAAACGCCGGTCGCGGAAAGTCGCCACCATGTCGGGCGTAATCGCTGCCAGCGAATACTTGCCAAAGAAATTGACCAAAGCCGTCGAGCGCTTGCGCTCGGCATTCTGCGTCATGGGCCGCTTGGTGGGCGTCACTTCGTCCAGGTAGCGCCGCATGGCGGTGGCGAAGGTTTGCCGCTCGGCAGGCGCACGCTGGATGAACAGGCCGCGCACCATTTCATCTTCGGTGCGCCGTGCCCAATCTTCCGCATCGCGCTTCAGGCGGAATGTCTTGATGGTGGTGGGAAAGCCGGTGCGACGGATGACGGCTTTCCATGTGCCAGAGGGTGTTTTTACAAGGGTGGCCATGGTGCTTCAGTACAGTGTCTGCGTAGGGTCACTGTACCGAAACTGTACCGCAGCGCAACTTTTGTACCGAGGCAAAGAAAAAAGGCCTGCTGACGAATCAGCAAGCCTTTGATCTAAAACATAAATTCTGGTGGGTCCTGAGGGACTCGAACCCTCGACCAACGGATTAAAAGTCCGCTGCTCTACCGACTGAGCTAAAGACCCTTTTACTGCCGGGCTTCACCAGCGTTCAAAAACTGGTGAAGCTGTAAATTATGACGCAAACATCGCCTTGTGTCAAAAATCAGCGGCAAAAATGCAAAAAAGGGAGGTTCAGACTAACGCCCCTTTTCGTCTCGCAGCATCAGGCCCACACAGGATTGGCAGGCAGGCTGTCGGTTGCCATAACGCTCCGGTCTCAGCCCGCCCAATCCACTCTGCAGCCTTAGCGTGCCCGCGAGATTCGCACTTCTGCCCCGCGGCGCTTGACCTCAAGGCCTTGCGACGGCAGGATGCGCAGGCCTTCCAGGCCCTTGATGTAGCTCGACCCCTGCATTTGCATGACGCGGATTTTGTTGCGCATGACGACCGGGTTGTTGACCGGCATGCCGAACATCCAGACTTCGTCAAGCAGGCGGGCGGAGTTGAATTCGCCCGTGTGCAGCGTTGCCGGCCCCAGACAGAGCATGTGGCCTTCGCGGCCGAAGACGGGATACTGGTCCAGGCCGCATTCCATCGTAATGACGGTGCCGCCTTCGTAGCGCCAGCCGGTGTTCAGATCCCACCAGGCTTCGCCTTCGGGCAGGTAGACGGTCTGGGTCTTGCCGGCTTCGAGGATGGGCGCTACCAGCAGGGCCGGGCCCAGCAGGTACTGGGTTTGCCATTGCTGCGCACGTTCGTCGTTCGGGAACGACAGCGCCATGGAGCGCTGTACCGGCAAGCCGGTACGCGCGGCGTCTTCGATGGCCCCCAGCACGTAGGGGATGAGCCGGTAGCGCCAGCGCATCCAGACTTGGGCGGCCGCTTCGGCTTCTTCACCGAATTGCCAAGGCAGCAGGCCCTGCACGCCCTGGAAGATGAAGTTGCCGGAGAAGGTCAGTGCGGTGAGCCAACGAATGTAAAGCTCGGGCGTGACGGCATCGAGCGGCGCACGCACGTTGCCCAGCGCATGCATTTGCAATGGTACGGCACTGTCACCCAGAGCCAGCGCAGTGCGCAGGCTGAATGCCAAGCCGGCCCAATTATTGGGAACTTCGGGCGCAGCTTGCCACGGCAGGCGTTGCGCTGCCGGGAACAGGTCGCTGCCCGGCACCACGCCTTCCGGCGGGATTTTGTGTCCGGCGACAGCATCAAACAAGGAGCGGCGCGCCAGCAGCGGGTACAGGGTGCGCAAGGCCGCGCCGCTGTCGTCGCCACGCGAGACCAGGCCATCTTCCAGGTTGGCGGGCACGCTGCAATAAGGCGCTTCCAGTCCGTCCTGGAATAACTGGTGGTGACGGTCGCGCCATTGCGCGTAGACGTCCTTGTTGGTCAGGTCCAGCAAGGCATAGGCCTGTCCGTTGGTCGCAGCGATGCCAGGAAATACCTTGGCGTCGCCGGATTCTTCGGCCAGCAGCCAGCCGCGGTCTTCCAGTTCAGTGAAGGCTTCGGAACCGGCCAGGACGCCCGGAAATACGCTGGCGCTGACGTGCAGATCGCGCTGCTTGAAGAGCGCAAGGGCTTGCTTCGGATCAGGGAAGCGCTGCGCGTCCCATTCCAGGTTCAGCTTGCCCTCGCGCACCAGACACGCGGCCGGCTCGGGCAGTTGAACAACGTCCAGGCCCAAGCCGTGCTCGCGGAATTCCGCCGCCAGTTCAGCGGCTTCCGTCACCGACAGGTTTTCCGGCGTTTGCAGCCAGGTTCCCATGGCCCACAGGCTAGGCTGGCCAGCGCGGCCCGTCAGCTGGGTGTACTGGTTGAGGATTTCGCCCGGTTCGCCCGCGAACAGGAACAGGTCCAGAACGCCGCTGTCTACGCCAATGCGATAGTCGTCGGGGAATTCGCTGTCGCCCACGGCGTGCACGATGCGTTCAACACCGTTGACGTAGACGCCCCAGCCGCGCACGCTCCACGCCAGCGGCAGGGAACGGTGCGAAGGGTCGTCTGAAACGATGGTTTCGCCACGACGATCCAGGTCGCCAGCGGTTTCGCCCAGGCCATAGACGGCTTCGCCAGGCTCCAGGCCAAAGGCCAGCGCCCAGTAAGGTTCATCCTCACCGGCAGCACCGTGCCAGCTGCCCTGCTGCGCTGAATCTGCGCTCAGCAGGACGCGGTCGCCACGGCGCAGCACCAGCCGCCACGGGTGATGAGCCACTTCCAGCTCGACCTCACCTTGCTGCAAGCGCCAGATACCGGCATCACTGTCGGTATGGACTTCCATTTCGCCCACCGCTTCTTCACGCGCCAGCAGCATTTCCGCCACGGCTCGCGCACGCTGGGTGCGCGGCTTGTCGCCGGTAATTTTTTCCTGCGGCCCGGCACGCAGACGGAATACGCCCGGTGCATGCGGCTCGATCACCAGCACGCTTCCCGCACCCGCATCGAATTCGATGCGATTGGCAGAAGACTGACTGGGTTCGAGATGATCCAGTTGTATCGTATGGACGGAGTCGTACGTTGACGGCACTGAGCATCCCCCGGCCACGCGCAAACGGCCACGCGCGGCCTCCCCGGGAGGGATTCCGCACGCCCGACCATTCGCCCGAAGGCCTAAATAGCTTCAAAAGTCAGTATTCTGACGGATTTGCGCGGCGAAATAAACTCACTCCTGGATTTTCGAACTAAAATCCTGCCCTTTTTTCAGTCCGCCTGCCGCTTTTGTGCCGTCCCGATACGGGGAAAAGGCTAGCGATCTCTTGCACTAAGGGCTGCCCATCTATATCCGCTGCGGCAAATCGCCACATTCAGCCCGAAAACACATTTTGTTACTTTCGTCAGGCTTTTATCTTGCAGTCTGACTGCCGGCCCGGATATTGCTGGCACCGACACCCCAACCCAAGGCGCCGCCTGCAATCCTGGCAATCGGCAATAAAACTGCTTCCATCCGCTACGTCACTTCGTGACCGCCGCTATGGCCGCCATCCCCTGCATCGGTATGCAACGCCGATCGCCCCCATCAGCCCCCCCGTCAGCCCTCCCATTGGCCGGCACATCCTCCTGCGCCATTCCGCCCTGATCACGCCTGCCCATAGCGTCACGCATCCGCGCATCAATGCGCCGCCTAAGGCCGTATGGCTTCCAGCAGGTCCCGCTCCAACGGCAGGGGCTCGCCTTCCAGGCTGGCCGCCACCACATCGCCAGCCAGCGCGGCCCAGGAGAAGCCCCGGGAACCAAACGCAGTCGCTACCCAGGCATCCGGCAATTGCGGCACGGGACCGAGTACCGGCAAGCGCCCTGGTACGACCGCACGCCAGCCAGCCCAATCTCCCCCCCACCAGTCTTCTGCTCCGTCTGTCGTCGCCAGGCCGGCATCAGCCAGCATCGCCGGCATTTTTTCTGCGATGGCCAGACGCCGAGCCGTTTGGGTCCAGGTCGTTTTGTCTTCTTCATAGGTGCTGCCCAACACGCAGCGGCCAGCAAGCGCGGGCAGCACATAGCCCTCGGCCCCCAGCACGCAGGATGGCCCGCCGGCCAGGCGGCCAGACGGCCAGGAAGCAATCGCGCCCCCCGTCGCTTGCACGGTGGCCAGCCGGGGGGCCGCGTCAGCAGGCAGGCCGGTTTGTTGCAGCAATGGCCATGATGCCACCGCGCTCGTCATTATCAGCACCGCCCCCACTGCCAGCACCTGCCCGGCAGCATCCTGCGCCTGCCAGCCGTCGGTGCCATGCCGCAAAGCCGCAACACTGGCCTGCACGTGCCGGATACCCGGGAATGCCAGCAACGCGCCCAGCAGTTGCGGCGGGCGCACCAACATACCGGAGGCGAAATACACCCCGCCCTGACTCAGGTGCAGACCAGCGCACTCACTGGCTTCGTCCTGCTCCATCCAGCGCACCCAATCCGCCGGGAAGTCCAGCGCAGCCAGCGCGTCCCTGGGATCACCAGCCCGCCCTTCCAGGCGCTGCATCTGCAAGGCGCCGCAACGCAAAGGCGCAGCGTCTCCCGCCAATGCAGACCAGCGCGCCCAGGTGCGCAGGTTGCCGGCACGCGCCAGCCTGGCGCGCGGGTTGTCGTCGCGCGCAATCAGGGGCACACAGGCCGCTGCGGTGTGCCCCTGATGCACACCTCCATCCCGCACGGCCATCGGGTCCACTACCGTCACCTGCCAGCCCCGCAACGCCAGGGCATGGGCCATGCCGGCACCCGCCGGGCCGCCCCCGATCACCAGTGCGGTACGCGGTCCGCCATGGGCCTGCGGCAAGCGTGCCTTGCCAGGTGTGCGCAATGTTCTCCGCACCCCGGCCACCATATGCCGCTTGCCATGCAGGCCAGGTTTGCGCTCCACCAGGAAACCCGCATCTTCCATGGCCCGGCGCACATGCCCGGCGCTGCACCAGGTTGCCAGGGTTGCATCTGGCGCGGCCATGCGCGCCAGCCGGCGGAACAGGTGGGGCGACCACATTTCCGGGTTGCGCGCCGGGGAAAATCCATCGAAGAAATAGGCATCCACCCGCGCCTCCAGGCGCGGCGCCAATTCCAGCGCCTGCCCGAAACCCAGTGTCAGCGTCAGCGCGCCACCCTCGAACTCCAGCCGGTGCAAACCGGGCAGCGGATCCGGCCATTGTGCGTGCAACTGGGCGGCCAGATCCTGCAATTCGGGAGCCAGGCTGGCACGCCACATGGCCAACAGGCCCTCGCGTGTAAACGGATGGGCTTCAAGCGACACCACATGCAGGCGGCGACAACGGGACGGGTCGGCACGCCAAGCCTGCCATAACGCCAGGAAATTGCCCCCCAGGCCGAAACCCGTTTCACATACGGCGAAGCGCTCACGCCCGGCCCAGCGCCCGGGCAGGCTGTTGCCAGCCAGAAACACATGACGCGCCTGCGCCAGGGACCCTTGCGCCGCGTGATAGATATCGCCATAGTCAGGGCTATAGGGCAGCCCGGCGGAATCCAGGTCCGGCCGGGCCGGCTTCAATGCTTGATACGAAGAAGACATGTAAAAGAGATAGACTCCTGCATGGAATAATGAATATTACTGCCAGCGACCGCGCTGGCCTGTTTCTCCTGGATGAGCGAAGCATGAAGACCTCCTTTCCCGACCTGCCGGATCTCCTCTCGCTGCGCGCCCTGAGCGAAGCCATAGATACCGCCGTCAGCGCCGCCCATGCGGGCGCCGCCATCCTGCAGGCGTATTCACACCGCCGCGGCGATCTGGTGATCGACCACAAGGCGCAGAACGACCTGGTGTCCCAGGCCGACCGCGAGGCCGAAGAGGCGATCATCAGCGTGCTGCGTGAACGCACGCCCGACTTCGGCATCGTCGCCGAGGAAACCGGTGGCCGTCCCGAGGGCAAGGCCACCTGGTGCATAGACCCGCTGGACGGCACGACCAACTACCTGCACGGCATTCCTCACTATGCCGTCTCCATCGCCCTGGTCGCGCACGACGACGTCAGCAGCGACGGCCAGGAGAACCCTATCGTCGCCGTGGTCTACGACCCCAATCGCGAAGAGCTGTTCACGGCCGTGCAGGGCATAGGCGCATGGCTCAATGGCCGCCGCATCAGTGTGTCGCGTTCGCCATCACTGGATCAATCGGTACTGGCGACCGGCTTCCCGTTCCGCGACTTCTCCTTTGAAGCGCAGTACATGCCGATGCTGCACGACGCCATCCACTCGACCCGCGGCATCCGCCGCATCGGCGCGGCCGCGCTGGACCTGGCCTGGACGGCTTGCGGCCGCTTCGACGGTTACTGGGAAATGGGCCTGGCGCCCTGGGATGTCGCTGCCGGCACGCTGCTGGTGCGTGAAGCCGGCGGGCTGGCCGACGATATGTACGGACGCGAACCCTGGGCCCGTAGCGGTAATATCGTAGCTGGGAACAAAGCCGTCGCGCGCAGCCTGCAGGCGCTTGTCGCCCCCCATCTCGACCATGCCAGCCCGGCCAGCGGGCCCGGCGCATGCAACCAGGAACTGCCATGAACATCATTCCCGAGCTAAAAGACTGGCACGGTGAATTCCGCGATATCCGCCGGGACATCCATGCCCATCCGGAACTGAGCTACGAAGAAAAGCGCACCTCGGCGTTGATCCAGTCACTGCTGCAACAATGGGGCGTAGAAACCACCAGCGGCCTCGCCGGCACTGGCGTGGTGGGCACCATCCGCGGCAAACGCGGCAATAGCACCCGCGCCATCGGCCTGCGCGCCGATATCGACGCCCTGCCCATGCAGGAAGCCAACCAGTTCGGCCACGCCAGCACCTACGCCGGCCGTATGCATGCCTGCGGCCACGACGGTCATACCACCATGCTGCTGGCAGCCACGCGCTACCTGGCGCAGACGCGTGACTTCGACGGCGTCGTGCACGTCATTTTCCAACCTGCCGAAGAAGGCGGCGCCGGCGCCCGGCGCATGATAGAAGACGGCCTGTTCGAGCGTTTTCCGGTCGAAGCGGTCTTCGGCATGCATAACTGGCCGGGCCTGCCCGCTGGCGAATTCGGCGTGTGCGCCGGCCCCATCATGGCCTCTTGCGCCGAGTTCCAGATTCACATCGACGGCAAGGGCACCCATGCCGCCATGCCGCACCTGGGCGTGGACCCGATCATGCCTGCCGTGCAGATCGCCCAGGCCCTGCAGACCATCATCTCGCGCAACCGCAATCCGCTGGATACTGCCGTGCTGAGCATTACCCAGATCCATACCGGCAGCGCGGACAATATCATTCCCACGCATGCCGTGGTAAGCGGCACCGTGCGCACCTACGCCGACAGCATGACAGACATGGTCGAGCAGCGCATGCAAACCATCACGGAACAGATCGCCGCTGCATTCAATTGCGTCGGGCGATTGAAATTCCACCGCACCTATCCGGCCACCATCAACGACCCCGGCGAAGCCGCATTCTGCGCCCAGGCACTCAAAAGCGTCGCTGGCGCAGCACATGTCAATGACGCGGTGCGGCCGTCCATGGCGTCGGAAGATTTCGCCTACATGCTGAGGGTGCGGCCTGGCTGCTACTTCTGGCTGGGCTCCGGCGACGGCAGCCACCGCAGCGAAGGCCACGGCGAAGGCCCCTGTCTGCTGCATAACGACAGCTATGACTTCAACGACGAACTCATTCCCGTCGGCGCCTCGGCCTGGGTGGGCCTGGCACAGCAACGCCTGGCTCAAGCCGAGCCGACCTGAGCTGCGCCCGCACAACAGCCCCGCGGCCTGAGCCCCGGGGCCAGGCCTGATCCTGTGATGCGCCAGGCGCCCCGGGGTCGGAACCGATGTCTTGGTCCGTCTCCCCCGCTGCCCCTTCCGGGCCTACCACCGGCCCGGACCCTGCACCCCCTTTCCCATCCTCGCCGTATTACCGAAACACGCTGCCAACATACCAACCCTCGCCCCAAAGGCCTCATGGGGGCTATCATCATGGTTTTCCCGCTACGCCGCCGGAGTCCTGCGGACAGGACAGCGAAGGTGGCGCATGCCCTGGCATGGCAGCTGGCACTGTTTTCCAGAAACAGCATCCGGCCTGTCCCGGCCCGTGCACAGCGCTCGCCCGAGACTGGCCTTTCCTGCATAATCGCCACCATTTTTCTCAATTGAGTCGACAAGGACTTCAGGCATCATGAGCATCACCCCCTCCCAGCAACCGGCGGCGCCCAATCCCGGCGTGGAAACCCTGCCCGACTGGCCCGAAGGCAAGCACGCCACCCTGCGCGTCGTTCCCATGCCGGCCGACGCCAATTACTACGGCGATGTTTTCGGCGGCTGGATCATGTCCCATATCGACGTGGCTGGCGCCATTGTGGCGGCCCAGCTGGCCCAAGGCCGCGTTGGCACCGTGGCGGTCAACGCCATGCAATTCCGCCAGCCTGTGGGCGTGGGCGACCTGCTCGCCTTCTATGCCGAGATCACCCGTGTCGGCACAACCTCGGTGACCGTGCGCGTCGATGTTTTCGCACAACGACGCCTCATCGGCGATATCGTCAAGGTCACCGAAGCGACGTTAACCTATGTCGCCATGGATGAAGCTGGCAAGAAACGCAAGCTGCCCACGGCCTGAACCCGCGTAGCAGGAACCCATTGATGACGATCGCCTCCAGTACTCCCCCCGCACCGCGCCGCCTGGACCCGGAAGACGCCCAGCTCGCCCTGCGCCAGGTACAGGATTTGCTGCGCCGGCAGCAACTGGTTTCCGAACTGGCCCATCGCCAATACGCCGAGAACGACCGCGCCGGCCTGATGGAAAACCTGCTGCACCGGCAGCACGATGCGGAAATCAAGCTGCTGGTGGATCAGCTGCATCCGGCTGATATCGCCTTCATCCTTGAGTCCCTGCCCAAGGATGAACGCCAGATCATCTGGAGCCTGGTGGATCACAGCCACGATGCGGACGTGCTGCTGGAAGTCGACGACTGGGTGCGTGAATCGCTGATTGAGGCGATGGACCGCCAGGACCTGGTGGCCGCCACCAGCGACATGGATGCCGACGAACTGGCGGATATCGCGCCCGACCTGCCGCCGGATGTCGTCGCGGAAGTCCAGAAGGGACTGACCGACGAGGAACGCGCGCGTCTGCTGACGGCCATGGGCTACCCCGAGGACAGTGTCGGCGCCATCATGGACTTCGAGATGGTGCGCGTGCGCGAAGACGTCACCCTGGAGGTCGTCCTGCGCTACCTGCGCCGCCTGGGCGAACTGCCCGACCATACCGACCAGATCTTCGTCGTCGACCGCCAGGACCGCCTGCAAGGCACGCTGCCGCTGACGCGACTGCTGGTCTCGGAACCTGAAACCGATGTGCGCGACGTCATGAGCCCGGATTTCCTGGCGCTCAGCCCGACCGATTCCGATGCCGACGCCGCCGGCGCCTTCGAACGCTACGATCTGGTGTCCGCCCCCGTCACGGATGAACAAGGCAGACTCATCGGCCGCGTGACCATCGCGGATGTCGTGGACGTGATCCGCGAAGATTCCGATGAACAAGCCCTGTCACGCGCCGGGATGCAGGAAGAAGACATCTTCGCCCCCATGCGCGCCGCCATGCGCAACCGGGCGCCCTGGCTGCTGCTCAACCTCTGTACCGCCGCCATCGCTTCCATTGTTGCCTCGCGCTTTGAAGATACCGTCAGCCACATCGTCATCCTGGCCTTCCTCATGTCCATCGTCGCCGGGATCGGTGGCAACTCGGGCAATCAGACCATGACCATGATCATCCGCGCGCTGGCGGTCGGGCGCGTTACGCCAGACAACGTCTGGCGGCTGATCAAGAAAGAACTCAGCGTCACATTGCTGGTCGGGCTGTGCGGCAGCCTGGTCGCCGGGGGCTTCGCCTGGTTCATCTCCGGCGAAATATCCATTGCCCTCGTCATGATGGGCGCCATGGTCTGCAATATGCTGGTGGGCGCAGGCGTAGGGGTGCTGGTCCCCATGGTCCGTGCTCGCTTCGGCAAGGACCCGGCCCTGGGCTCTTCTGTGCTACTGACTTTCGCGACCGACAGTCTCGGCTTTTTCATCTTCCTGGGCCTGGCAACCATCTTCCTGGTCTGAGGCTCACACGCGGCCCCTGACCCGCCCAAGCCTTCCGGCGGCCAGCAAGCCTAACGGAAGAGGTCTTGCTGGGTCGCTGCGTCGAACAACTGCTCGGTCCATTGCTCCAGTTTGGTCACGCTGGCCTCGGACAGGCAACGTTGACTGTCTGCGGATGCTGCGCCAAATTTCCGTACCAACAAGCTGATACTGACAGCAGGTTTAAGTGATTGATATTTCTGGCCTGCCGAGAGCTGATCCGAAAGCATCCGGGCCAAGTAGAACATATTGCGCAAAGGCCACTGGGGGTAGCGGTCGCACACTGTATTGATCAATTCGGAGAACAAGTGCAACTGCCGCGTAAACAGGGTCTTGAATACCAGGTCATGACTGAGCGCCAGCCCTCGCGTAGGCGGCAAACTTGTACCCAATCGCAGGCTTGCCTCCTGCCGTCCTGACACCTGCATTCAGACACGGCCCGAAAACAAAAAGGCGTGAAACAGGCCATTGCCTATTTCACGCCCCTTATCCGATAGCCCCTGCTACGAAGGGCTGTCAGTGCAGCCTGCCAGCCTTTAGCCGACTCAGGCCAGCTTGCCGTGGCACTGCTTGTATTTCTTGCCACTGCCACAAGGGCATGGATCGTTGCGGCCCACCACAGGCACATCCGCACCAGCAGCGGCAGCCTCGTCGACCTTTTCGCCGCCAGCCTCGTATTGCGCATTGCGCACCTGGGCATCCGGCTCGGTCTGAACGACCTGCTCGGCCTGTTCCGGCGACTGGATACGCACCGTCATCAATACCTTGACGACTTCATTGCGCACGCGGTCCAGCATGTCTGAGAACAGTTCGAAGGCTTCGCGCTTGTATTCCTGCTTCGGATTCTTCTGCGCATAACCGCGCAGGTGAATCCCCTGGCGCAGGTGATCCAGCGCCGAAAGGTGAACACGCCATTGCATATCCATGGCCTGCAACAGGATGGAACGCTCGAACTGGCCCCAGCTTTCGGCGCCCACGCGTTCAATCTTGCCGTGGTACACCGCACGGGCCGCTTCCAGGACGTCAGCCAGGATCTCTTCCTCGCCGTAGTCAGCCTGCTTCTCGAGCTTTTCCGCCAGCGGCAATTGCAACTGCCATTCGGCTTCCAGCACGTTCTGCAGGCCTGTGATGTTCCATTGCTCTTCCAGAGTGCCATGCGGCACATACTGGGCGACCAGTTCCTGGAACGTGGCGTCACGCAGGTTATCGACCATCTCGGTCAGGGAGTCCGATTCCAGCACTTCATTGCGCTGGGCGTAGATCACCTTGCGCTGGTCGTTGGCGACGTCGTCGTACTCCAGCAGCTGCTTGCGGATATCGAAGTTGCGCGCTTCGACCTTGCGCTGCGCGGTTTCGATGGAACGCGACACCATTCCGGCCTCGATGGGCTCACCTTCCGGCAGGCGCAGGCGTTCCATGATGGCGCGCACGCGCTCACCGGCGAAGATGCGCATCAGCGGATCTTCCAGCGACAGGTAGAAACGCGAGGAACCCGGATCACCCTGGCGGCCGGCACGGCCACGCAGCTGGTTGTCGATACGGCGCGATTCATGGCGTTCAGTACCGATGATACGCAGGCCGCCGGCTTCCTTCACCTGGCGGTTGAGCGGCTCCCATTCGGTGCGCACGGCAGCAATCTGCTCAGCCTTGGCGGCTTCGGGCAGGCTGTCATCCAGCTGGATCAGGCCGATCTGCTTCTCGATGCTGCCACCCAACACGATATCGGTACCACGACCCGCCATGTTGGTGGCAATGGTGATGTGGCCCGGCTTGCCGGCTTCAGCAACGATTTCTGCTTCGCGGGCGTGCTGCTTGGCGTTCAGCACGCTGTGCGGCAGGCCGGCGGCCTTCAGGCGCTCGGAAATCAGCTCGGAGTTTTCAATGCTGGTCGTACCGACCAGCACGGGCTGGCCGCGCTCATGGCAATCGCGGATATCCGCGATGATGGCGTTGTACTTTTCTTCGTTGGTCTTGAAGACCTGATCGTTCTGATCCTTGCGAACCATCGGCCGGTTGGTCGGAATGATCACCGTTTCCAGGCCATAGATCTGCTGGAACTCGTAGGCTTCGGTATCTGCCGTGCCCGTCATGCCGCCCAGCTTGTCGTACATGCGGAAGTAGTTCTGGAAGGTGATCGAGGCCAGCGTCTGGTTCTCGTTCTGGATCTTCACGCCTTCCTTGGCCTCGACCGCCTGGTGCAGGCCGTCGGACCAGCGCCGGCCTACCATCAGGCGGCCGGTGAACTCATCAACGATGACCACTTCGCCGTCCTGCACCACATAGTGCTGGTCGCGGTGGAACAGGTTGTGCGCACGCAATGCTGCCATCAAGTGGTGCATCAGCGTGATATGACGCGGGTCGTACAGCGATTCACCTTCCGGCAGCAGGCCCAGGCGCGCCAGGATCTGTTCAGAATGTTCGTGACCGCTTTCGGACAGGTAGACCTGGTGGCTCTTTTCGTCCACCCAGAAGTCGCCTTCGGGTTCCGGCTCGTGCGGCTTGGGCTCGGATGCCATGCGCTTGAGCAACGGCGGCACGGCGTTCATGCCCACATACATCTGGGTATGGTCTTCGGCCGGACCGGAAATGATCAGCGGAGTCCGGGCTTCGTCGATCAGAATGGAATCGACTTCGTCGACGATGGCGAAGAACAGCTTGCGCTGACGCTTGTCGTCGGCGCGATATTCCATATTGTCGCGCAGGTAGTCGAAACCGAATTCATTGTTCGTGCCGTAGGTGATGTCGGCACGATAGGCGGCGCGCTTTTCCTCGTTATCCTGCTGGGGCACGACAACGCCCACGGTCAGGCCAAGGAAATTGTAGAGGCGCGACATCTGGGCCGCATCGCGCCGCGCCAGGTAGTCATTGACCGTCACGACGTGTACGCCCTGGCCTGCCAACGCATTGAGGTAGACCGGCAAGGTCGCCATCAGCGTCTTGCCTTCGCCAGTGCGCATTTCGGCGATCTTGCCATCATGCAGGGCCATGCCACCCATCAACTGGACGTCGAAGTGGCGCATGCCAAAGACACGGCGACCGACTTCGCGCACCACGGCAAAAGCCTCAGGCAACAGGTCATCCAGCTTGGCGCCATCGGCCAGGCGCTTCTTGAATTCCGGCGTTTTGGCCGCCAGCGCTTCATCGGACAGCGCCTTGATGGAATCTTCCAGCGCATTGATTTGCGCCACCTGGCGCCGGTACTGCTTGAGCAGCCGATCATTGCGGCTGCCAACGATTTTTTTCAGCAGAGAAAGCATGCGAGTGGGGACACAGTTAGCGGACTCGCCGCACAAGGAAACAGCCCAGTTTAACGCAGTCGGGCCGACTTATTCCCGGCTTCGTCCAAAATACCCGCCAAAGTGCTTTGAGATGCATTCGCAGCCAGGAACAGCTTGGGGTCCAGCGCCTGTCCCGCCATCCGCACTTCGAAATGCAAATGGGGGCCGGTGGAGCGCCCGGTCGAGCCAACTTCCGCGATGGGCTGGCCCGGTGCGACGAGGTCGCCGGTTTTCACCAGCAGCTTGCGCGCATGCGCGTAACGCGTGATCAGGCCGTCGCCGTGGTCGATTTCCACCAGGTTGCCATAGGCATTGTGATAGCGCGACTCGACCACCACACCGCCCGATGCCGCCACAATGGGGGTACCAGGAGGCGCGGCAAAATCCAGGCCTTCGTGCATGGACATGCGGCCAGTTACCGGGTTACGGCGCCAGCCATAGGATGAAGACAGGTAGGGATATTTCTCAGCCAGCGGCTGGCGCGTAGGCAGCCGTGCCTTGTCCGCGCCCTGCCGCGTGAGCGCGGCATCGAGCACCGTATACATGCCGGACTGCTCTTCCAGCTTGCGCTGCAGTTCATCCAGCAGGCGGCCGATGTCCTCTGCGCTGTAGCGCGGCACCGTCGCCGCGCCATCGGTATCATCCATGACGCCATCGACCGGGCTCAGGGCGCCGCCACTGGCAGCGGCATGGAACTCACCTTCCGGCACACGCAGGCCAGCGCGGTTGGCCAGGCGCCTGCCCAGGCCGTCGAGCGTCGCCAGGCGCGCCTGAAGATCGCCGACCTTGCCGGCAAGCATGCCGACGTTGTCACGCAAAAATGCGGAATCCCGCAACACTTGTTCGGGCGGCATGATACCTTCACGCGGTACGCCCCCGCGCACGTCCCAGTAGCGCATGCCCAGCGCGCCCAGTGCCGCGGCCGCCACCAGTCCGGCCATCAGCAGCAGTGTCACGGGAAGGCCGCCCAGCACCCGCCGCGTCACCTCACCGCCGCTGCGGTGAACTATCATGATCTTCATTAAAGACTTCCCTTGAACCTTGCAGCCACTGTATGACCACCGCCAAGAACATGCGTTCCCGCACGACCGACAGCCGGATACAACATTGGCTGGATGCCAGCCCTGGCGGCTCCAGCATCATGGCCGTCGCCAAGCACCACATCCAGATACAGGAGGCGCTGCAAAAGATACTGCCGACCGCCCTGGGGGCGGTCTGTGAGGTTGCGCGCGCCGAACAGAACCGTCTGTTGCTGGCAGTTCCCAGTGCCGCCCACGCGGCAAAACTACGGCAATTGGCGCCCTCTATCAGCAGGACGCTCTGCGCTCAAGGCTGGAACCTTACAGAAATTAGCATCAGGATTCAAGCAGATTTGCGACAATTGAAGTCTCAATGGCAACGGCCCAAGCCCATGGCCCGCCCGCTGGACGCCTCTGCGCTGCAGGCTTTTTCCGAACTGCACCAGGATTTACAGCCCGGCCCGCTGGCCGATGCCGTCGCTCGCCTACTGCGCCACCATGCGCCAGAGAAATCAGACGATTCCACCAACTGATCTCTCCCTCGCAGGCCAGCAGCGGCGGCTGGACACGCGTGTCCAGCACATCTGCCCCGCAAAAAAACTGCCCCTGTGGCTGATCAAGATCCAGCAACAGGGGCAGTGTGTTTCCGGCACCCGTTCGCGCCTGGCCTATCAGGCTTCAAGGCAGCCGCCCCGAGGCTGGGACACGCCGCCGCAACAGGGCAATCAGGCCAGCTTCCAGGCGCGCTGGAATACAGGCGCACTTTCCGCTGGCTCTTCTTCGAAAGTAACGATTTCCCAGGCATCCTGCTGCTCCAGCAGGGCGCGGGAAATACGGTTGTTCAGTGCATGACCCGACTTGCAGGCCACATAGCGCGCCATCAGCGGCTTGCCGATCAGGTAAAGATCGCCAATGGCGTCCAGGATCTTGTGTTTGACGAACTCGTCGTCATAACGCAGGCCATCGTTGTTGAGCACACGGTACTCGTCCATCACGATGGCATTGTCCAGGCTGCCGCCCCGCGCCAGGCCGACGGCACGCAGGGCTTCCACATCGTTGACGAAACCGAAGGTGCGCGCACGGGCGATCTCGCGCGTGTAGGAATGGGTAGCGAAGTCGATTTCCGCGAACCCCGCCGTTGCGTCGATGGCCGGGTGATGGAAGTCGATGGAAAACGACATGGAGAAACCGTTGTAGGGTTCCAGGCGCGCCCATTTTTCATTGCGGCCTTCGCCTTCGCGCACTTCGACGGTCTTGAGCACGCGCAGGAACTTCTTGGGCGCTTTCTGTTCCTCGATACCAGCCGAGCGCAGCAGGTAGACGAAGGTACCGGCACTGCCGTCCATGATGGGCACTTCTTCGGCCGTCAGGTCGATATGGATATTGTCTATCCCCAGGCCGGCCAGCGCCGACATGATGTGCTCCACGGTGGAAACGCGCACATTGCCCTGCTGCAGCACGGATGCCAGGCGGGTATCACCGACCTGATCGGCCTGAGCCGGCAGATCGACCACTTCCGGCAGGTCTACGCGATGGAAGACGATGCCGGTATCAGGTGCCGCCGGACGCATGACGAGCTCTACCCGCAGGCCTGAATGCAGGCCAACGCCAGCGGTGCGTACGACATTTTTGATGGTGCGTTGACGGAGCATGATACGGACAGGAAAAAGATGAACCCGAAGCGGCACTGCCCTCGGACAGTGCCTTTCACGCTATTGTAACGCTGGCCAGGCCGCAGGGACAGGAACCTGACATTTATTGAAAAAGGAAACCACGCGGACCAGCGTCTGGTTGTACGACCCGGCCCGCCACACAGGCTTATTCTTCGTCACCGCCGGCCTGCGCGCTCCAGGACTGCGATCGTCCCGGCTCGGGGTCGGGATGGCGCCCGGCGTGCTCAATCACGAAAGCGAAGACTTTGCCGGTATCCGCCACGGCTTCGGCCACGTTTTCGCAGACGGTCTGGATTTCGCGCGCGTCGCCTTCCAGCGCCGGATCGCCCGAATGCAGGCGGCGCAAATACAACAGCACGCCCTGGCGCTGCTCTTGCACCGTATCCGTCAGGCAGTCATAGAGACTGTCCATGTCATTGCCGAAGAAGACCGGGAAATCCACAGCCTTGGCAATGGCACGCAGCACAGCCGAACGACTGCGCGCGCGGTCGCAGTCGGCAACAAAGAAACCCAGGCCCTGTGCGGACGCGGCGGCCTCCAGGCCGGCGGCATCCGCCTTGCCCAGATCAATGGCACCCCCGCGCTGCAGCGCCTGCGCCAGACCGTTTGAAGGGGTCGAACTCATGTTTGCGTCTCCCTGAACAACGCAGTAACAGTCTCGCTAGGCCGCATCGTATCGGCATAGCGTAATCCAATCAATTCCCGGGTTTTCCCGGCAATACGCGGGGGACGAGCCTCCTGCCTGCCTCACCTGGAGACACGGCTGCCCCGGCTTGCCCCACCCATCCTGCACTGCGACGAGCAAGGCGGACAAAGCGCCGGATGCGACAGGCTGACAAAGCTGCACCGGACCGCGCGGGCGAAGAATACCGGATTTTTTTCCCGCCGTTTCATTTCCCGTGCATTTCGTTGTCACAACGCGATCCATCATTGCCTATCCAGACCCTGTCGCGCCGCCATGGTTCCCGCCAGAAACACCTTCGGCATGCAAAAACGGCGCCACTTCCGTTCTGGAAGTGGCGCCGTCGGGCAGAGGGAACCAGCAGACCCGCCTGGCTGGCGGATAACCGGCCACGGCAGCTCTGGTCAAGGAGAACGCATCAGCGGCCGCTGTTGGCGTCCACGACTGTCAGCGCGGTCATGTTGACGATGCGCCGCACGGTCGAGCTGGAGGTCAGCACATGCACCGGCGCATTGGCGCCCAGCAGGAAGGGGCCGATGGCAATATTGCCGCCCGCGGCCGTCTTCAGCAGGTTGTAGGCAATATTGCCGGCATCGACGTTGGGGCATACCAGCAGATTCGCTTCGCCCGACAGCGTCGAGGAAGGCAGAATGCGCAGGCGCAGGCTCTCGTCAAGCGCGCAATCACCATGCATTTCGCCATCCACTTCCAGTTCCGGCGCACGTTCGCGCAACAGCGCCAGGGCTTCACGCATTTTCTCGCCGGACCGCGCACCGCCACCGCCGAAGTTGGAGCGCGACAGCAGCGCCACCTTGGGCACAAGCTTCAGGCGACGCATCTCTTCGGCAGCCGCCATGGTGAACTCGGCGATCTGCTCGGCGGTGGGATCATCGTTGACGTGCGTATCCACCAGCGCCAGCGCACGCGACTCCAGCAGCAGGATGTTCATGGCCGCATAGGTCTTGGCGCCCGGACGCTTGCCGATGACTTCGTCAATCAGCTGCAGATGGTTGCCATAAGAACCGACCGTGCCGCAAACCATGCCGTCGGCATCGCCCAGGTGCACCATCATGGCACCGATCAGCGTCAGGCGGCGACGCATTTCCACGCGCGCCATTTCCTTGGAAATGCCGCGCCGGCTCATGATCTCCCAATAGGTGCTCCAGTAGCGGTTGAAACGCTCATCGAACTCCGGATTGGTCACTTCGACGTCCACGCCCAGACGCAGGCGCAGGCCGAATTTTTCAATGCGGCTGGCCAGCACATTGGGACGGCCGATCAGGATGGGCTTGGCCAGTTTTTCATCGACCACCACCTGCACGGCGCGCAGCACGCGTTCGTCCTCGCCTTCGGCAAACACGATGCGGGTCTTGCCGCCCTCTGCCACCAGGCGCTTGGCCTCTGCAAAAGCCGGGCGCATGAAGGCGCCGGAGTGATAGACGAACTGCTGCAGCTGCGCCACGTAGCTGTCCATGTCGGCAATCGGGCGCCGCGCCACACCGCCGTCCATGGCGGCACGCGCCACGGCAGGCGCAATGCGTACCAACAAGCGCGGATCAAAAGGCTTGGGAATGAAGTATTCAGGGCCGAACGAGGTACCGTAGGAACCATAGGCTGCCGCCACCGTTTCATCCTGCTCTTCCTTGGCCAGGTCGGCAATGGCGTAGACTGCCGCCTTTTCCATGTCCAGGGTGATTGTGGTCGCGCCCACATCCAGCGCCCCCCGGAAGATGTAGGGGAAGCACAGGACGTTATTGACCTGGTTGGGGTAATCCGAGCGCCCGGTGGCGATCACCACATCATCACGCACCGCATGGGCATCCTCGGGCAGGATTTCCGGCTGCGGATTGGCCAGCGCCAGGATCAGCGGACGCGCAGCCATAACCTTGACCATATCGGGCTTGAGCACACCACCGGCCGATGCTCCCAGGAACACATCCGCACCGCCGATCACGTCGGCCAGCTTGCGGGCTTCGGTATCCTGCGCATAGCGCGCCTTGTTGTCATCCATCAGCACGGTGCGACCGGTGTAGACCACGCCTTCGATGTCCGTCACCCAGATGTGCTCGCGCGGCAAGCCCAGCTCGACCAGCAGGTCCAGGCAGGCCAGCGCCGCAGCACCGGCGCCGGAAGCTACCAGCTTGATGTCCTTGATATCTTTGTCGACCACGCGCAGGCCGTTGATGATTGCGGCCGCCACGCAAATGGCCGTGCCGTGCTGGTCGTCGTGGAACACCGGGATGTTCATGCGTTCGCGCAGCGTGCGTTCGACGGTGAAACACTCCGGCGCCTTGATATCCTCAAGGTTGATGCCACCGAAGGTAGGTTCGAGGCTGGCGATGATGTCGATCAGCTTTTGCGGATCGGACTCATTGATTTCGATGTCGAATACATCAATGCCGGCGAACTTCTTGAACAGGACCGCCTTGCCTTCCATGACCGGCTTGGAGGCCAGCGCGCCGATATTGCCCAGGCCCAGCACCGCCGAACCATTGGTGATGACGCCGACCAGGTTGCCTTTGCCGGTGAAACGGAACGCGTTGGCGGGATCAGCCACGATTTCCTCACAGGGAACCGCCACGCCGGGCGAATAGGCCAGGGCCATGTCCCGCTGATTGCTCAATTGCTTGGTCGGCACAACCGACAATTTGCCGGGACGACCTTTCTCGTGATAGTCGAGCGCGGTCTGACGCAGAGTATCGTTAACCATGGCGAATCCGAAAACCGTGTTGATGATAGGGATATACGGGGGCTCATTCTAGCCCCTTAACGCGGAAAGCGCCGCATTGCGCCACTTTCCCCCTGCACGGCTGCCCTTGCCAGGTTGGCCAGACCCGCCGCGGCTCACTACAATCGTCCTTTTATGCCGGCCCCCTGGCTGGCAGCTGATCCGATTCTTCCGTTCAGGACCCACATGTCATCCCCCTCTCCCGCGCAGCGCACCCTGGATATCCAGCCGTTCCAGGCCATGGAAATTTTCAAGCAGGCCCTGGCGCGCCAGGCTGCCGGCGCGGATATCATCAGCCTGGGCATAGGCGAGCCCGATTTCACTGCCCCCGAACCCGTGCTCGATGCGCTGATGCGTGCTGCGCGCGACGGCCGCAGCGGCTACACGCCGACACTGGGCATCCCGGCCCTGCGCGAAGCCATCGCTCGTTATTACGGTGAGCAACTGGGCGCGCCGGTCGATCCCGCACGCGTCGTCGTCACCCAGGGCGCCTCAGGTGCCTTGCTGCTGGCCGCGCTGACGCTCATCAATCCCGGCGATGAAATCCTGATGCCGGACCCCTGCTACCCCGCCAACCGCAATTTCATCAGCAGCGCTGGCGGCGTCTCGCGCCTCATTCCCTGCCATGCGTCGGAGCGCTACCAGCTTTCCGCTGCCAGCGTCGCTGCCAACTGGGGGCCGAAAACACGCGGCATCCTCGTGGCTTCGCCCAGCAACCCCACCGGCACGTCCATTCCACGCGCCGCGCTGGCCGAACTGCTGCAGGCCGTGCGCACCCGTGGCGGGCTGTCTATTGTCGATGAGATCTACCTGGGGTTGTCCTATGAAGCAGCACCGCGTTCGGCCTTGTCGCTGGACGATGACCTGATCATCCTGAACAGCTTTTCCAAATACTTCCACATGACCGGCTGGCGCCTGGGCTGGATGATCGTGCCGCAGCCGCTGGTAGCAGTGGTGGAGAAACTGGCATCCAACCTGATGATCTGCCCGCCCGCCTTGTCGCAATACGCAGCCCTGGCCTGCTTCGAGCCGGCATCGCTGGAAATTTTCGAAGCGCGCCGGGAAATCTTCAAGGCGCGGCGCGACTTCCTGCTGCCCGCCTTCGAACGCCTGGGCCTGCGGGTGGACGCCCGGCCTGATGGCGCTTTCTATATCTTCGCGGATATCAGCGCCCATGCCAGCGACAGCGCGGCCTTCTCGCGGCGGCTGCTCGATGAAGCCGGCATTGCCGCCGTCCCCGGGCACGACTTCGGCCCGACGCATGGCGCACGTGCCATGCGCTTTTCCTACGCGACGGCAACCGAAAAGCTGGAAGAAGCGGTCGCCCGCATCGGCACGATGCTGGGCCGTTGAGCCTGCCAGGCAACACCCGCCCCGGCTGTCAGCCTGCTTGAGTGTGCTGACAGCGGGGAAAGCCGGCAGTTTTTCCCTGCATCGCTTTCTGCCTGCGCCGTCGCCTTGGGTCAGCGCACCAGCGGAATGCCGGCCGCCAGCGCCAGGCGGCGGCGTTCGGCCAGTACGCGTGCGCCATAGCCGCCATCCGAAGGGCCGGTGGCCCCCACATAACAGGCCAGGCCGCCCTGCACCGAACCACGGCGGCGGATACAGTCGGACAGGATCATGCTGCCCACGTTGATGTTCACGACGGGATTGAGCGCTTGCGAAGGTCCACCGTAGGGGTCGAGCTTGTCGCGGTGCACCCGCGTCATGACCTGCATCAGGCCCTGGGCACCAACCGAGCTTTCGGCCAGCGGGTTGTAGCGGGATTCAATGGCAATCACGGCCAGCAGGAGCAAGGGGTCCAGTTCCTTTTCGTGGCCTACCCGGAAACTGGTCGCAACGACGCCGCCGGTGGCATCGTAGGCAACGCGGTACTTACGTGCGATATAGCTGCGCAGCGCATCCACCTGCCCGACGCTGACGCCCAGCTCGCGCATGATGTCTAGCGGCAGGGAGACATGGTTCAGCGCCGCCAGCCCTTGGCTGCTGCCGGCTGAGGCCACGCTCTGGCCCAATGCCTGGGCCGGGGAATGAGCAAAGGATTCGGATTCCAGCGGATAGATTTCCGCCAATACCGCCTGCTGGATACGTACCATCTGCTGGCGGACATCCGGCAACAGGGCGGTCAACAGGCCGGCGACCAGCACACCCAGCCCCAGATAACGGGTGCCGACACGGGTGAGTGCCCCCAGAGAACCATACGCGCTCTTCGCATACCGCCGCCAGCTCCCGGATTCAGGATCTGCGGACATGGTTAAACTCCATTAATAATATGCATGACATGCAAATCAAGCCTGGATGTTAACCTCTTTCCCCCGGACTCCCTGCCCGGAACGGCCATGGGTGACGGCGAGAAACGTTTTTTACATTCGGCTTCGTTCCATCGGGAGTCATCTTGAAGTATCGCGACCTCAGGGATTTCATTGCCCAGCTCGAACAGCGCGATGCGCTGCGGCGCATCAGCGCACCAGTTTCCACCCACCTGGAAATGACCGAAATCGGCGACCGCATCCTGCGCCAGGGCGGACCGGCGCTACTGTTCGAAAATGCGCGCCACAACGGCAGCAAGGCTGCCATGCCGGTACTGGCCAATCTGTTCGGCACGCCCCAGCGCGTGGCATGGGGCATGGGCGCGGAAGACGTGTCGGCGCTGCGTGAAACCGGCGAACTGCTGGCTTCGCTGCGCGAACCCGAACCGCCACGCGACCTGCGCGATACTTTTGCCAAGGTCGGCATGCTCAAGGCTGCGCTCTGGGATATGCGCCCAAGCAATGTACGCAGCCCGGCCTGCCAGGAAATCGTGCTGGAAGGCAATGATGTCGACCTCAACAACCTGCCCCTGCAGCACTGCTGGCCCGGCGATGCCGCGCCGCTGCTGACCTGGGGCCTGGTCATCACCCAGGGGCCGCGCGCCAAGCGCCAGAACCTGGGCATCTACCGCCAGCAATTGCTAGGACGCAACAAGCTCATCATGCGCTGGCTGTCGCACCGTGGCGGCGCGCTGGACTTCCGCGACCACCAACTGGCCAATCCAGGACAACCTTTCCCGGTCGCCGTGGCGCTGGGCGCCGACCCTGCCACCATCCTGGGTGCCGTGACCCCGGTGCCCGACAGCCTGTCGGAATACCAGTTCGCCGGACTGCTGCGCGGCGGGCGTACCGAAGTGGCGTCGGCACTGGGCAGCAAGCTGTCGGTGCCGGCACGCGCGGAAATCATTCTGGAAGGCCATCTGCTGCCCAGCAGCGACCCGCGCGCCATTGCGCCGCAGGTGCCCGAAGGCGCTCCGCCACCGCCCGACAGCGGCTATGAGATGGCGCTGGAAGGCCCCTATGGCGACCACACCGGCTATTACAACGAGCAGGACTGGTTCCCGGTCTTTACCGTGGATCGCATTACCATGCGCCGCGATCCGATCTATCACACAACCTACACCGGCAAGCCGCCAGACGAACCGGCCGTGCTCGGCGTGGCGCTCAATGAAGTGTTCGTGCCGCTATTGCGCCGGCAGTTGCCGGAAATCACCGATTTCTACCTGCCGCCCGAGGGCTGCAGCTACCGCCTGGCCATCGTTTCGATCCGCAAGCAGTATGCAGGCCATGCCAAGCGCGTCATGTTCGGTATCTGGAGCATCCTGCGCCAGTTCATGTATACGAAGTTCATCATCGTGGTCGACGAGGACATCAACATCCGCGACTGGAAGGAAGTGGTCTGGGCCATGACGACGCGCATGGACCCCGTGCGCGATGCCGTGCCAGTGGAAAACACGCCCATCGACTACCTGGACTTTGCCTCGCCTGTTTCGGGCCTGGGAGGCAAGATGGGTTTCGACGCCACCAACAAGTGGCCTGGAGAAACCAGCCGGGAATGGGGCCGCCCCATCACCATGGACAAGTCGGTGCAAGAACGGGTCGACGCCATGTGGGAAACACTGGGGCTGTAACAGCACCACCGCGACGGGGGCACCGGCTCGCCCTGCCCACGCCCGGGCTCATGCCGCCAGTAGGGGCGGCATGGACCTGGTCTTCAATCCAGGTCGAAGCAAACCAGCGGACGTTTCGGCGCCAGCGGATGCGGCAGGACGCGCACCGGCATGTCGTAGACTTCGGCCAGGTTGGCTTCCGTCAGCACCTCCGCCGGCGCACCACAGGCGATCAGCCGGCCTTGCGCCAGCAGCGCGATGCGGTCGCACCAGCGCGCCGCCAGATTGACATCATGCAGGATGGCCAGCACCCCGAGACGTTCGGTTGCCGCCAGTTGCGTGACGGCGCGCAGCAGGCCTTGCTGGTGACGCGGGTCCAGGCTTGCGGTAGGTTCATCCAGCATCAGATAGCGCGCATCACCTGCGGTACGGCCAACCAGGCATTGCAGCAGCACCCGGGCGCTCTGCACGCGCTGCTGCTCCCCTCCCGATAGTTCACCATAGCGCCGGCCCAGGAAGGCTTCGCATTCGACACAGGCCAACGCCCGGCGAATCTCCGCTTCCACCACGGCTGGCTCGACTTCGGGGAACGGATAGGCCCCCATGGCGACAACCTGATCCACCGGCATATCGAAGGACAGCGACGAATGCTGCGGCAATACCGCGCGGCGGCGGGCCAGGCCATGGTGTCCGACTTCCTCCAGCTCGGTGCCATCCAGCGTCACCTGCCCACGCTGGTAGGACAGTTCATTGGCCAAAGCGCCCAGCAAGGTGGATTTGCCTGCCCCGTTGGCGCCCAGCAGCGCGACAACACTGCCCGACAGCAGATCCAGCGAAACATCCGACAGGATTTCACGCGTCCGCCGGGAAACCGCGATCGTATTTGCACTCAGGCTCATGTCAGCCCCTTGCGACGGGCCAGCAGCCACAGGAAGAACGGACCGCCGATAAGGCTGGTCACCAAGCCGATGGGCAGCTCCGCCGGAATCACCGCAATGCGAGAAACCCAGTCGGCCAGCGTCAAGCCCAGGCCACCGGCCACGACCGACCCCGGCAGCAGCCAGCGGTGGTCGGCACCGAAGGTCAGCCGGATCAAGTGCGGCACGACCAGCCCAACAAACGCGATGCCGCCCGTGACGGCAACCAGCGGACCGACGATCAGCGCCGTGCCCACGACCAGGCGGCGGCGGATGGATTTCAATGCATAGCCCAGATGCTGCGCTTCGCGCTCGCCCAGCAGCAAGGCATTGAGCGCCCGCCACTGGAACAGCATCCAGGCGCCTACGATCACCAGCCATGGCGCGAGATAGGACAGCAGCTTCCAGTCTGCCGCAGCCAGACTGCCCATGCTCCAGAAAGTCAGATCGCGCAGTTGGGTATCCGTGGCAATGAATGTGAAGATACCGATGATGCTGCCTGCGACCGCGTTGATCGCGATCCCTGCCAGCAACAAACCGGCAACGCCGGGAAAGCGGCGGCCCAGCATATAGGCCAGCATGGTCGCCAGCAGGCTGCCGACAAAGGCCGAAGGCGCCAGCACCCAGAACCCGCCATTGGTCAGCACAATGGCCCCGACAGCCCCCAGGGAGCCGCCGGCTGAAATACCGACCAGGCCAGGCTCGGCCAGCGGATTGCGGAACAGCGCCTGCATCACCGCGCCGGATACGGCCAGCGCCGCTCCCGCCAGCAAGGCGAACAGCACCCGAGGCAGGCGGATATCCAGCAGCACATTGCGCCACAGGGTTTCCTCCGGCGCCTGGGTTCCGGCCAGCAGCGCCGGAATCCGCATCAGGGGAATCTCGACAGCCCCGGAAACTGCGGCCAGTAAGGCAATCAACAGGGTAAATGCAGTCAACCCCAGCAGCCCGACACGCTGGGAACGGCTTGAACTCAGTGCCACGTCAGGAACCGCTGCTGCTGCCGGTAGCCGGTTTGGCGGCTGCTTCCTTGAGACTGCGAACGGCCTCGGGCAAACGCGGCCCCATACCCATGATCAACAGGTCGTCGAGTGCAAGCACCCGGCCAGCCTTGGCGGCAGGAGTCGCAGAGACGCCAGGCAACTGCAGAAATTTTTCCATGCCGCCCACGGCTTCCAGTGACATCGTGGTGGTCACGATCATCTCGGGCGCAAGCTGGATGACGCCTTCGGCCGACAGCGTCTTGTATCCTTGCTGCTCCGCCATGGCATTCTTCAGGCCGGCCAGCTTCAGGACCTCATTGACCGCCGTGCCATTGCCCGCCCCGGAAGGCTTGCTGGTGCGCACCATGATGAACAGGGCGGACAGGGGCGTTTCCGGCAGTGCCAGGCTGGCATCGAGATCCGTGCGAATTTTCTCGGCCAGAGCCTTGCCGGCCGCTTGATCGTCCAGCGCATCTGCCACGCTGTCAATGCGCTCGAACAGGGATTCAATGGAGTGGCCGTCGGAAACCTGCACGACCTTGATGCCCAGATCACTCAGGCGCTTGAAGGTTTGCTGCGGACCGGCCTGTTCCGAAGCCAGAATCAAGTCCGGCTGCATGGCGGCAATGCCTTCCACCGGTGCGGTACGGTAGTAGCCGACACGCGGCAGGGACTGCACGGCTGGTGGGTAGATGCTGGAGATATCACTGGCCACGACACTGTCGCCATGGCCCAGGTCATAGATGATCTCGGTCACCGTGCCACCCAGCGACACAATACGTTCCGGGGCAGCCTGGGCCCCCGCGCAAAACGCCGCGCCCAGCAGCGCTACCAGCAGTTTCTTCATAGAATTTCCGTCATTATTCCGGATACCGGGACCAGCGCCCGCACACGCAGGCGTCCATCCACCGAACGATCAAGGCCAGGGGAAAAAAGGACTAAAAGATAATCGTTCTATATTACAGCAAGTTTCCCGCTCAGGCCGGGCAAATCGTGCTGTACGGCAGTTGACGCAATTGACGGAAACACCCCTGCCCAGCCAGCGGCAAACAGCGCCAGACGCCGTCAGGCCAGGGCAGGAGCTTGCTTAACGACGCCCGCCCAGCATGCTGAAGACACGCCAGGCCACGACGGCCACGCCGCCCAGCCGCAGCCAGCGCGAACGCTTGCCGCGCAACAGCCACGCCGATGCCGTCGACGTAATCACCGGATGACGCAAGGCCAGCGTCCAAATACGGAACACACTGCCGATGATCCCGCTGCCACCGACCTTGCCGCCCCAGCTGGTCACGCGCGAGACGTTATCCCGCGCCGAGGCAGCATATTGCAGCAACAATTCACGCTCGACAGATGCCTGCGTACGCAGGAGAGCGATCTTCATCTGGCGGTCCGACATTTTCTTGCTCACGGACGATCCTCCCGGCCAGATTGCAGGGATTGCCGCTCGAGCGCCTGGCCTGCCGCGTCGACTTCACTGCGCAGATGCTTGAGCATGTCTGCGTCACGGCGCAGCTCTTCCAGGGTCGCGGCAAAAGGAGATTCACCATGCACCAGGTCGTGCCGCAGCCGGTATAGCAGGAACAGGCCGATCAGCGCGTAAACGCCGGCCAGCGCCCCCAATGCGATGTAGCGGTACTCAGTCTGCCAGAACAACATGGCGAACCAGAGCGAAAATAGCAGGACAGCCAGCGCCAACAGAAAAACCGCGACGAAGAACATGCCCAGCAGCTTGACCAGCCGCAGGCGCGCTTCCGCGAGCTCGAGACCGAACAGTTCCAGACGCGTCCTGAACGCCTCCAGAACGGTCGCACCCAAGGCGGTAAGAGAGTCTTTCAGGTTCATACGGATTTCCCGGTAGCGTCTGGCCGGCTACGCCAGTCAGCGACGGCCGATTACCAAGCCCAGCAACAGGCCCACCACGCCGGCGGCAGCAATGGCCTGCCAGGGCTTGTCGTGCACATAGTCATCGGTGGCGCGCGCAGCGCGACGGCCTTGCGTCACGATGGCGTCCTGTGCGTCATGCACGGCTTCTCGGGTGCGCTTGAGGGAAACCAAGGCCCGCTCGCGCAGCTCGGCGGCTTTCTCGCCACTGCTGGCAGCCGCTTCACGCAACAGCGCTTCAGCATCATGCAACGTGGACTTCACGTTGTCGATCAGGACGTCCCTGGTGGATTCCGCGGATTTACGAGACATGGATTCTGCTCCTGGAAAACGCGCCCCACAGGGCGCGGCGATGAAATGCCGCCATGACTGACGGATGAAAATACATGTTCCAGCCATCCTCCAGCGCTGCCAGGCAACATCCGCCGCAAAGCGTAGACACCGCGGACAGGCGCCGTCAAAACGGCCCATGTCGTCATGATAGCAGCGCAAAGCGCTGCGGCAAGCCATAGTTCAGGCCAAGTCAGACAAATTGTTTCAAACGCGCCGTACCGCCGCTTTCAGGCCGGATACCGCCTCGAAAAACAGACTGCCAGGTCTGTATCGCCCCAGGCAATCGCGCTGCCGCCCATATGCCGATAAGTCATTAAGTCATGAGTTTTCAATCATTCCAGCAGTGGAGCGTCGATGCCAAAATAAGCTGCCCTTTCTGCCATGCCTGCCGCCATGCCGTTGTTTCCAATTTTTGCCGACTTACGCAACCGCGCCGTTCTGGTCGTGGGCGGAGGCGATGTCGCCGAGCGTAAAACGCTCGCCTTGCTGGACGCCGGCGCGGCAATCACCCTGGGCGCCCCCGCATTGACGCCAGCACTGCGCGCACTGCGCGACCAGGGCAGGCTGCGCCACATAGACGGCCACTTCGAACCGGGCTGGGTGGCCGGCAACTGGCTGATCATTGCCGCCACCGACGATGTCGCATTGAATGCAGCCGTCGCGGCAGCAGGCGAGCAGCACCACATCTTCACCAATGTCGTCGACGATCCGCAACGCTGCAGTTTCCAGGTGCCGTCCGTCATCAACCGCGACCCCATACAGATCGCCATTTCATCTGGCGGCACGGCGCCGGTGCTGGCCCGCCGCATCCGCGAGCGCCTGGAAAGCCTGCTGGACCACTCCCTGGGCCCGCTCGCCAGCCTGGCCGCCAAGCGGCGTATCAGCATCCGTGCGCGCCTGCCCGACCTGCGGCGCCGGCGCCAGTTCTATGATTGGCTGCTGGACGGCCCGGTGGCTGCCCTGCTGCGCCAGGCTCGCCCGCAAGCCGCCGAACAGGCCTTGCAGCAAGCGCTGGCACAGGAATACCCGCCGCTGCCGGGCAGTGTCACGCTGGTAGGCGCCGGACCAGGCGACCCCGGGCTCCTGACGCTCAAGGCCCTGCGTGCCCTGAATGAAGCCGACGTCATCCTGTACGACCGGCTGGTGAGTGATGAGATCCTGTCGCTGGCGCGACGCGACGCCACCCGCATTTCCGTTGGCAAGCGCCTGGGCGGCAACCATGATGCCACCCAGGAGAATATCCACGCCTTGATGCGCGAACACGCCGTCGCCGGCCGCAAAGTCGTGCGCCTGAAAGGCGGGGATGCTTTCATTTTCGGGCGTGGGGGCGAGGAAATCAGCGCTTTGCGTGCCGACGGCATCCCCTACGAAATCGTGCCGGGCATTACCGCCGCGCTGGCCTGTGCGGCCTATAGCGGCATCCCCCTGACCCATCGTGACCACGCGCAGTCCGTGCGCCTGATCACGGCGCATTGCGCCAAGTCGGAAGATACGCTCGATTGGCGCGCGCTGGCGGCAGAACACCAGACCCTGGCGTTCTACATGGGCGTCGGCCAGCTGGACACCCTGAGCCAGCAATTGCAGGCCCATGGCCGTGCGGCAAACACGCCCTGTGCCCTGATAGAAAATGGGTCGCTACCCGGGCAGCGCGTGCTGCCCACGACCCTGGCACGCCTGGCGCAGGATGCCCAGCGACACGCCATTCATGCGCCTGCCTTGCTAATCATCGGCGAAGTGGCAGCCCTGGCAACGACCCACCACTGGTTCGGCGAACTGCTGGACAGCACACCCAAAGCGATACAGACGCCAGCCTCGCTGGTTCCTGCCACCTGAAGCCGACGCCTGCCGCTGAAGCCCGAAGCCCGAAGCCCGAAGCCCGAAGCCCGAAGCCCGAAGCCAACATTCTCCACCGACTTCACCACGCTGTTTCGGCAGGCGGACCTTGCCGCCTGCGGTTGCTGCCGTTGCCGGATCAGCTGCTTTTCTGCTGCGTACCGAAAATGCGGTCGCCGGCGTCACCCAGGCCGGGCACGATGTAACCGTGCTCATTGAGGCCCTGGTCTATGGATGCCGTATAGATATCCACGTCCGGATGGCGTGATTGCACTTTTTCGATACCGGCGGGCGCAGCCACCAGAACCAGCGCGCGAATGTCGCGGCAGCCAGCGCGCTTGAGCAGGTCGATGGTCGCCACCATGGAACCGCCCGTCGCCAGCATCGGGTCTATGATCAGCGCCAGGCGCTGGTCCATGTCGCTGGCAAGCTTTTCCAGGTAGGTATGGGCTTCCAGCGTTTCCTCGTTGCGCGCCACCCCGACGGCGCTCACGCGCGCACCCGGGATCAGTGTCAGCACGCCATCCAGCATGCCGATACCGGCACGCAGGATAGGCACGACCGTCACTTTTTTGCCAGCCAGTTTTTCCACGCTGACGGCGCCACACCATCCCTGGACTTCATGCGCTTCCAGCGGCATATCCCGCGAAGCCTCGTAGGTCAGCAGGGCGGCGACCTCTTGTGAAAGCTCGCGAAAACTCTTGGTGCTCAAATCGGCTCGCCGCATCAACCCGAGCTTGTGACGAATCAGCGGGTGGCGGACTTCGTAAAGTGCCATGAAATATCTCCGTATATCTGCGCTCGCATCTATAACGGAAGGGCAGGCGACTGGCAAGAACTAAATGTAGCCTGCCCCGGCCCGCGCCTCGAAAAACACCTTTTTCGGCATTGCGCCCGCCACGCTGCCAGGGCTGCCGCCACCAGCAAGCAAGCCCTTAACCCTGCCCTATCCGCCCTCTATCCTGCCCTCACGCCCGCCAGGGGTAATAAGCGAACGCCCGGCATTCACCGCTCGGCGAGCCAGGCCACCAACGCGTCGTCGAATGCGCGCACCTTGTCCGCCTCGGCATGATTGACGATGCTGACGACGATGTAGCGCTTGCCGCTGGCGCCGGACACATAGCCCGCAATTGCACGCACATCCCGCAACGACCCTGTCTTCAAGTGTGCCCGGCCCTGCGCCGGCTTGTTCTGCAAACGCCGCCTGACCGTGCCATCCACGCCCACAATCGCCAGCGAAGACAGGAATTCCGGCATCCACGGAGAACGCCAGGCCACATCCAGCAGGGATGCCAGGCTATCTGCCGAAACGGCCGCCTGGCGAGACAGCCCGGCGCCGTTGTCCAGCACCAGCTCCGGCATGGCCAGCCCCTGGCGCGCCAGCACGGCCTGTGCCACCTGGCCGCTGCCTGACACCGTCGCCGGTCCGCGGCCACGCTCGACGCCCAGCGCCAGCAGCACCATGCGCGCCATGACGTTGTTGCTGCGTTTATTGATGACCCGGATCACATCCGACAGCGGCGGCGACTCATGCTGGGCCAGCAGCACCGCATCCGGCGGCACTTGGCCATCGCGCCATTGCCCGCCAAACGTCCCGCCCATGGAGCGCCAGAGATACTCGAAAGTACGCTGGGCAAAATCGACCTGCCCCAGCGCCAGCCGATACAGGCTGAATTCGCCGCAAGACCCTGCCACCTTGCCGCTCAGCTTCAGCACGATGCCGTCCTGGTGAATCACCGGCTCGGTACGCACGACCGGCGCACCCGGGCAGCGGACATCGCTCCATTCCACCTCGCCTTCCAGGCGCACGCCCGGCAACGGCGGGTCCATCGTTGCACGCCATTTGCGCGCAGGCGCATCGGGCAGGAACAACAGCCGCGACGCACCGAACCCGACCACCAGGGCATCGGGGCTGGCGTTATAGGGACGATCCCCGGCGCCGTCGAACGCGCCGGGATCTATCTGCACCGGCCCGAAAACACTACGGTCCACCACCACCTGGCCGATATGCTGTACGCCGCGCAGGCGCAGTTCGCGCAGCAGCGCCCAAAGGTCGCGTATATCGAACAAGGGGTCACCCGAGGCGCGCAGATAAAGAGCGCCAGGCAAGCGGCCCTGCTCATCGGGACGCGCGCCGGGTTCGGTCAGCAGGGCCGTGCGCCAGGTATGCGCCGGCCCCAGCTCGGACAAGGCCGCCCAGGTAGTCACCAACTTCATGACGGAAGCCGGGTTGCGCGGCACTTCACCGTTGATGTGCACCAATTCCTTGCCGGCGAGTTCGCGCACCACCAACGACAGTGACTCTTCCGGCAGGCCCGTCGCCCGCCATGCGCTGTCGACTTCGGCCGGCACGCCCTTGAGCGCCGCCTGCACCGGCGCGCCCAGGCAGGCCAGGGCCAGCAGCATCCACGCCGCCATCCGCTTGCCCGCCACCTGCCCTGCCCATTTTCTTGCTACTGACGCCATATTCTTCCCGCTGTCGTACCGCTGCCTTGCCGCATGCCTGCCACACCCGGCCCGCCGCTGGAAGCAACACGGCAACGGGCCACGCCTGCGCCAGCATAACCAAAACCGGACCTGCCCCACAAACCTGGCACGCAGCGTCTAAAATGCAGCGACCTGCCGGCTTGTTGCGCCGGCCCACCGCGCCCTGCGCGCCAGATATTCGTCCGTCCTGTGTCCACACCCTTGTTGCTTTCCGATTACGACTATACGCTGCCCCCGGAACTGATTGCGCAAACCCCCGCAGCCCGGCGCGATGCCAGCCGGCTCTTGCGGCTGGATCCGCAGGCCCAGCTGCACGACATGCATTTCAGCCAGTTACCGGCGCTGCTGCACCCTGCCGACCTGCTGGTCTTCAACGACACCCGTGTCATCAAGGCACGCCTGTTCGGCATCAAGCACAGTGGCGGCAAGATAGAAGTTTTGGTCGAGCGCATACTCAGCGGCACGGAAGTCCTGGCGCATATCCGCTCGAGCAAATCCCCCAAGCCCGGCAGCGGCATTCGCCTGGCCGATGCCTTCGACGCCGAGGTACTGGGACGCGACGGCGCCCTGTTCCACCTGCGCTTTCCTGAAGATGCCCTGAGCCTGCTCGACCAGCACGGTTCCACGCCCCTGCCGCCCTATATCGAGCACAGCCCCGACGCAGAGGACGACAGCCGCTATCAGACCGTCTATGCGCGCGAACCCGGCGCGGTGGCCGCACCCACCGCCGGGCTGCACTTCGATGAAGCAATGCTGGATCGACTGGCGGCCCAGGGCGTGGCGCGCGCCTTCGTCACACTGCATGTGGGCGCAGGCACGTTCCAGCCGGTGCGGGCCGAACGTCTTGAAGACCACGTGATGCACGCCGAGCGCTATACCGTGCCGGCCGCCACGCTGGAAGCCATCGCCCAGGCCCGTGCCGCAGGCGGCCGCGTGATCGCCGTCGGCACGACCAGCGTGCGCGCCCTGGAATCGGCGGCAGCGCAGCTCAATGGCACAGCCACGCCGCCAGGGCAGGCCATGACGGGGGATACCCGCCTGTTCATCACGCCAGGCTACCGCTTCCACTATATTGATGCCTTGATCACCAACTTCCACCTGCCGCAATCGACCCTGCTGATGCTGGTTTCGGCGCTGGCCGGCGTGGAACCCATCAAGCGCGCCTACGCCCATGCGGTTGCCGAGCGCTACCGTTTCTTCAGCTATGGCGACGCCATGTTCATCGAATCCCCCGCAGCGTGACCCCATGACCGGACTGAATTTCGAACTGCTGGCCACCGACGGCCTGGCCCGACGCGGCCGCATGACCCTGAACCACGGCGTGGTCGAGACCCCCATTTTCATGCCCGTGGGCACCTATGGCAGCGTCAAGGCCATGCTGCCCCACGAACTGGAAGAAATCGGCGCGCAGATCGTGCTGGGCAATACCTTCCACCTGTGGCTGCGTCCTGGCGTGGAAATCATGCAAAAGCATGGCGGCCTGCATGGTTTCATGCAGTGGCAGCGCCCCATCCTGACCGACTCTGGCGGCTTCCAGGTATTCAGCCTGCAAGGCATGCGCAAGATCACCGAAGAAGGCGTACGCTTTGCGTCGCCCATCGACGGCGCCAGGCTATTCCTGACGCCGGAGGAATCCATGCGCATCCAGCGCGGCCTGAACTCCGACATCGCCATGGTGTTCGACGAATGCACGCCCTATGAAATCAAGGGCCGCCCAGCCACGGTCGATGAAGCCGCCACGTCCATGCGCATGTCCTTACGCTGGGCCCGGCGCTCGCGCGATGCCTTCGACCAGCTGGAAAACCCCAACGCCCTGTTCGGCATCGTACAGGGCGGCATGTACGAATCCCTGCGCGATGAATCACTGGCCGGCCTGACCGATATCGGATTCCATGGCTATGCCATCGGCGGCCTGTCGGTGGGTGAACCCAAGGCAGAGATGATCCGCATCCTGCAGCACGTCGCGCCGCGCATGCCGCAGGACAAGCCACGTTACCTGATGGGCGTTGGCACGCCAGAAGACCTGGTGGAAGGCGTGGCCAACGGGGTCGACATGTTCGACTGCGTCATGCCCACGCGCAATGCCCGCAATGGCTGGCTGTTCACGCGCCATGGCGACGTGAAGATCCGCAATGCGCGCTACCGCGACGATACCCGCCCGCTGGATATGCACTGCGCCTGCCATACCTGCCGCCAGTTCTCGCGCGCCTACCTGCACCACCTGCAACGCGCCAACGAAATCACCGGCGCCCGCCTGAACACGCTGCACAACCTGCACTTCTACCTGCAGATCATGCAGGAGATGCGCGACGCGATCGCAGCCGGCACGTTCCAGGCCTGGCGCGAGCAATTCGCTGCCGACCGCGCCCGCGGCGTGGACTGAAACTGTCATGGAAACCCAGGGCAAACACCTTTGAATCGCCGCATGCCGCCCAGGCATGCGGCGCCGCCATACCCTTGTCTTCGCGTACCGCTACAATAAACGGTTCGAATTCCACTCGCCGGCATGTTGCCGGTGCTTTTTCAAACACCTATAACTAAACATCAACGGGAGAATTCATGCTCGCAACTGAAACGACCGGCCTGATCCTGGCCCAAGCCGCAACCGGCGGAGACACCGGTGGCGCCCTGATGGGAATGCTGCCCATCATTCTGATGTTCGTGATCCTCTATTTCCTGATGATCCGTCCGCAGATGAAGCGCCAGAAAGAACACCGCAACCTCGTTGCCGCGCTGTCCAAGGGCGATGAAGTCATGACCGCCGGCGGCATCCTCGGCAAGGTCACCCGCGTGACCGACGCCTACGTCGCCGTGGAAGTGGCTGAACTGGCCGACAAGCCGGTGGAAATCCTGCTGCAGAAGACCGCAGTCACCACCGTGCTGCCCAAGGGAACCATCAAGGCCCTGTAAGCGTCATACCCGCCGATATGGTCCCATCCGGGGCCATATCCGACTTTTCAAGACAGACCGGCAATGAACCGCTACCCAATATGGAAGTACATCACCGTCGCCGTCGCGCTGGTGATTGGCCTGCTCTATACCCTGCCCAACTTCTTCGGTGAATCTCCCGCCGTCCAGATATCCAGCGCACGGGCCACGATGCGCGTCGACCAGGGCACGCTGACCCGGGTGGAAAATGTGTTGCGGGACGCCGGTCTGGAGTCGACCGGAATCAGTTTCGAGCAGAGCGGCACGATAGGCACGGTACGCGCCCGTTTCGCCAATACCGATATTCAGCTGCAGGCCCGCGACCTGCTGGACCGCACGCTGAACCCCGACCCTGAGAATCCCTCCTATACCGTCGCCCTCAACCTGCTGTCGGCCTCGCCGCAATGGCTGAGTGCACTCGGCGCCCACCCCATGTTCCTGGGCCTGGACCTGCGAGGCGGCGTGCACTTCCTGCTGCAGGTCGACATGAACGGCGCGCTCAATGCCCGCTACGACTCGCTGGCTGGTGACGTGCGCAGCATCCTGCGCGACCAGAAAATCAGCGCGGCCAGCGTCGAACGCACCGGCCACAGCGTCACCCTGCGTTTTGCCGATGAGACTACCCGCGACCGCGCCCTGACAACCTTGCGCGGCCGCCTGACCGACCTCGAATTCAGCGACAACCCCAATGATCCGGTACTGCTGACCGGCGTGCTGAGCCCGACGGCCATCAGCGCGGTCCAGACCAATGCGCTGCGCCAGAACATCACCACGCTGCACAACCGTATCAACGAGCTGGGCGTAGCCGAACCCATCATCCAGCAGCAAGGTGGCGACCGTATCGTCGTCCAACTGCCGGGCGTACAGGACGTGGCACGAGCCAAGGAACTGCTGGGCCGTACCGCCACGCTGGAAATCCGTCTCGTGGACGACTCCCCTGCAGCGCAATCGGCCCTGGCTGCCGGCCGCGTGCCCTTCGGCCTGGAACGCTACGAAGACCGCGAAGGCCGTCCCCTGCTGGTACGCCGCCAGGTCCTGCTGACCGGCGAAAACCTGCAGGACGCCCAGCCCGGCCGCGACCAGCAAACCCAGCTGCCTGCCGTGCACCTGACGCTGGACGCCAAGGGCGCGCGTATCTTCCGCGACATCACCCGCGACAACATCGACAAGCGCATGGCCATTCTGCTGTTCGAGAAAGGCAAGGGCGAAGTGGTGACGGCGCCGGTAATCCGCACCGAAATCCCTGGCGGTCAGGTACAGATTTCCGGCAGCATGGGCCCCGAAGAAGCCGCTGACATTTCGCTGCTGCTGCGCGCCGGCGCGCTGGCCGCGCCGATGGAAATCATCGAAGAGCGCACCATCGGCCCGAGCCTGGGTGCCGAAAACATCGCGCAAGGCTTCAATGCCACGCTGTACGGTTTCCTGGCCATCGCCGTCTTCATCATTCTGTACTACCACCTGATCGGCATTTTCTCGACCATCGGCCTGGTGTTCAACGTGCTGCTGCTGCTGGCGCTGCTATCCATGCTGCAGGCCACCCTTACCCTGCCGGGCATCGCCGCCATCGCGCTGACGCTGGGCATGGCGATCGACGCCAACGTGCTGATCAACGAGCGGATACGTGAAGAACTGCGCAACGGAGCCACGCCGCAACAGGCCATCAACCTGGGCTTCGAGCGTGCCTGGGGCACCATCCTGGACTCCAACCTGACCACGCTGATCGTCGGCCTGGCGCTGCTGGCGTTCGGCACGGGCCCGGTACGCGGCTTTGCCGTCGTGCACTGCCTGGGCATTCTGACGTCGATGTTCTCGTCGGTGGTCGGCGTGCGCGCGCTGGTCAATCTCTGGTACGGCCACCTGCACCGCAAGGCCACCAAGATATCTATCGGCACCATCTGGAAACCCGGTAAGGACTGAGACGCATCATGGAATTTTTCCGTATACACCGTACCATCCCGTTCATGCGCCATGCATTGGTGCTGAACCTGATCAGTCTGATCACCTTCGTGGCGGCGGTCTTCTTCATTGTTACCAAGGGCTTCCACCTTTCCATCGAGTTCACTGGTGGAACCGTGCTGGAGGTGGCCTACACGCAGAGCGCACCGCTGGACGACGTACGCAAGACCGTCTCCGGTCTGGGCTACACCGACTTCCAGGTACAGAACTTCGGCACTTCGCGTGACGTCATGATCCGCCTGCCGCTGTCCGAAGGGCAAACCTCGGCCACGCAAAGCGAGACCGTGCTGGCGGCCCTGCAGGCAGCCGACCCCTCGGTCGAACTGCGGCGCGTGGAATTCGTCGGCCCGCAGGTGGGCCGGGAACTGGTGGAAAACGGCCTGATGGCCCTGCTGGTCGTGGTGCTGGGCATCATGGTGTACCTGGGCTTCCGCTTCGAATGGAAGTTCGCCGTCGCCGGCGTGATCGCCAACCTGCACGACGTGGTCATCATCCTGGGCTTCTTTGCGTTCTTCCAGTGGGAGTTTTCGCTGCCCGTGCTGGCCGGCGTCCTGGCCGTACTGGGCTATTCGGTCAACGAATCCGTGGTCATCATGGACCGGATCCGCGAAAACTTCCGCAAACAGCGCAAGTCCGACGTCAAGGAAGTCATCAACAGCGCCATCACCCAGACCATCTCGCGGACCATCATTACCCACGGTTCGACGCAGATGATGGTGCTGGCCATGTTCTTCTTCGGCGGCCCGTCGCTGCACTACTTCTCGCTGGCCCTGACCATCGGTATCTGGTTCGGCATCTACTCCTCGGTGTTCGTCGCCGCCTCCATCGCCATGTGGCTGGGCGTCAAGCGCGAAGACCTGGTCAAGCCGGTCAAGGAAGAAAATCCTGCGGACGTTATCGAAGGCTGAGCCCCGGTAGACGCAGGAAAACAGGAACGCCGCCCCCAGGGGCGGCGTTTTTTTGCATGCGCATCCCAGTTGACGCCGTGTCCTGGAGATGAAAATGATTTATTGTCCATACGCTACGATGTTGCCCATGGCATTACCGTCGCTCATTGCGACAGCGCCGACAACACAAAACACCCGGGACGCCCGCTGCGTCCCCCTTTCATTTCTACGGATGCAGACTTGCAGCACCTTTCATGACTTCCGCCTCGACCAACCCGCCTGATTCAAGCCAACGCCCCCTTAACCGGGAAGACTACAAAACACTCGCGCTGTCCGCCCTGGGCGGTACGCTGGAGTTCTACGACTTCGTCATTTTTGTCTTCTTCGCCCTCACCATCGGGCACCTGTTTTTCCCGCCGGAAATGCCGGAATGGCTGTCCCAGTTACAAACGCTGGGCATTTTCGCCGCGGGCTACCTGGCCCGCCCGCTGGGAGGCATCATCATCGCCCACTTCGGCGACCGCCTGGGCCGCAAGCGCATGTTCGCACTGTCCATCTTCCTGATGTCCCTGCCTACGCTGGTTATCGGCCTGACCCCCACCTTTGCCGATATCGGCATTGCCGCACCGCTGATCCTGTTGCTAATGCGCGTACTCCAGGGCGCTGCCATCGGCGGTGAAATGCCCGGCGCATGGGTCTTTGTTGCCGAACACGTTCCCCGCCAGCACTATGGCTTCGGCGTTGGTGCGCTGACATCCGGCATCACTGGCGGCATCCTGCTGGGGAGCATCATGTCCATTGCCATTTCCACCATTTACAGCCCGGAAGAGGTCAATGAATTCGCCTGGCGCATTCCGTTCATCCTGGGCGGGATCTTCGGCCTGATCTCGGTCTACCTGCGCCGCTTCCTGGGCGAAACGCCGATTTTCAAGGAACTGGCCGCCAAGCGCATGCTGGCGACTGAAATGCCGGTCAAGACCGTGATGCGCGAACACCGCAAGGCCTGCATGATCACCGCCGGCCTGACGTGGTCGCTATCGACCGCTGTCGTCGTACTGATCCTGATGACGCCCACGCTGCTGCAGGCGCGCTATCAAATTCCACGCCCGCTGGCCCTGCAGGCCAACTGCGCCGCCACGCTGATGCTCACGCTGGGCTGCGTGTTCTTCGGCTGGCTGTGCGACCGCGTCAGTATTCGTGCCAGCATGATCATCAGCTGGGGTGGCCTGATCATCACCTCGTACTGGTTCTACCTTAGCCTGCCGGGTATCGACGCCACCAGCCTGATCCTGCTGTACGGCCTCATGGGCCTGTTCTGCGGCGCCATTGCCACGACGCCCATCGCCTCCACTCACACCTTCCCGCCGGCCATCCGTTTCTCGGGCCTGAGCTTCGCCTATAACGTGGCCTATGCCATCTTCGGCGGCCTCACCCCGGTGCTGACCCAGCTGTGGCTGCAAAAAGACCCGCTGGCCCCGGCGCACTACGTTGCCGTCACGGCTGTCGTGGCCATCATCATCGCCATGATGCCGCTGGCCCGCTTCGGCTGGCGCCCCAAGGCCGCCTGATTCCAGGCTGGCTGCGACAACCTTTCCCGAGGCTGTCGCAGCCCATCCCGGCGGAACCGGTATTTTCCTGCGCCCCCACGCAAGCATTACCGGCACGCCGGCGCTGTTCTGCCCGGCGGATCATCCGCGCGATGCGCAGCAAGGCCGGTTTGGACAGGCGCAGGCTCATACAGCAAAAACTCCCCTTTTTGCCACACTTGCCAATCACCCCTTGCCCGGCAAGTTAAAATCCCCGGCTACCCTCCATTTTTCTCTTGCCCCCGGGATAAACACCCGTCACGGCACCGCCCATGAAAGAAACCACACTCCGTCGCACCGGCATCGAGCCGGCCGCGCCTGCTCCCATTCCCGATACCGCCCAGACCCTGGCCCAGTTCGCTGCCACGGATGGCTCGACGCGCAAGCTGTACATCCGCACCTTCGGCTGTCAAATGAACGAGTACGACTCGGACAAGATGGCCGATGTTCTGCGTGAAAACGAAGGCCTGGAACTGACCGACGACCCGGAACAGGCTGATGTCATCCTGTTCAATACCTGTTCGGTGCGCGAAAAGGCGCAGGAAAAAGTCTTTTCCGACCTGGGCCGCGTCAAACACCTGAAGCAAACCAAGCCGGAACTCATCATCGGCGTGGGAGGCTGTGTCGCCAGCCAGGAAGGCGACGCCATCGTGGCGCGCGCGCCCTATGTCGATGTCGTGTTCGGCCCGCAAACGCTGCATCGCCTGCCTGACCTGATCGCGCGCCGGCGCGAGGAAGGCCGTTCGCAGGTGGACATCAGCTTCCCGGAAATCGAAAAATTCGATTCCATGCCGCCCGCCCGCATCGACGGCCCGACCGCCTTCGTCTCCATCATGGAAGGCTGTAGCAAGTACTGTAGCTTCTGCGTCGTGCCTTATACGCGCGGCGCAGAGGTCTCTCGTCCCTTCGATGACGTGCTGGTGGAAATCGCCGACCTGGCCGACCAGGGCGTACGCGAAGTCACCTTGCTGGGGCAGAACGTGAACGCCTACCGTGGCGCCATGGGCGATACCGATGAAATCGCCGATTTCGCACTGCTGCTGGAATACGTGCACGAAATCCCCGGCATCGAGCGCATCCGCTACACCACCTCGCACCCCAAGGAAATGACGCCCCGCCTGATCGCAGCGCACGGCAACCTGCCCAAGCTGGTGCCCTTCCTGCACCTCCCGGTGCAGGCGGGTAGCGACCGGGTGCTGGCGGCCATGAAACGCGGCTATACCTCGCTGGAATTCAAGTCCATCGTGCGCCGGCTGCGCGCCGCCCGTCCGGGGTTGACGCTGTCGTCGGACTTCATCGTCGGCTTCCCTGGCGAGACCGAAGAAGATTTCGAGAAAACCATGAAGCTGATCGCCGACGTCGGTTTCGACACCTCATTTTCCTTCGTCTATTCGCGGCGTCCCGGCACCCCGGCCGCCGACCTCAGCGACGATACGCCGCAGGACGTCAAGCTCAAGCGGCTGCAACGCCTGCAGGCCTTGATCAACGAACAGGCTGGCGCCATCAGTGCCGCCATGGTTGGCACAACCCAGCGCGTGCTGGTCGAAGGCGTGTCCCGACGCGATCCGAATGAGCTGATGGCGCGCACGGAAAACAACCGTACCGTCAACTTCCCCGCGCCGCAACGCCTCATCGGGCAGATGGTCGATGTACTCATCACCCACGCCAATACCAACTCCCTGCGTGGCCGCATCGCGCTGCGCGATTCGGACATCCAGCCTGCAGTCATGGCAGAATCCATTAATGAGTGAACAACACAACACCAAGCACGCCGTCACCGATATCGTTCTGGAAGGCGACAACACGCACCTGGCCAACCTGCTGGGCCCGCTGGACGAGAACCTGAAGCAGATCGCCAATGGTCTGGATGCCACACTTTCGCGGCGCGGCAATCGCGTCAGCATCAGCGGCAAGGATGCCGGCATCGCCGCCCAGGCGCTGCAGCGCCTGCACCAGCGTGCCGCGCAGCAGGCGCTGACGGTCGATGACGTGCAACTGGAACTGGTCGAGCTGGGTGCCAGCCGCGCCCGCGCCAGCCAGGACTTCGACCCGGCCGACCTGCCCCCGGTGGATGACGCCAGCGGCAGCATCGCACTGCGCACCCGGCGCACCGACCTGCGCCCGCGCACGCCGCGCCAGCGCGAATACCTGGATAACATCCTCAAGCACGACATCACGTTCGGCATCGGCCCGGCAGGAACAGGCAAGACCTGGCTGGCCGTGGCCTGCGCCATCGACGCGCTGGAGCGCGATACCGTGCAGCGCCTGATCCTGACTCGTCCTGCCGTCGAGGCCGGCGAACGCCTGGGCTTTCTGCCCGGCGACCTGACACAGAAGGTCGACCCCTACCTGCGACCGCTATATGACGCGCTCTACGACCTGATGGGCTTCGAGAAAGTACAGCGCCTGTTCGAAAAGCACACCATCGAAATTGCACCGCTGGCCTATATGCGCGGACGCACGCTCAACCATGCCTTCGTGATCCTCGATGAAGCCCAGAACACAACGCCGGAACAGATGAAAATGTTCCTGACGCGCATCGGTTTCGGCAGCAAGGCCGTCATTACCGGCGACCCCAGTCAGGTCGATCTGCCCAAGGGGCAGCGCAGCGGGCTGGCTCACGCTGTCGGTGTGCTGTCGGAGGTCAAGGGCATCGCTACCACCCAGTTCACCAGCCGCGACGTCGTGCGCCACCCGCTGGTGGCCCGCATCGTCGACGCCTATGAACGCCATGACGCGGAAAACGCCTGAAGCTGCCATGACGCGTTCCGCCACTCCCTCCCCCAGCCGTGCGGCGACGCCGGCGCTGTCCCTGGCCGTGCAATACGCCGTTCCTGAATCCCGCCTGCCGCGCTGGCGGCTGCGGCGCTGGTTGCAGATGGCCCTGCAGGAAGCCGCTGCCGCTGGCGCCGCTGGCGAAATCGGTGCGCCCGAGTTCCAGGCCGCCAGCCTGACCTTGCGCTTTGTCGACGCGGAAGAAGGCCATGCCCTCAACCTCGAGTTTCGCCAGCGCGATTACGCCACGAATGTGCTGACCTTCGAATATGGCACCGACCCCGAAGGGACGGCGCACGGCGACATCGTCATCTGCCTGGAAGTGCTGGACCGCGAGGCGGCGGAACAAGGCAAGCCCTTCCTGGCCCACGCCGCCCACCTGACCGTGCACGGCGCCTTGCACGCGCTGGGCTATGACCATATCGACGAGGACGAGGCCGAGCGCATGGAAGCGCTGGAAACCCGTATCCTCGGCCGCATGGGCCTGCCAGATCCCTACGCACCGCGCTGAAAACGGCCCGGCGTCCCCTGACGGGGCGCCGTCCCTGCTGCCAGCCGCGTCTGGCGCAAAGCTGCAATTTCTGGTAAATATTTTAGTGTTACCTCGTATTTACCCTTAAATCGCCACATATCCCCGCTTTTATTGGGTTATGCTGGTTTTCCCATAATCAGTCCTCAGGACGATGTCAGACCCTTATCCTGCAACCAGTTCCGACCATTCGGAACGCAAATCCACCTCCTCAAAATCCCTGTTCCACAGGCTGTTTTCGCGCCAGCATATCGAGCTGGACAGCCTGGAGGACGTCAAGGCGCTGATCGCCGCCGCACAAGAACACCAGCTGCTGGACCCCGACACGCTTTCCATGCTCAATGGCGTGCTGGAAGTCTCCGAGTTGACGGCTGGTGATGTCATGGTGCCGCGCTCGCGCATCGACATGCTGGACATTGCCACGCCCATCCCGGCAATGCTGAGCGCTGTCCAGGAAACGACCCACTCCCGTTTTCCCGTCTATGAAGACGACAAGGAAAACATCATCGGTATCCTGATGGCCAAGGACTTGCTGCGCTGGATCCGCGAACCGGAACTGGATGTGCGCAGCCTGCTGCGCCCGGCCATCTTCATTCCCGAATCCAAGCCCCTGACCGTGCTGCTGCGGGATTTCCGCAACAAGCGCAGCCACCTGGCGCTGATCATCGACGAACATGGCGGAATCTCCGGCCTGGTCACCATGGAAGACGTGCTGGAAGAAATCGTCGGCAATATCGAAGACGAATTCGATGCCGATACGCCCACCATCTTCCCGGAAAGCGCCAGCTCCTGGCGCATCGAGGCCACGACGGAAATCGAGGATTTCAACGAAGCCCTCCATGCCGACCTGCCTACCGATGACTATGACACCGTCGGCGGCTGGCTGGCCGACGAACTGGACCGCATTCCCCGCCGTGGCGACCGCCACAGCCACGGGGACCTGCTGTTCGAGGTGCTGCGCGCCGATGCCCGCCGCGCCCTGTGGCTGCGCGTGTCGCGCCAGGCCGCGCCGCCGGTCGCCCCCGAAAACAAGGAAGCACGCTGAGGCAGCGCCCGGCGCCTGCCCGGCGGTACCCGCCACGGCTGCCGAACGTCTGTCCGGCAGCCGTTTTCGTGTGCGTCAGCGCAGCGCCAGCAGGCTACACTTCCGGCCAGGCTTTCCTGCCAGCAGCGCGCCCCAACCGCTGCCGGCATCCGCTGCAACCCTGCTGATGGCACCGCGCCCTGTGCTTGCCCGTACCCTGATTATCCATTGCTGACCACGATGAACCGTTCCCGGCACCCGGACGCTCCTCTGAACCGCCTGCCCTGGCTCCTGGCCGGCGCCCTGCTCTATGCCCTGGCCTTCGCCCCCGGCCCCCTGCCAGCGTGGTTGCTGCCAGGCGCCCAATGGCTGGGCCTGGGTCTGCTGGCACGACACACGCTGCTTGCCCCAAGCCCATGGCGCGCCGCTCGCGACGCCTGGCTGTTCGGCATTTTCTTTTTCGCGCTGGGCACCTACTGGATCTTCATCAGCCTGCATACCTATGGCGGCATACCCGCGGCGCTGGCCGTCATTGCCGTCGTCGCACTGGCAGCGGTCATGGCGCTCTACTTTGGCCTGGCCGCACTCGTTGCGCGCTGGCTCGCACCTGCAGGCCTGGGCTTGCCCGCGATCCTGGCCTGGAGCGCCGCCTGGACGGGTGCGGAATGGCTGCGCGGCACGTTGTTCACCGGCTTTCCCTGGCTAAATGCCGCCTACGCACAAGTGGACGGTCCCTATGCTGGTTGGGCCATCCTCGGGGGTGCCTACACCGTTGCATTCTGGGCGGCATTTTCCAGCGCCGCCCTGCTGGTCTGGCTACCCACCGGTATCCAGACCACTGCGCGGCGCCTGCCGGCGCTGGGGCTGGCGCTGACCGCCGCCCTGGCAGGCGTGCTGCTGGCACGCACTGACTGGAGCGTCGCCGAAGGCGAGCCATTGCGCGTTGCCCTGGTACAAGGCAATATCGGACAGGACATCAAGTTCGATCCCATCCATATCGTCAATGCGCTGCAAACCCACTTGCAGATGAGTACCGCCGCACTCGAAAGCGAGCAAGGCGCAGACCTGGTATTGCTGCCGGAAACCATGATCCCGCTGTTCCAGCACCAGTTGCCCATGGCCTTCTGGGAGCAATGGCGCGACCTGGCCGACAGCCACAATGCCGTGGTGCTGATGGGCGTTCCATTGTATTCCGGGCCGCCTGACCGCTACACCAATAGCATCGTCGCGCTGCATGGCGGCACCGACCTCCAGGCCCTTTATGCCGGCACGCCGGACGAACACTACGACAAGCAGCATTTGGTGCCCTTCGGGGAGTTCATTCCTTCCGGGTTCCGCTGGTTCGTCGACATGATGGAAATGCCCTTGGGCGACTTCAATCGTGGTGATATTTCCCAGCCGCCCTTCCCAGCGCACGACCAGTTCGTCGCCGCCAATATCTGCTACGAAGACGTTTTCGGCGAAGAACTGCTGCCTGCCGTACGCGGCGGCGCCACGCTGCTGGCGAACTTCAGTAATCTCGGCTGGTTCGGCAGCAGTTGGGCCCTGCGCCAGCACCTGCAGATGTCGCGCCTGCGCGCCCAGGAAACCGCCAGGCCCATGCTGCGTGCCACCAACACCGGCGCCACGGCCATCGTCGACGAACACGGCCAAGTGCAAACCAGCCTGCCTACCGCTGCTGTCGGCACCCTGTATGGCTCGGTCCAGGGCCGCAGTGGCCTGACGCCCTATGTCCGCACCGGCAACACGCCCATTCTGGCCATCATCGCCTTGCTGCTGGTCGGGCTGGGTATTGCGCGCCTGCGTCGCCGCCAAGCCCGAACCGGACACTGATCCCCAGGCAGGCGGTCCAGGCCGCCTGCCGTACGCATTTCGCCCACCCATGGTGCATTAAAGGAAATTACGCGTAATTCCTGACATTTGTTGCGTTTTTCTTTTCAGTCGTTGACACCTGCCTGCATCCACCAGCTAACGCACATCCCTATCATCTGCATCGAAGTTCTTCGATATTCTTCCTTGCAGGAGTCAACTATGTTCAAGCGTCTGGGTGCCGAACTCTTCGGCACTTTCTGGCTGGTTTTCGGTGGTTGCGGCAGCGCCATCCTCGCGGCAGCCTACCCTGAACTCGGCATCGGTTTTGCCGGCGTCGCCCTGGCCTTTGGCCTGACCGTGCTGACCATGGCCTACGCCGTCGGCCACATTTCCGGCGGCCACTTCAACCCCGCCGTCACCCTGGGCCTCTGGGCCGGCGGCCGTTTCAAGTGCGGCGAAGTCATTCCCTACATCATCGCCCAGGTCATCGGCGGCCTGCTGGCCGGCGCGGCGCTGTACCTGATCGCCAGCGGCAAGGCAGGCTTCGACGCCACCGCCAGCGGTTTCGCATCCAACGGCTATGGCGATCATTCACCCGACCACTACTCACTGCAGGCCGTCGTGATCGCTGAGCTGATCCTGACTGCGTTCTTCCTGCTGATCATCATGGGCGTTACGGACAAGGCCGCTGCCGCCGGCTTCGCGCCGCTGGCCATCGGCCTGGCCCTGACACTGATCCACCTGATCAGCGTGCCTGTCAGCAACACCTCAGTGAACCCCGCACGCAGCACCGGCGTCGCCCTGTTCCAGGGCACCTGGGCCATAGAGCAACTGTGGGTCTTCTGGCTGGTGCCACTGGCCGGTGGTGTCATCGGCGGCCTGATCTACCGCCTGTTCTTCAGCAAGGCTCAGTAAGTACGGATAGGGGGCCCGGCAGCCGGGCCCCCTCCATGCCCGTCTAGGCGGCGGGCGTCGCCAGGCGGCGGGGCGACACGACATCATAAATCGCAAGGTGCGCCTGGATCACCTTGCGGATATCGAATTCGGCTTGTGCCAGCAGGCGGCCCTGCCGACCCATTTCCTGACGGCGGGCATCATCGGCGGCAAGTGCCTGCACGGCCTGCATCAACGCACCGGCGTCGCGCACAGGGACCAGCACACCCGTCACTCCCGGCGTAATGGCATCCCGACAACCCGCCACATCGGTGGTCACCACCGCCCGGCCGCAGGCCGCAGCCTCTACCAGCGACTTGGGCAAGCCCTCCCGGTAGGACGGCAGGGCCACGATATGTGCCGACGCATACAAGGCTGCGATATCGTGGCGCTCGCCCAGTACTTCCACCGCGCCTTCGGCCCGCCAGGCCGCGACATCGGTTTCGGTGGCCGAAGCCGGATTGCCTGGATCGGGCTGGCCCGCCAGCAACCATTGCATCGTCCCCCCCGCTGCCTTCGATTGCCTGGCGGCGGCAACATATTCCTCTACCCCTTTATCACGCAGCAGGCGCGCCGCCATCACGACCCGCACCGGGGCCGGAGGTTCAGGCAAGGCTGGGTAGCGGTCCAGGTCGACACCGGAACCTCGGATCATCACCACTTGTTCCGGCCGCACGGCTCCCGCCTGCAGCAAGGCGTCGCGGTCTTCTTCGTTCTGGAAGATCACTCGGCTATTGCGGTGGCCCAACGCCCAGCGATAAAGCTGCAAGGCCACGCGCCGCATCCAGCTGCGCTGCGAGGCCTGCCCGGTAAACAGGAAACCCAGGCCGGAAATCGCCGCAACCACGCCGGGCACTCCGGCGAACCTGGCGGCGATGCCGCCGTACAGCACGGGCTTGATGGTGACCAGGTGAACAACGTCCGGACGCACGCGCAGAAACAGCCGCCACAGCGACCATAGGGTGCGGAGTTCCTGCAAGGGGTTGCCACCGCTGCGCGTCATGGGCAGGCTATGGTGCACCAACCCATGGGACAGCACTTCCGCTACGCTAGTCCCGGGCATGGTGGCCAGGTGCACTTCGTCGCCATTGGCCAGTGCGGCCTGCGCCAGCGGCAGGCGGTGCGACAGGAAGAATGCCGGATTATTGACCACATACATCAGGCGGCGCGGCCGCCGTGCAGGCACAGGCTGCCCCAGCGCCTGGCACCGCAATGCCGACAGCCCCAGGCGGGCGCGCAGGCCCTCCCAGATCGCTTCATAGCGCTGCGCCATGCGCTCCAGGCCAAAGCGCGCCGTCACACTGGCACGCCCGCGCTCCGCCCGCCCTTCGCCATCAGTCTGCCAGGCCTGCGCCATGCCCTGAGCCAACGCATCGGCATCCCTGGCCGGCACGATCCAGCCTGCGTCCCCGACGATATCGGCGGCATCCCCCACATCCGTGGCTACCACCAACGTACCGCAAGCCATGGCTTCCGCCACCACATTGGGAAATCCTTCTGCCAGGCTGGACAGCACATGCGTATCCAGGGCGCTCATCACCGCTGGAATATCCTGGCTCGGGCCGGCAAGAATCACGCTGTCCGTCAGTTGCAGGCGTTGCAACAGCGACGCCAGCGCGGTATTGGCGGCATCCATGTCGCGCCCCACCAGCACACAGCGCAAGGGCGCCTCCGGGTGGTCACGCCGCAACCGGGCAAAAGCTTCCAGCAGATTGGTGTGGTCCTTGAGCGGGTCCCAGCGAGCCACACATCCGAACAGCCAGGTATCCGCGTCCACCTTCCATTCGCGCCGCAGGCGCTCACGCCCCGCCGGATCACGCGTGAATCTTGCCAGATCGTAACCGTTGGGGACGGTCACCAGCTTTTCAGCGACATATCCCGCCTGTTCATGGCGCACGCGTGCATCCTGCGCGCAACATACGATCAAGCGCGGCAACCAGCCCGAGCACCACGCGCCCAGCCGGAATGTCAGGCGCGCCAGGCGGCTGCTTTTTTCCAGGCTAACGCCCGCGTTGCGTATGCCCCAGGCAACATTGTTCAGGCCCACGCTGCGTGCCGCCAGGCCACCGATGACATTGCCGTGATACATCCAGGTCTGCACCGCATCCGGGCGCAGGTTGCGCAACAGCTGGCGCAATTGCCGGAAAGCTCGCCACATGCCGCCGCCACGCGATGCACCCAGCGCGATCACCTCGGCGCCGGCCTCACGCAAGGGCGCGCCATAGACACCCTCATCGGACAGGGAGATCACGGTATGCTGGCAACGCGACGCACTGGCCGCCACCAGGCGCAACAGTACCGCTTCGGCGCCGCCCTGGCCCAGGCCGCCGATGATGTGCGTGACACGCAATTTTCCATCTGCAGCGGCGCCATGCACTGTCGCGCCTTCGCTTCGTTCACTCATTGATTTCACTCCTTGTCGTCCGACTGGCTGCATGCGGACGCCTGCGCCCCTAGGGTTGCGCCACGACACCCAGCTCGGCGAACAGCGCATCCCAGCGGGACAGCACCGCCTCCAGGCTGTAGCGTTCGCGCACCTGGCGCGCGCCGCGCAGGCCCAGCTCATCCCTGAGCGCGGCATCCGCCATGACGCGTGCCAGCGCCTCTTCCAACGCTACTTCATCGCCCGCCGGCACCAGCAGCCCATCTTCGCCCTGCCGCGTCATTTCCGCAGGCCCTGCCGGGCAATCAAAGGCGACACAGGGCAAGCCCAGCGCCATGGCTTCCAGCAGGGCATTGGGGAAACCTTCCACCTCCGAACTGAGGACGAAGGCATCGCCATCGGCGAGAGCATCCCAGGGCTGCGCCGTACGTCCGGCCAGTTCGACACGCGCTGCCAGACCCAGGCGCTCCACCTGCTCCTGCAGCGCAGGCCGCAACGGCCCTTCGCCCCAGATACGCAAACGCCAGTCCGGATAGCGCGGCGCCAGCCGTGCGAAGGCGTCGATCAGGAGATCGAAACGCTTGGCGCGAGTCAGGCGGCCCATGGCCATCAGGGTATGCACTTCCGTTGTGCGGGTTTCAGGATGCAGGGGCAACGGACGACGCAACAACGCGTCCGGCAAGGGGTTCGGCATGATGGCCAGGCGCCGCACGCCGGGCAGGCTGTCGCGCACCCACTGCGCCGCCGCTTCGGTCTGCACCGCAACGGCACTGGCACGCGGGTAGCACCAGCGCCGCGCCCGCGCCAGCATCTTGCCGATATTGTGTCCGGCAGCGGGATGCGTGCGCTCGCACACAATCAGCGGAATCCGCCGGCCAAAATTGGCCAGGACGGCGGCTATGTTGACGTTGGTCAGGAAAGACACAATGACATCCGGCCGCTCGCGGCGGATGAAACGCCGCAGCGCGCACAGGCGCTTCGGGCTGCGCAGCGGTCCGCTGGACGCGCCGCGCAAATCCGCCAGCCAGACCATGCGCACATTGCCGGCCACTTCGTACACACATTCACCGCGCCCGGAATAGGTTGGCATCAGAACGACATCATCGCCCCTGGCGGCCCAGGCATTGGCCAGCGTGGCCGCGACACGCTCGGCGCCGCCGCCATGCATGGAACTCAGCAGAAACAGGATTTTCATCGTGGCGGCCGCAGCGGCTCGGCGCTGATCTCTTCGAACAGGTGTTCCCAACGACCCAACACGCTTTCCACGGAAAAGCGCTCGCGCACCGCCAGGCCCGCCTGGGCCAACCGCGCCCGGCGCGCCTCATCCGGCATCAGGGTATCGAGCGCGGCCGCCAGGGCGGCGCTGTCGCCCGCAGGCTGCACCAGTACGCCATCGACATCGTTCTCGATAATTTCACGCGGCCCCGTGTCGCAATCGCATGCCACGACCGGGCAGCCGCTGGCCATGGCCTCCAACAGCGTGTTGGACAGGCCTTCCACGCGCGAACTCAGCACATAGAGATCGGCACGCTGGTACCAGTCGCCGATATTGCCGACCCGGCCGGGCAGTTGTACCCGGCCCTGCAAGCCATGCTTCTCGATGGCCAGATCCAGTGCCGTGCGCTCGGAACCTTCGCCTGCGATCCAGAGGTCCCAGTCAGGGTGCCGGGCTGCCACACGCGCAAACGCCTCCAGCAGGAGATCAAAACCTTTCAGGTAGTGCAGGCGCCCCACGGCCAGCAGGACCTTGCGCCCGGCAGCAGGCGGCTCCACCCAGGGCGACATATCTGTCAGCGGCCATTGCACCGGGTTGGGGATGACGGCAGTCCGGGTGCCGGGAATATTGCCTTCCAGCCAATTCGCCGTGGTGCGGGTCAAGGCCACCACCCGGCTGGCCTGGGGATAGCTGCGCCGCCGCAGCCAGCGCCAGAAGCGGCTGATGGGCTGAGCCGGTGGATGCGTATGCTCGGTTGCCACAACCCGGCACGGCAGGCCACGGGCAGCCAGGATCGCGAGAATGGAAGAAGTGCGCATCATGCCCAGCACGATGTCCGGCTTGCGGTCTTGCAACAGGCGGCGCAGGCGGCGCAGGCGGCGCACGTTGGCCACCATGCCGTTCCAGCCGCCGCCGCTCATGCCTGCCGTTCCCAGGACTTCGCGCCTGACGCCCAACTGCAGCGGATAGGCGTCATCCACGGTATCGGTCTGGGTAACGACCGTCACCTGCCAGCCGCGCCGGGCCCATTGGGCGGCAAGGTCGGCGGCAACCCGTTCGGCGCCACCGCCGCGCAGGGAATGAATGAAGATCAGCAGGCGACGCGCTTGGCTCGCGCCGCCCGCCGTCAGCGTATCGTTCGCGTTCCGGTTCATGGACGACTCCGTGGCGGCCCGGCCTGCCCTGCCGTCCCTGAGGACGGAGAGCTACGCCAGGCGACTATGGCATAACAGGTAAAGGAACTGGCATACATCATGACCGTGGCCAGCATGATGCCGGCCACTCCCATGACTGGCGCCAGCACGGTATTCATCACCGCCTTGACCGCAAAATTGGCAACGGCAATGGCCGCCATGATGCGATAGCGGCGCTGGCTGGCCAGGAGCTGCACCAGGACCAGCACGCCAAAATAGAATGGCAGCTGCAGCAGGCCCCAGCGGAAGACTTCCGTCACGATAACAGTGTCTTCGGCGGTAAACGCGCCGCGCTCGAACAACAGGCGCACTCCCCAGGGAGCCAGCAGCCAGCCCAGCAGCACGGCCACAAGGCCGGCGGCGATCATGGCCAGGGACCATTTCAGCGCCATCGTCCGGGCTTGCGCGCCGTCGCCCCGGTTCTGGATATCCGCCAGCACCGGCAGCGCCGCACGCCCCACGGAAACCGCGCCTATGCCCAATATCAAGGCCAGCAGCCGGGCGGCATAGCCCAGGGTGGCATTGGCATTCTGCCCCAGGTTGGCCGCCGTGTACTGATCTATCGGACCGACGAAGCTCATCGCCACCTGGCCGACCAGCATCACGCCAGCTGCCTCCATGATGCCATGCCAGCGCGGCGAGGAGCGCCCCAGCGAGGGCAAGGCCCGGACGCCATCCGCACGCGTCGCCAGCCAGGACAGCCAAACGGCCTGCAGGATGAAACCCAGCAGCGAGCCCCACATCAGAGGGCGCACGTCATCGACAGCCGGTGCCAGTATGAGCACGCACGCCAGCAGCAGCATGGCGGGAACGCCATCCAGCAGGGTGTTGACGTGCCGTTCGTAGGCCCGCAGGCGCGCCGCGCTCAGGCCTGACCAGACCGTCAGCGCAGCAATGGGAGCAAAGCCCACGATCAAATCTTCGGAAAGCGCCCGTGTAGACGCCGACAGCCCCTGCCCCGCCACTGACAGCACCCAGGGCCACAGCACCCAGGTCAACGCCGCCAGAATCAGGCCCAGCATGGCGCCCCAACCCGACATTTCCCGGATGAACAGGCGCCGCTCTTCCAGACTACCCCGCCTGCCCTGCACCAGTACGGGAATCAGGACGACGGACAGCACACCCACGAGTGTCACCGGCAGCCATGTCGCCATGGTCATGGTGAACTGATAGGCATCGACCGCCGCGCTGACGCCATAGCGATAGGCGACGGCCATTTCCTTGAAGGCGCCCATGGCCTTGCCCAGGAGCAGGAAGAACGCTACCCGGGAGGCGCCTTTGAGCACCCGGAGATGATCCGGGTGCAAGCGATGACGGAGCCGAGGCAAAATGGGGATTCCCCGCTACCGCGCCTGGATCAGCTGAGAAAGCTGATGTACCAGGGCATGGCAAGCTCCACGCCTTCGCGGATGGTTGCCGTGGGCTCGTAGCCCAGCAGGCGCTGCGCCTTGCCGATATCTGCCTGTGAATGCCGCACGTCGCCCGCACGGAAATCCCGGTGCACCGGCGCCTTGGTGTATTCCACGCCGTTGCGCTGCAGCGCACCGCGCAGGATTTCCACCAGTTCGTTAAGCGAGGTCCGTGCATTGACGGCCACGTTGTAGACCTGATTCAGGCTGTCGCCTTCGGAGACAGCCGCCAGGATGTTGGCCTGGACGGCATTGTCCACGAAACAGAAGTCACGGCTGGTTTCGCCGTCGCCATTGATGAACAGATCTTCGTCGCGGATCATCGAGGCCACCCACTTCGGAATGACCGCGGCATAGGCGCCGTCCGGGTCCTGGCGCGGGCCGAAGACATTGAAATAGCGCAGGCCCACGCTCTTCACGCCGTAGGCGCGGCCGAAAACATCGGCATATAGCTCATTGACGTACTTGGTCACCGCGTAGGGAGACAAGGGGCGCCCGATCAGGTCTTCGACCTTCGGCAGGCCCGGATGGTCGCCGTAGGTTGAGCTGGAAGCCGCGTATACGAAGCTGGCCACGCCCGCTTCCTTGGCCGCGATCAGCATGTTCAGGAAACCCGAAATATTCACCGCATTGGTGGTCGCCGGGTCGGCCAGCGAACGCGGCACCGAACCCAGGGCAGCCTGGTGCAGGACGTGGTTGACGCCAGCCATGGCGCGCTGGCAGGTTTCGAGGTCGCGGATATCGCCCTCGATAAACTGGAACCGCGCCCACTGTGCCGGCGTCACACGCGACTGGACTTCGTCCAGGTTGCGCTGGTAGCCAGTGGAGAAGTTGTCCAGCCCGACCACGGTCTGGTCGAGCTTCAGGAGTTTTTCCAGCAGGTTGGAACCAATGAAGCCGGCAGAGCCGGTCACCAGCCAGGTACGGGGCGACTGCTTCAGCGCTGCCTGTACGGATTCGAAACGGGTCATGAATACCTCTTACAAGCGAAGATCGGAGTCGTCCGCGGACAACACGTACTTCAAGTCATACAGAACATGTTCGGGCTTGCCCAGCTTGCGGATGGCGGCGGCGCCCATTTCCACGAACTGGTGATGCGACACGGCCAGGATGATGCCATCGTATTCGCCAGCAGCCGGCTGCGCCACCAGCGTGATGCCGTATTCATGCTGCGCCTCGGCCGGGTCCACCCAGGGATCGTACACGTCCACGTCGACGTTGTAGTCCTTGAGTTCCTTGACGATGTCCACCACGCGCGTGTTGCGCAGGTCCGGGCAGTTTTCCTTGAAGGTCAGGCCCATGATCAGTACGCGTGCACCCTGCACCTGGATGCGGCGCTTCATCATCGCCTTGACCAGTTGCGACACCACATAGCGGCCCATGTCGTCGTTCAGGCGACGGCCCGCCAGGATGATTTCCGGGTGGTAGCCGATGGCCTGCGCCTTGTGCGTCAGGTAGTAAGGGTCCACGCCAATGCAGTGGCCGCCCACCAGGCCCGGGCGGAACGGCAGGAAATTCCACTTCGTGCCCGCCGCCTGCAGCACCGCTTCGGTATCAATGCCCATGCGGTTGAAGATCAGCGCCAGTTCGTTGATCAGCGCGATGTTCACGTCGCGCTGCGTATTTTCGATGACCTTGGCCGCTTCCGCCACGCGGATGCTCGGCGCCTTGTGCGTGCCCGCCACAATGATCGAGCCATACAGCTGGTCCACCAGCTCCGCCACTTCCGGGTTCGAGCCAGAGGTCACTTTCTTGATGGTGCTGACACGGTGCTGCTTGTCGCCCGGGTTGATGCGCTCGGGGCTGTAGCCCGCATGGAAGTCCGTGCCGAACTTCAGGCCCGACACTCGTTCCAGCACCGGCACGCAGTCTTCTTCCGTCGCGCCAGGATAGACCGTCGATTCGTAGATCACGATATCGCCGCGCTTGAGCACCCCGCCTATCGTTTCGCTCGCCTTGATCAGCGGCGTCAGGTCCGGGCGCTTGTAATCGTCGATCGGCGTCGGCACCGTCACGATGTAGACGTTGGCCTGGGCCAGTTCCGACTTATCGGCGGAAAAACGCAGCTGGGCAGCCTCGGCCAGTTCCGCATCGCTGACTTCCAGCGTGTGGTCCTTGCCCTGCTTCAGTTCGGCAATGCGCGCCGCATTGATATCGAAACCAATGACCGGGCGCTTCTTGCCGAATTCGACGGCCAGCGGCAGACCAACGTAACCCAGGCCGACAACGGCCAACTTCACTTCATTCAGTACCAAGATCATCCTCCCTGCCGCGCATGCGGCAAGCTTTTCAATATGTGATTCAACGCCGCTGGCGCGAAGCCGAGGGCAACAGCAGCCAGCGCGGACGGCGCCAGGACACCAGGCGGGAATACAGCCAGATATACGCACCCGCAAATGCCAGCATCCCGCCGCACAAGGCCCAGGCGTTATCCCACCAGAGCGTGGCAGGCGCCAGCACCACCAGTGTCAGCACCCACAGATAGGGTGAAGTCATGGCGTTGCAGAAAGCCGGCACTTCCTGGCGACGGTGCCGGCTAAAGGTGGAGCGCACCAGCCTGCGGAACACCAGCTGGTGCAAGTGCAGGGCATCCGGCTGGTCCACCGGGACGCCGCGCTTGAAGCGGCGGCGCCAGATCGAGAAAATTGTCTCGAAAATGGGATAGAACAACACGGCCAGCGCATAGAACGGCGATACGGACGGATTCCGAACCACCAGCAGGACGGCCAATTCGGCCAGCATGAAACCCAGGAAATAGGCGCCGCCATCCCCAAGGAAGACTCGGCCGAACGGGAAATTCCAGACCAGAAAGCCCAGCGTGGCGGAAGCCAGCGCCGCCGCGATCATCGAAATGGGCATATCGCCCACCTGCAGCGCCACCAGTGCCAGCGACACGGCGATCAGTGTGGCCACCATGCCTGCCAGGCCGTTCATGCCATCTACGATATTGAGCGCATGCGTGCAGCCCCCGACGGCGAACATGGTGAACACCAGCGATACCGGCCAATAAGAAAGAATGACGTCGGCCCAGCCGATACCGACGCGGCTGACGCCGCCCAGCAGCCACCAGGCGATGGCCGCCGACAGGAACGCTGCCAGCAAGCGCTTGCTGGCGCCGATATCCTTGGTGATGTCTTCCAGCAGGCCGGCGACAAAAACCGGCAACGCGGAGACAAACAGCGCCGGCCAGAGCCAGCCTAAGGTCATGTTGCCCGGCCCCAACACCAGCAGGCCTGCCAAAGAACCTGCCAGCACCGCCAGACCACCGACCCGCGGCGTGGCACGGCTGTGGGAAGCTTGCGGCTTGTTGAGATCCGCATCACCGGTAAATGCGCCATGCCAGCGCTCGGAAGCCACAATCAGCCCTCCGACCACGAATGCCACGACACAAATGGATAGCCAGGTCACACAGTCCCCCGATAAGCACCCAGAGCAACATTTGAAGTTAATGCTGCAAACTGGTTCCCGCGCAGTTGCATTTGCGCAACATCACGCACAAATAGACACAGAAGCCCATGCCCGCATGCGCCATCCGGCGCCTGCGTATCAAAACCATCGCCCCTTGATGAGGAATGGCGATGGCGGCTCATTCTACTGCGCCTGCCCAGGGCATACATCACCAATATGAGCAAAAAAGCCGCTATTCGGCCGGTTTTTGGCAAACGCATGTAAGCCAGCCCCTGCCACCGCCCAAGCTGATTGCCACCAGGCCAGACCAGGGTCGGCCCTGAGCGACCGGAAATGCCATGCCCTGCGCTGAAAAAACAAAAAAAAGGCCCGAGATTTTGCAATCTCGGGCCAAATCCACCAAAGGAGGAGGGTGGAGGAGACAACCGTGGCATGCCTTTCAGGCCTTGCAAGCACTAGGGACTTTCCCTGTAGCACCTGCCCTGAATGAACCGGGGTTTTCACCGCGCCGCTTCATCTGTGGCATCCATGGGTTGAATATTAAAACAGTTTTTGGTGCAACGCAAGAACTCTATCCAGCCCACTAACGTTTGATTGCAAAAGCTTATTTCCAAAATTCGCTGCAATGCAGCATTTTTCCTCGAAAAAAATTTTGTGTCCCGCGCCGAAACCACAAGAGGGATAACCCTGAAAACCCGCACCGGTGCTTTCCCGGACGTGAATTGCAGCATCCGGGCCACTCGCTTTCCGGTCAGCATCCCTGCCGGGTTTTCCCGGCTTGCGCGTTGCATCAAGACCCGTATCTATACCAGACATCGCCCCAAGGTTATGATGTCGCCATCACACCACACTCGCTGACAAGGTTCATCATCATGGAATGCACCATCGACTGGGGCGGCCCCGACGGCATGCTTTTTGTGGCGCGCACGGGTAGCGGCCACGTCACCACCATGGATGGCGCGCCCGAAGGCGGCGGCAACAATCTGGCTCCGCGTCCCATGGAGCTGCTGCTGGCGGGTGCCGGCGGCTGCGCATCCTATGACGTCGTGCTGATCCTCAAGCGCGGCCGCCATGCCATCAGCGGCTGCCGGGTTGCGCTGCAGGCCGACCGCGCCGACACCGACCCCAAGGTGTTCACCCGCATCAACTTCCATTTCACCGTGACCGGCCGCAATTTGCCGCGCACAGCGGTGGAGCGTGCCGTCAGCCTGTCACATGACAAGTATTGCTCGGCCTCCGCCATGCTTGGCAAGACCGCCGAATTGAGCTGGTCGCTGGATATCGTCGAAACCCATCCCGAGGACAATTGAGATCATGCGCCAGTACGAAGACTTCCTGCGCCACGTCCATGAAAATGGCACGATCAAGACGGATCGCACCGGTACCGGCACGCGTTCGGTCTTCGGCTATCAGATGCGCTTCGACCTGTCGCAGGGCTTTCCCCTGATCACCACCAAGAAGCTTCACACCAAGAGCATCATTCTTGAGCTGCTCTGGTTCCTGCGCGGCGACAACAATGTCCGCTGGCTGCAAGAACGTGGGGTCAGCATCTGGAATGAATGGGCCGACGCCGATGGCAACCTCGGCCCGATCTACGGCGTACAGTGGCGTTCTTGGCCCACGCCGGACGGCGGCCACATCGACCAGATCAGCCAGGTGCTCGAGCAAATCCGTTCCACGCCCGATTCACGGCGCATGATCGTCTCTGCCTGGAACGTCGCGGAAATCCAGAACATGGCGCTGCCGCCCTGCCACGCACTGTTCCAGTTCTATGTCGCCGACGGACGCCTGTCTTGCCAGCTTTACCAGCGCAGCGCGGATATTTTCCTGGGCGTGCCGTTCAATATCGCCAGCTACGCGCTACTCACCCATATGGTGGCCCAGCAGACCGGCCTGCAACCCGGAGATTTCATCTGGACTGGCGGCGATTGCCATATCTACAGCAATCACGAAGAGCAGGTCGCGCTGCAACTGTCGCGCGAACCCTACCCGTACCCGCGCCTGGAAATCCTGCGCAAGCCCGATAGCCTGTTCGACTATGCGCTGGAAGACTTCAGCATCGTCGATTACCAGAGCCACCCGCACATCAAGGGCGCCGTTGCCGTCTGAGCACGGCGCTCCTGCCTTCGCAGCGCTGGCGGGCAGCACATGCTGCCCGCCAGCCACCTCCGCCCAGCACGGCGCCCTTCCACTACCCCAACGAGACGTACTGATGTCCGCCAAGCTCGCTGCCCCCGATCTGATCGTCGCCTATGCCGCCAATCGTGTGATAGGCCGCGACAACACACTGCCCTGGCGGCTACCGGGCGACCTGGCGCACTTCAAGCGTTCCACGCTGGGCCACCCGGTCATCATGGGGCGCAATACCTGGGAATCCCTGGGGCGGCCCCTGCCCGGCAGGCTGAATATTGTGATAAGCCGTAACTCTTGTTACGAAGCGGCCGGCGCCAGCGTCTATCCGTCACTGGAAGCGGCCCTGGCGGCTTGCACTGCCGAGGCATCGCCCTATATCATCGGCGGCGCACAAATCTATCGGTTAGCCCTGCCCCTTGCCCGACGCGTTGTCGCCACAGAAGTTCATGCCAGCATCGAAGGCGATGCCTACTTTCCCCAACTGCCTGGGGATGAGTGGATGGAAACATCTCGCAGTGAACGGCAAACTGAAAATGGCTATGAATACGACTTTGTCGTTTACGAGCGCAAGACATCACCGGCAGCCGCCTGACAGCCACCCAGTCATCAAACCTCGCAACTAGGAATCCCTTCGACCATGAAGAAAACCCCCATTGCCATCGCCGTCGTCGGCGTACTGGCTGTCGCCTATGTCGGCAGCTCCTGGTATCTCGGCACCAAGATCGAAAAGATGGTGGATACCCAGATCACGCGCCTGAATAGCCGCCTGGCATCGGAGTTTGCGCTCAATGGCATCGACACGCCGCCCTACCTCGAGAAGGTCAGCTACGAACGTGGCATCTTCTCCAGCGAAGCGCGCTACCGCGTCGGCATTCGTGGCGAAGAAGGTTCCCTGGTCCTGCACGACGCCATCAGCCACGGCCCGCTGCCCTGGGCGGCCCTGAGCCACGGCATGTTCGCGCCGGCGCTGGCCTTCAGCAAGACCACCGTGGATGCCAATGATCCCAACGCCGCCAAGGCCAAGGCATTCTTCGGCGACAAGGAACCGTTCATCGGCTACACCCGCATTGGTTTCGGCCAGACCATCGCCTTCGACTGGAAGATCTCCCCGGCCAAGCACAGCACCGAAGAAGTCTCCATTGACTTCGCTGGCCTCAACCTCGAAGGCACGGCCTCGACCGACGGCCAGGAATGGGATGCCAAGGGCGGCAGCGCTGGCCTGACCGTCAATGATCTCGAAGGCGAGAACCCCTTCCGCCTGTCGTTCGGCAAAATGGACTTCGTTGCCAAGACCGAGCGCAGCGCCTTTGACATCGGCGTGGGCACCAGCTCCCTGTCGATCGACGACTTCCTCATCGACAATATCGACAACAACTCTGACCGCAAGATCTCGATCAAGCGCATCGGCGTGACTTCCGGTGTTGCCGAAGAAGGCAAGACCGCCTTCAACGCCAATGCCGTCTATTCCGTCAACGGCATCAACATCGGCCAGCAGGACTTCGGCGACGTGGTGCTGGACGCTCGTCTCAACCGCCTGGACGGCGCTGCCCTGCAAGGCCTCTACAAGGCCTACGAAGACCTGATGGAAAGTGGCAAGCTGCGTACCATCAGCGACCCGAGCCAAATCCTGACCATGCCCGGCATCCAGGACAACCTGATCGGCTTGCTCAGCCAGGCGCCGCAATTGCTCGTCACGCTGGACACCACCAATACCGCAGGCAAATCCACGCTGGACCTGGCTGTGGACACGGCTGCGCCTGCCAAGCTGAACCAGCCTGGCCCGGAAATCATCAAGCGCGTTCACGCAACGCTGACGCTGGACAAGAACATGGTGGCCGAGAGCTATCAGCGCTTCCTGATGATCGACGGCATGCCTGCTGATACCGCCAAGGAACAAGTGGAAGCCACGCTGCCGGCCGCCATGGAAAGCCTGGTCGAGGAAGGCGCCCTGACATTGACCGACGACGGCAAGTACACCGGCTACATTACCTTCGAGAACGGCAGCCTGGTCATCAACGGCGATGAAGTCCCACCCTTCATGATCCCGCTGTTGTTCGGCATGCTGGCCAGCGGCTTCGATTCGCCCGAGATTTCCCAGGGCAGCGCTCCCGAACTGGAAGAATTCCGCTTCGAGGAAGAGCAGGTCGTTCCGCAACAGTAAAGCCATGCGTTGCCGTCCATGACGGCATCATGCAAAAAGCCCGATCATGTGATCGGGCTTTTTTATACCGCTCCAGCGTGGCCGCAGGCCGCGGCCCGGCCCGGAACCGGGTTCAGCCGTTGGCCACGCTCGAATAGGCGCCTGCATCCAGCAGGGTGTCAATATCGTCGAAGGCATCCGGTACGATACGGAAAATCCAGGTCGTATAAGGATCGCTGTTAAGCCCCGAGGGATCGTCAGCCAGGTCTTCATTGAAGGCCACGACACGGCCCGCGACCGGGGCATGGATATCGGAAGCAGCCTTTACCGACTCCACCACGCCAGCCACCTGGCCGGCCTGCAGCGTCTGCCCTACCGGCACATCGCCCACATACACCACATCGCCCAGCTGGTCTTGCGCGGGATCGGAGATCCCCACGATACAGCTATCGCCATCGCGCAGAATCCATTCATGGGTGGCGGCATAGCGCCTGTCGTCAGGTATGTTCATGGTTAGTGACCTCTCGGCGGAAATCGTGAAATCAAGCCGCGATCATACAGGATAGGCCTGCCGCGCCGGCAAGAAAAAGCCATGCCCGGCATGGCAGCCGGGCATGGCGCTTGGGAATGCATTCCCGGCTGCGCAAGCGCCCACGCGGGCGCAGGCGCATGCCTATCAGCCAGCCAGTGCGGCTTCGTAGCGGCGGGACACTTCGGCCCAGTTCACCACGTTGAAGAACGCGCCGATGTACTCGGGACGACGGTTCTGGTACTTCAGGTAATAAGCGTGCTCCCAGACGTCCAGGCCCAGGATGGGAGTACGGCCGTCGATCAGGGGGCTATCCTGGTTGGCGCTGCTTTCGACTGCCAGCTTGCCGGCCTTGTCCACGGTCAGCCAGGCCCAGCCGCTGCCGAAGCGGGTCAGTGCAGCCTTGATGAAGGCTTCCTTGAAGGCTTCGAAGCCACCCAGTTCGTTTTTGATCGCGTCAGCCAGCTTGCCCGTCGGCTCGCCGCCACCGTTCGGGGACATGACGGTCCAGAACAGCGAGTGGTTGGCATGGCCGCCACCGTTGTTGCGCACGGCACCCTGCACGGCTTGCGGCAGGCTGGCGAAGTTGCGCAGCAGGTCTTCCACGGGTTGCTCGGCGATGCCGGCCCCTTCCAGCGCAGCATTCACGTTGTTGATGTAGGTCTGGTGATGCTTGGTATGGTGGATCTGCATCGTTTCCGTGTCGATGTGCGGCTCCAGCGCATCATAGGCATAGGGAAGGGGGGGAAGGGTATAAGCCATTGAATTCTCCTGTTGTACTGCTGCAGCCGGACGGACAGGCGCAGCGCGCCCTTCCAGGACTACAGCAACGTTGCTCTTCTTGCCACCGCAATGATGGCAGAATCCGGGGCATAACGTCCACCCTCCCCAACCTGCGGGAGGGCATCCGCATACCCTCTAAGCATACGCGATCAACAGGAAATTGGCCTAGACGGCCCTAATCAGTGCAGGGTCAAGGCCTGCAGGCGCTCGTGCCCGGGAAATCGGCCCAGCAGTTCTGCCAGCATGCCCCTGGCATGCCGCCCCCAGCGCCCCGAGGCTTCACGCCAGCCGGGCGCCAGCGCGCCATCATGTGCGGCCTGCGCCAGGATTTCATAGGCGACGCAGACGTGTTCGATCTGCATGTCCATGTGGCCCAGGGTTTCATACAGGCGGGCCAGATTGCGGTGGGAAGCAAACAACGCCGATGCGCCCGCCTCTGCGTCTGCAATATGGGGGAAACATGCATCGGCCAGACTGAGCGCCGCGCGGTATTGCGTCATGGCCGAATGGCCATCGCCACGCGCCAGTGCCCGGTCGCCCCGCTCCGTCAGGCGGCGCCAGGGATCGAGCGGACAGCGCTCGGTACGGCTAGGCTCAAAGGCAATGAAATCTGGCAACATGGGCATTCCTGCAAGAACGGATTGGCTATCGGAAAGCTGTTTGCTAATAATAATATTTTTCATTTAGAAATTCAAGCATGGCCAGTCTGCCTAATAACTGACATGTCTTTACCTTCGGGCACCCGCATGCGCCCTGTTGGGGGTTACGCCCTGCCCGGTCTGCCGATCCCTGCCGCCCTGCTCCCACCTGTCGCCACCCGCCGTACTCGCCGAAACACAGGCCTGCCGCACGCATGCGGATGCAGCGACACGTACATACGGAGATATGAACTGTGGGGAGGTGGAGAGAGTGAACCGACGCAGGTGCCCAGATGCCGCCGCGCATGCGTCACATGCATAAAGCTACCCGCTGGGTGCGCAGCCAGGCTGCGCACCCAGGTTCAAACTGCCTTGCCGCAGGCCACGCCGGAGGCCCAGGCCCATTGGAAGTTGTAGCCGCCCAGCCAGCCGGTGACATCGACGGCTTCACCGATGAAATGCAGCCCCGGCGCGCGCCGGGCTTCCATGGTCTTCTGGTTCAGCTCCCGGGTATCCACGCCGCCGCGCATCACTTCGGCTTTCTTGTAGCCTGCCGTCCCGGAGGGCACCAGCTGCCACGCCTGAATAGTCTGCGCCAGCTGGCGCAATAGGCGATCAGGCACATCCGCCAGGCGTGCCGAGAACGCGTCAGGCATATTGCCTTGCGCCGACAACCAGTGTTCGGCCAGGCGCCGTGGCCAGAGCTGCGCCAGCACCGTCCCCAGTTGCTGGCGGCTGCCCGGCTTGGCACGCAACAGCTCTGCCTCCATATCCAGGGCAGGCGCCAAGTCGATACAAATCGGCTGGCCCGGTTCCCAGAAGCTGGAAATCTGCAGCACGGCCGGTCCCGACAGGCCCCGATGCGTAAACAACAGGTCCTCCAGGAACGCCCCACCGCCCCGCTTCGCTGCACCCGTGGCAATGCCGACCTCCACCGCAACACCGGACAGTGCGGCATAAGGCTTCCAGTCTGCGGCGTCGAACACCAGCGGCACCAGCGCCGGACGCGGCTCGATGATCTTCAGGCCCCACTGGCGCGCCAGTTTCAGGCCGAAATCCGTGGCGCCAAGCTGGGGAATGGCCATGCCGCCGGTCGCCACGACCACCCTGTGCGCGGTAATCACCCCGGCGCTGGTATCCAGGGCATAGCCCTCGCCATCGGCACGCACCGCATCGACGCGGGTTTCCATGCGCCAGCGCACGCCGCCTTTATCGCACTCGGCGCGCAGCATGCGGATGATGTCTTCACTGCTATCGTCGCAGAACAGCTGGCCCTTGTGCTTCTCATGCCAACTGATCCGGTGCTGCCGCAACAAGCCCAGGAAATCCTGCGGGGTATAACCGGCCAGGGCGGAACGGCAGAATGCCGGGTTGGCCGACAGATAATTGGACGGCCCAGCCCCCAGGTTGGTGAAGTTGCAGCGCCCGCCGCCGGAGATGCGTATTTTCTCGGCAAGCCGGGCAGCATGGTCGATCAGGACCACGCGCCGGCCGCGCTGCGCCGCCACGGCCGCACACATCATGCCGGCCGCGCCGGCACCCAGTACTGCTACGTCGTACTGCAGCCGGCCCAGGCCAGCGCCGGCCTGGGCCGTGCCACTGTTTGCCGTCACTCGCGTTCCCGGATGCAATCCACGTAATAACGCACCGAGCCGTCTTCACGCACTTCGGAACCCAGGCCGTGGATATCGACGCCGAAGCCAGGGAAGCGGGCATTGAATTCCTGCGAAAAGAACAGGTAATCAACAATGGTACGGTTGAAGCGCTCGCCCGGGATCAACAGAGGGATGCCCGGCGGATACGGCGTCAGCAGCACGCCCGTGACACGGCCTTCCAGCTCGCTCAGCTCCACGCGCTCGATCTCGCGGTGTGCCATGCGGGCAAAGGCGTCAGACGGCTTGAGCGCGGGTTCCATATCGCTCAGATAGACTTCCGTGGTCAGGCGGGCGATGTCGCCCGCACGATAGGCCACGTGGATCTGCTGGCACAGGTCGCGCACGCCCAGGCGCTCGTAGCGCGGATGGTTGCGGCAGAAGTCCGGCATGGCGCGCCACAGCGGCTGGTTGCGGTCGTAATCGTCCTTGAACTGCTGCAACGCGGTCAGCAGCGTATTCCAGCGGCCCTTGGTAATGCCGATGGTGAACAGGATGAAGAACGAGTACAGGCCCGTCTTCTCGACCACCACGCCGTGCTCGGCCAGATAGCGCGACACGATGACCGCCGGGATGCCGGTTTCATCAAAACGGCCGGAAATATCCAGGCCCGGCGTAACGATGGTGGCCTTGATGGGGTCGAGCATATTGAAGCCCGGCGCCAGATCGCCGAAACCGTGCCATGCGGCGCCGGATTCCAGTATCCAGTCGTCGCGGTTGCCCATGCCTTCGGAGGCCAGGCGGTTGGGTCCCCAGACCTTGAACCACCAGTCGTTCTTGCCATATTCGGATGCCACCTTGCGCATGGCGCGGCGGAAATCCATCGCTTCGCGAATGCTTTCCTCGACCAGAGCAGTGCCCCCGGGCGGCTCCATCATTGCCGCCGCCACGTCGCAGGACGCGATGATCGCGTACTGCGGCGAGGTCGAGGTGTGCATCAGGTAGGCCTCGTTGAACAGGTTGCGGTCCAGCGTGCGGGTCTGCGACTCCTGCACGATGATCTGCGAGGCCTGCGACAGGCCTGCCAGCAGCTTATGCGTGGAGTGCGTGGCATACACCATGGCGTTCTCGGTACGCGGACGATCCGGGCCAATGGCGTGCATGTCGCGGTAGAACTCGTGGAAGGCGGCATGCGGCAGCCAGGCTTCGTCGAAATGCAGCGTGTCGATTTCGTTGCCCAGCACTTCCTTGATCATTTCGACGTTATAGATCACCCCGTCATAGGTGCTCTGCGTCAGCGTCAGGATGCGCGGGCGCTTGTTGACCGCTTCTCGGGCAAAGGGATTGGCCTCGATTTTCCTGCGGATGTTGTCGGGGTGGAACTCTTCCAGCGGGATGGGCCCGATGATGCCAAGGTGATTGCGCGAGGGCCGCAGGAACACGGGAATCGCGCCCGTCATCGTAATGGCGTGCAGGATGGACTTGTGACAGTTGCGGTCCACCACCACCACGTCGCCGGCCGCCACATTCGCGTGCCACACCACCTTGTTGGAAGTGGAAGTGCCGTTGGTGATGAAGAAACAGTGATCGGCATGGAATATCCGCGCCGCATTGCGCTCGGACTCCGCGATCGGCCCGGTGTGGTCCAGCAACTGGCCCAGTTCGTCCACGGCGTTGCAGACGTCGGCGCGCAGCATGTTCTCGCCGAAGAACTGGTGGAACATTTGACCCACCGGGCTCTTCAGGAAAGCCACGCCGCCGGAGTGCCCGGGACAGTGCCAGGAATAGGAGCCGTCCTGGGCGTAATCCACCAGTTCGCGGAAGAACGGCGGCGCCAGGCTCTCGACATAGGAGCGGGCTTCGCGAATGATGTGGCGCGCCACGAACTCCGGCGTATCCTCGAACATGTGGATGAAGCCGTGCAGTTCCCGCAGGATATCGTTCGGGATGTGTTCGGAGGTACGCGTTTCGCCGTAGAGATAAATGGGAATCTCGGCATTGCGAAAGCGCAGCTCGCCGATGAACGAGCGCAGATTCTTGATGGCGCTGGCAACATCCTCGGGAGAATCGACGTCGAATTCCTCATCGTCGATGGACAGAATGAATGCGCTGGCGCGGCTCTGCTGCTGGGCAAACGAACTCAGATCGCCGTAGCTGGTCACGCCGATGACCTCGACGCCTTCAGCCTCTATGGCTTCGGCAAGGGCTCGCACACCAAGCCCCGAAACATTCTCGGAGCGATAGTCTTCATCAATGATGAAAATGGGAAAACGGAATTTCATCGGGCGCTCCCGGCCACAGGAAAAAACGGGGCGAGTGTACAGCTTCAAGACGGCTGGCGGATGAAGCCCGCCGGGATTTCATCCCAGGCGTCGCATGTTACCGACACACTCTTTGGAAAAATGCCATCGCCTCTTTCGGGAGACGATGGCGGCGGGAAACGGTACGGCCTGCCCCGGCGGGGAATCAGGCACGATAACGGGCGCCAGGCAGGCGTCCGTCAACGGGGAGAAAGTCGCTCTGCGCCTTGACACCCCGGCAAACCTGCGCTCAAGTACGCGGCAGGGTCACACCACGCTGGCCCAGATACTTGCCGCCGCGGTCGCGATAGGACACTTCACAGACTTCGTCGCTTTCCAGGAACAGGAACTGCGCGCAGCCCTCGCCGGCATAAATCTTGGCTGGCAGCGGCGTGGTGTTGGAGAATTCCAGCGTCACGTGGCCTTCCCACTCGGGTTCCAGCGGCGTCACGTTGACGATGATGCCGCAGCGTGCATAGGTGCTCTTGCCCAGGCAGATGGTCAGCACATTGCGCGGAATGCGGAAATACTCCATGGTACGGGCCAGCGCAAAGGAATTCGGCGGAATGATGCAGACATCTCCCTTGAAGTCCACCAGCGAACGTTCGTCGAACGACTTGGGGTCGACGATCGTGGAATTGATATTGGTAAATATCTTGAACTCGTTGGCACAGCGCACATCATAGCCATAGCTGCTGGTCCCGTAGCTCACGATACGCTTGCCATCCTGCTCGCGTACCTGGCCCGGCTCGTAGGGTTCGATCATCCCCTGCGTGGCCTGTTCGCGAATCCAGCGGTCGCTCTTGATGCTCATTCTGTCGTGCTCCTTGATGAACCTCGCATTGTAGCGACTGCCGACCGCGCCGGCAGCCCGGAAACATCCCTTTTATGCAAACGGCCGGCTCATCCTGCGGCTGCCTCTGCTGGACGCAATGCAAGGGAACGGGCGGGCGCCAGTCGGTTCACCGGCGCCCCTATGCTCATTCCTGGTAGATGCGGCGGTAGGTCAGGCCCAGGCCATTGACTTCACCGGCCCGCAGGTCAGCCGACAGGCGGCGGGAAATCCAGTAGCTCAAGCGCGCCACCAACCCCGAACCGGACAGAGCCTGCTCGACCGTCAGTGTCAATCCATCCGAGAAGCGCTTGCTGGCGACCAGAAACTGGTTCTCGACGCTATCGTCGTTACCCGAAGCCTGGCTGGCGACAGTGGTATCCGGTAGCAGGCTACCGGCCGTCCCCATGGCGCCCGATTTGATGCCGACGTCATCCAGACCCAGCTGCTTGTACATGGGCGTGCCGCCACTGAATAGCGAGGCGCCGACGGCCAGCAGCAAGGCCGTATCGTTGCCGCTCTGGTCCGGGCCGCGTCCCAGGATCAGCCATGACAGCTTTTCAACCTCGCTGACGTTCGGATAGGACACCAGGGTGATGCGCGGCCGCTGCGCGGTACCGGTCACCTTCACGCCGGCCTCCACCGTTTCGCCGCGCCGCAAGGCCTCGATATCCAGCAGCGGATTGTCCAGCATGCCCTGGAACGTGATGTTGCCGCGCGTCAGTTGCAGTCTCTGGCCATAGGCCTCGAAACGCCCCCCGCGGGTGCGCAAGGTACCGGCAGCCGACAGCTGGCCATTTTTCATCATCAGGCGCAGCGAACCCGTCAGGCCGGAGTCTATGCCCATGCCCGTCAGGTAGAAGCGCGGCCCCAGGTCCACGACCAGGTCCATGGACATGTCCAGCCCATCTTCGCTTTCCACATGCGGCGCCGCCTGCGTCGTCATGACGTGCACATCGTCATCCAGCGTGGGCACGGCCGACAGCATATCGGCGCTGACCCAGCCCGCGTCGGCCACGATCTTGCCCGTGATATCCACCTTGGGCAAGGCCGCCTCGACGTCGATCTTGCCGGAGAACATGGCATAGCGGTCATTACGCTGCACGATCGGGTAGCGATGCAGCTCGACCTGCAGCTTGCCGGACGAATCCGTCAGGCGCCAGCGTCCGGATACATTGAGGAAACCGTTCTGTGCGTCAGCCTCTTCGGTGATCCAGGTACGTGTGCGCCACTCGGGCGGCGTCACGCGCAGCACAGCCGGGAAGCGCAGGCTATCCAGAATGACCACGTCGTTTTCGATGCGCAGCGACAAGGTGCCGTCCAGCAGCCGGATGCCATCGTCGATACGCACGATGCGCAGCTTCTGGCCATTCACGCCCCCCTGTAAATTCCAGGGGCCCGCCAGCGAGCCTTGCGCCGTCAGGTTGGCCGTCAGTTCGCCATGCACTTCCTGAGCATCACCGGCAAACATATTGACCCACGACAGGTCGAGTTTGTCGGTGCGCAGCGCAGCATTGATGCGCGCTTCCGGGTCCAGGCCGGGCACGCCGTTACGCGCGCTGAGGGTCGTGTCGGCATTGGCCTGCACACCACCCAGCAGCTTGCTGCCCAGCACCAGGCTGGCACGCGCCTGGCTGTCATGGCCGCGTCCCGGAACCAGGTCCACGGTCACGCCCAGGGCCTCCAGGCCCACGGTCTTGCCGCCACCACCGGGCAGAGCAATATCCCCGGAACGGCGGTTAATGGATACATGCCCGCCCAGGGCACGGTCGAAGCGCAGATCCCAGGCGCCGTCCAGCACCAGGTTGCGCAGCAGCCCCAGGGCTTCCGGCTCGTCCTTGACCTCAGCCAGGCTGAGCACCGACATGATCCAGTCGCGATTCAGCGCCAGGGCATTGATACGGCCCGCTGTCTGCCAGCGAGCGCCGCCACCACGTGCGCCCAGGCTTTCCAGTTCCAGCGCCTGCCGGCGCGGCAGGCCCAGGCGCAGCGCGGTCGCGCCGACCTGCCACTGCCACTGGCTGGCGCTGGCATCCGGCATGAATGCCACGTCCATGGGGCGCTGCAGCGCAGCCCCCAGACCGGCATGGCTGACGTCCAGGCTGCGCAAGGTGCCGCGCCAGCCCGTCAACGTTGGCTGGAAACCGCGCCCGCTGCCCCACCCGCCCTCCAGGTCGACCTTGGCCTGGACCGGCGCTTCACCCAGCGTCGTACTCTTGCGGTCGCCCAAGGCGTAGTTGGCCTCCAGCCGGGCGCGATGTGCGCCCACCGTTCCGCCAACTGTCCCTTTGGCCTGTACTGCACCCGGCAGGCCCGGCCACCAATTGGCCAGCTGCGACAACGCCGCATCCAGCTTCATTTCCGCCTGCGGCGTGCCCCAGCCGCCGGCCAGGCTCAGCCGGTCCGTGCCCAGTGCCAGCGCAATATCCACGCCGCTGGCCCGCGCCTGCATCCAGTCCGGCGCCTGTTGTGCCTCGGACCACGGAAACTCCGCCCGCGCCACGACTTTCCCGCTCAAGGGCTGGCCATTCCAGCGGCTGGCATCGGCGATATCCAATTTCAGGTCCAGCCATTCCGGCCAGCTCTGGTCACGCAGCATCACGTCGAAACTGCCGTTCATGGTGAGCACGCCCGGCGGCACTGCGCCCCCCGACAGCAGACCGAGATCCAGGCGGCGTGCCTGTAACTCGCCGCGCAAACGATCACGCTGCACCGCGTTGCCGGCATCCCTGTCCAGCTCGACATTCAGGGTGGCGGACGACCCGTCGGCCAGTGTCAGCGCCACGGCGGCATCGCGCAACGGGAACGCCGCCTGCAAGGCCAGTTCTGTCTTGGCGTCCATTGCCAGGCCCGGCGCATTGCCTTGCAATGCCACCGCCAGCTGTTCCAGCGAACCGTGCAACTGCAGGCTGGCCTGAGCTTCGCAAGCCGCGTCGGCCGGACGGCCAGGCAATGCCTTCAGGCACACAGGAGAATCATCCCCCCGTCCTTTGGCATGCACGCTCAGCGCCACGTCCATGGGCCAGGGCTCGGCCAGTTTCTCCAGGCGGACTTCGCCGGAAATCCAGGCGTCCGCCATGTCATGGCCGATTTCCACGTTGCCCAGGCGCAACTGCGCCTCATCAGCAGCTGCAATGCTGGCCTGCAACCCCTTGACCGTTACGGGCAAGGGCGTGCCGTCCTGGGTCAGCACGAACTCACCCAGGGCCAGTTTATCCACGCGTATACCTACCGGCAGGTCCACCACCACCGGCCCTTCCTTGGGCGGTTCTTCTTCCCCGGTATCCGACAAGGCCACGCTCAATTTGCTGGCAGACAGCTCGCGCACCCAGACCTGCTTTTCCATCAGGAAGCGCCATTCACCACGCAAGACCAGGTCGCTGGCATCCACATCGACGCCCGGCAGGCTCAAGACCAACCGTCCAATCTTCACGCCGTGCCAGATGTCGCCTTCAATCGCTTCCACCTTGCCGTCCAGCTGCGACGCCACCATGCGCAAAGCCGCGCGCGTGCCTGCCTGGGTCAGCAGCACCCAGGCAACCAGCGAAGTCGCCAGCGCGACCAGCAACACCACGGTGGGCAGCCCCCACCACAACAGGCGGCGCAGGAATGAACGTCGCTTCTTCAAAATGCTATCCCCAGCGAAAAGTGCAGTCTCAGGTCACGATCTTCCTGGCCATAGGCCAGGTCCAGGGAAATCGGACCGGCGGGCGTGCGCACCACGCCGCCCACGCCATACCCCAGTTTCATGTTCATGTCGCGGAAGGAATCGCTCACGTCACCCGCGTCGAAAAACACGCTCATGCCCAAGATGTCGGTGAAAAAGTGCATGTACTCGATGCTGGCCACCGCCATCGCGGCACCGCCCACGGTCGCGCCATGCGACTCTGCGCCGATAGACATGTAGCGATAGCCACGCACAGTACGCGCGCCACCCGTACGGAAACCGAAATCATCCGGAACCCGGGTACGACGCTGAGACCAGACCTTGCCCGCTTCTCCACGGACAGTCAGCACATCACGCGGCCCGATCGGCCACCACTGCTGCAGACGCATGGACGCCCGTGTATAAGGTTTGGCATCATCCAGTGTCAGGCCCACACCGCCTTGAAGGTCGATGACATTACCCTTGCGCGGATCATATTTGTCATTGACATCTATGCGAGTCCAGCCCGCCGTACCAGTGAAGGTCGGCAGATCTTCCGCCTCGGTATCGCCGATCTTCACCCGGTCATGCGCCAGCAACATGCCGAAGCGCGTTTCGTATTCGACCGGATTATCGCCCTTGCCAAAACGTGTGCGGGTACGCGTCGCACCCAGTGCATAACGGGTCACGTCCAGGCCTTCGATATCCGAGTGCTTCACCAGCAGCCCGATACTGTCTTTCTGGCCCTGCGCCGTCGGCGGCAGATAGAAGTCCAGAAAGGCACGCTGACGCTTGCGGTCCAGGCCGATGCCGGTTTCCATGCTGACGGGATGGCCAAGCACGACATTCTGCTTGTACAGTGTCTCGAAGCGCAGGCCCACATCATCATCCAGGCCCAGCCCGACAGCCACTTGCCGCGCAGCTGCCTCGGCCACCGAGACGTTCACCGGAACAATGACATCCTCGGGCAAGCCCGAAGGCGGTGCATCTTCTGCAAGCGTATCGGTTTCGCCATCCTGCCCCGGCATCACGAACGCGCCACGGAACAGATTGGTTTCCTGCAATTCCTGTTGCCAGTTCTCAAACTCCGCCCGCTCATAGAGCGCAAGCGGCGGATATTCCACATAACGCGTCACCAGGCGCTCCGGTACGCGCTTGAGACCCTCGATGTGCAGCTCGCCCAGGCGCACCCGGGGGCCGCTGTCCACCAGCACATTCAGCGCCACGCGGGCGGTCAGGGGATCGACGTCCGCGCTCGTGTGTGCCAGGCGCGCACGATAGAAATCCTTGGCCGACACACTTTCCAGCAATGAGGTCTTGGCCTTGCTCCAGTCGTTATTGATGAACACCTGGCCTTCCGGCAGTTTCCAGGCGTCCGTCAGAGCGGCCCGGCGATCTTCGTAGTCTTCACCGAGGATGCGGCCTTCGAAGCGGATGTCCACGCTGGCCACTGTCGCACGCTTGCCCGGCTGGATCACGATGTCCCAGGTTTCCCCGACAACGTCCTGCCCTGCTTCCAGCGTTACCACCGGACTGAAATACCCCTGTGTGGCCAGTGCCGACAGAACAGCTTCACGTGCACGGCGCCGCAGGCGTGAAGCCTCGCCGCCATCTTCGTCATCATCCAGGCGCGCAATCGCATCGACGGCTTCATGAATAATGCCAAGTACCGTTGGCGGCAGACCGCCGGGATCTATGGTCACCTCGGGCCTGGCCCAGGCCTGGGTGCAAAGCAGGGAGAACAGGCTGGCACACGTCAGTCTGGCCGCAAAACGCATCGCTCAAGCTCCCTTGACCACGACAGTAGGAATTTTCATGGAACGGTCACGCGGCAGCCTGGCAATGCTCGCGGCGATACGTTGAGCGATCTGTTGGTAAATGACAGCGGCCGGCCCCTGCGGCGCGGCCACCACGCTGGGGCGCCCGGCATCGGCGTCCTGGCGTATATCCAGGGCCAGCGGCAGGCTGCCCAGGAACGGCAGTTCGAATTGTTCCGCCAGCGCCTGGCCGCCGCCTTCGCCGAAAATGTGCTCGGCGTGGCCGCATTTGGAGCAGATGTGCACGGACATGTTTTCCACCACGCCCAGGACTGGCACGTCGACCTTTTCAAACATGCGCACGCCACGGCGCACATCCAGCAAGGCCAGATCCTGCGGCGTGGTGACAACCACCGCGCCCGTCACCGGCATTTTCTGCGCCATGCTGAGCGCGATGTCGCCGGTGCCAGGCGGCATATCGACAAAAAGATAATCCAGGTCTGACCAGTTGGTCTGGTTCAGCAGTTGATCCAGCGCCTGCACCACCATCGCGCCGCGCCAGATGGCCGGCGCATCGGCGGCAATCAGCAGGCCGATCGAATTGGCCTGCACGCCATAACCGATCAAGGGGTCCATGGTCTTGCCGTCGCTGCTGCCGGGCTTGCCTTCCAGCGCCAGCAGTGCCGGCACACTGGGGCCATAGATATCCGCATCCAACACGCCGACACGCGCGCCCTGGGCGGCCAGCGCCAACGCGATATTGACAGTCGTGGTGCTTTTACCGACCCCCCCCTTGCCCGACGCCACCGCAATGATGTTGCGCACATTGGGCAGGGGCTTCAGGCCTCGATGCACCATATGAGTACGTACGCGCCAGCCCAGGGTCACCTGCGCCTCTGCCGCACCAGCGCGACGCAGCGCAGCTTGCGCCTCGGCGCGCAACAGTTCATTGGCGCCAGGCGCCGGATATCCCAATTCCAGACTGACGGATACGCGCTCACCCTCGACCTGCACGGCCTGGTCTTTCAATTCATGATCCAGGGGCAATTCCGTCGCCGGATCAACAACTTCATGCAACGCGGCGCGGATTTGCTGTATCGTCAAACTCATGTCACTATGGCTCTTAGTGGTGTAACTTCAGATGCTGCCGGAAAAATCCGGTACGTACCCTAAAGAATAGCGGATCGGCCAGCGTTTACGCCGATTTACCTTGCAACGGGAACTTTCCGCCACGCCAGCCCTCAGTCCTATACCATGACCGATACTATCGCACGCTTCTTCCGCTACGTCCTCCTGTTCACACTGGGACTGGTTGGCCTGTTCATGGCGTTGGTGTTCATGATCTCCAGCGCCATTGCCGTAGGCATCCTTTACGTCTGGGCCCGCCTGCGCGGCCGCCCCTTCGGCGTGAAAGCCTACTGGCAGCAACGCAGTGCCGGCCGCAGCCCGCAAGCGCAGGCCTGGCAACAGCCCCGCCGCCCCTACGGCAACAAGTCCGGCAAGGACGACATCATCGACGTGCAGGTCCGCGACCTGCCCTGACAGCATGACCAACGTGAGCTTGCCCTGGTAAGCTCGCTTCTCCCCTTCCTGCCACCCAGCGCCGCATGCGCTGCCTTTCGATAGCTGCCCGATAGCTACCCGCGCATATGGGATGGTGGCCTGCTTCCAGTGCAACATTGCCAGCCGGACATCGCCGCGCTGACCGATGTCTGGTACGCCACTCAGGCTATCCCTGACGCACCCCTTGTGCGAGCAGGCATCCGTGCCTGTTGCAGGCCCGCAATGCGCTGAATCAGGATCAATCCGGCAATACACAACGGGATGTCCATCAGATCTGAAACCTGCATCATCAGGTTTGCCTGCATCAAGGCGGGCAGCGTTTCCGCACGCTGCCCCAATTGATACGCTGCATTGCCCAGCACGCAGGCCAGCAACCAGAACAGCCACCACCAATGCAATACCGCAGGCACACGCGCTGTCTGCCAGGCGTCTGGCACCGCGCTGGCCTGCCAGATCTCCTTCATGGCCTGATAGGGCTTCCAGAGATTGACGATAGGCACGAAATAGCACCCCACCGCCCATGCTGGCGAATAGCGCAGGTTTTCTGCTGTCAGCGCATTCGCATTGCGGTTGGCGAAATAGATCCAGCGGCCGATCATCACTATCAATGCAATAAACAGGCCAATCTGCAACAGGCCTACGGTTCCCTGCCGCATTGCATTGGCCGTGGCCGCGTCGAGGGCCTGGGCATGGCTGGCAAAAACCTGATTATCCAGGTCTGTCAGCAACCCGTACTCCACCATACCCGATAACCAGGCCACTGCGGACAATGCGATATTGGCCAGCAGCAGACGGCGTATCCGGCGCGTGGAGCGCGTCAAATCCCTGAGTTCCATCTATGCCTCATGCATGCAAACCAGCCTGCCTGTCGCCCATCCCGGGCACAAATAGGAATGATACGCTCTTTCAACAAGTCAGGCGCTGATCAAGACGCTTGCAGCCAGGGCGCAGCACAGGTCAAGGAATGCAAAAACCATGGCAAAAATGACACAAGCCAGCGCAAAACAATGCGCTGGCTTGTGCGGGAACGCCACAACTGCGGCGTTTGAATCTGGCGACGTTATCCCGTTGCCATCGTAACGGCTCAGGCAGTCACTTCCGCCTCGCCTGCCGCCGGCTGGCGGATCAGGTAGTCGAATGCGCCCAGAGCTGCCTTGGCACCTTCACCCGCAGCGATGATGATCTGCTTGTAGGGCACCGTCGTCACGTCGCCGGCAGCGAATACGCCGGGCAGCGAGGTTGCGCCACGCGTATCCACTTCGATCTCGCCATGCTTGGAGAGATTCAGCGTGCCCTTGAGCCATTCGCTGTTGGGCACCAGGCCGATCTGGATAAACACACCAGCCAGCTCGACCTTGCGGCTTTCTCCGCTCTTGCGATCGGTATAGACCAGGCCGTTGACCTTCTGGCCGTCACCCACGATTTCCGTGGTCTGCGCATGCAGGATGACTTCGACGTTCGGCAGGCTGTAGAGCTTGCGTTGCAGCACGGCATCGGCACGCAGCGCTTCGCCGAATTCGATCAGCGTGACGTGGCCGACCACACCGGCCAGGTCGATGGCCGCTTCCACGCCGGAGTTGCCGCCGCCAATCACCGCGACGCGCTTGCCCTTGAACAGCGGGCCGTCGCAGTGCGGGCAGTAGGCCACGCCATGGTTGCGGTATTCGCGCTCACCCGGCACGTTGATTTCGCGCCAGCGCGCACCCGTCGCCAGAATGACCGAACGGCTGCGCAATTCTGCACCGCTTTCCAGCTTGACCGACAGCAGACCATCGCCTTCCTCCAGCGCAACGACGCGCTGCAGGTTCATGATGTCCACGTCATACGACTTGACGTGCTCTTCCAGCGCCGCGGCAAAGCGCGGGCCTTCGGTATGAGGCACCGAGATGAAGTTCTCGATTGCCATGGTGTCGAGCACCTGGCCGCCAAAACGCTCGGCCACCACGCCCGTGCGGATACCCTTGCGAGCCGCATAGACCGCCGCTGCGGCACCGGCCGGGCCACCACCGACGACCAGCACGTCGAAGGCATCCTTGGCGTCGAGCTGGGCAGCCTTGCGCGCTGCCGCGCCGCTATCGAGCTTGGCCAGGATTTCCTCGACCGAGGAACGGCCCTGGCCGAACACTTCGCCATTCAGGTAGACGGTCGGCACGGCCATGATCTGGCGCTGCTCGACTTCATCCTGGAACAGCGCGCCGTCGATGACAACGTTGCGGATACGCGGGTTGATGACTGCCATCGCGTTGAGCGCCTGGACCACGTCCGGGCAGTTCTGGCAGCTCAGCGACATATAGGTTTCAAACAGGTACTCGCCATCGAGGTTGCGGATCTGCTCGACGACTTCCGGCTCGAATTTGATCGGATGGCCGCCGACCTGCAACAGGGCAAGCACCAGCGAGGTGAATTCGTGACCCATGGGGATAGCGGCGAAACGAATGCCGATATTCTCGCCAGGGCGATTGACGCTGAAGGACGGTTTGCGCACACCGGCCTCGTCGCGCTCGACAAAGCTCACGCGATCGGACAGCGCTGCGATTTCCTGCAGCAGTTCACGCAGCTCCTTGGACTTGGCGCCATCGTCAAGCGACGCAACGAGCTCTACCGGCTGCGTGACACGTTCCAGATAGGCTTTCAATTGATTCTTGAGGTTGGCATCCAACGACATGAGAAGCTCCGGTATTCAGTGATGTGTATTCGTGGCAGCATGCCTTGTGGGCATGACACCTCTGTTGCCGGGACAGCACCGCTGCCCTGGCCGGGGGCTGGCCACCAAGCCGGCCCCCGCGGCCCGCCCCGTCATCGGGCGCGGACCGTTTTCTCTCCGGCTCTTTGCTTGGAGATTAGATCTTGCCGACCAGGTCCAGCGAGGGGGTCAGCGTGGCTTCGCCTTCCTTCCACTTGGCGGGGCAGACTTCGCCCGGGTGGCTGGCGACGTACTGGGCAGCCTTGACCTTGCGCAGCAGCTCGCTGGCGTCGCGGCCGATGCCGTTGTCATGGATTTCGCACAGTTTGATCTGGCCTTCCGGGTTGATCAGGAAGGTGCCGCGCAGGGCCAGGCCTTCTTCTTCGATCAGCACGTCGAAGTTGCGAGCCAGGGTGGCGGTGGGGTCACCGACCATCACGTATTGCACTTTCTTGATGGCGTCCGAGGTGTCGTGCCATGCCTTGTGCGCGAAGTGGGTGTCGGTCGACACGCTGTAGACTTCGACGCCCAGCTTCTTGAATTCTTCGTAATGATCGGCCAGGTCTTCCAGCTCGGTCGGGCACACGAAGGTGAAGTCGGCAGGATAAAACACCACAACCGACCACTTGCCGGTCAGCGATGCGTCGCTGACTTCGATGAACTTGCCATTTTGGTACGCCTGAGCCTTGAACGGTTTGATCTGGGTATTGATAAGAGACATGGTGATAATCCTGTTGTCTGGGTTGAACACGGCGGCACCGTTGCCGGTACCGTTCTTGCAGGCATATAGTGCCTTTTCTTTTCAGATATGAAAAGTGAATTAATTCTATCCCACTGATTGATTTTTTCAATGACAGGGGAATGACCGCATGCTTTGGGGGACGTCGCGGCACAAAGCGCCGCCAGGCCCTAAAATGGCCTGACCGGTTCCTCGCAATCGGCCTTCCTACAACCTTTCTATAGTTGCCATGTCTCGCACACTGTTCGTTACGACTGCCCTGCCCTACGCCAACGGCTCCTTCCACGTGGGCCACATCATGGAATACATCCAGGCCGATATCTGGGTGCGGGCGATGCGAATGTCGGGACACACGGTGCACTTTGTCGGCGCTGACGACGTCCACGGCGCGCCCATCATGCTGAAGGCTGAAAGCGAAGGCATCACACCGCAGGAACTGGTGGCGCGCTATGCCGCCGAGCGTCCGATGTACCTGAACGGCTTCCATATCCGTTTCGACCACTGGCACAGCACGGATTCGCGTGAGAACGTCGAACTGTCGCAACAGATATACCGCAGCCTGCGTGACGCCGGCCTGGTAGAGACGCGCACCATCGAACAATTCTACGACCCGGTCAAAGGCATGTTCCTGCCGGACCGCTACATCAAGGGCGGCTGCCCGCGCTGCAAGGCGCCAGACCAATATGGCGATGCCTGCGAAGTCTGTAGCGCCGTCTACAGCCCGACCGAACTCATCGACCCGTATTCGACACTGAGCGGTGCACGCCCGGTGCTCAAGCAATCCGAACATTTCTTCTTCAAGCTCTCCGACCCGCGCTGCGTGGAATTCCTCAAGCAATGGACCACCGGCAGCAATGCCCACGGCGCACGCCACCTGCAGGCCGAAGTGCTGGCCAAGACGCGTGAATGGCTGGGCGGCAGCGGCGAAGAAGAAAGCGGCCTGGCCGACTGGGATATTTCCCGCGACGCCCCCTACTTCGGTATCGAGATTCCCGATGCGCCGGGCAAGTACTTCTATGTCTGGCTGGATGCGCCAGTGGGCTACCTGGCGTCGCTCAAGGCCTATTGCGCCAAGCAGGGCCTGGATTTCGACGCGCTGCTGGACCCTGCCGGCAACACTGAACAGATCCACTTCATCGGCAAGGACATTGTTTATTTCCACGCGCTGTTCTGGCCGGCCATGTTGAAGTTCGCCGGCCGCAAGACGCCGGATCAACTGAACGTGCACGGTTTCATAACCGTCAGCGGCGAAAAGATGTCCAAGAGCCGCGGCACCGGCATTTCCCCGCTGCGCTACCTGCAGATCGGCATGAATGCCGAATGGCTGCGCTATTACATTGCCGCCAAGCTGAACAGCAAGGTCGAAGACATAGACTTCAATCCCGAAGACTTCATCGCCCGCGTCAACAGCGACCTGATCGGCAAATACATCAATATCGCCAGCCGCGCCGCCAACTTCATCGCCCGCCATTTCGACGGCCAGCTGGCCTACCGTGGCGACGAGGCCGAACTGTCCGCCAGCCTGCAGGCGGCAGCCGAACAGATGCGCGCCGACCTGGAGGTGCGCGAGTATGGCCGCGCCATCCGCGAAGCCATGGCACTGGCCGACCGCATCAACCAGGAATTCGATACCGCCCAGCCCTGGGTGCTGGCCAAGAACTGGCAAGAAGCCGATGCCGAACGCCAGGCCGCCCTGCAGGATATCTGCTCGCGCGCCCTGGCCGGCTTCAAGGCCCTGACTGTCATGCTGAGCCCCATCCTCCCGGAACTGTCGCAACGCGTGGCCAGCGAGCTGTTCGGCCTGGATCGCGGTTTTGTCTGGACGGACGCCGGCGAGCTGCCGCGCAACGTGGCCCCGTTCAAGCACCTGATGCAGCGCGTCGCGCCTGAAATGCTGGACCAGCTGTTCGAACCGCCCGCAGCGCCGGTGGTCGTGCCAGGCGGCGAACCCATTGCCGACACCATCAAGATCGACGATTTCGCCAAGATAGACCTGCGCATTGCGCGTATCGTCGAATGCAAGCGCGTCGAAGGCTCCACCAAGCTGCTACAGCTGACGCTGGACGCGGGCGAAGGGCGCCATCGCAACGTATTCTCCGGCATTCAGTCGGCCTACGAACCTGAACAGCTGGTCGGCAAGCTAACCGTACTGGTTGCCAACCTGGCGCCGCGCAAGATGAAGTTCGGCGTGTCGGAAGGCATGGTGCTGGCAGCCAGCCACGCCGACGACAAGGTGGATGCCGGACTCTACATCCTCGAGCCCTGGCCCGGTGCGCAGCCCGGCATGCGTGTAGGCTGATGTCCCACTGGCCGCTTGCGCGGCCAGCGTGCCAGAGGAAGCAGACAAGCCCCGCAGCATTGCCATGCTGCGGGGCTTGTTCGTTGTTGCGGAAGCTGGCTGCGAAATCACAAACCCGGTCGGTTGCGTTCAGCCGTCTTCGTTCAGTTGCTTGCGTGATGCACCAGCGGGCTGGGCTGCAACGCGGGGTCCAGCGTTTCGCGTTCGTCAAAGACGAAACAGGTACCGCGATAGCCCACGCCCCCGGTGTCCTCGAAGTATTTGAGGATACCGCCGTCAAGCTGAAAGATATTCTCCACACCTTGCTCGGCCATGTAGATCGCCGCTTTTTCGCAGCGAATGCCACCCGTGCAGAAACTCACCACGGTCTTGCCTTTCAGCTCGTCCTTGTGCGCCTGGACGGCCTGGGGAAACTGGGTAAAGCGGTCTATGCGCCAATCCAGCGCGCCCTCGAAGGTACCCGCATCAACTTCAAATGCATTGCGCGTATCCAACATGACGACCGGGCGTCCAGCATCGTCGCTGCCCTGCTCCAGCCAGCGTGCCAGGGTACGCGGCGCAACCGCCGGCGCCCGCCCGCCTTCAGGCCGGATGGCCGGCTCGTCCATGCGGATGATTTCCCGTTTGATGCGCACCTTCATGCGCTTGAACGGCACGTCTTCGGACAGGCTGTATTTAACTTCCAGCGGCGCAAAGCGCGGGTCGGCGCGCAAGGCGGCCAGCCAGCTTTCGATGTCCTCCGCCTGGCCGGCCAGGAAAAGGTTGATCCCTTCTTCGGCCAGCAGCACCGTGCCCTTGAGCGACAGGGCGACCGCCTGCTGCAACAGCCGTTCGCGCAGGCTGGGCAGATCATTGAGGGAAACAAACAGGTAGGCGGCAATATTGGTGACGGCTGCAGACATGGCGGCATTCAGGACTTCAGGACTGCGGGACAAGCCTGCTGGCCCGGCAGGCGCCGCACCAGCAGGTGGAAATAACTTTACTCAACGACGGAGCGCTGTTCCAGCACGCCATCGAGCACCCAGCGCACAGACGGCGCGTCCGCAGGCGGCTGGTCGACCTGGATTTCATTGATGCGCAGCAGGTAAGACGTGCCTGGCTGGAAATCAAAACCGGCGATCTCGCCATAGAAAAGCTGCCAGGGCGAATCCTTGCTGTCGCGTACTCGGTAGCAAGTCTGCGGCGCAACACCGGTACAAGGCACCTTGCGGTCGTCCAGGTAGATCTGCCGCTTATTGCCGGTTTCCTGCATGTTGCCGGAACGCCGCGAGAAGGACAGCACATCGCCATCATCGAGCACCAGCACCAGATGGCGCGGTTGCGCGACGGGTTCGGGCGCCGCCGATACGATGGATGCCAGGCCATGCAGGAAATCGGCTTCCAGCACCATGGCCTCGGGGTTGCAGGCCATGCGGGTGGAACCGAGCTCATCTATGCTGAGCGCAGACAGGCCATCGTAGCGATAGCTGCCGAAATAGCGATTGCAACCCGCAAAGCCGCTCACGCGGCCGGCCTGCGAGATATCATCGCGTGCGAATTCGAGCGTCAGTGCCCGGTTCATCCCAACGCGCACGGGGATATCGCGCACTTTGCCATCCGCAGATGCCCAGCGCACCAATTCCCAGCTCGTGCCGTCATAAGGACTCTGGTACGAGACAGTTGTTGCTTGCTTTGAAGATGCCGCGTCGTCCCCGGATGACAGCGTTCCACACGCAGCCAGGCTGGCGCTCAACGCCGCCCCGGTCAGACACTTCATCGTAATACCCATGCGCCTCAACGCAATCTCCTGGAGATTCGCCTGTTTGACTCCGCCCGCAACACGCGCAGGCGTTCGGAAAAATCTGGAACCCGGATAACAGGCATGCATTGATTATATGTCCAAGCACACCGCGCCTTGCCCCCCGGATAGCCCGCATCAGCGCGCCTGCGGGCGGCCGACGGGGCCCTGCCGCTGCTCGTCCGGCCAGGCGGGTTCCATGCGCGGCAGAGTATCATGACAGGCAAGCCGGCTGTTTTTCAGTGCAGCCATAAGCTCATACGTTCAATGACAGGGGCCGCAATCATGCTTTCATTGACTTCTCTGGGCGGCGCAGGCACCGTCACGGGCTCGAAACATCTGCTCACGCATGGCAATACCCGCTTGCTAATTGACTGCGGACTGTTCCAGGGGCTGAAGAATCTGCGCGAGCTGAACTGGGAAGGACTGCCCATCGCGGCCAGTGATATCAATGCTGTCGTACTGACCCACGCGCACCTGGATCATTCTGGCTATCTGCCCCGCCTGGTTCGCGAAGGGTTTCGCGGCCCCATCTATGCTACCGACGCCACGCGTGATGTCGCTGCCCTGATCTTGCGCGACAGCGCCCACCTGCAGGAAAAGGATGCGGAATATGCCAATCGCAAAGGCTTTTCGCGCCATGCCGTGGCAGAGCCACTCTATCGCGTGCGCGATGCGGACCGTGCCATCACCGCCATGCAGTCCGTCGCCTGGCACAGCCCGGTGGATCTGCCCGGCGGCGCCACGCTGCTGATGCGCCGCGCCGGCCACATCCTGGGCGCGGCCAGCGCGCAGATCGACATAGGCGGGCGCAGCATCGTTTTTTCCGGTGACCTCGGGCGCTACGACGATCCGGTCCTGCATGACCCCGAACCCGTGCCGGCTGCAGACTATATCGTCATTGAATCCACCTATGGCGACCGTGTCCATGATGAGGCAGACCCCGTCGCCCTGCTGGGCGACATCATCGAACGCACGGCGAAACGGGGCGGCACGGTAGTGATCCCGGCGTTCGCCGTCGGCCGCGCCCAGTCGCTGATCTACTACCTATGGCAATTGCGGCAGGCGGGGCGGCTGCAGAACATTCCCGCCTACCTGGACAGCCCGATGGCAGGCAACGCCACGCAATTGCTGCACGCCCATCCTGCCGAACACAAGCTGGACGATGGCGAGTATGAAGCCGCCTGCCAGGCCATTGCCTATGTACGCGACGTGGAAGAATCCAAGGCGCTGTCCGCCAACCGCTATCCCAAGGTCATTATTTCGGCCAGCGGCATGGCCACCGGCGGCCGTGTCCTGCACCACCTGGCAGCCTTTGCCCACGACCACCGCAACACCATACTCTTTTCCGGCTTCCAGGCCGCCGGCACGCGCGGCCGCAAACTGCTGCAAGGGGCGCGGGAAGTGAAGATACACGGCAATTGGGTACCGGTACGGGCGGAAGTCGCCGAATTGCCCATGCTGTCGGCGCATGCGGACAGCAATGAGCTGATGCGCTGGCTGTCCGGTTTCCGCAGAGCGCCGCAACGCGTTTTCATCGTCCATGGCGAACCGGAGGCCGCCGATGCCCTGCGAGTCCGCATAGAACGCGAGCTCGGCTGGAACGCCTGCGTTCCCCGCCAGGATCAGGAATTCCAACTCTAAACGGCACCCGCCATATCAAGCGCCCATGACTTCGCCACGCGTGCCCGATATGACCGGCCATCCACCCGCCCCTTCCCGGCTGACTATCGTGCTGGCCGTGCTGGCACCGTTCATCGTGCTGGCGACGTTGTTGCTGGCCTGGAGCGCCCAGCACGCTCTGGGTGCACGGCAACAGCAGCTGGACGCCGAGTTTGCCCGCCTGGCGCGCTATTTTGATGCCCAGAAGCAGTTTTTGCTCGCGCTGGACGCCAGCAGCCGAAGGCTGTCCAGGCTGCCTTTCAGCCACCTGTCCGAAGCTGGCACGCAGATATCGCCACCGGACAGTTCCGTGCGCGTCTACCAGGCCCGGCAGAATACAGCCGACCTGCCGTATGCGCTCATCTGCGGCACGGCCAGCACCTGCGAGGAAAATGGCGAACCCGCTGGCAACCAGTGGTACGCCATCGGCAATTTCCTGACGGATTTCTATGCTGCCTACTGGTCGGGCATGAGTGAAGCCGGCCCCTACCTGCTCTTCAATGACAGGACAACGGGCAACAGTCTGGGGCTGCCCACCAGCAGCCAGCCCCAGGGCATATCGCGCACCCTGCCGGCGTCGCAGCGGGCCGCCGTGCTGACCTTCGTCACCGGCATCGACGCCGCCACCATCCCGGCGTCGCCTGCGGCAGGCGTGCTCTGGTTCCGGCTGCCGGAATCCCCGGACCTCATCGCCGGACTGGCCCGCATCAACCTGCCGCCACATCTCTGGCCAGACAGTAAGACGCCGCCCCGTTTTTTTGCCGCGCCCCTGTCCAGGATCAGCCGCTTCCTTTCCGCAGAAACCACAGCAGGCATCTTGTCGCTGACACTGCAAGGGCAAACGCTGGCCAACGACGCAGCGCCGCTGCCCGAAGCCGCTGCGCCGGGTTTCCGCCTGAGCGCCAGGGGTGCCGTCTTTTCGCTGGGCCGCCATGGCACCAGCCATGCCGCCGTCCTGGTTCCATACCGTGAACTGCTGCGCGGACACGGCTGGCTGGGCTACTCGCTGGCCGCGCTATTGGTCCTGGCGCTTATTGCCACCTGGCTTGCCTTGCGCTGGCATCAGCGGCGGGTCCTCACGCCTGCCCGGCATGCCGCCGTCCAGGCCAGTGAGCACGCGCAACTGAACCAGGCGCTGCTGGCCCAACCACAGGCTGCCATCTGCATCGCCAACCGCCATCATGGCCGCCTGCTTTACGCCAATCCGCTGGCTCAGGCCTGGCTGCAACAGGGCCTGCCTGCCTCCCTGCCCTCACCCTTGCCTCCGCCCTTGCCGCTGCCCGATGACCCCGGCCTTCCGTTGGACGCCGCCGGACTGCTGCCTATCCAACAGGTGGACTGGTGCGGCCGGCGCCTGCAGGCCAGCTATATGCCAATCCGGCACGCCGGCCAGGAAGCCTGGCTATGCGTGCTGCACGACCAGGCGCCGCTGCTGCGCTGCCAGGACAACTTGCGTGCAGCGCGCCACCAGGCAGGGGTGGCCCTGCAAACCCACAGGCGCTTCCTGGCTGCCATCCGCAACGAACTGGACGCCCCGCTACACAACCTGAATGAAGCGCTGGCTATTCTCTCCCTGGTCCGGCCCGACGCCTTGCGGCAATCCGTAGCATGCATCAGGCAAACCACGGACGAGCTATCGCGCTTTCTCTGCAACCTGCAGGAAATTCACCGGATGGATAGCGGTGCGGTGTCCCTGGCGAATGCGCCTCTGGACCCTCACCGGCTACTGCAGGACTGCATCGCTGAACATCAGCCGCAAGCCCGGCAGAAAGGCGTGCTGCTGTTTGCCCATGTGGATATTGCCGTGCCCCCAGGCGTCAAGGGCGATGCCACCCGCTTGCAGCAGATCATCCACAACTTTCTGCACAACGCGATGCAGCTCACCCCTGCCGGCCATATCATCGCCCGCCTGCATGCGCGCCCTGCCGACACGGATCATGCAACGCTGGTACTGCAAATCAGCGACAGCGGAGCAGGCATCCCGCCCGATGCCTTGCAGGAATTGGCATCTACCTTCCAGGCCCCCGCCGACCACCCCCTGCCTGTCCACGGCAGTAGCCTGAACCTGGCCGTCAACGCCCGTCTGGCCCGGCTCATGCAGGCGGACATCCGCGTGACCAGCGAAGCGGGCCTCGGCAGCAGCTTTGTCTTGACGCTCACCCTGCCGCTGGCCCCTGCGCCCACCGCTGCGGCAGCAATCAGGGCAGCCCCCAGACTGGATGGCCTGCAGGTCTGCGTGCGCAGCCCTCACGCGGAACTGAGCGCCAACATCAGCGCATGGCTGGATAAATTCGGCGCCCAGGCCCGACCGGCACAGGGCACCCCGCTGCCTGAGGCCACGCGGAGCCACGGCATTCTGCTGGATGTGCTCATGCCACGCGCGCACCGTCCGGCAGAATTCGCCGGCACCTACGCCACGGCAGGCATGCCGGACGCAGCCGGCGCAGCGGTCAATCTGAGTCTGCCAACGGCTGATCCGATGGCCATTGCAGATGGCCTGCAGCGTGCCGCAACGCCCGGAGTGGACGGCCCGGCGCCGGGAATTCTCGCAACGACAGCACCAGCCACGCTGACACCGGACAGCCAGAAAACCATTCTGAGTGAATTGAGCCTGATCCCCGGCAATTACCAATCCCTGTTCCGCGATACCATGTCTGAAGACACCCTGGCGCTATCCCAGGCCTGCACTGCCGGTGATGCAACCCGGGTCACCTGGTTGCTGCACCGAGTTCACGGCATTTTGATTGCGCTGCGCCAGAACGGGCTTGCACAGTTGTTCCAGGCCCATGAAACCGCCATCAGGCAGCTCGGGCTCACCCCCGGCACCCGCACCAACCTGGGCAGCCTGGTAGCCGAAACCCAGGCACTCATGGACGAGCGCCTGAAAGATTGAAGAGCACTGCTGCGCCAATGAACCAGAACCAGCAGGACAAGGGAAACCGCGATGAAAAAACTAAGCATTGCCTTTGCAGATGATCATCCTCTCGTCCTGGCGGGCCTCAGCAATCTGATTGCGGACGATCCCCGGTTTGAACTTTCCGGCTGTCTGGAAACCCCGACGGCGCTGGTGCAGCATATGACCCAGTCCCGCCCGGATATCGTGGTTACCGATTTCTCCATGCCCGGAGATGCGCATTATGGCGATGGCCTGAGCTTCATCGGTTACCTGGTGCGCAACTTCCCCTCCACTCGTCTGCTCGTGGTCACGATGATATCCAGCCCCCCTATCATCGCGTCGCTATACCGTGCCGGCGTCAGCGGCGTCATCCTGAAATCCGATCAACCGCACGACCTGCTCGAAGCCCTGGATTGCCTCTACCTGGGGAAGCGCTACCTGCGCGATGGCCACGCTGCCACACCGGAAGCGGAGCAGGCTGCCAGCGAAGATACCTCCGTCGCCACACTCCGCACCCGCGCCACCACCCTGCTGTCCCCCAAGGAGCTTGAGGTTCTGCGCCTGTTCATCGCCGGGCATTCGCTGACTACCATCGCCCACAAGCTCAACCGCAGCATCAAGACAATCAGCAACCAGAAGCGCTCGGCCATGCGGAAACTGGATATGCCCAGCGACCAGGCGCTCATCGAGTTCTGCGTCCACGCTGGCCTGTTCCGTTGAAACCGCGCCCTTGGGGCAGCCCCTGCCGCACAATGGCTACACCGGTGCGCTGCGGGCGTTCTGCGACAGCGCGTCCTTGACTTCGCCTGCCAGATAGGCTGTGATTGCATCAGAATTTTCTTTTATTTGATGACATTACCCTGGCGCGGACGGCGTGACAGCTGCCGGCTGCCTGCATACGGGCCTGCCGCCGGGGAAGCCGGTCACCTCCTTGGCCTGATCATTCATGTCCCAGCCGTCTCTCCATACCATCCGCAGGCTATTCCTGCGCCAAAGCACCGCGATTTTTGGCGCCAGCATGCTGGTGCTGATCCTGAGCTGCGTACTCGCCATGGGATCGCAACTGGTTCTGGAGCAGGAACGCGCAGCCCTGACGTCGGACTTCACCACGACCATCTCCTACGTGCGCGAGCAGGAACAATTCCTGCGTCAGCTACAGGATGAAAACACGCGGGTCCTGTCCCTGCTGGACCCGCAACCCTCGCTCAGGCGCCCCGCCACGCCGATGCACATGGAATACCTGCCGGAAGCCGGACCGGCCTTTTCCCTGTTGCGCGGCAACCTGCCCGACCAGGCGGACGCCAGGCTACGCCAGGCCTATACCGCGCTGGCATCCCACCTGGCCTCGAACTACAGCTCGTTCTGGACATTTTCCTACTATCCCTCGACCAACCTGCTGCTACTCGATGCCAGCGGCCGGGCGCTGATCACCGTTCCTGCCGTCGATGCCGCCAATGCGCCGGAACCGCTTTCGCCTCGGCAGCTCGAGCAAATCCGCCAGGTTGCCCAGCAGTACCTGTCGAACCCGCAGGCAGAGCGACTGCGAGGCTCGCCGCCGACCAGTTCCGGCGTGCGCTGGTTTCCCTTCCCCGGCGCGCCCCATAAAATGCTCGCATTCCTGCCGGCTGGGCTGCCTAGCGCCGCCTGGCCCGGCGGCTCAGCTGGCCCTGGCGAACACTACATGGTGTCTCTCTGGAATCACCAGCGGCTGTTGACTGCCAGCAGCGCACACCATGAAACACCGCCATATCTGTTCTGGCTGTCCAATGCCAGGCAAGGTATTCTGCTGGGCAGCGGCGAACCGCCTCCCATGGACCATGACGGCTTCCAGCTGACCGCCGAAGGGCTGGTGCTGTGCTTGCACAGCCAGCCCGGCGACTGGACGGGTTGCTTCCGGATCGAATACGGCAGTTTCGTCGCCGAAAACATGTGGATGCCGGTGACTGCCAGTCTGCTTCTACTGCTGTGCCTGCTATGGGCGATAGGCTACCTGCGCTGGTATCAGCGCAGCATCATCGACCCGGCGCAGCAAGCCCAGAATGCGCTTGAAGAAAGCGAAAAGTTCAACCGCGAACTGGTGGCGACCGCACCGGTCGCCCTGTGCCTGCTCAGCCAGTCAGACGGCAGCATTGTCTTCGCCTCGAAGGCAGCGCTGCAATGGCTAGAGCTGGAGCCCGATGCCACCCATCCGAAGTGGACCAGCCAGGCCGAACGGCATCAGGTACTGGAAGCCCGCAAACCAGGCGAAATCGAACAGGTGGAACTGCCCAGCGGCCGCAGCCTGCATGTTTCCTATACGCCTACGCGTTACCGTCAACAGGATGTCGTGTTGTGCGCCTTCACCGATATTACGGCCCGCGCTGAGGAACAACGGGCACTGGAGCGCGCCAAACAGGCGGCAGATGAAGCCAGCGAGGCAAAAACCGTCTTTCTGTCGACCATGAGCCATGAAATCCGCACGCCGCTCTACGGCGTGCTCGGCACACTGGAACTATTATCCCTGACCTCACTCGATACGGTGCAACGGCAACATGTGGCACGCATTCAGAAGGCGTCTCAGCTACTGATGGAGCAGATCAGCGATATCCTGGATATCAGCAAAATCGAGGCCAATCAGCTGCAACTGGAACCATCCCCCTTCTGCCCGCGCCGCCTGGTGCAGGAATGCGTCGGCTCCTATGCCGGCATGGCGCAACAGAAGCAGCTGCTGCTGTTCTGCCTGATTGATCCCCAGGTGCCGGATATGCTGGAAGGCGATGCCATCCGCATCCGCCAGGTACTTTCCAACCTGGTCAGCAACGCCATCAAGTTCACCGCCGCCGGCCAGATCATTGTGCGCCTGGGCCTGGCCAGCCAGGACGAAAGCCACTGCACCGTCCGATTCCAGGTCGCAGATACCGGCATAGGCATCCCGCCAGAAGCCCTGCCCCAACTGTTCACCCCGTTCTACATGGCCGAGACCAACCGGCACACCATACGTGGCGCCGGCCTGGGCCTGTCGATCTGCGAAAGGCTGGTACACCTGATGGATGGCCACATCCATGTGACCAGCGAGCCCGGACTGGGCAGCCAGTTCTCATTGACGCTGCCCCTGCAGCGTTGCGACGCCACACCACCCGCCGTGCCGGCACTCGACGGCCTGCGCATACTGCTGCGCACTGCGCGCCCGGAATTGACGCACAATCTGGCGTGCTGGCTGGAACGCTGGGGCGCGCAGGCCAGCGCAGCTGGCACACCATTGCCGCCGCCCGATGAGCATACCTGGCTACTCGAAGTACAGATGCCTGCACAGGAATGCCCGCCCGGCTGGGAACAGCGCTATATGAGCCTGGCGCCTGCCGATGGCAACGGCACCCATCCTGCCATCGACGCCTGCAGCGTAGACGATATTGCCATGGGCCTGGCCCGGCTAGGCGGGCATCTGGCGGAAGACACGCCAGCCCAACCATCGCGCCAGCTGGCGCTGCACGTCCTGATCGCCGACGACAACCCCATCAACCAGGCCACGCTGGCCAATCAGCTGGAACAACTGGGCTGTCGTGTCAGTATGGCGGATGATGGCGCTGCGGCACTGGAACTCTGGCGCCGGCAAGCGCACGATGTCGTTCTCACGGACGTCAATATGCCGCGCATGAACGGCTATGAACTGAGCCGGGCGCTGCGTGCCATGGGCGTGCAGCAACCCATCATCGGCATCACCGCCAACGCCACCCGCAACGACGGCAGGAACTGCATGCAAAGCGGCATGAACACCTGGCTGGTCAAGCCCATTGCGCTGGATGCGCTCTATCAGCAACTGGCCCGGCTTTGCCCCGCTGCGGTCGGCACCGCCGCTCCAGCGGCCCCTCCGACGCCTACCCAGCCGTCCCCTCCGGCTTCGCCGCCGGCCAGCGCATGCACGCCGGCCATGGATGATGTCGCTATCGCACCGGTTCCGGAAAAATACCGTGCCCTGTTCCGCGACACCATGACAGCGGACCTGCTCCAACTGGAGCACAATATACAGGCGCAGGACCTGCCTCAGGTGCTGCAAAACCTGCACCGGATCAGTGGCGGACTGGCAGTGGTCGATAACCAGGCACTGGCTGAGGCCAGCGTGGCCCTGCAGGAACAACTGCGCAACCAGGGACTCGCCGACGCCCCGGCAGCGGAACTGGCAAGTCTGTGCCGCCGCCTGCACGACATGATCGCGCCGGCCTAGGCGCAGGAAGCCCGCCACGCCGGCGGCCCGCCGGTCAGTGGCGACCTTGCAGCACCTTGCCGACATCGGCGGCGAAGCGCTCGACCTGATCGTCCCTCAGCGTTGAAATCGTCACCCGCAGGCCACAGGCCGGGGCCTGCACGCCAAATACCTCGCCGCTGCGCACCAGCCAACCGTGGCAGGCCAGCCGCGACGCATATGGCTGGGCAGCCTCGCCCGGCAGGGGCAGCCAGAGATTCAGGCCATCCACCGGTTGCGCCACGGCCACGCCCTGAGCTTCCAGCGCCTGCTTGAGGATATTGCGGCGGTAGCAGTATTCCTGCGTCGCCAGGCCCATGCGGCCTGCCAGTGCCGGCACTTGCAGGCAGGCGCTGGCCGCCTCCTGCAGCAGATGACTGACCCAACCCGTGCCCGGCGCCAGGCGCAGTCGCAGACGTTGCGAGGTCTGCAGGTCACTGGCCACCAGCGCCAGCCTCAGGTCCGGCCCCAGCGCCTTCGATACCGACCGCACCAGCGCCCAATGCATGCTGCTGGCCGGAATCAGCTGCCGGTAACGGGTATACGCCAGCAAGGCGAAATGATCGTCTACGATGACCAGGACATGAGGGTAGCGCTCCAGCACGCTGCGCAGGGCCTGCGCCCTGCCGCACGTCAGGCTGCACCCAGTGGGGTTGTGCGCGCGCGGCGTCACGATGACAGCCTGTGCCCCCTGCTCCAGGGCATGTTCCAGCGCGGCCGGGGACATGCCCTCGCTATCCATCCCGACCCCCATGGCCTGAAAACCGGCGATGCGCAGCGTATTGATACTGCTGAGGAAACAGGGGTCTTCCACTGCGACTTTATCGCCCGGCACCAGATAGGCCGCCAGCAAACGCTCTATCGCATCAACGGCGCCATGAGTCACATCCAGGGCGTATTCGCCGGGGCAATCCGGCCCCAGCCATTTCCGGCCATAAGCCGCCAGATCAGCCTGTATCGGCGCTGCCCCATAAAGCTGAGGCACATAGGGGCGGCGAGCCAGGGCTTGATTGATGTCCGGCAACCATGCCGGGTTGGGATTGCCGCTGGCGAAATCGACCAGCGGTGTGCCTGCCATCCAGCCTTCCTGCTCGCCGGCATCGAGTTGCCCGCGTATCACCGTGCCGCGCCGCCCATGCGCCGTGGCCAGGCCAGCGGCGGCAAGCCGCTTGTAGACCGCAGCGACGGTATTGCGGTTGACGCCCAGCGTCACGGCCAGGTCACGTACCGGCGGCAGCACCTGTCCGGGGGGCAAATCGCCGGCCAGCACCTGCAGACGTATGCTTTCGAAAATGCTGGTGACGGTGTTGCCCGTAATATTCATTTTGACCTATGACAATATATAATTTGGCACAAGATGATTTTATAGGAACCCTTGTGCCGTCCTTAGACGGAATAACGGTTCTTAACAATGCCTGAAGATCGCGTTGCCCACGCGACCATGCGTTCCCGCAGGCAGGCCTGCCCATGCAGCGGAATGGCCATAGCGGCATCCACCGAGGCCGGCGATCGCGTCCGGCCCCCTGGATCACCTGGGCAGTCCTCCCACTCTCGCCGATAAACCGCTTCCAGGAGCCGATATGCCAACCTACCGCCTCATCATTCAGCAGCACGGCAAGCTGCTGGGGCATTTTGAATCTTCCGCCTCCTGGTCACGTGCCGCGATCGAGGAAATCGCCAGCCGCCTGCCAGCCACGGCGGGCTACCAGCTGGAACTGCTGGCCGAAGACGGCGAACGCCGCCTGCTGGAAAGCACCCCGGAAGGCGTGCGCCTGCTGGCCCGCGAACCCATCTTCAAGCCCGCCAGCTGGCAACAACCCGCCCTGGCGGAAAGCTGAGCGGGCGAAGCGCCAGGAGCAGCCATTCACACGCAGGCCGAACTTACCGGTGAACCGCCCATGAAAAACAGCCACTGCCACCCTGACGGGAAGCAGTGGCTGCGTTCATTTCCGTGCGGTTGAGACCGCTCGGACCCCCACCGGTCAAGCCTTCGGATCGCTATGCTGCGTATTGTCCACGACCAGATGGTGGGTAGCGCGAGCGCGCGGGCGAATGAAGAAGTGCCCGGACGGCGCGTTCTCGGTCGTGACCGGCACCAGTCTCACATTGAGCTTCTTGCCGCGCTTGTCATGCAGGGCGTAGATGATGAAGGGAACCAGGAACACCACGATGAAGCTGACCGCGAGCAGCCAGACGTAGACCCGGCCATCTTCTGCCGTCGGCAGCGTGCTGGGCGGCACGAAGGAGATCACGAAGGCAAAGGCCGACACCAGGAAACCGACAACGGCAATGGCCAGCTTCAAGCCCTTGCTGCCCGGAATGGAGAAGCCACGTGGCAGGTCTTCCTGCTTGCGCACCAGGTGGATATAGGCAAGGAACAGCATGAAATAGCTGCTGAGGTAGATCACCACCGTCAAGGCCATTGCCACCAGGAAGGACATGTTGTTGCCACCGCCGACGTTGGTCAGCACGATCACCGCCACCGTGGAGATCAACAGCTGCGCAATCACCAGATTGACCGGCACCTGGTTCTTGTTCACCTTGGCCAGCACAGACGGCAGGATGCCTCGTTGCGCCGCAACGAACAGGCCACGCGACGGCCCAACGATCCAGGAAGCAATTTCCGCCAGCACACCCAGCACCAGCAAGGCGGACACCCCGCGCACCGCCCACTCCAGGTTCGGGCCATGGTGCAGGATCAGAACCTCGAACGTCTGGACCACGCCAGCCGACAGATTGATCTTGTCCAGCGGGATCACGGCCGCCACGGCCAGGCCACCGATAGAGCTCAACAGGATGGCCGCGATCATCAGGACGAAGATGGCCAGCGGGTAGTCACGGCCGGGATTGGCCATTTCATTGACGTGCGTGGCGGAAGCCTCGACGCCCATGTAGCTCAGGATGAAGGCGACGAACACCACCAGCGTTCCGATCTTGGTCAGGTCGGGAAAGAAGGTCTTGGCGGTGAACTCGATCTGCAGTGGCGCGCCACTCATCAGGTAGCTGATCGCCAGGCACACCAGGATGAATACCGGCAGCAATATCCCACCAAAGAAACCCACCTTGGCGATGGTCGCCGTGTACTTGGTGCCGCCAAACTGCGTGATGGCCAATACCCAAAGGATCACCAGCGCACCGATGGTCTTGGTTACCGGGTCCTGGTTCAGGGCCGGCCAGGCCAGAATATATGACAGGGCGCCCAGGACGAAATACAGCATCGTCACAAAGCCGACCGCTATCTGCAAATAGCCGAACACGATTGCCGCAAAGCCCCATTTCTCACCCAGGGTGTTGGAAACCCAGGTGAAGACCCCGCCCTCTTCCCAGCCCTTGACTGTCGCCATTTCGGCCGAACACAGCCCGACCGGAATGAACCACAGCAAGCCACCCAGCACCAGGAAAAATACCAGGCTGAAGCCGGAAGTCGCGAAGGTTGGATATTCATACGGAGCCATCACCATGGAGGCGGTGATGGAGAAGAAGCCCAGCAAGGAAAGCTGCTTGGCCGAAACACCTGTCTTTTTCACATCAGTCATGGTCGACTCACCGGATAGTAGGCATGGAACGCTGCCGCAGGTCCTCGGAACATGCGGTTGACTTCACCTTTGCGGCCGGCCTGCGGGCGCAATGGCGAAGGACGAACATTGATGCGGGAACGGGCGCCTGGGCACCCGTTCGATACGGCATGGCAACCTTCCACCGCTGTGGGCGAAAGCGAAAAAACATGATGCGCCTGGCAGCCGCCTAGCCGCCAAAGCAGCTTCATTATGGTTCAACGGGTATATCAGCTTTTGACCAACATGAAACCATATGAAACAAAACCCAGCATATTCCTGCAAACGCGTCCGGCGTGTCCGAGCCTGTCGGATCAGGCGAAAACAAGGCCCCATCAAGCTGGCAGCGGCACCTCCACGTCAGAGACGGTGTAGTCGAACAGCGCCTCAGGCTCGGCATCCAGCATTTGGTGTGCCAGTTGCCGGCGCAACAGGCGAAATGGCTCGGCATCCTCCTGGCGCCGTGAGGACAGCAGTTGGAAGAAGGCCGGCGGCAGCACGCCAGCGCGGAGAACGGCGCGTACCGACTGCTCGCGGCAGGTCAACACGAAACTGTAGGAACGCGAACCATCCTGGCTGTAACGTGCCCAGGGCAAGGCAGTATCGACCTGATAACAGCCGCGCGTCGCGGCACGCGTGATGAACTCGAAAGCATCCCGCACGCCAGGGCCGGGATGGCCGCTCAGCACGCTCAGTTCATTGCGCCGAGGCAGGTCGCCCGGCAGCCGTGCCAGCGCGCCATGCATGCCCATGTAGGTCACTGCCAGCATCGCCAACGCACCATGGCCGTGATAGGCAGCGACCGCATCAAATGGAATGTTGATGACGCCTTCTTCGCCTTGCACCTGTACGGTGTGGCGGCAGGGAAAAGTATCGGAAAACGGAGAAGTGGTCTGCATGGAAAATCCAGAAAAAAACAGAGAAGGGAAACGAGGGAAAATTACGAATGGCAGTAGGCACAACGCCGGCGTCAGACTGCTGCCGCCCAGCGTCGGACGCAAGGCGGTCCAGGCTGCGAATCAACGCGCCAACGGTCTGCCCGGGCCCGACAGGGCAAACAATCCACAGGGAAACTCAGATGCGCCCGGCAGGCTGCTGGCGCTTGAGCCAGGGCAGGAAAGCATGCAGAAAGCGCGTGGTCGCCGGCATGAAATGGCTGCCGTGGTGGTACATCGGGTCCAGCGATGTCAGGATCAGGCGGCCAGGCGTAGACTGCCGGTCGTCATACAGCACTGACCCCGCACCCACCTTGTCTATGAGTGACCGAACCCCTGGCGGCGGCTCATAGGCGCCATGCTGGTGCCAGGTGGCATCGGCCAGGGTGAGGCACTGGAAAAGATCATGTTCCGGCGCCACCAGGCGCAGTCCGGAGTCAGCCCCAGGCTCTTTCCACCACCAGAAATTGACCGGGCTGGGCACGTGCCGCACGCCATCGAGCCATTGCTCCGCGCCGTTGCCTCCCATGACCACCAGTGTGCGCCCCTGCTGCAGGAAATCCCGGAACAGGCTGCGCCGGCTCACCAGCTGGTCAACCGGCGATGCGCAGGAAACGATAAAAGTGTCGCAACCCGCCAGCGCTGCGGCGTCCAGTTCACGGACATATACGGTGTAATCCAGGCAAGCGGCCAAGCCGGGCGTCTGGAACGTGCGGTGGTGGTAGTAGGTGCCGGCATCCAGTGCCGCAATGACAGGCGCGCTCATGCAGCGTCTCCTTGATTCAGCCAGGCGAACAGCTGCGGCACGATACGCGCTGCCGAATCCTGCCCATGGGCATACATCCAGAGGTCATTGCCCGAATGCACCAGCAGCCTCCCGCCGCCAGGCAGTTGCAGCAACCAGTCTATGGGCTGGTGATCCGGTCCCAGGGTATTGATCACCCGAGCATCCGGCGGCGGCGGATTGGCCCCCCGGGCATAGAAGCCGGCCACGCCACGGCGGTAGGTCAGATGCTCGGCCTCGACACCCTCGAAAACCGGATGCATGGCGTGGCGATGCACCTGCAAACCGGCCAGCCCGGGACAGGGCTGAACTTCGAAAGGCTGCAACCAGCGCAGGAACGGATGGCCGATATGGCCGTTGATGACCATCGTGCCGCCTGCCAGCAACCATCGTTCCAGGGGCCGCCGCAGGGTCGCCAGGAAACGCTGGTCGGCATGGGCGGGCAACAACAGCGCATCCCAGTCCGCCAGTTGCCGGTCCGGCTCCACTTCGAGGTCATACAGATAGACATTGGCCGCCTGCGGAGCGTCCCCTCCGGTCAGCGCTTCCGGCCCGCTGCCCTGCCGGCTGTTGAGATAAGCCACGCGTTTCATGTTCATGCTCCCTGGAACAAGGGGATCACTCCCCGTACCGGACGCCCCGAGGCATCCTGCGCCTCGCCCAGCGCCACCGGCATCTGGTAGACACGCCCCAGCCGCTCGGCCTCGCACACCTGTTGCGTCGGCCCGGCCTCGCAGGCGTCCGGATAAAGCAGCAAGGTCTGGTCGGCGATATGCAGGGCATGCTGTGGGCTGTGGGTGGAAAAAACAATGCACAAGCGCTGCTCGCGCGCCAGCCGCGCCAGGATGCCCAGCACCAGGTCCTGATTGCGCAGGTCCAGCGCCGCCATGGGTTCGTCGAGCACGACGATAGGGCTGGCGCTCGCCATCGCGCGCGCAATGTGCACCAGCTGCTTCTGCCCGCCGCTCAGCTCATGGAAGCTGCGCCCTGCCAGCCCGCCCAGCCCCACGGCTTCCAGGCAGGCCTGTGCCACGCTCATATCTTCCCGGCCCGGCGACTGCCACCAGCGCAGATGACGCGCCCGCCCCATGGCCACCATGCTGAGCACCGGATAGGGGAACGTGGATTCACCCTGCTGGGGAACGTAGGCGGCATGGCCGCCCAGGCGCACCTTGCCCACAGCCGCAGGCAACAGCCCGAGCAACGTGCGCAGCAAAGTGGTCTTGCCGCGCCCGTTGGGGCCCAGCACCGCCATTACCTGCCCGGCCGCAACGTCCAGGCTTAGGCCGCTCAACAGGCAGCGGCCGTTGCCGCCTGCCCTGACATCGAGATCTCGGACTTCAATCATGACGCCATCCTCGTGCGTGCGTGCGGCGCAGCAGCCATGCAAATACCGGTGCACCGATCAAGGCCGTCATCACGCCCAGCGGAATTTCCGCGCTGCTGATGCTGCGTGCCAGGGTATCCACGGCCACCATATAGACGGCGCCGACCAGCGCGGATGCCGGCAGCAGTACCCGATGATCCGGGCCGACCAGCATGCGCGCGAAATGCGGCACCACCAGACCGACCCAGCCCACGGTTCCGGACACCGCGACGCTGGCCGACACCACCAAGGTGACACAGGCCAGCAGGCCCCAGCGCAAGGGTTCCACCGCCACCCCCTGCGCACTGGCCTGCTCGTCGCCCAGCGACAGGACATTGATGCGAAAACGCAAGGCATACAGCAGCAGGCTGCCTGCCAGCACCGGCAGCAGAATGACGCCAAGCTTGAAGTAGGATGCCGTGGCGAAACTGCCCATCAGCCAGAACACAATGGCCGGCAGGGAATCGTTGGGATCGGCGAAGTAAGTCGCCAGCGAGATCAGCGCAGCGAAGAACGCGCTGCAGACCACACCGGACAGCACCAGCATCAGCATCGTCGTGCGCCCCTGCGAACGCCCCATGTAGTAGACCGCCACAACCGCCAGCAGCCCCCCGGCAAATGCGCCCCCCATGATGAGCGGCAAAGACGTGAACAGGAGTATCGCCAGGCAGCCGCCCAGCGCCGCCCCCGAAGAAATACCCAGCACCTGCGGCCCGACCAGCGGGTTGCGGAAAGCCCCCTGCAGGGCCGCGCCGCACAATGCCAGGCTGCCCCCGACCAGCACCGCCATCAGGATGCGTGGCAGGCGCACCTGCCACAGGACGCGGCGCTGCATGTCGGTAATGTCCGGCAACAGCGGCAACCATTTTTCCGGCAGGACCGGCTCGGCCAGCATGGTCGCAATCTGGTCCAGCGACAGCGCATAGCGGCCGGTTGCCAGCGCCAGCATCACCATGGCCAGCAACAGGCCGGACAGCAGCAGCCAGGCCCACAGGCCAGCAACACCTGACGCTCTTTCATGCTTCATCTTGAGAACCTTTCATAGCCCTGCGAACCGCGGTTCTCCGCCAGATGCAACACGGCATCGAGATCGTCCTCCGTCGCGTCATAGCCATACAACTGCTGCAACTGAGTGCGGATATTCGCGCGCAAGGGCCAGTCGAAATGCGCCGGCTGCAGGATCAGGCTGAGCCATTGCCAGTACAGCGGCGACTCCTGGCTGGGCGGGTCCCAGCGGTATCCCGCCGCCGGTATCTTGTAGACCCGTCGCTGCCGTACCGCCTCCAATTCGGCCAGCATGGGATCGGCATAAATGGTATCGGGCGTCAGCCCCGGTTCGAAATTGTTGAGCAGAATGACCTCCGGGTTCCATGCCAGGATCTGCTCCACGTTGACGATGTTGGCATTGCCGATACCGGCTGCGACATTGCGGCCGCCAGCCAGTTCGACATCGAACTGAAAATTGCCACTGCCGCCGCCCACCGCATACTGCGGTGCATAGCGCGAAAACATCATGACGCGCGGCCGCTGCGCCGGTGCGATGGCGGCAGTCACGGCACGGATGCCGTGTTCGACCGCCGCGCGCCAGGCCAGTTGCGCGGCGGCACGATCCTCCTGGCCCAGCGCCTGCCCCATCAATCGGATCCATTCCCGCGTGCGGGCTTCGTCGCCATACAACAGCGCAGCCACCGGCAAGCCGGCATTGCGCAATGGGGCAATCAGGTCGTCGCCCATATGGCCCCATTGCCAGACCAGATCGGGTTCAATCTGCAGCAGGGTTTCTACATTCGGCACGAAACCTGAACGCGTCACATCTGCGCGAATCCGGCCGCTATCCGGGAATATCCGTGCCAGCAGGCCTTGCTGCATGAACGCATGCGCATCTGGATGCATGCCGGCCAACCGGCGAGCGTCACCCGCCAGCGACAGAAACATGGACCCCGCAGGCATGGGCAGGGTAACGGCACGCTGCACCGGCCCCGCCAACGCCACCGGCTGGCCCAGCATATCCTGCAGGTCGATGCCTGCCTGGCCAGGCCCCGCCCCGGTGCCGGCCAGGACCGGCGGCAGGGGCAGCAGGGCCAGCGCCAGCCAGGCCAGCACCTGCCGGCCGATCTTGGCACGACTCGCACACGGAAGGATGCCTGGCATGATGACGTTCATCGCGATCAGAAGCTGGTACGCAGCGTGAGGTTGAAGCTGCGGCCCGGCGACACCAGCGGATTGAGTGCAGACATCGGCCGGCTCACGACAGAGCTGGTACTGGCCGAACGGTATTCCTTGTCGAACAGGTTGGTGATGCCGAACACCAGCTGGGTATTGCGCGCCGGACTAAGCCCCAGGCGGTCCAGCTGCAGCTGTGCGTACAGATTGACCAGCGCGTAGCCTGCCGTGCGGTATTCGCTGGCCGGATTCCAGCGGTTCTGGCCCTTGGCGTACTGCACTTCACCCGTGACCGCCCATGCCTCGTTGGCGCCGACGTACTGCACGCCGGCTGAACCGCTCCAGGGCGCCAGGCCAGCCAGCGGAACGTCCGTACGACGGTTGGTGCCGTGCACGTAGGCCACGCTGCCATGCAGGTTGACCTGCGGGTCGATCTGCCATTTGCCGGCCAGTTCGAAACCCTTGATACGCGCCCTGCCCACGTTGCGGGTCTGGTTGGCCAGCGAACCTTCGTAGGTGGTCTGCACTGTCTCCAGGAAGTTGCGATAGCGGGCATCGAAGGCGGCAAAATCCACGAATGCCTTGGTCATATGCAGGCGCAGGCCGATTTCACCGGTATTGGAATACTCAGGTTTCAGGCCCGGATTCGGAATCGTGTAGGTGTCGGTGTTGGCGTTCCAGCCCGAACTGAACATCTGCGAGTGCCAGGGCATGCGGAACCCCGACCCGTAGCTGGCGGTCAATTCCACCACGTCCGTCAGAAAGTACGAGGTTCCCACACTGCCGGTCCAGGCGTGCGTACTGCTGTTCTTCGCATCTTCGAACAAAGGGCGCAGCGCTTCGTTTTCCAGGAAGGCGATCTCCACGTCGGAACGGTAGTAATCGAAACGGCCGCCGGCATTCAAGGTCCAGCCCTGACGCGCTTCCCAGTTGCCCAGCACGAACATCCCGACGTTGCTCTGGGTCATGGAGCGGCCCGTCAGCTGATAGCCAGTGTCCGTCGTCGTGCCTGCAGCCACGTCTGTCACCTGCACCCGGGTTTTGTTGCCCAGCCAGTGATCATGCGCGAAATCCACGCCAAAGGCTGCATCCATGCCGTAGGCATTCTTCGGTGTTTCGAAGGTGATGTGGCCACCAAAAATATTCGGCCCGCGCACGTTGCTGGTCTGGGTGCGGATGGTGTTGCCGTTGTTGCTGACCGTGGTAGCCGGCAATTTGGACTCGAAGAAATTCAGGTACAGGCTGGCATCCATACGGCTGAACAGCCAGTCGTCATAAGTGCCCTCGTAGCCCAGCCGCAACTGATGGATGCTGAGCGGATCACGGCGGCTCCAGGCCGTTTCCGTCGTGCTGGCATTGGACGTGCCATCGCGGATTTCGCCGTAGCGGTAACCGAACTCATAGCGCTCGCGCGCATTGGGCATGTAGCCCGCGACAAACCCGCCGCCGGCCGTCTTGTAGTGACTGTTGGCGATATCACCCGCCGGCGTCTTGTAGTCCTGCGCGCGCCGGCCCGTCACGTAGGCCATGAAGTCGAAATTGTTGCCCGCCGCTTCCAGGCTGACGCTGCCCTGCAGCCCGTTGCCGTTGGAACGGTAGGTCGCTTCAGCCTGCCCGCCCTGGAAGGTAAAGGTATCGCCCAGCGTCCCCTTGGGTTTGCGCGTCACGAAGTTCACCATGCCCGACAGGCCGTCGCTGCCATAGCGGATGGAAGCCGGGCCACGGATGACTTCCACGCGTTCGAGTTCCGTCGGCCCCACCATCATGAACTGGAAGGCCGGCCGCCCGCGGAAACGATCGCCATTGATGAACATGGGGACCCGGAAGCCGCTGCTGTCCATGCCGCGCAGCACAATGGTGCCGTCCAGGCTGCCGGTCCTGGAAATCGTGACGCCAGGCACGCGCTCAAGCACGTCCAGCGTGTTCATCGCGCTCACCATATCCAGTTCATCGCGTGTCACCACGGAGGTATGCTGCGACGGCAGCGTTTCCAGTGTCACCGTTTCCGGTTCGCTGCCGATCGCACGTACCCGTGATTCGCTGCGACGCAGCTTCTGCCAGTTCGGATCGCCTGCGTCGCCCTGCACGGTAACGGCTTCCAAGGTGCTGACCTGCGCCTGCGCGGCAGGCCAGTAAATTGCCGCGCCAGCCGCGATGGTGGCGCACAGCGCCTCGCGCAGCGGTGATTTCAAGGGTGTCTGTATCATGATCGTCGATGAATGCGGTGAGTACTGAAAAAATCCGGGCGCACGGCTCCGCCGCGCCAGGCCGGCGGCCGGGCCTGGACGCCGGAGGATCACCCCGTGCGCGTCCGGCCCGGCAGACAATCTGGCTGCCGGAACTGTTTGCTGTGTTTCCTGGGAAAGAACCCCGCGCTGATGACCTGGCCATGCCACCCGCGAGCGATTCCAGTCGTAAAATCAGAAATAAGAATCAGTGCTTTTAATGTTAACCAACCGGACCCGATTTCTGAAATGACGTTTGTCAAGTGCCAGGCTGCGGCACCCGCCATGGCGGCACGATTGCGCCAGCATCCATGGTTTCTCGCCCTGGACGAGAACACTTTCAAGGCCCTGGCCAGCCATTGCCGCGACCTGAACTTCCAGCCCGGGCAGGAAATCTTCAGCCATGGCGACCCCTGCAACACATGCATGCTGGTCTTCGAAGGCCAGTTGCAAGGCTTGCGCTATACCCAGGAAGGCGAGGAAAAAATCTTCGGACACATCTCGCCCGGGGCCTTCATCGGCCTGCACTCGCTGTTTGCCCAGCCCCCCCTGCACTGGCATACCATCCGTGCCGTGACCACCGGCAACGGCTGCCTGCTGGAAGCCGGCGCGCTGCGCAAAGCCTGTCTTGCCGCACCAGCGCTGGCACTCAGCGTCATCGAGCACGGCGCCCGGCTCCTGCGTCACCACACGGAGCAGATCGACTGGCTGACGTCCAGCACCGCGGAACAGCGCCTGGCGGATTACATCCTGCGTTTCGGCAAACCGCAAAGCGACGACGCCCGCATCCAACTGCCGCTGTCCTGGGCGCAAATCGCCACCAAACTGGGCATGCGCCCCGAAACACTGAGCCGGCTACTGGCCAAGTGGCGACGCCAGGGTTTCATCCGCAGCCAGCGCGCCTCGCTCTATGTGCTCGATAGCAGCGCCCTGCGTGAAATCGTGCGCACCGATCGCGTCATCTGAGCCCTGCGGGGCCACGCATGGCGGCGGATGCAGTACATTGCCGCCATGGAACGCATCGCCATTTTCTATTCGACCGTCGACGGTCATACCCGCACGATATGTGCCCGCCTGCAGGCTGCCATGGAGGCGGCCGGGCATGAAGTCACGCTGGCTTCGCTGGACCAGCCGGATGACCCGGCGTTTGCGCACGTCCAGAATTTCGACCGTCTGCTCATTGGTGCCAGCATCCGCTACGGCAAGCATCGCCCACCCGTATTCCGTTTCATCGAGCAGCATCGCGCGCTGCTGGAAAGCCGGCCTGCTGCGTTTTTCACCGTCAATCTGGTCGCGCGCAAGCCGGGCAAGGATACGCCGGAAGGCAGCCCCTATATGCGCAAGTTCATCGAGCGTTCCGGCTGGCAGCCACCGCTGGCCGGCGTATTCGCCGGCCGTCTCGATTACGCCAGCTACGGCCCGCTGGACCGGACCATGATCCGCTTCATCATGTGGCTGACCCAAGGGCCGACATCCGCGTCAGCCCCCGTCGTCTTCACCGACTGGGCCAGCGTGGACGCGTTCGGGCAGCATTTCCTCACGCTACGCTGAACCCTGCCACGACAGGCTGAGGGCAGCGCGGCAACCCGCTTCCGCCGCTATGCTGCCCTGGCGCCAGGCGGCTCAGGCGCTGGCTTCGGTCACTGCAGGCGCCACTTCGGCGGCCTTTTTCTTGCCGGACGGCGCCACTGCGCCTCCCGTTGCCTGGACTTTCTGCTGCGCCACCCGGGCGCGATATTTGCCCAGGAAATCCGCAATGCGGGTAATGGCTTCCTTCAGGTCCGGCTCATGCGGCAGGAAAACCATGCGGAAGTGATCCGGCGCCGGCCAGTTGAAACCCGTGCCCTGAACCAGCATGACGCGTGTGGCTTCCAGCAGCTCCAGGAAGAACTGCCTGTCGTCCTTGATCGGATAAATGTCCGGGTCCAGGCGCGGGAACATATACAGTGCCGCCTGTGGCTTGACGCAGCTCACGCCGGGAATCGCGGTCAGCATTTCATAGGCCAGGTCGCGCTGGCGGCGCAGGCGCCCGCCTTCGCACACCAGATCGTTGATGCTCTGATAGCCGCCCAACGCCGTCTGGATGGCCCACTGCCCCGGCACATTCGAGCACAACCGCATATTGGCCAGCATGTTCAGCCCTTCGATGTAATCGCGGGCGTTCTGCTTGTCGCCCGAAACAACCATCCAGCCGGCACGATAACCGCAGGCGCGGTAGCTCTTGGACAAGGAGTTGAAGGTCAGCGTCAGGACATCGGTGGACAGGCTGGCCAGCGCCGTATGCTTGTTGTCGTCATACAGTACCTTGTCATAGACCTCATCCGCCAGAATTACCAGGCCATGCTCGCGCGCCAGCTCGACAATGGCTTGCAGCACGTAGTCCGGGTACAGCACGCCGGTCGGGTTGTTCGGATTGATGACGACGATGCCCTTGGTGCGCGGCGTGATCTTGCTGCGGATATCGTCCAGATCGGGAATCCAGCCCTTGCTTTCATCACAGAGATAATGCACGGGGGTGCCGCCCGACAGGCTGGTCACTGCCGTCCACAGCGGGTAATCCGGCGCGGGCAACAGCAATTCATCGCCATCGTCGAGCAAGGCATTGGTCGCCATCGCGATCAGGTCCGATGCACCATTGCCCAGGTAGACATCTTCCAGCGTCACGCCTTTGATGCCCTGTTGCTGGGTATAGTGCATTACCGCCTTGCGGGCGGCGAAAATCCCCTTGCTGTCCGAATAGCCGGCCGAATTGGGCAGATTGCGGATCATGTCCTGCTGCACCTCTTCGGGGGCATCGAAACCGAACACGGCCAGGTTGCCGATATTCAGCTTGATGATCTTCTGCCCTTCGTCTTCCATCTGCCGGGCTCGTTCCATGATGGGGCCGCGGATGTCGTAGAGAACGTGAGCAAGCTTGTGGGATTTATTGATCGGTTTCATGGTTGCGGCGCATCAGGAAATCTGCAGGCGGATCGGCAATGCGGCCTGAGCCGTTGCAACGAAGGCATGCGGAATTGAACAGGGGCGGAACGGATACGTCATGGGCAGTCAGCACCCGGCGCCAGAAATACCTGCGCCACGCTGATCCATCCTTATCCGACTAAGTATATGCCCACTCCGGCGCCGTGGGCGCACGGAAATGCCTGCGCACCGCCCTTGCAACACCTCTCCGCTGCCGCGGCCCGCCAGCCGTGCCTGAGCGCAGCAGAGCCTGGCGTCCCGGGCGCCACAGTCCTTACCCTGAACGGCGCGGCAAGGATGGGAAAAGTGGACTGAAAATTGAGTTGGATGTGGTACGTAAATACAGGCCATTGCCCTCCTAGAATGCGAGTTCCGCCAGCAGCAAACCTGCCGCCGGCCACCTGGCCGCCACCGTGCAGGCCGCCTGCCACCGCCTCTGCAACATCTCCTACTGCTTTGGGTATCGCCCATGAATACACCGTCCGCCAGTCTCCGAACTGCTGATTTCTTTCCGCTTTGCATCGCCGCCCTGGTATCCGTCCTCGTGAACTATGGCGGCACCTTCGTGCTGGTGTTCCAGGCCGCGGGCCTGGCCGGCCTGACGCCCGCACAGACCGCGTCCTGGGTATGGGCCGTGTCCATCGGCGTCGGCGTCACGGGCATTCTGCTCAGCTGGCGCTACCGCGAACCCATCATTACGGCCTGGTCTACCCCCGGCGCCGCGTTCCTGGCCACCGTCATGCCCTTCACCCCTTACGGCGAAGTCGTAGGCGCCTACATGTTGTCGGCGCTGGGCTTCATGTTGCTGGGCCTCTCAGGCGCTTTCGAAAAGCTGGTCCGCATGATTCCCGCCGGCATCGCCGCCGGGCTGCTGGCCGGCATCCTGCTGCAATTCGGTGTGAATGCTTTTGGCGGCGCCAGCGCCGACCCGCGGCTGGTCATCACCATGGTCATCGCCTATGCCATACTCAAGCGCTATACCTCGCGCTTCGCGGTCTTGGGCATCCTGCTGGTCGGTCTGGCCATGCTGATCGCACAACAACGCGTGGATTTCTCTGCGATCCACCTGAGCCTGGCCATGCCGGTCTTCCAAACCCCGCAGTTTTCGCTGCATGCGCTGCTGGGCGTGGCCCTGCCTCTGTTCACCATCACGTTGACCGGACAATATATGCCCGGCATGCTGGTACTGCGCAATGACGGCTTCAAGACCAGCGCCAATCCCATCCTCGGCGTGACCGGCCTGGGTTCGCTGCTGATGGCTCCCTTCGGCGCCCACGCCTTCAATGTAGCCGCCATTACCGCCGCCATCTGTACCGGCCCCGATGCCCATCCCGACCCGCGCAAGCGCTATATCGCCGGCCTGGCCTGCGGAGTGTTCTACATCCTGGTCGGAACCTTCGGCGTAACACTAGCCACGCTCTTCATGATTCTGCCCAAGGCGTTCATCACTACGCTGGCAGGGCTGGCGCTGCTGGGAACCATAGGTGGCAGCCTCGCGCATGCCATGTCTGATGCCCGGACCCGCGAAACCGCGCTGATTACCTTCCTGGCGACAGCCGCCAACATCACGCTGCTGGGCGTGGGCGGCGCCTTCTGGGGACTGCTGGCGGGGCTGGGCGCCCATGCCTTGATCCACGGCCGGCTGCGCCCCCGTGCGACCAGCCCGACCCATTGATCATCCGACTGACTCAGACTACCCCCGCACAGGCCGCAGCGCTGCGGCCAGCCTTCCCATAGCCTCGCGGATTTCGTTGTCGGTCAGCGCGGCATAGCCCAGCAACCATCCTTCGCGCGGCGCCTGTCCCCGGTACAGACGGCTGAGTCCGGGCAGGCGGATGCCGGCCTCGGCCGCGCGCCGGATAGTCTCGGCCTCCTGCCAGTCCGGCAACAGGAAGCAGGGCACCTGCAGGCCGCCAGCTGGCCGCGCCGCCACGGCCACATCGCCCAGGTGCCTGCCTATGGCCTCCAGCATGACTTCCCGCCGTGCCGCATAGAGCTTGCGCATGGCCCGCACATGCGTGTTGTAGTAACCATCTTCCATGAAACGCGCCAGCGTCAGCTGCAGGATTTGCGGCGTATGGCCGTCCATGATGCTGCGCGCATTCACAAATGCGCCGACCAGCGCCTCGGGCACGGCCATGTAGCCCATGCGCAATCCCGGGTACAGCGTCTTGCTGAACGTACCGACATACAAGGTGCGGTCATGGCGGTCCAGCCCCTGCACGCAGGCGGTAGGCAGCCCGTCGTAATGGAATTCGCTGTCGTAGTCATCCTCGATGATCCACTTGCCATTACCGGCCGCCCAATTGATCAGATCCAGCCGGCGTTCCAGTGGCAAGGTGGCACCAGTCGGGTACTGGTGAGACGGCGTCACGTACACGGCATTGGCGCCACTGCTGTCCGCGTGCAGCAGGTCTGTCCGAAGCCCCTGCCCATCCACCGCAATGGGAACGACCCGGGTCTGTGCGGCAACAAAGGCCTGGCGGGCGCCAAAATAGCCCGGGTCTTCCATCAGGATGGACTGCCCCGCGTCGGCCAGCACCTGCGCGCAAAGGTAAAGCGCCTGCCGCGTGCTGCTCAGCACGATGATCTGCGCCGGCGCTACCCTGGCTCCGCGCTCCAGGTTCAGGTAAGCCGCGATCGCTTCGCGCAGCGGCGCTTCACCTTGCGGATCACCATGCAGCAAGAGGCTGCCGCGATGTTCACGCAAGGCCTGGCGCTGCAGGCGTTCCCAGGTTGAGGTCGGGAAACTGCGCGTTTCCGGCAAGCCCGTGGCAAACGCCTGGATGGCGCGCGTATCCTGCACGCCGCCGCCCTGCAGAAAGTCCTGGCCCCGCCGGCTCAGCCCCGCCACGCCTGCGGCACCGGATGCCAACGCCCCCGACCGCCGCGTCCGACGCGGCGCCGCGCCACGCAATTCGGTACCCAGCGTTGCAGACACATAGCTTCCCGAACCGCCGCGTCGCGCAATGAAGCCATCACGCTGTAGCTGGACATAGGCGTTTTCCACCGTCTCGCGCGACACGCCCAGGGACTCCGCCAGCACCCGCGTGGCCGGCAACTTCACCCCAGGTGCCAGGGCGCCATCCAGGATCAGCGCGCGCAAAGCGCGCTGCAGGCGCAAATGCAGGGCCTGCCGCTGCTGGCCGGGCTGCGCCAGCTGCATGCGCAAGGTTTCCAGCTCGAAAGTCCGGTTCATGGGCAACCGTCCGCGCAGCGTGTCAATTCACGACCGTGGCGGCATGGCCGCCAGGTCATGGATCAAATGAATATCGTCCGGCTCCAGGCCATGCAGATGCCGGTCCGGGCGAGCAGCCAGCCGAGCACCCTTGGCACGGTAGAAATCCACCGTCCGGCGCGTGGAGGTTGCCGAGATATACAGGCCTGACCCGCCAAGTGAATGGACATCTTCCATACAACGGTCATACAGCATAGAGGCCAGCCCCAGCCCGCGCCTGTCATGGCTGACATGCAGAAAAGCCATCTGCCGCAGCGACGGCCAATCCGCCACTGGTGCGCTATCGAGCACGCTGGCGGCCACCAGGCGCCCCCCATCGAACACGCCACGGAATATCCCGCCACGGTCAAAGCAAGCCAATAGCAGCGGCGCCTGGCTTTCCGGTTCGCCTTCCGGCCAACCCCGCGTATCGTAAAACTCGCGGCGCAGCGTCAATTGCCCATCCACCACGGCATATACCTCATCGACCCGTTCGCGGCGGTCTATGGTCCAGAGCGCCGGCAATTCGGTGCGCATCAAGCACCGAGTCACCAGCCCGTTGCTGGCGGTCACTTCATTCATGGTCCTGTTCCCTGGCCTGCCCGCCACCCTGGCGGCCCGCGCCCGGAGCGCCACCGCATCACGGCAGCAACACGGCAGCCCTTACGCACGAAAACCGCCATGCTACCGAACCCGGCCCACTGCGCACAATCCCGACGGCTGCCCTGCGGCTTGCAGTCGGCCCTCAGGCCCCTACGGCAAGATCATCCACGTCCGCCAGGCTGCCACCCGCCGCCACGATTTTTTCATAGTTGCGCCGGCGCCGCTCGTCCAGTTCCGTATTGCTGACGCCACGCGTCCAGTACCCGGCAATGGCTATCTCGCTCTTGCTCAGACCGGCCGCGCTGAAATGCTGGCGGATGGCCCGCATTTCGTCACGCTCACCTGCTCCCCACACAACATAGCGTCCGGGGTCTGGCAATTCACGGGCACGCCGAGCCAGCACGCCCCCCGCGCCAACCCCCTGTTCATTCACATGTTGCAGGTCCAGTCCCGCAATGACAGGCAGCTCGGCAAAGGCGGCGACATCCGGCGTAGCCACCCAGCCCACACCGTGCAAGCCCGTCGGGCGCTGGCTCAACAGCGCATACAGCGCGGGAATGGCGGTAGCATCCAGGAACAAGGCGACCGGACGGCCATCCACCGCCGGAATCAGGAAGTGCGGCCGCGGGCCGCTGAGCGCGAAGCAACTGCCAGGCTGCAAATCCGCCACCCAGCGCATCATCGGACTGCTGTAGCCGTGCACCACTACGTCAAACACCATCGTGGCGCTATCCGCAGCGAAAGTGCGCAAGGTATAGACTCGCGACGCATCGTCATAATCGCTGCCCAGCCTCAACCGGATCGCGACATTGGGCAGTTGCCACTCAGGACTGAGCCGGGATTCTTCCAGTCGCGCACGGATGCGCACCACGCCTGGCGTAGGGCGCTCCAGCGCCTCGACCCGCGCTGTCGTATGGATCAAACCACGGTCGTGGTCCGGTGTGCTGAGCATGCCCGACGCTTTCCCGGGCGTCTGATTCAATGTCGTCATGACCGCTTTCCTTGCATGGATTCGATAATTAGTTACACCATAGTAAACTAATTGTACTGCGCAATGGAAATGAAAATATTTCGCTGCTGGCTTACCATGCCGCTACCGCGAGCCTTTCTCCACTCAAGACACCCATGACCAGTGCTTCCCCACCACGCGGCCGGCCGCCCACGATCACCCTGGCACGCATTGCCCAAGCCGGCATGGAAATGACGCTGCCGCTGATCACCTTCACCGGTGTGGCCGCACGTCTTGGCGTCAGCCACGTGGCCCTGTACAAATACGTCTCCAACCTCGACGTGCTCAAGCAGGTTGTCGCCGATGCCATCTTCGGCCAGTGGCGCATGCCTGCTCCCTGCATGGCAAATACCGCCGGCCTGGCTGACTATCTGGCCGAATTTGCGCGCTCCCTGCGCCAACTCGTGCACCAGAACCCCGGCCTGGCGGGCTATCTGACCCGCCATGACCAGAAAACACCAGCCATGCTGGCCCGGATCCTGGATCACCACGCCCAGGTCGCCAGCGCCTACGCCATCCCTACCGAAACCGCAGGGTGGCTGCTGTCCACCGTGGCCTACCACTGCATCGCGCTGGCCGACACCGTCTACGCCTGCCCGGCAGGCTCCAGCACTGGGCTGCTAGCCAGTGATGCCGCCCTGCATGAGGAATTCGATCTCAGCATGCAAGCGCTGATCATTGGTGCACTGCAGATGGCCTCTCAGCAGGATGGCCGACCACGCCGCCCTTCGGCGCAACCACCCCTGGTAAATTAAACGGCGCAGCCACGTGGCGCGTTTGTTTTCCTGCCCGTGACGCCATTTCCCAACCAGTGCCGGCCAGGCTTGCTTACTGTTGCCGGACGACCATCCGCCAGGAGTCTGCCAATGAATTCCCGAGCCGCCTTGAACGCACTGTGGCAATTGAGTGGTCTGCCATCCGACGCACTGGAGCGCATTTCCCTGACCGGCCGCGACCCGGTCTTCCCGTCCTCTTTCGCAGTAGGCGCTGCCGCCCAGGCCAGTATTGCAGCCGCCGCGCTTGCCGCCTGTGAACTGGGGCATGCGCGAGGCGTCCCCCGGCAGAACGTTGCGGTAGACATGACGCATGCCGCCGTGGAGTGCACCGGCTGGTTTTCACTGGACGGCACCGCGCCAGACCTGTGGGACCCCTTCGCCGGCCTGTACCGCTGCGCCGATGGCCATGTCCGCGTGCATACCAACTTCCGCCATCATCGCGACGGCGCCCTGCGCCTGCTGGGCCTGAACCCGGACACGGCCACGCGCGCGGACGCCGAACGCGCCATGTTGAACTGGCGCGCGCTGGACTTCGAACGTGCCACCGCTGAACGCGGGCTGGTGGCGACGGCGCTGCGCAGCTTCGACCAATGGGACGCTTCGCCGCAAGGCCAAGCCATCAGCGCCCAGCCGCTGCTGAGCATCACCCGCATTGGCGATGCACCACCCCGGACGCTGCCGGCGCTGGCCCAGAATGAGCGTCCGCTATCAGGCGTGCGCACGCTGGACCTGACACGCATCCTGGCCGGCCCGGTTGGCGGACGCGCGCTGGCGTCCTTTGGCGCTGACGTGATGCTGGTCAATTCGCCGCAGCTACCGAATATCGCAGCCATCGCCGAGACCAGCCGTGGCAAGCGCTCTGTCCACCTCGACCTGCGCACCGAAAACGGACGCAACGCCTTGTGGCGGCTCATCGGTGACACACATGTTTTCTCGCAGGGCTACCGGCCCGGCGGGCTGGCGGATCTCGGCTTTTCACCGGCAGCGCTGGCGCACCGCCGTCCCGGCATTGTGGCGGTGTCGCTGACTGCCTATGGCTCCCAGGGCCCTTGGAGCCAGCGGCGCGGCTTTGATTCGCTGGTCCAGACCGCCATGGGTTTCAACCACGCAGAAGGCGCCGCTGAGGGCGACGGCAAACCGCGCGCGCTTCCCATGCAGATTCTTGACCAGGCCAGCGGCTTCCTGATGGCCTTCGGCGCGGCTTGCGCGCTATGGCGCCAGCAACAGGAAGGCGGCAGCTGGCATGTCGAGGTATCCCTGGCCCAGACCGGCCAATGGCTGCGCAGCCTGGGGCGTGTCGAACATGGACTGGCGGCGGAAAAACCAGACGACACCCCGTGGCTGGACAGCGTGCCCTCCGGTTTCGGGCTGCTGCGCGCCATACGTCCCAGCGCGCAACTGTTGCGCACGCCTGCCGGTTACGACAGGCCCTCCGTTCCGCCTGGAACGGACCGGCCCGAGTGGTAGGCTGGCACCCGCCTAGCAGGCCTGACAGCGCCAGCGGCCAGCGTTACACCACCGATCCTGCGGGTCGTGCTGCCGTGACGCCGTGGTGGGCATCCCTTGCCCTGCTGCGGCGGGCGTTCCAAACACCCAATGCCACGATCATGACCGTCAGCAATGCCGTCGCCAGCACCTCATTGCGATGTTTTTCGAGGGTCAGCATGATGCCCAGCGCCAGCACGATGAAACCAATCACCGCCCAGGTCAGCCAGGGATACAGCCACATGCGGAATTCGATCGGATGGCCGCCGGCGATCAACTGACGCCGCATCCGCAACTGTGAAACCGCAATGACCAGATACACCAGCAAGGCGACAGCGCCAGACGAAGCCAGCAGGAACGTGAAGACCTTCTCAGGCATGAAGTAATTGACGATGGTCGTCAGAAAACCGACCGCCGTGCTCGCCAGCACCGCCGCCCGGGGCACATGGTTCACGCTGGTCCTTTGCAGCGCTTCCGGCGCATCGCCACGGCGCGCCAGCGAAAACACCATGCGCGACGAGGTGTAGATGGCGGAGTTCAGGCAACTGGCCACGGCCACCAGCACCACCAGGTCCACAATCAGTTTGGCATGCGGGATGTTGAGCAGTTCCAGGGCACGCTGATAGGACCCGACCTGCAGCAGCGTCGGGTCGTTCCAGGGCACGATGGAAACCACAATGAAGATGGACACCAGGTAGAACAGGCCAATGCGCCAGATCACCGAATTGGTCGCACGCGTGATCTGGCGCGCCGGGTCGCGAGACTCGGCTGCGGCAATGGTCACGATTTCCGTGCCCATGAAACTGAACATGGTCGTCAGCAAAGCGCCCAGCACAGCCGCCGCGCCGTTGGGCATGAAGCCGCCGGTAGTCGCCATCAGCGTGGCCAGCCCGCTGGCGCGGTGATCCGGCAATCCGCCTGCCAGCGCCATGGCGCCCAGCACGATAAAGGCGATGATGGCCAGCACCTTGAGCAGCGCAAACCAGAATTCGAACTCGCCATAGCGCGCCACGCTGAACAGGTTTGTCACCGTCAGCAAGGTGGTCACGGCCAGGGCGAACACCCAGGTATCAACTACCGGGAACCAGGCATGCAGGATGGCTGCCGCCGCGATGGCCTCCAGCGGAATCACCAGCACCCAGAACCACCAGTACAGCCAACCAATGGTAAAGCCGGCCCAGCGCCCGATGGAGCGATCGGCGTAGGTGGAAAACGAGCCGGTATCCGGCGCGGCGACCGCCATTTCGCCGAGCATGCGCATCACCAGAACCACCAGAGTGCCGGCAATCAGATAGGCCAGCAGCACCGCCGGCCCGGCGGACGCGATTGCATGGCCAGAACCGACGAACAAGCCGGCACCGATCACGCCGGCAATGGACAGCATCGTGACGTGGCGCTGCTTCAGTCCTGGCGCCAGGGACGCATTGCCTCCCTTGTTGAGCTGCGAAGCCAAAATGACTTTTGACATATTCTTGTCTCCTGTGTGCATCGACAGGGCCACGTCCCGCGTGAATACGGCAACGGTACGGTAATACCGCCGGAACGCTGCCCGCCGTGCGGCGGCGCATGATTGATAAGGTGGATTGCCGCCATCATTTGTTGTCTCGCCAAGGCCTTGCAGGCCTTTTCTCCTTTTGTTCACTGCGACTGCACTACCGTGTGTTCCGGTGCACCTCCCATAACGAAAACAGGCATGACCTGCGGGCCATGCCTGTTTTTGGTTTTTCCTAGAGGCTGGGGAATGCGAACTGTGAGGCCTCGTGGCTGGCGCGCTGCGGCCAGCGCTGGGTAATGGCCTTGCGGCGCGTATAAAAGCGCACGCCATCGGGGCCATAGGCATGCAGATCGCCAAAGAGCGAACGCTTCCAGCCGCCGAAGCTGTGATACGCAACCGGTACGGGCAAGGGCACGTTGACCCCAACCATCCCGACTTCGATTTCGTCGCAGAACAAACGCGCCGCTTCGCCGTCGCGCGTGAAGATGCAGGTGCCATTGCCATACTCATGCTCATTGATGAGCTGCATGGCGGCTTCCAGGCTATCGACCCGCACAATGCACAGCACCGGCCCGAAAATTTCATCGGTATAGATGCTCATGTCTGGCCTGACGTGATCAAACAGCGTGCCGCCAACAAAGAAACCCGACTCATAACCTCCCACCTTCAGATTGCGGCCATCCACCACCAGCTTCGCCCCAGCCTGTACCCCGGCGTCGATATAGCCTCGCACCCGGTCGCGCGCTGCCGCCGTCACCAGCGGTCCCATGTCCAGCCCGCAGGTCGTCCCTGCCCCTATCCTGAGCGCCTGGATCTTGGGCACCAGTTTTTCCACCAGCGCATCCGCGACCGCATCGCCCACGCACACGGCGACCGATATCGCCATGCAACGCTCGCCGCAGGAACCGTAGGCGGCGCCCATCAAGGCATTGACGGCGTTGTCGAGATCCGCGTCCGGCAGCAGCACGGCGTGATTCTTCGCGCCACCCAGCGCCTGCACCCGTTTGCCATGGCGGCAGCCTTCGGCATAGATGTACTCGGCAATCGGCGTGGAACCGACAAAGCTCAGGGCCTTGACCTCGGGCGCGGCGATCAGCCCGTCCACGGCTTCCTTGTCGCCGTTCACCACATTGAGCACCCCCGTGGGCAGGCCCGCTTCCAGGAACAGTTCGGCAATGCGCAATGTCGAGCTGGGATCACGCTCCGACGGCTTGAGAATGAAGGTATTGCCGCAGGCGATGGCCAGCGGATACATCCAAAGCGGCACCATGGCCGGGAAGTTGAATGGTGTGATGCCGGCCACGACACCCAGCGGCTGGAAATCGCTCCATGCGTCGATGGCGGGGCCGACATTGCGGTTGTATTCGCCCTTGAGCAATTCCGGCGCGGCGCAGGCATATTCAACGTTTTCTATGCCACGCTTGAGCTCGCCTGCCGCGTCTTCGATCGTCTTGCCATGCTCCTGGCTGATCAGCAGCGAGATTTCGTCCTGGTGCTGCTCCAGCAGTTGCTTGAAACGAAACAGCACCTGGGCCCGGCGCGCCGGCGGCGTATTGCGCCATGCGGGAAAAGCGGCGCTGGCCGAAGCAATGGCCTGCTGCAGCGTTGCGGCGTCGGCCAGCGCCACCTGCCCGGTGACCTCGCCTGTCGAAGGATTATAGACATCCGCCTGGCGGCCGCCCCCCTGAACCCGAACGCCATCAATCAGATGCGGAATGATCGACATACTATTGTCTCCTAGGCTGAATCTTGGAAATTGCTTGTTATTGCGTTGTTGTGTCCGAGCCGCCCCTGAATGGCCTATGGCCCGGGCTGCCCGGCCGCGCAGGCGGGCCTGGCCCGTCCGCGCATGGTCTTGCTGCGTGAGCGCCTGGTAAAAGCCCAGGAGCCCCAAGAAACTCAAGGAACTCAAGGCACCTGGTTGAGGACTTCACCCACAGCATTGAACAGGCTGTCGAGCTCGGCAGGCGTGGCGCTAAAGGGCGGCCCGAACTGCAGGGTGTCGCCACCGAAGCGCACATAAAACCCTTTGCGCCACAGCGCCAGCCCGGCCTCGAACGGACGGATGGCGGGATCGCCGTCGCGGGGCGCCAGTTGCAAGGCGCCAGCCAATCCGCAATTGCGGATGTCTATCACATGACGGGTGCCCTTGAGACCATGCAGCGCCTGTTCGAAGTGCGGTGCCAGCGCGGCAGCGCGCTCGATCAGGCTTTCGCGTTCCAGCAGTTCCAGCGTGGCCAGCCCCGCCGCGCAAGCCACCGGATGCGCAGAGTAGGTGTAGCCATGGCCGAACTCGACCAGATGCTCGCCGATGTCCTGCCCCATGAAAGTGTCATAGATAGCATCGCTGGCGATCACGGCGCCCATCGGGATGGCACCATTGGTCAGTTGCTTGGCGACCGTCATGATGTCCGGCGTCACGCCGAAGTATTCCGCACCAGTCGTGCGGCCCATGCGGCCGAAACCGGTGATCACTTCGTCGAAAATCAGCAGGATATTATGCTGGTCGCAGATTTCGCGCAGGCGTTGCAGATAGCCTTGCGGCGGAACCAGCACGCCGGCCGACCCGGACATAGGCTCGACTATCACGGCGGCGATATTCGACGCATCATGCAGCTCGATCAGGCGCAGCAAATCGTTGGCCAATGCCACACCGCCAGTCTCGGCCTGACCGCGCGTGAATTCGCAACCGGCCTGCAAGGTGTGCGGCAGGTGGTCCGCATCCATCAACACACCGAACATCTTGCGATTGCCACCTATGCCCCCCAGGCTGGTGCCTGCGACGTTCACCCCGTGGTATCCGCGCGCACGGCCTATCATTTTCGTCTTGGAAGCCTGGCCACGAATACGCCAATAGGCACGTGCCAGTTTCACGGCAGTATCCGCACATTCGGAACCCGAATTGGTGAAGAACACATGGTTCAGCTGGCCCGGTGTCAGCTCGGCCACTTTCTCCGCCAGCTGAAAAGCCAGCGGATGGCTGAACTGGAAGGCCGGCGCATAATCCAGCGTGCCCAGTTGCTGGGCGACCGCTTCCTGGATTTCCGTCCGACTATGGCCGGCGCCGCAAGTCCAGAGGCCGGACAGGCCATCGAACACCTTGCGGCCCGTGGCGTCGATCAGCCAATGGCCGGATGCCGCAATGATCAGGCGTGGGTCCTTCTGGAAATTCCTGTTGGAACTGAACGGCATCCAATGCGCCTTCAAGTTCAGGCCCGTCTCCGTCTCGGATGGGGAAAATGTCTGCAAATTCATCGCGATACCCCTTTGTTGTAAGGAAGGATGCGACTCATTATGCCCAGCAGGTTAGATGAGTAAAATACAAATGTTCTCAACAATACTTATCGGTTTTCTAACCTGAATGGAAAAGAACTTTTTGGCCCAGGTCACGGATTTCGATCTACGCATGCTGCTGGTTTTCCGCACCGTGGCCGAATATGGAGGCTTCGCCGCCGCAGAAAGCGCGCTGGGCATCACTCGCTCGGCCATCAGCCAGCATATGTCAGACCTGGAAAAGCGCCTGGGCATGCGCTTGTGCCAACGCGGCCGTGCCGGGTTTGCCCTGACTGACCAGGGTAGGGAAATCCTTAGGGCCAGCGAGGCCCTGCTGGCATCCATCGAAGACTTCCGGCGCGAAGTCAACCAGCTGCACAACCATCTGCGCGGCGAACTGAACCTGGGATTGATGAACAACCTCGTGACCCAGACCCGCACCCGCATCACCAACACACTGCGCGACCTGCGTCGCCAGAGCGACGGCATCCGCATCAACATCAGCATGAGCACGCCCGGCGACATCGAGCGCGGCCTGCTCGACGGACGTCTGCACATCGGCGCCCTGCCCGATATCACGCCACTTTCCGGACTGGAGTACTTGCCGCTCTATGACGAAATTTCCCTGCTCTACTGCAGTCATCTGCATCCATTGGCGCAAACCGGCGGCCAGGCGACGCTGGCGCAGATCCAACAGGCCGGTACCGTGGCCCCGGGTTATCGCATGACCGCCGAAGCCTTGCGGCTGCACCAGGATCTCAATTGCGTCGCGCGCGCTACCGACCGCGAAGGTATCGCCTTCCTGATCCTCACGGGCGAATACATCGGCTTTTTGCCCTGCCACTATGCCGCCACCTGGGTCGAAAAAGGCCTGATGGTGGCCCTGCAGCCCGAACGCATGCAATTCACCGTTCCGCTGGCCATCGCCACCCGCAAGGGCAGGCGTTCCAACCTGCTGGTCGAGCACTTTCTGACCACCCTCTCCAACGACGGGCAAAGCCCACGCTGAGCCGGGCATCCACGGCGCCACAGGCCCGCTTGCAGACGCACGTATCCCTATATACCCGCGGTAATGCAGTATTTATGCATATTCCGTCTGTGCGGCGCCGTGTCCTGCGGCTAGACTATCCTGCACTGCCCTGGCTGGCGCCCACCAGGCTGATGGCCGGGCAGCATTCCTCAAAATCAAGACCACAAATCAATAGGGGTAGCAGGAGATGACAACAAGCACTCTGCAGGAAAGCCGCTCGGCCCGTTTCGCCATGCGCTGCGCGGCCTGGGCGGAACGATGGTTTCCAGACTCGTGGGTGTTCGCAACCATAGGCGTTCTGCTGGTCGCCATCGCCGCACTGGCCATAGGCGCCACGCCGGCTGCCACCGCCAAGGCCTTTGGCGACGGCTACTGGAGCCTGATCCCGTTTACCATGCAAATGGCCTTTGTCGTCATTGGCGGCTATGTGGTCGCCACATCGAGCCCGGCGTCGCGCCTGATCGACATGCTGGCCAAGCTGCCGCGCAATGGCCGTTCGGCCGTCGGCTGGGTAGCGCTGATTTCCATGCTGGCCTCGCTGCTCAACTGGGGCCTGAGCCTGGTATTCGGCGGCCTGCTGGTCCGTGCCATGGCTAGGCGCGCCGACCTGAAGATGGATTACCGTGCTGCTGGTGCTGCCGCCTATCTCGGGCTGGGCGCCGTCTGGGCGCTGGGCATCTCCTCATCCGCCGCCCAGTTGCAGGCCAACCCTGGCAGCCTGCCGCCATCCATCCTGGCCATCACCGGCGTCATCCCCTTCACGGAAACCATTTTCCTGTGGCAATCGGGCCTGATGCTGCTAGTGCTCATCATCGCGTCGCTCATCATTGCCTATCTCACCGCTCCCAGCGCCGCCTCGGCGCGCAGCGCGCAGGACTGCGGCATAGACCCGGCCTTCTCGATGCCCGAGGCGCACAAGCCCACGCGCCCGGGCGAATGGCTGGAGCACAGCCCGCTGCTCATCATCCTGCTAGTCGCCCTGGCCGCCGGCTGGCTGCTGCAGGAATTCGCGTCAAAGCCCGCCATCCTGGCGATATCCGGGTTGAATACCTATAACCTCATGTTCATCATGGCCGGCGCCCTGCTGCACTGGCGGCCGCGCAGCTTCCTGGATGCAGTGGCCCGCGCCGTACCCACCACCACCGGCGTGCTGATCCAGTTCCCGCTCTATGGCTCCATTGCAGCGATCATGACGCAGGTGCCCGGCAGCGGTGGCGAAACCATCGCCCACCACATCTCCGCCTTTTTCATGAAGATCGCTTCGCATGACACCTTTGCGGTGTTGATGAGCGCATACTCCGCCGTGCTGGGCTTCTTCATTCCATCGGGTGGTGGAAAATGGATTATCGAAGCGCCCTACGTCATGCAGGTCGCCAACGAGCTCCAGTACCACCTGGGCTGGACAGTACAGATCTACAACGCTGCCGAAGCGCTGCCCAACCTCATCAATCCGTTCTACATGCTGCCATTGCTGGGCGTGCTCGGCCTGAAGGCCCGCGACCTGATCGGCTTCACCTTCGTGCAGTTGCTGGTCCACATTCCGCTGGTTCTGCTGCTGCTCTGGGGGCTGGGCCAGACCCTGACCTACTTCCCGCCGATACAGCCTTGACGCGCGCTGGCCCGGATACCATCGACGGCATCCGGGCCAGCCGCCGCCTTTTCTTCATTCATGATTACAAATGCCGATGGCTGCATACCATCGGCACACCCACCAGCTGGCCGATCATGGCCGCCATCCCCTCGGCGCTGGACTGATCCAGCCCTGCCAGCCGCACCATGCGAAACCCCATCGCCAGGCTGTATTGCCAATCCAGCTCCAGGATGCGATAGCTGCGTCCGTTGGCCGTGCAATACCACTGCGCCGCAGGATCATCGTAGGCTGCACCGATGAAATCGGCCGGCGAATCGAACGGAGGCAGGCTAGCCAATGCTTCCTGCGTGCCGGGCAAACAGGGATTGCCCAGGTTTTCCCCAACGGCCACTGCGGGTGCCGGGCCGTCGTAAGCCAACAGCATCAATGGGAAATCGGCGGGCTGCGCATCATGGGCAGCCTGCACTTCCTGACTGAGCCAGGGCCGGGCTGCCGGCCCCAGGCAATACTGCGCGCTGTGCCAGTCACTGCCTTCATCATCCGAATACAGGCGTGCCAACTCGATGCCCCGGCTGGCCAGCAAGGCCTGCGTTTCTTCTATCGTCGCGTCATGCCGAATCGGCAGGTCCGCCGGCAGATAGCCGGCCCGCACATACTGCGCCAGCACATCGCCGGTCGTGCGCTGGCGCTCGTCATACTGGTACGACCCGGCATTCAGGGCCGCCAGCGCGAAACTCAGGTTCAACAGAGCAGGACGGGGAATCATCGCGCCACGCGGCTCCAGCACATACCCGCCCGCCAGCAAGCGGGCTTGCAGCGCGCGCCAGTCCGGCGGTGGCAGGTGCATGTCGCGCGGACACAGGAACTGGTGGTGTTCAGACATAGCGATGACTCGTCATGAGAGGGGAACCAAGCATAGCCCGGCACCGGCAATTGTCGGAACCCGTGCGGCAGGCCCGCTGCGTTTTACATATTGCTCATGGCCTGGCCCTGGCGCACTTTTTGTCCTTCCTGCCAGCCCGGATGAAAGCCCAGCGCAGTCTGCGGCATCAATACGACAACAGTCGAACCCAACTGGAAATGCCCCATTTCCGCCCCTTGCACCAACTTGGGAGCAGGCTCGCCATCCTGGTAATCCCATTGGCGTATCGGCCCCCGGCCCGGCTGGGTGACCAAGCCGTGCCAAACGGTGGAGATGCTGCCGACGATGGCTGCGCCGACCAGCACCATGGCGAATATTCCATGCTGCGGATGCTCGAACCAGCAGATGAGCCGTTCATTGCGGGCCAACAGGCCATCCATGCCGCGCACGATATCCGGCCGCACTGAAAAGAGCGTACCAGGCACATGGCGCATGCCCAACAAGCGCCCGGCACATGGCATGTGGACACGGTGGTAATCACGCGGGCTCAGGTACACAGTGGTAAAGCGTCCGCCTTCGAAATGACGAGCCAATGCCGCATCGGCCAGCAGTTCGCCGACACCATAGGCCCGCTGCTTGGCGAGGATCATTCGCCCGGCACCTATCCAGCCCAGCTGACTCACCGTGCCGTCGGCGGGACTGACCCAGCTGGCCCTGGCAACAGGACGTGCGCTAGGACGCAATTTCCTGGCGAAGAAATCGTTGAAGCTCGGGTAGTCGGCCGGCGCATGGCGGCAAGCCTCTTTCAGGCTGACGCCATGCCGCCACATGAAAGACCGGATCAGCGCCTGCGCGACCAGGGGATGGCGATTCTGCGCCAGGCGGCCGACCACGCGCGTCAACAGGCGCAAAGGCAGGAGATGCTGCAAAAGGACGGAAACGGACATCGCATGGACGACACAGGCAGATTTTCAGACAATCATTATTGTACCGGTACATAATATATAATGACACGTGACAAAATGGCGGCCTGAAAAATGCCATCCCATCAGCACACATCATCGGCCATGCGCAGCGCCAGGCGCGCCGCACGGCGGCTCTGGCAGCACCTTCTTTTTACACAGGCACGTCGCCTTGATCCGGTCCGCGCCTGCCCACCACCCCGACGGGTGACACCCTTTGAGCGGAAACCATGACAACACAGCAGCGCCCCTTCAATTTCGGCCCCGGCCCGGCAACACTGCCCGCAGAAGTCCTCCAGCAGGCTGCTGACGAATTGCCGAATTGGCACGGCAGTGGCATGAGCGTGATGGAAATGAGCCATCGCGGCCCGGAGTTCATCGCCATCTACGAGCATGCGGTCTCCGGGCTGCGCACGCTGCTGGATGTACCGCCCGACTTTCACATCCTGTTCCTGCAAGGCGGCGGCATCGGCGAGAACGCCATTGCACCGCTGAACCTTTCACAAGGCGGCGTTCTCGATTTCGTATTGACCGGCAGCTGGAGCAGAAAGTCCTATGAAGAAGCCGGCCGCTACGCCAGCGCCACACGTATCGCCGCCAACGGCAAAGCCTCTGGCCATACCTGCATTCCACCAGCGGCAAGCTGGAATATCAGCCCTGACGCGGCTTATGTGCACCTGTGCAGCAACGAGACCATCCAGGGCGTGCAGTTCCAGGAACTGCCGGATCTGGCCGCGCTGGGCGCCGACGTGCCGCTGGTCGTGGACTGCTCCTCCGATATTGCTTCCAGGCGCTTTGACTGGCGCCGGATAGGCATGGCGTTTGCCGGGGCGCAAAAGAACCTGGGGCCGGCGGGCCTGACACTGGTCTTCGTGCGCGAGGCCTTGCTCGGCCGGGCCTTGCCCATTTGTCCCAGCGCGTTCAATTACGAGCTGGTGGCGCGCAACCAATCCATGTACAACACCCCGCCGACATGGGGCATTTATCTGGTCGGCCTGATGGTGGACTGGATGCTGCGTCAGCGTGAAGGAGACCTGAGCGGCCTGGCGGCGCTGGAAGTACGCAATCAGCGGCAGGCAGCCAAGCTGTATGCTGCCCTGGACGCCAGCGATTTCTATATCAATCGGGTCGATCCGGCTGTGCGCTCGTGGATGAACGTCCCCTTTACGCTGGCCGACGCACAGCGCGACGAGGCGTTTCTCGATGGCGCAGCCCGGCGCGGACTGCTTCAGCTCAGGGGACACAACTCGGTAGGCGGCATGCGCGCCAGCCTCTACAACGCCATGACCGATGAGGGTGTCGATGCCCTGATCGCCTATCTCCAGGATTTCGAACGCAGGCAGGCATGACCATGGAAAACTCGTCTTTCATCAGCCCGCTGATCCGTGATTTGCGTCCCTACCAACCCGGCGAACAGCCGCTGGACAGCGGGCTCCTCAAGCTCAATACCAACGAGAACCCGTACCCGCCCTCACCCCGCGTCATAGACAGCATCTGCGATGAAGCGAACCGCAACCTGGCGCGCTACCCGGACCCGGAATCCGAGATGCTGTGCGCCACGATCGCCTCTTTTTACGGCGTTGCGCGAGGCCAGGTTTTCGTTGGCAATGGTTCAGATGAAGTCCTGGCCCACGCGTTCAACGCCTTTTTCCGCCACGGCAACGCCAGGCTGCTGATCCCGGACATCACCTATGGCTTCTATAAAGTCTATTGCCAGTTGTTCGGCATTCCACCCGGCTTGGTGGCGGTCGACCCGTCGCTGCGCATCAGCCTGGAGAACTTTGCCGTACAGGCCCGTGCCGATGGCACTATCGCAGGCATCGTGATTGCCAACCCCAATGCCCCGACCGGGGAGGGCCTCACGCTGGACGCGATCCGGTATCTGCTCGCCATCAACCCCATGCGCGTGGTGCTGGTGGATGAAGCCTATGTCGATTTCGGTGGCCATTCGGCAGTCGGCCTGGTGGCGCAGCACCCCAACCTGCTGATCGTCCAGACCCTGTCGAAATCGCGCGCGCTCGCAGGCCTGCGCGTGGGTTTTGCCATCGGCCAGGAAGGCTTGATCAGCGCCTTGAAAAGCGTGAAGGACAGCTTCAATTCCTATCCGTTGGGACGTCTGGCCCAGCAGGGAGCCATTGCCGCCTTCGAAGACCTGACCTATTTCGAACAAACACGCAAAGCCGTCATCGCCACCCGGGAAAAATTGGCGAGGCAGCTCGCCGGCCTGGGCTTCGACGTGCTGCCTTCCTGTACGAACTTCCTGTTTGTCCGGCATCCGAAGCACGATGCCGCCTGGCTGGCCGGCCAGTTGCGCGAGGCAAGAATCCTGGTGCGCCATTTCCCCCAGGAACGGATAGGGCAATTCCTGCGTATCACTGTCGGCACGGATCAGCAGTCAGCGCGACTGCTGAGTGTGCTTGCTGGCATTCTGGGCGGACGCGCCGCCAGGCGGTGAGGCTTGCCAACGCCCACCGCCCCTTGCTGCCTCTGCGCTCAGGCCACGCAATCCACGAAATAACGCATCTGGCCAGCAGCATCCTTCACTTCCACAAAACCGTGGATATCGGTGCCAAAGCCCGGCGCCAGACGGTGCAGTTCGCGAGAGAACCGTAGATACTCGACAATCGTCCGATTGAAAACCTCGCCAGGAATCAACAAGGGGATTCCTGGCGGGTAAGGCGTAATCAGGCTGGTCGTGATGCGGCCTTCCAGCTGGTCGATTTCCACCCGTTCTGTCCGGTGCGTGGCGATATGCGCATAGGCTTCGCTGGGCTTCATCGCCGGAACCGCTTCTTCCAGGTACATGCCGGTCGTCAGACGCGCAATATCGTGGCTCGCATAAATGGCATGGACATGTTCGCAGAGGTCGCGCAAACCCATTTCTTCGTAGCAAGGATATTTCTGGCAGAAATCCGGCAAGATGCGCCACATCGGCACATTGCGGGCATAGTCGTCCTTGAACTGCTGCAAGGCCGTTACCAGGGAATTCCAGCGGCCTTTGGTAATGCCGATGGTGAACATGATGAAGAAGCTGTAGAGCCCGGTCTTTTCGATGATCACGCCGTGCTCTGCCAGGAACTTGGTCACGATGGGCGCAGGTATCCCGGTGGTGTCAAAACGCCCGTCCAGACTCAGTCCCGGCGTCACGATGGTAGCCTTGATCGGGTCGAGCATATTGAAGCCCGCCGCTATCCCGCCAAAACCGTGCCACGGCGCTTCCTGGCCGTCGCTGGACAATACCCAGTCCTGCGCGCTGCCCATGCCCTCCATTTCCAGCGTCGCCGGTCCCCACACCTTGAACCACCAGTCCCCGGCAGCAAACTGCTCGCCCACCTGGCGCATGGCACGACGAAAATCCAGCGCTTCGGCGATACTTTCCTCGACGAGCGTCTGGCCGCCCGGCGGCTCCATCATGGCCGCAGCCACGTCGCAGCTGGCAATGATGGCGTACTGCGGCGATGTGGACGTATGCATGAGATACGCCTCGTTGAACAGGTGTCGATCAAAACGCGGATTCGCCGCATCCTGCACCAGGATATGGCTGGCCTGGCTGATGCCGGCCAGGAGCTTGTGAGTCGATTGCGTGGAATACACCACGGAACTGACCGGCCGTGCGCGTTTCTTGCCCATGGCGTGATACGTGCTGTAGAACGGATGAAAGGCCGCATGGGGAATCCAGGCCTCGTCGAAATGCAATGCCTCGACATAGCCATCCAGCGCGGACTTGATGACCTCGGTGTCGTACATGATGCCGTCATAGGTGGACTGCGTCAGCACCAGCACACGCGGCGTGACCGCATCCGTGTCCATGCCGGCCAGCAAGGGATGCGCACGCATCCTGGCCTTGATGGCTGCCGGGGAGAACGCCTCGCGCGGAATCGGGCCGATGATGCCCAGATGGTTGCGCGTGGGACGCAGGAAAACCGGAATCGCGCCGGTCAGCACAATGCTGTGCAGGATGGACTTATGGCAATTCCTGTCCACGACCACGACATCGCCAGGCGCCACCGCATGCTGCCAGACAATCTTGTTGCTCGTACTGGTGCCGTTGGTCACAAAAAAGCAGTGGTCGGCGTTGAAGATGCGCGCCGCATTGCGCTCACTGGCGCCGATGGCGCCATTGTGATCGAGCAACTGGCCCAGTTCCTCCACCGCATTGCAAACATCCGCACGCAGCATGTTCTCCCCGAAAAACTGATGGAACACCTGTCCCACCGGACTCTTCAAGAAGGCCACGCCGCCGGAGTGTCCGGGACAGTGCCAGGAATAGGAGCCGTCTTCCGCATAGTCCAGCAAGGCCTTCAGGAATGGCGGCTTGATGCCGTTGAGATAGTTTTTCGCCTCGCGGATCAGATGGCGTGCAACGAATTCCGGCGTGTCCTCGAACATGTGCAAGACACCGTGCAGTTCGCGCAGGATGTCGTTCGGCATGTGGCGCGCTGTTTTCGTTTCTCCGTACACATAGATCGGCACATCCACATTGCGCCGCCGCACTTCGCGAATGAATGTACGGATGTTCTGCAGCGCCGGGGCGGTTTCAGCGTCCTGTGTGAATTCTTCATCATCTATGGACAGGATGAACGTACTGGCCCGGCTCTGTTGCTGGGCGAACTGGCTGAGGTCATGGTAGCTGGTGACGCCAAGGGCATCGAACCCTTCGGACTGGATCGCCTGCGCCAGTGCGCGTATGCCCAGGCCCGAGGTGTTTTCTGAACGGAAGTCTTCGTCGATGATGACGATGGGAAAGTGGAACGGCATGACATGTCCTGTCGAGGGGAAAGGGTTCTAAAACGGGAAAGCGCTGTGTTCCGTCGCCTGCTGGCCGCGATGATGTTGAAAAAACGCTTGCCCAAATCTTTGACACGGATCATAATATGTTTTGTACCATGACAAAACACGGCGCGGTAGCAAAGTGGCCATGCGATGGATTGCAAATCCATTCAGGTTGGTTCGATTCCAACCCGCGCCTCCACAAGCCAGTTCCCTGAGCCATTGCCCCAGACCGGGCTATGGCAAAATCCAGTCTTTCAGCCTGGCGGGCCAATATGAGTTCTGGCCTGTCTGGAACAGATCTTTGTCACGGAACGATATGGCTATACAAGGCAAGACCGCCGCGGAACTCTTCGACTGCGTGCGCGCCCTGGCGCAATCGCAACAACTGCGCCCCGGTGATTCCCTGCCGCCGGTCCGGGATCTGGCAGCGGAGCTGGGCATAGGCAGAAATACGGTGGCTGCGGCCTACCGCCGGCTGGTCGTGGCAGGTATCGCATCCACCCATGGCCGTCTCGGCACGATCATCCGCAACCAGTACGACCCTGGCGAACAGGAAGGCACACTGGCAGGCTCTCCGCTGACCGACCTGGCCAGTGGCAACCCCAATCTCGACTGGCTGCCTGATGTCGCCGCAGCCTTGCAGCGCAAGCCCTACCAGCCCAGGCTCTATGGAGAACCTTCCGTCAACCCTGGCCTGAAACAACACTTACAGCAGTGGATGGCGCCGGATTGCCCGCCACAGGGCTTCGAGATCGACCTGGCGCATGGCGCCGTCGACGCCATTGAAAGACTGCTGATTTCCTATCTGGTCGCTGGCGACAAGGTCGCTGTCGAAAATCCCTGCTTCCTGAGCAGCATCCATACCTTGCGCACCCTGGGACTCCAGCCAACCGGCGTTCCCGTCGATACCGAAGGCATGATGGCCGGCGAACTGGAAACCGCCCTGGAAAAAGGCGCACGGGCGGTCATTCTGACTCCGCGGGCGCACAACCCCACCGGTTGCAGCCTGAGCGAAAAGCGCGCCCGCGCCATCTCCCGTGTACTGGCCCGGCATCCCAACGTGCTGGTCATTGTGGACGATCACTTTGCACTATTGTCCGATGCCGCCTATCACTCCGTCATTCCGAAGGATGCGGCGCGCTGGGCCGTGATCCGTTCATTCACCAAAGCGCTGGGGCCGGATATCCGCATGGCGGCCATCGCCAGCGACAGCGCCACCTCACGGCAATTGCGCCTGCGGCTGACTTCCGGCACGAACTGGGTCAGCCATCTGTTGCAGGACATCGTCGAAACCATCATCACACAAGCTGAAACCGCCAGCCTGCTGGCCTGCGCTCGGGCGGACTACCGCCAGCGACGCCAGGCGCTGGAACAGGCCTTGCACAAGGAAGGCGTGGCATTCCTGCCCGGCGGCGACGGCCTCAACCTCTGGCTCCCCCTGGAGACGGACGACCAGGCGGTTGCGCTGGACCTGGCCCGCCGGGGCTGGCTGGTACGCCAAGGCAGGAGTTTCTCGGTGGATGATCCCGTCCAGGGGCTGCGCATCACCATTTCAAGCATCAACCCGGTGCAATGCGCGCAGCTGGCCCGGGATATCCGGCGCAGCCTGGGTTAGCAACCCCAGTGGAACACCGGCGCGGCGTTTGCCTGATCTGCAGGCGCCGCGCCAGTACTGCCTGGCGCCGTGTCAGCGATACACGGGATGCCTGCGGCAGAGCGCCACAACTTGCTCGCGCACCTGCGCCACCACCGAATCCAGGCGCCCTGTTTCCAGGGCATCCAGCACATCGCACAACCAACCTGCAAGCTGCTCACATTCGGCCACGCCGAAACCGCGCGTCGTCACTGCCGGAGTGCCGATGCGCAGCCCCGACGTCACAAAAGGCGAGCGCGGATCATTGGGCACTGAGTTCTTGTTCGCCGTGATGTAGGCATCGCTCAGGGCGGCATCGGCGTCCTTGCCGGTGTAGGGTTTGCTCGACAGGTCGATCAGCATCAGGTGGTTGTCGGTACCGCCAGAAACAATGCGGTAGCCGCGCTGCATCAGCACAGCTGCCATGGCGCGGGCGTTGGTCACGACCTGGCGCTGATAGGTCTTGAACGCCGGTTGCAGGGCTTCCTTGAAGGCGATGGCCTTGGCTGCGATCACGTGCATCAGCGGGCCGCCCTGAACACCGGGGAAGACGGCGGAATTGAGCTTGCGGTAGAAATCTTCATCCTGGCCTTTGGCAAGAATAATGCCGCCGCGCGGGCCGCGCATGGTTTTGTGAGTGGTGCTGGTCACCACATGGGCGTGCGGCAGCGGGTTCGGATATTCGCCTGCAGCAACCAGGCCGGCAACGTGCGCCATGTCCACCCAGAAGATGGCCCCCACCTTGTCGGCAATGGCGCGCATGCGCGCCCAATCCTTGTAGCGCGAATAGGCAGAAAAGCCCCCGATCAGCATTTTGGGCCGGGTAGCCAGCGCAATGCGTTCCATCTCGTCATAGTCGATCAAGCCAGTTTCCGTATCCAGGCCATAAGGCACGATCTTGTAATGCCGGCCAGAAAAATTCGACGGGTTGCCATGGGTCAGGTGGCCGCCCTGGGCCAGATTCATGCCCATGACCGTATCACCGGGCTGTGCCAGCGCCAGGAACACAGCGGCATTGGCCTGCGCGCCGGCATGAGGCTGGACGTTGGCATAATCACAGTCGAACAGCAACTTGAGGCGCTCGATGGCCAGGCTCTCGGCCACATCCACGTTCTCACAGCCACTGTAGTAGCGCTTGCCGGGGTAGCCCTCGGCATATTTGTTGGTAAACACTGAATTCTGGATCGCCATGACCAGCGGGCTGGCATAGTTTTCGGAAGCAATCAGCTCAACATGGTCCTCCTGGCGGCGCTCTTCGCGCTGCACGGCGGCGGCAAGTTCGGGGTCGAATTCGGCAAGAGTCAGGGATGGGTCGTACATGATGAAAGTCCTATCGTCGGAAAGGTGCATGTTTGGAGATACGTGGCACGCTGGGAATGTCCTGATCCAGCTGGCCGCGAAGCTCCCGAAAAAGATCACTGGCCGCGGCCAGCGCGGCAGCAGCGGGTTTGTCCGCCAGGCGTGCGGCCAGCCATGGGCCGACAATCAACGCATCGGCCATGCTGGCGGCCCGGCGGGCTGTATGCATATCCCCGATACCGGCGGCCAGCCCGAGGGGAATGGCAATATGGCGGCGGATGCGCCATATGCAGTCCCGTGCCTGGCCAGCAGGTTGAGCATCTATCCCGTCCGGAAAGAAGCGTCCATGGACATAGCCGCTGGTGCAAGCTGCCAGCTGGCGGATGTCATCATCCGTTACCGTAGGCGCCAGGCTGGCAATCCAGTCCAGGCCGCAGCGCCGCAAGGGCCGCGCCAGGGCGTGCGACAAGGCGGGCGACGGGTCGAAGGCCAGCACGCCGTCCAACCCGGCAACGGCCGCCGATTCTGCAAACGCCACCGGATGGCGCAAGCCCCCGCCACCTTCGATGCTCTGCGCAGTGCCTGACAGCACGACCGGCGTAGAGCTATCGGACAGCCGAAACTGTGCGACCTGCTCCAACAACTGCTGTAGCCCGGCAGCCTGCGGCCGGGCCGGGCCGCCATTTCCCGCGGAATGAGACGAGAGAGCATGCAAAGACGCACCACGGGCCGGCAGTGCCGATGACGGCATGCCCAACTCGATAATATCCGCACCGGCCTCGACCAATACATGCATCAGCGCCGGCGTGATATCGGCATGCGGATAACCTGCCGTGACTGAGGAAATCAGAGCCTTGCGGGACTGCGCGCGCAAACGCTCGAACGTGGCTGCTATCCGCCCCATGGCCTTGCCTCCGGCTCAGTCGCAGATCTGATAGGTGAAGTGGCGCAGAAACGCCGGCGCGGGCGCTTCCTGCGCTGAATCATGCGCCGCTTCATGTGTCGATTCTTGCGCCACCTCATGCATCGAACAATGTGCCGAACCCTGCTCCGGCCCCTGCCCCAAACCATGCGCCGCCCCCTGGCGGCAGACCGGCGGCAACAGCAGCTCGTCGCACTGCGCACGGCTGGTACGGCGCAAAACCTGGACCAATTGAGCACACGCCATGGCCGCGGCTTCAGGCAGGCTGGCACCATTGAGCCAATGGCCGGTCAGGGCAGCACAGAACATATCGCCGGTTCCCTTGGGCGCAAGCGCTACGCGCGGATGCGTGATGACTTCGGCCTGCGCGCGGGTCACCAATACCACCTGCATCTCATCGCTGGCGCAGGAATCAGGTGCAGCACTGGTCACGGCAACCCATTCGGTCCGCCCTGTCAACAGGGTACGCGCGGCAGCGATGACATCATCGGTATTGCTCACGGGCAGGCCGGTCAGCTGGGCCAGTTCAAATCCGTTCGGCGTCAGCCCGTCGGCCAGCGGCAAGATGTCGCGGCGGTACTCTTCCACCAGACCGGTATCGACATAGATACCATGGTCGTGGTCGCCAAGCACCGGGTCTACCACAATGCGCACGCCCGGCTGCTGGCGCAGCCGTTCTGCCAGCCAGCCCACCAGCGCGCCGGCCTGTGCCGGCCCGCCCAGATAGCCAACCAGCACCGCGCGCAAGGCATGCAGCGCGCCACGCGCCGCAAGATCGTGCAGATAGCCTGCGAACCATTCCACCGGCACCGCACCGCCATGCATGCTCGGATAATGCGGCGTATTGCTGAACAGCACGGTCGGCACCGCCGCCACGGACAGCCCCAGGGCTTCAAGGGTGGGAACGGCCACACTATTGCCCACGCGGCCATAGACCACCTGAGATTGTACGGAGACCACATCTATCGGCAGTGGATTCATGACGGTTCGCGCTCCGGCCCGGTGGCGATGCCATCCAGCCAGCGCCGGAACACGGCAGTCGCGGCTTGCGGCAGGCGTGTCAGCAATGCCTGTGCATCGGCGCGCAAGCGGCGGGGGTCCACGCCCGCCTGAGCCAGTTCACAAGCGTGCCCGAGCAGCCAGGATTCAAGCCGGCGCGGATCGGCCTCCAGATGGCATTGCAGCGCCAGCACATTACTCCCCCACGCAAATGCCTGGTTGGCGCAGGTGCCAGTTTCCGCCAATCGGACAGCACCGGCGGGAATATCAAAACGGTCGCCATGCCAATGCAGCACGGGCACGCCCGCCAGCGCTGCCAGCGGCGAATCTTCCCCTTCGGAAGTCAGGCTCAGCGGTGCGAAGCCGATCTCCTTCGCCCCCATGGACACGACATCCGCCCCCAAGGCGCGGGCGATCAGTTGCGCCCCCAGGCAGATACCCAGCAGCGGCCGACCCGACGTCAGGCGCGCACGCACCAGCGCCAGTTCCTGGCTGATGCACGGATACATCAGTTCATCAAAGGCGCCAATCGGGCCGCCCAGCAACACCAGCAGATCCGAGGTTTCGCCCTCCAGCAGGCTCAGGTCATCGCGTGCGGCATCGACATAGCGGATGGCATACCCCCGGGACCGCAACACGGGCTCCAGCGTGCCCAGGTCCTCGAAATGGACGTGACGAATGGCAATGACGGTTTTCATGAGGGATCCCCTGCTGCGGCCTGGGCCGTGCCATCGGCAGCGGCATTGGCCGACGGCCAGTAATAGCTGTCCGGCAAGGGACGGGCACCGAAGATGGCCTGGCCCACGCGCACCACCGTGGCCCCCTCCTCAATGGCGATTTCGAAGTCGCCTGACATGCCCATGGACAGTTCCGCCAGGTCTATCCCTGCCGGCGCGCTCTGCCTCAGTCTGTCGCGCAGATTGCGCAACAGGATGAAGCATTGGCGCACGCGCTCGGCTTCGGCGGAAAACAGTGCCAGGGTCATCAGGCCACGCACCCGCAACGCGGAAAACGCAGGCAACTGTTTGACGAAACCTTCGACATCTTCCGGCGCCAGGCCGTACTTGCTTTCCTCGCCGGAGGTATTCACCTGGACAAACACATCCAGCGACCGTCCTTCTGCCTGCAAACGCTTGTCCAGCGCTTCCGCCAGGCGCAGGCTGTCCAGGGCCTGGAACTCGCTTGCAAAGCGTGCCACCAGCCTGGCCTTGTTGGTTTGCAGGTGGCCGATCACCGACCAGCGCAGGTCGGTCAGATCCTGCATGGCTTCCCACTTGCCGTAGGCCTCCTGGACCTTGTTTTCCCCCAGCAGGCGGCAACCGGCGGCATAGGCCAGGCGCAGGCTGGATTCGGGCTTGGTTTTGCTGACCGGCAGCAGGCGGACGCTGGCGGGCTCACGTCCCGCGCGTCGGCAGGCGGCCGCAATACGGGCCTGCACGTCAGCGATATTCTGGCGAAAGTCTTCGACGGTGGCGGCCTGCGGATAGCGGCCATGCTGATCGTGCCGAGTTTGAGTTCCTGTTGATTCCGACATGGCTTGACTGTGGCTCCTGAGGTACATGCGATTGCTCCAGACTCATGACTGATTTATATATCTGAAATGGCCCATAAAACCTGACCACTTTTTCAAAGACATATAGACCAATTGTTCAAGCACGCCCAACTCGAATCCGTCAAAGCGTGGATCGCCGACCCTGCGCACAACGCCTTGCCGCTACATGCCCGCATCCGCCGGGCGATACGGCAACTGATACTCGACGGTGCGCTGGAAGCCGGCCGCCCCCTGCCCGCATCGCGCCTGCTGGCCCGTTCGCTGGGCGTTTCACGCGGCACGGTAGAGGAAGCCTATAGCCAGCTGCAAACCGAGGGCTTCATCGAACGGCGGGTGGGCAGCGGCACGTTCGTCTCGGCGCAGATACAACGCCGGCCCGGCCGCCAGCGTACGCAGCAGGCTGCCGTGCACAGCCCCTTGCTGCGCCTAAGCCGGCGCGGCTGTGCCATGCTGGAAGGCGGCGGCCTGCGCGATTTCGTCGCACCGCGAGCATTTGCCCCCGGCGTACCGGAAACACGCAACTTTCCGCTGCATACCTGGGAACGCCTGCAGCGTCAGGTCATCAAGGAATATGGCACCAGCATCCTGCTGCACAGCCCGCCGCAAGGCATGGAAGCACTGCGCCAGGCCATTGCCGACTACGTCAATCTTGAACGCGGGGCGCACGCCTCGGCGGACCGCGTGCTGGTACTGACCAGCTCCCAACAGGCCCTGACCCTATGCGCCAATGTTCTGCTCGATGCCGGTGACCGCATCTACATTGAAGACCCGGTCTACCACGGCGCCCGCAAGGCCTTCGATGCTGCGGGCCTGACCTGCATACCTGTGCCCCTGGATGCCGAAGGCATGCGGACGGAATACCTGAAACCAGCCGCGTCGGCGGAAGCACCGGCCCTGGCGGTATTCCTCACGCCCTCACACCAGTTTCCTACCGGCACGACACTGGCACTGGAACGGCGCCTGTCCATCATCGACTGGGCTCAGCGCGAACAGGCCTGGATCATCGAAGACGACTACGACAGCGAATTCCATTACGTCGGCAAACCCACGGCCTGCGTGCAAGGACTGGACCCGCATGAACGCACGATCTACATCGGCACCTTCAGCAAATCACTGTTTCCCGGCCTGCGCATCGGCTACATGGTCCTGCCGCCGCAGCTCGTCGCCCCCATGAGCGTGGCCCGCACCCTGCTGGACGGGCACAGCGCCCCCATCCCCCAACTGACCCTGGCGCGTTTCATAGACGGCGGGCATTTCGGCGCCCATGTCCGCACGATGCGGGCCGTCTATGCCGAGCGGCGCGATGTCCTGGCGCGGCTGGTGCGCGAACACCTTGGCAGCTTCCTGGAACCCCGCATCCCCGACGGCGGCATGCAAATGCCGTGCCTGCTGACCCAGGACATCCCGGAAGCCGAGGCCGTCGCCACCGCACGCCGGGCTGGCATAGACCTGCTGGGCCTGACCGCCCTGCACGCTTCCGCACAGCACCAGGCCGGGTTCCTGACCGGGTTTGCGGCGCATACGCCGGGCGAAATGGAAATCGCCGTCAAGAAGCTGGCGAGCGTGTTGCGTGCGCTGGAAAGAAAGGGTGGGGAATGGCGGTGAAGGGTGGCATGAACACTCTCCGGTATTCATGGTGCCATCATTCCGGGGCGATGCAAACGTCGCCAGCGTCTCTCTTGAGATCCTGACCGACTCGAGGCCAAACTGAAATTTTTTTGATACCCGGCTTACTCAGTACTTGCTACGCAACCCGCGCCGTCTTATGTCCCTGTGCCGCTGTCCAGGAAAAAGGCCGATTCGAAGTCCAACAAGTCTGTAGCACGCATGCCCAATCCCCGTGCCACTGCCCGCCAATTCGCCACGGCCTGCGCCACCTCAATCCAGATCGCCCTCGCCTGTTCGGCGTCCCGCCTGAAATAGCCTCACAATCTGTCCACCGGACCCTAGATGCACTTCCAGATCACCGCGTCTGGATGAATGGTTCATTGCCATCAGAAGCCCTCCAGATCATCGGAGCCAACACGGGTGCTGCCTTCGCTGGCCGCGACAGACTGGCTGGCTTGCCGCTTGTTTCCTGAAGATGTTCTGACCCTTTGCGGTAATTGCTCGCGCACCAGATCCATACCCAGCGCATCGTTCTCCATGGACATTGCCTTGACCACAGCATCCAGGCGGCCAAGCACCTGCAAGGCGCGTAGAAAAGTGTGCAGGGCTGTGCCAGGATAGCCATTCTCCATGCGCCTGACTGTGCTCAACGATGTGCCGATGCGCAGTGCCAAGTCCTCTTGGCTCAAGCGTCGCAGGCGACGTGCCATGGAGATGTCCTGCCCCATACGCTGCAGTGCGCGTTCGACAGGCAGAGGCAAGGCAACCTGTGCGCCAGAGCGTTTCTGTGTAGAGGGCCGCATAAAATTTACCACTCAGATATGATATTTAATTTTATATAAACTACCATATCTGATCAATTAGTTAAAAATATCAAGTATTTATTCCCTACAGTACATTCTTGGCGCCTCATTGCCAACGGCCCACCGATATGCACCGCCCGAGCATGTAGCGCATGCCGCCCAGAGACGGACCGGTTGCTGACACCAGCGTTACGATTCATTCAATCCCAAGCACTTGGCCTGAGCCTCGGTGACACGTGCCTCTTCTGCCCCTTTTGACCTTTACCGTATCGTCCCTGCTGCCACGGCAGACCGGCATTGCCATCAGTCGGTGAGCGCATGAAGGCCATGGAAACAAGCGCAGAGGATGCGCAAGCAATTTGGTGCTGGAGTTTTGAAACTACTTGGAGCGGGTGAAGGGAATCGAACCCTCGTATGCAGCTTGGGAAGCTGCCGTTCTACCATTGAACTACACCCGCATTTGACCGTGCTGCCAACGTACCGCAGCAGGAAAGAAGACAATAATTCTAGCAGAAGGCGGCGCATTCGTGCGGCAGTGTGTCTTTTTCCCGTATTTGTTGCCGCCAGGCTGCGTTCACTCTGCGCGCCGCCCGACTTTTCTCTTGGTCATGGCGCTGTCATGCCCGCCCCTTACGCTGGCGTCTCTTATTCAAGTCCCAAAGAGGATAACAATATGTCGATGCCGTTCCCCCGCCTGCGCGCGGGTCTGCTTTGTTGCGCCCTGCCGCTTTGCGCGCTGCCTTTCGGCTCTGCTTCCGCACAGGCCTCCCCTTCTTCCGTCACGCTTTACGGCACGATTGATGTGGCCGTGGAAAAGCTGTCCAACGGCCCTGGGCCAACCAACAAGCCCAATATGATTTCCGGCGGCCTGAGCGGGTCACGCTGGGGCATCAAGGGCAGCGAAGATCTGGGCGGCGGGCTGAATGCCATTTATACGCTGGAAAGCGGCTTCGACGTCTCCGACGGCACCCTGCTGCAAGGCGGCCGCCTGTTCGGACGCCAGGCCTATATCGGGCTATCCGACAAATCCTGGGGGCAATTGATGGCCGGCCGCCAGAATACCTTGATGATCGACTGGATCAGCAAGTACAACCCTTTCGGCAATGGCAATTACTCCGCCAAGCGTGTCGATGGCGCCTTCTCGGATCGCGCCGACAACGCCCTGAAATACACCGGCAAATTCGGCGCATTCAGTCTGGGCGCGCTCTACAGCTTCGGCTGGAATAACGATCAGGACGCTGAAGATTCCAAGGTCGGCCGCATGTATAGCGCCGGGGTGCGGTATCAGCAGGACGGCCTGGATGCCGCCGTGCTGTATCACGTCAAACACGCCAACAAACCCGGCCTCAATGCCGACAGCAATAACCGCGAACAGCGCCTTGCCGCCGGCCTGTCGTACAAGACCGGCGCCTTCCAGGTTTACGGCGGCTACCGCTGGCTGAAGCAAGAACTCACCACGCAGAACTACACCAGCAATATGTACTGGGCCGGCGCCAGCTATCAAATGAGCAAGCCGGCCACGCTGTCGCTGGCGCTGTACTACCTGGATGGCACGACCTGCGACAACCTGAATGCCGCCGCCTGCCCTGCCGCGCAACAGGCGGGCAAGGATCAAAAGCCCTGGCTGTTCGTGCTGGGCGCCGATTATCAGGCGTCCAAACGCACGACGTTTTACGCAACCGGCGCCTATGCCCTGAACCGCCATGACTCGTCGCTGAGCGTGATCGGCGGCAAATTCGGCGAAAACGTCAACCCAGGGGCGAACCAGTTCGGCCTGAATATCGGCATGCGCCACAGCTTCTGATGTCCCCTTCCCACGCCCCCCACGCTTCCCACGCCAGCGCGCCGCGCCACGGCGTCGCCATCGGCATCCGCCAGTTGCGCCATGCTTTCGGCGGCAACACGGTGCTCAACGGCATAGACCTGGATATCCCGGCAGGCACCATCCTGGCCCTGCTGGGGCCATCTGGCTGCGGCAAGAGCACTTTGCTCAAGTCGCTGGCCGGGTTGCTGCAACCGGACGCCGGCAGCATCCGCTTTGGCGAACGCGTGGTGCATGAGGCGCGCCGGACGTTGCCCCCCGAACAGCGCGACCTGGGCATGGTGTTCCAGGATTACGCGCTGTGGCCGCACATGACGGTCGCGGGCAATATTGCCTTTCCGCTGCAAATGCGCGGCGTGCCCAAGGCCGAACAGCGCGGGCGCGTGGAAGAAGCGCTGCAACTTGTTGGCCTGCAAGGCTACGGCAAGCGCCGCCCCGCCGATCTGTCCGGCGGCCAGCAACAGCGTGTCGCCCTGGCGCGCGCCATCGTGGCGCGCCCCCAGGTGCTGCTTTTTGATGAGCCGCTCTCCAACCTGGACCGCGACTTGCGCGAAAGCCTGTCCGCCGAGCTGGCGACGCTGTTGCGGCGCCTGGGAACCACAGCCGTCTATGTCACCCATGACCCCCAGGAAGCCCACACGCTGGCGCACCGCATCGTGCGCCTGTCGGCCGGCAATGTCCACGAAGACATCCTCCTGTAACCTGATTGCAAGATAACCATGACACACTCTTTTGTTTCCCGTTTGCTACTGCCTATCCTGGCCCTTTCCCTCATGCCCGCATTTGTTTCGACGGCCCACGCCCAGCAAGGCGAACGCAGCCTGACGGTCTATACCGCCGGGCCCGGCAGCCTGATCAAGAAACTTGCTGCCGGCTTCGAGCAGCAAAGCGGCATCAAGGTCGATGTTTTCCAGGCAACAACCGGCAAGGTCATGGCACGACTGGAGGCCGAAGCCGCCAACCCGCGTGCCGACGTACTGATTTCCGCTTCTTGGGATACTGCCCAAGACCTGGAACAACGTGGCTGGCTGCAGGCCTATGAAAGCCCGAACGCCGCGGAAGTACCCGCCACCTTCAAGACGCCCTACTACGTGGCTCAAGGCATTTCGGCGCTGGGCATTGTCTGGAATACCCAGAGCGGCAAGCCCGAACCCAAGGATTGGAGTGATCTGGCCACACCGGAGTACAAGGATCTGGTCACCATGCCTGACCCGGCCCTGTCCGGCGCCACGCTGGATCTGATCCTGGGCCTGTACGCCGCCCGTGGCGACCAGGCCTGGGAGCTGCTGGCTTCGCTGCGCAATAACGGCATGACCGTCTCCGGCCCCAACGCCCAGGCGCTCACGCCGGTGCTGCAAGGCGCCAAGGCCGCCGTGTTCGGCGGCGTGGATTACGTGTCCTATGCCGGCATCACCAAGGGCGAATCCATCAAGGTGATTTTCCCCGCCAGCGGTACGGTGATCGCGCCGCGCCCGATGATGATCCTGAAGGAAAGCAAGCGCCCCGAAGCTGCGCGCCAGTTCATCGACTACGTGCTATCGCCGGAAGGCCAGGCTGCCGTGGCCGAGGCCTGGCTCATGCCGGCCCGTCAGGATGTGGCCGCCAGCCGCCCGCTGTTCCAGGAGCTGACGCTGCTGCCCGCTGCCGCTGACGGCGGCTCGAGCACCTTGCGCGCCGATGTGCTGCAACGCTTCAGCACCCTGTTCGGCCAACGCTGATTTCTGATTGTCGTCTCCGGCAGCGGCCGCTGGCCGCGCCGGAACTGGAGAGATCATGCGCGGCATGTCCATGCTGGCAATGCTCACTCTCGCGGCCCTGGCCGTGCTGGTGGCATTGCCTATCTGTTTTATCGTTCTGCAGGCGATATTTCCACATCTGGGCGAAGCTTCCCTGCACGGTGCGTTCAGCAATATCCTGCCGGTGCTGGGCCAGGAAAACGTCGCGCCATTGCTGGGCAACACCCTGCGCCTGGGGCTGGGCGTCATGCTGGCCAGCACGCTGATCGGTGCGCCGCTGGGTGCGCTGCGCGGCCTGTTCCGCCTGCCCTGTGCGCGCCTCTGGGACCTGCTGTTCCTCGTGCCTTTCCTGCTGCCGCCCTATATTGCCGCGCTATCCTGGATGATGGCACTACAGCCCGGCGGCTATCTCATGCAACTGACTGGCCTGCATCTGGGCGCCCTGCTGTTTTCGCCAACGGGGATCATCCTCATCATGGCGCTGGGCACGTTTCCAGTGGTGTATTTCGCGGTGTCCCGCAGCCTCGCGGCAGCGGGCGGCCGACTGGCCGATGTCGGCCGCGTCTGTGGCGCCACGCCCTGGCGCGCATTCTTCCGCATCACGCTGCCGCTGGCGCTACCCGCGCTGGCCGCCTGCATGCTGCTGACGTTCACGCTGGCCATCGAGGAATACGGTGTCCCGGCGGCCTTGGGCAGCCAGGCAGGTTTTCTGGTGCTGACCACTGCCATCGAAAGGCGCCTGTCGGACTGGCCCATAGACTTGTCGGGCGCGGCCATGCTGGCGCTGCTGCTGGTTTCCCTGGCGCTGCTGGCCTACGCTTTGCAGCGCGCCATGCTGGCGGGCCGGCGTTTCGAAACGACCAACGGCAAACCGGTGGAATCCGCGCGCCGCGAGCTCGGGCCATGGCGCGTGCCAGTGCTGCTGCTGTTCACGCTGATCAGTTTGCTGGCGGTCGCCGTGCCCATTGCTTCCATGCTGGCCTCTGCGCTGACACGCACGCTATCCGGCGGGCTCAGCCTGCAAAACTTCAGCCTGGACCACTTCAGCGCCCTGCTGGAGCAAGGCGGAGAACCACTGCAAGCCTTGTCCACCAGCCTGTCGCTGGCAGTCGGCACGGCTCTGCTGGCAGGCCTGGTCGGTTTTGCCTCGGCCTGGTGCGTGCACGGCCAGCGCATACGCGCCGCCGGCTGGATAGACGCGCTGTCACTGCTGCCCGCTTCACTGCCTGGCGTGGTGGTCGGTGTCGGCCTGATCCTGGCCTGGAACCAATCCTTCTGGCCAGTCACGCCCTACGGCACCTGGGTGATTCTGCTGCTGTCCTACACCTGCCTGCTGCTGCCCTACCCCGTGCGCTATGTGTCTGCGGCCCTGGCACAGATAGACGCCAGCCTGGAAGCCGCCGCACGCGTGCACGGCGCCGGGGTCATGCGCAGTTTGCGGCATGTCACGCTGCCGCTGGCGCTGCCCAGTCTGGTGGCGGCCATGCTGATGGTGTTCGCCGTGGCATCGCGAGAACTGGTGACCTCCTTGCTGCTGGCTCCCGCCGGGGTGCAGACCGTATCCATCTTCGTCTGGCGTCAGTTTGAACAGGGCACCATCGGCCAAGGCATGGCCATGGCTGTGGTGGCTGCTGCGATCAGCCTGAGCCTGATGCTGCTGGGCATGCGCCTGCAAGGCAGGCAAACCGCCGGCCCAGGCTGAGCCCGTCTGGGGAATGCCTCGCCAGCCTCGGCCTGAAGGCCGAGGCTGGCGCTTTGGCCGTGCTCAAGGCATCAGAACGAAGACGTTACCGACAGGTAGTATGCCCGCCCGGGTTCGTTATACGTGGCCGCCCCGGCGCCCGTGAGATTACCCACCGGGGAATTCACCGTAACGGCATTGCCGCGCCGGTACAGGCGCTTGTCAAACAGGTTGCTGACGCCCGCCGTCACGGACAGATGGCGCGACACGCGATAGTTCGCCCCCAGGCCAAACAGCGCATAGGGCGACAGCGACTCCGTGGCTTCGCCCGTCAGCGGCTTGCCGTGGTAATCGTATTTCTTGGGCTTTTGCTTGCCGTACCAGGTCAGCGTGGCATTAAGCCCCAGGCTGTTACTCACGCGCCAGTCCAGGCGTGAATTCAAGGTGTACTTCGGAATGACGGACAACACTTCGCCCGTGGTTTTGTTCTTGCTCGTCAACATGACGGTAAAGTTGTTGCTCAGCGATACGGACGGCGTGAAGGTGTAGCCCAAATTGCCTTCCAGGCCCTCGACTACCGCCTTGGGCACATTTTCCCAGCGGAAGATGTTCGCCGACGTTCCCTGCGTGCCACCTGCGGGCACCATGCCTGCTTCGATCTTGTCGCGGTAATCGTTGCGGAAGTAGGTCAGCCCGGCCTGCAGGGCATCGCCCTGGTACTCCACCCCCAGTTCCTTGTTGACGCTGGTTTCCGCCTTCAGGTCGGGATTGCCCTGCAGATAGCAGGGGCCGCCGGCGCCCCAGCACCCATTACCATTGCTGTAGAGCAGATAATTGTCATTGGTCTGGTACAGGTTCGGCGTCTTGTAGGCGCGTGCGATGCCAGCCTTGATGGTGAAGCGATCGGTGATCAGGTGCGACAGGTTCAGCGACGGGCTCCAGTTGCTGCCCGTCACGCTGTGATGGTCGTAGCGCACACCCGGCGTTAGGATGGTGTCCGCCGTCAATTCGATATTGTCCTCGGCAAACACTGAGAACGTATTGGCTGCCGTCTTGCTGGCGCGCCCCATGGACACAGCACCGGGCACCTGGGCGCCACCCATGAAGCCCTGCGTCATGGAGTTGGCGTCGTCCAGTTCGTTACGTACCCATTCCATCCCCAGGGTGAGTACCTGCTGGCGGCCGAGCACATGCCCCGGCAGGCTGGTTTCGCCATGCAGGCTATAGGCGCGCAGCACGGCCTGGCCGAATTCACCAGAAGAGAACAAGCCTTCGGTACCTCCGGCCAGACCTTCCTTCAGGCGCTTGTTGCGCGTTTTTTCATACTGCGCGTAGACGTGCGAGGTGCCGAAATCGTAATCGCCCCGATGCGTCAGCGCATAGGTCTCGCGGTACAGGATATTGGTTTCCGCCCCCAGGTTTTCCTCGACCAGCTTGGTCAGGTCTTCCAGGGTCGGGTTGCCATGCATGTAGTTGTTGGTGTTCTGCGTGTCGCCGGTATAGATATTGCCCTGGCGGCTGAAGGCCGCATCGAACTCGATGGTGTGGCCCTGCACCGGTTTCCAGGTCAGGCGGCCAGCGGCGTCGCGGTTGCGCACGCCTTCGCGCCCGGCCGGGAAGGTATTTTCATGGAAACCGGTACGCGTGGACGCATGGCCACGGTTGATATCCCAGGCATCGGAATCGGTCTTGGCGATGTTGCCGTTCAGGCGAAAGCCCAGGGTCTCGGAAATCGGCCCGGCCAAGCCGAAGCTGGCCCGGCGCGTGTCGCCGTCCTTGGAGGCTTCCGGCTGGTTGGCGTACAGCGTCAGCGAACCTTGCAGGGTTTCCGGGATGCCCTTGGTAATGATGTTCACCACACCGCCTGCCGCCCCATTGCCATAGCGCGCTGCGGCCGGGCCGCGGAGCACTTCAATGCGTTCGACGGCATCGACCGGCACCCAATTGGTGTCGCCGCGCGTGTCGCGTTCGCCACGCCAGCCATAGCGCACCGAGGTGCGGCTGCTGACGGGCCTGCCGTCGATCAGAATGAGCGTGTTTTCCGGCCCCATGCCACGGATGTCGATCTGGCGGCTATTGCCGCGCTGGCCGCTGGTGGAGTTGCCGGTCAGATTGACGCCTGGCTGGCGGCGGATGATATCCGCCAGGTCATTGCTGGGCGGGTTCTCGGCGATATCCTCGGCGGTGATGATGGATACCCCCGGCGCCTGCTTGAGCGTTTCCTCTGCCGTGCCCAGCACTTCGACGGCCTCCAGGGCACGGACGGCCAAGGCCGGAAGCGGTGCTGGGGCCGGATTTTGCACTGCCGCCGATTGCGCCCAAGCACTTCCCGCCAGACCACCCAGCAAACCGCCAAGCAACACCCTGGCACCATAGATTGAAAAGCAGCGACCCGCAGACATAGCTATCTCGTGAGCAAAAAAAGGAAATCCAGCGCCTGCCCGCACGGCCCGCACCAAACAAAATCGAGAACAATTATAGCTATCATTTGATGGCTGCCCTGTCACTCCGAGCCTGCTGAATACCCTTGGCCCTCCAGGGGTACGGCGCCTCCCACCGGGCCGAAAATCCAGCATGCCCACGGTATCCTGCCCGCCGCCGCGAGCTGGCGCAATTTGGCCAAGCCGTCCGCCGCTGGCCAGGGATCAGGAGAAACAACGGGCCGGTGCAGGTCTGAGGGTGTGCTCTTTTGAGCCCGCCATGACGCCACTCATCCGCGCCCGGGCGTAGGCTATGCCTGTTCGTCCAGCCAGGAGAGCGCATGATCTCAGCCATGCCCCCCCTCTTCCCCTCGTGCACTTCGCCCCTCCGGCAAGCGCTGCCCGAGCTGCCGCCTGCTCACTCGACAGACCACCATCCGGCACAGGCAACCCCGCCACGACGGCCGCTCTTGCGCTACCAGGTGCTACCTTTTCCCAACCTGATGCTACGGGCTCCCGAGACGCCATACGGCCATGAAACAGCCATGCCCGTCATGTCGGCAGACGATACCCAAGCCACCGATTTCGATGGACACTGGAAAGACGCCCTCGAAGCCCTGCTGGCTCCGTGCGTTGCCCTTTTCTGGCCGCGCCTGCATGCGGCTATCGACTGGTCCTGCCCGCCGGACTTCCTTGACAAGGAATTGCGCGCCCTGGCTCCTGGCCGCCGTCGCTACCGCCGCTACCTGGACAAACTCGTGCGTGTCCGCCTGCGTAGCGGCGCTCCCGCGCTGATGCTGCTGCACCTGGAAATCCAACAACGCCTGGCCAGCCACTTTGCCCGGCGCATGTACACCTACTTCGCCCGGCTTCAGGAGACATTCCCCGATAGCCTCATCCTGCAATTTGCCATCGTCACCCGTAGCCCGCGGCAAACGTCCTACCTGCACTATCACTACGCGCCGCAGGGTTACGCCCAGGAAGGTCAGGATTTTCTGAGTCTGAGCTACCGGGTACCGGTGGTACATTTGCAGGACTGGGCCGGGCGAGAGCAGGCACTGCTGGCGCTGGCGCCAGACAACCCGTTTGCCCTCGTCGTCCTTGCCGAACTCGCCGCCGCCAGGCGTTCGACGCCGCAGACGCTGCTGAAAGAAAAAAAGCAGTTGGTGCGCCAGCTGTACCAATATGGCTGGCAGGCCCGGCGCATCCGCCAACTGTTCCTGTTCATCGACGGCATCCTGGCCCTGCCGCCCGAGCTGGACGATGATTTCTGGCAATCCCTGGCAAGCTTCGAGGAAGAACGAAACATGGCTTACATCAGCAGCGTCGAACGCATCGGCATCCGCAAAGGGTTGCAGCAAGGACTGAAACAAGGACGCAACGAAGGCATGGCGGGTTTGTTGCGTGCCCTACTGGAAACACGCTTCGGCCCATTGTCTGACGCAGACCTGGCGCGCCTGCAACAAGCCGACCAGACCCGCCTGCACCGCTGGGCCCAACGTCTGCTGGAAGCCCAGACGCTGGAACATGTCTGGCATTAGCCATGCCAGCCGGCCTGGAGCGCAGCGCCCGATAGACACGCCAGACGGCATCCTCCTGGCCCTGCCCCATTGTGCCTGGCAGGATACCTGCCGTCGCGTGGATGCGACAACACCTCCTTGCCGAGGCAAGGGATGAACACAGTCATACCCCGCTGCTTTCCACGGAAAGTACGCGAGATGCCGCTTCCATACCTGCATCCACACTCGCCGACCCAGGGCTTTCCCGACTTTCCCTTTGACGATCAAACAATTAGCAAGATATAATCGGGAGTTCGACATTCTGTCGTTCCATTTTTACGAGGTTCATCCCATGTACGCGGTCATAAAAACCGGCGGCAAGCAATATCGTGTTGCTGCTGGCGAAAAACTCAAGGTAGAACAGATACCTGCAGACATCGGGCAAGAAATCACCCTGGATCAAGTTCTGTCCGTGGGCGAAGGCGAGTCGCTGAAGGTTGGCACGCCGGTCGTCGCTGGTGCAGTGGTCAAGGCAACGGTTCTTGCGCACGGTCGTCACGACAAGGTCAAGATCTTCAAGCTGCGTCGCCGCAAGCACTACCAGAAGCATCAAGGCCATCGCCAGAACTACACCGAGATCCGCATCGAGACGATCTCCGCCTGAGCCATACAGGCTCTCCGGTAAGGTCACGTTTCTTGCAAGCAACCCATTCCCGGCGCAGCCAGGCGCTTGCGGCGGGAATTTGAATATCAGGAGCCAGACATGGCACAGAAAAAGGGCGGCGGCTCAACTCGCAACGGCCGCGACTCAGAAGCTAAACGACTTGGCGTCAAGGTTTATGGCGGTCAAGCCATCTCCGCCGGCGCCATCATCGTGCGCCAGCGCGGCACCCGCTTCCACCCGGGCGTCAACGTGGGCCTGGGCAAGGATCACACCCTGTTCGCACTGGCCGACGGCGTTGTCGAATTCGGCGTCAAGGGCAAGCTGAACAAGGCTACCGTCTCCATCGTCGCGGCTGAATAAGCCACGACGCATCGACGGATGCCGGCGCCTGGCGGTGTGAACCGCCGGCGCTTCCCGTGCCAGCCACGGGCCCGGTCCCTGCGCAGCGCTCGTCGCTGGCGGGGACTTTGCATTTCTTCTCTGGGAATTTTCCCCACTATCGCCTCTCCAAGGCCCCGCAATCATGAAATTCGTAGATGAAGCGACCATTGAGGTCATCGCCGGCAAAGGCGGCAACGGCGTGGCCAGTTTCCGCCGTGAAAAATTCATCCCCTTCGGCGGCCCCAACGGCGGCGATGGGGGACGCGGCGGCAGCATTTATGCCATCGCCGACCGCAATATCAATACACTGATAGATTACCGCTACAGCCGCCTGCACCGCGCCAAGAACGGCGAGAACGGCCGTGGCTCCGACCAGTATGGCGCCGCTGCGCCAGACATCGTGCTGCGCGTGCCGGTCGGCACGGTGTTCTACGATGCCGATACTGGTGAACAGCTCTTCGACCTGGACCACCATGACAAGCGCGTCACGCTGGCCGAAGGCGGCCAGGGCGGCCTGGGCAACCTGCACTTCAAGTCCAGCGTGAACCGCGCACCGCGCCAGTTCACCTATGGCAAGGAAGGCGAACAACGCCGCCTGCGCCTGGAACTGAAGGTGCTGGCCGACGTCGGCCTGCTGGGCCTGCCCAATGCCGGTAAATCCACCTTCATTACGCGCGTTTCCAACGCCCGCCCGAAGATCGCGGATTACCCGTTCACCACGCTGCACCCCAATCTGGGGGTCGTGCGCACCTCTGAATCGCGCAGCTTCGTCGTGGCCGATATTCCCGGCCTGATCGAAGGGGCTTCGGAAGGCGCCGGCCTGGGCCACCGCTTCCTGCGTCACCTGGCCCGCACGCGCGTGCTGCTGCATCTGGTGGATGTGTCCTCCCCCGATCCGGACATCGACCCGCTGCCCCAGGCCGTGGCCGACGCCCGCGCCATCGTGGAAGAACTGCGCCGCTACGACCCCGAACTGTATGCCAAGCCGCGCTGGCTGGTGCTCAACAAGCTGGACATGCATGCCGACCCGGATGCGCTGCGCGACGCGTTCGTGCGCGAGCTGGGTTGGGAAGGCCCGGTCTACGGCATTTCCGCGCTGACTGGCGATGGCGTGCAGGCACTGCTGTGGGCACTGCAGGACTACGTCGACCAGACGCGCCGCGAGGCTGACGAAGCCCAGGCCCGTGCGGAAGGCACCTATGTCGAATCCGACCCGCGCTTTGACGAAGCCCGCCAGCTGTCCGACACGCCGTCGCCCGCCGACGACAGCGCCAGCACTGACGAGCCCCCGGCCACGCCACGATAAGTCATAATCATTGCTTGCCCTCCCCGGCCTGTGAATACACGCCGGGGTTTTCCGCCATCCATCTTCTACGCTGTTGCGCTGCTGCTTCCATGGCTTCCGCTCCTGTTTCCGTTATTGCCTCCGCCGACCGCCTGGTGGTCAAGGTGGGTTCGTCACTGGTCACCAACGAAGGCCGCGGCCTCGACCTGACCGCGCTGGGCAATTGGGCCCGCCAGATCGCCGCGCTGCATGCTGCCGGCAAGCAGGTGGTGCTGGTGTCCAGCGGCGCCATTGCGGAAGGCCTGGCACGGCTGGGCTGGCTGCAGCGTCCCAAAGTCATGCATGAACTGCAAGCAGCGGCGGCTGTGGGCCAGATGGGCCTGGCCCAGGCCTATGAAGCCGCATTTGCCCGCCATGGGCTGCGGACCGCGCAGATTCTGCTGACCCACGAAGACCTGGCGGACCGCACCCGTTACCTGAATGCACGCTCCACCCTGTTCGAGCTGCTGCGCCTGGGCGTCGTTCCCATCATCAACGAAAACGACACCGTCGTGACCGATGAAATCCGCGTGGGCGACAACGATACGCTGGGCGCGCTCGTGACCCACCTGATCGACGCGGATGCGCTGATCATCCTGACGGACCAGCGCGGCCTGTATTCCGCCGACCCGCGCAAGAACCCCGATGCACGCTTCATTTCCCATGCGGAAGCCGGTTCACCCGAGCTCGAGGCCATGGCCGGCGGCGCGGGCAGCAACGTCGGCACCGGCGGCATGCTGACCAAAATCCTGGCGGCCAAACGCGCCGCCCATAGCGGCGCCCATACCTTGATTGCTTCCGGCCGGGAAAACGACGTACTGATCCGCCTGGCCAGCGGGGAATGCATAGGCACTGAACTGCATGCCAGCGCGCAGTCGCTGTCATCACGCAAGCAATGGCTGGCCGACCACCTGCGCCTGCGCGGCCGGCTGGTGCTGGACCGCGGCGCCGCCCGCGCCGTCGAGCAGGAAGGCAAAAGCCTGCTGCCCATCGGCGTCATCCGCGCGCAAGGCGAGTTCGAACGTGGCGATGCAGTGGCCTGCGTCGATGAGTCCGGCCGCGAAATCGCTCGCGGCCTGGTCAACTACAATGCCTCCGACGCGCGGCGCCTGCTGCGCCAGCCGTCCTCCCGCATTGCTGATATCCTGGGAGAAGAAGCCACTTCACCCGAATTGATACACCGCGACAACATGGTGCTCGTCAATTAGGATTTTCTGACGCACCGGTCTCCCAGAAAGATATGGAACGCCCTGCCGACCTGCCGAACATCCCGCTCAATGACATCGCGCTGTTCGTCGAGGTCGCCCGGCGCAAAAGCTTTTCCCGCGCCGGCGAGGCCCTGGGCATCCCGACATCCACGCTGTCGCGCCGCATTACCGAGTTGGAAAAGGTCCTGGGCCTGAAGCTGCTCAACCGCAGCACGCGCCGCATCGAGCTGACCGAAGCCGGCGACCTGTATTACCAGCGCTGCCGCTACCTGATCGACGAAGCGCGCATCGCGCATGAGCAGATCCTCGGCCAGCTGTCGCAACCCCAAGGCCTGCTGCATATTTCCATGCCGGTCAGCCTGGGAACGCTGCTGCTACCCGACCTGCTGCCCTCGCTGCGTCAGGCCTATCCGCGCCTGGAATTCGAGTTCGACATGAACATCGTCTCGGTCGACAGCATCAGCAATCCCTATGACCTGATCCTGCGCATGGGCCCGCAGCCTGACTCCGACCTGGTTCTGCATCACATCCATTCGATGCCGCACCAGCTCTACGCGTCAGCGGAATACCTGGCCCGCCATGGCTATCCGCGCCATCCGTCCGACCTCAGCAAGCATGTGTGCCTGCGGCCCGACCAGAACCCCGACAAGGCCGTCTGGCACCTGTCACGCGGGGAGGAGCAGGAACAGGTGGAAGTGCACGGCCCCATCGCCGTCAACAATATCGCGATGCTGCTGCGCCTGGCCGAATGCGGCCTGGGCATCACGCGCCTGCCGGTGTTGCAACTGCCACACCTGAACCTGTCACAGCGCCTGGAGGCCAAGCATCTGGTGCGCATCCTGCCGGACTGGGAAATGGACAAACTGCCGCTCTACGCGCTGCTGCCTTCCCGGGTACTGCCCGCCAAAACCAAGGCGTTCCTCACCTTCCTGCAACAGGCACTGAACCCAGATGGCAACGATGCACCGGGCAGCAAGCGCTCGGTATCGGATATCTTCTTCTTGTAGCACGGCGCTGCTGCCTCAGGACAAGGGCACGCACAACGCGTGCCCGGTCTTGGTCAGACTGAACTTCGTCAGACCGAATCTTCGTTGAACGAACAGACCGTATAGAGCGGCGTACCGGTCCCGGCAATGGAACGCGAACCGCCCAACTCCGGCAGGTCGATGATGCCAGCGGCTTCGACCACGTTCGCGCCCATGCGTTGCAGCAGCTTGATCGCAGCCAGCATGGTGCCGCCCGTGGCGATCAGGTCGTCCACCAGCAACACGCGCTGCCCTGTCTTGACCGCATCTGCGTGGATTTCGACAGTGGCATTGCCGTATTCCAGCGAATAGTCTTCCGACAGTGTTTCGAAAGGCAGCTTGCCTTTCTTGCGCACCGGCACGAAACCCAGATTCAGTTCATAGGCCAGCACGCTGCCCACGATAAAGCCACGCGCATCCACCCCTGCCACCAGATCCAGACGCTGGCGCATGTAGCGGTATACGAAGAGGTCGATCAGGATACGAAAGGTGCGCGGATCCTGCAGGACCGGCGTGATATCCCTGAACGTCACGCCGGGTTTGGGCCAGTTCGGCACGCTGCGTATCGTCCGACGAATCAGGATCTCAAGATCGGTTTGCATGTTGCTGTCACAAAAGGAAAAACTGATAGAAAAACTCAGGACTGCGCCACTATAACCCTCTGGACATGACATGACTACCGGCGCCGTACCACTTAGCAACAGTGGTGCGCAGGCCGCAGGGATGCCGGTAGCATGGCTGCCGGCAGTCGGGAGTGTTCAAGCTGATCTTGCCGGCGGCCACCTGCAGGCTGGCCGTCCGGCAAGATCAGCGCGGCATCAGCGGAAGCAGGACACCATCGCGCAGCTCCAGGACACGGTCTGCCGCGCCTTCGGGCAGGCGCGCATGGGTCACGAGCAGCACGGCTCGCCCCCTGGCCGCGCTGGCCAGGTCCGACAGGAAGGCGCGTTCGGCTTCGGCGTCCAGGCCCTGCGTCGGTTCATCCAGCGCCAGCACCTGTGCGGGCGAAAGCAAAGCACGCGCCAGGCACAACCGGCGTGCCTGCCCTGCCGAAAGGGTACGGCCAGTTTCACCCGTCCAGGTATCCAGGCCATCGGGCAGCGTACGCACGAAATCGCCCAGCCGCGCATCGTCCAGCGCACGCCACAGCGTGTCATCGTCCGCCTCTGGCGCACCGATCTGCAGATTGCTGCGTATGGTGCCCAGGAATACCGGTTCGTTCTGCGACAGCAAGGCCACCCTGGCGTGCACCTCTTCCTGACGGGTATCGCTCAGCGCCACGCCGCCAAAACTCACGGTGCCCTGGCGCGGGTCGGCCAGGCGCAGCAGCAAGCTCAGCAAGGTCGATTTCCCGGCGCCGCTGGCGCCAACCACCGCCACCAATTCGCCAGGCCTCAGGCGCAAGTCCAGCCCGCGCAGGACGTCGCCACCACGTTCGTCGCCGGCCTTGCCATAGGCATAAAATACCTTGTCGAAGACAACCTCGCCCTGTTGCGGCAAGGCCACCGGATGAGCGGGGTCGACGATCTGTGGCGGCTCTTCCGCCAGCGCCTCGATGCGGCGCGCGGCAGCGGCGGCAGCGCCCAGGCGCGAGGCCCCGCGCATGATGGGGCCAATGACCTCGAACACGCCCAGTACGGCCAGCACCATACCGGCCAACACCGGGCCGCTTACCGTACCGGCTCGCAGGGGTTCGATACCAAAATAAAGCACTGCCACAACGCATAGTCCGGCCACGGCCTGCAACACCAGCTGGCCCGCCGAGCCAATGGCAGCCTGGCGCTCACGCGCCACGGCCGCCTCCAGGCAATTGGCGGCAAAGGCCTTGCGCGCCTCTTCAGCGGCATCCAGCGCCAGCAGGTCGGCGTGCGCCTGCACGGCTTCCAGCACGCCATCCCGCAACGCGGCTGAGGTCTGTTGCACGACGGCGCCCGGACGCCTGGCACTGCGCGCCAGCCAAGCCGGCACCACCAGCGTGGCAAGCAGAATGCCGGCCAGCAGCACCAGCGCAGCCGCAGGCACCCAGGCGCCGAGAACGGCAACCAGGATGCCGCCCACGCACAAGGCGGTGATGATGGGCGCGATTGCAAACAGATAGACGGTATCCAGCGCGTCGACGTCGCCGGTCAGACGCGCCACCAGGTCGCCATCGCGATAGCGCGCCAGTTGCGCCGGGTCCAGCTTCAGCAGGCGGCGAAAGATGTTGCCGCGCAGGTCCGCCAGTAATTTGAGCGTCGCGTCGTGGCCGGTCAGCCGTTCGCCATAGCGCGCCAGAATGCGGATAAAGGAAAAGCCTCGCACCAGCGCCGAGGGCGCGAACAGATTGAACGCCGCGCCAGCGCCCGCCAGGGCGGCGCCAGTGAGGAACCAACCGGACACACCCAACAGGCCGACGCCGGCAAGCAGCGCGACGATGGTCAGCAACAGCGCCACCAGCAGGCCGTCGCGGCGCTGGCGATACATGGGACTAAGCAGGCGCCACAGGGACTTCATGAGCGCACCTCCAGGGATTCCGTCATCTCGCCCTGCAGGGATGCCAGCGCCTCCGGCGAGACTTCCTGCAGACGGCCGTCAGTGCCGAACCGCCAGATGCGGTCCAGACGCCGGGCGACGTCGATATCGTGCGTGGCAACCAACAAGGTGCGGCCGCGAGCAAACGCCAGGATGGCATCCATGACCCGGTCACGGGTGACGCCATCCAGGTGCGCGGTGGGCTCATCCAGCAGGATCAGGCCGGGATCGCGCAGGAACAGGCGGGCCAGGGCCACGCGCTGTGCCTGGCCGCCCGACAGGCCATAGCCGCGCTGGCCCAGGCGGGTATCCAGCCCTTGGGGCAGCTCCGCCAGGAAATCGTCCATGCCGGCCTGGGCCGCCGCCGCCAGCAGTTCGCTGTGGCTGGCCTGGGGCGCAGCCAGGCGCAGGTTGCCGGCAATGCTGTCCTGGTGCAGGTAGGGATGCTGGCCGATCAGGGCGATGCGGCGGCGCAGCGCCGCTGGCTGCCATTGCGCCAGCATCTGGCCATCCAGCAGAATGTCGCCTGCCGCAGCCGGACGCAGCCCGGCCAGTGTTTCCAGCAGCGAGGATTTGCCAATGCCGCTGTCGCCCATCAGGGCAATGCGTTCCCCCGGGGCTACGCTCAGGTCACAGCCCTGCAGCAACGGCGCTTCACGGCCCGGCGCACGGACCTCCAGTTGCCGCATGATCAGGCCGGCCGCCCCCTGGGCTGGCTGGCCGGAAGCCGGATCAGGCACACCACCCTGGCCGGCCCCCGGCGTGGCGGCGCTGTCCGCGCTGACAGCCGGCAGGTTTTCATAGATGGCCGCGATTTCCGCCACTGCCGCACGCGCAGCGGCACGGTCATGGTAATGCGCGGCAAACTGGCGCAGCGGGTTATAGACTTCCGGCGCCATCAGCAGGCAGAACATGCCAGCCTGCAGGGTCAGGATATCCGAGCGGATTGTCACGAAACCCAGATAGGTCAGGCCGACATAAAGCGCCACGCCCGCCACGCCCAGCGCAGCGAAGAACTCCAGCGTGGCGGACGAAAGGAACGCAATGCGCAGCACCGACATGGTCTTGCCACGCAGGGTTTCGCTGGCTTCCTGTACCGCTTCGGCCTCCGCGCGCGCCCTGCCATACAGCTTCAGGGTGGACAGGCCGCGCAGGCGGTCGGCGAAGAAGCCGGACAGGCGTGCGAATGCTTCCAGGTGACGGCGGCTCGCGGCTTCCGCGCCCCAGCCCACCAGAGCCATGAACACGGGGATCAGCGGCGCAGTCAGCAACAGCAGCAGTCCGGCGACGTAATCGACCGGCAGCACGACGATGGCAAAAGCCACCGGCAGGAAGGTTCCCGACACCATGGTCGGCAGATAACGGGAGAAAAAGCCGTCAAAGGCCTCGACCTGCTCGACCATCACGCTGGCCAGCGAGCCTGAAGCCTGCCCGCGCGTCCATTGCGGACCACGGGACAACATATCGGCAAACAGGGACTGGCGTACCAGTACCTTGATGCGTTCTGCAGCGCGTATGCCGGCGCGCTCACCGACCCATGTCAGGATGGCGCGCACGACAATCAACGCGGCGATGGCAGCGATGCCCGGCAACAGGGCTTCACGCCCCGCCCCCTGGACTATCGCCTTGTCCAGCACGCTGGCCAACAGCCAGGCCTGGAAAACCAACAGCGCCCCGGCAAGCAGTGGCGCAGCCACTGCCAGCCCGAGGGCGCCGCGGGCTTGGCGCGCCAAGCCCGAAAGCCAGCTCGATTGCTCGCGCGGCAGCTTCAGCAGGACTGCCGAAGGATCGTGCTCGACGCCCGCCATGTTCAGCTACGCTTGACGGCAGGTCCGACGCCGCCGGGGTCGGCGCCATCCAGGTCCTTCTGGTGCACTTCGTACCAGAGGCCGCAACCGACTGTAAACGCGCATGCCAGCGCCAATCCGAGTAACCAGGTGAGATACCACATGGACAGACTCCTTTAATAGGTATTGGTGGTTTCGGACAGCGTCGCTGCCGACACCTTGCCACGCATGACACGGTACACGTAGGACGTGTAGGCCAGCACCATGGGCAGGAAAATAATCGTGGCGATCAGCATGACCCACAGCGTCAGATGGCTGGACGATGCATCCCAGACCGTCAGGCCGATGCCCGGTTGCACGGACGAAGGCAGCAGGAAGGGGAACAGCGCAAAGCCGACAGTCAGGATGATACCGGCAATACTGGCGCACGACGACAGGAAGGCCAGCATCGGACGACGCACCACCAGCAGCAGGCTGGCCAGTAGCGCAGCCGCCACACCCACCACAGGAGCAATCCACATCAGGGGCCAGGTTTCGAAGTTCTGCAGCCAGGCGCCTTGCTCCAGCGCCACCGTCTTGCCGGCAGGGTTGGACGGGCCGTCGACGCTCAGCGCGGAGGTCACGATATGGCCATCCATGTTAGCCACCCAGAAGCCGCCAACCACGAACAGCACGGCCACCAGCACGCCGGTCCAGATGCCCAGCTTGCGGGCACGCGAGGCCACCGGGTCCACGGTACGCCAGGCCAGCAGCGTGGCGCCATGGGTAACGTGCATCATCAGGCTGAGCACACCGCACATCAGTGCGAACGGCGAGAACAGCGCGAAGAAGCTGCCGTGGTACAGCGGACGCAGGGTATTGGGTTCGATGGCAAACGGCAGGCCCAGGATGACGTTGCCGAAGGCGACGCCGAACACTACCGGTGCCACGACGCCCGAGAACGTCAACACGCCGTCCCAGGTATTGCGCCACTTGGTGTTTTCGAACTTGCTGCGGTACTTGAAGCCGGCCGGACGCGTGATCAGCGCCAGCAGCAACAGCATCATGGCCAGATACAGCCCCGAGAACGAGGCTGCATACAGCGCCGGCCAGGCGGCGAAGATCGCGCCGCCCCCGGTGATCAGCCATACCTGGTTGCCTTCCCATACCGGGCCGACCAGGTTGATCATGATGCGGCGCTCTTCGTCAGTGCGGCCGATGACGGGCAGCAGCGATGCCACCCCGAGGTCGAAGCCGTCCATGATGGTGAAGCCGATCAGCAGGATGCCCAGCAGCAGCCACCAGATGACACGCAGGGTTGGATAGTCAAGCAGTATCAGGGAGTTTTCCATTTCCGTGCTCCGAGTTCAATGCTGGACCGCGGGCTTGACGCCCCGTCCGGCTGCCGTGTCAGGCTTGCTGTTGGCGATGACGGGCGCGTAGTAATCCGGGCCCTTGCGGATCGCGTGCAACATGACCTTGGTGCCAATGATGAACAGCGTTACATACAGCGTCACGTAGATCGCCAGGCTGATGGACAGCTGCGTCACGCTCAGCGCCGAGGCGGCGTAGGCGGTCGGCAGGATGCCGTCGATCACCCAGGGCTGGCGGCCATACTCGGCCACGAACCAGCCGCACTCAATCGCCACCCAGGGGGTGAAGATGTTCCACATCAGGAACTTCAGGCGGCCCGGCGTCATGGCGCCAACCCGGTTCTTCACGCTCAGCCAGAACATGATCGAGAAGAAGATCAGGAAGTAGAAGCCCAGCGCAACCATGATGCGGAAGCCGTAGAACAGCGGCCAGACATCCGGCAGGGTATCGCGGGCAGCCATGGCGACTTCTTCAGGCGTGGCGTTGGCGATGTCGTCGCGGTACTTCTTCAGCAACAGGCCATAGCCCAGGTTGCGCCAGTTCTCGGTGAAGTAGGTCTTGGCTTCGATATCAGCAGGATTGGCACGCACGGCTTCCAGCGCGGAGTAGGCCTTGATGCCCTCTGCCACGCGGCCTTCGGCGCGCTCGATCAGCTCATGGATGCCAGGCATGACTTCGGTGAACGAACGCGTGCCGATCAGGCCCATGACCCAGGGAATCTGAATGGCGAAGTCGTTCTTCATTTCCGCCTGGTTGGGGATGGCAATCACATTGAAGGGCGCAGGCGCGGGTTCGGTTTCCCACATGGCTTCCAGCGCAGCAATCTTCATTTGCTGGTGTTCGCCGATCAGATAGCCGCTTTCGTCGCCCAGCGTGATGGAACCCAGCGACACCAGCATGCCGAAGGCCGAACCGACCAGGATGGAACGTTTGGCCAGGTCGACGTTGCGGCGGCGCAGCAGATACCAGGCGCTGACGGCCACGAGGAACATGGAACCGGTGATGTAGCCGGCAATGACCGTGTGCAGGAACTTGGCCTGTGCCACCGGATTGAGGATGACCTCGACGAAGCTGGTCATCTCCATGCGCATGGTGTCGGGATTGAAGATGGCGCCCACCGGATACTGCATCCAGCCGTTGGCCACCAGAATCCACAATGCGGAGAAGTTCGTGCCCAGCGCGACCAGCCAGGTCACGATCAAGTGGGCGCGCTTCGACATGCGGTTCCAGCCGAAGAAGAACAGGCCGATGAAGGTCGCTTCAAGGAAGAATGCCATCAGACCTTCGATCGCCAGCGGCGCCCCGAAGATATCGCCCACGTAGTGGCTGTAGTAGGACCAGTTCATGCCGAACTGGAATTCCATGACCACGCCGGTGCCGACGCCAATGGCGAAGTTGATACCGAACAGCGTGCCCCAGAACAGAGTCATGCGACGCCAGATATCCTTGCCGGAAACGAAGTAGATCGTTTCCATGATGGCGAGCAGGAACGACAGCCCGAGCGTCAATGGCACAAAGATGAAGTGGAAAAGCGCCGTCGCGGCGAACTGCAGGCGCGACAGACCTACGACGTCGAATTCAAACATGGCCGGCCTCTTCTTGCATGCGGGCCCGGCTACAGGTAGCTGCCGAGGCCCGGGTCCGGGTCGCCTGCGGGGCAGCCGTAATTAAAAGGGTGTGCATGATGTCAACTCGCGCGTGCTTTTCCACTCAGTTTTCCGGCAAGGCCGAGAACCTTCTGCACCCGGCTTCCCAGGCGCATCAGGCTCTCAAGAGTTTCCGGCGGCAGCCGGTGGACCTCATCGAACCAGCCGGTAGACAGTTCGATCAGTTCCAGCATTTCCGTCATGCGCTGCTGCGCGTAGGCTTCTTTGCCGTCCGCAGGCGGTTCCAGCAAAGCATCGCGCAGCAATGACATGGTCGGATCAATTTCGCGTTTGCGCTTTTCCTCCACCAGGATGCGGAAAATTTCCCAGACATCCTTGGGCGACTCGAAGAAATCGCGCCTGTCTCCTACTTTGTGCACCAGTTTCACCAGCCGCCAGGACTGCAGCTCTTTCAAGCCCATGCTGACGTTGGAACGGGAAAAACCCAGCGCATCACCAATGTCGTCCGCGCACAACGGGTCGGGCGCCAGGAACAGCAATGCGTAAATCTGGCCGACGGTGCGGTTGACCCCCCAGCGGCTGCCCATCTCACCAAAATGGAGAATGAAGCGTTGAATCTGCGGGCTGAGCTCCTGCATACGGAGGTCCTTTTTAATCTCTTGTTACACTGATTTCTGTATTTACTGAAATTATCGAACATTCAATCATGGAACGCAAACCTGAGCCTTGACTCACATCAAGACGCCAGGGCAGCGATGTGCGGTTGCAACAATTCTTTGCCACCAGGCCGTTCCATGGAACAAGGATTCCAGGCAGACAACAGACCGCAAGACCGCAACGGGAACAGCACCGGCATACGGCTGACGGGCCGCGAAGCACTGGCGGCGCAACTCGTTTCCCGGACGCGGCATTCCGGCAACAGTGGCATCATACGAACGGCTGCGCTGATACCATTTGTTCCATATCAAATTTCACCCTGATGGCCTGCACGGCCCGATACGGACATATTGGCAATCACCCGGCGCTGCGTGGATTCCCCATCATTTCAAGGACCTGCAAGGCCGCCAGGCAAATCGCTCGGCAGGCCATTGCACGCCAGCGGCCGCCGGGCAGTCCGAACCGCACTGTCCGCCCCCTTCCGGCGCAGCCTGCCCTCCTGCGGCGCACCTTTAACTCTGGCGCGGCTGTGAGTAGAATCATTAATCAACCCTGCGTCCGCTTTATTACGCGTCCGCCTGCACCAGGCATGACATGATCGAATTCCAGCACGTATTCAAATCCTACGGACAAGGCGCCAATATCCTGGCCGACGTCAGCTTTCACGTCACGGCGGGTGAATTCGTCTTTGTGTCCGGCCCGTCCGGCGCGGGCAAATCGACACTGCTGAAACTGGTGGGCGGACTGGAAGACGCCAGCCGCGGGCGCATCATCGTCAGCGGACAGCAGTTGCAATCATTGCCGGCCCGCGCGCGCCCCTACCTGCGCCGCGCCGTCGGAGTGATCCTGCAGGACACCCACTTGCTGTACGACCGCAGCGCCTTCGAAAACGTCATGCTGCCGCTGGCTGTCATGGGGCTGCCGCGCACGCAGGCCGCCGCACGGGCCCGCGCTGCCATGGAGAAAGTCGGCCTGTCCAACAAGGAAATGCTCAATCCCATCGCACTGTCCGGTGGCGAGCAGCAACGCCTGGCCATTGCGCGCGCCATCGTCAACCGGCCCGCCATCCTGATCGCCGACGAACCCACTGCCAACCTCGACCAGGACAATGCGCGCCGCATCATGAACGTCTTCCGGGATTTCAATCGTGTCGGCGTGACCCTGCTGATCGCCTCCCATGACGAAGCCCTGATGGCGCACTATGCCAGCCGCAAGCTGGTACTGGAAGCCGGGGGACGCTTCCGCGACGCCGGCCGCATGGAGGCCCGCCCATGAAAAGCCTGCTGCGACAACACCGCTACGCCCTGAGCATCGCCTTGCAGCGGCTGGCGCGCCAGCCTTTCTCGTCGCTGGCCAATCTGTGCATCATGGCGCTGGCACTGTGCCTGCCCTTGCTGGGCGCGGCCATCCTCGACGCTGCCCGACCAGTTACCCGAGATCTTTCCGTCACACCGGAAGTCACTGTCTTCATGCAGGTAGGCACGCCACGCGATGCCAGCACCAAAACGCTGGAACGCGTGCGCAGTGAAAACGGTGCCGAGATCCAGTCTGCACGGCTGGTGCCCAAGGAAAATGCACTGGCTGCACTGCAGCGTACCCCTGGCTGGCGCGATGCGCTGGCGGTACTGCCCGACAACCCCTTGCCGGATGCCATCACGGTCACCTTTGCCGCTGGCCCGCAGGCCACCGAAACGGCCACGCAGCTGGCCCAGCAGTGGCAGTCCTGGCCTGGCGTGGACCGCGTCCAGCTCGACAGCGACTGGATGCAACGACTGGAGGCCCTGGCCAGCACTGCCCGCATCGCCCTGCTGCTGCTGGCCATCGCCGTTGGCCTGGTAGTGCTAGCCACCGTGTTCAATACCGTTCGCATGCAGGCCCTGACCCAGCGCGAGGAAATCGCCGTGGCCAGGCTGGTCGGCGCCACGGAATCCTTCGTGCGCCGACCGTTCCTGTACCAGGGTGCACTGAGCGGCCTGCTGGCTTCGCTGCTGGCAATCGTCTTCGCCGTGTTTGCCCTGCGCCCGATGAACGGCGCCTTGACGCGCCTGGCGCAAAGCTACAACACCACCATTACCCTGCAGCTGCCCGCCGTGGCGGATCTTCTGCCGGCCATCGTCATCACCGCCGCGCTATGCGCCCTAGCGGCACGCTGGTCGGTCACCCGCAGCACCCGGTTCTGAAGCGCCGGCGGCGGCCCGGCTCCGGCCCGCCGCCCACCTTCCGCAGCCTGTCACCCTGCGGCAGTCGCACTCGGCCCCGCCTGACGCTGCCCACCCAATCAAATAAACAAATCATTCTCATTGCTAGACATGACAATCAGATAACGCTTCGTCACTGACGAGTCATATCGGACACGCATCATGCGGCCTGCGCGGCATTTCACTTGCCGCTGTTCTCCACCCGCACGCCAAGGATGATTTCCGAATGAACGAACTCGATCTCGACGATATCCCGTCCAACCCTTCCAAAGCCCGCTCATTCAACGAGGTAGTCAGCATCGCCCAAGCTCGCCGTGGCTTCCTGAAAACCGGCCTGGGCATGGGTGCCGTCGGCTTTTTCGGCAGCACCCTGGCAGCCTGTGGCAGCAGCAGCGACAAAGACGACGACAATCATGGCGGCGGCGACACGGACGGCTCGACCCTGCCCAAGCTGGATGCCGAACAAATCAAGGCGTTCAAGGGCATTCCCCACAACACCGCCGACGCCATCACCCTGCCGGACGGCTACGCCAGCGCCGTCATCACGCGCTGGGGCGATCCCCTGCACGTCTACTCGCCCATATTCAAGGGTGATGCCAGCGACGGCGGCACCGCGCAGTCACTGCAGATCGGCTACAACCATGATGGCATGCACTTCTTCCCGATCGACGGCAGCAACAGCATTTCGGGTAGCAGTACGGAAGGCCTGCTGGTCACCAACCACGAATACATCACCCCGCACTTCTTCTTCCCCAAAGGCATAGAGCCAGGCAAGGCTGGCTGGAACCTGGACTGGGTGCGCAAATCGCAACATGCCCAGGGCGCCTCGGTCAAGCACATCCGCCTCAATGGCCAGGGCAACTGGGAAATGGTGCTGGATTCGCGCTACAACCGCAGTGTCAATGCCACCACGCTGATGCAGCTGGTCGGCCCCGCCGCCGGCAGCCGTCTGGCCAAGACCAACGCCGACCCGGAAGGCCGCTACGCCTACGGCACCTACGGCAACTGCGGCAACGGCCATACGTTCTGGAACACCTACCTGACCTGTGAGGAAAACTTCACCGACTACTTCGGCGTGGGCAACAAGGACGCCAACGCCGTCGATTACGTCGATGAAGAACAGAAATCCCACCTGCAGCGCTACAAGGGCAGTGGCAAGACCTCCAGCAGCTCCTACAAATGGGACACACATGATTCGCGCTTCGATTGGAGCGAAGAACCCAACGAAGCCAACCGCTTCGGCTGGGTGGTGGAAATCAACCCCTTCGACCCCTCTTCCGCTCCCAAGAAACTGACCGCGCTGGGCCGCTTCAAGCATGAAAACGCCGCCATCACCCTGGCGGACGACAAGCGCGTCGTCGTCTATATGGGCGATGACCAGGTCAGCGAATACATCTACAAGTTCGTCTCCAGCGGCAAGTACGACCCCGCCACGCCGGAACTGAACCACCGGCTGCTGCACGAAGGCACGCTGTACGTGGCGATCTTCGACAACGGCGACACCAGCGGCGACTTCGCCGGTGTGGGCCGCTGGATCCCGCTGACGCTGGACACCCCGACACTCGACGGCAAACGCCTGGGCGACCTGTTCAATAACGACATGGGTGAGCTGCTGATCAAGACGCGCCAGGCCGCCGACGCCGTAGGCGCCACCCCCATGGACCGACCCGAGTGGGTGGCTGTGCACCCCGACACCCGCGAGGCCTATGTCACGCTGACCAACAACAGCTCGCGCGGCAATGGCAAGGAACGCTATCCGGGCGGCCCGCTGCACCCGGAAGCCAACGACGCCAATCCGCGCGACGGCAACAAGTACGGCCAGATCGTGCGCTGGCGCGAAGCCGGCGGCGACCCCGCCAACCTGAGCTTCGAATGGGACATTTTCGTACTGGCCGGCAACCCCAATGTCTACCCGGAAGGTGATCTGCGCGCCGGTTCGGCCAACATTACCAAGGACAACACCTTCAACAGCCCGGACGGCCTGGCATTCGACCCACGCGGCCTGCTGTGGATCCAGACCGATGGCAGCTATGACAATAGCGGCGACTACGAAGGCCAGGGCAACAACCAAATGCTGGTGGCCGACCCGGTCTCCAAGGAAATCCGCCGCTTCATGGTCGGCCCCAAGGGCTGCGAGGTCACAGGCGTGACCTGGACGCCGGACATGAAGTATCTGTTCATCAATATCCAGCACCCCGGCGAAGGCGCTGGCGTTGCCGAGTCGCAAGCCGCTCCCACCGCCATTTCCACCTGGCCGGACGGCGCCAAGGCCACGCGCCCGCGCCCCGCGACAGTGGTGATCTGGCGCAAGGACGGTGGCCTGGTCGGCACCTTCCCCGAAGCCCAGGCCCAGGCCTGAGCGGGAGTCCGGGCTGGCAGCAGTATCCAGCCAGCCCGGGCCGGTGCGATAATCCCTGCCATGGATATCGCGCCCCGTATCATCGAATGGCAGGCCAGGGCCGGCCGCCACGGCCTGCCCTGGCAGCAGACCCGCGACCCGTACCGGGTCTGGCTCTCCGAAATCATGCTGCAGCAAACCCAGGTCAGTACTGTCCTGGGCTACTACGTGCGTTTTCTCTCCCGCTTTCCCGATATTGCTGCGCTTGCCGCCGCCGACCAGGAAGAAGTGATGCCCTATTGGGCGGGGCTGGGCTACTACGCCCGGGCGCGCAACCTGCATCGCTGCGCGCAAACCATTGCAGCCGAATGGAATGGGCAATTCCCCCGGAACCCTGCCGATATCGAAACCCTTCCAGGCATCGGGCGTTCAACCGCAGCAGCGATTGCTGCCTTTTCCTGGGACCGCCGTGCCGCCATCCTCGACGGCAACGTCAAGCGCGTCTTTGCCCGCTATTTCGGTATTGATGGCGACCCGTCGAAACGCGAAACGGAAAAGCGGCTCTGGGACCTTGCCGATGCCGCACTGCCGGGCACCGGCATGCATGATGCCGGCATGCCGGCCTACACCCAGGGGCTGATGGATCTCGGCGCCACCGTCTGTACGCGCGGCACGCCCTCCTGTAGCCAATGTCCGCTGGCAAGCGGCTGCGTCGCCCTGAAAACCGGGCGCCAGCTGGAGCTGCCCACCCCCAAGGCGCGCAAGGCCATTCCCGAGAAAAGCACGTCCATGCTGCTTATTCGTTGCGGTGATCGCTTGCTTCTGCAGCAGCGGCCGCAGCGCGGCATCTGGGGCGGCCTGTGGAGCCTGCCTGAATTCGGCAGCGGCGAAGCCCCGGTACATGCCCTGCAAGCCCTGTGCGGCGCCGTGCCGGCCGACTTCGTCACGCTGGCACCCTTTTCACATGTCTTCACCCATTACCGGCTGCTGGCGCAACCCTGCCTGGCCGAATTGGCGCAGCCCTGCGACGCGCCTGCCGATTGCCGCTGGTTCGATATCAGCACGCTGGAACAGCTGGCGCTGCCGCGCCCGGTCGAGAAACTATTGCTGGGCCTTTACGGCAATACCCCCAGCCTGTTGCCCGCCTGACGCATCCCCCGCCTGCCGCCGCTAATCCCTGGGCGGCCGGTAGCGCGCAATACTCATCATGATGCCGCAGGCCACACCCAGCGTAACCAGTGCCGTTCCGCCATAGCTCATGAAGGGCAAGGGAACACCCACCACGGGCAGTATCCCCGTCACCATGCCGATATTGACGAAGACATAGGCGCAAAACATCATCGCCAGCGCCCCCGCCATCAGGCGGCCGAAGTGCGTGGCGGCGCCGCTTGCGATAACCAGGCAGCGCGCAATCAGCAAGCCGTACAGCACCAGCAGCAGGATGCCGCCGTACATGCCGAATTCTTCGGCATAAACCGCAAAGACGAAGTCCGTCGTCCGTTCCGGAATGAAATCCAGGTGGGTCTGCGTACCGCGCATATAACCCTTGCCATAGAGGCCGCCCGAACCCACCGCAACCATGGACTGAATAGTATGAAAGCCCCGGCCCAGCGGATCTGAGCCGGGATTGAGCAGGGTGCAGACCCGGTGCTTCTGGTAATCATGCAGAACCACCCAATCGACTTCCGGCTCGCACAGATAGGGTTCGTTGTAGATCAGCGCTCCCAGCGCCAGCACACCGACGATCAGCACAGGGGCCAGCAGGCGGAACGAGAGCCCGGCAAAATAGATGGCGCAGAAACCGGCGGCAAAGACCAGCAGCGCCGTGCCCAGGTCGGGCTGCTTCACGATCAGCAGGAACGGCACCAGCAGCAGCAAGCCTGCCAGCAACATGTCGCGCGCCCGCAGGACGCCATCGCCACGGTGGAAATGCCAGGCCAGCATCAGCGGCACGGCGATTTTCATCATTTCCGACGGCTGCACCCGGATGAAACCGAGATTCAGCCAGCGCTGCGCTCCCAGGCTGGTTTCGCCGAACAGTTCGACCGCCATCAGCAGCGCCACGCCAACCATATAGGCCGGCACCGCAAAACGCATCAGCTGTGGCGGGGGCACCATGGCAACCACCCACATCGCGCAAAAAGCGATCAGGAAGTTGCGCGCCTGGTCGGCAAAACGCCAATCCGTGCTACCCACCGCCGAATGCATGACAATCAGGCCCAGCGCCGCCATCATGCACAGGATCATCAGCAACGGCCAATCCAGCACGCTGAACATATACCGGACACCGGCCAGGAAACGTTTCATCCGCGGCTCCCTTGTCCTTGCGTCTTGCCGCCGGCCGGGGAAACAGCAGCCGCCCCGGCAGCGTCGCCAGCAGAAGCTGACGGCGCAGCCACATCGGCAGACTGCACCGTCCGGGCCTGGGCTTCGGCGGCCTCGCGCTCCAGCGCCGGGCGCTCCACCAACCAGTAATCCAGCACCTTGCGGGCAATGGGCGCCGCAGAACGTCCGCCCCAGCCGCCGTTTTCCACCAGGACGGCCACTGCGATGGCTGGCTTTTCCGCCGGCGCAAAGGCAATGAAGACCCCGTGGTCGCGCAAGCGCTCGTCAATGGCTTCGGCACGGTACTTGGTGCCGCGCAGGCTGAATACCTGCGCCGTCCCGGTCTTGCCGCCAGCCTGGTAGGGCGTATTGGCGAATGCCGAACGCGCCGTGCCGGCCCGTACCGTCTCGACCATGGCCTTGCGTATGACGTCCACGTTTTCGGGCTTCAGGCCGAGTTCGTGTTCCGGCTTGTTGGGCAATTGCTGCAACAGGCCGGTGGCTGCATTCTGCAGCGCCTGCACCAGCCTGGGCGTCATGTACTTGCCGCCATTGGCCAGCACGGCCGTGGCCTGCGCCAGTTGCAGCAGGGTGAAGGAGTTATAGCCCTGCCCCACTGCGATGGACACGGTTTCGCCAGCGTACCAGCGCTGCTGAGCCGGGTCGCGGTAGGCGCGCCGCTTCCACTCGCGTGACGGCAACACCCCGGCTTTTTCTCCATCCAGGTCAATGCCGGTCAGGCGGCCAAAACCGAAGGGCTGCATGAAATCATGCAAGGCATCCACGCCGATCTCCGGCCCCAGCGAATAGAAGTAGGTATCCGAGGACACAATCAGCGCGCGCGTCATGTCGATGGAGCCGTAGGCGGCCGAACCGGCATTGCGGAAGCGCTGGCCGCCGAATTCGTAGTAGCCGGGGTCGAACATGCGGTCCGAAGCCTTGCGCTTGCCCATTTCCAGCGCCGCAAGCGCCACGAACGGCTTATAGGTCGAACCAATGGGATAGGTGCCGAACAGCGGGCGATTGATGAGCGGCCGGTCCGGCGACTCGTTCAGGCGGCGCCAGTTGGCCACGTCTATTCCGTCGATGAACAGGTTCGGGTCGAAAGAAGGCTGCGAGACAAATGCCAGCACGTCGCCGGTCTCGGGTTCTATCGCCACCAGCGCGCCCCGACGGCCTTCGAATGCATCTTCGGCCACCTTCTGCAGGTGGATGTCCAGGGACAGATACAAATTGCGTCCCGGCTCGGGCATGGTCCGGCGCAGCACCCGTACCGGCCGGCCGCGCGCCGTGACTTCCACTTCCTCTATCCCGGTACGGCCGTGCAGTGCTTCTTCCCAGGTTTTTTCCAGGCCTTTTTTGCCAATGACATCTGTACCGCGGTAGTTGCCCAACTGGCCGCGCTCTTCGAGGTTGGCAAAATCCTGCTCCGACAGCCGGCCGACATAACCGATCACATGGGCCGCCACTTCACCAAAGGGATACTCGCGCACCCAGCGCGCCTTGATTTCCACGCCAGGAAAACGGAAGGACTGCGCGGCAAACCAGGCAGCCTCGGTATCGTTCAGGTTATTGCGCAGGACAATGCTGGTATAGCGCCCGCTTTCGCCGACGCGGCGTTTGAAACGCCGCCGCTCCGATTCACCGATATGCACCACGGCCCCCAGGTCATCGAGCATCTTGTCGATATCCCCGGCGTGGGCAGGCACGACCTCCAGCGTGTAGCTGCGGTAGTTGCGCGCCAGCACCTCGCCATTGCGGTCACGTATTTCGCCGCGCCTGGGTGTAATCGGCGCCACCGAGATACGGTTGCTTTCGGCGCGTGCCGACAGATTGTCATAGCGCACCACCTGGAGGTAATAGAAACGCCAGACCAGAATGCCGAACAGCACCAGGATGAAGACGCCTGCCACCAGCACGCGCAGGCCGAAGCGCTCTTTCAGCTGCTTGGATGTGTGCTTGAACTCGAACATGGCGGGGGTCAGCGCACCGTGCCGTCGGTATCGTCAATACGGCGCTGCGGCAACAGCAGCACCCAACCCAGCACTGGCCACAATACGCCGGTCAGCACGGCGCCCTGCAGCCAGACCCAGCCCGGCCAGGCGCCCATCAGCCAGGCGGAAACCATCAGCCCCAGCAAGGTGGCGGCCACGAAAATGGGCAGCATATGCAGCGCCTGCCGCAACAGGTCGAACCGTTGCAGGCGGCGATGCAGGGCCTGCGCGCCGTAGACTACCAGCACATAGATCAGGGCATGCTGCCCCAGCAGCACGGTATCGTGCACATCCATCAGGATGCCAAAGACGAAGGCGACCAGCATCCCTACCCGCGCAGGCTCGTGCACGGCCCAGAAGGCCAGGGCAAGCAGCAGCAAGTCCGGCGAACTTGGCCAGGCGCGCCAGGGCAACAGGGAAAGCAGCCAGAAGCCAATAAGCGTCACCCAGACAAACCAGCCCCGCGCCGGCACCAGGATGTCGTCCTCGACAATCCGCGAGCGCGGCACTGGTGGTTTGCCGGAGCGCGCCCGCGAGCGCAGCGCAGCCTCTTCGCGCCGGGTGCTCATGGCGTCTCCTCAGGTGTCGCGCCATCCGGCTGGGCCGCCGCCTCGCCATCGAGCAGCACCAGGAAGTGCCGGTAGCGCTCGGGATGCGACAAGGGTTCGCCAACGGCGCTGGCAAAGCCGGACTCGGTATCCCGCTCCACCCGTTCGATGCGCGCCACTGGCAGGCCCGCCGGGAAAAAGCCCCCCAGGCCGCTGGTGACAAGGATGTCGCCTTCGGTAATGTCGTCATCAGCGGACAGGTAGCGGACTTCCACCTTGCCAGGCGATTTGCCGCCAAATGCAATCAGGCGCAAGCCATTGCGCAGAGACTGCACGGGAATGGACACCCCTTCGTCGGTAAGCAACGCGGCCTCGGAGGTCATGGGCGTGGTGCGAACGATCTGCCCAACCACGCCGCCTTCGTCGATGACAGGCATGCCGGCAGCAATGCCGCTGGAGGCGCCTTTATCGAATACCAGCCGGCGGTTGTAGACGCTCAAGGGCTCGTACATGACCTGCACGACCACAGCGCCCCGCCCTGCCGGGCGGTCGCCAACGCCCAGAAGGCGCCGCAACTGCGCATTTTCCGCCGCGAGCTGGGCCGCATGCGTGGAAATCTGAGCCAGTTCGATGCGCTGGCGCTGCAGCAACTCGTTCTCGGAACGTACCAGTGCCGCCGCATTGAGCCAATCATTGACCGAACGCACCAGGTCGCGCGGCAACAGTACCGCACGCTGGAAAGGATAGATGGCCAGGCTCAGGCCCTGGCGCACCGGTTCGAGCGCCGGACGCCATTGGGCGTCCGCCACCAGCAGCGCCAGCGCCAACAGCGCCAGGGCTATCATCCGGGTTTCGAGCGACGGCGCATGCTTGAACAGGCGCGGTGCAGGAGCGTGTTGCATATCAGGCCAGAAACCGACCCGGCCCGCACGTCAGGCCAGGATTATTCGTTAACGAAGATCGCGCCGAGCTTTTCAAGGTGCTCCAGCGCATCGCCGCAGCCACGCACCACGCAAGTCAGCGGGTCCTCGGCCACCACGACCGGCAGGCCGGTTTCTTCCTGCAGCAAGCGATCCAGATCGCGCAACAGAGCCCCGCCGCCAGTCAGCACGATACCTTTGTCGGTAATATCGGCGCCAAGTTCCGGAGGCGTGTTTTCCAGCGCCACCTTGACGGCCGATACGATCTGGTTGAGCGGGTCGGTCAGCGATTCAAGGATCTCGTTGGAAGATACCGTGAAACTGCGCGGCACGCCTTCGGCCAGATTGCGGCCCTTGACCTCGATTTCGCGGACTTCGGAGCCAGGGAAAGCAGAACCGATTTCTTTTTTGATCAGCTCGGCCGTCGGGTCGCCGATCAGCATGCCGTAGTTGCGGCGGATGTAAGTCACGATGGCTTCATCGAACTTGTCGCCGCCGACGCGCACGGAGCCCTTGTAGACCATGCCGCCCAGCGAGATCACGGCTACCTCGGTGGTGCCGCCGCCGATGTCAACGACCATGGAGCCGCTGGCATCGGACACATTCAGGCCCGCGCCGATGGCGGCAGCCATGGGTTCCTCGATGAGGAACACCTGGCTTGCGCCTGCGCCCTGGGCAGACTCGCGGATCGCGCGGCGCTCGACCTGCGTGGAACCGCAGGGAACGCACACGATGATACGCGGGCTGGGCGCCAGCATGTTGCGGGGATGCACCATGCGAATGAACTGCTTGAGCATTTGCTCGGTAACGGTGAAGTCGGCAATCACGCCGTCCTTCATGGGCCGGATCGCCTCGATGTTGCCGGGCACACGGCCCAGCATCTGCTTGGCTTCCTGGCCCACTGCCTGGATAATCTTCTTGCCGTGAGGGCCGCCCTCATGGCGGATGGCGACAACGGAAGGCTCATCGAGCACGATACCTTTGCCACGAACATAAATCAGCGTGTTGGCGGTACCCAGGTCGATCGCCATATCGCTGGAAAAATAACTGCGCAAGAATCCGAACATGGGAACTCAGCTAGCAGGATTGCGGGGGAAAACGGGAAACGGACGCCAGCTGTCAGTCATGGCGCCGCAAGGAGACCAGATCGGCGTCGGGCGGACACGCACACGGGCACGCCATCCTGGCCAGGCCGAATGGATCATGAATCATAACTTATAATTTTCGCACGCCCTTTAAGAAGCAAAGAGTTTTGCGACTTTCTTACTTCTTGTCGGGCTCATTTTCTTCCAACTTCCTTGACAGACAGTCCGGGCCGGCGTTTTTCGCCCCCCCGTCGCTGCAGAGAATTATGGCGCTCAATCAACAAGACGTGGCACGCATCGCCCGGCTGGCCCGCATCGCCCTGACCCCGGAGCAGACTGCCCGCACCCAGGATGAACTCAACCGTCTGCTGGATATCTATACGCAGCTCGGCCAGGCCGATACCAGCGGCGTGGAACCGCTGGCCCACCCGCTGGCGGTGAATGGCGAAGTCGTGGCCCGCCTGCGCGAAGATGCCGTCACCGCAGCCCCGGCCACGCCGGCGGAGCGCGACGCCCTGATGGCCAACGCTCCCGCAGCGGCCGACGGCCTGTTCCTGGTTCCCAAGGTGATCGAATAATCATGTCCCAATCTCCCCTCCATGCCGGGTTCGACGGCATTGCCGGCCTGCGCCTGGCCCTGGACCAGCGCCAGGTCAGCGCCGCCGAACTGGCCCAGAGTGCGCTGGACGCCATCGGCCGCACCGACACCCTCAACGCTTTCCTGCATGTCGATGCCGACCTGACCCTGGCCCAGGCCCGTGCCGCCGATGCCCGCATCGCCGCCGGCCAGGCCGGCCCGCTGACCGGTGTGCCCATCGCCCACAAGGATACTTTCGTCACCCAGGGCTGGCGCACGACAGCCGGCAGCCGCATGCTGGCCAATTACGTCAGCCCCTTCGACGCCACCGTGGTCGAGAAGCTGCTGGCAGCCGGCACAGTCTCGCTGGGCAAGCTCAACTGCGACGAATTCGCCATGGGCTCGGCCAACGAGAACTCGGCCTTCGGCCCGGTACGCAACCCCTGGGATCAGGATGCCGTCCCCGGCGGTTCGTCGGGTGGTTCGGCCGCCGCCGTGGCGGCGGGCCTGGTGCCTGCCGCCACCGGCACGGATACCGGCGGCTCAGTACGCCAGCCGGCCGCGCTGTGCGGCGTCAGCGGCATCAAGCCGACCTATGGTGCGGTATCGCGCTTCGGCATCATCGCCTACGGCTCCAGCCTGGATCAGGCCGGCCCGCTGGCGCGCAGCGCCCGTGACGTCTACCTGATGCTGGACGCCATTGCCGGTTTCGATGCCAAGGATGCCACCAGCCACGACATCCCGGATGGCTGGCTGTCGCGTGACTACGATGCCAGCCAGGCGGCCCAGGCCGCTGCTGGCGCCCGCCCGCTGGAAGGCCTGCGTATCGGCCTGCCGCGCGAATATTTCAGCGACGGGCTGGACCCCCAGGTGGCCGATGCCATCGAAGCCGCCTTGCGCGAATTCGAAGCGCTGGGCGCCCGCCGCGTGGACATTTCATTGCCGCGCACCGAACTGGCCATTCCGGCCTACTACGTGATCGCCCCGGCAGAAGCCTCCAGCAACCTGGCCCGCTATGACGGCGTGCGCTACGGTCACCGTGCCGAGCAGTTCACCGACCTGAACGACATGATCAGCCGCTCGCGCGCCGAGGGTTTCGGCACCGAAACCCAGCGCCGCATCCTGCTGGGCACCTATGTGCTGTCGCATGGTTATTACGATGCCTATTACCTGCAGGCCCAGCGCCTGCGCCGCCTGATCGCGGAAGACTTCCAGAAGGCCTTGCGCGAAGAGTGCGATGTGATCCTCGGCCCAGTCTCGCCCCAGGCTGCCCGCCGCATCGGCGAGAACAGCGATGACCCGCGCGCCGACTGGCTGTCGGATATCTATACGCTGGGCGTGAACCTGGCCGGCCTGCCGTCCGTCGCCATTCCCTGCGGTTTCGATACCACCCGCGCCAAGCCGCTGCCCGTGGGCATGCAGCTGATCGGCAACCATTTCCAGGACGGCCGCTTGCTGGCCATCGCCGAGCGTTATCAGCAAGTCACCGATTGGCATCAACGTAAACCGGAGTCGCTCTAATGGCCTGGGAAATCGTCATCGGGCTGGAAACCCATACCCAGCTTTCCACCCATTCCAAAATTTTCTCTGGCAGCAGCACCCGCTTCGGCGCCGCGCCCAATACCCAGGCCAACCTGGTGGATATGGCGCTGCCCGGCAGCCTGCCCGTGCCCAACTATGGCGCCGTGGAGCGTGCCATCCGTTTCGGCCTGGCCGTTGGCGCGCATATCGCGCCGCTGTCGGTGTTTGCCCGGAAGAATTATTTCTACGCGGACTTGCCCAAGGGTTATCAGATTTCGCAGTTTGAGATCCCGGTGGTGCAGGGCGGCAGCCTGAGCTTTTTCGTGGGCGAGGAGCGCAGGACGGTCAACCTGACCCGCGCCCACCTGGAAGAAGACGCCGGCAAGTCGCTGCATGATGATTTCGCGTTTGCCAATGGCACGCCTGCAACCGGCATCGACCTGAACCGCGCCGGTACGCCGCTGCTGGAAATTGTTTCCGAACCAGAAATGCGTTCGGCAGCCGAGGCCGTGGGCTACGCCCGCGCCCTGCATAGCCTGGTAGTTTGGCTGGGCATCTGCGACGGCAACATGCAGGAAGGTTCGTTCCGCGTGGACGCCAACGTGTCGGTGCGTCCGGTTGGCCAGAAGGAGTTCGGCACCCGTACTGAAATCAAGAACGTGAACTCGTTCCGTTTCCTGGAACGCGCCATCCTCTACGAGGCGCGCCGCCAGATCGAGCTGATCGAGGACGGCGGCACCGTGGTGCAGGAAACCCGCCTGTACGATGCCGACCGCGACGAAACGCGCAGCATGCGCAGCAAGGAAGATGCGCACGATTACCGCTACTTCCCCGATCCCGACCTGCCTCCGATCGCGATTTCACCGGAATGGATCGAGGCAGTGCGCTCGGCCATGCCCGAGCTGCCCGCCGCCCTGCAGGCCCGCCTGCAGGAGCAGTATGGCGTGACGGCCTATGATGCCTCCCAACTGGGCGCAGACCGCGACACCGCCGCCTATTTCGAGCAGGCCGCTGCAGCCGTGCCGGAAGGCCATGCCAAGACGCTAGCCAACTGGATCATGGGCGAACTGGCAGCTGCGCTGAACCGCGAGGAGAAGACGATTGCGGACAGCCCGATCAGCGCCGCGAGCCTGGCCAAGCTGGTAACCCGCATTGCCGACGGCACGGTATCCAACAAGATCGCCCGCGAGATTTTCGCGGCGCTGTGGGCCGGCGAAGGCAATGGCGATGCCGATGCGATCATCGAGTCTCGCGGCCTGAAGCAGATCAGCGATTCTGGTGCGATCGGCGCGATGATCGACGAAGTGCTGGCGGCCAATCCGGCGATTGTCGAGGAGTATCGCGCCGGGAAGCAGAAGGCGTTCAACTCGCTGGTAGGCCAGATCATGAAGGCCGCCAAGGGCAAGGCGAACCCGCAGCAGGTCAATAGCCTGTTGAAGGAAAAGCTCGATAGCTAAAAACGCCACTGCCAGGGGCCGGCGGCGGTCGCCTGGCGGCAAGAGCGAAGGGCAGGCGCATAGGCAATCATGCGCCTGCCCTTGCCAAGCCGCAGCCAGAGGTGACAAGCCTGGGCCGGGGCGATCGCATGGTTCTGGCTGCGCCAGAACTACCCGTCATCCCGCAGGCAAATGGGGCGGCCGCGCAACTCGCGAGGTCAGCAGTCCCCCGGACTGCTGACATGCACTCGCTCAGACATGCGCAACCTCTTCTCCCCATTTGCCTGCGGGATGACGGCATGCTCCACGCCCCGGCCCAGGCTTGTCACCTCTGGCCGCTGATGCCTGCTCCCGCTGATGCAGGCAGCGCTGAGACATACCGCACCACACTGAACGATCGAGTCGCGCCCGGCTTCGGCAAGGCGTTGTACTGGCGGAAGGGAGGCATCCGATACGGCTGGCAACTTGGCCTGGATTCATGACCGTTTTCCATCGCCATCCGAGTCCGGTAATGATGCAAGCGCGACCGGTATTCAAGGCACTGCAAAGATGGAAAAAACCCGGCATTTCGATTGGCCTGGCCAGCCTTTTGACGGCCCGAAAACACAGCGCTTGCCGGTCGGAACGAGAGCAAGGCTGAGGCCATTCCTCAAGGAGTTCGCCGACGGATTTCGCCCTATTTTTCATATATTGAAATGCCGTCAGCCCCTGTTAAGAAATACTACATATGGGTTTTTCTATAAAAAAAACCCTAGATGTCGTCATTTTCATCACGAGCCCCATTTATTTTTTGATTATTTTTTTGCTCCTTCTTTGAGCATTTTCCCAGCCAAGGAAATGGTCTGACCAGGCGCAATCCCAGCACCCATGGGGCTTACGCGGTTTTCGACGAGTCATGCCCGTGTTCGCCTACATCTTTTGGCACGGAAAAACCAGTCTTTAAAGTTACCGAGCCACGCGATAAACTCGCTTCGACTCTGTTCACCACCTACGCCGCAGCGCTGTGTTTTCCGGCAGAGTACGCTTCCCGTGAACTGATGACAGAGCCATGTTCCCCACCCGGCGTTCAGGCGAGTTGGATGCGGCCTGTCTATAACAAAGGGACTCTCTCCGTTGATGTCGTACCGCCGTTTCCCCATGACCAGGCAGCCTGCTGCCGGAACGGCAGGCCAGCGCAACGAGGGGGGCTTTTTTTTGTGGACAGGTACATAAGGCACCGCACCGGTGCCACGGCAACACTGTTAGCTGCAACACAGATATTTTGACGAACTATTGCGCTCCGCCTGCCGCTGCTTCGCAGGCCGGGGCTGTTCTACCGACGAAAGGTTTTCCTGATGACGAAATACGAGACGATGAAAGTGACCAAGCGCGACGGGCGCCAGGAGTCAATCAACCTCGACAAGATTCATCGTGTCATTACCTGGGCCGCCGAAGGCCTGGACAATGTCTCGGTTTCGCAAGTGGAGCTGAAATCCCACATCCAGTTCTACGACGGGATCCGCACCGACGATATCCATGAAACCATCATCAAGTCGGCTGCCGACCTGATTTCGGAAGACACTCCCGATTACCAGTACCTCGCCGCCCGTCTGGCGATTTTCCACCTGCGCAAGATCGCTTTCGGCCAGTTCGAGCCGCCGCACCTGCTCGAACACGTGCGCAAGCTGACGGCGCTGGGCAAGTACGACGAGCACCTGCTGAAGGATTACGACGAAGCCGAGTTCGATGAACTCAACCAGTACATCGACCACTGGCGCGACATGGATTTTGCCTATGCCGCCGTGAAGCAGCTGGAAGGCAAGTACCTGGTGCAGAACCGCGTGACCAAGCAGCTCTACGAGAGCCCGCAGTTCCTGTATATCCTGGTGGCCATGTGCCTGTTCTCCAAGTATCCCAAGGAGACCCGCCTGGATTACGTCAAGCGCTTCTACGACGCCGTGTCGCGCTTCAAGATTTCCCTGCCCACGCCCATCATGTCCGGCGTGCGCACGCCGACCCGCCAGTTCAGTTCCTGCGTGCTGATCGAATGTGGCGACAGCCTGGACAGCATCAACGCCACGACCAGCGCCATCGTGCGCTATGTGTCGCAACGCGCCGGCATCGGCATCAACGGTGGCCGCATCCGCGCGCTCGGCAGCGAGATCCGTGGCGGCGAAGCCCAGCATACCGGCTGCATCCCGTTCTACAAGATGTTCCAGGCAGCGGTGAAATCCTGCTCGCAGGGTGGTGTGCGCGGTGGCGCCGCCACCCTGTTCTACCCGCTGTGGCACCTGGAGGTGGAGTCGCTGCTGGTATTGAAGAACAACCGTGGCGTCGAGGAGAACCGTATCCGCCACCTGGACTACGGCGTGCAGATCAACCGCCTGCTGTACCAGCGCCTGATCAAGGGCCAGAACATCACGCTGTTCTCGCCGCATGACGTGCCGGGCATGTACGACGCCTTCTTCGCCGACCAGGATGAATTCGAGCGCCTATACCTGAAATACGAAGCCGACCCGTCCATCCGCAAGCGCAGCCTGCCTGCCACCGAACTGTTCTCGCTGGTCATGCAGGAACGCGCCGGTACCGGCCGTATCTACATCCAGAACGTCGATCACTGCAACACCCACAGCCCCTTCGATCCGGCTGTGGCACCGGTGCGCCAATCCAATCTGTGCATGGAGATCGCGCTGCCTACCCGTGAGCTCGACGACATCAACGACCCGGACGGCGAAATCGCGCTGTGCACGCTGTCGGCCTTCAACCTGGGCGCCCTGGAATCGCTGGACGAACTGGAAGGCCTGGCCGACCTCGCCGTACGCGCGCTGGATGCGCTGCTGGATTACCAGGACTACCCGGTCAAGGCAGCCCTGAACGCCACGGAAAAACGCCGTTCGCTGGGCGTCGGCGTCATCAACTACGCCTATTACCTGGCCAAGAACGGCACGCGTTATTCCGACGCCGCCGCCATCGGCCTGACGCACCGCACCTTCGAAGCCATTCAGTACTATCTGCTGAAGGCGTCGATGCAACTGTCGCGCGAGTACGGCCCCTGCAAGGCGTTCGACGAAACGACCTATGCCAAGGGCATCCTGCCGATCGACACCTACAAGCGCGACCTGGATGCCTTCTGCACCGAGCCGCTGCACCTGGACTGGGAATCGCTGCGCCGCGACATCCAGCAGTATGGCCTGCGCAATTCGACGCTGACCGCACTGATGCCCTCCGAGACTTCCAGCCAGATCGCCAATGCCACCAACGGCATCGAGCCGCCGCGCGGCCTGGTGTCGGTGAAACAATCCAAGGATGGCATCCTGCGCCAGGTGGTGCCGGACTTCCCGCGCCTGCGCAACCAGTACGAACTGCTGTGGCAGATGCCCAGCAATGAGGGCTACCTGAAGCTCGTGGGCGTCATGCAGAAGTTCGTGGACCAGTCGATTTCGGCCAACACGAACTACGACCCGCAACGCTTCGAAGGCGGCCGCGTGCCGATGAAGCAGCTGCTCAAGGACCTGTTGCAAGCCTACAAGTACGGTCTCAAGACGCTGTACTACCACAACACCCGCGACGGCGCCGCAGATGCCCAGGCAGAAGCCGAGGACGATTCCTGCGCGGGTGGCGCCTGCAAGATCTGACGCCGAGCGGGGTGCGGCGCCCGGCAGCATGACCTATGCTGCCGGGCGGCACACCACCGGTTTCAGGCCCCGGGCGGCTGGACACTGGTACCAGCCGCCTGACAAGAAATTCCGGGCTGCCGGCCTGCAAAGCGGCGGCAGCCGATGGCCGTCCGGCCCGGGACGGCCATCATCCGGGCGGTGCTGTCACCATTGCCCGCCCGTCGCGCGCCGTCCGCCAGCCTGACGCGCGCCCACAGCTCGCGCTGCCCTCAGGCAGCGCGCCGCGGCCACTGCCGCCGTATTGCCGAAGCAACACTGACCATCATGGCTTACAGTATTTTTTCCCGCACCGATAACGACCAGCTGAAAGAACCGATGTTCTTCGGCCAGCCCGTCAACGTCGCACGCTATGACCAGCAGAAGTACCCGATTTTCGAAAAATTGATCGAAAAGCAGCTGTCCTTCTTCTGGCGCCCCGAAGAAGTCGATATCTCGCAGGACCGCATCGACTACCAGAACCTGCCAGAGCACGAAAAGCACATTTTCATCAGCAACCTGAAATACCAGACGCTGCTGGATTCGATCCAGGGCCGCAGCCCCAACGTCGCGCTGCTGCCGCTGGTATCCCTGCCCGAGCTGGAAACCTGGATCGAGACCTGGGCCTTTTCCGAGACCATCCACTCGCGCTCGTACACGCACATCATCCGCAACATCGTCAATGATCCTTCGATCATCTTCGACGACATCGTGCGCAACGAGAACATCAAGCTGCGGGCCAACGATATCTCGTCCTACTACGACAACCTGATCCACCAGACCATGCTGTATTCGCAGCTGGGCGCCGGCGAACATGTCATCAATGGCGAAACCCAGCGCGTGGATCTGCGCGAGCTGAAGAAGACGCTTTATCTGTGCCTGATGAACGTCAATATCCTGGAAGCCATCCGCTTCTACGTCAGTTTCGCCTGTTCCTTTGCTTTCGCCGAACGCAAGCTGATGGAAGGCAATGCCAAGATCATCCGCCTGATCGCCCGCGACGAGGCGCTGCACCTGACCGGCACGCAGCATATCCTGAACATCATGCGCTCCGGCCACGACGACCCGGAATTCGCCACCATCGCCCGTGAAGTCGAGCAGCAATGCTTCGACATGTTCCGCGATGCCGCGGAACAGGAGAAACGCTGGGCCGATTACCTGTTCAAGGACGGTTCCATGATCGGCCTGAACAAGGACATCCTGGCGCAATATGTGGAATACATCACCAATATCCGCATGAGCGCGGTGGGCCTGAAGCCGGCCTTCCCGAATGCCAAGAACAACCCCATTCCCTGGATCAACACCTGGCTGGCATCCGATACGGTGCAGGTGGCGCCGCAGGAAGTCGAACTGAGCTCCTACCTGGTGGGCCAGATCGACGCCGAAGTGTCTGCCGACGACCTGAACGACTTTGAACTATGAGCAGTACCAAAACGCGCGTCACCTCGGTGTCTACGCGCGACAAGCACTTTCATCTGCTAGAGGGAGAAACCCTGCTGGAAGGCCTGGAACGGACAGGTCACGAGGTTGAATACCAGTGCCGCAGCGGTTATTGCGGCATGTGCCGCATGACGCTGATTCAGGGGAACGTGACCTATGAGTCGCTGCCCCTGGCCTTCGTCGGCCCCAGCGAGGTTCTGCCCTGCTGCTGCACGCTGGAAACCCCCGTCACGGTGGATTGCGGCCTGCGCAGCGACCTGGACAGCCAGTACGAACTGTTCCGCGAAGACCTGCTGGACGATCCGCGACACGATCAGGCCTGAATCGCCATGAAAAAACTCCCCGCTGAACCAGCGGGGAGTTTTTTTGCTGTGGGACAAGCGGCCCGGTGACGCCGCGGCGTCACCGGGTACGGGATTGCAGCCTTTTACAGCAACACCGTCCCCTTGCGTGCAGCACGCAGGCGTTGGCGCAGCAGGGCCAGCGGCAACAGGGCCAGGGCCTGCCATGGCAGCGAACCGCCACCGCCCCCCTTGCCTTCATTGCCCGCGCCACTTTCCTCGCCAGGTTCCGGTGTGACAGCCTTTTGCTCGACACTGACAGTCACGGCCTGTTCCTGCGATGCCGCGCCATCGGCGCTCTGGCACACCAGCGTGTAACGGTAAGGCTCGGCACGATAGGCCAGCGGCCCGACTTGCGCACTGCCTTCGGTCTGCTGGGCACCACTCCAATCACCACCGGCCTCGCAAACCGAGGCGCCGGAAGAAGCCCAGGCCAGCGTCACCTTGCTGCCCTCTGCCACCTTGGCGGCCTGGCTGCCATCGGCCTGGAAGCGCGTAATGGCGGCAGCAGGCAGTGCGACCTCGAAAGCAAACACCGTGCCAAAACCGGTACCGATATTGTCCACCGCGTTATAGGTATCCGACGCGTTGCCGCCGAACTCCGTCACGCCGACGATGGTCTGCTTGCCATCTGCCTTGGTCGCCAATGCCAGGCCGCTGGGCCGGCTGCCTGTCGAACTGGCGTCGAAGGCATGCAACTGGGCGAACTCGACATCTTCCAGTTTCGCTGCGGTGGGGTTTGCGATGCGGAACAGGGTACCCTGGCCATTCTGCTCGCTGGTGGCATCCTTGCCGCCCTGGAAAGTGGTGCCGTAAACATTGCCGTCAGCCGCATAGACCAACGGCCCCAAGGGCAGCGCGCCACCATTGGCGGCCGTCAGCACGCCTGCCGTATCGAAGCGGTACACGATTTCCAGGCAGCTGCTCTCTGCCGTGCTGACGCAATCCTTGCGCATGCGCCAAATGCGGCCATCCTGCTTGTCGTTGGCATTGCCAACCTTGGTGCCGGCCGTCGTCGTGCCGTATAGCCACTCGCCGACTTCCAGCAGCGCAGGCGCGCGATAGGTCAAGCTCTTGGCGGCGCCGTCACGACTGGCGGCGAAAGTATGCAGGATCTCTATCGGGCTGCTGCCGTCTGCCTTGAATCCGGAGGCCTTGATGCGATAGATCGTCCCCGCCGGCTTGTCACCCGGTACCGTCTGCGCATCGCCGTTCTTGCCGGTGGAAGACACATCCTCCGTCACGCCGTACAGGGCCTGGTCGGCCTCGCTCCAGACCAGGGCAATCGTGCTGTCGCCCTTCAGGTACTTGTCCACCATCGAAATGCCAGGAATGATTTCCTTGCTGACGACATATTCCGGGCGGCCGAAGTCCGCTACCAGTTCAAAGCCGCCAGCGGCAAGACGGCGCCACACCTGCGGATTGGTGTTGCTCGTACGGCCGCCAAAGAACACCGAGCCATCGGCCCCGGCAGCCATGGCCGAAGATAACGAGGAAATCTTCAATGCCTCGCCAGCCGGCGTGGCAGGCTCAAGCTTGACGGCAGCCTGGCCGGGCACCATTTCGAATGCAGCCGTACCAGTACTGCCAAACAATTTGCCCGCACTCCCCTGGCCCGTGCTGACCAGCGGTCCTGCCACCATCGCGATCACATCATCCGGCTGACGGACGGTATAGCCCTGCCCGTCGGCCGCCACGCTGAACCAGCGGCTGTCCTTGAAATAACTCGAGCCCGCCGTCATGCCGTGCAGCTTGCCATCCGGGCCCAGCGTCGGCGGCATCCGCATCCAGCGGCCGGGCTTGTCGCCCGGATCGGCCTCGCCCGCCACCCCCACGCCGCTGAAGACGACGATGGCATGCGGCTGGACAGCCTGCTCCTGGGCCGAAACGCCCAGCGCGATCAAAAGCCCGGCAGCACCGCCGGCCAAGCGCGCGGTCTGACGCGCTGAAATGCTATAGCTCATGTCCTCTCCTCGAGATGGATCACATAGAAAGTTTGAATTCAGTACGTGTGGCGCTGGCGGCGCCAGGCCCAGGCCACCGGTAATAGCGCCAGCAGGCCCAGCGGCATCCCGCCAGCGCCGCCATTGCCGTATTCCACGCTGTTGCCGTCGTCCACATTGGCAGCGGTATCCACGTAAAGCACGGCAGTGGCTGAGACTTCCGTCAGCTTGACGCTGTCGGTGCAGCTCAGGCGGTAGCGGTAAGTGCCCGCCGGCTTCTCCAGGTCAATGCTGCCCTGCGGCTCTACCGGCCCGCTCCAGCTGCCATCCGACGAGGAGGCCTGGCAGTCCTTGGCCTGGAAGCTGGTCCAGGTCAGCTCGGCCTTCTGGCCCACTGCTACCTGCCCAGGGGCTGCCACCAGCGTGACTGCGCCCGAAGGCGTATTGCCGTTCAGGTCCACCGTGAACACCGCCCCTTTGTCGTCCGCCAGGAAATTGATGCCATTGCGCGACTGGTAGCCCTGCCCGCCCAGGCCGGTCACGCCGTACAGGCGGCCGTCCGAGGCTGCCTTCACGCCCAGCGGGTGATAGCCTTCGATGTCATGCTTGAAGGAGTGCAGCAACTCGAATGGCCCGGCCTCGGTACCGATGCGTGCCGGCACGATGCGGTACAGCACGCCATTGCTGACATCCTGGCCGCTTTGCTGTAGCGAGACATAGTTTTCCGCGCCCGCTTCCAGGCAACGCCGACGAAAGGTATCCATCCAAAAATCTTCGCAGGTCGGCTTGCGATCCAGTCGCAGGCGGCCATCGGCGGCATAGGAGAAGCCCCAGTGCCGGTTGGCTCCGCCGCTGGCCGTGGTGCCGTAAATGGCACCATCCTGGCCAATCGCCAGGCTGCCGCGCGGCGTGCTGCCGTCGGTACCGCTGAAGCGGTGCAATAGTTCGAAGCCGGTGCCGTCCTTGCGCATGCGATAGATCGCGCCATGAGGCAAGGGGCCGTCATAGTAGGGATAGCTCAGCGCGCCATACTGGCGCGCCGCATTATGCGCGCGGCCGCACAGGGGCGACGCGGCATTGACGACGGTGAAGGTGCCTGCGGGAATCAGGGCCGGCGAATACAACTGGCATTGCGACACGGAAGTCGTGCCATACAACCAACCATCCGGCCCTTCGATCAAGGCCGACAGGCCGACGCTCGTTTCGTCGTAACTGGTGAACACCTGCTTGCCGTACAAGGATTGCGTCGGTTCCCGTGAAGGATAATCGCGGTTGCCGTGACTGGTGACGTTGTCTTCGACATTGATTTCACCTTCCGCCAGCGTAAAGGTGTGCAGCACCGTGAAGGATGCCGGCCGGGCCGGGTCTATGCGGTACAACGAACCGACCTGCGTATCGGGCGCCACCAGCGTGCCGGCATCGAACGGCATGCCTCGGTCGTAGCCCGTCACGCCGTACAGCAACCCGTCACTGCCCAGCGTGAGTTCATTGGCAACCTGGCGCCTGCCATCCGGGCCGGGGCCGAACTCATGGATCACGCCGAAGCTGCCGTCCGCGCGCACGGAAAATATCCGTCCATGGCCCTTGGGCCCTTTATCCACGCCATAGAGATTGCCGGCTGCGTCCATGACCAGTGCGCCGTTGGGGGTATGCAATTGCCCCACCGTGGACTCGACCGCTCGCAAATGCGTGCCATCAGGATCCGCCTGGAAAACGATGCCCTGGCCCACGCCCTTGCTGTAGTTCAGGATGTAGTACGTGGTCACGTTGCCGTCGGCATCCAGCAGATCCGGTTTGTTTGCATATTCCTCGCCCTTCACGCTGGTCATGACGCCATACAGGCTCTTGCCGTCGGGCGCACGCACGGGCGTGCCGGGAATCAGGCCATACAACCGGTCGGCCTCCAGTTCCAGGCGCTCATACAGGCCAGGCGACGGTTGCAGCCAGTACAGGCCGGCTGCAGTGAAGATCGTGTTCCGTATTTCCCCTTCGAGGCCGCGCAGCGGCCCCATGCCCTTGAAGCCGCCAAACAGATAGCTGCGCTTGCGCACCGGGTCCAGGCTCAGGACCGGAGGCGCGGAAGGATAGGCCACGGCAGGCCAGCCCTTGGGGTTGTCGCCGGTGGTCGTGTCCTCGCCCGAGGAGTGGAAGGACGTCAGGTGCGTCACGCTGACAGCGGGGCTGGTACTGCCATACGCCACGCCGGCCATGGCCAGTGCCGGCACGAGAACTGCACTCATTAGGGAAAGTCGCGGCATCAGATCAGTCTCTCGGAAAAGGATTGGGATGCGCTGGCGGCATAGCCGGGCACAGCGGCAAACACGGCAGCGCTGCGAACCTGCATGGGTTGGCTGGTGCCGGTAGAAATCACGGCCTGCCCGCCCCAGGGAACGCGGCAATGCAAGCTCAGAAACGCACGGACACGGTGCCGCTGATCGTGCGGCCCGGTGCCAGGAAATAAGAACCACCGCTCATCTCGGAATAGTTGCGGTCGGTCAGGTTGTCCACCGCCATGCGCAGCGTCAGCGCCTTGCTGAATTCATAGCTGGCCCACAGATCGACGATCTGCGCGTTGGCAGCATTGGCCACGCTGATTTCCTGGAACTGCTCGGAAATCTGGTAGCGTTGCGGCGAACGCCAGCGCATCCGGCTGCCCAGCGTCAGGCGGCGCTCGAACAAGCGGGTGCCAATGGTCAGCGACGCCATCTTCCTGGGCGGCAGCATGTAGCCGATATTGCCGTCGCCAGGCTTGCCCAGCGAGGTGCTGCCTTCACCCACCATGCTGCCCAGCGGGAACGGGTCATAGCCGCCATCACCGGGATAGACAAGCATGTGGGTATAGGACACCCCGGCGAACACGACACCGGCGTCGTAATCCGCTTGCAGCTCCAGCCCACGCGAACGGAACGGGTCGTCCAGGTTGACATAGGCGCGCGGCGCGAACGTGCCCTCGCCGGATTTGCCATCCGGCGACTTCACCACGGCCATGGCCATGTAGTTGCGCACCTTGTTCTCGAACCAGGCCGCCTTCAGTTTGAAGCTATCGTGCGGCGTGAGCAGGCCATCCAGGATCAGGTTGCTGCCCAGTTCCCAGTTGGTCGCCCGCTCTTCGAGCAGGCCGGGATTGGGGTAATAAAGCATCATGTTGCCGGGGTGTGCGCCACCGATGAGGGTTTCGGTGATCGCCGGCGGACGCATGCCCTTGCCAAAGCTCGCGAACAATTGCACGGGCTCCCAGGGCTTGAACGCAGCGGAAAACCGGGGTGACACCGCGCTGGCATGACGGTTCACGCCAAAGGCCGTCCACACGTAGGTGGTTCCCGGCCGCACGCCCGGCGGGTTGGCAATGTCACCGATCATGATCTTGCCATTGCCTTCCAGGCCATACCAGTCATAGCGCAGGCCGGCCGTCAATTCCAGCCATTCGCGGTAGGACAGCGTGGCTTCGCTGAACAGGCTGGCCACCGTGCGCTTGCCTTCCGGCGTACTGCCGGTAAACCAGACCGAGTTGTAGTTCTGCTGCCCGCTCAGGGAGGTATCGCTGCTCTGGGCCTCGGGATCGGTCCAGTCATGGAAGAATTCGCTGCCCAACCGCCAGGACAGCGCGTAATCGCCCAGGTCGTAGCGTGCGGTATTTTCCAGCGAACCGCCCACCGTGCTGGTTTGATAGCGGACGTTGTAGGCGCCATAGCCCAGCTGTTCACTGCCATCGCGCTGTTCCGAGTTCCGGGTACGGGTGTAGTACAGCGCGGCGGCCAGGTCGACATGCGGATTGTCCGGTGTCCAGCGGTAATTGCCGATCAGCGTATCGCGGCGCACGCGGCTGTTCGCACTGCTTTCCCGGCTCAGGTCGCGACGCGATTCAAAACCCAGGTAGCTGAGTTTCAGGTGATGGCCGGGCGCCACCTGCCAACCCAGCTTGGCCAGGCCCGACCAGTATTCCTGCGACAGGATATAGCCCGGCCAGATCAGCTGCGCATAGGCATCGTCGGCCAGCCCGCCGTGCTTGCCCGGCTCGAAGCTGCCAAGCTTGCGGCGGCTGACTGCCGCAATCAGATCAACATCCTCGCCCAGCCGCGCCGCGACAGCCGCGCTGCCGGAAAAATGAAAAGCATTGTTGCCGGTGGTCGCCGTGACCTGGCCACCGTAACTCTCGTCCGCTACCATGAGATCATTGGCTTCCAGCGTGCGGAAATTCACGACCCCGCCAATGACGGCAGCGCCGCCAGTGGTGGAACTGGGGCCTTTGGACACGTCCACGCCGGCGAGCAATTCCGGGTCTATATAGGCAGAGCCATTGCTGCCATGGCCGCTCTGCTGATAATTCTGGCGGGCGCCATCTATCATGACATTGACACGGCCGAAGTCCTGCATGCCGCGGATGTTGACCGACAGCCCGCCGCCCTGGCGGGAGCCTACTGAGTAAACACCGGGTACATCGGCCAGCACATCGCCAATGCTGCGCGCCGGGATGCGATCCATCTGTTCGCGCGTGACCACCGCCACGGACCCAGGGGTTTCATAGACGGCAGCGGCGCGGTCCAGTTCAGCCGTCACCAGCACGGGGGCCAGCGCTGAAACGCCATCATTCCTGCCCATGGGCACGCGTTGCAGACGGTAGCCGCCCTGGGGTGCCGCCACGGCCTCCAGGCCGCTGCCAGTCAGGAGCCGCTCCAGCGCAGCGCGTTCGCCATACTCGCCATTCAGGCCCTGGCTGTTCAAGCCCTGCGTCAATGCCGGATCTATCGCCACCAGCACGCCACTGTCACGTCCGAAACGGCCCAGCACCTGGTCTAGCGACCCTGGCGCGATGTCATAGTGCCGCACAGCCACCGCAGCGCCCGCCGATTGATCGGCCAGCGCAAACCCGCTGGCCAGGCCCAGCATCGGCACCAATGCTGCCCACAGCACCGCCCGCGCCATCACCGGTGGCAAAATTTTCTGCGCCATGCCTGCGTCTTCCCTTTCTGTATCAGCCCTGTGGCAGCTCACAGGAGCTGCTTCTGATGGGCTTGATGCGCGAAAGAAGAAAACCTGCCGCTTATTTACACTGAGTTACAAATAAGAATGACTCTGACGTCGTTCACGGCGGCACCAGCGTGACCCAATAAGGCGTCATGCTGCGTACCGACACCGGCAGGATGGCGGCCACGCTGGCCAGCACCGCATCGGTATCAGCCAGGGGGAATGCCCCGGAAATCTGCAAACCGGCCACTGCCGGATCACACCGCAACCGGCCGGGACGATAGCGTCCGAGTTCATCCACGAATTCGCCCAGCGGCATGCGCTCGACCACCAACATGCCCGCTTCCCAGGAGTCGCAGATATCCTCAAACGGCCGGATCGCATCCCAGCCCGCCGGGCGCCCCCTGCCCTGCTCCCCTGCGTGCACCACTTGGGCCTGGGCCAGTGTGGCATGGCGCAAAGCCACGGCGCCTTCACGGACAGCCACCCTGACATCGCCGCTGTTGAACCGGCGCACGGCAAAGCGCGTGCCCAACGGCTGGATATCCATCTGCCCGGCGCGCACCAGCATCGGCCGCCCCAGGTTGTCCGCGGCAGTCTCCAGCAGCAATTCACCGCGCAACAAAGACAGCATGCGCTGACTGCCATCGAAGTCGATATCGACAGCGCTGTCGGTATTGAGTACCAGGCGGCTGCCGTCCGGCAAGGTAATGTGTTCGCGCTCGCCTGTGCCGGTACGGTAATCCGCCATCAAGGTCGTCACGCCAGCATCCATGCGCCAGAGTGCGCTCCAGGCCAACACGCCGGTACCGGCCGAGCCCAGCATCCATTTCACTGCCTTGCGCCGGCCATTGGCACGCGCGCCGCCGGCCAGCACCTGGCGCGCCATGGGTGCCGGCGTGCCGGCGGCGCTGCGCTGTACGTCTCCACGCAAGCCTTCCAAGCGCCGCCATGCCAATTCGTGGTCCGCGCTCATTGCACGCCAGCGCCTACAGGCCTCGCGCTCCGGTTCGCCAGCCGTGCCGGATTGCAGAATGGTCACCCAGTGGATAGCCTGATCGAGCACGGCTTCCGGCACTTCGCGGCGGTCATCGCTGGGGTCGAACAGCGCGCGCTCAGCCATAGACAGCCAGATAGCAATGGCGCAGCGCCTGGGACATCGCCTTCTGCACGATATTGATGCTGATACCCATGGACTCCGCTATCTGCGGGTAGCTCAAGCCATCCAGCTGCGACAGCAGGAATACCGCGCGGGAGCGCTCGGGCAAGCCCTCCAGAACCCGGCTGACCTGGGCCAGGGCTTCCAGCACCAGCGCCTGCTCTTCCACCGAAGGCATGCTAGGCTCCGGCTGGGCAGCCAGGGCTTCCATGTAGGCCAGCTCCAGCGCCTGGCGCCGGAAGTACTGAGCCGCCAGGCGCGACGCCACGGTCGTCAGGTAGGCTCGCGGTTCCTTGATTTGCATCAGTGACGGCGACGGTGCGCGCAACAACCGCTCGAACGTATCCTGGGCGAGATCCGCCGCGTTTTCCACGTTGCCCCCCAGCTTGCGCCGCAACAACGCCACCAGCCACTGGTGGTGTTCACGGTACAAGGCCTGCATGGACAGATCGGGCGTGGGCACGTAAAGCTCCTGATATTCGTGTCAACGAATGTAAATCAGTCTCAATTATATGTTGAAGAACGCTTGCAACTCTCGCCTATCGCATCTACGCCACACTTATCTGCCGGAGACGCAATGCAAAAAGCCATGGCTGCGGCGCGAACACCGCGATAGCCATGGCCTCTGTGCCACTGCACTGCAATCTACCCGGCTCGCCTGATCGGTGAACCATGGGCGGCGGCAAAAAATCCGGCCAGCCGGTATGGCGGCCGCGGGAATGGATATCCACCCGCGCCCCACACCCCGGACAGGCGTCAGACCGTCACGCCATAGCGGGCACGGTAGGCCAGCACATCGGCACGATAAGCTTCCATCTCGCCACGCTCGGCCAGCACCGACAGGATATCTTCCAGCGACGCAATGCTGATTACGGGTAGGCCATAGCGCTGCTGTACTTCCTCTACCGCCGAATGCGGCGCCAGGGAATCATCACTGCCGGCGCGCTCCATACGATCCATCGCGATCAGCACGGCGCACGGTTCTGCACCGGCATCACGGATCATGGCCACGGATTCGCGCACCGAAGTGCCCGCCGTAATGACGTCGTCGATGATGACCACCTTGCCGGCCAGGGGCGCACCTACCAGCACGCCGCCTTCGCCATGGTCCTTGGCTTCCTTGCGGTTGTAGGCGAAGGGCACTTCCAGGTCGCCGCCACGCGCGGCCGAACGGCTGGCCAGCGCCACGGAAGTTGCGGTCGCCAGCGGAATACCCTTGTAGGCCGGGCCAAACAGCATGTCGTAGCCCAGGCCCGACGCTTCCAGCGCCTGCGCATAGAAATCCGCCAGGCGGCCCACACTGCGGCCGGTGTTGAACAGGCCCGCATTGAAGAAATACGGGCTGACCCGCCCCGACTTCGTGACAAAGCTGCCAAAGCGCAAGACACCCTCTTCCAGGGCGAAACGGACGAAATCAGTGCGGAAAGTCGTGCTCATGATAGAAAAACCGGCGATAGGCGATGAAAACCGCAATTATCCCCTATTTGCCGGCCAACCAGCGGCCTTGCCAACGACCGGATGCGCTTTCCATGCCATGACGGCGCACCGGGAAACCCCATGCTGGCGTGACGACATCGGTTAAATTGACCACGTGCCTAAGCGCAAGCCCCGGACTTCAGGCCGGGGTCGAGCGAGGCAATATCCATACGGCGCCGCAGGCGCGCCTATATCGTGGCGGAGAAGCTTCGGCCTTTAGGCCGAAGTTCTTCACCCTTGCCTGCCCCACCCGGGGCCAATGATGCCCTCTCCCCTCAACCCGCACAAAAGGATAACGGCTTGCTACGCATTACCTCGCTCAACCTGAACGGCATACGCTCCGCCTTCCGCAAAGGCCTGCCCGACTGGCTCGCCCGGCAAAGCGCCGATATCGTCTGCCTGCAGGAAATCAAGGCCCAGGATGCCGACCTGACGGATGAACTGCGCCATCCCTCGGGCTACTCCGGACATTTCCACGCCGCCGAGAAAAAAGGCTATAGCGGTGTCGGCCTGTATTTGTCGCGTCCTGCGGAACTGGTGGTGGCCGGCATGGAATCGCCGGAATTCGACCGTGAAGGCCGCATCATCCGCGCCGACTGGCCCGGATTCAGCGTCATCAGCGCCTATCTGCCCTCCGGTTCCAGCGGCGACGAACGCCAGCAGGCCAAATACCGGTTCCTGGATCATTTCGGTGCATGGCTAGATGCCCTCATGCACGAAAACCGTGCAGACGGCCGCGAGTTCATCATCTGCGGCGACTGGAATATCGCCCACCATGAGATCGACCTGAAGAACTGGAAAGGCAACCGCAAGAACTCCGGCTTCCTGCCGGAAGAGCGCGAGTGGATGACACAAGTCATTGATGAAAAAGGATTTGTCGATGTCTACCGGCGTCTGCATCCAGAGACAACCGATGAATGCTACACCTGGTGGAGCAATAGGGGACAGGCTTGGGCCAAAAATGTCGGATGGCGTATCGACTACCATGTCGCAACCCCTGGCATCGCTGCAAAAGCCCGTTCCGCGTCCATTTACAAGGACGAACGCTTCTCCGATCACGCTCCCTTGACCATCGACTACGACTTTTCGCTGGTCTGATGCCATCTTTTCCGCCGGCGCTTGCATGCGCCGGCGCGTCTCCGGGCTGCTGGCCCGCCCCAAACCCTCCCATTCCCGTCCGTTCCCGCTCCGCCAGCACCTGCGTGCTCTTGCCAGCCAGCGCTCAGACACGGCAAACGCCCCCCGAGAAATCCCGCAACGCATTGTCATGACAGGGTTTTCCGTATTTCCAAACGAACAGCAACAAGCAGCACCAGTCTTTATCAAAAGACTGTCCCTGTTTTTAGCAAAACAGGCATTTTGATTTCAATCCGTCCCCATTTATTTTTATCGTAAGTCATTCACGCAAAAGCCTTTTTTGGTAATAGAATGCGTCTCTCGCACCGTTTTGCACCATTTTGCGCACCAAATTGTTGCGCCTACCCAAGAGGGAGCTCGCATTTTGAAGACCTTGAAGAGCCTGGACGATTTTCTGGCACAAGTCGCCCGTCGTGATCCGCACCAGCCGGAATTCCTGCAAGCCGTGCAAGAAGTAACCTCCAGTCTCTGGCCCTTCCTGCAAGCCAACCCTCGTTACGCCGAACAAGGCCTGCTGGAACGCCTGGTCGAACCCGAGCGCGCCATCCAGTTCCGCATCTCCTGGACCGACGATAAGGGTGAAGTCCATGTGAACCGCGGTTTCCGCATCCAGCACAGCTCCGCTGTCGGCCCCTTCAAGGGCGGCATGCGCTTCCACCCGTCGGTGAACCTCTCCATCCTGAAGTTCCTGGCCTTCGAGCAAACCTTCAAGAATGCACTGACCACGCTGCCGATGGGTGGCGCCAAGGGCGGTTCCGATTTCGACCCCAAGGGCCGCTCGGACGCTGAAATCATGCGCTTCTGCCAGGCCCTGGTCATCGAACTGTTCCGCCACATCGGCCCCGATACCGACGTACCGGCAGGCGATATGGGCGTGGGCGCTCGCGAGGTCGGCTTCATGGCCGGCATGATGAAAAAGCTTTCCAACCAGACCGGCGCGGTCTTCACCGGCAAGGGCCTGAGCTTCGGCGGCAGCCTGATCCGCCCGGAAGCCACCGGCTACGGCACGGTCTACTTCGCCCAGCACATGCTGCAAGCCCAGGGCAAGTCATTCGACGGCCTGCGCGTCGCGGTCTCCGGTTCGGGCAACGTGGCCCAGTACGCTGTGGAAAAAGCCATGCAGCTCGGCGCCCGGGTACTGACGGTTTCCGATTCCCAGGGCTTCGTGTTCGATGCCGAAGGCTTCACGCCGGAAAAACTGCAGGCGCTGATGCACATCAAGAACGTCGAACGCCAGCCGCTGAAGGTGTATGCCGAACGCTTCGGCCTGCCCTTCCATTCCGGCCAGCGCCCCTGGGGCGTGGTCGTCGACGTGGCTCTGCCCTGCGCCACGCAGAACGAGCTGGAAATCGAAGACGCCCGCACGCTCATCAAGAACGGCGTGATCTGCGTTGCCGAAGGCGCCAACATGCCTTCGACGCTGGAAGCCGCCCATGCCTTCATCGAAGCTGGCGTGCTGTACGCACCCGGCAAGGCCAGCAATGCCGGCGGCGTGGCTGTGTCCGGCCTGGAAATGAGCCAGAACGCCATGCGCCTGGCCTGGACCCGCGACGAAGTCGATGCCCGCCTGCAAGCCATCATGAGCGACATCCACGCCAACTGCGTGCGCTACGGCACCAGCGACACGACCGGCAAGGTCAACTACCTGGATGGCGCCAACATCGCCGGCTTCGTCAAAGTCGCCGACGCCATGTTGCAGCAAGGCCTGTATTGATCCTGGCCCGGCAAGGCCCTGCCGGCCTTGCCACACCAAGCCTGGCATATCGCCGGGCGCGCCGATCAGGCATCATGAAATAGGGACAGGGGCAGAGCCATCGCGCCGCCATCATGTTCCCACCCTGGATAGCACCAAGACAGCCCCGCACCGGAACTACCGGTGCGGGGCTGTTTCACTTATCTGGCAACTAAAGCCACGCCTGCTACCGGCCATTTTTCACGCCCGGCAGGGCCGGAACTGCGCCCTGCGTTCCTGGCGCTTGATACACGTCAAAACACGGATTGCGCCGACGCGGCATGATATCGTCAAGAGCCCGTGTTCAGCTTGGCCCCCTTGCCGGAGACAATTCCATGCCCCATTCCGACGCTGCACCGCAGCGCACCATCCTTCTGACCACCGACCTCAGCGCCCGCTGTGACCGAGCCCTGGACCGCGCCGTCCAGCTGGCCCGGTCCCGCCAGGCACGTCTGGTCGCCCTGCACGTCATCGAACCGTCCCTGACGGCGCAATTAATCACGCCCACCTGGCGCAAGCTGGCGCCGGATCACCGCAGCCTGGCCGAACGCCGTCTGCTTGATGACCTGGCCGAAAGCGGGGTGGACATCAAAGTCCGCGTGGAACAGGGCAAGGCGCTGGATGTCATCCTGCAAGTGGCAGAAGAAACCCAGGCCGAACTGGTCGTGGCCGGCGTCGCCCGGGATGAAACCCTGGGCCGCCTGCTGCTGGGAACCACGGTGGAAAAACTGGTGCGCCACATTCCCGTTCCGGTACTGGTGGTCAAGGAGCGTCCGCGCCACCCCTACCGCAACGTGCTGGTCGCCACAGACTTCTCCGAAGGCTCGCGCCACGCCGTCGATGCCGTGGTGAACCTGTTACCAGGCACGCCTTTCAAGCTCTATCACGCCCTGGAACTGCCCACTGCGACCGGCGTGCTGCACACCCAGACGCTCATCAACGGTTTCCGCCAGGCTGCCAAACAGACCGGCGAGGAATTCCTGGACGACACCGCCGGCCTGCAGGACGGCCAGCGTCCGGAAATCCTGATTGAAATCGGCGACTCCGTCTCGCTGCTGTCCGAATACGCCTACAAGAACCATGTGGATCTGGTTGCCGTCGGCACCCACGGCCTGACTGGCATCCTGCGCACGGCCATCGGCAGCATCGCCGCCAGCCTGCTGGAAAATCTCTCTTGCGACGTACTGGTGGTACGCCAGCCCCACGACGCTGACGACGAAATCTGATCCCATCCGGATAACGCGCCATGCGTAACATCGCCGCCGGGCTACAAGGCCTGGCGGCGATTTTTTCATCTCAGGACGGATCACCCGACTCCGGGTCCTGCCGCGTATCCAGGTGCTCTATTTCGGTCTTGCGCCGCCAGAGCAGCCACAGGCCTGGAACCGCCACCGCCACGGACAGCAGGAAAAACCCCGGCCAGCCCAACCAGCCTACCAGCGGCGGCGTCAAGGGTCCGGCAATATAAGTGCGTCCGATCGCGGCCAGTGCCGATAGCAAAGCAAACTGCGTGGCGGAATAGCGAGCGTCGCATACGGCCAGCAGCAAAGCCACGAATGCCGCCGTACCCAACCCGCTGCAGACATTCTCGAACGCCACGACCGGCACCATCAGCGCAAGCTCGCCCGGATACCAGGCAATCAATGCATAGCCCAGGTTGGATGCGCCTTGCAGGGCGCCGAACAGCAGCAGCGCACGGAACAACCGCAGCCGCGCCAGCAAGGCACCGCCCAGCACCGCCCCGACCACCGTCGCAGCAATGCCCAGGACGTTGTTGACCCACCCGACCGTCTCGGCATTGAACTGGCCATGGCGAATCAGGAAAGTATTGGACAGCGCCGAGGCAAAGGCATCGCCCAGTTTGTAGATAATGATGAACAACACCATTTCCCAGGCGCCGTTGCGCCCGAAAAACTCGCGGAATGGCTCCATGACGGCCGCGCGCAGCGATACCGGTGCCTGCACATCGCGCTGCGGTTCCACCGCGAACAGCGTGACGGCAGACAGCGCCGCCATGCAAACACCCATCAGGATGTAAACGTTGTTCCAGCCCAGCCATTTTTCGGCGGCAACCACCGCCAGGCCGCCAGAGACCACCTTGGCCAGGCGGTACCCCAGAACGGACAGGGCCACACCGGCGCCACGCTCATAGGGTTGCAGCAGGTCGGCCCGGTAGGCATCAAAGGCGATATCCTGCGTCGCGGAAAAAAAAGCCACCATCACGGCCAGCAGGGCCAGCGTGCCCAGCGACTCCCTGGGCGACAGCAGGCCCATGCCGACCAGCGCCAACGCCAGCAACCATTGCGTCAGGAAAATCCAGCCACGGCGGCGGCCCAGGCCGGGCGGCGCATAGCGGTCCACCAGCGGTGACCACAGAAACTTCAGGGTGTAGGCAGCACCGGCCAGCGTCAGTAGGCCGATTTCCTGCAGCGATACACCCGCGACCGTCAGCCAGACTTGCAGGGTATTGCTGGTCAGCTCCAGCGGCAGGCCGCTGGCCATGCCCAGCAGGAAAAGAGGAGCGACTCGGCGGCTGGTGAACAGGCGGGCAAAACGAATGGGAATCTCCTGGTGCCGGCCGCCGCACGCCTCAGGCGCCGGCCGAACTGAAACGATAGACCGCCAGCGTGCTGCGCCAGCTCGGCAACCAGCGTACTTCGCGGTTGTGGTCGAAGGTGGCGCGTTCCAGGATGCGCAATCCGCACTGTTGCGCCAGATCCTCGAAATCGCTCAGGGTGCAAAGATGGATATTCGGCGTGTTGTACCACTGGTAGGGCATTTCACCCGTCACCGGCATACGGCCGCGCAGAATGGACCAGCCATGGGGCCAATAGCCAAAATTGGGGAAGGACACCACGCCATAGCGCGCCACCCGCGCCATTTCCTTGAGGATATGCTCGGTATTGTGCATGGCCTGCAAGGTCTTGGACAGCACCACGGTATCGAAAGCCTGGTCGCCGAACAATGCCAGGCCGTCCTCCAGGTTCTGCTGGATCACGTCCACGCCACGGCGGGCGCAAGCAATCACGCACTGGTCGCTCAGTTCCACACCACGGCCGCGCACCTGGCGGCGATCACGCAATTCCGCCAGTAGCGTGCCATCCCCGCAACCCAGGTCCAGCACGCGGCTGCCTGATTCGATCCAGCTGGCGATACGCGCCAGATCGGGACGCAGCGCCGTGCCGCCACGCACGATCATGCCATTGACGCCGACAATTTCACTCATGCCTGTTCTCCTGCCTGCGCCGGCGCCTGGCGTTCACCCAGGCGGCATGCCCGCGCCACCCTGTCGAAATAGGCCGATACCAGCGCGTGATAGCGCGAATCCGTCAGCAAGAACGCATCATGGCCATGCGGCGCATTGATTTCACCGTAGGTCACGGAGCGGTCGTTCTGCAGCAAGGCGCCGACGATCTCGCGTGAACGCTCGGGCGGGAAACGCCAGTCAGTCGTGAACGACACCAGCAAAAAATCCGCCGTGGCAGGCGCCAGCGCACGCGCCAGGTCGCCCCCGGTACGCCGCGCCGGATCGAAATAATCCAGCGCTCGGGTAATCAGCAGATAGGTATTCGCGTCGAAGGTACGCGAGAATTTTTCGCCCTGGTAGCGCAGGTAGGATTCCACCTCGAATTCCACGTCATAGCCGTAGTGGTAATCGCCATTGGCCGCCGGCTCGCGCTGGACCCGACCGAATTTTTCGGCCATGTCGTCGTCCGACAGATAGGTAATGTGCCCCACCATGCGCGCAACCGACAGGCCCCGCGCTGGCACCGTGCCATGGGCATAGTAATCACCGCCATGGAAATCAGGGTCGGTGATGATGGCGCGCCGCGCTACTTCATTGAAGCCGATATTCTGCGCCGACAGGCGCGGCGTGCTGGCGATCACCACGCAATGGGCCACCCGTTCCGGGCAGGTAACGGCCCAGCTGAGCGCCTGCATGCCACCCAGCGAGCCCCCCATCACGGCAGCAAAGCGTTCTATACCCAGATAATCGGCCACGCGAGCCTGCGCGTGCACCCAGTCCTCGACAGTCACCACCGGGAAGGCCGCGCCCCAGGGCTTGCCAGTCGCCGGATTGATGCTGGCAGGCCCGGTGGAACCGAAGCAGGAACCCAGGTTGTTGATGCCAATGACAAAGAAACGGTTGGTATCCACCGGCTTGCCGGGGCCTACCATGTTGTCCCACCACCCCACGTCCTTGGGGTTGTCGGCATTGATGCCGGCCACATGGTGCGAGGCGTTCAGCGCATGGCAGATCAGGACAGCATTGGAACGGTCGGCATTGAGCTCGCCATAGGTTTCGATGGCCAGCTCGTAGCTGGGCAGCACCTGGCCGCTGACCAGTTGCAGCGGTTCATCGAAAGCGATTTTCTGTGCCCGGACCACGCCGACGGAACCCGCCGGAATGGCAGCCTGCAATGGGTCCTGAGCCACGCACGACCCAATGCCGGTGGCGTTTGAAGATACGGATGAAGGAGTCACATGGACCTCTTTAGCGGGATTTATCGGGCGCCCGCAAGCAGATCAAGCAAATCGGCGCCATGAAGATGAGAAAGAATTCTAACACCGACATCCCGGAACGGGGCGCATCGGCCACGCCGCAAGCAGGGTTACGACGGTACGAGGGCATTCGGTATGAACGGGAACACGAACCACCACTGGCGCAGAGCCTGTCGCGCGGCATCACTTTCCCGCCCCGCTTCCCCGACAAAAGAATGGCCCATAGCAGAACGTCCGGCCTACACCCTCAGGAACCACAGCAGAATAGGTGCGAATACCAGGAATATGCCGGTGGACACCAGAACCGCGCCAGCGGCCTCGTCACCGCGGTCCGTGTAAGTACGTGCGTACATGTAGCTCATCACGGCGCAGGGCATGGACATCTGCAGGACCACGGCATTGGCGATCAGCGGCGGCGCGCCCATGGCCCAGGTCACCAGCAGCGCCGTGGCACAGCCGCCGATCAGGCGCATGCCTGCCATCAACGAACCCGCACGCAGGCCCGAAGCTGGAATCTGCGACAACGCATGGCCCAGGCTGAGCAGCATCAGCGGTACCGCCAGGCTGCCCAGCAGGCGCGCCGATTCCAGTGACCAGTCCGGCAGGCCCAGGCCCAGCGCGCGCAGCAGTACAGCCAGCACGCACAGCGCCATCGTCGGATTGCGCCAGGCGCCGCCACGCGCCACGCCCCCCGGCAAGATACGCAAACCGACGGTATGTTGCAGGAAAGACGACACAGTGAAGATCGCCACCGCCACGGCCAGCCCGGTTTCGCCAAAAGCCATGTAGGACACCGGCAGCCCGATATTGCCCGCATTCGGCATGCTAGTGGTCGGCAGCAGCTTGCGCACCGGCAGCCCGGCCAGTTTCAGCCCGGCAGCGGACACCAGTGTCACGGCCGCCATACAGGCCAGCGTAAGTAAGACGACGTCGGCCAGCAGGGCGTTATCCAGCGTGCTGGTCATCAGCGTATGGAATACCAGCGCAGGCGTCGCCACCTGCGTCACCAACTGGGAGATGAACTGACCTGCGAACGGCAGGCTGCGCCGCCCCCAGACAAAACCGGCGCCCACCACGACCATGGTCGGCGCCAGCAGGGCCAGCGCGTTCAGATAGAACTGCATCATCGAGGAAGGTGCCATGCGTATCCTTGGCAGCAAGGATTTATGCATGCGTGCATGGTCCCTTGCCCCGTCATCTCAACGTAACAATAATCTTTCTCACTGCCGCCTCCTGTCATGCGGCAGGTTGGAAACATAGGCATATGACACTCGTCACACACAACATCCTGTCGGCCAGGGAACAGGAGTGTCTGGTATGGGCGGCGCATGGAAAAACCAGTTGGGAAACCGGCGTCATCCTCGGAATCAGCGAACGCACAGTCAATTTCCACCTGCAGAACGCCTGCCGGAAGCTGCGCGTCAATGGCAGGCGCGCTGCCATCCTGCTGGCCATGCACAGAAGGCTGATCCATCCGCTTCCGCCCTGGCACGGCGCCGATATGCCTGCCTCCCGGCATCATAGCGCCATGCCGGCCTGAAACAAGCACGTCGGCACTGATCAGCCGCCGGTTTGCGTCATGCCATGCCGGACAAACCTTGCTTTTTTACCCTCAACTGATAGGGATTAAGCACCGTGCGGCCAGCAAACCCGTAAAATCGGCTCCCTGTGAATACGATAAAAAGAGTCGATGTGACCGATCTTCTGCTATCCCGCCTGCAACGCCTGGACAATCACCGCAATATTCTTGAGAACACGCAACGTGGCATCGAGAAGGAAGGCTTGCGCGTCAATGCACAGGGCCAGTTGTCGCAGGCACCCCACCCTGCTGCGCTGGGTGCCGCGCTGACGCATCCGCATATCACGACCGATTATTCCGAAGCCCTGCTGGAACTCATCACCGATCCCTTCCCCCGCACGGACGATGTCCTGTCTGCGTTGCTGGACACCCATCGCGCCACCTATGCCGCCCTGGGCGACGAGTTGATCTGGAATCACTCGATGCCGGCCCGCCTGCCAGCCGACCAGGAAATTCCCATCGCCTGGTACGGCACCTCGAACAGCGGCATGCTCAAGCATGTCTATCGTCGTGGCCTGGCGGTGCGCTATGGCCGTTCCATGCAGTGCATCGCAGGCATTCACTACAATTTTTCGCTGGACGACGCGATCTGGCCCTTGCTGGACCTGCCCGGCGCCAACCTGCGCGAGCAACGTGACGCAGGCTATATCGCGCTGGTGCGCAACTTTACGCGAGCCAGCTGGCTGCTGATGTACCTGTTCGGCGCCTCGCCCGCCATCGCCAGCAACTTCCCCGCCGTGCAAAACGGCGGGCTGGAACGCTGGGACGCCGATACCTGCTTCCTGCCCCATGCCACCAGCCTGCGCATGAGCGACCTGGGCTACCAGAACAAGGCCCAGTCTCAGCTGAAGCTGAACTACAACGACCTGGAAACCTTTCTGGACCGCCTCTACAACGCCGTGACCACTCCCTGGCCGGCCTACGAGGCCTTCGGCACCAAGCGCGACGGCGAGTGGATCCAGCTCAACACCAATGTCCTGCAAATAGAGAACGAGTACTACTCGAATATCCGTCTCAAGCGCAGCACCAAACGCTGCGAACGACCGCTGACCGCCCTGGACGAGCGCGGTGTGCAATATGTGGAAGTGCGCTGCCTGGATATTGACCCCTTTGAGCCCGCCGGCATCAGCGCCGACACCATGCGATTCATGGATGCCTTCCTGCTGTATTGCACGCTGGACGAAAGCCCGGCATTCGCGCCGCAGGGTTATTGCGAGCGCAGCAGCCAGAACTTCGCCAAGGTCGTGCGCCAGGGCCGCGAACCCGGCCTGATGCTGGAACGCAACTGCGAAGCCGTTTCCCTGCAGCAGTGGGGCAAGGACATCCTGGACCGCGTCGAGGCGTCTGCAGAACTGCTGGACCGCGTTCACGGCAGTACGTTGCACCGCCAGGCCGTCGCCATGCAGCGTGCCAAGCTGGAAGACCCGGCGCTCACGCCATCGGCCCGCCTGCTGGCAGGCATGCGCGACACCCAGGCATCGTTCTTCGAATATGGCCTGAGCACCAGCCGCGCCCACGCCGACGCCCTGCGCAGCCAGGCGCTGGATGCCGCCACCCAGGCGCGTTACCAGGAACTGGCCGCCCGATCACTGGCCGAGCAGCATGCACTGGAAGCCGACCGCAAGGAAAGCTTCGACGAATACGTGGCGCGCTACCACGCCAATCTGCAACGCCCTCATCGCAAGCAGCACGACGCGGCCTGAATCCAAGAACCGCCAGGCAACCTGGCGGTTCTTTTTACTGCTCACGGGCAAGCACCCGGATGATCAGGTCTTCCGCGCGGCGTGCTTGGCAATACGCCAGGCAAACACCATGGCCGGGCCTATCGTGGTGCCGGGGCCGGGGTAAGTGCCCCTGAACAGCGAAGTCAGGTCATTGCCGCAGGCATACAGGCCCTCGATGGGCCGCCCCTGCTGATCCAATACCTGGCCGTTCACATCGCCCCGCAAGCCGGCACTGCAAGCCAGGTCCATGGGGACGACGCGCAATGCATAGTACGGCCCCTGTTCCCGGATCGGGCGCAGGCAAGGATTGGGCTGCTGCGTCTCGTCGCCATTGAAGCGGTTCATGACACTGGTCCCTCGACCGAAATCGGCATCCACCCCAGTTTGCGCCTGCTCGTTATAGCGCTTGACCGTCTGCCGGAAAGCGTCCGCATCCAGGCCAACCTTGGCCGCCAGTGCTTCCAGTGTCGGGGCTTCCGTCAGGTAGCCCTTGTGCAGCTTTTCCGCCAGCCCGCGTCCACCGGGCATGACCAGCCCGAGCCCATAAGACTTGATGAAATCTGCGTCGCAGACCAGCCATGCCTCGCTCAGGCCATGGCGCAGCATGCCCATGCAGAAGTCATGGTAGGAGTCCGATTCATTGACGAAACGCCTGCCGTCCCGACCCACGGCAATCAAACCTGGCTTGGCGCGATCCAGCAGGATGTGCGGCCAGATGCCACGCGTGCCATCGGCACGCTGGATAAAGGAACATGGCATCCACAGGGCCGGGCTGTCATGGCCATCATCAAATGCCGCCCCGGCCTGCATGGCGCGCACAATCCCGTCGCCCGTATTGGTTTCCGGCGCCTGGGATTCCAGGCTGACTTCCGGCGGAAAATACTGTTTGCGCAGCGCTTCGTTCCAGGCCACGCCGCCGGTAGCCAGCACTACCCCGCGACGGGCGCGTATACGCTTCTGGCCTTGCGGCGTATCCACCACGGCCCCCACAACCTTACCCTGCTCGAGCAGCAGCTCGCGCAAGGGGGTCTCGAACAGCACGGGGACCTTGCGCTGGCGCAGGCTATAGAACAGCCGCGCCACCAAAGCATTGCCCATCAGCAGCCGCGTGCCACGCCGGTAGCGCAGGCGGTCCAGCGCATAGCGGCCGACGATGCCCAGGGTCAGTTTCAGGTTTCCCAGCGATGCGAAAGGTTGCAGCAGCGGCGCCAGTTCGGCGCGCCCCACCATCATGCCGCCCAAGCCCATGAATTCGGGGCGCGGCGGCCGGACACGATCGAAATCCGCACCCAGCAATCGGCCGTCGAAGGGCAAGGGCCCCAATGCGCGCCCACCAAAGGCCGAACCCGGCCCATCCAGGTAATCCGGATGCGCCGCGGCGGCGGCAAACTTCACTTCAGTTTTCTGTTCCAGCTCATCAATGGCCGGGCGCCCCGACTCCAGGAACGCAGCCCTGACATCATCGCCGCCACGGTCCCCCACGATGGCACGCAGAAAGGCCGCGGCATCTTCCAGAGAGTCCTGCGCCCCGACGCGCCCGCCCTGCGAATTGCCAGGCACCCACGTGGTGCCGCCGGAGGTAGAAGTATTGCCCCCTACCTGCGTAGTCTTTTCACACAGCAGGACATCCAACCCGCTCAGTGCCCCCACCAGCGCAGCAGTCATTCCGCCCGCACCCGCGCCGAAAACCAGCAGGTCGACCTCCTGGTCAAACCCCGCCTTGCCTTGATCCGTCATGCAGCCTCCATCCCTTTTTTTGCTTCCTGCCGGAAAGGAAAATGACACGCACGGCAGGCGTCCAGATAATTTTATGGAATTATATTCATAAATGGAATCTGATTCCATTTAGTTGCACAAAAGAGAAAACGGCCTGCCGAGATAGCCTCGTGAACAACTGGAAAACGGGCGGACAGCCTGCTGCAGTGCGGTATTCCCGCTGAAGATGCGACAAATCAATATTGCGTCGCAATCCTATTTGCAAATGTGCTAATCCTGACGCACAATCCTTTACAAATCATGGAAGTTAATTCTTTCCGCAACAGTTCTAATGCAGTCATCACGCCGTCCTTGCGGACGGTATCGTCGTACCCATCCCGATGCCCGGCCGAGCGCCGCGCCCGGAAGCCTGTTCATTCACTTTCACGAGTCTTCATCATGATCGGAAATACGCTGAATCAAGCAAAGAAACGCCTGCAGCTCGCGGGCGCCGCCACGGTTTGCGTGCTCGCCGCCGGCTGCGCTTCGCTGGGCGGCCCCGAGCCTTATTCTGCGCAAGCCTGGGTAGGCAAGCCCGTGGCGACGGCCACCAAGGTCTTCGGCCAGCCTTCCGCAACCAAGGCGCTGCCCAATGGCGCGACCGACTACGCCTGGTACGGCCTGTATGACCGCACCTACGACCGTCCGCTGGGCTACTTCATGGACCCGGGCTACTACCAGCCGCCCTTCGACCAATTCGAAGGCCCTGACTACTACCCGCCCCTGGCAGCCTTCGGCAATCCCGAATTCGACGGCCCCTACCCCTATCCGGAAAGCGGCCTGAACTATGTGGCGGAACGCCGCCTGGTCAAGTGCAAGGTTTCGCTGACGGCTGAACAAGGCGTCATCAAGTCGTTCAAGGTGCAGAACCTGACGACCCCGGACCAGTTCATGGCCGGCGGCTGCGACAACTACGTCACGAACTGGGTGCAACAGGCCCAGTAAGGCCAGACTTGCAGCCTCCGTTGCCTACACCGTGACGGGGGCTACAAGCAAAAAACAAAGCCCTGCCAGCTTGTGCTGGCAGGGCTTTGTACATTGAGCGGCCCGCCGGCGATAGCGCACCGCACAACCAGAATCCGCCTATGGCTTTATATGGCTGCCTTGGAAAAGTCCGGGTGCAGGAATTTCCATGGGCTGGCATCACTGCCACGCGGCACCACCACTTCAATGAGGACCGGCCGGTCAGCGGCAAATGCATGTTCCAGCACGCCACGCAAGGCGTCGGGCGCATGCACCCGGTGCGCCTGCACGCCGAACGATTCGGCGAACTTCATGAAGTCCGGGTTCACCAGTTCCGAACCCAGCAAACGGCCGCCAAAAGCTTCCTGCTGGTCACGGTAGACATTACCGAATGCACTGTTGTTGAACACGATCGTCACGACATTGATGCCGTACTGCACGGCGGTCGCCAGTTCCTGGGCCGCGAACATGAAACCACCATCCCCGCAGATGGAGACCACCGCCTTGCCCGGATTGGCCACCTTCACGCCCAGCGCCGTCGGGAAACCAAAGCCCAGCGTGCCCTGCTGGCCAGATGTCACCAGGGTACGCGGTTCATAGACCGGAAAGCCGAAAATGGACGTAAAACCGACCTGTGAAATTTCCTCGACAAAGAAACCGTCGCGCGGCAGCACATCGCGGATCACGCGCAGGTAATCCAGCTGCGGCTGGATGCACTGGATATCCTGTTCCGCCGCCGCCTTCGCGGCGGCCAGCTCGGCATCGCGGCGCGGCGGCGTGCCGGTGCGCTGCACTTCAGCCGCCAACGCCGCCGCCCCTTCGGCGGCATCGGCCAGCACGCTGACATCCGCGCTGATGCGCCGCACTTCCGCCGGATCTATGTCGATGCGGATCAGCTTCAGGCCTGCCGGGCGGTGACGCCAGCGGATATCGAACAGCTCGAAGCGCGAGCCGATCACAACGGCCACGTCTGTCTGCGGCCAGAGCCGAGCACCGGAAGCCACTGTGAAACCCAGCGGATGATCGTCCCCCACCACGCCACGGCCGCCACGGAAACTCACGACGGGCGCGCCCAGCGTTTCCGCCAGATCGCGCACTTCGACACTGGCTTCCAGGGCACCAGATCCAACGAAAATCATGGGGGCCTTGGCCTGGCCCAGCAGCGTTGCCGCGCGTGCAATGGCATCGGTGTCCACCGGCGGCTTGGGCTGCAGCGGCAACGGCGCCTGGGTACGCACCCGCCCTGGCTGGGTAAAGAAATCCCATGAAGCCTGTAGCGACACGACGCCCGGCCGCCCCGACTGCATTTCCTGAAAGGCACGCGCGACCTGCCAGGGCGTATCGGCGGGTTGCTCGATATGAGCGGCCCACTTGCCCAGGTCGCGCAGGATTTCCAGCTGCCGGGGCAGTTCGTGCAGCTGCCCCCGGCCACGGTCCTTGAAGCCGCTCATGACGTCACCCGTGATGGCCAACACCGGCGCATTGCAGCCATGTGCCGTCAGCATCGCCGCGCTGGCGTTGAGAATTCCGGGGCCGGGCACGACTGCGAAAACCCCCGGCTTACCACTGGAGCGCGCATAACCGAAGGCCATGTAGGCGCTGGTCTGTTCATGACGCGCTCCGATGGTGCGCACGCTGTCCTGGTTGCGCGCCAACGCGTCCGTAAAGCCATAAATCTGCGCACCGGGCAGCGCGAATACGGTATCGACGCCATGGGTTTGCAGGCTATGCACCAGGGCATCCCCCCCTGTCATGGGGTAAGCGGTGTTCGGGTCTTTTTGCATGTCATTTGCCTCCTGGCCAATTACGGTGGTCTTTTCGGTGAATTCCGGGATGGATGCCGCAGCCAGGCATACCCCGGCTGCGGGAAAAATATTCAGGCAGTATGATTCGGCGGCCAGGCATCGCCAGGGCTGAGGAAACGCGAACTGCGGCAATGATCGAACACGAATTGCCGGAACCACTGCTGCTCGGGTGAACTCTGGATGCGACTGTGCCAGACCACCCAGTAGCGGAAACGGTGTTCGATGAAAGACAGGGGCCGGGCACAGACATCCGCCTGCTGCGCCCATTGGCGGGCAATGTGTTCGGGCAGCGTCAGCAACATATCGCTTTGCTGAATGACGCTGAGCGCGGCGCTGTAGAACGGCACCGCCAGTTTCAGGTCGCGCCGCAGGTGCTGGCGGCGCAGGTGCGCGTCGATGAAACTGTCCTTGTCGCCCCCCATGCTGATCGTGGCATGCGGCCAGGAAAGGTACTGCGCCTGGGATATCCGCGCCTGCCGGGCCAACGCATGGCCCTTGCGCATGCAGCAAACCGGAGTATCCTCGCCCAGCACCCGGCCGTGATAATCGGCCGGCGTGTCTTCCAGCATGGTCGTCACCAGATCGACTTTGCCGTCCTCAAGCCAGTCATAGCGGTCGGCCTGCCAGATGCGGAACTCCACGCTGACGCCGGGCGCCTGCAAGGCCAGGTCATGCAGCAAGCCGGGCAGGATGTATTGCGCGACATAATCGGAACCTGCCAGGCAAAAACGCCGCTCGCAGCGCGCAGGGGAAAACTCGGCAGGAGAGCTCAGGCGCTCCAGTCCGGCCAGGACGTCACGCAGCGGGTCCAGCAAGGCCTGCCCGCGTTCAGTCAGTACATACTCGCGCCCGCGCCGAACCATCAATGGGTCGCCCAAGGCCTCGCGGAACTGCGCCAGGTGGCGGCTCAGGGCAGGCTGGCTCGTGCCCAGCAGCCTTGCTGCCCGACTCAGGTTACGCACTTCGAGTATGGCCGCCAACGCCATCAACTGAGACACGCTCAGGTGATTGAAGGCCAGATTCATGGCCGCGCGCTCAGTCCAGCGCTATCTGCATGGCGGGCTGTGCAGCATCCAGCACGGCTTGCCCCACGCAACGTCCGCCACAATAACGGCCGACCAGGGCCACGACATCCGCCACGGCACTTTCGACGTCAGCTCGGCTGGTCGGCGGCAAACCGTCGATATCGAAAAACACGCATGAGGTATCTGCCAGCGTCCGCGTATCGGCAGCCTGGCGCCAGGTCCAGCGCCGCGTCAGCACGCGCTGGCCGGCAGCCAGCACGATTTCGCCGGCGGCGATGCTTTCAGGCGCCTTGCCGGGGTCGGCCAGAAAACCGTCAGCCTCCGCAGCCTTGCGCAGGCAGATCTCCTGCGATTGCGCTCCGATGGGATGCACCCCGGCCGGCAGCACATAACGCAAAGACAGCAAGTTGCCGATATCCACCAGCGGATTGATATCCGGCAGCGTATCCGGCTTGAGCACGCGGCGGCTCAGCGCTTCGATGGCGCTGCGGTGTTCGGAGGGCTTGGCGCCAAACCGGCGATAGGCATCCCGCCAGGCGGCGATCTGCGGATACTCGGCCGGATTACCGGTGATGCGCTCGCGCAATGCCGCTTCGCTGGCACGCAGCAAGGCCGTCAATCCGGCGTCGGGCTGCGAATTGTCCAGGTCCGTGAATACGACCACGCCCCGCCGGTATTCCGGATAGTCCTGGAAGATTTCGGGATGAATGGTATAGGAGAAATTCGTCGACATGCGGTCTCGATACGGAACAGATGCACAGGCCCAGCCAGGCGCGGCCGGATTCGCAAGGACTATACACTGACGCCGGATGCCATATCATGCAGATACTGAATGCCAACTATACGGATAATGAATACATTGAAGAGGCTATATCAATGAGCCCGGTGCTGCGCTCCACATAAGCGCGAGTTCATGCCGTTCGTTGCCTGCTGTGGGCCATATGGACCACCTGTGACCGCCATAAGCCCCCCACTCATAAAACTCAGGGCGCGCGCAGAACCACCATGCCGGTTTTGGCCGCCATATAGTCCCGCAGGGGCACATCGACCACTTTCATATTGGCCTGCACGGACGAAGCGTTGCGGAACCAGACCTGGCCGGCGGCCTTGACCACGATGCCCACATGCGTCACATCCAGGCCATCGAGCGGGGTATAGGCACCGACATAATCGCCAGTCTGCAGCTTGGCCAGCACCTGTTCGTCAATGGCAAACGCCGGAATGTAATCTATCGTGCGCGGCGTCTCGCCCAGGCCGGGCAGATACTCCGTGCCGTCGGCCTTGCGGTTCAACACCTTGTCCACCGAAACATAGATGCCACCGACCTCACGCGTGACATCCGTGGCATTCCTCGGCTCGACGGCCGCCCAGTCGGAGAAAAAGTGGCGGCGATGCCGGAAATCAACATTGCCATTCGCGTAGCGGACAGCAGCCAGCCGGGTCAGGAAGTCATTGCCGTCCGTGGCGCGGCTCAGGGCCTCAACGTAATCAATAAACGTAAAGCAATCGACCCGGTTGAAATCCACAACCAGCATTTCATTGGTATCACGCGATCCCACCAGCGTATTGGCCCGGTATGGAACACCCAGGAACAGGGAGGACACCTGGGCCAGCCTTGCGCCATGGTCCAAGCCAGGTTCGGACAGCGTAGGCATGGCAATAATCGCCTCCACCCGGGCGCGGGTCGCTTCATCCGTCTTGACCAGGTATTGCCCTTGCTGCGCCGTGGCAGGATTGACGATGGCCATGGCCAGGAACAGGCCCGTCAATCTGGCAGACAGGCTGATGCCGGAATAAAAGTGCATGATTTCCTTGCGTCCGTCGCCCTGCCAGCGGGTGCGAACAGGGATGACGCACAGAATACCTGCGCGGCGAGGGAAACAACATCCCCCGGAGCGGCTTGCCGTGATGCTGATAGTCAGCTGGCGCGATGCCCAGGCACCTTAGCCGGTCACAGACAACTGAACACACACTCAGGCAATGAGCCGCCAGCAACCTTCAGCGTTGCATTCGAGCAAGGCCTGGCGCACGGCGTCTCGCATCCGCTCATTTCCCTGAAGGCGCAATAGGTGTGAACGTCACCGTACGATCAGGCTCGCCACGCCGCTCGCGTAACGCGACGATCTGAGCCCTCAGATTGTCCAGATTCGCCTGGAACTGCTCCCTGCGCCTTCTTTCTGTCCAATCCAACGATCAATCTCCTGACGCACCTGTGCCAGTTCGAATGCCTTCTCGGTCACCACGCATTCCTCGTCGAAGATATCCCGGGGCTGCGCCATGGAAATATGGGGAATTACGAGCATCAGAACGAAAAAAAAGCACCTTTTTCAAGGTGCTTTTCTTCTGGAATCTTTTGGCGGAGCGGACGGGGCTCGAACCCGCGACCCCCGGCGTGACAGGCCGGTATTCTAACCAACTGAACTACCGCTCCGCAGCGGTACCACAAAATTAGTGGCGTCCCCTAGGGGATTCGAACCCCTGTACTCACCGTGAAAGGGTGATGTCCTAGGCCTCTAGACGAAGGGGACAGGACCAAACAACAGATCGAAGATTATATGGCATTTCTTCGATTTACTGCAAGTTCTTTTTCAAGAACCTCTTCGCTTTTTTGGTGGAGGTAAGCGGGATCGAACCGCTGACCTCTTGCATGCCATGCAAGCGCTCTCCCAGCTGAGCTATACCCCCATTTGCTTCTACATTCTACCAACGTTTCCACTCGGCTTTCGCTTCGTTTCTTTCGTTGGCTGCCCTGTGTCAGCAGCGAAGAATTGAATTATGCACGAACTAAAATCCGTATGCAAGCGCCGTGTCGAATATTTTTCATATTTGCACAAATACAACATTTTTGTTGTTTTCACGCTTGCAGGACTTGCCCTGGCTTTTTTTCCTGCCGAGGACAGCGCCCCCCCCCCCTGGCCACAGTCCAGGCGGGCCGACTGTCGCCCGGGCGCATGATGCACTCGCCCGGGCTGGCGCCACTACTGCGCCTTGACGCAAGCCTGGTATGGCCTGCCCCGGAAGTCGAACGCTTCCTGTGTACCGACGACATTGTTACCCGGGTTGTATTCGAAGACCCAGTCCGGACGCTCCTTCAACCCAAACTTCCATACCAGGCCGTTCTTGTTGACGAAGGTTTTCTGATCCCCCGTGCTCGTCCCGCAACCTGGCAGGTTGTTGATCGGCCAGATCAACTGGAACTCTACCGATTGTCCGCGCCGAATCACCATGCCGTTGTCCAGGCCCTCGAAACGGGGCGTCTCGATGTTGTCCTTGTCATAGGCCTCGAGGTTGACGATGGTGTAGTCCTGATCATTGGCCGTCAGACGGAAGGTCTTCAGCACCGCGTCCTCATTGAACCCGTACGCAGCCGTCAACCCTGTCTCGACCGGCAGGGTCGCCTGCTTGGGCGTCAATTCATACGTCGCACGATAGGGGAACAGCTCTTGCCTGAACGCCTTTTCGGCATCAGGCTGCGCAATTGCCTGCTGCTGGGCATTGCTCCAGCGATGGGAAATCAGCCGGTCTTCCAGCAGCAAGGTTGGGTACTGCTCGCGTGTCGCCGCATTCATATTGAGGGTAAACGGCCCTGTCGCTTCCACGCCATCGCTGACCATCAACTCGATGCTGTAGTTGCCCGTTACCGTCGGCGCCAGCGTCAGGTCCGAGCATGTCCATTGGCCCAGATTGGCCTGCTCTCGGCGCCACGTCGGGTAATCTCCCTTGGCAGCCGTCCAGTCGCCGCCCACCGAGCACAGCTTTTCACCCAGCTCCCAGGTGGCGCCATTGGGCTGGTTCTTCATGGTCCACAGGTATGTGAGCTTGTCGCCGTCAGGGTCCACGGCATTGGCACCCAAGGCAAAACCGTGCCACAACGTCAGCTTGTGCTGTTGCTCCACGCCATTGACATACACCCTGAACACTTTGTCCTGGATCAGCGGTGCAATCAGCAGCGGCTGCTCCGCGTCATAAACGGTGGAACCGATGTTGGTGTATTGAAGATCTCCCAGCGACGGCCGAACCTGCGGCGCATGGTTTCGGCTCTTGGCGAAGATGGTCAAGGGCCAGGGTGCGCTGCGTGCGCCGTGGGAGTCCACCACGACCAGAGAAGCGGAATAAGGGCCGGCCTTGTCCACCTGGATCTGCGCGCGGTCACCGTCCTTGCCCACTGGCTTCAGTTCGGCCTGGCTGCCGTCAGGGCGGTCGGTCAGGGTCCATTCGTAGATCAGCTTATTGCGATCAGGATCGGTACTCTGAGATCCATCCAGCGTCACCAGGGCACCGACGGCAGCATTGGTGTTGCCGCGCGATTCGTAGATCACCGCAGACGGACGGCGGTTGGCACCGTTGGTAGCCGTGAATTTCTGCACCAGGCGTTCGGATTTCGCCCCGTGCTGATCCTCCACCGTCAAGGCGATTTCATAGTCGCCTTTCACATCAAACAGAACCATCGGCATGCTGCCGCCGGAGGCCAGTGCGGCCTTTATGGCGTCCGTATCCGACCCCGTCGGGGCGCTCACCAGCTCCCAATGGTGCTTCAGCTGGTAAGGATCATATTCGTCGATGTCGTAGGACAAATTACCTTGCAACATGAGTTTCGTGCCGGTTTCCACCATGCCGCCAGGCGCCTGCTCCAGACCAATGCGGGCAATGGGCGCCATATTGGGCTGTCCAGGTACCGGCATGACCTTCACGAACGCCTGCACCGGCGTATCCCCACTGCGCGAGAGCCCGTCAAAAACAAAAAGCTCCACCCGGTGCGAACCGGCCGCCTGCGGACGGAAGTGCAGGACGGGCTCGTTCGTATCCCAGACGATCGCGTCGTGGGCGCTGCCCGGCAAGCCGGACTTGCCGGCAACGACCTTCCAGCGATACTCCAGGTGGTCACCCGCCCCTTTCAGGCTGTCCCGTCCGTCAATCGTGACTTCCTGGCCGATTTGTACGGTGTCCATCCCGGACGGGATGGTGATTTTCGCAACCGGCCGGCTAAAGGGTTCATTGACGTTCACCGTCACGCGGGCGGGCGCACTGACACGCTCGCCATACCTGACCGTCAATTCGAATTCATATTTGCCGACCCTGTCAGCCTTGAAGCGCGCCACGGCACGCGTTGCTTCCGCGTCGTCCATGGAGCGCAGCGCGCTTTCCGGCGGCACCCCAACCAACCGCCAGGCATATTCCAACTGACGGGCATCACCGTTAATGGGCGGAACGCTGGCGCTGCCATCGAGTTGCACGGCACCGAGCAATGCTTCGATGCTGGCAGGCACGACCGCCACCGGGTCCTCATTGACCACCAGCACTGTGACGGACGCCGTCGCAGACGACGCCCCATTGCTGACCATCAGCGCCACCTGGTATTCCCCCGGAACATCGGGCTGCAGGCGGGCCACGGAATCACCCGCATTGCTCAGCGTCGCCTGGCTGTTGATGGGCTTGCCGTTCAGCACCCACTGGTAACCGATAATGCCGCCCTTGCTGGCCTTGCCATCCAGGACGACCGTCTGGCCCAGCTGGATCGGGCTGCCAGATGGCACGACCTCGTCACCAGCCAGCACCTGAATCGAAGGCTTGGGCTGATTCACACCTGCGGGATTATCGCTGTCCCCATCGTAGCCACTGTCAGTACCACCGCCACATGCGGACAGCACGAGCGCGGCGCCAAAAGCCAGCAGCAGCTTTTTTGCTCCGGATTTCATAGGTATTTTCCTCTTGATGAATGGTGCGCGCGAATCTCACTGTGGAAGCCTGCTTCGCTTGTGGATTCCCGCGACGTAAATCGGTGGACGCCAGCGTGGCTCAGAACTGCATCGTGGCGCTCAATCTCGCCGTCCGTCCGGGCGCGGGCACCAGGCCCAGGCTCAGCGCGTCGAGGTAATAGCGGTCAGTAATGTTGTCGATGTTGAAATCGACGCTGAAGTTGTCGTTGAAGCGATAGGACGCGAACAGGTCGAAGACCTTGTAGGCATGCCAGGCAACCGGCCTTGCGAAGATCGTATCCACACCCTGGCTGTCATACTCGGGCATGGGATTGCGCTTGCCCATGAAGGTCCCGCGCATCCCTACGGTCAGGCGCTCGTCGAACAGACGGGTGCCAACCAGCAGGCTGGCGTGCCAATTGGGCGGGATCATGTTGTTGATGTAGCTGTTGGCCAGGCCGTAGTCGGTGCACTCTTCGCTGCGATAGCTGCCTTCGTGGCAGACTTCGATCTTGTTGTAGCGGGTGCCACTGAATTCCACCCACATCGGGCCGATGTCATACGAACCGCCCAGCTCCACGCCATTGACGTTCACGCTGTCGATATTGCGCAGACGAAAGAGTGGCGAACTGTTGTTTTCGTTCGTATTGGGAATGGTCCGGGTCAGGTAGTTGCGCGTGTGATTGCGGAAATAGGCCAGCTTCAGGCGCAGGCTATCCCTATCGGTCAGCACGCCATCCAGCATGTAGTTGATGCCCACTTCGCGGCTGACGGCACGCTCGGGCTTGAGATTCGCGTCCGGCGTGGCACTGACGGAAAAACCGGACGTGGTCTCGAACAGGCTGGGCATGCGCAAGGCTTCGGCATAGCGCGCATAGAACTGCAGGCCATAGGCCGGTTCCCAGGTCAGCCCGATCATCGGCGCGGAGCCACTGCCACGGGACGTCAGGAACACTTCCTCGCAGTCGCCGCTCGCTGCGCCGCCGACGCAATAGGTGCTGGCACTCGTCAACAGCATCGGTTTGTTGTCATTGGAGCGAAAGCGCGTGTAGCGCAGGCCGGCATCCAGCGTCACGCTTTCCACGGGCTTGTACTTCAACGCCGCGAACGCGCTGTATTCGGTACGCTCGCCCAGGCGGCCTTGCGGCAAGGCTGAACTGCCCTCATCGGGACTGGACGTGACATGCTCTTTCTGCAGCGCGCCGCCATAACGGATTTCCGTTGCACCCATCCATTCAAAACGCATGGTATTGCTGGCATCCAGCCCCCAGCGGCGATAGCGCTCGGTTTCCGAGCCGATGTATTTCAGGTCATCGGAGTAGTTGTTGTTCATGCTGCGCGTACGCGTCAGCCAAAGATTGGCCTGCAGGTCGATCAGGTCCGTTGCCGCCGGGTTCCAGCGGTACTGGCTGGTCCAGGTGTTGGCCGTGACCTCGCTGTTGGCGGTCTGTCGCACCACGCTGTACCAGATCAGCTGCGATGGCATCAGTTCGCCGTAGGTGCTGCGGTAGCGCAGCCAGCTGAGTTTCAGCTCCTGGTCTTGCGCCAGCTCGATCTTGCCTTTGAGCAATGCCGAATCGCTCTTGTAGTTGCTATTGACGACACGTTCGCCGCCACGGAAGCGCGATGCCCCGGTGCGCTCGGTAATGATCTCCGTCCAGAAGCCACCGTCATAGCTGTCGACGACTTCCATTTTGGCCTTGGGGCCATGGTTGCCAGCGTAGTAGTTGCCCTGTTCCCGATGCGCAATGGCCCCGACCAGCTCCAGTTTGTCGAAGCGACCGGCCAGCGCCAGGCTGCCCGCCCAGCTTTTGGGCGTGAACGTGCCGGGACGGTCCAGCGTTTCTTCCGGGCCCAGGGCATTGGCGAAGTCATGTTCGCCCGAGCACAGCAGTTCGGATACGCAGTTGATGCGGTATTTGCCGCTGTCCGCCAGGCCGGCACGTTGCCCCGGTTCCGACGGCGAGCCGCTGTTGTTGCCTATCGCGGTGCCGCGCATGCGCAGCCCGAACGATTCGCCATCACGCAGGATGTCATCGGCTTCCAGGGTACGCATGCTGACCAGGCCGCCGACCGCGCCCGTACCGCCCGCATCCATGCTGGGGCCCTTGTCTATGCGCACGCCGCCGATCAGGTCGGGGTCAACATAGGTACGCGACGAGACGCCGGCGTAGCCCCGGTATACCGTGGTTTCCTGGCGCGAACCGTCGATCAGCACCGGCACCCGGCCCTGGCCCTGCATGCCGCGGATGTTCACATCAAGGCCGCCCGAGTTGCGGTTTTCGCCGACCAGCACACCAGGCACTCCCTGGAAGATATCGCCTACCGACGTTCCGCGAAAGCGCTCGATATCGTCACGGGTCAGAACGCTGACCGAATGTGATGTCCGGTACACCTCATCCTTGGGATCGTCCGGCGTGCCCACCACTTCCACCGCATCCAGGTTCGCCACGCCAGCCGCGGATTGCGGTGGCAGCGCGCGCAGCACATAGGTGCCGTCCATCTGGCGCCGGGCCTCCAGGTTGCTGCCCAGCAGCAGTCGGCGGAATGCTTCGCTGGTCGAATACGTACCGTGCAAGCCGGGGCTGCTCAAGCCTTCCGTCAGTGCCGGTACAAAGGTGATGGCTTCACCCGAAATGCTGGCCGCCTGGCGCAACGCCTGAGACAGCGGCCCGGGCGCAATATCGAACTCGTGCACGCCGGCCGCCGCCACGCTGCCGTCCTGCGCTTGTACCGTATCCGGCCCCAGTTGCAGCGCCAAGCCGGCGGCCAGCACCAGCGCCCTCCAGCTCGCATCACGCAAACCGCGCTTACCGGTCCTTCCCCGGCTGGCGACCCGACTTCCCTGACGGCCAGCGCTGCGCTTTCCTTCCATTCCGTATTCCTCTACGACCCGATTCACAGACACCACGCAATGCGGCGCCATCTATGGTGTAGGTGGACTGAGAACGAGAAATGGTCAGATTATCCGGCCCGGAAATTGAAACAAATAGTATCTTGAATGCAGTAACCCGGGTCGCTTGCGCTGTCCCCCGCCCTGGGTACCGGCACGCCAAGCGAACGGAATCAGGCAGGCACCAGCTTGAGCCAGTAGCGGCTGCGGCGCTGTACCCGGATGGGAAGCGCCTGGGTAATGGCGGTCAGTACCCTTTCCGTATCCATATAGGGAAAGAGCCCGGTCAGGCGCAGGTCGGCGACCGCCGGATCGCACAGCAGCCAACCGCGACGGTAGCGGCCCAGCTCAGCGACGAAATCGGCCAGGCGAACATTGTCGGCCACGAGCTCGCCGCGCGCCCAGGCACCGTCCTCGTCCTTCAGCGGACGGGCTTGCGGCCCGGTGCCAGGCTGGATCACGGCACGCTGCCCGGCTTCCAGCACATAGGAACGCAACCAGCCATCTGCCATCAACACGACGCGATGCTCGAACACGCTTACCACCGTATCGGCCTCGCGTTGCCTGACGATGAACCGCGTGCCCAACGGGGCTACCCAACCCTGCGCCGTTTCCACCCGCATGGGGCGGTCCAGCGTGTCCTTGCCGGTTTCTATCAGCACTTCGCCCTGACGCAGCCGGATCAGGCGCAGCCCGGCGGTGAAATCAACGTCCACAGCACTATCGGTATTGAGCAACAGCCGGGTGCCATCGCTCAACGTCAGCACCCGCTGTTCGCCAACACCGGTGCTGTAATCCGCCACCAGGCTTTGCCAGCCATGAACCTGCATCAGCGTACCCAGGCTGGCGCCACCGACCGCCACAACAGCGGCACGCTTGAACGCCCGCCGGCGCCCGGCATCGCGCAGGGTCGACAAACCCTGGCGCGCCGCGGCCGGATTCAGGGTGCGCAAGCCGACCCCCAGGCTCTCGAAACGCGCCCAGGCTTCACGATGCGCCGGATCGGCCTCCAGCCATTGCCGCCAGCGCCGCCGGGTATCGGCGGAAACATCGTCGGCCATCAGTTCAGTCATCCAGTAGGCGGCGGCACGCGCAATTTCCTCGCGCCCGCCATCGACACCAGTGAGCCAGGAAGACACCATGCCGCTCATCCCAGCAAGACCAGGAAAGCCTGCTGGTTGGCTCGCATCAGGTATTGCTTGACCGAGCTGGTCGACACGCCCAGCGCCTGCGCCACGTCTTGGTAGGAGGCCCCTTGCAGGTGCACGAGCATGAATGCCTCGCGCACCTTGGTCGGCAGGCCGTCGAGCATCTGGTCCAGGCGCAGCAGGGTTTCCAGCGCCAGCGCCCGGGTTTCCGGCGACATTTCCATCTCTTCAGGCAAAGCGGCCAAAGCGGCCAGGTAGGCCTCTTCGAGCTGCCTGCGCCGGTGCCGGTGCGCCACCAGGCAACGGGCAATCGTGGTGAGGTAGGGGCGCGGCTCGATGATCTCCCCCGCCTTGCCTGAGCAGATCACACTGAGGAAGGTGTCCTGCACCAGATCTGCCGCATCGGCATCATTGCCCAGACGACGGCGCAGCCAGCCATGCAACCACCCCTGGTGGTCTTGGTACAGGGCATCTACAGGATCGGCGGGCGTAAGGGCTTTGACTGACACAGGCGGGCTCCGGCGACCAGATCCCTGGGGCAACAGCGGGGATTGGCCATTCGGTCAAAGATAGGTGAACGCAAGAATTGTATGAGAATTATTCTTATTACTCAAAGAATTTAACATGCCCTTGAAAACTGCTGCATGAATACCACGGTGCCCGGGTGGGATATTTAGTGCGGCATCCGGCGCCTGTCCGGCTCGGGCCCGGCATGAATTTCTTCACGGCGGGGGTCGAAGCGGTCTATTATTTATCATCATGTCCGGTTTAATGCATCGCCTGCTGCTGGCACTCAAGCCCGCCCCCTTCCAGATCAACAATCGTGAACGTCTGCGCGCCCTCATCGGCGCCGGCCTGGCAATTCTGATCACCTCCCAGCTCAGCCAATGGATGATTGGCGACGACCTGCACACCTATTGGATGGTCGGTTCGCTGGGGGCAACCTCCCTGCTGGTATTCCTGCTGCCCGGCAGCCCGCTGGCCCAACCTTATGCCGCCGTGCTGGGCAATACGGCCGGCGCCTGCATCGGCGTGCTGTGTGCCCATGCAGGCCTGCCGCCAGTACCCAGCACCGCGCTGGCGGTATCCGGCGCCATGGCCGCCATGTTCATCCTGCGCTGCGTGCACCCTCCAGGCGTAGCAGTGGCGCTATTTGCCTCGCTGACGCACATTACCGATATTTCGTTTGCCCTGGTGCCCATCTTCACGGACACCCTGCTGCTGGTCATCCTTGCCGCCATCTATAACAACCTGACGGGCAAGGCCTACCCCCACATGGAGCCGAAAAAACCTGCCTCGCCAGCCAAGCCTGCTTCCAGCCGCTTTACCGACGAAGACCTGGACCGGGCACTGGCGCGCTACAACCAGGCCCTCAATATCAGCCGCAGCGAACTGGCACAGGTACTGGAGTACACCGAGAACGCCACCTACGAGCGCATCCTGGGCGCCACGCTGTGCCGCGACATCATGAGCCGCGACCCCATCGCCGTTTCGCCGGACACCCCCCAGCCGCAAGCCTGGGAAATCATCCGCAGCAACAAGCTCAAGGCGCTGCCTATCGTTGACGACAGACATCACCTGCTGGGCATCGCCACCGCCTCGGATTTTGCCGATTCATCGCTGGCATCCGCCACGCCAGCGCCCGGCCCGCGCGGCCTGCGCGCCTTGCTGGGACGGCGCAAACCCAAGACACCGGACGCCCCCACTGTCGCCGACATCATGACCTCGCCCGTCACCCATGCCAGCGAAGATGCCCCGATCAGCAGCCTGATACCGCTCTTCGCCCAGCAGCGTCTGCGCCATATCCCCGTACTGGACGCCAGCGGCCAACTCACGGGCATCGTCACCCAATCCGACCTGCTGCAGGCGCTGTACCAGGCCGTGCAGCCGGACTGAAATGAAAAAGCCGCTGCCGGCGAAACACCGGCAGCGGCTTACCCTTGCCTGCGGCATGCGCCGCAGGCGAAAAGTCAGGCCTCGTCCTTGGCCATTTCGGCCAGCACCTTGCGCAACTTTTCCGCGTTGGCCACCAATTCCGCCATATCGCCTTTCTCGGCGGCATGGGCCAGCACTTCTTGCCCTGCGTTGCGTGGAATGACGTGGAAATGGATGTGCGGCACGGTTTGCCCAGCTGCGGCGCCATTCATCTGCGCCACCAGGATGCCCTGCGGTGCGAATGCCTGCTTGGCCGCAATGGCCAGGTGGCGCGTGGTGCTGATCACGGCGCGCGCGCCGTCGTCGGACAAGTCGAGCAGTGTCTCGGCGGCTTCCTTGGGGATCACGAGCACGTGCCCGGGCGCCTGCGGCATGATGTCCATGAATGCAACCGTGTACTCGTCTTCATAGACACGGATGCTGGGCAATTCATCGCGCAGAATGCGCGCAAACACATTATTGTTATCGTAAGCCACGTCGAAGAGTCTCCTCAGACAAGAATTCGGCGCCCGCAGCCAGCCTCAGGCCGCGACGGTATGCACCAGGGGAATCTCGGGATAATCGCCGGTGCCTTCGGGCCACGGGGTCAAGAGTTCGTAGCCATCGGCGGTGACGGCCACCATGTGTTCCCACTGCGCCGACAGCGAATGGTCCTTGGTCACGACCGTCCAGCCATCGCCCAGCACCTTCACGCCAGCGCGGCCGGCATTGATCATCGGTTCGATGGTGAACACCATGCCCTCGACCAGTTTCAGGCCCTGGCCCTTGCTGCCATAGTGCAGCACCTGCGGTTCGTCGTGATAGACGCGGCCGATGCCGTGCCCGCAATACTCGCGCACCACGGAAAAGCCCTCGCGATGCGCCACGGTCTGGATGGCATGGCCCACGTCACCCAGGGTCGCGCCCGGACGGACCACCATGATGCCCGCACGCATTGCCTCGTAGGTCACGTTCACCAGGCGGCGGCCCAGCGGGCCGACCTTGCCAACGAAGTACATACGGCTGGTATCGCCGTAGTAGCCGTCCTTGATCAGCGCGACGTCGATATTGACGATGTCGCCGTCCTTGAGGATCTTCGTGGGCGACGGAATGCCATGGCAAACCACGTGGTTCACCGAGGTGCAGGACGTCTTGGTATAGCCGTGGTAGCCGATATTGGCCGGCGTTGCCTGCAATTCGTTGATGATGTATTCACGGCAGATATCATCCAGCGCTTCCGTGGAAACGCCAGGCTTCACATGAGGCGTGATCATTTCCAGAACGGAAGCGGCCAGACGCCCTGAGATGCGCAGTTTTTCAAGATCTGCTTCGGTATTGATGACGATTTTCCTGCTCACAAGCCTGCTCCCTGAACCATGGCGCCCTGAATGGGTGTTGTTTCCTGCGCATGTGTGGCCCGGCGGAGCGCAGCGCCTGCGGCACGCAGACTGGCGTGCATAGGTTCGAATATGTTGACAATGCCCATGGCGGGATTATACGCCCCGGCCCCAGGCAGACAGCCCCATGCGTCCTGCACCGAAAGGCTTTGCCGTCGATCCAGCGCTGAAATACCGCAAAAAAGCAGCCGATTATCACAATTTGTCACAAAATACCCGGGCCATCAACGAGGAAAATATCAACGAAGATAACTGGAATTGACCAATAAGAAGACAAAAACCATTCTATTGACGGCAACATGCAGCCAAAAACCTCTAAAAATCCAGCTTGAGATTTAATTTGGCGAACTCCTACGATCTGCTGATTACAGGAGGTCATCATGTCCCTATCCCAACAGACCCCGGCCACGACGGCTGCCGTTCCCCTTCCCCTGACGCCGCGCCAGGCCGACGCGCTGGCGCCGGCACGCAATTGGAGCCGGGAAGCCATTCTGTCCCTCTACGACCTGCCTTTCCCCGAATTGCTGTTCCGCGCCCAGGAAGCACACCGCGAACATTTCGATCCCGCCAGGATAGAGCTGGCCACCCTGCTCTCCATCAAAACCGGAGGCTGTGCCGAGGATTGCTCGTACTGCCCGCAATCGTCCCACTATGACACCCCGGTGCAGGCCGACAAACTCATGGACGTGAACGCCGTCATCGCGGCCGCACAGCGCGCCAAGGACTCAGGCGCCACCCGCTTCTGCATGGGTGCGGCCTGGAGCCGGCCGAAGCCCCGTCACATGGACGCCCTGACCGGCATCGTGCGGGCGGTACGCGGACTGGGCCTGGAAACCTGCATGACCCTGGGCATGCTGGAAGCCGAACAGGCCCAGGAACTGAGCGAAGCCGGGCTGGATTACTACAACCACAACCTGGATACCGCGCCCGAGTTCTATGGCCGCATCATCACCACGCGCACCTACCAGGACCGCCTGGATACACTGCAGCACGTCCGCGACGCCGGCATCAAGATCTGCTGTGGCGGCATTGTCGGGCTGGGCGAATCGCGCCGCGAGCGCGCCGGCCTGATCGCCCAGTTGGCCAATATGTCGCCCTATCCGGAATCCGTGCCCATCAACAATCTGGTGCAGGTTGCCGGCACGCCGCTGTCTGGCCTGGATGAACTGGACCCCTTCGAGTTCGTCCGCACAATCGCCGTGGCCCGCATTACCATGCCCAAGACTCGCGTACGCCTGTCCGCCGGCCGGGAAAAAATGCCGGAAGGCATCCAGGCGCTGTGTTTCCTGGCCGGTGCCAATTCCATTTTCTACGGCGACATGATGCTGACCACGCCCAACCCGCAGACGGATGTCGACCGCAGGTTGCTCGACCGCCTGGGCATGCGTACCAGCGCGCAACTGCCGGGAGCCGTACATGCGCACGAAGACGCCGGCAGCGCCACGAATGGGCAGCCAGCCCCGGCACGAGAAGCCTGCCACACCACATGCTCGCGCTGATCCTGGCCGTTTGCAGCAGCGTGGCCGTCACGCTGCTGCTCAAGGTGTCTGCACGGCGTGGCCGTGACCACGCCACGATGATTGCAGTGAACTACCTGCTGGCATCCCTGCTGTGTTTCATCTGGCTGCCCCCCAGCCTGTCGGGCTGGCAGAACTTGCAGACACCCTGGGGCATTCTACTGGCCCTGGGGTTGCTGCTTCCCGCAGGCTTCCTGGTCATGGGCGCGGCCGTCAAGCATGCAGGCGTCGTGCGCAGCGATGCCGCCCAGCGCTTATCTGTCTGCCTGCCATTGCTGGCGGCATTCCTGCTATTCGGCCAACCCCTGACGCCCGGCCTGATGCTGGGCATCACGCTGGCCCTGCTGGCCTTGCTGCTCCTGATGCAGCCGGCTCGCGGCGCTGCTGCGGCCGACCTGACGGCAACCCGTTCAGGCGCGAACGCGCCGGGCAGTTGGGCCCTGCTGCTGGCCGTCTGGCTGGCCTATGGCAGCGTAGATACACTGTTCAAGCAGGTTGCGCGCCACCACGACCACTTTTCCACGGTACTGCTGGCCTGCTTCGTCCTGGCAGGCATCATCATGGCAGGCTACCTGTACTGGCGCGGCAAACGCCTGCAAACACGTGACCTCTCCTGGGGCCTGGCGCTGGGACTGCTGAACTTCAGCAATATTGTGTTCTACCTGCGCGCCCACCGCGCCTATCCGGACAACCCGGCGCTGATCTTCACCGCCATGAATATCGGCGTGATTGCCGCTGGCGCCCTGGCTGGCGCCTGGCTGTTCCACGAACGTCCAGGGTTACGCGGCTGGGCCGGTGTCGCCCTTGCGGCCCTCGCCATCGTCGCGCTCTGGCCGCGCTGATGCAGCCTGCCCGGCACCTGCAGCGGGCGCGGCAGCAGGAGATACGGCCAGCGATACAGCAGACGACGCATCGCTAGCAGCCTCGGCTTGAGGTGCCGCCACGGGCTCAGCCCGCGCCGCATCGTCCTCTTGCTCAGCCGCAGGCTGGGGCTGCGGGCCCGCCTGCTCGGTCACCGGTGTATTGTCCACCGCAACGGTCTCGATATAGACATCGTCTTCGGGCGTACTGCGCGGGTCCAGCGCGGTGGCCAGCGGCGAACCATGCGAAATGTCAGGCGTCGCAACGAACTGCACCGGCGCATCGCCTGCCGGACGCATGCTGGTCACCCGGCGCGGGTTCATGATGAACACCAGCAATACGCTGCATGCCGACACAAACACGAAGAACCAGGACGGCCCGACTTTATCCATCAGCACGCCGGCCAGCAAGGGGCCGATACAGGCGCCCAGCCCGTAGACCATGAGCAGCACCGCGCTCAGGCCCACGCGCCGCTCCTGGTCAACGTGGTCATTGGCAAACGCGGTGCTGAGAGAATACAGCGTGAACATCAGGATGCCCGCCAGGCCGGCAAGAATCATCAGCGCCATGGTCGGCAGGTAACTGCCCCACCACATGGGCACCACAATGACCGTCAGCAGGATCGAATTGACACGGATCAGCGCCACCCGGTTAACGCGATCGGACAGCCAGCCCATGGGCCACTGGAACAGCACGCCAGCGGCCACGGCGATGGCCACGAAAATCGCCGCCTGCGATGTATCCATGCCCTGCTTGGCGGCGTAGACCGGCGCCAGGCCATAGAACGCGCCCGTCAGGTTACCCGACACCAGGATGGCAGCCAGCGCCTGGGGCACCTTGCGCACGAAATAAGGAACATCGAGCGGTGCGGGCAATTGCGCCGCCGGATGCGAACGAGCCGTGAGAGCGATGGGGACCAGGCAAATGGACAGGCAGATGGCCACGAATGTCAGCGGCCGCAGGTCCAGCACCGGATACGCGCTCAAGGCCACCTGGCCCAGCACCGTGCCCAACCCGGACACCAGCATGTAGAAAGCGAACACTCGGCCGCGCTGATGGTTTTCCGTCTGTTCGTTGAGCCAGCTTTCGATCGCCATGAACTGCGTCACCATGGCAAGCCCGGAAATCAGGCGAAACAGCAGCCACAGCCAGAGCGAATCGCCCAGGCTTTGCGCCAGCACCATGACGGTGGCGATTGCCGCGCAAGCCACATAGGCCCGCACGTGCCCCACCCGGATGATCAGTTTGTGGCCCAGGCGCGCACCGCCAACCAGGCCCAGGTAATACGCCGCGATCAAGGCACCAACCCAGATTTCACTGACAGACTGGGCCGTCAGGCGCAACGCCATGTAGGTATTGAACATGCCGGTGCCCAGGAGCATCAGCAGGGTGGCGACATACAGGGCAGAGAAGGACGTCAGGGTGGACAACATGAAAGGCGCGCTCCTCAGGCGTGAGACGGTCCGTGCAGGACCCAGGCCAGCAGTCCGCCCAGTCCATTCTGCCAGCCACGGACAGTTGCTTCCTGGCAATGGGCGTCCCAGAAACCGGGGCGCCATGCTCGGCTGCCCCGCCTGCAAGCATTATGGCCCGAGTTGCCGGCCGACCGCCACCCTGTCACTGGCGGCAGCCCTTGCCCGCAGCCGCGCGGTCAGCGAATAACCCATGACAAACCGTTGCAGCAAAAAAAATTCCCGGCTGAACCCAGCCGGGAATTTTTTGACTCATGCCCGTCACCGGACACGTCAGTCGGGCATGTCCGGCCTGTACTGGCAGACCGGACATGCCTGAACCGGAAAGATCAGTCTTCGTCCTTGACGCGGTACACCAGCACGGCGGTCGAGGACAGCGACAGGACCTTGGAGGTCACGCTGCCCAACAACAGGCGCGACAGGCCGCTGCGGCCGTGGCTGCCGATGAAGATCAGGTCTGCGCCGTGTTCCTTGGCGGCTTCGGCGATGCCTTCGGCGACGTTGAAGTGAGTCACGGCCTTCAGTTGCACCGGCACGCCAGCAGCCTGTGCGGCTTCACCGATCTGCTTCAGGTACTTGTCGGCCTGCTCGGCAGCGGCCTTCTCGTAGTTTTCATCCGTCAGCGCATAGGCTGCGGCCATGCCATCGAAGCCGATCGTGGCAGCGAACGGTTGCGTCACATACAGGCCGAGAACTTCGGCGCCGACGGAACGGGCAAACGCAATACCGGCATTGACTGCCTGGATGGACAGCGGGGAACCGTCGGTCGGGATCAGAATCTTTTTGAACATAACCCTACTCCTTGTTCTGTATTGATTGAAAGGTGCAACCCGGTTGCGCGAGCCCGCGCAGCTGAGAATCATACTGTTTCATGCTAGCGGAAAACCAGCCACCGCACGGCAATTCCATCCGGTCCGAAGCGATTTTGTTCAGTTTTCTTTGAGCCAGCGCAAATCAATTGCCCACGGCGGCACGGTACAGCACGCTACAGCGGGTGCCGGTACGGCAATACGCCAGGACCGGCGCCGGCAGCGTCTGGAGCAATTCGGCAAAGCGGGCAACGTCCGCTGCCGTCATGGCGCCGCTCACCACCGGCTGATACACGCACTGCAAGCCCGCGGCCTGGGCGGCGGCGGCAACGGCCTCGGCCGTGGGCTGCTCGGGGCCGGCCTCGAAATCCGGACGATTGATGATGACACTGCGATAACCGGCCGCCGCCACCGCAGCCATGTCTTCAGGCTGCAATTGCGGGGCGACGGAGAAATTGTCGGACAGGGCATTGATGGGTACAGACATACTGAAACTCCAGCAGGCAGGAAGGCGAATCATCCTGCAATCAATTAAATAAATTCCTCAGTCGCACAGTAGCACAGTCCTTGGCTTTCCGAAGCCACTTTCCCGGCCCGCACGCCCCCTTTTCCCTGTCAGCCCCTGGCCGCGGCCAGCGCACGGTTCAGGCGCGGCCAGGCCTTTTCATCCTGCATCAGAGAAATGGAAAAACGGATATGGGTGGATGGCTGCTGCGCCGGAGAAAACAGGGAGCCAGGCGCCAGCAGCAGGCCCTGGTCGGCGGCTGCCATGGCCAGCCGCTCGGCGTCCACGCCGCAATCCGTCCACAGAAACAGGCCGGCATCCGGCAGGTCGCCAGGGCCCAGCCCGAGCGCACGCAAGCGCTCATGGCTGACGCGCCTGGCGGTATCCGTCTTCTCCCGTGCACGCAGGACGTGGCGCCGGTATTGTCCGCCGGCCAATACCGAATAGACCAGGCGTTCACCCATTTCCGGCGAGCTCAGGCCGCTCAGCATTTTCAAGTCGCACAGTGCAGCAACATGTTCGGGCGCCGCCGCCAGATAGCCCACCCGCAAATTGGCCGCCATGAGCTTGGAAAAACCGCCCACCAGAATGACGCGCTTGAAGCTGTCCAGCGCGGCCAGGCGCACCGGCGTACCGCTGGACAGGTCGCCATAGGTGTCGTCCTCTACCACCATGAAATCGTAGCGCTCGGCCAAACGCAGGATTTCATGCGCCATCCTGGCCGTCATGACGTTGCCCGTCGGGTTGTGGACGACGGAATTGCACAGGAAGAAACGCGGCTTGTGCACCTGCGCCAATTCTTCCAGCCGAGCCAGGTCCAGTCCGCGCACGCTGCGCGGTACACCGATGGGGCGGATGCCCTGGGCCGCAATGTTGGCAAAGCCGACGAACCAGGAAGGGTCCTCGACCAGCACGGTGTCACCAGGCCGGGCCAGGTAGCGCGTCACCAGCCCCAAGGCATGGGTGACACCGCCAGTCGTCATCAGGTTGCTGGCGGGATTGAGTTCGACGCCGTCGCGCTGCAATATGCGCGCCACCTGCTGACGCAACGGCAAATAGCCCTCCGGCACGCCATAGTGCAGCAGATAGCCGGTCGGCAGGCGGCCCAGCCGGCGCATGGCAGCAGACAGCATATCCGGGTCGGTCCATGCGGGCGGCAGCATGCCGCTGCTGCCGGGCAGCACGTCGCCTGCGGGCGCTTCCTGGAACATGCTGCGCAACAGCCAGCTGACATCCAGCCCGGCGCGGGCTGACGGCATCGCCGGCGCCTGGGCGCTATCGGCCGACAAAGCCGGCGCCTGCACATAGAACCCCGCCCCTCGGCGGGACTGAATCAAGCCATGGGCAACCAGCAACTCATAGGCTTCGACCACGGTGAAACGACTGACCGCCGCCAGCGCTGCCATGTCGCGAATCGACGGCAGGCGCGCCCCGACGCGCAGGGCGCGCTGCCCGATCTGTTCGGCCACCTTGTCGGCCAACTGCTGCGCCAGCGGCACGCTGCTGTTGCGCGCCAGGCGCCAGGAAAAAACGGGCGTTTCGGCTTGCTCAAGTGTCATGGTCATATCACCAGGCCAGTTCAGATAACTGTTTGATCAACTGTACAGGTACTGTACCGCCATTGATGCTTACAGTGGAAGCCATGCCCGCTGCATCTGCCGGAATTTTTTCCGCCGGGCCGTTTTCCGATTTTCCGAGATTCCCGCAGGAAACTGACCATGGACGCCATGCTTCCCACTGATTTGATGACCCCGGCCCTGGCCGGCTCCCTGGCGCTGTTCATGTTCGCCTCATCCATTACCCCCGGGCCCAACAATGTCATGCTGGCAGCCTCGGGCCTGAACTTCGGTTTCCGCCGCTCCATCCCGCACATGCTGGGCATCAGCCTGGGGATGATGAGCATGCTGATCCTGGTCGGCGCCGGCATGGGCAGCGTCTTCCTCAGGTTTCCGTGGTTCTATGACGTACTGCGCTATGCAGGCGCTGCCTATCTGCTTTATCTGGCCTGGCGTATCGCCACGGCCGGCGGCATGGACGACGCCGACCAGCGCGGCCGCCCCATGACACTGCTTGAGGCCCTGCTGTTCCAGTGGGTCAACCCAAAGGCCTGGATCATGGTCGTGGGCGCGATCGCCACTTATGTGCCGCAGCAGAATTTCTTCGCCAACCTGGCCCAGGCCACCTTGCTGTCCGGCGTGGTCAACCTGCCCTGCATCAGTGTCTGGGCCTGGTGCGGCACGGCCTTGCGCACCGTACTGACTGCCCCCTTGGCCGTGCGCTGTTTCAACGTGGCCATGGCACTGCTGCTGGTGCTATCGCTTTACCCCATCCTGACATCCCTGGCGCAATAACCAGACAGGCGCTCTCGGCCTCAGGACGGCCGGGGTGTTGCCGGAAAGCGCCGCGTCGGCGTCTGAATCGCCGGCATCGCCTGTGTCAGGGGCATTTCATGGGCATCTGTCGCCGCTGCCAGTTCAATGACGGCATATACCCCACTGACAGCGTCGGCCAGGGCCCGGTCCAATTCCGCCCCGCGCAGCAGCGACACCAGGAAACGTGCCGTCATGACATCGCCCGTCCCGCTGAGATCCACCGCCAGGCGCGGCGTACGTACCTGCCAGGCCTGGCCGCCCCGGCCCACCACATTGATGATGCCGCCCTGGTCATCTTCCACGCTGCTGACGACGACCACGCGCTGGCGCTCACCGCTGAGCACCGCCATGCGTCCGGCCAGGCCTGCCGGCTCGGGCACCAGCCGCTGCAATTCAAAGGTGTTGGGCGTGAGGACATCCGCCAGCGGCACCAGTTCGTCCGCGATGGCCTGGGCACAGGCTGCATCGACATACAGGCCTTTCTGGGCATCCCCCATGACGGGATCGCAGACATACAGCAGGCCGGGATGAAGACGCTTGAGCTCCTTCAGCCACTGCGCCACTTCGCGCACGATGGCGGCGCTGCCCATCCAGCCGGTCAGGACCACGTCCAGTTCCTGCGCCGCCACCCGCTGCGACAAGCCCGCGCACAGGGCACGAACGTCTTCCGCCCGGACCGGCAGACAAGCCCATTCCGGGTAATGCGGGGTATTGGACAGCAAGGTAGTCGGCACCGGATACACGGTCAGTCCGGCAGACTGCAAAACAGGCACTGCCGCACTGTTGCCGGCATAGCCGAACACCAATTGCGACTGTATGGAAACGACAGTTTTCATGGAAAGCAGCGTAGTGGCAGGATGGGCGAAAAGGCACTGACAGGCAAGCGGACGGTCAGGGCGTGCGGGGTGCAATCAAGCCCGGCCGGACACGGCCACTGTAACCAGGGGAAACATTCATCATACGCCTTTGCCGGCGGATTGGCGGCCGCGCAGCCCCGAAAACAAGCAGCAAGGCAACAAACGCACCCGGCACCGCGCCGGCACGAACCTCGGCGGCGCACAGGCGGCGCCAGCACGCCCCCAGAATCAGAGGCCTGGCAGCGCCTGCCCCGATACCCACATCAGGAAGGCCGTCATCAGGACGTAGCGCAGGAACTTGCCGATCGCCATATAGAACATGCACGGCCAGAAGGAAAAACGCAGCCAGCCGGCGGCGGCACACAGGGGGTCGCCCACAGCCGGCAGCCAGGACAGCAGCAAGGCGGGCGGGCCGATGCGGCGCATCCAGTTGCGGGCGCGCACATCCCAGCGCCCCTCCTTGCCCTGCCCCACGCCATCGGCCGCCTGGGCGTCGTCCCCGGTGTCATCACTGTCACCGTCTCGCGGCAGGCCTTCCTGCGCAGCCGCCAGGCGCTTGCGCCGGCGCCAGAGCACAAAAGCCCTGCGCGCGCCCAGCCCCATGGCATAGGAAATGCCGCCACCAATGGTATTGCCGGCCGTCGCCACCAGCATCGCGGGCCAGAACATATGTGGGGTCAGGCTCAGGTAGCCGAACACGACTGGCTCGGACCCCAGTGGCAGCAAGGTCGCCGAAACCAGGCTGACAATGAAAATCGCGCTCAGCCCGACCTGTGGCAATGCGAACATTTCCAACAGGCTATTGATCGCGGACATCAAGGTGCTTTCCATAGCCGAAGTTTATAGGACGCTGTGCTACTCTGGACGGTTTCCTGATTCCATTTTTCTCAACCCACCCAGGCCCAAGCGCCGAAAACCATGAACACCGATTATCTGAAACGCATCCTGACATCCAAGGTCTATGACGTCGCGGTCGAAACGCCGCTGGAATATGCCCCGTTGATTTCAGAGCGAATTCAGAACAAGGTCTGGTTCAAGCGCGAAGACATGCAGGAAGTCTTCAGCTTCAAGCTGCGCGGCGCCTACAACAAGATCGCCAATCTATCGCCAGCGGCACTGTCGCGTGGCGTGATCGCTGCATCCGCCGGCAACCATGCCCAGGGCGTGGCCCTGTCGGCGCGCAAGCTGGGCTGCCGCGCCGTCATCGTGATGCCGGTGACCACGCCGCGCATCAAGGTGGATGCTGTCCTGGCGCATGGCGCGGAGGTCGTCCTGGCAGGCGAAAGCTATTCCGACGCCTACCAGCATGCCCTGACGCTGGAGAAGGAACAGAAGCTGACCTTCGTGCACCCGTTCGATGACCCGGACGTCATCGCCGGCCAGGGCACCGTTGCGATGGAAATCCTGCACCAGCACCCCGGCCCCATCGACGCGGTATTCGTCGCCATCGGCGGCGGCGGCCTGGTTTCCGGCGTAGGCGCCTATATCAAGGCGCTGCGGCCGGAGATCAAGGTCATCGGCGTGCAAACCGTGGATTCCGACGCCATGCTGCGCAGTGTGCAGGCAGGCAAGCGGGTCAACCTGACCGACGTCGGCCTGTTCTCGGATGGCACCGCCGTCAAGCAGGTGGGCCAGGAAACCTTCCGCATTGCGCGGGAAGTCGTGGATGAATTCGTGGTCGTCGATACCGACGAAATCTGCGCCGCGCTCAAGGACGTTTTCACGGAAACCCGCAGCGTGCTGGAACCCGCCGGCGCCATGGCCCTGGCTGCCGCGAAGAAGTATGCAGCCGACAACAAGCTGAAGAACAAAACGCTGATCACGATTGCCTGTGGCGCGAACATGAACTTCGACCGGCTGCGCTTCGTTGCCGAACGCACCGCCATAGGCGAACAGCGCGAAGCACTGTTCGCTGTCAGCATGCCGGAGCAGCGCGGCAGTTTCCGCCGCTTCTGTGCGCTGCTGGGTGACCGCGCCGTGACCGAGTTCAAGTACCGGATGGAAGACAGCGACCGCGCCCACGTGTTCGTCGGCCTGCAGGTCAGCTCGCCCGCCGAAGCGGAGAAGCTGGCCGTCAACCTGGGCAAGCATGACTTCGAGATCCTGGACCTGACCCAGAACGAACTGGCCAAGACCCATTTGCGGCACATGGTGGGCGGCAAATCCACCCAGGCCACTGATGAACTGCTGTATCGCTTCGACTTCCCGGAACGTCCAGGCGCCCTGATGCGATTCCTGGCCGCCATGCAACCCGACTGGAACATCAGCCTGTTCCACTACCGCAACCAGGGCGGCGACGCCGCCAGCGTGCTGGTCGGTATCCAGGTACCCAGCGCCGACCGCAAGGCCTTCCGTGAATTCCTGAAAGCGCTGGACTATCCCCACGCCAACGAAACGGATAACCCGGCCTACCGCCTGTTCCTTTAACCCGCCGCCTGCCGCCGACCGGCGCAGGCAAGCCGGTCTGCGGTGGCAGCCTGCCCGGCCCGCTGCCATGACGACCCGCCACGACCCGCCCGAGTTTCTGTCCGAACACCTGCCAGAACATTTGCTGCGCAGGCTGTTCGACGCAGCCGTCGATGCCGCCGATCCGGCACGTTGCCTCCCTCCGCTGGTCGCCCGGCTGCGCGCCTGCGCCACGGACGGACGCGTCGTGGTCATCGGCGCCGGCAAAGCCTCGGCGGCCATGGCTGCCGCGCTGGAACAGGCCTGGGATGGCCCGCTCTCAGGCCTGGTGGTCACGCGCTACGGCCACGCCGTGCCTTGCCGCCAGATAGAAATCATCGAGGCCGCCCACCCCGTTCCCGACGACGCCGGCGCTGCCGCTGCACAGCGCATGCTGGCACAGGTCGCAGGACTCGGGCCTGACGACCTGGTCATCGGTCTGTTTTCGGGCGGCGGTTCCGCACTGCTGGCAGCGCCCCTGGCCGGCATCAGCCTGGCAGACAAACAGGCACTCAGCCGGGCGCTGCTGGCCAGCGGCGCTTCGATTTCGGAAATCAACTGCGTGCGGCGTCACCTGTCCGCCATCAAGGGTGGACGCCTGGCTGCCGCCTGCCGCCCCGCGCAGATCATCAACCTGCTGATTTCCGACGTACCAGGCGATGATCCTGCCGATGTAGCTTCCGGCCCGACGGTTGCCGACGCCAGCACCTGTGAACAGGCGCAGGCCATCCTGCAGCGCTATGGCATCGAGCCTCCCGCCCCGGTGCAGCACGTGCTGTCATCCCAGGCCGCGGAATCCTGCAAACCCGGCGATCCGGCCCTGCCCGCCATCAGCACCCACCTGGTCGCCACGCCACGCATGGCCTTGCTGGCGGCAGCAGCGGCCGCCCGGGAAGCCGGCATACCAGCCTGGATACTGGGTGACGCCATCGAGGGCGAAGCCCGCGAAGTGGCCCGCGCCATGGCGGGGATTGCGCTGTCGTGCGCCCGGTACGGGGAACCCTTTGCCGCGCCCTGCGTGCTGTTGTCCGGCGGCGAAACCACCGTCACGCTGCGTGGCCAGGGACGCGGTGGCCGCAATGTCGAATTCCTGCTGGCGCTTGCCCTGGCCTTGCGCGGGCAAGCCGGCATCCATGCACTGGCTGCCGATACCGACGGCGTAGACGGCCAGGAACCCGTGGCGGGTGCCATCATCACGCCCGCCACGCTGGCACGCGCCCGTACGCTGGGCCTGGACCCGGCGGCCTGCCTGGCCGACAACGACGGCCATGGCTTCTTCGAGCGCCTGGGTGATGGCGTCATTACCGGCCCGACACTGACCAACGTGAATGATTTCCGCGCCTTGCTGATCCTGCCCGGCCGCAACTAAAGCCGGCCACAGCCATCAGGACAGATTGAGCCCGTACTTGCGTACCTTGTCGTGCAGGGTGGTCTTGGGAACCTGCAAGGCCGCGCTGGCGCGCGTCAGGTTGTTGTCATGCCGACGCAGCGCCTCGACGATCAGCGCACGCTCGAACTCCGCCACGGCCTGGGCCAGTGGACGCTCCTGGGTACTGCCATCGTCCGCGCCGCCATCGGCGGAAAACGGCGGAAAACCGGCAGCAATGCCCAGTACGCAACGTTCGGCAGCATTGCGCAGCTCGCGCACATTGCCCGGCCAGTGATAGGCCATCATGCTGCGCAGCCGGCCCGGGTCCTGCGCCAGCGGCGTGCGTCCATGCCGCGTCGCGGCCTGCAGCGCGAAGTGCTCGAACAGAATGCTGACGTCTTCGCGCCGTTCGCGCAAGGGAGGCAGGGGCAGCGTCGCCACACTCAGGCGGTAATAAAGGTCGGCGCGAAAGCCACCGCTTTCCGCCAGCGCCAGCAGATCCACCTTGGTTGCGGCGATGACCCGGCAATCCACCAATACCGGCGTATTCGAGCCCAGCCGTTCCAGCGTGCGCTCCTGCAGAACGCGCAGCAGCTTGACCTGCATGGACATCGGCATGCTCTCGATTTCATCGAGGAACAGCGTGCCGCCGCTGGCGTGTTCGATCCGGCCAATACGGCGCCGGCCGGCCCCGGTGAAGGCGCCGGCCTCATGGCCGAAGATTTCGCTTTCGAACAGGTGCTCGGGCAGGCCGCCGCAATTGATCGCAACGAAATTACCATGTCGCCGCGCGCTAGCATCATGCAGGCAGCGCGCCACCAGTTCCTTGCCGGTGCCGGTTTCTCCGTGGATCAGAACGTCTGCCTCGCTGTCACCCAGTTCTCCCACCAATCGGCGCACACGTCGCATGGGTTCCGATTCCCCCAGGATGCGTGCCTCGATGGTGTCGCGATTCTGCAGCGTGGCCCGCAATGCACGCACTTCCAGCGACAGCCGCCGGTGCTCCTGCGCACGGCGCACCAGCTCCACCAGATAGTCGGGCGAAAACGGCTTCTCGATGAAGTCATGCGCGCCATCCTTCATGGCCTGCACTGCCAGGGCCACGTCGCCATGGCCGGTCATCAGGATGACCGGCAGCTCCGGGTCCTGCGCGCGCAGCTGGCGCAGCAAGGCCATGCCGTCCATGCCGGGCAGGCGCATGTCCGTCACCACCAGCCCAGGCGTCGCGCCAGCCTCCAGGCGCCGCAGCGCCTGTTCGGCACTGGCGACAGCCTCCACTTCAATATCGGCCAATTGCAGCGTCTGGACGCATCCCAGGCGGACGTTCTCGTCATCCTCGACCAACAGGACGCCCAGGCCCGAACCGCTCGCGAGATCGCTTTTCATAGTGCACCTTCCTTGGCTGCAATCGCCTGCGCCGCAGGCAGGTCCACGACAAACATCGCGCCGCCGGACGCCGCTGCGGCCGCACTGAGCGTTCCGCCGAAATCACGCACGATGCCGGCAGAAATCGCCAGCCCCAGGCCCAGCCCGCGTCCGGCCTCTTTGGTCGTGAAAAAGGGTTCGAACAGGTGCGCCAGCACTTCTTCGGGCAGACCGGGGCCGTTATCCGCCACTTCGATGCGCACGCGCTCGCCGTCGCGCCTGGCACTGATCCGTACCGCCGGCGACGCATGGCCTTCAACCGCATCCAGCGCGTTGCCTATCAGGTTGACCAGCACCTGTTCCAGGCGGTTGGCATCACACAGCGCTGTCACTCCCCCGGCGACCATCATGCGCATGCCTGCGCCTACCTGGCGCAGGCGCGGCTCCAGCAGGAACAGCGCATTGTCGATGGTACGGCGCACGTCCACCGGCTGCGGCGCGCCATCGGACTTGCGCGCAAACAACTTGAGCCGGCTCGTCAACCCGCCCATGGTATCGACCAGCGTGCCGATACGGTCCAGGTTGCCGCGCGCGGCGTCCAGATCGCCCCGTTCCATGAAGCGGCCCGCATTGCCCGACAGCGTGCGCAAGGCCGCCAGCGGCTGGCTCAGTTCATGCGCCAGCTCCGCCGACAACTGGCCGATCACCGCCATCTTGCCGGCATGTACCAACTCATCCTGGGCCGCACGCAGATTGCGCGTGCGCTCCTCGACCTTTAGTTCCAGTTCGTCATGGGCACGCTGCAGGGCCTCGCGCGCCTGCAGGCGTTCGCGCAGGTAGGCGCGACGCTGCTGCCACAGCAGCAACAAAATGCACACCAGGGCGGTCGCGGCGGCAGCCAGCGCCGCCCGTGTCCATGCCATCCAGGCCAGTTGCCCAGCCGGTGACAGCACTGTCAGGGTCCAGCCGGTTCCGTCCAGCGCCTGTTCCTGGGCCAGGTAGGGCGGCACGCGCCGGGCGCCGCCCTGGCGGGGTTCCGCTGCAGGCAGGCTGACCAGGTGGGTGCCGCCGGGCAGCCCTCCGGCGTCGCCCAGCCCCAGCGGGTCCAGGGGCTGGTCGAAGTACTGCAGGCTGGCGCGCAAGCGCTCGCGGTCCGCATCGGACAGCGGCCGCAAGGCCGTGAATTTCCATTCTGGCGTCGAGGCCAGGATGACGATGCCGTTGGCATCGCTCACCAGCACCGGCACCTCTGCCTTGCTCCAGGACTGTTCCAGCTGTTCCAGCCCGACCTTGACCACGGCTACGCCGGCCACCTCGCCATCTTCATAGAGCGGGGAAGACAGGTAATAGCCGGGGTCGCCACGAGTCGTGCCGACACCGAAAAACCGGCCGGCACGGCCGGCGGCAGCCTCGCGGAAATAATCGCGATAGGAGAGGTCTTCGCCCAGGAAACTGTCGGCTTGCTGCCAATTGCTGGTGGCCTGCACCTGCCCCTGCTTGTCCAGGATATAGATGACCCGCGTACCAGCCAGTTGATTCAAGCGTTCCAGGAAGCGGTTGACCGCATGTGCCAGTTCGGGGCCGGGACCGGGTTCAGGGTCCAGCCCCAGGATGGGGTCGTGGGTATCCACCGGCCGGCGTGCGACCAACAGACTCACATCCCGCTCTAGCGCCAGTGTCGCGGGCAGGAAGGCATATTTGTCGATTTGCCGCTCCAGGCTGGCGGCATACAGGGCCAGACGGCCCTGGCCGGCGCGCTGCAACGCATCGAGATCGACGCCCAGGCTATGGCGATAACCGGCCCAGCCCGCCAACGCGGCCAACAGCGCGATCCCCGGCAACAACAGCCCCAGTCTGCGGAAAAAACGGGATACGGGCATCAGGTTGATCCAGAAAGGAAACGCTCCGGGCATCATAGCAGAGCCTTCCCACCCGCCCCTGGCGGCGGACATGCCTGGCCTTCCCTGGGCCTGCCGGCCAGCGCGCAGCCGGCCCCCAACGCAAGCCCGGGATCGGACGTATGCCGACGCACAGCCGGCATACGCATGCGGATCACGCAGCCCGGCTCTCGCCGTGGGCAACGGCGGAAGCCGCCGCGCCGGCTGGCGCCAGCCCTTCGGCAGCCACCTCGTCCTCCAGGCCATCCGCCAGCGCTTCATCGGGCCCGCCCAGCCCCCGCTCCCATTTGGCCACGACTGCCGTTGCAATCGTATTGCCCAGCACATTGGTAGCACTGCGTCCCATATCCAGGAAGTGGTCTATCCCCAGAATCAGCAGGATTCCGGCTTCCGGCAAACCGAACATGGGCAGCACGGCGGCCACCACCACCAGGGAAGCGCGCGGCACGCCGGCGATACCCTTGCTGGAAACCATCAGCACCAGCAGCATCAGGAACTGCTGCTGCAGGGACAGCGGAATATCGTAGGCCTGCGAGATGAACAGCGCCACGAAGGTGGTGTAGATCATCGAACCATCGAGGTTGAAGGAATAGCCCAGCGGCAGAACGAAGCCGATCAGGCGCTTGCGCACCCCGAAGGCCTCCAGCTTTTCCATGACCAGCGGGTAGGCCGCTTCGCTGGATGCCGTGGAAAAGCCCAGCAGCATGGGCTCGCGCACGGCGCGCACCAGGCGGAAGACATCGCGGCCCAGCACCATGAAACCCGCGCCGATCAACACGATCCACAAGGCCACCAGCGCAATCGCAAAGCACAGCATGAAACGGCCGTAGACCAGCAGGATACCCAGCCCTTCGGTGGTAATGATGTTGGCGACCGCGCCAAACACACCCAGCGGCGCAAAGCGCATGACATAGTTCGTCACGCGCAGCATCACAGGCACCAGCCCTTCGATGGATTGCGCCAGCACCAGCGAGGTCTTGTCGCGCAAATGGCCCAGCGCCAGGCCAAAGAAGACGGCGAACACCAGGATCTGCAGGATCTCGTTGTTTGCCATGGCCTCGATAAAGTTGCGCGGCACCACGTGCAGCAGGAAATCATGCAGATTCAGCGAACCGGTGCTGAGCCCGGAGCTGGCGTGAACGTCGGGCAAAGGCACGCCGACATTGGCGCCAGGCTGCAGCAAATTGGCGAACAACAGGCCCAGCAGCAGCGAAATGAACGATGCCATCATGAACCAGCCGACCGCCTTGCCGCCGATGCGACCCACCGCCCGGCCGTCGCCCATGCTGGCCAGGCCCGCCACCAGGGTAGCGAAAATCAGCGGGGCGATGATCATCTTGATCATGCGCATGAACAGCTCGGTCAGCAACGCGAAGTAGCCCGCGATTTCCTTGGCCTGCGCTGCGCTGCCCGCCCACAAATGGCAGGCATAGCCGACAACGATACCCACGACCAGGGCAATAAGTATCCACTGGGTCAGCCGGTTCATCTTGGGTTTCTTGCCCAGGGCAGGCGGTGCGGGCGGCATGGAAGCCCCGCCGCCCTGCTGCGCGGCACCGAGTTCCTTCCTGGAACCCGTCAATTCGGCTGCATGCTGGGCAGTGGGGGTTGCGCTATGGCGTGTCGTCATTGTTTTCTCTCCACCTGTAGATACCGGCCGTGACCGGACGCAGATATCTAGCAAGCTTCATGCCAACTTCCAGGACCTGACAAAAAAACCCAACCCATTGAAAAAAATAATAAAAGCTGTTTACCCATCAGCGCACTATCCGAAAAACCGGACAAACCCGGTTTTTTTCGTACGGAAATCCGTACGTCGCCTTTGGGCACATGCAGGTTCCCCTGATTCGCCAGCTGCGCTTATACTGGGCGCCACGCAGGGGTACATCCCGCCGCTTATCGCGGCGTGATTGTTGAGAGAGTCCCTTCGTACCAGTACGGATAATGCCGACGCTGGGAGCGTATGCCGGGCGTCTCTGCGCGCCCGGTATCCTTTCCCTCTCGGCTCCACGATTCCTTCTTCATGGAGCTTCACCTTGAATCAAAAAGCCAACTTCCTGGCCGCCACGGCCCAGGTCGACGCGGCAGCCATCGCACCGCTTCCCCAATCCCGCAAGATCTACCAGACCGGCTCGCGGCCCGACATCCGCGTCCCGTTCCGGGAAATCACCCAGGAGCGCACCCCGACGCTCTTCGGCGGAGAGGAAAATCCGCCCCTGACGGTGTATGACACCAGCGGCCCCTATACCGACCCAGATGTGCAGATCGACATCCGCCAGGGCCTGCCGGCCCTGCGTGCAGGCTGGATCGCCGAACGAGGCGACACCGAACAGCTCGACGGCCCCGGCAGCGCCTACGGCCAGGAGCGCCTGCGCGACCCCAAGCTGGCGTCCATGCGCTTCGGCCTGCAACGTCCGCCCCGGCGGGCACTGGCTGGCGCCAACGTCACGCAGATGCACTACGCGCGGCGCGGCATTGTCACGCCGGAAATGGAATTTGCGGCCATCCGCGAAAACCTGCGGCGTGAACAAACCATCGAAACCTTGCGCGCCAGCGGCCCGGAAGGCGAAAAAATGGTCCGCCGCCTGCTGCGCCAGCACCCCGGCCAAAGTTTTGGCGCCAGCATTCCGGCGAGCATCACGCCGGAATTCGTCCGCGACGAAATCGCCCGGGGCCGCGCCATCCTGCCGCTCAACATCAATCACCCCGAAATCGAACCGATGCTCATCGGCCGCAATTTCCTGGTGAAGATCAACGCCAATATCGGCAACTCGGCGGTCAGCTCCGGCATCAGCGAGGAGGTCGAGAAAATGACCTGGGCGATCCGCTGGGGTGCGGATACGGTCATGGACTTGTCCACGGGCAAGAATATCCACGAAACGCGGGAATGGATCATCCGCAATTCGCCCGTACCCATCGGCACCGTGCCCATTTACCAGGCGCTGGAGAAGGTCAACGGCAAGGCGGAAGACCTGACCTGGGAAATCTTCCGCGACACGCTGATCGAACAGGCCGAACAGGGCGTGGATTACTTCACCATCCACGCCGGCGTGCGACTGCCCTTCATTCCGCTGACGGCCGACCGCATGACCGGCATCGTGTCGCGCGGCGGCTCGATCATGGCCAAATGGTGCCTGGCGCACCACAAGGAAAGCTTCCTCTACACACACTTCGAAGACATCTGCGACATCATGAAGGCCTATGACGTCAGCTTCTCGCTGGGCGACGGCCTGCGGCCCGGCTCGGCCTATGATGCCAATGACGAAGCCCAGTTCGCCGAACTAAAAACCCTGGGCGAACTGACGCAGATCGCCTGGAAGCACGATGTCCAGGTGATGATCGAAGGCCCTGGCCACGTGCCCATGCAGATGATCCGCGAAAACATGGAGCTGCAGCTGGAGCACTGTCATGAAGCCCCCTTCTATACGCTGGGGCCGCTGACGACAGATATCGCGCCGGGCTACGACCACATCACTTCCGGAATCGGCGCGGCGCTCATCGGCTGGTATGGCACGGCCATGCTGTGCTATGTCACGCCCAAGGAACACCTGGGCCTGCCCAACAAAAAGGATGTGAAGGACGGCATCATCACCTACAAGATCGCCGCCCACGCCGCCGACCTCGCCAAGGGCCACCCTGGCGCGGCCATCCGCGACAACGCACTGTCCAAGGCACGCTTCGAGTTCCGCTGGGAGGATCAGTTCAACCTGGGGCTGGACCCGGACACCGCACGGGAATTCCACGACGAAACCCTGCCCAAGGACTCCATGAAGGTGGCACACTTCTGCTCCATGTGCGGGCCGCACTTCTGCAGCATGAAGATCACCCAGGATGTGCGCGAATATGCGCAGCGCCAGGGACTGGAAGCCGGCAAGGAGGCGCTGGCGGTCGGCATGCAGGAAAAGGCGGTCGAATTCCGCGCACGTGGCGCAGAAATCTACCAGACCGTCTGACACCCTGGCCCGGGAAGCCGCAGATGCAGGCCTTGCCGCGTACCCGCCAGGCCACGCTTGCTGCATTGCAGCGAGCGTGGCCTGTCACCTGTGCCTACAATGCCTGTTTGGCCGCGCCGCGTACCCAGTGCGCGGCGCCGGCTTCCACTTTCCACGCAGCTTCCTACATGGCCCTGTCCGCAACCATCTACAAAGCCGACGTCAACGTCGCCGACAATGACCGCGCCTACTACGGCAGCCATTCGCTGACCCTGGCCCGGCACCCATCAGAAACCGACGAGCGCCTGATGGTCCGGCTTCTGGCCTATGCGCTGAACGCCGATGCCGACGAGAACCTGCGTTTCACGCGGGGCCTGAGCGAAGCCGACGAGCCCGAACTCTGGCGCCTGGACCTGACCGGCGCCGTCCAGACCTGGATCGAAGTCGGCGCACCCGACGAACGCCGGATACTGAAGGCCTGCGGCCGCGCCGACGAGGTCATCATCTATGCCTACGGGCGCAATGCGCCGCTCTGGTGGAGCGGCGTGCGCAACAAATTGCGCAAGGCCGAAGGCAAGCTGCGCGTTTACCTGCTGCCCGCCGACGCCACTGCCAGCCTGGCAACCCTGGCGCGCCGGGGCATGACGCTCAACATCAATATCCAGGATGGTGCCGCCTGGGTTTCAGCCGAAGCCGGCGAAGCCACCGTGGAGATCACGCCGGCCTGAGGCCGTGCCTGCCCTGGCCAGCCGGCGGCGCTCCCTATTCCTTTCAACGACAAAACACCACACTCTGACGACCATGAGCAAGCAAGAACAAGACATCCTGCGCATCGGCGAACGCGAATTCAGCTCCCGCCTGCTGGTGGGCACCGGCAAGTACGCCGACTTCCAACAGACCCGCGAGGCCATCGACGCCAGTGGCGCGCAGATCGTGACCCTGGCCATCCGCCGCATCAATATCGGCCAGGACCCATCCGCCCCCAACCTGCTGGACTACCTGCCGCCTTCGCAATTCACGCTGCTGCCCAATACCGCCGGCTGCTACACCGCCGACGATGCCGTGCGCACGCTGCGCCTGGCGCGTGAACTGCTGGACGGCCATGACCTGGTCAAGCTGGAAGTCCTGGGTGACGCGCAGAACCTGTTCCCCAACATGCCCGAAACCCTGAAGGCCGCCGAAACCCTGGTCAAGGATGGCTTCAAGGTGATGGTCTACTGTTCTGACGACCCCATCCAGGCACGCATGCTGGAAGATATCGGCTGCGTCGCCATCATGCCGCTGGCCTCGCTGATCGGCTCCGGCATGGGCATCCTCAACCCCTGGAACCTGCGCCTCATCATCGACCAGTCGCGCGTTCCCGTCATCGTCGATGCAGGCGTGGGTACGGCCTCGGATGCGACAGTGGCCATGGAACTGGGCTGCGATGCCGTCCTGATGAATACCGCCATCGCCGGCGCACGCGAACCCATACGCATGGCCCGCGCCATGCAGCTGGCCGTCGAGGCTGGTCGCAACGCCTATCTGGCCGGCCGCATGCCGCGCAAGTTCTACAGCGCCGACCCGAGCTCGCCCACGGAAGGCCTGCTGACGCCGCGCAAGGGAGGCTGAAAGCCATGGTACGCACTGCCCCGCCCGCCCGTCAGCCCGGCTCCGCACCGCATGCGCTCACCATCGCCGGCGTCGATCCGTCCGGCGGTGCCGGCGTCCTGGCCGATATCAAGGCCATGAGCGCGCTGGGCGCCTATGGCTGCGGTGTCATTGCCGCGCTGACGGCGCAGAATACGCAAGGCGTGACCGGCATTCTGCCGGTGGACCCCGCCTTCGTCGGGCAACAGCTCGACACCTTGTTCGACGATGTGCGCATCGACGCCGCCAAGATCGGCATGCTGGGCCAGCGCCGCGTGACGGAAACCGTCGCCGAAAAACTGGCGGCGCGGCCAGTACCGCACCTGGTGCTGGACCCGGTCATGGTTGCCAAGAGTGGCGACATGCTGCTGGAAACCGAGGCGGTAGGTGCATTGCGCGAGGCCCTGCTGCCGCTGGCCACCATCATTACCCCCAATCTGCCGGAAGCCGGGGTGCTGCTGGAACAGAGCGCGGTCGAGAATGTCCGCGACATGCGCCGCGTGGCGGAAAAATTGCGCAACCTGATGGACACCAGCAGCCACCGCTGGGTGCTGCTCAAGGGCGGCCACCTGCCGGGCGACGATACCGTGGACCTGTTGCACGACGGCGACGTCATGCTGGAGCTGCCCGGCCGGCGCATTGCCACCCGCAATACGCACGGCACCGGCTGCACGCTCTCGGCCGCGCTGGCCGCATTGCTGCCGCAATCCAGCGACGTGCCCGAAGCGGCGCGCCGGGCCAAGGCCTATCTGATGACGGCACTGGAACAGGCCGACCGCCTTCGCATCGGCAACGGCCAGGGGCCGGTGCATCACTTCCACGCCTGGTGGTAACACCGGCGGCCAGGCACGAGCCCTCCCCATTGCACCATCCCAACCGGTACAATCGGGAGGTATCTCACATTCCCCGCACTGGCGCGGCTGACCCCGTGCCGCCTGCATTGGACGCAATCACGCCATGAACGCTGCAAACCTGCCTGCCCTCGAGCAAGCTCGCTTCAACATGATCGAACAGCAGATCCGTCCCTGGGTAGCGCTGAACGAAACCCTGTCGGACGCACTCTACGCGCTGCGCCGTGAACAGTTCGTACCTGCCGCCCAGCGTGCGCTGGCCTTCTCCGACCTGGAAATCCCGCTGGTCATCGACGGCATCGACAGCAACCAGGTCATGCTGGCCCCCAAGATCGAAGCCCGCCTGGCGCTGGCGCTGGATCTCAAGCCCACGGACTGTATTCTCGAGATCGGCACCGGCTCCGGCTTCCAGGCCGCGCTGCTGGGCCGTCTCGGCCAACAAGTCCTGTCAGTGGAAATCGACCCGCGCCTGGCTGCCTTCGCACAGCAGAACCTGCAACAGAACCAGGTCGGCAACGTCAAGGTTGAAACCGGCGACGGCCGTTCCGGCTGGGGTTCCACGGAATATGACGCCATCCTGCTGACGGGCTCCGTGCCCGTCGTGCCCGACGCGTTGAAGTATCAACTGCGCATCGGCGGCCGCCTGGTGGCTGTCGTCGGCCAGCATCCGGTCATGACAGCCTGTCGCATCACGCGCACCACGGCAGCGACCTTCGAAACCGAACCGCTGTTCGAAACCATCATCAAGCCCTTGCGTGGCGCAACGGTGTCCAAGTTCAAGTTCTGAACACCACCATGCCTTGAGGCCAGGCTTGCCGCGCCACGGCAAGCCCCAGCCCCTACCAGAAAACGCCAACCTGTTGCCAGGCTGGCGTTTTGTCTTTCTGCCTTCCGGCTGCCGGGCGTATGGCAAGCGTCCCGACCGGGAACAGCGTACCTAGCCCTTGTTGGCCGCCGCCATGATTTTCTGCACCAGCCTTGTGGTGGAACGGTCATGGGCAAAGGGAATCGCCACGGCCTTGCCGCCCCAGCTGCGCACCGCAGCCGTCTCCGGCAGCACTTCCATGTCATAGTCCCCCCCCTTGACGATGATATCCGGGCGCAAAGCCTGGATCAGCGCCAGCGGCGTGCTTTCCTCGAAGCAGGTCACCAGGTCCACACTGGCCAGCGCGGCCAGCATGGCCATGCGGTCGTCCTGATTGTTGAGCGGCCGTTCCTCGCCCTTGCCCAACATGCGCACGGACGCATCGCTGTTCACCGCGACCAGCAGGGTAGCGCCCAGCTGCGCGGCTTCGTCCAGATAGCTGACATGCCCACGGTGCAGGATATCGAACACGCCGTTGGTGAAGACCAGCGGCCGGGGCAGCTCGCCACGGCCGGCCGCCTGGATGCAGGCTTCGCGGGTCAGGATTTTCGCTTCGAAACGGATGGTCATGCTTTGCGTCCAGTTCGGCCGGGGCAGACGCGCCCGCAGCCCTATGCGTATCGTGTCGGTGCCGTCGTGCCTAGCGGGTCAACGCCCACAGCCCGACTGCCAGCGCCGCGGCCAGCACGCCGGTCAGTACCGCCAGCAGGCGGTTGCCGGTTTCCTTGGCCTTGCGCAGGCGTTGGGTTTCGTCGAGCAGTTCGGGCATCAGGTTCTGGCGCGCCAGGTTCTCGTGCAGCAGGCGCGGCAACTCCGGCAACGTCTGTGCCCAGCGCCCGGCTTCCTGGTGCAGTTTCTCGCGCAGCCCGCGCCACCCCATGCGCCGGTGCATCCAGCGCTCCAGGTAGGGCTTGGCCGTCTTCCAGAGGTCCAGGTTGGGGTCCAGTTCGCGCCCCATGCCCTCGACGTTCAGCAAGGTCTTCTGCAATAGCACCAATTGCGGCTGCACTTCCATGTTGAAGCGCCGCGAAGTCTGGAACAGGCGCAGCAGCACCTGCCCCAGCGAGATTTCAGCAAGCGGACGGTCGAAGTGCGGTTCACAAACCGCCCGGACCGCGCCTTCCAGCTCTTCTTCACGCGTGTCGGCCGGTACCCAGCCCGATTCGATATGCAGCTTGGCGACCTGGCGGTAATCCCGCTGGAAGAACGCCAGGAAGTTCAGCGCCAGATAGTTCTTGTCGAAATCGGACAACGAACCGACGATACCGAAATCCAGCGCAATATAGCGCCCCAGGGTTTCCGGCTGATCGGAAACATAGATATTGCCCGGGTGCATGTCGGCATGAAAAAAGCCGTCGTCGAACACCTGTGCGAAGAAAATCTCCACGCCGGTGCGGGCCAGCGTAGGCAAATCCACGCCTGCCGCCTTCAGGGCCTCGACCTTGCTGACCTGAATGCCGCGCATGCGCTCCATCGTGAACACGGTCGACGAGGTGTAGTCCCAGAAAACCTCAGGCACGATCAACTGGCTGGCACGCACGCTATCGACGGAGAAGTTGCGGCGCAGCTGGCTGCAATTCGAGGCTTCGCGCAACAGATCGAGCTCGTCGTGCAGGTATTTGTCGAATTCCCCCACGACTTCGCGCGCCTTGAGCCGGCGCGCATCGGCCGACATGCGCTCGAGCAGCGTCGCCAGGCGCCGCATCAGGCCCAGATCCTGGTCTATGACCTTGCGCATGCCTGGCCGCAACACCTTCACCGCGACTTCCCGTCCATTGTGCAGGACGGCGAAGTGCACCTGCGCCACCGAAGCCGACGCCACCGGTGTCATCTCGAACTGCGCGAACAGCTGCGACGGCGGCGCGCCCAGCGCCTTTTCGATGGAAGCCACGGCCTGCTCGGAAGGAAATGGCGGCACGTTGTCCTGCAGGCGCGCCAGTTCCTCGGCGAAATCCGGAGAAATCAAATCCCGGCGAGTCGACAACACCTGCCCGAACTTGACGAAAATCGGGCCCAGGGACTCCAGCGCCAGGCGCAGGCGCACCGCCCGGGGCTGACGCGGCGGTCGCCCGAAACGCACGCAGCGCAGGGCTATCCGCGCCCAGCGGAACTGCAGGCCGGACAATACGATTTCATCCAGCCGGTAACGCAGGCAGACAAACAGGATACGCCAGAGGCGGAACATCGAATTCACGGACGGCCTCCCCGCTTGGCAGCGGCTTCCAGGCGCTCCAGGCGGCGCAATGCGGCATCGGCGCGCACCCCCAGGCTATCGAGCTGTTGCTCTGCCTGCAGGCGGTCCAGCTGCCATTGCCTCCACTGCGAAGCACCCAGCACGGTTTCTGTTTCTTCGGAAAGATATTCGGCGGTATTGCCCGCCAGGCGCAACATGAACTCCCTCATGCCGCGATGCAGCTGGCGCGCCCCGGCAACCAGGCGGACGGCCGGCACATCGCCGATCCAGCGCGCCAGGGTGTCCTCGGCGTCCCAACGCAGGCCCCGGGCCAGTTCGGCCAGCGTCTGAGCCAGACCGGCTTCGCCCGAGATATGCATGATCTCCGCCAGCGGCGGGTTGACAACACCCGGGCGGGGCAAGGCCAGGCGCTCGAGCGGCAGTGTCAGGATGACGTCGGATGCAACGCCATCTTCGCCTTCGAGAAACTCCAGGCATGCGTCCGGCGCCACCAGGAATACCGCACGCATGCCGCCGGCAACCAGCGTAATGCGCTTGCCTGCATGACGCGCCAGTTTTTCCCGGGCCCAGGGCTCCTGCTCCGTCAAGGCATTGAACGCCCGAACGGCCAGATCGACAGGATGAGGCAAAAATGCTGGCAACATGAAGACAATCCTGGGCTTGCCGCCCGAATGAATCTGAAAGGAGTTGATGGGGAATCCCGGTACAGCGAGCAGTTTAACGGCTTTGGCCTGACTGCACATGCCTGCACCGGCGGCCGGCCCGCTTTCACTCCTGCCCAGCGCAGGCGGCAAAAAGCCCTGGCAGGCATCACCCGGCCAGGGCTTTCATGACCCGCCCTGCCGCCGCGCCACTGCCAGCAGGAAAAGGCAGCAGCAGGCAGGCGTCAGGCCGGCATCAGGATTGCTGATCGACGTTCATCTGCTGGATACCTGCCAGCATCCAGCCGCCGTCCGCGCTCTTGAACAGGTTCCAGACCTCTTCGAAACGGAATGCTTCGGCGCCCGCTTCCTCGCGCAGCATGCCGGAGAAACGCACGCTGGCCAGGTGGCCGCCGGACACCTGCTCGACCCCCAGCAGTTCCGCGTTCAGCAGCACCACCGAGGTTTCGCCGCCAGCATTGGCGGTGATCTGCGAACGCAGTTCGGCCAGCAGATCGTCCGTGAGGTATTCGCGCAGCGACTCGACGTCACCGCTGTCCCACAGTTTCTGGATGGCGACAAACTGCGATTTGGCATTTTGCAGGAAGGCGTGAGTGTCGAAATCCGCCGGAATGAACCAGCTGGGGTCCACGGGAGCAGCAGCGGCAGCAGGCGCTGCGGCAGCCACCGGAGCCGCTGCCGGTGCAACGGCGGGCTGTGCGGATTCACGCCACATCGGCGCAGCTGGCTGGGCGCCACGGCCACCGGTACCGGCACCCGCGCCGGCGCTCGCGCCTTGCATCGCAGGACGCGCACCGGCGCCACGCAGGCGGCGCACGATGAACATGATGGCGAACACGACCAGACCGATCAGCAGGGCGCTGGAGAGGAATTCAAGCAAGGCGCCGGACAGGCCCATGCTGGACAGCAAGGCTGCCAGGCCCAGGCCGGCCGCGATACCAGCGATGGGGCCCAGGAAGCGCGACATGCCGCTGCGCGTGGCGGCGGCACCTGCTGCAGCGCCAGCGGCAGCCGGTGCGGCGGCCGAACGGGCGCTGTTGGCGCCGGTATTGGCTGCCGGCGGCGTAACGGCCTGGCGCTGCTTCATCACATTGCTGGATTGGCGGCCGAAACTGCCGCCACCACCCATGCGGCGCGCATCGGCGTCAAAGGAAGCGCCCACCATGGCAACGCCGGTCAGGGCGATCACAGCGGCAGCACAGAATTTCGTAAAACGTCGAGACATGGACAATTTTCCCCGTATTGGAGCGCCGCACGCAATGCGGCCGCCCCTGAAACACCCCCACGCTGCGTCCGGCCACCACGCCCCAGAAAAGGAGACGCTGCCTACGAGCGACCTGGCGGAACCCGGCGTGCGCCGGCAGCAGATGAACCCAGGCGTAATGCATAGCGACGCCTGCCGGCAACGGTTCCGCCCCCCGTTTTTTGGGGGACATGGACAAAGCTTACTAGAAGCTTAATTTTTTTGCCAGACCTGTGTTGATTCTGGCCAACCCGCATATCGGCGGCGCCAATGAACAGGGGCCGGCAACCAGGCGCTGCCGCAGCAGCAGCGGGCAGTTCCAGCGTAAACGAAGCTGGCGCTGCCCCTGCGGGCAGGGTGCAGAAAGTGGTTTTACCGTGTTACAGGCCTGCGCGCAGGCGGTAGCAGGACTCAGCCGTCCAGACGCACGCCTTCGTGCAGCGCCGCGATGCCGGCGGTCAGATTGAAGTAGCGCACCCGCGACAGGCCGACATCGCGCATCATCTGGGCCAGGGTTTCCTGGTCAGGGTGCATGCGGATGGATTCAGCCAGATAGCGGTAGCTTTCCTCGTCCTTGGCAATCACCTTGCCCAGGCGCGGCAGCACGTTGAAGGAATACCAGTCGTAAGCCGGTTCCAGCGGTTTGGCCACGCGCGAGAACTCCAGCACCAGCAGCTTGCCGCCTGGTTTGAGCACCCGGTGCATTTCCGCCAGGGCCGCATCCTTGTGCGTCATGTTGCGCAGGCCGAAGGCCACGCTCACGCGGTCGAAATAGGCATCGGGGAACGGCAGCTTTTCAGCGTCGCACACCGCCACCGGCAGTACCAGACCGCTATCCATCATGCGGTCGCGGCCGACCGACAGCATGGAATCATTGATGTCCGTCAGCCAGACTTCGCCCTGCGGGCCCGCCCGACGCGCGAAGGCCCGGGCCAAATCACCAGTACCGCCCGCGATATCCAGCACCTTCATGCCAGGACGGATGGCAGCGCGACCGACGGTAAAGGTTTTCCAGACACGGTGCAGGCCGACGGACATCATGTCGTTCATGATGTCGTAGCGCTTGGCCACCGAATGGAACACGCCGGCCACACGCCGCGCCTTGTCATGCTCGGCGACGGTCTGGAAGCCGAAGTGGGTGGTCTGGTCCGCTGCGCCCGGGGCCGTGCCAGCGTCCGTTTGTGCGGGGGAAATCTGTTTTTCGCTCATCCCGATATCGTAGCCGATTCCATGGCAGCCGGAAGTATCAGCGTGGCGCAAATTGACACCTCAGGACACGATTTTCTCGCCATGCCCCTCAAGGAAAGCACAAGACAGTCACAGACCTGAAACATTGCCGCCATATTATGGCAACGTCCGCGCCATACGGCGCCTTTTCCCTACTGCCTGATCGCCATGTCCAGCACTATTCTCGTGGTTGAAGACGAACCCGCCATCCAGGAGCTTATCGCCGTCAATCTGTCCTTCGCCGGACACAAGGTCCTGCGCGCTTTCAATGTGGAACAGGCGCACACCCTGATCCGCGCCGAACTGCCAGACCTGATCCTGCTCGACTGGATGCTGCCCGGCGCATCCGGGCTGAACATGGCGCGCAGCCTGCGTGCCGACGAGCGTACCCGCAGCGTGCCCATCATCATGCTGACGGCCAAGGGCTCAGAGCAGGACAAGGTGGACGGCCTGGAAGCCGGTGCCGACGACTACATCACCAAGCCCTTCTCGCCCAAGGAACTGATGGCGCGCATCAAGGCAGTCCTGCGCCGCCGCGCACCGCAGCTGACCGATGACGTCATCGACGTGTCCGGCCTGCGCCTGGACCCCGTCACCCACCGCCTGACCGGCAACGGTAAGGCGCTGCATATCGGGCCGACGGAATTCCGCCTGCTGCACTTCTTCATGACCCATCCGGAGCGCGTCTTTTCACGCGCCCAACTGCTGGACCAGGTATGGGGCGACCACGTGTTCGTCGAAGAGCGCACGGTGGACGTTCATATCCGCCGCCTGCGCAAGGCGCTTGAACCCACCAGCCATGACGCGCACGTGGAAACAGTACGCGGCAGCGGCTACCGCTTCACCAACCAGATCACCAGCAACTGAGCCCGCCCCCCCTTGGCGAGCGCCGGCCCGGCCTGCCACAGGCGGCGGGCTGACGCGCCCCGCAGCGCTGCGGCAATGCGACAATGGATGCCACTATGATCTGGATACGCACGCTCGCCACCCTGCTCGCCTGGGCTGTCGTTGCCGCACTGGTGCATTGGCGCCTGGGCGGCAGCAGCGGCATGCTGGTGTTCGCCTGCGGCGCCGGCTTGCAGACCTTCCGCCAGGCGCGCCAGATTCAGCGCTTTTCACAGTGGCTCAAGACCCCGGAAAGCGCGCCGCCCTATGCGCTGGGCGTGCTCGACGACAGCGCGGCCATGCTATACCGCTACCAGCGCCGCCGCATCCGTGAATTCGAAGAAAACCAGCGCATGCTGCAAGGCATGATCGCCGCCGCCCAAGCATTGCCCGATGGCGCCGTCACGCTCAACGAAACCCTGCACATCGAGTGGTGCAACCGCATGGCGCGCCGCCACCTGGGGCTGCGCCTGCCCGCCGACCGCGGGCAATATCTGCTGAACCTGCTGCGCGAACCCGAATTCGTCGCCTATGCCCAGCAGGAAGAATGGCCTGAGCCCATTCTGGTGCGCCTGGTGCGGGAAGGCCAGGAACGGCTGATGATGATGCAACTGACGGCCTATGCGAGCGACCAGCGCCTGCTGATCACCCGCGACGTCACCCAGATAGAAAAGCTCGAGACCACGCGGCGCGACTTCGTCGCCAACGTCTCGCACGAACTGCGCACCCCGCTCACCGTGCTGAGCGGCTTCCTGGAAACGCTGCGCGAGCTGCCGGCCGAAGCAATTCCGCCGGAGCAGCACGACTACTACCTGTCCCTGATGCACGAACAGGCGCAGCGCATGCAAACCATCGTCGCCGATCTGCTGACGCTGTCCGCGCTGGAATCATCGCCCTCGGCAGACCCGCAGGAGATCTCCGTCAGCGAACTGGTGCAGGCCGCCAGGCTGCAGGCCGAAGGGCTATCGGCGGGCCGCCATACCTTCTCCTGGCAGATAGACGACAGCCTGGCGCTTTTGGGATCGGAAACCGAACTGAGTTCTGCCTTCACCAACCTGCTGACCAACGCCGTGCGCTATACACCGGACGGTGGCACCATAGATGTCGCCTGGCGCCAGTTGCCCGATGGCGGCGCGCGCTACAGCGTACGCGATTCCGGCATCGGCATCGCCGCCGTGCACATCCCGCGCCTGACCGAGCGCTTCTACCGGGTGGACCGCGGCCGCTCGCGCGCGGTCGGCGGCACCGGACTGGGGCTGGCCATCACCAAGCACATCGCCATGCGCCACGACGCCGAACTCCAGATTGAAAGCAAACCTGGCCAAGGCAGCACTTTTTCCCTGGTTTTCCCGTCCGACCGCATCGTCGCCAGGCGCTGAGCCGACAGGAAAACAACAGCCGCCGCCTGTGGCCGGCAGCCGCACATCCTTGGTGCAGCAGGGAATCTGGCGTGAAGTAAACGTCCGCGGGCCTTGCCCCGCGACAGGGGAATCCCTTATGCGGCCGGCAAAGCGATTACAATGGATCGCTTCCCGACGCGCCCAGCCGACGCGCCGCCACTTCCTCAATTAGGCTCTTGTCTGTCATGGCAAATATCGTTCTCTTCGAAAACATCCATCCCAGCGCCCGCGAAGTGTTCAAGCAGGCCGGCCTGACCAACATCGTCTCGCATGCCATCGCGCTCCCGCCCGATGAGCTGCGTGCGGCCCTGAAGACTGCCGACATCGTCGGCATCCGCTCCCGCACCAACCTCGATGCAGGCCTGCTCAACGAGTTCCCCAACATCCGCGTGATCGGCTGCTTCTGCATCGGCACCAACCAGGTCGCCCTGGATGTAGCGGCCCAACGTGGCATCCCGGTGTTCAACGCCCCCTTCTCCAACACCCGCTCGGTCGCCGAACTGGTGCTGGCCGAGGCCATCCTGCTGCTGCGCCGCATTCCCGAAAAGAATGATCGCGTGCATGGCGGCCACTGGGACAAGACGGCAACCGGTGCCTTCGAGGCCCGGGGCAAGACGCTGGGTATCGTCGGCTACGGCAACATCGGCTCTCAAGTCAGCACGCTGGCCGAAGGCCTGGGCATGCGCGTCATCTACCATGACATCGAAGCCAAGCTGCCGCTGGGCAATGCCCGCGCCGCGCTGTCACTGGATCAGCTGCTGGAAGAATCGGACGTCGTGACGCTGCACGTTCCCGGCGGTTCGGGTACGGCCAACATCATCAATGCCGAGCGCCTGGCGCGCACGAAGAAGGGCGCGATCATCATCAACGCCTCACGCGGCACGGTGGTGGATATCCAGGCCCTGCGCGACGCCATCGTCAGCGGCCACATCGCTGGTGCGGCGCTGGACGTGTTCCCGACGGAGCCCAAGGGTCCGAACGAACCGCTGCAAAGCCCGCTGGTCGGCCTGCCCAACGTGATCCTGACGCCGCACATCGGCGGCAGCACCCAGGAATCCCAGGAAAACATCGGCCGTGAAGTAGCGGAAAAGCTGGTGCGCTACTGGCTCAGCGGCACCACCAAGGGCGCCGTCAACTTCCCCGAACTGCCTTACCTGGAAGCCAACGGCGAAACCCGCGTCCTGCACATTCACCGCAATGCGCCGGGCGCCGTCAGCGCGCTCAACAACACGCTGGCGGAAAAGGGCCTGAACATCGTCAGCCAGACGCTGCAAACCAAGGGCCAGCTGGGCTATGTCGTGACCGACGTCGACGGCCCCGTGGGCGACGACGTGCTGGAACTGCTGCGCAGCCACCCGGCCACGATCCGCGTCGAGCGCGTGTCCGTCAACTAAGGCAATACACCGCTACCCTGCCCTGATCCGGCCCGCCGGCCGAGGATGGGCAGCCAGTAAAAACCCCGTTCACGCCCCACCGGTCGTGAACGGGGTTTTTTCATGGCCTGCGCCAGATGATGGCGCCATGCCGTTCAGCCGGGGCCTCGCCCGGCAATCTTGTCAGCGCGCGCCAGCAGCGTTTCAGCGGCGTCCACATGCAGTTGTTCCACCAGCACGCCATCGACGACGACTACGCCCAGGCCTTGTGCCTGGGCCTCAGCCCAGGCGGCCACGCGTCTGCGCGCCTGCGCCACGTCTTCGTCCGAAGGGCTGAAGGCCTCGTTGGCCGCCGCCAGCTGGCGGGGGTGGATCAAGGTTTTGCCATCAAAGCCAAGATCCCGGCCCTGCCGGCAGACCTGGGCCAACCCGGCGTCGTCTTCCAGGTCACCATGCACGCCATCCAGGGCGACACAGCCCCAGACTCGAGCCGCCAGCACGATCTGCGACAGCGCAAACAGCAAGGGCAGGCGGTCTGCCGCCGGACGCGCATCCAGCGCCTTGGCCAGGTCCGACGTTCCGGCCACCAGCGCGGCCACGCCCTGCTCCGCGATGGCATCGGCACGCAACACGCCCAGCGGCGTTTCCACCATGGCCCACAGTGGCAGGTCTTGCCGGCAACCCGCTGCATGCAGGGCCTGGCGGGCCTCGCGCACGGCGGCCGCGCTTTCCACCTTGGGCAACAGCACACCGTCGATATCCTGGCTGGCCAGCCATTCGATATCCGCCACGCCCCATGCCGTCGCCAGGCCATTGATGCGCACGATACGCTCGCGATGGCCATAACCCTGCGGCTGAGCCAAGGCCGTGCCGATGCGTTGGCGCGCCAGCGCCTTGGTTTCAGGCGCGACGGCGTCTTCCAGGTCGAATATCAGCGTATCTGCATCGAGGCCACGCGCCTTTTCCAGTGCGCGTTCGTTGGCGCCGGAAATATAGAGCACGGACCGGCGCGGCCTCAGCCTCAGGCCATCGGGCCGGTGCGCCGGCTCGCCCATGCGGGCCGACGTGTCATGTGACGGATGATGCGGCATGAATGAATACCTCCGGAACGATCTCTGGCTGCGCGACAACCAGGCGCCTTAAAGAATGAAGTTCAGGCCCACGCACAGCAGCAAGACGGCGAACAGCTTTTTCAGCATGACCGGGGAAAGCTTGTGCGCCAGCTTCACGCCCAGACCGGCTGAGAACATGCTGGTCACGGCAATGCCGACCAAGGCCGGCAGATAGATATAGCCGAAGCTGTGCGGCGGCCGGTTGGGCTCGCTCCAGCCGAAGTAGATGAACGACAAGGCGCCAAAAATGGCAATGGGCAGGCCGCAGGCTGCCGATGTTCCCACCGCCTGCTGCATAGGCAGGCGACGCCAGGACAACAGGGGCACGGTCAGCGACCCGCCGCCAATGCCAAAAATCGAGGACGCGCACCCCACCACCGCACCGCTGATGCCCAGCCACAATTTGCTGGGCTGACGGAAAGGCTCGCCCGCCGCGTTCTTGGTGCCCAGGCCGAAATACAGCTGAATGGCCATGCAGATGGCAAAGACCCCGATGATTACTTGCAGGTCGGTTCCTGGCAGCAGCGACGCCACCCGGCCACCCAGGATAGCGCCTACCAGCAGGCCTACTGTCATCCAGCGCACCAGGTACCAGTTGATCGCGCCGCGCTTCTGGTGCCCGGCGATGGAATTGATGGAGGTAAATACGATGGTAGCCAGCGATGTACCGACTGCCATGTGAGTCAGGACGTTCGGGTCCAGCCCCTGGGCGGTAAAGCTATAGACAAGCACCGGGACGATAATCAGGCCGCCGCCGATGCCGAACAGGCCGGCCAGCACGCCGGAGAACACCCCGAGCACAAGGTAAAGCAAAAAGGTCAGCATAATCAAAACATTCCAGATAAGGCCCAGGTGGCCGCCACACGGCGGGCTTCCAGGCGCGGCGCCCGCTACCCAGGGTACGTGCCAGCATGTTAACGCCATGCGGCCGCCACGGGCTGCGGCGATTTAATGTCCTTGTCACCGATGGCGTTTACTTTGCGGGTTCCCAGGATGCCATGGAACCCTCCATCATGACGAGCCACAGACGCCTTGCCCCTTGCTATGCCGCCCTGCTGACCGCCTTTATGGCCGCGCCCGCTGCCGCTGACGTGATATTCAGCGAATATGTCGAAGGCTCGTCCAACAACAAGGCGCTGGAACTGCACAACTCAGGCAACAGCGTGGTGGACCTGAGCCAGTATGAAGTTCATGTGTATGCCAACGGTTCCAAGACGGTGTCATCCACCTTCAAGCCCACCGGCAACCTGGCAGCGGGAGCGACTTATGTCATCGCCCACTCGTACATGGCCGACACCCTCGGCAGCCGCATCAACCTGACCGCCGGCCTGAACTACAACGGCGACGATGCCGTCATCCTGAGTCACCAGGGCAATATCGTCGACCGCATCGGCCAGGTCGGATTCCGTCCTGCCGACGCCTGGACCGGCGCCAGCGGCGCATCGACGAAAGACAACACGCTGCGCCGCAAGGCCAGCATCAAGACGGGCGATGCCGCCGCAGACACCGTTTTCGACGTTGACCAGCAATGGGATGCCTTCCCGGTCGACAGTTTCGACGGCCTGGGCGCGCACCCTGACCTGGCGGAAACCGGCGGCGGCGCCACGGCCCAGTGCGGCGCACCCGCCACCGCCATTGCTGACCTGCAAGGCCGCGCCGACGGCGCCACGCTGGAAAACGTCCATGTAGAAGCCATCGTCACGGCAAGCTACACCTACAGCAACGGCTTTTCCGGTTTCTTCATCCAGACGGCCGACGCCGAACGGCTGCGCCGCCCCGGGGTTTCCGAAGGGCTGTTCGTCTATGCCCCGGGCAAGACGGTTGCAGCAGGCCAGCGCGTGCATCTGGTCGGCAGGATCGAGGAAAAGTACGAACAGACGCAGTTGACACTGGCCAGCGACATCGCCGTGTGCGCCACCGGCCAGGCCGTCCAGGCCGAAACGCTGGCCCTGCCGCTGCCCGAAGGCAGCGACCACTCCCAATACGAAGGCATGCTGGTGGAGCTGGCGCCCGGCCTGACTGTCAATAATGTCTACGAACTGGGCCGCTATGGCAGCATCCTGCTGGGCAACGGCCTGCTGCAAACCCCTACGCACGCCGTCGCTCCCGGCACTGGCGCGCAAGCGCTGCTGGACGCCAATACCCGCAACAGCATCATTCTGGATGACGGCTACAACCACCAGAATCCGGCCTCCGTCCCCTACCCGGCCCCGGAACTCTCGGCGGCCAATACACTGCGGCGCGGCTACACCACGACGTCCCCGGTACGCGGCGTGGTGGAAAAACGCTTCAGCGCCTGGCGCATCCAGCCGATTCCGGGCGCCGAGGCGCCCTCCTTCAGCAGCGCAGGCAATCCGCGCCCCGAAGCCCCGGCGCGCGCTGGCGACACCGACGTGCGCGTGGCTTCCTTCAACGTTCTGAACTACTTCAATGGCGACGGCAAGGGCGGCGGCTTCCCCACGTCGCGTGGCGCCCAGAGCGCCGAAGAACTGCAGCGGCAGGAAGACAAGATCGTGGCTGCGCTCAAGCAGCTTGATGCCGACATCATCGGCCTGATGGAAATCGAGAACGACGGCTATGACGATACCAGCGCCATCAGCCAGCTGACGCGCCGCATGGGCAGCAACTGGAGCTACATCCAGCCCGGCAGCGAACGCCTCGGCACCGACGAAATCACGGTCGCGATGATGTACCGCAATGACACGGTTCGCGAGACGGGCAAGGTTGCCACGCTGGAAATCGACGACAAGAACCGCATGCCGCTGGCCCAAACCTTTGAATCGGTGCGCGGCGGGCTGCCGGTTACGGTTGCAGTGAACCACTTCAAATCCAAGGGCTGCAACAATGCCACGGACGGCGATGCCGACCAGAACGATGGCCAGAGCTGCTGGAACCCGACACGCCTCAAGGCCGCCAAGGCACTGAGCGACTGGCTCGCGACCCAGCCCACGGGCATCAACACTGCGGGCCAGCTGATCATCGGCGACCTGAACAGCTACGCCAAGGAAGACCCCATCGTGGCGCTGGCCAACGCCGGCTATGCCGACCTGCTGGCACGTGACGGCGACGGCGCCGAGTACAGCTACGTCTTCAATGGCATGTCGGGCTACCTGGATCATGCGCTGGCCGACAAGACCCTGGCGGCCAAGGCGCTGAAAGCCCAGGCCTGGCACATCAATGCCGATGAGCCGCCGGCACTGCAGTATTCGCTGCAATACAAAAGCACGCAGCAGCAGGCATCGTTCTATGCCGCCGATCCCTACAGTTCCTCCGACCACGACCCGGTCGTGATCGACCTGGCGTTGTCCAAACCCGACGACAACGGTGGCGGTGAAACGGAAACCCCGGAACCGTCGCCCGGTTCCGATGACAAAAGCGGCGGCGGCGCGCTGGGGCTGGGCCTGCTGGCCGCCCTGGCCTGGATGCGACGCCGCGCCGTCTCTGCGCCACGCTGAACGCGCACCGGCCGGCGCTGCTGCCCAGGCTGCGCCGGCTGGCAGCCAAAAGCTGACTAATTCCTGAATAGGTTATCTGCTCATCACCAATAGATATTTCCGGCTCGCGAAGCAGAAAGTTACTGTCTGGCTTCCTAGCACTGCAACCGGAGATGTCCATGTCACTTCGTACCTTGTGGACCAGCGCCCTGGCTGCGCTGGCCCTTTCCTCTGCCCCTGCGCTGGCCAGCAACCCCTATCTGGTCTCCACCGATTGGCTGGAACAGAACCTGAACGACCCCGCAGTACGCGTGGTGGAAGTCAGCGTAAACCCCGGCCTCTACGAACGCGGCCACGTGCCTGGCGCCGTCAACTTCAACTGGCACACTGACCTGGTCGACACGGTGCAACGCGATATCGCTTCCCCCGAGAAATTCCAGACACTGCTGCGCCAGGCCGGCATCAACCCGGACACCACCACCATCCTCTATGGCGACAACAACAACTGGTTCGCCGCCTGGGGTGCGTGGGTCTTCGACATCTACGGCATCGACAACGTCAAGTTGCTTGATGGCGGCCGCAAGAAGTGGGAAGCGGAAGGCCGCCCGCTGAGCACGGCTGCCGCCACCCCGTCCGCCGGCACCGTCAGCGTGAAACCCGCCAATACAGCCCTGCGGGCCCGCCTGGCCGATGTGCTGGCCGCTGCCCGCCAGGAAGCAGACGTGGCCCTGGTGGATATCCGTTCCGCCGATGAGTACAGCGGCAAAATATTCGCCCCCAACGGCGTGCCCGAGCTGGCCGTGCGCGCCGGTCATGTCCCCGGCGCCGTGAATGTCACCTGGAGCAAGCTGGTGGCCGAAGACGGCAGCTTCAAGCCGGTCGAGGAGCTCAAGGCGATCTACAGCGCCGTCGGCATCGACGGCAACAAGCCCATCATCACCTACTGCCGCATCGGCGAACGCTCCAGCCATTCCTGGTTTGCGCTGAGCAAGCTGCTGGGCTATGACGTGCGCAACTACGATGGCTCGTGGACCGAGTACGGCAACAGCGTCGGCGCACCTATCGAGAACCCGGCAGGCACCATCTGGGGCCAGACCTGAGCATGACCGTGTTGTCCCAGCCGCCCGCCGCCCTGCTGCCGGCGGCCACGCATCCCCCGCCTGCCAGCGGCGCTACCCAGACGGCAGAGGAACCTGCCGCCTGGCGTCGCCCCCGGCTGCCGGCACTCGCTGCGGCCACGCTGGTTGCCGGCGGGCTGGCCTGGTGGGCCTGGCAGTTACAGGGCATTCCCGGCACCGGCCGGGGGCTGGCGTTCTCGCTGCTGGCTGGTGCATTTTTCGGCTTCGCGCTGCAACGCTCGCGCTTCTGTTTTTATTGCATCACGCGCGACTACCTGGCCCATCGTGACGCACGCGGGTTGCTGGGCCTGATTGCGGCGCTGGCACTGGGGCTGCTGGGCTATTACGCCGTGTTCGGCGCTTTCCTGCCGGTGCCTGCGCCCGGACGGCTGCCGCCGGGCGCCCATATCGGGCCGGTCAGCTGGGTGCTGGCGCTGGGCGCGGCAACCTTCGGCCTGGGCATGGCCATTTCGGGCTCCTGCATCAGCGCACACCTTTACCGCCTGGGCGAAGGCGCGTTCCATTCACTGTTCGCCCTGCTGGGCGCGTTGGCTGGCTTCGGCCTGGGCTTCGCCACCTGGAACCCGCTTTATGCGGCTGTCATCCGCGACGCCCCCGTCATCTGGCTGCCCCATCACCTGGGCTACGGCGGTTCGCTGGCCCTGCAACTGACACTGCTGGCCGCACTGGCCGCCTGGCTGCTGCGCAATCAGGGCCGCCATCACGCCGCCACCGGCGGCACAGCCGCACCGGTAAGCCTGCTGGCCCTGTTGTTCAGCTGGCGCTGGCCGGCCTATGCCGGCGGCCTGCTGATTGCCGGCCTGGGCGCCATGGCCTACTTCCGCGTTGCGCCGCTGGGCGTCACGGCCGAACTGGGCAGCATCGCCCGCACACTGGCCGACAGCCTGGGCGCGCTACCCGCCAGGCTGGAAGGACTGGATGGCTTCGCAGGCTGCGCCACGGTCATCAAGCAAAGCCTGCTGTCCAACAACGGGGTATTTGTCGCGGCCCTGGTACTGGCGTCTTTTGCCAGCGCCATTCTGGCAGGAGATTTCCGGCCGGTGCGACTGCACCCCGGCACGGCACTGCGCCATGCGCTGGGCGGCCTGCTGATGGGTTGGGGCGGCATGCTGGCGCTGGGCTGCACGGTAGGCACCCTGTTGTCAGGCATCATGGCGGGAGCCGCATCCGGCTGGATTTTCGCCCTCTTCTGCCTGGTCGGTGCCTGGCTGGGCTGGTGGCTGCGGCAGCAGGCCTGAAATTCGTTGAAATCCGGCGGAATGCAGCACCTGAAAAGGCCGCTGGCTGCCCGCCAGCCGCCCGTTATACTGCCTGCTTCCGAGCGTCCCTAACAAACCATGGACACACCGCCATTTCCGCCGGCATTACCGGCATGGCGCCTGCCCACAGGCGCCATGGTGGCTGGCCTCATGGCCGGGGCCAGGCCCCGCAGCCGCCTAGCATCCGGTTTGGAATGGCGCCGCTGCGAGCCGGTACAAGCATCAGGGCAGCAATTCACGCAGCGCCGGCCACACGTTTTCCAGCACCTGCGGCTGGGCCGCCGCCACCGGATGCAGGCCATCGCTTTGCATCAGCGCCGAGTCCAGCGCCACCCCTTCAAGCAGGAACGGCACCAGGCCGGTCTGGTAGCGCTGCGCCAACCCGGCATACACCTGGCGCAAGCCATCGCGGTAGCGCGGCCCATAATTCACCGGCAGTTCGATACCGATGAGCAGGACTTCGGCCCCGGCCGTACGCGCATCTTCTATCATGTCGGCCAGGTTACCTTCCAGCGCGGCCAACGGTTGGCCGCGCAATCCGTCATTGGCGCCCAGTTCCAGCACGAGTATCTCGGGGTGGTGCTCTTCGAGCAACGCGGGCAATGCCGCCTTGCCATTGGCGCTGGTCGCGCCGCTGACACTGGCATTGACGACCTTCCAATCCGGCGCCTCGGTGGCCAGGCGTTGGGACAGCAGGCTGACCCAGCCCTGCTCCGCAGGAATGTTATGCGCAGCAGATAGGGAATCCCCCATTACCAGAATCACCGGATCAGCCGCATGCGCGAAAGGCGCGGCCATCCACAGGCACAGCAAGCAAAGGAAACGACGCATGAGCGGTTCATCCCAGGAACAGGTACTTTTGGAAAGCCTGAATGTTAGCAAGTCGGTGACAGGCCCCACCGGCAGACTCGATATCCTGGAGGATATCTCGCTGCGCATCCATGCCGGAGAAAGCGCCGCCATCATCGGCGCATCCGGTTCCGGCAAGACGACCCTGCTGGGACTGCTGGCCGGGCTGGATGTTCCCAGCAGCGGCAGCATACGCCTGGACGGCCACGCGCTGGAAACCCTGGATGAAGAGGCCCGAGCGGGATTGCGCCGCCGCCTGGTCGGTTTCGTCTTCCAATCGTTCCATCTGCTGCCGGCGCTCAGTGCCGAGGAAAACGTCATGCTGCCGCTGGAACTGGAAGGTGCCGCGCGCGCGCGTGAACGCGCCCAGGCCGCACTCGATGCCGTCGGCCTGTCGCACCGCCGCGGGCACTATCCGGCACAGTTGTCCGGTGGAGAACAGCAGCGCGTTGCCATAGCTCGCGCCTTCGTCAACGAACCGCGCATCCTGTTTGCCGATGAACCGACCGGCAACCTGGATGCCCGCACCGGCGGCGCCGTCAGCGACCTGTTGTTCCGTCTCAACCAGGAGCATGGCACGACGCTGGTGCTGGTCACACACGACCTGACACTGGCGCAGCGCTGCCAGCAGACCCTGCACATTACAGCCGGCCGCCTGGTCGATGCCGCCTGAGGCCGCCGCCGTGCCTGTTCCCTGCTTCCCGTGTCGTCCCACTCCCGCTGTTGCCCGACATCCATGAATATCCTCCCCCTGGCTCTCCGTACCGTCCGGCGTGAATGGCGCCTGGCGGAATTGCGCACCCTGGCGCTCGCGCTGGTGCTTTCGATTGTTGCGCTGGGAGTGGTCGCCACCCTGGCACTACGGGTTGAACACAGCATTGCCGCAGGTTCCGCCGAGCTGGTCGGCGGCGATGGCGGCATCAACGCCCCCAGCCCTATCCCTGCCGAATACGAAATCCAGGCCCGGGAAATGGCGCTCGCCACGGCCCATGCCGTGCGTTTTCCCAGCATGGCCTTCGCCCAGGAACAGGCCCAGTTGCTGAACCTGGCGGCCGTCTCGCCCGAATGGCCCCTGCGCGGGGAAATCACGCTGCGCGACGCGGACGGCAGGCAACACACCGCCCCCGCTCCCCAGCCCGGTGAAATTTACCTGGATGCGCGCGCGCTTGCCGCACTGGGCGTCGACATAGGCGCCACCGTGCAGATCGGCGACGCCAATCTGCGGATTGCCGGTGAACTGCTGCGCCAGCCCGACGGCGGCAACGTCTTCGCACTGGCCCCCACGGCCCTGGCCCCGCTTGCCGACATCGAACGCGCCGGCCTGCTGGGGCCCGGCAGCCGCGCCCGCTACAGCCTGCTGCTGGCCGGCGCGCCCGGCGCCGTGCAGGACTGGAAGCAATGGGCGGCCAGCCAGGCCTTGCCAGACAACGCTCGCCTCATTGAACTGGAAGACGCGCAACAAAACCTGGGCGGCGCCTTCGAGCGCGCCAACGCCTTCCTGCGCCTGTGCGCATTGCTCGCAGCACTGCTGGCCGGCGTCGCCATCGCACTGGCATCTCAGCGCTATGCGCAACGCAAGACCGATGAAGTGGCGCTGCTACGCGCACTGGGCGCCCCGCGCGCCGACGTGCTGAAGCTCTTGGCTGGCACGCTGGCCGCACTGGCCCTGCCCGCCGCCCTGCTGGGTATCGCACTGACACAAGGGCTGTCCGCCCTGGCCTGGCAAGTCGCAGGCAAGCTGTTCAGCGGCGCCCTGCCAACCGTACAACCTGTCCTGCCGTCGCTGGCCGCTGCCGCCATGGGCCTGGCCATCCTGGCCGGATTCGCCCTGCCGCCGCTGGCCCGGCTGGCGGACGTCCCGCCAGCGGCGGTGTTCCGCCGCAGCGTGGCACCCCGCGTGCGCCGTTTCGACCTGTTCTACCTGCTGCCACTGGCTACCGCGCTGGGACTGATCTGGATGCAGGCCGGCAGCGCCAGGCTGGCCATCATCCTTGCCATCAGCCTTGCGGTCGTAGCCCTGGTGGCTGCCATCCTGGCGCTGTTGGCCCTGTGGCTGGCGCGCCGTGTCGCCGCCGGCATCCACCCCGCCCTGCGCCTGGGCCTGGCGTCGCTGGCCCGCCGCCGCTTCACCAGCGCCGTCCAGGCCGTGGCGCTGAGCCTGGGTCTGTGCGCGCTGCTGATACTGGCCGTGGCCGCCCCGGCCCTGTTGCAGGAATGGCGTTCGGAACTGCCGGATGAAACACCGAACTGGTTCGCCCTGAATGTCCTGGAGGAACAAGTGCCCGATTACCGGGCCGCCCTGGACCAGGCCAGTGCCTCCCAGGTCGCAATGCTGCCGCTGGCCGTAGGCAAACTGACTGCCATCAACGGCGAGCTTGCTGAGAGCTTCTACCAGACCCCGGAACAGCGCGAGCGCGCCGCCGAGCAACTGCGTTTTTCCTGGAGCGCCACGCTGCCCTCGGCCAATCGGCTGGTCGCCGGCGCCTGGCAGGCGCCTGAGGCCGGAGCGGCCGGCCTGTCGGTGGAAAAGGGCTGGATGGAACGCTTTGGCCTGAAGCTGGGCGACAGCCTGACACTGGAGAGCGGCGGGCGCAGCGTCACCGCCACCATAGACAGCGTGCGGGAAGTCGACTGGAGCTCCTTCCGCGTCAATTTCTTCCTGCTGCTGGACCCGGCCCACGCGGACGGCATGCCGCATACCTGGATCGCCAGCTATTACCTGCCGCCAGCGCAGAACAACCACTTGGCGGACATGGCCCGACAATTCCCCAACGTCAGCATGCTGGACGTCAATGACCTGCTGGAACGCGTGCGCAGCATCATCGAGCGTGTCAGCAGCGCAGTGAGCTGGGTGCTTTCCTTCAGCCTGCTGGCCGGCGCACTGGTGCTGGCTGCCGCGCTGGCCGCCAGCACGCAGCAACGCCGCCACGAAGCCGCGCTGCTGCGTACCCTGGGGGCCCAGCGGCGCCAACTGCGCCTGGCCGCGCTATGCGAATTCCTGGTCCTGGGACTGATTGCCGCACTGACCGCCACGATGGGCGCCGCAGGTGCCGGAAGCTGGCTGGGGCAAAGCGTGTTCCGCATGGCGGCAGTACCGCTGCCCTGGGCGCAATTGGCCGGCACCGCCCTGCTGGCGGCGCTGGTCATCACCTTGCTGGGCCTGGCCGGGACACGGCGCATCCTGAATACCCCGCCCATGGCGTTACTGCGCGCAGCCTGACCCCAGGGCCGCCTGGCGGCGCGCCCGCACTGCCGCAAGGCCTCGTCACAGTGCGGGTTGCGTCATTCTGGTGCCTGCCCTGGGCCTGCCCACAGTGACCGGAAGATGGCATGGATATTGCTTTGCATGTGGAGTTCTCACCCACCCGCAAGGCAGAAATCCATGTCAGACAGCATCCGCACCCCTTCTTCCGCTATCCCCACCCGCCGGGAATTTCTTTACCGTGCCGCCGCACTGGGCGGCCTGGGCCTGGCCATGGCAACAATGAACGCCTGGGGCCTGACGCTGGCATCGCAGAGCGACCAGCCCCCCAGGCTGCAAGGCAGCGGCAAGGGCAAGCGCGTGCTGATACTGGGCGCCGGCATCGCCGGGCTGACCAGCGCCTACGAACTGCGCAAGGCGGGCTATGACTGCATGATCGTGGAAGCCCGGCCCATCGCTGGCGGCCGGGCGCGCACCGCCCGCAAAGGGACGCGCAGCGAAGAACCCGGCAATCCCTCTGTCTGCGACTTCGACAGCGGAGATTTCTTCAATCTGGGGCCGATGCGCATCCCCTACCACCATCGTTCCACGCTGTACTACACGCGCGAATTCAAGGTGCCGCTGGGCATTTTCGTCAACGACAACGACGCTGCCTATGTCTACCATGAAAACGCAGGTGCGCTTTCAGGCCAGCGCCTGCGGCAGGGCGAGGTCAAGGCGGACATGCGTGGCTACGTCAATGAACTGCTGGCCAAAAGCATCGTGGACGGCAAGCTGGACGAGCAAATCACCGCCGCCGACAAGGCGTTGTTGCTGGACTACCTGGCGCAGGAAGGTTATCTGGGCAAGGACGACCTGCGCTATCACGGCACCAATGGCCGTGGCTACGCCGTCAATCCGGGCGCGGGCACCGAACCCGGCCCTGGCACGCCATCCGACCCGCTGGGCTTCGCAGAACTACTGGGTTCCAGGCTGGGGCATATCTACCAATCGGTGCAGAGCTTCAACCAGCAGATCACCATGTTCCATCCGCTGGAGGGCATGGACCAGATTCCCGCCGCCTTTGCACGGCAGCTCAACGGCCTGATCCGCTACCAGGCGGAAGTGCAATCGCTGCGCCAGAACGATGCGGGCGTCACCGTGGTCGTCAAGGACACCCGCTCCGGCACGGCCGAAACGCTGCAGGCCGATTACTGCATTTGCACGATCCCGCTGCCCGTGCTGAAAGACCTGGACACCGATTTTTCCGCTGCCTTCAAGGCCGCCATCGCCTCGGTGCCCTACATGCCCGCCGGCAAAATCGGCCTGCAGATGAAAAACCGGTTCTGGGAAGTGGATGACGCCATCTATGGCGGCCACGTCCGCACCGATATCAAGGGCATAGGCAACATTACACTGCCCTCGAACAACTGGCAGGGTGCGGCAGGCATCATCCTGGGCTACTACAACTTCGGCGGCAACGCCGAAACCATCGGCAAGCTTGACCCGGCCGAACGCACCACCTTCGCGCTGACCAACGGCCAGAAGATATTTCCGCAATACCAGGAAAGCTTCCGCAACAGCTTTTCCATTGCCTGGCAAAACGTACCCTACAACCGGGGCGGCTGGGCCCACTGGAGCGAAGAAGGACGCCGCACCACCTATCCCCTGCTCCTGGAGCCGGAAGGCCGGGTCTATCTTGCCGGCGAACACCTGAGCTACCAGACCGGCTGGCTCTCCGGTGCCATCGAATCCGCCTGGCAACAGATCGCCAAGCTGCACGCCCACGCGCAAGCGGCCTGAACCCATCCCTGCACGCCGGCCCGCAGGCCGGCGCGCTGCCGACCCTTTCCCCTGCCACTCAGACGAGGTCTATCCATGCAAGCCCACTTCCGCCGCCAGCTGATTCCCGCCGCCCTCATTGCCGCCGCGCTGGTTCATACGCCTGCCAGCGCCACTGGCATTACGCGCCATGCCTCCGGCAATCCGCAATCTCCCATCGCCGCCGCCACGGAAGTCGCACCCGGCCTGGCAACCGTCTATCTCAGCGGCCAGGTGCCATCGGTGCAGAACCAGGACGCGCCGCCTACCAGCGCCGCTGCGTTCGGCGACACGAAAACCCAGACCATCAGCGTCCTGGGCAAGATCAAGAGCCAGCTTGCCGCGCTGGGACTGGGGCTGGAGGATGTCGTCAAGGTCCAGGCCTATCTGGTTGCCGACCCGGCGACCGGCAAAATGGATTTCGCCGGATTCAGCGCCGGCTATGCCGAATTCTTCGGCGGCAGCCCGGCCATCCTGAATGCCCGCTCCACCATGCAGGTGGCCGGCCTGGTGAACCCCGGCTGGCTGGTTGAAATCGAAGTCACCGCTGTCAAACGGCCCTGAGCACAATCCGGCGGGCGCACGGCCCGCCCCTCCGTCTGCACCGCCCCCCCTACACCACCACGGCTGGCAAGGCCGGGCGCTGCTGCGCCAGCAGATCCGCCAGCACCTTGAGTGCGCGTTCCAGTCGGCGCCGGTCCGGCACCGCACCCAGCGAAATCCGTATGGCCTTGGGCGCCACGCCTTCCACCGTGAAAAACTCGGAAGTGCAAATGCCCAGTCCATGGGCGCTGGCCGCCGCCAGCAGACCGTTCAGGCTCCATTGCGCCGGCACAGCTTGCCAGATATGAAAGCCACGCGGTCCTTCACGGTGCGCGAAGGGCAGCACGGCTTCCGCCAGCTCATAGCGTATGCGTGCTTCCGCGGCAACGGCATCGCGGAAAGCATCCGCCACGCCGCTGCGTATCCATTGCGTCGCCAACGCCGCCATCAGCGGTGCGCCCATCAGCGTGAGCGCCCGCATGGCCAGCGCAAACCCGTCCTGGGTGGCGGCATCCGGCAAAGCGACGAAAGCAGTGCGCAAGCCCGGCGTCAATGATTTCGACAGCGTCGCCACATGGCTCACGATATCCGGCGCGAGCTGCGCCAGCGCAGGCGGGCGTTCCGTTGCCAGGAAACTGTAGGGGTCGTCTTCGATGACATGGACCCCATGTGCGCGCGCCACGGCCAGGATGTCCTGGCGGCGCCCGGCCGGCATGGTCATGGCGGTCGGGTTCTGAATCGTCGGGTTGAGATACAACAGGCGCACACGCTGGGTGCGGCAAGCGCGTTCCAGCTCGTCCGGCAGCATGCCGCACTCGTCGGTCGCCACCGCCACCATGCGCCTGCCGCTTTGCCGCACCGCCTGCATCAGGCCGGGGTAACTCAATACCTCGGCTGCCACGGCATCGCCCGGGGCGCTGTGCGCCAGCACCAGTCCTGCCAGCGCCACCTGGGCCCCCGGCACCACCGCAATACGCGCCGGGTCCACCCGGCCCAGGCTGGCTTCCAGCCATGCCGCCGCCGCTTCGCGGTCGGCCAGGCTGCCCGCCCCCCAGTGGTAAGTCATCAGTGTGTCGACATCGGCACGCGCCAGTACGTCGTTCATGCCCTGGCGCAACATGCGCTCCAGCTTGTCGCCCGGCGGCGGCGGCGGAATATTCATGCTGAGGTCGGCCACCCGGCCGTCGTCGGCGGGGCCATGGGACACAAACGACCCCTGCCCGACACGCGCGTCCAGCAGGCCACGGCGGCGAGCCTCCGCATAGGCACGCGTCACTGTCGTCAGATCCAGCCCGAGTTGCCGGGCCAGGTGCCGCTGCGGTGGCAGCCGATCCCCGGGCCGCAGGCGTCCTTCATCCACCGCCGTGCCAATGGCATCGGCAATCTGCAGGTAGCGCGGTCCGCCGCCGTCGACCAGCGCATCCAGCCAGGCAGGCGCAGCCATCGACGCATCGCTTTTGTCATTCATGCGAATCGTATGGTGATTGTTTGTGATATATTCCGATCCTGCAGAATATTGTATGCATACATTATATGTATAAATACATACAAATCTCGCAAGCCTCGTCCGGCCCGGTCCTGCAGCCTGCCCCAATCATAGAGCATGTCACGCCAGGACACGCCCTCTCGGCGTCCGCGTCCGGCCCCCCGCCTGCGACTCCTCATCCGGCGTCCCCGCCCATGTCCAAGAAATGACGATGAAACCGTTGAAAATACGACACCTATGCATGCTTCCAGCCTTGCTGGCGCTGGCCGGCCTGTCAGGCTGTGACTGGGAACTGATCAACTCCAAGGGCCAGGTCGGCATAGAGGAGCGCAACCTGATCTTCACGGCTGTCGGCCTGATGCTGATCGTGGTCCTGCCTGCCATCATCCTCAGCCTGGTCTTCGCGTGGAGATACCGCGCCTCGGCCAAGGCCCGCTATATGCCGGAATGGTCACACTCCACCGCAGTCGAAGTGGTCGTATGGGGCTTCCCCATCATTATTATTTGCATACTCTCAGTAGTTGTATGGAAAAGTACACACAAACTTGATCCATACAGGCCGCTGGACTCGGAGGTGCCGCCCATCACCGTGCAGGCCATTTCGGCGGACTGGAAGTGGATCTTCCTCTATCCGGAACAGGGCGTCGCCACCGTCAACGAACTGTATATCCCGGCCAATACCCCCGTCGCCTTCGAAATCACCTCCAACAGCTCGATGAATACCTTTTTCATCCCGCAGCTGGGCGGCCAGATTTATGCCATGGGCGGCATGCGCACCATGCTTCACCTGATCGCCAACGAACCGGGCGACTATCGCGGATTTTCCGGCAACTACAGCGGCAATGGCTTCTCCGACATGCACTTCGTCGCCCACGCGCTGCCGCCAGAGCAATTCGAACAGTGGGTGCAGCACACCCGCGCCGGCAGCGGAGACTTCGATTTCGAGCGTTTCCTGCAAGTTGCCAAGCGCCCGGAAAACCCGCCCTACCGCTACCCGATCGAGCAGTACGCCAGCCTCGAGCCCAAGCTGTTCGAACGCATCATCGGCCAGTTCGTCGATATGAGCCACCACGCCGCCGCACCGGCAGACGGGCACGGCCATGCCCAGGACGACGCCCCCAGCCACGATAGCCTCCAGGGCGGACATGCCGCCCCGGAAACGCACCCGAATGCCCTGTAACCGAGACCGGACATGTTAGGAAAACTCAGCCTGGCGGATATACCGCTACACGAACCCATCGTCGTCATCACCCTGATCGCCATCCTGATTGGCGGCCTGGCGGTGGTCGGCGGCATCACCTACCTGCGCAAGTGGAGCTATCTCTGGTCTGAATGGATCACCTCCGTCGATCACAAGAAGATCGGCATCATGTATATCTTCGTGGCGCTGGTCATGCTGGTGCGCGGCTTTGCCGACGCCATCATGATGCGTGCCCAGCTGGCTGTGGCCAATGGCGGCAGCGAAGGTTTCCTGCACCCCGACCACTACGACCAGATCTTCACCGCCCACGGCGTGATCATGATCTTCTTCGTGGCCACGCCATTTGTCGTGGGCCTGATGAATATCGTCGTGCCGCTGCAGATTGGCGCGCGCGACATGGCCTACCCCTTCCTCAACGCATTCAGCTTCTGGCTGTTCGTGGTGGGCGTGGTGCTGGTCATGCTGTCGCTGGGCATAGGCGAATTCGCCATGACCGGCTGGGTCGCCTATCCGCCGTTGTCCGGCATCGAGCTCAGTCCGGGCGTGGGGGTGGATTACTACATCTGGGCGCTACAGGCATCCGGTCTGGGCACTCTGCTCACCGGGGTCAACCTGTTCGTGACCATCATCAAGATGCGCGCCCCCGGCATGACGCTGATGAAAATGCCCGTGTTCACCTGGACCGTGCTCGTCACCTGCGTCATCATCATCGCCTCCTTCCCCATTCTGACCGGAACGCTGGCCATGCTGACGCTGGACCGCTATCTGGACACCCACTACTTCACCAATGATCTTGGCGGCAACGCCATGATGTACGCGAACCTGGTGTGGGCCTGGGGCCACCCCGAGGTATATATCCTGGTGCTGCCGGCCTTCGGCGTGTTCTCCGAAGTTACCGCAACCTTCGCCCGCAAGAAGCTGTTCGGCTACAAGTCCATGGTGGGCGCGACCGTTGCCATCGGCATTCTGTCGTTCATCGTCTGGCTGCACCACTTCTTCACCATGGGGTCCGGCGCCAACGTTAATGCCTTCTTCGGCATCATGACGATGATCATCGCCGTCCCGACAGGCGTGAAGATCTTCACCTGGCTGTTCACGATCTACCGCGGCCGGCTGGAATTCACCACGCCCATCCTGTGGACCATCGGCTTTCTGGTCACCTTCGCCATCGGGGGCATGACCGGCGTGCTGCTGGCCATCCCCGGCGCCGACTTCCTGCTGCACAACAGCCTGTTCCTGATCGCCCACTTCCACAACACCATCATCGGTGGCGCGCTGTTCGGCTACTTCGCCGGCTACGCCTACTGGTTCCCCAAGGTCTTCGGCTTCAAGCTCAACGAGCGCCTGGGCCGCTACTCCTTCTGGTGCTGGATCATCGGTTTCTACCTGGCCTTCATGCCGCTCTACATGCTGGGCTTCATGGGCATGACGCGCCGCCTGAACCACTACGACAACCCCGCCTGGGTACCCTACCTGTACGTGGCCTTCGTGGGCGCGTGCTTCGTGGCGCTGGGCATCTTCTTCATGGTGCTGCAGCTGGTGGTCAGCATCCGCGACCGCAACAAGAACCGCGACCTGACGGGCGACCCCTGGAATGCACGCACGCTGGAATGGGCGACTTCCTCGCCGCCGCCGTTCTACAACTTCGCCGTCACGCCGCGCGCCGATACGCTCGATGCCTTCCATGAAGCCAAGAAGCATGGCGGCATTGCGCGCCCCGCGCACTACGAGCCCATCCATATGCCCCGCAACAGCGGCCTGCCCTTCATCATGTCGGCCTTCGTGCTGGCGCTGTGCTTCGCATTGATCTGGCATATCTGGTGGATGGCCATTGCCGGGCTGGCAGGCACGATCATCACCTTCATCTGGCGTACCTATGACAAGGACACGGACTACTACGTGCCGGTCAAGGAAATCGAGCGCATCGAGAACGCCCATTACCAAGCTGCCCACTCCCAAGCTGCCCAATCCCAAGTCCAAGCGAGCCAGGCCTGAATATGTCCACTCATACCTTGAACCCGAGTACCGGCGCGCACGCCAAGCCGCACACAGGCCACGGCCACAGCCATGACCACCACGGGCACGAAGCACACGGCGACAACACCGTCTTCGGCCTGTGGATCTACCTCATGTCCGACGTCGTACTGTTCGGCAGCCTGTTCGCCACCTACGTCGTGCTCATGAACGCCTATGCCGGCGGCCCGACCGGCCAGGAAATCTTCAACCTGAAGTTTGTCCTGGGCGAAACCTTCGTGCTGCTGTTCTCCAGCATCACCTTCGGCTATGCCTCACTGGCCATCCACCGTGGCGACAAGAGCAACGCCTTGCGCTGGCTGTGCGTGACTTTCGTGCTGGGCGCGCTCTTCATCGCCATGGAAATCTATGAATTCCAGCATCTGGCCAGCATAGGCGCCGGCCCCAGCCGCAGCGCCTTCCTGGGCGCTTTCTACGGTCTGGTCGGCACGCACGGCCTGCACGTTACCGCCGGCCTGATCTGGCTGGCCGTGCTGATCCACCAGACCTCGATGGATGGCCTGACGCCGCGCAACCAGACCCGCCTGGCCTGCCTGGGCCTGTTCTGGCACTTCCTGGATCTGGTCTGGATTTGCGTCTTCACTGTTGTCTATCTGACGGGAGCCCTGTAATCATGTCCCAACACGGCCACACTGATACCGATAGCGCTGGCGCCAGCTACGGCACGCTGCGCTCGTACAACACCGGCTTCATCCTGGCGGTCATCCTGACGCTGATTCCGTTCGCGCTGGTGATGTACCCCACCGGCCTGGAACGTTCCACCACCTTGCTGCTGATTTTCGGTTTCGCCATCGTGCAGACCATCGTGCAACTGGTGTACTTCCTGCACATGAACCGGCACTCGGAAGGCGGCTGGAACCTGTCCAGTTTTGTCTTCACGATAGTCATTCTGCTGATCGTGGTCGGCCTGTCGCTCTGGATCATCTGGAGCATGAACGACCACATGATGATGTAAAGGCAAGGCCCGCCGTGCGCATGTTCAGGCAATACCTGCTGTTGACCAAACCCGGCATCATCGCCGGCAACCTGGTCAGCTTTGTCGGCGGCTTCCTCCTGGGAACCGCCGGCCACGCCAGCCTCGCCACCCTGCTGGCGGCTGCGGCCGGCGTGGCCCTGGTGATCGCCTCGGGCTGCGTCTTCAACAACTATATCGACCGCGACATCGACGCCGCGATGACGCGCACGCGCCAACGCAGCCTGGTCACCGGCCTCATCGCCCCCCGCCACGCCCTGCTGTACGGCACATTGCTGGGGCTGGCCGGCCTGCTGCTGCTGGGCACCCAGGGCGGCGGTACGCTCGCCGCCCTGCTGGGACTGCTGGGTTTTGCCGTCTATGTCGGCGCCTACAGCCTCTACGGCAAGCGCAATACCGTGCACGGCACGCTGATCGGCAGCCTGTCGGGCGCCATGCCGCCCGTGATCGGCTATTGTGCGGCCAGCGGCTGTTTCGACATGGGTGCGCTGATGCTGCTGCTGATGTTCTGCCTGTGGCAAATGCCGCACTCCTACGCCATCGCCATCTTCCGGGCGCAAGACTATCGCGCCGCTCGAATCCCGGTGCTGCCGCTGCAATACGGGCTCGCTTCGGCCCGCAGTCAGATCATCGGCTATACCGCCGCCTTCGCCGCCTGCAGCCTGATGCTGCCGCTTTTCAGCGCCGCCAGCTGGCTCTACCTGGTCACGGCCCTGGCTGGCGGGCTCTACTGGCTCAGGCTGACGCTGGCGCCCTGCGACCCAGGCAACCCCGGCCCCTGGGCACGCAAGCTCTTCCTTTTCTCCATCCTGCTGGTCGTGCTGCTGAGCCTCACCATGGGTATCGACGGCCTGCTGCACACGCCTGACTGAACCCGGCCAGCGCGGCCAGCCGGCAGCGCCAGGACCAACAGCGACGCTGCCGCGGCAACGCCATTGCCCGTGCCTGCCCGCCACCGCGACCGGGGCACCCGTCCCCTTGCCACCCAAAAATGGAATACCATTCCAGAACCAGTCTGGGCCGTGGATTTCCCCCACTGCCAGCACTGGCGCCATCAACAAGGAGACATCATCACCATGGCAAACCCGGCACAGCAACTTTTTGATTTGAGCGGCCAGGTCGCGGTCGTGACCGGCGGCGGCTCCGGCCTGGGCGCAGCCGCCGCTCGCGCGCTGCGCAACGCCGGCGCGACTGTCATCATCCTGGGCCGGCGCGCAGACGTACTGCAGGAACAGGCTGACCGCCTGGGTGCGCAAGCCATGCGCTGCGACACGCGCGAACGCACGCAGGTCAGCGCCGTGATGCAGGAAGTGGTCGCCCGCCACGGCCGCCTGGATATTCTGGTGAATGCGGCGGGCATCCACCGCAAGTGCCCGTCGCTGGATTTCCCGGATGAGGAATGGATTGCCGTCCATGCTGTCAACACGCATGGCAGCTTCATCTGCGCCACCGAAGCGCTGCGCCACATGCGCACGGCCGGACACGGCAAGATCATCAATTTCTGTTCATATGGCAGCGCCAACGGCCTGCCCGAAAGCGTCGCTTATGCTTCCAGCAAGGGCGGCCTGCGACAGATGACCAAAAGCCTGGCCATCGAATTCGCACCGGCGGGCATCCAGGTCAATGCCATCGAGCCCGGCTGGTTCAAGACCGAAATGACATCGGCCATGTTCAGCGATCCGGCCTGGCTGGAACGCACCCAGCGCCGCATTCCCGCCGGTCGGCCCGGCGATCCCCAAGACCTGGATGGCGCCGTGATCTTCCTGGCATCCAGGGCCTCCGATTACGTGACCGGTATCGCCCTGCCCGTGGATGGCGGCGCTCAGGCCGTGTAAAGAGTACTAAAGGGCGGTAGAGGCTGATAGAGCCTGGCCAAGGTTGGATCTATCCCGGCACCTATCCACCACCAACCGGCACGCACCAGTCAAACAGCGACACCATGCCCGGCGTCTTGCCTCGCGCAGCCGGGCAGGCTCCGCCTGCCTGCCGAGGCAAGACGCTTAGACGATGCGCCCTTACACAATGCGCCAGATGACCGCGCCGATGACCCAAACCACGCCGATCACAATCAGGCACAGAACGAACTTCCACAGCAGCTCGGCGAATCTGACCAGCACACAGGCCAGGATACCGCTTCCGGCCAGCACCAGTGCGAAACGCAGCCACTTGGGCCACTCCATGCCGAACCGCTGCGATTACGGGCTCATCCCTTTGGTATCTTCGACAGGCGCGACCATCGTGCCCATGCTTCATGGCCCGATACAGTGCCGCAGACGCAAAAAAACCTGCATGGCTATGCCATACAGGTTTCTGCCGTACGTTTCCGTACATGAATCTGGTGGGCGGTACAGGGTTCGAACCTGTGACCCCTGCCGTGTGAAGGCAGTGCTCTACCACTGAGCTAACCGCCCAGATTTCTTCAAACCTCGAAGAGAAAGAAATAATAGCATCGTAATCACCGAAGCAGCAAGTTTTTTCTTGCATGGCCGACAAACCAGCCTGCGCCACAGGACGGCCAGCACAGAGAAACACAAATCGGCACTGGTCTCACATCGGCCTGTCAGGACTGCGCAGCTTCGGACTGCGGTTCATAGCGCCGCCAGACGCACTCCCCCTTGACCGCCTTGTCCAGCGCCGCCAGGTAATCCGCGTGCGCCTGTATCTCGTCGGCGCCCGCTGGCAGGACAGCCAGCCTGGACGGGTCGAAATCGTCGCTGCCGCTGCGGAACTGGATCGCGTTGCCGCTGGCTTGGTTATCCGCAGCATCGACATCACCCAGCAGCGACTCCTGGCCACGCGTCATGGCCAGCCAGACTTCCGCCAGCAGGCGAGTATCCAGCAAGGCCCCGTGCAGCGTACGGTGCGCATTGGAAATGCCGTAGCGGTCGCACAGCGCATCCAGCGAATTGCGCTTGCCCGGATGCATCTCGCGCGCCACCATGAGGCTGTCCGTTACCTTGGCGCAATAATCCCGCACCTTGCCCAGGCCTACCCGTTGCAGTTCGGCATCGAGGAACTTGATATCGAAGGCCGCGTTATGGATCAACAGCTCGCCGTCGCGGATGAACTCCACGAAATCCCTGGCCACTTCCTCGAAACGGGGATGGCCGGACAGGAACTCCGTGGTCAAGCCGTGCACCGCCAGGGCCTCGGGGTCGCTGTCGCGGTCGGGATTCAGATATTGATGGTAGTAGTTGTCGGTAACCATGCGGTTATCGACCTCCACGGCACCGATTTCAACGATGCGATGCCCTTGCGCCGGTTCCAGGCCGGTGGTTTCGGTATCCAGTACGATCAGTCGCATGCGGGCAAGACTCCTCACTCATAGAAACAGGCAGGGCACTGCCGGAAAGACATCAGTGTAAAACAAGCCGGGCGCCGCGCTGATTGCCCGCCGCCGCACCTGGGCCGCCTGGCTAGTCACCGGCAGCCGTCGGCGCCGCCTCGGCAGCAGCCTGCCCGGCAGTGCCGCGCACCGAGTCCACTCCCTGGTTAGCCAGCTGATCGGCACGCTCGTTACCCGGGTCCCCGGCGTGCCCCTTGACCCAACGCCAGGTCACATCATGGCGGCCGACTTCCTCGTCGAGCATTTTCCAGAGATCTGCATTCTTGACCGGCTTCTTGTCTGCGGTACGCCAGTCCCGGCGCTTCCAGTTGGGCATCCACTCCGTGATGCCCTTCATGACGTACTGCGAATCGGTATGCAAGGTCACCCGGCACGGTTCGCGCAACGCCTGCAGCGCCCGGATCACGGCCATCATTTCCATGCGGTTGTTGGTCGTTTCCCGCTCGCCCCCGCACATGGGCTTTTCGTGCCGGCCATAGCGCAACAGCGCGCCCCAGCCGCCCAGGCCGGGATTGCCCTTGCAGGCCCCGTCGGTCCAGATTTCCACCTGCTTGGCCGTCTGGGCCGATGCTGCCGTATTTCCTGCCATTGCCTTCACCGATTATCCTTGTCCACCGGCATGTCACGCGCAGGCAGTGCCTGCGGCGCAACCGCCGGCTCCATGCTGGCGGCCCCGGCCACCCGGGCGCCACGCGGCATACGCCGCTTTTTTTTCTTCCAGGGCTGGCCGATCAGACGCACGCCCTGCACCTTCTTGACTGCCGATACCGCATAGACCGCACCGCAGAACGGCCACCAGCGCTCACCCGCCGATTCCATGAAGTGCCAGCGCTGCAACCAGGTTTCCGTCCGGCACGGCGGCGCGTAGCAGCCGTAGCGGCCGCGTTCCGCCTCGAAGCCCAGCAACTTGAACCAATCCCGCAGGCGCACCAGCGACACCTGCGCGGCCTGGGCATGCGGCAGCCACGGGTCGATACCGGGAATGGACTCCCGCAATCCCCAGAGACTCCACGGATTGAAACCTGAAATCACGACCCGCCCTTCCGGCACCAGCACGCGATCGACCTCGCGCAGCACCTCGTGCGGACGGCTGGCGAATTCAAGCACGTGCGGCAGCACCAGCAGGTCTATGCTTTGCGCATCGAATGGCAAGGCCTCCGGATCGGCCTGGATTTGCGCCTGCCATGCGCCTGTTCCCTTACCCGGCAGCACCAGGCCGGCATAGGCCTTGAAAGGCATGCGATTATCCTTGAGCGCATCCAGTTGCGGCATACCGACTTGCCAGGCCTGATAGCCAAAAACATCGGCTACCATGGCATCGAACTGGGCCTGCTCCCAGGCGCGGACATATTCCCCTGGCGGCGTGGCCAGCCACTCGCCCAATTTACTGATTGTGCTTTCGTCAGTCACTGGAACATATCCCCATGATTCTTCAGACAACGCCCCCTACCGCCGACGCTGTCGCTCCCGGCGCGCTGATCCCGCTGCCCGCACTGCGGGATAACTATATCTGGCTGGCCGCCGGTTCAAGCCAGGCCGTCGTGGTGGACCCGGGCGAAGCACGTCCTGTGCTCGATTTCCTGGAACGCCACCCTTTTCAGCTAGCTGCCATTCTACTCACCCATCACCATGCGGATCATGTCGGAGGCGTGCTGGAACTGGTTCAGGCCACCGGTGCCCGGGTCTATGGCCCGGCAACGGAACAACTGCCGCACTGTGACGTGCTGCTGCGCGAGAACGATAGCGTCGTGTTCGAGGACCCGGCCCTGGCGCTGCGCGTGCTGGACGTTCCCGGCCATACCGCCGGGCATATCGCCTATGCCGGAGAACTGGCAGGACAGCCGCTGCTGTTCTGTGGCGACACCCTGTTTTCCGCCGGCTGCGGCCGTCTGTTCGAAGGCACACCGCGCCAGATGCATGACTCTCTGGCGAAGTTCAGCGGTCTGCCGCCAGAGACCCTGGTTTGCTGTGCCCATGAATATACGCTATCCAACCTGGCCTGGGCAGCTAGCGTCGATCCGGGTAATCAGACGTTAAAAGAATGGAAAAATCGTGCATCCGAGCTCAGAAAACACGGAATTCCAACATTACCCACACAGCTCGCACTAGAATACGAGATTAATCCCTTCCTCCGCCTTGGCGATCCCCAGGTCATGCAGGCTGCCCAACAATGGGCGCAGCGCTCGCTTTCCAACAGTGTGGACATCTTCGCCGCCTTGCGTGAATGGAAGAATGCAGCCTGAGCGCGGCCTTGGCCGTACCTGCTGCGCCTAACGAATTCGCCACCTATCTGCATGAACCTGATCAAATTCATCCTACCGTTGTGCCTGGCAGTCCTGGCCGGTTGCGCCAGCGCCCCCCAACAACAGGCTGCCCAGGACAACGACCCGGTATCGTTGCTGATCGCCCGTTCTTCCCCGCCCCCGCAGAGATCCAACCGCGCCACGCTGCTCCAGGCACGCATGGCCGACAGCTCGCGCATCATCGACCTGACGCGCCCGGCCTCCGACGCCTGGGAACGCATCCGCCTGGGCTTCGCGATCCCCAACCTGGATACGCCGCTGGTCCAGAAGTGGACGGACTACTACGCCGCCCACCCCGAATATGTGCAGCGCATGGCAGACCGCGCCGGCAAGTACCTGTACCACATCCTCGATGAAATCGACCGCCGCGGCCTGCCGACCGAACTGGCGCTGCTGCCGTTCGTCGAAAGCGCCTACAACCCGGACGCCTATTCCCGCGCACATGCCTCCGGGCTGTGGCAATTCGTTCCGGCCACCGGCCAGAACTTCAACCTGAAACAGGACTGGTGGCGTGACGAACGCCGCGACCCCATCGCCTCCACTCGGGCAGCGCTGGATTACCTGGAATACCTGTTCGAACTGCAGGGCGACTGGCACCTGGCGCTGGCCTCGTACAACTGGGGAGAAGGCTCGGTACGCCGCGCCATGGCCCGCAACGAAGCCGACAACAAGCCGACGGACTACCTGTCGCTGAACATGCCGGACGAGACGCGCAACTATCTGCCCAAGCTGCAGGCCATCAAGAACATCGTGGCCATGCCCCAGCAGTACGCCATCGCCTTGCCGGAAGTCCCCAATTCGCCGTATTTCACGACCATCGCCAAAACGCGCGATATCGACATCGACATCGCCGCCAAGCTGGCGGAAATGCCGCTGGACGAATTCCGTGCGCTGAACCCGTCCTACAACCTGCCTATCATTCCGGGCTCGGACAGCACGACGCTGATCCTGCCGCTGGACCGGGTCGAGGTGTTCTATGCCAATCTCAACACCTACAAAGGTGAACTGAGCGCCTGGAAGACCTACCACCCCAAACGCGGCGAAACCCTGCGCGACATCGCCCGCGAACACGGCATCTCCGAAGCCGAGTTGCGCCGCCTCAATGGCCTGGGCGCACGCCAGCGCACGGCCAGCGGCCAGCCGCTGCTGCTGCCTGCCAAGCCGGGCAACCAGGTGAAGTTCGCCTCGCTGGCGCCGGTCGCACCGGTGGCTGCCAGCAACTCCCGCGCTGCGACCGTGCGCTCGCACACGGTACGCCGGGGCGACACCCTGTCCGCCATTGCACGCCGCTACGGCACTGATGTCAGCACGCTGCGCCGCCTCAACAACCTCAAGGGCAGCAACCTGGCCGTCGGCCGCAAGCTGCGCATCCCCGGCACCAATTCGCGCGGTTGAGCGCGCCTTTCCCGCCCCCGGCGCAAGCCGGGCGGTATGATTGCCATGCGGCCGGCCCTGCCCGGCCCTTCTGCCTTCGTTAATTTTCAGGATAGACACACATGGGTTTTCTTAGCGGCAAGCGCATTCTCGTTACCGGCGTCCTGTCCAACCGCTCCATCGCCTACGGCATTGCCAAGGCTTGCCATCAGCAAGGCGCGGAACTGGCCTTCACCTATGTCGGCGACCGCTTCGCCGACCGCGTCAAGGAATTCGCCGCCGATTTCGGCAGCGATATCGTGCTGCCTTGCGACGTCGCCGAGGATGCCAGCATCGACGGCGCCATCGCGGCACTGAGCGAGCGCTGGGACGGCCTGGACGGTCTGGTGCATTCCATCGGTTTTGCGCCGCGCGAAGCCATCGCCGGCGAATTCCTTGACGGCCTGTCGCGCGAAGGTTTCCGCATCGCGCACGACATCTCCGCCTACAGCTTCCCGGCACTGGCCAAGGCCGCACTGCCCTTGTTGCAAGCCCGTCGCGGCTCGCTGCTCACCCTGACCTATCTGGGTTCCGAGCGCGTCGTGCCGAACTACAACACCATGGGCCTGGCCAAGGCATCGCTGGAAGCCAGCGTGCGCTACCTCGCCAACAACCTCGGCCCGCTGGGCATCCGCGCCAACGGTATTTCCGCCGGCCCGATCAAGACCCTGGCAGCCAGCGGCATCAAGGACTTCTCCTCGATCCTGAAGTTCGTCGAACAGACCGCGCCGCTGCGCCGCAACGTGACCATCGAAGACGTCGGCAACGCCGCCGCCTTCCTGTTGTCCGACCTGGCAGCCGGCATCACGGGTGAAATCACCCACGTCGATGCAGGCTTCTCCACGGTAGTGCCCGGCATGCAGGCCTGACCGACTGCCTTGCAGCAATGAAACATGGCGCAGGAGCTGCATGCTCCTGCGCCATGTTTCATGAAGGTCCGACAAGCGCCTGGCCGCCTTGCGGGGCCGCGTCCGGGCGCAGCCAACTCTGCGGGGTTCAGCCCAGGCGCGTGCTGACTTCGATGTCGGCCTGGGTCATGAGGCGATGAATGGGGCAGCGGTCCGCAATGGCCAGCAGGTCCTGCCGTTGCGCCTCGTCCAGCGTCCCCTGCAGCGTCAGGGTCACGGACAGTCCATAGACACCCTCGCGTTCGCGGCTGGCGTCGCGCTCGACATTCACGGCGACATGTTCCAGCGGGTAGCCCTTGCGGCGCGCATACAGCAGCACCGTCATGGCCTTGCAGCCACCCAGCGCGGTATCGAAGTAATCATGCGGATCCGGCCCCTCGCCCTGGGGTGCGGGCATATCCAGCACCAACTCGTGCCCTGCCGCGACTGCGGTCAGGCGCAGCGCGTCCTTGTCGTTCTGGCGAATGCTGATACTCATGCTGTCCTCGCGATGTGAAAAATTCCCGCCCCGACACCGGAACAGGTCAAATCCCTTCGTCCTGCCCTTCCGCCTGGACCTTGCCGCGCTCCTGCGGCAGCCGGCCCTGTTGCTTGCGCGCCCGCTCGGCGCGGATATTGCGCAGCCATTCGCGCCACATCGCTACCAGCAGCGCCATCAGTACCGGCCCGACGAACAGACCGACGAAGCCCATGGTCTTGACCCCGCCCACCAGGCCGAAGAAGGTCGGCAGGAACGGCAGCTTGACCGGGCCGCCCACCAGGCGCGGCCGCAACGTTTTGTCCACGATGAACAGCTCAATACTACCCCAGGCCAGCAGACCCACGCCGGCAACGATGTCGCCAGACGCCATCAAGTAGAGCGAGACCAAGGTGAAGGACAACGGGGCGCCGCCAGGAATCAAGGCCATGAAACCGGTGATCACGCCAAGCAGCACCGGCGACGGCACGCCCGCCACCCAGTACGCGATACCCAGCACCACGCCTTCGCCAATGGCGATCACCCCCATGCCGGTCACAGTCGAACCGATGGTCGCCGGCACCATGCGCGAAAACTGTTGCCAGCGCGCCGGGAAAATCCGCTCGCCGGCCAGGTCCAGCTGCGCCACGACAGCGGTCCCGTCCTTGTAAACGAAAAACAGCGTGATCAGCATGAACAGTACCGTCAGCGCCAGATGGAACAGATTGCCGGTAGCCGACAGCACCCAGCGGTAGATGTTGCCCAGATGCTGCCCGCTCAGAACCTGCACCCAGTAGCCCAGCGCATGTGGTTCGCCCAAGTGTTCCTGCCAATAGCCCGCCCAGCGCTCGCCGACCACCGGCAGGGCCGGCAGCCACTCCGGCACGGGCAGGCCGTTGCGGTTGGCACCCTGCAGCCAGCCCAGGACATTACCTGCCTCCTGGATGGCGTAGGACAGCGCCAGCGACAGCGGCACGATCAACACCAGGATAACGACCAGCAGCGCGCAGGTCGCCGCCAGCGCAGTGCGCCCATTGCAAACCCTCACCCAGCGTGAATACAGGGGCCAGGAAGCGATGCCTATGATCAGCGCGGCCAGCGCCGGCACCAGGAAGCTGCCGAAGAAATAGACGCCGGCAACCAACACCAGTATCAAGAGCCATCGCGCGATGACTTGCGCGGGAAAAACTGGTGGCAAAGACATATTCGGCTTCCTGATATCTGGCGGGGGCAGCTGAAGGTTCAGCGTGTGGCTTGCTGGGCGCGATCCAGACGCGCCCGCAATTCATCGGCGGGCAGCGCACCGGGCGCGCGCGTTCCGTCCTCGAAGAAAACGGCGGGCGTACCGCGCACATTAAGGCGCTTTCCCAGCGCCAGCAACTGATCCAGCGGCGCATCGCAGTTTTCGGCCCGGGGCGCGATTCCCTTCAGCATCCAGGCGTCCCAGGTCGCCCCAGGATCTTTGGCGCACAGCACCGCACGCGACTTGTCATGCGAATCCTGGGACAGAATGGGGAACAGGAAAGCATAGACCGTCACATTGTCGATATCCGCCAGCGTCTGGCGCAATTGCTTGCAAAAACGGCAGTTCGGATCTTCGAACACAGCCAGGCGGCGCGAGCCGTCTCCATGCACCTGCTTGATCGCCAGGTCCAGCGGCAGCTGGTCGAAGTCAATGGCGGACAACTGATCCATGCGTTCCTGGGTCAGGTTGCGGCGCGTCGCCGCATCCACCAGGTAGCCCTGCATCAAGTAACTGACGCCGGCATCGGTATAGAACAGGCTGTCGTCAATCCGCACCTCATAGAGCCCATAGCCGACGCTGCGCACTTCGTCCGGTTGCACGCCGTCGAAACGCTGCGCGAACAGGCGGCTGATCGTGGCCGCTTCGGCAACCGCAGGCTCGGTGGCCTTCGCCGCCTGGGCCGCCGGCGCCAGCACGCCCATCATGCAGACCACGAAAGCGGCTGCGGCAGCGGCGCGCCAGCGCCGGATTGAATTGACTGACATGAACGGGTTTCTCCTGAGACTTCCCGGGACGCATCCCTGTTATTCCTAGCGCGACGCCTGTTCGATCAACAAGCGCTGCACCCCTGGCAGGCGCCCTGCCAGCGACATGCCGGTGTTGCGCAGCCACGCCAGCGGCGCTGGCTGCGCATCGAACAGGCGTTGCAGGCCGTCGGTCGCCAGCGCCATCGCGCCCACGGCCTCAGCCCGCCTGCGACGATAACGCCGCAACAGCAGCGGGTCGCCAGCGGTGCGAAAATCTTCCCTGCCGCCAACAATGGCCGCCAGTTCACGCGCATCGCCCAGGCCCAGGTTCAAGCCCTGCCCGGCCAACGGATGCACCCGATGTGCAGCATCGCCCACCAGCGCCAGGCGCTCGCCGATCATGCCGGTGCGATCCAGCGTCAGAGGGAAGCCGTGCACGGCGCTGCGCAGGGCCAGGTTGCCCAGGCACCCTTCGGTGGCCTGCGCCAGGCGGCGCGACCAGGCCTGCGCGGCCTCGTCCGCCGGCAAGGCTTTCATGGCCTGCGCGTGTTCATCCTTCATCGACCAGACCATCGAAACCTGCGGCCCCTGCGCGGTATCCGGCATGGGCAGCAAGGCCAGCACGCCATCATCGCGGAACCACTGCCGGGCGATACCGCCGTGCGGCAACTCGGCATCCAGGTGCGCCACCAGGCCGGTGGCGCCATAGGCCCGCGAACTGACGTCGGGAACATGCGCCCGCAGCAGCGAGCGCGCGCCGTCCGCACCGATCAGCAGATCCGGCTGCAAGGCAGCGCCCTTGCTGGTATGCAGCACCCCGGCGTCATAGCGCACGGCTTCCTCGTCGCGCCATTCCAGGCCGAACACTCTCACGGCCTGCTGCAACGCACGCTCTATTTCGCTGGATTCGACGATCCAGGCCAATGCGTCGCGTGCCGCCTGCCAGGCGTGCAGGTCCAGGCGGCCATCGGCATCACCATGGATGTCCATACCGGCCACGGGTGCCACGCGCCCGGGTTCCATCGCCTCCCAGACCCCCAATTCCTGCAGGAATGCCTGGCTGGCGGGAGAAATGGCATAGACACGTGCATGATAGACGTCCGCCTGGGGCGGCGGCACGGGCCGGCGTGGCGCCAGAATCACCGGACGCTGGCCCTGGCGCGCCAGGGCCAGGGCTGTTGCCAGCCCGGCATTGCCGGCGCCGCAGATAACAATGCCGCCCATCATCGTGCTGCCGGCTGCCCGGCCGTCTTGGGCCAAAGCACCCACATGCGGCCGCGCTGCTTCATGCGGCCGGCCTGTTCACCCGCTTCGTCGCCAAAGCCCCAATAGAAGTCCGCCCGCGCCGCACCCTTGATCGCCGCGCCGGTATCCTGCGCGAAGACCAGGCGGTTGAGCGGCTGGTTGGACGACGGCAGCGTGGTGGCAAGATACACCGGCGCGCCCAACGGCACATAGCGGGTATCCACTGCGATGGAGCGCTGCCCCGTCAGCGGAATGCCATAGGCACCCTTGGGGCCCTCGGACGGATCGACGATGGTTTCCTCGCGGAAGAAGACCATGGCGGGGTTGGCATTGAGCATTTCCTGCACACGCGCCGGATTGCGGCGCGCCCAGGCCCGGATATTCTGCATCGAAGCCTGGGCCAGCGTCAGCTCACCCTGATCCGCCAGCCAGCGGCCTATCGACGCATATGGCCGCCCGTTGTGATCCGCATAGGCCAGGCGCAAGGTCTTGCCTTTGTCCGGACCGTCGGTCAGCAGCACCCGGCCCGAGCCTTGAATCTGCAAGAAGAAGGCATCGACAGGATCATCCACCCAGACAATTGCAGCCGGCTGGCGCGCGCTGTCGGCGGCGATCTCGGCGCGGGTGTCATAGGGCACCACACGGCGGCCATCGACGAGCTTGCCGCGCACGCGCTTACCTGCCAGTTCGGGATAGACCGCGCCCAGGTCTATCGTCAGCAGATCGGCCGGCACGGCATACAGCGGCCATTGGTAAACGCCGCCGCGCTCGCGCGAACCGCGCACCAGCGGCTCGTAATAGCCCGTCACGGTATTGGCGGCAGCGCCCTTGCCTTCGTCCAGGCGCCAGGGCTGCAAATGCTGTTGCAGGAAGCGGCGAATGGCGGCGGGGTCGTTGGCGTCCGGCGCCTTGGAAGCATCAGCGGCGGCAGCGCACACCGCATGCCAGGGGCGCGGCGCGGCACGCGCTGGCGCCGTCAGCGAACCGCCGGTGGGCCGCATCAGGCCGGCGCAGTTGCGCAGGAAGGCCACCCAGGCCTGGTCCATGGGCTCGGTGCTCCAGCCAGGCATTTCCGACCAATCGGCGCGCGTCCAGCCGCCATCGAGACGGCGTGCCGTGGTATCGCGCAGGCTGGACAAGGGGGGCACCCGCAAGGGCAACAGGCTGCGCGCCTCAGGCGCTGCCTCGCCCGTCACCACATCGGTCGCCGGCTGCCCCGAGGGCGGGCCGCCCTCGGGCACAGGCCCCGTCGTGCTACAAGACGCCAGCAATGCGGCGCCACCTATCAAAAATGGAAGTAAACGCGTCAGCTTCATGAACCGCCCGGTAAGTTCTTGAACAATTATAGGACCGCCATAACAGCGGCGCGCGAAGTTTTTCCGCGTGCCGTGGCTCAGGGTCAATGTAACGTACTGGGCACTGCCAGCATGAATTCCGGTATCGCGACATCGAAGGGGATGCCGTTCTCACCTACGCAATGATACGTGCCACGCATGGTTCCCGCAGGAGTCCGCAAGGGGCAGGCACTGGTGTACTCGAAGGACTCCCCCGGTGCCAGCAGTGGCTGCTTGCCCACCACGCCCAGGCCGCGCACTTCGTGCTGGTGCTGCTGCGCATCGGTAATCACCCAATGGCGCGCGATCACCTGCGCCGGGCGCGTACCGGTATTGGCGATCGTCACGGTATACGCAAACAGATACTCGTCCGCCGACGGCTGCGATTGCTCGGGCACATAGCGCGGCACGACGGTCACCGTCAGGTCATATGTTTTGTCTCGCATGAAAATCTTCCCCCTAGTCCCTCACATGGCCGCGGCCGCCCTGCGAACGGCGCAAAACGCGACCCCTGCCCCCCAAAACTGCAATAATGTCGGCTGCCTGCCTGGCCCATCTGGCGTCACCGGCCAAACCGGTGCCCAGCCATGCCCGGCGGCAATACAGCAGGATCGCGGCCAATGGGCCGCCGTCCGCCAGATATGATCCGCCATTACAGCGCGGCGCACTGCACCGCCATTCATTGCCTTCCAGGCCGCTATCATGCCAGAACAAACGTCCCTGCCGCCCGCCCGCATCGCTCCCAGCATTCTGTCCGCCGATTTTGCCCGCCTGGGCGAAGAAGTGCGCAATGTCCTGCTCGCTGGCGCGGACTGGATCCACTTCGACGTCATGGACAACCATTTCGTTCCCAACCTGACTATCGGCCCGCTGGTCTGTGAAGCGATCCGCCCGCACGTCAAGGCGCCGATCGACGTGCACCTGATGGTCGAACCGGTGGATGCCCTGATCCCGATGTTCGCCAAGGCGGGCGCCGATATCATCAGTTTCCACCCCGAAGGTTCGCGCCACGTGGACCGCACGCTGTCACTGATTCGCGACCATGGCTGCAAGGCCGGCCTGGTCTTCAACCCTGCCACGCCGCTGGACTGGATGGACCATGTCATGGACAAGCTCGACCTCGTCCTGCTGATGTCGGTCAACCCCGGCTTCGGCGGCCAGGCCTTCCTGCCGTCCAGCCTGCCCAAGCTGCGCCAGGCGCGTGCCCGCATTGACGCCTGGACGGCGCAGGGCGGCCAGGAAATCGCCCTGGAAATCGACGGCGGGGTCAAGGTCGACAACATCGGCGCCATCCGCGCAGCCGGTGCCGACACCTTCGTCGCAGGCTCGGCCATTTTCGGCAAGCCCGACTACGCCGCCGTGATCAACGCCATGCGCGCCGAAATGGCACGCGTGGACGGCAGCCTGCAAACCTGTTGAGCCGGAAGCTGACATGAGCGCCATCAAGCTGGTCCTGCTGGATCTGGACGGCACCCTGCTGGACACCATTCCAGACCTCGCCAACGCCGCCAACGGCATGCGTGCCGACCTCGGCCTGCCGCCGCTGCCCCTGGCGCTGCTGGCGACTTTCGTCGGCAAGGGCATGCAGGTCCTGGTGCGGCGGGCCATGACCGGCGACGCCAGTCTTGAAGGCCCCCTGCCCGACGGGTTCGAGCATGCGCTGGCGTGTTTCCAACGGCATTACCGCGAACTCAACGGCGCCGATACCCGTGTCTACCCCGGCGTCATCGCCGGCCTGGATGCCATGCGCGCCCAGGGCCTGCCGCTGGCCGTGGTCACCAACAAGCCCCAGGCCTATACCCCGCCGCTGCTGGCTCGAATGGGCCTGGATGGGTACTTCCCCATCGTGGTATGCGGCGACACCTGCGCACGCAAGAAACCGGAAGCCGAACCGCTGCTGCATGCCTGCGGGCTGGCAGGCGTGGCACCGGCCGAGGCGCTCATGATCGGCGACTCCATCAACGACACCCAGGCGGCGCGCGCCGCAGGCTGCGCCGCGCTGGCCGTCAGCTACGGCTACAACGAAGGGCTGGATGTGCAGACGCTGGATGTCGATGGTATAGTTGACACGTTGCTGGAAGCCGCCGGGTGGATTGCCCGCCGCAACCAGCCCTGACCACAGAAAAGACCAGACCCGAATTCCATGTTCATCGCACCCGCATCCCGTTCCGCACGCGCCAGCTGGCGCTGGTGGCGCAGCATGTCCGGGTGTTGGTGACGACCTCTCGGCTGGCGCTCCTGTATGCCAGCCCTACGCAGCAAAAGATCACACGCCCGGCCCACCTTCAGGCCGGGCTTTTTTGTGCGCGCCCGGCCTCCCCAGCATCCCACGGAGAGTCCCCATGACCGAGATTGAATTCCAAGCCCTGGCCGCACAAGGCTACAACCGCATCCCGCTGATCGCCGAAAGCCATGCCGATCTGGATACGCCACTATCGCTCTACCTGAAGCTGGCGCACCAGGGCGGCACGCAGGGCCGCATGAGCTGCCTGCTCGAATCCGTCGTCGGCGGCGAGCGCTTCGGCCGCTACTCCTTCATCGGCCTGCCGGCACGCACCGTGCTGCGCGCCAGCGGCGAGCAGGTGGAAGTCCTGCGCGACGGCCAGGTCATCGAACGCCATACCGGCGACCCGCTGGCATTCATCGAGGACTACCAGAAACGCTTCAAGGTTGCCCTGCGCCCCGGCCTGCCCCGTTTCGCAGGCGGCCTGGCGGGCTATTTCGGCTACGACACCATCCGCCACATCGAAAAGCGCCTGGGCCCGGCAGTCAAGCCCTTCCCGGCGGGCATGGAAGAAGGCGTGCCGGACATCATGCTGCTGCATGTCGATGAACTGGCCATCGTGGACAACCTCAGCGGCAAACTGTATCTGATCGTCTATGCCGACCCGGCCCAGCCGGAAGCCTACGCCCGCGCCCAGCAACGGCTCAAGACCCTGCGCGCCCAGTTGCGCCGCCCCGTCGAAGTGCCCTACAGCCACGCCAGCACGCGCACCCAGGAACGCCGTGATTTCGACAAGCCCGATTACCTCAAGGCCGTGCTCCAGGCCAAGGAATACATCGCGGCTGGCGACCTGATGCAGGTACAGGTCGGCCAGGTTATCGCCAAGCCTTTCCGCGACGCGCCGCTTTCGCTGTACCGCGCCCTGCGCTCGCTCAATCCGTCGCCATACATGTACTTCTGGAATTTTGGCGACTTCCACGTGGTTGGCGCCTCGCCGGAAATCCTGGTGCGCCAGGAAAACCTGCCGCAGTCCGCCGGGCCGGTGCCCGCCTTCTCCAGCGCTCCCCCCGCTACGCCACTGGAGGCTGGCAGCCGCATCACCATCCGTCCGCTGGCCGGCACCCGCCGCCGCGGCAATACGCCCGAAGAAGATGCTGAACTGGCCGTCGAACTGCAGGCCGATGCCAAGGAACGCGCCGAACACGTCATGCTCATCGACCTCGCGCGCAATGACATCGGCCGCGTGGCCGAGCCGGGCAGCGTGGTCGTCACCGACACCATGACCATCGAGCGCTACTCCCACGTGATGCACCTGGTCTCCAACGTCGCCGGCACGCTGCGCCCCGGCATAGGCAACATGGATGTGCTGCGCGCCAGCTTCCCGGCAGGCACCCTGACCGGCGCTCCCAAAGTGCGCGCCATGGAACTGATCGACGAGCTGGAACCGGTGCGCCGTGGCATCTATGGCGGCGCAGCCGGCTACCTGAGCTACGGCGGCGAAATGGACCTCGCCATCGCCATCCGCACCGGCGTGATCAAGAACGGCACCCTGTATGTCCAGGCCGCCGCCGGCATCGTTGCCGACTCCGATCCTGAAATGGAATGGAGGGAAACTGAAGCCAAGGCGCGCGCCGTACTGCGCGCGGCAGAACAAGTACAGGAAGGGCTGGACAACGCCGACTGAGGCCGCCGGTTTCTTTTTCTGTTGCAAACCAGTGCTGGCGCCGTGCTGGGCAAGGGGTAGAATCAGCTTCCGTTCGAGACTTGTCATCAAACTGAAGCATGAGTGCATCACCCGGCACCAGGGCGCCCAAGCGTGCCGCAAAAAAAGAAAATCAAACCTGGACCCCCTGGCTGCGGCTGCACCGCCAGTACTGGATGCTACTGGTGCTGGCCGTCATCGGCCTGGCGCTGGGACGCATGGCCGTGATCATGATCCAGGCGCCGGTGCAATGGCACCCTGCCGGGCAGGACCTTACCCGCGCCTTTTGGATGGGCGCCCGCTTCGACGTCAAGAACCTGGCAGTCCTGCTCGGCCTGCCACTGTTCCTGGCCTTCCTCATGCCAGCCCGGCTGCGCAACTTCTGGCAAAAGCTGCTGGCCGGCTGGCAAGTGCTGGTCATGCTGTTGATCAACCTGCTGATGGTGGTCAACTATTACTACTTCCAGTTCTACAACGGCCCCATCAACGGCCTGGTCTTTGGCTTTGCCGAGGATGACACGGCCGCGATTTCCCGCACACTGTGGAACGACCTGCCTGTCATCCGGCTGGTCATCGGCATTCTGTTGCTGACCTTCGTGCAAGTCGCCATCGCCCGTTGGTGGGCCAGGCGCCAGCCTGGCGGCCCCACGGGCTGGCGCCTGGCAGCGCTGGCCATTGCCAGCCTGCTGCTGACGGCAGGCCTGGCGCGCGGCAGCCTGGGCACGTTCCCCTTGCGTACCATGCACATGGCCGTGTCCACCGACGCCTTGGTAAACAACCTGGTGCCCAATGGCTGGGTGGCGCTGCAAATGGCCTGGAAGGAGCGCAATGCCTCGGACATGGGCAGTACGCCCGAGGCCGGCATGAAGCTCTATGGCCTGCAATCCCTCGAAGACGCGCTGCAACAGGCCGGCCTGCAATCCCCAGGCGAGTCCCTGGGCGCGGAACAGGCGGCCGAACGCGCCCACCAGGCGCTGCTGCAGCCGCTGCCGGCGCAAGCCGCCTGGCAACAGGCGCGCAAGCCGAATGTGCTGGTGGCTGTCATGGAAGGCTGGGGCCGGCACCTGCTGGAATACGACGACCCGGAACGCAACGACCTGCTGGGCCACCTGCGCCCCTGGCTGCACGGCAAGGCGGATTACTTCGACAAGGCGCTGTCCTACCAGCATGGCACCTACCAGAGCCTGGAAGGCCTGCTGCTGGACAGCCCGGTCACCCCCCTGATGCAGAGCCGCTACGGCTATCGCGGCTACTCCACCTCGGTGGCCCAGGCCTACCGTGACGCAGGCTACCGCACCGTGTTCCTGAGCGCCGGCCAGGATAGCTGGCGCAAGCTGGATACCGCGCTATTGCAGCAGGGCTTCGACCAGGTGCTGGGCGAAAGCGCGATCACGGAGCGCTATCCCGAGGCCACCACCCATACCTGGGGCGTGGATGATGAGTGGATGTTCCGCTACGCGCAGGATATCGTGGCCGAGGCGGAAGCAGCCGGCCAACCGCTCATGCTGGTCATGCTGACCACCACCAACCATCCGCCGTTCCGTTCGCCGCCGGGCTACCAGCCGGCCGTCCTGGACCCTGATACCCTGGGAACTGCCATGGCAGTGGATGCCGAGCATGGCCGGACCATCCTCTCTACCTACCAGTACGCCAACAATGCCCTGGGGCAGTTCCTGGACAACCTGGAACGCGACGGCGTCATGGAACATACCCTGTTCGCTGCCACCGGTGACCACAACACGCGCCAGATATTCACCTATCCCGACGCAAGCCAGCTGAATTTCAAGTACGGCGTGCCCATCATCATGTGGGTCCCTGAGCCCTATCGCCTGGGTGGCATCCCCCACACTGGTGAATGGGCCAGCCACCAGGACATTTTCGCCACGCTGATGGCGCATTCGCTGCAAGACACCAGCGTTGCCAAGCGCGGCCGCGACCTGTATGCCGATACCACTGCCCCCATTGCCCTGTCCTTCATCGGCGACGAGTCCGGCGCCGGCCCCGGCATTTTCATCAGCGCCGAAGGCGCAGTGGTGGGCATGACGCATCCCCAGTTCTACCACTGGAACAGCGACGGCCGGCTGCTGCCTGCCGCCACGCCATCGCAACCCCTGCAGGCGCAATGGCAGAAGCAGCGCGCCCTGCTGGCCTTGCGCGACTGGCGCATCCGCGCCGAGGCCCTGCAACCCTGAGGCCGGCGCCGCACTTGCCCGCCCAGGCAGCAAGTGCGGCCTGCCGGCAACGGCCGCCAGCAGCCTTGGCCACCACGCTCGACAGCGGCCAAGGCTGCCGCTACAATCGACGCATTATCCGGGTTGCCTGCGGCCTTGCTGGCCCCCGCGCCCGGTTTTCATCAAGCAACAGACTGAATCCATGAACCGTTACGCAACGTCCCTCACTTGCCAGTGGTGGCGCTTCCAATAGGAAGCGGCTCGACGTTACGGTTTCACACCACGCCTTGCCGCCGTTTCGGGTGGATACAAGGCGTTTTTTTATTCTGATTCCCGGTACGGCGGCTCCAACGCTCAGGAGATTGCCCAGTGCCACACGCCCCCACAGCCCAATACCTCCCCGGCCTTTACCGGCAGGATGGCTGCGCGCGCGCATATCCCGCGTTGGTCCCCCGATGGCGAAGCTTGCCCACCCCAGGCAAGCACTGAACCTTGCACAGACATTCCCGGCCATGCCAGTTCCGGCAACCGGCCGGCAACCGAATACCGCAAAGATACAAGGATCGCCATCATGGCCCTGCTGATGATAGACAACTACGACTCGTTCACCTACAACCTGGTCCAGTACTTCGGTGAGCTGGGCGAGGAAGTGAAAGTCGCCCGCAACGACGAAATCACGCTCGATGAAATCGAAGCCCTGGCGCCCGCGCGCATCTGCGTGTCGCCCGGCCCATGCTCCCCGGCCGAGGCTGGCATCTCCATTGCCGCCATCCAGCGCTTCGCCGGCCGCATTCCCATCCTGGGCGTCTGCCTGGGGCATCAATCCATAGGCGCAGCCTACGGCGGCAAGATCATCCGCGCCAAGCAGATCATGCATGGCAAGACCTCGCCTATCACCCACACCGGCACTGACATTTTCCGCGACCTGCCCTCGCCCTACACCGTCACCCGCTATCACTCCCTGGCCATCGAGCGCGAATCACTGCCGGACTGCCTGCAAATCACGGCGGAAACGGAAGATGGGGAAATCATGGGTATCCGACATAAAGAATTAGCGATATACGGAGTACAGTTCCATCCCGAATCGGTTCTGAGTGAACACGGCCATGCCCTGCTGCGCAACTTCCTGACGCAGGACTGACCGCCATGAACCAGCCAGCCAGCCAACCCATGCCCATTACTCCGACAGAAGCCCTGGTCCGCTGCATCGAGCACCGCGAGATCTTCCACGATGAAATGCTCACGCTCATGCGCAGCCTGATGCGCGGCGAAATTTCACCGCCCATGATGGCCGCCCTGCTGATGGGCCTGCGCGTGAAGAAGGAAACCGTCGGCGAAATCACGGCTGCCGCGCAGGTCATGCGCGAATTCGCCACCCCCGTCACCGCCCCCGACACACAAGACCTGCTGGACATGTGCGGCACCGGCGGGGACGGCAGCAATACCTTCAATATTTCCACTGCGGCCATGTTCGTCGCCGCCGCTGCCGGCGTGCCCATCGCCAAGCATGGCGGGCGCAGCGCCTCGTCATCCTCAGGCAGCGCCGACGTGCTGGAAGCCCTGGGCGCTCGCATCGACCTGCCGCCGCCTGCCGTCGCCGAATGCCTGGCCGCGACCGGCATCGGCTTCATGTATGCCCCCAATCACCATAGCGCCATGAAGAATGTCGCGCCCATCCGCAAAGAACTGGGCGTGCGTACCATCTTCAATATCCTGGGGCCGCTGACCAATCCGGCCAAGGCCGCCAACCAGCTGATGGGCGTGTTCCACCCCGACCTGGTCGGCATCCTGGTCCGCGTGCTGCAACGGCTGGGCTCGCGTCACGTCCTGATCGTCCATGGCATGGACGGCATGGACGAAGCATCCCTTGGGGCTTCTACCCTGGTCGGGGAACTCAAGGACGATATCGTGACCGAATACCAGATACACCCGGAAGACTTCGGTCTGAACATGGTGTCCAACCGCAGCATCCGCGTCTCCAGCCGCGAAGAATCCCGCGACATGGTACTGTCCGCCCTGAATAATGAACCCGGCACCGCGCGCGACATCGTCGCCTTCAATGCCGGCCTCGCCATTTACGCCGGCAACCGCGCCACCTCTATCGAGGACGGCCTGCGCCTGGCCGGTTCGGTGCTGGACAGCGGCGCGGCCCGCGCCAAACTGGAAGAATTCTGCGCATTCACGCGCAAAGGACGACAGGAATGAACGACATCCTTACCCGTATCCTGGAAGTAAAGAAAGAAGAAGTCACCGCCTCGCGCCAACTGCGCAGCGAAGCCGAACTGCTGCGCGAAGCCCAGGCGCGCAAGGACGTGCGCGGCTTCGCCCGCGCCATCGAGGACGCCATTGCGGTCGGCCGGCCTGGCGTCATCGCGGAAATCAAGAAGGCATCCCCCTCCAAGGGCATCATCCGCGAGAACTTTTCCCCGGCCGAAATCGCCGGCTCCTACGCGGCCCATGGCGCCGCCTGCCTGTCGGTGCTGACCGACGTGCAATTCTTCCAGGGCTCGCACGACCACCTGCGCCAGGCCCGCGCCGCTTGCAGCCTGCCCGTCTTGCGCAAGGACTTCGTCATCGACAGCTATCAGGTCGTGGCCGCCCGCGCCATGGGCGCCGACTGCGTGCTGCTGATCGCCGCCGCCCTCAGCGATGCGCAGATGCGCGACCTGGAAGATTGCGCCCGTGCGCTCGACCTCGATGTCCTGGTCGAAGTGCATGATGCCGAGGAACTGGAGCGCGCGCTGAAACTGCACACGCCCCTGCTGGGTATCAATAACCGCAACCTGCGCACCTTCGAAACCAGCCTGCAGACCACGCTGGACCTGCTGCCGCGCATTCCCGAAGGCAGGCGCGTCGTCACTGAAAGCGGCATTGCCAGCGCCGAGGATATCCGCCGCATGCGCGAACACGGCGTCCAAGCCTTCCTGATCGGCGAAACCTTCATGCGCGCCGCCGAGCCGGGCGCGGAGCTGGCGCGCCTGGTCGCCTGACGACCTGCCGGCCACTCGCACACCCGGCCAACCCCGTTTCCTTTCTTTTCAGTCCTCCCAGTCTCCTGCCAACACGGCAAGGCCCGCGTCCACCCCGGGCCTTGCGAGACACTTTCCCGCCTGATTCCCCCTTGCGCCCCCTGGGATAACTCCCTAGTCGCGCCTGCTCAATTTTTATTGACACTATAATTTCACAAAATTATTCTACTGAAACCACAGTTTCATTTGAGCATGGCGATCATGACTTCCACTTTGCAGGAACGCATCCTGTCCCTCCAGGACACCTTTACCGAGAGCGAGCAGCGCCTGGCCCATGTCACGCTGGAGTGCCTGGGCAATATCGCAGCCTGGTCCGGCGCTGACCTGGCCAAGAAAGCTGGCGTGTCCAAGGCCACTGCCAGCCGCTTTTTCCGCCGCCTGGGCTACGACAACTTCAATGAAATCCGCGCCCAGGCCCGCGATGATGCCGAACGCGGCTCCCCTCTTTATGAAATGGCCGGGGTCCGGCCGCCCGATGCATCGGGCGATGCGCTGGCCGCCCACCTGTCTACCGACCTGCAGAACCTGGCGCAGACCTTCGAACGCCTGGACAGTCGTGATGTTGAAACCACGGTTTCATTGCTGGCCCAATCGCGCCGCGTCTGGATCGCCGGCTTTCGCAACGGACGCGTGCTGGCGCAGTACGCCTGGGCGCTGCTCACCCAACTGCGCGACGGCGTGACGCTGGCCCCTGGTGCCGGCCTGAACCTGGCCGAAGATCTGGCCGACATGGGGCCCGACGATGTCCTGCTGGTCATGGACTTCCGCCGCCGCGTCACACTGCTCAAGCCTGTGGTGGAACACGCCAGCCGCATCGGCGCCAGGGTCGTGGTGCTGACCGACCCCACCGCCACCGAACTGCCCGCACGCGCCGATGTCGTGTTGCGCTGCGTGAACCGCAGCCCAGCCGTCTTCGACTCCTACATTGCAGCCATGAGCCTGATCAACCACCTGTGCTCCGTGCTCGCGCGCACACTGGGCGACGCCGCCCGACAGCGCCTCAAGCACATCGAATCCCTGCACGACCTTTACGGCGACCTGCATCGCTGATCCCGACCATACCTATAAAAAAGGAGTTTCCCTTGTCCACCATCCTGCCCGATGTCCGCCTGCACTGGACCCTCAACCCCGCCTTCGACGCCGATGCGCCCTATGGCCCCAGGCAGCAAGCCATCCTCGGCGGCGAAGCCTTCCGCCGCGCCGATGCTCAGATACGCCGCTGGCCCGGCTACTGCCCGACGCCGCTACGCGATCTCGCCGGGCTGGCGCAAGCCGCCGGCGTGCGCCAGTTCCTCTACAAACAGGAAGCGCACCGCTTCGGTCTGGGCAGCTTCAAGGCACTGGGCGGCGCCTATGCCGTCAGCCGCCTGCTGCTGCGCGAACTCGGACAACGCCTGGGCCGCGACGACCTCGGCATCGACGACCTGCTGTCCGGAAAATATCGCGAGACCACCCAGGACATTACTGTCACCTGCGCCACTGACGGCAACCACGGCCGTTCCGTCGCCTGGGGCGCAGAGCGCTTCGGCTGCCAGTGTGTCATCTATATCCATGCCACCGTCAGCGAAGGCCGCAAGGCCGCCATCGAAAGCTATGGCGCGCAGGTAGTACGCACGCCCGGCAACTATGACGATTCCGTGCGCCAGGCGGCCGAAGATTCCGCACGCCTGGGCCGATTCGTCGTGTCCGACACCTCCTACCCCGGCTATATGGAAGTGCCCAAGGATGTCATGCAAGGCTATGGCGTCATGGCCGACGAAGCCTTGCAGCAACTGGCGCAAAACGGGGATGGCGACCTGCCCACCCATGTCTTCCTGCAAGGCGGTGTCGGCGGCCTGGCTGCGGCAGTCTGCGCCCACTTCTGGGAACAGCTCGGCGCGCGCCGACCCCGATTCATCGTCGTCGAACCCGACAAAGCGGCCTGCCTGTTCGAGAGCGCCAAGGCGGGCAAGCCCGTGGCGGTGCATGGTGAACTGGATACCGTCATGGCTGGCCTGGCCTGCGGCGAAGTGTCGCTGCTGGCCTGGGAAATCCTTCATCCAGGCGTCCAGGCCTTCCTCACCGTCGATGACGAAGCCGCGCTGGACACCGTGCGCCTGCTGGCCGACAGCCCCTATGGCGACGCTCCCCTGGTCGCGGGCGAATCGGCTGTCGCCGGACTGGCTGGCGCGCTGGCGGCACTGGCCGACCCCGCCGCCCGCCAGGCGCTGGGCCTGGATGCGCACAGCCGGGTGCTGCTGTTCGGCAGTGAAGGCGCTACCGACCCCGTGCTGTATGAACAGATCGTCGGCCGCAAGCCAGCGGAAATCGGAGAACCTGTATGACACAAGCCCGCATCAACCTGCCCCGCCTGCTGGCACGCATTGCCGCGCTGGGCCAGGTCGGCGCCATCGAGGGTGGCGGCGTGTGCCGCCTCGCTCTGACGGAGGAAGACCGCCAGGGCCGCGACCTGGTTACCGGCTGGATGCGCGAACTGGGCCTGGAAATCACGGTGGACGCCATCGGCAACGTCACCGGCCTGCGCCGCGGGCGGGAGGACGGCCCGCCTGTCATGACCGGCTCACACATAGATACGGTCCGCACCGGGGGCCGCTATGACGGCAACCTGGGCGTGCTGGCCGGCCTGGAAGTCATCGCCGCACTCAATGACGCGGGCATACGGACACGTCGGCCGCTGGCAGTGACCTTCTTCACCAACGAAGAAGGCTCACGCTTTGCCCCTGACATGATGGGCAGCCTGGTCTACCAGGGCGGCCTGCCCCTGCAACAGGCGCTCGATACCGTGGGCATAGACGGCACGACAGTCGGCGAAAACCTACGCCGCATCGGCTATGACGGCCCGGCCCCGGTTGGCAGCAACCGGGTCCACGCCTTCGTCGAGCTGCATATCGAACAAGGCCCGCTGCTGGAACACGAAGGCATCACCATCGGTGCGGTCACCGGCGTGCAGGGTATCCACTGGCTGGAGTTCAGCATCGAAGGAACGTCCAACCATGCTGGCACCACGCCCATGGCACTGCGCCATGATGCCGGCCTGGCGGCCGCGCGCATGGCCTGCTTCGCCCGCGATCTGGCCAGCCGCATGGGTGGCGGGCAACTGGCCACCGTCGGCCACATGCAGTTGCACCCCAGCCTGATCAACGTCATTGCCAACCGCGCCACTTTCACGCTGGACCTGCGCAACACAGACGGCGCTGCACTGCGCCAGGCCGTCGCCGACTGCCTGGCCTATGCCGGGGAACTGGCAAGCCAGGAGGGTATCCGCATTTCGCACCGGGTGCTGGCGGACTTCGAACCGGTCGCCTTCGACGAACGGATTGTCGGCCGTGTCGAGGCGCTCGCCCGTGCCCACGGCCACAGCGTGCGCCGCATGCCCAGCGGCGCCGGCCATGACGCGCAGATGCTGGCGCGCATGTGCCCGACCGGCATGATTTTCGTCCCCAGCGTTGGCGGCCTGTCGCACAACGTCGCCGAATTCACGCAGGACCAGGACATCGGCGCAGGCGCGGCCATCCTGCTCGACCTGCTGCTTGAACTGGCGCAAGCCTGACACCTACCGAAAAAAACAACCGCAAGGAGCTTCCACCATGTCCCGCATCGTCAATGTCGCCGCCGCCCAGCTTGGCCCCATCCACCGTACCGACAGCCGCCGCGCCGTCGTCGCACGGCTCCTCGAACACTTGCGCAACGCGCACGCCATGGGCTGCCAGCTCGTCGTCTTTCCCGAACTGGCGCTGACCACCTTCTTTCCGCGCTGGTATGTGGAGGACCAGGCCGAAATGGACGCCTACTACGAAGCCGAAATGCCCGGCCCGGAAACTCGCATCCTGTTCGAAACCGCTGCGCAGCTGCGCATCGGCTTCTATATCGGCTATGCCGAGCTGGCAGTGGAAAATGGCGTCAAGCGTCGCTACAACACCTCCATCCTGGTCGACCAGAGCGGCAAGATCATCGGCAAATACCGCAAGGTTCACCTGCCTGGCCATGCCCAGAACGAGCCCTGGCGCGCCTTTCAGCACCTGGAAAAATACTACTTCGAACCGGGTTCGTCTTTTGATGTCTGGCGCGGCTTCGACGGCATCATGGGCATGGCGCTCTGCAACGACAGGCGCTGGTCCGAAACCTACCGTGTCATGGGCCTGCAAGGCGTGGAAATGATCATGATGGGCTACAACACCCCGGTGCACAATCCGCCCGCGCCGGAACACGACGACCTCTCCATGTTCCACAACCAGCTCGTGATGCAGGCCGGCGCCTACCAGAACGGCACATGGGTCGTGGGCGTGGCCAAGGCCGGCAATGAAGAAGGCTGCGAAATGATAGGCGGCAGCTGCATCATCGCCCCTTCCGGGGAAATCGTCGCCGCCTGCTCCACCAAGGGCGACGAACTGGCCATCGCGCGCTGCGACCTGGACCTGTGCCGTTCCTACAAAACCACCACCTTCAACTTCGAGCGCCACCGCCGCCCCGAGGCCTATGGCCTGATCACCGAACGGCGCGGCGCCATCGAACCGGAGGCCCTGCCCGCATGACTGACGCCTGACCCCCGGCCCGGACGGTTTTGAGGAGAGCCGCCCGGGCAGGCCAGTCTTCCCCCAACAACAAACAAGGCATGCGGCCATCTCGGCACGCAGGGGGACGCTTTGCCTGAAAAAACATACACCACCAAAGGAGACCACATGAATCAATCACTAGGAGGCGTCGCGACGCCTGGCATTGCCGCTGCCTCAGCCACCTCGGCCGCCACTGACAACACGCTGTACCGCAAAGTCGCCTGGCGCCTGCTGCCCTTCCTGATGGCCTGCTACATCGCGGCCTTTCTCGACCGGGTCAATGTCGGCTTCGCCAAGCTGCAAATGCTCGACGACCTGCAATTCAGCGAAGCCGTGTATGGCCTGGGCGCCGGGATCTTCTTCATCGGCTACTTTCTTTTCGAGGTTCCCAGAAATGTCCTGATGCACCGGATAGGCGCCAAGAAAACCCTGGCCCGGATCATGGTGCTCTGGGGGCTGATTTCCGCCGCCATGGCGCTCACCCAGACGCCCACCCAGTTCTATATCCTGCGCTTCCTGCTGGGCGCAGCCGAAGCTGGTTTCTATCCCGGCATCATCCTCTACCTGACTTACTGGTTCCCTTCCCACCGCCGCGGCCAGATCGTTGCCGTCTTCATGACCGCCGTGCCGTTCGCCGGCATCCTGGGTGGGCCGCTATCGGGCTGGATCATGGAAGCGTTCCACGAGACGCACAACCTGGCCGGCTGGCAATGGATGTTCCTTATCGAAGCCGTGCCTTCACTGCTGCTTGGCGTGGCTGTGCTCTGGTACCTGGATGACCGCATCGACGACGCCCGCTGGCTCAGCCCCGAGGAAAAGGCGCGGCTCAATGGCAACCTGAGCGCCGAACGCGCCACCAAGACCGAACATGTCTCGCTGCTGCGGTTATTCCGCGACCGTCGCGTGGTGCACATGGCGCTCATCTGCTACTGCACCGTCTCCAGCCTGTCAGGCCTCGCCTTCTGGATTCCGTCCGTCATCCGGTCCACCGGCGTCAGTTCCCTGCTGGATGTCGGCCTGCTGACCGCCATCCCCAACATCTGCGCCGTCATTTCGATGATCCTGGTGTGCCGCCACTCCGACCGCAGCCGCGAACGCCGCTGGCACATGATCATTCCGTTCCTGGTCGGCGGCACCGGGCTGGCGCTCAGCACGCTGTTCAGCCACAACCCGATGCTGGCCGTCGCCATGCTGTCCGTGGCTGCCGCTGGCTGCATGGTCTGCTCGCCCCTGTTCTGGAGCCTGCCCACCGCCTTTCTGGATGGCAAGAGCGCTGCGGCGGGGATTGCCGGCATCAACTCCTTTGCGGGCCTGGCCGCCTTCGTCAGCCCGTACGCCATCGGCTGGATCAAGGAGCTGACCGGCTCCACCGATGGCGGCATGTACTTCCTTGCCAGCTTCACGGTCCTGGGCGCCATTCTGGTCTACCGCGTGCCGCGCGAGCTGGTGAACCGCTGATTTCCGCTGATTCCTTTAACCCGGGCGCGGGCGGCACCGTCCGCACCCCTTGCAACAATGGACACAAAAATGGACATGGACGTCGTAGCCCTGACCCAAGCCATGGTCAGAATTCCCAGTCTGTCCGGCCAGGAGGCCGGCATGGCACGCCTGATGGCCGACACCATGCGTGCCGCCGGCTTCGATGAAGTGCGCACCGATGCCAACGGCTCCGTGCTGGGTATCGTCGGCCCCGCAGGCACCGACATCGCCCTGCTGTTCGATGGTCACATGGATGTCGTGCCCGTCACCGGCAATTGGCGCTTCGATCCCTTCGGTGGAGAAATCCATGACGGCCGCCTGTACGGGCGCGGCAGCACCGACATGAAAGGCGGTGTCGCCGCAGCCATCTGCGGCGTCGCCCAGGCGGCAAGGCAGGGGCTCAGGCAACGCGTGGCGGTATCCGCCAGCGTGCTGGAAGAAGTCATCGAAGGGCATGCCCTGGCACCGGTGCTGGATGCCTGCCAGCCTGGCGCCGTCGTGATCTGCGAACCGTCGAAACTACAGATACGCGCCGGCCAGAAAGGCCGCGTGGAAATCCTGCTGCGTTTTCATGGCAAGCCCGCCCACGCGGCCAACCCCCACATGGGCGTCAACCCGCTGCACGCGGCCGCCCGGGCGCTGACTGCGCTGGAAAGCCTGCCGCTGCCGCAGGATCCGGTTCTGGGCCCGGCACTGCTGGTTCCCACGGACATCATTTCCGACCCGTATCCGTCAATTTCGATGATTCCTTTGAGCGCCACCCTCCGTTTCGACCGGCGCACCATCGTGGGCGAAAGCCTGGACGACGTCCTCGGGCAAATCCGCCACCACCTGCAGCAGCACGGCCTGGACGGCTTCACGCTGCAGGTCAGCGAAGACAGCGTTTCCACCTTCACCGGCTGTCATGCCAACCCGCCCCGCTGGCTGCCCGCCTGGCGTTGCGAAGCCGATTCCAGCCTGTTGCGGCTGACGCGCGAAGCCGTCCGCCAGACCGGCCGGGAACCCATCGTGGGCAGTTGGCCGTTCTGCACCAATGGCTCGGAATCTGCCGGCAGGCGCGGCATCCCCACCATCGGCCTGGGCCCCGGCAACGAAGAGGACGCGCACATCATCGACGAATCCATCGCCGTGGAACAGTTGCACGGCGCCACCGCCATCTACGCCCGCATGGTACGCCTGATGTGCGGCCAGGACTGATGGCATCTCGCCCGCGCGCGGCACGCCCATAAGGGAAGCCCACGCCCTGACAACCCTGACGCCGTTACCCCTTTACGCCCTGCCGGCCGTCCAGGACTCTGGCATGCTTGCCCCGGGTCTGTTAGCCTGAAAACTAAACAAACCCGGGGAGCCTCCATGGGCAGCAACAACCAGAAAAACGATGGCCTGCCGAGCGCAGCCGAACTGCTGGAAAACGTGCCGCGCGCCTATACGCGCGGTGCGGACGATCTGTTTTCCGCCGCCGAAGCCGACCCAGCGCTGCCCAAGGCGCTCGCCAAGGAACGCGAAGCCCGGCTGCGTACCAGCCTGATCCAGGCCCAGTACGACCGGCTGCAGGAAAACCAGCGCTCGCTGCTGATCGTCGTGACGGGGCTCGATGGGGTGGGCAAGGGCGCGGCCATCAACCAGCTCAACGAATGGATGGACCCGCGCCACATCAACACCATCGCCTTTGGCGAGCCGACGCAAGAACAGGCCATGCGCCCCCCGCTGTGGCGCTACTGGAATGCCCTGCCCGCGCGCGGTCGCACCGGCATCGTCTTTGGTTCATGGTACGAAGCGCATCTGCGCCAGTATGCCCACAGCGACATGACCTCAACGGACCTGCTGCGCGGCATCCGCGAAATTCGCGCCTTCGAAGCCCTGCTGGCTGCCGAAGGGGTGCAGATCATCAAACTCTGGTTCCATATGTCGCGCGAAGCCCAGAGCGCACGCACCCTGGAGTTGTTGTCCAACAAGATGACCGCATGGCAAGTCACGGACACCGACAAGCAGGTGGCCGAAAACTTCAAGGCCATCCGCGACATTGGCGCCGCCGCTATCGAAGCAACCCAGACGCCTTATGCCCCCTGGCATGTGATCCCCAGTGCGGACGAACGCGTGCGCGCCATCGAAACCGCCAGCATCGTGCTCAAGGCGCTGCAGGCGCCGCCACGCAAGCGCATCACGCCGCCGGCCGATTCCTCCGTGCCCTGCAAGCGGCCGGTCACGCTGGACCTGCCTGCCGACACGCCGCGCCTGTCACGCAAACAGTACAAAAAAACCCTGCTCAAATGGCAGGCACGCCTGGGCCGGCTGGTCCGCGAAGCGGCGTTCGGCAAGCGCAGCCTCGTGCTTGCGCTGGAGGGCATGGATGCCTCCGGCAAAGGCGGTTCCATCCGCCGCGTCACACGCGCCCTGGATGCCCGCAGCTATGAAGTCGTCCCCATCAGCGCACCTACCGACGAAGAACTGGCGCACCCCTACCTGTGGCGTTTCTGGCGCCATATTCCCGGCAACGGCCGCACAACCGTGTTCGATCGCACCTGGTATGGCCGCGTCCTGGTCGAACGTGTCGAAGGCCTGATCAATGAATCCGCCAGGCGGCGCGCCTATGCGGAAATCAATGACTTCGAGCGCCAGTTGCACGAACACGGCACCATCGTCATCAAGGTCTGGTTGTCCATCAACCGCGACGAACAACTGCGCCGCTTCCACGAACGCGAACACAACCCCGCCAAACGCTACAAAATCACGCCTGACGACTGGCGCAACCGCAAACGCTGGTCGCAATATGAAAAAGCCGCCAGGGACATGCTACAACTCACGCACACCGAACATGCCCCCTGGTGCGTGCTGCCCGCCAACGACAAGCGCCAGGCGCGTGTCGCGCTGCTGCAGCACATCGTCACCGTGCTCGAAAAAGCGCTCAAACATTGACCCCCAACGCTGACGACATGACTGCCCCCGCTTCCGCCTGCCCCGCCTGTCCCCCTTCCCCGCCCTGCCCGCTGTGCTCATCGGCGGGCGGCACCCTGCTCTGGCGCAATGACGCCCTGCGCGTGATAGAAGTCGATATGCCCGGCTACCCCGGCTATCTGCGCGTCATCTGGAATCAGCACCGCGCCGAGATGAGCGACCTGTCCGAGGCCGAGCGCGCGCAGCTGATGGACACGGTCATGCTCGCCGAGCGCGTCCTGCGGGACACCCTGGCGCCCGACAAGGTCAATCTGGCGGCACTGGGCAATATGGTGCCGCACCTGCACTGGCACATCATCCCGCGCTGGCGCGACGACCCCCACTTTCCCGATGCCATCTGGGCCACGCCACACCGCGAACCCGACCCGCAACGGGAATCCGCCAGGCGTGCAAAACTGGCCGCCTGCCGCCAGGCGCTGCTTGAGGCGCTGGCCCGCTAGCAGCACCTGCTCAGGGAACCTGGCCCCATCCCGGCAGCGGGAGAATCCCTTTAGATTAATAGCATATAATCGCCACCAATAGAATTGATTCTTCTTTTCATTCTTGGGCGTTAGCGGTATCTCGTCATCAAGCCTGAAGTCTGTCACGTGTCACGGCGCTATAAATCTCATGGTTGATGTTGTACTTCGTTATTATCAAGAGCTGCGGCGATTTCTGCTGCGCCAAGGCGAAGACGTCCATACCGTTGACGATATTGCCCAAGAAAGCGTCACCCGCATCCTGCATGCATCCCAGACAGGCACCGAAGTCCGCAACCCTCGTGGTCTCCTTTACCATGTCGCGCGCAATCTGCTGGCGGATGCCTCCCGCCGCCGCCAGATCCGCGCGGAAGAGCCACTGGACAACTGGGATGACGAAGACCTGCAGGCTGGCGAGGCGCAGCATGAAGAACCTGCGGCGATACTGGCACGCAAGCGTGCGGCCGAAAGCTATATCAATACCATCCGGTCGCTACCGCCACGCTGCCAGGAGGCCTTCCGGATGCACTTGTACGACGATCTTTCCAATGACGAGATCGCGCAACGCATGGGTATCTCCAGCAGCATGGTAAAAAAACACATCTTGCGCGCCATGATGGCTTGCAAAGCATGCAGAGATCAGCATGAGCCGTAACCCTGGTCCGACACTTCCCGAGGCTGGCGCTATCGACGATGTCGCCGCCGACTGGCTGCTGCAAAGCAGCCAACCGGATTTCAGCCCTGCCCAGGCGCAGGCATTGGCTGACTGGCTGGACGCCGCCCCCGCGCATCGGGCAGCCTACGACAACCTTGCCGCCCTGATGCAGGATCTGCGCCGGATTCCCCGCGCACATCTGGAGCCCGACACGCAGGCGCAACCGCATCCACGCCCACGGAAAACACGACCCGCCTGCATGCGTCGCCTGCGCCAGCTGCTCTTGCCCACGCCCTCCACCCGGCGTCCGCTGTTCGCCTGTATGGCATTCTCTTTTCTGGTCACTGCCATCGCCGGCTATATCTGGCATCAGTATGAATATCCGCAGTTTCAGGCCAGTTATGCCACGGGCGTCGGCGAGCAGGAGCGCATCGTCCTGCCCGATGGCAGCGTCATCGTGCTGGACAGCGCAACGCGCCTCACCGCTACCACCTACGCCAGGCACAGAAAAATTGTGCTCGAAGATGGCCAGGCCTGGTTTGAAGTTGTTCCTGATCCCGCGCGCCCGTTCACCGTTCGGACCCCGGTGCTGCAAGCCACCGTGCTCGGCACGCAATTCGCCGTCCGCTACAGCACCACTGGCGTGGCGCCAGGGCGCGCAGGCGTTGCCGTTGCCACTGGCAAGGTTGCCGTCGCCCCCACTCGAACCTGGTGGCCGGACTGGCCTTGGATCACCCCGGCTGGCGATACCTTGACGACCGGCATGCGCGCCAGTCTGGCCCCCGGTCAAAGCCGCCTCACCTTCTCGCGCATCGCCCCGGAAAGCATCGCCAACTGGCGCCATGGCCGGATCACTTTCGAAGATACGCCACTTACCCAGGCCATCGAAGAATTCCAGCGCTATGCCCCCGTCCAGGTCACCGTCGCCAGCACCGCCGTCTCTTCGTTGCGTATCGGCGGCAGTTTCAATAGCAAGGATTTCGACAACTTTGCGCACTTGCTGCCACGCATGCTGCCGGTACAGTTGAGGCAGACCGACCAGGGCCTGGAAATCCGCAGCCGCTGACGGAAATACGCCGGCATACCCGGACCTCACATCAGGAACCCCCGCCAAAAATCGAAATTCAATTTCGATAAAAAAAAACAATCACCCCTCCAGGTGTCCGAAAGACCCGCTCGTGCGTCTTCATCTTAAGAAAGCATAGGCGTTCTCATTTTCTTTCCGATCCACTTAGGAGAAGGGTTTGTCCTCCTTCCGGTTTTCCCTGGCCCCGATTCTGGTCGCGCTGACCCTGGCCTATACCCATGACGCCCTGCAACCGGCCTGGAGCCAAAACAGTGCGTCCTCCGGCACCATCGCCCTGGCCCTGGAGTCCCAACCCCTGAACCGCGCCCTGAATGAACTTGCACGGCAAGCGGACATGCAGCTGATCTACACGCCGGACATGCTGTCAGGGCTGCAAGCACCCGCGCTGCACGGCAACTACAGTCTGCGCCAGGCACTGGATCAACTACTGGCCGGCAGCGGCCTGAGCGGCAGCATAGACGGCACCAACATCCTCATCCGGCGGCTGGACACCTCGCACATCCAGGATACCGACGAAACACGCACCCTGTCGGCGATTACCGTAGCCGGGGCCTACCTCCCGACCACGGCGGAAGAGGCCGCCACCAACTACACCGTGCGCCGTTCCAGCAATGCCACCAAGCTGGACCTGAGCATCAAGGAAACACCGCAAAGCCTGAGCATCTTCACCCAGAAGCAAATCGAGGACCAGAACCTGTTCCAGGTGGTGGACATCCTGAAAAACACCCCTGGTGTCTCGGTACAGGAGTTCGGCGTGCCTGGCGCCGGCCGCGCCACCTTCTATTCGCGTGGCTACGCCATCAACAACTTCCAGATTGACGGCATGCCGACCACTGCGAGCATGTTCGGCGGCGCCGACATGCTGGCCAGCATGGATACCGCCCTGTATGAGCGCGTTGAAATTATCCGGGGTTCCACCGGGCTGACCACCGGCACCGGCGATCCGTCAGCCAGTATCAACTTCGTGCGCAAGCGCCCTGGCTACGAACCGCTACGCCAGGTCAGCCTGAGCTACGGCACGCACGCCAAACGCCGCGCTGAAGTCGACCTGTCGCAACCCTTCAATGAGTCTGGCAGCTTCAGGGGCCGCATGGTCGCCGTCGCTGCGGAAGGGAATCACTGGATGGAGCGCGTCCATGAAAAGACACGCATGTTCTACGGCATCCTCGAGGCCGACCTATCCGAAGACACCACGGTTTCGGCCGGGTTCACCGGTTTTGGCAAGCACGTTGACGATGCCACGCCGCACGGCTCCTCGATGCGCACGGATACCGACAGTGTCTATGAACTGTTCCGCGACAAAGGGCGGCACTTCAACTCGGCCACGCAATGGTCCTATGCCAAGCAGGACACTCGCCAATGGTTCGTCGATGCCCGCCATCATTTCAATGACGACTGGAAACTGAACGCATCCTACCAGCACACCTCATCCTCGCCAGACCGTGTGTACGGCATGATAGGCGTGAACTACTACAACCCTGTCAACAATGCGGCCAGCCTGAGCTACGGCCGCATCAATACCGACAATACGCTGCACAACCTGGATGTCACCCTGCTCGGCAAGTTCCAGCTGTTTGGCCGCGACGCCCAGTTGGCCGTCGGCTTCAATGGATACAAAGGCAAGGTCGTCAACCCGAGCTGGTTCACTGAGGACCGGAACTGGTACTGCAACCAGTCCGACTCGATCAACCTGGACGACTGGAACAACGGTGGTATCGCCCTGCCCAAGTGCCGAGGCAACTATCTGGTTGACCTGCACGGCCCCATCTATGAAAACCATGAAAAGCAATACGGCGCCTTTCTCAGCACCAAGATACAGCCACTGGAGCGCGTCTCACTCATCCTGGGCGCGCGTATGCACAAGTATGGCCTGGACGTCAAAGGCTATACCGCAGACCGCAGCGCCGGGCTCGACAACTATCCGCAAAGCATTCATTACCCCAGCCGCTTCATTCCATATGCCGGCCTGATCTACGAACTGACCCCGGTGACCTCTGCCTATCTCAGCTACACCGGCATTTATAAAACCCAACAGGTTGTCCGCGGCGTCACCCAGAAGGAAATCGAAGACGGCGTGCGCTTCCGCCTGATGCCGCCACGCGAAGGCAATACCGTGGAACTCGGCGTCAAAAGCGCGCTGCTCGACGACAACCTGAATCTACAGGCCGCCCTGTTCCGCATGCACGAACGGAACGTGCCCTACATTTACCAGACGGTAATCTCGAACGGTGACCCGGCACGCCTGTCCTGCCGCAACCCCTACAGTGCGAATGGCGACTGCACGCCGGTGGAAGCGACCGACGGCCCCACGCTGAGCGGGCTGGAACTGTCCATTGCCGGACAAATCAGCGAACGCTGGATGATCAATGCCGGCTACGCCTACCTGCACCTGAAGTCATATGACTACCAAACCTATGTGCCGCCGTCCTACGACGACGTCATGACCAGCTACGACTTCAACCGTCCCAAACACACTTTCAGTCTGTTCACCAGCTACAAGCTGACCGACAGTCTCACGCTGGGCGGCGGCGTTCGCTGGAAAAGCCACACCTGGCAGCAGACATACAACGACTACTCCGGCAAGGTCTACAACTTCTCGCAAGGCAGCTATGCCGTCTGGGACCTGATGGCGCGCTACGACCTGAACAAGCACGCCACGCTAGGCCTGAACATCGGCAACCTGTTCGACAAGGTCTATTTCGCCAACAACGCCTCCAGCTACTACGGCTCGCCGCGCAATGTCTCGGCGTCGCTCAACTTCAAATTCTGAATATTCCGGAAAGCATAATTGTGAAAGCTCCCTTCTCTGCCCCGCTCCTCGCCAGCATCGGGATGAGCCTCGTTCTGGCCGCCTGCGTCGGAGGTGACGGCGATGATGCCTGGCGCACGGACAACGACGGCGGCGACAACGGCACGCAGCCCGCGCCGCAGGAATGCGCCCTAAGCAATACCGCCGCAGGACTGACCCTGAAAATCTGCGACTTGCCCCCAGGCAGCATCCTGCCCATTACCCACGCCAGCGGCAGTACACGACACGATCTGGAAATCCAAGGCAGCGGCATCCCGCAGGGAGTTCCTGTCGATGCCAAAGGAGGCGACACCCTGATACTCGGACCCGTCTCCGTGGCTGCGCCGCAGCGATACCTGGTGCAATGCGCCTTCTCGCAATACCGCGAAAACGGCACGCTGCAGGATGACGGCAGCCTGCAGTTCAAGGATGACCTAGGCACCGCAACACAAACGATACGCTGTGGACGCGTGCGCCTCGTCGGTACTGTGATTTCCACGGCCCGCGCAGATGTCGGTCAGGGCTACACCCTGCGTCTCAATCTGGATACCGCTCAGGCATCCTGGCTGCTAGACCCGCAAGGACAGCGCATCCAGACCAACTACCTCGCTGGCGCGTACTCCCGATTTGCCGGCGGACGGCAACTCATTCACATCAATGACCCGATCTCCGGCCAGCGCCGCAACGCCGCCACGCAGGGGCAAGACGGCGACCAGCAATTGCTGTACTTCACCAATAAGGATGGCGTCACCCAACCGCGATATATCCCCGGCCTAGAGGACAGCTGGACAAGCGGCACCTATGGATATGCTGAGGCTATGCAAACCGGCAACGCGCCTGAAGTCGCGCATCTTTATACGGAAGCCGCCGGGGCCTGGCAGACGGATGGGACCAGCCCAGGCAGCGTACCCAGCAGTCTGCTAGAAGTAAACATACCTGGCGCCGTCGTCACACGTTATCAGCTGTCCAATGACAAACTCTGGTTCCAGACACGGCGTACCCGGCCTGATGGCAGCGTGTTCTTGAGCTTGCACTTCAAAGATCTCGCCACTGGCGCAGTCACTGCCGGCCTGGAAAACCTCATACCGTTAATCAGCAGCGAAGGTGAGCCTCCCGTACTAGGTGAGAAACTGATCTATCGCACGAACAAGAACACCACGCGTCCAGTCCAATATGACCTCTATGCAACGGACGGCACGTCTGAAGGCACGCAACAGCTTGCCCGCAGCGGCACCCGGAACGGAGACCTTCCAGGGCTATACACCAAGTTCGGCCAGCATCAGTACTTCAGGATGAATGCAAGCCAGCTATGGCGTACCGATGGCACGCCTGAAGGGACGGAGATGGTGATTGACCTGAAAGACTACGCCAATTACGACGCGGCGAAAATCGCAGAAATCGTCGCGACGGAAGATTTCCTGGCATTCAGCGCCGTCGTGGACAGCCAATCAGGCACGCCAATCCGGGCGCTGTTCCGCAGTGATGGCACCTCCGCCGGAACCCGTACCATCATCTCCCCCTCGGTCGTCATGCCCAACACCCAATCGGACAAATACAACGGCATGAAACTGTTCGCCATCGGCAAGCGCGTTATCTTCAGCGATGACGGCGCCAACTTCACCCGCGTGACCAACCACCTATGGAGTACGGACGGCACCGACGCCGGTACGATGCGCCTGTTCCCGAAAGCCGAAGTATCCATGACCTACACCGCAGCAGAATGTCCGTTGACCTGCCTCACTTCCCGGCTGGCGGTACTCAATGACCGCCTGCTCATCCGTGCTGTCAATCTGCTGGAAACCGATAAAGGCGACGAGAACCGCGTATTTTTCTGGCTGAGTGACGGGTCCCCCGAAGGGACCGTCCCCGTGACCGCCCCGGACGGCAGCCGCTTCAGCTATGCCTCTTTCTACTGAGACGCTCGCAAATCCCTGATGCGCCACAAGCCGTGGTGCATCAGACATGCCTGGCATCAACAGCGTACTGGCATATCCAGGCAACGCCTTCAGTCTTTCCCCTTTCCCTTCATTCCTGGAACCATATCCATGAATACTCCTTATCTTCCGAAAATTGCCCGGCTGGCGCCGCTCTCGCTGGCCGTTTTGCTGGCCGCCTGCGGTGGCGGCAGCAGTGGCAGCGACAATAACGGCAACAATGATGGCGGTGGAGACAACGGCGGCGGCAAGCCGGAACCCACGACTGCCTCCCTTTCCGTGTCAGTCAGCCAATTACCGGCCGGCGCCAGCATGACGCTGCAACAGCTTGCGGGCGAGGAAGTCATTGCCACCGAATCCTTCGACACCACGGCCACCAGAAAGCTGGCCCATGCCAGCAGCGGCAGCATCCTGCGGATCTCCAGCGTCCAGCCGGCACAACCGCAACGCTATCTGCTGCAATGCCAGTTTGCCGATACCGGACTGGGCTCCGTACACGAAGATGGCAGCCTGACGCTGAGCGCACTGCCCGCCACAGACAACGTCATCGACATACGCTGCAGCCAAGTGCAATTGGTACGAGACTGGAAAGCAGACGGCGGACGCCCCACCGGCTTTCGCCAGGCGCTCGTCGGTTATCTATCCATAGATACCGACAACGCAACGGTGCAATGGCTCAAGGATGCACAAGGTCATGAAGTCATGTATGGCAGTACTGGTGCGACCGGCCTGCAAACAGTCCCCGTCACGGATTACTTCCAGGGCAAGGCCTACTTTGACGCAACGGATGAAGCGCATGGCCGCGAGCTCTGGTCATCCGACGGCTCGCCGGCACAGACCCGGCTGGCCGCCGATTTTGCTGCAGGCTCGGGCTCATCCGATTTCCGGATCACGAATATCTGGAACGACAGGATCTGGGTGTACACCATTGCCACGCAGGCGCTGGAATCCAGGAATGGCACCGACTTTGATGCCGTGACGATGAAAAACGACACCGGCAAGACACTGGCACCATTCTGCAGTTACACCCCTTCGAGCTGCGAGATTGCTGGTAATACCTTCATCTATGCCAGCAGCAAGCTATACGCTAATAAACTCAATGACAACGGCGGCCTCGACAACAGCGAAAATGCCACCTTGCTCCTGACGCCCAAGACCGACCTGGGCCCGGATTACAAATCACTCACTTTCGTGAAACGCGTAGGTGCCACGACCTACTATGGCAACTACAGCTCCACAGGGAGCAAGCCGGGAAACTTAACGTTCCTGGGCACCACAGACGGCACGCAGGCGGGCACACCGAAAGATGCAAGCACGCTGCTGGCACCGGCCTACGACCTGATCCCCGGCTACTATGGCAACACCCTGGCAACACTTAAAGACGAGCTTTACTTCGTCAAGGGCACGGATGTCAAAACCCTCAAGGACAAGGCGCCGCAACAACTCTACAAAACCAACGGCACGCCAGCAGGCACCATCCCGCTGACAACGTTCGGCAACGGTGAACAGATCACGCTGCTGACAGAAACCCCCAATGCCATCTATTTCCTGGTCAATGATCAAACCCGCAACCTGCTTCACAAGGTGGACAGCGCAGGTACGGTCTCCGTCCTGCCAGCGGAAACGGCCTCTCCCGATATCGTCCTGACCGGCGACTCCAGCGCTCCCGCTTATCTGACGCGCTCATCCCTGCATGCGGCGGGTGACCGTGTGGTATTCACCGGCACCGATGGGCACCTCTACGGATCGGACGGCAGCAAAAATGGCACCCAACGCCTGTTCCCTGACGTGGCCGGCAATCACATCGTCCCTGCTATCGGCGCTTGCGCCGCTGCCCAATGCGCGTTGAGCAGCGTCAACACCATAGGCAACAAGGTTCTGATCACCGTACGCACCAGCACCGAAGACAGCAATACAACACAGGGTGCCAGCATCAACCAGCAATACTGGCTGACAGATGGCACGGCAGCCGGCACCCAAGTGCTCAAGGACAAGGAAAGCAGCGAAATTTTCATCCAGCACATCAAACTCTCCTGATTGCTGGACTGAGCACCGCCAACTGCCCCTGCACTGTCCCCAAAAGGTTGGATCAATGTCCAACTTATGGGGATCAGTCCACACCAGGGGCAGTTTTTATTTCAACGTCCGGGGATCACGATCTGCCGTCCGCAGGCCATTACGTCTTTGTCGGGCAAATCAATTTCGCAGATTTGCCCGAGGGGTCGGGCCGCCCAGGAACGGCCAATCCTCATCGACCTATTGGAATTTTCTGGTCATTGGAAAAAACAATGTTTTTCCTAGGTGTCGGATCCCCGTCTTCGTGCGTCTTCTATAGGACAGCCCCTGCCGGTCCCACCACCAGGAAATTCAATGCAAAGCTTTCTGACGCTCTCCTGTTGTTTCATCCCTCATATCTCCTCACACATGGAGTAGAAACATGCAATTGCGTCAAAAAACCCTCGTTCCCGCGCTCATCGCCGCCATGCTGGCGCTGGGCAGCCAGGCCGCCCAGGCGTTCGACTTCGAAAACACCACGCTGGACGACTTCACGCTCAGCAGCGCGATCTACAAGGGGTCTTTCAGCTATGACAATGTGACCTACACCCCGGGCGATGGCAAGGCCTTCGATCTCACCGAACTTCCGGTCGACGACTATACCCGCATCGTCGGCACCTATAACGACGGCGGTACCAACCGCAATGCGATCTACCGCATCTACCGTCAGCAATACTCGGCCGTGGTTGGCAACATCCTGCAGGGCGGCGCAGACCGCAGTTTCGTGCAGCAAGCCGTCGGCGAGTTCACCGATAACGGCTACCTGAACACACTGGCAACAAATACCAAGCTGGAATACAACGGCGTGGCCTTCAACCATATCGAAGGCACCGAAGGAACGTTCTCCTACACCATCAGCAATGACGGCACGAAGTGGGTCGGCGAAGGTTCCGTGGCCGGCATTACCGGCGCGCGCCCCACCTCCGGCAGTTTCACAATTGGCGGCGCATTGAATCAAGCCGAAGTGAAAGTACAAGCCGACGGAAACCTGGGTGTCTCCGAGGGCAGCACAACGCTGACCTCCAACAATGCGGACGTGCAAGCCGCCCTGGCCGGCGTCAAATACGACCTGGGCGTGTTCGGCCCCAATGCCGACGAAGTCGCCGGCCGCCTGTACGGCCCAGCCCTGGAAGCCCTGCTGAACAACTACGGCCTGGCTGCCAAGCAATAAACCGCGTGCCGGACTGAGGTCAACACGCCTGGCCCCGCGCATTTCAGATGCATGGGGCCAGTGGTATTGCCGCTGGTGTTGCCACTCAGTAGCGCAGCAGGTCCATGGGCACATGACTGCCCGGATATTCCTGCCCAACCTGCATTCTCCATTTTTGCTGCCAGGGGCTGCTTTGCCATTTTTTCATCGTTCCCGGTTTCCCGTACTTGCTGGCCTGTTGCTGATCCTGGGACTGGTTCCAGGCGTGATACCCGCCGTTTTGGCGCAGCCCGCCCCCCCTGCCGGCGCACCCTCGATAGATCTGCCCCAGGAACCGCTGGACAACTTGCGCCAGCTGACCCCGGATTGGGAACAGCGTTATCTTCCACCTGGCCAGCAACACCCCACCCCGCCCCCTGCCGCGACGCCATCCAAGCACCCTCCCACGGTCACTGATGCCGATTTGCTGCGCCACCCCCAACTGGCGGAAATCGTACTGACGACCGCAATCAAGCGGCACGACTGGAACACCGTGAAAAAGGTGCTGGGCCTGTACGAAACCATTCCCGGCCATGATCGGCTGCTGGTGCATTACGGCAAGGGCGCACTCCTGCGCTCGCAAAGACGGCATGGCGAAGCCATCGGCGAATACCGTGCCATGCTGCAAGCCGACCCCGGCCTGCACACCGTCCGGTTCGACCTGGGTATCATGCTCTTCGAGGACAAACAATACCGGGCCGCGCAAGAGCAGCTCAAGCAATCCCTGGATGTGCCAGGCCTGCCCGCAGCGCTGCGCGGCATCGCGCAGCAAATTCTGGACCAGATCGCTCAGGCGGAACGCATACGCCCCCTGCTCAGGATCAGGCTGCTGCACAGCAACAACATCAACCAGCGCGGTGATGCCAGCGAACTGGCAATCGGCGGCCTGCTATTCGAGAAGAACCCGGATTCCATGCCCAAGGCTTCCTGGGGCATGCATTACGCGCTGCAACTGGACCAGGAGGTCAATCTCGGCGGCAACAACTTCCTGGCATACAGCGCATCGGCCAATAAGCTCGATTACGCCAGCGCTTCCGACTACGACGAGAATGCCGTCATGCTATCCCTGGACTATAAGCACCAGACCGTATCCAGCTGGGTGGCGCTGGGGCCAGCCATGCAATGGCAATGGCTGGCCGGCCAACGGTATTCGCACGGCCAGGGCCTGAACGCCAGCATCGGCCACTGGATCAGCCCCAGGCTGCAAGCCTCGGCGTATATGCGATGGCTGCATCGCAGCTACTACGATCCGAATCTCGCCAGCTATGAAGGCGACACCAGCAGCGTCTCGCCTGGCCTGCTGTGGCTGGTTTCGCGTCAGGTTGCCGTACTCGTGGGTGCAGGCTATCTGCGTGAAAGCCTGCGAACCGGCAGCGAATCCTTCCGGCAACGCCAGGTCAACGTTGGCATGAACGTTCAGGTGCCGGGCGGCTTCAACGCCAGCGCGTTCGCCCAGTTGGGCTTTCGCCGTTACGATGAACGCCACCCCCTGATGTACGAATGGCGCAAGGACCGGCGCTTCACTACGTCGCTGACCATCGGCCATGGAAAATTGCAAGTTGCCGGTTTCGAACCCAAGCTGGGAGTGCAGTACGAGCGTGTGCACAGCAATATTGCCGGCCTTTACAGCCGCAGTACCTGGCAAAGCATGCTGACGCTGGAACGGCGCTTCTAAGCACCCGGCGCCGCTACGCCCTGCGCCTGCGCCGGCACGCCTGTTACGCCCGGACCCGTTGCATGAACGTGCCCACCGGCAGCGCCGCCAGGGGCTCGCCTCCAACTCGCGCCGCAATGTGCTCCGGACGTGGAGACAGGCCGTATTTCGGCGGGCCCAGGCGATTTTCGACACTGTTGTAGACCATGAACACGTTGGCTCGCGGCCAGGGCGAAATATTGCTGCTCGAACCATGCATGGTGTTGCAATCAAAAAACACCACTGAACCGGCCCTGGCGATGACCGGAACCACGCCGCCTTTCTCCGCAAGCAACTGCAGGCTGACCGGATCCGGCACGCCATATTCCTGTTGCTTGAGCGAGGATTTATAGTGAGCCTCAGGCGTACGGCCGACGCAGGAAATGAACTGGTTCTGCGAGCCGGGCATCAGCATCAGGGGGCCGTTTACCGCCGAGTTGTCCGTCAGCAATACCGAGCAACTGAGCGCCCGCATTGCCGGCATGCCGTCCTCAACGTGCCAGGTTTCGAAATCCGAGTGCCAGTAGAAATCCTTGCCCTTGAAGCCGGGCTTGAGATTGGCGCGCGATTGATGAATATAGGCTTCCGACCCCAGTATCTGCCGGGCCACGTTCAGCAGCCGCTCATCCTGGGCCAACGCCTGGATGATGGGGCTCAGTTCATGCACACGGAAGATGGAACGGACGGCATTGCTGCCTTTTTCCGTAATGGCCTCCTCGCGCTGCCGGATAGCAGGATCGCGAGTCATCCGGTCGACCTCATCAAGCAGGATATCTACTTCATCAGCGGGCAATAAATCCTCCAGCACGATGAAACCATCGCGTGTATAAGCTTCCTGCTGCCCGAGGTTCAAGGCATCGGCATAGCTCCCGCCACCATGGATGACCGGTTCGACACGCTGCACAATGCCGGCGTCGCGGTCGGTGCGGGATGCGTAAGGGTCCAGCGTAGGGGTAATCATGACGTTTTCTCCTTTCCGTGCGGCGAGACACCGCACGGCATTGCTCACGGCTCAGCTCTCCTGCGCCAGCGGATAGACACCCTCGGCGTCGTGCACTTCCTTGCCGGTCAGGGGCGGATTGAAGACGCAGATCACACGCAGCGGCTCTTTGCCGCCACGCAGCCAATGTTCGTCATGCTGATCCAGCGCATAGACCACGCCGGGCCCCAACGCATACTTGCGGCCATCGGCGATGGTTTCGATTTCGCCATCGCCTTCAATGCACCACACGGCTTCCAGGTGGTTGCGGTAATGAATATGGGTTTCGGTCCCGGGGAAAATAGTGGTCTCGTGAAACGAGAACCCCATGCCGTCTTTCTTCAACAAGACGCGGCGACTCATCCAGGTATCGGTGCGGACCTCGTCACTTGTCCCCACGACGTCATTCACATGTTTGACCAGCATCAGCGTACTCCTCCGATTTTCAGAATCCGTGCCCGGCGGCCCGAGACGGCCAGCACCTCGGCCACGCTGCGCTCCAGCACATCCAGGCCGCGCGCCAAGAGTTCGTCCTCAATGGTCAGCGCCGGCAGCAGCTTGAGCACTTCGTCATGCGCGCCGGACGTTTCGATCACCACGCCATGCTTGAACGCCTGGGCCGCGATACGGCCTGCAAGCGCCGGATCGTCCTGGCAGACCAGCCCCTGTATCAGGCCGCGCCCCCGTGCCGCCAGGCCCGCATCCGGGTAGCTATGCACCAGGTTTTCCAACCAGTCCCTGACCTTGCGCTCCTTGCGCGCTATTTCGCGGCTGAAGGCATCGTCGCGCCAGTAGCTCTCCAACGCCTGTGCTGCTGTTACGAACGCGAGGTTGTTACCGCGGAACGTGCCGCTGTGCGCGCCCGGCTTCCAGATATCCAGTTCCGGACGCATCAGTACCAGTGACATGGGCAGGCCGAAACCGGATAGCGACTTGGACAGCGTGATGATGTCGGGCTGCAAGCCCATGGCTTCGAAACTGAAGAACTTTCCGGTACGGCCGCAGCCCACCTGGATATCATCGACGATCAGCAGGACTTCATGGCGGCTGCACAGGCGCTGCAACTCCTTGAGCCAGCGCACCGTGGCGACATTGACCCCACCTTCGCCCTGCACCGTCTCCACGATGACCGCCGCTGGCTTGTCCAGGCCGCTGGACGGGTCTTCCAGCATGCGCTCGAAATAGACCATGGTGTCGACATCCGGCCCGAAGTAGCCGTCATAGGGCATGAATGCCGTATTGCCCAGCGCCACTCCGGCGGCCTCCCGGAACTTTTCGTTGGCGGTCGTGGCCAGCGAACCGCCGCTGACGCCGTGGAAGCCATGCGTGAACGACACCACGTTGCTGCGTCCCGTCACCTGCCGGGCAATCTTCAGCGCGGCTTCCACGGCATTGGTGCCGGTCGGCCCGGTGAATTGCAGGGTGTAGCGCCAGCCGCGCGGCGCGAGCAGCAGTTGCTCCACGGATTCAAGGAAATGCTTCTTCGCACTGGTGGCCATGTCCAGCCCGTGCACGACCCCGTCAGCGCCGAGATATTCCAGCAGCTTTTCCTTGAATACGGGATTGTTATGGCCGTAGTTCAGCGTGCCTGCGCCGCTGAAGAAATCTACATACTCGCCACCTTCCTCGTCGACCAGCAGCGATCCCCTGGCCTGGCTGAATATCACCGGAAAGGAGCGGATATATCCCCGCACCTCCGACTCCATCCGGTCGAATATTTTCAAATCCATCATGCTTCCTCCCTTGCTTCATCTTTGAATGAATCCATCGCCCATCCCGCCAGCCGCCCCCTGGTTCCCGGGGCCATGCCCAAGGGGGGGAACCGGTACTGCGCCGGATGACCATTGCGCCGCCCGGCCGCGCCATGCACATACAGCCGGCGCCCGGGAACAGGATCAACGCGATGGAAAGTGGAACGGGCCGTAGCGCAGCAAACGCTCGTCCTCGTGGGAGGCGCCGCCGAACAACGCAACGTCAAACAACGGACGTTCCGTGCAAGGGGCACCGAGAGCCTCGCCCAGTGCCGCAAACGTGCGGCGCGAGGCGTGGTTGTCAGGTCCTATGGTGGTTTCCAGGTAGCGCACCCACTTCATGGCGGGGCGCGCGAGCAAATGCGCCAGCATCTTCCGGGCCAATCCCTGGCCCCGGGCGCGCTCATGAACGGCAACCTGCCAGATGAAAATCGTATCTTCGCGTCCCGGCGGCAGGTAGGCCGAAACGAAGCCGTCGATATCGGCGCCTTGGCGCGCTACCACGCAGGTAGCGCTGAAATGCTCGCACAACAGCAGATAGGCGTAGACGGAATTGAGGTCCAGCGGCGGGCTCGCCGCAATCAGTGCATGGATGGCCGCGCCGTCAGCCACGACCGGCGCATCCAGAACGTAATTCGCCGCGCCTGGAGGCGCACCTCCGCGCGCGATCTGGTAGCCCGCGGCGCTCATACCGCCAGCCCCGATTCAGGCGCCGTATCGCCATCCGGCACTTCCAGCAAGGGCGATGCCAATTCCGCTGCGCTTTCCGGCGCCGCCTGCGCGCCCGGCAATTCCGGCTCCATCAACCCGACGATACGTTCGAGCGACAGCGTGATGGTCGCCCGTTCTATCTCCGGCAGGTTGGACAAGCCGGCCGACAGCGCCTGCTGCAATGGCAAGGGCGCCTGCCGCGCCAGCGCAACGCCGGCTGGCGTCGCCGTGATGAACACGATGCGCCGGTCCTCCTTGCCGCGTTCACGCCGGATCAAGGCCTTGTCTTCCAGACGATCCAGGATACCTACCACCGTGCTTGGACTGATGTGCATTTCCTTGCTGATAGCCGTCGCCGTCAGCGGCCCGGCCTCGATCACGATGCGCAGGCAGACCAGCTGCGGCGCAGTGATGTGGCTGCAGGATTCCAGATGCCTGGAATGCAGGGCGATTGCGCGGGTGATGCGCCTCAGGGAGCGCAGGATGCGCAGCTCGTAGTCCTGCACACCGCTATTATTTTTCACAGAATCATTCCCCATGAAATCACTTCGATAGAATTCATTTCAGTACGAATGATATGAACAGCATCCATCTCGGTCAACCCAGGGATAACCTCCGGAAACATCTTCGGCGCAGCAGGGCAGGCATGGCAGCATCCGGCAACAAAACAAGGGTGACGCCATCGGGATTTCCACCGATAATCAAGCTAATGGCGTCTATTCCTGGACGCATCTTCAAGGAGAACGATGATGGGCATTCTGAATCGCACCAGCCGTGGTCTCGAACAAGGTTACGAAGAAATCAAGAGTGTCGGTAAACGCGCCGGCCAGGATGTACAGGACTCGCTGCGCGAGGACGTTCTGGAAGCGCTCGGCAACCTGGAAGCTGCCCTGCAGGACAAGGACGCCGACGTCGCAGAACTGCGCGCCCGCCTGGAAGACCAAATCTACAAGGTCCGCGGCATCGTGGAAGACAAGGCAGCCACCGCTACGCAGACAGTACGCGGCTACGTCGATTCCGCCGAGGAATGCATCCAGGCCAAACCCTGGCAGGCCCTGGGCGTGGTCGCAGCGGTTTCCTTCCTGCTGGGTGCGCTGATCACCCGCCGTTGATTCCCCACGGCGGGGCAACAGCCTCCCGCCAGTCCGGCGCGCCGCCGCAACGGCGGCGTGCTGCTGCCGGAGCCTGGGCCGGGCAGGCCCGCCGCTCCACCTGCTATGCTTGCCGCCATCGTTGTTCTCTCATGGCAGCTCCGCATGGCCTCCCTTCCCGCTCCCGCATCCCTGACGCAGCAAATCCTGCACCCCGAGACTACCGGCCTGGACCCTGAGTGGCTGGCCGTATTGCAGCAACCCGCTGTCGCCCAGGCACGGCAGGACGTCGCCGCTTTCCTGGCCCGAAGGCTGGCGGAAGGCGCCGTGATCTATCCGCCGCATCCATGGCGGGCCCTGGCACTGACGCCCGCCCGCCAGACCCGCGTCGTCATTCTCGGCCAGGACCCCTACCACGGGCAGGGACAGGCGCAGGGGCTGGCTTTCTCCGTACCGGACGCCATGAAGCGCCCGCCCAGCCTGCGCAATATGTTCCTGGAAATCGCCCGGGATGATGGCGCGCGTGCCGCACTGCCGGAAATTCCTGCCGCAACGGCCATCGCCCACTGGGGCAATGACCTGACCCGCTGGGCCGAACAGGGTGTGCTGCTGCTCAATACCGTGATGACAGTGGAAGATGGCCAGCCAGCCGCCCATGCCAAACGCGGCTGGGAAATCGTCACCGATGCACTGATACGCCATATTGCCGACCGGGCAGAACCTGCCGCCTTCCTGCTATGGGGCGGCCACGCCCAGGCCAAGCAGGCGCTGCTGCCGGCAGGCCAGGGTCATCTGGTGCTGTGCGCCAACCACCCCTCGCCCTTGTCGGCCCGCCGCCCGCCGGTACCATTCCTGGGATGCGGGCATTTTCGCCGGGTCAACGAATGGCTGGCCGAACGGCACCTGCCAGCCATCGCCTGGCGCACCGATACATCCCAAGCAGGCCGGCAGGAAGGGCTGTTTCCGGAATGAGCGATAAGCGATATGGATAGATCTTTTCTTGCGCCCCAGAAGTGTCTGAACGAAAGAAATGTATTTCTTCCATTGGCTGTCCGATCTGGGTCCAGGCACAGCGCGCACCTTTCGACTGCGCGAATCACGCGGCAAAAAACAACAGCCAATTGAAATCCCTGGATTTTTCCTGGGGTTAACACTAAAATCGCGGCACTGCATATGTCCGTGCCATCATTTCGCGCCCTGTGCGCCAGCAGTCGTCCGGTCCAAGACCTTCGCCCATGATGGCCGTCATCGCTCCCTGACCTCTTTCCCTACGCCCAGGTTCCGCCAGGAACCCACGCGCTGCGGTTGTTCCGGTCGGCACGATGCTCCGTTCAACCGTACCGCCACAGGCACCTCTCCCGCCCTGCTGCCGTACACCCATTATCGGGATGCCTTCGTGCGTCCCTGGGAAACTTTTTACCTATGACTTTTGATACCCTGGGGCTATCGCCCGCACTGCTGTCCGCTCTGACTGAAGCTGGCTTTTCCACCCCCACGTCCGTCCAGGCCGCAGCCATTCCGCAAGCACTGGCCGGCCACGACCTGATGGTTTCGGCCCAGACTGGTAGCGGCAAGACCGCCGCCTTCATGCTGCCCGCGCTCGAGCGTGTAGTCGGCAAGCCCACCAACCAAGGCCGTGGCGTGCAGATCCTGGTGCTGGCCCCGACCCGCGAACTGGCCCTGCAAGTCAACGAGGCCACGCAGATCTACGGCAAGAACATCCCCGGCCTGCGCACCACCACCGCCGTCGGCGGCATGCCCTATGGCGCACAGCTGCGCGCCCTGTCGCGCCGCGTGGACGTGCTGGTTGCCACTCCCGGCCGCCTGATCGACCACCTGAAATCGCGCCGCGTCGACCTCTCCACGGTCCACACGCTGGTTCTTGACGAAGCCGACCGCATGCTGGACATGGGCTTCATCGAAGACATCGAAACCATCGTCGCGGCCACCCCGGCATCGCGCCAGACCCTGCTGTTCTCCGCGACGCTGGATGGCAGCGTGGCTCGCCTGGCCGAACGCATGATGCGCGAACCCAAGCGCATCGACATTTCCGGCCACCGCGACAAGCACCAGAACATCACGCAAACCCTGCTGTACGCCGACGATGCCGCCCACAAGTTGCGTCTGCTGGACCACATGCTGCGTGATACGGCGCTGGATCAGGCCATCATTTTCACGGCTACCAAGCGTGGCGCCGATGACCTGGCTGATGTGCTGAGCAACGACGGCTTCAGCGCCGCCGCCCTGCACGGCGACATGAACCAGCGTCAACGTACGCGTACCCTGTCCATGCTGCAACGCGGTCAGCTGCAGATCCTGGTTGCCACGGACGTTGCCGCTCGCGGTATCGACGTGCAAGGCATCAGCCACGCCTTCAACTTCGACCTGCCCATGCAGGCGGAAGACTACGTGCACCGCATTGGCCGTACCGGCCGTGCCGGCCGCGACGGCCAGGCTTTCACGCTGGCTACGCACAGCGAGCGCCACAAGATCCGCCGTATCGAGCATTACATCGGCCAGACCCTGGACGTGGGCGAAATCCCCGGCCTGGAGCCGCAACGCCGCGCCCGTCCGGCAGGTGGCCCCAAGGGTCGTCCGGGCAGCCGCCCCGGTGGCCGTCGTCCCGGCGAATCGCGCCCGTCATTCAGCCAGGGCAAGTACGGCAAGTCGCCCAGCCGCTTCGGTAACAACGCCGACGGCGCGGAACGCAGCGAACGCCCCGCCTTCGATCGCGGCGAGCGTCCGGCCCGCCCCGAGTTCGCCGACCGTGGTGACCGCCCGGCACGTCCGGAACGCTTCAGCCGCCCGGAACGCAGCGAACGCCCCGGCTACGATCGTGGTGACCGTCCTGCCCGTCCTGCATTCGCGGACCGTAGTGACCGTCCCGCCCGTCCGGAACGTAGCGAGCGCCCCGGCTTTGACCGCGGCGAACGCCCGGCCCGCGCCGAATTCGGTGACCGTGCCCCGCGCGCGCGCCGTGAAGGCGGTGAAGCTCATGCCGGCAAACCTTACGTCAAGACCGCCGGTGCCGGCCGTACGCAAGGCCAGGGCGACAAGCGCCGCGAATTCGCTCCCCGTGGCGATTTCCGCCGCTAAGCTCTCGCGGCACTGACTCGGTGGCCCAGCAACGCCCCTGACGCGTCGCCACCTGGTGCCTGTACCGCAAAAAAGCGGGAAGCCGCCCCTCCGGGCCGCTTCCCGCTTTTTCTATCTGCCCCATCCTCCCTTCTAGCGTGCAGCACAGCCTGCACACCCGGCCGCCCGGCATGGGACAATACCCCGTTTCCCTCGCTGCCTTTTTGCCACTCTGCCATGCATCCTTCCCTGGACACCCTGATTCAACGCCTGGACCCCGTCACCCTGGCCGTCAGCCAGCAGCTGCGCGAACGCCTGGCAGCGGCCATTGGACAGGCTGGTGGTGCCCTGCCCTTCGACGCCTGGATGGAAACGGCGTTGTATGAACCGGGCCTGGGCTATTACAGCGGCGCACAGGTCAAACTTGCCGCCGATCCTGATGCCAGTGCGGCCCCCCAACCGGGCAGCGACTTTATTACCGCGCCCGAACTCACGCCAGCCTTTGCCGCGACCCTGGCGCGCCAGATGGCAGAAGTCCTGGTACAGATCGACAGTTTGAACGTGCTGGAATTCGGTGCTGGCAGCGGCGCGCTGGCCGAAGGCCTGCTGGACAGCCTGGATGCGCTGGGGCTGCCGGTACGCTATGAAATCCTGGAGCTGTCTGCCGACCTGAGAGCGCGTCAACAACAACGCCTGGCGCGTTTTGGCGACCGCGTGCAATGGCGCGACACCCTGCCGGCAGGCTGGCAAGGCTGCGTCGTTGCCAATGAGGTGCTCGATGCCATGCCCGTGAAGCTGTTCCGCTGGGATGACAGCGGCCAATTGCTTGAACGACATGTCGGCCTGGGTGACCAGGGCGAGTTTGTCTGGCTGGACCAGCCAGCTTCCGCCGATCTGTCCGACACCGTCGCCAGCCGCATGCCACCCCTGCCCGGCTATGTGTCGGAAGTCAATCTGCGCGCCGAGGCCTGGATACGCGATATGGGCCGATGGCTGCTGCGCGGTGCCGCGCTGCTGATCGACTATGGCTTTCCACGCCACGAGTACTACCATCCGCAGCGTGCCGAAGGCACGCTGATGTGCCATCTACGCCACCATGCGCACGGCGATCCCCTGGTCGTGCCCGGCGCCCAGGATATCACGGCGCACGTCGACTTCACCGCCATGGCGGATGCTGCGCTGGCAGGCGGCCTGGAGGTTCTGGGCTATACCTCCCAGGCACGTTTCCTGGCCAATGCCGGCCTGCTGGAATGGCTATCCACCCTGGACAGCAGCGACAGCCTCGCCTACGCGCGCCAGGTGGCCCCGATACAAAAGCTGCTGTCAGAGGCGGAAATGGGCGAGCTCTTCAAAGTCCTGGTCATCGGGCGCGACATCGAAGCCCCCCTGCTGGGTTTCCTGCGAGGCGACCGCCGCGACATGCTCTGAAAGTGCCTCGCTGGCCATCCCGCCCACACACGAGCCGCTGGCTGCCTGAGGATGCGGGTATAACTCCCCATCCAGAACGGGATCGTTTCATCCCGCGAGCTTGCCGCCGCTCCGTCAGACTGTTCCTGTCCCGTTTTCGCATACAGGCACAGCACCATCATGACGACTCCCCGCTCGGATACCGGCACGCATGCCATCCCGCCGCCCTTCAGGCGCCGGACCTTGGCGCTCAGTAACGATCTGGTCTTCAAGACCCTGTTTTCACAGCAGCGGCACCTGCTCACCGACCTGATCAATGCGGTGCGTTACCGTGATACACCCATAGAAGTCATACAGATACTCAACCCGAATATTCTGCCGGCTGACGTTTCCAGCAAACAGATTATTCTGGATATCCTGGCGCAGGCTACGCACGGCAGCCTGTTCAATGTCGAAATGCAGCTGCGCCATTACCCGCAATGGCCCTTGCGCAATATGTTCTATCTGGCCCGCATGCTGTCGGATCAGTTGACTGCAGGCCAGCAATATCAATCACTTAAACCTGCCATCAGTATCGGCCTGCTGGAGCACGACCTGTACCCGGACGTTCCCGGCCAGGCAGATTGGCACTTTACCTTGCGCGACTCGCGGCTCCCCGCGGTGCAATTGGGCCAGGCCATGCAGGTCCATATAATCGAACTCACCAAGGCGGAAACCCTGCATGCATTTCCGCCGGCGCTCACTGACTGGGTGACCTGCCTGCATCACAACCTGGAAGAGAATCCTATGAACCGGATCGAACACGCCCCTGTGCGGGAAGCCTTGCAACATCTGGAAGATATGTATGCCGACAGAGACTTTCGGCTACTCGCCCTGCGCCGTGAAATGGCAATCGCAGACGAACAGCTGGCGCTGGATTATGCCAAACAGAAAGGGCACGAAGAAGGGCTGGCTGCAGGTCAGGCAGCCTTGCTCGCGCAGTTGCTGAGCCTGCGTTTCGGTGAGTTATCTCCCGCCACTCGCGACAAACTGCAGCACGCGGACGGCACCAGCCTGTCACTATGGGCGCAGCGCCTGCTGCAGGCCCCCACGCTGGAGGCCGTGTTTCACTAGCCACATGGGTTGCACCAACGGCTCGCCGGCCTGCCGCATGGCGTGCAGTCCATCCAACGACACGACATGGGTCTGCCCCGAAGGGCCCCCGCTATTGCTCTATTCCGGCAAGGCCTGCAACGCCATTGCGCGGGCCTGCCGCACTGCGGCCCTGATGGCCTGGGGCTGCTCGCGCAGCGCAGCCGCAATTGCGCCCGCATCCACCCCACGCACGGCATCCAACGCCTGGTGCCAGGCACGAATATCCACCGGCACCAGCAAACTGGCGGCATCCAGCAAGGCCAGAAAGCGTTCGGGCTTGCGCAAGGCGTCGCAGGTTTCCAACGCATCCAGGCGGCCGGCGCCGGTTTCTGCTGCCGCGGCCAATACAACAGGCAACAGGCGTGCCTGATCTGCGCATTCAGCCGGAACTTTCCACAACCTGGACAAGGCTGCCACATCACTGGCGGCGCGGCCCAACAAGGCGTAGCGTCCGGCCAGCGGCAAACCAGCCTGTGCAGCCCGATCCAGCACTGCCCAACTCTCGGGCGCACCATCAAGCGCCAGCATGGGCGCAATCCGCGCCAGGGCATGGGTGTCCAGCAAGACCTGCAACATACGGGAAGGCCGCACGGACATCAGCCCACGCGACAACTCTTTCCAGACCCGCTCTGGCACCAGCGCGTCTACCTCGCCCGCTCGCACCATTTCCCGCGCCAGGGCCAGCGTTTCGTCGGCCACGCGGAAATCCGTGAAGCGGGCGCTGAACCGCGCCAGCCTGAGTATCCGTACGGGGTCTTCGACAAATGCAGGCCCCACGTGCCGGAACAGTCGGGCTCGCACATCGGCCACGCCGCCATATGGGTCCACCAGCACACCATCCGGGCGGCGGGCGATGGCATTGACGGTCAGATCGCGGCGGGCCAGGTCTTCTTCCAGCGTGACTTCCGGCCCGGTATGGAACGTAAAGCCCTTGTAGCCCCGCCCGGACTTCCGCTCCGTGCGCGCCAGGGCATATTCTTCCTTGGTCCTGGGATGCAGGAATACCGGAAAGTCGCCGCCCACCGGAAGAAAGCCGCGTGCCGCGAGGTCTTCCGGCCTGGCGCCGACGACGACCCAGTCATGGTCGCCGGCGGGCAGGCCCAGCAGTTCGTCGCGGACGGCGCCGCCGACTTCATAGACATCCAGGCCAGCCAGGCTGTCGTCTGCCCGCTTGCCTGGCGTGGCAACGGTATCCTGGCTCACGGCAAGTCCACTGCGGCATTGGCCTTGGGCTCGATATTGCCCAGCCTGGCCTTGAGCGACTGCGGCTCGCCCGTAAACATGGCGGCATAGTAGGTCGCGTTGGACAAGACGTTCTTCACGTAGATACGGGTCTCCGTAAAGGGGATGGTCTCGGCGAAAATTGCGCCTTCAACCGGGTGTGTCAGGCGCGAACGCCACAGCACCGGCCGCTTGGGCCCGGCGTTGTAACCCGCGCTGGCCAGCACCTGTGAACCATCCAAGTCTTGCAGGACCATGTTCAGGTAATTGGTGCCCAGCACCGTATTGACCTCGAACTCGTTGACCCTGGACGGATGGAAATCCGTCATGCCGATTTTTTTAGCCACCCATTTGGCCGTGCCCGGCATGAGCTGCATCAGCCCCGACGCGCCTACCGTCGAACGTGCATCGGTGATGAAACGTGATTCCTGGCGGATCAGGCCATAGACCCATGCCGGGTCCAGGTCGATAGAGCGCGCCTGGGCGCTCACCCGCCCCTCGAAGGGAGCGATATAGCGCTGCGAGAAATCAATCTGGTCGCGCGTGCGTTCGGATGTATTCACCACGCGGTCGTAAATATGTTCCTGGCGCGCCAATTCAGCCGCCGCCAGCAACTGCCGGTCGTTCATGCCGCGCAACGCGAAATTCCATTCCGGTACGGCTTCGGCCCGCCAGCCTTCACGGAACAGCGCGATGGAACGGCGCAGGCCAGGGTTGGCCGCGACGTCCGCCAGTTCAGCCGCCGTGACTCGCGCAGGAGCCGGTGGCGGTGCAATGGCAAATCCCAGTTCCTCGGCAGCCAGCTGGCCATAGAAGCCGTATTCTCCGGCAATTGACGCAAATGCATCATTGGCAGCCGTTTCCTGGCCGCGCGCCTTCAGACTGCGCGCATTCCAGTACACCCAGACGGATTCGTTACGCTGCGACGGCGTCATCTGCGCAATGGAACGCGACACCCAGCCCCAGTCGATTTCGGGTTGGCGCAACGCGGCCCGGACCCGCCAGGCGGCGTTGTACTCGGTCAGACGCACGCCATCGGCCTCCTGGTACCAACGGTGGGCAACCGGGTTCAGGTTCAGCGCGGCAACCAGCGCGAACTGGCTGCGCACCCATTTCAGGTCTTCTTCCGGCAGGCGGCCGTTCCAGGCACGGCGCAGATAGGCGTCGCCATCCTCCATGTTCTTGCGCGCCAGGCGCGACAACGCCACCGTGGCAATATCGCGCTGCGCCGGCGTACGCAGCCGTTGTTCCTGGCGCGACAGCCACTGCATGGGATTCTTCAGCGCCGCGTCGTACTCCTTGAGTTCGGCCGGATTCAGCACATAGGAAGCCATGCGGCGCGCGTGAGCCAGCTTGTTTTCATCGAGCAGGTCGCGCCACATCAGCACCAGCGTGCTGCGATCCAATACCTTGTCAGCGGACAGTTTGTCGAATAGCGCCCAACAGGCATTGCCCGGCGCAAACACGGCAACGGCATCGAGATCACGCACCGACTCGCCGCCACGATAGCGCGCATCGAGTTGCGCGCAGCTCACTTGCGGGCTGCCTACCTGTACGTCACCGACACGGCGCACCTGCGCAAAGTCACCGGCGCGCGCCGCCGCCAGAACCCAGTCGCCCTTGAGCTTGTCCGCCAGGTAAGTGCCGGGATAACGGTCGACAAACGCCTGCAGCAAGGTCGGGTCTATGGTGCGTTGCTCGGTCAACAGGTAGCGCAACATCCAGTATTCGGCATACATGCCGAGTTCCGCGTCGCGCGCGCTTTCCACCAGTCCAGGCAGCGCCTTCCAATCCTTTTTCTGGAACGCTTCCCGTGCCGCGCTCAAGGCGCTGTCGGCATTGCGCTGCGCCGGCTGCATCTGCGGCGACAGCGAAGCCAGGCGCAAGCTGCCCTGCTGCGCCAGCACCGGCGCCGTGCCGGCCAACAACAAAGCCCCCAACCAGGCGCGCCAGGCAGGACGGACGCTCCCAGCCGATTTCTGATACCGTGCTGATACTTGACTATGACTCATGACTGGCATTCCGCATGAAAACCGCTAATACCATACAGGATACCGCAGCCACGCTGCGGACTACGCTGCGTGAGCGGCGAAACAACATGGATCACGCCAACCGCAGCCGCGGCGGGCTGCTGTTGCGCGGCCGGCTTTTTACCTGGCTGGCGCTGCGGCGCGAAGCTGCCGAAAAGGCTGGCCACGCGTCGCCCGCTCGCATTGCCGCTTTCCATGCCCTGGATGGCGAGCCCGACCTGCTGCCGCTGCTGGCGAAATGGGTAGAGGAAGACGGACTGGAAGTCCTGCTGCCTGCCGTCATCAGCGCGGATCAGCCACTGGTGTTCCGCGCATGGCATCCCGATAGTCCGATGAAAACCGGCGCTTATGGCGTGCAGGAAGTCGATGGCCCGGACCTGGCAGCTGCCGATGCGTGCCTGGATGTCGTGCTGGTCCCTACCCTGGGCTGGACCGCCAAAGGCGACCGCCTGGGCTACGGCGGCGGCTATTACGACCGCACGCTGGCACAACTGCGCCAAGCCAATCCCGCACTGATTGCGCTGGGCATTTCGTGGGAAGAAGGACGCCTGCCGGTGGACTACCAGCCCGCCGGCCACGATGCGAAGCTGGACGCCGTGCTGACGCCTGGCGGCTGGTATCCGCGCATGCCGGCCTGACACGCAAGCAGGGCAAGCACCCCAGCGCTACGCCAGTAAAGATGTACGACCAGGAACCCGCCCCCGGCGGGTTCCTGCCTTTGCATCCAGGTAGGAAATCGTCTCAACGAAGAAAATAAGCCATTAATAAACAAAAGGAATTTCAATAATCTGCATTTGATAATGCCGATAAGCAAAGCAGCAAAATATCGTTGGCGAAAGTCCAGCCCGACATTGAAATAGCAAGGCAGCCCCGCCCGAGAAAATCGGGACGCAACAAGAGATCGCCTCAGCGGCAAACCGTCGCCGATGCGCAGGCCCTTCGACACTTTCGCCAACTGGAACCGTCATGAGCTTTGTCACCGAAATTGCCTCGCCCGAAGTCCACAGTGAATACTCCCTGCAAAAACTGAGCGGCCATATCGGCGCGCAGATCCATGGTGTCACCTTGCACGACACGCTCGCGCCCGAGCTGTTTCAACGCCTGTATCGCGACTTATTGACGCACAAAGTACTGTTCTTCCGGGGCCAGCATCACCTCGACGATACCAGTCACGAAGCCTTTGCACGATTGTTCGGCACGCTGGTTCCACACCCCACTCAGCCCGCGCTCCAACAAAGTGAAAGTATCCTGGAACTGGATGCATCCAAAGGCGGCGGTCGTGCCGATTCCTGGCACACCGACGTCACCTTCGTACCTGATTACCCGAAAATTGCGGTCCTGCGTGGCGTCGTCATTCCAGAATATGGTGGCGATACCGTGTGGGCCAACACCGCCACGGCCTATCAAGACTTGCCAGACACGCTCAAGGCATTTGTAGACCAGGCCTGGGCCATACACAGCAATGAATACGACTACGCGGCCAACCGGCAGGAAGTCTCCAGCGAACAGCTGCGCCATTACACCGAAGTGTTTCTCTCCAAACGCTTCGAGACGGCACACCCTCTGGTGCACGTGCATCCCGAAACCGGCGAGCGCAATCTGCTGCTGGGCCACTTCCTTAAGCGCATCATCGGCTTGCGCTCCACTGAATCCAGAGTCCTGTTCGACATACTCCAGAACCGTACCAACCGTCTGGAAAACACTGTACGCTGGTCCTGGCAGCCAGGCGACGTCGCCATCTGGGACAATCGTGCAACACAACACTATGCGATCAACGACTACGGCACTCAGCCGCGCGTCGTCCGACGTGTCACTGTGGCAGGCGAACCCGCCCATGCGCTGGACGGTAGGCGCAGCCATGTATACGCCAGCGCCACGGCCACGACTCATTGACCCTAGGCGTTCATAGTCTGAGGCAAGCCATCCCCCTTGCAAGCTGGCAGCCATGTTCTACCGCCACCGGCAAGCTGGCACGGCCTGCTACAGTTCCCCAGGGCTGAGACGACGCCAGATATTGCGTACCGCCTCGCTGCCGTTCAGGGTATAGAAGTGCAGGCCCGGTGCGCCGCGTTCCAGCAAGGTCTGGCACAACTGCGCCACGACATCCGCGCCAAAGGCGCGCAGCGACTCGCGATCGTCTGCGTAATCATTGAGCCGCAAGCGCAACCAGCGCGGGATTTCCGCCCCGCACATCTGCGAGAAACGCGTCAGCTGGGTATTGTTGACGATGGGCATGATGCCCGGAATGATGGGAATCGCGACGCCGCGCGCCTGTGCGCGTTCGACAAAATCCGAGTAGGCATCGGGATTGAAAAAGTATTGGGTGATGGCGCTGTCAGCGCCCGCCTGCACTTTTTCCACGAAGTGGTCCATGTCACGCGCCAGGCTTTCGGCCTGGGGATGCATTTCCGGATAGGCCGCCACCTCGATGTGGAACCAGTCACCCGTGGTTTCTCGAATGAAGGCCACCAGTTCGCTGGCATAGCGGAACTCACCGTAGAGGCTGCCCATGCCCGACGGCAGATCGCCCCGCAGGGCCACCACCCGCCTGACACCCTGCTCGCGATAAGCCCCCAGAATGGCTGACAGGTCGGCGCGGCTGGTGCCTATGCAAGCCAGGTGCGGCGCCACCTCGCAGCCCAGGTTCGCAAACGTGCGCACCGTGTCGGCCGTACCATCGCGAGTCGCGCCGCCAGCGCCAAAAGTGACGCTGACGTAGCCAGGGTTCAATGCCATCAATTGCTTGGCCGTCCGGACCAGGCGTTCCTGCGCAGCAAGATCCCTGGGCGGAAAGAATTCCAGGCTGATGGCGTATTGGGATGAAAGGGAAGTCATTTCACCAGAAGGGAAGACAAGGCGCTGGAAATCAGGCTGTACAGCAAGGCGCCCGCCAAGGCCCACCAGAAGCCGTTGACCGTGAAGCCACGGAACAGGGAACCTGCCAGCCAGAACACCAGTGCGTTGATCACGAACAGGAACAGTCCCAACGTGACGATGGTGATGGGAAAGGTCAGGAACACCAGGATAGGTTTGACCACGGCATTGAGCAGGCCGAGCACGACGGCAGCCGCCAGGGCAGACCAGAAACTGGAGATGGCAATACCAGGCAGGATCGAGGCGACGATCAGCAGCGCAACAGCATTAAGGATCCAGATCAGTAGAAACATGGCACAGCTCCTATGACAGACAGTAATGGAAATCCTGCGCGAAGCAGTCTGCAACCCGTGCCCCCGCCGTTCCTGTGGCGAAGGCGCGCCAGCTACCCCTGTCCTGTAGACGCGGGGCCTGGCGCGTCAGCCTGCCTCAATAGCGATAATGATCAGGCTTGAACGGGCCGTCAACCGGCACGCCGATATAAGCCGCCTGATCCGGGCGCAACACGCTCAGGTTCACGCCCAGCTTCTTCAAGTGCAGACGCGCCACTTTTTCATCCAGGTGCTTGGGCAGCACGTAGACCTTGCCCTTGGTATAGGCTTCGTTGCGCGTGAACAGCTCGATCTGCGCAATGGTCTGGTTGGTGAACGAAGACGACATCACGAAGGACGGATGGCCGGTCGCGCAACCCAGGTTCACCAGGCGCCCCTTGGCCAGCAGGATGATGCGGCGGCCGTCAGGGAAAATGACGTGATCGACCTGCGGCTTGATTTCTTCCCACTCCAGCTCTTCCAGGCTGGCGACGTCGATTTCGTTGTCGAAGTGGCCGATGTTGCAGACGATGGCCTGGTCCTTCATGCGGTACAGGTGCTCGCGCGTGATGACGTGGTAGTTGCCCGTCGCCGTGACGAAGATGTCGGCCTTGTCGGCCACCTCGTCCATGCTCACTACCTTGTAGCCTTCCATGGCGGCCTGCAGGGCGCAGATCGGGTCGATTTCCACCACCCAGACCTGGGCACGCAGCGCAGCCAGCGCCTGGGCGCAACCCTTGCCCACGTCACCGTAGCCGATCACCACGGCGGTCTTGCCGGCCACCATCACGTCGGTCGCGCGCTTGATGCCGTCCACCAGCGATTCGCGGCAGCCATACAGGTTGTCGAACTTGGACTTGGTCACCGAATCATTGACGTTGATGGCGGCAAAGGCCAGTTCGCCCTTCTGCGACATCTGGTACAGGCGGTGCACGCCCGTCGTGGTTTCTTCCGTGACGCCCTTGATCTGCGCCAGGCGTACCGAGTACCACTTGGGGTCAATCGCCAGTTGCTTGCGGATGGCGGCGAACAGCACGCGCTCTTCTTCGCTGGAGGGGTTGTCGAGCACCGACAGATCGGACTCGGCACGTGTGCCCAGATGCAGCAGCAGGGTAGCATCGCCACCGTCGTCCAGGATCATGTTGGCATGCTGGCCATTGGGCCACGAGAAGATCTGGTGCGTGTACTCCCAGTATTCTTCCAGCGATTCGCCCTTGACGGCATACACCGGCGTGCCGCCGGCAGCAATCGCCGCCGCAGCATGATCCTGTGTGGAATAGATGTTGCACGAGGCCCAGCGCACTTCCGCACCCAGCGCCTTCAGGGTTTCGATCAGCACGGCAGTCTGGATCGTCATGTGCAGGCTGCCGGCGATGCGCGCGCCCTTGAGCGGCTGGCTGGCAGCATATTCTTCCCGGGTCGCCATCAGGCCGGGCATTTCAGTTTCGGCAATGGCGATTTCACGGCGGCCCCAGCCTGCCAGGCCCAGGTCGGCCACCTTGTAATCAACGGAAGAATTCACAGTCGTCATGTCAGTCTAGCTCCAGATATCCGGTATCCATGCACGGAGCCGACTGCGCAAGCACGCGCCGCCATCCCCGTGCGAAAGGGAATTGGCGAGCGCCGTTCGTCCCGCGCCCAGGCGCAGGCAATGCGGCCTGGGCAAACGCCCGGGCTGCCCCACGCACGGCAAGATGACCCTGCCGGCCATGTGGGTGACGAAACTATCCTGAGCCTGGCACACCGAAACCGGCTGGTGCGTCGCAGCGCTCCTCAGGATGCGCGGAATTGTACCGTACTGACCCCGCACAGTGCATCCAGCAATTGCTGCGCAATGGCGTCCCAGGTGAAGGCCTGCACCCCTTCGCGCACGCTGCCACGCGGCAATTGCGCCGCGCGCAGGCAGGCGGCCGCCAGATCCGCGTCCAGGCAACCGGTCACCCCTTCCCGCACAACCTCGCGAGGCGCATCCGCCGGCAATGCCGCAACCGGCGTACCGCAGGCCATGGCCTCCAGCATGACCAGGCCGAACGTGTCGGTCTGGCTCGGAAAGACAAACGCATCCGCGGCCGCGTAGTACGGTGGCAGTTCCGCATGCCGGCGCGGCCCCACGAACAGGACATCCGGATACTGCTCGCGCAGGCGCCTGTCTTCCGGGCCGCTGCCGACCACCACCTTGGTGCCCGGCAATTTCAGGGCCAGAAAGGCATCCAGGTTTTTCTCTCGTGCCACCCGCCCCACATTCAGCCAGACCGGACGCGGCAGATGGGCCAGTTCCGGCGGTGCCGGCAGATCCGGCGCGAACGCCGCCAGATCGACGCCGCGCGCCCATACCTGCAGGTTCTTCAAGCCACGCGCACTCAGCACATCCGCAATATTGCGCGTCGGCACCAGCACGCGCTGGGACGGTTTGTGGAACCAGCGCATGAACGCCCACGACCAGCGGGCGGGCACACCCATGCGTACTTTCAGGTAATCGGGAAACATGGTGTGGAACGACGTCGTGAAGCGCCAGCCATGCCGGAGCGCATGACGCCGCGCCGCGAGCCCCAACGGCCCTTCCGTGGCAATGTGCACGGCATCAGGCTGGAACGCGCCCAGCTGGCGCCGGAAGTGGCGTCCGGGGTTAATGCACAACCTCAGGGTGGGCTCGGACGGAGCGCCTATCGTGCGTGCGCCGCCAGGCTCAATCACCCGGACCTCATGTCCCCAGGCTGTCAGCAATGCGCACATGACGGTCCAGGTCCGTACAACGCCATTGACCTGGGGATGCCAGGCATCGGTCACGAGCAGAATTTTCATGTCGGCACGGAGCAGTGGAACATAGCGCCATTGGGCCAGACGTGCATGACAGCAACAATACACCTGCCCGGAGGCTGCCCATGCAAACGCCCATGCCCGCCACCCTGCCGTTTGCGCCCGGACAGAATGACCAACGGGGAGCCTGCCATGGGCAGCTCCCCGTTATTCCCGGCGGCCTGGGCCGCCAGCTGCCGAGTTGAACCCCTCAGCCCTTGCGCAACAATGCCGCGCGGTCTGTAGCTTCCCAGCTGAACTCCGGCTCGGGACGGCCGAAGTGGCCATAGGCCGCCGTCTTGGAATAGATCGGGCGCAGCAGGTCGAGCATGTTGACGATGCCGCGCGGACGCAGGTCGAAATGCTCACGCACCAGCTTGGCGATTTCGTCATCCGGAATGATGCCGGTGCCTTCTGTGTAGATCGTGATGTTGATGGGTTCGGCCACGCCGATGGCATAGCTCAGCTGCACCTGGCACTGGCGCGCCAAGCCGGAAGCCACGACGTTCTTGGCAACGTAGCGCGCCGCATAGGCGGCCGAGCGGTCGACCTTGGAAGGGTCCTTGCCGGAGAAAGCGCCACCACCGTGCGGGCATGCGCCGCCATAGGTATCGACGATGATCTTGCGCCCGGTCAGGCCGCAATCGCCTTGCGGGCCGCCGATGACGAAACGGCCGGTCGGATTCACCAGGAAGCGCGTCTTGGGGGTCAGCAGGCCATCGGCAAAGCAAGGACGAATGATTTCCTCGATCACTGCTTCCCTGATCGTCTCCTGCGAAATTTCGGGCGCATGCTGGGTGGACAGCACCACGGTATCGACTTCCGCCGGCTTGCCATCCACATAGCGGAAGGTAACCTGGGATTTCGCGTCCGGACGCAGCCACGGCAGGCGGCCGTCCTTGCGCAGTTCGCTCTGGCGCTGCACCAGGCGGTGCGCATACCAGATCGGCGCAGGCATGAGGTCCGGGGTTTCATCGCAGGCATAACCGAACATCAGGCCCTGGTCGCCCGCGCCCTGGTTCAGGTAATCCTCGCTGGAGCGATCCACGCCCTGGGCGATATCGGGAGACTGCTTGTCGTAGGCAACCAGAACGGCGCAACCCTTGTAGTCGATCCCGTAATCGGTGTTGTCGTAGCCGATGCGGCGGATGGTATCCCGCGCTACCTGGATATAGTCGACATTGGCCGTGGTGGAAATTTCGCCCGCCAGCAACACCAGACCGGTGTTGCACAGTGTTTCGGCCGCCACCCGAGCGTTGGGGTCCTGCTCGAAAATGGCATCCAGCACCGCATCGGAGATCTGGTCGGCAACCTTGTCAGGATGCCCTTCGGATACGGACTCGGAGGTGAAAAGGAAAGAGTTCTGCACCACGATTATGTCCTTTATAGACCGGCATGGGCCGGCTCTCAGATGAAACGAGGCGTTGCACCCCCAGGAGCCGGCGTGACAGGACGGAATCGGGCGCGACGCTTTAGCGGTAATACCACAGCCGGATAATTCCGGCGCCACCCCGCAAGTTGTCGGTTAACACGGTAGCGATTGCCATTCTAAGCGAAAATGCAACGATAATCTCAAATAGACCCTGTTGCCGACGCGAACTTTCGCCCTGTCCATACCCCGACCATGCTGCTGTTCCTGCTCCGATTGCTAGCCCGCCTGCCCCTGCCTGTCCTGCATATGCTGGGGCGTGGCGCCGGCCGCCTGATCTACGCCCTGCCCGGCAAGTATCGTGAGCGCCTGCGTGCCAATACCATCCAGGCCGGCTACGACGATCCTGCCTTTGCCCGCCGCGCGGCCGCCGAAACCGGCGCGATGATCCTCGAATCCCCGCGCATCTGGTTTCGCAACGATGCCAGTCTGGCACAGGTCGTCTGCGACGATGAGTACATCGTCGATGACGCCCGCCAGGAAGGGCGTGCGTTGCTGATGCTGACACCGCACCTGGGGTCATTCGAGATCACGGCGCGCTATTTCGCACGCAAGCGCCCCGTCACCGTGATGTTCCGGCCGCCGCGCAAGCCCTGGCTGGCCCCGGCCATGGAAGCTGCGCGCAATACGTCCGGGGTCTCCACGGTGCCCGCCACCAGCCAGGGCGTGCGGGCTTTCGTGCGCATCCTGCGCGACAAGGAAACCGTGGGCATGTTGCCCGACCAGGCGCCGAGCCAGGGTGAAGGCGTCTGGGCACCATTTTTCGGCCGCCTGGCTTATACCGTTACCCTGCCCGGCAAACTGGCGCGCAACAGCAATGCCATCGTGATACTGACCGCCGCCGAGCGCCTGCCCGGCGGCAAGGGCTGGCGCATCCACCACGCCCGCGTCCCCGAGCCCCTGCCGGAATCTGCGGAAGAGCAGGCCGCCCTGATCAATGTCGAAATGGAAAAACTGATACGGCGTTTCCCGGAACAGTACCTGTGGGGCTATAACCGCTACAAGGTTCCGCGTGGCGCGCCGCCGCCCGGCGCCACGGCCCCGGATGCCGGCGAGTAACCGCCATGCTGGCGGGAAACCGCCGGGCCGCCATTGCGGGCCCCCTCAGGCGTCCCGCCCCCCAGGATCGCCACTACCACTGCCCCTGTTATTGCCACGGCAGCTCATCCTCACCCCGCACCTGCCTGCCCCCCGGCAGGTGCTGCCTTAGCCCTGTCACACCATGGACCGTCCTTCGTTGAAAATCCGCCTCCTGCGCCGGCTGTTTGCCTGGTTCGGCCGCATGCGCCCAAGCACGCGCCTGCGCCTGGGCAAGACACTGGGATGGCTGTCGTACAAGCTCGTCAAGCCGCGTGTGCGCGTGGCCCGACGCAACCTTGAACTCTGCTTTCCGGCGCTCACCGGCGACGAACGTGAACACCTGCTGCGCCAGCATTTCCATGCGCTGGCACAATCGGTACTCGACCGCGGCGTGCTTTGGTTCGGCACGCCCGATGCCGTGCGCGCCATGGTGCGCGTGGAAGGCTTCGAACACCTGCAACGCTGCCTGGACGACAAGCAGCCCTCGCTGCTGCTGGCGCCCCACTTCATCGGCCTGGATGCCGCGGCATCCCGCCTGACCATGGACGTGCCCAGTTCCGCCACCATGTACTCGACCCAGAGCGATGCGGAAATCGACGCGCTGATCCGCGAAGGCCGTACACGCTTCAACGATGTGCAACTGGTCAGCCGCCGCGACGGTATCCGTACCCTGCTCAAGCATGTTCGGGACGGCCGGCCGATCTATTATCTGCCGGACATGGATTTCGGCAGCCGGGGTTCCATCTTCGCCCCCTTCTTCGGCAACCCCGCCGCAACGCTGACCTCGACGGCACAGATTGCCGGCAAATGGGCGCTGCCCGTGCTGCCCATCCTGTCCGTCTGGCATCCCGAGGACGGCACCTACACGATCCGTGTCCTGCCTCCGCTGGAGGACTTCCCGGGCGATAACGGCCCCGAAGCCGCAACGGTACGTCTCAACCAGCTCATCGAAGGCTGGGTACGCGAATGCCCGAGCCAGTATTACTGGGTGCATCGTCGCTTCAAAACCACGCCGCCCGGCATGACTGGCCGCTATTGAACGGGCGGCTGCCCCACGCGCCGCCCGCTGGCGCGAAAATGCCACAATGGGGATGAAATCCCGGGGGCAGCCCAGCCTGCCCCGACACCCTCCGGATGGAAAATGAAGTCATGAGCAAGCTCTGGAAATTCAGCAAGATGCATGGCGCCGGCAACGATTTTGTCGTGCTCGACGGCGTGCGCGCCACCTTGGACATCACGCCGGAGCGCATTCGCGCCCTGGCCGATCGCCATCGGGGCGTGGGCGCCGACCAAGTGCTGGTGGTAGAGCCTGCCAGTCGGGCCGACGCCGATTTCCGCTACCGCATTTTCAATGCCGACGGCAGTGAAGTGGAGCACTGCGGCAATGGCGCGCGTTGCTTCGTGCGCTATGTCCATGAGCATGGGCTGTCGGCGCGCAATCCGCTGCGCGCGGAAATCTGTACCGGCGTCATTCTGCTGGAAGAGGGCCCCGATGGGGAAGTCACCGTCAACATGGGCAGTACGTCCTTCCTGCCTGGCAGCCTGCCCTTCGATGCCAGCGGCCTGGCAACACGCCAGTCAGGCGAGGATACGCAATGGCAATTGCCGCTTTCCGCCCCCGGCCTGCCCCAAGGTTGGCAGCAGCCCTGGCTATCGGTAGTCAGCGTGTCCAACCCCCATACCGTGCTACGCGTGGAAGATGTAGAGACCGCGCCCGTCGAACAGCTCGGGCCGGTGCTGGAAAGCCATCCGCGCTTCGCCCGCCGCGTCAACGTCGGCTTTCTCCAGGTGACCGGCCCGCATGAGGCCCGGCTGCGCGTGTACGAACGCGGCGCCGGGGAAACCCTGGCCTGCGGTTCCGGCGCCTGCGCCGCCGTGGTGACCGGCATCCGCCAGGGCGACCTGATCTCCCCCGTGCGCGTGCAGACTCGCGGCGGCGTACTCACCATCGCCTGGGACGGCCAACAACTGCGCATGACCGGCCCAGCCGTCACGGTCTATCATGGGGAAATCGACATCGACCGACTGGTCGCCCAGCAACTGCCTGCCGGTTGCTGACCCAGGCCCATTTCCAGGAATGCCAGACGCCATGCCCAACGACTCGCTACACGCCGCCGAGGTTGCCCGTTTTCTTGAACACAACCCCGGTTTCCTGACGGAACATGCAGAGATTTTCAGCGCCGTTTCCGTGCCGCACCCGCGCCTGCCACATGTCATTCCGCTAGGAGAACGCCAGAATCTGCTGCTGCGCGACCGGGTGCGTACGCTGGAACTGGCCCTGGCCGAACTGCGCCAGCAGGCGGCGCGCAACGAACGCATCAGCGCGCAGCTGCACGCCTGGCTGGCCGGCCTGCTGGCCGAAGCAGACGCCAGCCAGCTGGGCCCGCGCTTCGTACTGGGGTTGGCACGCGAATTCGACCTGCAAAGCGTCACGCTGCTGGCCTGGCAGCCCGAGCTCCACGTGCAGGCAGGCCCGGATGGCGTGATGCCAGCTCCCGCGCATGCTCTGGATGAAGCCGCTGTGCAGGCCCTGCGCCAGTACGCCACGGCACAGTCTCGCCCAGCCTGCTGCGCCAGCAGCACCGCCAACCAGGCGCTGGCTCCGCTGCTGGCGGCCATGCCCGGCGATGCCGCGCCGCCGGCAGGTTCGCTGGCCATCGTGCCGCTGCATGCGCTGCAGCAGCACGACGACGGCAGTACCGAAGAAGGCGCGCTGACCACCGGCCTGCTGATCCTCGCCGACAGCAGCCGGGAACGTTATGTGCCGAACATGGAAACACTGTTCCTGGAACGCATCGCGCAACTGGCGGGCGCCATGCTGACTCGCCTGGAAGCCTCAGCCCCGGCACAGGCCCCCGCCCCGGCCGAGACAGCCGACACCTGCCCCCCCGAACAAAACGCCTGACAGCGCCCAGAACCATGACTTCCTCCTCCAGCCAGGCCCGGCCCTTGCCGACCTCCATGCTGCAATGGCTGGATTACCTGGCGCACCAGCGCCGCTATGCGCCGCCGACCCTGGCTGCCTATCGCACCGACCTGACGCGCCTGGCTGCATGCCTGGACGGCATGGCGCCGGAACAGGCCGCCAACGGCCACCTGCGCCAGTACCTGGCACGCATGCACGGCCAAGGCATGCAACCGCGCGCGCTGGCGCGCATGCTGGCGGCATGGCGCGGTTTCTACCGCTGGTGGGCACCGCAATCCGGCATGCCCGGCAACCCCACCACCGACCTGCGCCCGCCCAAGGCTGCGCGCGGCCTGCCCAAGGCCTTGTCCGTGGAGCAGGCCCAGGGGCTGATGAATCACGCAGCGGCACGCGCCGGCCACGACAGCGCCGCCACCCGCGACCACGCCATGGCGGAACTGTTCTACTCCAGTGGACTGCGCCTGTCCGAGCTGGTGGCGCTCGACATCCGCTATGCCGATGATGATGGCTACCGCTCACAGGCCTGGATAGACCTGGATGAAAATGAAGCCCATCTGCTGGGCAAGGGTGGCAAACGGCGTATCGTGCCTGTCGGTTCGCATGCCCGCCAGGCGCTGCAATCCTGGCTGGCGGCACGGCCCGCGCTGGCCCCGGCGCAGGCCCTGCCCCAAGACCGCCACGCGCTGTTCCTGGGTGCGCGCGGCCGCCGCATTTCACCACGCATGGTGCAAAAGCAACTGGCCCAACTGGCCATCGCCGCAGGCCTGCCCACGCATCTGCACCCGCACATGCTGCGCCACAGTTTCGCCAGCCACGTACTGCAATCCGCGCAGGACCTGCGTGCTGTCCAGGAAATGCTGGGGCACGCGAATATTTCCACCACGCAAATCTACACCCGCCTGGATTTCCAGCATCTGGCCAAGGTCTATGACCAGGCCCACCCTCGGGCCCGGCGCCGCGACGGCTGACGCTGCCCGACCCTACTGCGCTCCCAGGCGATATTCGCGTGGCGACATGCCGAACTGCTTGCGGAACGCGCGGCTGAAATGCGCCGCGTCATTGAAGCCGCAGGCAAAGGCGATGTCCGTGATGGAACGGGTTTCGGTCAGCACGCTGCGCAGCGCCACGGCCGCCTGTTGCAGACGCGCCCGCTGGATATAGCGGCATACGCTGTCACCGGTTTCCTCGAACAGGCGGTACAGCTGGCGCACCGATACCCCCATGCGGTCGGCAATACGCACCGGCGACAGCAAGGGGTCTGCCAGGGATTGCTCTATCAGGCCGCGCGCCACTGCCAGCAGCCCGCCGCCGTTGCGACCGCGCGCGGCAACTGGCAACAGGGCGTCCTCGGCCTGTGCAGCTTCCGGCCAAATGCTGGCGGCCCGCCCTTCTCCTTGCCGCAGCGACTGCGCCAGCAGCGACAGCAAGGCTTCCTGCATGGCAGCGCCATCGCCCGCCACTGCGCATTCACCGATATCGCCCGCGCAGATCTGCTCCACCAGGATGCGTGCCAGCCGGCTGCTGGAACTGAAGCGGCCGATACGGCACAGCTGGTTGAGCTTTTCCGGCAGCAGGCGTGCCACCTTGCCGCGGTCCAGATGTACCGACGCGTGCTCCATCAGTCCCTTGGGCACGATTTCGCAACCCTGCACCGCATCCATCAGCACCATGTCGCCCGGCAGCAGCTCCATCGTCAGGCCTTTCTGGCGCAACAGGGAACTGCCCTGGCGCTGCACCACCAGGAAGCAATGGCTGTCGTCGGCAGAATCCTGCGCCGCTGCCATCTGGCGGCACACGATGCGCCCCGCATTGGTGCGTATCCGTGTCAGCCCCAGCCCGTCGATATCCTGCTGCTGGATGCTGCCTATGAAGATGCCCTGGTCTTCCGACAAACTGGCTTCGAACTGGCCGCAGGCCTGCCGCAACAACTCGTTCCAGCACTTCAGATCATGGGCAACGGGAAGCATTTCCATAGCACGGCACCTTTGCATTCATGCACGAAACCAGCCAATACGGCTTGTGACACAACGACTCTCAACCACGAGATCAGCAAATTCTGTGCCAAAGCCCCGAAAGCAACGATTAGGGTTTACCTGAGTATGCTGCGGCGCTTACAGGCAAAATTTGGCAAGCACGTACCAGATCAACCGGGTCGATTTGCGAGTTAATAAACAAGTTAACGAATTTTCCGGAATCCTGCCGCAGGTCTGCCTGTTTCGCTCCACGACGGCACGCCTCCGGCCCCAAACCGGGCACCTTGTGTCATTTACGCCACGCCGTGCCGGTTTCCGACAAGAAAGAGAGCACAAGGACAGGCCATGCATATCGACGAAACCGCAACCTACTATACCGCCACCAAAAAGTACGAGCTGAGCTTTCCCTCCCTGGAAGAGGTCATCGAGGCGGATGTCGCCATCATCGGCGGCGGCTTCTCCGGCATCCATACCGCGCTGGAACTGTCCGAAAACGGTGTCGAGAACATTGTGGTCCTGGAAGCCCGCTACCTCGGCTTCGGTGGCTCCGGCCGCAATGGCGGCCAGGTCATGGCCGGCATCGGCCATGACCTCGGCAAGCTGCGCAAGGATGTCGGCGACGAAGGCGTACAGGCCATTTTCGCGCTGAGCGACATCGGCCCGCAGATCATGCGCGACCGCATCGCCAAGTACAACATCGACGCCGACTTCCACAGCGGCTACGGCTACATGGCCTACAACGGCCGCCAGGCCAAGACGCTGCGCGCCTGGGAAAAGGAATTCAAGTCGCTGGGTTCGCCCTACGAAATCCGCTACGTCGAAGGCAAGGACGTGCAGCAGCTCATCGGCACGGATGTCTACCAGGCCGGCCTGCTGCACCGTGGTGGCGGCCACGTGCACTCGCTCAACCTGCTGCTGGGCGAAGCCAAGGCCGTGACCGAAATCTACGGCGTGCGCATTTTCGAACACAGCCCCGTGGTGGAAGTCACCTATGGCGACTACGTCGAACTGCGTACCGCCAAGGGCCGCGTGCGCGCCAAGCGCCTGGTCTGGGCCTGCGACGGCTTCATCAACCGCCTGGAGCCGGAACTGCACCGCAGCACCATCAATACCTATGCATTCCAGCTGATGACAGAGCCGCTGTCCGATGCGCTGATCGAGCGCATCAGCCCGATCCGGGGCGCCTACAGCGACATCCGTCCGATCATCAACTACTACCGCGTTACTGCCGAAAACCGCGTGCTGTTCGGCGCGGCGACCTCCTACTTCGACTACATCCCGAATGACCTGAAGGCCTGGAACCGACAGCTGATGCTGGAAGTCTTCCCCTACCTGAAGGACGTGCGCATCGACCTGGCATGGGGCGGCCCCATGGCCACCTCGCGCAATCTGTTCCCGCAGATCGGCAACCTGCCCGGTCACGACAACGTCTTTTTCGTGCAGGGTTACTCGGGCTTTGGCGTCACGCCCAGCCAGATCATCTGCAAGATCCTGGCCGAAGGCATTCTTGGCGGCTCCGAGCGCTACAAGCTCGTCAGCGCCATCAGCCGCCCCTCCATCCATGGCAAGGACCGCTCCCGCGCCCTGCTGTGCACCCTGGGCAAGATCGCGCACCAGACCGCCGGCTTCTGGCAAGGTCGCCGCTGATCCCCACGCCCACTCTTTTCACCCATTCAACCCACAAGGAAACACCACCATGGCACTGACCCCCCTCCAACAAGGCACCACCATCAAGGAACTGGACTCCTGGGGCAGCCTGACCGGCATCGGCGGCGAAATCCTCGAAGGCGGCGACATCCAGGCCTACGGCAAAATGACCCACGGCGCACCGACCGACGCGATCAGCGCCGGCTACTTCGGCACCGGCAAGGGCAAGTACCGCCTGGTCTACCCCTTCAACGAACAGGCCACCATCCTGCAAGGCGAAGTCCGTATCACCGACGAATCCACCGGCGAAAGCAAGCTGTACCGCACCGGCGACAGCTGGTTCGTGACCAAGGGCACCTCCACCGTCTGGGAAGTGCTGAGCGACGGCTACACCAAGCACTACCTGTCGTTCAACTAAGCCGCTCAGGAGCAGCGCGCCCGCAAGCGCGCCGCTTCCGGGCCTCGCGTCACAGGAGCCCGAGGCTCCCGATAAGAAAAACAGCCCCGTCCGCCGGCAGGCTGGCCTACCGCAAACCGTCGGACGGACCCGGCCTCGCACCAGGGTCAGGAGACAACACTATGCAAAACAATGAAACCGGACAGGCCACAGGCCTGAACCGCAACGCCATCGGCCTGTGGAGCCTGGTGTTCTTCGTCCTGGCCACCAACGGCCCGCTGACCGGGCTGGTAGGCGTAGCCCCCACCGCCATCCTGCTGGGCAATGGCATCGGCCTGCCCAGCTCGTACCTGGTCGCCGGCATCGTTTACCTGCTGTTCTGCGTGGGCTTCGTAGCGATGAGCCGCTATATCCACAACACTGGCGCGTTCTACGCCTATATCTCCACCGGCCTGGGGCGCCCCATGGGCACAGCCGCCGCGTTCCTCGCCATCGTCGCCTATGGCGGCCTGCAGATGTCCTGCTACGGCATGATCGGCTTTTTCCTGTCACTGGCACTCGGCGAAGTCGGCATCAATGTGGCCTGGTGGGTCGCCAGCATCGTCATTGCCTGCATCGTCCAGCCGCTCAGCTCGCGCAATGTCGCGCTCAACGGCAAGACACTGGGCATCCTGATGAGCATAGAAGTCATCACCCTGATTGTCTTCGACCTGGCCGTCATCGGCGACGGTGGCGGACCGGAATCCTTCAGCACGGCATCCTTCACCGTAGATGCCTTCCTGTCGCCGGGCGTAGGCGCGGTGTTCGCCTTCGTGGCCAGTTCTTTCATCGGCATCGAAACCACGGCCATCTATGCCGAGGAAGCACGCGACCCGACCCGCACCATTCCGCGCGCCACCTATATTTCCGTGGTCCTGATCACCGCGCTGCTGGTGCTGTCGTCCTGGCTGCTGATCGTCAGTTACGGACCCAGCCAGGCGATAGCCATCGCCGAGCAGAACCCCGGCACCATGTGGTTCGATACCGCCGCCCGCGTGGCCGGCCACTGGCTGTCGCTGCTGATGAATGCCCTGCTGATCACCAGCCTGTTTTCCATTGTCCTCAGCCTGCAGAATACGCTGTCGCGCTACCTGTATGCACTGGGCCGCGAGCAGGTCTTCCTGCCATTCTTCGCCCGCCTGCACCCGCGCCACAAGACGCCGCATGTCGCCAGCTTCGTCCTGGCCATCGTCAACATCATCCTGCTGGCCGCCTTCGGCCTGGCCAGCATCGACCCGATGACAGGCGTCCTGCCGCTGGGTAGCGCACCGGCCGCGCTGGGTATCCTGAGCGTGCAGGTGCTGACCTCGTTGGCCGTGATCTGCTTCTTCCAGCACGACAAACGCCATACCAACATCTGGCAGCGCCTGGTCGCGCCGTTGCTGAGCCTGAGCGCCATGAGCACCGGCGTATTCCTGATCGCCACACACATGGAACTGCTGACCGGCGGCATTGAGTTTCTCAATACCGCCATCCCGATCGGCCTGGTTCTGGTAGCCGCCTACGGCATCCTGGTTGCACTCTGGCTGCGCCGCTACCGTCCGCAACGCTACGCCAAACTGGCCAACGCGTCCCTGGACACCTGAACCAACAGCCCGGCCTGCCACGACAGACCGGGCCTCACCCCTTACACAGACATTGCCTGACAGGCCCATACAAAAATCTGGCAGGCATTTCCTATTCAAGACCGACCCTTCTGCCTCCTAATAGCAGTTCCGGCAGTATTGCGGCTTCTTGTACGTTCAAGCACTGCCACCCCGGTTTTTTACACTTCGTTCCAGCAGAACAATAATGAGATGCCGTACCAGGCAACAACAGGAGAGACTTCATGAGCCACCTCATTACGGATAGCCAGGCCGCCGCACAGGACGGCCGCCGCCACTTCCTCAAGACCCTGGGCGCCGCCGCACTGGCCAGCAGCGCCAGCCCTGCCGTGTTTGCCGCTGCCGCTCCGGCACGGCCCGAGGGTGCCATCACCGGCTGGAGCGCGACCGAGCTGTCCAAAGCCATTCACGGCGGCCAGGTCTCCTGCGTGGAAGTCATGGGGGCATACCTGGATCAGATCGACCGCCTGAATCCCACCTACAACGCCATCGTTTCGCTACAGCCGCGCGAACAGTTGCTGGCCGCCGCCACCGAGGCCGACCGCCAGGCCGTCGCCGCCCGCCGCGACGGCACCCGCCTGGGCTGGATGCACGGTTTCCCGCAAGCGCCCAAAGACCTCGCCGCCACGGCTGGCATCCTGACCACCAACGGTTCGCCGCTCTTCAAGGAATACGTGCCCAAGCACGACGCCATCATCGTCGAGCGTGCCCGCAAGGCTGGTGCCATCCTGATCGGCAAAACCAACACGCCGGAATTCGGCCTGGGTTCGCACACCTACAACCCGGTGTTCGGCACCACCGTGAACGCCTTCGATCCCACCCGCAGCGCAGGCGGCTCCAGCGGCGGCGCGGCCGTGGCACTGGCCCTGGACATGCTGCCCGTCGCGGATGGCAGCGACATGATGGGTTCGCTGCGCAACCCGGCAGCCTGGAACAATATCTTTGGTTTCCGCCCGTCCTTCGGCCGCGTGCCTTTCGGCCCGACCAGCGATGTGTTCATGCAGCAGCTCGGCTATGAAGGCCCCATGGGCCGCAATGTCTCCGACCTGGCCATGCTGCTTTCCATCCAGGCCGGGTTTGACCGCCGTGCGCCGCTGTCCATCAAGGAAGACCCGGCGCAGTTCGCCCAACCGCTGCAACGCGACGTCAAGGGCATGCGCATCGGCTGGCTGGGTGATTTCAATGGCTATCTGCCCATGGACCCCGGTGTCATGGACACCTGCGTCGCCGCACTGGAAAACTTCCGCACCCTGGGCTGCAAGGTGGAGGCCGTGCAACCGGAATTCGACATGGACTCGCTCTGGAAGACCTGGCTGGCGCTGCGCAGCAGCACCATCGCCGGCGGCCTGGGCGGTTTCTACAAGGACCCGGCCAAGCGCGCCCTGTTCAAGCCGGAAGCCATCTGGGAAATCGAAAACGGGCTCAAGCTGAGTGCCATGGATGTCCAGGCGGCCGCGGCGAACCGCACGGCCTGGTACAAGGCGCTCGATACGCTGTTCCAGGACTACGATTACCTGGTGCTGCCCTCGGCGCAGATTTTCCCTTTCGATGCCAAGCAGCATTGGCCCAAGCAGGTCGGCGGCCGCGACATGGACACCTATCACCGCTGGATGGAAGTCGTGATTGGCGGCTCCCTGGGCGGGCTGCCGGTACTCAACGTGCCGGCAGGCTTCGGGCCCAACGGCCTGCCCATGGGCCTGCAAGTGATGGGGCCGGCACATGCGGATCTGGCCGTCTTGCAACTGGGCCACGCCTACGAACAGGCCAGCGGCTACACGAAGCGCCGTAGCCCCGCCCTGGGCTGAGTCCGGCACCCTGTCCCACTCCCCCTGGGTTTATCCGCCCAGGGGCGCGGCGCTCATCCAGGCGCCACCGAACAACAGTACGCCCAGGGCCAATACCGCGCATGCGGCCAGAGCCTGTATCCAGCCGTACAGGATGGCGCCCCAGCGCCCCTCGCCCCCCACCAGGCGAGTAGCCAGATTGCCTGCCACCAGCGCGGCCACCGCCATCGCAGCTACCGTCAGGCCAGTGCCCACGCCCATGGCCAGGGCCGACCAGACGCCTGCCATGAACATGCCCTGCGAATAGGCGAACACCAGCACGATGATGGCGCCCGAGCAAGGCCGCAAGCCTACGGCCAGCAAGGCCGACCAGGCCTGGCGCCAGTTCAGTTCGCCCGCCACGCTGCTGGCTGGCGGAATATGCACATGACCGCAGCCGCAGCTCCCGTCATGCACATGGCCGTCGTGCTCGTGGACATGATCGCGATGAAGGTCATGATGATGTGCGTGACCCTGCGCCAGGGCGGCATGACCGTCCGATCCATGAGGTGCATGAGCATGCCCATGAGCCGGGACAGGGCCCTGTCCCGGTGCGAAATGCTCCCTCTGTCCGCGAGCACGCGCCGTGCGTCCCTGCCACCAGCGCCAGACCGGACGAAGCGCATGCTTCCAGACCAGCCAGGCGCCCAGCAGCGCCACGCAACCGAAGGAAGCCAGCTCTAGCCACCAGGTCGCCTGCGTGAGCGTGGCGCCGCCCCATTGCAGCACACTCACGGCCAGGCCTACCAGCACCACCGCCACCAGTGCCTGCACCATGGCCGATACCAGGGACAATATCGCGCCATTGCGCACGGTCTGGCGGTTAGCCAGCACATAGGCGGTGATGACGGCCTTGCCATGCCCCGGCCCCAACGCATGAAACACGCCGTAGGCAAAGGACAGCCAGACCAGCAGCCAGGCGCCGCCACCATCGCGCCAGGTACGCACCGCGCCTGTCAACTGACGGTAAAAACCGCTTTGCCAGGCCGATATCTGCGCCATCCAGCCCTGGCTGTACGCCCCTCCGCCCGCACTGGCCTCCGGCACGCCGAAGGGATGCGCCATGCCCTGCGCCCAGGCGCCTGAGGCCCAGCCGCATGCCAGCAGCAATACCACAACAGCCAGGCACGCAAGCAGCCTCCCTTCCCCGGAACGCGGCGGGTAAACCTGAGCTGCCGGCGCCACGTGCCATAGAGAAAAACGGGAACGGGGACGCGTAAGCATGACGGGAAATACCTTTTACGGGCAGCTCAATTCAATACGATGAGACAGGCTGCGGGTGATGAGGAACAGTTCTTCTGGCAGCGTTTCGATATCAGCGGGCAACTCGGCCAGTTTGGCGGCTGTCTGCCAGTCCAGTTCGTTCGGCGGATGATAGGTATGGGCGCAGCCTGCGGGCGCATTTTTCAAGGTCACGGCGCCGGGCGCGCTGAAATCGTAGGCCACGTAATAGGTCGGGTCGAACACATCCAGTCGCAAAGGCTGGCCGCCGGCTGCGGCGGGCTGTTTCAATGGCAGATCGAAGGTCATGGAGATACGACCGGAATCGCCATGCCAGGCCATGCTGGCGTCGCGCCATGGCCCAAACAGCAAGCGTGGCGCGTCACCGCCGCCACGCCTGACCCCAGAGAAAAAATGGGTCTGCGGCACGGCCAGCGCTTCCATCCACTCCTGCGCCAGTGGCGCCAGCGTGGCCTGGGAATAGCTGCCGTCCTTTTCCTTCTCCAGGCCCAGCAGCGCATAGGCCGTGAACATTTCATCGAACAGCCAGGTCTGGCGCACCGCGGCCAGACGCCCTGCCTCATCGAATTCAAACTCCGCGCTGGCGTCTATCCACATATGCGGATGCGCCTGGGCCGCCAGCGGACTCAGGCCGGCCAGCACCACGGCCAGCATGCCGGCCAGGCTTGCCAAAGCCCGGCAACGCGCCGGGCTGGCCAGCCCCCCTGAAGGCCGCGAGACCGTGCAGGTACCGGCCGGGCTGGTACTGCAGCCCGGGCCGGCCAGATTGCTCAAGACTGGGGCTTCAATGCGTCGAGAAGCTGCTGCGCGTTCCATTCCATCATGTCCAGGTAGGTCGAACCGCGCTGCCCGGAAGCCGCCAGCGCGTCGGTAAAGAGTAGACCGCCAACCTGCGCGCCAGTTTCCCGGGCAATCTGGTCAGCCAACCTGGAGCGTGACACATTTTCGATGAAAACGGCATTGATATGCTCGTCGCGGATCTGCTTGATGAGACGAGCCATCTCTGCGGCCGAAGGCTCAGCCGCCGTGGATTGCCCCGCCACCGGCAGGAAGACCAGCCCATAAGCCTGGCCGAAATAATCCAGCGCCGCATGCGCCACCACCACTTTACGGTGATCCTGCGGCAATGCGCCGAACGCCTCGCGCAGGCGTCCGTCCAGCGCCTGCAGACGGGCAACGTAATCGTTGGCGCGCTGGCGATAGCCCTCGGCGTGTTCCGGGTCAGCAGCAATCAGCGCACGCTCGATATTGCGCGCGTACAGGATGCCGTTCCTGACATCCTGCCAGGCATGCGGGTCGAACTCACCATGATGATGGTGGCCGTGCGCATCCTCCGCATGGCCGTGGCTGTCATTGCCATGGGCCTGATCATCATGCCCATGGTCGTCATGGCCGTGATCATCGTGATCATCGTCATCGTGTCCGTGGTCGTGATCATCATCGTCGTCGTGCCCGTCCTCCGCATTGCGCAGCGCCTTCACGCCGGCGCTGGCCACGGCAGTACTGCCCTTGAAGCCGGACGCCTTGACCAGACCGGGCAGCCAGGTTTCGAATTCCAGGCCATTGACGACCAGCAGCTGGGCTTCGCCCAGCTTGCGCGCGTCGCCCGGCCGCGGCTCGAAACTATGAGCGTCCTGGTTCGGGCCGATCAGGGCCACGGTCTGCACCTGGTCGCCACCCACTTCATTGACCATATCGGCCAGAATGGAAAAACTCGCCACGACTTTCAGCGGCTCGGCCTGCGCGGCACCAACCCCGCAGACCGCCATCACGGCCATTGCCGCGCCCAACCGTGCCCAGCCGCGCCGCGCACGCCCACCTGCAAACAACATCCCTGCACTCATCACTTATCTCCTTGCGTTTCAGTCCGGAAAAGGCCGCGCAGCAACCCGTCACGGGAGCCGCACAGCAGGGAAAACAGGTAGATCACGCCAGCAGAAAGAATGATGGCCGGCGACGACGGGATATCCCAATGGAAAGACCAGAGCAGGCCGATCAGTCCGGCCGTCACGCCCAGCAGCGCGGCCAGCGCGATCTGGCCGTCAATGAATTCGGCCCAGAACCGGGCAGCAGCAGCGGGCAGCATCATCAAGCCTACGGCCATCAAGGTGCCCAGCACCTGGAACCCGGAAACCAGGTTCAGCACCACCAGCCCCAGGAACACCATGTGCGCCAGGCCGCCCTTGCCGTATTCGGTGCGGATGAATTCGCTGTCCAGGCATTCCGCGACCCAGATGCGGTAGAACATCGCCAGCGCCAGCAAGGTAATGGCCGTACTGCCGCTGACCAGATAGAGCGCGGAGTTGTCCAGGCCCAGCACCGTACCGAACAGCACATGCATCAGATCGACGCTGGTTCCCTTGAGTGACACCAGCAATACGCCCAGGCTCAACGAAATCAGGTAGAAGGCCGCCATGCTGGCATCTTCCCGCAAGGGCGTCAGGCGCGACACGATGCCGGACAGCAACGCCACCAGCAGGCCCGTCACCAGACCGCCGGCCAGCATCGCCGGCCATGACAGGCCGGCCACCAGGAAACCTACCGCCACCCCAGGCAGCAGGGCGTGGGACATGGCGTCGCCCATCAGACTCATGCGGCGCAGGATCAGGAACACCCCCAGCGGAGCCGCCGCCAGTGCCAGCAGCACAGTGCCGGCCAGTGCGCGGCGCATGAAGCCGAAATCAACGAAGGGCGCCAACAGGAAATCATAGAGGGTCATAGCCACTCTCCGTGGCCAGACTGGCGCGCACGCTGCAAGTTGGCAGTGCTCAGCGCTTCACGCGAAGGCCCCCAGGCCAGCATCCCGCCCGCTCCCAGCAACAAGGTTTCGGGAAAGTGCTGCCGCACCAGTTCAAGGTCGTGCAGCACCGCAATGATGGTGCGGCCTTCGTCATGCCAGTTGTGCAGCAATTGCATCAGGTCTTCGGTAGTTTCACGGTCGACGGCGGCGAAAGGCTCATCGAGCAGCAGCACTTGCGCGTCCTGCATGATGAGCCTGGCAAACAGCACGCGCTGCATCTGCCCGCCCGACAACTGGCGCAACGGACGGTTGGCGCAGAACGCCAGGCCAGCGGCGTCCAGGGCGGCGTGGGCACGCTCCCACTCACTGCGAGACAGCCTGCCCCATGGGCCGACACGGCGCCAGGCGCCCAGGGCAACGAGATCTATCACCCGCACCGGCATCGAGCGGTCGATGGCGCAGGCCTGCGGCAGCCAGGCACGCGCCTGGCGCGCCCACTCGGCCCATGACACCGTGCCGCCACACGGCGGCAACTGCTCCATCATGGTGCGCAGCAACGTGGATTTGCCGCTGCCGTTGGCCCCGACGATGGCCGTCAGGCTGCCATGGCGCACTTCGCCATTCAAATCGTGCAGCACAATGCGTTCCCGCCACCCCACGCACAGGCCGCGCAGGCTGATCGCAGCCGGCAAAGGCTGCGCCACGGACAAAGCCGTCATGGCAAGGTCGCCCAGATAAGCAACAAAGCGCCGGCAACTGCCACGCCGCCAACCAGCAACAGGCGCGCCGCCGCCGAGGCATCCAGCCAGGCACGCGGCGCCAGCCCCTGCGCTTCGCGACGGGCCGGCGCATGCTGACAGGCATGCGCCACGGCCGCGGCAGCGTGCGTGGCGTCGGTTGTGGATTGGTCAGAGGTCACAGCAGACATGGCGTTGTCACGATATATCATTAATAGGGTTATATCATAACATTTCATCCATGGCAGCCGATCGCCGCGCCGTGCGCGCGAGAGTGGTTAGAATAGAGATATGCATCCTGGCCGCAACGGATCTTCCGGTGCGGCTTTCCATCATTCCAGGCGGAACGGTTTCCCGCGCCGCCGCTTAGCGTGAACAGGCCAAAGAATGTCCCAAGCACCTCGCCCGCCCCAGGCGGACCCGGTAGCCGAAAGGCTGGCCGTCGCCGAATCCCTGTGCCTCAGCCGGGGACGCCGCCTGACGCCTATCCGCCGCAAAGTCCTGGAGCTGTTGCTGCGCCACGACCGCAGCCTGAAGGCTTATGAATTGCTCGATGCGATGCGCGCCAGCCATCCGGGTGCCGCACCGCCGACGGTCTATCGCGCGCTCGACTTCCTGATGGAAGAAGGCCTGATCCACCGCCTGGATGCCGTCAATGCCTGGACCGCCTGCCTGGATGCGGGCGGCGCGCCGCATGACATCCTGATCGTCTGCACCGCCTGCGGCAACGTCGCCGAACTCAGCGACCCGGACATGACGCGCGCGCTGGCCCAGCGCGTGGCCCATACCGGCTACGCCCTGAGCACCCACGAAATAGAAATCCGGGCCTTGTGCCCGGCCTGCCAGCAGGCGGGCAAACAGGCCGATTGCGGCCACGGCCACTCCCACGCGCACTGAGGCGTGCATGCAGCACGCGCAGTGAACGGCTGACGCGCCGCTGGCTGCTGCCTGCCCCCTTCAGCCGGTCGCTTTGACACTTGTTGTCCGCAAGCACATCCCTACCGGCAGTGTCATGCCGCCAGCCAGCACTGGCGCGGCTTGCCAGCCTGAAGCACGGCCATTCATGCCGCGCCATTGCCGAATTTCCCTGCTGATGCACGAGCGTTATAACCGGCGGTTACAGCCATACGTCGCGCCGGTATGCTAAAAGTTTGCCCAACTCGCCGTGCTGTGATGTAATCCAGCGTTCCCTATACGTTACCGAGGACGTTCCAGCCTGTATTTTCGGTGGATTATCCCGTCACTCCAGGCAAGAACCGGCCAAGCATGAATCAACCGCTCAGACTCGAACAAATGGTCCCCGTCACTGTCCTGACAGGCTTTCTCGGCGCAGGCAAAACCACCCTGCTCAAGCGCATCCTGACGGAGCATCACGGCCGCCGCATCGCAGTCATCGAAAACGAATTCGGGCCGGAAAGCATTGATAACGACCTGCTGGTGCAGGATAGCGAAGAACAGATCGTCGAACTGAACAACGGCTGCGTCTGCTGCACGGTGCGCGGCGACCTGCTGCGCGCCCTGATCGACCTGAAGCAGCGCCGTGACAGCGGCGCCATCCAGTTCGAGCGCGTCATCATCGAAACCACCGGCCTGGCCAATCCCGGCCCTGTGTGCCAGACCTTCTTCATGGACGACGAAGTCGCGGGCTACTACCGCCTGGACGCCGTCGTCACCATCGTCGATGCCAAGCACGGCATGGAAACGCTGGACCGCCAGCCCGAAGCCCAGAAGCAGATCGGCTTTGCCGACCGCATCCTGGTGTCCAAGAAAGACCTGGTGAACCAGGCCGATTACGACGCGCTGCGCCACCGTCTGGTGCGCATCAACCCGCGTGCGCCCATCGAGCCGGTCAACTTCGGCGATACCGATCTGAACAAGATCCTGGACATCAGCGGCTTCAATATCGACTCCATCCTGGAGCTGGACCCTGAATTCCTGTCGGACAACCATCCCGACGCCGCGCATGACCACGATCATCACGACCATGACCACCACGGTCATGATCACCATGACCACGGTCACGAACATCATCACCACGATCATGACGATGACGAAGGCCACGAATGCGGCCCGAACTGCCATCATCATGACCATGCCCATCCCGCCCATGACGACGAGATCGGCGCTTTCATCTTCCGCTCCGACAAGCCCTTCGACCCGGGCCTGCTGGAAGAATTCCTGGGTGGCGTCCTGGAGGTCTATGGTCCTGACCTGCTGCGCTACAAGGGTATCCTGTACCTCAAGGGCGTGAACCGCCGCATGCTGTTCCAGGGCGTTCACATGCTGATGGGCGCCGAGCCCGGCAAACCCTGGGGTGCGCAGGAAAAGAAATCCACCAAACTGGTGTTTATCGGTCGAAAATTGCCCAAGGAAATCTTTACCCAAGGGCTGGAGCAGTGCCTGGCGAAATAAGGGGCGGGCCACGCCTGGAAACGTCCACCGGCAGTATGCAGGTTGCGCATTCAGAGTGATATGCCCCGACACGACGCCGTAACATCATCAAGACGGAGTGTTTTTCATGGCTACCAAGGCTGCAAACCAAGAAACGAACCCGGTTGCTGGCAACGCCGAAGTCATCGACCTGCCCACGGAACAAGAGCTGCTGGCCATGCCCGAGTCGGACTACATGAACGACGTACAGCTGGCTTTCTTCCGCAACCGGCTCCGCCAGATCGAACAGGACATCCTGAACAATGCCGGCGCCACGACGGAAAACCTCAGGGAAACGCAATTCGTCCCTGATCCCGCCGACCGCGCCACCATTGAGGAAGAGCATGCGCTGGAGTTGCGCACACGGGATCGTGAGCGCAAATTGCTGAAGAAGGTGCAGCAATCCATCGCCCGTATCGACAGTGGCGAATACGGCTGGTGTGAGGAAACCGGCGAACCCATCGGCATCCCCCGACTGCTGGCCCGTCCGACCGCCACGCTGTCGCTGGAAGCCCAGGAACGCCGCGAAATGCGGCAGAAAATGTTCGGCGACTGATCGCTCGGTCACACCGCCCTGCGGCTCACAGGACTCGCTTGCCATCCTGGCGATGGCAAGCAGCCCCTCTGGGATAAATGCTAGCGCGCCTATGCGCGCACCGCCTGCAGAAACGGCAGGCAGCCACTGCCGGCGCCATCTTCCGCCATGGCCACTCCCCTACCCGGCGCACCTCGCCTGACCGGCCTGCGTACCCGCCGAAGCGGGTCAGACAGGTCCGGCTCTTGAAAATCCCCTGTCTGCCCCCATGTTTCATGCTTGATCCGCATACCGGAAAACAAGGCACGCCATGGAACAATTTCACGCTACTACCATCCTCTGTGTCCGCCGCGGCAACCGCGTCGCGCTGGGCGGCGACGGCCAGGTCACGCTGGGCAATGTCGTCATCAAGGGCACAGCCCGGAAAATCCGCCGTCTCTACCACGGCAAGGTGCTGGCCGGATTCGCAGGCGCCACGGCTGACGCCTTCACGCTGCAGGAACGTTTCGAAGCCAAGCTGGAAAAGCACCAGGGCCACCTGATGCGCGCCGCCGTCGAGCTGACCCGCGACTGGCGCACCGACCGCGTGCTGCGCCGCCTGGAAGCCATGCTCATCGTGGCAGACAAGGACCACACCCTGGTCCTGACCGGCAATGGCGATGTCCTGGAACCCGAGCACAGCCTGGCGGCCATTGGCTCCGGCGGTTCCTATGCCCAGTCGGCCGCCCTGGCCCTGCTGCACAACACCGATATGGCGCCGGAAACCATCGTCAAGAAATCGCTGGAAATCGCCGGCGACCTGTGCATCTACACCAACCAGAACCACGTCATCGAAATTCTGGAAGACTGAGCCGCGCCGCGCGCCCCGGATGCGCCGAACCGCCCAGCTTCCCCCACACCAGGATAGCCCACATGTCCGCTTCGACCATGACCCCCGGAGAAATCGTCTCCGAACTCGACAAATTCATCATCGGCCAGAATCGCGCCAAGCGCGCGGTTGCCGTGGCGCTGCGCAACCGCTGGCGCCGCCAGCAGGTGGCCGAGCCGCTGCGCCATGAGATCCACCCCAAGAACATCCTGATGATAGGACCGACCGGCGTCGGCAAGACCGAAATCGCCCGCCGCCTGGCCAAGCTGGCCGGTGCGCCCTTCATCAAGATCGAAGCCACCAAGTTCACCGAAGTCGGCTACGTCGGCCGCGACGTCGACACCATCATCCGCGATCTGGTCGAATACGCCATCAAGCAGACGCGCGAGCGTGAAATGCAGCGTGTGCGCACCCTGGCCGAAGATGCCGCCGAAGACCGCATCCTGGACGTGCTGATTCCGCCCGCGCGCGATGCCAGCGGTAGCCCCCAGCGCGAGGAAAACACCGCCCGCCAGGTATTCCGCAAGCGCCTGCGCGAAGGCCAGCTGGACGACACCGAGATCGAAATCGACGTGGCCCAGCCCCTGCCGCAGATGGACATCATGGGTCCGGCGGGCATGGAAGAAATGACCGAGCAGTTGCGCGGCATGTTCGCTGGCCTGGCCAAGGAACGCACCAAGCCCCGCAAGATCACCGTCAAGGAAGCTTTCAAGCTGCTGGTCGATGAAGAAGCCGGCAAGAAGATCAACGAAGAAGACCTGCGTCGCAGCGCCATTTCCAGCGTGGAACAGAACGGCATCGTTTTCCTCGATGAAATCGACAAGATCGCCACGCGCCAGGAACAAAGCGGCGGCGACGTGTCGCGCCAGGGTGTGCAGCGCGACCTGCTGCCGCTGATCGAGGGTACGACGGTCAATACGCGCTACGGCATGGTGCGCACCGATCACATCCTGTTCATCGCTTCGGGCGCCTTCCATCTGGCACGCCCGTCCGACCTGATCCCCGAGCTGCAGGGCCGCCTGCCCATTCGCGTGGAACTGGACTCCCTGAGCGCAGAGGATTTCGTGCGCATCCTGAAGGAAACCGATGCTTCGCTGGTGAAGCAGTACACCGCCTTGCTGGCCACCGAAGGCGTGGAACTGGAATTCACCGAAGATGGCATCCGTCGCCTTGCAGAACTGGCTTCAGAGGTCAATGAACGCACCGAGAACATCGGCGCGCGCCGTCTCTACACCATCATGGAAAAGCTGCTCGAGGAAATTTCCTTCGATGCCTCCAGCCATCATGGCAAGGTCGTGATCGACACCGCCTATGTCAACCAGCGCCTGGCGGAAACCGCCGGCAGCGAAGACCTGGCGCGCTACGTGCTGTAACCCGGCATGGCCGCCCACGGCCATGCGGACATGACCTCGCCCCAGCGGCGAGGTTTTTTTTCGCCCGGGCAGGATCAGTCGATGGCAATGACCCAATACTGTCCGTCAGTGCGGGTTGCCGTAAAGCGGATGTTGTCGCCCGGCTTGACCAGCACGATCAGTTCGGGGCTGATCCGATACACCAGCGTCATGGCCCCAAGCTCCAGTTCCGGAATGGCGCCATGCTTGATGGTGACCTTGCCGTTGGCGGCATCGACCCGCCGGACTTCGCCAGACGCCTTGGCCTGCACGGCAGGCTCGGCCGCCTGGCTCACGCCGGCCAGCGGCACGGCCACTGCAGCCATCACGGCCGAGCAACGCAACGAGAAAGAAAAAAACGCGGAAATCGCAGAAGTGCGCATCATGGGTCCTCCTGTGGCAAACGGCAGGAAAGGCGCCCTGTTTGCCAGGGCACTGCACCGCTTGCAGCGCTGGCATGCATCACGCCAGCCCTTGTCCCCATTCTATGCCGATCCGGGTTTTCCTGCCCACCAGGCTGCCGCGCACGCAACCATCCCGGCCAATGCCACACCGCTGCCCATGGCCAGCGGCGTGCCGTCATGCATCCAGGCCACCAGCGCATTGAATACCGCTCCCAGGCCGAATTGCAGTGCGACAGCCAGGCCCGTGGCTGCACCGGCCTGCAGCGGATACCAGGCCAGCAGGCAGGCCAGCGCATTGGCGCCCATCATGCCCGTCACACTGAAGAAGGCCAGCATGGCCACGACGATCCACGGCAGCCCGCCCGGCCCGCCCAGCACGCAGGCCACCAGCAGCGCGATGCCCGCCAGCGCGGCGATACTGCCCCCCAGGCGCAGCAATTGCTGCGGCCGCATGCGCTTGAGCATCCGGGTATTGGCGTATGTCATGACCATCACGCCCAGGATATTCAAGCTGAAGAGCCAGGCATAGCTGCGCGGGGACAAGCCGAAATACTCGATATAGACGAACGGCGATGCGGTGATATAGGCGAACATGCCGCCAAAGGTGAAGCCCATGGCCAAAATGCAGGCCAGTGCGCGTGAACGGCGCAGAATGTCTCCATAGGATTTGAACGCCGCCAGGACCGAATCCCGGCGCTCTGCCGGCGGCAGGGTTTCAGGCACCCGCAGCAGCACCGCCAGCCACACCAACGCCGCCAGGACGGCCAGTGCCGCAAACACGGCGCGCCAGCCCAGCACCGTCAGCAGCAGGCTGCCCAGCAACGGCGCCACCAGCGTGGCTACCATGGTGATCATGTGCATCCAGGACAGCACGGTGGCGGCCTTGCCTATCGGAAAAGCATCCCGCACCACCGCCCTGGCCAATACCGATGCGCCGGCGCCACCCAGGGCCTGCAGCAAGCGCCAGCCGATGAGCTGCCCGGCCGACTGGGCCAGCAGGCAGCCAATGCTGGCAATGACATACAGCGCCACACCGCCCAGCAGCAGCCTGCGGCGTCCGAAGCGGTCCGACAGCGGGCCGTAGAACAACATGCCCACGCCGAAGCCCGCCAGGAACACGCCTATGGTCGACTGTATCCTGCCGGTATCCACACCCAGGGCGGCGGCAATATCCGGCAGCGCCGGCAGGTACATATCAATGGACAGCGGCCCGAACGCCGCCAGCGCGGCCAGGATGACCATCAGCCGCCCGCTGCCGGACTGCGGCTGGCCAGCACTGCCTGCCACGTTGCCCTGCGGGGCTGCGCTGCCCGCCACACCGATGCCTTGGCCTGTCGTCATGGCCTCTCCTTTAACCAAGCGCCATCAGCCGTGGCGCACATCAAACACCCATGGAAAACGGCCCGAAGAAGCGCAACACCTCTTCGGGCCGTCATGTCGCCGCCTGGGCGATGCGCCCGGCCTATGCGGCCTGCGGCGCGCTGATCAGAACTGCAGCAGCCAGAGCGCCAGCCCCGGGAATACCAGCAGCAGGCCGATCCGGATGAAGTCCGAGATCAGGAACGGCACCACCGCCTTGGCCGAGGCCATGAACGGCACGTCAGGCGCAGCGCGCTGCACAATGAACAGGTTCATGCCATGCGGCGGTACGATCAGGCCGATTTCCACCACCATCAGCGCCAGGATACCGAACCAGATGGCGCGGTTTTCGCCCATCAGTCCCGGCATATCCAGCCCCATCACGATGGGGAAGAAGATGGGGATCGTCAGCAGCAGCATGGCCAGCGAATCCATCAGGCAACCCAGGATCAGGTAGATCAGCAGGATGGCAGTGATCACCAGCATGGGCGACAGGCCGGACTCGCTGATGCGCGTCGCCAGTTCCACCGGCATTTGCGTCAGCGCCATGCCCGAGTTGAGCAAGTCCGCCCCCAGCAGCACCAGGAAGATCATGGCCGTCGTCTCCGACGTGCCGATGATGCTAGCGCGCAGGCCGGGCCAGCGCATGCCGCCCTGCACCACAGCCAGAATGCCGCAGGCCGATGCGCCAATGGCTGCTGCTTCGGTCGGGTTGGACCAGCCGCCGTAGATACCGACGATGACCACCAGGAACACGCCGATCACGGGCAGGATGCCGATGAAGGCCTTGACGCGTTCCATCAGGGGCGCCTTGGTCAGTTCGGTGGTGATGTTCCGGCGGCTGACGATGATGCGCAGCACGATCAGGTAGCCGATGATGGCGATCGTGCCGGGAATCACCGCTGCGACGAACAGCTTGGCAATGGATTCCTGCGTCAGCACCGCATAGACGATCAGCGGCACCGAAGGCGGGATCAGGATGCCCAGCGTGCCGCCCACCGCGACCGTGGCCGAAGCCAGCGGGCCGGGATAGCCATTGCGGCGCAGCTCCGGCAGGATCACGTGGCTCATGGTGGCCGCCGTTGCCAGCGAGGAGCCGCAGATGGCGCCAAAACCGGCGCAAGCGCCGATCGCCGACATGCCGATGCCGCCCTTCTGGTGCCCGACGAAGGCCGAGGCGCACCGGAAAATGGCACGCGACAGGCCGCCGTGGGTTGCGAACTGCCCCATCAGCACGAACAGCGGAATCACCGCCAGGTCGTAGTTCGACAAACGGGCATAGGCCAGGTTATTGAGCGTGAACAGCAGGCCGGAAAAATCGCCGTCGTTAACCGCCCAATAGCACAGGATGCCGCCCGCCAGCATGGTCAGGCCGATATGCACACGCAGTACCAGCAGCACCAGCGTAAAGCCAAGTGCAATCAATCCAAGGGTCATGCCGCTCATGCTTGCACCCCTTGTTGCGCGGCTGCCGCCGTTTCTTCCCTGCCGATCTTCAGCAGGTCAAGGATGCGCGCCAGCGCGGCCAGGGCCAGCAGCAGGAGGCTGGGAAGCAGAAGCATCATCGGTATCCACATGGGAACGGACAACAGCGTGGATACGTCGCCGTATTCCATGTTGTCCTGCATTTGCAGGAACGTGCGCCACAAAAGCAGCGAGGCCGCCAGCAGCATCAACAGGTGCGCGAAGATATCCAGGCGCCGGTTGACTCGGGCAGGCGCCCAAAGGGTAAAGGCATCCGCCTTGATATGCCGGCCGTGCAATTCACACAGCGGCAGGAAGGCGGCGATGGCAATGGCGGCGCCCATTTCCATCAGTTCCATGTCGCCCCGGATGGGGGTCGCAAACAGCTTGCGGCCCACCAGGGAAATCAGGGACATGATGATCAGGGCCACCAGGACCAGGCCGCCCGCCAGGGAAAATCCCCGGCAGACGGGCTCCAGCAGCCTGTGCAGGCGGCTGGGCAGTGACAGGGTGGACGGATCCATCCCTGTTGGGTGTGCTTCATTCATAGCTGTACTCGTATGCAGTCCAGCAATCCATTACTGGGCCAGCAGGCCACGGGCGGCTTCGAACAATTCGGCACCATCCTTCTTGCCGCGCTTGTTGTAGTCCACCACCCACTCCTGGCCGACAGCGTCCGTTGCCTTGCGCATGGCTTCGTAGTCAGCCGGCTCGATGGCGATGATCTGCTCGGCAGTCACCAGTTCCTTGGCCTTGCGGGTCGCTTCGTCCCAGGCCACGCCGAAGTCGTTCACCAGCGCATCGCCACTGTTGCGATCGAGGATTTCCTTCAGGTCGGCAGGCATCTGGTCATACTTGCGCTTGTTCATCAGCATGGACAGCACGGTGTAGCCAATGGCGGGCTCGCCCTCGGCAATGGCGCTGTGGTAGCGCGTCACTTCTTCCAGCTTGGTCGAAGGCACGACTTCCCAGGCACCCAGCGCGCCATCGACCACGCCCTTGGAAATGGCTTCGGTCATCTGCGCCGGCGGCATGCTCACGGGCGTGGCGCCCAGGGCTTCCAGGGTACGGGCCACCGTGCGGCTGGAAGCACGCAGCTTCAGGCCCTTGAAGTCTTCCAGGGTACGCACGGCGCGGGGACGCGAATGGATATCCATGCCGCCGTCACCGAACATGGCCAGGACCTTGTAGTCCTTGAAGTCATCCGTGCCGTGTTCCTGGTAGAACTTCCAGATCAGCTCGTTACCCTTCACGCCGCCATAAGGCAGCATGAACGGCAGCTCCAAAACTTCCAGGGTCGGGAACTTGCCTGCCGAATAGGCCGGCGCCGTCCAGACGATGTCGGCCACGCCATTGCGTGCCATGTCGGCCAACTGCGCCGGCGTGCCGCCCAATTGCATGGAAGGATAGATCTGGCAATTGATGCGGCCTTCGGACTCGGTCTTGAGCTTGGCGCACCAGGGTTCGATCACATTGGCCTGCGCGTTCGACGCGGCAGGCAGGAAGTGTGCGATTTTGAGGGTCACATTGTCCGCTGCCATAGCGGTGCTAGCGGCTGCCGCCATCGCGCAGATGGCTGCCAGTCTGGACAGTTTCATCGCCTTGTCTCCGTGAAGGATTTGACCGGCAGACGGGACGGCATCATGCGCCTCTGACCGGTCTATTGTGAAAATCAATTTTGTTAACAAGTTAATTACTTGGTGTTTTGGTGTCAATAGGATTCTAGCCGCCTAAGGGATAACCCGCCCCCCTTTCATGCATGGTTGACAACGCATCCGCGCCGTCTCCATAATGATTAACATGTTAATTAAATGAGGCACATGCCCGGCGGCTTGCCAGCCTCTCACCAGCCAGGGAAACCTGCGGGACAAGCCGGGCTCGGAGCACCCATGACATCATCGACCCATACCCCGCTCAGCGACGCCACGCGTGGCACCCTGTTCGGCATCGCCCTGAACTATCGCGGACTGCTCGACAGCCGCCTGGAAGAATTCCAGCAGCCGCCCTATCAGCGTCCGCCGGTCAAACCCGTGCTGTTCATCAAGACGCCAAATACGCGCAACCAGGATGGCGGCCAGGTCGCCAAGCCTGCGGACGCCCGCCTGCAGCCCGGCCCGGCGCTGGGCGTGGTGATCGGCAAGCGCGCCAGCCGCGTCAAGGCCGCCGATGCCATGTCGCACGTGGCCGGCTACGTCATCGTCAATGAATTCAGCCTGCCCGAGGACAGCTATTACCGTCCGGCAGTCAAGGCGAAATGCCGCGACGGCTTCTGCGCCATCGGCCCGGCCCTGGTGCCTGCCGCCGACATCGCTGACGTCAACCAGCTCGGGCTGCGCGTGTTCGTCAACGGCGAGCTGCGCCAGCAGAACTCGACGGCGAACTGGGTGCGCACCATTCCCGAACTGATCGAAACGCTGAGCGAATTCATGACGCTCAATGAAGGCGACGTGCTGATCACCGGCACGCCGGAAGGCCGCGTGGACGTCGAACCCGGCGATGAAGTCATCATCGAGATCGACGGCCTGGGCAAACTGCGCAACGTCATCGTGCAGGAACAGGAGAACCACTGACATGAAACGCGCCATCATCCGTCACCAGGGCCAGCCCGTCCATGTCACCGTCGAGGATATCGGCGGCAAGATCGAAGCCGTGCTGCAGGACGGCACGCGCCTGGCAGAACAGGACGTCGAATGGCTGCCGCCCGCCAGCGGCAGCATGTTCGCACTGGGCCTGAACTACGCCGACCACGCCCGCGAGCTGGCCTTCAAGCCGCCCACGGAGCCGCTGGCCTTCGTCAAGGCACCCAATACCTATACCGGCCACCGCCAGCAGACCTGGCGCCCCGACAACGTCGAATACATGCACTATGAGTGCGAACTGGTGGCCGTCATCGGCAAGCCGGCGCGCAACGTGCGCAAGGAAGACGCGCTGGAATACCTGGCGGGCTATACCGTCTGCAACGACTACGCCATCCGCGACTACCTGGAAAACTACTACCGTCCCAATCTGCGCGTGAAGAACCGCGACGCCACCACGCCGGTGGGCCCGTGGATCGTGGATGCCGCCGATGTGCCCAACCCGGCCGCGCTGACGCTGCGCACCTGGGTCAACGGCGAGCTGCGCCAGGAAGGCACGACGGCGGATATGATTTTCGACATCCCGACGCTGATCGAATACTTCTCCAGCTTCATGACCCTGCTGCCGGGCGACATGATCGCCACGGGCACGCCGGAAGGACTGTCGGACGTGAAGCCGGGCGATGAGGTCGTCACCGAAGTCGAAGGCGTGGGCCGCCTGGTGAACTTCATCGTCAGCGAAAGCGATTTCTTCGCCAAGCACAATCGCTGAACCGCAGCACCCGCCTGCGGCCAGCCCCGGCAAGCCGCAGGCAACACGATGCACCGAACGGAGCGCCCGCGCTCCTCGCAGTACTGGAACAGCCCGGCCCCGAGCCGGCGTTTTTCAAACGGCGCGCCGGCATGAGCCTGGCGCCCTCGCCACCCCACAGGATATCGACATGAGCATGATCAAGCACTGGATCAACGGCCAAGAGGTCGAAAGCAAGGAAACCTTCACCAACTACAACCCGGCCACCAACGAAGCCATCGGCGAAGTCGCCAGCGGCGGTGCCGAGGAAGTCAATGCCGCCGTGGCCGCCGCCAAGGCCGCCTTCCCGGGCTGGGCCGCAACGCCCGCCAAGGAACGCGCCCGCCTGATGCGCCGCCTGGGCGACCTGATCGACGAAAACGTCGGCCGCATCGCGGAACTGGAAACGCTGGACACCGGCCTGCCCATCCACCAGACCCGCAACGTGCTGATCCCGCGCGCTTCGCACAACTTCAACTTCTTCGCCGAAGTGTGCACCCGCGTGAACGGCCATACCTATCCAGTCGACGACCAGATGCTGAACTACACGCTGCACCAGCCGGTGGGCGTGTGCGCGCTGGTGTCGCCCTGGAACGTGCCCTTCATGACGGCCACCTGGAAGACCGCGCCGTGCCTGGCGCTGGGCAACACCGCTGTCCTGAAGATGAGCGAGCTGTCGCCGTTGACGGCGAACGAACTGGGCCGCCTGGCACATGAAGCCGGCATTCCTCCGGGCGTGTTCAACGTCATCCAGGGCTATGGCGCCCAGGCGGGCGAACCGCTGGTGCAGCACCCCGACGTGCGTGCCATCTCCTTTACCGGCGGCACGGCCACCGGCCGCCGCATCATGAGCAACGCCGGCCTGAAGAAGTATTCGATGGAACTGGGCGGCAAGTCGCCGGTGCTGGTGTTCGCCGACGCTGACCTGAACCGTGCGCTGGACGCAGCCCTGTTCACCATCTTCTCGCTCAATGGCGAACGCTGCACCGCCGGCAGCCGCATCTTCATTCAGGAATCGGTCTACGACGAGTTCGTGGCCGAATTCGCCGCACGCGCCAAGCGCCTGCTGGTCGGCGATCCGCAGGACCCCAAGACCCAGGTCGGCTCGATGATCACCAAGCAGCACTACGACAAGGTGACGGGCTACATCCGCATCGGTATCGAGGAAGGCGCCAACCTGCTGGCTGGCGGCCTGGAGCGTCCGGCCAACCTGCCCGAGCACCTGAAGAACGGCCAGTTCATCCAGCCGACGGTGTTCGCCGACGTGGACAACCGCATGCGCATCGCCCAGGAAGAAATCTTCGGGCCGGTGGTCTGCCTGATGAAGTTCAAGGACGAAGCCGAGGCCCTGCGCCTGGCCAACGACGTGGAATACGGCCTGGCCTCCTACATCTGGACCCAGGATATCGGCAAGGCGCACCGCCTGGCACGCGGCATCGAAGCCGGCATGGTCTTCATCAACAGCCAGAACGTACGCGACCTGCGCCAGCCCTTCGGCGGAGTCAAGGCATCCGGCACGGGACGCGAAGGCGGCGACTATAGCTTCGAAGTCTTTACCGAGATCAAGAACGTGTGCATTTCCATGGGCAGCCATCACATTCCCCGCTGGGGAGTCTGATACGCTGTATCCACAGCGCTGAAAACGGCCCGCCCTGTGCCCTGCCGGGGCCGGGCCGAACCGACAGATGACAGGGCAGGCCTTGCCGTCCGGCAAGGAAGGAGACAGTTATGGGCAAACTCGCACTGGCTGCAAAAATCACCCACGTTCCGTCCATGTATCTGAGCGAACTGGACGGCCCCCGCAAGGGCTTCCGCCAGTCCGCCATCGACGGCCACATCGAGATCGGCCGCCGCTGCCGCGAGCTGGGCGTGGATACCATCGTGGTGTTCGATACGCACTGGCTGGTCAACGCCGGCTATCACATCAACTGCGCGCCCCACTTCAAGGGCAACTACACCAGCAACGAACTGCCGCACTTCATCAGCAACATGCAGTACGAGTTTCCCGGCAACCCGGAGCTGGGCCAGATTCTGGCGAAGGTCGGCCGCGAGTACGGCATTGAAACCCTGGCGCACGACAAGACCACGCTGGGCCCGGAATACGGCACGCTGGTGCCGATGCGCTACATGAACGCGGACCAGCACTTCAAGGTGATCTCCGTGTCCGCGCTGTGTACCGTGCACTTCCTGAACGACAGCGCACGCCTGGGCTGGGCCTTCCGCAAGGCCGTGGAAGACCACTATGACGGCACCGTCGCCTTCTTCGCCAGCGGTTCACTCTCGCACCGCTTCGCCCAGAACGGCCTGGCGCCCGATTTCTCGGACAAGATCTGGAGCCCCTTCCTGGGCACGCTGGACGAGGAAGTCGTCCGCATGTGGGAACGCGGCCAATGGCAGGACTTCTGCGCCATGCTGCCCGAGTACGCCTCCAAGGGCCATGGCGAAGGCTTCATGCACGACACCGCCATGCTGCTGGGCGCGCTGGGCTGGTCCGAGTATGACGGCCATGCCGAAGTGGTCACGCCGTACTTCCCGTCCTCGGGCACCGGCCAGATCAACGCCATTTTCCCCGTGACGCCGCAGACCGGGGCCTCGATCCCGGAAGCCCAGGCCAACCAGCAGGCCTACGTGCCAGCCTCCGCCCGCCTCTGACGCCACCACGCACCGGGAAGCCTACAGGCTTCCCGGCTTCCTTTATCTCTCTGCGCGGATTTCGCCATGCCTCACCTCGTACTGCTTTTCACCCCTGACCTGGAACGCGACGCCGATATCGGCGCCGTCTGCCGCGACCTGGCCGACACCATGCTGGAACAGCGCGACGAACAGGGCAAGGCGGTTTTCCCCAAGGGCGGCACACGCGTGCTGGCCTACCCGGCTGCCTATTCGGCCGTGGCCGACGGCAAGGGTGACTACGGCTTCTGCTATGCCAACCTGCGCATGGGTTCCGGCCGCAGCAGCCTGGTCCACAAGCAGGTCGGCGACGCCCTGCTGGCCACGTTGCGCCGCCATTTCGACAGCGTCCTGGCGCAACGCCCCGTCGGCGTCACGCTGCAGATAGACGAAGGCACCGGCCAGGTCTACGACGCCAAGCACAGCAGCCTGCACCCCCTGTTCGCCAAGGGCTGATACCAGACCCGCGCGCCTAGCCCTTTTACCGCTTCCATTCCATGCTCTCTTCCGACATCATCGAACAAGCCGCCGCCCGCCTCGACGAGGCCGAGCGCAGCGGCAAGCAAATCCGCCAGTTCTCGCTGGAATATCCCGGCATCACCATTGAAGACGCCTACGCCATCCAGCGCGCCTGGGTGGCCAAGAAGATCGCCGACGGGCGCCGCCTGGTCGGCCACAAAATCGGCCTGACCTCGCGTGCCATGCAGGTGTCGTCCAACATCACCGAGCCGGATTACGGCGCGCTGCTCGACGACATGGTGTTCGAGGAAGGTTCCGACATTCCCATCAGCCGCTTCATCGTGCCGCGTGTGGAAGTCGAACTGGCCTTCATCCTCGGCAAGCCGCTGCGCGGCCCCGGCTGCACCATTTTCGACGTACTGGACGCGACTGAATACGTGGTGCCCGCGCTGGAAATCATCGACGCGCGTATCCACCAGATCGACCCGGAAACCAAGGTGACCCGCAAGGTCTTCGACACCATTTCCGACAATGCCGCCAACGCCGGCATCGTGATGGGCGGCCGCCCCGTGCGCCCCAACGATATCGACCTGCGCCGCGTACCAGCCATCCTCTACCGCAATGGCGTGATCGAGGAATCCGGCGTCTCCGCCGCCGTGCTCAACCACCCTGCCAAAGGCGTGGCCTGGCTGGCCAATAAACTGGCGCCGTATGGTGTTACGCTGGAAGCGGGCCAGACCATCCTGGGCGGCTCCTTCACCCGCCCGGTTTCGGGCAGCGCGGGCGATACCTTCCATGTCGACTACGACCTGCTGGGCTCCATCGCCTTCCGTTTCGTCTGAGGTACGCAGCATGGATCTCCCCATCAATACTTTCAAGAAGAACCTCAAGACCCGCCCGCAGATCGGCCTGTGGGTCGGGCTGGCAGAAGGCTATGGCGCGGAAATCGCCGCCACCGCCGGCTTCGACTGGCTGCTGCTCGACGGCGAGCATGCCCCCAACGACCTGCGCGCCGTGCTGGCGCAGTTGCAGGCTGTCGCGCCTTATCACAGCCATCCCATCGTGCGTCCTGCCACTGGCGACGCCGTACTGATCAAGCAACTGCTCGACATCGGCACGCAGACCCTGCTGGTACCCATGGTGGAAAACGCCGAACAGGCGCGCCAGCTGGTACGTGCCACGCGCTACCCGCCGCACGGCATTCGCGGCGTCGGCGCTGCCCTGGCCCGCGCATCGCGCTGGAACACCGTGCCGGACTACCTGAACCGCGCCGATGAAGAAATCTGCCTGCTGCTGCAGGTGGAAACCCCGACCGCACTGCAAAACCTCGACGAAATCGCTGCCGTCGAAGGCGTCGATGGCGTTTTCATCGGCCCCGCCGATCTGTCGGCATCCATGGGCCATCGCGGCAACCCCGGCCACCCGGATGTGCAGGCCGCCATTGAAGATGGCATCGCCCGCATCGTCAAGGCAGGCAAGGCTGCAGGCATTCTGTCCGCCAACGAGGCGCTGGCACGACGCTATCTGGAACTGGGCTGCTCCTTCGTTGCGGTCGGCGTGGATACCAGCCTGCTCGCCAATGCGCTGGGCCAACTGGCCGCCCGTTTCCAGGGCAATGGCCAAACCGCCGCACCGGCACAACCCGCAGGCCCAGGCTACTGATGGGACCACGCAGCGGCCTTCTCGGCCGCTGCCCCCAGCGCTAACCTTTGATGCCGCCACAAGACGGCAAGAGAAACCCAGGAGACATTCATGTCCAGCCAGGAATTCGATTACGTCATTATTGGTGCCGGTTCCGCCGGCGCCGTTATCGCCGCCCAGATCATCCGCCGCGGTGGCGGCAGCGTGCTGCTGCTGGAGGCGGGCGGCAGCGACGACAATCTGATGATCCGCATGCCAGCGGGCGTCGCCAAGATCATCGCCAAGAAAACCTGGCCCTACATGACCGACCCGGCCCCTGAAACCCTGAACCGCCCGATGATCGTGGCGCAAGGCAAGGTACTAGGCGGCAGCAGTTCGGTCAACGGCATGATCTACATGCGCGGCCATCGAGAAGATTACGACGCCTGGGCGCAGCAGCATCAATGCATTGGCTGGGGCTTCGACGACCTGCTGCCTTATTTCAAGCGCGCCGAAGCGCATGAAAGCCTGACTGGCGAATACCATGGCAATGACGGCCTGTTGCCAGTAAGCGAAAACCGCTACCGGCATCCGCTGTCCATGGCATTCATCCGCGCCGGCCAGGAACTGGGGCTCGATTACGTCAACGATTTCAATGGCAAATCGCAGCAGGGCGTCGGCTATTACCAGACCACCACCCTGCGCGGCGAACGCGCCAGCACCTCGCGCACCTACCTGAAATCCATCCAGGGCAAAGGCCAGTTCGAACTGATCCTTGATGCCATGGTGGAAAAAATCAATATCCAGAACAAACGCGCCGAAGGCGTCACCTACCGGCGCGGCAACGGTAGCCCGGTAACGGTCAAGGCGCGCCGCGAAGTGATTGTCTGCGCGGGCGCCATCGGTTCGCCCAAGCTGCTGATGCTCTCCGGCATCGGCCCGGAGGCACACCTCAAGGAGCATGGCATCACGCCCGTGCAGGACCTGCCGGTGGGGCAGCACTTCAAGGACCACCTGCACCTGTCGGTCAACGCCGAAACCCGCGAACCCGTCAGCCTGTATGGTCAGGATAGCGGCTTGAACGCCATCCGCAACGGCATTGAATGGCTGGCCTTCCGCTCCGGCCCGGTCAGTTCCAACGTGCTGGAAGGCGGCGCCTTCGTCGATACCCACGGCGAAGGACGGCCCGATGTGCAGATCCATTTCCTGCCCATTCTGGATACCTGGGATGACCCGGACGGCGTCGGCAAGGGCCGCACCCATGGCCTGACCCTGAAAGTCGGCCACCTGCGCCCGCGCTCCGAAGGGGAAGTCCTGCTTTCCAGCGCCGACCCGGCGGCATTGCCGCGCATCAAGGCCAACTTCCTGACGCACCCGGACGACCTGCCGGCCCAGATCCGCGCCGTGCGCCTGGGGCTGCAGTTCCTGGGTACCCAGACCATGCAACCCCTGCTGCGCGATATCTTCTCGCCCAACCCTGACTGGCTGAGCGACCCTGCGGCGCTGGAACAGTTCGTCAGGGGCGGCGTCAAAACCACTTACCATCCCATCGGTACCTGCCGCATGGGCCCGGATGCCCGCAGCGCCGTGGTCGACACGGAACTGCGGGTGCATGGCATCGACGGCCTGCGCGTCGCCGATTCCTCCATCTTCCCGGACATCCCCAGCGGCAACACCAACGCGCCGGTCATCGCCGTCGCGGAAAAAGCCGCCGACCTGATCCTGGGCCGTTCACTCTGATCACCACGGCACACGGCAAGCCGAACACACGGAGTCATATCAAATGAGCCAAGTCACTCTGCTCCCCGAAGTCGAAGCCTTCCTGGCCCGCCAGCACGGCCATTTCATCGACGGCCAGGCCGTCGCCAGCAGCGGCGCCCGTATCGCCATCGTCAATCCGGCTACCGGCCAGACCGTTGCCAGCATCGCCAGCGCCACACAGGCGGATATCGACGCCGCCATCGCATCGTCGCAGCGCGCCTTCAGCGGCGCCTGGGCCAACACCACGCCGGCGCAACGCGGCGAACTGCTGCTGAGCATCGCCGACAAGCTGCTGGAACACACTGAAGAACTGGCGCAGCTGGAAACCCTGCAATCGGGCAAGCTGATCAATATTTCGCGCGCTTTCGAAGTCGGCCAGGCGGCCGCCTTCCTGCGCCACTATGCCGGCGCCGCCACGCGCATCACGGGCGAAACCATCAACCCGTCGCTGCCTTCCTTCAACGGCGAGCGCTATACCGCTTTCACGCGCCGCGAGCCCCTGGGCGTCGTGGCCGGCATCGTGCCGTGGAACTTCTCCATCATGATCGCCGTCTGGAAGTTCGGCTCGGCCCTGGCAACGGGTTGCACCAGCATTATCAAGCCCAGCGAATTCACTCCGCTCACGCTGCTGCGCGTAGCCGAGCTGGCTCGCGAGGCCGGCCTGCCGGATGGCGTGCTGAACGTGCTCAACGGCGGTGGCGATGTCGGCCGCCAGCTCATCGAACATGACGGCACCGCGAAGGTCAGCTTCACCGGCTCCGTGCCTACCGGCATCGCCGTGGGCCGCACTGCGCTGGGAGCCAAGCTGACCCGCTTCACGCTGGAGCTGGGCGGCAAGAATTCCGTCGGCTTCCTCAAGGATGTCGATGCCGACAAGGCCGTGGCCGGCATCATGGAAGCAGGTTTCCTGCACCAGGGCCAGATCTGCGCCGCAGGCGAGCGCTTCTTCGTGCACCGTTCGCGCCAGGACGAAATCCTGGAAAAACTTTCCGCCACCCTGAGCACGCTGCGCATCGGCGACCCGCTGGACGACGCCTCGCAATTCGGTCCGCTGTCCAACAAACCTCACTTCGACAAGCTGCTGTCACTGTTCTCCCAGGCCCGCGCCGAAGGCTGCACCATCGTGCACGGCGCCAAACCGGTGGACGGCCCCGGCTACTTCGTCGAACCCACCGTACTGGTGGCCAAGGATGCCAAGGCTGCGCTGCTCAACGAGGAAACCTTCGGCCCCGTGGCCACTTTCCTCGCCTATGACGACGAAGAAGAACTGCTGAACCTCTTCAACGATACGCCCTATGGCCTGTCGGCCAGCCTCTGGACCAACGACCTGGGCAAGGCCCTGAACTACGTGCCGCGCATCCAGGCCGGCACTGTCTGGGTCAACATGCATACGCTGCTGGACCCCGCCGTGCCTTTCGGCGGCGCCAAGCAGTCCGGCCTGGGCCGAGAATTCGGTTCGGCCTTCATCGACGACTACACGGAACTGAAGTCCGTCATCATCCGGCACTGAGATCAGGATCTGACAATGAGCACCCAACACACCCCCGCTTCGCTTGCCCTGAACGACGCCAGCCTGCTGCGTACGCAAGCCTATATCAACGGCCAATGGGTCAACGCCGACAGCGGCAAGACTTTCCCGGTCACCAACCCCGCTGACCTCAGCCAGATCGCCAGCGTTCCATCGCTGGGCGAGGCCGAGACCGACCGCGCCATCCAGGCCGCCGAGCAGGCCCTGCCGGCCTGGCGCGCAATGACGGCCAAGCAGCGCTCCGCGTTGCTGCGCCGCTGGTTCGAGCTGATGATGGAAAACCAGGAAGACCTGGCCCGCCTGCTGAGCCTGGAACAAGGCAAGCCGCTGGCAGAAAGCCGTGGCGAAATTGCCTACGGTGCCAGCTTCATCGAATGGTTTGCCGAGGAAGCCAAGCGCATTTACGGCGACATCATCCCGCAAGACCGCTCCGGTCGCCGCCTGCTGGTCGTCAAGCAGCCCATCGGTGTGGTCGCGGCCATCACGCCGTGGAACTTCCCCAATGCGATGATTACCCGCAAGGCCGGCCCGGCCCTGGCGGCAGGCTGCACGGTCGTGATCAAGCCGGCTTCGGAAACCCCGCTGTCCGCGCTGGCGCTGGCTGAACTGGCCGAGCGCGCCGGCATCCCCGCCGGCGTGGTCAACGTCGTCACCGGCGACGCCCGCGCCATCGGCGGCGCGCTGACGCGCAGCCCGGTCGTGCGCAAGCTGTCCTTCACCGGTTCCACCGGCATCGGCAAGCTGCTGATGGCGCAAAGCGCAGACACCATGAAGAAGGTCAGCATGGAACTGGGCGGCAATGCGCCGTTCATCGTATTTGACGACGCCGACCTGGACGCCGCCATCCAGGGCGTGCTGGCCTCGAAATTCCGCAATAGCGGCCAGACCTGCGTCTGCACCAACCGCGTGCTGGTACAAGACGGTATCTATGACACCTTCGCCGCCAAGCTGGCCGAGGCCGTCAATGCACTCAAGGTGGCTCCGGCCCAGGAGCCCGGTGCAGAGCAAGGTCCGCTGATCAACGCCAAGGCCGTGGCCAAGGTCGAAGAACACATTGCCGATGCCATCGGCAAGGGCGCTCGCGTCCTGGCTGGCGGCAAACCGCATGCGCTGGGCGGCACCTTCTTCGAACCGACTGTGCTGGGCGATGTCACGCCTGAAATGCTGGTGGCGCGCGACGAAACTTTCGGCCCGCTGGCTCCCATCTTCCGTTTCAGCACCGAAGCCGACGCCATCCGCATGGCCAACGACACCGAGTTCGGCCTGGCCTCCTACCTGTTTACCCGCGACCTGGGCCGCGCCTGGCGCGTCAGCGAAGCACTGGAATATGGCATGGTAGGCGTCAACGAAGGCATCATCTCCACCGAGATCGCGCCTTTCGGCGGCATCAAGGAATCGGGCATGGGCCGTGAAGGCTCGAAGTACGGCATCGAAGACTACCTCGAACTGAAGTACGTCTGCATGGGCGGCATCGGCGCCTGACGCCCTGCCCCCGGCGCCCCCCCGCGCCGCAGCGCAAGACTGGCATGGCCACGCCCGCCGGCCTTGCGCCTGCATGGCGCCCGCGTGCTGAAACGCTGCCCGGATACTCCGGGCAGCGTTCCCTGCCTCAGGCAGACCGCCACGGCCAGGGCAAATACCCTGCGCACAACCAGTAAAAAGCAGCAATCAGGCCATGGCCTTGCTACCATCGCGCCAGCCCGTGCATTGCCGCTGCTGCCGCGATGCATGTTCTCGCCCCCCTTTGCGTGGCACCCGCCCGGATATTGATATAGGTAAGCCAATCGTTGACGAGCACGACCTGGAAAACCGCGCCCATTCCCTTTCTGGACCTGGGCCCCGTTCATGACCAGCGCTATGCCGACGCAGATTTCCACTGCGACGAACATGGCCGGCTAAGTTCATTTTTCGGCCGCAGCGTGCCGGTTCACCGGCACGACCGATTCTTCCAGATCCATTGCATTTTCAATGGCCAGGTACACCTGTACCTCGACGACCAGCAATACCGGCTGCCAGGACCCGTGTGCTTTTTCACCCCGCCGGGCGTCCCCCATGCCTTTGTCACGGATGCCGACAGCGAAGGCATCACTCTGACCATCCGGCAGCAACGCGTCTGGAGCCTGTTCCACGACGAAGCCGAATTCAGCGTAGCGCTGGGCCAGCCGCTGTGCGTGGCGCTGGCGCCGCACCAGAAGCACGAACAGGACGCCGGCCATACGCTGCAGCGCCTGTTCCACCAGGCCCAGGCCGAATTCCATGCCAGCCACCCGGGACGTGACGGCAACCTGATGGCGCTATTGCGCCTGATCATCGCGTCCCTGCTGCGCCTGGGAACAGCCGCCCCGGCACGGCGCCCGGTTGCGCCAACCGAGCTACAACTATTCCATCGCTTCAATCAGTTGCTCGTGGCGCACTGCGTCGACAACTGGCCCTTGCAACGCTACGCCGATACGCTGGGGCTGACGACGGCACGCCTGAACCTGATCTGCCGCCGCCTGGCGGATATGTCTTCCAAACAGATCATCGCTGAACGCCAGCTGCAGGAAGCCAAGCGCCTGCTGCTGCACAGCAATCAGTCCGTCAGCCAGATATGCTTTGCGCTGGGGTTCCAGGACCCTGCGTATTTTTCGCGCTTTTTCAGCCTGCGCACCGGCATGCCGCCAGTCCGTTTCCGCCAGTTGGGCGCCACGCCCGGCGCCTTGCGAAAAGTCCAAGCTTAACGGCGAAAGCTGCATTCCACTTCTGTCTTTGTGTTCCTACCATGTGGGTTCCACGCATGCACCGTCCGGTAACGAACCGGCGGCCCGCAGGGTTCTTTCCCGGCCCAGCCATAGGCCCACGCCCTGGCATGCCCATGACACCAGAATCCAGGAATGGAGACAGCACGCATGTACCCTGAACGCTACCGCAGCGACACCCACCGCCCCCTGACCGGTGCGGAATACCTGGCCAGCCTGCGCGATGGCCGTGAAATCTATATCTACGGCGACCGCGTCGAAGATGTGACCACCCACCCGGCGTTTCGCAATGCCGCCGCCTCGGTCGCGCACCTGTATGACGCGCTGCACGACCCAGCCACTCGGGATGAGCTGTGCTGGAACACCGACACGGGCAGCGGCGGCTATACCCACAAGTTCTTCACCATTCCCAGGACGCAGGACGAGCTGCGCGAACAACGCGATGCCATCGCCGCCTGGTCGCGCCTGTCCTATGGCTGGATGGGCCGCACGCCGGACTACAAGGCCGCCTTCGGCCAGGCGCTGGGCGCCAACCCGGAGTTCTACGGTCGCTTCGCCGACAACGCGCGCCACTGGTACCGCCGCATCCAGGAATCGGTGCTGTACCTCAACCATGCCATCGTCAACCCACCCATAGACCGCAACCTGCCCAGCGACCAGGTCAGCGACGTGTTCATGCGCATCGTCGAAGAAAACGACAAGGGCATCGTGGTCAGCGGTGCCAAAGTGGTGGCCACCAATTCGGCGCTCACCCACTACAACTTCATCGGCTTCGGCTCGGCGCAGGTCATGGGCGACAACACTGATTTCGCCGTCATGTTCCTGGCCCCCATGAACGCCCGGGGCGTCAAGCTGATCTGCCGCCCTTCCTATGAACTGCAGGCCGGCCTCACCGGTGGCGCCTTCGAGTACCCGCTGTCGAGCCGCTTCGATGAAAACGACGCCATCCTGGTCCTCGACAAGGTATTCGTGCCCTGGGAAGACGTGCTGGTACACCGCGACTACGAACGCTGCCGCAACTTCGCCAGTCAGGGCGGCTTCGGCCGCATCTATCCCATGCAGGGCTGCACCCGCCTGGCGGTAAAACTGGACTTCATCAGCGGCCTGCTGGTCAAGGCGCTGGAATGCACCGGCACGCTGGAGTTCCGCGGCGTCGCCGCCCAGGTCGGCGAAGTCGTTGCCTGGCGCAACCTCTTCTGGTCGCTGACCGACGCCATGTACGGCGCAGCCGAGCGCCAGGATAGCTGGAGCACGCCAGCGCTGCTGCCCAGCAACCAGGCCATGCAGACCTACCGCGTCATGGCGCCCACCGCCTACCCCGCCATCAAGAAGATCATCGAACAGACCGTGGCCAGCGGCCTCATCTACCTGCCATCGGGCGCGCGCGATCTCGCCAACCCGGAACTGGACAAATACCTGTCGGTCTATTGCCGTGGCTCGGGCGGCATGGACCACGTGCAACGCATCAAGATACTCAAGCTGATGTGGGATGCCATCGGCAGTGAATTCGGCGGCCGTCACGAGTTGTATGAAATCAACTACGCCGGCAACCAGGACGACATTCGCCTGCAGACGTTGGGCTATGCCAAAACCTCCGGCAAACTGGCGCAGATGACGGGCTTGGTGGACCAGTGCCTGTCCGAATACGACCAGCACGGCTGGACGGTGCCCCATCTGCACAACTCGAATGACATCAACGCCCTGGACCGCATCCGCCAGCCCCGCCAGGCCTGAGCGCGGGCAAGCGAATCCTGGCACCACGGCAGAGCCGCAACAACGCTCCGGCAGCAGCCCGGGGCGTTACTGGCCAGGCCTGTCGCGGCCCCCTGAAAATAGGGTGGCCAACCTGCCGGAACACTTCCCTACGGCAGCGCAAAATCCGTCATAATCAGGCATTAACCACCGTCCCTGGCCGGCATCAACGCTTCATGCGGAAACCTTGTGGCCAGACGGCATAACAATGCCCAGGAGACTGTCCCCGCTGCGGGTCAGCGCCAGCCCGGCCAATGCGCCGGGCTGGTCATATCCGCCTGCTTCCGGCAGGGGCTCCCCTTCCGCTGATCAACCCATGTCCATCATCACCCGTCCTTTTCTTACCCTCTCCCTGCTGCAGGCCCGCGAAGCGTCCATGCAGTTTTTCCGTCCGTCGCTCAACCGCAACAATCTCACCGAGCAGCAATGGCGCATCCTGCGCACGCTAGAGCAGCATGGCGACATGGAAAGCCACCAACTGGCTGACCTGGTCTGTATCCTGAAACCCAGCATGACCGGCATCCTGAACCGCATGGAGCGCGATGGCCTGGTGAGCAAGCGCAAGGCCGAGCACGACCAGCGCCGCATCTACGTCAGCATCACGGAAAACGGCAGCAATATCTACCAGCGCATGACCGCCGAGGTCGAACAGAACCACAACCGCCTGCAGCAGCAGTTCGGCAAGGACAAGCTGGACCAATTGCTGGCCCTGCTCGACGAACTCAAGCAAGTCAAACCCTGAGGCGGGCCACCATGCCGCCACGCCGGCACCTGCGCAGGCCAACCCTGCCAGCCGCGCGGTGGTTTCCTGTGCCACCATGAACATTCCGACCGGACAACCCATCCCCAATCTCGGCATCGGCCATCTGGCCGGCGCCGAGCATGCCGATGCCGATGTCCACTACGCCGAGCTGGACACCCTGGCCAACCGGCTGGGCCGCAGCATGTCGGTGCACAGGCACGATCGCTACTTCCAGGTGCATTACGTTGCCAGCGGAGCCGTGCGTGTCCATATGGACGAAAGCCTGTACCGCCTGGACGGGCCGATGATCTTCCTGACGCCGCCAGCCTTCGCCCACGCCTTCGTGACCGAAGACAACGCCAGCGGCCATGTGCTGACCGTTCGCCAGCCCATCATCACCGATCTGTTGAATGCGGAACCAGGGCTGGTGCATGGGCAGGCCATCGCGCCCATCTGCCTGTCCATTGAAGCGCTGGACGGCAGCCACCGCGAGGAAATCCACGGCCTGACCCAGTTGTTCGAACGCCTGCGCGCCGAGTTCCAGTCACGCCGTCCTGCCCGCGCGCAGGCCTTGCGCCTGCTGGCGCAGCTGACGTTCATCAGCCTGTTGCGGCTGGCGCCGGCGTCCATGCCCGCGCCACCGGCACGCAAGGATGATCTGGCACTGTTTCGCGCCTTCAATACCCTGCTGGAGGAGCACTTCCTGCAACATTGGCCCATCGCACGCTACTGCGAACTGCTCAATGTCAGCGACCTGCGCCTGAATGAGACATGCCGGCGCGTCGCCGGCTGCTCATCGAAGCAATTGGTCAATGAACGGCTATTGCAGGAATCAAAGCGGCTGCTGATTTTCACCAGCCATCCTGTCGCGGAGATCGCCCATTTGCTGGGCTTCAAGGACCCCGCCTATTTCAGCCGCTTTTTCCATCGCCTGGCGGGCCAGCCGCCAGGGGCGTTCAGGAACGAGGCTGCGAGTCGATGACAGCGGACAGCACGGTGCGGAAGGCATGCAACTGCGCCGGGCTGAAATTACCAAATACACGCTCCTGCTGCGCCTGGGCCACTTCCCAGACCGCCTTGGCCTCCGCCGCGCCAGCGTCGGACAGCAGCACGCCATCGGCGCTGTCCTGTACCAGGCCGCGTTCGCGCAACAAGGCCAGCGCGCCGTCGATCTCGCGCATCGGCATGTCCGCCTCGCGCACCAACGCGCCCAGGCTCAACGGCTGCACCGGGTCCAGCACCATCAGCAGGCGCGCTTCCCCGGCACGCCAGCCAGTCTTGAGCTGCTCGGGCTGGTAGTCTTCCTGGTAGCGGCGCACGGCCTGCGTCATCAGGTAGTAGAAATTGTCTCGCAGACGCGACTGGTAGCCACTGGGCAGCTGGGGAGCCGCATTCTCGCCGCGCGCACCATGCGGATGCGGCAAGACCATGGAATACGCGCCCTGGTGATACAGCAGCGGTGCCTGGCCGCCATCTTCGAATTCCAGCACGCGGCCGATCAGAATCCAGTGGTCCCCGGCGTCGATCACCTGGTGCTTTTCGCACTGGAAGCTGGCGGCGCAACCGTCGAGCAGCAAGCTGCCGCCGTGGCCTTCACGCACAGCCACCCCGGCAAACTTATCGGCGCTGGGACGGGCAAACTGATTGGACAGCGGAATCTGGTCCGATGCCAGGATGTTGACGGCGAAATGGCTGGCCTGCTCGAATACGGCGCAACTGCCGGCACGCTTGTCCAGGCTCCACAGCACCAGCGGCGGGTCCAGCGATACCGAGTTGAAGCTGTTGGCGGTCACGCCGGTGCGCTCGCCGCTGGGCGAGCTGGCCGTCACGATCGTCACGCCGGTTGCGAAGTTGCCCAGCGCGCGGCGCAGGACTCGCGGGTCAATCGAAGTACCCGTCTGAGAGGCTTGTGTCATATCGTCTCCTTGCCATCCATGGCATGCGGCGCCTGTCGCGCTGCGCCCTCATGATGGAAAACGACTGCCCGCCAGCAGCAGGCAGTCCAGGTGAGCCGGCCTGCCGCCCTGGCGCCGCCCCACCGGACAGCGCAGGCCGGCAGGCCGGCTCACGGTACATCAGGTCAGGCTGGGATCGGGATCCAGGCCCATCAGTTCACGGCCCAGGATCTGGGCGCAGACATCATAGTCGGTGTACGCGTGCGCACCCGTCATGTGGCTGTCGCGGAACAGGCGTTGCATTTCGTTGGTTTCGAACCAGGCGCCGCCGCCAGCGGCAGCGAACAGGCGATCCACGGCTTCGATGCACATCTTCACGGCATAGGCCTGGTTGGTACGCCAGAACGTCAGCGTTTCGCGGGTCGGGTAGCGCTTGGCTTCGCCGTGCTCGCGGTGCTCTTCCCAGGCCTTTTCCAGCAGCGCGCGTGCAGCGGCGACCTGGTGGGTGGACTCGGCCAGGCGCATCAACGCCGGCACGGAGTTGCCCACGGAAGCGCCGGTATAGGCACGCACGCGGTTCTTGGTCTTTTCCTTGAACGCTTCGAGCATGCGTTCGGCCACGCCCAGGCTAATGGCCGAAAAGCCGCTGGCGAAGTACGGACGGTACGGCGTGTAGTAGATCTTGCTGTCCGGGTAGAGGCCAAACCCGGCAGACTTGCCTTCCATCATGTCCTTGGCTGCCTGGATACGGTGGTTGGGCACGAAGGCCTTGTCCACGACCAGGGTCTTGGAGCCACTGCCACGCATGCCGATGGCATACCAGTCGTCCAGGATTTCATAGTCCTGGCGCGGCAACACGGCGAAACAGTAGACCTTTTCGCCCGCCTGGTTCAGGCGGTGGAAGCCCAGAATGGCCCATTCGGCGTGGTCACAGCCACTGCTCCAGCCCATGCGGCCGCTGAACATCACGCCGCCTTCGACTTCTTCGATCTTGCCGAACGGCGCGATGCTGCTACTGGCGGTGGCGTCCGGGTTCTCGCCCCAGATTTCATCCTGCAGCTGCTTGGGGAACATGGCCAGCTGGTGATTGTGCGTGCACAGCAGGCTGAATGCCCAGGCGGTGCTGGCACATGCACCCGCCAGGGTGACGATGCATTGCGCGAAATCCGGCAGCGACATTTCCAGGCCGCCATAGGCCTTGGGCAGGAAGGCGCGATTCAGGCCAATGCCCTTGAGCAGCGCGATGTTTTCGGCCGGCACCTGACGGTCCTGTTCAGCCTGGGCCGCACGCGAAGCGATCTCCGGCAGCAGCGCCTTGACCTTCTCCAGCATCGGATTGGAAATTGTGTTTTCCATATCTGTCTCCTTATAAATGGCCGCTGCGAAAAACGCGCGACCAGGCAAGCCAGGAATATGGAAAACCCTTACATGACGGAGACTTGCCGCCAAAAAACAGGTATCCCTGGCAGATTACGAGGAGATTATAAATATGTTAACGATGCATCCGAAATGCAATATTCCGGACAATCATTGCACTTTTCCATGAACCAAGGGAAAACCCTCATCTCTTTCGTCTGCCGCCCGGTAGCCTGGCCTGCGCCCCAGGATCGGGTTCAGCATAAAGCAAAAAGGATGGGCGCGAGGCCGCAATCAGCGCGACCCGGGTTTCCCCAGGCGCGACAGCTGGAACACGTCGGCGCAAAACGCCTAGAGCTTGGCGACCGACACCTCGGTGGCCTTCACGAAAGCCAGGACGTCGGTGCCGATTTCCAGCCCGAGGTCTTCGACCGAACGGGTCGTGATGACCGAGGTCACGATGCCCGCCGGGGTTTCGATCTCGACTTCGGAGACCACCGGACCAAGGATGATGGCTTTCACTTTGCCACGGAACTGATTGCGTGCGTTAATCGAAGAAACTGTCATGTTCTCGCTCCTGCGGGACAGAGGGACCAAAATAAAGGTGACAGGCCGCAGACCGGCCCGGCATGATTCAGACGGCCAGCTGCAACTGGCTGGCCAGGCGGCCCAGGTCATAGGGACGCGAGGCAGTCCGGGCCGGCAACAGCTGGCTGACAGCCTCGATGGCGGCATCGAGCCTTACCCGTATGTCTTCGTCGAGCTGAGCGTTGCCCTGTTCGTCAACCTGCACCTGGGCTTCGGTGGCATAAACACCTGCCAGGATATGGCGCGCCCCCAGCGCAGACAGCACTGGCTTGAGGCTGTATTCCAGCGCCAGAAGATGCGCGGCGCTGCCGCCCGTCGCCAGGGGCAATACGATCTTGCCCGCCAGCGCGGTCTGGTCCAGCAGGTCCAGCAAGGCCTTGAGGCCGCCGGCAAACGATGCCTTGTAGACCGGCGTGGCGATCAGGACGACACGTGCCGGCGTGACGCGCTGGCGCAGCCTGGCGGCATCTTCACTGGCATAGTTGCCATGGACCAGGTCTTCCGCGCTGACGTCGCGGATTCCCAGGCTGTCCACTGAACCATGTTGCTGCGAAAGCGCCTGCGCGGCATAGCGCAACAGGGCATTTGAACGTGAGCGGGCCGACGGGCTGCCCGCTATCGCGATGATAGACATAACGGCGTGATACCTATTCCACAACGATGCCAGGACGACGCGGACAGCCTGACAGCGGCAGCCCGGGGCAGCAAGGCGAAAGAGTCATGCTACCCATGCATGGCGGAAATCAGAACAACGCTTTCCCTATTTCCTAATTCCCAATCGTGGCGTCCACACCGACCTGCCCGATGCATGCCCCTGAACTGTCCCAGTGCCGCTGAGGCAGGACCATGGCAAAGATGCTACTCCAGCACCTCGAAACCCACGCTGGCGGTCTGCCCAGCTTCATCCAGCAAGGTGATGCGGTAGCGTCCGGGCTGGCGCAGCGCCACTTTCAGCAGTCCTGCCAGCTCGCGTTCCTGCAATGCCCGGCCATTCATGTACCACCAGCGCTGGCCGCTGCCGCCCAGCGCGCTCAGGTTGAGCGTCACCGGTGCCTGACTGCGCGCCGGGCGGCGCAGGCGGTCACCCTCGCGCACGCCCAGGATCACCAATGGCGTGCCGGTATCCACAACTGGTGGCGGGCAGGCCGGGTCGACACCGGGCAGGCGCGCGGACAGGCGTTCCTGTCGCGGCAACCAGGGTTCCAGCGGCTGCGGCCAGGCCACCATGCTGGCTGGCCGCGCCCCAGGGCAGGCCGCCGCCACTCGCAAGCCTGCGGCAGACACCCAGTAATCCAGCAGCAGGCCGGCGCCAGGACGCTGGTCGCCCGCCAATAGCGTCGGCGGCGTAACGCCATCGAGCACCCATGCCTGGCGCGCCTGGCGGCAATCCGGGCTGCCTTCCGGCATCGGCTGCCCCAAGGGCCAGCAGATGCGCGCCGTCCCGACCTGTGCCGGGGCACCAGCCGCCAACTGCCGGGCCAGGCTGGCACTCTCGCGATGCGCCAGCCGGTGTATCTGAAATAACAGTGGCGCCGCAGCAGCCTGCCCGAACTGCCCAGCCACCGGTGCCCCATCGGGACGGCCGACCCAGACACCGATCAGATAGCGCGGCCCGACACCCACCGCCCAGGCATCACGGAATCCATAGCTCGTGCCGGTTTTCCAGGCCAGGGCATTGGCGCCTGCCGCCGGCTGGTCCGGCGTCAGGCGGCCGCTCAGCACCTGACGCGTAATCCATGCGGCACCAGGAGAAATCAGGCGGCGCTCAAGCAGCGGGTCGTCATCCGCATAGCGCGGCGCCGCCATGTTGCCGCCCCGGGCGTAGACGCTATAGGCCGCAACCAACTGCTCCAGCGACGTACCGGCACCGCCCAGGATCAGCGACAAATTGGGCACTGCCTGCTGCGGCAGGCGCAACGGCAGCCCGGCTTCGCGCAACTCGGTGGCGAAGCGCACTGGGCCATAGGCTTCGAGCAATTGCACCAAGGGCAGATTCAGCGAACGCGACAGCGCCTCGGCTGCCGACACCGGCCCAGAGAAATCCGCAGCGAAGTTCTGTGGCCGGTACTCGCCATAGTGGCGCGGCACATCCTGCAGCAACGAGGAAGAATGGATCAGGCCTTCGTCCAGCGCCAGTGAAAACAGGAAGGGCTTGAGAGTGGAACCAGGCGAGCGTATGGCCGTCACCATATCGACCTGCCCGTTACGGGCAGTATCCAGAAAATCCACCGACCCGGCGTAGGCGCGCACGGCCATGGTGTCATGCTCTATCACCAGCACCGCTGCGGATACGCGCGGCGGCAAGGTGGCTTTCCAGCGCTGCATGGCCTGTTCAATACGCAATTGCAGCATGCCATCTATGGTGGTGCGTATCACCGGGGCCGCCCCCTGCTGCTGCACCAGCCTGCGCGCCAACAACGGCGCCGCCTGCGGCCTGGGCAGGGTAAAGAGGTGCACCGGTTCCATCAGGGCTTCCTCGACCTCCGCCGCGCTCCAGATGCCCTGTTCGGCCATGCGCGCCAATACCTTGTCGCGCGCCTGCTGCGCCAGCTCCGGATGGCGATCTGGCCGCAGCCGGCTGGGAGCCTGCGGCAGCACTGCCAGCAACGCCGCCTCGGCACGGCTCAACTCCGCCGGGGATTTACCCAGGTATGTCCAGCTGGCGGCCGCCACGCCTTCCAGCACCCCGCCAAAAGGCGCCCGATTAAGGTAGAGCTCGAGAATATCTTCCTTGGAATAGTGCCATTCCAACTGCAAGGTACGCCATACCTGGCGCAGCTTGCCGGCCACCGTACGAGGATGCGGGTCCAGCAGGCGCGCCACCTGCATGGAAATCGTGCTGCCGCCGGAAACGACCCGGCCATAACGCAGGTTAAGCCAGGTGGCGCGGCCCAGTGCGACCGGATTGATGCCCGGATGCTGCCAGAACCAGCGGTCCTCATAGGCCAACAGGGCTTCGATGTAGTACGGCGATATATCCTCGCGCCTGGCCTCGTAGCGCCAGACACCATCGGCATCAGCAAAGCGCCACAGCGGCGTGCCGTCTTCGGCCAGCACGACCCGAGCCGTCGCGGCCGCAGGCATGGGCAAGGGAAAGCAGCGGTCAGCCAGCCAGAGCAGCGCCACGGCCACCAGCAGGCCTGCCGCCGCCCAGGCGCACCGGCGGCGCCAATGGCCGGCTCGCTTCGCGCTCACGGCCGTGCGGCCCTTCCTGTCGGGTGCGGCCCTGCTCCCGCACCCTGTTGCACCTTGCCCATTGCCATCCGGCCTGTCAGGGCTTGATGGTCATGCGCCCTGGCGCCGCACCCAGGCCATTGCGCGACGGCGTGTACATAGACTCGACAAAGGGCGGCGGCACCAGATAGGTGCCCGGCGTCACTGCGCGCGCCAGGTACAACAGGCTGGTGTTCGTGTTGGGCGACAACGGCAGCGCCGCCACGTAGCGATCATCCCGGTATTCCTGGTGGATGATGTTGGTCTGCATCGCCCGCTGCCACAGATCATTGACCTGCCCCCCAGCCTGCTCCAGGCTGGCGGAGGCGTTTGCCAGGTTCTGGTTTTCCGGCTCCAGGCCGGCAGGCAACAGGTCCACGACCAGCGCATCGGGCACGTAAATATCAGCGCGCACGCTGATGGATACCAGAATCAGCTCGCCACTGCGGACATCGGCAAGGTTGATTGCATTGCCTGCCGTATCCAGGTACTGGCGCCGGATGGAGATGCCGTTGCTTTGCGCCTGTGGCACGGTTTTCGGATAGCCGCGCAGCGTCAGGCCTGCGTACAGTTCCGTCTCGCCCTCATTGCGCAGCGTCAGGGCATGGCCTGCCAGGTCTGCCGCAGGCACCATGACGCCACGAGCGCGATCGGAAGAAATCGTCTCGCTGCTGGCACCGGCTTCCCAGGTGGCGGTCCAGCGCGGCTGGGTCGATTGATCCAGCCGCACTGCGGCCAGCAGCAAGGAGGCACGTTCCTGCGTCGAGAGCCAGCGCTTATCGTGCATCAGGTCTGCGACCGACAACAACAGCTGATTGCGCTCGGTCGGCAAGGCGTCGCTTTCCAGCATCAGTTGCAGGATGGCGGCCCCGTCGCGCAGCTGGCTGCCGTAATCATTCAGCCAATAGTTTTCCGGACGTTGCTTGCCCAGTGCCTCGCGCAACGCAATTTCTCCGCGCTGGCTGTCGCCCATGGCGATCAGGGCCAGGCCCAGATGCGCCAGCGGCAGGCCGGACAGCGCCACGTCCCTGCGCTCGAACAGCGCGCGCAGGCTGGCCAGCGGCGCCTGCTTGCTGCGCGCCAGCACCGATCCGGCATAGGCGCGCACGGCGAAGATCGCATGCGCCGGCCGCTCCGAGTGAAAGTCCAGGCCAACATTGCCGTCAGTCAGGTAGGACTGCAGCTTGCGGGTTGCCTGTTCCAGCGCGAAGGCGGGCACCTCGTGTCCCTGCGCCTTGGCGCGCAGCAGGAAATCAGTCGCATACACCGTCACCCAGTGCGCCTCGGGCGACTCCGGGCTCCACAAGCCGAAGGCGCCATCGGCACGCTGCATGGACAGCAGACGCTGGATACCGATATCTACCGATTTGCGACGCTGCTCGTCCGGTTCGCTCTTCACGCCCAGACGCATGAGCGCCGCCTGGTCCAGGTACAGCGAAGCGTAAAGCCCGCTAACGGTCTGCTCGGTGCAACCGTACGGATAGGCAATCAGTTCCCGCACCTGTTCAGCGACATTCAGCGGCGGTTGCGATGACAGGTCGAGCACGGCCTGCAGGCCGCCCTCCTGCCAGCCACCATCCATATCGGCAGGCAGGGTCCAGGCCTCACCCGCCGCCGGCAGGACGGCCCGGAACTTGCGTGTCTGCGCGGGCACGGCCGGACGCACACCGATCTGCCAGTCGCGCGCCAGGGTGCCGCTGGCATCGTCGTCCACCTTCAGGCCACTGATCTTCACGGCGACAGTGCCCTGGCCGAAGCCGCCCACGGCCTTGATCGGGATGTCCAACGTGCGTTTGGCGCCATTGGCCAACTTGAGCCTGGTGCCCTTGGCGCGCTCGCCGTCAGCCGCCAGCGAACCGCTGAACTCCAACTTGATATCGAGATCCTGGACTGCACCAGACAGATTATGCAGATCCAGCGCCAGGGTGCTGCGGTCGCCGCCGGCCAGGAAACGCGGCGCAGCCAGTTCCGCCACCAGCGGCGCAGACACGACCGTGGCAGCTTCGCTGGCCCCGTAGGAAGCGTCATTCCAGACTTGCGCCATGACACGCAACTCGCCATTGAAATCCGGCACGTCGACATTGACGTCCACATAGCCTTCTTCGTTGGTCTTTACCGGGGCCGCCAGCAGCGACACCAGCCTGACCGTGGTCAGCGGCGGCAGGCCGCCAGGCGTGGACGAGGCATCCCCGCCGAAAGCCAGCGAGGCCTGGCGCAGGTTGCCGCCTTCGATCAGGCGGCCATACATGTCCATCTGATCGACACCGTAGCGCTTGCGGCCGAAGAAGGCGGTGTAGGGGTCAGGGGTCTTGAATTCGGTGATATTGAGGATGCCCACATCCACGGCGGACAGCAGGACATGCGCATTGGCCACCGGCTTGCCCTGCTCGTCCTTGACCTGCACTCGCGTGGTCAAGGCGCGTTCCGGGCGCATCTGCCCCGGTGCTTCCAGCGTCACGTTCAGCTTGCGGTCTTCGCGAGACAGCGGCAAATACAACACGCCCACGGCACGCTTGGGCGTCTGCACGGTTTTGCGCTCACCGGGGCGCAAGACCAATGCGCTGATATACAGATCGTGGCGATCCCAGTCACGCGCCACCGGAATCTCGAATACCTGGCCTTCGGCGGGCACGTCTATGGCCTGCCACCACAAGGGGCCTTCCGCAGACTCCACCATGAGATAGCCGCTGCCGGCAACGGGCGGCGCCACTGTCACCTTGGCCACGTCGCCAGCACGGTAGGACGCCTTGTCCAAAGTCAGGGCAACCTGGTCGGGACGCACCACGCCGGAACCTTCGCCGGTATCCTGCCAGCGATAGCCGGCCCAGAATCGTTCGCTGGAAACCAGGCCGGTGACCGGGTCTTCCACTTCCACGCGGTAAGGGCCCCACTCCACCATAAAGCCGGCCTCGGCGGACTGTCCGGCGGCGACATCAAGCGTGCGTTCGTCCACGACAAAATGTTTTTCATCGTAGCGGTAGCCCCAGCCGTCGCTACCGCCGTAGCTCCAGTAATAATCACGGCGCTCACGCACCAGGCGGACGATCAGCCCCTTGCTTGCCAGGCGCTTGCCTTCCCGGTCAGCCAAGACAAAATTGAACTCGGCCAGGCTATCCGCATCCACGCTGCCATCGCTGTCGACATTGACCAGGCGCACGCCCGGCAGACGCTCTGCCGGCCAGACGGCCACCGACTGGCGGCGCGTTACCGGCCGGCCCCCGGTTTCCTGGACGCTGGCCTGCAAGGTGATCTGTACCGGTGAACGCACCTCGCGCCACTGCGAAGGCTGCGAAATCACTGCAGTTCCGTCATCGGCCAGCACCGAAGGTTCCAGCTCGATGGTCTGGGTCAGCCCGGTTTCATCCACCCGGCCGAACTGATAGCCAGGCAAGGCGGCGACCGCTTCGCGCAATGGCGCGACGTAGATCTGCCCCGACAGGCGATTGCCGCCGGCCGGCGCACCGTAAAGATAGCGGGCCTCTATCCCGAACGCCACCTCGTCCGCCGGCTGCAGCAGCTCGGCGGGCTCTTCCAACGCCAGGCTCATGCGCTCGGGCATGAAGTCCTCGATATGGAACGTGTAGGTATGCACATCGCCGTTGCCAGTTCGAGCCTGCACCGTCCACAACCCGGCCTGCACATCGGATGGCAGGGCCAGATCACGCTGGTACAGGCCGCCGCTGTCTGCCGTCCAGGTAAAGCGCAAGCGCACATTGCCATCCGGCTGCATGACCTCCACCGCGACTGGCTGCGCGGCAACGGGCTTGCCGTCGGCGTCACGCAGCAAGGCATTGATAGGCACGGTTTCACCCGGACGGTAAAGATCGCGCGGGCCGAACATGAAGAAATTCAGGCTGCCCGATGGCGGCCCCTGCACCTTGAATTCAGACAGGTCCAGAACCGATGTGGCCAGGCGCAGCAAGGTGGTCTGGCCATCCTGCTGGGCAATGACCAGCCGGGCTTCTTCTTTCTGCGGCAATTCCAGCATGCCATGGCTGTCGGTGCTGCCACTGGCCAGCACCTTGCCGTCCTTGTCATGCACCGAGACTTCCACCCCGGACTTCGGCTTGCCGCCAGTCAGCGCCTGCGTCAGGACCAGCATGCGGTCATGGTAGCGGTGCACCGAAAGGCCGATATCACTCAGGCTGAACAGGGTGGTGGGCAAGGAATACTGATAGCTGCCCGCCCGCTGCATCACGGCGAAATAGACGCCCGGCTGCTTGAGCGGCTCTATGCTGCCCAATGGCAGGAGCACGGTCTCGCGGATATTGGGCTTGGTATGCAGGTCGAAGCGCCCCGAATACACCAGATCGGCGCTTCTGGTCAGATAGTCGGCATCCCAGAGATCCATGCCACCACGGATATTGCCGTACTCCAGCACCGAAACCAGGTTCTCCGGCCGGACGCGGAAGAAGTCGACATTCACTTTGTCGACATTCAACGCCATCACGGGCAGGCCGTCGACCAATTCCGTCGGCAACAGCGAACCGCTGGACGCGAAGCCCACGACCGGATCGGCGTCACGGGTCTTGATCGTCTCCCTGTTATCCTTTTGGAGGCGGGTGCCGCCCAGGCTGGACAAGCCGGCGGAGACAGTCACGTCCAGCGTCCGGCGCGGCGACAGCGGCCCCAGCGTGGCCGTCATCAGGTTGCGGGACAATTGCCAGGCGCCATCGACCTTGCCACTGCTCTGGTCGGAAACGCTCAGGTAATTATCCAGCTTCTGCTGCGGATCCAGCGGCGCCGAGAATGTTACGGCCAGCGTCGCAGCGCCGTCCTGCTGAATTTCCGAGATATCGAGCACTTCCAGCCAGCGCCCAGCGTACACCCGTGCCAGCTCGGCGCGCTCCTCTGCGCTCAGTTCCGCTCGCGGCGCCGAAGCGGCAGGCGCCTGTTGTTCCGAAGCGGCGGTCGGGGAAGTGGCTGGCGCGGGGGCTTGCGTGTCGGACGAGCGATCGCAGGCGGCCAATACCAGCAACGACAGGGCTACGGCAAGAGTCCTGAACGACATGGCGGAAATTCCAGAAAAAGAAGGGAACCCTGTTTCTGGCCGCCACGGCGGCCAGAAATCAGGAACGACAGGAAGTCATCAATTCACGCCAGCGGCGTTCGCCTGCTGGTCAGCATGGTAAGAAGAACGGACCATGGCGCCGACGGCGGCATGGCTGAAGCCCATGTCGTAGGCCTCGCGTTCGAACATGGCAAAGACATCGGGATGCACATAGCGCAACACGGGCAAGTGGTGCTCGGAAGGCTGCAGGTACTGGCCGATGGTCAGCATGTCAACATTGTGCTCACGCATGTCACGCATGACCTGCAGGATTTCCTCGTCGGTCTCCCCCAGGCCCAGCATCAGGCCGGACTTGGTCGGGATATGCGGCTGGCGTTCCTTGAACTGGGCCAGCAGCTTGAGCGAATGCATGTAGTCGGAGCCCGGACGCGACTGGCGATACAGGCGCGGCACGGTTTCCAGATTGTGGTTCATGACGTCGGGCGGCGCGATATCGAAGATATCCAGCGCGCGCTCCAGGCGGCCACGGAAATCCGGCACGAGCACTTCGATGCGCGTATTGGGCGACAGCTCGCGGATGCGCTGGATGCACTCGACGAAGTGCCCGGCACCACCGTCGCGCAGGTCGTCGCGGTCCACCGAGGTAATGACCACGTAGGACAGCTTCATGGCCGCAATGGAACGCGCCAGATTCAATGGCTCATCGACATCCAGCGGATCGGGGCGGCCATGACCGACGTCACAGAACGGGCAGCGCCGGGTGCACTTGTCACCCATGATCATGAAGGTCGCCGTACCCTTGCCGAAACATTCGCCGATGTTCGGGCAGGACGCTTCTTCACAGACCGTAAACAGATTGTGTTCGCGCAGGATCTTCTTGATCTCGTAGAAGCGCGAACCGGGCGTCGCCGCCTTGACTCGGATCCACTCCGGCTTCTTGAGCCGCTCCACCGGCACGATCTTGATGGGAATGCGCGCGGTCTTGGCCTGCGACTTCTGTTTCTGGGTCGGGTCATAAGCCGGCTGCGCGGCGGCGGCAGCGGGCTGCACCGCGCCAGTGGCAGCCGGCACGGCGATTTGGGCGGATTCTGCGGATTGGCTCATGCGTAGGATCTTTTGCAGCGCAACACGGATTCGGCCGTGTGGCGCAGTAAGAATGAGGAATAGCGCCAGTTTACTACCCCTGGCCCGCTGCGCCAGTCCCAGGGATGGTTACACAAGGTTATCGCGCGCTGCGCGCAGGCTGGCCATGGCCCAAGCCCGGGTCACCGTCAGGCGCGCAGCGCACGCCACAGGCTGGCGGCAAGTTCGTCTCCAGCCCCTTGGAAGTCACGGCGGATACCCTGGCCGGCCAGGTCTACGGTACGCAGTCCGGCGTACCCGCAGGGATTGATACGATCGAAAGGTTCCAGGTTCATCGCCAGGTTGAGTGATACGCCGTGGTAGGCCCTGCCGTTGCGGATCTTGACGCCCAGCGCCGCGACCTTTCCCACATTTGGCGCGGGCTGGCCAGGCATGGCGGGTGCCGGCGGCAAGCCGTCCAACGGCACATAAATACCCGGCGCGCCCGCCTGCCGGCAGGCGCCTGCCAGCCCCCAGCCATGCAGCACATCCAGTACGCCCTGCTCCAGACGGTAGACGTAGTCGCGCACATGGATGCCGGCCCGGCGCAAATCGAACAGGACATAGGCCATGATCTGCCCCGGACCGTGATAGGTCACTTGTCCGCCACGGTCACATTGCACGATAGGGATGTCGCCTGGACACAACAGATGCTCGGGCTTGCCCGCCTGACCCAGCGTATAGACCGGTGCGTGCTCGGTCAGCCAGATCTCATCGGCGGAATCGGCGCCACGCGTTTCGGTATAGCTGCGCATGGCTTCCCAGACCGGCAGGTAGGCAACCGGCCCGGCCAGCCAGCGGGTGCAATCCGCCGGCGTTGCCACAGGCGCGGCATGCACGGCTTCGACCATCACAGCAGATAGACCACCATGGGATGGCCATGCAGCGCGCGATACAGGTTATCGAGCTGCTCGCGCGACGTCGCCCGTACCGTAAAGGTGAGCCCGACATAATTGCCGCCGCTGCTGGGGCGCCGTTCCACGTTCGCGGAATCGAAATCCGGCGCGTGTTCGCGCACGATTGCACTCAGCAGGTCTTCCAGCTCCGGATGCTGGCGCCCCATGACCTTGATGGGGAAATCCAGCGGGAACTCGATAGCGGGTTGTTGCGGGGTCGTCATACTGCGGCTCCAAATAAAAACGGCCCGGCGCCCTCTCGGACAGCGCCGGCAAACACCTGGCATCGGCTGCCAGGATCAAGCCACCTATCAGGCGGCCGTCACTGGCGGCTGCGCCATTAAGGCTTCAATACGGGAATCATACGCCTGCGCCAGGCGTCGAAACACCGGGCCAGGCACGCCTGCGCCAACCGCGGCGCCATCCCGGCGCAGGACAGGCAGGACTTCCTTGCTTGCGGAAGTCAGCAGCAGCTCGTCAGCGGTTTCCACATCCGCCCGCGTGATGTCGCGGGCCTGGAATTCTATGCCCGCCTCCCTGGCCAGTTCGAGCATCAGCCCGTAGCGTATGCCTTCGAGAATCTTCGGCCCCAGCGGCGGCGCCAGCAACTTGCCGCCCTGCACCACCCAGGCGTTGCAGGACGAGCCTTCCGTCAGCAGGCCATCGCGAAACTGCAGCACTTCATCGACACCAGCCTCCACGGCCGCCTGTTTGGCCAGCACGTTGCCCAGCAGGGAAATGGATTTGATGTCGCAATGCAACCAGCGCTCGTCGGTGATGCTGATGACCGACAACCCGCGCTCGCGGGCCGCCGCATCCGGGCGCCGGAAAGCCGTTGCCATGGCGAAAACCGTGGGCTCGGGCGCAGGCACGGGAAACGGGTGGTCGCGGCGCGCAACGCCGCGCGTCACCTGGAAGTAAACAATGCAGTTCTCGGCTGCCTGGCGTGCGATCAAGGTTTCGACAATGCGCCGCACCCCTGCCATGCCCATGGGCAATTCCAGACGTATCGCAGCCAGGCTGCGCGCCAGGCGGGCAAGGTGCTCGTCCATGCGGAACGGCCGGCCCTGATAGGCAGGCACCACTTCATAGATACCGTCGCCGAAGATGAACCCCCGGTCGAGGACGGAAATCTTCGCTTCGCCTACCGGAAGATAAGCGCCATTCAGATAGACCAGCGTATCGGCTGCCATGCCTGGAATCATTGCTACTCCTTGCGGCGTTTAACCGCAGGAACGGGAAAAAGGCCACGAAGGAAACTGCCATGCCAGGCGGGTAGCCGCCCTGCCCGAAGACAGGGACGGCCCCCGGGCGCGGGTCAGCCCCGCACCCGGCGTGGATCAATCAAACCAGGACTTGACGTTATCCACCAGGCGGCCGAAGAAACCGGCACGCTCGACATCCTGCTTGACGACGAGCGGCGCAGTGGTCAGGACCTTGTCGTCGAGCGACAGCGATACCGTACCGATCTCCTGGCCGACATGCAGCGGCGCCAGCAAGGGGTCCGGGCGCGAGGCCACGGGCTTGACGTCCTGGGCGCGGCCACGCGGCACGGACAGCCACAGCGGCTCGGACGTACCCAGCTGCACCGTATCTTCCTTGCCTTCGCGCACCGGCACCACGAGGTTGGCGCTGTCATCGGCGAAGACCTTCACGGTATCGAAGTTCTGGAAGCTCCAGTTGAGCAGCTTCAGGCTTTCCTCGGCACGCGCAGCGTCGCTGTCGGTACCGACAACCACCGTCAGGATGCGGCGGTCACCGCGCATGGCCGTCGCGATCAGGCAGTAGCCTGCGGCGTCGGTAAAGCCCGTCTTCATGCCATCGACAGACGGATCGGCCCAGAGCAGACGATTGCGATTGGGCTGGGTAATGTTGTTATAGGTGAATTCGCGCTGCTTGTAGAAGCCGAAATACTGGGGATAGTCGCGGATCAGCGCCGTCGCCAGGGTCGCCAGGTCGCGCACCGTCGTGGTGTGCTGCGGGTCTGGCAGGCCAGTGGCGTTCATGAAATGACTGTCGGTCATGCCCAGTCGCTTCGCTTCCTTGTTCATCAGGTCGGCGAACACGGCTTCGCTACCGGCAATGGTCTCGGCCACTGCGACCGATGCGTCGTTGCCCGACTGCACGATCATGCCCTGCAGCAATTCATTGAAGGTCACCGGTTTGCGCGGTTCGATGAACATGCGCGAGCCACCGGTCTTCCAGGCATGCTGCGACACGGCCACCTGCTGGTCGGCCGTCACGCGCTTTTCATCCAGCGCAGCAAAAGCCAGATAGGCCGTCATGACTTTGGTCAGCGAAGCCGGCTCGACACGCATGTCCGGCTGCGAACCTGCCAGCACCTGGCCGCTGGTAACGTCGATGGAGATCCAGGCGCGTGCCGCGATGACCGGTGCAGGAATGGACGACAGCTCGGCGACTGCGGCCGGCGTACCCGGCGCCTGCGCCGCAGTAGTCTGGGCGGTGGCCAGCAATGGCGCAGCGGCCAGCGCCAGCGTCACCAGGGTACGCCGCACGGGACGCCATGGGGATTTCTTGTGAGAAGCAGCTGTCATGGATAAAAGCAGAAAAGACGAATCCGGAGGCACGGCTTACCGCCCGCCCCCCGGACGGGGTTCAGGATGGAAGCGGTTATTGTCTCACCTTCCCGCCGGCACAAGAAAGCCAACGGCGGAAACCCTCTGTAACGATACCGCCACCGCATGCATAGCAATGCCTTGTGACCGGCACTCGCCCCGCAAAGTTCCTGCCAGGTTTCGGCATCCCTGGGGTTCAGCCGCACAGCCTGGCGATGTGCGCTTCGGCCAGGCCACGCAAGGTGATCAGATGCCCATGGAAGAAATGGCCAGCCCCGGGCACGACAGTAACCGGCACACCATCGGCGCGCAGCCAGTCGAACACTTCCGCCAGGGGCACGACGTCATCCACTTCGCCATGCACCAGCAGCGTGCGGTCCAGCGGCACCCGCCGGGCTTCTTCCTGGCCTTCCAGCGGAAAACGCGCCACTGCCGGCCCCGCCAGCAGCAAGGCATCCGGCGCGCGCTCCTGGCGCGCATAGGCATCGTAGACATGCGCCGCCACGGCGGTGCCAAAGGAAAATCCACCCAGCGCCCACGCGCCTGCGGCAGCATCGGGGTAGCGGGTACGAAACTGCTCGACCAGCGCAATCATGTCGCGGGTTTCGCCACGCGCATGGTCGAAGCTGCCTTCGGACTGCCCCACACCACGGAAATCGGGACGCACGGCCAGCAGGCCGCGCTGGTTGGCCGCACGCGCGATGGTCGTCACGACCTTGTTGCCGCGCGCACCGCCATGCAGGGGGTGGGGGTGCAACACCAATGCCCACCCCTTGACCTCACCGTCGGGCCAGTCCAGCGCGCAGTCGATGCGGCCGGCTTCGCCCTCGAAGATTTCAGTTTCCGTTCTTGCTGCCATAGTCTGTCCTCCTGTCGCCGCCCACGGCGAATACATACAGGACGAATCATACCGGCGCGGCCGGCCGCATGCAGGCCCGGCAGCCAGCCGGCCAGCGCTTTCCCACTGCGCCAGAGGCGGTCGCGGCCAATTCCTATAAAATCGCCGCCATGAGTATGCCCACTGCCCCATTTGCCCTGCCTGCCGCCGCCATGCTGCAGTCCGCGCTGGCCCCCAGGCTCGCGGACTTTGGCATGCTGCGCTGGGTTGAGGAAACCGGTTCCACGAACGCGGACCTGATGACCCTGATCCGCGAGGCCACCCCACCCGCCCTGCCCTGGCTGCTGGGCGCGCACCTGCAGATCCAGGGCCGGGGCCGTGCCGGACGCCCCTGGAATGCCGCGCCAGGCGCGGCACTGATGCTTTCCTGTGCCTTCCCCACCACGGCCGCGCCCGCACTGTTGCCCAGCCTGTCCCTGGTTGCCGGCATTGCCGCCTGCGAAGCGTTGCGACGCCACGCAGGTGACAATGCCGGCCAGGTACTGATGAAATGGCCCAACGATTTGCAGTACGGCGACGCCAAGCTGGCCGGCATCCTGGTGGAAACCGCCCGCCAACCCGCCACGGGCCAGCGCGCTGTCGTCATGGGCATGGGCGTAAACCTGCGCGACGCCGCAGCGGTCAGCCAGCATTTTGGCCGCGCCGTGGCCGACTGGAGTCAGGTCAGCGGCGCCGCCCCCGGCAGCGCCGAGCAATGGCTGGATATGGCCGTGCAACTGGCCGCTGACATCGCCAGCGCCTGGCAGACCGCCGTGCACCTGCATGAAACCGCAGGCTTCCAGCCCTTTCTGGACCGGCATGCCGGCATGGACGCGCTGGCCAGCCGGCAGGTCAATGTCATCGAGGACGGCCGGGTACTGTTGTCCGGCACCGCCGCCGGACTGGACGGGTTCGGCCGTTTGCAGGTGCGCCACGCCCTGGGCATGGATGCAATTACCGTCGGCGAGATCTCCGTCAGGGCCCAAGCATGAAACTATTGATAGATGCCGGCAACACCCGGATCAAGCTGGCGGCCTGGAGCGCGCCGGATGGCCGGGCCACGGACGTGCTGTCACTGGCCCATGAAGACATTCCGACCGTGCTGCCCGGCTGGCTTGCGGCGCAGCAACCGCCATTCCGGCAAGCCTGTGGCGTCAATGTGGCCGGCACGGCGCTCGGACAGCGCCTGGCGGACATCCTTGCCGCCGCAGGCTGCGCGCTGGAATGGCTCAAGCCGGCTGCCAGCGCCCTCGGACTGCACAATGGCTACGACGCGCCAGGGCAATTGGGCGCGGACCGCTGGGCGGCGCTGCTGGGCATCTGGCACAAGCGCCGCCAGGCCGGCACGCCCCTGCTGCTGGCCACCTTCGGCACGGCCACGACGATAGACGCCATCAGCCCGGAAGGCGGCTTTCTGGGCGGATTGATTCTGCCCGGCGCAGCCATGATGCGACGCAGCCTGGCCCAGGGCACGGCCCACCTGCCGCTGGCTGCCGGCGACCTGCAGAATTTCCCGACCAATACGCATGACGCCATCTCCAGCGGCATGGCCGCCGCTCAGGCCGGGGCCGTGCTGCGCCAATGGCTGGCGCTGCGTCAGCATTGCGACGCAGCGCCGCAGCTTTTCGTGTCCGGCGGCAACTGGCCGCAACTGGCCGGCGAAGTGGAAAGCCTGCTGCAAAGCCTGGCCGCATTGGCGAACCTGCCCCCTATTGTCCCGCAACTGGTGCCGCATGCCGTGCTGGACGGCCTGGCACACCTGGCTGGCAACGCCCCCGCGTGACCTCTGCCCGACCCCTTATGCGCCTGGAGACAAGCGCATAAGGAAGAACCCGTTCAAAATACAGTGTCAGGCTGCGGACTCAAGCGGCAAACTCAGGCAACAAACTCAGGCAGAAAAATCAGGCGGCAGGTGCCGCGTCCAGGCCCAAGGCGGTCATCATGCGCGCCGTGGCGCCTGTATGGCTGTCGGCCCACTGCCGTGCGCGCGCTGCCATGGCGGTACGGCGCGCATCATTGCACACCAGATCCCAGGCCAGTTTCACGGCAGCGTCGGCATCGCCGGCCCGCAAACAGGCGCCACGTGCCAGGGCATCTTCCACCGCATCCTTGAAATTGAAGGTATGAGGCCCCACGATGACCGGCGCACCGGCCAGACAGGCTTCTATCAGGTTGTGGCCCCCCATGGGCTCGAAACTGCCAGCCACGATCGCCACATCCGCCGCCGCATAGAAGAACGCCAGCTCCCCCATGGAATCGCCCAGCAGCACGGCCGTTTCCAGCCCGGGCAGCGGCACTTCCTCGCTTTCGCTGCGACGCCGGGCGGGCAATTCGCGCTCTGCCAGCACGGCAGCCGCGGAATCAAACCTTTGCGGGTGACGCGGCACCAGGACGAACAGGCAATCCGCAGCCGCCAGGTGCGCACGCCGCAAGGCGGCAATCGCCTGCGCGATCTGGACGTCTTCCCCTTCCCGCGTGCTGGCAATCAGGATAACCGGCCGCCCCAGACGGATGCGCCAACCGCGCCCCGCCTGCAATTGGCGTGCCGGCACCTGCTGGTCGAATTTCAGGTTTCCCACGACCTGCACGTTCCGCGCACCGGCCAGCGTCAGGCGTCCGGCGTCGGCCTGGGTCTGCGCCAGCACCGGCGCCAAGCCCCGCAGGGCCGGCCGGATGAGCCAGGCAAAACGGCGCGCCTGGCGCAGTGATTTGCCGGAAAAGCGCGCGCTGGCCAGGGCTACGGGCAAGCCACGCTGGCGCGCAGCAGCCAGCAAATTCGGCCAGATTTCACGCTCGATCAATATGCCCTGGGCAGGCTGGTGATACGCCAGGAAACGACGCGTAGCACCAGGGAAATCATAGGGAATCCAGGCTTGCTGCAACTGGCCAGATGCAATGGCAGCGGCAAACAGGCGCTCGCCCTCGGCGCGGCCAGTGGCCGTCATGTGCGTGAGCAATACCGGATGGCCAGCAGCGAGGATTTGCTGCACCAGGGGCTGCGCCGCCCGGGTCTCCCCGACACTGACGGCATGCACCCACTGCGCCCCGGTACGCGCTGGCGCCTGCTGGCGGCCGTAGTAGCCGAAGCGCCCGGCCCCCAGCACCTCCCAGCGGCCGCCCGCACGGCGGCCACGGCGGGCCAGCATCAACCATGCCAATGGCGCCAACAGATACAGTAGACAGCAGTACAGCAGCCTGGCCAGCCGTTCCACGCTCGTTGAAGAAATGGGCGGCTCCGAAGGGGAACTGCCTCGCTGGCCCTCGGCCTGCTGACCAGGGCTTGCGCTTGGGCGCGTGTTCATGACATCTCCGGATTAAATCGGCAAGCTTACCGTCGGCCCCATGGCCTGCTCGATGGCGCGCCTGACGGCTTCGTAGTCGGGCGGCTGGCCTTTGTCGCCCAGGCTGGCCGTGTAAGCAGTACCCACCAGGCCGCCGCGCCTGGGAGTGGAGTCGGTATAAATGCCTATGGTCGGGCGTCCCAAGGCTGCAGACAGATGCGTCAGCCCGGTGTCAAGGCCCAGCATCACACGCGCTCCGGCCAGGAGCTGCGCCACTTCCGTCAAGGCCATGCGCGGCAGGACAGTCACGCCGTCCATATCCTGCACCAGGGCTTGCGCCCACTCAAACTCCGCCTGGCTGCCAGACACAATGCGCAGTTGCAGGCCGGCCTGGCGCAGTTGCGCGAAAACCTGGTGCCAATGAGCGTCGGCCCAGCGCTTTTCCGGACGGCTGGCAGACGGCATGATCACGGCATAGGGAGCTTCGCGCTGCTCATAGGCTTCGACAAAGGACGCAGGCGGCTCTGGCCGGATCAGGAAGCGCGACAGGCCGAAATCCGGCGGCGCATCCAGGTTGTAGCCAAATGTCTTGGCGCCCAGCTGGCGCTGGCGCAGAACGCCGGGCTGCCAGAACTCGATGCGGTGTTTCACATCGTAGAACAGCGACGCAATCGCTTCGCGCGCGGATTTCCAGTCCAGCCCATGACGCCGCCCCTGAGCCTGGCGTGCAACCCAGACGGTCTTGAGCATGCCCTGCATGTCGAGGACGACATCGTAGTGATAGCGCCCCAGACGCTCCCTCAAGGCTTCGCGTTCCGCCTTGACCTCGGGTGCCCACCAGCTCTTGCGCCAGCGCCTGTGCGCCACCTTGATGACCTCGTTGACGCCGGGGTGCCAGGCAGGGATTTCGGCGAACGCCTCTTCCGCCACCCAATCTATGGTGGCGCCAGGGAAATGACGCTGAATATCTGAAACTACCGGCAGCACGTGAATCATGTCCCCCAGGGACGATGTGCGCACTAGAAGAATACGATTCATGCAGTTTCCGGCCGTGCAAAAAAGCCTCTTCGCCATGCCGTCCGCAAGGTGCCCCGCAAGGAGGTGCCTGCGCCCCGGAATGGCCTAGCGGCAAAAAACAGGAATTCAGCCACACATGACAGTATGGCAACAATTGAAAACAGGTATGTCTTGCAGTGTACCGAAAAAAAACGCCAGGCAAAAAAAGCGGCCGAGAAGAAACACAGCCTGGAAGTCCGAGCCGCCTCGCCACCAGGCGCAACAGCCCTCTGCGCCACACCGGAACCGCGCTGCCCAGGGCCTTGCCACCAAGGGCGCGACCAGCGCCAGGACAGCAGCCTCAGGGCAGTTCGAGTTCGGTCAGGATAGGGGAATGATCGGAGAACTTGCCCCAGGGCTGGCCGCGCAACACCCGGGCGCTGCGCACGGCAAAGCCCCGCTGGTAAATGCGGTCCAGGCGGAACCAGGGGAAGACGGCGGGGAAAGTGCGTGGCGGCGGCACCAGGCGCGAAGAACTGCCCATGCCCAGCTGGTTGACGCGGTGCTCCACCCCGCCAGCGCCGCGGCCCTGGCCACGCAGCGTATTGCTGATGGCGCGCACGGATTCTCGCAGCCTGGGCAGGCCCACACCCTGCGCACGCGGCGCATTCGCAAAGACTTCATAGACCCCGAGCTGCTCAACGAACAGCGGCGACAGGCTGTTCTGCCAGTCGTTGAAATCGCCCGCGATCAGCAGCGGGGAATCACCCGGCACCTGGGTCTTGATGCGCTCCATCAAGGCCTGGATCTGCCGCACCCGGCTGCCTGCGAACAGGCCCAGGTGCACCACGAAGCAATGCACCTCGTGGCCATCCAGTTCCACCCGCACGTGCAGCAGCCCGCGCTGCTCCAGCTTATGGTCGGAGATATCCTGGTTTTCGTGGCCGATGATGGGATAGCGCGACAACAGTGCATTGCCATGCTCGGAGTGGTCGCGGACGGCGTTGCGGCCATACGCGACCTGGAGATCCAGCCCCGCCGCCAGGGATTCGTGCTGCGCATCGAGCACGCCCGACAAGTCGTTGCGGCCCTGGACTTCCTGCAGGAAGACCAGGTCCGGGCTGAGCCCATGCAGCCCCAGCCGCAAGTCATACAGTGATTCCCGACTGCCCAGCGCCGAACGTCCCTTGTGGATGTTGTAGCTGACGACCCGGATCACTGACATGCCTGCGCCTCCCGAGGCTTCATGGTAACTGGAAGCTTACTTCACTTCCGTTTGGCGCAGGCGGATATGCAACTCGCGCAATTGCTTTTCATCAACTTCCGACGGCGCCTGGGTCAGCAGGCACTGCGCACGTTGGGTCTTGGGGAAGGCAATCACGTCACGGATGGACTCGGCGCCGGTCATCATGGTGACGATGCGATCCAGGCCGAACGCCAGGCCGCCATGGGGCGGCGCGCCATACTGCAGCGCATCGAGCAGGAAGCCGAATTTCTCGCGGGCTTCTTCCGGGCCGATCTTCAGCGCATTGAACACCTTGCTCTGCACTTCGGCACGGTGGATACGCACCGAACCGCCACCGATTTCCCAGCCGTTCAGCACCATGTCGTAGGCCTTGGCCAGCGCCTTGCCCGGATCGGTTTCGAGCAGATCCTCGTGGCCGTCCTTGGGGCTGGTGAAGGGATGGTGGGCCGCCACGTAGCGATCGTCTTCCTCGTCGTATTCGAACATCGGGAAATCGACCACCCACAGCGGCTTCCAGCCACTTTCGAACAGGCCGTTGTTGCGGCCGAATTCGCTGTGGCCGATCTTGACGCGCAAGCCGCCAATGGCGTCGTTCACGACCTTGGCGCGGTCGGCGCCAAAGAAGATGATGTCGCCGTCCTGGGCGCCGCTGCGCTTGACCAGTTCGGCCAGCGCGGCATCGTGCAGGTTCTTGACGATGGGCGACTGCAGGCCTTCGCGGCCCTTGGCCACTTCATTGACCTTGATCCAGGCCAGGCCCTTGGCGCCATAGATACCGACGAACTGGGTGTAGCTGTCGATTTCGCTGCGCGACAGGGCCGCGCCGCCCGGCACGCGCAGCGCCACGACACGGCTGCCCGGCGCATTGGCGGCAGCGGAAAATACCTTGAAATCCACGTCACGCATCACATCGGTGACATCGGTGAATTCCAGCTTGACGCGCAGGTCGGGCTTGTCCGAGCCATAGCGGCGCATGGCTTCGTCCCAGGTCATCGTGGGGAAGCTTTCGGCCAGGTCCACGCCTTGCACCGACTTGAAGACCGAGCGGATCATGCCTTCGAAGATCGCGCGAATCTCGACTTCATCGAGGAAGGAGGTTTCGCAGTCGATCTGGGTAAATTCAGGCTGGCGGTCGGCGCGCAGGTCTTCGTCGCGGAAGCACTTGGTGATCTGGTAGTAACGGTCGAAACCGGCCACCATCAGCATCTGCTTGAAGAGCTGCGGCGATTGCGGCAGCGCGAAGAAGTGGCCGGCGTTCACACGCGAGGGCACCAGGTAGTCGCGCGCGCCTTCCGGCGTGCTCTTGGTCAGCATCGGGGTTTCGATGTCGATGAAGCCCAGGCTGTCGAGGTACTTGCGCACTTCGATGGACACGCGGTAGCGCAGCATCAGGTTGCGCTGCATCTGCGGGCGGCGCAGGTCCAGCACGCGGTGCGTCAGGCGGGTCGTTTCGGACAGATTGTCGTCATCGAGCTGGAACGGCGGCGTGACCGAGGCGTTGAGGATTTCGACCTCGCGGCACAGGATTTCGATTTCGCCGGATTTCAGGTCTTTATTGACCGTGCCTTCGGGGCGGGCACGCACCAGGCCGGTGACTCGCACGCAAAACTCGTTGCGCAGGCGTTCGGCAATGGCAAAGGACTCGACGCCATCGGGGTCGAACACCACCTGGGCCAGGCCCTCGCGGTCGCGAAGGTCGATGAAGATCACGCCACCGTGATCACGACGACGATGCACCCAGCCGTACAAGGTGACGGTCTGGCCGAGATGGTCGCGACAAACCTGGCCGGTGTAGCAGGTACGCATGCGAGGAAACTCCGTGTATGAACTTGTTTGGTTCGGACTGTCCGCCGGGGCGGGCATGGCGTAAGCGCAGCAGGCCCGGGCGCATGATGCGGCACACAAGGCGCCGCCACGCTGGCGCCGGCCCCCGCCCAAAGGAGAGGCCAGCCGGAAAAACACGATTTTAGCCTCTTTTGTGCAGGTGGCCGTGACAGACATGGACAAGTCTGCGCCGGCCGCCCTCATCCCGCCTGCCACAACCGTCCGTTTGCGCACGATATCAGGACAAAGCAGTGCCTCTGGCCAGCCCGGCCGGCCCCTGCGCCGGATTCAGACCGGCAGCAGGAACATGGCCGCCGCCACGGCTGTCGGCACCAGCGCCGACAGCAGCAGGCGCCCGGCGGAAATACTGCCATCCGGGAACGCATGCTTGAGGATGGCGTAGCCCGCCGGATTGGGAGCATTGGCGATGACCGTCAGCCCCCCGCCCGTCACGGCGCCGGCCACCAGCATATAGCGCCAGGCCTCCGAGGTGCCGTCCACCAGCGACCCCAGATAGGTCAGGGCCGCATTGTCCGTTACAGCCGTAAGCAGCGTCGCGCCCCAGAACAGTACCTGGGGAGCAAGACCGCCCAGCAGGTCCTGCAACCACCATTTCTGCATGCCGCCCAGCACCACCAGGCCAGCCAGGAAAAAGCCCACCATCAGCCCTTCCTTGAGCATCAGTGGCGACTGGAAACGCTTGTAGGCCTGCGTATAGCCCATGAACATCAGGAAGAGACCCAGGAAAACCGCTGGGTGATGCGCCGTCACGACAATGCAGACGAGGAAAGCCAGATGCACCAGCGTGCATATCCAGGGCACCTGCACGTCTTGCTGCTTGCCGGCCTGCACTTCCCCGGCCAGCAGCACCCGGCGGCAGACCAGGGTCAGCAGGGAGGCATTGATCACCACGGCCAGCGCGGCACGCCAACCGAAATGCGCCGCCATGAAAGTACTATCCCAACCGAAGGTGGAGGCCACCATCAGGACAGGCGGCGCGGCATAGGAGGTCAGGACGCCGCCGATGGAGACATTGACGAACAACACCCCTAGCGTCAGGTACTTGAAGCCGGCCTGGCCCGGACGCCGGAAATAGGCATCGCGCAACAGCAGCGCCGCCAGCGTCATGGCAGCAGGCTCGGTAATGAACGACCCGGCCAGGGGTACGGCCGACATGGTGACGAAGAACAGCGCCAATTCGCGTGGCACCGGCAGCAGGCGCGCCAGGGCGCGCACCACAACGCCCACCAGTTCGATGATGGGCCGGCTGGAAGCCACCACCATAATGACGAACACGAACAGCGGCTCAGTGAAGTTGCGCGTGTCCATGTATTCGATCATCGGCCCGGCGCCCTGCAGCGCTGCCATGCCGACCAGGAAGGCAAAGGCCCACAGGCCGAAGACGGCCTCGACCTCGGCGAACATGTGCCACAACCCGGCATGCGGGCCGTTGCGGTGCGCCAGCCGGGCGAACACCGGCACGGAAAACGTATGGATGATGGCAATGGCGAACAAGGCGGTCGCCAGGATTTCCAGAGTTGAAACCTGCATGGGGGAATATCCGTAATCTGTGCCCGGACGGCCTTCCAGGAGCCGTGCATCGGGCGGTTTGTCTCTCGTTGTTCGAGTCTCGTTCAGCGGCAGTGGCCGCTGGCGACCGGCAGCCCGGCATCAGCCGCCCGGATCAGGCGGCCGGATCGGGCGACCCGATCAGGTGGCTTCAGGCGCCGCATGCGCCAGCACTCGGCGCATGGTCGGACTGGCGCGGCGCCACGCCGAAACGCCACGGCAACCCGGGCCGGGATAGCCGGGCCAAGCAGGCAAGCAGCAGAAGGAACAAAAGGAAGCCGGCCCCATGCACGACGGAACGGCAGCAGCGCCTGCGGCGCCACGCAGGGGCGCGGCCAGGCATGCGCCGGACGCTTGCAGGAAAGAGGGGGACGGAGGTGAAGATGGCGCAGGTGAAGATGGCGCAGGCGGCGAAGGCGGCACAGGCAGCACGAACGCAAGGGTTCGCGGGCGCACGGGCAGACGGAAGTCATGGACGCGATGGCTCCGCGCGGCGGCCCGACCAGCGCATGAACCTGTCTCGCCGCAATATGCGGCTAACACCCTGCTGCGTATTCTACATAGCGCCGCAGGGGATCGCCATCATTTTCGCCCTGCGCCCGGCTCAATGCGGGACAACCCCGATCACCCGGCACCACCCTGGCCTGGCCCGGTATCGCGGCCAGGCCAGGGCGCTGTCTTCAGGCCGCAGCCCGGCTGCGGGTACCCGCTTCCACGTCCACCGGCACGCGCAGGCCCAGGTTGGCGCGCAGGGTATCGCCTTCATATTCTTCACGGAACAGGCCGCGCCGACGCAATTCCGGCAGTACGCCGGCGATGAACTCGGTCAGGCCGCCGGGCAAAGTGGGCGGCATGATATTGAAACCGTCCGCGCCGCCGCCCACGAAATATGCCTCCAGTTCGTCCGCGACATCCTTGGCCGTACCGACCAGTTGCCAATGGCCACGCGCCCCGGCGATCTTGCGCGCCAATTGCAGGATGCTCAGGTTTTCATCACGCGCCAGGGCAAGCAGCAGTTGCTGGCGGCTTTGCCCGCCATTGGAAACCGGCAGGGTCGGCAACGGCCCATCCACCGGATAGCCCGTCAGATCGAAGCCGATCATGTCGGACAAAAGGTGTACCGCCACTTCCGGATGGATCAGGGCCTGCAAGGCCTCGAACTTCTCCTGGGCCTCAGTGCGGCTGGCGCCGATGACTGGAAAAATGCCGGGCATGATTTTCAGGTCGTCCGGATCGCGGCCGTAGGCCTGCACCCGGCTTTTCAAGGTTCGGTAGAACGCCTGCGCTTCCTCCAGGGTGCGCTGCGCCGTAAACACGACTTCCGCCGTGCGCGCCGCCAGCTCTATCCCCGGCCCCGACGAGCCTGCCTGCACGATGACCGGATGCCCCTGCGCGGACGGCGCCACGTGCAACGGCCCCTGCACCTGGAAATGCCGGCCGGCGTGGCGGGTATCACGCAGCTTGGCCGGGTCGTAGTAGCGACCCTCAGGCTTGTCGTACAGGAAAGCATCCGGCGCCCAGGATTGCCAGAGTTTGAGCACGACATCGACAAACTCCTCGGCGCGCTCATAGCGCAGGTCATGCTGCAGGTGACGGCCGGCACCGAAATTGTCCGCCTCGGACTGATGATTCGACGTCACCAGATTCCAGCCTGCCCGCCCCTGGCTGATAAGGTCCAGCGAGGCAAATTTCCTGGCGACATTGAATGGCTCGTTGAATGATGTCGACACCGTCGCAATCAGGCCGATCCGGTGCGTCACCGCCGCCAGGCCCGACAGCAGCGTCAACGGTTCGAAATAAGACACCCGCGCCGTGCGCGAACTGGCGCTGGCCGAGGTATCGCCGGCAGACAGGGTATCGGCCAGGAATACCGCATCGAAGCGCGCCGCCTCGGCCTCTTGCGCGATGCGCGCATACGCAGCGAAATCCCGCCCCAGATCCGCCTGCGCCCCGGGATGGCGCCAGGCGGCAACATGGTGGCCCGGCGCCATCAGGAAAGCGCCCAGTTTCAGTTGCCTGCGTGCCTGCTTGCTCATATCCATTCTCCTTCAGGCCTTATCTCAGGCCGGCTGCCCTTTCCAGGTCGTGAAGTGCTGCTCCAGACGTTGCAGCAGATAGTTCAGGACGACACCGATCACCGTGATGGCGATGATGCCGAAATACATGTCCGGTATCAGGAAACTGTACTGGGCATAGATGATCAGATAGCCCAAGCCGGCCTTGGCCCCCACCATTTCAGTAGCGATCAGCACCAGCATGGCCGACGCGCTGGCCAGCCGTATGCCGACGAAAATCGTCGGCACCGACGCCGGCAGGATGACCTTGCTAAACAATTGCCAGGGTGTGGCCCCCATGGTCCGTGCCGATTTGATCAGCAAGGGGTCCACCTGCTTGACCGCCGCGATCGTGTTGAGCAGCAGCGGCCAGGAGCAGGCATACACCACCATGCTGACTTTGGAGACCTCGCCGATCCCAAGCAACAGGATGAATACCGGCAGCAGCGCCAGCGGCGCCGTATTGCGCAGCAATTCGATCAGCGGATTGAGGAAATCCCCCAGCCGGCCGTACCAGCCGACCGCCAGGCCCAGCGGCACGGCATAGGCCACGGAAATAGCAAGCCCCCCGACTGCGCGCAGCAAGCTAACGCTGGTGTGCTCCCAAAGCTGGCCATTGAGCGCCAGCACCCAGCCCGCTTCCAGGACCTCGCTGAGTGGCGGCAGGAAGACGCGATCTATCCAGCCCAGGCGGGGCACCAGTTCCCAGACGGCGATCAGGATCAACACCAACGCCGAACGCCAGGCCAGCCGGGCCAGGCGTACCTGCAGTTGCGGCCAGGAAGGCCATGCCAGGACGGGCTTGCCCGCCGGCAGGACGGCAGAAGATGATTCAGACATGGCTGGGCTCCTTGATCAATGGCTGGCGTGCGATACGCTCGCGGCGTGCCTGGCGCGCCGTACTGATTTCGTCATGCAGCTGCGTCCAGATTTCATGGCGCAGCTCACCAAACAATGGCAGCGACCGCACATCATCGACATCGGCCCGCAAAGCATCCGGAATATCAACGATGTGCTTGATGCGGCCTGGCCGAGATGTCATGACCGCCACTCTCTGCCCCAGCACCACGGCTTCGTCTATGCCGTGCGTGATGAAGACGATGGTTTTGCCTGTGCGCTGCCAGATGTCTACCAGCTCCTCCTGCAGCGTTTCTCGCGTCTGCGCATCCAGCGCCGCAAACGGCTCATCCATCAGCAGCACCTGGGGGTCGTAAGCCAGACTGCGCGCAATCGCCACGCGCTGCTTCATGCCGCCGGACAACTCGTGCGGGTAACGGCTGGCAAAGGCTCCCAACCCAACCAGGTCCAGATAGTGCAGCGCCTGTTCGCGCCGCTGGCGCCGGTTCAGGCCAGCCACCTCCAGGCCGAACGCCACGTTATCCAGCGCGGTGCGCCAGGGGAACAGGGCATATTGCTGGAACACCACGCCACGGTCACGCGCCGGGCCACGTATCGGCACCCCATCGAGCAGCACCTGACCGCTGGTGGGCAGCGACAGGCCAGCCAGCAAGTCCAGCAACGTCGACTTGCCGCAGCCGCTGGGCCCGACCAGCACCAGGAATTCACCCGCATGTATCTCGAGATCCAGCCCGTCGACCGCAACGAACCGTTGATCCCGGGCGCCGTTCTCGGCACGCACCTGGAACTCCTTGCGCACCTGCTGAAAACGAATCTTCACCGCTCCGTGGCGCGCCTGGCCTGCCGTCTGCGCACTCATGGCCGCGCCCCGTCGCCGGCAGCACCGGCATAGGGATTGAACTCGTTGGTGTAGAGACTGGCAGGCTGAACCTGGCCCGCCTGCAGCAGGCCGTCCTTCACCAGCCAATTTATCCATATCTGGAATTCGTCATCGGTGATGAGCCCGCCCGGCTGGGCCACGCCGGTACTCTTCCAGTAGGGAATCGCATCGGCACTCTCCGCGCGCCGGCGTTCCTTGATGATGCGCGTATAGCGCGCCCGCACCTCGTCCGGCGGTGTCTCCCGTGCCCACTCTATCGCCCGGGCCAGTGCCGTCACGAGATGGCGCGTAGTATTGGGGTTCTTCGCAATAAAATCATCTCGCAGCACATAGCTGCCCGCCGTGAAGGTGCCGAACAGATCCTGGTCGGTAAACAACGGATGAATGCCGCCGCGCTCCAGCGCCTTATCGCGCAGTACGCCGCCCAGCTGCGCCACGTCGACATTGGCGCTGCGCAGGCTTTGCTCGGCCGCGACCGGCGGCGTGACGATCAGCGATACCTGCTTGGCATCCTGGGCGTTGAGACCCGCACGCTCCAGGTATTCACGCACCATGAATTCGTGGTGCGCGCCCAATGTATTGACCGCCACTTTCTTGCCAATCAAATCCTGCGCGCTTTTTATCGGACTGTCATCGGTTACGTAATAACCGGTCCAGGTATGATCGTCGACGCCGTAATAACCAATCACGGCAGTCACCGGCGCTTTCTTGCTCAGCAATTTGACGACTGCGCCATTAAATGCCCCGCCAATATCCGTGTCGCGCGTCACGACCGCCTGAATGTCCTGTGGCCCGCTGATCGTATTGCCTACCCATTTGGCCTGCAATGGCGCAAGGAACCCCAGGTCGTCGGCCAATTCTATCCATATCACCTGTCCGGCCCAGCCCTGATAGCGGATTTCCGTCTGTTCCAGCGCGGCTGGCTGCCCGTCCCCCTGTGCTGCCGCCGCTATTGGCGTTGCCGCCATGGCGGCGGACAAAATAATTCCTGCGGCCTGGCCAGGCCATTTCCAAAAATGCACCATGAGAATTCCCGCGTAGATTTGATTGTTTTGATACCTCCTTGCCAGTATCTTTGCCGCCGCCAAACAGCGTCAAATACAATTAATTCATTTACTTCCCCAAGCATGAATTAATAACAATCCCACCGTAGCAAACGCGAATAACCAAATAGAAAACCAGATGCAATGAAAATCGCCAGGCGGCAGATAATTAAAAGACGGAATATTTCCGGTATTCCGTCTTTCCGGCTTGCAGCCGCCTTTCCCGAGCGTGACATGCACATAGATACCGGCCGCCGCCCTGCTGCCCTGGGCGCCGCCTTCGCCTTTCTGGCCCGGCACCGCTTCCTGGCCTCGTTCGCCGCCCTTTCCCTGTTCATGGGCATCAGTGTGGGCCTGGCAAAAATCAACACCACGCTCTATGCCCTGCACCTCCAGGCCTCCCCCTGGCTGCTCGGGCTGGTCGCCGCCGGCCAGAGCCTGGGGATTCTGTTCACCAGCCTGCCCATGGGCTACTGGGTAGAACGCTACGGGGCCGTACGGCTATTCATCGCCGGGTCGCTGGCAGCCGGCTCGCTGTATGTGATCCTGCCGCTGGTGTCCGATGCCTTGTTCCTGTTGATCGTGACGGTCGCCATCAGCGCGATCATGCCGGCGCGCTTCGTTTCCCTGAACACGGTTTTCATGGCAGCCCTCAGCCGCATCGGCCAGGAACGCGCCGGATGGTACCGGGCCACCCATATGGCTGGAATGTTCCTGCTGGGCCCCATCCTGGGCGCCAGCGTCATCGAGGCCGTCGGCTTTCGCGGCGGCTTCTGGCTGATCGCCGCCATGTTCCTGATAACGGCGCTACTGGCGCCGCTGGTTTTCACTCAACAGCCGCTGGGGCCGCCGGCGGGGCAATCCCGGCGCTTCGATACCCGTGCGCTGGTCGCCCACCCGCAAGCTCGCCGCCTGGCCTTGCGCGAGGCGTTCATACAGATGCTGCATATGTACTATGCGTTCTATATCGTGGTCATCGCGATCCAGCACCTGGGGCTGGGAGAAACGACTGCAGCGACGCTGGTCTCAGTGCAGGGGGTTGCCTTCATCCTGGCGCTGTTCCTGGGTGGCGGGCTGGTGGCCCGGCTGGGGCACGACACCAGCCTGCTCAGCGCCGCCCTGCTGGCCTGCGGCACGCTGGTACTGGGCCTGGCCGCCCAGGTGCCTCTCTTATGGCTGGGGGGCATGCTGCTGGGCGGCGGCCTGGGGCTGCTGCAAATCCAGACACTGACACAATTCGCCTTGCTGGGCCAACGCGTCGGGCTGGGCCGGGTTGCCGGTTTCCAGGCCATGGCAGGGCCCGCCGGCGCGCTGGCGGGCGGGCTGCTGGGCAGCTTTCCCGGTCAGTGGCTGGGGCAGCAGGCAGTCTTTCTGCTGTTCATACCCTTGTGCGCACTGCTGGCCTGGTCCGGCCGCCGGGAACAGGGTGAACCCGGCTGAATACCGCTCAGGCGTGCGGCACCGGCACGCCTGCGCTCTGCCTGTTCCGCAGCCAGGCGCTCACGCCCTCGGCCGCCACGGCACCGCCAGCCAGGCAGGCGGTCAACAGATAACCGCCGGTAGGCGCTTCCCAATCCAGCATTTCACCGGCGCAGAACACGCCGGGCAAGCGCAGCAACTGGCCATGCCGATCGACTTCGGCAAACTCAACGCCCCCCGCGCTGCTGATGGCTTCAGCCACCGGCCGCATGCCGGACAAGCGCACCGGCAGGCACTTGATGGCCGCAGCCAGGCGCCGGGGATCCGTGAACACCTCTGCCGGCAGGCATTCCCGCAACAAGGCCATCTTCACGCCCTTGAGGCCCAGCCGGCTCTGCAAGTGCGACGACCAGGAACGCGCACCGCGCGGACGCCGGACTTCAGCCTCCACCCAGGCCGCATCGCGTTGCGGCAGCAAGTCCAGCCACAACTGCGGCTGTTCCGCCTGCGCCAGGTGCTGGCGCAAGGCCGCGCCCAAGGCATAGATCAGCCCGCCTTCCAGGCCATAGCGCGTTGCCATGCATTCACCCCGGCGCCACACCAGGGCAGCGCTATCGTCGCCCGCCCCATCGCCCGTCCCAGGCACCGCCATGGCGACATCTTTCAGGGGTTCGCCGGCATGACGCTCAATGAAGTGCTCGCTCCAGCCGACCTGGAAGCCGGCATTGGCCGCCTGCCATGGCGCAACGGCTATCCCGCGCTCGCGCAGCCACTCCGCCCAGCGGCCATCCGTCCCCATGCGCGGCCAACTGGCGCCGCCCAGCGCCAGCACCACGGCATCCGCCACGACCTGGCGTTCGCCCGCCGGTGCGGAAAATCGCAACGCGCCATCTTCTGACCAGCCCTGCCAGCGGTGCCGCACATGCAGGCTGGCCCCATGGGCCGCCAGCCGCGCCAGCCAGGCACGCAGCAAGGGCGCAGCTTTCATGCCGGTCGGAAAGACCCTGCCGGACGATCCCACGAACGTTTCCACCCCCAGGCCTGCGGCCCAGGCGCGCACCGCCTCGGCATCAAAGGCCGCCAGCCAGGCGCCGACCTCGCCGGCACGCTCGCCATAGCGGCGCACGAAGGCATCGTGCGCCTCCGTGTGAGTCAGGTTCAGACCGCCACGTCCAGCCAGCAGGAATTTCCGGCCCGGAGAAGGCATGGCTTCGTAGATATCCACCGCCACGCCCTGGGCGGACAACCGCTCTGCGGCCATCAGGCCCGCCGGGCCTGCTCCCACGATGGCAACCCGCGCCGCTTTTCCTTCTGCATCCATGATGATCGTCCCGGCCGCCCGCCGCCTGCGGCACCGGGCCTTGTCCGCAACCCCCATGGCCGCGGAAACCGCGCGATTGTAAACCTGGCAGACGCATGCGCGATCAGGCGGCTTCCTGCACCGCGCTCAGAAAGGCCTGGGTACGCGGCTCGCGCGGCGCGGAGAAGATTTCTTCAGGCGGGCCTTCCTCGTGGATACGCCCGGCATAGAAGAAGCACACGCGATCGGCGAACTGCCGCGCAAACCCCATCTGGTGGGTCACCATGAGCATGGTCAGGTCATGCTCCTCGCCCAGTTGCTGGATGACAGACAACACCTCGCCGCACAATTCAGGGTCCAGCGCCGATGTCACTTCATCGAACAGCATGACCTTGGGCCGCATCGCCAGCGCCCGCGCAATCGCCACGCGCTGCTGCTGGCCGCCGGACAACTGGGCCGGATAGTGATCCATTTTTTCGGCCAGGCCCACCTGTTCCAGCAGCGCCCGCCCCCGCTCCAGCGCTTCTGCGGCTGGCAGCCCCAGCACCTGTACCGGCGCTTCGACGACATTCTGCAAGGCAGTGAGGTGCGGGAACAAGTTGAAGCTCTGAAACACCATGCCTATCTTGCCCCGCACCTGGCGCAGGTGCCGCTCGCTGGCCGGGACAGGCGTGCCGTCCGGCCCGGGCATATGCGTCAACCACTCGCCGTCCACTTCGATCAGGCCGCTGTCTATGTCTTCCAGCGTCATGAGTGTGCGCAGCAGCGTGGACTTGCCCGAACCGCTGGGGCCGATAATGGCGATTTTTTCATTGGGACGGACATCCAGGTTGAGCCCGTCGAGCACCTTGAAATCGCCATAGCGCTTTTCCACGTTCTGGAAGCGCACCATGTAGTCCGACGGGGCAGGCGACGGCGCGCCGGACTGCGAGCCGGGCCCGAAGGCAGAGATCATGCGAAACAGGTTCATCTTGGCAGCTCCATGCGAATTTCCAGGCGCCGCACCAGGTAGGCCAGCACCAGGCTGAGCGCGAGAAAGAACAGGCCCACCATGGTGATGGGTTCCAGATAACGGAAATGCTCGGCCCCGAGATTCTTGGCTTCCTGCATGATCTCCACCACGGTAATCGCCGACAGCACCGGCGTGTCCTTGAGCATGGCGATCATGTAGTTGCCCAATGCCGGCAGGACCGGCCTCAGCGCCTGCGGCAGGATGATGCGCCGATAGGCGCGGCCTGCCTCGAAGTTCAAGGCGCGCACGGCTTCCCATTGTGCGCGCGGCACGACATCCAGCCCCGCCCGGTAGACTTCGGCGGTATAGCTGGCGTAATACACGGCAATACCGAGTATGCCGATCTGCATCGCGGTCAGATTCAGGCCTATCGACGGCCCGACATAGAACAGAAAATACACCTGGATCAGCAGTGGCGTGCTGCGTATGAATTCGATCAGCGCCGTGGCAGGCCAGGACAACCAGGCGTGCCGGCTGCGGCGCCATACGGCCAGGAATAACCCCAGCACCACGGCTATGGCAAAACCCAGCACCGTGATCAGCAGCGTCTTCAATGACGCATGCAACAGTGCGGGCAGGATATCCCAGGCATATTTCCAGTCGATCAGTTCGCTCACGACATGCCTCCCTTCAACCTGCCGCGCGCCAGCCTGCGCTCGAGCAGCCGCATCGCGGCATTGATGCACTGCGCCATGGCGAAATACAGCAGCATCACCAGGCCGAATACCGTGACGGTCTCGAAGGTGGCCTGTTCGATCTGACGGGCGCGGAAGGTCAGGTCTGCCAGCGTGATGAGTGATACCAGCGAGGTATTCTTCAGCAGTTCGATCAGCAGGTTGGTGCCCGGCCCGATGGCCGCCAGCAAGGCTTGCGGCAGGATAATGCGGAAGAACCGCCGGCCCCGCCCCATGTTGAGCGCAATGCAGGCTTCATACTGCGCGCGCGGCACCGACAGGATAGCGCCACGCATGACTTCCGCCCCGTAGGCGCCAATGTGCAGCCCCAGGCCCAGTATGCCCACCACATAGGGCGACAGGGACACATTGAAAGGCGGCAGCGGCAACACGAAGAACAGCCAGAACAATTGCACCAGCAGCGACGTGCCCCGGAACAACTCGATATAGGCAATGCTGAACCAGCGCAGGAAGCGCCAGGGCGAGAGCCGGCCCAGCGCCCCCGCTACCGCCAGCACGATGGCAACCAGCGCGCCGAAGAACGTGATCTGCACCGTGAGCCAGGCGCCTTGCAGCAAGAGTGGCATCCAGTCAGGCACGGGAGCCTCCCGGATGAACGTCGCCCCGCCTCGGACGGACTGGGCCTGAAAATGCTGCCATTACTCCGCCTGGCAAAGCTCGGCGGCCGTCTTGTGCGTAATGTTGCGCTCGTCGAAACCGAACGGCGCGACTGCGGCCAGATGCGCCTCAGACCCCAGCCATTGTTTCAAGGCCGTATTGACAGCATCGCGCAATGCACGGTCTTCGGGACGAAATGCCAGCGCACCGTAGCCCATATGCGCCGGGTCGTCCTTGAACTCCCTCAGGGCCTCGGCACGGCCGCGCGAAAGCGCTGCCAGCCCCTGCATGGTGAGCTGCGTACCTATCGTCGCGTCCGCGCGGCCGCTCAGCACCGCCTGCAACTGCGAGGAGGTATCGGGTACCTGGACGATCTGGTCGTCGCTGATCCCAGCATCACGCGCATACTTCAGGTTAACGGTGCCAGAGGTGATCGCCAGTTTCACCGACGGATCAGCCGCGATGGACTCGTAGCTATCGAGATTCTTGGGATTGCCTTGGGCCACCAGCAGCGTATCGGGCAACTGGTAGTGCGGATCGGTAAAAAGTACCTGCTTGCAGCGCTCGGGCGTGATGTACATGCCAGCGGCGATGAGATCGAAACGCTGGGCGCGCAAGCCCGGGATCAACGCGCCCCACTCCGTCAGCACCGGTTCGATTTTCGCAATGCCCAGCGCGGGCAGGATAGCCGCGACGATCTGCGGCGATTCCCCCGTGACGTGCCCGTCCATCTCGGTATAGGCAAATGGTTTTTCATTGGCATAGCCAATGCGCGCGCCGCGTGACTGCAAGTCCTCGACCGTGGTTTGCGCCTGCGCCGAAACGCCCAGCAGCGCCATGCCCGCTGCAACGGCCAGCCTCTGCCAGGGCCGGCGTGTGAAAACCGCTTGCATCTCTATCCTCCTTGTTTTTCCCCGGCAGCGCATGTGTTACCAAGACAGGAACAGGCCATTGCATGGCCCGTCATCCACCCGGAAAATACTTAGTGATTCAATGTATTTTTTATCCTAACACCATGATTTAAACGATAACAACCTAATTTTTAGATACAAATAAAGGGAAAACCCTAGGGCAATCAAATAAAACCGATCAAATACCGGAATAATTTCATTTGAATCACTAAACATATTGATGCGTGATTTCAGACCAAAACGCCGCACACCACTTCGGGAGCCGAGCCCAGGCAAAGGCGTTAAACTTGCCTGCGCCGCCCTTCCCTAGCACTCCCCCCTCTTTTCCGTCCCCAAATCTCTCCTACCCCTTCACTCCTCTAGCTCTCTACCCGGTAAGCATGGAACAAAGCAAAACCGCCCTGGTCCTGCTGCGTCAGATCATCCGCGCCACGGATTTTTCCGACAAACAGCTCAGCCGCAGCCATGGCCTGACCTTGCCGCAGTTGCTCGCCATGCAGGCGCTCCGGGAACACGCCCCCATGCAGGGCAGCCAGCTGGCCCAGGCAATGAACCTGACGCAAGCCACCATCACCACCATCCTCGACCGCCTGGAAAAGAAAGGGCTGGTGCGCCGACGCCGCGACGAACACGACAAGCGCCGTGTCTGGATTGAACTGACCGACGCCGGTATCACCCTCATGCAGAACTCACCCGCCTGCCTGCAGGAACAGTTCGTGCAGCGCTTCGATGGCCTGCCAGGCTGGGAACAGGCCGTGCTGCTGGCCTCGCTGCAACGCCTCACCAGCCTGCTCAACGCCAGCGAGATAGACGCCGCGCCGGTGCTTGCGCTTGGCGACCTGGCGCGCGCCGAAAGCGAATAGGCCGGAACGCCGCCAGCCACCCCGGCGCTGGGTTACGATACCGCCCGGATCACCGCCCGGCCTGCACCATGTCGCACACTTATCAAGAATCCGAATACCAGACCCAGCTGGAAGCCAAGCGCCTGCGCCTGGCGCAGCTGCTGGCTCCGTTCAGCGCGCCCGCGCCTGACGTCCATGACTCGCCGCGCCAGCACTACCGCCTGCGGGCCGAGTTTCACCTCTGGCGTGACGGCGACGAGCGCCACTACGCCATGTTCGCGCCCGGCGAAGGCAAGCGTTCGCCTATCCTGCTGGAACAATTCCCGCCTGCCAGCCAGCACATCAACGCCTTGATGCCACTGCTCAAGCAAGCCTGGAACAGCAACCCGGTGCTGGGCGAGCGTCTGTTCCAGGTCGAATTCCTCACTACGCTCTCGGGCGAAGCGCTGGTCACCCTGTGCTATCACCGCAAGCTCGACGAAGCCTGGACGCGGGCCGCCACAGCACTGGCAGCACAGTTGGGCGTGAGCCTCATCGGCCGTTCGCGGGGACAGCGTTGCGTCATCGGCCAGGATTACGTCACCGAAACCCTGGCCATCCGGGGGCGCGCATTTCACTACCGGCAACCAGAAGGCGCCTTCACCCAGCCCAACGGCACGGTCAATATCAAGATGATCGAATGGGCTTGCGTCGCGCTGGGGCAACGCGATGACGACCTGCTGGAGCTGTACTGCGGCAACGGCAATTTCACCCTGCCCTTCGCCACCCAGGTGCGGCGCGTGCTGGCCACCGAAATCAGCAAGACATCGGTTGCGGCGGCGCAAGCCAATATCGCAGCCAACGGCATCGACAATCTTGTCATTGCCAGGCTGTCTGCGGAAGAATTCACGCAGGCGCTCAACAAGGTGCGCGCCTTCCAGCGCCTCAAGGACATAGACCTCGACAGCTACGACTTCGGCACGCTGTTCGTCGACCCGCCACGCGCCGGCATGGACCCGGACACCTGCGAGTTGGCCCGCCGCTTCGACCGTATCCTTTACGTATCCTGCAATCCGGAAACCCTGGCGCAGAATATCGCGCAGCTGCACGACACCCACCGCATAACACGCTGCGCGCTGTTCGACCAGTTCCCCTGGACGCACCACATGGAAAGCGGCGTGCTGCTGGAGCGGCGCTAGACGTTCCCTTTCCTGGCGCCCCCCGGCGGCGTTAGCGCATGCTGTGCACCAGGCCCATGGCGATGTTCGGGTAGGCGATGATCAGCCCCAGCACCACTGCCATGGCCACCACGAACGGCACCGTACTCGCGAATACCTGGGTAATCGGGCCGACGCGATGCGCACCATCCAAACGCATGCGCAGCCCTTGCATGACGAACAGGTTCATGCCCACCGGCGGCGTGATCAGCGACATTTCCACCAGGATCACGGCAATGATGCCGAACCACACCAGGTCCACGCCAGCCATCTTGAGGATAGGCAGCAAGATGGGCATCGTGCAAACGATCAGCGCCATGCTTTCCATGAAAGTGCCCAGCAGCACCAGGATGACGGCAATCAGCAGTATCAGCTCCAGCTGGCTCAGGCCCAGGCCGCCAATCCAGTTGGACACGGCCGCCGGCACGCCTCCCAGCGACAGCACGAACTGCAGGACGAATGCCGTCACGACGACCAGCATCACCATGCTGGTCGTCGACGCGGTGGCCAGGAACACCTCCCGCAACATGGCGCGGTTCACCCGGCGGCGTAGCAAGGCCAGGAAGAATGCCCCCACGGAGCCAAAGCCCGCCGCCTCGGTCGGCGTGGCAATGCCTGCATAAATCGTGCCCAACACCATGAACATCAGGATCAGCACCGGCACGATGGCCCGCAACCCACGGATGCGCTCCTGCCAGCTGGCCCGCGCCTGGAGCCGTGGCGCCTTGGTCGGCACCAACAGCGCCGCGATGAAAATGACCAGCATGAAGGCCACCATCATCAGCAGGCCTGGCACGATGCCTGCCATATAAAGCTGCGCGATGGATACTTCGGCCATGATCGCGTAGATGATCATGATGACGCTGGGCGGAATCAGGATACCCAGGGTGCCACCGGACGCGATGGAGCCCATGGCCAGCTTCTCGTCGTAGCCATGCCGGCGCATTTGCGGCAGCGCCACGGCGCCAATGGTGGATGTCGTCGCTACGCTGGAGCCGCAAATGGACGCGAACAGGCCGCTGGCCAGCACGTTGGAATGTAGCAGGCCGCCAGGCACGCGGCCCATCCATTTGGACAGCGTTTCATAGAGATCCTCGGTCACGCCGCTGCGCAACAGCAGTTCACCCATCAGGATGAAAAGCGGCACGACGATCAGCCCGCTATTGCTGATGTTGTTCCAGGGGATCTGCGCGAAAAAGCTCCAGATATCCCCCAGGAACAGCGAACCGGTAATCGCGGCCGTCAGCCCCAGTGCACTGGCGACGTGGAAACTCAGCATGAAGAAGGCAAACAGCACCAACAGGGAAGTTGTCACGACGGCGGCCATTTCATGCACCTCCTTCTTCTGCACCCGCGCGACCCGCAATGGCAATCAACAAGGCCAGTGTCGAGGTCAGGGCAAACACCAGGAAACCAAACGTGGAAATGGCCTGCGGGATATACAGCTGCATCTCCACAATGGACTGCGGCAGCATGGCGCCAATTTCATAGGATTCCAGCGCCATGACATAGAAGTTGCAAGTCAGTATCCATGCCAGCACCGTCAGTCCGATCAGCGCGAAAATACCGAACAGACGTTTGAGCGGCGCGGGCAACAAGGGCAGCAGGATGTCGGAACGGACATGCGTACCATTGTTGACCCCCATGGCCAATGCCCAGGATGCGCCCAGCGCCAGCGTCAGCGACGCGACCTGATCGGCCACGCCAGTGAACGGCCCACCCAGCGTGCGGCTGAGCGCATCGCCCGTCATGTAGAACGCCAGCAGCAGGAACAACAGTCCACTGACCCATGCCATGCCTTCGGCCAGGCGGGCCAGGAAATTACGTAAAACGATCACAATCATCCCCTAGGAACGGCATCCCCCTGGGCCGGCCGCGCCGTACCGGGAAACCGGGGTTGGAGGAAAAAGCCGGCGGCGCCACGCCCTGGCGGGCGCGTGCGGTGGCGAGCGGCTCAGTTCAAGGTGTAGCCAACGATGGGCGCCAGGAACTCATTGAAGTTTTTCCTGGCTTGCGGCCCAGCCCGCCCGGCCCACCAGGGCACGATGTCCTGGGAGGAAATCCGCGTCAGTTCCGGCACCCATTGAGGCTTGGCTTCAAGGGTCAGCACCATGTCCTTTTCGCGGGCATACTCAAAACCCAGCACGTCGTTGTCGCGCCCCAGCTTCCAGCCCAGGTCCGTCAATGCCGGGCCGATGTCGATGAAGATCTGCTGCAGATCCGCAGGCAGCCTGGCCCAGGAGCGTGCGCCGAGCACAATGTAGGAGCCCATGGGGGGAATATTGATGTTGGTCATGTAGCGCGTCACCTCCCACAAGCTGCTGGCCTTCACATGCTCGGTACCGGTAATGGCGCCGTCGATGATGCCGCGCTGCAACGCGGGGTACATATCGGCAGTTGTCATACTGACCGGCTCCGCCCCCAATGCCGTGAGGAAACGCGCCTGCGCTGGCGCGAAAACACGGATCTTCCGGCCCTTGAAGTCCGTCAGCGCATCCAGCGGAAACTTGGTGTACATGAACATGGTGGACCAGCAGAAGGAACTGATGACCTTTCCGCCCAATACCGATTCATGCCTGGCCACGACATTGCTGGTCCAGACATCGTACATATGGCGCGACTGATCGAAGCTGGTAGAGATACCCGGCAGGTCGCAGGCTTCTATCATCGGAAAATCGCTGGCGACGTAGCCAGGCAGCACCTCGGCCATGTCGATGACCCCGCTTTTGAGCACGCGCAGCATCTCGGAACCGCCCAGGCCCAATTCACCGATGGTGGTGATTTCTATCGCCAGTCTGCCATCGCTGCGCTGCGCCACCTGCTCCTGCAACCAGGCCCATTTCTTGTAGGATTCGCCGTTGCGATGCTGCACCACGGCCTTGAGCGTGATGGGCTTGGCCTGCGCCAGCGCCGGCAGCGACAAGCCCGCCGCCAGGCCCGCCACCGTGGCGCCGCTGCAGGTCTTGAGAAACTGGCGGCGGCCAGCCGGTGCTTCCGGCACCATGCGAAGAAGGTCTTTTTTCATGTTTGTCTCCATTGGTTTTATCGTGCACAGCGGCGGCACGCTGCCCGCCGTTGCGCCTTTGTTGCCCGGCCCGTACTCCGGCACCGGCACTCAGTACGTCGCCCTGCCCCCTGATAGATCGAAAGTCGCGCCAGTGGAAAAGGAACATTCGTCCGACGCCAGCCAAGACACCATGCCTGCGACTTCCTGCGGTTCGCCCGGCCGGCCCATGGGAATGCGCGCCAGTACCGCCGCCTTGACTTCGGGTGTCATCTGCTCGGCCAGCGCGGTCTGTATCACCGCAGGCGCAATGCCATTGACGCGTATGCCCGTGCGCGCCAACTCTTTGCCCTGTGACTTCACCAGCGCAATGACCCCCGCCTTGGATGCGGAGTAAGCCGATTGCTGCGCATTGCCCTCCTTGCCCGCAATCGAAGCGATATGCACGATGCGACCGTAATCATGCTCAAGCATGGGGGCCACGACGGCCCGCGTGCACAGGAAGGCGCTACGCAGGTTCACCGCCATAATGCGGTCCCAGTCGTCGACCGGCAGTTCATGCACCGGCAGCGAGGAACCGATCAGCCCGACGCTGTGCACCAGGATATCCAGCCGCCCCCAGTGCGCCACGGTTTGCCCGACCGCCGCGGCCACCTCGGCTTCGTCCGTCAAGTCACAGGCCAGCGCCAGGCTGCCAGGCAAACTGTCTGCCAGGACCATCACCCGCTCCACATCCCGGTCCAGCAGCGCCAGCGCAGCGCCTTCGCGCGCCAGCCGCTGCGCCACGGCTGCCCCGATACCGCCAGCCGCACCAGCCACCAGCGCGACGCGCCCACGTTTTTCCATGTTCATGCCGGTTGCTCCGGGTTGGCCGCTGGCACGGCGGCTGCGGTGCGGTAATAGGCGATGGTCTGCGCCAGCCCAGCCACCAGCCCCGTACGTGGCCGCCCCGGAAACCAGTCGTCCAGACCCGCCGCGCCTTGCCCGGCCGCAATTGGCAGGGCAGGCCCGTGCGCACTGAGGCTGGCACCCGGCACCTGTTGCCGGATGGCATCCAGCAAGGCTGCAACAGCTACGTCCTCGCCCCCCATGTTGAACACCTGCGCGCCCGGTGTGGCCTGCAAGGCCGCTTGCACAAAGACAGCCGCAACATCCTCGACATACACCAGGCCACAGCTGCCGGTGAAGGGGTGGCGGTATGCCTCGCCCAGGGCCGCGGCGCGGCAGGCCAATGTCGGGCCAGCACTGAGCCCCCCCTCGCGACCCGGCCCATAGACCACGAAAGGCCGCAAGCCGATACTGGAAATGCCATAGTCGCGCCAATAGGCCCTGGCCGCGCCCTCGCAGGCCAGCTTGTAGGCACCATAGAATGTGGCCGGCTGCGGCATCGTGCTGCTTTCCGGGCCGTAGACACCGGCGCTGCTGGCGTAGGCCACATGCCCGATACCGGAGCGGCGTGCCATGTCAAACACATTGAGGGTGCCGATCAGGTTGACCTCGGCACCCAGCACCGGGTCTGCCGAGCACTCCGGCGTGAGCATACCGGCCAGATGGATAACGCCCTTGCACCCTTCAGCCGCCAGCATGACTTCATCTGAGCGGCGGATATCACCCACAACCCAGACCAGGTCGCGTGCCAGCTCAGCCCCTGCCACCTGCGCCACCTTGTCGCGCGCGCCGCTCATGTCGAACACCACGGGCGTCACGCCTGCCGCCGCCAGTTGTCGCACGACCCAGGCCCCCAAAAAACCGCTGCCCCCGGTCACCAATACCCTCATAGCTGCCTCCTCGTTTTTTTGCGAATTCTAGGAAGCTGAGCCATGGCTGGCACTGGGGCAGAGGCAAAGTGCGAGTTTGCCTTTGGCAAACTTGCGCCATGCAACGCCCCGGATCAGACCGGAACAGGCGTGCGGGTGCGGTCGGCGCAAACCTCGTGCACCGCCTGGCGCAGCCAGCGGTGGCCGGCATCCAGGTGCACGCGCTCATGCCAGTACTGCATGACGGTGAAGGGGGGCACAGGTACCGGGCAGGGATGGATGCTGAGGCCAGAGCGGCGCGCCAGCGTATGGCCAGTCAGGCTGGGCACGGTGGCGATCAGGTCGCTGCTCGAAATGATCGCCGGTATTCCCAGATATACCGGGATCTCCAGTGCGACGCGGCGCATGACCTGGTGCCGCGCCAGGGCATCGGCCAGCATGGCATGTCCGGTGCCGCCGGGAATCTCGATATGGCGCGCCTGCGCGTAGGTTTCCAGATCCAACCGCTTGCCGATCTCGGGATGGTCCGGATTGACCAGGCACACCCATACCTGGTCGAACAGCGCCTGCTGGTAGAAACCGGTAGCCAGTGTAGGCACGAAGCCCAGCGCGAGGTCGGCCTCGCCGCTTTCCAGCAATCGAGGCGTTCTGGCATTGATCTTGATGGCCTTGAGCTTGACCTGGGGCGCTTGCAGCCGCAGGTGCGCCAGGATTCGTGGCAGCAAAGTCAGCATGCTGCCGTCGGTCATGCAGAGGCGGAACTGCCTCTCGGCCGTCTGCGGGTCGAAACTGCCCGGGCCGGCCACGATGCCGCGCAATGAATCCAGCGCATTACGCACCAGCGGCATCAGGGATTCGGTGCGTGGCGTCGGTTGCATGCCCCCGGGCGTGCGCACGAACAGGGCATCGCGCAGCTGCTCGCGCAAAGCTGCCAGCCAGATGCTCATGGTTGGCGCGCTCTGGCCCAACAGTTCCGCCGTGCGGCTCAGGCGCCGGGTGCGGTACAGCGTATCGAGAAAACGCAGGTATTTAACGTCGGGCAAGGACTCATCATGCTGCAGCGGCAGGCTCGTATTCGGTTTCACTGGCCATCCATCCGGAACGCATCGCGGCGCGGCCTTTTCCTGTCATCCGGCCAGGCTGCCCCTACCCACGACGCCAAAACTGGAACATGATTCAATATTGGAATGCTATTTCTATCACGGATTTCGCCCGTCCTGCAAAAAAACCAAGGAGACAACGATGCAAGCGATTTCTTCCCCTGCCGCCATCCTCATCACCGGCGCGGCCCAAGGCATAGGTTGGGCGACCGCCCGGCATATGGCGGACAGCGGCTGGCGGGTAGGCATACTCGACCTGGACGCCGCCCAGGCCAGCCAATGCGCCGCTGAACTGGGGCCCGCCCACCTGGGGCTGGGCTGCGACGTCAGCCAGGAGGACAGCGTGCGCGACGCCGTGGCAGCTGCCATTGCGCATTTCGGGCGTATCCATGCCTTGATCAACAACGCCGGCATAGGCGAACAGGTCGCGCCCACGCTGGAACAAAGCGCCGCCGGCTTCAACCACCTGCTTTCGATACACCTGGGCGGCGCCTTCTTGATGAGCCAGGCCGTCGCCGCCCATATGCTGCACCAGCAAGCGGATGCGCGCGGCAACCGGGGAGCCATCGTCAATACCGGTTCTATTGCCAGTTTCGTCGGCATTCCCGCCCGCAATGCATATAGCGCCGCCAAGGCCGGGATTCTCGGCATGACGCGCGCCATGGCAGTCGAATGGGGCAACCAGGGCATACGCGTCAATGCCATTGCCCCTGGCTATGTCACCACCGCGCTGACGCTGGCCCTGCAGGACAAGGGGGCACTGGATATGCAGGCCATTGCCCGCCGCACGCCCCTGGGTCGCCTGGGCGAACCCGAGGAAATCGCCGCTGCGGCCGCCTTCCTGGTATCGCCAGCGGCCAGCTACATTACCGGCACGACCCTATCGGTCGATGGCGGCTGGGCCGTCAAGGGGACACCCGACGTGCTCTAGCGCCGACAAGATCTCACCTGCCAGCAGCTCTGCCATTTTTTCCAGCAGCAGCCGGCCTTTCCTGGCTGTCGCCCTCGACGGGAAACCGATCACGCCCTGCTCGGCATAGTGGCGCATGCCATGGAACGTCAGCAAGGGCCGGTTCGGCGCGGCATGGTCCTGGATCAGATCCACGCGCACCGCCTGAGGCCACAGATGCAGCAGCAGGGAAGTTTCGATCTCGCCGCCATGCATGTCGGCGCTCGGGCTGCTTTCCACGCCGGCATGGGCCACTGCCGCTTCCCAATGCTGGCGCGCTGGCAACAGCAGCATGCGCGGGCGCCTCACGTTGCGTTCCTGCGCCACATTGGACAAGACATAATTGCCGCCATGGCAATTCAGCACGACCACCAGGCCAAACCCGGCCTGCTCCAGGGAATCGGCCATGTCATGGACCTGCATCGCCAGCGTCGTCGCCGACACCGAAACCGTACCCGGAAACCCGGCATGTTCATGCGAGCAGCTGACCGTCACCGGGCTGACCAGCATGCCGCCGGCGCGCTCGCAGACCGCCTGTCCGATGGCCTGGGCAATCAGGGTATCGGTCGTCACCGGCAGATGAGGGCCGTGCTGCTCGAAGGCGCCTACCGGAATCAAGGCAAAGCGCGGTGCGCGGGCGGCGATATCGGCACTGCTCAATGTACTTATCATTTTTAACCATATAGTAGGCATGTCACGACCATGGCCATGGCATGCACGGTTGCGCCCCCGGGCCAGCCGATGGTGGCGGGACGAAGCAGCCTGCACGCCGCCATTGTCCGGCAACAGCCTTGCCGGCAGGCATGTATTCATGCGCAACTAAAGCTTGCGCTTTGGCAAATGATCCTCAATCATTATAAGAATTGCAGCAACAACGGCGGGATACTCTGCCGCTGGTCGATTCCTTCCTTCATACCGAGAGTTCCATGAAAACACCGCTGGATTTCAATACCTCGCCAGACCAGCTGATTATCCCCAAACTATCTGGTTTCTATAACCAGTTCGCCCAGCCCCTGGGCTGGCTGCTGCTGCGCGTCGCGCTGGGCGGCTGGCTGCTGATCGAAGGCTGGCCCAAGATCCTGGACCCGCTGGGCCAGGTGGGCTTTGTCGAAAACATTGGCTTTCACCCCGGCTGGCTGTTTTCACCGCTCCTGGCCATTGTGCAGGTCGTGGGCGGCATTGCCATCCTGCTCGGGTTCTATACCCGGGCCTTCGCGCTGGCCAATGCCGTCATGCTGTTCACGACAGTCTGGTACCACCTGCACTTCCCGTATGACGCCGAACCGCTGCTCAGTCCGGACGGCATCGCCGCCATCAAGGAAACCGCCACGCTGGTCACCGCCAACGGTGCGCGGCGCCTGGCCGATGGCGGTGCCGCCCTGCTTTCGACGCTGCAACACAAGGCCGTCCAGCTATCCAGCCTCTGGGCCTTCGGCTGCCTGTTCTTCGCAGCCTTCGGTGGCGGCCTGATTTCCCTGGACCGGAAACTGCGCAAGACGTTCTGAGCGCCAACTGCCCAGACTTTGATACAAAAAACAGACAGGCCGGCACAAGGCCGGCCTGCAGCGGCCGCTTCTGCGACCGTGGCACTGCATGACATCCGCAGCGGCGCCTGGCAGTCTGGCTCCCGCGACAGGAGCCTACCGCCGGCAGCACGCCACGGCCATCCTCAGAACGGAATATCGTCGTCCATGTCCGCCAGGTTCGCCGCCTGGCTGGGACGCGGTGCGGATTGCTGCGGCGCCTGGCGCTGTTGCGGCACCTGGCGCGGTGCGGGCGCCGAATCACCATAATCGGAACCACCGGAACGGCCACCACCATAGCTGCCGCCAGCACCACCGGCACCGCCGTCTTCACGGCCACCCAGCATCTGCATCTGGTCCGCCACGATTTCCGTGGTGTAGCGCTCGATGTTGTCCTTGTCCGTCCACTTGCGGGTTTTCAGGCGGCCTTCGAGATAAATGGAACGCCCCTTGCGCAGGTATTCACCGGCAATTTCGGCCAGTCGGCCGTAGAACACCACGCGGTGCCATTCCGTTTCCTCGCGGCGGTCGCCGCTTGCCTTGTCCTTCCATTGAGAAGTCGTTGCCACGGATACGTTGCAGATTGCCGCGCCATCCGCGCTGTAGCGGACTTCGGGGTCGCGCCCCAGGTTGCCCACGATAATGACCTTGTTGACCGACGCCATGCCGTTCTCCTCTACGTACTACATTGAAGGGCGCTATAGTACCAAGTTGGCCTACGCATCTGTGACTACCGGATGGATGAAATTCGCATACGCGGCGCACGCACCCATAACCTGAAAAACATTTCCCTGGACCTGCCTCGCCACAAGCTTGTGGTGATGACGGGCGTCTCGGGTTCGGGCAAATCTTCCCTGGCTTTCGACACCTTGTATGCCGAAGGCCAGCGGCGCTACGTCGAAAGCCTGTCGGCCTACGCGCGCCAGTTCCTGCAACTGATGGACAAGCCGGACGTCGACCTGATCGAGGGACTGTCGCCCGCCATTGCCATCGAGCAGAAATCCGCAGGCCACAACCCGCGTTCCACCGTCGGCACGGTAACAGAAATCCACGACTATCTGCGCCTGCTGTATGCCAGAGTTGGCACACCTTATTGCCCCGAACATGGCGAGCCGCTGGAAGCGCAAAGCGTCGCGCAGATGGTCGATGCCGTGCTCGCCATGCCGGAAGAAAGCCGCATCGCCATTCTCGCGCCCGTGGCACACGACCGCAAGGGCAGTTTCGAAGCCGAATGTGCCAATCTGCAAGCTCAGGGGTATGTACGCCTGCGTCTGGACGGCGAGATGACGGACATCGACTCCATGCCGGCGCTGGACCCCAACACCCGCCACAGCCTGGATGTCGTGGTGGACCGCCTGCGTGTACGCGCAGGCGTGCGCTCGCGCCTGGCCGAAAGCCTGGAAACCGCGCTGGCGCTGTCCCAGGGACGCATCCTGTTGCTGGATATGGACAACAATGCCGAACAGGTATTTTCCAGCCGCTATGCCTGTCCCGTCTGCAGCCGCGGGCTGACAGAACTGGAACCGCGCCTGTTCAGCTTCAACAACCCCATGGGTGCCTGCCCCTGCTGCGATGGGCTGGGACAGGTCGGCGTGTTCGATGCCAAGCGCATCGTCGCCTTTCCCGAACTGAGCCTGGCAAGCGGCGCCATCAAGGGCTGGGACCGGCGCAATGCCTTTGCCTTCAATATGCTCAACAGCCTGGCGACGCATTATGGCTTCGACCTGGAAACCCCGTTCGAAGCCTTGCCAGAAGACGTCCGCGGGATCGTGCTGAACGGTTCCGGCAGCGAAGAAATCGAATTCGCCTATCTTAACGAGAAAGGCCGCAGCACTGTGCGCCGCCATCCGTTCGAAGGCATTATTCCCAACCTGGAACGGCGCTGGCGCGAAACCGATTCATCGGCCGTCCGTGAAGAGCTGGAAAAATTCCGCAGCATCCAGACCTGTCCGGAATGCGGCGGCTCGCGCCTGCGCGCCGAGGCCCGTCATGTCCGTATCGGTCATGACATGCCGCCAGGCGAACGCCTGGGCCAGGAAACCGGCCTGGCCATCTACGAGGTAGAAGCCATGCCGCTGGCCGCCTGCCAGAACTGGTTCGACAACCTCGCGCTCGAAGGCGCACGCCAGGAAATCGCCGCACGCATCGTCAACGAGATCAGCGCCCGGCTGCGCTTCCTTAATAATGTCGGCCTGGGGTATCTGTCCCTGGATCGCAGCGCCACCACGATTTCCGGCGGCGAGGCCCAGCGCATCCGTCTGGCCAGCCAAATCGGCTCCGGCCTGACCGGCGTCATGTATGTGCTGGACGAACCCTCCATCGGCCTGCACCAGCGCGACAACGACCGCCTCATCAGTACGCTCAAGCACCTGCGCGACCTGGGCAATAGCGTCATCGTCGTCGAACACGACGAAGACATGATCCGCGAGGCTGATTGGGTCGTGGACATGGGACCGGGCGCAGGAGAGCACGGCGGCACGGTCACGGCCCAGGGCACGCCCGCCGACATCCAGACACAGCCCGCCTCCCTGACCGGCCAGTATCTCAATGGCACGCGTGCAGTGGCTGTCCCGCAGCGCCGTGCCGTGGATGACGATACCCGCTGGCTGGAACTGTCGGGCTGCACCGGCAACAACCTGAAGAATGTCGACCTGCGCCTGCCCGTGGGCAAGCTCGTCTGCGTCGCAGGGGTTTCCGGTTCCGGCAAATCCACGCTGGTCAACGACACCCTGGCCCGCGTGGCGGCCATGGCATTGAACCGTGCCCAGGAAGAACCTGCCCCCTATGCGGCCATCACCGGCCTGGAGCACTTCGACAAGATCATCACCGTCGACCAGAGCCCGATCGGCCGCACCCCGCGCAGCAACCCGGCCACCTACACCGGCCTGTTCACGCCCATGCGCGAACTGTTCGCCGGGGTGCCTGAGTCGCGGGCACGGGGCTACGACCCCGGCCGCTTCAGCTTCAATGTGAAGGGCGGCCGCTGCGAAGCCTGCCAGGGCGACGGCGTGGTCAAGGTCGAAATGCACTTCCTGCCGGATATGTACGTGCCTTGCGACACCTGCCAGGGCAAGCGCTACAACCGTGAAACCCTGGAAATCCGCTATCGCGGCCGCAACATCAGCGAAGTGCTGGACCTGACCGTGGAACAGGCACTGGAATACTTCGAAGCCGTCCCGGCGATTGCCCGGCGGCTGCAAACCCTGGCGGACGTCGGCCTGTCCTATATCCGCCTGGGACAAAGCGCCACTACGCTGTCGGGCGGCGAAGCCCAGCGCGTCAAGCTCTCGCTGGAACTGGCGCGGCGCGGTACCGGCAAAACCCTGTACGTCCTGGACGAACCCACCACCGGCCTGCACTTCCAGGATATACAGATGCTGCTGCAGGTACTCAACCAGCTGGTCGAGGCAGGCAATACCGTGCTGGTGATCGAACACAATCTCGATGTCATCAAAACAGCGGACTGGGTGATCGACATGGGGCCGGAAGGCGGCCAGGGCGGCGGGCGGATTGTGGCCCAGGGCACGCCGGAAGCCATCGCAGCCACGGACAGCCCCACGGCCCCGTATCTGCAACGCGTGCTTTCCATGGCAATATAGTGCTGGCTCGCACCCGCCAGCCCCCTCTCATTCGCAACAGGAGTTTTACCCTATGAACGGTATTTCGGATCGTGAAGCCATCGGCGAGCTGCGCAATACCCTGGGGCTGGATTGCGTTGAGTTCATCGAATACGCCACCACCCGCCCGCAGGCTTTCGGGCAGCTGCTGGAAAAACTGGGCTTTCACCTTGCCGGACGCCACCGTTCCCGTGAAGTCCTGCTGTACCGCCAGGGCGGCATGAACGTCATCGTCAACGCCCATACCCAGGAAGGCCTGAGCACCGCCTATCCGTCCGCCATGCCAGAGATCGCGGCCATCGCCTTCCGCGTGCGCGACGCAGGCGCCGCCTGGCGCGCCGCCACGGCACGTGGCGCCTGGCCTGTCGCCCCCCAGGTCGAAGCCATGGAGTTGAATATTCCCGCCATTCGAGGCGTAGGCGCCAGCAAGATCTATTTCGTCGACCGCTACGAGGAATTCTCCATCTACGACGTCGACTTCGTTCCCGTCGATGTACCGGCGGCACGCCGCCCGCTGGCCACGCCGCTGCGTTTCTTCGGCATCGTGCAGTATGTCGGCATCGGCCGCCTGGACGACTGGATCGCCTTCTACGAAAACCTGCTCGACTTCAGCGCCCTGCCGCCGGGCACGCGCTTTGGCAACCTGCCCAGCGGACGGGTCCTGCAAAGCCCCTGCCGCCGCTTTTTCCTGCAATTGATAGAACCCACGCCGGACGCCGCCAGTGCCCACCCGGTGGAACAGCTGCACCGCCTGGCCTTCGCCACGCCAGACGTCCTGGCCAGCGTGGCGGAAATGCGCCGCAACGGCCTGGATTTCGTGGAGTCCTCGCTGCTGCACAGCGATGAACGCGGCGCATTGACCCAGGCCTACCTGGATGGCGTGCACTTCGAATTGGTGCGAGAGCTGGAAGACAGCCCGGGAGCGGCGTCATGAACATCGGACAATTCGGCATAGACAGCGTTTCGCTGGCCGGACCGCTGCAGGCCCGTCTGGCTGCCGCACAGGCCAGCGGCTTCACCCGCATCAGCCTGTCCGCCCGTGACCTGGTCGAGCATCCGCAGGGGCTGGACGACGCCATCGGCCTGGTACGCCGCAGCGGCCTGGAAGTCAACGCCCTGCAGGCGCTGCGCGACTACGAAGGCCTGCCCGGCCTGTTGCGCGAATACAAGACGGACATCGCCAAGCATCTGCTGGAACTGTGCCAGGCGCTGGATTGCCGGGTGCTGATTGCCAGCGCCTCTACCTCAGGCCATGCCAGCCAGGACCAGGACATCATCGCCACTGACCTGCGGCGACTGGCCACGCTGGCCATTCCACTGAACATACGTATCGCCTATGAAGCCATTTCCTGGGCGCGCACCGTCAACGATTACCGCCTGGCCTGGGATATCGTCGAAGCAGCAGACAGCCCCAACCTCGGGCTGGTGCTGGATTCATACCATATCCTCGCAACAGCCACGCCGCTGGCCGCCATCAGCGACATTTCCCCGGAAAAAATCTTCCTCGTCCAGTTGGCCGATTTTCTCTGGCACAGTGTCGATACGGCCAGCGAGCGCCGCGCCGCTGCCCGCCACTTCCGCGTGTTTCCCGGCGAAGGCCCGCACAATGCCCAGTTGACGGACATCGTGATGCGGCTGCACGAAATCGGCTACACCGGTCCGTACAGTTTCGAAGTATTCAATGATGATTACCGCCAACTGCCGGCAGACCTGGTGGCGCGCCGCGCCTACCGTGCCGCGGCCTGGTTGAGCGAAGCCGTGCTGCGGCAATCGGCCCCCATGCCGGTATTCAACCGCAACGCGGGTTGAAACGCCGCAGGCGGCTGCCGGGCAGCCCTGCCCGGCTTACTCCACCCTGCGCATATCGAACAACCGTTCATGCTCGCGCATGGCATAGCGGTCCGTCATTCCAGCGATGTAATCAGCAATGGCGCGGGCCTGCTCTGCCTTGCCCTGGCGCCGGTAATCCGGCGGCAACAGGCGCGGGTCATCCAGGAAGGCAGCATAAAGCTCGCGCACGATGCGGCGCGCCTTGCCCGTCATGCGCATGACCTTGTAGTGCCGGTAAAGGTGCTCGAACAGAAAGCGCTTGAGTTCATCGCTATCGCGCCGCAATGCCGGTGAAAAGCCCGCCAGCAAGGGCGCGGCGCGTACGGCTTCGATGGAGTCCGGCGCATGTTCGGCAATGCGCCCGGCCGTCGCCACCGTGAGATCCAGGATCAGGGTGCCTATCATCTGCCGTATGGTTTCAGCCACCAGCCGCCGCTCCGGCAAATCCGGGTAGCGCGCGCAGGCTTCGGCATAATGACGTCCGAATACCGGCACTTCGCGCAACTGCGGCAACTGCACCAACCCGGAACGCAGGCCGTCGTCGATATCGTGGTTGTTATAGGCGATTTCATCCGCCAGATTCGCCAGTTGGGCCTCCAGCGAAGGTTGCGTTCGATCCAGGAAACGCTGGCCGACCTCGCCCAGTTGCCGCGCATGCGACACCGAGCAATGCTTGAGAATGCCTTCACGGGTTTCGAAGCAGAGGTTCAGGCCCTTGAATTCCGCGTAGCGTTCTTCCAGCTCATCGACAACCCGCAGGCTTTGCAGGTTGTGCTCGAAACCGCCCGCCTCCGGCGAAAGCTCGCGCATGCAGGCATTGAGTTCATCCTGCCCGGCATGGCCGAAGGGCGTATGCCCAAGATCGTGCGCCAGGGAAATGGCCTCGATCAGGTCTTCATTGAGATGCAGGCTGCGCGCCAGCGTGCGGGCGATCTGCGCGACCTCCAGGCTATGCGTGAGCCGGGTGCGGAACAGGTCACCCTCGTGATTGATGAAAACCTGGGTTTTGTATTCAAGCCTGCGAAATGCGCCGGCGTGGATAATGCGATCGCGGTCACGCTGGAACTCGGTGCGGTTCGATGGCGGGGCCTCGGGCACCCGCCGGCCACGCGTTCGGCCAGGGTCGCACGCATAGGCGCCCAGGCCGTTGGCGCCCGGCGCGGGCAACAGCCTGGCCAGGCGCTCGGCGCTCACGCCAGCGCTCCGTCGGCCACGGTACGCGAAAGTACGGCGCGCACGGCTCCGTCCGGCGCGGTGCGCGTAACGGCCCGCCCGATTTCCGGCGTCAGGACGAAACGGATTTCACCGGCCGCCGCCTTCTTGTCTACCTTCATCAGATCGAACCAGCGCTGCTCGCCCAGGTCCGGTGCCTGCACCGGGCAACCCAGCGCAGCCACGACCTGGCGCACGCGCTCGACATCCGCACGCGGCAGCCCTTCCACCTCGGCAGACAGCTCGGCCGCCTGCACCAGCCCGCAGCCCACAGCCTCGCCGTGCAGCCACTTGCCGTAGCCCAGACCAGCCTCGATCGCGTGCCCGAAGGTATGCCCCAGGTTGAGGATGGCCCGCAGGCCCGATTCCCGTTCATCCTGCGACACCACCCAGGCCTTCAGCTCGCAGGAGCGGCGAATGGCGTAGCCCATGGCCTGCGGCTCCAGCGCGCGCAGGGCCTGGGCGTTCTGCTCGCACCAGTCAAAAAATTCGCGGTCCAGGATCAGGCCGTACTTCACCACTTCCGCCAGACCGGCTGAAATTTCCCGGGCTGGCAGGCTGCGCAGCACGTCAGTGTCAATCTCCACCGCCACCGGCTGGTAGAAAGCGCCGATCATGTTCTTGCCCAGCGGATGATTGATGCCGGTCTTGCCACCCACCGAGGAGTCCACCTGTGCCAGCAAGGTGGTGGGCACCTGCACGAAACGGATGCCGCGCATGTAGGATGCCGCCGCGAAACCGGCGATATCGCCCGTCACCCCGCCCCCCAGGGCCACGATGACGGCGCGCCGATCGCATTTCTGGCGCAGCATGGCGTCGAAGATCAGTTGCAGCGTTTCCCAGGTCTTGTATTGCTCCCCATCGGGCAACATCACATCGAACACAGGCTTGCCGCTGGCCGCCAGGGCCTGGCGCACGCGGTCGCCATAAATCGCGTCTATGGTGGGGTTCGTCACCAGCGCCACGCGCGTCGCGTCCGCCGGAATCGCCGCCGCCAGGGAGTCCAGGCGACCCGGCGCAATGGTGATGGGATATTGGCCCCCAGGGGTATCAACGGTAACGACGTTCATGTGCTCTTCTCAATGACAGTTCTGTTCTTTACTCGCGGCCAGGCGCCGGGCCGGCCTGGGCGCTGGCGGGCGGGGCCAGGCTGATTTCCTTTTCGATATTCTGCAACAGCGGCACCAGGTTCTTCAGAACCTGGGAAATCGAGACGCTGCCGGTATCGACGACGATATCTGCCACTTCCTCGTAGATGGGCTCGCGCCGGGCCAGCAAGTCGCGCAGCGTCGTGCGCGGGTCGCTGGTCGCCAGCAACGGTCGGTTGCGGTCCGAGCAGGTGCGGCGCCACAACTCATCGACGGATGCGCGCAGATAGACGACAATACCCCGCTGCCTGAGCAGCGCACGGTTTTCCGGCGCAACCGGCGCGCCACCGCCCGTCGCCAGGATGATGCCACGCTGACGCGTGCATTCTTCCAGGGCCGCGGTTTCGCGCCGCCGGAAACCAGCTTCACCTTCAATCTCGAAAATGACGGGCACGCGCACGCCGCAGCGGGCTTCCAGTTCATGGTCGAGGTCGAGAAAATCCCTGCCGCAGGCACGCGCCAGCCGCTTGCCTATGGTGGTTTTGCCCGCGCCCATCATGCCTACCAGAAAAATCGGCAGGTCATGATGCAACCAAGTTACGCGTTCGCCATCTAAGGATGAAGCCGCCGGTGACGAATCCGGTGGCAAGGAAGAAATTGCATTCATTCGCACATTATCCCATCGCGGCGTGCGTCGCGGGGGCTAAACTGCGCGATCGGGACAGCATATTCCGGGCGCCGTAACGAAAATTTGCCCGTCCTGTCGTCGCCTGCCCTTTAAAATCCCCGGTCATGAGTAAAACCGCCACTTCGAAATCCCCCGACAAGCCCCGCCGCAAGTTTTCCCTGGGCCGTTTCCTGATGAAAACAGCTGTGCTCTGCGCCGGCCTGGGCGTGGCTGTCGCGCTGCTGGTCGGCCTGGCGCTGGCGCTGGCCTGGCCCAACTTGCCAGAATTGCACGCGATGACCGATTACCGGCCGCGCGTGCCACTGCGCGTCTATACCGCGGACAACGTCCTGATCGGCGAATTCGGCGAAGAACGCCGCAATGTGCTGCGCATCGACGAAATCCCGGATGTCATGAAATCCGCCGTACTGGCCGCAGAAGATGACAACTTCTACCATCATGGCGGCATTGACTGGCGCGGCGTGGCACGCGCAGGCCTGACCAACATGCTCAGCATGTCCAAGAGCCAGGGTGCCAGCACGATCACGATGCAGGTCGCGCGCAACTTCTATCTGTCATCCGACAAGACCTATTCGCGCAAATTCTACGAACTGCTGCTGACGTTCAAGATCGAGGCCAACCTGACCAAGGATCAGATCCTCGAGCTGTACATGAACCAGATCTATCTGGGCCACCGTTCCTACGGCTTTGCCGCCGCCGCACGGACCTACTTCGGCAAACCGCTGTCGGAAATCACGACGGCGGAAGCCGCCATGCTGGCCGGCATTCCCAAGGCGCCGTCGCGCATCAACCCGATCGCCAACCTGGCCCGCGCCACGACACGCCAGCATTACGTGCTGAACCGCATGCGCCAGCTCGGCTACATCACCGAGGCCGAATACCAAACCGCCATGGCGCAGCCCATTGAGCTGCGCTCCATGCAGGGTTCGCGTTCCGGCGGTTACGCCGTGCACGGTGAATATGTGGCCGAACTGGCCCGCCAACTGCTGTTCGACATCTACCAGGACGACCTGTATGGCCGCGGCCTGAATGTCTACACCACGGTAACCTCGCAGGAGCAGGAACAGGCCTACCGCGCCTTGCGCAACGGCGTGCTCGATTACACCCGCCGCTCGCGCTACCCCGGCCCCGAAGCCCAACTGGACCTGCCGGAAGGTCTGGAAGACAATGCCACGGCATTCGACGAATTCCTCGACGGCGTGATCGAACAGTACCCGGACAGCGATGACCTGCTGACCGGCGTGGTGCTGTCCGCCAGCCCGACGGAAATCCGCGTGGCACGCAATGCCGCGGAAATCCATACGATCACCGACAAAAAAACGCTGGCCATCGTCGCCCGCGCGCTGTCGAGCACCGCCAAGCCTGAAGAACAGTTGCGCCGTGGTTCGGTCGTGCACCTGCACAAGAATGGCGACGGCTGGGAAGTGATCAACATGCCAGCGGTGCAGGCGGCTTTCGTCGCACTGTCGCCGGATGATGGCGCCATTCGCGCCATGGTCGGCGGCTTCGACTTCGACCGAGGCAAATTCAACCGCGTGACGCAAGCCTGGCGCCAACCGGGCTCGGTCTTCAAGCCCTTCATCTATGCCGCCGCGCTGGAACGCGGTCTGACGCCGGGCACCCAGGTTTCCGACCAGCCGTTCACGCTGACGGCCGCCCAGACCGGCTCACGCCCGTGGAATCCCAAGAACTACGGCGGCGGCTACGAGGACATGCTGACCATGCGTACCGGGCTCTACAAGTCCAAGAACATGGTTTCCATCCGTATCCTGCAGGCCATTACCCCGGCTTACGCGCAGGAATACATTGCCCGCTTCGGTTTCGACCCGGCCCGCCATCCCGCCGTCCTGCCCATGGCGCTGGGCGCCGGTGCCGTAACGCCGCTGCAGTTGGCCAGTGCCTACTCGGTCTTCGCCAATGGCGGCTACCGTGTCGAGCCCTACCTGATTCAGCGCGTGACCGACAGCGAAGGCAAGATTCTGATGCGTGCCAACCCGGCCGTCGCCGGCGATGTGCAGGCCCGCGTGATAGACCCCCGCACAGCCTATGTCATGGACGACCTGCTGCGTGGCGTCGCCACTTCGGGCACGGCGGCCCGCGCACGGGCGGCGCTGCACCGCAACGACGTCGGCGGCAAGACCGGCACCACGAACGAATCCCACGACGCGTGGTTCGCCGGCTATACGCCCCACCTGACCGGCATCGCCTGGATGGGCTTTGACAACCCGCGCTCGCTGGGCTCGCGTGAAACCGGTGGCGGCGTCGCCATGCCGATCTGGGTCAGCTTCATGTCGCAAGCGCTCAAGGGCAAGCCGGAAAGCCGCCTGTCCAAACCCGATGGCCTGATCTTCGAGAACGGCGACATCTACTTCGCAGAGTTCCCGCCAGGGCAATCCATTGCCAGCGTCGGCCTGCCGACGCCGGACACCCTGGGCGAGTTCCTGATGAACCTGCCGACGGCCGAGGGCGAAGCCATTCCCATCCATGCGGATACGAACCAGCCCTCGATGAGCAATGACGAACTGGGCCAGTTGCTGAACCGCCTGGAACGCAACAACTGATGACGGACCTGTTCTGGCGGCGGCACAGCCTTGCCGCCAGAACACAACGGGCCACCATGACGCCAGAAATGGCGCCATGGTGGCCCGTTTCAAATGCCCGGCCCTTGCTGCTCAGAGTTTGAGCGTCAAGGCTTCGCCGCTGGCATTCGAACAGATTTGCGACAGCGCGTCTTCCAGATTCGGACCGCCGCGCGTGTCCTGCCAGGTCTTGTCGTCCACCAGGCGATAATGGAAGCCGCCGCTACGGGCCGCCACCCATATTTCCCGCATGGCGGCCTGGCTGTTGATGACGACTTGCTCGCCATTTTCGAAAACCAGCGTCAGCACATTGCCGCTGAAACTGGCTTCGATATCGACATCGGCTGTGGAATTCCAGTCATCCACCTGCCGTTCTATGGTTTCCAGCACAGCATGGGCTCGCGCCAGGAATTCAGTTTCAGTCATAATCGTACCTTGCACGCATTAACGGAGTTTCCAGTGTTCACATTGGCCCGCTTACGCTCGGCCTGCCGCATTTTAGCCAGCATCGTCCTGATAGGGCAGTTGCTCGCGTGCGGTTACAAAGGCCCCCTGTCCCTGCCGACCTCGCAATCCCAGACTGCGACCACCTCTTCCACTGCAACATGAGCCAACCCACCAGCGTTCCCGCCTCCCTGCCCGAACCCGTCGGCGCCCCCTATTTCCACTATGAGCACGGCGAGCTCCATGCCGAAGGCGTACCCGTCGGCGACCTGGCGCGCCAGCATGGCTCGCCGCTATACGTGTACTCCCGCGCGGCCCTGCGTGCCGCCTGGCAGCGCTTCGAGGATGCCATCGACGGCCGCAATGCGCTGGTGTGCTATGGCATGAAGGCGAATTCGAACCTGGCTGTGCTGCGCGAATTCGCACGCCTGGGCGCGGGTTTCGATATTGTCTCTGGCGGAGAACTGGCGCGCGTGCAGGCTGCCGGCGGCGATCCCGGCAAGGTCGTGTTCTCCGGCGTCGGCAAGCAGACCTGGGAAATCGAAGCCGCCCTGCGCGCTGGCGTGCGCAGCTTCAATGTCGAATCAGTGGCCGAGTTGCGCCATCTGTCGGCTACTGCCACCCGGCTGGGCCTGACCGCACCGGTATCGCTGCGCGTGAACCCGGACGTCGACGCTCATACCCACCCCTATATCTCCACCGGGCTGAAGGAAAACAAATTCGGCATCGCCATCGAGGAAGCCGAGGAAGCCTATCGCCTGGCTGCCGCGCTGCCGGGCCTCGAGATTGTCGGCGTGGATTGCCATATCGGCTCCCAGCTGACGGAAATCTCGCCCTATCTGGATGCGCTGGACAAGCTGATCAACCTGATCGACGCCCTGGCTGCTGACGGCATCCGCCTGCACCACCTGGATATCGGCGGCGGCGTGGGCATCCGCTACCGCGACGAACAGCCGCTGTCGCTGCGCGACCTGCTCGATGAAGTCTTCCTGCGCCTGGCCGCACGCGGCCATGGCGGCCTGCAGCTGGTCATGGAACCGGGCCGTTCGCTGGTCGGCAATGCCGGCATTCTGGTCACTGAGGTGCTGTACCTGAAGCATGCCGAAGCCAAGAACTTCGCCATTGTCGATGCCGCCATGACCGACCTCATCCGACCGACACTGTATGACGCCTGGCACGGCGTGCTGCCGGTGCGTACGCCATCGGCGGGCTGTAGCGCCAAGCTGTACGACATCGTCGGCCCGGTTTGCGAAAGCGGCGACTGGCTGGCACGCGACCGTGAACTGGCGTTGCGCCAGGGCGACCTGCTTGCAGTGGAATCCGCCGGCGCCTATGCCTTCGTGATGAGCAGCCAGTACAACACCCGTCCCCGTGCCGCGGAGGTGCTGGTGGATGGCGCCCAGGCCTATCTGATCCGCGAGCGCGAGCAGGTGCCGCAACTGTTCGCCGGCGAAATCCTGCCGCCAGACGCCTGACTCCACGCGTGAGCCCGCCGGGCGCACACCCGGCCTTTCAGAAACCGGCAGCCTCTGCCGGTTTTTTCTTGTCCGGCTTCCCCTGGGGCGTATGAACTACCCCTGGCCGGACAGGATGCTATTGCCTACAGAATGATCCCGTTTATCATATGGCCCGAATAATGAGAACGCTTTTCATAGCGTGATCCTGATTCGTTCCATGACGCGACGTCTCGGCATTATCACCCGGCCGGCGCCCTATTCCTTCTGGCATCACCTGGACATCAAGAAGCATGCTACGTCTGGCCTCCCTGCTCGCTGCCGCGCTATCGCTCAGCGGCTGTCTTTCCACCTCCGGTATCAAAACCATCGACGACCCCGCCAAGTTGCAGGCCATCTCGGCCCAGCAAGGGCTGGAGCGCGACCGTCAGGCCATCCTGGCAATGCAGGGCGAATATGAAGTCACTTTCGCCTTCGACGAAACCGACCCCGCACCGGGCTATGAACCCAAGCCCCCCAAGCGCAGCGGCGCCTTCGAACTGGTACTGGTCGAAGAAGACAACGGCAAGGACATCATCCTGCAGCACCTGCTGGTACACCGCACCATGGGCTTCGTCATCAAGCACTGGCGCCAGGACTGGCACTACGAGGCCCCTACCCGTCTGGTGTTCACCGATGACCAGACCTGGCGCCGGGAAGCCATTCCTGCCGAATTGACGGCCGGCGCCTGGACGCAATGCGTGTATGAAGTCAGCGATGCGCCGCGCTATTGCGGCACCGGCAAATGGACCTACGACAGCGGCGAACCGCTGTGGACGTCCGACCCCGGCTGGCGGCCACTGCCGCGCCGCGAATACAGCACCCGCAGCGACTACAACGCCGTGGGTATGGTCAACCGCCACCGCATTACACGCAACGGCTGGCTGCACGAACAGGACAACCGCAAGGTCGTCCGCGAGCACGGCAAGGAAGTCGCCACGCTGGTGCAGGAACACGGCGTCAACACTTACAAGCGCATTGAAGGCTTCAATTTCAATAGTGGCTACCGCTATTGGAACGACAATAGCCGCGACTACTGGAAACGCATCCGTGCCGAATGGCAGCGCCGCGCCGACATGAACGACGGCATACGCCTGTTGTATCCGATTGACGGCATGGACATGATCTGGAAGATGTACTGGCAGTCCGAAGCGGCCCGCCAAGGCAATCGCGAAGTTGGCACGGACGAAATCGTGGAACTGTTCGAGCCCTGGGTGGCCGCACCCTGAGCCTTTGGCTCACTACCGCCGTCCGCGCCGCTCATGAAGGCTGGTGCGGCGTTTACGCCGTGTCGCCGGGTTGCTCCGCAGCGCCAACAACCGTACTGCCAGACGCATCGTCAACCACGGCCGGCGCGGACGTCTTCCCGGGACGTTGCGCCTGGATCTCGCGCATCACATCCTGCAGGGGAATCATGCCTTCCGCACGCTGCGCGGAAGCATGGCCCAGCATATCCGCCAGGCTACGGGCGTCCAATGTTGCCATGAAGGCTCGCAGGGCCTGATGCAACAGGCCCTGCAGGCTACAGGAATCAGTCAGCAGGCAAGCGCGCTCGGGCTCCTGCGGACCAAAGCAGGCAACCAGCGCCATGTCGTCTTCCATGGCCCGTACCACGTCGCCGATGATGATGTCAGACGGCTGGCGCAACAGGCGGATGCCCCCGCCCTTCCCGCGCAAGGTTTCGATGAAGCCCTTGCGGCCCAGTTCGTGCACGACCTTGACCAGATGGTTCTCGGAAATGCCATAGAACTCCGCTACCGACGCAATGGACGTCAGGCGGCCACGCTGCTGTCCCAAATACATCAGCGTGCGCAAGGCATAGTCCGTTTTCAGCGTCAATCTCATCGGTATTCCATCGCTTCCGGCAGGCCAGCCGTGGCACAGCCGGAAATCCCAAGGGTACTCAAATCACCCGCCAGGCGCCAGCGCCGCACCGCGGCTGTGGCCGCCTCGCATCAAAAGATGTATTTTTCTTGCATCTTAAAATGCATCGGCTATAAGATATATAGAAAATGCATCTTATGATGCAGCGTGCCCGAAAGATATTTTCACCGGCCGCGGCGGTGCGGGTTTGAACCCCGTCCTGGCGTGGCAGCCGTCACCCACCCCAAGCAAGGAACTACCATGAGCCAAACCCTCGATTCTTCCAAACTGCTGGCCGCCCTGGAAAACGTAGCCGTCATTTCCACCACTGACCTGCAAGGCAACATTACCTACGCCAATGACCTGTTCTGCAAGCTGACGGGCTATGCCCGCGAGGAACTGATCGGCCAGCCGCACAGCCTGGTGCGCCATCCTGCCGTCCCCAAGGCCGTCTACAAGGACATGTGGGACACCATCAAGGCCGGCAAGATCTGGACCGGCATCATCCCCAACGTCGGCAAGGGCGGCGGCGTCTATGTTGTGGACACCACCGTACAACCCCTGTATGACGAACAAGGCAATATCAATTCCTACATCAGCATCCGCCGCGTCATCAACGACCTGATGCAGGATTTCGAGTCGGTAGAATTCTCCAAGGAACAATTCGACGAGTACTACGACAAGTAAGCATCATGCCCGCCATCATCGAACATCTGCTGATCGGCTACGGCTCGGAATCCGGCAATGCCCGTACCCTGGCCCGGCGCCTGGGCGATCTGCCCGCGCTGCAGGCCTATGCGCCTGAGGTTCGGGCGCTCAACGACATCGAGCCCACCCGTCTCCCTGCCAGCACCCTGCTGGCAGTCATTTCCAGCTCTTTCGGTGATGGCGACCCGCCAGGCAACGCCGAAACCTTCCTGGCCCAGGTACAGCAGGCCGAGCGTCTGGATGGCCTGAACTACGTGATTTTCGGACTGGGCGACACCGCCTACCCGAATTTCTGCGGCTTCACCAAAACGCTGGATCAGGCACTGAGCGAACGTGGCGCGCACGCCAGCATTCCGCGCGTGGATGCCGACGCCTGCTACGAAGACTTCTTCGAACGCTGGACACCGGTGCTGCAGCAAGTGCTGGCAGGCAACGCGCAGGCCGGCCAGGCACTGCGGCTGCAAGTGACTGCCTACGGCGCAAACACCGCATTTCCCGCCAGTATCATCGAACGCCGCCAGCTCAACCAAAGCCTGCCCGGCGCCTGGCATATCCGCCTGGACATCACCGGCAGCGGCATGGTTTACCGCGCGGGCGACAATCTCTATGTCATGCCGGAGAATGACCCGGCACTGTTGCAAGGCCTGGCGGATTGGTATGGAACACCCGAGGCGGCAGAGGCACTGGCAGGCAAGGAATTGCGGCAGCTCGGCAAAGGCCTGTTGCGCGAACTGGCCCGGCTGTCGGGCAATGAACAGTTGAAGGACCTGCTGAAAATCAGCCAGCGCAAGGAACTCGAAAGCTATCTCTGGGGCGCCGACCTGCTCGATCTGCTGCAGGATTTCTGCACCCCGCAGACCGTGCCGCTGGCAGCCCTGCTGAACTGCGCCCTGCCGGCCTGCCTGCCGCGCGCCTATTCCATTGCTTCCGCGGGTGGCGATCATGTCGATCTTTGCATCCGGGAAGTCATCCATGAGCGCAATGGCAGGACACACCGTGGCTGCGCCACCAACTGGCTGCTGCGCAGCGACGATCCGATACGTGTCTTCTGCCGCGCCAACCCTGGCTTCTACCTGCCGCGCGATACCAGCATTCCACTGATTCTGGTTGGCACCGGCACCGGCATCGCGCCCCTGATGGGCCTGCTGCGTGACATACGTACCAGTGGCAAGCGGCGCGACACTTGCCTGATCTTCGGCGAAAAATGCAGCGACAAGGATTTCCTGTATCGCCAGGAACTGCGCGCCATGCTCGATGATGGCACGCTGTCCGACCTGTATACCGCCTTTTCACGCGATGGCGGCGCCAAATACTATGTCCAGCATGCCATGGCCGACCAGAGCGGCTACCTGCGCAACATGCTGGCCCAGGGCGCACATCTGTACCTGTGCGGCAACAAGCGGCACCTGGAGCAGGCCGTCGCCGGTGCGGTGGACAGCATCATGGAAGGACTGCCCGGCCTGGGCGAAAACGAAACCGGCTGGCAACTGCTGGGACGCACGGGCAGACTGCACCGGGAACTGTACTAGCGCTGCCGGCTATCCGGCGGCACAAACTAGCGACGGCAGCCAGGCAAAACCAGCCTGGCAAGGCGCAGAACCCGCCCTGGACGAACCCTTTCACAACGGCAACGCCAGCCGCGCCGCCCCGGCTATGGTGGGCATCCCTGTTCACGGGACACCCACATGGCCCTCTCCGACCACGGCTACAAACTACTGTTCAGCCAACCCTGCATCGTCAGCAGCCTGCTGCGCGATATCGTCCCGGCGCTGGATGGGTGCTGGACTGATATCCTGGCCCTGGAACACATGACACCGGTGCGCAGCGAACTCATCAGCAACACCCTGCAGCGCCGCCATGGTGACATGATCTGGCGTATTCCGCGCAAAGACCGGCATGAGCTGTTCCTGGTACTCATGCTCGAATTCCAGTCGCGCACCGACCACGCCATGGCCTTGCGGCTGACGACCTACCGCAGCCTGTTGTATGAAGACCTGCTGGCCAGAACCCCCCTCAAGGCCCGGCAAACCCTGCCCGCCGTAGTGCCGCTGGTCATACACACTGGTGTGCGTCCCTGGCATGCGCGCCGCGACCTGGCCGAGCTCATCGACCCGGTGCCGCCACCCCTGACCCCCTATCAGCCGCGCCAGCGCTACCTGTTGATAGACGCCCGTACCCAAGCGCATAATCAATTACTACCCACTGATAGCCTGGCCCGCCTGATCTTCCGGCTGGAGCACAACCATGGCTTGCATGACACCACCCGCATCATCGACCGGCTAGGTCGATTGATGCAGGCCCCCCAGTACCAGGAAGCCCGCCGCGCCATCCTGGCCTGGCTACAGCACGTGCTACTGCCCCGCAACCTGCCGGATCAAGCGATACCCCCATTCGAGGATCTGATGGAATTGAACACCCTGCTGCGTACCAAACGCTATACCTGGAAAGAATACGAGGAACTGAAAGCCCACCGGCTGGGCATACGGCGAGGCCGGCGAGAAGGTCGGCTGGAAGGGCGAACATTGGGCCGAAACGAAGGAAGGATTGAGGGCCGAGCCGAAGGCAGGATTGAGGGCCGCACCGAAGGCCTGACCGAAGGAAGCGTCGCCATCCTGCAACGGCTTCTTCAACGAAAATTCGGAACCTTGCCGCCGGACGTGGTGGCAAAGCTGGGCCAAGCACCGATCCCATTGCTGTGCCGATGGTCCGAACGCTTGCTGGATGCCCAAACCCTGGAGGAAGTCTTCGACTGATCCGGCGGCAGGCGCTGGCCAGACTACAATACGCACTATCCCTTTTTCCAGGCTTTCCCGTGTCCTTATTGCATCGTGCCGCCTTTACGGTTTCCGCCGCCCGGCTGGACCAGCTCCCGCCGCCCGGCCCACCCGAGGTCTGTTTCGTGGGCCGCTCGAACTCCGGCAAATCGTCTTCCATCAATGTGCTGACCAATCAGCGCCGCCTGGCCTTTTCCAGTAAAACGCCCGGCCGCACGCGGCTCATCAATCTGTTCGGCATCCCCGACCCGCTGGAACCCGGCGCCCAGCTGGGTTATCTGGTTGACCTGCCGGGTTATGGCTATGCCGCCGTTGACAAGAAATCCCGCGAGGAGTGGGCCGATGTCCTGGGCGGCTACCTGCACACCCGCACATCGCTGGCGGGCGTCGTGATGCTGATCGACATCCGCCGCGGCGTCACCGAACTGGACCGGCGTCTGGTGAACTGGATCGCCCCGACTGGCCGGCCGGTACTGGCACTGCTCACCAAGGCTGACAAACTGCCCTATGGCCAGCGCATCAAGGCCGTCTATGCCGCGCGCAAGGATCTGGCCGACATCGGCGCCCTGCACACGGTGCCGTTTTCCGCCCCCGAACGCATCGGCCTGGAAGAAGCGACGCTGCTGATCCAGAACTGGATTTCCCCGACCTTCGTGCCCTGAACACGGCTATTTACCCGCCGGTGCGATCATCGTTTCCGCGCACCGGCTGCCTCACACCGCACAGGCTGCCGCCGCCGTGCTTCTCCGGTGCCCCAGCCTGCAACCATGAACCCATGGTCTCACCTGGAGCCCGCCATGACGCACACCCCCTCCTACACCGCCGACTTTCCCCTGTCCCGCCCGCGCCGCCTGCGCCGCGATGACTTCTCCCGCCGCCTGGTCCGTGAACACAGCCTGAGTGTCGATGACCTGATCTATCCCGTCTTCGTGGCCGACGGCACTGGCCCGGACGAACCCGTGCCCTCCATGCCCGGCGTCGTCCGCCATACGCTCGACAGCCTGCTGCGCACGGCCGAAGAATGCGTCAAACTCGGCATTCCCGTCCTGTCGCTCTTTCCCGTCATCGACCCGGCGCTGAAAACCCCTGACGGCGTGGAAGCTGCCAACCCTGACGGCCTGGTGCCGCGTGTCGTCCGTGCGCTCAAACAACGCTTCCCGGAGCTGGGCATCCTGACCGACGTTGCCCTGGACCCTTACACCAGCCACGGCCAGGACGGCCTGATCGACGAACAGGGCCACATCCTCAATGACCCCACCGTCGAAATGCTCACGCGCCAGGCCCTCACCCAAGCCCACGCTGGCGTGGACATCGTCGCGCCCAGCGACATGATGGACGGCCGCATTGGCAACATCCGCCAGGCGCTGGAAGACACTGGCCACATCAACACCCGCATCATGGCCTACTCGGCCAAATTCGCCAGCGCCTTCTACGGCCCCTTCCGTGACGCCGTCGGCTCGGCCGGCAACCTCGGCAAATCCGACAAAAAAACCTATCAAATGGACCCCGGCAACATCGACGAAGCCCTGCGCGAAGTCGCCGCCGACCTGCGCGAAGGCGCGGACATGGTCATGGTCAAGCCCGGCATGCCTTACCTGGACGTCTTGCGCCGCGTCAAGGACGCCTTCCGCGTCCCCACCTTCGCCTATCAGGTCAGCGGTGAATACGCCATGATCAAAGCCGCCGCCCAGAACGGCTGGTTAGACCACGACAAAGTCGTCATGGAATCCCTGCTCGGCTTCAAACGCGCCGGGGCCGATGGCGTGCTGACGTACTTCGCGCTGGATGCCGCGCGCTTGCTGCAACGCGCATAGATAGATACGGTACCCATCAGGCCCTCGGGCAGCCATCGTGCCGCCTGGGGCCTGTGGCGCTATCCGTGAATGCAGGAACAGCCTAATATCGGCACGCTGAGGCAGTGCTTATCAGGCAGGCCCGCGGCACACGCCACAGCAACAATATGCTTGCCGCGCGCAGGCTGCGCGCCGCATGGCGCGCGTCCATGCAGATCCTGCAAAAACAGCAGGGCGCGCATTCGTATCAAGAGGACTGCGTGAACAACGGGAAAAAGATCATCATCATCGCTGGCCCAAATGGGGCAGGTAAAACGACCTTCGCCCGTTCTTTCCTGCCTGCCGAAGCCGGGGTGTTGCGCTTCATCAACGCGGATCTTATCGCTGCGGGGCTCTCACCCTTTGAACCAGAAGCCGCTGCCATCAAGGCAGGCCGTCTCATGCTCGAAGAAGTGAAGCAATCCGTCGCCGATGGCGCCAGCTTCGCGCTGGAAACGACACTATCGGGCCATGGTTATCTGCGCCACATCCGACGCTGGCAAACGCTGGGCTACCGCGTCAGCCTGTATTTTCTCAGTCTGTCCGATGCCGACACAGCAGTCGCCCGTGTGGCAGAAAGAGTCAGGCAAGGCGGCCACCATATTCCTGAACCCGTCATTCGCAGACGCTTTATTGCTGGCATGAAAAACTTTATCCAGCACTATCGCCAGCAAGTCGATGACTGGGCGCTGTATGATAATTCCGGTAGCCATCCTATATTATTGGAATGGGGAGAAAATTCATGAGCCACGCAGACATCTCGACCGCCAAGAACCCGGACTTGCGGGCATCCATGGCTGCCTTGCAACGTGCGGCCGAAGCCGCCAGGCAACTCGCCATACAAACCAATACCGCCATTGTTCTGGTGGAACACGGCAAACTGGTCAAAGTCTCTGCCGAGCAGTTGCGCCGGCAAACGCGCCAGCGCTGAAACCGCCTTCCGCCGTCAAGACCCCACACTGACCCATCAAATAAACCGGCCAGGCCTGCCCGCCTTCCCGCATGGCCTTGCGCGTGCCCAGGCACGTGTCCCGCCAATCTCCTGGCTGCTCTGGCACGCCGCTGCCCGATTCAGCCTCATTCCGCACTAGCATGACGTGATGCGGCACAAGCGTGCCCAAGGCACACTTGCGCCCCGCCCGCCCCTCCCCGGATAGAAAGACCATCCGTGCGCCATGGCAGGCCTATGACGCGGTCAAACATCGTTTCCGTCCCCCCCCCTGGCCCCATCCGCGTCCTGCAAACCGCGCCATTATCTTAATGCGTTTCATTATCGTAACCATTTTTAGCTAATATAGGTATCTCGCCCTGAGAACCTTCGCCTGAACCGGCCCCGAACTCACCAGTGTAATGACCCAGCAGAACCTGCTCAACTTATGCGGCTAAAGCGTAGGCTTGAGCCGGGGTTTTCATCTTCAGCGCCTGGTGGGGCCGTTGATGGTTATAAAAGCGTATCCAGTCACCAATCACGCGGCTGGCATGCTGCAGGGTTTCGAAGCGGTGGCGATGTGCACATTGCTCTTTCAGTGTGCGAATCACGCGTTCGACCATGCCATTTTGCTGTGGGCAGTGTGGCGTGATGAACTCCTGGCGCAGGCCATAGCTGCGCACCAACGCGGTGTAGTCACGAGACGTAAAAACGAGCCCGTTATCTGACCGAAGCAGGAACGGCACCGGCACTCGTCCCAGCGTACCGAACCGGGCGATCAAGGCGTGTTCCAGGGCACTGCCCGCCGTGCAGGCCTTGCCGCTGCGCGACAGATGCCAGCCCTTGATCTGGAAGATGCGCTGGACGGTGTTCTTGTTGAATCCCAGCAGCCAGGCCACCGTCCGGTACCCAAACGACGGCGACTCCTCGATCATCACTTTGATCGGTTCGACATACTTTGAATCGACCTTCGGCGCCGACTTCACCGGTCGGTCATACACCGTTCGACGCGGCACACCAAACCAGCGGCAGAGCTTCGACACCGACACCTCGAAACCCTCAGCAGCCAGGCCCTGCTGCACGCGAAGGATCATTTCCCTTCCTCGTCCAGCAGGGCTTGAAGCTTTTTTCGGGCACGCAGCTCCAGCATCGCTTCGCCGTACGCTTCCTGCAGATCCTTTAGCTGGCGCTCGTACTGTTCCTTGATATCCAAAGGATTGGCACGCAAGGCATTCTCCATGCCCCGTTTGGCATCATCGACCCATTGCTCGACTTCCGACGGCGACAGATCGTACTGTCGGCTCGCTTCTGAAACCGTCGTTTTGCCCTGGATGATGTCCAATACCAACGCGCTTTTACGCTTGGCCGTACAGCGTTTGATGTCTTCTTCCATCGTCTTGCTCATGTCTTCTTTCCTCGATTATGACCTGAGCAGGTTTTCACTGGGTCATTACATTGGCGCATATGCAAGCAAACCAGCAGACCCGCCTGGGCGCCGCCGCGATTACCACCAGCTATGGTGATGGCTTTATGAAAGCCCTGACGGAGGCCGCGCCACACTATGGCGTTCAGCTGACCGGCGTGGAACGCTACAACCAGACAGATCCCAGCTTTACGGCCCAGGCCTTGAAACTCATAGCAGGCAAGCCAGACGCGATTTACATCTTCAGTGCGGGCACGCCTGGCGCCCTCCCTCAGCTGGAACTGGCGGCACGCAACTACCGCGGCCAGATTTACCAAACCCAGGGGGTCGCCAATGCTGACTTTCTGCGGGTTGGAGGCAAGATCCTGGAAGGAACGCTGTTAACAGCCGGGCCGGTTCTGGTTGCAGAGCAACTGCCAGACACCCATTCCAGCAAAGCCACAGCAGTCGATTACGTCAACCGCTATGAAGCCGCCCATGGCCCTGGGTCACGCTCTTTATTCGGCGCCAGCGCCTGGACCGCCATGCTGTGGCTGGATCACGCCGTGCCCCAGGCCTTGGCGCACGCGCAACCCGGTACACCCGCATTCCGTTCCGCCCTTCGTGACGCGCTCGAAACCATGCAAGGTGTCACCACGCCGGAAGGCAGCTACAGCATGTCGGCTGATGACCACAATGGCGCCGGTGATGACACACAGGTTCTGGTCCGCATCGGACACAATGCCTGGAGGCTGGCGGAATGACAACAACATTGCATCTGCCGTCGCCTGGCCTGATTCCCGCCATGACGCTTTCTGTCGATGTCGGTGAAGCGCAGGACGTCGGCTGGGTGAACTCCGCTCATGGCAGCGGGCGCAGACGTGTCGTGCCTATCCTGGGCGGCCATGCCCGTTGCGTCCACCCGAGCGGCCAGTGGCAGGCGCGGATTTTGCCTGCTGGCGCCGACTTTCAGTTGCTGACGCAAGACGGCGTTGCCTGCCTGAATGCCCGCTATTTGCTGGAAACCGATGCGGGCGACCTGATTTATGTTGACAGCACCGCCATTCGCCACGGCCCGCCAGATGTCATCGCCCGTTTGTTGGCGGGCGATGCCGTTGACCCCGCGCAGGTTTATTTTCGCTGCCAGCCACGCTTTGAAACGCAGCAAAACAGCCTGCGCTGGCTCAATGAGAGCCTGTTTCTAGGCAGCGGCACCCGCCAGCCAACAGACGTCTATCTAGAAATCTACGCCGTCACATGAAGGCAGCAATGCCTTCTTAACACCGCTCGCACCGTCCCGCAGACGGCACAGCCTGTTCTGGGCCTGACTCACCGCCCAAATAATGTATACATAACCTCCTAAAAACTCAGACAACAGGGCAAGCATTGATCCTCACCAGTTGATTTCAACTTATTGGAAATCTGCATTGCATCTCATCAAAAACGCCTTATACCCAGGAAAAAAATACTCAAAAACATCAAGATAAAGGTTTTCCCTAGCTCTCGCTTACCCTCGAATTCACACTCACCCCATTGTCATTCCCGACCCAGGATGAATACATTATGTATACAACACATCCAATACCCTTCCGGGAGACAAAACATGAGCGAACGCAAGCCGGCCTTTCCCCTTAATGCCTGGTATGCCGCCGCCTATGACGTGGAGATCACGCACGCGCTGCTGGCCCGCACCATCTGCAAGCAGGATATGGTGTTCTACCGCCGCACCGATGGCGTGGTCGCCGCGCTGGAAGATGCCTGTTGGCACCGGCTGCTGCCCTTGTCCATGGGGCGCCTGGAAGGCGATGAGCTGGTCTGCGGCTATCACGGCCTGGTGTTTAATTCGGCGGGCCGCTGCACCCATATGCCCAGCCAGGAAACACTGAACCCTTCGGCCTGTGTGCGCACTTTCCCAGTGGTGGAGCGCCACCGTTTTGTTTGGGTATGGCCCGGTGATCCGGCCAAGGCCGACCCTGCGCTGATTCCCGACCTGCATTGGAACCACCACCCTGAATGGGCTGGCGACGGCAAGCGCATTTCGGTGAAGTGCGATTACCGCCTGGTGATCGACAACCTGATGGATCTGACGCACGAAACCTTTGTGCATGGCTCCAGCATCGGCAACCGCGCCGTCGCGGAAGCGCCCTTTGTCGCCACCCACGGCGACCGCACAGCGACGGTGACGCGCTGGATGGAAAACATCGAAGCGCCGCCGTTCTGGGCCGGGCAAATCAAGCAGGCGCGCGGCTACACCGGCCCGGTGGACCGCTGGCAGATCATCCGCTTCGAAGCGCCCTGTACGGTCACCATTGATGTGGGCGTTGCCGAGACTGGCACCGGCGCCATTCCGCCTGGCGGCAATGCCGGCGACCCGAATGCCGGTGACCGCAGCTGCGGCGTCAATGGCTTCGTGCTCAATACCATTACGCCGGAAACGGATGGCACCTGCCATTACTTCTGGGCCATCACGCGCAATTACCTGACGGACGAACAGCGCCTGACACACCAGATGCGCGAAGGGGTTTCTTCGATTTTCCGTGAGGATGAAGTGGTGCTCGAAGCCCAGCAGCGCGCCATCGACGCCCGCCCCGGCCACAAGTTCTACAACCTGAATATCGACGCCGGTTCCATGTGGGCGCGGCGCCTGATCGACGGTTTGGTCGAGCAGGAAGCCACGGGCAGCAAACGCGCCAGCGTGGTCCCCATCCGCCAGGTGGCGTGAACACCACATGCGCACGGGTATCGTGAGGCAGGACGCGCAGGCAAAATAGCTGCGCCATCCCATGGAATTGCCACGTCCAGGCGGTTACCCTGCTGACCGGCTTACCTTACACCGCAGGAATGAAACATGCCCACCGCTCTCCGCAACCCTGGCGACGACACTGCCGCCAGCACTTCGCAAACCGTCAAGGCGCAGCGCCAGATCCGGGAACTGATCCTGGCCGGCACCCTGCCCGGCGGCAGTCGTATCGCCGAACTGACCATTGTGGAAAAGCTTGGCATTTCCCGCACGCCCATCCGCGCCGCGCTGATGCGCCTGGAACAAGAAGGCCTGCTGGAAACGCTGCCCAGCGGCGGCTACGCGGTCAAGATTTTCTCTGAACGCGATGTGACCGATGCCATCGAACTGCGCGGCATGCTCGAAGGCCTGCTGGCACGCCTGGCGGCCGAGCGCGGCGTATCCGGCACCTTGCTGCAGGAAGCGCGCCGCTGCCTGGTGCATATCGACGAATGGCTGCGTGCGCCTACGCTGAGTGACGATACCTTCTCTCAGTACGTGGTCATGAACGAACGCTTCCACGCCCTGCTGCATGAAATGGCCGACAGCCCAACCATCGTGCGGCAACTGGAGCGAGTCATCAGCCTGCCGTTTGCCTCGCCGTCCGGATTTGTCATCGCCGAGGCCGAATCGCCCAATGCCCGCGACCTGCTGGCTGTCGCCCAGTACCAGCACTGGCGGGTACTGGACGCCATCGAGGCACGCGAAGGCGCTCGCGCAGAAATCATCATGCGTGAACACTCCCGCATCGCCCAGCACAATTTCCAGCGCGTGCTGCACAACCCCGACGCCGTGCCGGCGCTGTCTCCACAAACCATAGGCGTACCCCTGATACGCCGCAAGACCTGATTTTCCGTCCTGGCAGGAAGCCCACCATGAAAACCCATGACAGCACGCCCATCCCCGCCGTCGTCGCCGGCATTGCAGACCTGACGCCCACGATCCGCGAATTCCTGATCCAGCCTCAGGACGGCGCCGTCATCGAGCATGAACCGGGCGCTCACCTGCCCGTGCAGGCCATGGTGCCCAATGCCGATGGCCTGCTGCAACCGCAACTGCGACACTATTCGCTGGTCGGCGAACCCGACGCCGCTGGCTACCGCATCGCCGTCAAGCGGCAGGATGACGGCCGTGGCGGTTCGCTGTCCATGTGGCGCCTGGAAACAGGCGACAGGCTGTCCGTTTTCTCTCCTGCCAATCACTTCCCACTGGATCTCAATGCCGGCAGTTACCTGCTGGCCGCAGGCGGCATAGGCATTACACCGCTGGTCTTCATGGCGCAACGGCTGCAAGCGCGCGGCGCCAGCCTGCAGATGATTTACAGCGCCCGCTCGGCCCAGGAGCTGGCCTATGCCCAGCTCTTGCGCGGGCAGCTGGGTGATGCGCTGCAACTGCATGACGGCAGCAGTGCGGCCTTACCTGACTACGCCGCCGCCATTCGCCAACTGCCCGCCGATGGCCTGATGTACACCTGTGGCCCCGCCCCCATGCTGGAAGCGCTCAAACGCTGCTGGGCGGAAAGCGGCCGCCCGCTGGCGAATCTGCGTTTCGAAACCTTCGGCAGCAGCGGCAGCCACCCGGCCCAGGCATTCACCGTGCGGATCCCGCGCCACGATATGGAAGTGACCGTCCCGGTGGGCGCCAGTCTGCTGGACACACTGGAAGCCGCAGGCGTTGCCACGATTTCCGACTGCCGCCGGGGCGAATGCGGCCTGTGCGCCATGGATGTCCTGGGGGTGGAGGGTGTCATCGACCACCGCGACGTCTTCCTGTCTGAAGAAGAAAAGCATAGCAACGCCCGCCTGTGCGCCTGTGTTTCACGCGTGGTGGGTAGTATCTCGCTGGATACGGCCTATCGGGTCGACACTTTGCCGATGCCAGCCTAGCTCATACCTAATATGAAATATATTCATAATTATTGGATATAAATTCAATTTGAAACCAGCGTAAGAACTGGTGTTATCCCTACATATTTAGGACAATTACAATCCTTGTCTGACTCACCTGCCGTTCCGCCGGAGACTTCCTAACATGAAAAAACGTCAATTTCTGGGTGCCATCCTGGGTGCTGCCGCCTTCGCCGGCATCGTTCCTTCCGCCATGGCGCAGGAAAAGCCTTTCAAAGTGGGCCTGTTGCTGCCCATGACGGGCCAGTTCGCCACCACGGGCCGCCAGCTCGAAGCGGCCGCCAAACTGTACGTTCAGGAACATGGCGATGTCGTCGCCGGCCGCAAGGTCGAACTGATCGTCAAGGACGACACCGGCGTGCCGGATATCTCGCGCCGCCAGGCCCAGGAGTTGCTGGTCAAGGACAAGGTAGACGTCCTGGCCGGTTTCGGCCTGACGCCGCTGGCGCTGGCCGCCGCACCGCTGGCGACGCAATCCAAAACGCCTGAAATCGTCATGGCGGCGGGCACTGCCAGCATTACCGAAGCATCTCCCTACATTGTGCGTACCAGCGTCACCCTGCCTCAGGGCGCGGCCACCATGGCCAAATGGGCGCCGGAAAACGGCATCAAGAAAGTCGTGACACTGGTCAGCGACTACGGCCCCGGTATCGACGCCGAACAGTCCTTCATCGAAGAATTCAAGAGCAAGGGCGGTGAAGTCGTCGAAACCCTGCGCGTGCCGCTGCGCAATCCGGACTTCTCTCCCTTCCTGCAGAAAGTGCGTGACATCCAGCCCGATGCCGTCTTCGTCTTCGTGCCCTCTGGCGCTGGCGCAGCCCTGGTCAAGCAGTTCGTGGAACGCGGCATGGACAAGGCCGGCATCCGCCTGATCGGCACCGGCGACCTGACCGACGACGACCTGCTCAACGGCATGGGCGACGACGCGCTGGGCATCATCACCGCCTATCACTACTCAGCCGCGCACCCGTCGGAAGCCAACAAACAATTCGTGGACGCCTTCAAGAAGGCCAACAACGGCATGCGCCCCAACTTCATGGCCATTGGCGCCTATGACGGCATGCACGTGATCTACGAAGCCATCAAGGCCACCGACGGCAAGGGCGACGGCCCGGCGCTGCTGGCCGCCATGAAAGGCCTGAGCTATGAAAGCCCACGCGGTCCGGTCACCATCGACCCGGAAACGCGTGACATCATTCAGAACATCTACCTGCGTGAAGTGAAGCGCGACCCGGCCGATGGCGAACTCTACAATATCGAATTCGACGTGGCCGAAGCCGTGAAGGATCCGTACAAGGAAGCCAAGAAGAACAAGTAATCCGCGTTCAGCGGCGGCCGGGCCTTGCCGTCCGCCGCTGCCCGCCAGGCGCGCGCCCCGCGGCGCCGCCCGCCCTTTCCGCTTCTCTCCGCTACGCCCCGCCCCCTATGCTGACCATACTTTTCGACGGCATCGCCTACGGCATGCTGCTCTTCGTATTGGCTGTCGGCCTGGCAGTCACCATGGGCCTGATGAATTTCATCAACCTGGCCCATGGCGCCTTCGCCATGGTTGGCGGCTATGTCACCGTGATCCTGATGCAGCGTCACGGCATTCCCTTCCTCGTCTGTCTGCCGGTGGCCTTCATTGTGGCCGCCGCCCTGGGCGCCCTGCTTGAGCGAACGCTCTACCGCCATATGTATGGCCGCCCCCACCTGGACCAGGTGCTGTTTTCCATCGGCCTGACCTTCATGGCGATTGCCGCCGCCGACTACTACATGGGCTCGTCCCAGCAGCTCGTCCAGATGCCGGACTGGCTGCGCGGCCGCACCGAAGTCGCCATCGGCCCCTGGACACTGGGCATGGGGTACTACCGTATCTTCATCATCGCGGTCTGCGCCGCGCTGACGCTGGTCCTGCAGTATCTGCTGTCCCGCACCCGTTTCGGCAGCCGCCTGCGCGCCGCCGTGGACGATCAGCGTGTCGCGGCCGGCATGGGCATCAATGTCAACCGTGTCTTTCTGCTGACCTTTGCCGCAGGCTCCGGGCTGGCCGGGCTGGGCGGCGCCATGGGGGCTGACCTCATGGGCCTGGATCCCAGCTTTCCGCTCAAGTTCATGGTGTATTTCCTGATCGTGGTCGCCGTCGGCGGCACCGCTTCCATCACCGGGCCCTTGCTGGCCGCACTGCTGCTGGGGATTGCTGACATCGCCGGCAAATACTACATCCCGCAACTGGGCGGTTTCATTGTCTATGGCGTCATGATCGTCATCCTGATCTGGCGCCCCCAAGGCCTGTTTGCCCGCAAAGGAGGCCGAAAAGCATGAACTCCTCCACTTCTCTTTCCCCCGCGCTGGCCCTGCGCCGCCAGGGTGCCTGGCGTCTCTGGGAAGCGCCATTCTGGCTGGCGGTATTCCTGCTGCCATGGCTGGCCAGCGACTATGCCATGCTCATCAATGAGATCGCCATCGTTGCGCTGTTCGCGCTCTCGCTGGACCTGATCCTGGGCTATGCCGGTATCGTCTCGCTGGGCCACGCCGCCTTCTTTGGCATGGGTGCCTATAGCGCTGGCCTGTTCGCCCTGCATGTGTCCCCGGATCCGCTGCTGGGCCTGGCCTTCGGCACAGTTTGCGCCTTGCTGCTGGGCCTGCTGTTCAGCCCGTCCATCATGCGCGGCACCGACCTCAGCCGCCTGATGGTCACCATCGGCGTCACACTGATCCTGTACGAACTGGCCAACCAGATGGCCTGGCTGACGGGCGGCGCGGATGGCCTGCAAGGCATCTTCATGGGGCCTTTGTTCGGCGCCATTGAATTCGACTTCTACGGCCAGACCGCCGCCTGGTATTCCATCACCGTCCTGCTATTGATGCTGACCTTCATGCGCGTGCTGGTGAATTCGCCCTTTGGCGCCACCCTGCAAGCCGTGCGCGACAACCCCTTGCGTGCCTCTGCCATCGGCATTCCCGTGGCAGCGCGCCTGGCAGTGGCCTATACCCTCTCGGCTGGCATGGCGGGCATGGCGGGTTCGCTGCTGGCGCAAACCAATGCCTTTGTTTCGCTGGATGTATTCGACTTCGCGCGTTCGGCCGACGTCGTCCTGATTCTGGTGATAGGCGGCGCGGGCTGGCTCTACGGCGGTATTTTCGGCGCCATCGTCTTCAAGCTGATGCACGATGTGCTCTCGGCCATTACGCCGCAGTACTGGATGTTCTGGCTGGGCCTGTTCCTGGTGCTCCTGACGCTGGTAGGCCGTGACCGCCTGCTGCGCCCCTGGACCTTGCTGCGCCGCCCTGGCAAGCGCGCCAGCGCCTCGAACGCTGCGGGAGAAACGCCATGAGCCATACCACTCCGGACACCGCCCCCGTCGTCTTGCAGGCCGAAGGCCTGGCCAAGAAATTCGGCGGCATCGTTGCCACCAACAACGTCTCGCTGGCCCTGCGCCGCGGCGCGCGGCATGCGCTCATCGGCCCCAACGGCGCGGGCAAGACCACACTCATCAACCTGCTGACGGGTGTGCTGACGCCCACCAGCGGCCGTATCCTGCTGGAAGGCGAAGATATCTCCCGCTTGCAGCCCTACAAGCGCGTGCAGCGCGGCCTGGTGCGCACCTTCCAGATCAATCAGCTGTTCGACCAGTTCACACCGCTGCAAACACTGGCGATGACCCTGAGCCAGCACCGTGGCCTGGGTGCGCGCCTGTTCGGCAAACTGGGGCGCGACCCTGGCATTGCGGAACGCTGCGAAGAACTGCTGCAACGCTTCCACCTGAGCAGCGTGATGCACCAAAGCACACGCACCCTGCCCTACGGCAAGCGCCGCCTGCTGGAAATTGCCATCGCGCTGGCCTGCGAACCGCGCGTGCTGCTGCTCGACGAACCCGTGGCAGGGGTGCCAGCGGGCGAACGCGAAGAACTGTTGCGCACGGTGGCGGAACTGCCCGAGGACGTTTCCGTCCTGCTGATCGAACACGACATGGATCTGGTGTTCAGTTTTGCCAAGCGCATGACGGTACTGGTCAACGGCACCGTTCTCACCGAAGGCTCGCCCGAGGAAATCGCCAACGACCCCGAAGTCAAAGCGGTCTATCTCGGCCATGGAGATGAAGCACATGCCTGAATTACTGCAAGTCGAAAACCTGAGCGCAGGCTACGGCGAAGCCATCATCCTGCAGAACCTGAGCTTCACGCTGGCCGAAGGCCATACCCTGGCCTTGCTGGGGCGTAACGGCACGGGCAAAACCACGCTGATCAGCACCCTGGTCGGCGCGACCCGCCGCCATGCCGGCAGCATTACGCTGGCTGGCGTGCCCGTACACAACCGGCCCTCGCACGAACGGGCGGCGGCCGGGATAGGCTGGGTGCCGCAGGAACGCAACATTTTCAAATCGCTGACGGTGCACGAAAACCTGACAGCCGTGGCACGCCCCGGCAAGTGGACGCCGGAACGCATCTACGCCATGTTCCCCAGGCTGGCCGAACGCAAGGAAAGCATGGGCACGCAGCTCTCCGGCGGCGAACAGCAAATGCTGGCCGTCGGGCGGGCACTGGCGCTCAACCCGCGCCTGCTGTTGCTGGATGAACCCCTGGAAGGCTTGGCGCCCATCATCGTCGAGGAACTGCTCAAGGCCATCCGCCGCATCACCCGCGAAGAAGGCCTGAGCGCCATCATCGTGGAACAGCACCCGCAGGCGATCCTGGCGATTTCCGACGACGCCATCGTGCTGGACCGCGGCAGCATCGTGCATCGCGGCGCGGCGCAGGCGTTGAAGGACGATGCGGAACTGCTGGATTCCCTGCTGGGCGTGGCGCGTTAGGCCGCCCACAACCCTCCTGGCCATGGGCTGTCCCCCGACCGGCATGGCCAGGGACATGCCCTATGCACCGGCATAGGCCCCGGCGCCTGTTCCCGGATACGGCTGCCAGCACCCCGGAAGGAACCCGCGCCGTCAAGGATGCCGCAAGCCAAAAAGAGTTCTCCTACACGATAGATCCTGCTGCCTGATCATCTCCCTCGCGTAAGGACGAGAGTACGAAAACGGCGCCTGCTGGCGCCGTTTTTTTTGCGCTGGACATGCTCCACCGACCGCAAATACCGCTTGCGGGCATATGCGCCAGCACCAGGCCGTGGCATGCCTGCCTGTTCCACCATGTAAGAACCTCTTCTTGACCAGCCCAGATCAAATACCGATAATCACTCTTATTCTCGATATTCATGCGTGCGGATGGTATAGATTTGCAAGAACGCACCCGGCAAAGATAAGCACCATGCCTGGCCAACGTGACAGCAGATTGCCTGATTGCCTGATTGCCTGATTGCCTGATTGCCTGATTGCCTGATTGCCTACAGCAGCTTATCTGCCGCCATCATCCCCCGCCGTTTTCCTACGTCTTAGTGTTCCTTATCGCGCGAACTTTCCACCGTGGCCCATACAAGCTGGTTCGGCATAGAACTGTCTTATCTTTACGGCACCCTGCTCGACGGTATCGTCCGGCAGACACGCTGTAGCCATCGCGCGCGCGATATCCTGCACGACGCGCTGGTGCGCTATGCCACGGCCGCTTCCGCCAGCCACATCGAAACCCCGCACCTGTACTTGCGACGCATTGTCGGCTCGGCGCTGGCCGACCATTACCGCCTGGAGCGACGCTATATTGCGCTGCCGGAAGAGGACGGCGACACTGCACTGATCCGGCAGGGCGAAACCAGGGTGCCGTCGCCCGAGGAAATCGCCGACATGCGGCAACGCCTGGCCCAGCTTCAGGCCGTGCTGGAAGCGTTGCCGCCCAAGTGCCGCGAGGTGTTCTGGCTGCTGCGCATCGAGGGCATGAGCCATGAGGAAATTGCCACGCGCCTGGGCATCAGCCGCAAGACCGTGGAAGGCCATGTGGCGCGCGCCTTGGTGCGGCTGGTTGCGCTGCGGCGCCATATCGGAACGGATCTGGGATGAAGACACCGCTGGAACAGGCCGCGCAGTGGTTCATGCGCCTGCAGCAATCGCCCGACGACGACTCGCTGCAAGCCCGCTTCGAGCGCTGGATATGGCAGGACCCGGCGCACGCCACCGCCTATCGCGAGGTCTGTCACGCCTGGGATGCCTTTGATTCCGACCAGGCGCTGGGCCGTCTGGCCAGCGCCGCCACGTGCGCCAGCACGAATCAGGCGCAGCGCCGCAGAACGCTCAAGCATCTTTCCATCGGGGCGGTGTCCATCCTGGCAGTCGGCGGGCTGGCATGGCAGCGCCAGCGGCCGGATTGGCACGGCCAATGGCAAACGGCCCAGGCTGCCCCGCTATTAGGGCAGGCATTGCCGGACGGCTCAGTATTCGACCTCGGCCCGGACGCCAGCCTGCAAGCCAGCTTCCGGCCTGACCTGCGTTCGGCCGAGCTGCCGCAAGGCGCGCTCATTCTTGCGGCGGCGGCAGACGGGCAACGCCCCTGGCGGCTGCGCAGCCGGAATGTGGACATACAGCTGCAAGATGGCCGCATCGCCATCGACCGCTGGCGCCCGGAACAGATCCGCATCAGCCTGGAACACGGCCAGGCGACTGCCACCCTGAACGAGCCACGCTGGCTGGGCCTGGGCCGCATCGAACGGGGCCAATGGCCCTTGCGCGCCGGACAGGTGCTGGATATTCAAGCAGGGCAGGCGCGCTATCTGGATATTCCGGCTGCGGACGCCTATGCCTGGCGTGCAGGCGTGCTGGTGTTCTCAAACGCCAGCCTGGAAGAAATTGCTGCGCAGCTTTCGCGCTATGCCGCCCTGCCCGTCCGCGCGCCACTGGGCAATGGCAACAGCCCGCGCCAGCCGCGCATCGCCGCGTCGGTGCGCCTGACGGATATTCCCCAGTTCCTCGCCAGCCTCCCCACGCTGGGCAACATCCGCGTACGCTCCCTGCCCGACCACATCGAACTGCTGCCGGTCTAGCCCCGGCTCCCGCTGTTTCCGCCCTGTTCCCCCTGTTTTCCCCCATGCAGCCATGAGTGGCCTGCTGCGCTGCCGCCTGCCCGAAGCAGCAGCAGTGCTCCGTGCAAGCAGCCGCCGCCCCGCACAATTTACATATTGTTTCAAATCCGAACAAGGGTATTTCTCGTCCCCAACCGTCTTTACGGGCATTGCCGGCATGCATGGGCTTGCTGGCTCTCCCGTGGAGTTTTCATGCGTTCCCTTCTGATTCCGCTCGCACTCCCTCTGGCTGTCAGCCTGGCGTCACTGGCGCCGGCAATGGCCGAGGCAGCGGACGCGACCGCCAGCGCACGCCTGGTAGATTTCGACGTCCCGGCCCAGACACTGGACCTGGCGCTCAAGGCCGCGGCCGCCCAGGCAAGCCTTTCCGTCGCAGCGGATCAGTCCTTGCTCGGCGGCCGCCGTTCCGCCCCGCTGCACGGCAGCTATTCCGTCCAGCAAGGCTTCGAACGCCTGCTGGCAGGCACCGGATTACGGGTGACGGTCAGCGCCAACCTGGTCGCCATTACCGCACCGCCGCTATCCGCCAAGCCCGCCACGGAACTCGCCCCCGTGCTCGTGACCGGCAATATCAACGCACGCGCCGACATCTTCACCACACCAGAAATGCTGGCCAGGGTCACGACAGAAGATCTACGCCGCCTGCCACCGCGCAACACCAGTGACGTTCTGGCCAATGTCTCCGGGGTTTTCACCAGCCAGGGGCGCAGCGATCCGGGCGTCTCCGTCAATATCTGGGGCATGCAGGACTTCGGCCGGGTGAACGTCATGGTGGACGGCACGCGCCAGAATTTCCAGAAAAGCGGGCATGGCAGCAACGGCCAGGTCTATCTCGACCCGGCACTGCTCTCAAGCGTGGATATCGAAAAAGGCCCGACCTCCACCGTGGGCGGCGCTGGCATGATCGCCGGCATCGTGAACTTCCGGACATTGCAGATCGACGATGTGCTGCTGCCTGAACAAACCGTAGGTGGACGGGTTCAGGGCAGTACCGGCACGAATGCCACACATTTTCTGGGCCACGCCGCCATCGGCCTGCGCATGGGAGAGGAAACAGATTTCCTGGCTGCCGTGAGCCGCCGCCACCTGGGCGAATTTCGCCTGGGCCGCAAGGGCGGGATCGACCATTACGAAGGCTCGAACAACCAGAACGCCATCGAAACACCCCTGGGTGAACCGGCCCGTGCCACGAACCAGGACATATGGTCCGGCCTGGCCAAGCTGGGTTGGCGCCCATCCATCGACCACCGGCTGCAATTGAGCTACGTAGGCTACGACACCAAGTTCACCAATGGCGACCGCCTGGCTGTCAGCGGCGCGGCGCAATATTCGGTGCGGGTCGATACGATCAAGCTGGAATACGACTACCAGCCTGCCAACCCATGGATATCCATCGAGTCTTCGCTGTACTACACCAATACGAGACGCCACGAAGAACGCATTGCCAACGAAGCCAGGCCAGCCGATAGCTTCGCCCTGGATTTCGAAACCAATACCCTGGGCGGAACCCTGCAGAACACGGCAGTCGTCGAACTCGGCAAATGGCAGCTGACCTCGCGTACCGGCGGCGAGTTCTTCCACGACTGGACGTCCCCCAAGTACAACGACCACGTCAGCGACAATTCCTCGCGTGACCCAGCCTGGTACGAAGGTTCCACGCCCAAAGGCAAACGTACCGTGGCCAGCGCTTTCCAGTCCCTGACCTTCGACTACGACGAATGGCTGCGCATTGCCGCTGGCTTGCGCTACGACCATTTCTGGCTCAAGGGCAACGGCCAGATGTTCATGGGCATGGTGCCCAACGAGATGGGCGTACGGCCGTCGTCTACCGCGCTCTACACCCGGTTTGAAGTGGATCGCTCCACCTATGGGGTTGCGCCCACGCTGTCGCTGGCCGTCAAACCCGCGCCCTGGGCACAGCTCTTCGTCAATTATGGCGAAGGCCTGCGGCCGCCCGCCATCACCGAAACCATGATGTACGGCATGCACGTCTACAACATGTTTCCCTATTACCCCAGCCCGGGCCTGAAGGAAGAGCGCGCCCGCACCTGGCAGTTCGGCACCAACCTGAACTTCACCCCCGGCCTGCGCCCCAACGACGCGCTGCGCGTGAAGGCGGCCTGGTTCGAAAATCGCGTGCGGAACTACATCGTGATGGGAGCCATCATGTCTCCCATCGCCACCGCCGACTGCGGCGGGATGCTCTGCCCATCGGCCTACGTCAACCTGAACCAACCTGCCCATTTCCGCGGTCTGGATATGCAGGTCGATTACGACAGCGACGACTTCTTCGCCAACCTGAACGTGACGCGCGTGATCTCCAAGCTGGACACGACAGACTACAACCCTTTCCCGCTGGGCAGCTGGACAGGCTACCCGCCGACCTCCATGGGTAGCAGTGGCGGTGCCGGCAGCACGCTCGTGGACATGTTCTATTTCGGCCCGCCCAGCCTGAAGATCGGCCTTTCAGGCGGCGTGCGCCTGTTCGACCGACGCCTGGAACTCGGCGCACGCTGGCGCCTGGAGCGCCCCTGGAAAGAAGACACGCAATCCGTTTGGGCCAATCAGACCGTGCGCACGCTGGATCTGTGGGCCGGTCTGCAAGCCACCCGCCAACTGCACCTGGGCCTGGCCGTCGATAACGTGCTCGACCGCAATTATGTGGAAATCACCGGCTCGGGTACCGGCCTGAGCTTTGCCCCCGGACGCACGATCCTGGGCACCCTGACCTATCAGTTCTAGGCCATTTGCCAATCATCCCCAACGACTTATCCACCGCCACCCATTCCCCCGACGCCACCGGCACCGCTTCTTGCCCTGCCATGCTCAACCACAAGGCCCCCGTGATGAACCATTCGCCGCTACGCACTTTTACCCTGCCCCTGCGCCCCCTGACGCTTGCCGTCATGCTGGCCGCTGCGCTACCCGCCCAGGCGCAATGGGCCAATCAGGAAGGGCTGGACGCCAAGGTTCTGCATCGCTTTGAAAAGTTCTCTCAGGACGGCAACCTTCAGGGCGTCAACCCGGCCATGGCCCCCATCGCCCACAAAACCGACAACGGCATCCTGCTGCAAGGAAGCACATGGACCGGACGCCCCGCCCAGGATCCCGCCGCATTCGGCATGGATGCAGGCGGCTTGAGCTACCTGCTGACCCTTGATGCGGACGGCAAGCCCGCCGCCTATCAGCAAGCGCCTATCCCGGCCGCCACCGGCATGGTGCATTCCGACCTGCTGGATGCAGGCGAAGGCAAAGTGTTCGCCTCGGCATCGCACTACGTCATGACCCCGACGTTCGCCCAGATCAATCACCTGGTCGTTATCCAGGATGGCAAAACCGAGATCCTGGCACCCACCAACACCGACTTCGACGGCCCCTTGGGAGGGGTAGGACAACATGCCGTCGACGAGGACGGCAATATCTATTACGGCACGACCAGCCTCTCTCCCACACTGGTCAAACGTGCGGCAGACGGTACTTTCAGCACGCTCGTCGACTTCCTGCAGTATCAATCCGGCAAGGCGCTGCTCAAAGGCGGCTATTCCACGGTCCTGCTCTGGAGCAAGCAGGATGACCATCTGTACATCGCGTCGCGCATGCCCATGTACGAACCCAACAGCACCGGCGATTATCCTGGTGTGGACAAAGCCGCTACCGTCTATGGCTCGCTGTCCCGCATTCCTGGCAGCACGCTGCGCGCCGGCAAAGTCACGGCAGACGATATCGAGGTGCTGCACTATTTCACGGAAGGCAACATCGCCAACAATACCCGTGAAAACGTCAATGTCATGATCGAAGACGGCACCTGGCTCTACGGCGGCGGCGCTGCCGGCATGTGGCGTTTCAATCGTGCCGACATCGAAGGTGGCGTGGCGTTCCTGCCCTTCTCGCCGGATCTCAGCGCGGTTCACACTGCCGACGCCCCCAACCTGGCGGGCGGCCCGGCTGGCGCGATACAGGGCCCCATCGCCCTGGGCCTGGACGGCAATATCTACGGCACATCGACTCAGGATGCGTCCATCACTGCCGCCAACAGCCGCGGTGTCATTCGCGCCAACGGCCAGGGCGCGCTCTTCCGCCTTGTGCCCGGCCAAGCCCCGGACCGCTCCGATGACCGCATTGAAGCCGTCCGCTATTTCAACGACAGCGATTTTGGCAGCGGCCTTTTTGGCGTGCGTGCCGGCCCGGTCGTCAACGGCAAGCACTGGCTGCTCGGCACGACCCGGACGGGCGGCAGCCTCAGTCCGGAAAGCGATACCAGCGGCCTCATCTATGCCCTGGAAATCGACCTGCCGGACATCGCCTTTACCGAACCCCTGAAAGCGGACAAGAACAGCTATACGACAGGCGAACGGCCAGTGCTGACCTGGGCCACCACCGGCGCCCAGAAATGCCTTGCCAGCGGCGGCTGGCAAGGCACCCAGCAAGCCTCCGGCAGTGCTCAAATGCCTGCCCTGGCCACGGCAGGCACCGTCACTTACACACTGATATGCGAAGGCCTGGCCGGCAGCCAGCGTTCTGAAACCAGCATCACGGTCACGCAAGCCGCCACGCCCGTCCAGCCCGTTGCCCCGACAGAAGTGCAGGATGTGGGTGGCGGCGCAACCTTGCCGGCAGGCCTGGCCGGACTGGCATTGCTGGCCCTGCTGCGCCGCAGGCCTGGCCGCCCTGCCGAGCGCTCGTGAAACAGCCGGCCCGAACAAGGTCTAAGCCGCGTGCCTGCCGGTCTCCCGGGACCGCAGGCCGCCCACATATGCCCGGCCAATATGTCCGTCCCGCCAGACGACACATCACGCTGGCGGGCTCCCCTGATCACGTGCCCCAACTCCAGGCCTGAACCATGCCAATCCAATCTTCCGCCAAGACAAAACTGTTAGTCGGCACCTGCCTGCTGGGCAGCACTGTCGGCCTGAGCACGCCCGTGCCGGCACAAGAGGCCACCGCTTTGCAGATGCAGCGCCTGGTCACCCTGTCAACGCGCAACTACACCGATGGCGAACAGCTCGAAGGCGTGGCCGCGCTGGAAGCACTGAATAACTCGCCGCCCTCTTCGAACCCACCCATTCTGGTGTCCGACGCCACCTATGGCAGCTATCTGTACTGGACAGGGATAGACAGCGTGATAGATCCCAACGATACCGAGTGGGATCAGCTCGCCTACAACTCCCGCACCCGCTTGGGCCCGGCGTTCCTCCGTGTGCCATCCACACCGGCAAAATTCCAGAAGTCCGTGATTTCCCAGGAAATCGTTGGCGCGCCCAGGGCTCAGATCGGCATGGGCACACAGGCGGTGTTGCGCCGCAATGGCGACCTGATCGCCGGCATCGCCAGATATAACAATCGCACCGGCGGCGAACGGTGGTCGCTGGAAAATCAGGCGCCCCGCCCGGGCCAGCGCACCGGCGTACCAGACAACTATGGCACCAGCCTGGTCACCACTGGCGCCCTGGTGCGAGCCGATGCCGACGGCACTCACGCCAGCATCATCGCCAGCACGCTGGACAAGCTGTATTTTCCCTATGGGCGCCTGGCGCAGGCTAGCGATGGCACGCTCTATGGCATGGACGAAGGCCCGGATGGCAACGGCCGCATATACAAGCTGTCCGCGCGCGACGAACTGAGCACCCTCCACGCCTTCCCGCTGCGGCAAACAGGGCGCGGCCAATTGCTCAATGACATCATCCTGGCTGCCGATGGCTGGCTCTATGGACTGATGGCATATAGCCGCGGAACCCCCGGCGCCCCCGGTGCCGATACTGCCGCCAACACACCTACCGGCATCCTGTTCAAGCTCGATCCTGCCCAACCTGATACCAGCTACACCGTCCTGCGCGAATTCACCCTTGCCGACGGCGAATTCAATACCGAGAACGCAGCCATCTGGCAGACCAGCAATACCGTCGATGGCACCTCCATCAGTTTCCTGCTGTCCGACACCGGCATGAACACGCTGACGCAAGGCCCTGACGGCCATCTCTATGGCACTTCGTCCGTCAGCGCCTGCAATGTCTATACCACGCCCTCACGGTGGCTGTTCCGGCCCGCCCTCCAGGCATACGAGAAAGTGACGATCCGCTATGTCACGCCCAGCCTGCTGTGCGGCCAGGTGCAGGGGTCCACCTCCATGACGACGGGCGCCACGCCCTACACCACGAAATGGGAATACCCTGCGGACAGCAACCGATACGATGTCGGCTTCAATAGCAATGGCACCCTCTTTCGCATCGGCACGGACGGCAGCAATTTCCAGACCCTGCACCGTTTCGACGGCATCAACGGCGCCACGCCGCGCGGGCCGCTCGCCTTCATCGGCAATACGCTTTATGGCACCACGCTGTCCGGCGGCTCGCTGCACAACTTCTATTTCGGCAACCCCTATAAACCCATAGCGCTGGGCTGGACACGCAACAACCTGAGCGCGGACAAAACAGAGAGCGACTACGCATTCCAGGTCAGCGATGGCGTGCTGTACGCGCTGGACATGGACAAATGGCGCAGCGACCCGGATAGCGCCTTCAGCGTGCGTCATGAGTTTTCCGAACGCACGACAGGAAAATCACCCACTGGCGTCACGCTGGGGCAAGACGGCGCCTTGTATGGGTCCACTCGGCATGGCGGCGCAGAGCGCTGGTTCGACCGCGTGCAGGGCAACGTCATGGAGTACGACTATTCCAATTCCGGCACCATCTGGCGTTATGGTGCGGATCAAGGCGCCACGATCAACCTTGCCGTCTTTCCTGCCTCCATCAAGCGTGACGAAACCGCCCGCATTACCTGGACGGCCTCCGGTGTCGTGCCGGGCTCCTGCACAGCCACCTCGAAAGATCATGACTGGGAAGGTCCGCAGGCAGAAGACGGCAGTGTGGATGTCACCAAAGCTGCCAGCGGCGTCTATACCTACTCGCTCTCCTGCGTAAACAGCACCACCGGGACGCCCATCGGTTCCAACATCGCCACCTTGCGGGTCGATAGCGTCGCCAGCGAAACCGACGGCAACTCCATCAAGTACACCGGCGGTGGCGGCGCCCTGCCGCTCTGGCCGGCACTGGCCTTGCTGCTGTTGGCCGCAGGACGCCGCGCCCGCAAACCGTACTGATGCCCGTCAAGGTGTTTTGCCCGGCCCCAACGCCCGGCAGGCACCCCACCATGCGGCCCTGCTTGAAGGTACAGCCGCCGGTTTTCCTTGCGGAAGAACGGCGGCTTGTTTTCATGCCCGCGCCTTGGCAGGCACAGCGTCTTGCGGCTTATCCGCCACGGCCGCATCCAGCCCCAAACAACGCCGCATCAGCGCCGCCATATCACGCGCCTGGGAATCCGGCTGGGCCTCCAGCGCCGCAACCACGCCCAACTGATCCTCGCGTGATTTGTCCTGGTTGATCTTGAACTTGCCTTCCAGTTTGGTCACGGGGATACGCACGCCCATGATGGCGCGCAGACGCGGCACGATCATATCGGCGGGCATGACGTCAAAGCGCCAGTTGCCGCCCAGCGGCGTGTCGTAGATCGCCACGGTTTCGCGCAGCAGCTCGTGTATGTCCTCGGGGTCTTCTATCAGTTCCGGCTGGCCGCGCGCATGGATGGCGGTGTAGTTCCAGGTCGGGAAAGTCATCTGGTTCACATACCAGCTCGGCGTCACGAAGGCATGCGGCCCCTGGAAGATGACCAGCGCTGGCGCACCGGCCAGCAGATCCTGGCTCTGAGGATTGGCCCGCGCCAGGTGGGTGGTCAGGATGCCCAGGCCTTCCGGCCCGCCTTCTTCCAGCAGGAACGGCAGGTGAGTGGCCTGCACGCCATTGGCGCCGGAGGTCACCAGGGTGGCAAAACTCCAGAGCCGCATGTGTTCATGCAGGACACCAAGATCATTTTCGACATACGCTTTCGGGGTGTACATATCCGTCGTCTCCTGCCGCCGCTGATCCGCAGGCGTGCATGTCCCCGGCCCCGGCCCGGCGGGCAGGGGAAAGACAGCGCACGGCTACGGCCTCGCGGCCGCTTTGCTCATCTCATGCTTCGGCGTGCCTGCGCATCCAGTCGCAGCTTTCGTCCAAGGCCCGAACCGCCACATCCGCAATCTCAACCGCCTCCAGGAAGCTGTGCACAGTGCCCGGGTATACCCTGGCATCTACCTCGACCCCGGCCTGTTCCAGGCATTCCGCCATCTCTATGCTGTCGTCGTAAAGCGGGTCGCATTCCGCAATGACCAGCAACGCCGGCGGCAAGCCATCCAGGCGCGCCTTCACCAGGCACATGCGCGGGTCCTCGAAATCTTCCGGGCGCCCGAGATAAGCCCGGTAGAACCAGGCCATCATGTGCAGTGACAGGCCATATTCGCCCCCGCCATAGCGCACCATGGAATCGCGGTACATGCGCGTACTGAAGCCGCCGTAATTGAGCAGCATGCCCCGTGGCAAGGGTTCGCCGGCATCGCGCAGGGCCACGCAGGTGCCCAGCGACAGGTTGCCGCCAGCCGAATCCCCGCCGATGAACAATCCCGCTGCGTCCACGTCCAGGTCATCTGCATGCTCGCGCAGCCAACGCATGACATCCGTGCATTCTTCCAGCGGCTGTGGAAAACGGGCCTCCGGCGCCAGCGAATAATCCACCCCGACCACCACGATACCGGCCCGCTGCGCATACTCGCGCATGACCCGGTCATGGGTATCCAGGCTGAACACCACGAAACCCCCGCCATGGATATACATCAAGGCGCCCGGCAGCCGGCGCTGCGTTGGATAATGCACGCGGATGCGTACCGGACCATGCCGGGTCGGCACTTCGCGTTCCACCGTGCGCGCCATCTCCGGCCCGCCGGCCACCCATTGCGCCTTGACCCGTTCGCCGATGCGGCGCCCTTCTGCCAGGCTGACGCGGTCGCGCCTGGGGTACTGCGCCGCCACTTCCGCCGTCCGGCTCAGGAAGGTGGCTATCTGGGGGTCCACGGGCGCGAAATGCCCGGGGTAGACATCGTTGATATCCCTGTCGTTGCGACTCATGAGTTCTGGCTCCCGGCAATCTGTCTTGAATGAATGAACATGCGAATTTCCAATCCTGAATACCTTCGGCCTGAAGGCCGAGGCGCCTACTGCACCGTATGGATACCGCCACGCGATACCCCGGACTTCAGTCCGGGACTTGCGCTTGGCCGCGGGGTCAATAGCCCAGCACCGGGTCCACGGTATTGAGCAACTCCTGCCCGGCGCGCAGCCGCGCCACGTTGTCGGCCACCTGGCTGATCACGGCCTCCCAGGACGCCATGGTGGCCATGTGCGGCGTGACCACCACACCCGGCATGTGCCAGAACAGATGATCCTCGGGCAGCGGCTCGCGCGCGAAAACGTCCAGCACCGCGCCGCGCATATGGCCGCTGGCCAGTGCATCGGCCAGATCCTGCTCCACCAGGTGCGCGCCCCGGCCGCAATGAATCAGCGCCCCCCCCGGCGGCAATGCGGCGAACAGGCGCCGGTTCAGAATGCCGCGCGTGCTGTCCGTCAGCGGCAACAGGCAGACCAGGATGTCGCAGCCCGCCAGGAACTCGTCGAACTGCGCCGCGCCGCTGTATGCCTGCACACCTTCCAGCTGACGCGGCGTGCGTGACCAGCCCCGCACGGCATAGCCCCGCTGCACCAAGCCCTGCGCCACGTGCCCGCCCATTTCGCCCAGCCCCATGATGCCCACGCGGCACGTGGAGGCATGGGTCTGCAACGGCCGGAGCCACTGCGCCTGGCGCTGCTGGGCCAATGCCCGGTCCAGGCTGCGGTGGAAATACAGCACGCTCCACAGCACGTACTGCAACATGCCTTCAGCCAGGTCCGGGTCCACTACCCGGCATACCGGCAGGCCGCGCAGATCCTGGCCTGCCACCACGTTATCCACCCCGGCCGCAATGCTGTGCACCAGCTTCAGCCTGGGCATGCCGGCATAGACCTCATCCGGCACATCCCAGCACACGGCCAGTTCGGCCTGCGCATGGCGTGGGTCAGGCCACTCGACGACCTCCAGGCCGGGAATGGCCGCTTCCAGCTGCGGCTTGAGAAACGACAGGTCGAAAGAGCGGCTCAGCAAAGCAGCCGTCAGTGTGTCGGCACCTTGCGCAGCGTTCGATGATGCTTGCGTACGTTCAGTCATGGATGCGACTTTCCTCTATCCAAAAATTCATGCATTCCCATTTCACTGCAGCCTCATCACGCCATGCCTGGCGTGGCCTGCATACCGCCGGCCTGCAGGCGTTCATCCATCAGGCGGCTGTACCACTGCTGGCCCGGAATCGCCTGCACCAGACGCTGGGTATAGGGATCTGAAGGCGCGTCGAAAATACTGGCGGCCGGCCCGTACTCCACCACCTTGCCTTTGTGCATGACCGCCACGCGGTGGCAGATCTGGGCCGCCACGCGCAAATCGTGGGTGATGAAGATCATCGCGATATTCAGGCTGCGTTGCAGGTCTGCCAGCAAGGCCAGCACCTGCTCCTGCACCGACACGTCCAGGGCCGACACCGATTCGTCTGCCACCAGAAGACGTGGCTCCAGCGCCAACGCACGGGCGATTCCGATGCGTTGCCGCTGCCCGCCGGAAAACTGGCCGGGGTGCCTGTCGTAGGCCGAGGCTTCCAGCCCCACCCGTTCCAGCAGCGCACGAGCGCGCCGCTCGGCCTCGGCCATGGGCACGCCATTGGCGCGCGGCCCGTCGGTAATGATGCGGCCGACTGTATGACGCGGATTGAGCGAAGCAAAAGGGTCCTGGAAAATCATCTGCACATCCTTGCGCAGTGGCCGGAATTCGCGCTCGCTCATGCGCGTGATATCGACGCCGCCGAAATGGATGGCGCCGCCATCCACATGAGTCAGGCGCAGCAGGCACTTGCCGATGGTGGATTTGCCCGACCCGGATTCCCCCACGATGCCCAGTGTTTCCCCCTGGTGCACCGCGAAGCTCACATCATCGGCAGCCACAACCTCGCGGCGCGTGCCCAGCAGCCGGCTGCCGCTGGCATAGACCTTGCGCAAGCCATCCACCCGCATCACGCAACCCTCGTTCATGTCTGGCAACGCCGTACCGCGCCGTCCCGGCACAGCGGCGATCAGCTTGCGCGTATACGGATGCCGGGGCTTCTCCAGCACCTGGACGGCCGGGCCCTGCTCCACCAGCACGCCGCGCTCCATCACTGCCACGCGGTCTGCGATTTCAGCAACCACGCCGAAATCGTGGGTCACGAACACGACTCCCATGCCCTTCTCGCGCTGGATGCGCTTGATCAGCGCCAGGATCTGCGCCTGAGTCGTCACGTCCAGAGCCGTCGTAGGTTCGTCTGCAATCAGCAGGCCCGGCTCCAGCGCCAGCGCCATGGCGATCACCACCCGCTGACGCTGGCCGCCGGAAAGCCGGAACGGATAGGCCTTGTACAACGTGGCAGGCTCTGGCAGACCGACGAATTCCAGCAATTCCAGCACCCGCTGCACGCCTTGCGGGCCGGGGTAGGCCTGGTGCACACGCAGCACCTCCAGTATCTGGTCACCCACCGTCATGACCGGATTGAGCGCCGACAGCGGCTCCTGGAACACCATGGCGATTTCTCGGCCACGCAGCTTGCGCATGTCCTCTTCGCCGGTCTGCAACAAATCACGCCCGCGAAACAGGATGCGACCGGCCTCCGGCTGCAGGTAATCCGGCAACAGGCCCATGATGGCATTGGCGCTCATGGATTTGCCCGAACCGGATTCCCCTACCAGGCAGAGAATTTCCCCGGCGTGGACGTCATAGGACACATCCCGCACCGCATAGGGCCGGTCGCTGCCGCTGGCAGGCAAGGCGATGCTGAGGCCCTGCACCTGCAACAGTGCCGCTTGCGGCAGCGCGGCGGAAGAACTGTCATGCGGGCCAGGCGCGGTGGCTGGCGCGTTACTGCGCGCTGCGAAGAACTGCAGGTCGCGCCTGTCTGCGCCGCCCTGCATCTGTCGCAGCAAACCCGCGTTGGCACTCGTATGGCTCGTATTCATTTCGTGTTTCCCCTTGGCTCGCACGGTTCACTCGCCACGCCGGCGCAGGTGCGGATTGAGCGCGTCATTCAACCCTTCGCCGATCAGGTTGATGGCCAGCACTGTCATCAGGATCGCCACTCCCGGTGCAATGCTCAGCCACCAGGATTGCCGGATCACACTGCGCGCCGCGCCTATCATGAAGCCCCAGCTCATCTGGTTGCGGTCGCCCAGCCCCAGGAAGGACAGTGCCGCTTCCGTCAGGATGGCGGTCGCCACCATGAAGGAGCCCATGACGATGATGGACGACATGGCATTGGGCAGGATCTGCGTCAGCACGATGCGGCTGGGGCGCTGGCCTATCACCACCGCCGCCTGCACGAATTCACGCTCCCGCAGCGACATGAATTCGCCACGCACCAGCCGCGCCACCGGCGGCCATGACACCAGCGCAATCGCGCCCACCACCGAATAGAGCGAAGGGTTGAGGATGGCGACCACCAGCACGGCCATCACCAGCTGCGGAATGGTCTGGAAAAACTCCGTGACCGCCATCAGGGCATCGTCGATCAGACCGCCGGCATAACCGGCCACCGCCCCGACCAGCACGCCAACACTGAGCGCCACGCCCGTCGCCACCAGGCCTACTGTCAGCGACACCCGGGCGCCATAGATCAGGCCTGCCAGCACGTCACGCCCCAGCATGTCCGTGCCCAGCGGATGAGCCATGTCGGTAAACGGCAGCAGCATGGGCCGCGCCACGATCATCCATGGCGACTGCGAATAAAGCAGTGGCCCCAGCAGCGCCACCAAAGCCACCAGCGCGAAGAACGCCAGCCCTGCCACGGCACCGTAATTACGCAGGTAATGTTTGCTCAGCGATTTCATGATTTCGCTCCGTTGGCGCCTATCCGCGGGTCCAGCACCCGGTACACCAGGTCCGCCATGAAGTTGAAGAACACCACCATGGCCGAAGTCACCAGGAAGCCGCCCAGCAACAGTTGATAATCACGTTGCAACAAGGCATCGAACATCAGCCTGCCCACACCGGGCCAGCCGAATACGGTTTCAGTCAGCACCGCGCCGCCTGCCAGCTGGCCCAGTTGCACGCCAGCGAAGGTAACCACTGGCATCAGCGCATTGCGCATCACGTGCACCCGCAGGACGCGTCCGGGCGGCACGCCCTTGGCGCGTGCCGTCTTGACGTAGTCCATGCCCATGACTTCCAGCATGGAAGCGCGGATCAGGCGCGCATATACCGCCATGAAAAACGCCGCCAGGGAACAGGCCGGCAGCACCAGGTGGCGGCCGATATCCAGCACTTTTTCCCACCCGACATAGCTGGCGGCCACGCTTTCCATGCCGAACGCCGGGAACCAGCCCAGGATGACGGAAAAGATGATCACGCTCAGCAGCGCCAGCCAGAACAGCGGCGTGGCATACAGCAGCATCGCCGAGGACATTACCAGGCTGTCGACCCAGCGGTGCCGGTTGCGAAACCGCGAACGCGCCGCCAGTGCGCCCAGCGCCACGCCGGCCACGATGGAAATCACGAAGGCTGCCGCCATCAGCAGCAGCGTTGCCGGCAGGCGTTCCATGATGAGGTCGAACACCGGCACATGGTTGCGGTAGGAATAGCCCAGGTCCAGCTGCACCGCCCCCTTCAGATAAACCCACAACTGCGTCAGCAAGGGCTGGTCCAGCCCAAACTGCGCGCGCAGCGCCTCGACAAATGCCGGGTCACTCGCACCCGACTCCCCGGCCAGCACGGCAGCAGGGTCGCCCGGCGCCATGCGGATCAGGAAAAAATTGATGACAACCACACCCAGCATCACCATCAATGCTTTGAACAACCGCGTCGTAAGGAATGAAATAAACATCGGATACCTCGCGTCCAGTTGCCTGGCGCGGCCCCCCTGGCCGCGCCAGCTCGCTTATTGCTGCGCGTACTACTCGATGGATACGGTATCCAGGGATTCAGTCAGGCTATGGCCCGAGCTCACCGGATTCTTCACGTTCGATTTGGAAACCGTGCCGAATTCGATATCCATCAGCCAGTTGTTCGCCACGTCCCGCGCCAGGATTTTCTGCAGGTCGCTGTAGTACGCTGCACGCTTGGCCGGGTCCAGTTCCTGTCCAGCCTTGTCCCACAGGGCGTCGGCCTCGGGGTTGCTGTAGCCCTGGTTATTGGCAAACGGGCTGCCCTTGGAAATATTGCGTGTCACGTACAGCCGCTCCACGCCCAGGGCCGGGTCCCCGTACTGGTAAGGCAGGTTGAAGGTGATGTCGTAATCCCAGTTGCTGACCTTGCTGGCCCAGGTACCGCCGTCGCTGGCTTCGATTTCGACACGGAAGCCGATCTGCTCGAGCATCTGCTTGGTGTATTCCAGCAGGCGGTCATAGTTGCCGCCGAGCGCCATGTTGAGCAGCTTCACCGGCCGCGCGCCGACATCCACGCCCGATTCCTTGATCAATGCCCGGGCCTTGTCGAGATCGTAGGGATACTGCTGCACATCCTTTTCAAAGAACAGTTCCGTCTTGGCGAACGGCCCGGTTGACGGCCAGTTCAGGCCTTCGAAAATCACGTCAACGATGAACTGCCGGTCCAGCGCATGCTGGATCGCCTGGCGCACCTTGACGTTATCGAAGGGCGGCTTGCGCAGGTTGAGCTGCAGGTGATAAGTGGGCGAGAACAACTCCCAGCCCTTGGCCGTGTAGTCCACGCCATCCATGCCCTGCAGGCGCTTGAGGTCGGACACTTCCAGGTCGCCGCTGCGCAACACCTGCACCGTGCCATTCTCGAAGGCCACCACACGGGAGGCCGCATCCGGCATCATGTAGAACACCACGCCATCCAGGTACGGCAAACCGGGCTTCCAGTAATCCGGGTTACGTTCAAGCCGCAGGTAGGAACCGCGCTTCCATTCCTTGAAGCGGAACGGGCCGGTGCCGACCGGCTTCTGGTTGGCCGGATTGCGGGCGAAGTCCGTACCCTCGTACAAATGCTTGGGCATCATCGGCATGGTGCCGGACTCGAACATGTAGATGAACGGCGGGAAAGGCTTCTTCAGCTTGATCTCGACCGTGTGTGCATCCTTGGCCGTCACTGACTCAAGATAGTTCTTCAGCACCAAACCGGTGCGCACATGCACCGCCGGCAGCAATGTGCCAATGGTGAATACCGCATCATCGGCGGTAAATGGCTGGCCGTCGTGCCATTTCACCCCTTCCTGCAACTCGAACACATAGCTCAGGCCATCGTCGGAAACCGTCCAGGATTTGGCCAGTTCAGGACGCGGCTTCAGGTCGCCGTCGTAGGTCAGCAAACCCTGGAAAACCTTGCTGCCCATGTATTGCGCCGCCACCATGGAATTCATGGCCGTGACGATGGACGGAGGTTCCGGGTTGGCAACCAGGCCCAACGTGCCGCCACGCGTCTGCGCCTGAGCTGCCGTGCCCGCCATCATCATGGGCACCAGGGCCAGCGCCAAGCCGCACACAAATTTCCGTGGAAAGGAATTGAGGTTTTTCATCATGGTCTCATCGTCCATAAATGACAACACTGTCGAAAAGCGGAGCACGCCATCATCAGGATCGGCAATGCCTCGCCACCATTCGGAAAAGCCCAGGGCTACAGAATGAATGCCTCGCCTGGCTCCACCCCGAAGGGAGGACAGCGCGCCGGCCGGGCCACATGTGAAATCAGTCCGTCGCACGCTGTCATCACACAGTACGCGTCATGTGGACCGGTAAAAAGCGCCACTTCAGCCTTTCTTCGTGGTACCACTTGGCACGATTCTTGCTAGGGTTTTCCCTGTCACCCTGCCACTTTCGACGTCGCTATCGTGCTGCTTTCCGACTACCTGCTCCAGTACCTGGATTACGACAAGTTGTCGCCCCACGGGCCGCTCAACCGGCAGATCTACGACCTGCTGCGCCAGGCCATCCTGAAGGGCATGTGGCCCCCGAATACGCGCATGCCGTCCACGCGCGCGCTGGCCGACGAGCTGAAGCTGTCGCGCAATACCGTGCTGCATGCTTTCGATCAATTGCTGGCTGAGGGCTACCTGATCAGCCGGCCTGGCAGCGGAACGTATTTATCCGACACCCTGCCCGGCCACGTCCCCGACCGCCTGCTGGTAGCGGGCGAAGCCCAGCCCGCACCAGATCCAGGCCTGTCACGGCGCGGGCTGCTGGTGCTCAAGGATGCCGCCATCGTCGAAAGCCCTTCCGGCGCTTTCGCGCTGGGGATTTCCGACACCGACCATTTCCCGCACGCGGCCTGGGCCCGCATGATCGGGCGTCACTGGCGCTATTGCCGCCGCGACCGCCTCAACTACGCCCACCATGGCGGCTACTACCCGCTACGCCAGGCCGTCGCCGAACACCTGCGCCTGTCGCGCTCAGTGAACTGCACGCCGGAACAAGTCATCATCACGACCAGCATCCAGCAATCCATCGCGCTGGTCGGCCAGATGCTGGCCGATACCGGCGACCGGGTCTGGGTGGAAGAGCCGGGTTATCGCCCGGCTCGCAGCCTGCTGCAGGCACAGGGCCTGGAGCTGGTGCCGGTACCAGTGGATGCAGAAGGGCTGACGCTGCAAGGCGAGCTGATGCTGCACCCGCCGCGCCTCATCTATGTCACGCCATCGCACCAATTCCCGCTGGGAATGGTGATGAGCCTGGCGCGCCGCCGCCGGCTGCTGGAATACGTGCGCCAGCACGATGCCTGGGTGCTGGAGGACGACTACGACAGCGAGTTCCGCTTCGAAGGCCGGGTACTGGCATCGCTGCAGGGCCTGGACGAACATGGCCGCGTGATCTACATGGGATCCCTGTCCAAAACCCTGTTCCCCGGCATCCGCACCGGTTATCTGGTCCTGCCCGAAGCCATCGCTGCACAATGCGCCGACGGCTACGCCGAACTTTTCCGCGACGGACAACTGGTCCAACAGGCGGCGCTGGCCGAATTCATCTCGCAAGGCATGTATGCCGCCCACATCCGTCGCATGCGCCAGCTCTATGCGCGCAAGCAGACGCTGCTGCGCGCCGCCATCACCAGGCGGCTAGGCGCGGACTGGCCGGTTTCCGCCCATGAGGCCGGGCTGCACCTGGTGCTGCACCTGCCGCCCGACAGCCCGCCCGGCACGGACCAGGCCGTCGTGCTCGAGGCACGCCGCCAGGGGCTGGTCGCTCGGGCGTTGTCCTCACACTATGCGGGCACTTCCACGCCCTGTCAGGGCCTGCTGCTGGGCTATGCAGGCGTTCAGGAAAGCCAGATCGTGCCGGCCTTCGAACGGCTGGCACGGATCATCGAGCAAAGCCTGTCGGCGCACCGGGAAGCCACCCCGGCCTGAAGCGGCCGTCATGAGTCGCACCCCGGGGGAGCGCACCGGATACAACACCGGCTTGGCCCTCACTCAGTCGGCCTGGATCATCGCGGCAAATTCGCGGAACAGCGCCTGATTGGGGTCGCACCAGCGGTCTATCATGTCGAAGTGATGGCCGTCCGGCTGCGGCACGACAGTCACCGCCATGCCCCGCTCCCGGCAGGCCTGCGCATAGGTATCCTGCTGCCGCTGGAATTCCTGAGACTCATCCCCGCCTACCGACAGGATCAAGGGCAGCCCCTGGCGTGGCAGGCGGTACAAGGGACTGTTGCGGCGCGCCTGAACAGTATCCAGGCCCACCACGGCATTGAGGAAGCACAGCCGGATGGGCTCCAGTTCATACACCCCACTGAGTGCGCAGCCACCGCGCACGATATCCTCGCGCACGCCCAGCGCTGCCCAATCCGTCGCCATCAAGGTTGCCACCAGATGGCCGCCCGCCGAACTGCCGGCGATATAAATGCGGTCACGCGCAATGCCCAGCGCCTGCGCCTGGCCATCCAGCCAGGCCACGCTGGCACGCAGGTCATCGACAATCTGGTCCATGTTCACTGCCGGCGCCAGGCGGTAATTCACCAGCGCCACATGGCAGCCCATAGCCTGATAGGCCGCCGCGGTATAGCCAAATGCCGACTTGTCCTGTGAACGCCAATAGCCGCCATGAATGAACAACACCACCGGTGCTTTCTGGGCACCGCATGAGAAAAAGTCGATTTCCTGCAAGGCGAATGCGCCATACCTCAGCACCTGCAACCGCCCCTCGGCCTGCGCCTGCTGCCGGGCTGCCGCACTGTCCGCATCCCAGCGCGTGAAGATGTCCTTGTAGCCAGGGATCATCCCCAGGATGTTGTATTGGGCATCCAGCGCGGACTGATCATATGTCCCGTAAACGGGATGGTTAGCTTGTTCCAAGACTTGCCCCCTGAAAACAGTGAAGAACGCCTGCGTCCGGCAATACCGGCATGCATGCGGGCCACGGACGGCAGCACTGGCGCACCACTCGCCCTGCCCCGCTATCTTGCGGCTGCCATTCCAGCGCATCTATCTCATCAAGGCCATTCACTATCGTGATCAGGCCATAGCGTTTCGTCCGGGTGTCGACAGGCCCGCTCTGCCACGACCGCTCAGGCGTGTCCTGCCTGGCATCTGGCATAGGCCGAAGGGGTCATGCCTACCTGCCGCAGAAACATCGCACCGAATGCGCTGGCAGAGGCATAGCCCAGGTCCAGCGCCACCGCCCCGACGGTTCGCCCCGACGCCAGGCGTTCCAGCGCTGCCAGCAGCAGCAACTGCTGGCGCCAGGCGCTGTAGCTCAGCCCCGTTTCACGGGGAAAAAGCCGCGTCAGCGTACGCTGACTGAGCCCCGACACCCGGGTCCAGTACGCCAGCGGCGCACGGTTGCCCGGATCACGCAGCAAGGTTTCACACATGCGTTGCAGGCGCCGGTCCGCCGGCATCGGCAGCCGCAGCGCCAATCCCGGCTGGTGCTGTATCTCCCGCACGGTCAGAGCCATCAGCAAGGCATGGCGGTCGTCAGTGGACGGTTCCCTGGGAATGGCCAGGACGGCCGCGCTCAGTTCGCGCAGCAAGGGGGGCACCGCCACCAGCCGGCAACCCTCTGGCATGCCGGCCTGCCAGAGCCCGGGCGCGATATACAGGCTGCGCACCCGCGCCGGCCCGAAATAGCGGTTGTCATGCGTCAGCCCGGCAGGCAGCAGCAAGGCATGGTGCTGCGGCACCAGCCACTGCTGCGTCCCCACCCGCACTGCCAACGCGCCTTCCAGCACCTGCAGGAACTGGATCCGGGCATGGCTGTGCTGCATGCCTTGCGCCGCATGGGAAAACACTGCCTCCACACCGACCAGCAAGCAGCTCTGGTCCTCAAGGCTCCGAACATGGTTCAGCACGCGCTGCGCTGCCTGTGCATCGGCGCTCTCTGCCTGTCGTCCTGCCGGCACCTGCCCACTTTTCCGGTTCATGCCTCGTCCCCCTCGCCATCAAGGGCTAAACTCACACAAAGCGCGCGCCGATGCAAGCCCCCGGCATGCGCCGATATCAAGCCGCCGGCCCAATACCATTTCCTTCTCGCGCGCCTGCCGTGCCAAGGCCGCCCATACGGACCTGCCATGACCACCCTGCCCCCCGATTGCGAACTCCTGCTCAGCACTTTCCCTGATCTGGCACTGGCCCAGGCCGTTGCCGACGAGCTGGTGCTCGGCGGCTTCGCGGCCTGCGTCCAGATCGGCGCCCCGGTGCACTCCACCTATTCATGGGAAGGTAAGCTGGAGCACGCCACGGAGTACCCGCTCCAGGCCAAGTTGAGCCAGGCGCAACGTGCCGGCGCCATCGCCACCATCCAACGGCACCACCCCTATGCCGTCCCGGAAATCATTTGCCTGCCCATCTGCGCGGGCCTGCCCGCCTACCTGGAATGGATCACGGCTTGCTCTACCCCGGCGCCCGCCGGCCCGCAAGCATGAGCCACATGACGCAGAACCGGCCCGGGCTGCCAGGGCTGCAACTGGGCTTGCTGCTGGCCCTGGCGCTGCTGCTATGCCTGTCGCTGGCCCGCCCCGCGCAGGCCCAGCCGGCCTCGGCGCTGCCCGGCAATACCTTGCCCGGTTTCTTCCCGACCAAGCCCGCCCTGCTGCCCGAAGAAGAAGCCTTTGCGCTAAGCGCTGGGATCGACGGCCAGCAGCGCCTGGTACTGGACTACACCATCGCGCCCGGCTACTACATGTATCGCGAAAAGCTGGCCTGGCACTGGCTCTCGGCTGCCGGCGCGCAAGCCGCCAGCGCAGCCTTGCCCACCGGCGGCGAAGTGTTCGATACGACCTTCCAGCGCGACATGGAGGTCTACCGCGACCGGCTCGAAATCATCGTCCCCATTCCTGATCTGCCGGGCCGCCCGCCGCTGGCCTTCATTGCCGACAGCCAGGGCTGCGCCGAAGACCGCCTGTGCTACCCGCCTTTGCGCCAGCGCCTGCAACTCGAAGACGACGGCCAAGGCAACTATCGCATCGCTGCCCAGGAAACCCTGGAGGACGCACTGGCGCCCCTGTCCAGCCTGCAGACAGACCTGCCCGCCCCTGGCGAGGCCGCCACATCGGTACGCAGCGCACCGCAGAGCGATACAGCCCCAATAACCAGTGCTGGCCCGGCCGGCGCTGCCAGCACTAGCCCTGCTTCCTCTGCCGCTCCCGCTACCGCTTCCGCAACGCCTGCGGCGCCGCCCCTGAGCGGCGGCGACCTGGACATGGCCCGGCGCCTTGGGGCCGCTGACGGCCAGCTGGGTCTGCAATTGCTGAGCTTCCTGGGGCTGGGCCTGCTGCTGTCGCTGACCCCCTGCGTCCTGCCCATGCTGCCCATCGTATCGGCCATGCTGCTGTCTTCGCCAGCGGGCACGCTGACCCGCGGCCGTGGCCTGGCGCTTGCTGCCGCCTATGTGGCAGGCATGTCGATCATTTACACCCTGATGGGCATCCTGGCGGGCGCCACGGGCGCGGCACTCTCCAGCTGGCTGCAGATGCCCTGGCTCATCGGCCTGTTCTCGCTGGCGCTGGCGCTGCTGGCGCTGGCGCAGTTCGACGTTTTCACCTTCCAGATGCCCGGTGCGCTGCAAGGCCGCCTGGGCCGTATCGGACAAGGTGGAATCGCCAACAGCCTGCCACGCGCAGGCCTGCTGGGCGCCGTCTCCGCCCTGGTGATAGGCCCATGCGTCGCTGCCCCGCTGGCCGGCGCGCTGTTGTACCTCTCGCAAAGCGGTGATGTCATGCGCGGCGGCCTGTCGCTGTTTGCCATGGCCTGGGGCATGGGATTGCCCCTGCTCCTGCTGGGCTTGCTGGCAGGCCGCTGGCGGCCCCGGCCCGGCCCCTGGATGGAACGTATCCGCCAATTGACCGGCCTGCTGCTGCTGGGCACTGCCTGGTGGCTGGCCAGCACCTTGCTGCCGGGCGCGCTGGCGCTGGCCGGCTGGGCAGCCCTGGCCTGCTTTGCTGCCGTACTCATGGGCGCCTTCGAAGCGCTGCCTCGGCCCATCCAGCCCGGCCCTGCTGCACTGAAGACGGCAGGCCTGCTGCTGGCCGGCGTGGCCCTGATCTGGCTATTCGGTGCGGCCAGCGGCGGCCGCGATCCCCTGGCACCGCTGGCTGCCTGGAACCGCCACGCTGCGCAGCAGGAAGCTCCGCTGGTCTTCACCGACATCGCCAGCACCCGTGAACTGGAAGCCGCGCTGGCAGCCAGCAGCCGTCCAGTCATGCTGGACGTCTATGCCGACTGGTGCGCGATCTGCCACGAAATGGAACGCGACACGCTCTCCGACCCAGCCGTGCAGGCAGCGTTGCGGCAATTCACGCTGCTGCGCCTGGACGTGACGCGCGCCAGCGCCGCTGACCGTGCGCTCATGAAGCAATTGCGCATTTTCGGCCCCCCCGCCATGCTGTTCCATGATGCAGGCGGACAGCCCAGGGAAGATGCACGTGTCATCGGCTATATGGGGCCTGCAGAATTTCTTGCGGTACTGGAGCGCCTGCGTTGAACCTGGCGCAGGCGGCATTGGCCAGGGCTCTCCCGCCAAGCGCCAAGAAAATGAAGCAGGCCCTGCGGCAGAATGCCCGCAGGGCCTGGCCGTACCTGGCTATCTCTCCTGAGCAGCCCCGAGAGCGGATCAGGAGCGCGAAAACAGCAGGCCCAGCCCGGCCGTGCCCAGGAACAGGCCGCAGAACTTGTTGAATCGCCCCATATTGCGCGGTGTCTTGAGCCAGCCGCCGAGATATACGCCCATAAAGGCGTACAGGGCGATGGACCCCCACTCCAGCACCAGGAACACACCACCCAGCATCAGCAGTTGCTCGGCCACCGGCTGGGTATGATCGACGAATTGCGGCAGCAACGCACCGAAAATCAGGATGGCCTTGGGGTTGCTGATCGCCACCATGAACTCGGTACGCATCAGTTGCCCCAGCGATTCATGATGCTTCACGCCGGAAAGATCGGGATCAAAGCCACCCACCTTGGCGCGCCACAGCTTGACGGCGATGTACAGCAGATAGGCAGCCCCGACGAACTTCACCACCAGGAAAAACGTCGCGGAAGCGGCCAGCAAAGCCGCAAGGCCCAGCGCCGACAACACGATCAGAATGGCGAAAGCAGCCTCTCGTCCCAAGCCTGCACCCACCGCCTTGCGGAACCCGTAGCAGGCGCCATTGTGCACGCTGAGCAAATTGTTCGGCCCCGGCACCAGGTTCAGAGCGAAACAGGTGGGAACAAAAAACAGCAGACTGGTGAGCGTCATTTCCTATCCTATCAACCAGGCCAGAACGGCGAAAACCCCGCCCGGGAACACGTCGGCCACAAATGCCGCAGCGTGCTCCCGGACGGGGCAACACAATAAGTATGAACCTTTGCCAGCCGTTTGGCGAGCCCTGGGCCAGCCCCCGGGCCGAGTGTCCTCTTTTCACGACGCGGCCGGGCAAAAATAAAGGCGGCGACCGTCAGAAACGGTCGCCGCCTGGCATCAGCGCAAGCTGATGTACGTCTTATTCCTGATCGGCAGCTTGAGCTTGCTCGTCGGCCTCGACTTCAGGACGATCCACCAGTTCCATGAACGCCATCGGGGCGTTATCGCCCTGACGGAAACCCATCTTCAGCACACGGGTGTAGCCGCCATTGCGGGCAGCGTAGCGCGGGCCAACGACTTCAAACAGCTTGACCACGGCGTCGCGATCACGCAGACGGGCGAAAGCCAGGCGCTTGTTGGCCAGGGTGGGGTTCTTGCCCAGCGTGATCAGCGGCTCGATGACGCGACGCAGTTCCTTGGCTTTCGGCAAGGTGGTCTTGATCGCTTCGTGCGTGATCAGCGAGACAGCCATGTTACGGAACATGGCAAGGCGGTGGCTGCTGGTGCGGTTCAGCTTACGCAGGCCGTGACGGTGACGCATGGTATTTCCTTTGAATCTTGAATGAACGGTGCCTGGGCACCAAGTTAACCGGCTCTTCTATCACCCCTTGCGGGGCGCGGTCCGATGGAATGAATGGCATGCAAACATGCCTGTACTGCCAGGGGTTCCGGAAGACTGGCTTCCGGCCAGGGACGAAAAAGCTGCCCTGGAACGGTACGCCGGACGATGCTGCTGCCCGGGGGACCGGCCGCCATGCAAGGCACGGCGGCTGAAATCAGCAAGGTCCCGGCACACGGCCGGGACCTGGTTCAGACTCAGGGACGCTCGAGGCCCAGGGGCGGCCAGTTTTCCAGCTTCATGCCCAGGGTCAGGCCGCGTGCGGCCAGCACTTCCTTGATTTCGTTGAGCGACTTGCGGCCCAGGTTCGGGGTCTTGAGCAGCTCGTTTTCGGTACGTTGGATCAGATCGCCGATGTAGTAGATGTTTTCGGCCTTCAGGCAGTTGGCCGAACGCACCGTCAGCTCCAGGTCGTCCACCGGACGCAGCAAGACCGGGTCGATCTGCGGCGCGCCAGCGCGGCTGGGCTGTTCGTAGGCGGATTCGCCCGGGCCTTCCAGCGCGGCGAACACGGAGATCTGGTCCATCAGGATGCGGGCCGATTGGCGCACCGCTTCCTCGGGCGTGATCACGCCGTTGGTTTCGATGTCCAGCACCAGCTTGTCCAGGTCGGTACGCTGCTCGACGCGGGCGTTTTCGACAGCGTAGCTCACGCGGCGCACCGGGCTGAACGAAGCGTCCAGCACGATACGGCCGATGGATTGCGAACGGTCGTCAGCCAGGGCGCGCACGTTGCCGGGCACATAGCCTCGGCCTTGCTCGACCTTGATCTGCATTTCCAGCTTGGCGTTGTCGCTCAGGTGGGCCAGCACGTGATCCGGATTGATGATTTCGACATCATGCGGCAGTTCGATGTCACGCGCAAAAACGTCGCCAGGGCCTTGCTTGCGCAGGGTCAGGGTGACTTCTTCACGGCTGTGCAGCTTGAACACGACGCCCTTCAGGTTCAGGATCAGGTCGACCACGTCTTCCTGGACGCCCGGCAACGTGGAGTACTCGTGCACCACACCGGTGATCTGCACTTCAGTCGGCGCATAACCGGTCATGGACGACAGCAGGATGCGGCGCAGCGCATTGCCCAGCGTGTGGCCGTAGCCGCGCTCGAAGGGCTCCATGATGATTTTGGCATGGGTGGCGCTGAGCGTTTCGACTTCGATCGCACGCGGCTTCAGAAAACCTTGGACGGACATGAATGTTCCTTGATCAATACCCTCGGCTCGTTACACCGATAAGGCTGACGGAAAAAAGAAAGAAATAGACCTGCGAATCTCGAGGACTGCAAACCAGGCGCTACCGGTGCCGCCACCACTGGGGCGACAGCCATCCTGGCGGATGACACGGCGGGCTGCCTGTTGCATGGACACTATCCAGGGCAAGCTTGGCGGTGCACATGCAACAGGCAGCCGGATGCAAAAGCACACGGCTGCCAGACAAGCATCGAAGTATAGCGCACCGCCACCGGAATGGCAGTGCCCAGACCCGATAATCGCGTCGATTAACGCGAGTAAAGTTCCACGACCATGGATTCGTTGATGTCGCGAGCGACGTCAGCACGATCCGGGGCGGACTTGAAGGTACCGACCAGCTTGGTGGCGTCAACTTCCACCCACTGGGGGATGCCTTGGCTGGCAGCCAGTTCCAGGGCTTCCTTGATGCGAGCCTGGCCCTTGGCCTTCTCGCGCACGCCGATCACGTCACCTGCCTTGATCAGCATGGACGGGATGTCAGCCGTGTGGCCGTTCAGTTCGATGGCGCGGTGAGCCACCAGCTGGCGGGCTTCAGCACGCGTGGAACCGAAGCCCATGCGGTAGACGACGTTGTCCAGACGCGATTCCAGCAGTTGGATCAGGATTTCACCGGTGTTGCCACGACGGCGATCGGCTTCTTCGAAGTACTTGCGGAACTGTTTTTCCAGAACGCCGTACATGCGCTTGAGCTTTTGCTTTTCACGCAGTTGCAGGCCGTAGTCCGACGTACGGGCACCGGAGGTGCGGCCGTGCTGACCGGGCTTGGAATCCAGCTTGCACTTGGATTCCAGCGAACGGCGGGCGCTCTTCAGAAACAGATCGGTACCCTCGCGACGCGAGAGCTTGCACTTGGGGCCAATGTAACGTGCCATTTGGTTTTCCCTTAAATACGACGGCGCTTAGGCGGACGGCAGCCGTTGTGCGGCACCGGCGTGATGTCAGCAATGCTGGAGATCTTGATGCCCAGCGCGTTCAGCGCGCGCACCGAAGATTCGCGGCCGGGACCAGGTCCCTTGATGCGGACTTCCAGCGTCTTGATGCCGTACTCGATCGCCACGCGACCGGCGCTCTCCGCAGCAACCTGCGCCGCGAACGGGGTCGATTTACGCGAACCCTTGAAGCCGGCGCCACCAGAAGTGGCCCAGGCCAGGGCATTGCCCTGACGGTCGGTGATCGTGATGATCGTGTTGTTGAAAGAAGCGTGAACGTGGGCGATACCGTCCGATACGTTCTTCTTGACCTTTTTACGGACGCGCGCGGCGCCGCTCGAAGCTTTGGCCATGATGTCTATCCTTGATTATTTCTTCAGAGACGCTGCGGCGCGACGCGGACCCTTGCGGGTACGAGCGTTCGTGCGAGTGCGCTGACCGCGCACCGGCAGGCCACGCTTGTGACGCATACCACGATAGGTACCCAGGTCGATGAGGCGCTTGATGGACAGCTGCACTTCACGACGCAGGTCACCTTCGACCGTGAAGACACCAACGTGCTCGCGGATGCGCTCCAGCTCGGCGTCGGTGAGGTCCTTAACCTTCTTTTCGACAGGTACGCCTGCAGCTTCGCAAATCTTGCGAGCGCGGGTACGACCAATGCCGTAGATGGCGGTCAGGCCGATCTCGGCGTGTTGTTGCGGCGGAATATTGATGCCAGCAATACGGGCCATGACTGTTCCTTGAATAAATCCGTTGCTAATGACCGGCTAAGCCGATCTGAATCCTGTTTCCCTGTACCCCGACCGGATCACTTGGACCGGAATACGATCCTGGCACGTGAAAGATCATAGGGCGTGAGCTCCACTGTGACCTTGTCACCCGGCAGGATCCGGATGTAATGCATGCGCATCTTGCCGGAAATGTGGCCAAGAACTACATGGCCGTTTTCCAGCTTGACGCGGAAAGTTGCGTTGGGGAGGTTTTCTATGACCTCGCCCTGCATCTGAATGACATCGTCCTTTGCCATTTTCTGCTACCACTCTACTAGCGCAAGGGTCGGTTCCCGCCCTTGAAGTTCGCCTTCTTGAGCAGAGAGTCATATTGATGAGACATCATGTAAGCCTGGACCTGGGCCATGAAATCCATGGTCACGACCACCATGATGAGCAGGGAAGTTCCGCCAAACAGGAACGGGACATTCCAACGCATCACCAAGAACTCGGGAATCAAGCACACCAGCGTGATATACAACGCGCCTGCCAGAGTTAGGCGCATGAGGATCTTGTCGATATATCGCGCAGTTTGCTCACCAGGACGAATCCCCGGCACAAAAGCACCGCTCTTCTTGAGATTGTCCGCAGTTTCACGGCTGTTGAACACCAGGGCCGTGTAGAAGAAGCAGAAAAAGATGATGGCAGTGGCGTACAGGGTGACATACAGCGGCTGACGCGGTTGCAAAGCCGCAGCCAGGTCACTCAGCCAACGCATGCTCTCGCCAGTGGCAAACCAGCTTGCCACCGTGGCGGGCAACAGAATGATGGACGAGGCGAAGATCGGAGGGATCACACCAGCCATATTCAGCTTCAGGGGCAGATGCGAGCTCTGGCCACCATAAAGTTTGTTGCCCACCTGGCGTTTCGCATAGTTGACGGTGATCCTGCGCTGCGCACGCTCAACGAACACCACCAACGCCGTGACGGCGATGGACAGCGCAACGATGAACAACGCGGCAGGCACCGACATAGCACTGGTACGCACCAGGTCCAACAAGCCACCGACTGCCGAAGGCAGCCCGGCCACGATACCGGCGAAGATCAGGATCGAAATGCCGTTGCCCAGGCCACGCTCGGTGATCTGCTCACCCAGCCACATGATGAACATGGTGCCGGTGACCAGCGTCACGACGGTCGTGAAACGGAACAGCATCGCACTGGTGCCTGCAAGGATCAGGCCTTGCTGCGATTCCAGGGCCACCGAGATACCGATGGCCTGCGCCAGCGCCAGCACCACGGTGAAATACCGCGTGTACTGCGTGATCTTGCGGCGCCCTGCTTCGCCTTCCTTCTTCAGCGCTTCCAGCGACGGAACCACCACGGACATCAACTGCATGATGATGGACGCGGAGATATAGGGCATGATGCCCAGCGCGAAGACGGAAAAACGCTCAAGCGCCCCGCCAGAAAACATGTTGAACAGGCCCAGGATCCCACCCGAGTGCTGACGGAACAAGTCCGACAGCGCATCGGGGTTGATACCAGGAACGGGAATATGCGTGCCGAGCCGGTATACAACCAGCGCGAGCAACAGGAACACCAACCGACGCTTCAGATCGCCGTATCGGGGTCCGGTCTTGCCCAGTGCCTGCGCTTTAGCCACACATCACCTCGTGATCAAGCCAGCGAGCCGCCGGCCGCCTCAATGGCGGCGCGAGCGCCGGCCGTCGCCGTGATGCCTTTCAGGACCAGCTTGCGCGTCAGTTCGCCAGACTTCACGACCTTCGCGAAACGCACGGCCTGACCGACCACACCGGCTTGCTTCAGCACTTGCACATCGACTTCGTCGACGGGCAGGCCTTGCAGCTCGGACAGGCGGACTTCAGCATACAGGTGACGATTCAAGGATTTGAAGCCACGCTTGGGCAGGCGGCGTTGCAGCGGCATTTGGCCGCCTTCAAAACCGACCTTGTGGAAACCACCGGTACGGGATTTCTGACCCTTGTGGCCACGGCCGGCGGTCTTACCCAGGCCGGAACCGATACCACGACCAACGCGGCGGCGGGCGTGCTTGCTGCCTTCAGCCGGGGCCAGGTTATTGAGTTGAATTTCCGACATCGTATTTCCTTAGACGTCCGAGACGGTAACGAGATAATCGACCTTGCGGATCATCCCACGCACTTCCGGCGTATCGACCAGCACCTTGCTGCTGTTCAAACCGCGCAGCCCCAGGCCGCGAACCGTATCACGGTGCGACTTGTGGGTGCCGATGACCGAACGCACCAGCGTAACCTTGATTTGCTTCTGAGCCATGACTTACCCCAGGATTTCTTCGACGGACTTGCCGCGCTTGGCAGCAACTTCCGCCGGCGTCTGGGCCGCGCGCAGACCATTCAGCGTGGCGCGAACCATGTTGTAGGGGTTGCTCGAGCCCAGGCTCTTGGCAACCACGTTACGGACGCCCATCACTTCGAAGATGGCGCGCATCGGGCCGCCGGCGATAACGCCGGTACCTTCGGCTGCCGGCGAGATCAGCACCGTCGAGGCGCCGTGCTTGCCAACCACCGTGTGATGCAGCGTGCCGTTCTTCAGGGGCACCTTGAACAGACCGCGACGGGCCTGTTCCATTGCCTTCTGGACGGACACCGGCACTTCGCGGGCCTTGCCCTTGCCCATGCCGATACGGCCATCGCCATCGCCAACCACGGTCAGCGCAGCGAAGCTCATGGTGCGACCACCCTTGACGACCTTGCTGACGCGGTTGACCGCGATCATCTTCTCGCGGAAGCCGTCGTCGATTTCCTTCTCAGCGGCGTTCTTGCCTTGTACTTTAGCCATTTGACAATCCCTCGCTTAGAACTTGAGACCGGCTTCACGCGCGGCTTCGGCCAAGGCCTTCACACGACCGTGATAACGGAAACCCGAGCGGTCGAAAGCAACGCTTTCGATGCCAGCGGCCTTGGCCTTCTCGGCCACGCGCTTGCCAACCAGGGTCGCAGCGGCGACGTTGCCGCCATTGCCTTCCAGCAGCTTGCGGACTTCGGCTTCCTGGGTGGAGGCGCTGACCAGCACGCGATTGCCTTCCGGCGAAATGATGTTTGCGTAAATGTGCAGGTTCGAACGGAAAACCGTCAGGCGATGAGCGCCCAGTTCGGCAATTTTCCGGCGGGTAGGCACCGCACGACGCAAACGGGAAAGATTCTTGTTCATGATATTTCCTTGCTTGCGCGATTACTTCTTCTTGGTTTCCTTGATCGCCACGTATTCGTCAGCGTAGCGCACGCCCTTGCCCTTATAGGGTTCCGGCTTGCGATAGGCGCGAATCTTAGCGGCGGTCTGGCCCAGCACCTGCTTGTCGGCACCCTTCAGCACGATTTCGGTCGGCGTGGGGGTTTCGGCCTTGATACCAGCAGGCAGCGGGTGCACGATGTCGTGCGAGAAACCGAGTTGAAGCTTGACCGCGTCAGCTTGGGCCTGGGCACGGAAGCCCACGCCAATCAGCGTCAGCTTGCGCTCGAAGCCCTTGCTCACACCAGTCACCATGTTGGCGACCAGGGCGCGCAGGGTGCCGGACATGGCATTGGCGTGGCGGCTCTCGTCAGCAGCGGCGAACGACAGATTGCCGTCTTCCTGCTTGACCACCACATTGCCGTCCAGCGCTTGCGTCAGGCTGCCCAGGGGGCCCTTGACGACGATCTGTTCCTGGCTCAGGGTAATTTCCACACCCTTCGGCAGTTCAACGGGGTATTTTGCAATACGTGACATTCGAATCTCTCCTTAGGCCACGTAGCACAGCACTTCGCCGCCCACGCCATTGGCGCGAGCCTTGCGGTCGGTCATCACGCCACGCGAGGTGGAGACGATGGCGACGCCCAGGCCGTTCATGACCTGAGGAATGCTGGTGCGACCCTTGTAAATACGCAGACCGGGGCGCGACACGCGCTCGATGCGCTCGATCACGGGACGGCCAGCGTAATACTTCAGGGAAATTTCCAGCTCGGGCTTGGCCGAGCCACCCTTGACTTCGAAACTCTCGATATAGCCTTCGTCCTTCAGCACAGCAGCAATTGCCACTTTCAGCTTCGAGGAGGGCATGCTCACCGAGGCCTTGTCAACTTGCTGCGCATTACGGATGCGAGTCAGCATATCGGCGATGGGATCGCTCATGCTCATAATTGAATCTCCTACCAGCTGGCCTTGGTGACGCCAGGAATCTCACCACGCATTGCGTATTCACGCACTTTGTGACGAGCCAGGCCAAATTTGCGGAACACACCGCGGGGACGACCGGTCACGGCGCAACGGTTGCGCTGGCGAGTCGGGTTCGCGTTGCGCGGCAGCTCTTGGAGCTTCAGGCGCGCTTCGTAACGCTCTTCGTCGGTCTTGGAGGTATCGTCGATGATCGCCTTCAGCGCAGCGCGCTTGGCGGCGAACTTGGCGGCCAGCTTGGCACGCTTGATATCGCGATTGATCAGGGAAAGTTTAGCCACGTATCGCCCCTTAGTTGCGGAACGGGAAACGGAACGCCGTCAACAGCGCCTTTGCTTCCTCGTCGGTCTTGGCAGTGGTCGTGATACTGATGTTCAGGCCACGCAGCGCGTCGATCTTGTCGTACTCGATTTCGGGGAAAATGATCTGTTCCTTGACCCCGACGTTGTAGTTGCCACGACCATCGAACGCACGACCGGAAATACCACGGAAGTCACGCACGCGCGGCAGAGCCACGGTGACCAGACGGTCCAGGAATTCGTACATGCGTTGACCACGCAGGGTCACCATGCAGCCGATCGGATAGTCTTCACGGATCTTGAAGCCGGCGATAGCCTTGCGGGTCTTCGTGATGACGACCTTCTGGCCTGCGATCTTGGTCAGATCACCTGCGGCATTTTCAATGATCTTCTTGTCGGCAACCGCTTCGGACACACCCATGTTCAGGGTGATCTTGGTGATGCGCGGCACTTCCATGACGCTCTTGTAGCCGAACTTTTCCTTCAGTTCGGGCGCGATCTTGTCGCGATACAGTTCTTGAAAACGAGCCATGTCAGTTCCTTAAGCCTTGGCGCCGACGATTTCGCCGCTGGAGCGGTATACGCGCACCTTGCGGCCATCGACTTCCTTGATCCCGACGCGGTCAGCCTTGCCAGTGGCAGGGTTGAAGATCGCGACATTCGAGATGTGGATGGGCAGGGTCTTTTCGACGATGCCGCCCGTGGTGCCTTGCATGGGGTTGGGGCGCACGTGCTTTTTCACCACGTTGACGCCTTCGACCAGAACGTGGTCGGCATCAAGACGGGCCAGCACGACACCGCGCTGCTTGCGGCTGCGGCCAGCCAGCACGACGACTTCGTCGCCTTTGCGAATCTTGTTCATCGTATGCTCCTTACAGCACTTCCGGTGCCAGCGACACGATCTTCATGAAGCGGTCGGAACGCAGTTCGCGCGTCACCGGTCCGAAGATGCGGGTGCCGATAGGCTCCAGCTTGGCATTGAGCAAAACAGCGGCATTGCCGCCAAAACGGATCAGCGAGCCATCTTTACGGCGCACGCCCTTGGCGGTACGCACGACGACGGCGTTGTAGATCTCGCCCTTCTTGACGCGGCCGCGGGGAGCCGCATCTTTGACGCTCACCTTGATGATGTCGCCAATGGCGGCATAACGGCGCTTGGAACCGCCGAGCACCTTGATGCACATCACTGACCGTGCACCGGTGTTGTCGGCCACGTCCAGCGTGGTCTGCATTTGAATCATGATTGTCCTTGTTCCAACTTAACCGGAATCCATATTGCCCCGCCCCGGATGCCTTGTGGCATCCCGATCCGGCACAACATGCCCCCGCCAGTTTTGGCCCCGTCAGGTTACGGCCGGTGCGTCCAAGACGCTTGCGCCGTCACCCTGGGATGAAAATCCTGCGGATAAAACTACCTGGCCAAAGCCATACTTCAGCAAAACGCCCAGGTAAGCTCACGAATTTAGCACAGAGGCTAGTCAAAGTCCACAATATTTCCGAAAACGCAACACTGGCGGACGTCCATGAAAAAAGCAAGCCCTGGCTGGCAAGGCTTGCTTCATGCACTTCCGCCCCTTTCGAAGCGGAAGTGAACATAGCACCGATGGCTTAGATCACGCGAACCGCTTCGATCAGGCGCGTCACGCTCCAGGACTTGGAACGGGACAGCGGACGACCTTCCGCGATTTCGACGATGTCACCTTCGTTGTATTGGTTGGCTTCGTCGTGCGCCTTGTACTTATTGGAACGCACAACGATCTTGCCGTACAGCGGGTGCTTGGTACGGCGCTCAACCAGCACCACGACGGTCTTGTCCATCTTGTTGCTGACGACCTTGCCGATCAGCGTACGCTGACGCTTGGCCGGAGTGGTGTTTTGGGTTTCGCTCATATCAGTTTCCCGCCTTTTCCGTCAGCAGAGTACGCACGCGAGCGATGTCGCGGCGAACCTTGCGGATCTGGCTGTGATTGGCAAGCTGCTGAGTGGCCTTCTGCAGACGCAGATTGAATTGTGCCTTCAGCAGGCTTTCGAGTTCCTTGCCGAGCTCGGCAGCGTCTTTGGCTCGAAGTTCGCTAGCTTTCATGTCGATCTCCTCAAGCACCGATATGACGCGACACGAACACGGTCGAGATCGGCAGCTTGGCAGCAGCCAGGCGGAACGCCTCGCGCGCCAGCTCTTCGCTGACCCCTTCCATCTCGTACAGCACCTTGCCGGGCTGAATTTCAGCAACCCAGTACTCCGGGTTACCCTTACCATTACCCATACGCACTTCAGCGGGTTTTTGCGAGATCGGTTTGTCCGGGAAAATACGGATCCAGATCCGACCACCACGCTTGATGTGACGGTTGATAGCACGACGTGCAGCTTCGATCTGACGTGCGGTCAGACGACCGCGGCCCGTGGCCTTCAGACCGAATTCGCCGAACGAGACGGCGGTGCCGCGCGTCGCCAGGCCGGTATTACGGCCCTTCTGCTCTTTGCGGTATTTCCTGCGTGCCGGTTGCAGCATGCTTATTCTCCTTCAGCCGCCGAAGCAGCATCAGACTTGCGCGGACCGCGGCCACGACCGGCGCCACCAGGACGACGGTTGTCCGGACGGTCGCCACGAGGACGACGCGGGCGGCGCTCTTCATCACGCGGCGCAACAGCCACTTCGGGCGGCAGTTCGCCATTGGGCAGACGGTCGCCCTTGTAAACCCAGACCTTGATACCGATGATGCCATAGGTGGTTTGGGCTTCGGACGTGCCGTAGTCGATGTTGGCGCGCAGCGTGTGCAGCGGCACACGGCCTTCGCGATACCACTCGGTACGAGCGATTTCGATGCCGTTCAGACGGCCCGAACTCATGATCTTGATGCCTTGCGCACCCAGGCGCATGGCATTTTGCATCGCGCGCTTCATGGCGCGACGGAACATGATGCGCTTTTCGAGCTGCTGGGCGATCGAATCGGCGATCAGCTGGGCATCGGTTTCCGGCTTGCGGATTTCCTCGATGTTGACGTGCACGGGCACGCCCATCAGACGCTGCAGATCGCTCTTCAGGCTTTCGATATCCTCGCCGCGCTTGCCGATCACCACGCCCGGACGAGCCGAGTAAACGGTGATGCGGGCATTCTTGGCAGGACGCTCGATGACCACGCGGCCAACGGACGCGCTCTTGAGCTTCTTCTTCAGATACTCGCGGACGCGGATATCTTCAGCCAGCATCGTGCGATACGACGAATCACCGGCGAACCAGCGGGAAGTCCAGTCACGCGAGACTGCCAGGCGGAACCCAGTAGGGTGAATTTTCTGACCCATCTTGACTCCTTAGGCGCCGACCTTAACCACAATGTGGCAGGTCTGCTTCTCGATACGGTTACCGCGGCCTTTAGCGCGTGCGGAAAAACGCTTCAGCGACTGACCCTTGTCGACGTAGATCGTGGTGACCTTCAGTTCGTCGATGTCGGCGCCGTCGTTGTGTTCAGCGTTGGCGATAGCCGAGTCGACAGCCTTCTTCAGGATGACGGCGGCCTTCTTGGGCGAGAACGTGAGGATGGTCAGTGCCTGCGCCACAGACTTGCCACGGATCTGGTCAGCGACCAGACGGACTTTCTGAGCGGAGATACGAACCCCACGGACATTGGCGGTAGTTTCCATCGCTTACCTCTTGGCCTTCTTGTCCGCAGCGTGGCCCTTGAACGTACGGGTCAGTGCGAACTCGCCCAACTTGTGGCCAACCATGTTCTCGTTGATATAAACGGGAACGTGCTGACGACCGTTGTGCACAGCAATCGTCAAGCCGATGAACTCCGGCAGGACGGTGGAACGGCGCGACCAGGTTTTGATCGGCCTCTTGTCGTTGCCCGCGATTGCCTTTTCGACCTTGGAAACCAGGTGCGAATCGACAAACGGGCCTTTCTTGACGGAACGGGACATGATGTTCGCCTCTTACTTGCGCTTGCGCCGTTGGACGATCATGTTGTTCGTCCGCTTGTTGCGACGGGTCTTGAAACCCTTCGCCGGAGTACCCCAGGGGCTGACAGGCTCGCGTGCTTCGCCAGTACGACCTTCACCACCACCGTGCGGGTGGTCGATCGGGTTCATGGCAACACCGCGGACCGTCGGACGGATACCGCGCCAACGCACGGCACCGGCCTTGCCGATCTGGCGCAGGCTGTGTTCTTCGTTACCGACTTCACCGATGGTGGCGCGGCACTCGATGTGCACGCGACGCACTTCACCGGAGCGCAGACGCACTTGGGCGTAGACGCCTTCGCGGGCCAGCAGAACGGCGGATGCGCCAGCCGAACGGGCCATCTGAGCACCCTTGCCCGGCAGCAGCTCGATACCATGAATGGTCGAACCCACCGGAATGTTGCGGATCGGCAGCGTGTTGCCAACGCGGATCGGGGCATCAACACCAGAGAACACCGTTGCGCCAACTTCCAGGCCACGGGGAGCAATGATGTAACGACGTTCGCCGTCTGCGTACACCAGCAGAGCGATGTGCGCGGTACGGTTGGGGTCGTATTCCAGACGCTCGACGCGTGCCGGGATACCATCCTTGTTGCGACGGAAGTCGATAACGCGATAGTGCTGCTTGTGACCACCGCCACGATGACGGATCGTGATGTGGCCATTGTTGTTGCGGCCCGAACCGCGGCTCTTCTTTTCGAGCAGCGGTGCGTAGGGCGCACCCTTGTGCAGCTTGTCGTTGACGACCTTGATCAGGCCACGACGACCGGCAGAAGTCGGCTTGACTTTAACGAGGGCCATTTAGTTCACCTCCGCAAAGTCGATCTGCTGACCCGGCTTGAGCGAGACGTATGCCTTGCGCTCATTGCGGCGGCGGCCATTGAAACGACCGAAGCGTTTGACTTTGCCCTTGCGATTGAGGACCTGCACGGACTCGACCTGCACCTTGAAGAGCAGTTCGACGGCAGCCTTGATTTCCGGCTTGGTCGCGTCAGCAACCACACGGAAGGCGATTTGTTCGTTCTTTTCGGCGATGAACGTGGCCTTTTCGGTCACGATGGGCGCCAGAATGACTTGCAGCAAACGTTCCGTGCTCATCCCAGCATCTCCTCGAATTGCGCGACCGCCGCCTTGGTGATCAGCAGATTCTTGTAGTGAATCAGCGACAGCGGGTCAATGTAGCGCGGCTCGATCACAGCAACGTGCGGCAGATTGCGCGTCGCCAGGTAGGTGTTCTCATCAACGGAATCCGTGACGATCAGCACCGACTCGAGACCCAGGGTCTTCAGGCGTTCGACAGCCTGCTTGGTCTTGGGCGTTTCCAGCGCGAAATCTTCGACGACGGCCACACGGCCTTCGCGAGCCAGCTGAGAGAGGATCGAACGGATACCCGCGCGATACATCTTCTTGTTGATCTTCTGGCTGAAGTTTTCGTCGGGCGAGTTCGGGAATGCACGACCACCCCCACGCCACAGCGGCGAGGACGTCATACCGGCGCGGGCACGGCCCGTACCTTTCTGGCGCCACGGCTTCTTGGTGGAGTGCTTGACTTCGTCACGACCCTTCTGGGCACGGTTGCCGCTGCGGGCATTGGCCTGGAAGGCAACGACGATCTGGTGCACCAGGGCTTCGTTGAAGTCACGGCCAAACACAGCGTCCGGGACGCTGACGGTCGACTCGGACTTGCCTTGTTCGTTCAGGAGCTTGATTTCCATGGCTTAGGCACCCTTCTTCAGCGGCGTCTTGACGGCAGGACGCACAATGATGTTAGCGCCAGCGTGACCGGGAACGGCGCCCTTGACGAGCAACAGACCGCGCTCGGCGTCGACGCGCACGATGTCCAGGTTCTGAACAGTGCGGGTCACGTCGCCCATATGGCCAGACATCTTCTTGCCCGGGAAAATCCGGCCCGGATCCTGCGCCTGGCCGATAGAGCCAGGCACGCGGTGCGAGCGGGAGTTACCGTGCGAAGCACGCTGAGAGCCGAAGTTGTGGCGCTTGATGGTACCTGCAAAGCCCTTACCGATGCTGGTGCCGGTGACGTCGACCTTTTGGCCGGCTTCGAACACGCTTTCAACGGCAACGACGGCGCCAGGAGCGAACTCGGCGGCGCGGGCGGGGTCAAGACGGAACTCCTTGAGGGAGCTGCCGGCTTCGATGCCTGCCTTGGCAAAGTGGCCGGTTTCAGGCTTGGTCACGCGGGAAGCGCGGCGTTCGCCATAGGCCAGTTGCACAGCTGCATAGCCGTCGGTTTCGACGGACTTGACCTGGGCGACGCGATTGTTCGACACGTCCAGCACGGTCACGGGGATGGACACGCCATCATCCGTGAAAATGCGGGTCATGCCGACCTTGCGCCCCACCAGCCCAAGCCGGAACGCGGCAGGCGTGGGTGTCGGATTCGACATTGTTTTCTCCGGGGTTGTAACCCTAATCCCGACTACGATTGGTCGGGGCTGCGTTAATGCACACAACAGCTGCACCAGGAAACCTCTGTTTCCATGGCACCCCGCCTGACGCGAAAAAAAACGCGGCATGCGGACTGTTTGCGCGCACATGAATAATGCCCCAGTTAGGGCAAGTCTCCGATTCTAGCATGATGCGCAGAAAATGCGCAATCGTTGGCGTACTCGCAACACCTTTGTCAAGCCCTGGCTGCCCACCTCAGGGAAACCGCCAGGAAACCTATTCCTGGCCTTGCGCGGCGAAGCTTTCCGCCAGAAAATCGAGCAGCGCCCGCACGGCCGGCAATTGCCCCCGGCGCGAGGCAAACACCGCATGCATGATCTCGCAAGGCGGCTCCCACCCCGGCAGCACATTGACCAATTCGCCGCGCGCCAACTGGCTGCTGATCATCATGTGCGGCAGGCGCACCACCCCGACTCCCTGCAATGCCGCGTCTCGCAGCACGTTCAGTCCGCGAGTGACCAGACGCGGCTGGTGGCGCACGACAACTTCTTCATTGTCGGGCCCCAGCAGGTGCCAGGTAAAGTCGCCACGCTGCAGCCCATGCCCCATGCTGGGCATGTTGCGCAGGTCGTCCGGCTTACGCGGCCGGCCTTCACGGGCCAGCAAGGCCGGGCTGGCCACCAGGCACTGGCGCCGGCGGCCCAGGATGCGCATCACCAGCTCGCTGTCTTCCAGGGGAGGCGGCCGCACGCGGATGGCGATGTCCATGCCTTCGCCGACGACATCGACCCGCCGGTTGGTTTCTTCCAGATGAATGTTCACCAGCGCGTGGCGGGCCATGAAATTCGCCACCATCTGACCGACGCTGGCATCCAGCAGCGCCACCGGGCAGGTCATGCGTATCATGCCGCGCGGTTCGGAGTGTGCCAACGCCACGGCTTCATCGGCTGCGTCAGCCTCTACCAGCATGGCCTTGCAGTGAGCGTAGTACACCTGCCCGACATCCGTCACCGAGAAACGCCGCGTGGAGCGTTGAATCAGGCGTACGCCCAGCCGCTCTTCCAGCACCGCGACATGCCGGCTGAGCTTGGACTTGGGCACACCCAGCACCCGGCCGGCCGGCGCAAAGCCGCCATGCTCGACCACCTCCACGTAGTAATACAGGTCGTTCAGATCACGCCGCATGCCATACGCTCCTGGGATGCCGGGAACCCCGTTCGCAGCCACCGCTGCCTTTTTCCTGCGCTGGCACCACCCCGCTGCCGGCGACACACGCATCCAGCGACTATGATAGCGGAATCCTTTCACCTGCCAAGGCAGCCCTCCCTCTAAAATACGCGCATTCCGCCGCCTGCCACGATCCGCCCGCCATGCTGCTGCACATTCTCTACCTGATCGCCATCGTCGCCGAAGGCATTACCGCCGCCCTGGCCGCCGGCCGCCGCAACATGGACTGGGTGGGCGTTTTCCTGCTGGGTTGCATCACCGCGCTGGGCGGCGGTTCAGCACGCGATGTCGTGCTGGGCCACTACCCGCTCACCTGGGTCAAGCACCCCCACTACCTGCTGATCACCGGCGGCGCGGCGCTGCTCACCATTGCGGTTGCACGCTTCATGCACCGTCTGCACAAGCTCTTCCTGTTCCTGGATGCCATCGGCCTGGTGGTATTCACCGTGATCGGCTGCAATATCGCCATGGAGATGGAATTGCCCGTCATCATCGTGATTGCCTCCGGCATGATCACCGGCTGCGTGGGCGGCGTCCTGCGGGACATTCTGTGCAATGACATTCCGCTGCTGTTCCGCAGCGAACTGTATGCCACCGTTTCCATCTTTACCGGCTGCCTCTACGTTGGCGGCCTGGCGCTCGAACTGAACCACAACCTGGTCATGGGTACCGCAATGATTGCCGGCCTGGCGCTGCGCCTGCTGGCCCTGCGCTTTGACTGGAGTATGCCCAAGTTCATCTACAACCGGGGCGACCAGCAATAACGCCTGCGTTGCGCCCATCGCTGCGCAACGCCTGCCGCCAGCACAATGACGCCGGCCCGGTCTGCCCGCCCATCTACCTACCGGAGCCGCCATGTCCATCGCACCTTCCGCCAGCGCGCTGCACCGCCCCATCGGCATTTTTGACGCCGGTATTGGCAGCTATGCCATTGTCGATCTGGTACGGCGCCACTACCCCAGACAGGACATTATCTATTTCGCCGATCGCGCCAGCTTCCCCTACGGCAGCCGCACGCCCGGCGAACTGGCCGCCTCGGTCGGTGCAGCAATAGAGCGCCTGGCCGGCCTGGGCGCCCAGGCCGTGGTGCTGGCATCCAACGCGCCATCAGTGATGGTGCTCGACACCATCCGTGCCGCCATGCCGGTGCCGGTGCTCGGGATCTATCCGCCCATCGCCGACGCCCTGGCGCAATCGCGCTCGGGCCACATCGCCGTACTGGGCGTGCAGTCCCTGATCGGCAGCCCGGAAATTCGTACGTACATTTCCCGCGAGGCCCAGTCCGTCCTCCAGGCCAGCGCGGCGCCTGCCAGCCCGCCTGCCACAGCCACAACCACGGGATCGGCCGCACCTGCAGGCCGGCCTGCAGACAACATCGGCCCGGTGACCCTGGTCAATGCCTCATCCCTGGTGGCCCATGTCGAGGACGGCCGCTTTCTGTCGGCTCCCGAGGCAACCCAGCTTGCCGTCACGGACTTCATGCGGCAACTGCGCCAGGATCTGCCCCTGCTCGATACCTGCACACTGTCTTCCACCCACCTGCCATGGCTGCGCCGCTATTTCGAAGCCGCCGCACCGGACATGCTGTTCCTCGACCCGGCACAGGCATTGCTGCCCCTGCTGCAGCCCCATGTCTCCACCGGCAGCGGCAAGGTGCTGTGCCTGGCCAGTGCAACCCCCGCATATCCGCTCGACGGACTCAGGCAGATGCTGCGCCTGCTGGGCGTCGATATCGAGCCGTTTGCGGTCTGAATCCCGACAGCCCTGCTTTGCCCGCAACGCCCTGCGTGGGCGAAAAAAAAGACACTCCGTAGAGTGTCTTCGTGCCTGCATCAGGGCTGCCAGGCTGCTCCGGGGAACCCCCTGCGCCCTGCAAGCGCGCGATAAGGCTTAGACAGCGATATCGACGTCCACACCAGCCGGCAAGTCCAGGCGCATCAGCGCATCAACCGTCTTGTCGGTGGGATCCACGATATCCATCAGGCGTTGGTGCGTGCGGATTTCGAACTGATCACGCGACGTCTTGTTGACGTGCGGCGAACGCAGCACATCATAGCGACGGATACGGGTGGGCAGGGGAACCGGACCACGGACCACAGCACCAGTGCGCTTGGCGGTTTCGACGATTTCAGCGGCCGATTGGTCGATGAGCTTGTAGTCGAACGCTTTCAGACGGATGCGGATTTTCTGGTTTTTCATTGGAATTCCTAAAGAACGCGGTTTGGACGCGGGAGCCAACAGGCCCCCGCAACAAGCAGCAATGCTTACTTGATGATGCTGGCAACGACGCCGGCGCCGACGGTACGACCGCCTTCACGGATGGCGAAACGCAGGCCTTCTTCCATGGCGATGGGGGCCAGCAGCTTCACAACGATGGAGACGTTGTCGCCCGGCAGAACCATTTCCTTGTCGGCCGGCAGGTCGATCGTGCCCGTCACGTCCGTGGTACGGAAGTAGAACTGGGGACGATAGCCGTTGAAGAACGGGGTGTGGCGGCCGCCTTCTTCCTTCGACAGGATGTACACCTCGGCGGTGAATTCCGTGTGCGGCTTGATCGAACCGGGCTTGGCCAGCACTTGGCCGCGCTCGACTTCTTCACGCTTGGTGCCGCGCAGCAGGATACCGACGTTGTCGCCAGCCTGACCTTGGTCCAGCAGCTTGCGGAACATTTCCACGCCCGTGCAAGTCGTCTTCACGGTGTCGCGGATACCGACGATTTCGATTTCTTCGCCGACCTTGATGATGCCGCGCTCAACGCGACCCGTCACCACCGTGCCACGGCCCGAGATCGAGAACACGTCTTCCACAGGCATCAGGAACGTGCCGTCCACGGCGCGCTCAGGCGTCGGGATGTACGAATCCAGCGCTTCGGCCAGACGCAGAATGGCCGGCTCGCCCATTTCCGATTGGTCGCCTTCCAGCGCCAGCTTGGCCGAACCCTTGATGATCGGGGTATCGTCGCCCGGGAAGTCGTACTTGGACAGCAGCTCGCGCACTTCCATTTCGACCAGTTCCAGCAGCTCGGCGTCATCAACCATGTCGGCCTTGTTCAGGAACACGATGATGTACGGCACGCCAACCTGACGGCTCAGCAGAATGTGCTCGCGCGTTTGCGGCATGGGACCGTCAGCCGACGACACCACCAGGATCGCGCCGTCCATCTGCGCTGCACCCGTGATCATGTTCTTCACATAGTCCGCGTGGCCCGGGCAGTCAACGTGCGCATAGTGGCGCGACTTCGTCTCGTATTCCACGTGCGAGGTGTTGATCGTGATACCACGAGCCTTTTCTTCCGGCGCGTTGTCGATCTGGTCGTAGCCCTTGGCTTCGCCGCCAAATTGCTTGGACAGCACCGTGGCGATTGCCGCCGTCAGCGTCGTCTTGCCGTGGTCAACGTGACCGATCGTGCCGACGTTCACGTGCGGCTTGGTGCGTTCAAACTTACCTTTTGCCATGATTCATCCCTTTATCAATGCAAGGAAAACTTGTTGACGGCCATCCCCTGGCAGGGATGGCCGATGTCTTTTGATTACTTCGAACGAGCGGCGATGATTTCTTCGGACACGTTCTTCGGAGCTTCGGCGTAATGCTTGAACTCCATGGTGTACGTCGCACGGCCTTGCGTCAGCGAACGCAGGTTCGTGGCGTAGCCAAACATTTCGGCCAGGGGGACTTCGGCCTTGATGACCTTGCCACCGCCAACCATGTCGTCCATGCCTTGCACCATGCCGCGACGCGAGGACAGATCGCCCATCACGGTACCGGCGTAGTCTTCCGGCGTTTCGACTTCGACGGCCATCATCGGCTCGAGCAGCACAGGGCTGGCCTTGCGCATACCTTCCTTGAATGCCATCGAACCGGCCATCTTGAACGCGTTTTCGTTCGAGTCCACATCGTGGTACGAACCGAAGAACAGCGTTACCTTGACGTCCACCACCGGGTAACCGGCCAACACGCCCGCGGGCAGCGTTTCCTGAATACCCTTGTCGACTGCCGGGATGTACTCGCGCGGCACCACACCACCCTTGATGGCGTCCACGAATTCGTAGCCACCACCCGGTTCCAGCGGTTCCAGCTTGAGCACAACGTGACCGTACTGACCACGACCGCCCGACTGCTTGACGAACTTGCCTTCCACTTCGTCGCAGGTCTTGCGGATGGTTTCGCGGTAGGCCACTTGCGGCTTGCCGACGTTGGCTTCCACGCCGAATTCACGCTTCATGCGGTCGACGAGAATTTCCAGGTGCAGCTCGCCCATACCGGAAATGATGGTCTGGCCGGATTCTTCGTCGGTACGCACGCGGAACGACGGATCTTCAGCGGCCAGGCGCGACAGCGCCAGGCCCATCTTTTCCTGGTCAGACTTGGTCTTGGGTTCGACAGCCTGCGAAATCACGGGCTCGGGGAACTCCATGCGCTCCAGAACGATGTGGTCGTCGACGTCGCACAGCGTTTCGCCGGTCGTCACATCCTTCAGGCCAACCACGGCGGCGATATCGCCGGCCACGACTTCCTTGAGCTCTTCACGGTTGTTGGCGTGCATCTGCAGGATGCGGCCAACACGTTCCTTCTTGCCCTTGACCGAGTTGAACACGGTATCGCCGGAGTGCAGCACGCCGGAATACACGCGAACGAAGGTCAGCTGGCCCACGAACGGATCGGTCATCAGCTTGAATGCCAGAACGGCCAGCTTTTCGCTGTCGTCGGCCTTGCGGCTGACCGGCTCGCCTTCGTCATTCTCGCCCTGGACGGGCGGGATGTCGACCGGCGACGGCAGGAACTCGATCACGGCGTCCAGCATGCGCTGCACACCCTTGTTCTTGAACGCGGTGCCGCACAGCATCGGCTGGATTTCGCAAGCAATGGTGCGATCACGCAAAGCCTTGACGATTTCCTCTTCGGACAATTGCTCGCCCTCGAGGTACTTGTTCATCAGGTCTTCGGACGATTCGGCCGCAGCTTCGACCATCTTTTCGCGCCATTCCTCGGCTTGAGCTTGCAGCTCAGCCGGGATGTCCTGGTACTCGAACTTCACGCCATGGCTGGCTTCGTCCCAGATGATCGCCTTCATCTTGATCAGGTCGATCACGCCCTTGAACGTATCCTCGGCACCGATCGGCAGAACGATGGGCACGGGATTGGCTTTCAGGCGGTTACGCAGCTGATCGTAGACCTTGAAGAAGTTCGCACCGGTACGGTCCATCTTGTTCACGAACGCAAGACGGGGCACCTTGTACTTGTTGGCCTGACGCCACACGGTTTCGGACTGGGGCTGAACGCCGCCCACCGAGCAGTAAACCATGCAAGCGCCGTCGAGCACACGCATGGAACGTTCGACTTCAATGGTGAAGTCCACGTGTCCCGGTGTGTCGATGACGTTGATGCGGTGCTCGGGGAACTGGCCGGCCATGCCCTTCCAGAAAGCGGTGGTGGCGGCAGACGTAATGGTGATGCCGCGCTCCTGCTCCTGCTCCATCCAGTCCATGGTGGCTGCGCCATCATGCACTTCGCCAATCTTGTGATTGACGCCGGTGTAGAACAGAATGCGTTCGCTAGTGGTGGTCTTCCCTGCGTCGATGTGGGCAGAGATACCGATGTTGCGGTAACGCGCGATCGGGGTTTTGCGGGCCATGAGAGTGTCCTTAATTTACCAGCTGGATTACCAACGGAAGTGGCTGAATGCCTTGTTGGCTTCGGCCATCTTGTGGGTATCTTCGCGTTTCTTCATTGCAGCGCCACGACCTTCAGCGGCATCCAGCAGTTCGCCGGCCAGACGCAGGTCCATGGACTTCTCGCCACGCTTCTTGGCGGCTTCACGCATCCAGCGCATGGCCAGGGCCAGGCGGCGCACAGGGCGGACTTCCACGGGCACCTGGTAGTTGGCGCCACCGACACGGCGGCTCTTCACTTCAACCAGGGGCTTGACGTTGTTGATCGCAGTATTGAAGACCTCGATCGGCTCTTTGCCGGTCTTGGCCTGGATTTGCTCGAGCGCGCCGTAGACGATACGCTCGGCAACCGCCTTCTTGCCCGAGAGCATGACGACGTTCATGAATTTCGCGAGTTCGACGCTGCCGAACTTGGGATCCGGCAGGATCTCGCGCTTAGGTACTTCGCGACGACGGGGCATTATTGCTTCCTTGTGTCTGTTCAGTTGAACCGCGCATTCTTTGCACGGCCACGGCCGCCCATCCGGGACGACCCCTTAATGCCGCCACGCAGTTCATTCTGCGCAACGGTTGCACGCTTTATCACCAGGGGTGAAAGTCAGACGAATTATTTCGCCTTCTTGGCACGCTTGGCACCGTACTTGGAGCGTGCCTGCTTGCGATCCTTCACGCCTTGCAGGTCGAGCGCGCCGCGCACGATGTGGTAACGCACACCAGGCAAGTCCTTCACACGACCGCCGCGCACGAGCACGACCGAGTGTTCCTGGAGGTTGTGGCCTTCGCCACCGATGTACGAAATGACTTCGAAGCCGTTGGTCAGGCGAACCTTGGCGACCTTACGCAGAGCGGAGTTAGGCTTCTTGGGGGTGGTGGTGTACACGCGGGTGCACACGCCACGACGCTGGGGGCAGTTCTCGAGCGCGGGGCTCTTGCTGGACTCCCGGCTGACTTCGCGCGGCTTGCGCACGAGCTGGCTGATAGTTGGCATTAGCTTGAATATCCCTTAAATCGTCGCTACCGGCATTGAGCAGGGTCTACGGCACAATGCTCGGAGCATTCAGTACCCGATCTGGGGATATCCGTTCCGGCGCGCGCATGATGCGTGTGCCAGTGGTTGATCCCGTTCACGGGCGGTCCATACAAAAACCGCACGTAACGGCAAACCAGGCTGGCCGGCCGGAAAGAGCAGTTCTTGCTAGCGCAACAGGCTTCCGTGCAATTCTGGCGCACAAATGTGACAGATTCATGCAGGACGCAGTACGCTAAGCCTTACAGTTTAGCCCAGTGGTTTGGAAATGGTCAAATACTATACAAACCATCTGCTCGGCAAGCTTATTCGACAAAATCGCCGTCCACGTACAGCCAGACCCCGTCCAGACGCTCGAAACGGCTGACTTCATGCAGACGGTGCGCGCGGCCCTGGAGTCGGCTGCGTGCCACGAACTCAACAACCGCGCGGGTTTCGCCCTGCTGCTCATGGCGTTTGACCTGCAGGCCCAACCATTTAAGGCCTGCCGGCTCAGGCTCCAGGTGCGCAGGCCGGGTATCCGGATGCCAGGTATCCAGCAGATATTGGCGCTCATCCAGCACGAAAGCACTGTAGCGTGAACGCATCAGTTCCTCGGCCGTCGCGGCCCCGAGCCGCTGCGCCCCATGATGCCAGCGGCCGCAGCACTGGCGATATGCGGCCATACTGCCACACGGACAGACTGCCGCACCGGCGTCCTTGCCCTGGCCCTTCATTGTCCCTGCTCCTGGCTGCCGGGAGCCGCCTCGGGCTGCCCTGCCGCACCGGAATGGCTGACCCACACCAGCAGCGGCACCAGCACCAGCGCGAAGACCAGCGCAATCAGCAGCCACTTGCGCAGCAAGGCGGTACGGGAACGGCGCGGCGCGACGGCCGCATCAGGAAGAGAAGTCCGGTCTGACATAAAAACTAGGGGTTCGGGTCCAGAAATAGGCCGCGTGGCACACGCTACCAGCCGCGTGCCAGCGCGGCCCGGATCGCATATGGCCCGAGGTCGCGGGCCACCTCAGGGCAACGGCAGTACGGCCTGGGCCGGCAGCAGGGGCATGACGATCATCAGCAGCAGTGTAATGGTAAAGAACGAGGCCAGCGTAGCCACCATCACGGCCGCCGCTGCGAATTCCTCCTGCTGATAGCGCTGCGCCAGCACCGCCACGATGGCGGCCGTCGGCATGGCTGCATACATCACGGCCGCCACGGCCAGTTCCCGGCTCAGCACCGGGAATAGCAGCACCAACAGTGTCATCAGCGCCGGATGCAACAGCAACTTGGCCCCCGCCGCCGCAACCACCGCACGGATATGGTGGCCCAGCCTCAGGCCGAACAGGCTGCCGCCCACGGCGAACAAGGCCAGCGGGCTGGCCACCTGAGACAGCATCTGCACCATGCGTTCAGGCACGGCAGGCAGGCGCCAGCCAGTAAGATTGCACAGCAGGCCGAGCGCCAGCCCCCAGAGCAAGGGGTTGGTCAGCAAGGACATCAGCGACCGTCGCAGTGCCGCACCTGCCCCGCCCTCGCCACCACTGTCGGCATAGGCCAGCGCGCCCGGCATGATGAGGATGTTTTCAACGATAAAGCACATGGCCAGCGCCACGCCTGCCGTCGGCCCCAGCACCTGGTACAACACGGGAAAACCGATAAAAGCCGAATTGGATGCGCCCACAGTCATGCCCAGCACGCCGCCCTGCGCCACGCTGGCGCCCTTGATCCTGCGGGCATAGCCGACGACACAGGCCATGGTCAGCAGGCCACCTGCGGCGTAGATCAGGACATAGTTCCAGTCTATCCCTGCGTTGGCGTGGCGCTGCGTAAGCGCGGTGAACAAGAGCGCCGGCATACCGAACATCAGGACGAAACGCCCCAGAACGCGGCTGTCGGACTTCTGCATGACACCGAACCTGACTGCCGCATAGCCGACGGCAACCAGCAGATAGATCGGCCCGGTAATGGTGAGGATGTGCAACATATCGAAAATGGAAGTCCGCCTGCCCATTCTGCCCGGCCCCATGCCAGGCAACCTGGCGCCCACGCGTAACCATGGCCGCCACGGAATCTGCCGTATTCTACTCAGTCCAACGCCACTATCCCCGCTTCCAGGCGCGCCGCGGCCCGATCCGCCCCACACCCCCGCCCCTATGCCTATTGGCATCAGCCTGGCCTGCCTGGCGGCAAAAAATTGACAAGCCTGGTGCGTTGCCGCCATTCGGCGCGTCATAATCATGACGCAACAGCGCAGCATCCTGACGTTCCGATTCCCCTACTGATGCAGGAGTTTCCCATGGCAGGTTATTTCATCCTGAAACGCAGCGGCGACCAGTTCCTTTTCGTGCTCAAGGCGGGCAATCACGAAACCATCCTGACCAGCGAGCGCTACACCACCAAGCGCGCCGCCCACAACGGCATGGAGTCCGTGAAGAAAAATGCGCCCGATGATGGGCGCTACCGCCGGCTTGTGGCCAAAAACGACGCCCCCTACTTCACGCTGGCGGCGGCCAATGGCGAAGTCATCGGCCAAAGCCAGCTCTACAACAGTGCGGCGGCGCGCGACAACGGCATCGAATCCGTGAAAAAACACGCCCCCACCGCCGACATCCGCGACGAAACGGATTCCCTGCAAACCTGAACCCAGTGCAGTACCAGGTTCAGGACGCGGCTGCCTGACGGCGGCCGCGATCCATATCCAGGGGCTTCAGGCAGGCCAGCCCGACCACGAACAGCAATGCCGTGGCCAGAATGGCCAGGCGCTGGTTGCCGCCACTGGCCCAGACGATCAGCCCGTACATCATCGGGCCGATGATGCTTGCCAGCCGTACCGCCAGCGTCCACAGACCAAAAAACTCCGCCATGCGCGCCGGCGGCGCTAGCAGCGCAGCCATCGCTCTGCCGGCCGATTGGCTGCTGCCCATGCTCAGCCCGGCCAGCGTGGCTGCCACCCAGAACAGCGGCTTGCCAGTGGCAGCGGCAGCCAGCACGCAGGTCAGCACCCAGCCGCACAGCGTCACCGCCAGGGCCCGCTTGTGCCCCATCCAATCCTGCGCGTGACCAAAGACCACCGCCCCCAGCGCGGCCGCCAGATTCAAGGCAAAAATCATGATCATGGTTTCCTGCGGCTGAAAACCGATGGCCTGCTCGGCATAGATCGCCGCCAGGGTAATGGCAACGGCAACACCTCCTTGGTAGGCTACGGTGGCCGCCAGCAGCCAGCGGAAATCGCAGTACTCGCGCACGGCCTGCCAGCTGTGGCGCACGCCTGCCAGAAAACCGGGTGCGGCCCCCGACGGGCTGACGCTCGCCAGCGTCCCGGCCCGGCCCGTGGGCCGTTCGCGCAGCAGCAGGAATGTCCCCAGCGACGCCGCCCCGAACATGGCCGCCGTAATCAGCATGGTCACGGGCACGAAATGCGCTGCCGGCAAATCCTGTGACTGCGCCCACAACACATAGGCCAGGCACAGGCCCAGCGTCAGCATGCCGCCCAGATAGCCCAGTGCCCAGCCCCAGCCACTGACTCGCCCCATGGCCTCGGGCCGGGCCAGCTCCGGCAGGAACGCCGCCACCAGCGACTCCCCATAGCAATAGGCAATATTGGAACCCGCCACCAACAGCATCGCCAGCAACACGCCCTGCCAGCCACTTGCCCCCGGCGTCCAGGCCAATGCCGCCGTGAACCCCACGCAGGCCAGTGTACTCACGGCCAGCATGCGCTTTTTCGTACCGTGCCGGTCGGCCCTGGCCCCCAGGCGCGGGGCCGTCACCATGACCCAGGCCGCCGACAGGCTGAGCGCGGACGTCCAGGCCAGCGTCGCCCAGGCGGCGCCTCCAGCAATGCCGCTGACGAAGTACGCCGCATAAACCGCCGTCAGTACGACGGTTGTATAGCCCGAATTGGCAAAGTCATAGAGCGCCCAGCCCAGCACCTCGCGCCGGCGGACACCGGGTTGCAAGACATCACTTGCGAATCCATTCATGGCACACAACCTTTTGGCAGGCACGGCGTGCCCGGATAACGGAACCGGGAGCCGCCGCCACGCGGCCCAGGCCCCAAGAACGCCGGCGCCGCCGGCCAACACATGCCCTGCGGCGCAGGATACGCTGCGAACCTTACCCGCACATGCCTCAGTGCGCCAGCCCCGCGCTGCCTGCCACTACAATGCCTCCCAATTATCCTGTTTCATCATTGCGCACTATGGAAACCGTCCTCGTCACTATCACCGGCAAAGTCCAGGGTGTCTATTACCGCCACTCCACCGTCCGCGAAGCCCATCACCTCAAGCTGCGCGGCTGGGTGCAGAACATGCCGGACGGCAGCGTACAGGCCTTGCTGCAGGGAGAGGCCGACCAGATCGACCGCATGCTGGCCTGGATGCGACGCGGGCCGCCAGCGGCCGTCGTCGCCGACGTGCAGCACGAAACCCTGCCCAGCGAAAAGCGCTATGAAGGCTTCCAGCAACTCTGAGCCCTCCGCCTACGCCGAAGGCTTCCCGCCCATCGCCGCCCCCGGTGCACGCATCCTCGTCCTCGGTTCCATGCCCGGGCAACAGTCGCTGCGGGCCCAGGCCTATTATGCGCACCCGCGCAACGCATTCTGGCCCATCATGGGGCAGTTGCTAGGCTTTGCACCAGATGCCCCTTACGCCCAGCGTACCGCCATGCTGCAACAGCATGGCATCGCACTCTGGGATGTCCTGCAAAGCTGTGTGCGCCCCGGCAGTCTGGACGCCGATATCGACCGGCGCAGCCTGGTATGCAACGACTTCCCTGCAGTCCTGACAACCTACCCGGACATCACCCGCATCTGCTGCAATGGCGCAGCAGCGCATGAGCTGTTCCGCCGCCACGCCCTCCCGGCCCTCGGCCCGGAGCACCCATACGAACTGCTGCGCCTGCCTTCCACCAGCCCGGCCCATGCCGGCATGACACTGGCAGCAAAACTGGACGCCTGGCGCGCTGCCCTGGCCTGATCGCAGACCGGCCATACACCGGCTGCACGCCGGCCCGACCCGGGCACACCATTAAAACGATCTGATTCCCATTTCTAAAAAGGGTATGCTTGCACCGCAAGGCCTTATGCCGGCCCCACCGGCCCCGGGCCGCCCGCCCTATTCCGGCGCGCCGCGCCCGCCGCCGCAGGCACTTTCATCGTTTCATCCATCCTCCATCCTTGGAAAGCCCCATGACATTCCAATACAGCAAGAAGCCGTCCCCTGCATTCGCCCCCCGTACTGCCAGCCTGCTGGCCGCCGCCGCCCTGAGCCTGGGCGCCCTGGCCCCCACACTGGCAACCGCCGATACCCCCGCCACTGCCGTTGCCGCCCCCGCCGTGGTGAAGCAGGTCGTACGCAAGGCAGTTGCGCCCGCACTCTATGAAGTGGTCTACAGCCCGCGCCAGAACGCCGTTTTCGTCGCGTCGGCCGGCGGCTTCGGCCCGGATGCGCCCGCCAGCCAGATCCTGCGCGTAGACCCGGACACCATGGAAGTCGTGGCCACCATTCCGGTCAAGGACCGGGCTTTCGGCCTGGCGCTGGACGACGCCAACGACACGCTTTACACCGGCAACACCCTGGATGGCTCCATCAACGCCATCGACATCCGCAACAACACCCTGCGCGGCACGCTGCAACTGATCGAACGCGCACCCAAGGGCGAACGCGCCCCGCTGCACTTGCGCGAACTGCTGGTCGACGCCGACAAGCACCGCCTCTACCTGCCTGCGCTGGGCACCGAAGACAGTACGCTGTTTGTCGTCGACACGCGTGACTTCAAGCTTATCAAGGCAGTTCCCGGCCTGGGCCGTGTTTCCACCGGCGTGGCGCTCGATAGCAGCCGCGAGCGCCTGTACGTGGTGAACTTCGAAGGCAAGCTCGTCACCATCGACACCAATGCGCTGGAAATCGCCAACATTCAGCAAACCACCGTCGAACAGCCCACCAACCTGGCCTATGACGCCGCGGCACGCCGCCTGTACGTCACCGACCAGGGCCAGGAACGTATCACCGAGATGCAGAAAAAATATGCCCCCGGCTTCGAATCGCGCCATCCTGGCGGCCGCGTGGCCGTGGTGAACCCGGACACGGCTGAAGTGGTGGGTGACGCCGACGTCGGCAAGGGTGCGCTGGGCATCGTCATCGACGGCCAGAACGCCTACAGCGCCAATCGCATCGCAGGCACCGTCACCGTGATACGCCGCGCCGATAACGCCGTCGTCAGCAGCTATGCCCTGCCTGCGCATCCCAACAGCCTGGCGCTCGACAGCCAGGGCAAGCGCCTGTTCGTGACGGTCAAGAACGGCCAGGACGCCCCCAAGGGTGCCGCCGAGAATCTCGCACGCATCCAGTTGCAGTAAAGCACGCTGCCCCGGCGCGCCGCCTGGCCACCGGGGCATCCTTTTCCCACGGATTCCGCCGATAATCATCGCTTGCCGCGGTACCTGTTCCCGGCTGCCCTCAGGAATCCGCCCATGACACACCCCACCAAGGAAAACGTCGCGCCGTTGCTGACGGAACAACGCCTGGCCAGCGTGCCGCTGTTCTCGACCCTGCGCATCTACCGACGCGAATGGCTCAAGGCCGACGCCATGGCCGGGTTGTCCGTCGCGGCCATCCAGATTCCGACGGCCATCGCCTATGCCAACCTGGCGGGCCTGCCGCCACTGGCCGGGCTGTATGCCGCCATCCTGCCACTGGTTGCCTATGCGCTGCTGGGCTCGTCGCGGCAACTGATCGTCGGGCCGGATTCGGCGACCTGCGCCATGATCGCCGCCGCGCTGGCGCCGCTGGCAGTAGCCGGCACCCAGCACTACAACGACATGTCTATGCTGCTGGCAATCATGGTTGGCCTGCTGTCCATCCTTGGTGGCATCATGCGCCTGGGGTTCATCGCCGATTTTCTTTCGCGTCCCATCCTGCTTGGCTTCATGAATGGCGTGGCGCTCTCCATCATCGTCGGGCAACTGGGCAAATTGAGCGGTATATCGCTGGATGCCCGCGATCCCTTTCTGGTGATCCTGGAACTGAGCGGCCGCCTTGCGGATGCACACTGGCCCACGCTCACGCTGGGCCTGCTGGCGCTGGCGCTGCTCGTCGCCTTTTCCTGGCGCCTGCCACGCCTGCCTGGCCCCCTGCTGATTATCGTGCTGCTCAGCGCCGCCACCTGGCTGTTCGGGCTGGATCGCGCCGGCATCCAAGTCGTCGGCGCCGTGGAAGGCGGCCTGCCGACGCTGTCACTGCCCAGCGTCGGACTGCGCGACGCCCAGGCCATGTTCGGCGAAGCCGTCGCCATCGCCCTGGTCAGTTTTTGCTCAGCCATGCTGCCAGCGCGCAGCTTCGCCGCGAAGAACCGCTACCGCGTCTACCCCAACCAGGACTTGATCGCGCTCGGCACAGCCAACGTCACATCAGGCCTGAGCGGCGGCTTCGCGATCAGCGGCGCCGACTCGCGCACAGCAATCAACGACATGGTCGGCGGCAAAACGTCCATGGTGAACCTTGCCACGGCCATTTTCACGGCCCTGGCCGTCGTGTTGCTGGACGGCGGCCTGGCCTGGATTCCCACAGCAGCCCTGGGCGCGGTGCTGATCATCGCCGCCCTGAAGATGGTGGACATCGCCGCTGTACGCGCCCTGGCCAAGGTCAGCCCCTTCGAACTGCGCGTCTCACTGCTGGCCACGCTGGGTGTGCTGACCCTGGGCGTGCTGCCCGGCATCATCCTGGCTGTGCTGCTGTCCCTGGTCAAGCAGCTGCGCCTGGTCGCCCGCCCGCGTGATGCGGTCCTGGGCGAAGTCCCCAACGGCAGCCGCCTGTTCAATGTGGCGCACTATCCGGCTGCCAGCTCTCCCATGGGTGTGCTGGTCTACCGTTTCGATGCATCGTTGCTGTTCTTCAACAGCGACTACTTCCGTGAACGCCTGCGCGTGCTGATCAGCCACAGCGCCCAGCCCATCAGCGCCGTCGTGCTGGATGCCCAGCCCATCGCGACCCTGGACATCACCGGCGCGCTGATGCTGGAGGAAGTGCAGGCGGAACTGGCCGACCAGGGCATTGTCTTCTGCATCGCCGGCGCCCATGGCCAGTTCCGCGAATTGCTGGAACGCAGCGGGCTGGCGGAAAAAATCGGCGCCAGGCACCTGTTTGCCACATCGCTGGAAGCGGTAAACAGCCTGCGTGCAGAATTCAGTGCCCGGGCGCAGGCATCGCCCGCACCGGACAGTCTCTGAAACCAATACGGGATGCACCAGGCATCCCGTATTTGAAGAACACCGACCCGGCAATCGCAGCGTCTTCGCCACTCGTCCCGCCAAACCTCGCCACGAGCGGCGAGGCCGGCGCATTGCCAGGGGTCACTCAGGCCGATGACGGCCTGGTCTCATTCCACCGTCACGCTCTTGGCCAGGTTGCGCGGCTTGTCCACGTCCGTGCCGCGCGAGCACGCGACGTGGTAGGCCAGCAGCTGCAAGGGAATGGTATGCAGGATGGGCGACAGGCGGCCATAGTGCTCCGGCATGCGGATCACGTGCACGCCTTCCGTGCTGCTGATGTTGGTATCGGCATCGGCAAACACATACAGCTCACCACCGCGTGCACGCACTTCCTGCATATTGGACTTCAACTTTTCCAGCAGTTCGTCATTGGGCGCCACCACCACGACCGGCATGGCATCGGTCACCAGGGCCAGCGGGCCGTGCTTGAGTTCGCCGGCGGGATAGGCCTCTGCGTGGATATAGCTGATTTCCTTGAGCTTCAGCGCGCCTTCCAGCGCGATCGGGTAGTGCGAACCCCGGCCCAGGAACAGGGCATTTTCCTTGCTGGCGAATTGCTCCGACCAGGCAATGATCTGCGGCTCCAGCGCCAGCACGGCGCCGATGGCGGCCGGCAGGTGGCGCAGTTGGCGGATGTAGTCAGCTTCCTGCTCTGCGGAGAGGCGGCCGCGCACCTGGGCCAGCGTCAGGGTCAGCAGGAAGAGAGCCGTCAGCTGGGTCGTGAACGCCTTGGTGGAGGCCACGCCAATTTCCACGCCGGCACGCGTGATGAACGACAGAGCGCACTCGCGCACCATGGCGCTGGTGGATACGTTGCAGATCGTCAGCGTGTGCTTCATACCCAGCGAACGGGCATGCTTGAGCGCGGCCAGCGTATCGGCCGTCTCACCGGACTGCGACACCGTCACCACCAGGGTACGCGGGTTGGGCACGCTTTCGCGGTAACGGTATTCGCTGGCGATCTCAACGCTGACAGGAATACCCGCCATGGCTTCGATCCAGTACTTGGCCGTCAGGCCGGCGTAGGAGCTGGTGCCGCAGGCCAGAATCAGAACTGAGTCGATTTCCTTGAAGATCTGATAGGCACCATCGCCGAACTGTTCCGGCGTGATGCTTTCGATATCCTGCAGGGTATCGCTGACGGCACGCGACTGCTCGAAGATTTCCTTCTGCATGAAGTGGCGATACGGACCAAGCTCGGCCTCGCCGGTATGCACATGGACAATCTGCGCTTCGCGATCAACACGCTTGCCTTCCGCATCGACGATCCACACGCCCTGCAGTTGCAGGTCGATCACGTCACCATCTTCCAGGTAGATGATGCGGTTCGTGGTGCCGGCCAGCGCCAGTGCGTCCGAAGCCAGGAAGTTCTCGCCTTCTCCCAGGCCGACGACCAGCGGCGAACCCTGGCGGGCACCCACGATGCGGTGCGGCTCGTCGCGCGAGAACACGGCGATGGCATAGGCGCCTTTCAGGCGGCGCACTGCTTGCTGAACGGCTTCGAACAGGTCGCCCTGGTACAGGTGGTTGACCAGGTGCGCGATGACTTCCGTATCGGTCTGACTTTCGAACACATAGCCCGCAGCGCTCAACTCTTCACGCAGCTGGTCATGGTTTTCAATGATGCCGTTGTGCACCAGCGCAATGCGCGGCTCTTCCTGGCCCTTGGAAGAAAAATGGGGATGGGCGTTCTGCGTCAGAGGCGCGCCGTGGGTGGCCCAACGGGTGTGGGCAATACCGGTGAAGCCATGCAGGTGGTCCTGGCGGACCTGCTCGGCCAGTTCCGACACGCGCTTGGTCGTGCGCGAGCGCTGCAGGCGGCCATCGAGATGCACGGCAATGCCGCAGGAATCATAGCCGCGATATTCCAGCCGTCGCAGGCCTTCAATCAGCACAGGGGTGATGTCACGTTGCGCAACGGCGCCAACAATACCGCACATAGGAAACTTCCTCCGCTGAGCAGATGGCACCGCGTCACCATGACACGCAGCCCTGCCCTATCTCTGTCCACAGCATTCTGCGACAAACTGGAAGAAATTTGATCCCTATTTTTTGTTAAATTTGAAATTAAATTTCCTTACTTATATGTAATGAAATATACGATCATAAAATAACAAAAAAGGAATTTTATGAGCAAATCCGTCGATACTGAGGTCGTGAAAGACCTGGATGAGCTGGACCGCCGCATCCTCAACGCCTTGCAACTGGACAGCAGCCAGACCAACCAGGAACTGGCCACGCGCGTCCATGCCTCGCCGGCGACCTGCCTGAGGCGGGTGCGCCGCCTGCAGGAAGACGGCTACATCACGCGCCAAATGGCCTTGCTGGACCCGGCGCGGCTGGGCCAGGACCTGATCGCGATCGTGGAAATATCGCTGGATATCCAGACCAGCGAAAAAATGACGGAATTCGAGGCGCTGGTCCAGCACGAGCCTGCCGTGCAGCAGTGCTACCGGGTCGCTCCCGGGCCGGATTTCATCCTGCAGCTATTGCTGAGCGATATGCCGGCCTACCATGCGCTGGCACATCGCCTGTTCTCGCAACAGCAGAACATCCGCAACGTCCGGACCTTCTTCTGCACTCACCGTGCGAAGTTCGATCCCGTCATCCCGCTGTGATTACTTCTGGCCGGCGGGCGCGTGTTCGGCCGCCCGCACCAGTGACCAGATGATGACCATCATGAAAAACAGCACCATCACGCCGCTGTTGTGGCTGAGGAAGGTCTGGGACAGGCCGAAATCCATATACGACACGCACAGCACCGCCCCGGCGGCTGCATACGGCTGACGCTGCACCACCCCCTCTCCGAGCATGCGCATGAACATGCGCAACGGCACCAGATAAAGCAGCAGCAGGGAAATCAGCCCGAGCACGCCACGCTTGACGGTGATATCTATGTATTCGTTGTGCAGGTGGGTGAATTCGCTGATGATGGGGTCCACCTTGCCCTGCGCGATCAGCTGGTCGCGGTATTCGATATACCCCTTGCTGCCACGGCCCAGCAGCGGCTGCTCCTGTATCGCATAGACACCCGCCTTCCACATCTCGAAACGCCCGCCCAGCGAGGAATCCGGGTTGTTGTCCTGGACATAGAGATACACATCCTCGAACGCTGAATTCACGCGCTCCTTCACCCCCGTCGCCGGGATGAAATACAGGCAGGATCCCAAGGCCACCACGCCACCCAGCAGGCCCCACAGCTGGCTGGGGCGCAGGCCTTTGCCATAGGCGCGTACCAGCACCAGCAGGATGAACGGCACCCCTATCCAACCGCCACGCGAACCGGAAAAAATCGACCCCATGAAACCGAACGCGACTCCCAGCGCCAGCAGCACGCCCCACCACCAGCGCCGATGCTGCAACTGGCTCCAACCCGCCAGGCCAGTCAGGGAAAGCATGCCCAGCAGCATGGAAATATTGCCGAACTGGATGGTGCTGGTAAAACCTTCGGCCCGCTCCAGGCCCAGCACCAGCTTCTGCCAGCCAGCCCACAGGCCAACGACGATCGCGCCTACCGCCACGCCACCCCAGAAAGCCTTGCCGCTAGGCGGGTAGCGCAGCAGCCAGAACAGCGCGGGAATCGCCAACAGAATGCGCACGGGCTTGTCCAGGCTCGAGCTGGGCTGGCCATCACGCCAGATTTCGAAGACCCACACCGCGAAATAGAACAGGAAAACGGCAATCAGCCATTTGTCCCGGCGTTCCAGTTTGGGCAGGAAGCCAGGCACGCACAAGGCCCCCAGCCCCGCCAAGCTCAACAGCAGGGACACCGAGTAGCCTGACGGCACCACCAGCGATATCGCCCCCGTCAGGAATACAACAATGGAAGAAAACAGAACGGTGTAAAAAGCCCGATTAGGCATCATCAAATCAAACCCATGAGAACGAGATCGCTGCTCGCCGGCCCGATATGCTCCCGCATCAGGCGCCGGGCGGCAAGCCTTTTTTCCAGGCCTTGAAACGGTTGAACACCGGCGCAATCAGCGGATGACTATGATATCGGAAGCGCTTGCGCAGCCAGCCGGACGGCCGGTTGCTGATGGCGAAACGATAGATATGCAGCGGATCTCCGTGCGGGAGATTACGGCCGAAGGCATGTGTGGTGTAAAGGTGATCAAAGCCGCATTCCCGGGCCACTTCGACATAATCTGCGTCGAAATAGCCTTGCGGCCAGCACAGGTGTGAGGTCGCGCCACCTAGGTAGCGGTCCATGTCGGCACGCGACAACAGCAAGTCCTCGTGCAGGCGCTGGCGCCGTTCTTGGGGCGTCAGGCCCTTTTTGTCCCAGCGGGTGTGGGTGTGGGTATGACTGTGGATCTCGAACGTCCCTGCCGCCACCATGGCCTGCAATTCGCTCCAGCGCGCAATGACGGCATCGCTCTGCCCGGCCTCGATCATGGCTTCGCAGGTATGGTGATCCGGCGTTTCAGGCAAGCTTCCCGCCATGCCCAGGCAAGGACGCACCGGGCCGTCGTGGGTCCAGCCCGTCACCTGGAACAGCACTGCGCGCATGCCATGGCGCTGCAGGACGGGGTGTGCATACACCCAGTTGTCCAGGTAGCCGTCGTCGAAGGTGATCAGTACCGAGCGTTCCGGCACCGGCTGTCCGGCCAGAAATCCGCTGAACTGCGCGGCGCTCAGCGAGGTCCAGCCTTCCCGCGCCAGCCAGGCAAGCTGGTCCTCGAACACGTCCGGCGCCACCGTAATCATCCCCGGCGACGGGGAAACGTGATGGTGCATCAGCACAGGTACAAACTTAGCAGATGTCATAGCCCAGCTCGCTCAACCATTTCGCATAATATTGTTCGATCAATTCCGCCTGGCCCGGCAAGGCAAAACGCTTTTCGCTGCGTATCCAGTTCCAGCCAGCCTGGCCCATGGCCTCACGGCGAGCGCCGTCGGCCACCAGCGTTTCCAGCGCGGACGTCAGCGCTGCCTGATCACCCAGCCGGCATAGCAGAGCATTGTGGTCGCGCACCGCCATTTCAGGCACGCCCCCCACTTCGGTCGCCACGATGGGCAAGCCCGCCGCCGCGGCTTCCAGCAATGCGGTACCGCTGGCTTCCATATGCGTGGCCAGCGCGAAAATATCGAAGCCAAACATCAGTTCGGCGGCATCGGAACGATAACCGAGAAACTGCACGCGATCAGCAACGCCCAGCTCGGCCGCCTGCACCCGCAAGGCACGCTCGACGGCTTCACCGTCGCCGATGATGACCAGCCTCAGCCGTGCATAACGCCCGAACAATGGCGCCATGGCCGCCAGCAGGTCGCGGTGCCCCTTGGCCGGCCGCAGGATGGCCACGCAGCCGACTACCACATCCCCTGGCGCCACGCCCAGCGCCTCGCGGGCGCTGCTGCGCGCCTGGGCGCGGCACAGCGCCAGGTCGGCATCCGCTTCCCAGCGTTCCTCCGGGAACGTCACCGTGGGCGATGCAATGCCGATGCGGTGGCGGGGAATGCCGCGGCGCACCATGTAATCGCGCACAAACTCGCTGACCGTCAGCAGGCGATGCGGCAGCCAGGTGTAGCTCAGCCGCGAATTAATGGGATTCATCAGGTGGCGGGTACGCACCACCAGAGGCACGCCCGCCAGCCGCGCACCCGCAGCGGCGATCAGCGTATCTCGGCGGCTGGTAGTGTGCACGATGTCATAACGCTCGGCCCGCGCCAGCCGGCGCACGGCATGGATACCGCGCAGCCAGCGCCAGAATCCGCCCATTTTCAAGGTATGCACGGAAAAGCCCGCGCTCCGTGCCCACTGCTCCAGCGGTGTGCCGGGCTGGCACAACAGGGACATTTCATGCCCGCGCGCGCGCATCGCCAGCATATGACGGTATGTATAGATTTCCTGTCCGCCCATATGCCTGGCGGAATCGGTATGAAGGATTCGGTATTTTTTCACGGCCCAAAGATGTTGCTGCCCGCGAGCATCTGCCGCCAGCACCTTCGCTGGCTCGGGTCATTGAATTTGATTGTGATCGAGATGACGGCCTGTGCCTTGCACCGGCGCGGCCTAGTCAGACACGCCCCACCCGATCTTATATCCGGCCCGGGGCGGCTCATGCCAAGCTGCCCGATCCAGCGGGCGTTATCATATCGCGGGCCTGGTGATGTCACTCAAAAAAATAAAAGAAATTTCTGAAGCAGCATTTCAACAACAGACCTAGACGGTTGCTGGCACAGGCGCTATCTACCCGAATCAATATAATCAGCGGTTTACATCCGCGTCCCCAACGACATGCGTATCCTGCAGATCAACACTGAAAAAAGCTGGCGCGGCGGCGAGCGCCAGACGCTGCTGAGCATGCAGGCCTTCCGGGCCGCCGGTCACGACGTGGAGCTGCTGGCCCGCGAAGCCGCGCCCCTACTGGAACAAGCACGCAGTGCAGGCTTCACCTGCCACGGCCTGCAGCGCAGCAGCGCGATCGGCCCCTTCCTTGCCCGGCATGGCCGCCGCTATGACATCATCCATTGCCAGACTGCCGGTTCACTGACCTGGGCGGTCCTTACCAAATGGATATATCGCCGCCCACTGGTGTTTTCTCGCCGCACCACGATGCCAGTGGAACGCCGCGAGGCCATGACCCGCTTCAAGTGGCTGCGTGCCGACGCCATCGCAACCGTCAGCGGCAGCGCCGCGCTCGAGCCCCGGCGCCTGGGCGCCAGCCCCGTTGTCATCCACAGCGCCGTCGTGCCGCCCCCTGCGGAAAATGCCGCCGTTGCCGACCGGCTGGCGCGTTTTCGCGCCGACTATGCCACGCCGGGCCGGCGGCTCATCGGCACGGCCGCCTCGCTGACCTGGGAAAAAGACCCGGAAACCCTGGTGCGCGCGCTCGCCGCACTCAAGAAAAAACGCCAGGATTTCCTGTTCCTGCATATGGGTACGGGCGGGCCGCTGGCTGCCGCCACCCATGAGTTGGTCATCTCGCTGGGGCTGGGTGACCACTACCGGCATATCGGCTTTCTCGAAAACGTCGAGGATATCTATCCAGCGCTGGACCTGTTCGTCCTGACGTCGGTGCAGGAAGGGCTGAGCACAGCAGTGCTGGACGCCTTCCTGCGCCATGTGCCGGTGGTATCCACCGATGCTGGTGGACAAGCGGAAGGCCTGGCCGACGGGCGCGGCATGCTCTGCCCCGCGCGCGACCCGCAAGCCCTGGCCGATGCCATGGATTTTGTGCTGGATCACCCCGCAGAGCGCGCCGAAATGTGTCGCCGCGCCTATGCCTACGTCACGACTGAACACAGCGTGGAGACGATGGCGCAAAATTACCTGGACCTGTATCAGTCCCTTCTGGACCGCCACTCATGATGCCCAACCCTTCCGCCCCTGTCCGCGCCCGGCTTTCCGTCATTCTCATCACCAAGAACGAAAGCCAGCATATCGGCGCCTGCCTGGCATCCGTCAGCTTCGCCGACGAAATCATCGTGGTGGATTCCGGCAGTACCGACGACACCCGCGAGATCGCTGCCCGCCATGGCGCCCAGGTGCATGAAACCAGTGATTGGCCAGGCTTCGGCCCGCAGAAGAACCGGGCGCTGGACCTGGCGACAGGCGACTGGGTCTTTTCCATAGACGCCGACGAGCGCGTCACGCCCGACATGGCGCAGGAAATCCAGGCGCTGATCCAGTCACAGCCGGCACAAGACGCCTATATGGTCGCGCGCCTGTCCTATTTCTGCGGCCAGGCGATCCGCCACAGCGGCTGGTGGCCCGACCATGTGCTGCGCCTGTTCCGGCGCGGCAGCGCCCGCTTCACCGATGCCAAGGTACACGAAAAGCTGGTCTGCACCACGACATCCACCGGCGTGCTGCGCCAGCACCTGATCCATTATCCGTATGACAGCCTGGAAGCCCTGCTCAACAAGGTCAACCGCTATTCCAGCGATGCGGCTGGCATGATGTACGCTCGCGGCAAGCGCACCACAACACTGGGTGCGCTGGGCCACGGCTTCTGGACTTTCGTCCGCTCGTACATCATCCGGCGCGGGTTTCTCGATGGCCGCGCCGGCCTGATCATTGCCGTTGCCGGGGGCACGGGCAGCTTTTTCCGTTATTCCAAGCTGTTGATGCTGCAACAGCGTAGCCACACACCAGACGACGCCAGCAAACACTGAGGACACCAGCCAAGGGGATCGAGCCGCCCCTGGCGGCAATCGGTTGCGGCCGGCAACGCCAGGCCAACTGACCGTTCAGGCCTTCCAGCGGTTGTACAGCCGGCCCAGGAAATCCGGCATGGCCAGCCGCAAACGCAGCCCGAACAACAGGCCGCCGCGGTTGCGTACCGAAACGCGCCAGATTGACGCCGTGCCGCTGCCTGCGGTGTTGTAGCCATGGCTCTTGGTGGTGTAGAACACCGAGAACCCTGCCTGACGCGCAACGTCCAGATAATCATCGTCGAAATAGCCCTGCGGCCAGCAAAGCTGCTCCGTCGCGCCGCCCATGTGCGCCTCGAAATACGCGCGCTGGGCGCGCAGGTCCTGCGCCAGGCCAGTGCGTTTTTCTTCCACGCTGCAACAGACCTTATCCCAGCGCGTATGAGTATGCGTGTGGGCATGGAATTCGAAAGTTCCGGCACGGCGCATCTCATCGACTTCGCTTTGCCGCACGATCACGCGATCGGCTTCTCCGCCGGCGATCAGGCGTTTGCACTCTGCGTGCGACCAGCTCTCGAAACTTGCCAGGCGGTCACGCCGGATCGCCTCAATGTCCGCGCAGGGGCGAGCCGGCCCTTGCCCGATCCAGTCCGTCACGACAAACATGATGGCGCTAAAGCCGTACTCCTTCAGTACCGGATGCGCATACTGCCAGTTGTCCAGGTAACCATCGTCGAACGTCAGGACCACGGAGCGCCTGGGCACCGGCCGGCCTTCCTCCAGGAAACCACGCAACTGCTCCGCTGTCAGCGTCTGCCAGCCGTGTTTGCGCAGCCAGCGCATCTGGCTGGCGAACAAACGCGGACTGGTGGACAGACCCTGGGTCACCGGTGACACATGGTGGTACATCAACACAGGAACTGCTTGGGAAAAACTCACACCACTACCCTCGTTTGCCGCCCGATCAGATGGCCGGCGCTTTACTGGCTTTACTGTCTACTTGTTCTGCTTGGTCGGACGCTGCCAGCCCGTCACCGTCTTCTGCGGTGCGCGCGACAGGGTCAGGCTGTCCGGCTCGGCGTCGCGCGTCAGGGTCGTGCCTGCGCCCAGCGTCGCACCGCGTCCCACGCGTACCGGCGCAACCAGCTGCGTGTCGGAACCGATGAATGCCCCGTCCTCGATGATGGTCTTGAACTTGTTCGCCCCGTCATAATTGCAGGTAATCGTGCCGGCCCCGACATTCACGTCGGCACCGATCTCGGCGTCGCCGATGTACGACAAGTGGTTGACCTTGCTGCGCGGCCCGACGACACTTTTCTTGATTTCGACAAAATTGCCGACCTTGGCGCCCTGCTCCAGCCGGGTGCCAGGACGCAGGCGCGCATACGGGCCGACATGGGCCGCAGCACCGATCTGCGAATCTTCGATATAGGTATAGGCATCCACATCAGCACCCGCGCCCACGGTAACGTTGCGCAGCACGCAATGCGGGCCGACATGCACGCCATCGGCCAGTTCGACCTCGCCTTCGAAGACGCAACCGACGTCAATGAACACATCGCGGCCGCAACGCAGGCTGCCACGGACATCCAGCCGTGCCGGATCGGCCAGCGTCACGCCGGCTTCCAGCAGGCGGCGCGCCTGCTCACCTTGCCAGACCCGCTCAAGCTGGGCCTGCTGCACGCGGCTGTTGACGCCCAGCGTCTCCCAGCCCGCTGCCGGATGCGCAGCACTGACAGGCACGCCATCAGCCACGGCAAAACCGATGATATCCGTCAGGTAGAACTCGCCCTGGGCATTGTCATTGCGCAGGCGACCCAACCAGTCCTTGAGCTGCGCCGTCGGCGCCGCCAAGATACCGGTGTTGACTTCACGAATGGCGCGTTCTTCCTCGGAGGCATCCTTGTGCTCAACGATACGCTGGACCTGGCCCTCGGCATTGCGCACGATGCGGCCGTAGCCAGTGGGGTCATCCAGAAATTCCGTCAGCACAGCCACACCTTTGCCACGTGCCTGCAATAGGCGTTGCAGGGTTTCGGGCTGGACCAGCGGCACGTCGCCATACAGAACCAGCGTCGTGTCATCAGCTGCCCCATCCAGCAACTCCGGCACAGCCTGCTGCACGGCGTGGCCCGTGCCATGCTGGGGCTGCTGCAAGGCAAAACGCAGACCGGCGCGTTGCTCGAACGCGGCCTTCACCTGATCGGCGCCATGGCCGACCACCACCACCACACGGTCCGGCGCCAAGGCCGCCGCGCTTTGCAGTACGTGATCCAGCATGGGTTTGCCCGCCAGCGTGTGGAGCACCTTGGGAAGATTCGACTGCATGCGCTTGCCCAGACCGGCAGCGAGAATGACGATATTCAGCATGGAAATGGAGTGCGAAAAATGAAAAGGAGCATCGGGGCCGACGCCAGGCCAGTTGGCGCAGCCCCCGATGCCGATGAGTGTGTTTCAGGACTTGCGGGAACGCTGGGCAGGCGCGCTGGCCTGCTTGGCGGGCGCCGCGCGTTTACTGGCCGGCCGTGCGGCCCGTTTCTGCGGTGCAGCCGCAGGCGGCGTGGCAGAGGCAGCCGGTGCCGCCGCCGCTTTCACGCTTTCAGCCGCAGCCTGTACTGGCGCCGCCGCAGCCGATGCCGCAGCGGCGAATCCCTGGAACTGCTGTTGCAGCAGTGACCACCAGGCTTGCGCAGCCTGGGCTGCCGGATCCTCGCTGGCTGCCTCGGCATTATCCTGCGCGGCCTGGCCTGCTTGCGGTTTCGGCGGCACATCAGGGCTGGCAGGCCGGGCCGAAGCATCCGCTCCCGGCACCGCTCCGCCCAGGAAACTCTGCAAGGTGCTGATGGTGGCGCGCTGGACCTCCATTCCCTGAATCGTGCTGCGCAACAGCGACAGGTTCAGGTTGAGCCAGTTTTCCACCGTACGCAATTCATCAATACGGCGGGCCAGTTCCTGTGCATCCAGTGTCGGCGACAACGGCAAACCCTGGGCCAATTGGCCTGCGCCCGACAATCCACCCCATACCTGGCGCATCAATGCCATGCCCGATAGCATAGGATTGTCCGCAGGTAAATCACCCATTCCCGGGAAAAAAGAGGACGGCGTTGCAGCGGTCATAGCACGGCTCCCTATCGAGGTTTCACTATGAGCGGGATATTAACAGTTCGCCTTTGACGCAACATTAAGGACAGACTCATATTGCGTCTTGTCGCACCATGTTGCAAGCGGAAAAGACCCGTCTCCCTGCGCCTGTCCAAGAGCGCCCGATACCCCCCTGATATAACGCCCGATACCCCTCGCAGCCAGCTGGCGGTTTCCCTTGGCCCGGCTACACGGCATTACAATGCGCCCATGCCCATTACCCTGCCTTCCCTCGCCCGTCTTCAAGACTATGCGCAGCGCCTGCACGCAGGCATCACCCAGCCGCCGCCCGCAGGTGCCATGCCATTGCATATCGCCGGCCAGCGCTGCGGCTGGATCGTGCCGGCAGCCATGGCCGCACTGCAGCCCAAGGGGCTGGCACACGCCGCAGGCGACACCTGGCACATTGGCAGGGAACTGGCGCCCCACAGCGCTGCCCTGGCCGAGGTATGCGATGCCGTCGCCGTGACGCTGCGGGATGCCGGCTGCCTGCACGGATGGCGCAACGAAGCGCTCGATATCTACAGCCTGGCGCCGGAGACCCCCCCGCTGGGCCGCATCGAACGTACCGCAACGCGCCCCCTGGGCTTGCGTACCCTGGCGGTGCACCTCAATGGCTGGACGCCGGACGGACGCCTGTGGCTGGCGCGGCGCTCGCTGACCAAGAACACCGATCCGGGCATGTGGGACACCCTTGTGGGCGGACTGGCCAGCAGCGGCGAAAGCCTGGACCTCGCGCTCGTACGCGAAAGCGCCGAGGAAGCCGGCCTCACGCCCGAAGACCTCGCGGCGCGCACCCCACTGCGCACCGTGGTGCAAATCCACCACCACCTGCCCGAAGGCTTCCAGGTCGAGGACATCCTGATCAGCCGCTGTGTGCTGGCAGAACATGTGCAACCCCGCAACCAGGATGGCGAGGTCATGGAAATCCGCGCGTTACCGCCCCTGGAAATCATGGATATGCTGGAAGACGGCATGTTCACCCAGGAAGCAGCCATCGTGCTGGTGGACGACATGCTGCAACTGGCCCGGGAAGCCTGACGCCGCTCAGTCACGGCAATAGCGGGACTGTGCCGGCGACAGACATCGCGCCATCAGGAGCACGCAAAAAATGACGCCGGCTCCAGACCAGCGTCATTCATCTATCGTTTTTCACCCATCCTGCAACCCTCAGCACCTGGGCCGACGGCACCGATGCTCAAGCCGACAGCGCCTTGCGCAGCTTTTTCATCGCAGCGGCTTCAATCTGGCGGATGCGCTCGGCAGACACGCCGAATTCCTGCGCCAGTTCGTGCAGAGTGGCACCGCCATCGTCCTGCAGCCAACGTGCCTCGACAATCCGGCGCGAACGTTCATCCAGCCCGTCCAGGGCCTGGCGCAGGCCTTCGCCCTGCAGCATTTCATGGGCACGGCGCTCCAGTACCTGGCCAGGTTCGGCGTCACCGTCATCCGACAGATAGGCAATCGGCGCGAACGTGTCTTCGTCGTCGTCCTGCGCTTCCAGCGCCACGTCACGGCCAGCCAGGCGAACTTCCATTTCGCTGACATCCTGTTCACGGACATTCAGTGTGCTGGCGATTTCCGACACCTGGTCGGGCGACAGGGTCTGGCCGTCCGGACGCATGCTGCGCAGATTGAAAAACAGCTTGCGCTGCGCCTTGGTCGTGGCGACCTTCACCAGGCGCCAGTTGCGGATGATGAATTCGTGAATCTCGGCCTTGATCCAGTGCACGGCGAAGGACACCAGACGCACGCCACGCTCGGGATCGAAGCGCTTCACGGCCTTCATCAGGCCCACGTTGCCTTCCTGGATCAGATCGGCCTGCGGCAAGCCATAGCCCATATACTGGCGCGACACCGAAACCACCAGGCGCAGGTGCGACAGCACCAGGTCGCGCGCAGCGTCCAGGTCGCCATTATCGCGCAGGCGGCGTGCCAGGTCGGTTTCCTGTTCAGGGGACAGGACGGGCAGTCGGTTCACCGCGCTGATATAGGCATCAAGCGTGCCCAGCGCGCCAGGATTGGCCACAGCTAACGCCAGGGCCTGCGACGTCGCGGCCGCTGCACTTGCGGAAGATTGGGTCAGACTCGTGTTCATTGGGGTCGCTCCTACCGTGCTGCTGGCCACCGGCACCGGCGGCACCGTCTTGCCACAGATTGCGACAGCATGATTCAGAATTTGCGTATTGATGTTAGCACTCTCCATTAGTGAGTGCCAGTTAGAGGCGGCTGACGCACGAAAGTTCCAGCTTCCTTGGTTTATCATACGGGCGCACGCTGTTATTTCCATGACAACGCCGCCCTCCGCCCAGAACAGTCCTAGCGCACGCCTCCATGGCCCGACTTCCCCGCCTGTATGCTCCCGATACGCCTCAGCTGGCCCAGGCCGAGCTGACCAATCCGCTACAGGAAAACGGCGGCGGCCTGGATGCAGCAATGTTCGATACCGTACAGCAATGGGTAGCCGAAGCATCGCAGCAGCACCGGGTCACCCTGCACGGCTGGTGCCTGTTGCCCGACCGCCTGATCTGCCTATGCACCCCCGCCCAGGCAGACAGCCTGGCACGCATGATGCAGGCCCTGGGACGCAAGCTGGCCAGCCGCCAGATGGCGGGCGCCGTCTTCAACGGCCGCTACCGTTGCGCGCTGGTGCAGCCCGGCCAATGGATCCTGCCCGTCCTGGCCTGGATGGAAAGCCGGCCCGTCGCCGCCAGGCTGGCCCCGGATGCAGAAGCCTGGCCCTGGTCCTCGGCACGCGCCCATACCGGCTCACTGATCCCCGCCCCTGCCTGGCTGCACAACCATCCCGACTACTGGCGTTGCGGCAACACGCCTTTCGACCGCCAGGCCGCCTACCGCCAGCTGTTGCATGACGGCTTGAGCCGCGAGCAGGAACAACGCATCGCCACGGCCCTGCAAGGCCAGTGGGCACTGGGCGATGCCGCATTCCTGGAACGCCTGGCCGGCACCGCCAGCCGCCGCGTGCAGCCCGGCAAGCGCGGCCGGCCGCGCAAAACCGCCGCAGCCAGCAGCCGCTGAACCGGGCCTACCCGGCCTGCACAGCCGCCGCCACGGCCTGGGCACAGGCTCGCCCCACCGCGCAGCAACAAAAAAATCGCACACCATACCCGCCGCACAGCGCCGGGACACGTTGCGAAGCTGCGACGCCCCGAAAAAAAGCAAGGCGTGCAGGTATGCACCATTTTCTGCCATGGCTGCATCAAATTAGTGCATTTGCGCAGGCATCAATACTCACTCTTATTTAGACGCACCACTTTGGTGCAATCGTGCGCCATCACGATAAAATATCTTTGTCCCTAATTTTATCCTCTAGGGAAAATGCATTTAAAATGCAAATCCGTCCCCAATTATTTTTATTGTATGTGGCGGACATCACAAGGTATTTTGTAAATACCGGGGAAATCTCAAGCAGCCCGGACACTTTTAATGGAATGCCGCCATGACACACAGCCCTCGCGAGTTCTGTAGCCCCTCGGCGTCCGTAGTCGATGCCACCCGCATCGGCCTGCCGGCGCCCCAGGGCCTTTACCGCCCCGATCTTGAACATGACGCCTGTGGCGTCGGTTTCGTTGCTCACATCAAGGGCCGCAAAAGCCACGCCGTCATCCAGCAGGGCCTGAAAATCCTGGAAAACCTGGATCACCGGGGCGCAACGGGCGCGGACAAGCAGATGGGCGACGGTGCCGGCATTCTGATCCAGATTCCCGATGCCTTGTACCGGGCCGACATGGCCCACCACGGTATCATCCTGCCTCCGCCGGGCGAATATGGCGTGGTGATGGTCTTCCTGCCCAAGGAAACTGCCTCGCGCCTGGCCTGCGAACAGGAGCTGGAACGCTCCGTGCGCGCCGAAGGCCAGGTCGTGCTTGGCTGGCGCGATGTGCCAGTCGACCACGAACTGCTGGCATCCCCCACCGTCCGCGCCCACGAGCCCGTCATCCGCCAACTGTTTGTGGGCCGGGGTGACGACGTGATGGTGCCGGACGCGCTGGAACGCAAGCTGTACGTCATCCGCAAGACGGCCAGCCATGCCATCCAGAACATGCATCTGGCCCATGGCAAGGAATATTTCGTGCCGTCGGCCTCAGTGCGCACCATCGTCTACAAGGGCCTGCTGCTGGCCGACCAGGTCGGTTCCTACTACCTGGACCTGGCCGACACGCGTGCCGTGTCCGCGCTCGCGCTGGTGCACCAGCGCTTCTCGACCAACACCTTCCCCGCCTGGCCGCTGGCCCACCCGTATCGCATGATCGCCCACAACGGCGAAATCAACACGGTCAAAGGCAACTTCAACTGGCTGCGTGCACGCGAAGGCGCCATGCAGTCCGCTGTTCTGGGCGACGACCTGCGCAAGCTGTACCCCATCGTCTACGAAGGCCAGTCCGATACCGCCACCTTCGACAACTGCCTGGAATTGCTGGTCATGTCCGGCTATTCGCTGGCCCACGCCATGATGATCATGATCCCGGAAGCCTGGGAACAGCATGCGCACATGGATGAAAGCCTGCGCGCGTTCTACGAATACCACGCCGCGCTGATGGAACCCTGGGATGGCCCGGCCGCCATGGTCTTCACCGATGGACGCCAGATCGGCGCCATGCTGGACCGCAACGGCCTGCGCCCGGCGCGCTACCTGATCACCGACGACGATCTGGTCATCCTGGCCTCCGAAGCGGGCACGCTGTCGGTGCCGGAAAACCGTGTCATCAAGAAGTGGCGCCTGCAGCCGGGCAAAATGTTCCTGATCGACCTGGAACGCGGCCGCATCATCGACGACGCCGACATCAAGACACAAATCGCCAATTCACATCCCTACCGCCAGTGGATCGAACGCCTGCGCGTCAAGCTCGAATCCCTGCCGCGCCCGCAGGTGGCGCAGGAACGCCCTGGCAGCGAGGAAACCTCGTTGCTGGACCGCCAGCAGGCCTTCGGCTGGACCCAGGAAGATCTCAAGTTCATCGTCGGCCCCATGGCCGCCAAGGGCGAGGAAGCCATCGGCTCCATGGGCAATGACTCGCCGCTGGCAGTGCTGTCGCAACGGCCCAAGTCGTTCTACAACTATTTCCGCCAGCTGTTCGCGCAGGTCACCAACCCGCCCATCGACCCCATCCGCGAACAGATGGTCATGTCACTGGTGTCCTTCATCGGACCCAAGCCCAACCTGCTGGACATCAACAACGTCAACCCGCCGCAGCGCCTGGAAATCTCCCAGCCCGTGCTGGATGCCAACGCCATGCGAGTGATCCGCGACATCGGCAACCTGACGCGCAATAAATTCCGCAGTTTCGAGATCGACATCACCTACCCGGTAGCCTGGGGCCGCGAAGGCATCGAAGCACGCGTGGCTGCGCTATGCGCACGCGCCGTCGATGCCGTCCAGAGCGGCTACAACATCCTCATCCTGAGCGACCGCAAGGTAGACGCCCAGCATGTTGCCATCCCTGCGCTGCTGGCCACCTCCGCCATCCACCAGCACTTGATCCGCACCGGCCTGCGCACCCGCACCGGCCTGGTGGTGGAAACCGGCAGCGCCCGCGAAAACCACCATTTCGCACTGCTGGGCGGCTATGGCGCCGAAGCCGTGCACCCGTTCCTGACGCTGCAAACCCTGGCAGCCACCGCCGAACAGCCCGAAAAAGCCGTTGCCAACTACATCAAGGCGGTCGGCAAGGGGCTGAGCAAGACCATGTCGAAGATGGGCATCTCGACCTACATGTCCTACTGCGGCGCCCAGATTTTCGAGTGCATCGGCCTGAGCAGCACCGTGACCGACAAGTACTTCACCGGCACGTTCAGCGCGGTCGAGGGCATGGGCATTTTTGAAATTGCCGAGGAAGCCCTGCGCCAGCATCAGGCGGCCTTCAGCGCCGACCCCGTCCTGGCAGACAACCTGGATGCCGGCGGCGAGTATGCCTTCCGCATCCGTGGCGAAGAGCATATGTGGACCCCGGACGCCATCGCTCGCCTGCAGCACTCCACGCGCTCCAACAACTACCGCACCTACAAGGAATACGCGCAGATCATCAACGACCAGACCCGGCGCCAGATGACGCTGCGCGGCCTGTTCTCGTTCAAGGTCGATCCTGCGCACGCCATTGCGCTGGAAGAAGTCGAACCGGCCAGCGAAATCGTCAAGCGCTTCGCGACCGGCGCGATGTCGCTGGGCTCCATCTCGACCGAAGCCCATGCCGTGCTGGCTGCGGCGATGAACCGCATCGGCGGCAAATCCAATACCGGCGAAGGCGGCGAAGATGCGCTGCGCTACCGCAATGAAATGCGCACCGGCGACAGCGGCATCCGGGAAGGCGATACGCTGGCCTCGGTGCTGGGCGCCGAACGCATCGCCGCGGACGTCCCGCTGCAGGCCGGCGACTCGCTGCGCTCGCGCATCAAACAGGTCGCTTCCGGCCGCTTTGGCGTGTCTGCGGAATACCTGGTCAGCGCCGACCAGATCCAGATCAAGATGGCCCAGGGCGCCAAGCCTGGCGAAGGCGGCCAGCTGCCGGGCGACAAGGTGTCGGACTACATCGCGCAACTGCGTTTCTCGGTGCCCGGCGTGGGCCTGATTTCCCCGCCCCCGCACCACGACATCTATTCCATCGAAGACCTGGCCCAGCTCATCCACGACCTGAAGAACGCCAACCCGCGCGCGTCGATTTCAGTCAAACTGGTGGCCGAAAGCGGCGTGGGCACCATCGCCGCCGGCGTGGCCAAGGCCAAGGCCGACCACATCGTCATTGCCGGCCACGATGGCGGCACCGGCGCATCGCCCCTGTCATCCATCAAGCACGCCGGCTCGCCCTGGGAACTGGGCCTGTCCGAAGCGCAGCAGACGCTGGTGCTCAACCAGTTGCGCGGCCGCGTCCGGGTGCAGGCCGACGGCCAGATGAAAACCGGCCGCGACGTCGTCATCGGCGCCCTGCTGGGTGCGGACGAATTCGGCTTCGCCACCGCGCCGCTGGTGGTCGAGGGCTGCATCATGATGCGCAAATGCCACCTGAATACCTGCCCGGTCGGCGTTGCCACCCAAGACCCGGTCCTGCGCGCCAAGTTCCAGGGCCGCCCCGAACACGTGGTGAACTACTTCTTCTTCATCGCCGAAGAAGTGCGTGAACTCATGGCCCAGCTGGGCGTGCGCCGTTTCGAGGACTTGATAGGACGCACCGACCTGCTCGATATGCGCGCCGCGCTGGATCACTGGAAGGCCCATGGACTGGATTTCGGCCGCATCTTCCACCAGCCTGCGATGGCCGGCGCGCGCCGTCACGTCGAAGAACAGGACCACGGCCTGGAAGGTGCGCTCGACCTGCAGCTCATCGAACGCAGCCGCGCCGCACTGGAACATGGCACGCCCGTGTCCTTCATGACGCCGGTACGCAACCGCAACCGCACCATCGGCGCCATGCTGTCGGGCGAGGTCGCGCGCCGCTACGGTCACGACGGCCTGCCGGACGACACCATCCGCATCCAGTGCAATGGCACCGCCGGCCAGAGCTTCGCTGCTTTCCTGGCACACGGCATCACGCTGGACCTGGTTGGCGAAGCCAATGACTACGTTGGCAAGGGTCTATCCGGCGGCCGCATCATCGTGCGCAGCCCCAACGACTTCAATGGCATGGGCACCGAACACATCATCGCCGGCAACACCGTCCTGTATGGCGCGCTGGCAGGCGAAGCCTACTTCAATGGCGTCGCGGGCGAACGCTTCGCGGTACGCAACTCGGGCGCCGTCACTGTCGTCGAGGGCGTGGGCAACCACGGCTGCGAATACATGACCGGCGGCACCGTGGTCGTCCTGGGGCAGACCGGTCGCAACTTCGCGGCCGGCATGTCCGGCGGCGTAGCCTATGTCTGGGACCCCGAGCAGCAACTGCGCCAGAACTGCAACACCGCCATGGTCGAACTCGAACCCGTGCTGCCCACCCTGGAGCAGGAAGCCATGGGCGGACCCGAAACCTGGGTCTGCATCACCCGCAACGGCGAACGCATGACCGACGACAAACTGCTGCGCCAGCTCATCAGCGCCCATGTCCAGCACACCGGCAGCCAGCGCGGCCGCGACATCCTGGCAGACTGGGACAACGCACTGGGCAAATTCGTCAAAGTCATGCCTATCGAATACCGCCGCGCCCTGCAGACGATGTACCAGGCAGAACCGGCCGAGCCACAGCTGGCCTGAGCCCCGGCGACAAAGGAATCATCATGGGAAAGACCACTGGTTTTCTTGAATACCCCCGCCTCCAGGAGACGATGCAGCCGGCAACCAAGCGCATCCGCCACTGGAAGGAATTCGTCCTGTTCCTCAATGAAGAACAGTCCCGCCAGCAGGCGGCACGCTGCATGGACTGCGGCGTCCCCTTCTGCAACAACGGCTGCCCGGTCAACAACATCATTCCCGACTGGAACGACCTGGTCTACAACGGCAAATGGCGCCAGGCGCTCAGCGTGCTGCATTCGACCAACAACTTCCCGGAAGTGACTGGCCGCATCTGCCCCGCTCCCTGCGAAGCCGCCTGTACGTTGAATATCAATAACGACGCCGTCGGCATCAAGTCCATCGAGCACGCCATCATCGACCGTGGCTGGGAAGAAGGCTGGATTGCCCCGCAAACGCCGCAGCGGCGCACCGGCAAGCACATTGCCGTGGTCGGCTCCGGCCCGGCCGGCCTGGCGTGCGCGCAGCAACTGGCGCGCGCCGGCCATGCTGTGACCGTCTTCGAAAAAAGCGACCGCATCGGCGGGCTGATGCGCTACGGCATCCCCGACTTCAAGCTGGAAAAACACCTGATCGACCGTCGCATCGCACAGATGGAGGCCGAGGGCGTCTCCTTCCGCCCCTCCACCTATGTCGGTTCGCCCGACGCCCCCGCCGCGCAAGGCCTGACGGTACGAACACCCGCCTCCCTGCGCGAGGAATATGATGCCGTCATCATGGCGGGAGGCTCGGAAACCCCGCGCGACCTGCCCATTCCCGGACGCGAACTCGACGGCGTCATGTTCGCGATGGACTTCCTGCGCCAGCAGAACAAGGCCGTCGCTGGCGACCGCCAGCTGGACCAGGTGCTCGCCAGCAACAAACACGTCATCGTCATCGGCGGCGGCGATACCGGTTCGGACTGCGTCGGCACAAGCATCCGCCAGGGCGCGGCCAGCGTCACGCAGATCGAACTGCTGCCGCAACCGCCCGAACACGAAAACAAGGCCCTGACCTGGCCCTACTGGCCCGCCAAGCTGCGCACCTCCACCTCGCACCAGGAAGGTTGCGAACGCGATTGGGCAATCCTGAGCCAATCGTTCGAAGGCGACGAAAACGGCCATGTTCGCAAGCTCATCGCCGTCCGTACCGAATGGACACCCGATCCCATTACCGGCCAGCAGCGCATGCGTGAAATTCCGGACTCGCGCATGGAGCTCCCGGCCGACCTGGTTCTCCTGGCCATGGGCTTCGTCGCGCCAGTGGCGTCGGTGCTGGACGCCTTTGGCGTCGACAGCGACAACCGTGGCAATGCACGCGCCAATACCGAGGACTACCACACCAGCGTCGAAGGCGTCTTCGCTGCCGGCGACATCCGCCGCGGGCAATCCCTGATCGTCTGGGCCATCCGCGAAGGCCGCCAGTGCGCCCGTTCGGTGGACGCCTGGCTGATGGGTAGCAGCCAGTTGCCGCGCTGATCAGCAGCCGTTGCGGCCGGCGTCGGCCGCAACGGCTGTTTTTTTCAACACAGGAATAACTATTATTCTCCCTATCATTTGTTGGCGCTAGAATAGCAGCCTACTGTTGTCTGACGCCCCGCCAGGACAGCAGAAGCGCTGGGCACTCCCAGTCTGACCATCGTCGTATCCGCGCCACCCAGGCCCGTGGCACCCACGCCGGAACTGCCATGCCCGCCTCCCCGACGCCACCCAACGACCTGAATACCCTGTATATCGAACACCATGGCTGGCTGCGTTCCTGGCTGCGACGACGCCTGGCGTCGCAGGAAGATGCCGCTGATCTGGCGCAGGATACGTTTATCCGCATTCTCTTGCGGCCCCCGGTGCTGGCATGCCTGCGCCAGCCACGCGCCTACCTGGCATCCATTGCACGCGGCCTGGTCATCGACCACTGGCGCCGCCAATCGTTGGAGCAGGCCGTCCTTGAGGCGCTCGCCAGCCTGCCCACGGAATATCTGCCCTCAGAGCAGGAACGCCTGGCAGCCATCGAAACCCTGCAGGAAATAGACCGGCTGCTTTATGACCTATCCCCGGCCATAAGACAGACCTTCGTGCTGTCGCAGCTCGAAGGCCTGGGTTATGACGAAATCGCTAGACGCCTGGGCATCAGCACTCGCACCGTCAAGCGCCATATGGTCCGTGCCTTTGAAATCTGTCTGGCCCAACTCCTGGCAGAAGGCTGATACAAGCATGGCAACCCGCCCAATAAACACTGATGGCGCGACCCGACCTGATGCCCAGGTTATTCGTGAAGCCGCCCAGTGGATGGCTAGACTCAAGGCACAACCCGCTTCCCCTGACGATATCGAAGCCTGTGCACGCTGGCGCCGGGCGGACCCAAGCCATGAGTACGCCTGGCGCAAGGCAGAATTCCTGTTCGACAAGCTGGGGATGTTGTCGCCTGAGCTGAGTGTCCCGGTACTGACCCGCGACCACGCCATCAAGCGCCGTACCACCATCAAGATCCTCAGCATGGCTGCGCTCGCTGCACCTGCCGTCTGGCTGACACGGGAATCCTTCCTGTGGCAACGCTGGCAAGCCGACTATTCAACCGGAACAGGCCAGCAACGCATCGTGCACCTGGATGACGGCAGTACGGTACTGCTCAATACCGGCACCAGCCTGAATGTGCAGTTTGACCGGACCGAGCGGCGCTTGCGCCTGCTGGCAGGCGAAATCATGGTCACGACGAACTCCCGCCCTTCAGACAGCAGGCCATTCATCGTGGAAACATATCAGGGCACCATGCAGGCGCTGGGAACACGTTTCATGGTGCGAGCTCAGGACAACACCCTGCTGACCGTCCTGGAGCACAGTGTCGCGGTCAAGCCGGCAGATCTCCTCGATATACCGGCCCGCATCATCGAAGCCGGGCAGAAGGTTCGCTTCGGCCGCGACCAGATCTCTCCGGTGCAAGCAGTCACCCCGCAGGACAGTGGATGGACCGAGGGCGTGCTCTACGCCAACGATATGCCGCTGGGCGAATTTCTCGAAGACTTGGCGCGCTACCGTCCAGGCGTCGTACGCTATTCCCCCGCCGCCGGGGCGCTGCGCATCTCCGGTGCCTTCCAGTTACCGGACACCCGCCACATCCTCGACATCATCGCGGGCACCCTACCCATCCAGATCAGATATCGCTCGCAATACTGGGTGCAGGTCGATCTGCGCTGATGTCACTTACAAAAAGATACAAATAACCTGCTAGCCAACTGGCACTTCTGTACCGGCTGTTTCGGCCTGAATAGCGATACCTATTCGCACTTTCATTTCCGAGACAGAAACAATGGCGCATCCTTTCTCACGTCGGCCGTTCAAGGCTGGCAGCCAGCCATCCGCGCGCGGATCCTCCCGGTCCATCCCCGTTTCGGTGTGCTGCCTTGCCCTGCTTCTGGGTCTGGGCGACGGCATGCTGGCCCAACCAGCGCAAGCGCAAGACAGCATGCGCCCCGGCGCCAATGTGCCAGGCAGGATCTACGACATTCCCGCAGGCAGCCTGGGAGAAGTCCTGAGCACCTTTGCAGGCCAATCCGGCATCAATATTTCTTTCCATCCTGAACAGACGGCCGGTCTGCAGGGAGCTGCCATGCGTGGCAGCTATACCGTGGAACAAGGCCTGGCGTTCCTGCTACGCGATACACCGCTGGAAGCAGTGCGCCAGGGCAAGGATGTCTATCACCTGCAACTGCGCCCCCGGCTGGATACCAGCGCGTCTGTCACTGCCTTGGATGCCGTGCAGGTCTATGGCCAGGAAAACGCCAAAGACCTCGCCTACCTCGCGCCGCAATCTGTCAATGTTCTGACCCGAGACGAAATCGAACAATTCCGGGGCACTTCGGTCGGCGATATTTTCCAGGGGATTCCTGGCGTACTGATCGGTGAAAACCGTAACTCTGGCGGGTTGGACGTCAATATCCGCGGCATGCAGGGACAAGGCCGAGTACCGGTGCTTGTTGATGGTGCCAGGCAGGAAACCACCGTATATCGTGGTTACTCCGGCGTAGCATCACGCAGTTATATCGACCCAGACCTGATCGGCGGCATCACCATCGAAAAAGGCCCCAGTATGACCGCCCAAGGTACGGGCGCCGTGGGCGGCCTGGTCATTGCACGGACACTCAGCGCCAGCGACATCGTGAAGGATGGCCAGACCTTCGGCGTGCGCATGCGCGGCAGCGTCATCGGCAACAACAGCGGCTCTCCCGTCGCACCCGGCACCACATCAGGTTACTACCCGGGACGGGAATACCGCATCAATTGCAAGCCAGGCAGCGAAGCACAGTGCTCGGCAGGCTACGATCCTGCCAGCATGGTCGGCCCCTCCGGCGACACCACCCTGGAACGGCCAGCCACGCTGGAGCCCAAAAGCTGGGCGAGCAGTCTGGCCATGGGATTGCAACTGGGCAAAGTCGAACTCGTCGCCGCCTATGCAACCCGCCGCCAGGGCAATTATTACGCTGGCAAACACGGTCCGGCCCCAGTCGTGGACATGTCGAATACCGCGCCGGGCCTGTTCGATCTATGGACCTCGGTCTATCCCGTCATGACCGGTGCCTCACGTTTTCGTGCCGGCGAACTGGTCGTCAACAGCAACTACAAAAGCCAATCATCCCTGCTCAAGGCCAAGGCCCACCTGGCGCCGGATCAAGAACTGGAACTGGGCTGGCTGCGCTACAAAAGCGAATATGGCGAGCTGATGCCCTCGCAACTGATATGGCTGGGCCATATCGCACAGACCAACAACAGTGAGGTCACGGCCAACACCTACACCAGCCGCTACAAGTGGTCCCCTGCAGACAATTCACTGCTGAACGTCAGTGCCAATCTCTGGCATACCGACACAGATACGCTGAACCGCAATTACGGTGCCATCAAACCTGACGCCGGCATGATTTCGGCATTCTCATCGGCAGCAGCGGAAAACTACCGCCGCACAGGGGCGGACCTGAGCAACACCATGCTGTTCGACTTCTGGGGCGAAGCAGAACTGCGCTATGGCGTCGCTGTACAGCGCGAAGACGTCAAGCCCACTGGCGGCGACCCGGACGCATTCAACAATGCACGGGATGCAGAGCGGAAAGAGTACAGCACATTCATCGCGCTCAAGTATCAACCCGTGCCCAGCGTGACCTTGGATGCAGGCTTGCGCTACACCCGCTATCACGCACTGGACCACAAAACCAGCAGTATCTGCGAAACCGAGACCGTCGAATCCGACACTGGCAATGGCGGCCCTGCCAGTGTCAGCAGCAGCACCACCTGCGAAACAGTCATGATAGGCAAGGTACGCCACAGCGGTTCTGCCCCCGTGGCCAGCCTGTCCTGGGAATTCGCACCCGGCTGGCAAGTGTATGGACGCTATGCCGAAGCGCTGCGCATGCCCAGCCTGTTCGAATCCAGCAGCGGTTTTTCCGTCAATACGGTCGTCGGCAGCTATCTGAAGCCGGAACACGCTCGCAACCGGGAAGTCGGCATCAGCCTGCTGCAGGACGGTGTATTCACCAACAGCGATGCGCTGCGCCTGAAGTTTTCCTACTTCCGCAACCACATGTCCGACTATCTAACTCGCACGGTCAGCAATGCCGACGAAAGCGATGGATGGCGCATGCGCAATATCGACAGTGCTCGCTTCAATGGTTTCGAAGTTTCGGGTTCCTATGACGCCGGCATGTTCTTCGCCGAATTCGGCGCCACCCGCTACAACCTGATCGAGATCTGCCACAGCGGCAGCTACCGCCGTCAACGCTGCACCGACTTCGGACTGGCCGTGAGCTACGTCAACAACATGATTCCACCGAACTGGCACGGCAGCGCCCGGCTCGGGCTGCGCCTGCTGGATCGCCGCCTGGTACTGGGCATGCGTGGCACGTTCATGGGCGAACGCAATCGTGTTCCTGAATATGACGATCAGCACGTGAACTCCATTTTTGCCAAGCCGGTGGAGTGGCACAAATACAAAATCTTCGACCTGTTCGCCTCGTACCGCATCAACGATGCCATCAGCGTCGATTTCAACATCGACAACCTGACCGACCGCTACTACCTGGATGCCATCGGCCTGGGCGCAGTACCTGCCCCGGGACGTACGGCCAGGCTCGGCATGACGCTGCAGTTCTGAACCCACTCTCAATTTTCCCTGACCTCGTCGCCATGCAGCGAGAGGGCACTGCAATGAGGACCCACTATGAAACATCAATGGCAAAAATGGCTGGCCAGCCTGGGCGCTGCCTCACTTCTGGCCGCCTGCGGCGGCGGAGGCAGCGACTCCGACAACGGCAGCAGCAATGGCAACAACACTGCCAGCCGTCCCAATGCCGTCTTGCGCGCAGCAGTGGGCAACACCCCGCTTGCTGATGGCGACACGCTTGCCGCGGGCACCAAGATCACGCTGGATGCAAGCGGCAGCAGTACACCAAGCGGCACTTTGGCCTACTCCTGGCGGCTGGCGCAACAACCTGGAGACGACGCCATCGACAATCCACAGGCGGCACGCACCCAGCTCACGCCTACCTTGCCGGGCGATTACCAGATCCGGCTCACCGTCGACAACGGCGATGCCCTGGCCTCCCAGCAATTGTCCTTGTCCGTGACCAGCGACCATCCCGTGGCGATGGTTGAAAGACGTGAACGCAATATGCGGCTCGGCCTGATACAGCTCGATGGCCGCGCCAGCTTGCCGCCATCAGGTGGCGACCCCGCCAAGCTGAAATATTTCTGGCGGCTGGTCGCTGCTCCCCCGGCCAGCAAAATAGCGGGTCTGGACGCGGAGGAAGCCATGCTCGCTCAGCCACGCTTCGATGCGGATGTGCCGGGCAAATACGAGTTCGAGCTGAACGTCTCCTACGAAGGCAAAAGCAGCCTGAAACCCGCCACGCTGTTTGTCAGCGTGCAGGAACCCCTGGCCCTGCCCTCTGCCGTCATCGAACCGCTGAGCAGCGCACCCTATGTCAGAGGGCAAAAAATCTCTTTCGACGCCAGCAAGAGCACAGCCGGCACGGGGGGTGGCGCGCTGCAGTACCGTTGGAGCCTTACCAAACAGGGCCTGGCACCGCTGCCCGCCATGGAAGGTGCCAATACCGACCGCATGAGTTTCACGCCCAACGCCGTCGATACCTATACCGTCGGCCTCAGTCTGTTCGACGGCGTGCAATATCACTACGACGAATACCGACTGACGTCCGTCTTGCCCGGCAATGCTCCCAATACGCCACCTGTCGCCGTCTTCCTGCACAATTACAACGAAAATACTTTTGAAATTGAAAAAGGCGCGCGTACAGGGCTCTACGGCAGGTCGTCTTACGATATAGACGAAACCGGCAACATGCAATTCGAGTACGAGTGGACCCTGCTCGAAGAGCCGGCACCTGGCGCCGCAAAACTCGAACTGACCGGGCGCTATTCCTATTTCACCCCCCGGAAATTCGATGGCGAAGGCGTGGAAAAGTACAAATTCCAGCTGCGTGTCAAAGACTCGGCAGGCGCCTGGTCCGAACCGGCGATCGCAACCTTCAGCGTACTCAACGGCGCCAACCATGCCCCGACAGCCGAAGCCGGGCCGGCACGCAGCGATAGCACCAGCTTCATGACCGGCACCCAGCTCGAATTACTAGGCCACGGCTCCGATACTGACAACAATCGCATCACGAAATATGAGTGGCAATTGCTGGATCGCCCTGATCACAGTCAGGCTTCGCTGAGCAGCCTGAACACGGAACGCACCAACATTCTCCTGGATCAGCCCGGCCGCTACATGTTTCAGCTTGCGGTCACTGACAGCCATGGTGCCGTCAGCATTCTGCCCAAAGTTTTTTCAATCTACGCCAAGAGCCAGAACTTCGCCCCCGAAGCCCGCCCCTACCAGACCCGCGCCTACGACCGCGAGCAACCTTTGCTGATCCACAAGAACCGGGAGCAATTCAGCCTCTACAACACCACACAGGACTTCTGGAACGAATTCGCATTCGTGGCCAATGCCTATGATCCCGACGGCGACAAGCTGGGCTATCTGTGGAGCCTGACAGGCCTGCCGGCCGGCTACGGCACGCACAACGCGTCAATCACATCGTTCCAGACTTGCTATATCGGTGACAACTGGTCCATGAGTTCCTGGCGGGGAACGGAAACCGCAGCCGAATACATCGCCCGGCAAAACACAGCACGGGAATGGACCTCTTGCGCAGACCTCAGTTTCGCTCCTGCCATGACCGGTACCTATGATCTGACGCTCTGGGTAACGGACGGCGCGGAAAACACCGGGCCCTTCAACTTCAGCGTGAACGCCGCCACACGCGAGGACTATCCGAGCCTGTTGCTGGAAGACCTGCACCTCGTCCACCGCTGGAACAGTACGACCGGCAAACTTGAGCTAGTCAAAGACTGGACCTTGTCCTCCCTGTCATCAAGCCAGATGTTCTTCCCGACCCAAGAACACTTCGCCATGTTCAAGTTCTCCTCACATTGGTATCCCTACCTTTGCAGCGCCAGGGAAAATCACAATCAGGAGCCCTTTGTCCTTGGCACCTACCAGTTAAGTGCCGGCCAGCAAGACTATACGATTGCAGATTTGACCGCCCAGGATGCTTCCGGCAACGCCACACTTGCTTTCGATGGAATCACCAACGGCGAAACCATCAAGAAGGGAGAAACAGCTACCTTCTCCGTCACCTTGAGGCTCAACGATGATTCCACATTCTGCCAGGATAGTCAGACTGACGGTGCCCTCATCAACACAAACCCCTTCACCTGGTTCTTCCGCATCAAAGAAAAACCGGAATGGACATTCTCGTACTAAGCACCTCACCCAACCCCGGTTAGCATCCCCCGGCCCTGACCACCATCGCGGCAGACAGGCGCAGTAACATAGCGCCTCTGCTGCCTCGATGGCCCGCCAGGACCTGCCATGACTGCCTGTCACTCTGTGCTCTCCACGACTGTCTTCTTACCCTATGCTCGCCTGATCGCCGGTCTGCTGCTGCCCCTGGGGATGATCCCTATGCCAGCGCACGCCGAATTCAGCCCGCCTGCCGAAGCGTTCCAGGGCATGCCGGCCAGTGATGCCATGGCAAACCTGCCCCTGGCCATCGAAATTCTTTCCATCCTGCTTTCGCGGCCTGACAGCATTTTCAAGGCCAAGGACGCAACAGGCTGCGCGTTCGAACCCGAGGCCGCCAGGCGCGCGGTGCTGGGCCCGCAAACCGTGGCCGCGCTGGAAGAAGAAACGCGTAACCACGGTACCGAGACCGAAACCCTGGCAGGCCAGCTGATCCTGGTAGGCAGCCCCTGCCCCAAGCAGGCGTTGCTGACCGGCCTGACCGAGTACATCTGGACCGATGAAAGCCGCCTGACCATGGGCAACCTGGTCACCCTGCTGCACACGCAACAGCGCGGCACGGCCCGCTATGACGCCCAGGGCAATCCCAGCCGCATCCTGAACATCATCGAGGCCTCTTACTCCCAACTGTTCGAACGTCAGCCCTCCGGCGAGCTGGTTTCCACGGCGCTGCCCGGCCGGCCGCAAGGCCAGGGCGCCTTCAGCATCACTTACGGCCGGGGCGCCATGGGGCAATCCGACGACGTGCAGGTCACCTTTACGCTGATCGACACCGCGCCGTCGCTGACACCTGCGATGCCGCCGTTGCGCAGCAGTGTTGCGATCACCCGCTACACCCAGGAGGGTGAAGTGCTGGAGCTGTACATGAACAACCGCTTGCACATGCGTTCGCCCATGAACAAGCAACAGCAGGTCCATGGCTGGTACGAGATGTTCGGCGACACCGGCAGCCTTGCCTCACGCCCGCTGCGGCAGTGCTACCAGAACGGCCTGCCCGCCGCAGACTCGGCCTGCGCCGGCCAATAACCGCGTGCACGCCAGTGCCGCCGCCCACGACCGCACTGGCGATGAGGTACGGAAGCAACACCTGAGGACACATTCACACAGGAAAACGTCCCCTCTCCGGAAAAACCCCGATTCCTTGCGAAACATCAAATCCCGCGCTGCGGGAAAAAGGCATGCTGGGAGTGTGGTTTTTACATCGCAATGATCAAATTCTGGAGAAGTCAGATGAGCATCCGCACCCTCAAGCCTATGGCCGCCCTGTTGCTGGGCGCCGGCCTGCTGGCATCGCCCCTGGCCCACGCCTACGAAGAAGGCGATTGGCTGTTGAAAGTCGGCGTCAGCCATGTGCACCCCAAATCGAATAACGGCGACATTCTGGATGGCGCTGCCAAACTGAACGTCGGCAACAGCACCCGCCCCAGCTTCAGCGTCACCTACATGGCCACCCGCAATATCGGTGTCGAACTGCTGGGCGCCATCCCTTTCAGCCACGACATCAATGCTGACGGCGCCGTCAACGGCTACATCGGCAAGACCAAGCACCTGCCGCCCACGCTGAGCCTGCAATGGCACTTCCTGCCGGATTCCACCGTGCAGCCGTATGTCGGCGTCGGCCTGAACTACACCACCTTCTTCGACACCAAGGCGCGCGGCGATATCGCCGGCAACAAGCTGCGCCTGAGCGATTCCTGGGGTGTCGCAGCCCAGGTCGGCGTGGACGTGGCGCTCGACAAGAACTGGTTCATCAACGCCGACGTGCGCTACATCGACATCAGCTCGAATGTGAAGCTCAACGGCGAGAAGATCGGCAAGGCCAAGATCGACCCGTGGGTCGGCACCATCGCTGTCGGCTACCGCTTCTAAGGCAGTTCCGGCCCGCTGCCGCCAAACCCCTGGCGGCCGCTCCACCAGCCAGCAGGCGCCGGCGTCCGCCAGGACGTCCGGCGCCTTCGTCATTGCACCTTTGTCATTCCTTCACGCTCACCGCCGGCCGGCCGCGCTGCCAGGCCGCTACACTGGCGCCAGCAGCCGCTGCCGCGCCAGCAGGGAACAATCACGGCACCGTCACGTTGCCACCTATTTCTGGTAAAACACAGCAGCATACCCAGGCGTCATTCCGGCGCTTGCACTGTCAACCCGAACCCGCGTGTTCCTCTCCTGCGAGCCACTCCATCCATGTGCACACGAATCGTCTATCACGGTAATCAAGGCCAGGTTTTCACCGCCCGCTCCATGGACTGGAAGTCCGACATGCATACCAACCTGTGGGTACTGCCGCGTGGCATCGAGCGCAGCGGCAATTGCGGCCCCGACAGCCTGAGCTGGACCGCAAAGTACGGCAGTGTCGTCGCCACCGGCTATGACATTTCCACGACGGATGGCGTGAACGAGGCCGGCCTGTCGGTGAACCTGCTGTGGCTGGCTGAATCCCAGTATCCCAGCCCCGACCCCACGCACCCGCTGCTGACGATCGCCGCCTGGGCGCAATACGTGCTGGACCTGTTCGGCAACGTGGCCGAAGCCATCGACGCCCTGGCGCGGCAGCCATTCTCGCTGGTAACTTCCAATATCCCTGGCGAGGCACGCCTCACGACCCTGCACATGTCCTTGTCGGACAGCAGCGGCGACAGCGCCATCGTCGAATACATCGACGGCAAGCAGGTCATCCATCACAACCGCGACTACCAGGTCATGACCAACTCGCCGACCTACGACGAACAACTGGCGCTGAACAAATACTGGGAATCCATCGGCGGCACCATCATGTTGCCGGGCACCAACCGTGCGGCAGACCGCTTCGCCCGCGCGCAGTTCTATATCAATGCAGTAGAAAAACAGGACGACCCGGACATGGCGCTGGCCAGCGTGCTGAGCGTGATCCGCAACGCGTCCGTGCCCTTCGGCCTGAGCACGCCCGACCAGCCCAATATTTCCTCGACACGCTGGCGTACTGTGGTCGACCACAAGCGGCTGCGCTATTACTTCGAATCCGCCACCACGCCGAACGTCTTCTGGGTGGACGTCAGCAAACTGGACTTCTCGCCCACTGGCGCAGGCGTGCGCAAGCTGGAACTGGGCCTGAACCAGCGCAATATTTTCCATGGCGAGGTCAATGAAAACTTCGTGGCGGCGCCGCCCTTCCATTTCCTGGGCATTCCCGCCACGCACTAAGCCCCGCAACCAGGCCCCGGCCTGGGCGCCACGCAAAAAAAGAGCCAGGGCGCACCCTGGCTCTTTTCACGTGGGCAGGCCCGGATCAGCCGACCTGGATCTCCACCTTGCGCGGCTGGGCATGCTCCGCCTTCGGGATGCGCAGCTGCAGCACGCCGGCCTCGAACGAGGCCTGCACCTTGTCGGCATCGAGCTCGCGCGACAAGGTAAAGGCGCGGCGGTAGTTCTGCGCGTTCACTTCCACGTGCGTGGCCACCGCCCCTTCGGCCAGCGCCAGCGCAATGTTGCCCTCTATCGTCAGCGTATCGCCATCCACATGCAGGTTCAGGCCTTCCTTGGTCACGCCCGGCAGGTCTGCGTACAGGGTGATGCCACCGGCATCCTCCACTACGTCCACGGCAGGCACCAGATAGTGCTTGTCATTGCGGGCAACCGGCTCGGCAGCAGCGGGTTTGGTCACATTGGCTTCACTCATGGCATTCTCCTTTTTTCTGTCCGGCTCACTGGATGGCGATACGACGCGGCTGCGCAGCTTCCTTGCGCGGGATATGCAAGCTCAGCACGCCATCGCGATAGCTGGCCTGCACGCCTTGCGCCTCGACATCGTCAGGCAGGCTGACGACACGACGGAAACGTCCGGCAAAACGCTCATCCACATGCAATGTGGCCTGTTCCGGCACCTCGCGCGGTGCGCGCTCACCGGAGATCGTCAGCACCCCTTTTTCAATTTGCACGTCCAGGTCCTTGGCCTCGACGCCGGGGACGAACACATGAATGTCAACGGCCTTCGGACTGGTGGCGATATTCAAGCCCGGATAACCTTTGGCCCCGCCACGGATACTGTGCGAACCATCGAAGGCCTGCTGCATGGCGCGCTGCAGGCGATCCAGTTCCGCGAAAACATCGCGGGGAAACAGCGAACGGTAAGACATGGTCATTCTCCTGTCAGGTCTGCGGGCCATGGCCTGGCCGGCCTGGATGGCGCCGCTTGCCAGCGACCGGCGGGCCGTCTGGCAGACTGCATTCACACCGCGCGGCGAGGCTGGCCGGCACGGTACCGATTAGCAAGCAGCGGTGCCGCCCAAGCCGCACCACAGTGCCTCATGACCGTTATATAGGGTGGCCTTTTCTTAGTTTCAAGGGCTTGATATCAAAGACTTTGCCCCCATAAGAGGGATAACATCATGCATCCTTTCCATGAGGAAGAAATATGGAATACAGGGACTACTACGCCACCCTTGGCGTATCCCGGGACGCAAGCGCAGAAGACATCAAGAAAGCCTTTCGCAAACTGGCGCGCAAATACCATCCGGACGTTTCCAAGGAAGCGGACGCAGCGCAGCGCATGAGCGAGGTCAATGAAGCCTATACGGTGCTCTCCGATCCCGAGAAACGCAGTGCTTACGACCAGCTTGGCCGCAGCCAGGCCGACGGCTCGTTCCGTCCTCCGCCAGGCTGGGGCCAGGGCAGCCATTTCAATTTCAACCAGCAGGGCGATTTCGATGCCTCCGGCTTTTCCGATTTCTTTTCGGAACTGTTCGGGCGCATGGGCGGCGGCGCGGGCGCGTCGGGCTTTCGCCAAACCCGTCGTTCCGGGCGTGGCGAAGACATGCGTGCCCGCGTCGTGCTGGGCATAGAAGACACCTTCACCGGCGCCACCCGCCAGTTGTCGCTGCGTTCCAGTCAAGGCGAACGCACCTTCGAGGTCAAGATTCCGAAAGGCGTTCAGGCCGGCCAGGTGATCCGCCTGGCCGGGCAAGGTGAACCCGGGCCTGCCGGTCCGGGAGACTTGCTGCTGGAAGTATCGTTCCAGCCCCATCCGCGCTATCGCGTGGAAGGCAAGGACATCACCATGACGCTGCCCGTTACCCCCTGGGAAGCAGCCCTGGGCGCCGTCGTGCCCGTGCGCCTGCCCGACCGCACCATCAAGGTACGGATTCCTGCCGGCGCCCAGAACGGCCGCCAGCTGTCGGTCAAGGCGCATGGCATTCCGGGCAAGCCTCCCGGCGACCTGACCCTGGACATCCAGGTCGTGCTGCCGCCCGCGGATACGCCCACGGCCAAGGCCCTGTACGAACAGATGGCCAAGGAGCTGGCTTTCGACCCGCGCAGCGAGGCCTGATTCGGCGGCGACCGCCCCTATCTGGGGCCCTGTCACGCCCTTCTGGCCCCTTCCCGCCGCCGGCCCGGAGCCACCGCGCCGGCGGCGCCATTTCCATCCTCGGCAGTACAGTTGCTGGGTTGCCAGGCGGTCCGCGCCGGGCGGACGGCATTTGTTTCAAGCCGTCACAAGCATTGCGCCTGACGTGGCAGGCCGCCGCAGAAGCAGCGCCATGCCTGGGCTGCCGGGGCTTGCGGCAAATGCAACAAGCCTGCAATTCCTTCCCGCCCCGCGCCCGCCGCGCGGGCAACAGCCGGGATACAATGCGACTTTTGCCCTTCTTCCCTTTCCCCCATGCCGCACGCCGACACCTTGCCCAAGACTGCCGCGCCTGTCCTGCATTTCGATGATGCAGCGCTGGGCTACGGCGACTTCACCGTGTTGCGCGGTATTTCCATGCAGGTGATGCCCGGTCAAGTCGTCGCCATCATGGGCGGCTCGGGCTCGGGAAAAACCACCCTGCTACGCGCCGCTACCGGACAGCTGCTGGCCCAGCGCGGCACCGTCACGGTCTTCGGCCGCGACATGGGCGCAGTCAGCGACCGCGAACGCGAAACCCTGCGCAAGCGCATGGGCGTGCTGTTCCAGCAGGGCGCGCTGTTCACGGACCTGAACGTCTTCGAAAACGTCGCCTTCCCGCTGCGCGAACACACCAGCCTGAAGGAATCCGAGATCACCGAGAAAGTCCTCGACAAGCTCGACGCCGTCGGCCTGCGTACCGCCGCCCATCTGCGGGTCAACGCCATTTCCGGCGGCATGGCCAGGCGGGTGGCGCTGGCCCGGGCCATCGTCCTCGAGCCTGAACTGATTCTCTACGACGAACCTTTCGCCGGGCTGGACCCTATTTCCCTGGGCGTCACCGCACGCCTGATCCGCGACCTGGCCGACCGGCTGCGTTGCGCGTCCGTGCTGATCACCCACGATGTGCAAGAGTCCTTCGCCATTGCCGACCAGGTTTACCTCGTCGGCCAGGGCGAACTCAAGGCTTCCGGTACGCCGGAAACCCTGGCAGCCTCGGACGACCCCTATGTGTGCCAGTTCCTGACCGGCGCGCCGGATGGCCCGGTGGCCTTCCAGTACCCCAGCACGCCCGCTTTCGAGGCCTGGCTGGCGCAGCAAGGAAAACGCGCATGAATCCCTATCACACCATCGCCGGCCTGGGCGCCTGGATACGCGCGAAAATTACCGGTCTGGGCCTGTTCACCCGCTTTTTCGGCCAGGTGCTGGGCCAAAGCGGCATTGCCGTGCAGCGCCCGCGCCTGGTTGGCCAGCAAGTCCATTTCATCGGCAACCACTCCCTGCTGATCATCGCCGTCTCCGGCCTGTTTGTCGGCTTCGTACTGGGCCTGCAGGGTTTCTACACCCTGAGTATCTATGGCGCGGAAGATGCGCTGGGCCTGCTGGTTGCCCTGTCCCTGACGCGCGAACTCGGCCCGGTTGTCACCGCGCTGCTCTATGCTGGCCGCGCCGGTACGGCGCTGACGGCGGAAATCGGCCTGATGAAGGCTGGCGAACAGCTCGCCGCCATGGAAGTCATGGCTGTCAACCCGATCCGCCGGGTATTGGTGCCGCGTTTCTGGGGCGGCTTCATTTCCATGCCGGTACTGGCGACGATTTTCTCGGCGGTCGGCATCCTCGGCGGCTGGCTGGTTGGTGTCCCCATGATAGGTGTGGACAACGGCACCTATTGGTCACAGATGCAAAACGGGGTCGATATCTGGCAGGATATCGGCAACGGTTTCGTCAAAAGCGTGGTGTTCGGCATCGCCACCACACTGATCGCGCTGTACCAGGGCTGGCAGGCAAAAGCCACCCCCGAAGGCGTGGCCCAGGCCACCACGCGCACCGTTGTAGTCAGCTCCCTGGTCGTGCTGGGCCTGGATTTCCTGCTGACCGCACTCATGTTTGGCAATTGATACGATACGGATTCCCTCATGTCGCAAGAAAAAAATGATTTCTGGGTCGGCCTGTTTGTGCTGCTGGGCATCCTGGCGCTGGCCTTCCTCGCCCTGCGTGCCGGCAACCTGAGCACGTTCTCGTTCAAGCCCACCTACGAAATCACGGCCAATTTCGACAACATCGGCGGCCTCAAACCCCGTGCGCCCGTCAAAAGCGCGGGCGTGGTGGTGGGCCGGGTGAACAGCATCCACCTGAATCCCAAGACCTACGAAGCCATCGTTTCCATGGATATGCAGGAGGGATTCCGCTTCCCGCTGGATTCCTCCGCCAAGATCCTGACGTCCGGGCTGCTGGGCGAGCAGTACATCGGCCTGGAAGCCGGTGGCGACACCGAAGAAATCCCCAACGGCGGTGAAATCATGTTCACCCAGAGCGCCGTCGTCCTGGAAACCCTGATCAGCAAATTCCTGTACAACACCGCCGACAAGCAAGGCAGCGAAAAATGAATACGCAACAACGCCCTGGCCGTCAATGGCTGCGCCCGACCTTGCTTGCCTCCAGCCTGGTGCTGACCGGCTGTGCCACTGTCACCAACCCCGATCCGCGCGACCCCTTCGAAAGCTTCAACCGCGGCGTCTACCAGTTCAATGACGCCGTCGACACTGTGGTCCTGGAACCGCTGGCGACGCTGTACACCACGATCACGCCGCGTCCGGTACGCAGCTGCATCGGCAATATCTTCAACAACATCAGCGATGTCTGGTCTGCGATCAACAGCCTGGCCCAAGGCCGTGGCCACGATTTCATCAACACGCTGGGCCGCGTAATGTTCAACACCACCGTGGGCGTGGGCGGCTGTTTCGACGTCGCCACCGCCAACGGTGCATACCGCATCCGCAATGACTTCGGCACCACCCTGGGTGTCTGGGGCCTGGGCCATGGCCCGTACATCGTGCTGCCCATCTTCGGCCCGAGCTCGCTGCGCGACGGCACCGGCATGGCTGTGCGCGGCGTGGCCAAGCTGGACATCGCCACGGCGGTTGATAACGTCCGCCTGCGCAACATCGCCTGGGGCCTGGAAGGCCTGGATACCCGCGCTTCACTGCTGGATGCCACGCGCACCGTACAGGCAACCGCGCTCGACCAGTACTCTTTCGTCCGCGACGCCTACTTCCAGAACCGCAATGCACTGCTGCGGCAGAAGCAACGCCCGTTCGGCGCCGACGATGACGAAGACCTGCCAGACTACGAAGACGATCTGCCGGATTATGACGACCCGGGCGAAGAAGCCCTGGTCGATACCACCCCTTGAACCCGCTGCAATAGGTAACCGCCATGACCATGACCGCCACCTGCCATACGGAACACGCCGCTACGCTGGGCCACCGCGCGGCGGCCCTGATCCAGCGCTTCGCACTCTCGTGCGCGCTGCTGCTGGGCGCCGCCGCCACCGCGTCGGCGGCCGATATCAACCGCCAGGCCGAACCCAATGAGTTCGTCGAGCAAGTCGCCCTGCAGGCGCTGGACGTCCTCAAGCAGGACGAAGGCGCCCTGCGCGGCGATATCTCTGCCGTGAACCGCATCGTCGACCAGTACGTACTGCCCTACGTGGACTTCCAGCGCACCACGCGCCTGGCCGCCGGCAAATACTGGCGCGAAGCCACGCCGCAGCAACGTGAAGCGCTGGCCGACGCATTCCGCGGCACGCTCATTCGTACCTACAGCGGCGCGCTCAGCCAGGTGGACAACACCACCAAGGTTGCCATGATGCCCTTCCGCGGCGACGCCACCAAGAATGATGTCGTTGTCCGTTCGCGCATCACCCCGCATCGCGGCGCCGAGCCAGTGCAGGTGGATTACCGCCTGAATCGCGCCGCAGACGGCTGGATCATCTACGACCTCAACGTCGAAGGCATCTGGCTGATCGAGAACTACCGCAACCAGTTCGCCCAGGAAATCGCCAAGAGCGGCATGGACGGCCTGATCCAGGCCCTGCAGCAGCGCAATACCTCATCGGAGTCCTGATCCTTTCCATGTCTGCCGTTCTTATCGACCACGTTTCAAAGATCTACCCGCCGCGCGAAACCTCCTGGCGCGATTGGTTCAGCAAGCGCGAAGCCCGACCGGGCTTCCCCGCGCTGAACGATGTCAGCCTGAGCATCGAACCCGGGGAATTTTTCGGCCTGCTGGGACCGAACGGCGCAGGCAAGACCACACTGATTTCCATTCTGGCCGGCTTGAGCTACGCCACCAGCGGCAAAGCCTCGATCTGCGGCTATGACGTGCGCACCCAGTACCAGGACGCACGCCGCGCCCTGGGCGTCGTGCCGCAGGAACTGGTCTATGACCCTTTTTTCACGGTGCGTGAAACCCTGCGCATCCAGTCGGGCTATTTCGGCCTGCGCAACAATGACGACTGGATCGACGAGATCCTGTTCAACCTGGGCCTGTCCGATAAGGCCGACAGCAACATGCGGGCGCTGTCCGGCGGCATGAAACGCCGCGTGCTGGTGGCCCAGGCACTGGTGCACCGGCCGCCGGTCATCATCCTCGATGAACCCACCGCCGGCGTCGACGTGGACCTGCGCCGCACGCTGTGGGAATTCATTTCGCGGCTGAACCGCGAGGGCCATACCATCCTGCTGACCACGCACTACCTGGAAGAAGCCCAGGAACTGTGCGGCCGCATCGCCATGCTGCGGCGTGGCCGCCTGATGGCCCTGGATACGACGGAAGCGCTGCTGGCCAACGCCGGCGGCGGCGACCTTGAAGACGCTTTCATGCGCATCATGCAGCTTGAAGAGCCGCTGGCTCCCCGCATCGCCATATGACCACCCCGAAAACCGTTATTCCGCAGCCCGCCGGCTCCGGGTTCCCCACCCTGTTGCGCAAGGAAGTCATGCGCTTCGTCAAGGTCGGGTTCCAGACCATCGCCGCACCAGTGCTGACCGCACTGCTGTATCTGGTCGTCTTTGCCCAGGTCCTGCAGAACCGCGTGCATGTCTACGGCGAAATCCCCTACATCACCTTCCTGGTACCGGGGCTGATGATGATGAGCATGTTGCAGAATGCCTTCGCCAATCCGTCTTCGTCGCTGATCCAGAGCCGCATCACCGGCAACCTGGTGTTCATCCTGCTGCCGCCGATTTCGCACCGGGAAATTTTCTGGGCCTACCTCCTGGCCGCCATCGCGCGCGGCCTGCTGGTGGGCCTGTGCGTCGGCCTGGTCGCTGCAGCCATTGCCGGCCTGCAGGTGCAGCAGCCGCTCTGGGTGCTGGTGTTCGCCGTCCTGGCCTGCGGCATCATGGGCGTGCTGGGCATCATTGCCGGCCTCTGGTCAGAGAAATTCGACCAGCTGGCTGCCTTCCAGAACTTCCTGATCCTGCCCGCCACCTTCCTGTCCGGCGTGTTCTACTCCATACACTCCCTGCCGGCGTTCTGGCAGCAGGTATCGCACTGGAACCCGGTGTTCTATGCGATTGACGGCTTCCGCTACGGCTTTTTCTCGCTGTCTGATGCCTCGCCCTGGCACAGCCTGGCCGTCGTCGGCGGCGTTTTCATCGTTTTGGCGCTCTATGCGCAGTGGCTGCTCGCCCGCGGCTACAAATTGAGGTCTTGATATGTCCCTGCCCACCCCGGAACAGGTCCGGCAATACATCACCGACGGCCTGTCCTGTACGCACATCGAAGTCAGCGGCGATGGCTCGCACTTCGACGCCGTCATCGTCAGCGAAGCCTTCGCAGGCAAGCGCCTGATCGCCCGCCACCAGCTCGTCTACGCGGCGCTGGGCACGCGCATGCATGCTGAAATCCACGCACTGTCGATGAGCACACTGACTCCCCAGGAATACGCATCCCGCCAGGCGAACTGACATGGACAAACTCCGAATCACAGGCGGTACCCGGCTGCAAGGCGAAATCACGATTTCCGGCGCGAAGAACGCCGCGCTGCCCATTCTCTGCGCCAGTCTGCTGACGGCAGATACCCTCACGCTGCACAATGTGCCGGCGCTCAATGACATCAGCACCACGCTGAAGCTGCTCAACCGCCTGGGCGTGCGCACCACGCACGATCCAGCCGCCAGTACCGTCACACTGAACGCCGGTGAAATCACCAGCCTGGAAGCGCCCTATGAACTGGTCAAGACCATGCGCGCCTCCATCCTGGTGCTGGGCCCGCTGCTGACGCGCTTCGGCGAAGCCCGTGTCAGCCTGCCCGGCGGCTGCGCCATCGGCCAGCGGCCAGTGGACCAGCACATCAAGGGGCTGGCCGCGCTGGGCGCAGACATCAGCATCGAAAAAGGTTTCGTGGTCGCCCGCGCCTCGCGCCTGAAGGGCACTACGGTCCGCACCGACATGGTGACGGTCACTGGCACCGAGAACCTGCTGATGGCGGCCGTGCTGGCCGAAGGCCGCACCATTCTGGAAAATGCCGCACGCGAACCTGAAATCGTGGATCTCGCCGAGCTGCTCATCAAAATGGGCGCCCGCATCAGCGGCCACGGCACCGACCGCATCGTCATCGACGGCGTGGAAAAACTGCATGGCGCCACACACAGCATTTCCCCGGACCGCATCGAGGCCGGCAGCTTCCTGTGCGCCGTCGCCGCCACCGGTGGCGATGTCATGCTGCGCGGCACGGCCGCCGACGCCATGGGCGCCACACTGGACAAACTGACCGAAGCCGGCCTGGCGCTGGAAACCGGCACCGACTGGATCCGTGCCCGCATGGAGCGGCGCCCCACTGCCGTCAGCGTGCGCACCCTGGAATATCCCGGCTTCGCAACCGACATGCAGGCGCAGATCATGGCGCTCAATACGGTTGCCAACGGCACGGCCGTCATCGTTGAGACCATCTTCGAAAACCGCTACATGCACGTGCAGGAGTTGTGCCGCCTGGGCGCCAACATCGACATCGACGGCCATACCGCCGTGGTGCACGGCGTCGAACGCCTCTCAGGCGCCAATGTCATGGCCACCGACCTGCGCGCCTCGGCCGGACTGGTCATCGCCGGCCTGGCCGCCGAAGGCGAAACCATCATCGACCGCATCTACCACCTGGATCGCGGCTACGAGAAAATGGAAAGAAAACTCAGTATGCTGGGCGCCAATATCCAGCGCCTCAGCAGCAAGGAAGCAGCATGACCCAGGCAGCCAACCCGTCCACCGAGACCCTGACACTGGCCCTGTCCAAAGGACGCATTTTCGAGGAAACCCTGCCCCTGCTGGCGGCCGCCGGCGTGGAAGTCACGGAAGACCCCGAAAAATCCCGCAAGCTCATCCTGCCCACCAGCGATCCCGCCCTGCGGCTGCTGATCGTGCGTGCGTCCGATGTCCCGACCTATGTCCAATATGGCGCGGCCGATTTCGGCATCGCCGGCAAGGACGTGCTGTACGAGCACAGCGCCCATGATGAAGGCGGCGGCCTGTACCAGCCCATCGACCTGAACATCGCGCGCTGCAAGCTCTGCGTGGCCGTCCGCCAGGATTTCGACTACGCAGCGGCCATCCACCCTGGCGCCCGCCTGCGCGTGGCCACCAAGTATGTCCAGGCCGCCCGTGAGCACTTTGCCGCCAAGGGCATGCACGTGGACATCATCAAACTCTACGGCTCGATGGAACTCGCGCCGCTGGTCGGCCTGGCCGACGCCATCGTCGACCTGGTATCCACCGGCGGCACGCTGCGTGCCAACAACCTGGTTGCAGTAGAAGACGTCATGCCGATATCCTCGCGCCTGATCGTCAACCGCGCCTCGCTCAAAACCCGGGGCGCCCGGCTGCAACCCCTGCTGGATGCCTTCGCGCACGCCAGCCTGCCGGCCTGAACCCCATCCACGCCTACCGCCCCCGTCCAACGGGACGAGCAGGCGTGGAATACCATCCCAGCTTTCAGCTTTTCGACAGGAAACAACCGTACAGCGTACAATGGGGCCCGTTGCCGGCCGCCTCGGGTTGACATGTAACGGTCATTTACGACTGTTATCTTCTCCTGTCACATGGCCGGCATTCGTCCAGGAGACAGGCGCGCCCAGTATCGGCGCGGCGCCATCGCGCATACCAGGTCTTCTGCCTGTTTCTTTTTTTTCTGCAAGCAGCCTGTGACCGCAACAAATACGACGCCCCTGGCACCCGACGAACCGCTCCCGCACCGCAAGATCATCCGTAGCTGGACGACCCCCTTCGCCAAGCGCTCCACCGCGTTTGCGCTACTTCTTACTGTTTTCGAATTCCTCATCTACGGCCTGGCGATCGCCTCCACGGTGTGGTTCGAAAACCCCATCATGAAGATCGTGATGGGCATGGTGACCGGTTTCATCATCGGCCGCCTGTTCATCCTGGGACACGACGCCTGCCACCAATCCTTCACTGACCACCGTCGCCTGAACCGCTGGCTGGGACGCCTGCTGTTCCTGCCGTCGCTGACCCCCTACAGCCTGTGGGACGTCGGCCATAACGTGGTGCACCACGGCTATTCCAACCTCAAGGGTTTCGACTTCGTCTGGTGCCCCAAGACAGTCGAGGAATACAAGGCCATGAGCCGCGGCCAGCGCATCCTCGAACGCCTGTACCGCAGCGGCTGGTGCCCGTGGCTCTACTACCTGGTGGAAACCTGGTGGCGCCGCATGTATTTCCCCAGCAGGAAGGAAATGCCGACGCGCCGGCGCGTCTTCATCCTGGACGGCATTCTCGTCACCGTGGCCGCCGCCCTATGGATCGGCGCGCTGGTCTGGGCCGCCATCGCCACCCAGCAATCCGTGTGGCTCACGCTGTTCGCCGGCTTTGTCGTCCCGTTCATCTTCTGGAACGGCATGATCGGCATGGTGATTTACATCCAGCACACCCATCCGGAAATCGAGTGGTACGAAAACAAGGAAGAATGGGCCGCCTCGCAGCCCTTCGTTTCCACCACCGTCCACCTGACCTTCAAGTATTTCGGCCGGCGCCTGCTGCATAACATCATGGTCCATACCGCGCACCACGTGGACATGAGCATCCCGCTGTACCGCCTGCCCGAAGCCCAGAAACGCCTGGAAGAGATGCTGCCCGGCCGCATTGTCATCCAGTACTTCTCCTGGCGCTGGTACTTCAAGTGCGCACGCCACTGCAAGCTGTACGACTACGCCAACAAACGCTGGCTGGACTTCAAGGGCGCGCCACAACCTGCCTTTGACGCAAAATAAACGCCCAACTTGCTCCCAAGCGCCGCAGCGCCTGCCGCTGCGGCTTATACTCTAGCGGTTGATGTTCACCAACTGCTGTGTCCGATACCGTGATCAATCGCCTAGACTACCGCTCTCCGGACTTCCGGAGCCGCCTGCGCACGCTGCTTGCTTTCGAAGCCTCCCAGGATGCTGCCATCGAAAACACGACCCGGGACATCCTGGAAGACGTGCGCCTGCGCGGTGATGCCGCCCTGCTGGAATATACCCGCCGTTTCGATCGCGTCGCCGCAGACAGCGTTGCCGAACTGGAAATCCCGCGTGCCGACCTGATCGCCGCACGCGACAGCCTGCCGCCCGACCAGCGCGCTGCGCTGGAAGCCGCCGCCGAGCGCATCCGGGTCTACCACGAGAAGCAGCACGGCGAGAGCTGGTCCTACACCGAGACCGATGGCACCCGCCTGGGCCAGAAGATCACGCCGCTGGACCGCGTCGGCCTGTACGTACCGGGCGGCAAGGCCGCCTACCCGTCATCGGTTCTGATGAACGCCATTCCGGCCAAGGTTGCCGGCGTGCCGGACCTCGTCATCGTCACGCCCACGCCGGACGGCCAGCGCAACCCGCTGGTCCTGGCTGCGGCAGCCATCGCCGATGTCGACCGCGTCTGGGCCATCGGCGGCGCCCAAGCTGTCGCCGCGCTGGCCTACGGTACCGCCGCCATCGCACCCGTGGACAAGATCACCGGGCCAGGCAACGCCTATGTCGCCGCCGCCAAGCGCCGGGTCTTCGGCACCGTGGGCATCGACATGATCGCCGGCCCCAGCGAGATCCTGATCATCTGCGACGGCACCACGCCTGCGGACTGGATCGCCATGGACCTGTTCTCGCAAGCCGAGCATGACGAACTGGCGCAAGCCATCCTGCTGTGCCCCAGCGCCGCCTACCTGGATGAAGTCGCCGCCGCCATCGAGCGCCTGCTGCCCACCATGCCGCGCGCCGAGATCATCCGCAAGAGTCTTTCCGGCCGTGGTGCGCTGATCCTCGTGCAGGACCTGGAACAGGCCTGTGCGATCGCCAATGACATCGCCGCCGAGCACCTGGAAATTTCTACCGAAAATCCCGAATTCTGGGCTGACCGCATCCGCCATGCCGGCGCCATGTTCCTGGGCCGCTACAGCTCCGAATCGCTGGGCGACTACTGCGCCGGCCCGAACCACGTACTGCCCACCTCGCGCACGGCCCGGTTCTCGTCGCCGCTGGGTGTCTACGACTTCCAGAAGCGCTCCAGCATCATCCAGGTTTCCCATGCCGGTGCCCAGACCCTGGGGCCGCTGGCTGCCAGCCTGGCCGACGGCGAAGGCCTGCCCGCCCATGCAGGCAGCGCCCGCTACCGCCTGGAGCCCGGCTCCAGTTCTTCCTGATTTCCTGCTTTTGTCCAGCACGAGTGCCATGCGTACCGCCGAAATTACCCGCAACACCAACGAAACCCGCATCCGCGTGGCCGTCAACCTCGATGGCACCGGCAAGGGCAATCTCGATACCGGGGTTCCTTTCTTCGACCACATGCTGGACCAGATCGTCCGCCATGGCCTGATCGACCTTGACATCAAGGCCGACGGCGACCTGCATATCGACGACCACCACACCGTGGAAGACGTCGGCATCACGCTGGGCCAGGCCTTCGCACAAGCCGTCGGCGACAAGAAAGGCATACGCCGCTACGGCCATGCCTATGTCCCGCTGGACGAAGCCCTGTCGCGCGTCGTGGTCGACTTCTCCGGGCGCCCTGGGCTGTTCTACCATGTGCCCTATACCCGCGCCCGCATCGGCAATTTCGACGTCGACCTTGCGCGCGAGTTCTTCCAGGGCCTGGTCAACCATGCCGGCATTACCCTGCACATAGACAATCTGCGCGGCGAAAACGCCCACCACCAGTGCGAAACCGTTTTCAAGGCCTGTGGCCGCGCGCTGCGCATGGCCCTGGAAGCCGATGAACGCAGCGCAGGCGTGATTCCCTCGACCAAGGGCGTCCTGTAAAAAATATGGCGCCGCGCTTGGCGGCGTCAGTACATTCCACTCTCAACCGGCCAACTGACTCGTGAATACGATCGCCATCGTTGATTACGGCATGGGCAATTTCCATTCCGTCGCCCGTGCCTTGCGCCATGCCGCGCCGGACGCGAATATCCAGATATGCAACCAGGCCGCTGCCATCGACGCCGCCGACCGCATCGTCTTTCCCGGCCAGGGTGCCATGCCCGACTGTATGCGCACACTGGAACAATCCGGCCTGCTGGATGCCGTCCTGCGCGCGGCACGCAACAAGCCGCTGCTGGGTGTCTGCGTGGGCGAGCAAATGCTGTTCGAGCACAGCGAAGAAGGCAACACGCCCGGCCTGGGCCTGCTGCCCGGCAAGGTGCGCCGCTTCCAGGGCGCCGGCTTTGCCGCGCCGCTGGACGGCCAGCCCCGCGTACCCCAGGCGCACGATGCCCTGAAAGTCCCGCACATGGGCTGGAACCCGGTGCGCCAGGAGCGCCCGCACCCGCTCTGGGCCGGCATTGCCGACCAGACCGCGTTCTATTTCGTCCATAGTTATTACGCAGTACCCGCTGACGCCGCGCTGATCGCGGGCAGCAGCGAATACGGCCTGCGCTTTACCTGCGCCGTCGCCCGTGAGAATCTGTTCGCAGTGCAGTTCCATCCAGAAAAAAGCGCGGCACCGGGCTTGCGTCTTTACCGCAATTTTGTAGACTGGAAACCTTGAACCAAGACGGGCGCAGCGCTCGCGCCCGGCCCACTTCCCTACATTACTTCTGACATCATGCTGCTGATCCCCGCCATCGACCTCAAAGACGGCCAATGCGTCCGCTTGCGCCAAGGCGATCTCGATGACGCCACCGTCTTCTCCACGGAACCCGCCGCCCAGGCACAGCACTGGCTGGATCAGGGCGCACGCCGCCTGCATCTGGTCGACCTGAACGGGGCAGTCGCGGGCAAACCGCGCAACGAAGCCTCCATCCGCGCCATCGTCAAGGCCGTCGGCGACGAGATTCCGGTGCAAATCGGTGGCGGCATCCGCGACCTGGACACCATCGAGCGCTACCTGGACTTCGGTATCCGCTACGTCATCATCGGTACGGCCGCCGTCAAGAACCCCGGCTTCCTGCAGGATGCCTGCAGCGCCTTCCCGGGCAGCGTGATCGTCGGCCTGGACGCCAAGGATGGCAAGGTCGCCACCGACGGCTGGAGCAAGCTTACCGGCCAGAACGTCGTCGATCTTGCACGCAAGTTCGAGGATTATGGCTGCGAAGCCATCATCTACACCGATATCGGCCGCGATGGCATGCTCTCCGGCGTGAACATCGAAGCCACGGTACGCCTGGCCAACAGCGTGCGCATCCCCGTCATCGCCTCCGGCGGCGTCACCGACCTGACCGACATCGAAGCGCTGTGCGCCGTCGAGCAGGAAGGCGTCTCCGGCGTGATCCTGGGCCGCAGCATCTATGAAGGCACCCTGGACTTCGCCGCCGCCCAGGACCTGGCCGACGAACTTCAGCCATGAGCGCGGACACCTCCTCCAGCGCCGCCAGCGGCCTGACGCGCCGCATCATCCCCTGCCTGGATGTCACCGCCGGGCGCGTGGTCAAGGGGGTCAACTTCGTCAACCTGGTCGATGCCGGCGACCCCGTCGAAATCGCCCGCCGCTATGACGCCCAGGGCGCTGACGAACTGACCTTCCTCGACATCACCGCCACCAGCGACGGCCGCGACCTGATCCTGCCCATCATCGAGCAGGTCGCATCGCAGGTCTTTATCCCGCTGACGGTTGGCGGCGGCGTGCGCGTGGTTGCCGATATCCAGCGCCTGCTCAATGCCGGCGCCGACAAGGTGTCGATCAACAGCGCCGCCATCACCAACCCCGAACTGGTACGCGATGCCGCCGATTACCACGGCTCGCAATGCATCGTCGTGGCCATAGATGCCCGGCGCGCACCGGATGCGGCGGATGGCACGCCGCGCTGGGAGGTTTACAGCCATGGCGGCCGCAAGGCCACCGGCCTGGATGTCGTCGAATGGGCGCGCCGGATGGCAAGCTACGGCGCCGGTGAAATCCTGCTGACCAGCATGGACCGCGACGGCACCCGTTCCGGCTTCGACCTGGCCCTGACCCGCGCCGTCTCCGATGCTGTGCCGGTCCCCGTCATCGCCTCCGGCGGCGTGGGTGGCCTGCAGGATCTGGCCGATGGCCTCACCGAAGGCGGCGCCAGCGCCGTGCTTGCCGCCAGCATTTTCCACTATGGCCAGCATACCGTCGGCGAAGCCAAGGCCTACCTGGCCGAACGCGGCATCCCTGTCCGCCTGGAGGCACGCCCATGAGCACGCAATTACCCGCCTGGCTGGCCCAGGTGGCCTTCGACGAGCAAGGCCTGATCCCTGCCATCGCCCAGGATGCCGCCACTGGCCGTATCCTGATGTTCGCCTGGATGAACCAGGCGTCCCTGAGCGAAACCGTCGCGACCGGGGTCGCCGTATACTGGTCTCGTTCGCGCAACAAGCTGTGGCGCAAGGGAGAATCTTCCGGCCATACCCAGCATGTGCGGGAAATCCGGCTGGATTGCGACAACGACGTCATCCTGCTGCAGGTGGAACAGCATGGTGGCATCGCCTGCCACACCGGCAGGGAAAGCTGCTTCTACCAACGCCTGGAAGGCCAGGACGATCAGGCACGCTGGGTCACGACCGACCCCGTACTGAAAAACCCCGACGACATCTACCACTCATGAACAACGCATCCGAAATCCTGCGCCGCCTGGCAGACACCCTGGAAAGCCGCTTGCCCGCCCACGGTGGCGACCCGGCCAGCTCCTACACTGCCAAGCTGCTCCACAAGGGCCCGGATGCTTTCCTGAAGAAAATCGGCGAAGAAGCCACGGAAGTCGTCATGGCCGCCAAGGACAATGACGCCGAAAAACTGGTCTACGAAACCGCAGACCTTTGGTATCACAGCCTGGTAGCGCTAACATATTATGGCAAGCGTCCGGAAGACGTACTTGCGGAGCTGGCGCGCCGCGAAGGCCTCTCCGGCCTGGAAGAAAAGGCCAGCCGGCCCCTTGAGTCATAATGCTGTCATCCAGTTGGGTAGAATGGTGGCCTTCGAACTCGCAATACATGGGCGACGCCTAGCGTGCCCATCCATCTGACCCGCACGGAGAATCCACATGGGTAGCTTCAGTATCTGGCATTGGTTGATCGTCCTGCTGATCGTCGCTTTGGTGTTCGGCACCAAGAAGCTGCGTAACATCGGCCAGGATCTTGGTGGCGCCGTCAAGGGCTTCAAGGACGGCATGAAGGAAGCCTCCTCGGAAAGCGACGAGAAGATCGACGCCCCGACCCCGCGTGTCAGCCAGGGTGAAACCATCGACGTCCAGGCACGCGAAAAGACTGGCGACAAATAAACGCGGTTTGCTCGCTATTCCTGGCAACGCCTGACAACCTCTATCGCCTGACGTTCAATGTTCGATATCAGTTTCACAGAACTGCTGGTCATCGGTGCCGTGGCGCTGGTCGTGATCGGCCCGGAACGGTTGCCCCGGGTGGCCCGTACCGTCGGCCATCTGCTCGGCCGCGCCCAGCGCTATGTCAGCGACGTCAAATCGGACATCCAGCGCGAAATGGAGCTCGATGAGCTGAAGAAATTCAAAGCTCATATGGATGAAGCCGCCAGCAGCCTGAAAACCTCGCTGCGCGAGGCGGAAAGCAGCATCCGCCAGCCGCTGGACCAGTTCCAGGATGAAGTGTCGAAACTGGCCAGCAACGCCACGGCCATGCCGAAGCAGGATTCCCCATCCTCGCCCGACACCGCACTGCAAGGTCCGGCCGCGCCGGCCGCCACGGCGGAAAATGGCACGCCTGGCGCTGAGGCAGCCGCCCCGGCTTCCGGCAACCCGGTCGCCTCCATCGCGGTGCCGGCTGCTGTCCCGGCAGCGACGCCGGCCCAGGCTCCGACGTCCCCCCCCGTCCAGGCGGAGGCCCAGGCACCTGCACCTGCACCTGCAACCGATGTTGCGCCGCCTGCGGCTGCCGCGCCAGTCATTGCGGACACGGTAGCCGCCACACCAGCACCAGCGGTGGCACCATCCTCCCCTGCCGTTGCAGCCGCTGCGGTTGCCTCCCTGCCTGCTGCGACGCCCGCCGCGGCCCCGGTAAACGCAGCGCAAGCGTCTCAGGATGCCGCCGCACCGTCGTCCGAAGCCAAACCGGCTTCTTCCTCTGCCACGCCCCCCTCATCTCCCCCCGGTAACGCGTCGTGACAGAAGAACAATTGCAGCAAGATAGCTTCATATCGCATTTGGTCGAACTGCGTTCACGCCTGATGAAGGCAGGGGCTGCCGTCCTGGCCTGCTTCCTGGTCCTGTTCATCTGGCCGGGTGCGTCCGCGATCTATGACATCCTGGCGCAACCCATGCTCGACGCACTGCCCCAGGGCACGCGCATGATCGCCACCGGCGTCATCACGCCCTTCATGGTGCCGGTCAAGGTCACCATGCTGCTGGCCCTGGTCATCGCACTGCCCGTGGTGCTCTACCAGGCCTGGGCCTTTGTCGCGCCCGGGCTGTATCGCCATGAAAAACGCCTGGCCCTGCCGCTGATCATCTCCAGCACGCTGCTCTTCCTGTCCGGCATGGCGTTCTGCTATTTCGTCGTCTTCAAGACGGTATTCCAGTTCATCGCCTCGTTCGCTCCGCAGTCCATCACGCCTGCGCCTGATATCGAAGCCTATGTCGGCTTCGTCATGACCATGTTCCTGGCATTCGGCATTACTTTCGAAGTACCGGTCGCAGTCGTGCTGCTGTTGCGCACAGGCCTGACCACGCTCGACAAGCTCAAGCAGGCGCGAGGCTACGTCATTGTCGGCGCCTTCATCATCGCCGCGGTCGTCACCCCGCCGGATGTCGTCAGCCAGTTCATGCTGGCCGTGCCACTGTGCCTGCTCTATGAAGTCGGCCTGTTGCTCGGGCGCTTCATTACCAAGCCCACCAAGGAAGACAACGGCGAACTGATGCCCTGACGCCGCTCCCTGGCGCCATGGCCAACGGCACCGGCTCTTCGCTGCCTATTTATCCGCAATAACATACTCTACAACACCATCACCAACGATGGCGGCGCACTGGGCAGCAGCCTGCTGGCCGCCCTGGCGCTACTGGCCGCCACGGCGCGCCGGTTGCCTGCCCGCCGTGGCCAGGCTGGCGCATAGACCCTCCGGCCAGGCGTGCACCGATTGCCCGACCTGGCAGCCTCGCAGCCGGGAGCCGGAGCAAGGTTATCCAATGGATTTCCACAGCTTACCCAAAGCCTTTTCACAACATAGACACAAGCTTGTACACAGGCTTATCCCTGGACTTATCCACACGCTGGTGCGCCTGCGCCATGCGGGCAAGCGTCCATGGCATGCCCCGCTGCCCAGGTGATTCCCGCCATAGCGCAACCGGCGCCTATCGGCACAGGGACAAATCCAGCACCCCTATCTACTCAACAGTATGCTAATTTAAATAGATCCTATTCTCAGATAATGCCGAATCCGCCGCATGAGCTTTCCACAACGCCTGACCAGCATGATGCGCAGGCGCGGCATACGCAGCCAAAGCCAGTTGGCACGCCTATGCGGCGTCTCCCAGTCGTCCATTCATCGCATGCTGTATCTCGACGGCTATGCGCCGAAACTGGCGACCCTGAAGAGAATCGCCGCGGCACTGGATACCAGCGTGCCCTGGCTGCTGGACGGAGATATCGCCACGGCCTGCCACCCTGCCGCACCAGGCCACCCCATCCTGCATGGCGACGTCTTGCGCATCATGACTTTGCTGCATCCCTTGCCGCAAGCCCGCCAGCAGTACATCTGGCAACGTCTGCACCAGCTGGCTGCAGACGCCTGCCGGGAAGAGCCTGGTCCGGAATGCATCCAACGGGCGGCCAGGCACGGCTGTCAGGGTCAAGAGGAATGATAAGGGGCACACAAGCGCAACCCCTAGCGGCTGCGACCTGGGGCCGCCCCGGTTCACTCCACCGGCGCCACGGCATCGGGCGCCACGGGCCGGGTGCCGATTTCTACCGAGAGCCGGATGCGTTTGCCGTTGCGCAGCAGTTCCCAGACAACTTTGGTGCCCGGCGGCAATTGCGCGATCCGGTTGAGCACCTCCGTGGTCCGCACCACCGGCTTGTCGTCCAGGCTCAGTAGTATGTCGCCCACCTGCATGCCGGCACGATGAGCCGGCCCGTCGCGCAAGACCGCTGCGACGATGACGCCTTCCTGCTTGTCCATGCCGAAGGCCCGCGCCAGGTCTGCGGTCATGTCTTGCGTTTCCAGACCCATCCAGCCGCGCCGCACGATGCCATGCTGAATGATCTCCTGCATGATGGACAAGGCGCTGCTGATGGGAATCGTGAAACCTATCCCCAGCGAACCGCCCGTTTTGGAATAAATGGCAGTGTTGATACCCACCAGCACCCCATTGGAATCGACCAATGCGCCACCAGAATTGCCCGGGTTGATGGCCGCATCCGTCTGGATGAAATTCTCATAGGTATTGATGCCCAGGCCGGTACGCCCCACGGCGGAAACAATCCCCATCGTGGTCGTTTGCCCAAAGCCGAACGGGTTGCCGATAGCCAGCACAATCTCCCCAACCTCCAGCGGCTGCCGCTGAATGGACTCGAAATACGGCAGGTTCTTGCCATCTATCTTGAGCACGGCCAAGTCGGTTTCCGGGTCTGCGCCTATCAGCCGGGCCTTGAAGCGGCGGCCATCGTGCAAGGCAACCTCTATCGAATCCGCAGCGCGCACGACGTGATGATTGGTCAGTACATAGCCGTCCTTGCTGGCCATCACGCCGGACCCCAGGCTGTTGCGCTCCTGTTCTTCGCTGAGTCCGGGCATCATGCCGAACAGCTCGCGCAACACGGGGTCGTCAGGCAGCGGAATCAAGGGCACGTTCACGCGCTGGGTGGTGTAGATATTCACGACCGCAGGCGCTGCACGCTCAACGGCATGGGCGAAGGAGACCGGCGCCCCCCGCCCTTCCTGCGACGCGGCCGATTCGCCGCCTGGCCGCAGCCACTCCGGCTTGAGAATGGACAGGACGAACAGGACTGCCAGGCAGAAAACGACAGTTTGCGAGAAAATCAGCCAAAGACGACGCATGGACATTTAGGAATCACAAACGATGAATCAGATTCAAACACAGGATTTGCTGCAGTGGCTGGACCAGACACTGGAAAGCGCACGATTCAAGGATTATTGCCCCAATGGGCTGCAAGTAGAAGGCCGCCCGGTCATTCGTCGCCTGGTCAGCGGCGTGACCGCCTCCGAAGCCCTGCTGCGCGCAGCCGTGGAACGTGGAGCCGATGGCGTGCTGGTGCACCATGGCTGGTTCTGGCGCAATGAGGATGCGCGCATCAGGGGCATGAAAAAACGCCGCATTGCGCTGGCGATCGAATATGACCTCAATCTGCTGGCCTACCACCTGCCGCTGGACGCGCACCCGGTACTGGGCAATAACGCGCAACTGGCTCACATCCTTGGCCTGGAGCCTGACCGTCACACCGATGGCGCGCCCCAGACCTGTGGGCCTGACAACCTGATCTGGCTGGGCCAGGCACCCGGCATCGACACCATCGCGGCGCTGGAAGCCCGCATCGCCGAGCGGCTGCAACGCCCGCCGGTGATCGCCGGCGACCGCAAGCAGGCGCCCGGCCGGATTGCTTGGTGCACAGGCGGCGCACAAGGTTTCTTCGAAGCAGCGCTGGAAGCCGGCGCGCGCACCTTCATTACCGGTGAAATATCGGAACCCAGCGCCCACATCGCCGCCGAAAATGGCGCAACCTTCATCAGCGCCGGCCATCATGCCACGGAACGCTATGGCGTCCAGGCACTGGGACAGGCCATCGCCGGAAAATTCGGTATTCAGGTGGAATTCATTGATTTACCCAACCCGGCCTGAATGCGATTTCACTCTTGACCAGGACATTAGCCTCGCTCTGGCCCTTGCTCTCCGAATGGCCTAAACCCTGTGAAGAACTTCGGCCTAAAGGCCGAAGCTTCTCCACCACGATATAGGGGCGCCTGCGGCGCCGTATGGATATTGCCTCGCTCGACCCCGGCCTGAAGTCCGGGGCTTGCGCTTAGGCACGTGGTCAAAGCATTATCTGTGCTGAACCGCCACATCCAGCTCGCCCTCCCTAGGCACGCATAGACAGGACCCGCAACATGAACAGCCCCTCGAAAGTTGGATGTAATCCAACTTTCGAGGGGCTGTTCAGACGCGGCGCTGTTTCAGGGATGTCGCCACCAGAAGCGACAACGTCAGGCGAACTTACTTCTTCAGCAGGTCGCGGATCTCGCGCAGCAGCACAACATCATCCGGCGTAGGTGCGGGTTCTTCCGCCACTGCCTCTTCCTTGGCTTCGGCGGTGCGGCGCACGCGGTTGATGGCCTTGACCATCCAGAAAATCACGAAGGCCAGCAGGATGAAGTTGATCAGGATCGTGAGGAAGTTCCCCCACGCCAGCACCACAGCACCGGCCGCCGTCAGGTCGGCGTAGGTCATCGGCCCGGTGTAACCGTCAGGGGCGGACAGCAGCAGGAACTTGTTGGTGAAATCCACCGAACCGCCCAGGATGAAATTCACCAGCGGCATGATCACGTCTTTCACCAAGGAATCGACGATCTTGCCGAATGCGCCGCCGATAATCACACCGACCGCCAGGTCCACGACGCTGCCCTTCAGGGCAAATTCGCGAAACTCTTGCAAAATACCAGTCTTTTGACTCATAAAAATTCCTCGCAGTATCGCCCGGGACGGGACAGGCGCTATGATAGCGTCTGTAGAATCGTCCCGAAGAGTGTGTCTGGCAAAATCACATTTTTTTTGCCGCCTGGCTTGTTCAGCCATATCTCCGGGATGCAAACTGCAGCCTATGCGCGCCTGAGTCAGCACAGACCAAGCGCATGCCTGTTTCCGCAGTTCAAAAGTATAAGGATGGACTCTCCGTTATGATGGTGCTCTATTCCGGGACCACTTGCCCGTTCTCGCAACGTTGCCGCTTCGTGCTGTTCGAAAAGGGCATGGACTTCGAAATCAAGGACATTGACCTCTTCAACAAGCCTGAGGACATCGCTGTCATGAACCCTTACGGCCAGGTGCCCATCCTGGTCGAGCGCGACCTCGTGCTGTACGAATCGAACATCATCAACGAGTACATCGACGAACGCTTCCCCCACCCGCAACTGATGCCCGCGGACCCGCTGATGCGCGCCCGCACCCGCCTGTTCCTCTACAACTTCGAGAAGGAACTGTTCAGCTGCGTCTCCGTGCTGGAAGACCGCACCGGGCGCTTCGATGCCGCACGCCAGGAGCGCGCCCGCAACGACATCCGCGACCGCCTGGCCCAGCTGGCGCCGGTCCTGGTGAAGAACAAGTTCATGCTGGGCGAGGAATTCTCCATGCTCGACGTCGCCATCGCACCGCTGCTCTGGCGCCTGGACCACTACGGCATCGAACTGCCCAAGACCGCCGCTCCGATCCAGAAGTATGCTGAACGCATTTTCTCCCGGCCGGCCTACATCGAAGCGCTGACCCCCTCCGAAAAGGTCATGCGCCGCTAATGACGACAGCCATGCAGGAAACCTCCACCAAGCCCTATCTGTTGCGCGCTCTGCACGAGTGGTGCACGGATAACGGCTATACGCCGCATATCGTCGTCCAGGTCGATGAAAACACGCAAGTCCCGCGTGCCTACATCCGCGACGGCCAGATCACCCTCAACGTCGGCACGCTGGCCACCCATAACCTGCGCATCGACAATGATTGGATTTCCTTCCAGGCGCGCTTCAATGGCGTCACGGAAGACATCTGGGTGCCGGTGGCGGTAGTCACCGCCATCTACGCGCGTGAAACCGGTGCCGGCATGGGCTTCGAAGTACAGGAATACGAAACCGGCCGCGGCGACGCCGCGGCCGAAGGCAGCAAGGCCCCAGCCGATGCCGCCCCGGCCGCAGAAAAGCCGGCGGACGAACCCTCGCCCGCTGGCGGCAAGCGCCGTTCCCACCTGTCAGTCGTCAAATAAGAAGGCCCCAGCCCGGCTGCATTTCCATGCCGGGCTGCTACAATGGTGCCCGCACCGTGCCGGCGTAGCTCAGTTGGTAGAGCAGCTCACTTGTAATGAGAAGGTCGAGGGTTCGATTCCTTTCGCCGGCACCATATCAGCATTCCCAGCAGTCCACAGCAGCATACAAACCCGCACCAGCGCTGGCTCTGCGGGTTTTTTTGTCTCCAACAGAGTCTTGCCATACCATCATTGCCACTGGCATTTTTGATGGTATCCGATGAAAAACCATCAACCCAGCCGCAAGATACCATTACCCTAGGCAAGCTACGCATGCAGGCGGGCCTGCAGGCCAATGTCGACGGTGTACCGACCTACAAGCTGGCCAAACAGCACGACGACGAAATGCGGATCTGCGAGTCCTGGATCGCGATTGACGAAGACTTTACCAACCAGACTACGGCACTGGCAGGCGGCACGCCACCTATGCCTCGTTCGCAAGTGATCCATACTCGAATCGGTAAAGCCCGAGTATTGCGCGACAAGGCAACGCTCGCAGCCAGCACCGTGCTAGCGACGCCTAGCGTAAACCCGTCGGATCCGGGCATTACGTCGCCGGCATCACATGCTGAGAAAAACTGATGTCCTGACACCCAGCAGAATCCCCAGCCACCTACCTGTGACGGTACTTTTTAAAATTAAAACCACCAAACATAGAAATTACGTAGCTTTCAAACCACTGTTTCATTCCTTTCGCCCCAAAAGATTCACGCAAAAATAACCCGCATCAGAAAGCTGACGCGGGTTATTTTCTGACGAAAGCCTCCTGCCTCCTTCAGCGGCAGGCCCTTGTGTGTCAGGCCGTCAGCCAGATGAAAAGCCCCATCGTCAGAATTGACAGGATGGTGCTCCAGAACAGCGTCGAGGCCATTTCCTGGGTGCCGCACTTGTATTCCACGGCGAAGATCACGGCGATGGAGGCGGTGGGAATGGCCAGCGTGACGGCGACCAGGCCGCGTTCGACTGGCGGCACGCCTACCGCCAGCATGATGGCCAGGATGATGCCGGGCAGGATCAGGTTCTTGCCGATGACGTTGATGATGACCGGCAAGGAAAGGCTGACCTTCTGCGAGAACAGCACGATACCGACGGCAAACAGCGCGACGCCGCCCGTGGCCTGGCCCAGCAGAGTAAACGAGCCCTTCAGCGAACGCGGCAGTTCCAGGCCGGCCAGCAGCAGGATGAAGGCCAGCACGGGCGCCCAGACCACCGGTTGCCTGATGGCGTTGAGCAGGCTGTCGCCAGCAATGGCCAGGGCGCTTTTCTTGGCTGCGCCGGCTTCCTGTTTGTTGCCGACCAGGAAGATCAGTGCAAGCGGTACCTGTACCAGATTCATCAACAGGCTGCCGGTGGCGATGGCGATATCGGCGTTGTTGGGATAGAGCACGCCCAGCACCGGCGTGCCGATGAAAGGCACGGCCGGGCCGGCGATGGCGATGGCGCGCAGCGCTGCAAGCTGCGCCGTGGACCGGAACACAAGCAGCGATAGCGCAAACACGATGACCAGGCCGCCGACCATGCCGACGGCTGTCCAGACGAACAGCGGCACATTCTGCGTGATGGCAGCCAGCGGCGTACTGAGAATGCCGGCGAACAGCATGAGGGGCAAGGCATACAGCATGACCATGCGGTTGAGCACGGTCGCCTGGTCCTGCGAAAAGCTGCGTTCCCAGCCAGCGAAGTAACCCAGCATCAGGGTGACGACGATGGGCAGCAAGGCGGTGACGATGGTTTCCAACATGACGGTGGATCTCCGTTCGGGAGGGAGGAAGAAGGCACGCGCAAGCCCGGCCTGCCCCCGTCAGGGAAGGCAGGCCGGATGCGTGCCGCCAGGCGCGGCCGGCAGCCTATGCTGCCGGCCTGTGCCCTCAGGCTGCGAGCAGGATCAGAGCAGGGGCGGAATGGTTGGCAGCACCGGCACTTCCAGCACCGTCGGGCCCTTGCGGCTGAATGCCTCGGTGCACACGGCGCGGATTTCATCTGTGGTAGTGGCCCGCACGCCATGGGCGCCATAGCCGTTGGCCAGCGCGACGAAATCCAGGCCAGGCAAGTCCAGGCCGGGCACGCCCGGGGTTTGCTCGAGTTCGGCAAACGACTTGAGGATGCCGTACTGGCCATTACGCGGCACGACGAACAGGATGGGCAGCTCGTGCTGGACCGCCGTCCAGAGCCCCTGGATGGAGTACTGGAACGAGCCGTCGCCAATAATGGCCAGCACGGGGCGATTGCGTCCGCTGTCGCGCTCCGCCAGCGCCAGGCCGACACTGGCCGGCAGGTTCCAGCCCAGGCTGCCGCTGGCAAAGGTATAGAACGAATCCGGGCGGTCCACCGGCCAGGCCGTATGCAGTTCACCCAGGTTGGACGGGGACTCCTCCACCAGGACGGTTTCCGCAGGGGTAGCGGCGCGCAGGGCCTGGAACAGCGTCAGCGCCGACAAGGTTTCCCCCTGGCCGGCAGTTTCGACGCTGGCCGCCGGATGCGGCGCCAGGCCGTGCGGCTGGCGCGTGACCGGCGTTGCAGGCGCGGAACGGCCCGCGACCAGCTTTTCCAGGGCTTCCAGGGACAGCACGGCATCGCCCAGCAGGCTGTCGCCCACCGGCGCGCGGCCGGATTCGGACGGGTCGTCGGTAATATGCAGCAGGCGCAGGCCTTCCGGCAGGTAGTCGCCTTCCACATAGGGGTAATAGCGGAATACCGGCGCGCCGATGACGATGGCTAGGTCATGGCCCTTGAGTTTCCTGGACAAAGGCCCGATGGCGAACGGCAGGCCGCCGCTATAAAGCGGATGGGTTTCCGGGAACGGCGGACGTTCAGAGGCTGGTGCGGCATACACATGGGCCTGCAGCTTTTCCGCCAACGCAATCGCCTGTTGCCAGCCATCGCCACGCGCAATGGCAGAACCGTAGATCAGGGCGGGATTACTGGCACGCGACAGGGCCTGTGCAAATTCCGCGATACGGTCGGGATCAGGCGCGATGCGGGTCGTGACTGACCGGACGACAGCCGGACCGGCAGCAGGCTTGTCCCAATCATCCAGCGGAATGGACAGGAACACTGGGCCAGCCGGAGGCTGCATGGCCATCGCATAGGCGCGCATGAACGCGGCCGGTACGTCTTCGGCGCGCACCGGTTCGTAGCTCCACTTGACCCAGGGCTTGGGCAGCAGCGACGGTTCCACGTTGGTCAGCCAGGGCTCCATCAGCAGCATATCGCGCGTCTGGTTGCCGGCCGTGATGATCAGCGGCGTCTTGTTCTGCGATGCCGTCAGGATATTGCTCATCGCATTACTCAATCCGGCCGATGTATGCACGTTCACGATCGCGGGGCGGCGCGTCGCCTGTGCAAAGCCGTCCGCGGCGCCAACCGCAGAAGACTCATGCAGGGTCTGGATGTAGCGGAAGTCTTCGGGGAAATCCTTAAGAAAGGTTTCCTCGGTGGAGCCGGGATTGCCGAACATCGTCGTCAGGCCCAGGTCTCGCAGCAGTTGAAAAGTCACGTCACGGATCGTTTTGTCTGACATTTTAACTCCGACTGTTCCGGATAATAAGGGTGGGAATTTCTGCCAGCCCTTTTTCCTGGCAGGCAGATCAATGCCTAATGTACAGTCAAAAACAAATAGCAGAAATGCGTAATTGCCATGAATTGAAAATATCGCACAACCTGTCGCAATTTTAATAAAAACAGTATTCCAGAAATATTCACAACGACCTGAACGCCGAGATTTCCAGATAAACAAGCGTCAATTCATGACACAAATCAAAAAGGCCGGAAAATATCCGGGAACTTACTGAAACTTCATGAAACGACACTGACACGGCTGCCGTTTCACCAGTGAATCTCAAGCTGCCTTCACCGCACCAACTCACTGCGCCCATGCGGCCGAAACGCAGTTCAAGGCACCTTCCTCAGCCCTGCCTGACGAGATGACAGGCTTTGCCGTCAGTCCTTCTGCCAGACGCGTCACCGGTATACCGACAATGACTGATTCCCGTATCCAGAACAAAATAGCCGGTTCACCAGGCAAGTGAAACCCATTATCTTTTTCAACTCACTGAGATCAGTACAGCCCGAAAGATACCGCTGCCATTTCAACGGCAATTATTTCCGAAGATTTTCGTTCCTCGCCACGCAGGGAATTTCCAGGAATGTATCTCCCAGAAAATGACGACAAGACAGATACGCAGATTGGAAATTGCCAGTTTGGGATCATTATCTTGCCAGCCAGGCAATCATTGATATCGGAATTGATTCCATGGCATGAAAACATGCCGCATGACCGAAGCCATGCAGCGGGTACGCGCAACCTTGCAACAGCTCACCGGCCTGTGCACGGCCTGTCTGGCCTGAAAATCGTGCATCGTTGCCTCTTGCCGGATCGTCCGGCATGCGCCCCTGTCAGGCCAAGCAGCTGATTCATATAACAAAAAGTCAGTACATAACAGTTCTATATTTTCTTATTTCCACTCCGTCTGATTGCAAAAGCTGGCCGTTGATATGATCGGTTCCAGTTCATCCGTGCCCGCCTGCGCAACGCTCACCGCACCGAGCCAGACCTGTCTTTTCCGGTCGTGAAATGGCCCCGGCACGCCGCTTTTACGCTTTCAGGCTTTCCCATGACTACCTCCCGCGATTCGGCCATGCATTTGGCAGCGTTTGCACTTGCCGGGCCGGTTTCCGGCGTTCATGGCGGCTGGCGCCACCCTGCTGCCGACACCCATCTGCTCTCCGCAAGCTATTACACCCAGCTCGGCCAACTGCTCGAGCAGGGCCGCTTCGACATGCTGTTCCTGGCGGATATCCTGGCAATTCCCCGGCGCCACGGCGGCAGCCTGGAAAGCCAGCTCAAGTTCGGCGCGCTGGGCGCGTTGCGGCTGGACCCGATGACAGTGCTGGCGCTCATTGCCGGCAACACGCGCCATCTGGGCCTGGCCAGTACGATTTCGACCTCCTATTTCGATCCATATACCGTGGCGCGTTCGCTGGCCACGCTGGACCACCTGAGCGCCGGCCGCTCCGCCTGGAATATCGTGACGTCGTTCCAGCAGGCCGAGGCAGCCAACTTCGGCCGCCAGGACCAGCTCAGCCGCGACGAGCGCTATGACCGCGCGGAAGAATTCGTGGAAGTGGCCTGTGAGCTGTGGGACAGCTGGGCGGACGACGCCCTGGTGCTGGACAAGCAAGGGCCGCTGTTTGCCGACCCCGCCAAGGTTCGTTCTATCGACCACCAGGGCAAGTGGTTTTCGGTGCAGGGCCCGCTGAATGTCAGCCGTCCGCCGCAAGGCCGCCCGGTCTTCATTCAGGCCGGCGCCTCCGGCCGTGGCCGCGATTTCGCCGCACGCTGGGCCGATGTGATTTTCGTCACCCATTCCTCGCTGGATTCCGCCCAGGCGTTCTATGCCGAAATGAAGGAACGCGCACGCAGCCATGGCCGCGACCCGGACACGCTGAAGATCCTGCCGGGCATCGTGCCCATCGTCGGCGAGACCGAAACCATCGCCCTGGAACAGGAACGGCTGCTCAAGGACCTGACCGACCCGGATGCCGGGCTCTCCACGCTCTCCTACCACCTGGACATAGACCTGTCCCAGTTCGAACAGGACGCCGTCCTGCCGGAACTGGATGTCCCCGGGGTGCAGGGCCATTACAAGGAAGTGGCGGAGCTCACGCGCCGCAGCGGCATCGGCCTGCGCGAACTGGGCCACCGCTATGGCATCGGCCCGTTGCGCGATTTCGTCGGCGCAGCCGACAAAGTGACGGAGAACCTGCGCCACTGGTACGAGGCCCGCGCCTGCGACGGCTTCATGATCCAGGTGCCCTATCTTCCCGGCGGCCTGGAAAGCTTCGTGCGCCTGGTCATCCCGCAGTTGCAGGACCTGGGCCTGTTCCGCAAGGAATACAAGGGCACGACGCTGCGTGACCATCTCGGGCTGGCTCGCCCGGAACGCCGCTGAACACAGGAAGCACCATGGCAACCATAGACAGCACCAGCCGACTTTCGGCCCAGGCCGGCCGCTTCCTGCTCAACGCCCGCGACCAGCACCTGGTGGTCGATGCCTCCCCCGGCCGTGGCGGCCAGGGCCAGGCCTGGCAAGCCGCCGAATTACTGCTGGGCGCACTGCAGACCTGTTCCCACGCCGTCATCGACGACGAAGCACGGCGCCGGGGCTGGCTGCATTACGGGCTGGAGATCCACGCCCAGTGCGAAGCCGATGAAACCCGCCCCGGCCACTACCGCTATATCGAGCTCAAGTACCGCTTCTCCGGCCTGACACAAGCCCAGGCGGAGGAACTGGTGCGGGTCTTCACCGATGTGTGTCCGATCTACGGTTCGCTTTCCCGGGGCGCCCCCGTTACCTTGCGCGTCCTTGCCTGACCGGGCGCCTGCCCGCCGTTCCCTGCCTTTTCCTTCGGTCCTAGCCATGTCCTACAAATTCCTGCTGCGCGGCCTGCTGGCCACCACCCTCGCCTTCGGCGCTTCTGCCATGGCTGCCGACACCTACCGCATCGGCACGATCCTTTCGACCACCGGCCCCGCCGCCTTCCTGGGCGAAGACATGAAGGCCGGGATGGAAATCGCCATCGAAGAAATCAATGCGGCAGGCGGCATAGACGGCCACCCGGTGCAGTGGGTCTTCTACGACGCCGAGAGCCAGACCAACAAGGCCCTGACAGCCACCCGCCGCCTGCTATCCCAGGACAAGGTGGACATCATCGTCGGCGGCGGCAACATGAGCGGCATCGCGCTGGCGATGGTGCCCTTGAGCGCCCAGGCCAAAACCCCTTTCATTTCCACGGAAGGCGCGCTGTCCATCGTCGATCCGGTGGCGCAACGGCCCTGGGCATTCAAAAGCACGGTGGACGACCGCCAAGTGTTCGAACGCCTGAAGGACTACTTCGACAAGAAAGGCATTACCCGCGTCGCGCTGCTGCATGACACCAGCGGTTTCGGCCAGGCCGCAGCCGAAGAACTCAAGCGCCTGGCCCCCGAACTGGGACTGACGGTCAGCTTCGAAGCCTTCGCCCCCAGCGATACCGACCTGACGCCGCAACTGACACGCATCAAGAACAGCGATGCGCAGGCCGTCCTGTGCTGGACCGTGACACCCGCCGGCGTCATCTTCAACAAGCAGGCGACGCAGTTGGGCCTGACAGACCGCGAGCTGATCCACAGCTACGGCTTCGTGTCGCAGAAATACATGGAGCTGGCGGGCGATAGCGCCAGCAACGTCCTGCTGGTTTCGGTGAAATTCCCTGTCGGGGCCGACCTGCCGGACAGCGACAGCCAGAAGGCTGCCATCGAGGAATTGACGCGCAAGTTCGAAGCCAGGTACGGCCGCAAGCCCAACCAGTATGTAGCGCAAACCTATGACGCCATCCAACTGGCGCGCCACGCGCTGCAAACCAGCCAGGGCGACAAGGAAAAGACGCGGCAGGCCCTGGAACAGATCCAGGATTTCCATGGCGTGGGCGGCAGCTTCAACTTTTCGCCGGAGCGCCATTCCGGGCTGTCCAAGAGTGACATCGTCCTGATCAACTGGGAAGACGGCGCCTTCCGCCTGCACGACTATCAGTAACCGCGCAGGGCCGCTACCGGCCTTGCCGCCATGCCCCGGCCGGCTGCACGCGGCAGGCCGGGGCATGGCCCCACATGTCAGGATTGCCACCGTGGACAGTTCCACCCTGCAAATCATTCTTTCCGGTCTGGGCACAGGCAGTATCTATGCCCTGATCGCCGTCGGCTTCAACATCATTTTCAAGAGCACCGGCGCGTTGAATTTCGCGCAGGGCGAATGGGTCATGATGGGCGGCCTGCTCGCCGCCTTTTGCTTCAATGATGCCCAGATGCCCGTCTGGCAGGCCTGCCTGCTCGCCGGGCTGGCCGTGGCCGTCATCGGCGGGTTGACCGAACGGCTGCTGATCCGGCCGCTGCTGAACCAGACCCCGTTCGCCATTACCCTGGTTACCGTCGGTATCGCCCTGCTGTCCAAGAGCCTGGTGATGCTGAGCCTGGGCAAGAACCCGGTGGGCTACCCCGGCCTGTCGCAAACAGCCTTCGTGCCGCTCTGGGGCGCCAGCGTTGCCACGCAAACGCTATGGATACTGGGCATCACCCTGGTGTTCATGATCCTGGCGCAGCTGTTCTTCAACCATACCCGCTGGGGCTGCGCCATGCGCGCAGCCGCCGCCAATCCGGCCGCAGCCGCGCTGGTCGGCATCCGCCACCACCGTGTCGTACTCGGCTCCTTCATCATCGCCGCCGCCGTCGGCGGGCTGGCAGGCACCATCATCACGCCGCTCACGCTGATGTCCTACGACAGCGGCGCCATGCTGGGGTTCAAAGGCTTCAGCGCAGCCATGCTAGGCGGCCTGGGCAGCCTGTTCGGCGCCACGCTGGGCGGCCTGCTGCTGGGCCTGCTGGAAGCGCTGGTCAGCGGCTTCATCACCTCACAATTCAAAGATGCCGCCGCCTTCCTGGTGCTGCTGCTGGTCCTGGTACTGCGGCCACAGGGCCTGCTGGGCAAGGCGGAGGTCACCAAGCTATGAACGCCACGCCTCTCGGTCACCGCGACCGCACCCCTGCCGTGCTGCTGGTGCTCTGGGCCCTGCTGCTGGCCTGGCCCTGGATCGCGCCCAACGATTATCTGCTCAGCCTGGGCGGCACATTCTTCATCAACCTGCTGCTGATCGCCAGCCTGAACCTGCTGGTGGGCTATACCGGCCTGACCTCGCTGGCCCATGCGGCGTTCTGGGGCATAGGCGCCTATGCCAGCGGCATGCTGGCGGTGCACCTGGCCGTCTCACCCTGGCTGGGCACGTTGGCCGCCATGCTGGCCTGCGGCCTGTTTTCCGTCTTGATAGGCTGGCCCACGCTGCGCCTGTCCGGCCACTACCTGGCCATGGCCACACTGGGTTTCAATGCCATCGTTTCCGTCCTGCTGGTCGGCCTGGTGGCCTGGACCGGCGGGCCCAACGGGCTGATCGGCATCCCGCCCTATATGCTCGGCAGCCTGGATCTCTCCCTGCCGGACAACTTCTACCTGCTGTGCTGGCTGGTCGTGGGCCTGGTCATGCTGAGCCTGTCCTTCCTGCGACGCTCACGCACCGGCCGCGCGCTGCGGGCCATCCGCTCCAGCGATATCGCCGCCGCCTGCATGGGCATTCCCGTATTGCGGCAAAAATTGGCGATCTTCGTGCTGGCCAATATGCTGGCTGGGCTGGCGGGCGCTCTCTATGCCCACCAGAACCTGTTCATCTCGCCAGACTCCTTCTCGTTCTCCACCTCCATTCTGCTGCTGGTCATGGTGGCAGTTGGCGGGTTCGGGCAATATTGGGGAGCATTCTTCGGCGCGCTGATTTTCACTGCCCTGCCTGAACTGGTACGCAGCTTCCACGATACTGAACTGCTGATCCTGGGGGCCGCCATGATTCTGGTAGTGGGCTTTATGCCCGGCGGCATCGCAGGCGGCCTGACAGGCTGGCTGGCGCGGCGGCGGGCCGTCCCGCCTGCCGGCCGGAACGGAGCCCAGCCATGAGCCCGACCACGAGCTCTGCCACCCGCCAAGCCACCGGCCAGGCCGTCCCCGGCGCGCCCCTTCTGGACGTCCGGCAGGTCAGCAAGCATTTCGGCGGCCTGGCCGCCGTCGATGGCGTGTCCCTGCAAGTCCGGCGTGGCGATATCCATGCCCTGATCGGGCCGAACGGCGCAGGCAAATCCACGCTCTTCAACCTCATCACCGGCGTCAATCCCGTCACGGGCGGCAGCATCCGTTTCCTGGACCAGTCCATCGAAACCCTGCCGCCCCATGCGCGTACTCGCCTGGGCATGGCCCGCACTTTCCAGAACCTGCAGATATTCCCGGACATGAGCGTGCTGGAAAACGTCATGGTGGGCCGCCACGTCCGTACCCGCAGCACGCTGTTCGACGCCTTGCGCCACGCCAGACGCCAGCGCGAGGAAAATGCCGCCGGCGAAGCCCGGGCCATGGCACTGCTGGAGCAACTGGGGCTGGCGGAGAAAGCCTGGCAGCCGGCGCAGTCCCTCAGCTACGGCGAAGGCAAGCTCATGGAAATCGCTCGCGCCATGGCGTCGGAACCCACGCTGGTGCTGCTCGACGAACCGCTGGCAGGCTTGCCCGCCGATGCCATCGAGCGCGCCGAGCAAGCCATCCGCGGGCTCAATCGCCAGGGCGTCACCATCGTGCTCGTGGAACACAATGTGCGGGTCGTCATGCGCCTGTCCGACCATATTTCCGTGCTCAACAACGGCAGGCTCATCAGTGAAGGCTCCCCGGAACAGGTGCGCCATGACCCGGCCGTACTCGACGCCTACCTGGGGGAAGGCAGCCATGCTTGATATCAAGGGTGTATCCACCTGGATAGGCGCAGCACAGATCCTGCACGGCATAGACCTGCACCTGCAGCCTGGAGAAATCGTCTGCCTGCTGGGCGCCAACGGCGCAGGCAAGTCGACCATCATGAATACGCTGGCCGGCCTGCGCCAGCATCGCCAGGGTTCCATCATGCTGGACGGCCAGCCCCTGGACGGTCTGGATGCCGCCCGGCGCGTCCAGCGCGGCCTGGCCCTGTCACCGGAAGGCAGGCAGGTTTTCGCGCCGCTCAGCGTCAAGGAAAACCTGATGATGGGTGCCTACAGCCGCCACGACACGCGGCAAGTCAGGACGGATTTCGCCCAGGTACTGGAACGCTTCCCCAAGCTCGCGCAGCGGCTGGCGCAACAGGCGGGCACGCTCTCGGGCGGCGAGCAGCAGATGCTGGCCATCGGCCGTGCCTTGATGAGCCGCCCGCGCCTGCTGCTGCTCGACGAGCCGTCACTGGGACTGGCGCCTAAAATCGTCGCGGAAATCTTCGACGCCATCGCGCAGCTGCGCGACCAGGGCGTGGCCGTACTGCTGGCCGAGCAAAACGCCTACATGGCCTTGCGGATTTCCCGCCGCGCCTACGTCTTGAGCGAAGGCCGCATCGTCAGGCAGGGCAACAGCGACGAACTGGCCCGGGACCCGGCGATACAACAGGCCTATCTGGGCATCTAGCGGCCCTAGGCTCGCACAGCAGCATCCGCAAAGCGGCATGCATACCGGCACCGTCAAACCCCCAGGTACGTTTTCCACAAGCTGCGGTCGGCATCCAATTCCGCCGACGTTCCCTGCCAGGCCACGCGGCCACGCTCGAGAATGATATGGCGGTCGGCCAGGCTGAGCAGGCGCTGCACGTATTTGTCCACGACCAGGATCGTCTGCCCGGCCGCACGCAGCATGGCCAGGCAGCGCCAGATATCCTCGCGGATGACCGGCGCCAGCCCTTCGGTGGCTTCATCCAGGATCAGCAACCTCGGGTTGGTCGACAAGGCGCGGCCGATGGCCAGCATCTGCTGCTCGCCGCCCGACAGTTGTCCGCCCAGGTTGCGCGAACGTTCCTTCAGCCTGGGGAACACCTCGTAGATGCGCTCCAGGTTCCAACCGTCGCGCTGACCGCTACGGTTATCGGCAAACGCCAGCAGATGCTCCTCCACTGTCAGGTTGGGAAAGCACATGCGGCCTTCCGGCACCACCGCCACACCCAGCCTGGCAATAGCGTCCGGGCGCATGCGGCCGATCTGCCTGCCCCCGAAACTCAACTCGCCCTGACGCGCCTTGAGCGCACCGATAATGGTTTTGATGGTCGTGCTCTTGCCCATGCCGTTGCGGCCCAGCAAGGTAACGACTTCCTTCTCATGGATGTCCAGGCCGACATCGAACAGCACCTGGCTGGCGCCATAGCCGGCATGGATACCCCGGCAGGACAACAAGGGTTCGCGGCTCATGACACTACCTCCGGCGTTGCGCCCGCTGCCGCTGTCTTCGCGGCAGCCTCTTCGGCTGTTGTTTCCTCATCGCCCAGGTAGACTTCCTGTACGCGTACGTCGGCGCGGATCTGCTCGGCGTTGCCCGAGGTCAGCACCTTGCCATAGACCAGCACGGTGATCCGGTCGGCCAGCTTGAAGACGGCATCCATGTCGTGTTCGATCAGCAGAATGGCTGCCTCCTGGCGCAGCGTCAGGATCATTTCCACCATCTGCATGGAATCCTCCGCCCCCATGCCCGCCATGGGTTCATCGAGCAACAACAGCTTGGGGCGCGAGGCCAGCGCCAGCGCCACGTCCAGACGCCGTTGCGCGCCATGCGACAAAGTACCGGCTACACGGTCCAGCTCATGCCCCAGCCCGACCTGCCGAGCCAGTTCTTCCGCGCGCGCCCACAATTTTTCCTCGTTCTGCCGCAGCGACAGAAAGCGGAAGCTGCTGCCATCGTAAGCCTGCGCCGCCAGCATCAGGTTGTCGCGCACCGTGTCGTTGCGGAAGATATTGGTGATCTGGAAACAGCGCGACAAACCCGCCCGCACCCGCTGATACGGCCTGAGCGCAGTCAGGTCCACACCTTCGAGCACGATGCGGCCTTCGTCGGCGCTCAGCAGGCCGGAAATCAGGTTCACCAGCGTGGATTTACCCGCGCCATTGGGCCCGATCAGCGCATGGATCTGACCACGCTCGATTTCCAGCGAGACGTGATCGGTCGCCAACAGACCGCCGAAGCGTTTGACCAGGCCTTCAGTATGGAACAGGCTCATGCCGCGCTCCTTTTGCAGCGCAGCCGGGCGGCAATGCCTTCCGGTGCGTAGAACACGATGATCAGCAACAGGATGCCCAGCGGCCAGTGCCAGTATTCGGTGAACATGCGCAGGCCCTCCTGCAGCGACAGCCACAGCCCGGCGCCGATGACGCCGCCCCAGCGGTTGCCGACGCCACCAATGACAACCATGACGATCAGGATGGCGGACTGGGTCCAATCCATCAGCGAAGGGCTGACGAAGCCGTCATGGGTGGCCAGCATGGCGCCAGCAAGCCCCGCCACGGCGCCCGCCCCGACAAAGGCAGCCAGGCGGATGAAAAAAACCGGGTAACCCATGGCGGCCATGCGCACTTCATTGTCCCGAGCCCCCTTGAGCGCGTGGCCGAAACGCGAACCGGATATCCGGCTCATCAACGCGAACAACAATGCCGCGCAGGCCAGCACAACCCAGTACAGGCCATACTCCATGCCATCGAACACGGCACCGAGGCTGAGCGGCGAATAGATGCTATAGCCGTCGTCACCGCCATACGTACGCACGGATACCGCGACGTAGTGCAGCATCTCGGCAAATGCCAGGGTAATCATGATGAAGTAGACGCCCCGGGTGCGCAGCGCCACCAGCCCGATCAGCGCGGAAAAGACCGCTGCCGCGATGATGGCCGTGGCCCATATCAGCCAGGCGGAATCATGGCCGGCCTCGACCATGACTGCCACGGCATACGCTCCCACGCCGATGAAACCGGCATGGCCCAGCGCCACCATGCCGCCATAGCCCAGGATGAAATTGAGGCTGGACGCAGCAATCATCATGATGAGCAGGCGCTCGACGAAACCCACGTAATATTCCAGCTGCAACAGCGGCGCGACCCAGGGAAAGACGGCCAGCGCCAGCAGGAGCACCCATGGCGTCCATGGCCCGGCTGACTGGCGCGGCTGCGCGGCAACGGCTTGTCCGGTGAAAGCAGAAGTTGTCATATCGCCCTCACGCGCGTGCAGAAAAAAGACCGGCGGGCTTGATGGCAAGCACGACCGCCATAAAGACGTATACCGCGACACCGGCCAGCGCCGCCCCCAGGTCGGCCGCGACGGCAGGCGGCATGACCAGCTTGAAGGCGGGCGCCAGGAATGCGCGCCCGGCGGTGTCGATGAAACCCACGATCAGGGCCGCGATGAAGGCGCCGCGTATCGAACCGATGCCGCCGATGACGACCACAACCAGCGACGGGATCAGGATGCTTTCCCCCATGCCGATCTGCACCGCGCTGATCGGGCCCATCAAGGCACCGGCCAGGGCCGCCAGCGCGGCGCCCAGCGCGAACACGAAAGAGAACACATGGCTGACGCGCACCCCCATGAATTCCGCCATGATGCGGTTGGAAGCGCCAGCGCGCACCAGCATGCCCATGCGGGTCCGGTTCACCAGCAAGTACAGGCCCAGCGCCACCAACAGGCCTGCCACCAGCAACAGCAGGCGATAGGCCGGATAGGGCAGCCCGGGCATGAGCGTCACCGGGCCGGCCAGCGAGGCCGGCATGGACGCCATGATGGGCGCCGCCCCCCAGATCGCCTTCACGGCATCGTCGGCGATCAGGATGATGCCGAAGGTTGCGATCACCTGCGCCAGGTGATCACGCCGGTACAGACGCCGAATGATCGCCAGCTCCAGCAACGCCGCCAGCACAACAGTCGCCGCCACGCCGGCCACCACGCCGGTCAGGAAGGAGCCGCTGACGGCATGGACCCGTGCTGCCACGTAGGCCCCCACCATGAACATGGAGCCGTGCGCCAGGTTCATGGTGTCCATGATGCCGAATATCAGCGTCAGGCCTGCCGCAATCAGGAAAAGCATGAGCCCATAGCCCAGGCCGTTGAGCAACTGCTCGATGATGAAGATGCCATCCATGTGCCGCCTCCGTCCTGCTTACAGCTTGCACTCGGAGACGTAGGCGTCCTGATGGTTTTCCAGCACGGTTTCAACCAGGCGGTTCACGTACTTGCCATCCGCATCCTTATCCACCACGCGCAGGTAGAAATTCTGCACTGGGAAATGGTTGGCGCCGTAGCTAAAGGGGCCCTTGATGGAATCGAAGGATGCCTGTTCCAGCGCCTTGACCAGCGCTTCGCGGTCGTCGACCTTGCCTGCGGTTTCGCGCACGGCCGCATCCATGGCCAGGATGCTGTCGTAAGCCATGGCGGCATAGGCCGAGGGGTAGCGGCCGTTGTACTTCTGGCGGAAGGCTTCGACAAAGGCCTGGTTGGCCGGCACCGGCAGATCGTGCACCCATTGCGAGGTATTCAGGATGCCCAGCGCGTCGTCACCCACAGCAGGAATGATGTCCAGGTCAACGGTGTTGGGCGCCACCAGCGGCACGTCCTTCAGGCCGCCGGCCACATACTGCTTGATGAAGTTGATCCCCATGCTGCCCGGCAGGAAGAAGTACACCGCATCCGGCTTGGCGCTGCGGATCTGCGCGATTTCCGCCGAATAATCGAGCTGCCCGACCTTGGTATAGATTTCATCCAGGACTTCGCCGCTGTAGGTGCGCTTGAAACCTGCCATGTGATCCTTGCCGGCCGGATAGTTCGGCGCCAGGATCACCACTTTCTTGAACTGCTTGGCGTCGGCCAGGCTGCCTGCCGCCTCGTCGAAATTATCGTTCTGGTACTGCGCGAAGAAGTACGGACTGCATTGCTTGCCAGCCAACTGGCTGGGCCCGGGATTACTGGAAATGAACGGAACCTTGTCCTTGGCCAGCAAAGGCATGACAGCCAATGCCGAGTTCGAGGCGATCGGCCCGGTGAAGAAGTCGATCTTGTCCCGTTGCAAGTAGCGCCTGACCAATTGCGTGGCCTGCTCCGGGCTGCCGGCAAAGTCGGTTTTGATGAATTCCGCCGGCTGACCGCCGAGTTTTCCGTCCAATTGTTCGATCGCCAGATCAAAGCCATCGCGTGCCTCTGCGCCCAATGCGGCAAAAGGCCCGGAGATATCCAGCGCAATACCGACTTTGACTGGCTCGGCGGCATTGGCAATGGCACAGCACCCTGCCATTGCGCCTGTTGCCAGCAAACGGCCCAAGGAAATACTGGAAAAGAAATTCCGCTTCATGATTGCCCCCGGTTCACATCATTCAGATTGAAAAGACCCATTGAAAATACCGTTACACCGCCTGAGCGGCGATGCGCCATTCAGAAAACCGCTGCACATGCCTGGAAACCTTGCACGTTCCTGAAAAATCAAAGGTCTGCAAGCTGAATGTAGCCAACCGCGCAAGCCCTGGATAATCATTTTTTGACCGCCAGCTATAAGCGCCTGGAATACCTTTTCTTCTACCGCACCAAATTGATGCAACGCAATAATTCACTTGTTTTGCTACGGTGCATTTCGTTTGTTTACGCCTTGTAATTCGGCAATTGAACATCTTCGCGCCCTGTTATGGCGCATTTGTGCTGCATTGCAAAATCCATTACCTGACGACTCAGCATTTACCCTTAGATTGATTCCGGAAGACTAATAAAAAACCCCTTGCGATCGTCGCCAAGACGATTGCAAGGGGAAATCTGGGAAACTGAATTGATGGTTGTTAATGGGCCGCGCCACAGTACCGGGAAAGCCGGCACCAGCCCAGCCCGGTATTACAGCCCGAAAAATTCAACGGCATTCGCGCCCAGGATGCGGTCGCGCTGCGGCGCCGACAAAAAGCCCGCGCCGCGCACCAGGGCACCGACCTCCTGCTCGCCCAGCGGGAAGGGCTGGTCCGAGCCCAGCATGACATGACCCACGCCCATCACGTCAACCAGCAGCTTGAGCGCCCCCTCGTCGAACACGGCGCTATCCACATAAAGCCGCCGGGCATACTCTGATGGCGGCCGTGGGCAGTCCTGGCGCACGATATCGCGGTGGCGCCAGGCGTTATCCACCCGACCCAGGGTATAGGCAAAGCTGCCGCCGCCGTGGGCAAAGCAGATTTTCAAGGATTCGGGAATGCGTTCCAGTGCTCCGGACAGTATCAGCGACAGCATGCCAAGCTGTGTTTCCGCCGGCATGGCGACCAGCCAAGGCAGCATCCACTGTCGCATGCGCTCCTTGCCGCCCATCATGTCCCAGGGATGCACAAACACCGGTATGCCTTCATTGGCGCAATGGATCAGGAAATCGACCATGTCGGGATGATCCAGGTCGCGGTCGCCGGCGTGGTTGCCGATCTGCACGCCGATACAGCCTGCCTTCTGCGCCCGCGATGCTTCCGCGCAGGCCAGCTTCACGTCTTGCAGGGGCACTTGCGAGAGCACCTTCAAGCGGCGCGGGTCGGCGGCGGCAAAGGCCAGCGCTTCCTCGTTCATCCGTGCCGCCCAGTCTGCCGCCAGCTGCGCATCCCAGGCATAGCCGAACATGATGGGCGTGGCGCAGTTCACCTGGATGTCGATACCATGCTGATCCATTTCCTGCAGGCGGAACTGCGGGTCCCAGAGCGAACGGTAGACCGGCCGGAACGGCTTGTCGCCCACCATGATCTGGCCGATTTCGCCGTCGTCATCTATGCGCAGCCAGGGCGCACGCCCGGGATTGGCTGCCTCCGCAGTGGCTGCGCTGATGCAAGGGAAAAAGTGCGAGTGGATATCAATCATGGCAGCTCACTGCTCGGGAAAGTGTTGATTCAGGGTCCGGTGCCAGGCCTCGAAATCCCGTCCCGGATGCACTTCGCCGCAGGACTGGCAGGTGCGCTCGGCGTCGGCGGTGGCATAGAACTGTTCATAAACGGGTGGCAGGTCGGCCACGATGCTTTCGAGCTGCATCTCGTAGCGCCGGACCAGGCTGCCGCAACGCGCGCAGCACCATTGCAAGGCGTCCTTGCTGCCCAGGGGCCGCTGGCGCTCTATCACCAGGCAAAGGCTGCCGGCCTCCGGGCGCTGGGGCGAGTGCTTGACGTGAGGCGCCTGCAGGAACATGTCGCCTTCCTTGAGATGCACGCGCTCATACTGGCCACGGTCCCAGATCAGCAGATAGGCGTTGCCCTTGAACTGGTAGAAGAACTCCTCCACCGGGTCATCGTGGAAATCGGAGCGCTGGTTGGGCCCACCCACCACCGTCACCATGAAGTCGCCATCGGCCCAGATCTGCTGGTTGCCGACCGGCGGCTTGAGCAGGTGTTCGTGTTCACCGAGCCACTTCTGGAAATTCAACGGATAGCCGTACTTGAAGTTCATCATGGTCCTACTCCTGGGAGGTTGGCAGGGGCTTGTAGGCCACCGCGCGGATCTCGATCAACAGATGGGGGTGCGGCAACTGATGCACCGCCACCGTGGTGCGTGTGGGGCCATTCTCATCGAAGAATTCGGCCCAGACTTCATTGAAGCCGCCAAAGTCGTTCATGCTGACGAGGAATACCTGCGCCTCGACCATATCCTCCAGGCCTGCGCCGGCATGCGCCAGGATGTCGGCGATATTGCGGATCACCGCGCGCGACTGCGCGCGGATATCCAGCGTCGTCACGCCCATGGCGTCGGCCTGCGCCCCTTCGAAGGTATTGTCCGGGCGGCGCGAACTCGTGCCAGACACGAAGATGAAATCACCGGCACGCCGGTAATGCGGGAAGCGGCCGCGCGGCACGGCCTTGCCCTGGATAACGCCTGCCTTGTGGTCAGCCATGCTGATGCCCTCCAGTAAAGAATTCGACCTTGCCCAGGCCGTTGATCTGCCCCTGCACATGCTGGCCCGGCGCCAAGGCCGCAGCGGCAGTTGCCGCGCCAGCCATGATCAGGGACCCGGCGGGTAGGCTCAGTTCCGCCGCAGCCACCAGGCGGGCCGCCTGAACCACCGCCCTCAGGGGATGTCCCAGGATCGCCGCCGTGGAACCCGTCAGCGTGATGCGGCCGTCCTGCGCCACCAGCACGCCGGCATTGCCCAAGGCGGCGAAATCACGCGACCAGCCTCCCACCACCACGCCCGCCGACGAGCAGTTGTCGGCCACCACGTCCTCCAGGCTGAAACGGAAATCCTGATAGCGCGAATCTATGATTTCCAGCGCCGGCGCCACGGCTTCCAGGTAGTCCACTGCCTCCAGCGCATTGAGCGGGCGGTCGATGGCGCGACGCGTCAGGAAACAGACCTCGGGTTCCACCCGGGGATGGATGTATTTGCCCAGATCAACGGTAGCGGCTTCTTCCTCGCGCATCTCACGGGTCAGCCAGCCCCAGATCAGGTCATCGACCCCCATTTGCACCATCTTGGCCCGACTGGTGAAACCCAGCTTGATACCGCATACCGTATCGCCACGGGCCTGCCGGCATGCCACGGAAGCACGCTGGATGTCATAAGCCTGCGCCAGCGTGAAACTGCCCGGCGCGAATTGCGGCACGGCCTGGCGGTGCAAAGCCGCGCCGTCAAGCTGCGCAGCAATGGACTGGATATCCACACTCATCGTTGACTTCTCCCTGCCAGCCCCTCTGCTCATGGCCCGGCCTTGTTCCATTTCCGGCAGCTGCGCCCTGGCGCGCCGCCCCTTGTTCAACTGGCGGCGAACACCGCCGCGACACTGCCCAGCCCTTCGATGGCGGCACTGATCACATCCCCTGGCCGCACGCTGGCCATCGGGCCGAGCGCGCCGGTCAGCACGACATCGCCCGCCCTCAGCGGTGAACCCAACCGCACCATCGTGTCAGCCAGCCAGACGGCGGCATTCAGGGGGTTGCCCAGGCAGGCCGCACCGGCCCCGACCGACACCTGATCGCCCCGGCATTCCATCACCATGCCGCAGCGCACCAGGTCCAGCGCGGCCAGCCGCACCGGACGCGAACCCAGCACGAACAACCCCGACGACGCGTTGTCCGCCACGGTATCGACCAGGCGGATATCCCAATTGGCAATGCGGCTGCCAACAACTTCTATGGCCGGCAAGGCATAGGCTGTCGCCGAGATGACATCGGCAAAGGTATGGCGCTCGTGCGGCAGGTCGCGTTCGAGCACCAGCGCGATTTCCGCTTCGGCCTTGGGCTGCATGGTGCGCGCCCAGGGAATTTCCTCGCCATCGCCAAATGCCATGTCGGCAAACAACGCGCCGAAATCCGGCGCCGCCACGCCCAGCTGCTGCTGCACCGCGCGCGAGGTCAGGCCTATCTTGCGGCCTATCCGACGCGCCCCGCGCTGCTGCTGGCGCTCGGCCAGCAGCGCCTGCACGGCATAGGCCAGCGCCAGCGCATCGCCGTCATGCCCCGCCAGGCGCGCGATCTCATCGCGCACCGGCGTGGTCGGCTGCCCGCTTTGCTGGGCGGCCCAGAGCCGGTCTGCCAAGGCCTGCAGTGAATCGTTCATGCTTTCCCCATTGCTGTCGTTTGTCTGTCCCGCAGGGCTCATACCTTGACGCAAACGTTGGTCGTTTCCGAATAGAAATCGAGCGAATAACGCCCCCCTTCGCGGCCGATGCCGGACAGCTTGCCGCCGCCGAAGGGCGTGCGCAGGTCACGCGAGAACCAGGTATTGACCCAGACGATGCCGACATGGATCTTCGGGCTGACGCGATGCGCGCGCGACAGGTTGGTGGTCCAGATGCTGGCGGCCAGCCCATAGGCGCTGTCGTTGACCCGGCGCAGCACTTCTTCTTCGCTGTCGAAGGGGGCAATGTGGCATACCGGGCCGAAGACTTCTTCGCGCATGCAGCGCGCATCGTCCGGCAGGCCGGTCCAGATGGTGGGCAGCACGTAGGCGCCGTTGTCGCGCTCGTCGCCGAACACCGGCACCGTGCCGCCAGTCACGACCGTCGCCCCTTCCTGCACGGCCAGGTCGAAGTAGGACAGCACTTTCTCGCGATGTTCGCGCGAGATCAGCGAACCCATGAATACGCCCTCGTCATCGGGCCAGCTCACCTTTAGCGCCTCGGTCCTGGCTTTGAGCGCCGCCACGAAACGATCGAAGATGGAACGTTCGACATAGACCCGCTCGGAGCACAGGCACACCTGGCCGGCATTGGTGAAGCTGGAGCGCACGATGCCCTCGACCGCCGCTTCGAAATCCGCATCGGCAAAGACCACTGCCGCATTCTTGCCGCCCAGTTCGAAAGACACTTCCTTGACACCCTCGGCCGCGGCTTTCATGATCGCCGTGCCAGTGCGGGACTCCCCGGTGAAGGTAATGGCGTCGATATCCGGATGCGTACTCAGGAACTCACCGGCCGACCCTGGGCCGAAGCCGTGAATGACATTGAACACGCCCGCCGGCACGCCGGCCTCGTCGAAGGCCTCGGCGACCAGCGTGGCGCTCGAAGGCGTTTCCTCGGACGGCTTGCAGACCACCGCGTTGCCACAGATCAGCGCAGGCGCAGCCTTCCAGGTCAGCGACAGGATGGGCAGGTTCCACGGCGAAATGCTGGCTACCACGCCCAGCGGCTTGCGCGTGACGTAGTTGATCAGTCTGGTGCCGTCGCCCAGCCGGGTTTCGAAGAAATCGGTATTGGCCACCTTGGCCAAATCGGCAAAGGTGCGGAAGTTGTGGATGCCGCGATAGATATCCAGCTGGCGCGCCTGGCTCAACGGCCTGCCGGTATCGGCGACTTCGGCGGCCAGGAACGCTTCGAAGCGCCGTTCGATGATGTCCGCCACCCGATACAGGTACCTGGCACGTTCGGCGGCATCCGCCTGGCCCCATTCGCCCTCCACGGCGCGGCGCGCCGCAGCCACGGCACGGTCCACCAGCGCCTTGTCCGCCTCATGGACATCCGCCAGCACGGCGCCGTCCACCGGACAGATGTTATGGAAAGTCTTGGCCGTGGCAACGAACTCGCCATCGACATAATTGCGCGTCTGCCGCAGCGACGCAGGAAGCTGAAACCTGGACAAGTCGAACTCCTTGGAAACCGCCCGATAACCGGAACATGCCTGGGCAAAGCCTGGCGCTGCGCCGGAAACACGGCAGCCGCCACCAGGATTACCTGACCCTGATGGCACTCTATCCAAGGGGTTGTGACTTGAATAATGAAATTTTCGACCCGCGCTATAAGCATCTGGAATAGCACCGGCCGACGCGCCTAGACCGTCACGTCGTGCAGCATCATCAACAGGCGCTGCGCCGCTGGCGTCACGCCACGGTCCTTGGCCAGGGTGTAGCCTACCTCGCCAAACGGCATATCCACGCCTATCGGCAGGATGGTGATGAGGCCCAGGTTGACGAAACGGCGCGCCACCTTGAACGGCATCAACGCCACCATATCGGACTCCACCAGCAAGCCCAGGTTGGTCATGATGGAGACCGACTCCACGATCTGTTTGGGCCTGGGCATGCCCAGCTTCTCGAAAAAAACGTCGATGGCGTGAAAGGCCTCGGAATCCGACGTCGGAAGAATCCAGTCCAGCCCCGCCAGTTGCTCCGTCTTCACGCCGACGCTGGTCGCCAGCCAGTGCTGCCGGCCCACCACGGCACAGAGTTTCTCGGTATAAAGCGGCACATGGGTGAATTCGCCGCTGCCCTCGTGCGCGGGGATCAGGCCGACCACCACATCCAGTTCGCCGCGCAGCAGCTCGGGGAACATTTTCTCGTTGACCCCGACCTTGACCTGTACCACGACATTGGGCGCCATCTCGCGCAAGCGCACGATGGCCGCCGGCAGCAGCTGCGCCGAGGCCGCCAGCAGGCACCCCACCATGACCTTGCCCGATACCCCTTCGTTCCACGCGTTGAGGTCATCCGCCAGAACACGCAAATCCGCCATGACGGACTGCGCGTGCCCCTTGAGCATCAGGCCGAAATTGGTGGGTGTCACCCCTCGGCTGGAACGCACCAGCAGCGGCTGGCCGAAATGTTCTTCCAGTTCCTGGATGGCCTTGCTGATGGCGGGCTGCGTCATGTGCAGCTCGCGCGCGGCCGCCAGCAGCGAGCCACAGGCGAGCACCTTCTCGAATATTGCCAGCTGATTGAACTTGAGCCGTCTGGCCAAGGTCACCTTCGAGAATTTCATGATGCCGTCCTCCTGTACGCCTGCATGCGGGCGTACACGATACTGCATCGGGCGCCGCACAGGCCCGGCCCATGCGGCGCTCTACGGGATGTTCCCTATGCGCCGCCCGCCGACGCGGCCGTACGCGCGCGGCTGCGCATGCCCTCTGCCGCCAGGCAGCACAGGATGGCCAGCCCGCCGCAGATGGCGACGGTGGCGGGCAGGGACAGCAGCGGCGTCCCGGCAAAACTGACGACATAGCCAACCACGGCAGACAGCAGGTATTGCAGCATGCCCATCAGCGCCGAAGCCAGTCCGGCCTGCGGGCCGGCATGTGCCATGGTGAGCGCGGTCAGGTTGCCGAATACCAGGCCCAGAGAGCCTATCGCCAGCGCCAGCAACGCAGCGTACCCCCACAACGGCAATGCCAGGCTGCCGGCTGCCAGCCACAGGCCGGCGCCCGCCAGGGTGTGCAGCACCAGGCCGATATACATGCCGCGCTGCTCGGATGCACCGCGCTTGAGCATGGCATTGGCGGCGGCGCCGAACAACACCAGACACACCGCGTTCGAAGCGAACAGATAGCTGAACTGCTGCGGGTCCAGCCCGTAATGCTGCGTGAAAACGAAAGGCGCGCCGCTGATGTAGGTGAACAGCGCCCCCAGCACGAAGCCGCCCGCCAGCACATAGGCCATGAATACCGGCGCGACCAATTGCCGGCCATAGGCACTGAAAATGGCCCTGAGGCGCAAAGGCGCGCGGGACGCCGCCGGCAGCGTTTCCGGCAGGCTGCGCAGGCCCCAAAGCACCCCGATCATGCCCAGCGCGGCCAGCGCCCAGAAAATGCTGCGCCAGCCGCCATGCTGCAACAGATAGCCGCCCAGCACCGGGGCCAGGATAGGCGCCAGCATCATGACCTGCATCAGCACCGAGAAAATGCGAGCCGACTCGTTGACGTTGCAACGATCCGCCACAATGGCGCGCGGCGCCACCAGGCCTGCCGCCGCGCCCAGCGCCTGCAGGAAACGTGCCGCCATCAGCCATTCAATGGATGGCGCCAGCGCCGCAACGATAGAACCAAGCACGAACAACAGCACCCCGGCCAGCAGCGGCACACGGCGGCCATAGCTATCGAGCAATGGCCCATACAGGCCCTGCCCGAACGCCAGGCCGATCAGGAAAATGGCCAGCGTCTGCTGGACTTCACCGGCAGAAATGTCGAACTCCAGGCCTATCGCCGGCATACCCGGCAGATACATGTCGATCGCCATGGCGTCGAGTGCCGTCAGCATGGCCAGCAGGACGACCAGCGCCATGCCTATCGAAGCGCCCTGCGGCGCATGTTTGGAACTACGCATGATGAACTCCGCCTACTGCCGCTGCGGCACAGCCTGCCGCAGCGCATTTTCGAGAATATGTTTCATGGCCTGCCAGCGGGCATTGAACTTGCTGCCACCGGCATAGACCAGCTTGACGTGCAGGCTGTCGACAATGCCCAGGTAAGCCTGCCCATAAAGACGCACGCTCTCCGGCGCCAGCGGATGCCCTCCCGCCCAGGCCTGCAGGCGCTGCCTGAAGCCGTCTAGCAGCAGGCCCAGGTAGCCTTCATAGTTTTCGTCCATGAGCTGTTGCAAATGCCGTGGCGGCAGGTAGGCTGCCTTCAGCAGGAAGCGCAAGTGCGGCGACTGCCCGTAACGCCGCGCCAGGCCGGCGCAGTAACGCGCGCCGGGCAGTTCGCTGGCACGTTCGCCCGCCAGGCAGCGCGAGACATACCCGCTTTCCACATGGATGGCATCGTTGAAGGCGGCCAGGTACAACTCGTCCTTGCCGGAGAAATGCGAGTACAGCGAGGCCTTGCGTATCGCCACCGATTCAGCGATGTCGTTCAAAGACGCCGCGTCATAGCCTCGCTCGGCAAAATGCGCCACGGCGGCCAGACAAATCCGGTCTGCTGCGGGTGTCCGTTCGGACATGGATGGGCTCCTGATGCACAGCAAAATGCTGCGACGCGAATACTACCTACCGATAGGTAGGTCGTCAATAAAAAACGGCCGACAACAAGCGGATGCGCAACACAGGCCTGCTCTCTGGAGGACGGCGCGGGCGGCTGAACGGAACTGCCGGCAGCCCCAGGCAGCAGGCATGAAAAAAGCCTTGCTCGCGCAAGGCTTCGCATCACGTTCTGCCACCGTCCCGGGCCAGGCAGCAGCGGCTGCCCGCGCGGTTCCCGCCGGCTCAGGCCCGGCGTTGTCGCCGCTGTCAGGGCTTGTCGATTTCCGCGGCTTCCGGAAAATCGCGGCGATACAACTCCCACTCATCCACGCGGCTGCCATCCGGCAGCAGACAGACGCCAGCCTGCCCTTCGGGCCTGGACTCTATCGTCACCTTGCCGCCGCGCTCCTCGCAGTGCACCGCCGCCGGATTGGGCATGCTGACGGCCGCAGGCTCGGCGGCCCCGCTGCCAGACACGCCGGTGCCGCCGCAGCCCGCCAGCAACACGGCAAACAAAGCGGCGCAAGCGCCTCGGCCGGTCAATGCATATCCCGTCATATTCCTCTCCATGAACCGACGGCCCGATGACGCCGCCCCCTACCCGCGCATTATCGTGGAAGTCCAGGCGACCGGCGCCAACCGGGCACTGCGGACATGGCAATCGCGTGAATTTTTGATGACACCCGCGTGTCAGGCCGCTGTTTCCCAGGCATCTCCCAGCAGCGCCATGAATGCAAAATATCATTGATATCAATGATCACCCCCCGCACCTCGACATCCGCCCGGCCGCCCGGCTTATGTCTGATATCGGAAAAAACGATTTCCCTGGCCTCGAAGGATCTGCTGAGATGAGCGTCATTGTTCAATTCAGCCTGGAAATGACATGGCCCACTACCAATCCCCCCGCACCGTCGAATGCGTGATCCTCGACTGGGCGGGCACGACCGTCGACTTTGGTTCCTTCGCCCCTACCCAGGTGTTCGTCGAGGCCTTCGAGGAATTCGGCGTTCCACTGACACTGGAAGAAGCCCGCGGACCGATGGGGCGCGGCAAGTGGGACCATATCCGCGCGCTCTGCGATGAGTCGGCCATTGCCGCACGTTTCGAGCAACGCCATGGCCATGAGCCCGGCGACGACGATGTCACTCGTATCTACGAACGCTTCATGCCCTTGCAGATCGAGAAAGTCGGCAGATATTCCGCGCTCATCCCCGGCGCGCTGGAAGTCATCGCCGGCCTGCGCGCACGCGGCATTGCGATCGGCTCCGGCTCCGGCTACCCGAGGGTGGTCATGGACCGAGTCGTCGACAGCGCCCGCACCAGCGGATATGTGGCCGACCATGTCGTCGCCGCTGATGAAGTGCCGCGCGGCCGGCCGTACCCGTCGCAGGCGCTGGCCAATGCGGTGGCGTTGGGCGCCAGCGATGTCGCCGCCTGCGTCAAGGTGGACGATACGGCGCCTGGCATCGTCGAAGGCCGCGCGGCCGGCATGTGGAGTGTGGCGCTGCTGCTGTCCGGCAATGCCCTGGGTCTCACGCACGAGCAATACCTGGCCCTGTCCGATGCCGAACGCCAGGCGGCACGCGCGCGTATCGGTGCGGAATTCGCCAGCGCCCGTCCGCATTACCAGATAGACACCATCGCCGACCTGCCCGCCGTCATCGCCGACATCGAGCGCCGCCTGCAGGCCGGGGAAATGCCACAGGCGTGCGCCTGACGCGATGTCATCGCGCCGGCCCGGCGCTCAGGCCGACGTCCGGACCTGCCTGACCGTCTCGAAGAAGGCGCGGATGATGCGGCGATTCTCGTGCTCGTGCAGCGTCACCAGGTACTCGGGCATGAGTCGGTTGCAATCGCGGATGGCAATGGCACACAGCCGCGTATCGCCCCCGAGTTCCGCCGCCGAAACAATGCCCACGCCGACACCGGCCGCCACCAGTTCACTGACAGCTTCACGGCCTTCGACCTCGATCGCCTGGGTCATCGACAAGCCCGCCCGCTCCATTTCTTCTTCCAGCACCTGGCGGGTATGCGAACCCTGCTCGCGCAGAATCAGCGGCAGGCCGGCCAGTTCCGCCAATGACAGCTGCTGCCGCGCCGCCCAGCGGTGCCCTGCGGCGGCAAAGGCCACGATGGGATGCTCAGCCAATTGCATGCAGGCCAGCCGGCTGTCCTCCGGGCAGAAACCAACCACGGCCAGGTCTGCCTGGTAATCGAACAGGCGCGCCAGCGACTGCCTGGAGTTGCCCGCCGCCAGTTTGAGCCGGACGCCCGGGTAGGTGCGGCTGAAATGCGCCAGCGCCGGCAGCAGATGCACAGCCGAATCCACGCTCAGCGCCAGGCTGCCGCGCTGCAGTGCGCCATGGCTGGCCAGCAGTTCATCGGCCTCGGCTTCGGCGGCGAACATGCGCTGGGTAATCGCCAGCAGCTCCCGCCCCGGCTCGGTCAGTTGCACCTGGCGGCGGTTGCGATGGAACAGGGCAACCTCAAAATGCGCCTCCAGCCTGCGCACCTGGTCAGAAATGGCGGGCTGGGACAGGCAAAGCTTCTCGGCCGCGCGGCTGAATCCCCCATGGATCGCCACCGCATGGAAGGCCTTGAGCTGGGAATAGGATACGGACATAGAGATACGGACCGGTCGGCGAAAAAACGGGCATCCGGCATCATGCCGCCCACCCCTGGAACACGCAGCACCGAAACGTCCGGCCAGGCGGCCCGAGACCTTGCGCAGTGCTGAGAAATGTCAATCTCTTACCTAGCCAAACAAGCCCTTGATAGGAGAACTGTAGTATAAATTTCAGGATAATCTGAATGCTGGCGCAACTCACGCTGTGCGGCCAGTTTCACAGCACGACGGCACCGCCCGCGGGCACTGTCCTTCCCGTATGAACCCGACTCCTGACGCAAGGCGCTCATGGCTGTTTCCTTTTCCCGGCTGGCTGTCCTGGCCTGCCTCCTGCTGACTGGATGCGGCGGACAGCAGGCTCCCTACATCGTCCTCTTCGAGTCTTACTTTCCCTCCTGGATCGCCTGCGCGACCTTCGGCTGCCTGTCCGCCGTGGTCCTGCGTTTCGGCCTGATCCGCATGGGCATAGACGAGCACCTGCCATTGCGCTTCCTGACCTACCTGGCTTTTGCGCTGGCCGTCATGTTCATTTCCTCCCTCCTGGTTTTCTCCCGCTGACATGTCGAACGCCAAACCTGCTCCCGCCACGCGGCGCTTGCCCGCGGTACTCGTTACCATCGCTTTCCTGGTACTGGCAGGCGTTACCGGCTGGGCCTATTTCCAGCGCCTGGCCGCGCAACCACTGTCCGAAGATGCGGTGATCACGGCCGAGATCGCGCGTATCGCGCCGTCGGTCCCGGGCCGGGTGGTGCAACTCAACGTCAAGGAAAACGGCAAGGTGGAAAAAGGCGAGCTGCTGTTCGCGCTCGACCCGGAGATCTACCGCCTGCAAGTCGAGCAGGCGCGCGCTGCGGTGCAAGTCGCCGAAGCCGGCATGGATACCCGCAACCGCGCCACCTCGGCCGAGCAGTCCAATGCCGTCATCGCCGCGGAACAGGTACAGCGTGCCCGCATCAACCTGGCGCAAACCACGCAGACCCTCAAGCGCCTGCAATCCCTGCTGCCGCAGGGCTACGTCACGGCGCAGCAGGTCGATGATGCCAGCACGCTCAAGCGCAACGCGGAAACCAGCCTGAGGGAAGCCCTGGCGCAACAGGCGGCAGCCGAAGCGCTAGTAGGCAACAACGATGCAGCCACTGCGCTGATCGTGCAGAGCCGTGCGGCACTGGCCATGGCCGAACGCCAGCTGCGCGACACCGAAGTCTATGCACCCAATGACGGCTGGGTGGCCGGGCTGAGCATCGCCCAGGGCGATTACCTGCTGCCGGCACAATCCGCTTTCTCGCTGATAGATTCCACCCACTGGTATGCATCGGCCACATTTCTGGAAACCGAACTGGACGCCATCAAGCCTGGCGACTGCGCCACGGTCTATGTCGCCGCAGACCGCTCGCGGCCCTTGCACGGCGTGGTGGAGTCCATCGGCTGGGGCGTGATCTCCGAAGACCTCATCAATCTGCCGCGCAACCTGCCCTACGTACCCAAGGCCCTGAACTGGGTCCGCGTGGGCCAGCGGTTCCCGGTACGTATCCTGCTGGACTCCCCACCTGAAGACTTGATGCGCGTCGGCGCTTCCGCTTCCGTCATCGTCAACCATGGCAAACAGTGCTGAGCTCTCGCGACAGCGTTTCTGGCGGCAGCTAAAGGACGACCTGGCGCCCTTCCCCGGCCGCCTGGCGCAAACCTGGCGCATGGCGCTGGTCTGCGCGCTGACCTGCATGATGTCTATGGTATACGGCATCCCGGAAGCCGCCATCAGCTGCTATCTGGTGTTCTTCGTCATGAAGCCGGATGCTGCGGAAAGCCTGCTGCTGGCCTTGTCCATGTGCTTCCTGACCGTGGGCGTCATCCTTCTGCTATTCCTGTTGACGCGCTGGACCATCCAGGTACCGCCCCTGCGCATTCTGGCCATTGCGGTCACGTCGCTGGTCTTCCTGTTCTTCGCCTCGGCCAGCAAGCTGGGTGCGCTGGGCGGCATCATTGCGCTGATCCTCGCCTTCGGGCTGACGCTGCTCAGCGACGTGCCCTTCGGCGAACTGGCCACGCGTGGCATCCTGTTCGCCTGGCTCATGGGCGTCATGCCCATGCTGTGGATCGCGCTGGTGTCCTTTACCATCGGCCGCAAGCCCGTTCCCCTGCTGCGCCAGACCGTCGCCGAGCGGCTGGAAATCATTGCCGACTGGCTGGAGCAGGCCAGCCCTGAAAACCGCGCCCGCCTGCGCGACCAGATATGGGAAGGCCAGGAAGACCACATGAAGCGCTGGGGCATCACCCGGCTGTTCGCCCTGGCACGGCGCGATGAAGCTCGCCGCCTGGGCGTGGCGCTGCAGGACAGCTACCGGCTGGCCTTCCTGATGCTGGCGCAAGACCCTGACGGCCACCCGCAAGCACGCGCCGTCGTGGCCCGGCAGGCACGCGCCGCAGCGCGAGCCCTGGCCGCTGGCACAGCCGTGCCAGCGCCTGAGGAAACACTGCCTGCCGACGCCCCGCCGCCCCTGGTTCAAGGCTGGCAGGCGCTGTTGGCCATGGTGGGTACGCCCGACCACCCGCAGGCCACCGCACCTGCCGAGTCGTTCATGCGGCCGGATGCCTTCAGCAATCCGGAACACATACGCTACGCTATCAAGACCACAGCAGCAGCCATCACCTGCTACCTCACCTATACCGCACTGGATTGGCAGGGCATCCATACCGCGATGATCACCTGCTACGTGATCGCGCTGGGGTCTGTGGCCGAAACCACGCACAAGCTCATCCTGCGTATCACCGGCTGTCTGATCGGGGCGGCGCTGGGGGTCGCCTCCATCCTGTTCCTGATCCCGCACATGACGTCCATCGGTGCATTGATGCTACTGGTCTTCGCCGGCACTTTCATCGCCGCCTGGGTGGCCGTGGGCAGCGACCGGGTGTCCTACGCCGGCGTGCAGATCGCGCTGGCCTTCCTGCTGACGGTACTGAGCGGCTATGGCCCCAGCACCGACATGAGCGCCGCGCTGGACCGCATCATCGGGGTACTGCTGGGTAACTTCGTGGTGTATTTCATGTTCACTCAGTTCTGGCCCGTCAGCGTCGCGCAACGGGTCTGGGACAACACCAGCCGGGCGTTGGGCGGGCTGGCACGCATGGCGCGCATGCCACGCCCGGGCCAACCGCAGGAACAGGAACACAGTGCCATGCTGGCCGAAGCCGCCAGCATGGCCAGCAAAGTGGCCGACACCCGTTATTCGCTGGAACTGGCCGGCTACGAACCGCGCACGATGCGCCTGTCCGGCGCGGAAGTCCGCCGGCTGGCCAGAACTTCGCAAGCCATGCGGGACGCCTGCCTGGACATGCTGCTGCAACCCAGCGCCGACCCCGCGCTGGCCCAGCGCCTGGAAGCGCTGTCGCAACAGGCTGCCGTTATCGCAGCGCAGCGTCCAGGTCCGGCACCGAACCAACCCGGCGCGCAACCTGCCGCCCGCACCCTGGATGGCAACGTGCAAAGATTGGAGACCTTGATCAATGGCCGCTAACCATGCGCCCGCATCCCCTCGCCGCCGCTTGCGGCTGGCCCTGCTGGCCAGCGCCGCGCTGCTGGGCGCCTGCGCCAATACATCCGACCATGCCCCACCCAGCGCCGATCAGGCCTGGACCATGCCGCAGCCCGATCCCGCCTGGCGTGAACTGGCCGAGCAAGGCCCACTTCCTGCCGTTCCGGACACGCCGGCAGAACAGGCTGGCAACAGCACTGCCGGCACACTGCCGGCACGCATCCTGCCCGACCCCGCGCATATCTACGACCTGCCGGAATTAGTCGATCTCGCCCAGCGCAACAACCCCGCCACGCGCCTGGCCTGGAACCAGGCGAGGCAGGCTGCCAATGCCATCGGCATGGCCGATGCCACATTCCTGCCCATGATTACCGCCTATGTCGTGGGCGGCTATCAATCGACGCGCCAGCGCCTACCGGACATCCTCAACCAGACCTTCCACCTGGACACCAGCGCCCACGGCGTCGTACCGCTGGTTGCTCTGGAATGGCTGCTTTTCGACTTCGGTGAACGCAGTGCGGCGCGTGACGCGGCACGCAACCTGGCCACCGGCAGCAACTTCCTGTTCAACAGCGTGCACCAGGCCATCATTTTCGAAACCATGAGCGCGTACTACCAGTACGGTACCGCCCAGGAACGCAACGCCATCGCCCGCGAATCGCTGGACAACAGCCTGGCCGTTGAAAAAGCCGTACAGGCCAAGCGCAAGGCGGGGTTGGCCACGTCAGTCGAAGAAGCCCAGGCGCGCCAGCAGGTTGCCCAGGCACGACTGGCCGTCGTCAGCACCGGCGGCGCCGTGCGCAATGCCCGGCAAGCGCTGATGAGCGTGCTGAACCTCGAACCCGATACCCCGCTGCAAGTCAGTGACAGCGTCAGGCTTGCGCTGCCCGCCCCCCAGGAACTGCCCGATGGCGCCGTCCTGCGCCGCGCCCTGGCAAACCGGCCGGACATCATGGCCAGCATCGCCTCGCTGAAGGCGGCCGAAAGCGCCGTCGACGGCGCGCGAGCAGCATTCATGCCCAAGGTATTCCTGGCGGCTGCCTATGCCAACGGACATGGCGACCTGGACATCGGCAACCTGCCTGCACTCAGCCGCCAGGGCCCCACGCGCGGCGTGCTGGTGGGGGTATCCATCCCACTGTACGACGGCGGCATGCGCAGCTCGCGCCTGCGCCAGGCCCATGATGGCGTACAGGCCGCCCAGGCCGCCCTGGAAAAGCTGCGCAATACTTCCATGAAGGAAATCGCCCTGGCTGCCAATGCACTGGACACGGCATTGCAGTCCCATGAAGCCGCAGCGACCCTGGTAGAGACCGCCGGCATCACCTATCACGCCACGCTGGAAGCGTACAAGGTCGGCATGGGTACCGTCACTGCGGCCACTGAAGCCGCCAATGGGCTGCTGATCGCGCGCAGCGCGCGTGCCGATGCGCAAGCCGCAGCGCAGATTGCCGCCGCCTCGCTGGCATTCGCGCTGGGACAGCTCAACAGCGCGGAAATTCGCCTGCAGCCGCCCTACGCCGTCCCCGAGGCTCGCCTGCCAGCAGCCGCGCCGAATGCCGCCAGCCACACCAGCACAACGCCCTAGCCTGGCCTGGGCCGCCCGCCATGGCGGGCCGGCACACTGGCCACTGGCGTAGTCACCGGCCCCAAGCGGGGCCGGTGACGCTTTTTCACCCGGGAACAAGGAGCCTCTCCCCATGAGCGAAATTCGCGATTTTTTTCAACTCGTCAGCCTCGGGCTCGTGCTATTGCTGCCGATCGCCAACCCACTGACGTCGATGTCCCTGTTGCTGGCACTGGGCAAACGCCTGTCCTACCAGGACCGCATGCGTGAGATCCGGCGCGCCACGATCTACGTCATCGCCATCCTGGGCGTTTCCTACTATGCGGGCTCGCTGATCATGCATTCCTTCGGCATTTCCGTGCCGGGCATGCGCATCGCGGGCGGCCTCATCATCACCTTCCTGGGCTTCACGATGCTGTTCCCGTCCAGTTCCGTGACGGATATCCCTGAAGCCGACAAGACGCGGGAAGAACAGCGCCAGGCCAACCAGCCCAGCATTGCCTTCGTCCCGCTGGCCATGCCCGGCACTGCCGGCCCCGGCGCCATCGCCGTGGTCATCAGCCTGGCGGCGCGCATCCATGGCAGCACCGAATACCCCGCCTGGGCCATTCACACGGCGCCTATCGTCGTGGCCCTGCTGATCGGCCTGCTGTTCTGGCTTTGCCTGCGTTTTTCCAGCAAGCTCTTTACGCTGATCGGCGGCAGCGGCGTGGATGCCATCTCTCGCATCATGGGCTTCCTGATGGTCTGCATGGGCGTGCAATTCGTCATCGACGGTGTGCTGGCAGTCATTGCCGCACATGCCGCAGGCTGAACCCGCAGCCCGGCTGCCCCGTTTGTCCAGTCTGTGGCAGCCATCCCTGGCGGCCACAGACTGGGTAGCGCGACTGAAATAGCGCGCTACCCTCAGATACCGATCAGCAGGACGATGACCATGCCCCACAAGGTCAGCAGGGTATTGCTGACCGCATAGGGCACGGTATAGCCCAGCATCGGCACATTGCTCTTGGCCACTTCGGCCACCATGGCCACCGACGCCGTACTGGTTCGGGCACCGCCGCAGCAACCCAGATTGATGGCCGGATCGAAACGGAAGATGTACTTGCCGATCAAGGGCGCCAGAATCATGGGCACCCCGGTGGCGAAGAGGCCCCACAGGAACATTTCCACGCCGATCTGCTGCAGGCCGGCAATGAAAGTCGGGCCTGCGGAGATACCAACCACGGCAATGAAAACGTTCAGGCCGACGGAATTCATGAACCAGACCGTCGCGCTGGGCACGCTGCCCAGCTTGGGAGTAAAGCTGCGCAGCCAGCCGAAGATCAGGCCTGAGATCAGCGCACCGCCGGAGGTAGACAGCGTGATGGGCACACCGCCCACCGGGATCACGATCGCCCCGATCAGGCCGCCCAGCACGATACCGGAACCCAGCAGCACCATATCCGTAACGCTGGTGGGACGATCCGCATAACCGACTGCCACAGCCACGGCCTGCACATGCTTCTTGCCGCCGCTGATGGTGACGATATCGCCACGTTGCAGCTTGGTCTGGGCCTGCACCGGAATATCCACTCCCATGGAGCCCCGGCGGATACGGTGCACGTAGACACCACGTGCAAAGCGTTCCTTGGAAAGCTCGATCAGCGTGCGCCCGTCGACGTTCTTTTGCGTGACGATGACATCCACACGCTCCATGGGAATGTTCAGCAGGTCTTTATCCGCCACTTCTTCCGCATGGTTGGACCAGGCGATCAACGCCTCATGCGGGCCGGATACCACCAGGACATCGCCCACTTCCAGCATCGTGTTGTCGTCGAAATCTATGGTTTTGCCATTGCGCTGCAGGCGCTCCAGCACCAACCGCTCGGCCGAACCGTATTCACCCTGTGCAACACCGACGGTCTTCCCGGCGATGATGCCGGCCTGGTGCAGGCGGAAGGCGCGCATGGCGAACTGGTGCCAGGCCGACTCTATCCCTTCGTCGGGCTCGCCCACGGCCATTTCTTTTTCATAGCGCTGGCACTCGGCCTGGATATTGATGCCCAGCAGCTTGGGGCCCAGGAACGCAATGATCCAGCCGGTGCCGACCGTCCCGAACAGGTAGGTCACCGCATAGGCGACCGGGATCTGGTCCAGTTCGGCCTGTATCACCGCCGCCGATTCCCCCATCCGGTTGAGCGCATCCGTTGCCAGCCCGATGGATGCGGAGATGGTCTGCGAACCGGCCAGCAGCCCTGTGGCCAGGCCGGGGCCATAGCCCGCCAGCAGCGATGCCACATACACCGACAGCAGGCACAGGCAGGAAATCACCACGGCAAACACCGCCTGCGGCAAACCATCGCTGGCCACCCCGCGCACAAACTGCGGGCCGACCCCGAAGCCGACGGCAAACAGGAACATGATGAAGAAAATGGACTTGATCTGCGGCGATATATCTATCCCCAACTGGCCGATCACTACCCCGGCCAGCAAGGTCCCGGTAACCGCCCCCAGGCTGAATCCTCCCAGTTTCCATGAGCCTATCCAGAAACCCAGCGCCAGCGCCAGGAAGATGGCCAGTTCCGGGTAAGACCGCAAAGTATCCGCAATCCATGTCCACAGCATCATGTTCATGATTCCTTTTGTGTCCTTCGAGTAAAACGGCATCACCCTGGCCTGCGGATGCAGGCCAGGGTGATGCACATCAAAAGCAGGACGGAGGCAGACTTTAGTGGTGGAAGCCGCCGGAGTCGTCCTGCTCGCCCGGTACCGAGACCGGATGCTTGGCGAAGTAATCCAGGCAGCGGCGGAAATCCTCAAGCAGCAACGCGGCCAAGTCACGGCTCACGCCATGGCGGACCAGGATACGCTGCACCACGAGGTCTTCACGGTTGGCAGGCATGGAATATGCCGGCACCTGCCAACCACGGGAACGCAGGCGGTCGGCCAGATCATAAAGGTTATAGCCGAGATTCTGCTGGCCTTCCTTCAATTTCCAGCACAGGGCCGGAATACCGTTTTGCGGGTTGCCGTCGAAAATGATTTCGAACGGGCCCATCTTGCCGATTTCGGCCGCCAGGTACTGCGCCGTGTCGTAGCAGGCGCTCTGCACCTTGGTGTAGCCTTCACGGCCCAGGCGCAGGAAGTTGTAGTACTGCGCCACGATCTGGCCGCCGGGACGTGAGAAGTTCAGCGCAAAGGTGGGCATGTTGCCGCCCAGGTAGTTCACGTTGAAAATCAGTTCCTCGGGCAGGTGCGCGGCATCGCGCCACACGACCCAGCCCACGCCCAGCGGTGCCAGACCGAACTTGTGGCCGGAAGTATTGATGGAAACGACGCGCGGCAGGCGGAAGTCCCATTCCAGGTCGGGTGCGCAGAACGGTGCCAGGAAGCCGCCGCTGGCACCGTCGACGTGGATGGGGATATCCAGGCCGGTATCCTTCTGCAGCTTGTCGAGCGCGTCATGCACGGCCTTGACCGGCTCGTAGTCGCAGGTGAAGGTTACGCCCAGCGTGGGCACTACGCCGATGGTGTTTTCATCGACGCGCTTGAGGACTTCCTCGGGCGACATGATGAGGCGGCCGTTTTCCATCGGGATCTCGCGCAGCTCGACATCGAAGTAGCGCGCGAACTTGTGCCAGCAAATCTGCACCGGCCCGCAAATCAGGTTCGGCTTGTCCGTCGATTTGCCAGCCGCCAGGCGTTTCTTGCGCCAGGCCCATTTCAGCGCCAGGCCGCCCAGCATCGCCGCTTCGGAAGAACCGGTCGTCGAGCAGCCCATGGTATTGGCGGCATCGGGGGAATTCCATAGATCGGCGATCATGTGCACGCAACGTGCCTCGATCTCCGCCGTTTGCGGGTATTCATCCTTGTCGATCATATTCTTGTCGATCGACTCGTCCATCAGCTTGTGGATTTCCTCGTCTACCCAGGTCTGGCAGAACGTCGCCAGGTTCTGGCGCGAGTTGCCATCCATCATCAGCTCGTCATGCACCACCTGATAGGCGTGCCGGGGGGCATGTTCCTTCGCGGGAAACTTGTACTTCGGCATGGACACCGAAAGATCCGTGGATGCATACACATCATCCAACAGCGTTTCGCGCACCGCATTCTTGTCATGCAAAGGCATAGCAACCTCTCAGCAAAATAGATTGAAAACACTTATCGCCGAACATCCCCCGGCATCTGGCGCCGGGTACTGCGACAACGGTCAGCGGACTACTGAAACAGCCCGAGCGCAGGGCTACGCACCCTGCAACCTCCCTCCGGGCCAGGTGAAACAACGGACTTACAGGGAACTTTTGTAAATTTTTCCGTCCTTCATGATCAGCCTGAGCGATTGTTCCGGCTGCGTCAGGAAGTCCAGGCTGGTGGCAGGGTCGCCATCGACAACCAGCAGATCCGCCATGGCGTCCTGGGCCAGGACACCGACTCTGCCCGGGTAGCTATTGCGGTCGCCGGACAGGCCGATCAGTTCGCCGTTCTGCCCGGTGGCGATGCGCAAGGCCTCGAGCGGCGCATAGAAGCGCGTCATCTTGGCCAGCATGTGGCCATGGCGAGGCAAGGTCGAGGGTGAGAACAGGATGTCGGTGCCCCACGCGGTGTTGACCTTCAGGTGCTGGGCGAATTCATAGGCGCGTACCGTGCCCTGCGCCACCATTACCTGCTTGGCATGGCTGCGGGGGTCCGCATGCGGATTGGCGTCCTCGTCGCCCAGGAAAGGCTGCAGGCTCCACCAGACGCCGTTATCGGCCATCAGCCTGGCGGTCTTTTCATCGGTCAACTGACCGTGCTCGATGGAACGGACCCCAGCCTGGATGGCGCGCTCTATACCCGCTGCGGTATAGACGTGCACCATGACATAGGTGCCCCAATCCCGGGCGGCCGCCACGCCGGCGCGCAATTCCGCTTCGGTGAACTGCAGGCTTTCCAGGGGGTCGTACACCGAGGTCACGCCGCCGCCCGCCATCATCTTGAGCTGCGTCGCGCCCAGCATCAACTGCTCGCGCGCACGACGCAGCACGGCATCCGCGCCATCGGCCAGCACGGACATGCCGGCGCGTTCGCCATGGCTGGGCAGCCCTGCATTTTCCGTGATGTCGTAGCGCATGCGAAAGTCGCCATGGCCGGAAGTCTGGGAAATCATGGCGCCAGACGGGAAAATGCGCGGCCCGAACACCACGCCTTCGTCGATGGCGCGCTTAAGCGCGAAGCTGGGCCCGCCGGCGTCGCGTACCGTCGTGAAGCCGCGCATCAGCGTATTCTGGGCTTCACGCGCCGCGACCAGATGCAGATAGGCCACGTCGGCCATCATGGCTTCCATCTGCGATACTCCGCACAGGGTGGAATGCCAGTGCGCGTCGATCAAGCCGGGCATCACGACACGCCCGCCGCAGTCTATGATCTCGACATCGTCGCCCAGGGTCTCGCCGGCCGGGACAATGGCCTGAACCCGGTCCCCTGCAATGCGGATGTTCACGCCGTCCTGCAAGGTGGCGCTGATGCCGTCGAACAGGCGCAGCTTGGTCAGCACTATCGGCCGCTGGCTCAACCTGGGGCTATCGGAGAAAGCGCTATCCGCACGGAAGCTGAGAAAAGGCGCTGCGCTGGCGGCAGGGCCGCCCGAGGACGCCCGCTGCGTGAGGTCGGCTGCCATGCGCCGGTAGGCCCAGTGCGCCACGGCACTGACGCACCCGCATCGACACGATCGGGAATGGGATGCCTGGCGTCCCCCCAGCCTCGAGGAGAATCCACGCCCATTGAACGCATGCGACAAATACATCAGCCCAACTCCTTGTCTATTCAGGCCTTGCATTGCAGATGGCGGCGTCAGCCGGCGGGCGTGGCGCGCTCATGCGCGATACCATGCAGGCACCAAACGCTGCGCGAGGTACCCGGTATCCATGACGCCAACGGCAACACCGGTGATAAGCAACAAAACCATCCGTGACGTCTTATTTCAAAATCTGACACTATCTCCAGCTTATCCTTTATTACCTCGAAGTATCTTGACAGATTGTTTCAGCGCTTCCGGCGCCCCTTTCATGACGCAGCACACCTGTTCTTCCTCGCTTGCCGCGCAGCCGGCACAACCGCTTCTGCAGGACTATTCCCTGGAAATGACTGCCAGGGAAATCCGCTCCCTGGCAGACATCCGGACGCTGGCAACGCCCGGCACCAGGGTCAACATCACCTTCCTGCCCAATGAACAGGATGCCGACAGGCTGCGTGCCGCGTCCCTGGTGCATGCGCAGGGCCTGATTCCCGTGCCGCACCTGGCGGCGCGCCGGATTCGCTCGGATACCGAGCTGCGCACCTATCTGGCCCGGCTGCGCGAGCAGGCACCGGCCCGGCACGCCTTCGTCATTGCCGGAGATCCGCCGCGCCCGGCGGGGCCCTATGAAGATGCCCTGGCACTGATCCAAAGCGGCCTGCTGGCCGAATACGATATCCGCCATGTCAGTATCAGCGGCTACCCGGACGGCCATCCCGCCATCCCCGCCGACGTCCTATGGCGCGCCCTGCACGCAAAGCATCGCGCACTGGCGCTACAGGGCCATGACTGCGAAATCATCACGCAATTCGGCTTCGAGGCCGCGCCCATCCTGAACTGGCTGGAGCGCCTGCGGCAAGAAGGCATAGAGGTACCGGTGCGGATCGGCGTGGCAGGGCCGGTGGGCGTGCACAAGCTGCTGCGTTACGCTGCCGCCTGTGGCGTGGGGGCTTCTGCTGGTATTCTGCGCAAGTACGGCGTCTCGCTGGGCCGTCTCTTCGATACGGCCGGCCCGGGCATGCTGCTGCAAGACTTGCAGACTGGGCTGGAGCCAGCCCGACACGGCGTCGTACGGCTGCATTTTTTCCCGTTCGGCGACATGGAAAAAACATTGCGCTGGATTCTTGCGCAGGCGGCCTGACACAGGCGCCAACCAGGCTTGCGGCCTGTCGCCAGGCCATCCGGCGGCGCGGTCCCGGTCTGCTGCCTGTCCAGGCCCGCGCGTTCCACCACCAAGGAGACAAAGATGACAAAACAATCACTTCCGCCCCTGGATCAGTTGCTGATCAAGACGGCATGCCGCGAGCTGCTGTTGCATACGGCAGCGCTGGCAGACCAGGGGGATTTCCAGGCGATGGCGGCGCAGTTCAGCGCCGATGCCGTCCTGCAACGTCCCGGCGGCGAGCCGCTGCAGGGCCGCCAGGCCATCCTGGACTCCTACCTGACCCGGCCCGCAGAGCGCATCAGCATGCACCTGATCCTCGGCACCCGTTTCCTTTCGGTCCAGGCGGATCGCGTCAGCGCCATCACCCAGGTCCAGCTCTGGAATGCCCTCTCGACCGATAGCCCCGGGCCTTTCGGCCGCCCCGCACGGGGACGGGAACTGGTCGGTCATTTCAATGATGAATTCCGCCTGGAGGACGGCGCCTGGAAAATCCAGCGCCGCGAGGCCGGCTTCGACCTGTTTCTGGATATTCCCTGAGCAGCCAGGGCCGTTGCGCCACCCTGGCGCCACGGCCCATCATGCAAGATGCCCCTGGACCTGCCGGCAAAGTGCCGCAGGTCCAGGGGCATCTTGCGTCTTGGCGCAGTCCTACGGCCCATCGGGCCGGAGACTTGCGCCACCGCTGTGATTTACACCGCAGCCAGGGCTTGCTCGAGGTCGGCAAGCAGATCGTCGATATGCTCGATACCAATGGACAGGCGCACGGTTTCTTCGCGTACGCCAGCCTTGGCCAGCTCGTCGGGGTTCAGTTGGCGGTGCGTAGTGGAAGCCGGGTGCGTCGCCAGCGACTTGGCATCGCCGATATTGACCAGGCGCGTGAACAGCTTGAGCGCATCCTGGAAACGGGCGCCGCCATCGCGGCCGCCCTGGACACCAAAAGTCATCAGGCCGGGAACGCGGCCCTTGAGGTATTTCTGCGCCAGGGCGTGATCCGGGTGATCTTCCAGGCCGGCATAGTTGACCCATTCCACCTTCGGATGCTGCTTCAGGAAGCGGGCAATGGCCAGTGCGTTATCAACGATGCGGTCCACGCGCAGTGCGACGGTTTCGATGCCCTGCAGAATCAGGAAGGCATTGAAGGGAGAAATCGCGGCGCCGGTATTGCGCAGCGGCACGACGCGCGCGCGGCCAATGTAGGCAGCCGCCCCCAGAGCTTCGGTATAGACCACGCCGTGATAGCTGACATCGGGCTCGTTGAGGCGGCGGAAGCGTTCTTTGTGCTCGGCCCAGGGGAACTTGCCGGAGTCGATGATCGCACCGCCCAGCGAGGTGCCGTGGCCCCCCAGGTACTTGGTGAGCGACTGCACCACGATGTCCGCGCCGTGTTCAATAGGGCGCAGCAGATAGGGCGACGGCACGGTGTTGTCGACGATCAGCGGCAGGCCGTGGCTGTGCGCCACTTCCGCAATGGCGGCGATGTCGGTGATATTGCCCAGCGGGTTGCCCACGGACTCGACGAAGATGGCCTTGGTGCGCTCGTCGATCAGGCTGGCGAAGGAAGCGGGGTCGGCGCCGTTGGCGAAGCGGGTCGTGATGCCCAGTTGCGGCAGGGTATGCGCGAACAGGTTATAGGTGCCGCCATACAGCGTGGAAGCCGAAATGATGTTATCGCCAGCTTCGGCGATGGTCTGGATCGCATAGGTGACCGCAGCCTGGCCCGAGGCCAGCGCCAGCGCAGCAATACCGCCTTCCAGGGCAGCCACGCGCTGTTCCAGCACATCATTGGTGGGGTTCATGATGCGGGTGTAGATATTGCCCTTGACCTTCAGGTCGAAGAGATCCGCACCGTGCTGGGTATCGTCGAAGGAATAGGCAACCGTCTGGTAGATGGGGACGGCCACGGCATGCGTGGTCGGCTCCGGCGTGTAGCCGGCATGGACGGCAATGGTTTCAAACTTCCAGTTATCGGACTGCTGGCTCATGAAGGATAGTCTCCGGTCTATGCGAACACGGCTGCCATCCCCGCCTCATCCCTGACAGGGTTTCAGGCGACAGCTGCCGTACAAACCCGCATCTTGCTCAAAGCCAGGCCAGATGGCAACCGAAAGTGCCATATATATACATAACAATTTTTCATTAAAGCCCGGCAATCCTAGAATTTCTGGGAATATCGCTTATCCCAGCCCATCCAGGCGCTTTCGTATCATTGCCGCCATCCGGGCAATTCTCGTCATTGGTACCAGCCTGGCATCCGGCGCCAGCCAATGCGGCAGGCGCGGAAACTCACCTCAGCCAGCGCTGCCTACCGCCTGCGCAATACGCTGCAGGCATTCCCTGGCATCGCCATGAACGATCTGGATGCGGCAGGCCAGCATCAGGTTCAGCGGCAGGCCGAAATCCTCGATGACATACCCTTGTGCGTCGATAGGCCGGCCAGCCTCGTCGGGCTGCCCGGGAATCTGCGCCAGCAAAGGCCCGGTCTCGTGGGTATAGCCCCAGACCGGCTTGCCTTGCGCCACGGCATAGCCTGTCTCGAACACCGTACCGGAATCCGGCTCATGACCACGGAAAGGGTTGAGATTGGCCATGACCATGTCGGCCGAGTCGATCAGGGCGAGATTGGCCGCGCAAATCCACTGCGCCAGCGCCAGGCCAGACAGGTCCCCGGGCGCCTGGTTATCCAGCGGATACAGTCCTTCCAGCCCAAGGTCGGCACATGCGGCCTTGAGGCTCGCCCCGTGCACCAGGGCATCGGGACGGAACACATCGAAACCTGCGAGATAGATTTTCATCACTACGGTCCTGCATTGCCGGGCGAGACACCAATGCCTCCCGGCACGACATCATCAACGGTGATGATAGTTGCCGGCGGGCCGAGGCGGCGCGCTGCGCTCGTCCTTGTGGCGGAAATTGATACGGCCCTTGGTCAGGTCATACGGCGACATTTCCAGCGTCACCCGATCACCAGCAAGAATACGGATACGGTGCTTGCGCATACGTCCGGAAGCATAGGCGGAAACTTCGACGCCATTGTCCAGTGTCACGCGGTAGCGGCTGTCCGGCAGGACTTCGCCCACGACACCATTCAATTCAATCAGCTCTTCCTTGGCCATGGCAGGACTCCTTCAGAAATAAAACGACTGCGACGGGCGCGCTATCAGCGCAGCCTTTCCCGGCATCAACGGCAAATACAGTGTTCGGCCAATGGCTACGGAATGCAAGGCAACAAACCCTACACCCGGCTCCAGGCCGTCACAGGCAGAAGAAAGTGGAAAACACGCCGACACCAGGAACTGGCGGACCGGCGCGGCTGGCAAACCCACGCGTGCGGCAACATGCCGCTGTCTGGTCGTCGCGGCGGCACGGTCGCAGTCAGCGCCACCGGAACAGAAGCCGAACGCATCGCAAGAAATACCCGGGGACTGCTCGCAGACTGTATCAGTTCCCCCTGGATGAGCCAGGGGATACAGGCGGCGCCCGGGCGAGCGATGCTCGATCAGACAAAAAGAATGCTTTTCAGGGTAACACGATCACGTGAAAAGGGCCAGGCCCTGACCATCCACGGCCAGCCCGGCCACACGCCCGCACGCGTGGCCCCCTGCTGATCCCGGCCAGCTGCCCGTTGGCCGGGCCGCAGGCTGTTGTTATTGTCGCCCTCGTTACAGCCCTCGTTGCAGCCCTCGTTGCGGCGTTTGTCGCGGCACCTGCTTCCCCCGGCACGGCGCGCCATCAGGCCTGCTGGTAACGCCGGCGCCATCCCAGCGCGGCCAGCAGGGGCAACAGCCCCAGGGCCAGGGCGCCGCCGTTGCCGCCATCGGGCTCGGGCGCCGCGGCAGCCACGACAACCCGCACCGTGGACAGGGCATTGCCACCTTCGCCCGTGCAGCGCAGCGTGTAGTTGTGCTCGCCTTCGGCAGGCTGGATCGACAACTCGCCCGCCGCCGCCTGCTCACCGCTCCACGCACCACTGGCCTGGCATTGGGAAGCATCACGGACGCGCCAGCGCAGCATGGTGGTGGCGCCCGGCTCAAGGCTGGCAGCATCGACGGCAAACTGCTCGATCACCGCAGGCAGCGTGATGCGGACCTGCACACTTGCGTTGGCATCCGCCCCCGCACCCCGGCAATCCAGGCGGAAGGAGAATTCACCACCGGCAGACGGTGTCACGGTTTCACTGCCACTGCCGGGCTTGTCGCCGCTCCAGTCACCTGAAGCCGTGCAATCCAGGGCATCGACGGTTTTCCAGTCCAGGGTAATGCTGCTGCCCAACGGTGCCACGACTGGCGTGGCCGTAAACGCCTGGATCACGGCATCGGCAGGCGGCACCACCTCCACCGTCGCACTTTCCTGCACGGTGCTGCCATCATGGCCTGTGCAACTGAGCGTGAAAGTATTGAATCCAGGCGTGGTCGGCGTGATCACCTCCGTACCGTTGCTGCCCCGCTCGCCTTGCCAGGCACCGCCCGCCGTGCAGGCCGCAACATTGTTGGCCGCCCAGGCCAAGGTGGTGTATTGGCCCAGGTCGATGCGGTCCGGCGCCGCGCGGAACAGCGTAATGACCGGGGGGTCGGCAGGCGGCACGTAACCGGTATCCACAGCATAAACGGAGCCCTGGTACACCCCGCCCCACTCCCCGGCCGTATTGCCATACAACTTGCCGTCGTGGCCCAGCGTCAGGTTAAACGGCGTCTTGCCATCTACATCCGCCTTGAAGGCATGCAGGGACTCGAAGCCACCGTTTGGCTCATCCATCCGGGTCGTGACGATACGGAATAGCGTCCCGTCGCCATGGGCGCCGCCCGCAACCGTCGTGCCATAGATATTGCCATCGGGCCCGGTCACCAGCCCGCCCGCTGCAATCTTGCCATCCTGGCTGGCCGCATCATCGAAGCCATGCAGGATCTGAAAACCGGTGCCGTCCTTGCGGATGCGGTACAGCGCGCCATTGTCATGCGGCCCCTGCATCGACGTGCTGCCGATCAGCCAGGCGCCGCTTTCCGCCAGGCCTGCCGCATTGCGTGGGCTGCCATAGTCAGGAATGACAGACCGGTATTGGGCAGGCTGCCCCTGCTCGGCGGTGAAATGATGCAGCACCTGGAAGTCCGCCCCATTGGGCCGCAGACGGAAAATCGTGCCCACATTGTTGTCTCCCCCCTGGCCTGCCACGCCATAAAGCCAACCATCCGAACCAACGATGACTACCGCCGCATTGCTGCCAGTCTCCGGGGTCATCTGATGCACAACCGTGAACGCCGATTGATCAGCCGACAGCCGTTTGATTGCGCCTTCGCGCAAACCGGTACCGACGGAACTCCCACGATCCAGCACATACACGTTGCCGGCGGCATCCACCGCCATATTGCCGGTTGCCTGACTGATTTTTGCCGGCCGGTCCACCTGGGTCGGCACCAGCACTTCCGAGGCCGTGCCACTCTCATCGAAACGGAACATCAGCCCCATGCTGGTACCGCCACCGATATAAGTCGCGCCGTAAATATTGCCATTCTGATCTGCGACCGTCGAGGTCGCCATATTCGGCAAGCCATACTGATGCGTCATGATGCCGTCAGGCAACGCGTATGTCGTGTAGCCACTGCCATCAACGGCCATTTCCCAGACCAGCCCTTCGGCCAGACCATGCAGCTTGCCGTCGCGGCCCAGATGCACGCTGCCAACCGTCTGTGAGGCGCCACTTTCATGCTTGAAGGCATGGAGATGCGTGACGCTGACCTGCTGCGCCTGCACCACCGATGCGCCCACGATCCATGCGCAGGCGGCAAGCGCGGCGCAGGCAATGCGTAATCTCGTCATATCAATTCCCTGTCTATATTTACTCGGACCTGCGGCGACTACCGGTATGGCGCGTGGCCAGCGGGTTGCGATTGCCCGTCAGACCCAGCAATGCCAGCAGCAGCAGCAGCAGCAGCAGCACGGGCCAGGCAAGCGCGCCGCCACCGTTGCCGGCTTCGATGTGTTCGCCGGTCGTCGGTACCACATTCAGATACTGGGCCGCTGTGAAACGCTGCGTCGGTTCGGCGGTATTGCGGCAGGACACGACATAGCGGTATTCGCCCGGCGTGGCGGGCATGACTTCCAGCTCACCGCTGGCCGGAATCGCACCCGGCGCCGGCCAATCGCCGCCGCCTTCGCAGTCATCCGCCTGAACCGTGGCCCAGCGGAACTTGGCCCATTGGCCAGCCACAATCGTGTGCGGCTCCGGAAAGTTCACCACGGTGCTGTCTTTATCACCCGAGGCGACCAGCGTGAAAGTCAGCATCGGCGCAATGGCGTCGCCAGGTGTGACGGCGAACAGCGTTCCCTGGTCGAATTCGCCACCGGTGTCGGTCACTCCATACAGACGGCCATCCGGCGCCAGCGTCAGGCCTCCCCCTGGCGCAGCCCCTTCCAGCAACTTGCCATTGGACAGGCCTGCCAGCATATGAATGACTTCATAGGTGCCATCGCCCTTCAGGCGGAAGATAGAGCCCGTCCTGCTGGTTGCGCTGGCCTGGTTCGAGCCACCACTCGGAAATACGCCATAGAGATTGCCATCGGCCCCCGGCGTCAAACCGATGGGCATGATGCCGCCGCCGGGGTCATTGACCGGCAGGACATAATCCGTCTGCGTCATGCGCCGCTCCGCCGCGAGATAGCGGTTGAACGTCGCGCCGAAGCCATCCTGCCCGGCGTGCTGGGCATTCAAATGCGTAAAAACAAGATCATCGCTGCCAGCCTGGCGGTACAGGTTGGTGATGTAGCTGCGGCTGTCCGTGCGCGCCAGGCGCGTCAGGACACCAGTCGTGCGATCCACTGCATACAACGTGTCGCCAGCGTTGGCGACGGCATGGTTGCCGACCTCATTGCTGAACGCCCCGAACAGTGATTTGCCATCCTCCGACAGCACCAGCGTCCCGCCCAGCCGGATGGTGCCGAGATCCAGGACGGGATCACGTTCCAGGGTATGCAGCAGCTGCACGCCCTGCTCCGGCACGAACGCGAAGATCGTGCCGTTGCCGGCAGCACCGCCACGCGCCGTGGTGCCATAGAACGTGCCGTCCGGCGCCAGTGTCAGTACCGATTGGGGATAGCTGCCGACCGGGCTGTCGGCGGCAGCAGGGAACGAAAACACGGTTTCTATGCCCTGACCGGGCCGGTAGCGCAACAGCTGGCCCGCCTGTTCCGCGCCGCCGAAGAACGTGTTCCAGTACCAGTCGCCCCGGGCGTCTTCCACGGGTGCCGAACACATCGACCCAAGATCGGAACCGCGGCTGACCGGCAGACTGCCGCCATTGGCCTGAACACTGCCCAGCTCTTCCTGGACGCCACTGGCAGGGTCATGCCGGTACAGGGCGCAACTGACGAGAAGACGAACACCGCCTTCCGCCGTGCCTGAAAATTTGATTTTCAGCCCGTAGAGTTTGCCGTCGCGCCCCAGCGTCGGGGCCAGTGAACCCGTCAGTACACTGCTGGCAGATGTGTTGGCGGCGTCGAAGTGATGACGGACTTCGTAGACAGTGGGCGCCGCGCTGGCAGCACCCATGCCGCCCAGCAACAGCGCCAGGCTCAGGCCGGCTACGCGTCCGGACCGGCGGCAGGATGACGTCGTGTCATGCATGATGGGGTTTCCTTGTTTGCACATGAAGTGCCGGCCTCCACCCCTGCAGGGTGAAACCGGCACAGCGGCGTTTGGTCAGAAGTTGTAGGTCAGAGAGCCCTTGATGCTGCGTCCCGGCGAAGGCAGGCCATTGAAGTTCATGGCGCCGATGTAATACTTGTCGGCGATGTTCTCTACGCTGATGCCCAGCTTCAGGTGGCGCGTGGCGTCGTAGCTGCCGAACAGGTCGACGATTTCATAGGGTTTCCAGTACACGCCGTCGTTGTACTGGTTGGCATCGGTCATGCCGCGGCGCGTGTCGGCACGCAGGCGTGCGCCCAGCACCAGCTTGCGCTCCAGCAGCCGCACGCCCACGGTGGCGGCAATACTGCGCTTGGGCGGAATGAACGGCGTGGTGACGTTGATATTGTCGCGGCCCGGGTCGCTGCTGCAAACGCCGGCATCGCAGAACAGCATGCGGTCGAACTGGTTGAAACTGAATTCGGCGAACATATAGCCCAGGTCCAGCTGGGCCTGCAATTCGACACCGCGCAGCGTGGCCCGGTCGATGTTGGCGAACTGGTACGAATAGGCGTAATCAGCGCGATAGCGGAAGGCATTGCGCAGGATGTAATCGTCATAGCGCGAATCGAAGCGCGCCACTTTCAGCCGCAGCTTGCCCTCGCTGGGCAACCAGTCGTCCATGATCAGGTTCAGGCCGAATTCGTGCGTACGCGCCACCTCGGGCCGCAGATAGGGATTGGGCAGGTGATAGATGCCCCATACCGCGCCCCCGCCTGCCGTTTCCGACAAGGTCGGCGCCCGCTGGCCTTCCGCATAGCGCGCGAAGAACTGCACACCCTCCACCGGAGTGATGCCCAGTGCAGCGCTGGGATTTACCCGGCCACCACTGCGGTTCAGTGACAGGGTGTTCACGCCCTGCCCCACGTAGCGCGAAGCATAAGTGCCTTCGGAACGCAGGCCGAAGTAGTCGGCACGCAAGCCGGCGTCGAGCTGCAGCCACTCGTGATAGGCCAGGCTCGCCTGCGCGAACCAGCCACCGATATTACGTTTGCCGTTGGCCGTCAGGCCTTCCCGCCCCAGACCGGTTCTCGGGTCGGTCGTCGCGCCGCTGGAATGTGTATCGGCCTTGTCCTGGTAAAACTCCCCGCCGACGTTCAGCGTCAGCAGGTTGTCGCCCAGCGGAAGACGCGCCGTATTGCTGATCTCGGTACCCACGGTATGCATGTCGTAATGCTCGCCGAACATCTCGTAGGACGTCCGGTTGGCCGCCCGCCAGAGGTTGGCGCGGACATCCCACCAAGGGTTGTCCACCGGATTCCACTGATAGCGCAGCGACAACGTATTGGCACTGACATGCTGCTCGGGAAAACCAAGTTCTTCATCCGCCGCAGCCCCGCGCGCCCAGCTGACGAATTCGTTGCGGTAATACGTCGCACCGGCCTCCAGGCTGTGTGCCGCATTGATCCTGTACTGCGCCTTGAACAGGCCTGACACCATGTCCTGATGGGTCAGCGGGACTTCGCTGCTGCAATCGTCGATGTCCTGCCCGCGCGAGTTGCAATACGGATAGCCATCTTCCGGCACACTACGCGTGCCGGTATGGTAGTTGTCGCTCTTGCGGCGCGATACGCCACCCGTCAGCGCCAGACCGCTATCGAGCCGGATGGCACCAGCCACCATGCCGGCGGTGTTGTAGCCATTATCGCCATGAATGACGCGCAGGCGCCCGCCCCGGCTGGCATCGCCCTCAAGCAGGTCATCGGCATTCAGGGTGCGCAGGTTCACCACGCCGCCCGTCACTCCGGCACCATGCATGCCGCCGGTAGGGCCTTTCTCGATATCCACGCCGCCCAGCAATTCCGGGTCGATATAGACGCGCGACATCTGCCCGCCGTAGCCAGCGTAGTTCGATGCATTCTGGCGCGTGCCGTCGACCATCATATTGATGCGGCCCGGCCCCTGAATGCCACGGATGTTGATGTTGTTGATGCCGGGGTCCTGGTTGCCATCCATGACATAGACACCCGGCTCGCCCTGGAAAATATCGCGGGCGCTGGTCACCGGCACGCGGTCCAGCGCTTCACGGGTCACGACGCCCACCGAACCCAGGGCATGGAAAATCTCGTCCCTGGGGTCATAGGCAGCACCGGTCACCTCCACCGCACCCAGCGTCGTCACCGCGCCCTGTGGCAAGCGCCGCAAGGTATAACCATCGGCCGTCGGGATGGCTTCCAGGCCAGTCCCGCGCAAGGCGTCGCTCAGGGCGGCAGCGCCATCCCGCGCGCCCTGCACGCCCGGACTATGCACACCACTCACCAGCGCGGCGGGATACATCAGCAAAATGCGTGCCTCGCTGCCCAGGCGGGTCAGCACGTCAGCCAGTTGCCCGGCAGGAATGTCGTAGTGGCGTTCCGCCGCGATACCAGCTTCCTGGGCGGAAGCTGGCGCTGGCGCCAACGGCGCCAGCATCAACAGCAACAGCGTCGTCAGCAGCGTGGGCTGCCAGACACCCGGCACGACACGCGCACGGGCCTTCCGTGTGGCCTGAAAACCTGAGTCCATCGTCGATTTCCCTCGTTCATGGAAAATTTAAGAATTTGCGTTCTCATCTTCCATGCCACTCAACCCGGGAAAAAAGAAAACAGATTTCGGCTGCTGTTACAAAATCGTGTTCAGGCCACGGACCGCCCCCCCGCCAGGGATGGCATGCCGTCAGGCGGCCACGCCTGGGCCGCGCGCATACGGATCGCATCGGGGTCGCATGCAGGCTGCATATAGGCTGCATATGAACCGCATATGGCAGGCCAGGCAACATGGCGGAAGGTCGGTCAAGAGGGTGTGCTGCGGCAATGGGAGTGCTGCGTTACCGCCCCTCAGGCACGGCCGTATGTTTTTGCCTTGCCTGCCGGCAACGGCTGCACACGGACCCAGTATCTGGTCCAGCGCCGGACCTGGACCGGCAGCACCTGCTGCAACATGGCCAGCACGCGGTCCGTGTCGTCCAGCGGGAATGTGCCGGAAACGCGCAAATGAGCCAGCTCAGGGTCGCAATCCAGCTGGCCGGGGCGATAGCGCCCCAATTCTTCGATGAAGTCCGGCAGCGGCATGTCGGCAACCAGCAACATGCCGTTGGACCAGGCTGCATCGGTTGCCGCCGCAGGCCGGATCTCGCCATAGACATCCGCGGCAAACCGCAGACTGTGTGACGCATGCACCCGGACCGGCATGTCCGGGGCGTCATGGCGCCGCACGTCAACAGCACCATCCAGAACGTGCAGCAAAGTGTCCTGCTCGTGCCGGACGGTAAAGCGTGTGCCCAACGCCTGCATCTCACCGGCGCGGGTCTGCACACGAAATGGCCGAGCGGGCCGAACGCTGTCCGGCGCGGTTTCCACCAGCAACTCACCGTGATCCAGCGCCAACAAGCGCTGCACACCATCGAACCTGACCCGCACCTGCGTCTGTGTATTGAGCATCAGGCGCGAGCCGTCGGCCAGGTATTGCTCAAGCCGCTCCCCGGTGGCGGTCTGCAGCCGCCCGGGAGCGCCGCTACCGGCAGAGAGCTGCCAGGCACCCGCCCCCGCCACGCCAAACGCAGCGATCGTCAGCAATTGCCGCCGCGTCGAACGCGCCGGCAGCAGCGTGGCGCGCCCGAGACCGGCAGGCAGGGCGCTGGTCTTACAGGCCAGGGCCTCTACCTTGCTCCAGGCCAGGGCGTGATCGGGGTGCGCACTCAGCCAGCGCTGCCAGGCCTCGCGCCTGGCAGGCGTGGCGTCAGGGTCCTGCAGGTCGACCAGCCATTGGGCTGCTTGCCTGCGCACCGTCATGGGAATCTCGGACATGGCTAATCCGCGAAACTGCAATGGGCGATGGCCCGCACCAGATCGCGGCGCACCGTGGGCAGCGACACGCCCAATTCCTGGGCAATGGCCGCCTGTGTCATGCCATCGACCTGCGCCATCAGGAATACCTGCCGGGCACGATGCGGCAGACCGTCCAGCAGACGGTCGATTTCCAGCAGGGTTTCCAGCACCAGGGCGCAGGATTCAGGGTCGGGGTGGCTGGGCACCGGTAACGCCGCCAAGGCGTCCAGATAGGCCTGCTCCAATCTGCGGCGCCGCCGCAGATTGGACAGCAGCCCCTGCGCGACCGTCATCAGGAAGGCACGCGGCTCGCGCATGCCGGCGATCTGCTCACGCGCCAGGATACGCACGAACGTATCATGCGCCAGGTCGGCGGCATCCGGGGAACTGCCGAGTTTCTTGCGCAACCAGGCATGCAGCCAGCCATGGTGGTCGCTGTAAAGGACATGCGCAGGCGAGGGGGCAGGAGCAGACATGGCTGGGCGGATGGACACCCGCCCTCGGGCAAGTATCAAGAATGAAAATTAACCTCATTTTAGTAAATGAGGTTACCCGCCAGCAAGCCCTGTGTCGCTTGCAGGCAGCAACCGGGTCACCCCGGCCGCCCCCTGCATGACTAGCGCCTTATTGGAACGACACGGTACGCGAGGGATGGATATCCAGCGCGTTGTCTTCCCAGCCCTTCAGCTTGGGATTGACCAGGTTGCGCGATGCATACTCGTACACCGGCGCCACGGGCCAGGCTTTCGCCAGGCGCGCTTCGGCCTGTTGCAGCAGGCCGCGGCGGCGCGCCGGGTCGCGCTCCAGGTTGGCCTGTTCGTACAGCTTGTTGAACTCCTCGTCGCTGAAACCGCCATAGTTGTTGGTTGGCGTGTAGAGCAGTTGCAGGAAGTTCTGCGGGTCATCGTAGCTGGACAGCCACGCAGCGCGGCCCACGTCGTAATCGCCAGCACGCAGGTTGGCATAGTGGACATTGGCTTCGGCGTTGTTCAGCTCGGCCTGCACACCCAGCGGCTTCCATTGCGCGGCCACCGCCACGGCAATGCGCTGATGCTCGCTGCCACTGTTGAAGCTCAGCCCCAGCTTGAGAGGCTTGTCCGGCCCGTAGCCAGCCTGGCGCAGCAGTTCGGCCGCCCGCTTGAGGCGGTCAGGATAAGGTTGCGCCAGCACCCTTTCGTACTGCGGCTCGTAGTTGTCCAGCCCGGTAGGCAGGAAGGAATTCAGCGGCAGCACGGCATTTTCCAGCAACTGCTGCGCAATGACCTCGCGGTTGATGGCCAGGCTCAGCGCCTCGCGCACGCGCGCATCGCTGGTGGGATGGCCATCGCGCAGATTGAATGACAGGTAGTAGCTGCCCAGGCGCGGCGACAAATGCGTGGCGGCCGGCACTTCCTGCTTCAGGAACTCATACTGCGACGCCGGATAATCGCGCAGCACATCGAGATCGCCCGCGCGGAACCGCGTAATGCCGCTGTCGCGATCTTCGATCGGGAAGAAAGTCACGCCATCAATCTTGACCTCGGCGGCATCATAGTAATTCGGGTTTTTCTTGGTATTGAGTTCGCTGCCGGTGATCCAGCGCGTCGGCACGAAGGGGCCATTGACGACGATGTTATCGACTTCGCTCCAGTTCTTGCCATGTTTTTCAATAGCCTGGCGCGGCAGCGGATAAAACACCGGCAGGACCAGCGTGCTGAGGAAATAGGTGGAAGGCTCCTTGAGCGTGACTTCCAGTTTCTTGCCGCCATCCAAAGCGCGCACGCCCAGGGCCTCGGGCTTTTGCTCGCCCTTGGCGATCGCTTCGGCATTGGCGATGGGGTACAACCGGTGCGCAGTACTGACCGCGTTCTGCGGGTCCAGCACATAGCGCCAGGAATAGACGAAGTCATCCGCCGTCAGCGGCGTGCCGTCCGACCATTTGGAGTCGCGCAGGTCGAAGGTATAGGTCTTGCCATCGTCGGACAGGGTCCAGGCGGTCGCGACGCCCGGCACCACCTTGCCGTCCGCGGACACCTCCACCAGGCCGGCGAACAGGTCGCGCAACACGTCTTCTTCCCAGACACCGCCGGTAATGCGCGTGGGGCTGAGCGACGCGGGGTCGCCGATGATGCCGACTTTCAGAGTTTGCGCCTGCAGGGGCGCAGCCAGCGCGGCCAAAGCCAGCGACATGGCGGCAAGGGAAAAACGTTTCATCAGTCACCTCGTGATCGCATAGTGTTAAACACGGACCCAGGCCAGCCATGCGTACACGCCGAAGACCCAACCGATAGGCCACGCAAGTTCTGATTAACGCATGTATGCCGGGCGCCGGCCAATACAATTTCCGACTATCTTTACCAGTCCTCTTTATAACTGGAATTCCTGCCGCACGAAAAAAGCCGGTGCGCCTGACGCCAGGCGCACCGGCTCATCCCGCGCTCGGGTGCGGCTATTCCTTGCGCTCGCGCCCCAGGCCCAGGTAGCTTTCGATCACCCTGGGGTCGCTGGCCAGTTCGCGGGCCGGGCCATGCAGACTGATCTCGCCGGTTTCCAGCACATAGCCGTAGTCAGCCACCTGCAGGGCGGCCCGCGCATTCTGTTCGACCAGCAGGATGGCCACGCCGGTGTCCCGCAAGCGGGCAATGATGTGGAAAATCTCGCGCACGATGCGCGGCGCCAGCCCCAGGCTGGGCTCGTCGAGCATCAGCAGCGCGGGCCGCGCCATCAGCGCCCGGCCCACGGCCAGCATCTGGCGTTCCCCACCCGACAAGGTGCCGGCCTGCTGCGCACGGCGCTCGCGCAAACGCGGAAACAGGTCGAACACCTCGTCAAGCGTGCCGCGCCAGCCGGCCTCGCGGGCACGGTAACGCCGGAACCCGCCCAGCAGCAGGTTATCTTCCACCGACATGCTGCCGAACAGCTCGCGCCGCTCCGGCACCAGGGACATGCCGACCGCCACACGGCGCTCCACCTGCCAACCGGAAACATCCTTGCCGTCGTAGCGCACCACGCCAGCCGCATGACCGGTCTGCGGCAAGGCGCCCATCACGGCATTGAGCATGGTCGACTTGCCGGCGCCATTGGCGCCGATGACGGTCACGATGCTGCCCCTGGGCACCGTCAGGGTAGCGCCAGCAAGCGCACCGACCTTGCCATAGCGGGCCGAAAGATCACTGACTTCAAGAATGGGCGCAGTACTCATTGCACACCTCCGCCAGCCGGCGCGCCCTGGATATCCTCGGGCAAATCATCATCAATACCGCCCAGATAGGCCTCCAGCACGGCCGGGTTCTGCTGCACTTCCGCTGGCAGGCCCTCGGCCAGCTTGGTGCCAAAATCCATCACCACCAGGTGGTCGGTCAGGCGCATCACAAAATCCATATCGTGTTCCACCAACAGGATGCTCATGCCCTGGCTGCGCAGGTTTTCCAGCACCTGCGCCAACTCCTGCTTTTCCTTGTAGCGCAGGCCAGCCGCGGGTTCGTCGAGCAACAGCAGCACCGGGTCGCAGGCCAGCGCACGCGCAATTTCCAGGATGCGCTGCTGACCCAGCGCCAGATTGCCCGCCTGTTCATACAGGTAGTCGCCCAGGCCCACACGCTTGAGTTGCTCGGCAGCTTCATGCAGCAATTGGGCTTCGCGATCGCGGTCGGTATGCAAGGCACCCGCCATCACGCTGACATCCGAGCGCAGGTGCGCGCCCAGCGCCACGTTCTCGAGCACCGTCATGCCCGGCAGCAGCTGCACGTGCTGGAAGGTACGGCCCACGCCCATGCGGGCGATGGTCCGCGCAGGCTTGCTGTCTATGCGTTCGCCCAGGAAGCGCACTTCGCCGCGCGTCAGGGGCAGGACCCCGCTGATGAGGTTGAACGTGGTGCTCTTGCCGGCGCCGTTCGGCCCGATCAGACCCATGATTTCCCCGGCGCGCACAGTGAAGCTGATGTCATTGACCGCCACGAGGCCGCCGAACTGCTTGCGGATGGCATCAACCTCCAGCACCACATCACCGGCCTTGGGCTTCTCACGCCGGGGCAATTCGGGCGCGGCCGGCGGCGGCGCCAGCTGGCGCTGCGAACGGCTGGCGCCGGTGATCTGGCCCCACCATCCTGCCAGGATGGGCCACAGGCCATCACGGGCATATTGCAGCATCAGGATCATCAGCACGCCAAAGACGATCATCTCGAAGTTGACGTTGGTGTCCAGCAGGCGCGGCAGCCAGTTCTGCAACTGGTCGCGCAGCAGCAGGATGACCGCCGCCCCCAAGATGGCGCCCCAGACATAGCCGGCGCCGCCGATCACTGCCATGAACAGGTATTCGATACCGTAGTTCAGGCCAAAGGGGCTGGGGCTGACGGCACGCTGCATGTGTGCATAGAGCCAGCCGGAAATGCAGGCCAGCAGCGCCGCCCAGACAAAGATCACGACTTTATAGCCGGCCGTGTTCACGCCCATGGATTCCGCCATGCCGGCGCCGCTCTTCAGCGCCCGGATGGCGCGCCCCGGACGCGAGGACAGCAGGTTGCGCGTCGCCCAGAGCGCCAGCAGCACGACGACCCAGATCAGGTAGTACATGTAGCGCCCATTGGCCAGCGATACGCCGAACAGGCTGATGGGCTCGATGCCGGCAATACCGTCGTGCTTGCCCAGCGCGTCGATGTTGCCGAACAGAAAGTACAGCGACAGGCCCCAGGCAATCGTGCCCAGCGGCAGGAAGTGACCCGACAGGCGCAGGGTGATCGCCCCCAGCAGCCAGGCGACGGCCGCTGTCAACAGCAGGCCCACGGGCAGCGTCAGCCAGGGCGACCAGCCATAGGTCACGGTGAGCAAGGCGGTGGTATAGGCTCCCAGCCCAACGAAGGCCGCCTGCCCGAAGGAAGTCAGGCCGCCCACGCCGGTCAGCAGCACCAGGCCGAGCACGACCAGGCTGGCCAGGCCGATGTAGTTGAGCTGGGTAATCCAGAATTCAGGCGTCGCGCCCAGCATGGGCAGCGCCGCCAGCAGCACGAGGAAGATGGCAAGAAGAATGCGGTTCATGGCCTTACTCCTCATCATCCGTGTGGTGGCTGGAAAGCGAGCGCCAGACCAGTACCGGAATGATCAGCGTGAATACGATTACCTCCTTGTAGGCGCTGGCCCAGAATGACGAGAACGCTTCCAGCACGCCGACCAGCAACGAACCGGCGGCAGCCACCGGATAACTGGACAGGCCGCCGATAATGGCGCCGACGAAGCCCTTCAGGCCGATCAGGAACCCCGTGTCGTAGTACACCGTGGTGATGGGCGCGATCAGCATGCCCGACATCGCGCCGATGGCGACGGCCAACGTGAAGGTGAGGCTGCCGGACATGCTCGTGCTGATGCCGACCAGGCGCGCGCCACGCCGATTCACTGCGGTCGCACGCAAGGCACGGCCGTACAGGGTCTTGCCGAAGAAAAGCCACAGCGCCAAGATCAGCACCGCGCAGGTACCGACGACGAACAGGCTCTGCGCCGGCACCGTGGTGAAGCCCAGGTCCACCATGCCGTTGACGAAGGCAGGCGTGCGCCAGCCTTCGGCCCCGAAGAACACCAGCGCCAGGCCAGTCAGTGCAAAGTGCACGGCCACGGACACGATCAGCAGCACCAGTACCGTGGCTTCGGCCAGCGGCTGGTAGACAATGCGATAGACCATGGACCCCATGGGCGTGACCAGCGCCAGCGTCAGCAGCATGTTCAGCCACAACGAATTGTCCGGCCCGGCGTAGCTGAGGGTGAGCCACAACAGCAGCAAGGGTAACGCCAGGAAAGTGATGGCCGAGCGTCCCAGGCCGGCATAGTTGCGCGTACGCGCACTGCGCAGCAATTCGAGGATGAACGCAAGGCCCCCCAGCAAGGGCAGCAGATAGGCGGTACCCGGCACGCGGCCGTCGCCCAGCATGGCCAGCGTCAGCGCGCCAAAGGCCACGAATTCGCCCTGAGGTATGAAAATGACGCGGGTGACCGCGAACACGAGAACCAGCGCCATGCCCAGCAGGGCATAGATAGCGCCGTTGACAATGCCATCCTGCAACAGGATCAGCGCAATTGTGGAATCCATCTAGAACCACCTTGTGAAGCCCGGTGGCCGGAATTTGTCCTGACCACCGTGAAAACGACGCGCCCTCCCCGTTTCCATCGCAGCCGGATGCTCCGGCCATGATGACGGTGAACAGCGCGGCAGATGCGAGTCGGCAGGACCGCCGGCGCCACACCTGTTCAGCCAGTGAAGCCCGGCAACCCGCGAGCCGCCTTGCTTCGCCACCCGGCAAGGCTGTCCCCCGACGGCCTTGCCGGCGCACCGCTGGCGCCCTGCCTGTTGTACCAGGCCGGGCGCCGGACGCACGATGCCTTACAGATCGGGCTGGTACACCCACTTGCCGTCTTCGACCTTGACGATCACGCGGGCGCGCTCGTCGAAGCCTGCATGGTCGGTCGGCGACATGTTGAACACGCCTTGCGACACCGGCAGGTTCTTGATGTTTTCCAGCGCATCGCGCAACGCGGCGCGGAACTCCGCCGTGCCAGGCTTGGCACCGCTCTTGAGTGCTTCGGGCACGGCCGCGACGATCAGCTGGCCGGCATCCCACATATGGCCGCCGAAGGTGTTCGTCGTGCCGGCGCCATGCGCCTGCTCATAGGCCTGGGTATAGGCCAGCGCGGTCTGCTTGACCGGATTGCTGTCGGGCAACTGGGCCGCCACCAGCAGCGGGCCGCTGGGCAGCAACATGCCATCGCAATCCTTGCCGCAGACGCGCAGGACGTCATTGTTGGCTGCGCCGTGGGTCTGGTAGATCTGGCCGCCGTAGTTGCGGGTACGCAATTCCTTTTGCGGCAGGGCCGACGGCGTACCGGCGCCAGCAATCAGGATGGCATCCGGACGCGCGCCGACCAGCTTGAGTACCTGGCCCGTCACACTGGTGTCGGTACGGCCGTATTTCTCAACTGCCGTCAACTTGATGCCCTTGGCTTCGGCAGCCTGCTTCATCACGTCCAGCCAGCCGTCGCCATAGGCGTCGGCAAAACCGATGAAGCCCAGCGTCTTGACGTTGGCCTTGACCATGGCATCGGCCAGGGCTTCGGCCATCAGCGCATCATTCTGCGGCGTCTTGAAGACCCAGCGGCGCTTGTCATCCTGCGGCTCGACGATCTTGGCGCTGGCCGCCACGCTGATCATGGGCACCTGGGATTCGGCCGCCACATCCACCATGGCCAGCGAACCCGGAGTGACGGACGTACCGACCAGCACGTCCACCTTGTCTTCGGACACCAGCTTGCGGGAGTTCTTCACCGACTGCGTGGTATCGGTCGCATCGTCCAGAACGATCCATTCAATGGTCTGGCCAGCCACTTCCTTGGGCAGCAAAGCCACGGTATTGCGCTCGGGGATACCCAGCGACGCGGCCGGGCCGGTGCTGGAAACCGTCACGCCCACTTTGACTTGCGCGCCTGCGATCATAGGCAGGCTCAGGAAAATCGCGGCAGCCGCCGCATGCATAGTGAAAGGCTTACGCATGGTTTTGTCTCCTGTACCGGCTGTTTACCTCTGTTTCCGAAGGCAACCGGCTGTTTTTTTGATGTTGTTAATAGGTTAATCAGGCCCACTGGGTTTGGGAAGCGATATTTGACGGAAAATCGCTCCATTCCTCCTATCGGAAACACCTAGATGGGATAAAGATGCGCGAGGACGGCAACGCTGGCAGGAATATGCATTCCGCTGGTTTTTCAGTTATTTATCATGCTGCATCCGCAGCATGGCCCATCCTTCAGGCCGTACAGGACGGCTGGGTCTGGTATTCCAGCCAGAGCAGCCATTGCATGGCTGCTTCGCGTGAATTGCCACACATTTGCGCGCTCGGCATCAGCGAGGCACAGACAGCCGGACGGCCGGGCTGTCCAAAAATCCGGCAGCGCTCGCGTTCGTCGAGCTGTACGCAACGCACGCCGGCGGGCTTGCCTTGCGGCATGCCGGGAATCGGGCTGCTGATGGAGGGCGCGGTACAACACGCGCCGCAATCCGGGCGACATTCCATGGTTATTGCTCCTGTCCGGAAACTCGGTGTTCCTGCGCGCCGTCGCGCCAGAACGCGGCAGCCAGCAGAGCCTTCGTGTAGGCATGCTGGGGCGCGGCAAAGATTTCGCTGGCCGTCCCCTGCTCGACCACTGCGCCGGCACGCATGACCAGCAAGGTGTCGGCCATGGCGCGGACCACGGCAAGGTCATGGCTGATGAACAGGTAGGACATCCGGTAGCGCTGCTGCAAGTCGCGCAGCAGGTCCAGCACCTCGGCCTGGACGGAACGGTCCAGCGCCGAGGTGGGCTCATCGAGCAACAGGAATTCCGGCCGCAGGATCACGGCCCGGGCGATGGCAATGCGCTGGCGCTGCCCGCCCGAGAACTCATGCGGATAGCGATTGCGCATCGCCGGGTCCAGACGCACGTCGCTCATGGCCTGGGCAATGCTGCGCTCGCGTTCCGCCCGGCCCAGCTGCGGCTCGTGCACGCGCAGTCCTTCACCGATGATATCGCCCACCGTCATGCGCGGCGACAGTGAACCAAAGGGGTCCTGGAACACTACCTGCATGCGCCGCCGCAAGGGCCGCATCGCGGCAGGGCTCAGGCGGGCCAGGTCGGCAGTATCGAAACGCCGGGTGCCCTGCGCCGGCAGCAGGTTCAGCAAGGCCCGGCCCAGCGTGGACTTGCCCGAACCCGATTCGCCGACAATGCCCACGGTTTCCCCCCGGCGCACATCCAGGCTGACGCCATGCACCGCAACGAAGCGCTCCGGCCGGCGGAACAGGCCACGCCGCAGCGGAAATGCCACTTCGATATCGCGCGCTTGCAGCAATACCGGCGCATCGGGATCGACCGGCGGCTTCGTGCCATGCGGTTCCGCCGCCAGCAACATGCGCGTGTACGCCTGGCGCGGCTGGCTGAACACCCGTGCACAGGGCCCCTGCTCGACCATCTCGCCGCCACGCATGACGCAAACCGTATCCGCGACATGGCGCACCATGCCAAGGTCATGGGTAATCAGCAACACCGCCAGGCCCAGCCTTTGCTGCAAGTCGCGCAGCAATGCCAGGATCTGCGCCTGTACCGTGACATCCAGCGCCGTGGTCGGCTCGTCCGCAACCAGTACCTTGGGGCCGCAGGCCAATGCCATGGCAATAACCACGCGCTGGCGCTGGCCGCCCGACAACTCATGCGGATAGCTGCGGTAGCGCCGCTCCGGTTCCGGAATGCCGACCTGCTGCAATAATTCGATGACCCGCGCCCGCGCCGCCTGGCCGCGCAGCGCGGTATGCCGATAGAGCGACTCACGGATCTGCAAGCCGATGCGCATCATGGGGTTGAGTGCCGTCATGGGTTCCTGGAACACCATGGCGATTTCGTTGCCACGCAGCTGGCGCATACGGGCTTCCGGCAATTTCAGCAGCAGTTCGCCCTGGTATTCGATGCGGCCGGTCAGGGCAGCGCTGTCGGGCAGCAGGCGCATGAGCGCATAGGCCGTCACTGATTTTCCCGAGCCGGATTCGCCCACCAGCGCCAGCGTCTGTCCGGCACGCAGGTCGAAGCCAACGGAACGCACCGCCTGTACCGGGCCGTCCGCCGTATTGAAGGTCACGCCCAGGCCACGCACCCGCACCAGCACGTCGCCCAACCCGTCCGCCGAAGACTGCGCTGCCCCACCGCAGGGCTTGCCCTCCCGATCAAGCATGCCTTCCATGGTTTCGTGCGCCTCCATCAGCGGCTGCGGGGGTCCAGCGCGTCGCGCAGACCGTCCCCGAGAAAATTGAGGCAGAACAGAGTCGTCGTCAGGAAAGCGGACGGCACCAGCAGCATCCAGGGCGCGCGCGCCATCATGTCCTTGCCCTCGCTGATGAGCGCTCCCCAGCTGGTCAGCGGTTCCTGCACGCCCAGGCCCAGGAACGACAGAAAGCTTTCCAGCAGGATGACCTTGGGCACCGTGAGCGTCAGGTAGATCATGACCGGCCCCAGCAGATTAGGAATGATGTGACGCAGGATGATGTCCCGGCTGCGTACCCCCAGCGCCTGGGCCGCTTCGACAAACTCGCGGCGCTTGAGCGACAGGGTCTGGCCGCGCACGATACGCGCCATATCCAGCCACTCGACCGCCCCGATGGCCACATAGATCAGCAGGATATTGCGGCCGAACACCACCATCATCAGGATGACCAGGAACAGGAACGGCAAGGAATACAGGATGTCGACAAAACGCATCATCAAGGTATCCACACGCCCGCCGGCAAACCCGGCCACCGCTCCGTACAATACGCCGACCAGCAACGCCACGATGCTGGCCACCAGCGCCACCGACAAAGACACCTGGCCACCATAGAACGTGCGCGTGAGCAGATCCCGGCCATTGGCATCGGTACCCGCCAGGTGCCCGCTATCCCAGGAAGGCGGCGCGCGGAACGCGGCCCAATCGACTTCATCCAGTTGCCAGCCGGTCAGCCAGGGGCCGACCACGCATACCACGGCGATCAGGCACAGCAAGCCCAGGCTGACCATGGCCGCACGGTTGGCGCGCAAGCGCCGCCAGGCGTCATGCGCCAGGCTCCGGCCCACCGGCGCTGGCGGCAGCGCGGCGGTTTCCTGCGTGGAATCATTTGCCATCATATGCATCAGTCCTCATAGCGTATCTGCGGATTGAGCAGGCCATACAGCAAATCCACCAGCAGGTTGAACAGCACGATCAGCACGCCGTAGAACACCACGACGCCCATGACCAGCGTGTAATCGCGGCTGAGCGCCGCCTGGACAAAATAGCGGCCGATGCCGGGCAGCCCGAAAATCTGCTCGATCACCACCGACCCCGTCACGATGCCCACCATGGCCGGCCCGAGATAGGACAGCAATGGCGCCAGCGCCGGGCGCAGGGCATGATGCAGCACCACCTCAATGGCCGACAGGCCCTTGGCGCGTGCCGTGCGGATATGCGGGCTGTTCATGGTTTCTATCATGCTGCCGCGCATCAGCCTGGCGATATACGCGACTTGCGGAATCGCCAGCGCCACGACGGGCAGCAGGATGTAGCGCCACTGGCCGTCGCCCCAGCCTCCGGCCGGCAACCAGCCCAAGGTCACGCTGAACAGCAGCGCCAGGACCGGGGCGACGACAAAATTCGGGACGGCAATGCCGGCCAGCGCTACCCCCATGACCGCATGGTCGGTCGCCCGGTTATGACGCATGGCGGCCCAGATGCCCAATGGCACACCCACCAACAGCGCCAGCGCCATGGCCCACAGCCCCAGGCGCGCGCTCACGGGAAAACCGGTCGCGATCAGGTCATTGACGCTGCGGTCGCGATACTTGAACGAAGGCCCGAGATCGCCTTGCGCCAGGTTGCCCAGATAAAGGAAGTACTGCGTCAGCAGCGGCTGGTCCAGGTGATAGGCCGCCTTCAGGTTCGCCTCGATTTCCGGTGGCGCCTGGATGTCGCTGTCGAACGGCCCGCCGGGTGCCAGCCGCATCAGGAAGAAAGAGAGAGTAATGACGAGCAGCAGCGTGGGCACGGCCTGCAGCAACCGCCTGAAAATATAAAGAACCATGTACGTCGCCTTGAGGGAACCTGCCCAGGGCGTCGCCTGCCACTGGCGGCTGCCTGCCGCCAGTGCGGGCGCCAACGCCCCCTGGTTGGTTTTCCGCGCCAGCGTGCCTGGGGCCCTGTTGACACTTCTGCCTGGAAAACAGGGCCATTACACCACGAAGCGCAAACCCGGCGCAGCGCCAGCCATGCGTTGCCCGTACACGGCGCGGCAGGCCGGCGGCGGCTGCCAAACCGGATGCGCCCATATAAGTAGTTTCAGCTAAAATAAACCAAAAAATGTGAAGATAATCCTAGGATGACAAACATGATTCCTCTCCGGGAAAAACGCGCACTGGTTCTCTTCTCGGGAGGACAGGATTCGGCCACTTGCCTGGCATGGGCGCTGAGCCGCTATCAGCATGTCGAGACCCTGGGCTTCGACTACGGTCAGCGCCACCGGGTGGAACTCGACTGCCGTACCCGGCTGCGCAAGCTCGTCGCCGACATGAATCCGGACTGGGCACCGCGCCTGGCGGAAGACCATCTGCTGCCGGTAGACTTTTTCCGGCACCTGGGCCAGACCGCCATGACGGATGACGTCGCCATCACCATGCAGGCTGATGGCCTGCCCAATACCTTCGTACCCGGGCGCAATCTACTGTTCCTGACGCTGGCGGCGGCCCTGGCCTACCGGCGCAACCTGAATGTGCTCATAGGCGGCATGACGGAAGCCGACTATTCCGGCTATCCCGATTGCCGCGACAACACCATGAAAGCCCTGCAAGTGGCGCTCAGCCTGGGCATAGACCGACAGCTCACCATCGAAACCCCGCTGATGTGGCTGGACAAGACGGAAATCTGGGATCTGGCCTGGCGCCTGGGCGGCGACGTGCTGGTGGAAACCATCCGCCAGGAATCCCATACCTGCTACCTGGGCACCCGCGACACCCTGCACAGCTGGGGCTACGGCTGCGGCAGCTGCCCGGCCTGCACCTTGCGGGCACGCGGCTATGTGCGCTGGGCGGCCAACCGGCTGGTCGCCTGACAACCACCGCGAGACGTCGCTGGACGCCGCTCAGGCAGCGTCCAGTTCCACCCAGTAGCCACTGATCAGTTCCGCCGGACGGCGCATGGCCTGCACGCGAGCCGACACATCCCAGGCGTCGAAACGCACGCAGAGGCCCGCATAGACGCCATGGCCTTCGCCGGCTTCCAGTATCCCGGGGGTTTCTATGCCTTCCCCGGCGCGGATGGCACTACCGGCGCGGATGTCATCCCCAGCCTTGATGCCCCAGCCGGCATCCAGGTAATCCGCCACGTCGATGCCTGCACCGGCAATCAAACCGCGCGTGATCTTCAGGGAACCCGCCACCGCAATCCTGCCGCCCACCTTGACGCCCTGCTGGCAAACCAGGCCGGCGCCGGCTTCAAGATCCGCCCCGACCTGCAGATCGCCGCCCACCTGGGCCTCGCCCGTCACATTGAAATCCCACTGCGCACGCAACTGGCCGCCGCATTGCAGCTTGCCGCCCACTTCCAGGCCCCAGCCGGCCTTCACATCCCCCGTCACGCGCATATCGCCCGCGCAGCGGATACCGCCCTCGGCCATGACATCGCCCCCCGCCTGCACGATATCCGCGCGGATGCTGCCCTGCGTGCGGATACTGCGTCCGGTACGCACGATCGCATCGACTTCTATGCCCTGGCGCACGATCAGGTCGCCCGCGAAAATCATCGCATTGGCTTCCACCGCGTCGACGCTGCGCACGGCATCTATGGGACCGAATTGATCCAGCAACCAGCAGGCGTCCTCGATGCGGCCCGCGGCCACCAGCGCATCAAGCAATTGCTGGTATTCCCCCTGCCCATTGTGATCACGGATGAACCAGCGATAGCCGGCGGCGCAGGGTTGCTTGGCTTTGACGAAATTCTTGGTGAGTTGCATAGTGCCCGTGCTGCCGCATCGCGCCTGTGCGAAATGGCAGCCCATAGATGTGCTTGCGAGAATAAGCGGCCCAGGCCCGGCATCCAGGCCGGCGGCAGCGAATCAGGGGAATGACGCCAGCAAGGCGCCACGGCAGGTCGCGCGTGGCGCGTCAGCCAGGCTTGGCACGGGCAAAGGTGGAGCGGAACGCCAGTTCCTGCGGGTCTTCCGGCCACCAGCGAGTTTGCGCAACAACGCCCGGCGTGAACCTGCCACGGCCGGCATAACGATGTTTGAACGAAGTCGAAGAGCGGCGAACCGCAAGCGCAGACACGGGAACCGGAAGAACGGAAAGAGGAAGACGGTGAACCGGAGGGCAGAAACTACACAGCCGCCAGAATTGCGCGGATGGGCAATGGGCGGCTGCTGCAGATGCGGATATCGTAGCAGGCTTGTGGATATCTTCACAAGCAAGCCTGGGAACTGACCGTGGCGGAGACGCCACTGCCAGCCCATGCCTGGCAGTGGCTGGCCGCCGGCCGCCGGCCGCAAGCGGCCAGGCGCCTGCAAGGCTCAGGCCGGCAGCGGACGGTGTCCGCTGCGACGGCTCTTCCACCACTGTGTTTGCGACACAATGGTGAACAGCAGCGCCAGTGCAATGCCCGCCGATAGCGGCGAAGTGACGAAACCCATCAGGAACTCGCCCGGGTTTTCACCGGCCGACAGCATGGCCTGGCGATATGAGCGGTCCATCAGCGGTCCCAGCACCATGCCGAGGATCACCGGCCCGACCTGGAAGCCGTAGATTTTCAGGAAATAGCCCAGTACGCCAAAGCCCAGCATCCAGTACACATCCATCGGGTTGTTGTTGATGGAGTAAGCCCCCACCACGGACAGCACCAGGATGATAGGCAGCAGGATACGCTTGGGCGTTTCGACCACCTTGGCAAACAGCTTGATGCCGGACAGCCCGAAAATGAGCAGGAAGATGTTGGCCAGCACGAGGCTGCCCACCGTGAACCAGAACAGGTGCGGCGTTTCTATCATCAGCATGGGGCCGGGCTTGAGGCCATGGATGTAGAGCGCCCCGATAATGATGGCCGTCACGGCATCGCCGGGAATGCCCAGCGTCAGCATGGGAATATAGGCCGCAGGAACGGCTGAATTGTTGGCGGTTTCCGGCGCGACAATACCTTCGTAGGCACCTTGGCCGAATGGCACTTCCGGATTCTTCACCACCCGGCGGGCATGGTCATAGGCCATCAGCGCCGCAATGTCCCCGCCCGCGCCGGGCAGGACGCCCACGCCTATGCCCACGGCAGAACTGCGCACCGTCAGCGGCAGGTACTTGCGGATCATTTTCCAGGGCGGAATGACCTTGCTGACATTCTGCTTGACCGTCTTCACATGCAATTCATGCAGCTGCGCCAGGATTTCCGCTACCCCGAAGAAACCGATCATCGCCGCGATGTAGGAAATTCCGGCGGTCAGTTCCAGGCTGCCGAAAGTAAAGCGCGGTTGTGCCGTCAAGGGGTCCAGCCCCACCGAACCGATCAGCACGCCCAACGCTCCGGCGAACATGCCCTTGGACAGCGACCCGCCAGACAGGCTGCCCACCAGCAACAGGCCCCAGGCAGCCAGCAGCAGGTATTCACGCGGCCCGAAGGTCAGCGCGAACTCCGACACGACGGGCGCGGCAATGGCCAGCACGGCGATGGCGATGAAACCGCCGATCACCGACACGACCGTCGTCAGGCCGATGGCCAGCCCAGCCTCGCCACGCTTGGCAATGGGGTAACCGTCCAGCGAGGTGGCGATCTGTGCCGGACCGCCAGGAATGTTCAACAGGATGGACGCGCGCGAACCGCCATAGACACCGCCCAGGTAGATACCGGCGATCAAGACCAGGGCTTCATTCACCGGCCACTTGAAGGTGAAGGAAATCAGGATGGAAACGGCCATGGTGACCGACAGCCCGGGAATCGCACCAATGTAGATGCCCGCGAACGTGCCTATGGCTGCCATCATCAGCAGCTTGGGGTCCGTCCAGGAAATCAGGAAATATTGCAGAGCATCATTCATTTCAGGCTCCTTGCCACCAGGTTCCGGCCGGCAGGATGACGGAGAACAGCGTTTCGAATACCAGATGGATCACGCCCAGGAATAGCGCCGGAACCAGCAGCGTGACCCACAACCGTCGGCTGCCCAGCAGCAGCATGGTGCTTACCAGGAACAGGTAGGACGACGCCAGAAAGCCCATGCGCTCCATCAGCACCATATAGACCAGCATGGCCAGGCTGACCCACAGCACGACGGGCGGCAGTACCTTGCTGCGGAAGACCGCGACCACGGAGCCGCTGAACGCCGGCTTTGCCTTGAAGGCGCGCCAGACGAATTGCAGCGCGCAGACCACCATCAGGAAAGCGGCAGCCATCGGGAACGAACCGGCGGACGCCAGCGATTCAAAGCCGGAAATCTCGTAGGCATGCCACAACAGGAAGACTGCGAGTCCCAGCAGCAGGACGACGAATACCAGTTCGCCCGCCTGGCGTTGTGCTTGTTGCTTCATCAGATATCTCTCTTTTCCGGGCGGCCAGACAAGACATCCGGCAAGCGTTCGATGCACTTGCCGGATGGGCTGCTGGCCTGTTGCCGGAACACAGGCGACAGCGCCCGCCAGGCATGGCGAGCACGGCCGCAAAGCCAGGCTCAGGGTTTCGGAATGCCCAGGGCTCCGGGGCTGGTTTTGGCAGCGCCGACCGAGTCATACAACCAGGCCGTGGTGGATTGCCACTTGTCGAGGAAATCCTGGGCCTCGGCGCCGCTCAGGTTCAGGACGCGCGTGCCGCGGTCCTCGTTGAACTTGAGGTAATCCGGGGACGCGGCAGCCTTGGCAAATGCATCGGAAAGCTTTGCCTTGACCGCGTCAGGCGTTTCCTTGCGGACGAATACCCCGTAGAACGGCCCCCAGGGCAGGTGCCGCTCCAGGCCAGCCAGCGCCGGTGCTTCGGTCATCGGAGGAATGTCGCCGAACGGTTCGGTGCGCAACACTCCCAGCGCTTTCAGTCGTCCGGCCTTGACGTGCTCCAGCACTGCGCCCGAGGCAATGAAGCCGATGTCGGCATGGCCCCCCTGCAGCGCCGCAATGGCAGGGCCGTCCCCGTCGAACGGCACCAGCGTCGTTTCAAACGGCGTGACATCGTTGATCATCGCGTTGATCGTAAACGGCACTGTCCCCTGGCCCGCGATGTACTGTTTGAGCTTCTTCGGGTTGGCCTTGACGTAGTCGAACAGCTCCTGCGTGGTATTGGCAGGCACCTTGGGATTGGCCACCAGCAGGATGGAGTCGTTGATCGACACGATATTGATCGGCGTGAACTCCTGGAAGTCGAATGGCGCCAGATTCAAGACGCGGAACAGCGCCTGGGGCTCGGCCGCCATCAGCACGGTATAGCCGTCGGGCTGCTGGCGCAGCACGAAGTTCGCCCCCACTGCGCCCGATCCGCCTGTGCGGTTCTGGATCACCAGCTTCTTGCCCAGTTCGTCCTCGGCCAGCGGCGCCAGCGCGCGCATGGCCACGTCGGTGGCGCCCCCGGCCCCCCATGGCACGATGGCCGTAATGTCACGGCGCGGATAATCATCGGCCTGTGCCGGCGCAGCGGCCGCGCCCAGGATACCTGCCAGCGCAAATGCGCCCAAACAGCGTTTGAACATTGCCATTCCTCTCATCCCCTTTGCATGTAATGGCTCGCCGCCTGGATACCGATGGAAGCGGAACCTTGTTAATATTTGGAATTGGATTCTATTTGAAACAAGATTCACCCAAGCAACCATCCGGGATTGCCCTAATTCAGCGTATTTTCAGCTTGAGCGGATAGCGCCGCGTGCGGCGCTGCCGCCATCAGACTTCCGCCACACAGCCTTGCAAAACGCCGGACCGCATACGTAAGATGCCGTTTCTCCGCTGTGAGAAAGCCTTATTTGATAGGATCGTTGCACATGCTTCCCTCCCGCGACCGAGCCCTGCGAGTCGTCGAACTGCTGGCCCACGCCCCCGATGGGCTGCCGATGTCGGAAATCGCGGAAACCCTTGCCATCCCCAAAACAGCCATCCACAGGCTGCTGGGCGACCTGCAGCAGATGGGCTATGTCAGCCACCTGCATGATGGCCGCTTCTGCCTGACCGTGAAGATCATTTCCATCGCCCTGGATTACCTGGCAGCCACCGGCCTGACCGATGCCGTGCAACCCCCGCTGGACCGCATTGCGCAGCAAAGTGGCGAACTGGCCCGCCTGGCGCTGGTTAACGGTGAACAACTGATCTGGATTGCCAAGGCCCAGGGCGCGGGCCCCGGCCTGCGCTACGAGCCAGGGCCCGGCTGCGTGGTGAACCTGTCGGCCACGGCAACCGGCCTGGCATGGCTGGCTACCCTGCCGGAAGACCAGGCACTACGGCTGATCGCCGAGCAGGGCCTGGCCCCCGAACCGGCCCAGGGGCCGTGCGCGCCCCGCTCCATCCAGGACGTGCTGGCACGCCTGGACATCGTGCGTACCCAGGGCTACGCCACCGTATGCGATGCCAACGAAAACGGCATGAGCGCGCTGGCCGTACCGGTCTTCGCCGCCGCCGGAGGCCATGCGCTGGGTTCGCTGTGCATTACCGGCCCGTCCTTCCGCTTCACCACCGACGAGATGCAGGCGCTGATCCCCGCCGCCCTGGCTACCGCCGCAGCCCTGAGCCGGGCCAGCCGCGAATCACCCTTGATGGGCCGCGGACCGGCCTAGCCTTGCCCGCACGCGCCCGGGTACCTTCCACGCACCCGGCGCGCAAAAAAGAGGCCAGCCTCGCGGCTGGCCTCTTCATTCATGCAGGCAACGACATGCTTCAACCCTTGGCAGCCCGCCCTTCGGCAATGGCCTGGGCACGCAGGCGGTCGTATTCATCCTTGGGCACCGGCTTGGCGTCCGGCTCACCCAGTTCCTGACTGCGGATGCGATAGGTTTCACGCGCCGTCCAGGCTGCCATGGCTGCGATCACCGTCACGGCAAACGTGATGGAACCGACGATCATCGGAATACTGCGCGACTCGGGCGGAGCCACCATGGTGAACAGCGCAGGCAGCAGGGCCGAGATGGTCGTGCCGGTGTTCTGCGCAATCGCCATGGCCGACACACGGGTACGGGCCGGGAACAGCTCGGGAAAGAAGCTCGGGAAGATGGCGTTGTAACCCTGATAGACCACGCCCCACATCAACAGCGAGAAAGTAATGGCCAGCGGCACGCTCTTGATGCTGATGGCATACAGGTAGGCGAAAGCCAGCAGGCCGGACACCAGGGCACCGATGATGATAGGCGGACGGCGGCCGATACGGTCGGACAGGTTGCCCACGAACGGAATGATCAGGACAGCCAGACAGTTACCGAGCACGGGAATCCACAGGTAGACGTCCTTCGCGAAACCGATGCCATAGGCCGGCTGCACCGCGTAGGCGGCGCCGAAAATCGTGGCGATCACCGGAATGACGTTCATGAGCGCCATGCAAGCCACGCGCACCATGTCGCGCCAGTAATGCTTGAAGGCCTCCACGATAGGCGCACGCGGCGGGGCGCCATCCTTGGTTTCTGCACGGAAGATCGGCGTTTCGGCAACCTTGCGGCGTATCACGTAACCCAGGATGATCACGACGAAGCTCAGCAGGAACGGAATCCGCCAGCCCCAGCTGTTAAAGGCCTCGTCCGGCATATAGTGCGCCAGCGGCAGGAAGACGGCAGCCGCCAGGATCTGACCAACCTGCACGCCCTGCAGCGTGAAGCTGGCAAAAAAGCCGCGCCGGCCGAAGGGCGAGTGCTCGAGAATCATGGAGCTGGCCCCGGAAATCTCGCCCGCCACCGCAAAGCCCTGCACCAGGCGCAGCAGCACCAGCAGCGTAGGCGCCAACAGGCCAGCCTGGTCATACGTCGGCAGCAAGCCTACGGCGATGGTCGAGAAGCCCATGAGGAACATGCACGTCAAGAGCACATTCTTGCGGCCCCGCGTATCTCCCCAGTGGCCCAGCACGAAAGCGCCGATGGGACGGGCGACATAGCCCACGCCATAAGTCGCCAGCGAAGCAACGATGGCGACCTTGGGGTCAGTACTAGGAAAGAAGATTTGCGGAAATACCAATGCCGCTGCCGTGGCATAGATGAAAAAATCGTAGTATTCGAGTACCGATCCCAGCCAGCCACTGGCCGTTGCACGGCGGGTCTGAACAGCATGCTCGGTATGCCCGGTGTCGCGTTTTGTCATATGTGCTCCTGTGTTCCACCCTCTCGAGGGCCGGACCTGCTGGTCAGTGCCAGCGTCTATACCCATTTTTATGCCAGGCCGGGGCTATGTCACGCCTGACAAAATCCGGAATAAGATTCCTATTTCCGGATTTTTCCTTATTTTTGGAAATTGGAACTGGATTCTAAATTACGAAGCTTGCAGGAGGCTGAATCCGTTCCCAACAAATTCCACTATCAGTTATGCCGGGAATTCATCAGCGCGACTTCCGCCTGTGGATAAAAGTGTGAAGAACCTTGTCCGCAGACAACGCTGGAAGTCCGTACAGTATCCTGGCTCCATGCCAACAGCAGGTATCGGTCGCGCGCTGCTCCCATCCCGCCGGACAGGAAACAGCCGGTTCCGGCACCCGGCCCTGAACCGCCGCACCGGCCCCCAATGCATCGCACCGGCAAGCCCGTTCCGCCCCTTCCATGCTGGCCCTGCTCCCTCAAGATTTGCTATCGGGACTTACACCAAGGCCTGAAAACCCGCATGGAATATGGCTTTCTTTCGATATACCGGCCGACACCACCAGTTGCCCCCGGCGCCGGAAGCTACCACTTGCAGCGGCCAGCCAATGAGGCCAGTTGTCCGGTCTTGCACGCAAAATGACGCATTGCCTGCACGATATTCATGGCTTCCAGGTGCTACCGGCACACGAAGAAAAAAGTTATCAACAGGCGGGGTGCAGAAACGCAGCAATATCTGCCTGATCTGTGGATAACTTCACGGCAAGCTAAAAAAATGCCGGCCCGTTGAAACGGGACGGCATATTCCAGGCGGGCCAGCTCAGTCTGTCTCAGCGCCGCTCTTATCCCGCGGCCCCGACATATAGACGCATCATTAGGAATGGCCGGGCTTATCCTGCGATAAGCCCGGCCATCGGCATAAGCTGCGCCCGCGCAGTACTGATCAGCGGGAGCGTTTCAGCGCGTAGGCACCATCTCCCAGCAGCGCCAGCGTCGCTGCCGCGACAGCCAGGAACACCGGATATTCCCAGCCCCCATTGGGATTGCTGAAGCTCCAGCCATTGGCAAAATGCACACTGGCCGCCGCGAACAGTTGCACAGCCGCCAGGGCGGCCACCCAACGCGGGAAGATGCCGAGGATGAGCGCAACGCCGCCAAGCAATTCAAACGCAGTGACCGGATAGGCCATCCAGCCGGGGAACCCCACCGATTCGAAAAATCCGGCCGTCCCAGGCAGCGTGAAAACCAGCAGCTTGGTCAGGCCATGGGCCAGATACATGGCCCCCAGGGCCAAACGCAGCAACAGGGCGGCGTACGGTGCCGTATTCAGTGCCACGGCGGTTTGTTGACGATCATTCATGATTTCTTCCTTGATGTGATTTTCCGGGGGCCCCGGCACCCTGCCGGCGCCCGCCTCTTGTTGCTCTTCCGCCGCCTGCGACGACAGACGTACCTGACTTACTTGCCTGCCGCACCGGCGACATTCACCAACGGCGCTCCCCAGGCATAGGATTCCATCGCCAGCACGCCATACGTAACACCGCCATCGAAAACCTGCGCCGCTTCGTCATCATCCGTCGCACCGGCCGCAATCAGCAGTGGCAGGAAGTGCTCTTCGGTCGGATGCGAGCGCACGGCGTCCGGTGCCAGGCGCCGGTAATCGGCCAGGCGGTCCCAGTTGCGCGCCTGTACCGCCGCACGCACCCAGCTGGTGAAGGCCAGCGCATACATCTCGGCATCACCGGTGCCGGATGCACTGGCCTCGCGCCTGATCTCATATAAATTATGGGTCAGGCTGCCGGAAGCCAGGATCAACACACCTTCATCGCGCAGCGGCCGCAAGGCCCGGCCCAGGGCCAGCGCTGCACGCGTATCCAGCGGATAAGGCATGGCAATCTGGAACACGGGCACATCGGCATTCGGGTACAGATAACGCAAAGGCACCCAGGCGCCGTGATCAAGACCGCGTGCTTCGTCCAGGCCGGTAGCGAAGCCCGCCTCACCCAGCAGGCCAGCCACCCGCGCCGCCAATTCCGGCGCTCCCTGGGCGGGATACTGCAGGGTATACAGTTCAGCCGGAAATCCGCCGAAATCATGGATGGTTTCCTGTTGCCGCGCAGCACTGATCAAAGCGCCCCCGCGGGTCATCCAATGCGGGGAAATAACCACGATGGCGGCCGGACGCGGCATACTCGCCCCCAACGCCTGCAGTTGCGGGCCAGCCAGGCCGGGTTCCACGGCAAACGTCGGCGATCCGTGGGAAACGAACAGCACGGCTTGTTTGGCAGACATGATTCACTCCTTTGTCAGCCCGATGCCACTGGCCTTCTATGACAAGGCGCAACGTACCGGGCGGGTGGCAATCACCGGTGCAATCACCGGTGTCCTGGCGCTGCCGAAACAGGGTTCATACAGTGCAGGACCAATGAAGTGAATTGTAGATATGAAGGAACTGGCAATAAATATGCATTAAAACAATTCAATGTCTCTATTTTCGAGACAATTGCGCGGTTCAATCCCCGCTTTCCATGCCTGAGGAGGCAAGCTGTCAGCCGCGTGCCTGTGCCTACCATTGCGCGGCTGACGCCCCCCAGGAAGCGCCAGCCGCCAGGCAACCATCAGAGCGCCAGCGTCATCCAACTGGCGCCCGTACCATACCCAGCCAGCTTGTCCGCAACAGGGCTGCCCGGCGTGACAGTCACGGGTTCGAATCCGTGGCGCGACCAGTAGCGGCAGGCATGGGCCAGCGATACCAGGGCAGCACGGCGCATGCCGGCCATGCGCGCCCATTGCCGGCCAAAGGCCAGCATGCTGCTTGCCACGCCGCGTCCGGCCATGCGGGGCGCAACCGCGCAATCATGCAGGAACCAGGTGTCCGCCGGCTGGGGCAGCGTCTCCAGCCGCGCATTGAGCGCCGGGGGCAGGCCTGCATCCCAAGGATAGGAAATCAGATAGCCGCACACTTGCGCATCATCGGCGCGCGCCACCCAGCAACTTGCCTGCGCCAGTGCCAGGCGATTGGCATAGAAATCAGCATCTTCCAGCAGATCGGCGTCATAGACCTGCGCCTGCAAAGCCAGCACGGCATCCAGGTCTGCCAGACTCATGGTCTCGATCTGAACCGACATCATCACACTCCATAAAAAAACAAACCCCCATGCCGCCCGAGGCAACATGGGGGAGTCAAGTCCGCCGCACCAGGAGCGCGGCGGGATCTCGCGGGGATTACTCCTCGGGCGTTTCCGGATTGCTGGCGTGCAGCGACACGTTTTCGAACGGGTTGCCGCTGGGCGGCAGCGGATCGTCCTCGAACGGGTTGGCCAGCGCACGGGCGGCTTCGCGCTCTGCAGCCTCGAAGCTTTCCTTTTCCTTGCGAGCGCCGTGGTAAGCCAGACCGGTACCGGCCGGGATCAGGCGACCCACAATGACGTTTTCCTTCAGGCCACGCAGGTCGTCGCGCTTGCCCATGATGGCCGCTTCGGTCAGCACCCGGGTGGTTTCCTGGAAGGAAGCCGCGGAGATGAACGAGTCGGTAGACAGCGACGCCTTGGTAATCCCCAACAGCACGTTTTCGTAGGTAGCGGGGCGCAGGCCTTCCGCATCCATGCGATCGTTGGCGTTGAGCAGTTCCGAACGCTCGACCTGTTCGCCAGGAATGAAGTCGGTATCACCGGCGTCGACGACATGCACGCGGCGCAGCATTTGGCGCACGATCACTTCAATGTGCTTGTCGTTGATCTTCACGCCTTGCAGACGGTACACGTCCTGGACTTCGTCGACGATGTAGGACGCCAGCGCTTCGATCCCTTGCAGACGCAGGATATCGTGCGGGTCGGCCGGACCGTCGACGATCATTTCGCCCTTGTTCACGACTTGGCCATCGTGCACCAGCACCTGCTTTTCCTTCGGAATCAGGAACTCGTGCGCCACGCCTTCCATGTCGGTGATGACCAGGCGCTGCTTGCCCTTGGTGTCCTTGCCGAACGAAACCGTACCCGTGACTTCGGCCAGCAGACCGGCGTCCTTGGGCGAACGGGCTTCGAACAGCTCGGCCACGCGCGGCAGACCCCCGGTAATATCGCGGGTCTTCTGCGATTCCTGGGGAATACGCGCCAGCACTTCACCGATGGAAACGTCCTGGCCGTCGCGCACCGTGATCAGCGCGCCCACCGGGAACGAAATGTTCACCAGGTGATCAGTGCCGGGGATGCGGACTTCCTCATTCTGCTCATTGAGCAGCTTGATCTGCGGACGCAGCGCCTGCTTGCCGCCACGCGTTTTGGGCGTAATGACAACCAGCGTTGACAGGCCGGTCACTTCGTCGACCTGCTTGGCAACGGTCACGCCTTCTTCGATGTTCTCGAAGCGCACCTTGCCGACATATTCCGACACGATGGGGCGGGTCAGCGGATCCCACGACGCCAGGCGCGTACCGGCCTGGATGACGTCGCCGTCACCCACCAGCACGGTGGCGCCATACGGCACCTTGTGGCGTTCGCGTTCGCGGCCGTTGTCATCCGAGATGACGATTTCACCGGAACGGGAGATCGCCACGCGCTCGCCCTTGACGTTGGTGACATAGCGCATGGAACTGGCGAATGCGACCCTGCCGCTCACCTTCGTTTCCACGCCGCTGGCCAGCGCCGCACGCGATGCCGCGCCACCGATGTGGAAGGTACGCATCGTCAGCTGCGTGCCGGGTTCACCGATGGACTGTGCCGCGATGACGCCGACAGCTTCGCCGACGTTGACCAGCGAGCCACGGCCCAGGTCGCGGCCATAGCACTTGGCGCACAGGCCGTGACGGGTTTCGCAGGTCAGCGGCGTGCGGACCTTGATCTCGTCCACACCCACGGCGTCGATCAGTTCGACCGCATCTTCGTCCAGCATGGTGCCGGCCGGGATCACGGTTTCCTGGGTGTCCGGGTTGACGATGTCAATGGCAGCCACGCGGCCCAGCACGCGGTCGCGCAGGGCTTCGATGACTTCACCGCCTTCGACCAGCGCGCGCATGACGTAACCGTGCGAGGTACCGCAATCGTCACCGCGAATCACCAGATCCTGCGTCACGTCCACCAGACGGCGCGTCAGGTAACCCGAGTTTGCCGTCTTCAGTGCCGTATCAGCCAGACCCTTACGCGCACCGTGAGTGGAGATGAAGTACTGGAGTACGTTCAGGCCTTCACGGAAGTTGGCGGTAATGGGCGTTTCGATGATCGAGCCGTCAGGCTTGGCCATCAGGCCGCGCATACCTGCCAGCTGGCGGATCTGGGCAGCGGAACCCCGGGCGCCGGAGTCGGCCATCATGTAGATGGAGTTGAACGATTCCTGGCGCACTTCCTTGCCATGGCGGTCGATCACAGGCTCGGTGGCCAGCTGCTCCATCATCGCCTTGCCGACTTTATCGCCAGCCTTGCCCCAGATGTCCACGACGTTGTTGTAGCGTTCCTGCGCCGTCACCAGACCGGAGGAATACTGCTTGTCGATTTCCTTCACTTCGGCGCTGGCTTCGTCCAGGATCTTCACCTTGACGTCCGGGATCACCATGTCGCCCATGGCGATGGAGATACCGGCGCGCGTCGAAAGGCGGAAACCCGACTGCATCAGCTTGTCAGCGAAGATCACCGTGGCGCGCAGGCCGCAGCGGCGGAACGACTGGTTGATCAGGCGCGAGATTTCCTTCTTCTTCAAGGCGCGGTTGAGCGACTCGAAAGGCAGGCCCTTGGGCAGGATCTCGGACAGCAGCGCGCGGCCGACGGTCGTCTGGAAGCGGCGCAGCACCGGCTGGAACTCGCCGTTCTCGTCCTTCACATACTCGTTCAGGCGCACGGTGATGCGGCTGTGCAGCTCGACTTCACCGTTGTCGTAGGCACGCTGGACTTCAGCGATGTCCGTCAGGAACATGCCTTCGCCCTTGCCGTTGATACGCTCGCGAGTCGCGTAATACAGACCCAGCACGATATCCTGCGACGGCACGATGGACGGCTCGCCGCTGGCGGGGAACAGCACGTTGTTCGAGGCCAGCATCAGGGTGCGTGCTTCCAGCTGTGCTTCCAGCGAGAGCGGCACGTGCACGGCCATCTGGTCACCGTCGAAGTCGGCGTTGAACGCCGCGCAAACCAGCGGGTGCAGCTGGATGGCCTTGCCTTCGATCAGCGTCGGTTCGAATGCCTGAATACCCAGACGGTGCAGCGTAGGCGCACGGTTGAGCATCACCGGGTGTTCGCGGATGACTTCTTCGAGGATATCCCACACCACCGGCTCATGGCTTTCGACCATCTTCTTGGCTGCCTTGATGGTGGTCGTGAGACCCATCGCTTCCAGGCGGTTGAAGATGAACGGCTTGAACAGTTCCAGCGCCATCAGCTTGGGCAGACCGCACTGGTGCAGACGCAGCTGCGGACCCACCACGATGACCGAACGGCCCGAGTAGTCCACACGCTTGCCCAGCAGGTTCTGACGGAAACGACCGCCCTTGCCCTTGATCATGTCGGCCAGCGACTTCAGCTGGCGCTTGTTGGCGCCCGTCATGGCCTTGCCGCGACGGCCGTTATCCAGCAGCGAATCCACCGCTTCCTGCAGCATGCGCTTTTCGTTGCGCAGGATGATTTCCGGCGCCTTCAGTTCCAGCAGGCGCTTCAGGCGGTTGTTGCGGTTGATGACGCGGCGGTACAGATCGTTCAGATCGGAGGTCGCGAAGCGGCCGCCATCCAGCGGCACCAGCGGACGCAGGTCCGGCGGCAGCACGGGCAGCACTTCCATGATCATCCAGTCAGGCTTGATGCCGGACTTCTGGAAGCCTTCCAGCACCTTCAGGCGCTTGGAAATCTTCTTGATCTTGGCGTCGGACGAAGTGGCCTTCAACTCGCCGCGCAGCGTTTCCACTTCGCGGTCGATGTCGATGGAGCGCAGCAGTTCGCGCACGGCTTCCGCGCCCATCAGGGCACGGAAGTCGTCACCGTATTCCTCGGTCTTGGCGAGGTAATCGTCGTCCGACATGATCTGGCCGCGCTTGAGCGGCGTCATGCCGGGTTCGATCACGCACCAGGCTTCGAAGTACAGCACGCGCTCGATGTCGCGCAGCGTCATGTCGAGCACCATGCCCAGACGGGACGGCAGGCTCTTCAGGAACCAGATGTGCGCGACCGGGCTGGCCAGCTCGATGTGGCCCATGCGCTCACGGCGCACCTTGGCCACGGTGACTTCAACACCGCACTTCTCGCAGATCACGCCACGATGCTTCAGGCGCTTGTACTTGCCGCACAAGCACTCGTAGTCCTTGACCGGGCCAAAGATCTTGGCGCAGAACAGGCCATCGCGTTCAGGCTTGAACGTGCGGTAGTTGATGGTTTCGGGCTTGCGCACCTCGCCGAAGGACCAGGAACGGATCTTTTCGGGCGACGCCAGGCCGACCTTGATCGCGTCGAACTGATCATCCTGCGAAACCTGTTTGAAAAGGTCGAGTAGCGCTTTCATTAGTTACGCTCCAAATCCATGTCGATGGCCAGGGAACGAATTTCCTTGACCAGCACGTTGAACGACTCGGGCATGCCGGCGTCGATGGTGTGATCGCCCTTGACGATGTTTTCGTAGATCTTGGTCCGGCCGTTGATATCGTCGGACTTCACCGTCAGCATTTCCTGCAGGGTGTAGGAGGCGCCATAGGCTTCCAGCGCCCACACTTCCATCTCCCCGAAACGCTGGCCACCGAACTGAGCCTTACCACCCAGCGGCTGCTGGGTCACCAGCGAGTACGGGCCGGTCGAACGCGCGTGCATCTTGTCATCGACCAAGTGGTGCAGCTTCAGATAGTGCATGTAGCCAACGGTGACGGGACGCTCGAACGGTTCGCCGGTGCGGCCGTCGATCAGCCACGCTTGCGTGCGGCTGTCGGTCAGGCGCAGCTTCTGCGCGATCTCGTCCGGATAGGCCAGACGCAGCATCTGTTCGATGTCTTCCTCGCTGGCGCCGTCGAACACTGGCGTTGCCAGAGGCACGCCGTTCTTCAGGTTGTACGCCATCGTGATGATCTCATCATCCGTCAGGGTGTCCAGCGCGGCCGGCGTACCGGAACCGTTGTACACCTTGTCGAAGAAGGCGCGCAGCTTGGCCACTTCGATCTTGCGCTCGTCGGCCAGCATCTCGGCCACGCGATGGCCCAGGCCTTTGGCAGCCCAGCCCAGGTGAACTTCCAGCACCTGACCCACGTTCATCCGCGAAGGCACGCCCAGCGGGTTCAGAACGATGTCGGCCGGCGTACCGTCAGCCATGTGGGGCATGTCTTCCACCGGCAGGATGCGGGACACCACACCCTTGTTACCGTGACGGCCTGCCATCTTGTCGCCAGGCTGCAGGCGGCGCTTGACGGCCAGGTAGACCTTGACCATCTTCAGCACGCCCGGAGGCAGCTCGTCGCCTTGCGTCAGCTTCTTGCGCTTTTCTTCGAAGGCCAGGTCGAACTGGTGGCGTTTCTGCTCCAGCGATTCCTTGGCCTGCTCCAGCACCAGCGCATGTTGCTCGTCGGCCAGGCGGATGTCGAACCACTGCCAGCGATCGGTCAGGTCAGCCAGGTATTCCTTGCTCAGCACGGAACCCTTGGCCAGCTTGCGCGGACCGCCGTTGACGGTCTTGCCGACCAGCAGCTTCTCGATACGGTCGAAGGTATCGTTTTCGACGATACGCAGCTGGTCGTTCAGGTCCTGGCGATAGCGGCGCAGTTCGTCGTCGATGATGGACTGGGCGCGCTTGTCGCGCACGATGCCTTCACGCGTGAACACCTGCACGTCGATGACGGTGCCGACCATGCCGGACGGCACGCGCAGCGAGGTGTCCTTAACGTCGGAAGCCTTCTCGCCGAAAATCGCGCGCAGCAGCTTTTCTTCCGGCGTCAGCTGGGTTTCGCCCTTGGGCGTCACCTTGCCGACCAGCACGTCATCGGCACGGACTTCCGCGCCGATGTGCACGATGCCGGAATCATCCAGGCGGTTCAACTGCACTTCGGGCAGGTTGCTGATATCGCGGGTGATTTCTTCCGCACCCAGCTTGGTATCGCGCGCCACGACCGTCAGTTCCTCGATGTGCACCGAGGTATAGCGATCATTGGCAACAACGTTCTCGGAGATCAGGATCGAATCCTCGAAGTTGTAGCCGTTCCAGGGCATGAACGCGATCAGCATGTTCTGGCCCAGCGCCAGTTCGCCCAGATCGGTCGAAGCGCCATCAGCCAGCACGTCGCCACGAGCCACCAGGTCACCACGGCGCACGATGGGGCGCTGGTTGATGTTGGTGTTCTGGTTGGAACGCGTGTACTTGATCAGGTTGTAGATATCAACGCCGACTTCGCCAGCGATGTTTTCTTCATCATTGACGCGAATCACCACGCGCTCGGCATCGACGTAATCGACGATACCGCCACGGCGGGCCTGCACGGTCGTACCCGAGTCAACGGCGACGGTGCGCTCGATGCCGGTACCGACCAGAGGCTTCTCCGGACGCAGGCAAGGCACAGCCTGGCGTTGCATGTTGGCGCCCATCAGTGCACGGTTGGCGTCATCATGCTCCAGGAACGGAATCAGCGAGGCAGCCACGGACACGATCTGCGACGGGGCAACGTCCATGTAGTGCACGTTGGCACCGGACGTCATCATGGTTTCGCCATCTTCGCGGCAGGCAACCAGATCGTCGACGAAACGGTTTTCCTCGTCCAGGCGCGCGTTGGCCTGAGCGATGACGTAACGGTTTTCCTCGATGGCCGACAGATAGTCGATCGTGTCGGTCACGCGGCCGTTCTCGACCTTGCGATAAGGCGTTTCCAGGAAGCCGTATTCGTTCAGGCGGGCGTACAGAGCCATCGAGTTGATCAGGCCGATGTTCGGACCTTCAGGCGTTTCGATGGGACACACGCGGCCGTAGTGGGTCGGGTGCACGTCGCGCACTTCGAAGCCGGCGCGCTCACGCGTCAGACCGCCCGGGCCCAAAGCGGAAACACGACGCTTGTGCGTGATTTCCGACAGCGGGTTGGTCTGGTCCATGAACTGCGACAGCTGGCTGGAACCGAAGAACTCCTTGATCGCCGCGGAAATCGGCTTGGAGTTGATCAGGTCGTGCGGCATCAGGTTTTCGGTCTCGGCCTGGCCCAGACGTTCCTTGACGGCGCGCTCGACGCGCACCAGGCCGGCGCGGAACTGGTTCTCGGCCAGTTCACCCACACAGCGCACGCGACGATTGCCCAAGTGGTCGATATCGTCGATCTGGCCACGGCCGTTACGCAGCTCGACCAGCAGCTTGATGGTTTCAACGATATCTTCGTTGGTCAGCGTGGTCGGGCCTTCCAGCACGTTTTCGCGGTTCAAGCGGCTGTTGACCTTCATCCGGCCCACGCGCGACAGGTCATACGACTCTTCGCTGTAGAACAGACGGTTGAACAGGGCCTCGACGGCTTCTTCCGTAGGCGGCTCGCCAGGACGCATCATGCGGTAGATCGCGACGCGGGCGGCGTTCTGGTCCGCAGTGTCGTCGGTACGCAGCGTCATCGAGATGTAGGGGCCGCGATCCAGGTCGTTGGTGTACAGCGTCTGGATGGACGGCACGCCGGCGCTGCGCAGGTTTTCCAGCAGGCTCTCGGTGATTTCGTCGTTGGCGTTGGCCAGCACTTCGCCGGTATCCGGATCAACGATGTTCTTGGCCAGCACACGGCCCACGAGGAAGTCCTCGGGCACGGAAATCCACTCGATACCCGCCTTGGCGATATCGCGCAGATGCTTGGCATTGATGCGCTTGTCCTTCTCGACCAGCACCGTGCCTTCGCGGTCGGTGATGTCGAAACGGGCCACTTCACCCTTCCAGCGTTCCGGCACGAACTCCATCATGCCGCCTTCGCTCTTCAGGTCGAAGTGGTCGAAATCGAAGAAGTAGGCCAGGATGGATTCCGGCGTCATGCCGATCGCCTTCAGCAGGATCGACACCGGCATCTTGCGGCGGCGGTCAACGCGGAAGAACAGCAGATCCTTGGGGTCGAACTCGAAGTCCAGCCAGGAGCCACGGTAAGGAATCACGCGGGCAGAGAACAGCAGCTTGCCGGAACTGTGAGTCTTGCCGCGGTCGTGCTCAAAGAACACGCCAGGCGAACGGTGCAGCTGCGACACGATGACGCGCTCGGTACCGTTGATGACGAACGAACCGGTGTCGGTCATGAGCGGAATTTCGCCCATGTAGACTTCCTGTTCCTTCACTTCCTTGACTGTCGGTTTGCTCACTTCACGGTCGAGCAGCACCAGGCGGACTTTGGCGCGTAGCGGCGACGCATAGGTCAGACCACGTTGCTGGCATTCCTTGACGTCGAAGACCGGTTCGCCGAGCGTGTAGCTGACGAATTCCAGACGAGCCATCTGATTGTGGCTGACGATCGGGAAAATAGAAGAAAAAGCGGCTTGGAGGCCTTCATCCTTGCGTTCGGATGAGGGCACTTCCGACTGCAGAAAAGTCCGGAAGGACTGCAGCTGCGTTGCCAGCAGATACGGCACGTTCTGAACGTCTTCCCGCTTGGCAAAATTTTTGCGGATGCGCTTTTTTTCGGTAAACGAGTAAGGCATGAGCACTCCGACTCGAGGTTGCATGGACCGTCAAACCACGGCCCCAGGTACGACTCCAGGAAATCCGACTGCGGGACAAAACCCAGCTGGCCAGATGGGTTTCCTGGAAACGCAAAAGCCCGGAGGAGGCACCAAGACCTCTCCGGGCAGCAAAACGCAGGTCTTACTTCAGTTCGACCTTGGCGCCGGCTTCTTCCAGCTTCTTCTTGGCGGCTTCGGCGTCAGCCTTGGCCAGCGCTTCCTTCACGGTCTTGGGAGCGCCGTCGACCAGGTCCTTGGCTTCCTTCAGGCCCAGGCCCGTCAGTTCGCGCACGGCCTTGATGACGCTGACCTTGTTGGCGCCGGCTTCGAGCAGCACGACGTCAAATTCGGTCTTTTCTTCAGCTGCGGGAGCAGCAGCGCCAGCAGCCGGAGCGGCCACAGCAACAGCGGCGGCAGCAGCCGACACGCCAAACTTTTCTTCCAGATCCTTGATCAGCTCGGACAGTTCGAGCACGGTGAGGCCAGCGATGGCTTCGAGGATTTCAGCTTTATTCAGTGCCATTTTCAAAGAACTCCAAAATTGGATAATGCCAGGGTATGGTTGTCGCTCAGTCGTTCAATTGATACCGACCATTTCCAGAGGGGAAGCCTGATCAGGCTTCGGCCTTCTGGTCGCGCACGGCCGCGAGGCCACGCACGAACTTGGTCGGCACTTCGTTGAGCGTACGGGCAAATTGCGTAATCGGGGCTTGCATGGTGCCCAGCAGCTTCGCCAGCAGCTCTTCACGCGACGGCAGGGAGGCCAGGGCCTTCACGCCTTCAACGTCGAGCACGCTGTTGGGCAGCGAACCGCCCTTGATGACCAGCTTGTCGTTGGTCTTAGCGAAGTCACTCAGCACCTTGGCGGCCGCAACCGGATCATTGCTGATGGCGTACATCAGCGGACCGGTCAGTTGCTCGGACAGCGGCTCGAAAGCCGTGCCGGCAACAGCGCGACGCACCAGCGTGTTCTTCAGAACACGCAGATAGACGCCCGATTGGCGCGCATTCTTGCGCAGTACGGTGACGGAGGCGACGTCCAGACCACGATACTCAGCAACAACGATCGACTTGGCTTCGACCAGCTCGGCCGAAACTTCTTCGATAACTGCCGCTTTCTCTTGACGATTGAGACTCACGGTTGAACACTCCATCAAAGGACACCAGGAAAATCCCGATGTCGTACCGAATGCGGCGAACCTGGACGAGTTCTTGAACTACAAGAAATCTTCCGTGGGACGCCGTCTACGCTGGAGACGCAGCTACCTGCATCATTAAATCCCCGGTTGACGTCCGTATCGCAAGCGATATGGCGGCTGCCGGGCATTCCAGCGGTCTTTGACAGCAGCATCCAGGCCCAGGGGGCCCGGATGAAGCCCAAAGTCTTTACAACAAACCTGCTATCAGGCGGCCGAAGTCAGCGAAGCGACTTCAACACGCGCGCCGCCACCCATGGTGGAGGACACGGCAACCTTGCGCAGGTAAACGCCCTTGGCGGCAGCGGGACGAGCCTTGTTCAGCGCGTCGATCAGGGCAGCCAGGTTGGTCTGCAGCTGAGCCACGTCGAACGAAGCACGGCCGATGGTGGCGTGGATGATACCGGCCTTGTCGGTACGGTATTGCACTTGGCCAGCCTTGGCATTCTTGACAGCGGTGACGACGTCCGGGGTCACGGTGCCGACCTTCGGGTTCGGCATCAGGCCCCGGGGGCCCAGGACTTGACCCAGGGCACCGACGACACGCATCGTGTCGGGCGAAGCAATGACCACGTCGAAGTCGATCTGACCGCCCTTGATGCGCTCGGCCAGGTCTTCCAGGCCGACGATGTCGGCGCCAGCAGCCTTGGCGGCTTCCGCTTTTTCGCCTTGGGCGAAAACAGCGACGCGGACGCTCTTGCCGGTACCGGCAGGCAGAACCACGGAGCCACGGACCAGTTGGTCCGACTTGCGGGGGTCGATACCCAGCTGCACGGCCACGTCAACGGATTCGTTGAACTTGGCAGTCGCGGTTTCCTTGATCAGGGCCAGCGCGTCAGCGACGGGGTACAGCTTGGTGCGGTCGATCTTGGCACGCAGAGCAGCGGTGCGCTTGGAAAGCTTAGCCATATCAGATCACTCCTTCAACCGTAATACCCATGCTGGCAGCGCTACCGGCGATCGTGCGCACGGCGGCGTCCAGATCGGCAGCGGTCAGGTCAGGCGCCTTGGTCTTGGCGATTTCTTCAGCCTGGGCGCGCGTCAGCGTGCCGACCTTGTCGGTATGGGGCTTGGGCGAACCCTTTTGCACACCAGCGGCCTTCTTGATCAGAATGGTCGCGGGCGGGGTCTTCATGATGAAGGTGAAGCTCTTGTCCGCGTAGGCTGTGATGACCACGGGGATGGGCAGACCCGGCTCCAGGCTCTGCGTCTTGGCGTTGAACGCCTTGCAGAATTCCATGATGTTCAGACCGCGCTGACCCAGCGCCGGACCGATGGGGGGGGAAGGATTAGCCTTACCAGCCGGGACCTGCAGCTTGATAAAGCCGACGATTTTCTTCGCCATCTTTAACTCCAGACGGGTACAAACGTTTCCCAGGACGGGAAACTCCCCGAGGTTGAAAATCGGAAATGCCGCCAGACTGGCCGGCGGCTTCCGTCAGAAGCTCAGGTCTTTTCGACCTGGCTGAAATCCAGCTCGACCGGTGTGGCACGACCGAAAATCGTGACCGTGACACGGACCTTGCTTTTCTCGTAGTTGACGTCTTCGACGCTGCCATTGAAATCCGCGAACGGACCTTCTTTGACACGCACCATTTCGCCCACTTCGAACAGAATCTTGGGACGGGGCTTTTCACCACCCTCTTCCATTTGCGACAGGATGCCCTGGACTTCGCGCTCGGAAATCGGCGTGGGCCGGTTACCGGTGCCACCCAGGAAGCCAGTCACGCGAGGCGTGCTCTTCACCAGGTGCCAGGTTTCATCCGTCAACTCCATTTCGACCAGCACATAGCCCGGATAAATACGGCGCTCGGTGATGGACTTCTGGCCGCCCTTCACTTCCACGACTTCTTCGGAAGGAACGAGGATGCGGCCAAAGGAGTTTTCCAGATCCGCACGCTGGATACGTTCCACCAGCGCACGATTAACACTTTTTTCCATGCCGGAATACACATGGACGACATACCAACGCTTGCTCATTACGCGTCCTTAGTTCCAGCCCATGAGGAGGTCATACAGACCCCACTGAATAATCTTGTCCACAAACCACAGCAGGATGGACATGACAATCACGAACGCGAACACCACGCCCGTCATCTGTACCGTTTCCTTGCGGGTCGGCCAGGTTACGCGGCGACGCACTTCCTCGTAGGAAGCTTGCGCGAAGGCACCGAAACGACGGCCCGGCTCACTGAACCAGGCGATGACAGCAGCCAGAACCAGCGAACCCAGGAAAACGGACACCCGCGCCACCAGAGGCTGCGCGCTCAGCGCCGAAAATCCGTAAATGCCAGCAGCAACGACCAGAACGGCCAAGACGAGCTTGACGCGATCAGCGGTACGGCTAACGGTTTCTACATTGGTATTGGACATTTTCTGACGCCGCGAGCCAGATAGGAGGAAACCACACATGGGAGTGTGGCAGGGGCAGTAGGAATCGAACCCACAACCTTCGGTTTTGGAGACCGACGCTCTGCCAATTGAGCTATGCCCCTACGATTACCTGGCAGCAAGACCACCCGGGAAATGGATAGCCTTATATATTACTACAAGACAGCAAAAAATGCAGCTGGCATTTTAACACCAGCTGCATTTACGAGACAACTTACTTGATGATGCTGGCAACGACGCCGGCGCCGACGGTACGACCGCCTTCACGGATGGCGAAACGCAGACCTTCTTCCATGGCGATGGGGGCCAGCAGCTTCACAACGATGGAGACGTTGTCGCCCGGCAGAACCATTTCCTTGTCAGCCGGCAGGTCGATCGTGCCCGTCACGTCCGTGGTACGGAAGTAGAACTGTGGACGATAGCCGTTGAAGAACGGGGTGTGGCGGCCGCCTTCTTCCTTCGACAGGATGTACACCTCGGCGGTGAATTCCGTGTGCGGCTTGATCGAACCGGGCTTGGCCAGCACTTGGCCGCGCTCGACTTCTTCACGCTTGGTGCCGCGCAGCAGGATACCGACGTTGTCGCCAGCCTGACCTTGGTCCAGCAGCTTGCGGAACATTTCCACGCCCGTGCAAGTCGTCTTCACGGTGTCGCGGATACCGACGATTTCGATTTCTTCGCCGACCTTGATGATGCCGCGCTCAACGCGACCCGTCACCACCGTGCCACGGCCCGAGATCGAGAACACGTCTTCCACAGGCATCAGGAACGTGCCGTCCACGGCGCGCTCAGGCGTCGGGATGTACGAATCCAGCGCTTCGGCCAGACGCAGAATGGCCGGCTCGCCCATTTCCGATTGGTCGCCTTCCAGCGCCAGCTTGGCCGAACCCTTGATGATCGGGGTATCGTCGCCCGGGAAGTCGTACTTGGACAGCAGCTCGCGCACTTCCATTTCGACCAGTTCCAGCAGCTCGGCGTCATCAACCATGTCGGCCTTGTTCAGGAACACGATGATGTACGGCACGCCAACCTGACGGCTCAGCAGAATGTGCTCGCGCGTTTGCGGCATGGGACCGTCAGCCGACGACACCACCAGGATCGCGCCGTCCATCTGCGCTGCACCCGTGATCATGTTCTTCACATAGTCCGCGTGGCCCGGGCAGTCAACGTGCGCATAGTGGCGCGACTTCGTCTCGTATTCCACGTGCGAGGTGTTGATCGTGATACCACGAGCCTTTTCTTCCGGCGCGTTGTCGATCTGGTCGTAGCCCTTGGCTTCGCCGCCAAATTGCTTGGACAGCACCGTGGCGATTGCCGCCGTCAGCGTCGTCTTGCCGTGGTCAACGTGACCGATCGTGCCGACGTTCACGTGCGGCTTGGTGCGTTCAAACTTACCTTTTGCCATGACGGACTCCTGCCCTGGAATAAGAAGCGTATGAGTGTTTAACAACGAAAGGAGAGTGGTGCCCATGACGCGGATCGAACGCGTGACCTCTCCCTTACCAAGGGAGTGCTCTACCACTGAGCCACATGGGCATTGATTCCACCGTACTTGCGACGGCGAAACAATCAACTACTGGAGCGGGTGAAGGGAATCGAACCCTCGTCGTAAGCTTGGAAGGCTTCTGCTCTACCATTGAGCTACACCCGCAATCACGAATCAGCCAGGCTGATCAGCCTCACTTGCCGAGGGCTTACGCGACCACCTTACCCGCTACATCAACGCCCGCTTCGTCCTTGAACGATTGTGCGGGCGCTTCAGCAAACTTGGTGGAGAGGGTTGGATTCGAACCAACGTAGGCGTTAGCCAACAGATTTACAGTCTGCCCCCTTTAACCACTCGGGCACCTCTCCGTAGAATTCAAAATTATGGACCTCTTCTTTACTAGTGTCAAGCGCTATCAACTAAAAAGAATAAAATAGTTGAAATCGTGCGCTGGCTACAACGAAATTGTCCTCACCAGCCCTGCCTGGGTCCAGGGCTGGCGCCCCGACGGCGAACCGGACAGGGCGCCAGCCGAGGCGGCCGCACGGCCCTCCAGATGGTTTACTTCAGCCAGTGCCGGCCGGCTTCTTCGACGCCCCCGCGCTTGTCGACCAGATCCCAGGCAAATTCCATCACGCGGATGTAATCCGGGTCATCCACCGGAAGCATGAAGCCCAGGTAGTTCTTGGGCGTCAGCGGCGTGTCGATGAATTGCGCGCTCAGGCGCGGGTCCGCCTTGCTGTAGTGCAACGCTTCATAGGTTTCCGTGATCATCACGTCGCCCTTGCCTTCAGCAATCAGCGCAGGAATTTCCGCATTTTTGTCATGCGTGCTGATCTGGGCCTTGCCCAGGTTGGCCAGCACGAAAGCCTCGTTGGTCCCGCCGGGATTCTTGATGACCTTCACGCCGGGCTGGTTCAGGTCAGCCACCGACTGGTAGCGGCCGGCTTCACTGCTGCGTACCAGCGCGACCTTGCCGAAGGGCGCATAGCCCGGCAGCATCTCGACCTTGCCGATACGTGCGGCATTGCGCGTGATGCCGCCCACCGCCACATCGAAATGATTGGCCTGCAGGTCAGGCATCAGCTGGGGCCAGGAAGTCTGCACGTATTCCACCCGCAGCCCCAGTTCCTTGGCGATCTGCTCGATGACGTCGATATCATGGCCCTCGTAGCCGCCATCGGCTGTCTTCATCGCAAAGGGCCGGTAATCGCCTGGCGTACCCACACGCAACACCTTGCTCTCCATGATGGCGTCCAGCCGGGGGCCGGCAGTCGCAGATGTACAAAGCGCCAGGCCGGCGGCAAGGCCGGCCAGAACTCGGGAAACTTGTCTCATGAGGCTACCCTCTGTTTTATTGTGGTTGTTGGAAAAATAAACGGCCCGGCCCGGCGACAAACGCCGAATCGGGCCGCTGGCCAGCGCCGCTCTTTATCAGTCGTTGCCGGCTTGGGCCCTGGCCGCCACCCGCGCCGCTGCGTTGAGCGCCCCGACGCCGGCATAACTGCCCAGGCGCTGTACGGCCTCGCAGAAGAAATGCCCTGCAATGTTATCGGTGTAGCAATGCAGGTACTCGCCGCCGGCATCCCGATCGTACAGCACACCGTGCTCGCGCAGTTGCGCCAGCAAGTCCGGCGCCAGATCCAGCCGGCTGGCCAGGTCGTCGTAATAGTTCGGCGACACGGGCGTAATGGCAACCCCTGCCGTCTTCCAGGCACGTACCGTCGCAAAGATGTCGTGGCTGGAAAAAGCCAGGTGATGCACCGCCACCCCGCCCTGCTGCTGGGCGGCCCTGGCGGTATCGGTGCTCAGGCTTTGCGAAACATTCAGCACCAGCCTCAGACTGCCATCCGTATTGGCCGCAGTGGTAATGTCCACCAGGCCATAGGGGTCGGCAAACTGCAGGTTGTCTCCCTGGTTCAACCCCAGCACCGAGCGTGCAAACAAGGTCCAGGTATCGCGCTGGCCGACATTCATGCCCAGGGCCAGGTAATCCAGTCCGTTAATAGCGGCGGCCGAGCCGGCTTCCGCCTGGGATGCCTGCTCCAGCACGAAATCGGCCTCGAACAGGCCATTGGGCGCCAGGCTGGACGATACGAAATACACGACGATACCGCCCGGTGAAACAATCGCCGGCAATACCATTTCCCCCGCCCCCACCGGACTTTCAAAACGCGCGGATTGCAGGGCCTGGCCACGGCTGAGCGCGCCTACCGGGTCCTGCGTATACAGGCCCAGGGCACACACCGAGGCGCCGAAACTGCCAAAACGCTCGCGAGCAAAAGAGCCGGGCTGGGAATTGAGGATCAAGGCCACATCGCCCTGGCGATACAGGATAGCCTGCTTGGAGCGGTGCTTGCCGGCGCGCCGGAAGCCCATGCGTTCGAACATTTTCCCCAGCCCGGCCGCCGACGCTTCATCCACGGCAAACTCGACGAAACTCACGCCGGAAAATACAGGCGCAGGCGGCGGATTGAACAACTCGATGCGCGCCGCCGTTGCTTTCAACTTCTCGGGGTCTTCGTCCGCCTCGGGCCGGGCCAGGCGTTCGCGCCCCCAGCTTTCGAGATACAACAGCGAACGCATGGCATCCAGCGCAGTACGGCGATTGGGCGTCTCGCGGAAGATGTCATTGAAAATTTCCAGTGACAACGGCCCGCTGTAGCCCGCCAGCAAGGTCTGCAGGAAGAAGTTTTCCACATCCAGCTGGCCCTGCCCAGGGAAGCAACGGTGATGGCGGGCCCAGTCTATGACATCCAGCGTCAGTAGCGGAGCGTCGGCCATCTGCAGGAAAAAGATCTTGTCGCCGGGGATGGCCGCAATACCACTGGGATCGTCCTTGAGCGACAGCGTATGGAAACTGTCCAGTATCAGTCCCAGATGCGGATGCGCGGCGCGCTGCACAATATCCCAGGCCTGCCCGTACAGTTTGACGTGGCGCCCCCAGGAAAGCGCTTCATAGCCGATGCGCAGATTGCGGCGTGCAGCACGGTCCGCCAAAAGCGCCAGCTGGTCTGCGGCCAGGGCTGGATCATCGATGGCATGGGGTGAGGTATTGGAGCAGCACAGCACCAGCCCGCATCCCATTTCCTGCATGATGTCGAACTTGCGTTCGGCACGCTCCAACCCACGCGGCAACAACTCAGCCGGCATGGCCTCGAAATCCCGGAATGGCTGGTAGAGATCAATCGTCAGGCCCAGGTCAGCAGCCATGTTGCGCAGATCGCGCGCCGAGCCATTGAAATGAATGAAATCGTTCTCGAACAATTCGATGCCATCGAAACCGGCTGCGGAAATGGCTTCCAGCTTTTCCCGCAAGGTTCCGCTCAGGGAGACGGTTGCAATCGATCTACGCATATTGGGTTTTCTCTACAACGACAGCCGGCAACACTCGCCCGAACGGGAATTACTTGTCCTGCAAACGCACCAGGGCCTGAATGGCCAATGCGTAGCCATCAACGCCCATGCCGACGATGATGCCGCGCGCCGCGGGCGAAATATAGGAATGGTGGCGGAACGATTCCCGTGCATGCACATTGGAGATGTGCAGTTCGATCAGGCGCACGGCAGCGCCCTTGATGGCATCGTGCAGCGCAATGGAAGTATGCGTATAGGCACCAGGGTTCATCACCACCCCAATGCAACGGCCGGCAGCAATCTCGCGGCCCGCTTCCTGAATCCAGTCGACCAGCACGCCTTCATGGTTGCTCTGGCGGCACTCGACCTCCACCCCCAGCTTCGCGCCCTCCTCGCGGCACAGGCGCTCGACGTCAGCGAGCGTTTCATGGCCATAGACGGCAGGTTCACGCGTACCCAACAGGTTCAGGTTGGGGCCATTGATAACAAGGATGCTTGCCATGAGTGAAATCCAGAATTCAGTGAAGGAAAAATGAAAAGCCCAGGCCCGGAGACCGGGCGCAGTCCGGCGCCAGTGCACATGCCATTATCGGAAAGCCGGATCGCCAACGGATGCCGGTCCTGGCCGGCGCCTGGCGCGTAAGCATAGCGTCTGGACCAGGCGCGGCAATAAGCGCTGGCAGCGCTGGCGCAGAACCAGATGCAAAATCAGGAAACAGGCCAGTGTAATAGCTACCCAAGCGAATATAATTACCAAATTCATTAATTCAAAAGACACGAATCATGAATAATGAACCAGCCCTTATGGATCTGCGTGTTTTTTCCATCGCGGCCCGCCTGGGTAGCTTCGCCGCAGCCGCCAAGGACATCGGGAAGTCGCCCGCCTATGTCAGCAAGCGTATCGCCATACTGGAACAGCAGCTGGGAATCCGCCTGTTCCATCGTACCACCCGCCGCATCCATATCACGGAAGAAGGCGAGATGGTTTACGACTATGCGCGCCGCATCATAGAAAACATGACGTCCATGACGGAGCTGGTTGCCAGCAGCAAGCTGGAGCCATCCGGCCTGCTGCGCATCGCCACCAGCATGCGCCTGGGACGCCATCATGTCGCACACATTCTGGCCATGCTGGAAGAGCGTTATCCCAAGCTGGAAATCTGGCTGGAACTGCTGGACCGCCACGTCGATATCCTGGAAGAAGGCTATGACATCGATATCCGTGTCGGCGATCCCAAGCAGCCTCACCTGATCGCGCATCGCATCACCCCCAGCCGCCGCATCCTGTGCGCCGCGCCTTCCTACATTGCCAAGCGCGGCATGCCCCAGAGCCTCGCGGATCTTGCCCAGCATGAATGCCTGGTGTTCCGCGACCGCGAACAGGCATTCGGCGTCTGGCGCCTGCACGGCCCCAAGGGGCTGGAAACCGTCAAGGTCAATGGCCGCTATGGTTCCAACCACAGCGACGTCGTGCGCACCTGGGGCATCCGGGGGCTGGGCATTTTCATGCTCTCGGTATGGGATATCGCGCGCTACATCGAAGACGGCAGCGTTATCCAGATACTGCCGGCCTACCAGGAATTCGCGGATGTCTGGGCCACCACCAGCAACCGATCGGCCAACTCCGCCAAGGTAAAAGTCGCCATCGAGTTTCTCAAGGAACAACTTTGCGACGGGCCCTATGCCCTGAATACCCGCGTCGTTCCCTGATACGCCCGAAGCCAATAAACGCTGGCCCCGGGTAATGGCCTCGTATGCCCTGCGCGACTCGGCCTGCTCATGCCTTTAGCATGCAGCGCCGGCTCACTGGAGAAAATGCTGCTGGATGAGCTCGCGCTGGCGCGTTTCCGCCAACGCCAGCATCAACAGGATGCGCGATTGCGGCACATCGTAAATGCCTGCGGCAACAAAACCCAGCGCATCATCATCCACTTCAGCGGCACGCGTCACCCAGCCATCGATGCACCGGCGCGAACGCACCACCACAGCCCCCCGCTCTGCCGCTTCGGCCAGAACAGCCAGGCAGGCACCAGACGCATTGCCGTTGCCTACCCCTGCCAGCACCCATCCGTCCCATCCCAGCTCCGTGCAGGCACGGACCTGCTCCGGCTCCATGCCTGCATGGGCATAGATCACGCCCACCTTGGGCCAGGCCCCGGCGCTGGCAGGCAAACTGTAGCGGCGGCTTGCAGGCGCGGCCACGCCAGGCGTCCAGCGAATATGATCCCCGATAAACGTGCCCAACGGACATGCGCCAGGTGAAGCGAACGCCACCAGGCCACTTGCCGATACTTTCCTGAGCCACTGCGCCGCATGGACATTGCCATTGAACGCAACCAGCACATTGCCTGCGCTGTCTGGCACGGGTTGTGCAGCCAGCAACAAGGCGTGACGCAGATTCACCGGACCATCGGCATCCGGCGCATCAGCCGGACGCATGGCGCCAGTCAGGACCACAGGAAAAGGGACTGCCAACACGCGCGACAGGAAGAAGGCAGTTTCTTCCATCGTATCGGTACCGTGGGTCACCACGACCCCATCAAAACCGCCTGACACGGCAGCAGCCTCGATACGACGGGCCAAGCGCAGCCATATTGCCTGGTTCATATCCTGGCTGCCTACGCTGGCGATATCTTCCACGTCGATATGCAAACCGCTGCCATCCAGCCCGGAATGCGCCAGCAATTCCTGGCCCTCGATCTGCCCTGCCCGGTAGCCTCCGCCGGCAGTCTGGCGACCCGCGATAGTACCGCCAGTGGCCAACACCAGAAGCCTGCGCATGGAATCAGGCATCCAACACGCTGCCCAGGCCTTGCTTCTCCAGCAAGGAAGACAGGTGATCCCAGCCATGGAAATCAATGACGATCTTGCCGCGTTCGCGCGCGCCGAGTTTGAGCGTCACCTTGGTACCAAGTTGGTCCGACAGTGCCTCTTCCAGGCGCAGCACATCCCGGCTGGGAGACTGGCGCGCACGCCGGGCATCCGGAATGGTGCCATCATCTTCCTGCAGCGTGCGGGCAACCAGCTTTTCCGCTTCGCGCACGGTCAGGCCCTTGGCCACGATGAAATTCGCCAACTGGATCTGTCGCGCGGCATCCAGCGACAACAAGGCCCGCGCATGCCCCATGTCGATATCGCCCGCCAGCAACATGGTTTGCACCGGGCCGGCCAGGTTCAGCAAACGCAGCAGATTGCTGGTGGCAGAACGCGAACGGCCGATTGCCTGGGCAGCCAGCTCATGCGTCAGCCCGAACTCGTCGAGCAGACGTCGGACGCCATGAGCCTCTTCCAAAGGGTTCAGGTCCTCGCGCTGGATGTTTTCCACCAGCGCCATGATGGCAGCATGCTCATCCGGCACCTCCCGGACCAAGACCGGTACCTCCGCAAGCCCGGCAATGCCTGCAGCGCGGAAGCGGCGTTCACCGGCAATGATTTCATACTTGCCTGCGTTTTCACCTGTCAGGGGCCGCACCAGTACCGGCTGCATGATGCCCTGCTCGCGAATAGACGCCGCCAACTCATTCAAGGCGCCTTCATCCATACGCGTGCGCGGCTGATACTTGCCAGGCACCAACTGGGCCAGGGCCAGCACAGACGGCGCCGTGCTGGCCTTGGCGGCCGGTTGTGCAGCCGCCTCGGTGATGGCCGCCAGAGCAGGTATATCGCCGCCCAGCAGCGCATCCAGGCCGCGCCCCAGCCCTCGGCTCTTCTTGGCTGCCGCAACAGCCTTGGACCCGGGTTTCGCAGCAGCCTTGGCTGCAGCCGCCGGACGAGCCGCGGCACGCTTGGCGGGCGCTTTCGCCACCGTTTTCACTGCACCGTTCTTCTCAGCTTTGCTGGCCATCCTCAACTCCTGTTTAGCTCTTCGCGTTCACACGCTTGATCATTTCTGCACCGAAGGCCACATAGGCCTTGGCACCACGCGAGTTGCGGTCATAGACCACACCAGGCAGGCCGTAACTGGGCGCTTCAGCCAGACGCACATTGCGCGGAATGACGGTAGTGAATACCTTATCGCCAAAGTGCGATACCAATTGCGCCGAAACTTGCTGCTGCAGCGTGACACGTGGATCGAACATGACCCGCAGCAAACCAATCAGGCGCAACTCGGGGTTGATGTTGTGATGCACCCGCTTGACGGTATTCACCAGATCGGAAAGTCCTTCAAGCGCGAAGTATTCACACTGCATCGGAATCACCACGCCATTGGCGCAGGCCAGCCCGTTGAGCGTCAGCAGGGACAAGGTCGGCGGGCAGTCGATCAGAATGAAGTCGTAATCGCCAGACACCTGCGCAAGGGCCTGCTTGAGGCGCTGCTCGCGGTCGCTCATTTCCATGAGGTCCATCTCGGCGCCAGCCAGTTCACGGTTGGAAGGCAGGACGTCATAGCCGCTGTCGCCAGCCGAGACAATGGTTGCCTTGATATCAGCCGTTCCGATCAGCACCTGGTACAGCGTTTCATTCAGCGTATTCTTATCAACGCCACTACCCATGGTGGCATTTCCCTGCGGGTCCAGGTCAACCAGCAGTACCTTCTTCTTGTGCTGCGCCAGGCCTGCGGCAAGGTTGATGGCAGTGGTAGTCTTGCCTACCCCGCCTTTCTGGTTGGCGATGCAGAATATTTTCGCCGCCCGGACTTTCTTCACTGTTTTCATTCAACGATTTCCTTGCTGGAACGAGTGGCAAACGCAGGCATCGCAGCCTGGGCGCTGGCACCACCATCATGGGGAGCCTGCGGCTCTGATTGGAGACTTCCTTGTGCTGTGCCCTGATCGGCCATGGAGGACATGCCGCGAGCGGCCTGTAGCCACAGCAGGCAACGCTCACCCTCCAGTTCCGGTACCGTCAGCGCTTCCGTTCTTTTGACCAGCCAATCGCCCTTGTCCTCCAGGGCTCTGATTTCTTCGACAGGTATTTTGCCTTTCATCGCCACCATGTAGCCACCATCACGTACATGATGGCCGGACCAGCTGGTGAAATCCACAAGCGAAGCAAAAGCCCGAGAGATAACGATATCGCATGCCTGGGCCGGCAAGCTTTCGATGCGGGCATGTCGGGATGACAAGTTCGCGAGTTTCAGCGTACCAGAGACCTGCCGGATGAACGCTGTTTTTTTCTCTACGGCGTCAACACAGACGACATTCCAGTCCGGCCTCATGATGGCCAGCACCACGCCGGGCAAACCGCCACCGGAACCGACATCCATGATGGACAGGGATTGACTGCCAGCATGACGGATCAACGGTGAAACCACACTCAGGCTGTCGTACAGATGCTGCACCAGCATTTTCTGAGGATCGCGGATAGCCGTCAGGTTGTAGGTCTTGTTCCACCGCGCCATCAGTTCGATATAGCGGCACAGGGTTTCTGCCTGGAGCCCGGTGATATCCAGCCCCAGTGCGCGTCCAACCGCAATCACCTGCCCAGCCGTTCCCGCAGACAGACTCATGGACACCATTACTGTTTCTCCGCTTTGTTCTTCTGGTAATGCATGCGCTTGAGATGCACCATCAACAAGGAAATGGCGGCAGGCGTCACACTGGATATGCGGGCTGCCTGCCCCAGCGTGGCCGGGCGAGCTTCGCGCAGGCGTTGCCGGACCTCAAAGGACAGGCCCGACACAGCGTCATAATCCAGTTCAACAGGGATAGGCTGGCTTTCATAGGTAGACAGACGACGTATCTCATCCTGCTGTCGATTGATATAGCCCTCGTACTTGACCTGGATGGATACTTGCTCGGCTTCGTCTTCGGTCAAGGGTTCGGCCGGCGCAAAGGCAGTGCCATCGGCAGCAGTCACAGCCATCAAACGTTGATAGTCCACATCAGGGCGACGCAACAATTCTGCCAGCGTGTATTCCTTTTCAATGGGCTTGCCCAGCAAAGGCTCGGCAATTTCTGGCGTGAGGATGCGAGGAGTAATGACCGTCTTGCGCAGCCGCATTGTTTCACGTGAAACAGCGTCGCGCTTGTCGGAAAAACGCTGCCAGCGTTCATCATCAACCACGCCCAGGTGTCGCCCGATTTCGGTCAAGCGCATGTCGGCATTATCTTCCCGCATGCTCAGGCGATACTCGGCCCGCGAGGTAAACATGCGATAGGGTTCCGTCACCCCGCGGGTAACGAGATCATCGACCAACACGCCAAGATAGGCTTCATCACGGCGAGGAACCCACGCCTCTTCCCCTTTCACCTTCAGCGACGCATTGATCCCGGCCAGCAGCCCCTGGGCCGCAGCTTCTTCGTAGCCAGTTGTGCCGTTGATCTGCCCGGCAAAAAACAGCCCCTGTATATGTTTGCTTTCCAGACTGGCATGCAAACCACGCGGATCGAAGTAATCGTATTCGATAGCGTAGCCAGGACGCAGGATATGCGCATTTTCCAGACCAGGCAGGCTATGCACCAAATCCAGCTGAACATCGAAAGGCAGGCTGGTAGATACGCCGTTAGGGTAATACTCGTTTGTGTCCAGACCCTCGGGTTCCAGGAATACCTGGTGGGAATCCTTGTCAGCGAAACGATGGATTTTGTCTTCTATCGACGGGCAGTACCGTGGCCCGATTCCTTCGATCACGCCGCTGTACATCGGCGAACGATCCAGACCACCACGGATGATGTCATGCGTCCGGCTATTCGTATGCGTGATCCAGCAAGGCAACTGCTGCGGATGCAAGCCAGCATTTCCGAGATAGGAAAACACCGGTATGGGATTGCTATCACCGTCTTGTCTTTCCAGACGTGAAAAATCAATACTCCGACCATCGATGCGTGGCGGCGTGCCAGTCTTCAAGCGCCCTTGGGGCAACTTCAGTTCCTTCAGCCGTTGCCCCAGGGTAATAGCCGGAGGATCACCTGCACGGCCGGCGGAATAATTGCTCAGGCCAACATGAACCAGGCCGTTCAGGAAAGTGCCAGTAGTCAGCACCACACTTCGTGCACGAAACTTGATGCCAAGCTGGGTAACCGCTCCCACAACCTTGTCACCTTCCACCATCAAATCGTCCACTGCTTGCTGGAACAACCACAGGTTGGCTTGATTTTCCAGGCGATAACGTACGGCACGCCGGTATAGCACCCGATCTATCTGCGCACGTGTGGCGCGGACAGCCGGCCCCTTGGAACTGTTCAATGTGCGGAACTGGATGCCTGCTTCGTCGGCACAGATCCCCATGATGCCACCCAGGGCATCAACTTCCTTGACCAGGTGTCCTTTACCTATACCACCGATAGAGGGATTGCAGGACATCTGTCCAAGAGTCTCAATATTGTGCGTCAGTAACAGCGTGGCACAGCCAGCACGAGCGGCAGCCATTGCCGCTTCAGTGCCAGCATGGCCTCCGCCCACGACAATCACGTCAAATTCGGTGGGGTAGAACATGGCGACAAGCATCCTAAAAAAATAATTATAGACGCGTCGCTCGTAACGGGTGTTTCACGTGAAACATAAAAACAAAAATATCGGGCCCACCCCTAGGTATGCGGCAAATAGCCAACACGCAGCAACAGCGGCCGGCCCTTTCCTGCTGTACTCAGCAAGTACAGATAATTATTGCTTTTCGTGGCTACAGTGTTGCGTACGTGACTCCCCCTAACCCTAAGTGGGTCCCAAAAGCCACTGCAACGGTTCTGTATCGGTAAGTGAAAACTTTTGGCGAGAAATCGAGAAAAGCTGCTACAGCAAGTCGAGCTATTGAAAATGGCAGCATTCACGCAAGAAAAATTTCTTGGCAATGCAGATACACACACATCAAGCTATCGATGATGTTTCACGTGGAACAACCGATGTGAAAGATGGCAAGTAACCACATTCCTGGGCACTGACCGATACCTGCTGTTCTTGAGCAGAAGAACCCCTGGTATCGATATCGATCGCCAGGTTTAGGTTTCACACACTAACCCGGAAGACATGCGCCTGAATCAGGAACGTAATTCTCCGGCAAGCCTTGGGCGCCAAAATAAAAAACCCATGTCCAAGAGAACATGGGTTTGCATAGTGAACCAGTCTCCCTAATAGGCAAACGGTTCAAAGTGACACGTCAGAGAGGCTGAATATTTTCTGCCTGAAGACCCTTGGGGCCGTCCTTGACATCAAATTCAACCGCTTGACCTTCATTCAAGCTGCGATAGCCGCGGCCTTGAATGGCGGAAAAATGGGCGAATACATCGCTACCACCAGCATCGGGCGTAATGAAACCAAATCCCTTTTCCGCGTTAAACCACTTCACTTTGCCCGTTTGAGCCATGATAAGTATCCTGATTAAAAAATATATACAACAAACCAATGCTTTTATATAGGAAAGCCCCATATAAAGTCAGACCCAATAAGCATCGAATTGGGAACGGGTTTAAAACGGCTGACAACATCAGCAAACGCAGAATACAGAGAATATAAATAAAAATCCACTCCGCGTTTTCCCGAATATAGCATTAATCTTTGCGGTGACGCGTCACAAATTGACGATTTATTATTTCACTATATGAAATACCGTGATAACAGTCAAGAATTGAAATTAACTTGAAATAGTTATTACGGTATTCAGCTGCTGTTGTTCATACAGCGGGTGCTGAACCAACCATATCCTTAACTTGCACAGTTTTGCCGAGGCACCTGTTCTTTCTTGTTTTGTATATATCTTTATATATAACTGATGGTTAATGATGGGTGTCTGTGGATAACTCTACGAAGATGATATTTATCAATTAAATCATCATCTTAAGGCTTCATTCTGGCTGTTGCTAAGTCACTTGGCAGCCTGTTCATCGATTCTGGATAGAATTTTCATCCTTGCGTTTTTCGTCAGTTGTCCAGAATCGATGAACGGGTTGTCAACAGGCTTTTCCCCAGGATGAGTGATGCATGTTTGATCTATCTCAAATAAATCGAATAGAGAATGACCTGTCTTGCTTTTTATGTGTGTCATCAATCGAGTAACACTCAGGTAATACAGCGGACATTGAAATACCTGTTTTGAGGTTGGAGTGATTCATGAAAAGCTGAAGACATGAATAAAGGTATTCGTAACGGGTTGAAAAAATATCAGTGGCTTCATTGGAACGAATGCTTTGCCATCGGTGGGTCAACATCGTTGGTGTTCCAGATCTGAAACGCATGCATGTACATGTCTTGTGTGGTGTCGATGACTGTTATGAGCTTTTCCTGGCTGTGTAAAGGGGCTCACAGGGGCCGAAAAGACAGGGTGTTGTTGTTTATAAATGTTTATATATATAGATGGTAATAATGGATAAGGCCTGGGGATATGTGCATCGATGGGTGTTATTCCAGTAAAAACAATGACTTGGATGCCGTTATCGATGTGCGCAACTTCATGCATAGGTCTGGCATGAAAAGTGGATGGATTTTCGGATAAGGCATCGATGCCGAGTTATCCAGAATCGATGCACAGCTTGTGCACGGACTTGTTCAGCATCCAGCGCCCTGGCAAGCCATTTGGGGCAGCAGGCCGCATTTTTCTGGTGGCAGCCGTCCCCACATAGGTCTGTTGCGCCGGCACTGGCGCGGTCATGCTGACGTCATCGGCCACGGATATAACTTCGGGAGGACAACCGGTGGTTGGTCCCCGCATGGGCCGGCCGCCGGTTGGGTGCTTGATGAAAGGCGGCGAGGCTTATGAAAATCGCGGTAGCCGGGACTGGCTATGTTGGCTTGTCCAATGCAGTGTTGCTGGCGCAGGCCAACGAAGTGATGGCCTACGATATCGATGCAGGCAAGGTCCAGGCCATCAACCAGGGCCGCTCCCCGATCGAAGACCCGGATATCAGGGACTTCCTGGCAAGCAGGAAGCTATCCCTGCGCGCGACGAGCGATGCCAGCGAGGCATTCCGGAGCGCCGACTACGTGATCGTGGCGACACCCACCGATTACGATCCCCATACCAATGGTTTTGATACCCGCAGCGTCAAGCAGGTGGTTCGGACAGTGCTGGGGTGCAACACGGCCGCTGAAATCATCATCAAGTCGACGGTACCCGTGGGCTTTACTGCAGGGCTGCGCCAGGAATTCGGGTATGAGCGCATCACTTTCTCGCCAGAATTCCTGCGCGAAGGACGGGCGCTGTACGACAACCTGCATCCGTCCCGCATTATCGTGGGCGCGCGTACCGATGCTGCCCGTCAGTTCGGACGTTTGTTACGCGAAGGCGCGAGCCGCAAGGATGTGCCGGAGCTCTATACCGATTCCACCGAGGCCGAGGCGATCAAGTTGTTCGCCAATACCTACCTGGCCATGCGTATCGCATTTTTCAACGAGCTCGATACCTATGCCCAGATCAAGGGCCTGGAGACACGGCAGATCATTGAAGGGATAGGCCTGGATCCCCGTATCGGGATGTATTACAACAATCCGTCCTTTGGCTATGGTGGATACTGCCTGCCCAAGGATACCCGCCAGTTGCTGGCTAATTATGCCGATGTACCCAACTGCCTGATGCGGGCCATCGTAGACGCCAATACCATGCGCAAGCAGTTTGTGCTGGAAACGGTCCTGGCGCGCCGGCCGACGTGCGTAGGGGTTCACCGCCTGGTCATGAAGGAAGGAGCGGACAATTTCCGCGAGTCGGCGGTGCAGGATATTATCCGCGGCCTGCAGGCTGCCGGCGTATCAGTCCTGATTCACGAACCCAAACTGGTTCAGGACAGCTACATGGGATGTGAAAACGAACCCATGCTTGCGCGCTTCAAGGCGCGCAGCGATGTGATCGTGGCCAATCGATGGTCGGAGCAACTGGCTGATGTCGCCGGCAAGGTCTATACGCGCGACGTATTCGGATTGGACTAGAGATATATCCAGATTTCCGGTGCGGTATGGCACGTCTTTTCTTCACTTTGAATGTAACGGAAGCGCCTCAAAGTGTTGTCAATTTGCAGAATCCTGTGATTCTGAACCAAAACTATCGCCGTTTCGTATCGTCATTCATAGCGGTCTTTTACAATTAGTGACTATGCGCAGATTGGCATGATCGCCAGGAAAATCTTCGTTTTTTTGTGCAGACTGGCGTTTACATGTGATTTATTGTTACTTTTATAGTAATTTTGCAATGATTTGCATGGTTTTAACGTCATGAATGATGGAAATAAGGAAATAACGTCGATAATTCCGTGAAGGTTGTCCTGGTAATCAGGTGAACTTTGACGGGCTGGCATCAGACACGATGGGCGATCAAGCGCAAGCATGGAAAGCATGCTGCTTTGATGGCCGCTTCATGGCAGCCTCGCAGGGGCTTCCCTTTCTTCGCAGGATTCGTTGCTGAAGAAAACGTTGCTGCCATAAACGCTCCAACACCGCGTGGCGCAACGTGCCATGTGGCCAGATGCAACGATACAGAAGAAGGTTAGGCGAGATGGAAGCTAAGTTCGTCCAGTATTTCAGGGAATTGCAGTCGGAGGTCTCGGTACGTCCGCTGCTGGAAGCTTTTGGCAATGCGTTGTCTGAACAGCTTGGTGTCGCTGACGCCAGGGTGTTTGCACGGCGGGTGGGCCAGAGCTTCGCCGAGTCCCAACCGTTGGGGGAAGCGACAACGCTGGATGCGTTGCAGAATCAGATGAATCTGTTCTGGTCCCAGCTCAAATGGGGGCAAACTACGCTCGAGGAAACTGCCGGTGCGTTGCGCATCGTGCATCGGTTTTCGCCGCTGGTTGCCGCCCTGGGAGAAAAAAGCGCTTCATGGAGCCCCGCCTTCCTGGAAGGCGTTTATCAGCAATGGTTCCTTTCCCTGCGGCTGGATCCGCGCCTGATGGTCAAGCAGGCGTCCGACATAGATGTGACCGGCAGCGTTGAATTCCGGCTGGAGCGTGCGGCGCAACAAGCGCCTGCCCGTTCGCCGGGCTTGTTTCGCTGAGGCAGCGGTTGCAGTGCAAAGAGGCAAGTCGACTTATGAAAGATACCAACGACGTAAGCAAACTGTTCGAGGAAATTGGCGGCAGTGCCAAAGCCTACAGGGAAATCAACCGCGCCGAGCGCGCGGGTGAGGCATTGGCTCGTTGGCCGCTGCTGTCTTCCCTGCAAGAGGACATTGCTAAGTCGGGGTCGCCCGAGGACGCCTCTTTGCTGAATATTCCACTGGGCCGCCGGCAGGAGCCGCAGTTGCCCCGCGTCGTGCGCGAGGATGGCGCCGCTGCCCGGCTGGCTGAAGCTCCCTTGGCTGAAATGACGTCTCCGGTTGCCGCCAGGCCTTCATCCTTGGGCGCCTGGGCCGCTCCGGAAACGGAACCGCAGCCCGGGCTGCGCCAGGCTGTCTGGGCTGCCGAACCCGAATTGCGGCAACAGCCTGCTTCGGTGTTGGCCGCAGCCAGCGAGCCGGTTGCCCAGGAGGTGGAACCGGATGCGCGTGCTGCCGGTTTTTCCCTGGCCGCCAAGCTGGCGTTGCGCCAGGAAGAGGCCGTGACTGCACCGGTCAAGGCTGGTGCGCCGGCTAGGCCCCAGGGAAATGGGCTGCAGGATGTTTTTTCACGCATTCTTGGCGATGTTGACAATGGCATGGGTGCGGCTACCCGCAGTGAACCTGCCCTGCCCGCTGCTTTCCTGAATGCTGCAGGCCCCGTATCACAGGGGGATGGCCTGCGTAACGTTTTTCAGCGGGAGCCGCAGGCTTCCCGGAATGACAGCGATGACGCGCAGCCCCAGGGGCAAGCGTCGTTTTCGCTGGCGCAACGGTTGAATCGCTTATGAAGATAGTCTCTGTTGTATCTCCCAAAGGGGGGGTAGGCAAGACAACCGTCACCGTCAACCTCGGCGTTGCCCTGCAACGGGCAGGACACCAGGTGTTGCTTGTCGACATGGACCCGCAAAGCGCCCTACGTTTTCACCTGGGCGTAGACCTTTCGGTTCCCGATGGACTGGCAACCGCTGCGTTGTCGCATCGGCCCTGGCGCGATGTCTGTCTCAGTACCGAGGCGGGGGTTGCCCTGCTGCCGTTCGGCTACATCGAAGATGGTGCACGTGAACTGCTGGAAGCGGAAATGCAGCATGGCGGCGATTGGCTGCGTACCCGGCTGGCCCAGATGGGTCTGCAAGATGATGCGGTCGTGCTGCTGGATACGCCGCCGGGTGCGTCCGTCTACATGCGCCATGCCCTGCAGGCCTGCCATGCGGCAGTCGTGGTGACGCTGGCCGATGCCGCCAGTTATGCCACCTTGCCGAGCATGGAGCATATGCTGGAGCAGTACTGCGAGCATCGGGCCGATTTTGATACGGCTGGCTACCTGGTGAACCAGTTCGACGCTGCCAATCAGCTGGCTCAGGACGTTACTGGCCTGATGCGCCAGAATTTTGGCCGTGCCGTGATCGGGGTCGTGCACAAGGATGCCGCGGTGAGCGAGGCCATCGCCTGTCGCCGCAGTGTCCTGGACTATGCCCCTCACAGCCAGGCGACCAATGATTTCCTGGAATGCGCGCAATGGCTTAACGGCCGCTTGGCTGCGATCCAGCCTGAATGAATGGAAGTTTGACGCATGAACGCGACTCCGTCTTCTCACGATAAACCCAGCACTCCGAGCCTAGCCGACAGGCTGTCGGCGTGGGGTGAACGGGCGGCGGATCTGCCGTTGTGGAACAGCCGACCGGTCCGCTACGCGATTGTGGCGCTGTCGGTCTTCCTGTTCTATCTCGTCATTACCGTGCCGCTCTCTCTGGGGCAGCAGGCGTTTTTCGCAGTGGCGAGCATCACGTTGTCGCTGCTGTTGCGTCGGGTACCGGGCCGCATCGCGCTGTTTGCGATGATCATGCTGTCGATTGCCGCGTCGCTGCGGTACATGTATTGGCGGCTGACTTCCACGCTGGGGTTCGAGCATATCCTCGATATCATCTTCGGCTTTACGCTGCTGATCGCTGAGCTGTATGCGCTGGTGACCCTGTTGCTGGGTTACTTCCAGTCGGCCTGGCCGCTGCACCGCAAGCCAGTGCCCCTGCCGGACGATGTTTCGCAATGGCCGACGGTGGATATTTTCATCCCGACGTACAACGAACCCCTGGCCATCGTGCGCCAGACCGTGTTCAACGCCATGGCCCTGGACTGGCCGCGCGACAAGATAAAAATCTATGTGCTCGATGATGGGCGCCGGGAAGAATTCCGCGAGTTCTGCGCCGAAGCTGGCGTAACGCACGTAACGCGCAACAATAATTTCCACGCGAAGGCCGGCAACATCAACGCTGCGCTGGAACATACGACGGGCGACTACATCGCAATTTTCGATTGCGATCACATTCCGACGCGCTCTTTCCTGCAGATCACGATGGGCTGGTTCCTCAAGGACCCGAAGCTATCGATGATCCAGACCCCCCACGTGTTCTATTCGCCCGATCCCTTCGAGCGCAATTTGCAGACGTTCCGGGTGACGCCCAACGAAGGCGAACTGTTCTACGGATTGCTGCAGGATGGCAATGACCTCTGGAATGCGACCTTTTTCTGCGGTTCGTGCGCGGTCATCAAACGTGCCCCGTTGCTGGAAGTCGGCGGCATTGCCGTGGAAACGGTGACGGAAGATGCACACACGGCGCTGAAGATGCAGCGCCTGGGCTACAACACCGCCTACCTGGGAATTCCCCAGGCAGCCGGGTTGGCGACGGAAAGCCTGTCCGGCCACATTGGTCAGCGTATTCGCTGGGCGCGCGGCATGGCGCAGATCTTCCGCATGGATTGCCCCTTGTTGGGCAAGGGGCTGAAGCTGGCCCAGCGGCTTTGCTATACCAATGCAGCACTGCATTTCTTCTATGGTTTGCCGCGGCTGATCTTTCTGACGGCGCCCCTGGCGTACCTGCTGTTCGGCATTCACGTTTTCAATGCCTCGGCGCTGATGATTACTGCCTATGCCGTGCCGCACATTTTGCTGGCTACGGTGACCAACTCTCAGGTGCAGGGGAAGTTCCGGCATTCCTTCTGGAATGAAGTCTATGAGTCCGTCCTGGCCTGGTACATCCTGCGGCCAGTGCTGGTGGCCTTCTTTATCGATCCCAAACTGGGCAAGTTCAACGTGACGGCCAAGGGCGGCGTGATCGATAAGGCCTATTTCGACTGGACCATGGCCAAGCCCTACCTGGTGTTGCTGGCGCTCAATCTGCTGGGTGTGGGCTTCGGCGTTTATCACCTGGTCACCGGCGCCAGCTTCGCCGAGCACGGCGTGACGGCGACATTGACCATCAACCTGTTCTGGATCGTCTACAACACGCTGCTGCTGGCCGCCTGCGTGGCGGCCGCCAGCGAGACCAGGCAGGTACGGGAAAGCCACCGTGTGTCGATGCGGATCAAATCCATGCTCAAGCTTGCGTCGGGCGGCACGATTGCCTGCGAAACGGTCGATTTTTCCCAGGGCGGCCTGGGCATCCGCTTGCCGGATGACGTCGATGTGCCCTTGCATGAACGCCTGATGGTGTCTATTTACCGCAACGATGAAGAAGCCACCCTGCCCGCCAAGGTTGTGTTCAGTCGCGGCCGCAATATTGGCTTGCAGTTCGTGGACCTGACGCCGCAGCAAGAGGTGGAATTTGCCCGTATGACGTTCGCGCGTGCAGATATCTGGACCACGTTCTGGGGCAAGCTCAAGCGCGACAAACCCTTATCTTCGCTGGCCTCGTTGTTGCGGGTCAGCATGAGGGGCATTGCCCTGCTGTTCATCCATTCCAAGAATATGTTGGTCGATCTGGTGAAAGGAAACCGGGTCGAAACCAAGCGCACCAAGCTGGAAACCGGTGATTGAGCATCATCGTCGCCCGTCCGAATGTTTACCTGCCGCAGGCCCATCGCCCATGTCTATGAAATTTGATTCACGCAGCAATGTCCGCCGTCTGTTGGCCACCATGGCGCTGGCGACAGCGTCGCTGGCCGCTCAGGCTCAGCAGGGACCCTTTGTGCCGCCGACCGTTGCGGAGGATGCCGCCACGCCGGTTGCCCGTGCGGTTTCCAGCACGCGCACGAAGACCTACAAGCTGACGCTGAAGGACCTGGGCCTGCTGTATCCCATGCAGTTGCGTGGCGTGGACGGTATCAACAGCGTGCCGTTTTCCGTCCGTTCCGATGAAGTCATCGTCGGCGCGAAGGTCGACCTGTCGTATACGTATTCCCCTGCACTGCTGCCGGACCTGTCGCACTTGAAGGTCATCGTCAATGACGACGTCATCGATACCATTCCCGTGCCCAGGAATACGGCGGGCCAGGCGCTGGACCGCCAGATACCGATTCCTGTGCAGAACTTCGCCGACTACAACCGCCTGGCGGTGCAGTTGATCGGACACTACACGCTGGAATGCGAAGACCCGCTGAATTCGACCCTGTGGGCCAATGTCAGTAACAACAGCGTGCTGACACTGGATGTCATCCCGGTGGCGCTCAAGAATGACCTGAGCCTGCTGCCCTTGCCGTTCTTCGACCGGCGCGACATCAATATGCTGGACCTGCCGTTCGTGTTCCCGGAAATGCCTGATAACGGCGTGCTGGAAGCGGCGGGGGCGACGGCGTCCTGGTTTGGCGCGCTGGCATCCTATCGTGGTGCGCGCTTCAACGTTGCACGCAGCGTGCCCGAGCAAGGCAATGCCGTCGTCTTCATGACGGGCCGCGAGCGCCTGGCTGGCGTTTCCGTACCGTCCAACATCAGCGGCCCTACGCTCTCGGTAGTGACCAACCCCAGGGACAGCACGGGCAAGCTGCTGCTGGTGATGGGCCGGGACAGCAATGAAATCAAGCTGGCCGCCCAGGCGCTGACGCTGGGTGGCGTGTCCTTGTCCGGACAGACGGCAACCATTACGTCCATCGACCAAGTCAAGCCGCGCCTGCCCTACGACGCGCCCAACTGGCTGCGCTCCGACCGTGCGGTGAAGTTCGGTGAACTGGTGACCGAACTCGACGAGCTGCAGGTCAGCGGCTATTCGCCGGATCTCATCCGGGTTGATTTCCGCTTGCCGCCGGATCTGTTTGCCTGGCGCGACAAAGGGATTCCGGTAGATCTCAAGTACCGCTATACCCCGCGCATGTCGTCGCACAAGGCCAGCCTGAACGTCAATGTCAGCGATCAGTTCCTGAAGTCCTATCCCCTGGCCGCAGCCGGCCAGGTAGGGGAAAGTTCGCTGGATCGGTTGGTGAACCGCATCCTGCCGGCAGATGGTCAGCCGGTTCAGGAACAGTTCGACATTCCGTTGTTCAAGCTGCCGTCGCGCGCGCAGCTGCAGTTCCACTATTACTACGATCCGTTGAAAGAGGGCAGCTGCCGCGACGTTGTGCTGGATAACGTCAAGGGCAGTGTAGAGCCGGATTCGACCATTGATATTTCCGGCTTCTCGCACTTTATCGCCATGCCGGACCTGGCGGCTTTCAGCAATACCGGTTTCCCGTTCACGCGTCTGGCGGATCTTTCGGAAACCGTGGTGGTCATGCCGGAGAAGCCCGGGGTTTCCGATTTCTCCGCTTACCTGACGCTGATGGGCCGCATGGGGGAATCCACGGGCTATCCAGTGGTGGGTGTGACGGTGGCGCAGGGCAATAACCTTGGCATCCTGCAGGATCGCGATTTGCTGGTGTTGGGCAATAGCGCGAACCAGCCGCTGCTGAGTGAATGGGCGTCCCATATTCCAGCCGCCGAAGACGGCAAGGCCAGCCGGTTCGGCATCGCGGATTTCGTCAACGATGCCCTGGCCTGGTGGAACCGTGACGGGGAAGCGGTGCGGCGCGATGTGAACGCCAATCTGTCCTATCGCAGTGACTCCACCGATGGCGTCATTGCCGGTTTTGAATCCCCGCTCAGTGCAGGCCGCAGCGTCGTGCTGGTTTCCAGCGGCCGCAATGGAACCGTGCAGCAGACGGCGGAAGCCCTGCTGGATACCGACCTGATTCCGAAGATCCAGGGTAGCCTGGTTGTCGTGAAGGACAAGGACGTGGTCAGCCTGCTGGCCGAACCCAGCTACTACACGGGCAGTCTGCCGTTCCTGCTGCACATCCAGTGGTATCTGTCGTCACGGCCATTGTTGATGTTGCTGCTGGCACTGGGCTGCGCCCTGCTGCTGGCCTTCCTGATCTATGCCGTTTTGCGGGCGAAGGCCAAGGCCAGACTGAAGGGAGATTGACCATGAGCGCGGGCCATCGTGTTGGGCGTGCCCTGGCGGGCGCGATCGGGCAGGACGGAAGCCCTGCCACGGCAGGGACAGGCCGGCGCCATTTCCTGGGCCAGGGGCTTGTCCTGGCGGCCTTGCCATGGCTGGCAATGCCGCCGGCAGCCCGCGCCCAGGCAGCGGCAGGCGCAGGCTGGCCGCTGTGGCAGCACTTTGCGGAAACCTTCGTTCAGGCGGATGGGCGAGTGGTGGATTTCAGTGTGCCGCAGATGCATTCGACATCTGAAGGCCAGTCATACGGCATGTTCTTTGCGTTGGTGGCGGGCGACCAGGCGCGTTTCGATGCCATCTGGAACTGGAGTGTGGCCAATCTTTTCGAAGGCGGCGTGGATGAACGCCTGCCAGCCTGGCAGTGGGGACGCAGGGAAGATGGCACCTGGGGCATCCTGGACCCGAACTCTGCCTCGGATGCCGATCTCTGGTTTGCCTATGCGCTGCTGGAAGCTGCGCGCCTGTGGCGGCGCCCGGCGCTGCGCAAGCCTGCCGAGCAGTTGCTGGCGAATGTGCGGAAAAAGGAAGTTGCCACCTTGCCCGGTCTGGGCGAGATGCTGTTGCCCGGCCCGACGGGTTTTGCTTATCCCGAACAAGGGGTATGGCGGCTCAACCCCAGCTATCTGATGTTGCCGCAACTACGGCGGCTGGCGGGGGCGGACCCGACCGGCCCGTGGCGTGGTATCGCCAACAATTCCATGACCCTGTTGCGGCAGTGCTGCCGGCAGGGTTTCATTGCTGATTGGGTGGCTTACCAGGCGAGTGCGCCGGATGGCGGCATGTTCATCCTGGACCCCTACAAAGGCGACCTGGGCAGCTATGATGCCATACGGTGCTACATGTGGGCGGGCATGACTTCGCCCCGGGACCCGTTCTTCCAGGAGGCGCTTGATGCGCTGGGGGGAATGCGGCGGGTCCTGGCATCACGGGAGTGGCCGCCGGAACAGGTGCGTGCGCTGACTGGCGAGGTGTCAGGCGATGGCCCGGTAGGTTTCTCGGCCGCCTTGCTCCCCTACCTGCGGGCCTTCAAGGATGAACCGGCCTACCAGCGCCAGTGGCAACGGGTGCAGCAGCAGATTCCGCAGGCCGACGGCACTCCCGCGAACTTCCCGCCCTACTACGATATGGTGCTGGCATTGTTCGCATTGGGCTGGGTGGATCAGCGGTATCATTTTTCGGCCGATGGCACTTTGGTCCTGGCCCGGAAATAAGCCAGCGCCAGCACCGCGTCTATAGTGTCAGATCAATCCCTCTTTCTTTGAGCGTATGACGATGTCTGTCAAGAACAAACCCAGGAAAAACAGGCGTGCCACCGGCTTGGCCAGTCGCCTCTGCGTTGCAGCCGTCCTTGGGTATGCCGTGCCCGGAATGGCGCAGCAGGCCACGGATCCGGTGCAGGTGCTGATAGAGCAGAGCCGCTATTGGCAGGGCCGCCACGATACTGTGCGAGCCAAGGAAAGCTGGGAAAAGCTGTTGCGCATCGACCCGACACAACCGGATGCGCTGGCGGGTATGGCTCAACTCGCGTTGGATGACAATGATGTGCCCCTGGCCGAAGATTATCTGCGCCAGTTGCGCAGCGCCCACCCGCGCAGCGCCCTGGTGCGTCAGTTGGAACAGAGCATTCAGTTGGCTGGCAGCCGTGGCCAGCTGGAAGCGGCGCGCAACCTGGCGCAACAGGGGCGCGTGGAAGAAGCCGCCAACGAATACCGTCAGGTGTTTGGCGGCCAGGCGCCCAGCGGCGAACTGGCCATGGAGTATTACCAGGCACTGGGCGGCAGCGCCGATGGCTGGGAAGAAGCCCGGCGTGGCTTCGAGCGGCTGGCGCAGGCCAACCCCAATGATCCGGTCAAGGCCCTGGCGCTGGCGCGTCATCTGACCTACCGCAACTCTACCCGTGCCGAAGGCATACGCCGCCTGTCAGAACTGACGCGTCAGCCCGCCGTGCGCGATGAGGCCCGCCAGGCCTGGCGTCAGGCGCTTGAATGGTTGGGCGGCAGTCCGGCCGACGTGCGTCTGTACAACGCCTACCTGTCCGCCTATCCGGATGACCAGGGCATACGCCAGAAGGTGGCAGAGGCTGGCCGTGAGCGCCAGCAGTCGCAGCAGGCGGCGCAGCGCGTCAACCGCGATCCCTACCGCGACCGCACGACTGCCGGTTTCCGCTTGCTGGACCAGGATGACCTGGTCAATGCGGAAATCGAATTCAAGTCCGTGCTGGGCGCGCGCCCCAATGATGCCGATGCCCAGGGCGGGCTGGGGCTGGTGCGTCTCAAGCAGAAGAATTTCGAGGAAGCTCAGGTCTTGCTTGCCCAGGCATCCAAGCGTGGCAACGCGGGGCGCTGGAAAGAGGCCCTGGATAGCGCAACGTATTGGTCCCTGGTGCGGGGGGCCGACAAGGCACGCGCCGACAATCGCCTGTCCGAGGCGCAGCGCCTGCTGACCCAGGCCGTGCGCATAGACCGCCAGGAACCCACTGGTCAGAATAATCTGGCAGATGTGCTGTACATCCAGGGAGATTATCCCGCTGCCGAAACACTGTACCGCAACGTTCTCAAGCAGACACCGGACCAGCCCGATGCCTTGCGTGGCCTGATTACCGTGTTGCCGCAGGTCGGCAAATCCGAGGAAGCCATGCAGTTGGTGGCTCGGCTGACACCGGAACAGCAGGAAGGCATGGGCAACTTGGGGGCGCTGCGCGCCGAGGAAGCCATGCGGCAGGCACGTCTGGCCTTGCAGCAGAACGATGTGCAAAGCGCCAAGGTTGCACTGGAACGCGCCATTGCGAATGACCCGACGAATCCGTGGATACGGCTTGAACTGGCGCGGCTCTATATGGACATCGGCCAGGCCGAGCAGGCCCAGGGCCTGATGCAGGCCTTGCTGAGCAGCGGAACGCCGACCGCGGATGCCTTGCATGCCTGCGCCTTGTTTGCCGCTGCCCAGGAAGATTGGCGCACGGTATTGCAACTGCTGGAGCGCGTGCCGGGCAACGAACGCAATACGGATCTGGCCAACCTGCACAAGCAGGCCTGGGTTCATGAACAAAGCAAGCGTGCCCTGGCGCTGGCCGGGCAAGGCCAGCAACAGCAGGCTGAACAACTGCTTTCGGAGCTGCGCGGCGTGGCCGGGCGTGACACGGATTTATTGGGGGTGATTGCCAGCGCCTATGCCGATGTCGGTCAGCCGGCTGTGGCGACGGAACTGCTGCGCCAGGCCATCGTGGGGTCGGTCGCACCGCCGCCCGGCTTGTGGCTGCAATACGCAGCGGTGTTGTTGAAGACTGGGCAGGATGCGGAATTGGCGGGCATTTTGCAGCAGTTGTCGTCGCAGCCGTTGTCGCGTGCCGACCAGGCCAGCTTCAAATCCCTGCGTGATGCCTATGTGGTGCGCCAGGCGGATGCCTTGCGACTGTCCGGTGACCTGGCAGGGGCTTACGACGTGCTGCAGCCCCTGTTGCAGGAACAGCCCGTCAGCAAGGATGCCCGCAGCGCGTTGGCGCGCATGTACGCTGACAACGGCGACTACAACGATGCATTGGCCATCTATAAGGACGAGTTGGAGATCAATGCGGCAGACGTGCCAACCTTGCTGGCGGTTACCATGGTGGCCGAGCAGGCCAAGGATTACCGTTATGCGGAATCCGCGCTGAAAAACGCGCTCAAGCAGGCGCCTGATGATTATGACGTGCTGTCTACGGCCGCACGCTATTACCGTTCCCGGGGCAAGAATTCCCAGGCAGTCAAATACTACGACCAGGCTGTCGCCGCGCAGCGGCGTGGCAATTCGGGGTCAGCGGCGGGCAATCGCTTCGCGAATGCCCAGGGCGGTACCGGCGGCAATCCGTTCCGCCGCGGCGCTGCGGCAACGGCGATGGCCGTGCCGGCTCCCGGCTATAACCAGGGCGCGCGGACTGGCGGCGCGCCTGCCTTCCAGGGCGTGCCCTATGCTGCCGGCGCAGCCTATATTCCGCCACCGGTGCAGGCTGGTGCTGCCGTGGCAGGTAACCCGGGCTGGAATTATGGTGCGGGCGGCCAGGCCCAGGCAGCTGCGCCTGCGGCAAGCCGTGCGGCCAGTGCCCCGGGTACCCGCAACCTGCCCGCCAATGCCGCCGTTGCCCTGCCGGCGCAAGCGGCACGGGCGGCACAGGCGCCATCCCAGGTGCCGGCATCGCAGCCACTGGCCATGAATAATGCCCCGGCGATGGCACCGGCCGGCGCCTATGGTGCTTATAGTTCCTATGGCGCATCCGCCGGCCAGGGGCAGGATTCAGGCTGGCAATACGACGAAGCGCCCGGCGCAGCGCCGGTTGCCGCACGACGGCCGCGCTCGTTGAACGAAGAGTTCGAAGAACTCAAGCAGGAGCGCACGCCAACCATTGCCATGGGAGTATCGACACGCCAGCGCGATGGCGAAAAAGGCCTGGGCAAGATGGACGAATACAGCGTTCCCATCGAAGCCAGCATGCCCTTGGGCGACGGCAAGATTTCCGTCAACGCCACGATGGTCAGCATAGACGCCGGCACGCCGGAAACGGCGCGTAGCCTGGCGACCTATGATGCCAGCAGCCGCTTTGGCGGGGGCCCGCAGGCGGCCTATGAGTCCTATCTGATCGCGGAATCCGGCGGCCGTCCGGTTTCGCCTGGTTCTCAGAGCCAGGAAGGGGTCGGCCTGGCGCTGAAGTATGAAAATGATTACCTGAAGGCTGATATTGGCACGACGCCGCTGGGCTTCCAGGAGAACAATATTGTCGGAGGCCTGTCGGTCCAGGGGCCGCTGGGGGACGAGTTCGCCTACAAGGCCACGGCATCGCGCCGTCCGGTCACGGATAGTGTGCTGTCCTATGCCGGTACCAAGGACGAGCGCACTGGCGACAAATGGGGGGGCGTCGTGGCAACCGGCGGACGGGTGGATCTGACCTACGAACCCGAGCCCGGCTATGGTTTCTATGGCTATGGTTCGTATCATTACCTGACTGGTCACAACGTGGCGAGCAACACGCGCATCGAGGGCGGCGGCGGCATGTACGTGCACCTGATGGACGAAGAGGATGCGCGCCTGACCACCGGTGTGAACGTCACCGGCATGGGCTATGGCAAGAACCGGCGCTTCTTCACCTATGGCCATGGAGGGTACTTCAGCCCGCAGAACTTCGTATCCGTGTCCGTGCCGATAGACTGGTCGCAGCGTACCGAGCGGCTCAGCTATCGGGTGGCCGGCAGCATCGGCCTGCAGCACTTCAAGGAAGACCCGGCCAACTACTTCCCGACCAGCAGCGCGCGGCAGCTGGCTGCCTACGAGGCGGCGCAGAACATGGCATCGCTGGCAGACCTGAGTGACGACGCGGCCCGGGCGCGCTATGCCGGACAGTCCAAGACTGGCGTGGGATACAACTTCTCCGGGGCGATGGAGTACCAGGTGGCGCCACAGCTTTTCTTCGGCGGCCATCTTGGGCTGGATAACGCCAAGGACTATCGCCAGTTCACCGGCGGCCTGTATCTGCGCTATGCCTTCGAGCCGCAGAATCGTCCGCTGGCGTTGCCGGTGGAACAGATCCGGTCAATCTATAGCGATTGAAGCCGCGTCACCGAAAGCAGTAGGCATTTTCTTGTGAAAACTCAGTCCCGCCGTCGCTCATGCAACCGGACGGTGGGACACAGCAAAATCTGGAGTCAATGTGAGCGGACTGGAAATTTTCCGTATGGCAGCAAGCCGAAGCGCCGCCCTATCCCTTTGCGCCTTCGCGCTGGCTGCTTGTGGTGGCGGCGATGGCGATGACAGCGATATCGGCGAAGGGCCTATTTCAACCACGAGCCAGTATCCTGCCGGCGTCTGGTCGGGCAAAAGCGGTGATGGCCAAACGATGTTCGGTATCGTCGACCCCGGCAGTGCGGGTGTGACGGGCAGCAACGGGAATTTCTTCTTTGCCCGTGGCGGTACCGATGAAACCGGCTATGACGGCCTGTATGGCAACTGGACGCAGTCCGGTGGCCGTTTCTCCGCCACCAATGCCACGTATTACATGCGCCCTGCCGTTTCCACCGGCACAGGTTCGTTCCGCTCCATTGCGTCGGTGACGGCAACGGTCGCTGGACGCACCACTGCCGCCTGGAACACGGATTCCGGCACCATGGACGGTCGCTTTACCTCGCCCTATTCCGCGTCGACGTTCATTACCTTCGGCATGGAATACGACAACCTGCTGTCGAGCCAGGATTCGAACCTGTTGATCACCAACGGCATTCAGGGGGCATATCGCGGCGATACTTCTGATGGTGGCGGCTGGGCCCTGTATGTGGACTGGGCAGGCCGCTTGAGCGGCCGCAGCGGCAACTGCCGTTTTTATGGCATGGTGACGCCTCGTAGCGACGCGGCCAATTCCGGTGCCACCAGCCCGTTCTATTCCGTCAGCATGACGCTGTACAACGACTTCGGTTCTACCACCAGCAATACCTGCGAACAGGCAGGCAATGCGCTGACGGGCACTGCCATCGTGCGCTACGACGACAGTTACCAGAAATCCGGCATCTGGCTGGCAACGCGCCTGGGCAATATCAATACCTATATTCTGGACGGTACTTACCTCAAGCCGGGCAATACTGCAGCGATTCCCCGCACGTTCAATACCTTTGCCAGCAATACCGCGAGCGCCGCGACCAACCCGATAGGCTCATGGAGCGGTACGGACCCCTTCACCGGCCAGGCCGTCAACATGGTGGTGCTGCCCAATCATGAATATTTGATGTACCGGGGCAGTGGTGATGGCGACGTGCTCTACAGCATCACGCGCCTGGGCATGGAAGGCAGCAATGGCCAGTTCTATGCCGACGACGCGCTGTTCTGGCGCCGCTACAACGATACGATCTACAGCGGCATTCATTTTGCGGGCACGCTGCGTAACGAGAACGTCGGCAATACGGTCAAGCTGCGTGGCCTGTACGATGATCCGTCCAATAACTTCTCGTCGACGGCAATTCGCGGCCTGCCGACCGCCACGGAAATGAGCTATGTGCAGCCGCCGCAGGAAACCGGCACGGAATTGTTCCAGGCGGTACGAAACGGTGGCCGCTATGAAGGGGAAGGCGGTTGGCTGTCGTTCGGCAGCCGTCCGGTGCTGACGTCGCTGACAGTAGAGGAAATCATGACGACCAATGACGATGACGAGCCGGTCGGGACTGGCCGCTATCGTATCGTCGGTGATGCGACCAAGGGTTGCAAGGCGGTGGCGTTGTTGAACAACCAGCCTTCCAGCGAAGCCAAGAACATGTTCGGCGTGGATAGCCTGCAGTATTCCGACGTGACCGAAGGCAGCTGCTCTTACAAGGGTCACCTGGCGCAGAACGGCGTATTGATCGTCGATACCGTTACTACCTCCGGCGGCAAGCTGGTGGCAAAGGACATCCGTTTGCTGGTGGCAGCCAACGACGGCTTCACCATCTTCAAGGCAGCGCAGAAGAACTGAGTGCCGGCTGAGCATATGCGGCCGGCTGATGAAGTGAAAACAGCCTGGAGGCCACGCCTCCAGGCTGTTTTTTGTCGCCGGGCCTCCCCAAGACAACTCCCTCCTGGGGGCAGCAAGCCGAAGGTGCGTAACCGTCCGGTCAACGCACATTGACGAACGGCCGCGTTAGCGGCCGTTATCTTTTAGCTTGTCGTGTCAGGTTGCCACCGATGCGGCAGCAACTCCTCGATCCGACTGTTGGGCTGCGTCGGCAAGCGCGTGAGCACATCCTTCAGATAAGCATACGGATCATGCCCATTGAGCTTGGCCGACTGGATCAGGCTCATCACGGCAGCCGCCCGCCGTCCCGCCCGCAGCGATCCTGCGAACAACCAGTTCTTGCGCCCAAGCGCCACCGGCCGGATCTGGTTCTCGATCCAGTTGTTGTCGATGGGCAAGCGCCCATCATCCAGGTAGCGCGTCAGCGCTGCCCAGCGTTTTAGGCTGTAGTCCAGGGCACGGCTGATGCCGCTATTGCCCGGCACCTTTTCCCGATGCGCCAGCAGCCAGGCGTGCAGCGCATCAGCCAGGGGCCGCGCTTGTTGTTGCCGTAATCGCTGCCGTGCTTCCGGCGTCAAGGTTTTGGCCTGGGCCTCGATGGCATACAGCGCCTGGATCGAGGCCAGCGCCTGTTCGGCGATCTGGCTTTTATTCGCCTGGTGCAGTTCGTGGAACTTGCGCCGGGCATGTGCCATGCAACCCACTTCCGTCACGCCTAGGCCGAAGCTGGCTTTGTAGCCCGCGTAGTCATCACAGATCAGGCTGCCTTGCCAGTCGCCCAGGAACGCACGGGCATGAGACCCGGACCGGCCCTCGGTAAAGTCATACACCACCGCTCGCAAGTCCTGGAACACGCCTGGCGCATAGGCCCAGAGGTAGCCGCGATGCGTGGCCTTGCTGCCAGGCTGCAGCACTTGTACCGGCGTTTCGTCGGCATGCAGTACGGGCTGCGCTAGCACCTCGGCACGCAGGGCATCAACCAGCGGTTGCAGCCGCACCCCGCAGACGCCCACCCATTCTGCCAGTGTGGAGCGCGCCAGTTTGACGCCAGCCCGTGCATAGATCGTTTCCTGACGGTACAGCGGCAGGTGATCCGCGTATTTGGCGACCAGCACCTGGGCCAACAGGCCCGTTGTTGCCAGACCTTTGTCGATCACCTGCGCGGGCACCGGCGCCTGGGTGATCGTCTCGCACTGGCGGCAGGCCCACTTGCCACGGATGTGACGCTCGACCGTAAAAGTGCCCGGTACATAGTCCAGCTTCTCGGTCACGTCTTCGCCAATGCGTTGCAACTGGCAGCCGCACTGGCAGGTTGTGTTGTCCGGCTCGTGGCGGATCTCGGTGCGCGGCAGCGCCGGCGGCAACGCCTGGCGCTTGGGTGCTGTAGCTGTTGGAGCCGACGGTCGCGTGCTGCTCAGCTGCAACAGCTCCTGTTCTATCGCCGCCAGATCAGCATCCACCGCATCATCCAGCAGACTGCCTTGTTCGCCCGCCAGGCGCTCACTCTTCTTGCCGTAGCGGTAACGCTTGAGGATCGCCAGCTCGTGCGTCAGTTGCCCGATGCGCGTTTCTTTGTAGAGATTGTCCTGGTTCAGCCGTTCGACCTGGCCCGTCAACTGCTGCACCAACGCTTGCAAGGCAGCGTTATCCAGTTGGGTCAGGTCGGGAACGGGCAATTGAGACATGGCGCCAATGATGCCATGCAGCATGCCATCACGCCATTGCCGATGCCCCCGATTGCGCGCTGTGGCTACAGCACGCTCAGGCTGCCATCCGCATTCATGCGCTGCCACGGCAGACCCACCACCAGGGCGCATGCCTGTTCCACCGACAGGTTCACGTGACTGCCCAGCGTCGGCCATGCGAACTGGCCCTGGTGCAGGCGGCGTACCGCCATCCAGATACCGAAGCCATCGTGGATCAGCACTTTCATGCGTGTACCACGACGGTTGGCGAACAGGTACGCGTGATGCGGCTGCGCTCGACCGAACACCGCCACCACCTGCATCAGCAACCTGTCCATGCCGCTGCGCATGTCCACCGGCTCCACGCCCAGCCAGATGTGGTCGATGCGAATCATGTCAGCAACACCTTCAGACACACTGCCAAGCGGTCGGCGTACTCGGCGGGCCAGTGAAGGCGAACAGGGCCTTTGCTCGACGGCAGTTCTACTGTGATCTGCCCCCGGACTGAGGAGGCATGCATAGGGGCGAGCGATGGATCCGTCATCGTGGCAGGTTTCAACTCGATGAAGTCAGGCGCCGGGCGGATCATTGTGACGTCCAGTCTCGATGCTGATGCTACTGCCAGATATGGCTCCCGTATCCACTTGCGCAGCAGATTGGCATTGACGCCATGCGCCTGCGCTATCGCCGCTACCGAGACATGTGGCTGCTGACATTGCGCGACCAATTCCGCCTTGTATTCGTCCGTGTACCGACGGCGACGCCGACGGCCTGGGCTTTCTTCTAACTTTAAGAGCATACGTGTCCACCTGTTTAAGTGGACACGTATGCTCTTCGATCTCTGGCAACCATTCAAGGTGGGTTCGCCGGACGGTTACGAAGGTGCAGCGTTAGGGACAGTTTTTGGTAGCCGGCCGGGCTGGTGGCGGGCCCGCCCGTCTGGCAGTCATCAATCCTGGTCCAGCCGCTGCACCGCCAGATGCAAGTCCTCCAATTTGAACTCTTGCCGCTTCGGCAGCACGAATTGCAACAGCCAGACCACGGCGACCGGCACCAATGCGGCCAGCAGGAAGGATTCCAGCAGCGTGTTCATGTTGCCGCTGGGTGACGGGAAATAGGTCAGGCCAGCCGCCAGGCCGGCAAGGGTGCCCAGCGTGGCCGTGCGGCCGTCGTGGCGGCGGCTGTAGAGGCCATAGAACACCGGGAATGCGGCGGCGGCGCACAGCAGGTCTGCCAGCAGGAACAGGTACAGCACGCTATAGCCTTGCGCCGAGACAATCATCACGGGAATGGCCAGCAGCATGATGAGCCAGCGGGCCAGGCGCAGCAGCGTGGTCGTGCTGGTATTGGGGGCCAGGCGTTTGACATCCACGGCAATAATGCTGGAGACCGCGCTGATCACGGTATCGGCGCTGCTCATGACCAGCGCCAGCCCCAGCGGGATGAGCGCAATGGCGAACCAGAGCGGCACATCCGGCATGATGATGGTGAAGAGCGCGATCGAACTATCGCCCTGGGGGTGGTAGGCGACGAAGGCCAGGCCGAACAGGCCCATCACGAAAATGAAGGGCACCACCAGCACGCCGCCCAGCAGGAAACCGCGCCGCATGGACGGGATATCCTTGGCGGAATAAACACGCTGCCAGTTGCCCTGGTGGAAGATGCCGGTCAGCAGGATGGCGACGAAGAACGTGACGCCTGCCTTGAGGCCGGTGGCGTTGGTCAGATCCAGCAGTTGCGGCGCCTGCTGGCGCAGTATCTCGGCCGTGGCGCTGATGCCGCCCGTGGCCTTCCAGCCCAGCCACAGCATGACCAGTAACAGCGGCACGATGATGACGATCTGCACCTTGTCGGTAAAGATGGAGGCGCGCAAGCCGCCATAGGCCGTATAAAGCAGCGTGAAGCCCATGACGATGGCCGCAGTGACCCACAGCGGGATGGGGGCGAGCAGCGTGACCAGCTTGGCGATGGCCGTGATTTCCGCCGTCAGCGAGATGAACATATAGAACAGCATGATCAACAGCGTCAGCACGTACATCGGACGGCCATAGCGTACGATCAGGAACTCGGTCAGCGTGTGGCCGCGCGGGCTGAGTTCACGCATGCGCTGGCCCAGCGGAATCATGATCAGTCGTGGGGACATCGAGCCCAGGGCATAGCCGATCACTGCGGCCAGGCCCCCCCAGGTGGCAGCTTGCGGGGGCGAGAACAGAATCCAGGCGCCCAGCGAGGAGGCCATCAGCGTCAGGATGGTGGCAAAGGAACCCTGGCTGTTGCGAGCAACGATGAAGTCTTCGAGGTTATCGCGCTGGCGGCGGGCATAAAACACGCCAGCCAGGGCATAAAGCGCCGAAAAACCCAGCAGCCAGGCCAGGGTGGCGTTTTCAGTGAGCATGACAGCGCATCTCCTGCGGCGATCCTTCAGGATGGCCGCAAAATCTGGCTGCGCGCAAAAAGGGGAACAGGCGTGTACCGGAAAGGCACAGCAACCCGGCGCGCAACCATGGGTTGAAGAAGCGGACAGGCGCGCGCGTGGGCAGACTCCCTTCCCTTCGCCGGCATGATCCGGATCAGGTTCTAAGGGTCACCGCGATACAGCGGAATCTCAGCCCATTGAGTGGGCCCCCCCAGGAACGCTGGCAAGCGTAGAGGGCCAGGGGGGATTTGTCAATGAATGATAGGCATTTTTATGTCGGGTTCCTAGGCCGGATGCCAGGCGCGGGAATTAAGCGCCTGATTCGGAGGAATTATCAACAATTCGTGTTTTTTGAATCCATGCAAAGGGGGCTGATGTGGTTTGCCTGCAAATCTACACTTAGCCTGCCCTTGTCCCGTCCGGCTGGTCTGCATAGGAACCGAGGCAGGCAAGGCATGAGAATGGAGACAAAAAAATGATGCAATGGGTGGAGCGGCTTTGCCGTTTGATAGACATGCTCATCGGAATTGCCTTGGCGGTGATGGTGGTTCTGGTGTTCAGCAATGTGGTGTTGCGGTACGCATTTAATTCAGGCATCGCCATTTCGGAAGAAATGTCGCGCTGGCTGTTTATCTGGATCACGTTCATGGGGGCGGCGGTCGCGGTGCAGCAGCGCACGCATATGGGCACGGACTTGTTCGTGCGCCTGTTGCCGCGCCGTCTGCGCTGCTGTTGCCTGGGGCTGGGGCAGTTGCTGATGATGTATGTCTGCAGCCTTTTGCTGCAAGGCAGCTGGGAACAGATGATCATCAATTGGGATACCAATAGCGCGGCCATGGAAATTTCCACGGCCTGGTTCTATGGCGCTGGCGCCCTGTTCGCCCTGTTGGCGGGCTTGACGCTGCTGCTGCAGTTCTTGCGTCTGGTAACGGGCAAGGCAACACAGGAAGAACTGGGGTTTGCGGCCGAGCAGGCGGGTGAACGCCTGGTGAAGGAGGCCCGCTCATGACCATTCTGGTCTTTGTTGGTGCCCTGATTGGCGCCATGGCGCTGGGCATTCCCATCGCGTTTTCGCTGCTGCTGAGTGGCGTGGCCCTGATGTGGCATCTGGACTTGTTCGATGCGCAGATCCTGGCCCAGAACCTGGTCAATGGCGCGGATAGCTTTCCGTTGCTGGCCGTGCCGTTCTTCATGCTGGCCGGGGAAATCATGAATGCCGGCGGTCTGTCGCGGCGGATTGTGACGCTGGCCATGGCGCTGGTCGGGCATATTCGCGGCGGCCTGGGCTATGTGACCATCATGGCGGGCTGCATCATGGGCGCGTTGTCGGGTTCCGCCGTGGCGGACGCGGCTGCCCTGACTGCCTTGATGCTGCCGATGATGGTCGCCGCCGGGCACGATAAAGCGCGTTCGGCTGGCCTGATTGCTTCCGCCGGCATTATTGCCCCTGTCTTGCCGCCTTCCATCGCCCTCGTCATTTTCGGTGTGGCCGGCAATGTGTCCATTGCCCGGCTGTTCATGGCGGGCATTGTGCCCGGGCTGTTGCTGGGCATTGCCTTGTGGCTGGCGTGGTGGTGGCTGGTCCGCCGTGAAACTGTGGAAATTGGGGCGCGCCGCTCGCGTGCAGAGGTCCGCGAAGCACTGCGCGAATCCGCCTGGGCGCTGGGCCTGCCGGTATTGGTTGTGGTGGGCTTGCGCTTTGGCGTCTTTACGCCCACGGAGGCCGCCGTGGCGGCGGCAGTCTATGCCCTGCTGGTTTCCATGCTGGTGTACCGCGAACTGTCCTGGCGCGCGCTTTGCGATGTGTTTGTCGGGGCGGCCCGCACCAGTTCCATCATTATGTTCCTGGTGGCGGCTGCCATGGTGTCCGCCTGGCTGATCACGATTGCCCAGTTGCCGGCGCAAATCGTCACGCTGCTGCAGCCGGTGCTGGATCACCCCAAACTGCTGATGCTGGCGATCATGCTGCTGGTACTGGTGATAGGCACGGCGCTGGATCAGACGCCCTGCATTCTGTTGCTGACGCCTGTGCTGATGCCAGTCGTCAAGGCGGCGGGGATTGATCCGGTGTATTTCGGCGTGATGTTTGTGCTGAATACATCCATCAGCCTGATTACCCCGCCTGTGGGAACGGTGCTGAACACCGTGGCAGGGGTAGGCAAAGTCGGCATAGACAGTGTCATCCGCGGAATCGGGCCGTTCCTGCTCGCCATGATTGCGCTGCTGATGCTGCTGGTGGCTTTCCCAGGAATCATCACAGTACCCGGAGCCTGGCTGTACGGCTGAGTTCGGCAGGCTTTTACGACGCCGGCCACCCAAACCTGGGTGACCGGCAGCAGGCCCGCCCAGCCGGGCCAATAAAAAAAACGAGGAGAACTTCATGTTTGCAAAGCAATTCATCAAAGCCGCCCTGCTGGCCGCAGGACTGGCCGCATCCAGTGCGGCGCTGGCGCAGGATATACAGGCGCGTACGCTCAAGCTGGCGACGGCCAGCCCGGAGGGGCATGCCGGCGTCGTTGGCGCGCACCGGTTTGCGGATCTGGTGGCGGAGAAATCCGGCGGCAAAATGAAAGTGAATCTGTTTCCAGGCGGCGTCCTGGGGGGCGATGCGCAAACCATCTCTGCCACGCAAGGCGGTACTATCGACTTCGTTCTGGTCAATACCGGGATTTTTTCCAACCAGGTGAAGGAAGCCGGAATTTTTGATTTCCCGTTCCTGTTTGCCAGCGCGGAAGAAGCCGACAAGGTGGTGGACGGCCCGGTTGGGCAAGCCATCCACAAGAAGTTCGAAGACAAGGGCATGGTGGGCCTAGCTTACTGGGAACTGGGTTTCCGGAACATTACCAACAACCGGCGCCCGATTCAGACGGTTGAGGATATCGACGGCCTGAAACTGCGCGTGATTCCCAGCACCATCAACCTGGATTGGGTGCGCGCGGTGGGCGGCAACCCGACGCCGCTTGCCTGGCCCGAGGTATATGCAGCGCTGGAACAGCGTGCCATCGACGGCCAGGAAAATCCGGTCACCATCATTTCGGCCAACCGTCTGGATGAAGTGCAGAAACACATGGTGATGACACGGCACGTCTATAACCCGCAATCCCTGGTGATGAGCAAGCGCACCTGGGACAAACTGTCGGAGGCGGAGCAGACGATTGTGAGTGACGCGGCCAAGGAAACGGCCGTGTTTCAGCGCCAGTACCAGCGTGAAAGCGAAGGGGCTGCGCTGGAGAAATTGAAACAGGGCGGGATGCAGGTAACGGAGCTGTCGGATGAGCAGCAACAGCACTTGCGTGAGCTGATGAAGCCGGTGATTGCCAAGCACGCCGCCATCGTTGGCCAGGAAACCGTTGATGCAGTACAGGCGGAGCTCGCCGGCCTGCGTGGCGAGTAAAGAAGATGCCCGGCCGGCAAGGCGCCGGCCGGGATATGGTTAGCAACAGGAGCAGTCAGTGATGAGCAAGACCCGCATAGCGGTGGCCGGCGCCGGATATATCGGCCAGGCGCATATGGACAGTATTCGTCGTAATGAAACCTGCGAATTGGCAGCGATTGTGGATCCGTCGCCTGCGGCGCAGGAAGTGGCGCGCCAGGCCGGCGTGCCCTGCTACCCTTCCCTGGCCGCCATGCTGGCGGTTGAGCGTCCTGATGGCGTCATCCTGGCCACCCCCAACCAGTTGCACCTGGCGCATGCCAATGAGTGCCTGGACGCGGGCCTGCCCATTTTGCTGGAAAAGCCGGTGACAGCCACGGTGGAAGAAGGCGAAGCCCTGATGCAGCGCGTGGAAGCCGAAGGCGCCAAGGTGCTGGTTGGCCACCACCGCACGCACAGCCCCATCATGGCGCAGGCGCGTGAAATCGTGCAATCCGGGCGCCTGGGGCGCCTGGTTTCCGTCATGGGCAGCGCGCAATTCTTCAAGCCGGACGAATATTACGCCAGCGCGCCCTGGCGCAAGGAACCGGGCGCGGGCCCGGTGCTGCTGAACATGATTCACGAAGTGCACAACCTGCGCATGCTGTGCGGCGAAATCATTGCCGTGCAGGCCTTCGCATCGAACGCGGTGCGCGGCTTCGCGGTGGAAGACACGGCAGCCATCAACCTGCGTTTTGCCAATGGCGTGCTGGGTGTGTTCATGCTGTCCGACACGGCCGCCAGCGCCAGCAGCTGGGAACAGACCAGCCAGGAAAACCCGGCCTACTCCACCTATGGCGACGAAGACTGCTACACCCTGGCGGGCACCATGGGTTCGCTGGCCGTCCCCACCATGCGCATGAAAACCTACGCGCGCGAGGCTGACCGTTCGTGGTGGAAGCCGTTTGAAGTTGGCGGCGAAGACGTGCGCCGTGGCGACCCCATCGACTTCCAGCTGGCCCACTTTGCTGCCGTGGTGCGCGGCGAAGCCGAACCGCTGGTCACGGTGCGCGACGGCGTGCAGAACCTGCGCGTGACCGAAGCGATAGTCCAGGCAGCGGCGACGGGGAAGGTGGTGAAGCTGGGTTGAACCACCTGCCTGGAAGCCTGTTCTGCATGCTTACGGCCTGTTGATAAGTATGGGTATAAGTATGTTGAAAGGTTGTGGATGACAGGGTCTGTCTATGAGTTTTCTGCCGCACAGCGAGAGCATGCGGCAGAAAAATCCAGTCTTAGAATATCTTTCTCAGGCCCAGTGTGACGCGGTTCTTCTCGTATGAATAAGCATGTGGAATATTGCTGTGGTTGTTGCGGTATTCATAGCTGAATGAGGGCGTTAGCCCCTGCCAGGCCAGGCGTGGCACGGTGATGCCTAGGTAGATCGTGTTTTCGCGGTCTTTCTGGCGGCGGCCATTAAAAAGAAAGTTGGCGGCTTCGGCATGTTTACGGCGGTGGCCATAGGCAAGGTTGACAGTCAGTTGGTCACCAAAGACTTTATAGATACCGACGCGGGCAATGTTTTCATGGTAGGCCAGCGTTTTCGATTCAGCATCGCTGTCGCGCCATGTCAGCATGCCGTAGAGCTGCATGCTGGGTTGAAGCATGTAGGTACCAAATAATGACGCACTGCGATAATTGCCTTGCAGGAAATTGAAGCGATCCGAAAAGTGCCGGTCCTTGTATTCCAGGCTGGCTTCCAGTTGCGCGCGTGGCGTTAACTGGCGGCTGAAGCTCGCGCGCAGACCGAACGAATGATAGGCGCGATGTCCCCCTTCATTGTCATATTCGAAGGTAGGCAGGAGCTGAAACTGATTGCGTGCGGAACTGTATTGATACCCTAGGGAATTAATGGAAACCAGATTGTTGTAATCGTCTTCGTGATAATACTGGTTGCCATAGTTGATGCTGCGGAACAGCAGGCCATGGTGTCCGGAAAGCGCCCACAGTTTGTTGGCGCTGGCTTCAAAATAGGTGCCGCTGTCGCTGATTTTTTCGCCGGGTTTGTTGCTGAAGCAGGAGCCGGCCAATACCAGGGCGCAAGCGTCTACATATGTAGACGCTTGATTTAGATTGTCTTCATGAACCCAGTCGGCAGAGAGCGAAAATTGCCATTGCTGGCGGCGCTCGATGGCGCCGATGTATTCGTTGATGAATTGCTGGATCTCATTGGGCAGAGATTGAGATCGCAATTGCCGGAAGGTGGTGTCAGCCTCTTTCAGGCGTCCGTCCAGGTAGAGGATCTGGCCAAGGTCCAACAGGCCGCGCAAGAAGCCGGGGTTGGTGCGTAATACTGCCTGATAGGTTTCGATGGCTTCGGTATAGCGTTCGTCGGCAGCCAGGCGGCTGGCCTTCACGAAATCGAACAGTGCGGGATCATGGCGTGGCACTTGCGCATATTGACGCAGCAGTCTGTCTGCGCCGAACCAGTCTTGCTGATTCACTGCATCGAGAATACCGAGCGTCAGGGTTTGCAGACGGTCATACGGATTCTGGCTCAGCTCGGTCAACCCTGCGTTGGTTCTTCTTTCGTCGGCATCGGAGGGCGCTGCCTCCTGCTGCAATTGCCGGGCGCGTTGTTCGGTGCCTTGCCAAAGACGGTCACTGGTGTCCTGTTGCGCCCAACTGGCAGCGGGCAAGGCAAATCCAATTAAAAGCAGGGCCAGGTGGGATCGCAATGGCTTGTGCGGGTGAAATAACAGAAAGCGCATGGGGTCGTTCCAGTTCGGTGCTGCCAATAAACGCGGAACCTGCCCTTGCGGACAGGTTCCGGACGGACACGCCTCAGGCGTGTCCGAAGTCCCTGGATGTGTTGACCGTAAGGTTAATCATGGCAGGCCTGTTTATTGCGCAATACCGCCGAAGGCGGCCTGGAAGTCGCTGCCGCCATTGACCGTGCCAGCCAGCGCGCTGTTGGCGCCTGCACCGTAGAAGTGACCGTTCACGCTGTTGTTGTACGACGTGCCTTTATAGGTCGAGTGGCCATCAAACGTACCCGCCGTGGCATTGACGTTATTGGCGTTGATCGCCAGCGTATGTGCCGCCGCAGCATCCGCCAGGGAACCGCTCAAAACGGTCTGCGCTCCATTCAGGTTGAGCGTACCGGTCAGTTTGACCGGGCTGCTGCCGTCAACAGCGCCTGCGACCAGCAAACCGGCGGCGTTATAGGAAGTACCGCCAGCCGGTGCAGCGAAGCCGGTACGATCGCCGGTTTCGAAGGCCTGGGTCACGTTCGTAGTGTCTTTCTTCGTCACCAGGCCGAAGTAAACCTTGAGCGCGCCGTTGGAAGCCGTCGGCACTTGTACCCAGTTGAAGTTGTAGTCCTTCGTGTCAGGGGTAGGCCCCGGGCTGGAGTGAGCGTAATCCTTCAACTGGTAGCGGGTGAAGCCGTTGAACGTATCTTGCTTGGTGAAAGGCAGCGAGATGCTTTGCAGGCTGATCACCCACGTTTCACCTTCGCCCAGCCCGATGCCGGGCGCGCCGACCGGGCCATGGAAGCCGGTGGAGGTGGTTGCGCCGGCGCGCAGGAAGACGTCGTTGCTGGTAACGCTGCCAATGCTTTGCGCATGGACGGCACCAACAGCGGTTGCCAGGGAAATACCAACAAACACTTGCTTCAATGTAAACATGAAAAGCTCCTAGAATGATGTGCATTCACATCGTTTGCTGGGGCACGGAATGGCAGCCAGGGACAGGCTGTTATTCCGTGCCGGTTATCACGCCGGATGGCGTGAATTCATGATTCAGCGCTCAGTGATTGACCAGAACGCTGAAGTCGTTTCTTTCCTTGAAGCGGAAAGACCACGAAAAGCCGTATGACTTAACCTGTGCGTCCCGCTCTGCCTGGGAAAGCGACAATTCATCGGGTATCAGTGGCCGGACAAGCGTGACAGCCAGGCTTTCACCTTTGCGTATGACTTTGCCTTCCTCCAATCCCTGGAATGAAGCCACCAGGCCATCCTTACCTGTAGTCTTCACATCAGTGATCGTGTAGTCGCGGTCATACGCCTTGAGGTAATAGCGCTCGACATAGCCGTACTCTCCGGCGGTCTCAACATTGGTATGCGAGGTTCGTTGGTATGGGAAAAATAGCTGATAAGGGGTGGGCTCGCCTTCAGGTGTCGCACGAACGAACAACAACGAGGGGTAATCATTCTGTTTCACGACATTGAAGTTGTAGACATGCTCGTGACTATCAATGCCGTCGCTGGTCAGAAGACGGAACTCGTAATTTCCAGGAACCTTGGCGAATGTCCTGTTAATGAAACCTAGTTCTCCGATGGTACCGTTTGTCTGCCCGCTGATGCTTGCTATTGCCAACTCAGGGTCGCCCGTGTGGCGTGTCTGGGTCAGCAAGTAATACAGGGGCCTGTCGTTGTCCGGATCGCTGAGGCGCGCGAAGAACATCGTTGTACATTCAAGGCAGATCGCCTGGTCCGGAGCAGCCGTGACAGAAGAGATGATGTTTGTTGTTACCGGTGCGGTATTCAGTGTCCCCACTGGCGGGTTGTTTTTTGTTTTTGCAAAAACGCTGACGAAGGAGTCACGTCTGAGTTCAGCGTCGGCCTTGCCGTCGCTGACGTGTAATTGCGCCGTATACATGCCTGGCTGGTCTGGAATGAAGCTGGCCTCTACGCTGGTATCTCCCACAAGGGTGGCCTGGCTGCCATCGGGCCGATCCGCCCATGTCCATTTGTATTGCAAGGGGTCTCCGTTGGCATCGGTGCTACCTTTGGCGCTCAGCGATGCGGTCGTGTTCACCATGACTCGAGCGAATTCTGTAGAGGCAACAGCCTCCGGCACAGCGTTCGCGCCCGCCTTGATATGCAGGACTTGATAGGCTTCCGCGCTGCTCAGGCCGGCACTGTTCTTGACAACCAGGCTGACGCCGAATTTGCCGGCAGTGGTGGATGGGATACCCACGTAGTTAGAGGCAGAGGTGGTTGTGGTTTTCTGCCCGGGTGTCTCCAGGTTCCACCAACTCCAGGTGTAAGTGAGATTGGTATCATCCTTGACATCTCCTGTTCCTAGCGATGAGACGCTGCAAACTTGATAGTAGGGGTAGGGGCCATTGTGTTCGCATTCCATATCATTGCCATAGTTGATCCTGGCAACAGGAGCGGTATCAGGCGTATCCGAAGCGGCGCTAACCGTGAGTACGATATCCTTGATCGTTTCTACGCTTTGGTCATAAACCACGAGTTGCATGCGATAGCGCCCGACCGCATCGGGAATGATTTCGGCAATGGCCTGATTGGCATTGCTAATGCTGCTAGAGGAAATAGCGGGTTTGAATCGTGGCGCGTATCCCGGATTGAAGCGCCAGCGGTAGTGCAAGGTATCGCCATCAGGGTCGTAGCTGTCGCTGCCATCCAGCTTTACCGCTTTGCCTACCGTACCGGTCAGTGCCAGCTCATTGCCAAGGTACGCCGGTTCGCCATCTGTCTTGATGACAGCAACGGGGCTGCTGTTCGAGACATTGGCTTTGATGACAGCATCTACCGGTGCAGAGCGCTTGTCGCCATGGGTGACAACCAGTCGGACTTTATATTCGCCGATCTTGCTGGCAACAAAGCTGGCAATGGGTTGATCTGCGTGCTGGAGTTCGATGACGGCTCCGTCTCCGGGCTGGGTGACCAGCGTCCATTCATAGCGGAGTTTGCTGGGGTCAGCATCGGTGGGCGGCTGACTGGCACTGCCATCAAGCGTAACGGTGCTGTTGAGCAACACTGCTTGTTCGGGTGACTTGATAACTGCCACCGGATCCGGATTGGTGGCTGTGATGACAACGCTGGCATTGTTGCTGCTGGCGGTGCCATCGTTGACCACCAGCGTGGCGGTATATTCGCCGGCCCGGTCCGGGGTGAACCCGGTGCTGGAAGCTGTTGTGCTGGTCAAGGCAGCCAGGCTGGATTCTGGTTTAGGCCCCAGTTCCCATGCATAGCTCAGCGTGCCGCTATTGGGGCTGCTGCTGGCGCTACCGTCCAGGGTGACGGCCGTACCCAATGGAATGCGGGTCTGGCTGGCTGAGATTTTTGCTGTCGGTTTGTTGACGGTATCGTCGCCATCGCTGCCCCCGCCGCCGCCGCAGGCGGCCAGCAGCGTGGTGGCGCTGGCCAGGCTGGTCAACAGCAGTTTGCGAAATACTGTGGGTGTCATTGTTTGAGTTCTCCCTTCGTGATCGTTGGTGTGCCCGGGTTCTGTGCCGTTGCGATTCAATCAGGTCGCCCGGGTTAATTTATGTAATGAAAATGAAATTGAGAAATATTCATATGAAAAGTGCGCATGAATGGCTGTGCAGGTCTCGATGACGGTTCTTAAAATTGCAGCGTGACGCCCAGTTTGGCGGTACGCCCCGGAGCAGGAACCAGGCCCAGCCCCAGGGCATCCAGGTAAAAGCGGTCGGTGAAGTTATCTAGGTTGAAATCGACGGTGACACTGTCGTTGACTTTGTAGCTGGCGAAGAAATCGAAGACTTTGTATTTGTGCCAGGGCACGATTTTGAGGAAGGCACGGTTGGTATCGTTGTTGTATTCGGGCGCATTGGTGCGTTGCCCCATGAAGGTGCCGCGCAGGCCCAGGGTGAGCTTGCGCTGCAATAGCCGTGTGCCCAGCATGAGGCTGCCATGCCATTTCGGCGGAATCATGTTGTTGATGTAGCTGGCGGCAATGCCGTAATCGTTGCATTCGTTGACACGGTAGCTGCCGGCGTAGCAGATCTCGATCTCGTTGTATTTGGTGACGCCGAACTCGGTGAAGAACACGCCGGCGTCATAGCTGCCGGCAAATTCCATGCCGTGGAAGCGGGCGCTGTCGATATTGCGCATGACCAGCGTGTCTGCCGTGATCTGTTCTCCGCCTACGCCCCATTCCCCGGCGTTGGGGGTGGTACGGGTCAGGTAGTCTTTGGTGAAATTACGAAAATACGCGGCTTTCAGGCGCAGTTGGTCATGGCTGCCCAAGAGGCCGTTGCTCATGAAATTCAGGCCGATTTCCCGATTCCTGGCCCGTTCCGGTTTCAACGGGACATCCGGGACCGATTCGAAAGAGAACCCGCTGGTGCTTTCGAACAGGCTGGGCATGCGCATGGCTTCGGCATAACGGCCATAGAACTGCAGTCCTGAGACCGGTTCCCAGGTTAGGCTGACGATGGGGGTACTGCCGCTGGAGCGGTTGCTGTTTTCCAGCGGGTCGCATTTGCCGTCGCCATCGGCATCCACACAATAAGGGCTATCGTTGCTGTAGATGGTGATGGGTTTGTCATCCTGGGAATGGAAACGGCTGTAGCGCAAGCCGGCATCCAGTGTCAGGCTGTTGACGGGTTTGTACTGCAAGGCGATGAATGCGCTGTACTCCTTGCGATCGCCATTGCGCCCTGCCTTGTCACGGAAATCTTCAGTCAGGGGGATGGTGTAGACGTCTTCCCATTGCCCGGCCACACCATAGCGGAACTGGCTTTCCCCAAGGCGGCCAAGATCCAGCGTAGTGGTATTGCTGAGATCCAGCCCTGTGCGTTTATAGGTTTCCCGTTCGTTGTTGTAGACGTTGACCTGGGTTGCGCTGGGGCTGTTGTTGGTAGATTTTGTGCGGGTATGCCAGAGGTTGGCGCGCAGATCCAGCCAGGGGTTGTCGGCCGGTACCCAGCGGTAACGGCTGGTGTAGGTATTGGCGACAACCTCGCTGTTTTCCGGCTGAGTGATCGGGACGAAGTTTTCAGTACGGAAGATCGTGCCTGGCATCAGCTCGGCATAGCTGCTGCTGTAGCGCAACCAGCTCAATTCCAACTCCTGGTCGGCAGGCAAATAGATTTTTGCTTTCAATAATCCGGATTTAGCTTCGTAGTTTGTGCCAGAAATGCGTTCGCCTGCTTGGAAGCGAGATGCGCCCTGAATGACCGGGTAGACCTCGGTATAGAAGGGTTTTTTCTTCGTGTTGGATAGATCCATCCAGGCTGAGGGGCCATGGGTGCCGGCATAGTAATTGCCTTGGTGGCGTTGGGAATATGCCGCGACCAGGTCGACATGATCCAGCCGCTTGGCGATGGCCAGGCTGCCAGACCAGCTTTTGGGTTTGAAGGTACCGGGGCGGTCCATGCCCTCGGCATACCCCCAATCATCAGGCATGGCGTATTCGCCGCTGCAAATATCCTCAGTCAGGCAATCCTGACGGTATACCGGAGCCGCTCCCTGAAAATTCCCCGTAAACAGCCCAGCGGGCGTGCCTGGTTCGATGGGCGAACCGCTGTTATTCCCTATCGCCTGCCCCCGCACCCGCATGCCGAAGCTTTCGCCATCCTTGACGATGTCGGCGGCATCCAGGGTGCGCATGGTAACCAGGCCGCCGGTGGCGCCTGTGCCCTGGGCGCTCATGACGGGGCCCTTTTCGATGGTGATGCCGCCGATCAGGTCTGGGTCGACGTAGCTGCGTGAAATGACGCCGGAGTAGCCGCGGTTGACGGTGGTTTCCTGGCGCGCGCCGTCGACGAGGATGGGTACCCGTCCCTGCCCCTGCATGCCACGAATGTTGATGTCCAGCCCGCCGGAGTTGCGGTTTTCGCCGACCAGCACGCCGGGCACGCCCTGGAAGATGTCACCGACGGAGGTGCCACGGAAGCGCTCGATGTCGTCGCGGGTGAGGACGCTGGCTGATAAGGCGCTCTGGTAAGGCATGTCCTTGGCGTCCTGTGCCTGGCCGATGACTTCCACGCTGCTGAGTTCGGCCACGCCACGGCCATTGTTTTCAGGGCGGGCACGCAGGCGCCAGCCGCCTTCCGGGGTGGCGATGGCTTCCAGGCGGGTGCCGGCCAGCAGCAGTGTGAGTGCCTCTGCAGGACGATAGCTGCCATGAACACCCAGGCTGTGTTCCCCCGCGGTCAGTGCCGGGTCTACCGTGACCAGGCTGCCAGAGGTGCGCCCGAATTGGATCAGCGCCTGGCTCAGGGGGCCAGCGGGAATGGCGTAGTCAACGCGGGCTGGATCGGCCTGCGCCACGGCCTGGGCGGCATGGGCATTATGAATCGACCACAAGGGCTGGGATAGCAGGCCCAGCAAGGCGCAGCATAGGAGAGTCCGTGTCATGCGAGGCTGGCTGGCGGCCAGGATGCGGCACGGGCGGAAGGGACGGCACAAGGACATGAACAGTTCTCAAGCAAAAGGACGGCGCGGATTCCATGTTCGGATCTGCTGCTTTCACAGGACTTAACGCTTGAGAATGAAATCGGTTCGCGCTTGTTACATAATTATTTAAAAACCTGCGGCAGCAGTAGCCTGCCCAGGGCGGGATGGTGAGCGCAGCCGGACCTGCGCCGGCCGGCAAAGCAGGCCGAAATCAGGCGCGTGGCACCACGCTGATCCAATAGCGGCTTTTGCGCTGGATGCGCACCGGCAGGAAGCGCGGCAGGCTGGCCAGGATGCGATCGGTGTCCTGCAACGGGAACGTGCCGGTAAGGCGCAGGGCTGCCACGTCGGGATGGCACCGCAGCCAGCCATTGCGATATCGGCCCAGCTCATCAAGAAAGTCATCAAGCCGCATGTCTTCGGCAGCCAGGATGCCATCGACCCACGCAGCGGCCGTGTTGGGCAGGGCCGCCGCGTGGGTCGCTCCCTGGCGGTTGAAGCTGGCACCCTGCCCGGCTTCCAGGCGCGTGGTGCGGTCAGGCGCGTCTGCCGGGTAGAGTTCTACCGCGCCGGCCAGCACCTGCACGGCCGTACGGTCGGTTTCCGGGTTGCTGCGCACGGTGAAACGGGTGCCGATCGGCATGACCCGCCCTTCGGCGGTGATGACGGCAAAGGGCCGCTGGCGGGCATCCGGGGCCGTGGCAATGTGGATTTCCCCCTGGTGCAGAAGCAGGGTGCGAGCGGTATCGTCATAGCGGATATCGACGGCAGTCCCGGTGTTGAGCAGCATTTGGGTGCCGTCAGGCAGGGTAACCTGGCGCTGGCCGCCGGTGGGCGTGCGCAGGTCGGCCTGCAGGATATGCCACTGGTTCTCCAGGGGCCGGCGCTGCCATGCAGCCAGCAACAGCAGGCAAGATAGCCCTATGCCGCCTTTTTTCAGTACCTGCCTGCGCCTGTCGCGGCGCAGTACCTGTTCAACCGCGCTGCTTGCGGCCTGCCCGTCGATCTGCTGGCGGCGCCGGCTGAAATCGGCGTCCAGCGTACAGATGCGCTGCCATGCAAGTTCGTGGTCCGGGTGCTGGGCGCGCCAGCGCTGACAGGCGGCGCGGACATTGGCGCAATCATCGCAGCGCAGCCGGATCAGCCAGTCGATGGCGGTTGCGACGATGGCTTCGTTAGGCTGCGAGGGAGCGCTGGGCAGGTAGAGTGAGGCGCGCATGGTTCAAATGCCGTAGGCAATGCGATAGCACTGCAGGTAAGCCTTGCTCATGTCCCGTTTGACGGTGCTGAGATGCAGGCCCATGCGTTCGGCGATTTCCGGGTAGTTCAGGCCTTCGAGTTGCGCCAGCAGGAAGATGCGCCGCGTGCGCGGCTCGAAGGCTTCCACCATGGTGCACAGCGCTTCCAGCGTTTCGAGCAGGATGCAGCGGGCTTCGACAGACGGCGCATATTGATCGGGTTGGGCAGCCAGGGCTTCCAGATAGGCGCGTTCCAGCCGTGCGCGCCGGTGGCGGCTGACGACCAGGTTGTCGGCCACGACGGTAAGGTACGACCGCGGCGCCTCCAGCACGGGGGCCAGGTCGATGCGCATCAGGCGCAGGAAGGTGTCCTGTGCCAGATCTGCCGCGGCATCACCGTCGCGTCCCAGTTTGCGTCTCAGCAGCGATACCAGCCAGCTGTGATGCGCATGATAGAGATCTGACAGGGTCTGCTGGCGCAGCGAATCAATGGGTGTCATGGCAGTATTCGCAAAGGGAAGCCAACGCTGCATATTAAGATACATGAAAATAAGACACGATCTCAACATTATTTGATACGGTAGTGCGGGTACTGCAACGGTATTTTCTTTCTTTGCCTTTCCCTCAGCGGGATCACTGGCTTGCCGCCGAGGATCGGCGGCCTGTTGATAAGCCTGTGGAATTGCCTGTGTATTCCCTGTTGGCAAGGCTGTGAAAAGGCTGTGGGCAGGCTGTGTATAAGCTGTGGGCAAGTTTGCGGCAGGCTGCGGCGACGGGACTTTTCTGGGTACAGGCCTAAAAAAGCGGCAGCCCGTGCTTGCAACGGGCTGCCGCTTTCGATTGCGGACAGCTGGCCCAGGCTCGGGAGCAGCGCCGGCTCAGCAGGCCGGCTTGGCCAGCCCCAGGTGATCGCGCAAGGTGCTGCCTTCATATTCCGTGCGGAACAGGCCGCGTTTTTGCAGCACTGGGACCACATGTTCGATGAAGTCCTCGATGCTGGCGGGCAGCGCTGGCGGCATCAGGTTGAAACCATCGGCGCCTTCGTTGCGGAACCAGTGTTCCATTTCGTCAGCGATGCTTTCAGGGGTGCCGATCATGGTGCAGTGACCGCCGCCGGCAGCCAGGCGGCCCAGCAATTGGCGCAGGGTGGGCTGCTCTTTTTCGATGATGCGCAGGATGGTGCCATAGCGCCCCTTGGGCCCGGGGAAGGTCTCCAACGGAGGCAGGGGAGGAACGGGGGCGTCCAGTTCCCAGTTCATGCAGTCCTGGTAGATGAAGGTCTCGAGCTGGCGCAGGGAGGCTTCGCTGGGCAGCAGTTCATCCAGCGCGCGCTGTTTGGCACGGGCCTCCGCTTCGGTCGAGCCGACATAGGTGACCAGGCCCGGCATGATGGGCACGTTTTCGGTGCGCCCGGCCTCGCGTACGCGGCGCTTGATGTCCCGGTAGTACGATTGCGCCGCAGGCAGGTCATAGGCGACGGCGTAGATGGCTTCGGCGCGGCGCGCCGCCAGGTCCCTGCCCTGATCCGAGGCACCAGCCTGGAACAGGACCGGATGGCGCTGTGGCATTGGCGGCACCGTCAGCGGGCCGTCGACCAGGAAATGCTTGCCATGGTGATTGACGGGCCGGACTTTGCCGGCATCGGCGAAATCGCCCTGGCGGTCGAATTTCAGGGCGTCGGTATCCCAGGAATTCCACAAGGCCAGCACGGCATCGACGAATTCCTCGGCGCGTTCATAGCGCCATTCATGCGGCGGCATGGCTTCGTAGCCGTGATTGCGGGCTTCGGTGTCGAACATGGACGTCACCACGTTCCAACCGATGCGGCCGCCGGAGATATGGTCCAGCGAAGCTACCATGCGGGCGGCATGGAACGGCGTGAAAAAGGTGCTGGAAACTGTGCTGATGAGGCCGATGCGCTCCGTGGCGCGGCTCATGGCAGACAGCATGGTCAGCGGTTCGAGGAACCAGTAGGGGCCATCTGCCACGTTGCCGGCGGCCTGGCCATCCGCAAAGAATACGGCATCCAGCTTGCCGCGCTCGGCCAGTTGCGCCAACTCTTCGTAATAGCGGATATCGCCCATGCGTTCGACCGACGAAGCCGGGTGGCGCCACGCTGCGCGGTGGTGGCCGCAGCCAAGAATGAACAGGTTCAGGTGCATCATGATTCGTGCCGGCCTCAGTTCTTCACCAGGCCGCCATCGACCACCAGGTTCTGCCCGGTGATGGCTCGGGCCCAGGGTGATGCGAAGAACAGCACGGCATCCGCCAGTTCGGCAGGTTCAGTGACACTGCGCAGCGGGGTATTGGCGGCAATCAGGTCGAACACGGCCTCAGGAGTGGCGGACGAGGCATCTGTCGTGCGCAGCAAGCCCCCGGAAACCATATTGACGGTGATACCGTCCGGGCCCAGGTCTTGCGACAGCGTGCGGGTGAAGGCCAGCAAGGCCGCCTTGGCGGCGGTGTAGTCGTGGTAAGGCACCACCGGATTCTGCACGAGATTGGTGCCGATATTCACGATGCGGCCGAAACGCGCCGCACGCATGCCGGGCAAGGCGGCCTGGGTAGTGTTCAGCGAGCCCCGCAACGCGCCTTCGGCCTGTTGCTGCAACTGTTCCCAGGTAAGTTGGTCTGCGTGTGGCCGCGCGTCGCCGTTGAAGCTGAAGCTGGGCAAGGCGTTATTGATGACGGTGGTGATGTTGCTGCCAAAATGCGCCTGGGCCTGCTCGAACAGTCGGCGCACCGCTGCGGGATCGCGTACATCTGCCTGCAGCGCCAAGGCTTGCTGCGGAGCGCTGGCGGCCAGGGTTTCGGCTGCCGCACGGCTATTGTGGTAATTGATGACAACCTTGGCGCCTGCGGCCAGGAAGGCCTGGCTGATGGCTGCACCCAGCCCGCGCGCGCCGCCCGTGACAAGGACGATCTGCTGGTCTAGGCTGGGAGCCGTATTGTTGTGGTGGGGCATGGCCCTCTCCTCCGGAAAGGGCGAAGAGGACGACGGCGTGGGGCCCGCTGGGCCGGATGCGCCTGGACATCCCTTCGCCAGTGTGAACTGGATCAGGTTCTACGGGTGTCATCTCAGCCCCTGTCATCGCCAGGGACACCCCGTGTCACATAGTCCATCAACATAGCATGGAACAGGGACAGCGCGAAATTCGCCGCACATGCAAGCCCGGCATATAACCCGTGCCGCAGCGGTTAAAACGCCGCCGGGTCTTTCCCCGGCGCCGGCAGCCCGCTACGATGGATGCGCGTTGTTGCTGATTTCCCATTCCCTCTTTCGGATCCTTCCAGGAGTTTGCCGATGTCTGCTTCTATTGATACTGATTCCACGTCTGTGCCCTTGTCCGAAGCCGCCCAGGCCCTGGCCGATGCCGTACGCACCCGGTATGCCACCAAGGCCTACGACGCCACGCGGCGCCTGTCTCCGGAAACCGTAGATGCCTTGTTGACGCTGCTGCGCTACAACGCTTCGTCCGTTAATTCCCAGCCCTGGCATTTCGTGGTGGCGGCCAGTGACGAAGCCCGGGACCGTATTGCGGCCCGGCTGGAAGGGAACTTTGCCTACAACGCCGGCAAAGTGCGCGATGCTTCCCATGTCGTTATTCTGTGCGCCCGGGAGCGCATGGATGAAGAGCATCTTGCCGGCATCCTGAAGCAGGAGCAGGAAGACGGCCGCTTTGCCAGTGACGAAGCGCGTGAAAATCAGCGTAAATCACGCCTGTCCTATGTGAATCTGCACCGCTACGATTTGAAGGACGAGCGTCACTGGATGGAAAAGCAAGTCTACCTGGCCACCGGCGCCCTGCTGCTGGGCGCTGCCACGCTGGGCGTGGATGCCACACCGATCGAAGGATTCGATTTCCGTACCATAGACGAGGAATTCGGCCTGCGCGCCCAGGGCTACAGCAGCGTTGTCATGGTCGCGCTGGGTTACCACAGCGATGCGGATTTCAATGCGCAGTTGCCGAAATCGCGTTTGCCCCGAGAGCAGGTGTTCACGTTGCTCTGACCGCTGTTGGGATGCCTGGTGCGAGATCGGTCAGGCTGGCAGAGCTGTTGGTGGGTCTGCTGCTGGAATGAAAAAACGGGCTGGAGATATTCTCCAGCCCGTTTTGCTACAGGGACGCCTTGGACATGCAAGGCGCCTTTCAATTCGATCAGCTGTTGGCTGCCTTGGAGGCTGCCTGGTTGATCTTGCGGGTGATGACCCATTGCTGGGCAATGGACAGGGCGTTATTGACGCACCAGTACAGCACCAGACCTGCCGGGAAGAAGAACATCATCCCGCCGAACACCAGCGGCATGATCATCATGACCTTGGCCTGGATGGGGTCCGGAGGCGTGGGGTTCAGCTTGATCTGCACGAACATGGTGAGCATCATGACGGCAGGCAGGATGAAGAAGGGGTCCGGCGCGGCCAGGTTGTGCACCCACAGAATCCACGGCGCATCACGCATTTCCACGCTGGCCAGCAGTACCCAGTAGAGGGCGATGAACACGGGGATCTGCACCACCATGGGCAGGCAACCGCCCAGCGGGTTGATCTTCTCGGTGCGGTACAGCTCCATCATGGCGGCGTTCAGCTTGGCACGGTCGTCGCCGTACTTCTGCTTGAGCGCCTGCAGGCGCGGTGCCACATTCTTCATGCGGGCCATGGAGCGGTAGCTTGCCGAAGCCAGCGGGAAGAACAGCAGCTTGATCAGCACCGTCAGCGCGACGATGGACCAGCCCCAGTTGTGCAGCAGACTGTGCAGCCAGGTCAGCAGCACGAACAGCGGCTTGGCGATGATGGTCAGCCAGCCGTAGTCCACCACGAGGTCCAGGCCAGGCGCGACTTCCGACAGCGCTTTCTGGTCCTGCGGGCCCACCCACAGCTGGGCATCCATGCTGGCGGAGGCGCCCGGTGCCACGGCGCCCAGCGATTCGATGGTACGGGCGGCGTACAGGTTGGGCTGGATTTGCACCAGTTCGTTCTTGCGCAGCGTGCCTTGCGGCGGCACCCAGGCCGTGACGAAGTAGTGCTGCACCATGCCGATCCAGCCGTTATTGGTCTCGCGCTCGTACTTGGCCTTGCTCTTCTCGATGTCGGAGAAGGTCACCTTCTGGAACTTCTCGGCGTCGGAGTAGACCGCCGGGCCGGTAAAGGTGCTGTAGAAGCTCGAGGTATTGGGCGGATTGTTGCCGTCGCGGGTGATCTGCAGATACAGCGAGGGCGTGATCGCCTGCTCGGATCGGTTGATCACTTCATGGCGCACGTGGATGTCGTAGCGGCCTTGCTGCAGCGTATAGGTCTTGCGCAGCACTGCACCGCCGGACTCGGCTTCGAAGACCACGATTTGCGAACCGTCGGCAGCCTGGGTATGGCTGACCAGCGAGAACGGCGTCAGGTGGTTGGGGAACGGCGTGCCATTGGCGCTGCCGACTGCACCGGTCTGGACCACGTAATAGTTGCCCTGGACGTTGTCCAGCAGCATTTCAGGACGGGTCTCGTCTTCGGAGTCCTGGAACTTCAGCAGGGCGCCGCGCACGATCTGCGCGCCATTCAGGTCGAAGTCCAGGCGCAGCACGCCGTTGTCGATCGTGAAAGGCTTGCTGTCGGTGGCTGCTGCAACCGGAGCAGCGCCCGGCAGGCTGGCAGTGGCCGGCGCGGCAGGCGGTGCGCTGACAGGGACGCTGGCGTCGGCAGGCGTGGCAGGCGCCGAAGCGTCAGGAGCCGCTGCCGCCGTTTCGCTCTGAGAAGGCGAAAACAGCGAAGGCTTGCCGTTGTGAACCTGCCAGTTATTCCATAACAGCAGCAGCGAGAACAGGAAAATCATCCACAGGATGGTACGTCGGATATCCATTGGCGCATGCAGAAAGGGTGGGTGCGAATCGCAGCAAAGCGTGCCAGTTTAACGTAGCTTGATGCCTGGGCAGGCCTTTATGGCGGACTTTGTGCGGAAGATGCCGGCTCATTGCGTGCCGGGGCGGCATCCGGCACTGCGCCGGATGAATGGGAGACGGCATCCTGGGACGGATCGGGCGCATGACAGGAGCAGTGCCCATGTCCGTGGCGCGGGGGAACCGGGTCCAGGCCGCCGTGCGACCATGGGTTGCAGCGGCCGATGCGGCGTATGGCCATCCACAGGCCCTTGAGGGCGCCATGGGTTTCGATGGCTTCGATGGCATAGGCCGAACAACTGGGGGTGAAGCGGCACTGCCGGCCGATCCAGGGGCTCAGGAAGAAACGGTAGAACCTGATCGGTGCAATCAGGAGTTTCTTGAGCATGGGACGGCTCGCTGGAAATGCGCGTCAGCCTCTGCGCGTACCTGCCGCTTGAGTTCGCTCAGCGAAACGGCGGGCGCCTTGCTATGCAGGCGCACCACGAAATCCCGCGGCGGCAGTTGCTGGCGCAGATGTCGGAACGCCTCGCGCACGACCCGCTTGATGGCATTGCGCGTGACTGCCCGGGCAGCATGGCGCTTGGGTACCACCAGGCCGAGCCTGCCCTGGCCAGCCGATGAATCCACCGACGTCAGGACGAGCAAAGCCCCCCGCGCCACCCGTCTGCCCTTGAGCGCCGGAGCGAACTCTTCAGGGCTGTGCAGTCTGGCTGAGGGGGGAAAGCTGGCGGAAAGCTCCGCTGCGAATCGGGCTGGCGCGGCCTGGGCCGCTGCGCAGTCAGCGCCGCGAGGCGCGCCGGCCATGCCGGCTTGCGTCACCTTAGACGGCGAGGCGCTTGCGGCCGCGCGCACGGCGTGCATTGATGACAGCGCGGCCAGCACGCGTCTTCATGCGGACACGGAAGCCGTGGGTGCGCTTGCGGCGGGTAACGGAAGGCTGGAAGGTGCGTTTCATGGTCGGAACCTAAAAAGAGCAGCGGCCGGATTGAAGGAAAACACCCATGGAAACCGGCAGTCTGGAAAATGGAATTCGGAAAAGCCCACTATTTCAGCAAAGAATGCGTTGGGAGTCAATGGGTTGGTGGCTTTTAGGCTGGGGGCTGTTGTTCGAGTGATGCGTTGCCCTGCCGCAGATACCTGTTGGGTCAGGGGATTTGCCTTGAGTCCCGGGCGGCGGACGGGTTGCGGCGGGCCAGGCGGACAGGCCGTCAGGACGCAGTTGCTCATTTATTGAGCCTTGGCGCATTTTTTCGCTGCGGTGGCGTTGGCTGGCCATGGCGCCGGGCTGAATTTTTCGCATCGGCGCGGCCGCGGATTGGGAAAATCAATGACAGGTCGATGATTTACGAGAGGGGCCGGAATCTTGCGCCCAAGGCTGGCATGGGGCGGGATTGCACGGTAAAAACACTGGCGGCAAACCTTATCCAAAGGAAAGCCACTGCCCTATGCACATCATCCTGTGGATAACTTCGTCGTGACGCGCTAGAATCGAGGTTTGGATCGCAAATGAA